>RHLF01000005.1 GCA_003712125.1 Allomuricauda sp. | reverse complement strand
GCCGACATCGAGGTGCCAAACCCCCCCGTCGATGTGAGCTCTTGGGGGAGATCAGCCTGTTATCCCCGGAGTACCTTTTATCCTTTGAGCGATGGCCCTTCCATACGGAACCACCGGATCACTATGCCCTGCTTTCGCACCTGTTCGGCCTGTAAGCCTCTCAGTCAAGCGCCCTTGTGCCATTGCACTCTGCGCACGGTTGCCAAGCGTGCTGAGGGCACCTTTGGAAGCCTCCGTTACTCTTTTGGAGGCGACCACCCCAGTCAAACTACCCACCACGCACTGTCCCCCGTTAGGGGTTAGGCCCCGGACAAACGAAGGCTGGTATTTCAACGGCGGATCCAAACTGCCTGGCGACAGCCCTTCAAATCCTCCCAGCTATCCTACACATCGGTTGCCCAGGGTCAATACGAAGCTATAGTAAAGGTTCACGGGGTCTTTTCGTCCCACTGCGGGTAACCGGCATCTTCACCGATACTACAATTTCACCGAGGCCATGGTTGAGACAGTGTCCAGATCGTTGCACCATTCGTGCAGGTCGGAACTTACCCGACAAGGAATTTCGCTACCTTAGGACCGTTATAGTTACGGCCGCCGTTTACCGGGGCTTCAGTTCAATGCTTCTTCCCGAAGGAATGACATCTCCCTTTAACCTTCCGGCACCGGGCAGGTGTCAGGCCATATACGTCTTCTTTCGAATTGGCATAGCCCTGTGTTTTTGATAAACAGTCGCCTGGACCTTTTCACTGCGGCTCACATTGCTGTGAGCGACCCTTATCCCGAAGTTACGGGTCGATTTTGCCTAGTTCCTTAACCATGGATCTCTCGAGCGCCTTAGAATACTCATCCCGACCACCTGTGTCGGTTTACGGTACGGGCCGCATATCTCGCTTTTCTTGGAGGCACCTCCGCTGGATTATCACCGCGGCCGTGGCCTTGGTGTACTATCCCCGAAGGTTCAACGCACTGTTCCGTCAGTGCGCACCAACCTCGGTGCCCCGTCACTTTTGTCGATATGCGGGTACGGGAATGTTGACCCGTTGCCCATCCACTACCCCTTCCGGGTTCGCGTTAGGTCCCGACTGACCCCCGGCTGACTAGCATAGCCGGGGAAACCTTGGTCTTTCGGCGGCGGTGTTTCTCGCACCGCTTCTCGTTACTTATGCCTACATTTTCGTTCGTGGCCGCTCCAGCATACCTCACGGTACACCTTCGGCGCAGACACGATGCTCCCCTACCACTCCTTACGGAGTCTACGGCTTCGGTAATGTGCTTATGCCCGATCATCATCCATGCGGGACCGCTCGACCAGTGAGCTGTTACGCACTCTTTAAATGAATGGCTGCTTCCAAGCCAACATCCTGGCTGTCTATGCAGTCCCACCGCGTTTTGTCAACTTAGCACATATTTGGGGACCTTAGCCGGTAGTCCGGGTTGTTGCCCTCTCGGACATGGACCTTAGCACCCATGCCCTCACTGCCGCAAATCATTTTATAGCATTCGGAGTTTGTCAGGAATTGGTAGGCGGTGAAGCCCCCGCATCCAATCAGTAGCTCTACCTCTATAAAACTTTTGCGACGCTGCACCTAAATGCATTTCGGGGAGTACGAGCTATTTCCGAGCTTGATTGGCCTTTCACCCCTACCCACAGGTCATCCCAAGACTTTTCAACGTCAACGGGTTCGGGCCTCCACTGTGTGTTACCACAGCTTCACCCTGCCCATGGGTAGATCGCACGGTTTCGCGTCTACTACTACCGACTAAAGCGCCCTGTTCAGACTCGCTTTCGCTACGGATCCGCACCTGAAGTGCTTAACCTTGCCGGTAAAAGTAACTCGTAGGCTCATTATGCAAAAGGCACGCCGTCACTGTGCAAGCACAGCTCCGACCGCTTGTAGGCGCATGGTTTCAGGGTCTTTTTCACTCCCCTGTTCGGGGTTCTTTTCACCTTTCCCTCACGGTACTGGTCCACTATCGGTCTCCCAGGAGTATTTAGCCTTGGCGGATGGTCCCGCCAGATTCACACAGGGTTTCACGTGCCCCGCGCTACTCAGGATACTGTTATGGTCAATGGTCTTTACCCGTACGGGGCTGTCACCCGCTATGGCCGCTCTTTCCAAAGCGTTCCGGTTCATCACACGACCAACATCACAGTCCTACAACCCCAACCTTGCCGAAACAAGGTTGGTTTGGGCTTCTCCGCGTTCGCTCGCCACTACTAACGGAATCACTCTTGTTTTCTCCTCCTCCGCCTACTTAGATGTTTCAGTTCGGCGGGTTCGCCTGCCAGATGGCATGACATGTCTTCAACATGCCGGGTTGCCCCATTCGGACACCCACGGATCAATGCTTGTGTGCAGCTCCCCGTGGATTTTCGCAGCTTATCACGTCCTTCATCGCCTCTGGGAGCCTAGGCATCCCCCATGCGCCCTTCTCTTGCTTGTTCGCACTGTCCACTCGCGTGGACGTGCCCTCTCGTAATCCTTAATTATGTTATGTCACAAGTAAAATTGTTTCTTTACTTATCTACTACGTGTTTCTATACTCTCCGGACGTACTGCCCGGAAAGCTTGACTTCACATACCGCAAATGCGGTACGCTACGTCCCAATATGTCAATGAACGTTCTGGCCGGCCAACCAGGGCAATAAATTGCCGGTGGCCACTTGCCAATGTGGAGAATACCGGAGTCGAACCGGTGACCTCCTGCGTGCAAGGCAGGCGCTCTAGCCAGCTGAGCTAATTCCCCATTTATCGGTTGCCAGTTAACAGTTATCAGTTAACAGTAACCATATAACGGTAACCCAACACCCAGAATTTCCTATCCAATATTTCAGTCAATGAACGTTGTAGTCTCAGGCAGACTCGAACTGCCGACCTCTACATTATCAGTGTAGCGCTCTAACCAGCTGAGCTATGAGACTGTCCCTTGGCATTCACCAATACTATATTCCAAAAAACAAATCGGGAAAAAACAACAGCGCAGGCAGAACAAGGACCATCCCTCGGCCAGGGACGGGCTCGGACACCCTCTTCTCTAGAAAGGAGGTGTTCCAGCCGCACCTTCCGGTACGGCTACCTTGTTACGACTTAGCCCTAGTTACCGGTCTTGCCCTAGGCCGCTCCTTGCGGCGACGGACTTCAGGCACTCCCGGCTTCCATGGCTTGACGGGCGGTGTGTACAAGGCCCGGGAACGTATTCACCGCACCATGGCTGATGTGCGATTACTAGCGATTCCAGCTTCACGGGGTCGAGTTGCAGACCCCGATCCGAACTGTGACCGGTTTTGTAGATCCGCTCCCCCTTGCGGGGTGGCTTCCCTCTGTACCGGCCATTGTAGCACGTGTGTGGCCCAGGACGTAAGGGCCGTGATGATTTGACGTCGTCCCCACCTTCCTCACGGTTTGCACCGGCAGTCCCGTTAGAGTCCCCATCTTTACATGCTGGCAACTAACGGCAGGGGTTGCGCTCGTTATAGGACTTAACCTGACACCTCACGGCACGAGCTGACGACAACCATGCAGCACCTTGCAGGCAGTCCGAAGAAAGGGGCGTCTCTGCCCCATGCAGCCTGCATTTAAGCCCTGGTAAGGTTCCTCGCGTATCATCGAATTAAACCACATGCTCCACCGCTTGTGCGGGCCCCCGTCAATTCCTTTGAGTTTCATTCTTGCGAACGTACTCCCCAGGTGGGACACTTATCACTTTCGCTTGGCCGCCGAGACCGAAGTCCCGACAGCTAGTGTCCATCGTTTACGGCGTGGACTACCGGGGTATCTAATCCCGTTCGCTCCCCACGCTTTCGTCCATCAGCGTCAGTACGTTGTTAGTTACCTGCCTTCGCGATCGGTGTTCTATGTGATATCTATGCATTTCACCGCTACACCACATGTTCCGGCAACTCCACAACGACTCAAGACCTGCAGTATCAAGGGCAGTCCCACGGTTGAGCCGTGGCCTTTCACCCCTGACTTACAGGCCCGCCTACGGACCCTTTAAACCCAATGATTCCGGATAACGCTCGGACCCTCCGTATTACCGCGGCTGCTGGCACGGAGTTAGCCGGTCCTTATTCTTACGGTACCGTCAGCTCCCCACACGTGGGGAGGTTTCTTCCCGTATAAAAGCAGTTTACAACCCATAGGGCAGTCATCCTGCACGCGGCATGGCTGGATCAACCTTCCGGCCATTGTCCAATATTCCTCACTGCTGCCTCCCGTAGGAGTCTGGTCCGTGTCTCAGTACCAGTGTGGGGGATCCCCCTCTCAGGGCCCCTAATCATCGTTGCCTTGGTAAGCCGTTACCTTACCAACAAGCTAATGATACGCATCGCCATCCCCTTCCGATAAATCTTTAACCACAATGTCATGCGACTCCGTGGTGCCATGGGGCATTAATCCAAATTTCTCTGGGCTATTCCCCTGAAGGGGGCAGGTTCGATACGCGTTCCGCACCCGTGCGCCGGTCGTCATCAGTTTGCAAGCAAACTATGTTACCCCTCGACTTGCATGTGTTAGGCCTGCCGCTAGCGTTCATCCTGAGCCAGGATCAAACTCTTCATCGTGATGCTTTGAACATCTTTAATATATTCTCAGATGCCACAAGCCCACAATTGTCTCCTTGACGTCAAAATGGTTCTAGTTCAATTTCTACGCTGTCGTAGTATTCCCAATATGTATATGAACTTCTTTTGCTTCGTTAAAACCGAAAAAAAATTGGCCTCTAAAACCAATTTACCTCCCGTTTCAACAACCCCGCATCACTGCAAAGCGGGTGCAAATATA
>RHLF01000004.1 GCA_003712125.1 Allomuricauda sp. | reverse complement strand
TAACCATCGGTATCGAGAACGGAACCAACGAGGTGGTTGACCTATCGAGCCTAGTGGGCACCGATGACCAGAATATTGAAAGCCTTGGAGTGGACACCGGAACGAACATATTGACCGTTGGCATCGAAAATGGAACCAGCCAAACGGTTGACCTATCACATTTGGACGATGCGGGTACGGACGACCAGAACATCAGTGGATCAGGCCTTAGCGGTACGGACCTAACCATCGGTATCGAGAACGGTACCAACGAGGTGGTTGACCTATCGAGTTTAGCAGATGACGATGATGTAAGTGTTACGAATACGGTTTCAGGTAATAGAATTGCAACCATTTCTGAACCTGGTACGGCTTCAGTTGACATCAACGAAACGGTAACTTCCTTGTCGCAAAATACCTCAACGGGTGTTATTAGTTATACCGACGAAGATGGAGGGGCAGCAGAAACAGCCAATGTTGTTAGTACCGATGCGAACAATCAAATTTCAGTTGGCTCTGATGGAGGTGCGTTCTTAAATGCCCCAGCGATTTATTCAATGGGTAAGATAAATGGAAATGGTACCGCTGCGGCGATTTATCAAGCAACAGTGTCTAGAATAAATGAAGGAGATTATCAAATAACCTTTACTACGGCACTACCAAATGCAAATTATATCATTCAACTATCAACTTTGGATTGTGGTGGAGATTGTCCGGGTAATACAGGTGCAAACTATGATGACCCTGGTATTTCCTATTACAATCAAACAACTACAGGTTTCCGGGTAAATATTGGTGATAGTGATAACGGAACCACACAAAAGGATGACATAGATTTAGAATTTATGTTCACAGTAATGACAATACCTAACTAAGCGTATAGAAACCAAAGGAAAGATGAAAAGACTAATTCTATTAATAGCACTAATCTCAGCAGGGGCCTTGCAGGCACAAATTGATGCAGGATCCGTGATGGGTATTCCATCCGGAACTACAGCCGAGATCAATGCCATAACAACTGCGCAGATTGGATCATGTGCCTTTAATACTGACGATGAAGCCATTTATTGGTATACTTCTTCAGGTTGGGTTAGGGCAACAGATGATCAAGATGCCTCAGAAGTGAACTTGGTAACTGCAGTAGACTCGGATGGAGATGCTGCGAATGAGACAACTGTTGAAGATGTTGTTCAAGCGATTACACCCATTACGTCAGCTTCAGGTAGGATTTTTTATCCTCCTTCCATTGCAATTGATGCTTCAACCAACGGAACGGCCAATGTTGATCTTTATCAAGCATATCTAGACCAGTTTAGCGCTCCCGTCGTATCTAGTGAGGCCGTGGCTATTCCTACCTATGCTAGAACGGAATTATACTATTATGTTACCTATGCGGATCCTTCTGTTTTCGGAAATGGGACATCGGTACAGAATATGTCTGTAAATACAAATGGAGTTTTATCGTACGAAATATTTAATCAACCTGCTGACTATAATTCCCTGATCAATGTGGTCTTTGTGGTGAAATAATTACGTGCATACCAAAACCAAATCTTTGAAAGAAAGAACCTCAAATACAATAGTAAAACTTCTCTTGTTTACTTTGCTCATAAGTGCCTCTGCACTTCATGGGCAATTCTTGTTACAAGCTCCCGATGGAGGTGATGAAACAAATTACAGATGGTATGAGGCATCAGATACAGCGACTGTATTAAGTACGAATTCTTTTTATGAGGCTACCCAGCCCGGAGTATATTTTGCGACTTATGATGGTACCCTTTGTGGATCAAATGCAACGGGATATTTTATTTTGACCAACTGTAATTCCCCCGACAATGAAGTAACATTAAATATTGCTGCCAATATTCCCGCGGGTGCAACAGTAAGTTGGAATCCTGCGGTTTCTGGAGACCAAACGCAACCCACTGTAATTTCTACCCTAACCGTGGAAAGCTATGTGGCTACCATTACCAAAACAGGAAATAGTAAATCGCTTCCTCGATTTACGGTAGTTTGTTTAGATCAGGCGGCAACGCTTGTAGATGATTTTATCACGGTGAATGAAGATGATTCTGTGGTGGTTCCGATTTATGACAACGATTCCGATTTACCAACGACCGGAACGCTAACAACTTCGAACCCGGCAAACGGTACGGTTAGCATAAATGACAATGGAACACCCAATGACCCCAGTGACGACATTGTAACCTATATACCCGACCCAGATTTTAATGGTACCGATAGTTTTACCTATACCGTATGCAACAGTTCCGGTGATTGCAGCACAGCAACAGTAACCGTTGATGTCTTGCCAATTGTTGATGCCTTTGACGACACCGCTACGACCGAGGAAGATACGGCGGTTGATATTGATGTTTTAGCAAACGATAACGATGTTCCGACTACAGGGACACTTACTACTACTTCACCAACCAATGGTAGCGTAGTTGTTAATGATAATGGCACTCCCAATGATCCATCTGATGATATCATAACCTATACACCAAACTCTGGTTTTACCGGCACCGATACATTTGATTATACCATTTGTGATGCCCTAGGTATTTGTGATACGGCAACGGTAACGGTTATCGTGACCTTAGGTCCGACGGATTTGGACAGTGATGACGATGGTATTTTAGACAGCTTTGAAGATCTGAACGCAGATGGAGATAATGATCCTTCTACGAACCCGACCGATACAGATGGTGATGGTATTCCAGATTATTTGGATATAGACAGTGATGATGATGGTGTTCCAGATAATGTCGAGGCCCAAACAACTTCTGGTTATATACCTCCAAGCGGCACCGATGCCAATAATAATGGAGTGGATGACGCCTATGAAGACAATGGAAATGTGGGAACAATACCAATTGATACCGACGGTGATGGTATACCGGATTATGTGGATGAAGACAGTGATGATGATGGTGTTCCCGACAGTACCGAGGCCCATGATTATGACCAAGACGGATTCCCTGATGTAACCTATACAGGTTCTGATAAGGACAATGATGGTTTGGATGATGCCTATGAAGGAGATACCCAAATTGATGTTGATGTCAATGATGAAATCGATGACCCTGCGAATGATTTGCCAGATACGGACTCAGATGGTGAACCGGACTATAGGGATATTGATGACGATGATGATGGCATTGAAACAAGGGATGAAGACCTTGATTTGGATGGTGATTTTACGAACGATGATTCTGATAATGATGGTACCCCCAATTATCTTGATCCAGATCTTGGTATGACCGATGATGATGAAATTGAAGTATTCAACGTAATCACACCAAACGGTGATGGCATCCACGATGTCTTGCGAATTCGAAATATTGAAAATTACCCAAACAATACTGTCAAGATTTATAACCGATGGGGCGTACTGGTTTTTGTGACCAGGGCCTATAACTCCTCAGGAAATGTATTCGACGGCACTTCGGAAGGACGAGTGACCGTGGATCAAGATAATAAGCTTCCTGTTGGTACGTATTTCTATATTATTGATTACGAAGACCTTTCGGGAACTATGAGGCAAATTTCAGGTTATATATACATCAACAGGTAAACATGATTAGTGTAAAAGGAACATATTTTAAACATTTTACAAAGCTATTGGCGCTCCTATTGGTGCTGGCATTCAATGAGATGAATGCCCAGCAAGATGCCCAGTACACACAGTATATGTACAATACCGTAAGTGTTAACCCAGGTTATGCGGGTTCGAGAGGACATATGAGCATTGCCGGACTTTATCGTGCCCAATGGGTGGGGTTGGAAGGTGCCCCAGAGACCCAAACGCTTAACATACATACTCCACTGGGGTATCGCGGGGCAGGTGTCGGACTTTCTTTTGTCAATGATGTGATTGGACCCACCTCAGAGACTTATATAGATTTGGACTTGTCCTATACCATTCAAACCAGCTTAGATGCCAAATTAAGTTTTGGACTTAAGGCAAGTGCGCATTTACTTGATGTTCGTTTTTCTGAATTGAATCAGGATGTGGGCACCGGCCCTGACCCTACTTTACAACAAAATATTGATAATCGTTTTTCCCCCAATTTTGGTGCCGGAGTGTATTACCATACAGAGCGTTTTTATGCCGGATTATCGGTGCCCAGAATTCTAGAAACCACCCACTTTGAAGAATCTTCTCTTTCTACCGCGAAAGAGCAGATGAACTTCTATTTGATTACGGGCTATGTGTGGGATTTGAATCCATTTTTAAAATTTAAGCCCGCAATATTGACAAAGGCTGTCCAAGGTGCACCGCTTCAAGTAGACGTTTCGGCGAACTTTATGTTCAATGAAAAGTTTATTGTGGGGGCCGCCTACAGATGGGATGCTGCCTTTAGTGGAATGGCCGGATTTCAAATATCGGACGAACTGATGATTGGTTTGGCCTATGATCGCGAAATTACCGATCTAGGTGCTACTACATTCAATGATGGTTCCTTTGAAGTCATCCTTCGATATGATTTTATTAAGGTCTTGGACAATCTTAAGTCACCCCGTTTCTTTTAGTCCTATTTTATTTACGCCACTTCCCATGATTTGATGCAAAGGCCCTATTTTTGCACAATGAAGGAAGAGCAAGTGATATTGGTTGACCAAAATGATCAACAAATTGGTCTGATGCCAAAAATGGAAGCCCATGAAAAAGCTGTGCTGCATCGGGCGTTTTCGGTATTTATTCTAAATGATAAAGGTGAGACAATGTTGCAGCAGCGGGCAGCAGACAAATACCACTCTCCTTTATTATGGACCAATACTTGTTGTAGTCATCAACGCGACGGAGAAACAAATATCCAAGCAGGCAAAAGAAGGTTGCAGGAAGAGATGGGGTTCGAAACAGAGTTGCAAGAACTTTTTTCCTTTATCTACAAAGCACCTTTTGACAATGGTCTTACAGAGCATGAGCTCGACCATGTGATGATTGGCCACTACAATGGAGACCCTATAATTAATCCGGATGAAGTCGCCAATTGGAAATGGATGTACCCAATTTCAATCAAGGAGGATATTCAAAAGAACCCCGATGCGTATACCGCATGGTTCAAGATTATCTTTGAGCGATTTTACAATCATATATCGTTGGAAAATGAAGGTTAAGGTTAGTAGAAAGGCCAGTTTTAATGCAGCGCATAGGCTGTATCGGCCCGATTGGAGTTTTGAAAAAAATGAGGCGGTATTTGGCAAATGCAACAATCCCAAATTTCATGGGCATAATTATGAACTAATTGTGAGTGTACATGGCGAAATAGACCCTGAAACCGGTTATGTTATGGATATGAAAGTGCTGAAAGATTTAATTAAAGCACACGTTGAAGATGCCTTTGACCATAAAAACCTAAACCTTGATGTCCCAGAATTCAAGGATACCAATCCAACAGCTGAAAATATAGCAGTTGCCATTTGGAAACGTCTTCGCCCCCACGTCAATTCGGCAAGTGATCTCGAAATTGTGTTGTATGAGACGCCACGTAACTTTGTAACCTTTTCGGGTTAGCGCTCTGCTGTCCGTTATGCGCACATTGGCATCATCAAAAAAAATGGCTGCCAATACGATGCTAAGAAAATAAGAGTTATAAATTTGTAAGAAGAAGATTATAAAATAGTGAGACAACTTTACCCCTTAAAGTTTACACCCATTATGAAAGATCGCCTATGGGGCGGTGACAAACTTCAAAAACTCTTTAATAAACCCAGTGAAACCGATACGACAGGAGAAAGTTGGGAACTTTCTGCTGTAGCGGGCAATGTGTCCATTGTTTCAAATGGAGATTTTTCTGGTACCTCCCTCCAAGATTTGATCAACGAATTTGGGGCAGCACTTTTGGGTCAAAGTGTCATTGATCGCTTCGGGGCAGACTTTCCCATTCTGATTAAGTTCATCGATGCGAAGCAAGATCTTTCCATTCAATTGCACCCAAATGACGAATTGGCCAAAGAACGGCATAATTCTTTCGGTAAAACTGAAATGTGGCATATTATGGATGCAGATCCCGGAGCCAAACTAATTGTAGGCTTCAACCGTGATGTTGACAAACAGGAATATATTGACAGTTTGAAAACGGATACGGTTCTTGGGTTATTGAACCACGAGGAGGTGGTTGAAGGAGATACGTTTTTTATCAATACAGGTAAAATTCATGCCATTGGGGCAGGGGTGTTATTGGCCGAAATCCAACAGACTTCTGATATTACCTACCGAGTCTATGATTTTAATCGAAGAGACAAGCAAGGAAACCTTCGAGAATTGCACACCGAACTCGCTGTTGATGCCTTGGATTACAAAAAGAAGGATGATTTTAAAGTTTCTTATAGCACACGTCGCGACAGCGTCAATTCCATGGTAGATTGTCCTTATTTCAAAACTGAATATTTGAACCTAACTCGTGATTTTTCGCAGAACGTTTCGGGTCGAGATTCTTTTACCATTTATGTATGCGTGAAGGGTGAAGCAAAGGTGACAAATGATTGGGGATTTGCAACAATTAAAAAAGGTGAAACCATATTGGTGCCGGCAGCCAGTAAGAGAATTGATATTACAACAGCGGGTGCCAAACTTTTACAAGTAACAATTTAGCAGTACTTTTGACCAAAATCTTCACTATGGCAAGTATTCGGGATTTAAAAAAGGATATCAATTTTGTTTTGGGCGATATTATCGAAGCCGTCTACATTTGGGAGGCTGCCACCGATAACAATGGCTCAAAAGAAGGCACGGTAATTATCGACAATGCAATTGAGGCCTTTGATAATTTAATGGCTCAGGTGAACAAAAAAGATGTGCAGGATAATAAGGCACATTTCAAAGGGGTTCGCGCTGATTTGGAAACCAAGTCCAACAAGTTGATTGAAGCAGTTAATAAGCTCGATACCAAATAAGACAACTAGTTTTTATCAATAGTTGTTTTTAATAGTCTACCGTATTTTCCGTTTGCCACACTATCGGGCAAAACCTTATAAATAGAATCCAAATAGATAGGATTGGCTTCTGTACCATCAGTTATGGCAACATAAGGAGCGACGTGGGTTGTCGGATTGGTGAGACCAAAATTGAGTATATACCTATAGCGGTTATAGTAGTTCTGTTCGGCCAATCCTTCAACAGAATCGATATCAATAGAATCCCCAGCTGCCAGAGCTAGCTGGGCCAATTCAAGGTCACGCTTATTGAAATTTGTCATCATCGCTTGGTATTCTTTAAATACCTCATGATTTTTGGAGCCCGTAATTTGGGCTTTAGATTCAAACTGATTCCAAGAAGTGTTAATGTTTATACTTCCTGGTTCCCCAAAAAATACAATACGGTCATTAATATCGTTGTTGTCGGCTTTTTCAAGGTACAGGTAAAAAATTTCTGGACTTTCGATGGCCTGCTCAAATACGAAGGATGCATCACCCCTAATTTCGAGGGAGTCTATATTGGTCAATACCGAATCTTGTATTTTTTGTAAAAACAACGTCCCCTTTTTGAGCCCATCGATGGTACCGGAAACAACCATTGTCTTTTCCGACTTTGTAGAACATGAGGAAAACAAAACAATCAAAATAAGGGTGGCTATACTTCTTCCCATTTTCAAAAATTAGAGGGCAAATATCGTAAAAGTATGGCTAAACTGTTGAAGCAACCTCCATTAAAATGGCGCATAAATATGCACCGCCTGTTCCAACTACATAGCCAAACACGGCAAGCAAAATTCCAACAGATGTCAAGGAGGGGTGAAATTCTGCAGCAACGACGGGTGCAGATGCTGCACCGCCCACGTTGGCTTGACTACCTACCGCCAAGAAAAAATAAGGGGCCTTAATAAGTTTTGCCACTAAAATCAATAAACCGGCATGAATGCTTATCCAAACCAAGCCGATGGCAATTAATCCGGGGTTTTCCAATACCCGGCCCAAATCCATTTTCATACCTATGGTGGCCACCAAAATGTAAATGAACATACCGCCAATTTTGCTGGCACCAGCACCTTCGTAATTTTTGGCCTTCGTAAAGGAAAGTCCTATCCCGATGGCAGTTGCAAAAACCACCATCCACAAAAATTTAGATCCTAAAGACGAAAGTACTTTCTCCTTATTTCGGATGACTTCAAAATTCGCTTCTAAAAATTCGGCGAAATGGTTGCCTAAAAAATGGGCGAGGCCAACGCCTACAAAAGCAAAAAATAACATGATAATGAAGTCGTGCAAACTTGTTACCCTTGCTATCTTGGCAGTATACTCAGAGACTTTAATTTTTAATTCTTCGATAGATGAATTATCAGCCTTCAACCAATTGTCAATTTTGTCTTTTCTTCCTATACCCAATAATAGCAAGGCCATCCAGATATTGGCGACTACAATGTCAATCAATACCATTCCGCCATATTTTTCCGGATTATATTCAAAAACTTCGAGCATGGCGGCTTGGTTGGCACCACCACCGATCCAGCTTCCCGCAATGGTCGAAAGACCTCGCCAAACCGCATCGGGTCCGACACCGCCAACGGTTTCGGGAGAAAAAACAGATACAATCAAAATGGCCAAGGGACCTCCAATTATAATCCCAGCCGTACCCGTCAAAAACATAATTAACGCTTTTGACCCCAGATTCGCTATGGCTTTAAGGTCAATGCTCAATGTCATTAATATCAAGGCGGCAGGCAGTAAATAACGACTGGCAATGAAATATAGGTTCGAATCCTTCTCAGAAACCAGGCCACTGCTTGCCAGTATTGCCGGAAGCAGGTAGCACATCAAAACTGTGGGTATAAAGGCATAAAACTTTTTCCAAAAGCCAGTTTTGATTGAAGAAGTGTAAAAAACAAACCCTAAGCATAGGGCAAGTAGTCCGAAAATTACGGTATCGTCGGTAAGAGGTAAATTGTTCATGGTTGATCAGCTAGCTCCCAAATATAGAAAAATAGGTGGTGCTATATGTTTAACCAGTAGGTGAGTTTTAGGTTTATCGAGCGGCTACGCGGCATGAACGTATTCACAAAGTAGTTGTCGTTATATACCAAGAACAGATCTGAAAGTGGGGCAAAGCGCCATTGCAGCCTCGAATTGATGCCCAAATTGTCCCTTTGGTTGCTATACTGAACCAAAGTGGACCAGAAAATCGATTTGCTAAAGGTGATTGTCGCACGGGGACTTATCAACCAAATATCATTATCTGCGTACGGTTGAGGTAGGTTAATATGGTCATACCGTACATTGAGCCCCAACTCCACCTTTGGCTGAAAGCGTAGACTAAATCTACCTGCCATTGACAAACTTTTTCCATTAAAGAACGCTCCATAATTGGCCTCGGTCCTGAAATTAAAAAGCTTTCTTTCGTCAGATTCAAACGATACAGCAACACTATTAAAATGATAACCGGTATTGGCAGGTAAGGGCACCGCTCCATCAGCACCGGTGGGTTCGAATTCGCTGGTTAAATAAACAAATCGTTTTTGGAAGCCTAGGCCCACTTCTTCCAATGTTTCAAAGTTGGCGCCAACACTGGCATTAAAAAAGTAATCTGAGTAAAGAAAGTCCAGACTCGGTCGCCATGTAACCACACTAAAGACCTCTGCTTGAAAGCGATTGATCTTTCCCTTTTTAGGCCAATAGTTTCCCTGCACGATATTGGCCATTTTAAAAATATCTTTCCGGGGGATAAAACCTAAATCAGAATTGAAATCTTCATCAATATAGACCAGGTCAACAAAGGCATTGACATAGCGTGTGTTTTTTCCTATGTTGAACCCCGTTGAATAGTTCCCTTCGCTATCATCGGGTTGAAAAGACTTATGGGCGTAAAATTTTCCGTTCCAGCTGTTATCCGCTGAAGCCAGATTGTAATCCAACCCTATTACCCGATTGTACTCCTCATCTTCGGGTAAAAAATCTGATGCCGCAATCGCTTGTCTATTGATAAAAAAGAACCCAAGATTCGAACGCGAGAATAGTTTTTGCTGTAGCGCCAGCATCATATTGTTGTTGGATGGAATTTCATTGCCCGCATCTTCTTCGGTTTGAATGTTCAGAAATCCGAGTCGTAAATTTCGATTGATTTTTCCACTCAATCGGGCCCCGCCAATAATTCTATTCTCTATGGTGTTTCCGGCGGTATCTGAAGCAATTCCTATACGCCTCGAGAAAAAGGGATTGGCGTCACGACCACCACCAAAATCTCCAAAGAGGTCATTGTTATCCACAAAAAACTGTCTACGTTCCGGTAAGGCTACCTCAAAACGGGTGAGGTTCGTGATAAAGTTATCTACTTCGACCGTCGAAAAATCAGGGTTCAATGTCAAATCAAGGTTTAGGCTATTTCCCACTGATATTTTTGCATCACCCCCAACTTTAAAGTTGTTTAAATTTTCATTGTTTTCATAGTCCCGAGCCACAATGCCATTTACGTATGGGATGATGGCCAGAGGTGTTCTTGACTTGCCTAGGCCTCTTTCAAATATCATATCTGCCATAAATGCCAACCCGAATATGGGCTGGTTTTGGGGTATCTTGGCATAGGTGCTGCGCTCATTGGTTTGCATATCCAATCGATAACTATTGAACTGCCATTTGGTTTCACCTTCCTTAAATTTGAAGGAAGTTAACGGAATGGCCATTTCAGCGGTGAAATAGTCATCATATATTTTGGCATCACCTTTCCACTTCACATCCCATGAGGTCGTAAAACCGCCAAATTCACCTCCGCCGCCGGTTATCAAAGCCTCCCTTCTCACACCAAAGGGGTTAATTCCGAAAAGAAAAGCATTGGTATTGTCATTAAAGGTGTCAAATACCAGGCTGATTTGATCAATTCCACCACCTCGAAAATCGCGCTGTAGCGAACGGGTATTATAGTTTGGCCCTTCTGCATGCCCCTTAATTGCCACGTAGAGATGGGTATTTGAATAGACCATTTTGATTTCGGTCTGTTGAATGGCCAAAATCGAATCGGTGGGAAAATACTGCTGAAAATCTTTTGGTCCTTCAGCAGTTTGCCAAACCGCCTCATCTAAAAGTCCATCAGGAACAATTGTGACATCGGTAAACTTTACAACAAAGGATTTTTTTTGGTCTTGGGCCTGAATAAAAACAAAGAATAATGATAAGAGTAGGGCTGTGTAATGCTTACCCATAGGATTATTGAATTAGTCGCCAAATTTAAGGCCAGTGGACGTTAAAAAAATGTCAATAAAACAGATTTCTACCTAAAATATTTTGGGTACTTAAAAAACCTGGGTGCCGCTAAATATTTAACCAGTAGGTAAGCTTTAAATTAATGGATCTGTTTCTGGGCATAAAAGTATTCACAAAGTAATTGTCATTATATACAATGAACAAATCCGATAAGGGAGCAAACCGCCATTGTAATCTAGAGTTGATACCCAAATTATCACTTTGGTTGCCATATTGAACCAAGGTGGTCCAAAAAATCGACTTGTTAAAAGTGATTTCGACCCTTGGACTAACTAACCATATATCTGCGCTTGGGTAAGGGTCTGGCAAATTGATCCCATTGTATCTTAGGTTCAAGGAAAGCAACACCTTGGGTTGCAAACGCAGGGTCGCTGAGCCCTCTAAAGTACTTCGGGTTCCGTTGTAGAATTCGCCATATCCCACCTCCATGGCATATGAAAGCTGTTTCCTTCTGTCTGATTGAAAACCAACCTCTCCCGATAGGTAATGGTATCCTAAATCACCAGGTAGTTCGATTGCCCCATCTGTTCCTGTTGGATCAAAAGGGTTTACAAGGAAGGTATAACGATCAAATACCCGAACCCCGAGTTCTTCCTGTCCTTGAAACTGCGCATCCCAAGAATAAAAAATGGTATAATCAGTGTTTTGATAATCCAGTGTGGGTCTAAAAATGGCATTTGGCCCAAATCGAAAGCCATGACGAATAAGTTTGCTCTTTTCTGGCCAAAAATTGTATTCGACATAAGGTCGTAGGGCAATAATATCCTTTCTACGAATAAAACCAAGATCTGACCTGTAATCATTACCAACATAACTGCTTCTAAAACCCAAATTCAGATTTTTGGTAAAATATTCAAGGTTTACACCAGCAGCATCGTCCGCATTTCCTATCTGCGAAGCGAATGATTTGTGATAATAAAATTTACCAACCCAAGTATTGTCTGAAGAGGCAAGGTTATAATCAACCCCTACAACACGATTGTATCGATCGGTGGGATCAAGAAATTCGTAATCCCCAAAGGTCTCCCTATTGATCAATAGAAAACTAAGGTTCGATCTTGAAAACATCTTTTTTTGAAGGGCAACAACTGTATTGTTGTTACTTGCTATTTCATTGGATTCATCCGCCTCGGTTTGTATATTCAGTACCCCCAAGCGCCAATTTTCATTGAGTTTGCCGCTCAATCGAAAGCCAGCTATAATTGGATTTTCAATGGTTTCACCCTCTGCGTTTTGGGCGATTCCGATTCGTCTTGAAAAAAACGGATTCGCGTCACGGCGATTGCCAAAAGTGCCAAAGAGATCTACATTGTCAATAAAAAACTGCCTTCTTTCGGGCAGCGCAATTGCAAACCTTGTGGTATTGATTATGAGATTGTCAACTTCCACATTTGAAAAATCCGGATTGACGGTAATATCCAGATTCATGCCATTACCGATGGCCACTTTCGCATCACCTCCGACCTTTATTTTGTTCTCGGAGACGTTGTTGTCAAAATCCTTTAGTGAGATACCGTTAACATAGGGCACTAGGGTAAAAGGTGTTCTTGACTTCCCCAAGGGTTTTTCAAAAACCATATCGCCCATGAAAGCCAAGTTGAAAATAAACTGGTTTTGGGGTATTTGCATCCAAGTACTACTTTCGTTTGACTGCACATCAAAGCGATAGCTATTGAACCGCCATTTGGTTTCTCCTTGTTTAAATTTGAACGAAGTAAGGGGTATTGCCCATTCTGATATGTAATAGCCGTCGTACATTTTGGTTTCTCCCCTCCATTTCACATCCCAAGATGTGGTAAAGCCACTCAGTGTTGTTCCTCCATTTGAAACCAGGGCTTCACGTCTTACCCCATAGGGGTTTGTACCAAACAAAAAGGCGTTGGTTCCGTCGTTGAAAGTGTCGAACATTAGGGTGATGTTATCGCTACCGCCTGCCCTAAAATCGCGCTGTAAGGAAGGAACCACATAATCGTTACCGGCCGCATAAACCGTAATGCCTACATATAAATTTGTGTCGTCAAACAACATTTTAATGTCGCTCTGTTGATTGGCCTGAACCGAGTCGGTTGGGAAGTATTGATAAAAGTTATTGGCACTTTCTGCATTTTGCCAAGCATTTTCATCAAGGGTTCCATCTAAAGCAATGGGTTCATTAATGTATTTGACAACAAAGGACTTCTGTTGTGCTTGGGCATTTACATAAAAAAAAGAGAGTGCAAGCGGAAAGAGAAATACAAGGTAATTTCTTGCCATTGGCGTATTTGGATTAGTCGGGCCAAAGGTAAGTCAGTACTTCGTTAAAAAAATCCCAAATCATTCTTTGTCGGAATCTTTCCTTTTCTTGGGCTCACGTTTGGCATCTTTTAAGCTTTTCATGAGCATCCATTCGATTTGACCATTGGTGCTGCGAAATTCGTCTGCAGCCCATTTTTCAATAGCCTTGAACATCTCTTCATTAAGTCGTAAAGCGAATGCTTTTTTCTTAGCCATTGGTTCGGATAAATTCAGTTATGGCCTTCACCAGGCTCGTTGACAACGGAAAATCTGAGTTGTAATACGACTGTTGGTTTTCGGAATCGTTCTCAACTGTTTTGAGCATATGGTTCATGTTTTTGACAATGACCAATTGGGCATTTGGTTTGGCCTGTTTTAAAAGTTGTGCATCTTCAACGGTGACTTGAAAATCAGCATCCCCATTAATAATTAAAACAGGTACTTTCAGTTTGCGAATCTCGTTCACAGGGTCGATCATGATCCATTCTTTAAGGTAGCGCTGATTCTGGGGTGCAAAAATTGCCATCAGCATGATATTCACTTCTTTAATGGTGTCGGTTTCCATTAACTCCTTGATGTGGGCGGCTGTAACTTTTCCAGCATCCTCATTTTGTGCTGTTAATTGCCTGATCAATGCCTTATCAATAGTTGTTCCGGGGCCTGCCACGGAGATATACCCCGTAACATTGTTGGCAGCCGCCAACATGCCTACCAAAGAGCCTTGGCTGTGCCCAACCAAATATATGGAAGCAAATCGCGGGTCATCTTTGAAGGTGGCTATGGCAATCTTCACATCCTCTGCCAAATCACGGATGGACGCCTCTTCCATTTTGATTTTTTCTCTGTTGGCAGGGGTCGCATTACGCTTGTCATAGCGATAGAATGCAATTCCTTTTGTATTCAAACTATCGGCCAATTGTTTGATATGATTTGCACTGGCCAATGCGCCTTGGTTACCGTTTCTATCGGCATTTCCTGAACCATGAATGAATATTACAAGCGGTAGGGGGTTGTTTGATTCTGGGTAGGTCAAAGTACCGGGCAAATAGATATCCCCATTATATAGTTCATGTGCTTCTGAAACCACTCCTTGACCTACCATCGTAAGAGTGCTAAATAAGAATAGAAATGCAATTTTTCTCATCTGTTTTTGTCTCTTACAAAAATGACTCTTTGAAAATTTTCGGCGACCTGCAGCACCGTCCACCCTTGTTTGGCATATTCATTTAAAGTACCTTCCAATCGCTCATTGTTTGCTGAAAGCCCCATTTTCCATGAGATTACTTTGTATTCTTTCATGATTTTTGATATCTATTGATGACTTGTTGTGCTTCTTCAGGTTTTTGCGTTCCAATAAGGAGCTTTTTACCATCCTTGAGTTCGATTTGAATTCCTTGGCTGCCCCTAACATTGAAGGCTTTTCCATGTTTTGCAGAAATCCGGTATCCCCAACCGCCATATTCTGCTATGGGGCGGTAGTTTCGAATGTAACATTTATCGATATCATACCACGATATGGTTTTCTCGGAAAGATGAAAGGGTAGAAAATGATAGTGTAGGCCCCTTTCATCAATTCTTGTTTTTAATCGAAATAAATAGATCAAGCCGTAACTTAACACCATGGTGACAATAACAACAATTTGCCCTTTAGCGTTTGTAGCGGAAACCTTGTCCACGGCTTCATCCAAAACAAACCATTTGTAAAGGAAATAGACAAGGAGTCCCAAAACTGAAAAATTGATAAGTTGAATCCACCACTGATTAAAGCGCTGGGTTTCTGAAAATAGTCTCATATTAATGATTTAAGGTCCCTGTATTGACTATTGGGGAGGCATCTTTATCAGAACAGAGCACAACCATTAAGTTGCTCACCATAGCCGCTTTACGTTCCTCGTCTAAATCAACAATGTCTTTTTCATTGAGTTCATCCAAGGCCATTTCAACCATGCTCACAGCACCTTCCACAATTTTGTGGCGCGCGGCCACAATAGCAGTTGCCTGTTGCCTTTTCAACATGGCATTGGCAATTTCTTGGGCATAGGCCAAATAACCGATGCGTGCTTCCAATACTTCTATTCCTGCCATTTGAAGTCGGTCTTGAATTTCTTTTTCCAAGGCTTCACTTACCTCATTTACGCTAGATCTTAGTGTAATATCTTCTTCGATACCTTCATCTGCAAAATTATCATAGGGATACATGCTGGCTAATTTTCTAACCGCAGCATCGGTCTGTACCCGAACAAAGTTTTTATAGTCATCCACATCAAATGCAGCTTTATAGGTATCCGTGACACGCCATACCAAAATTGTGCTTATCATTACCGGATTCCCCAACTTATCATTCACCTTCAACCTTTCGCTATCAAAATTACTGGCGCGTAGCGATATTTTCCGTTTCGAATACAAGGGGTTTACCCAGTACAATCCATTTTTTTTGATGGTTCCCACATATTTACCAAAGAGTAGGAGTACTCTCGAACTGTTGGGGTTAACCAAAACCAGGCCCAGGGCCACAACAACTCCTAAGAATATGGCAATGGCAAACCAAGGCGATTTTGTGTTGATGACCATCGCAATTCCGCCAAAAAATAGGAACAGGCTCAGAAAGAACATGAAGTACCCATTTAATGGAGCGATTATTTTTTCGTTTGTCATGATGTAGTATTTAAATTGATATTAAAATAATATCATAAATATATCAAATATTTCGAAACCTGCAAGTCGATGGCAATCTTTTTTGCCAAAGAAGGTGTTAAGCTTCGTCAAAAAGCACCTAAAATGGTTAATTTCGAAGCTGATATGCGGTATTCTATTTTATTCTTTTTGGTCTTTGTGGTAAATAGCCATGCAAACACTATTTGGTCAAAGACAGGACATAGGACTGTTGGTCATATAGCCCAACAACACTTAACGGGAAAAGCAAAACGGGCCATAGCAGATCTTTTAAGTGGACATGATTTGGCATTTGTTGCCAATTTTGCTGATGAAATAAAGGCAGATCGAAGCTTTTCGAAATTCAGCGCTTGGCATTATGTGAATTTTCCTGCCGATAAGGATTATACCGAGGTGGAACCGAGCCCATATGGCGATGTGGTCATGGGAATCCAAAAATGTATCGAAATTGTGAAAAGTGCTTCCAGCACTCGAGCAGACAAGGTTTTTTACCTTAAAATGTTGGTGCATTTGGTAGGAGATTTGCACCAACCTATGCATGTGGGCAGGTTAGAAGACCGCGGGGGTAATGACATTCAGGTACAATGGTTTGATAAAGGGACCAATCTGCATAGGTTATGGGATAGCGATTTGATCAATTCTTTTGGAATGTCATATACCGAGCTTGCTGCCACCATGCCCAAAATGTCTAGAAAAAGAATCAAACAACTTCAGGCTGGAACGGTATACGATTGGGTTGAAGAATCGCAAGATTTGGCTACCGAACTGTATGATTCTGTAGAAGTGGGAGAGAAATTAGGGTATCAGTACAGCTATAAGTACAACGATCTATTGCTACAACAACTGCATCTAGGAGGTCTTCGACTTGCCAAAGTATTGAACGACCTTTTTTCTTAATGGATTAGCCTGAATGTAAGGTTGACTCGTTTGCCAACTTTTCTTTTTGTTTTTGGAATTTGATGTTGCCAAAAATGTTGCGTGCTCCCCTGCATGAGTAAAAGACTTCCATGTTCCAACAAGATTTTTTGCTTCAATTCCTTGTTGGTTTTATGTTTCAAATGAAAAAAACGTTCTTCTCCCAATGATATGGAGGCAATCGTGGGGTTAGTTCCGAGCTCCTTCTCATCATCTGAATGCCAACCGTTACTATCTTGACCATCTCGATACAGATTCAAGAGACAGGTTGAGAAAACGACCTGGAATTTCTGCTCGAGTTTTTGCTTTATCCCCTTTAGTTCAGTATCGAAACCAAGGGGTTTCATAGTGATGTTGGAATAGGTATAGGTCTTCCCATTATTCCCGTATAGCGCTGTGAGTCTTGGCTGTGGAAATGTTTTTCCAAAAATTTTAATGTCATCGTGCCGCCACGGAACATTTTTAATAAAGTGGTCAAAATAGATATCGGCTTCTTCTTTGGACAAAAAATTTGGATGGTACCTGATATCTGCATCGGGCAGTTTCAAATCGAAGCTTTCATCAAACAATTTCATTTACTGCAATACGGCTTTGAGTTGATTTCGATATTGGGAGGGGTTTTGACCTGTAAAGGCCTTAAACGATTTATTAAAGTGCGAAAAGTTGTTGAATCCACTTTCATAACAGACTTCGGTAATGCTCATGGGTTGTTCGGCCAACAATTTTGAGGCATGTACCAGACGGTATTCATTCACAAACTGTGTAAAGGTTTTATTGGTGATTTTCTTAAAATACCTGCAGAAAGACGGGACTGTCATATTCACCAAGTCTGCAATTTCATCAAGACTGATGTCTTCCTTGAAATTTGTTTTCACATGATTGAATACCACGTTAATTCGATCATTGTCTTTGACTTCAGTTTCCATGGAGAATCCTTCAGCATTCAATACCTTAAACTCAGCAGAATTGCCGAGTTCGTTTAAAATATTCAATATGGCCAGCAAACGATGAAAATCAGACTGGTACTCAAGTACTTCCATTTTTTCGCCTACTTTTTTCTTTGTTTTTCCGTAAAATGCAATACCGCTCTTTGCTATTTCAAATAGCTTTTGAATTTTTCGCATTTCCGGAATATTAAAGAAATCGTTGCCCAAAAAATCCATCTTCATTTGAATCACGGTCTCACTTTTATTTCCGGTCAACTTATCGGTGAACCCACAATGGGGTAGATTCGAACCAATTAGAATCAAGTCACCATCGGTATAATAGGAAACATGGCTCCCTATTTGCCTTTTTCCAGAACCTCCGTTAACATAAACCAATTCCAATTCCGGATGGTAGTGCCAAGACCCATTGTTGTTACAAATGTTTTTATCAAACCTATTGTACTTAAATGAGTTGCCAAAATCAGGCTCTATGGCTTCAAATGCTGGTCTTTGTTGCATCGCTCTTACTTTGCTTTCCATATGTAAAATTAGTGTCGCCTACTTCCTTACTTCTATACAAAATTACCCAAAATATATGCTATTTTACCTTTTATGATTATTTAACACTCAAATATGGTTAAAATTGAACATTAATCTGAAAATTCTGTGGTAGTACTGGGTGTTTTTTGAAAGTATGTTTGTACTGTAATTTTTTATTAATCAAAAAAAGACAAGTATGAAAAGAGTATTGAATTTCACAGTAGCTGCTATATTATTTGGAACGTCCGTTTCTTTCGCAAATGGATCAGAAGCAATAGATGGCAAAAAAGTAAATGAAGTAGAAAAGAACATTTTGAATGTTGACTTAGACCCTACCTTTTTAAGGAAAGGCGATAAGTTGTTCGTAAACCTTTTAAATCTTGACCTGGAACAAGTAACCATTAAAGTGGTTGACAGCAATGGTAGAGTCGTTTTCAAGCAGACCTTTGAAGGTGAGATCGTGGTAGAGAAGGCGTTCAATTTCGAGAAAGCATTTGAAGACAATTACAAAGTAGTTGTTGTTGATAACAAAGAAAGCTTTACCGAAGTTGTAGAAATCAGATAGATAGTTTAGTTAATTTCGATTGTAGGTAGGTGACCCTGGCAGCGATGTCAGGGTTTCTTTTTTAGAGCAGTTTTTCAAGCTTCTCTCTTTTTTCCTTTCGAATGCCCTCATTGGCTATGGCCAATTTTATGAGTTCAGGATCTTTGTGCTTTGAATTTACCAATTCATTGTATTGTTTTATCGTAATGGCATTGTTGTCTGATGCGATAGGGGTGAGATGATCCCCTTTTTTAACCTCTCCTTCCTCGAGAATTTTCACGTAAGTCCCGGGATGGCCATAATTGATAAATTCTTTGATGACTAGTTGTGTGCCAAAGCGTATCCCAAGTTTATAGCAGGGTTGCCGAGGTTCCGTTATTTGCACTGTGGAATTCCCCAGCTTATAACTGGCTCCAATGTGCAATGTTGCCTCATCGAGTCCCTCAATCGTAAGATTTTCACCGAACATTCCCCATTCCCAATTTAGATGGGGGAATTTAATTTTCCAATCGGGGTAATAGTCGGAACCAAAAAGATAGCAGGCCTTAAATTCTCCTCCATGGTGTTTGCGGTCGATTACGGCATCGTTGCGCACATCTTCTTTCCCCAAAAAAATGGCCTCTTGAACCGGTTTTTTATAAATACCCGTGGTAATGTCTCGCCCGCGCCATGAAACTTTGGTAGGCTTTGCTATATTGGTTGAAATAATTTCCATACCTAAAAATAAAAAATCCGTCAATACGCTTGACGGATTTTTAGTTTGATTGTAATTAAAAGGCTTAGTCTTCCTCTTTGTCCAACCTTTTGGTCATGATGTAGCCGACAAATAGTCCGACACCTGCCAGTAAGAAAATAGTGCCGGGGTAGGCCACATCTTCATCGACGCCCATAGTAGTCAGGAATGAGCCCACGAAAATTGCGATACCGGTAGCTGCTAGCAAGAGGGCTAGATTTAACAATAAAATTTTCCAGATTGGTGCGGCCCTGCGTCTTCCCTTAACAAAAATACTGGCATCGGCACCTTTTTCGATTAAAGCCAACCTTTCCTTGTTACGCGTTGAAAAGTATAGGTAGGCGATGGCGAAAAGTACCCCAAAAATGATTGGTATAATAATTACTTCTGATCCCATAATTGTTCGTTTTACTTGATTATTAACTTTGTTTGTCTCTTATGACGACCATTTTTGAATCCAGGTTACAACAAATCAAAAAAAAATTGATTCCTGTAACCTAAGATCATGATTTATCGTCTTATTAATCAAATGGCAACCAACACAGAAACAACACTGATCAATCGCATTTTGAATGGAGAAACTGCGGCGTTTTCCGAAGTGGTAGATGCGTATAAAAATTTGGTGTTCTCTTTGGCCTTACAGATGTTGAAAAATCAGGAAGAAGCCGAAGAAGTAGCGCAAGATACGTTCGTTAAGGTTTACAGTTCGTTGGAAAGTTTTAAAGGGGATTCTAAATTTTCTACATGGATTTATAGAATTGCCTATAACACCTGTTTGGATCGACTAAAAAAGTATAAAAGAAAGTATCTGGAGGAAGAACTAAATGCGGTAACGGAAAACAAGATATATACCACCAAAAATGCGTTGCATGAAATGGAACAAAAGGAGCGCTCAGCAAAGGTAAAGGCCTGTTTGCAGTATTTGCCGCCTGAAGACGCCGCTTTGCTCACCTTGTTCTATTTTGAAGAGAAGAATTTAAATGAGTTAGAGGAGATTTTTGAACAATCGGTGAACACCTTAAAGGTACGATTGCACCGGGCGCGAAAGAAATTTGCACTAATTTTAGAAAACCATATTGAACCTGAAGTACTTAGAAATTATGGATAAGACAGACAAAGAGTTAAGGGAGTTACTCGACATCGCGTTTCATGATGCTCAATTAGATGCACCATCTGCCGATTTTACCGATGTGGTGATGAACCAGATCAAGGCTTCAGAAGAACAGGTGAAATTCGCCTATAAGCCAATTATTTCAAGAAATGTTTTGGGCGTTATGGGAGTTCTGTTTGTTGTTTTATTGATCTTTTTGACTTTTCAATTGGATAGCGCATCAAGCAATTGGTTTAGCCAGACCCTCTCATCAAAGTGGATATCAGAACTTACCATGCCTAAATTTGAATTGCCCTTTTCTAGAATTCTCGTGTATACCATTGGAACCATGGGTCTTTTGGTAATGGTGCAAACCACGCTGCTAAAAGGGTATTTTGATAAACGATTGGCTTAAAATTTCAAATACCAATATGCCCAATACATAAGGCCAAACTGTAATGGAATTCTTAAAATTAAGATCCATTTCGGAACACCAGCAGCAGCTTTTTCACTAGAAAGCATATAAAAATGCACCATCAAAAAGACAGCCAACATGGTTATGATGCCGCATATGGCTATGTTTTTGGTTTGGGAATAACAAAGGGCAACCCCTAAAATAATTTCAGCAATACCACTCCAAAATACAAGAAGGCCATGTTTGGGAAGGTATTTTGGCATAATGCGTTTGTAGGCTTTGGGATATATAAAATGCATAACACCTGCAACAACGTACATGCCTGCCATGAGATAGAGATGCCAAGGATAAATCATTAAGGTGTCTGCTTGAAATGCCAAAAGGGTATAGATTCTTGAATGACCTCGACAATGGAGTCTTTTTGCCGTCGCTTTCTCATCACGCGTAGTTGGTGTTTGCCTTCTTCGACTTCCCTAAGGTTCAAATACGTCTCAAACCCAAGTCTGTTCTCAGCATCAGTGGCAATTATAAAATCGCTATCCAATACGAGGGTGTCGACCTTAAAAAAATACGTTTCATTAAAAACCTCCAGGTATTTTTTTCGCACACTATCTTTTTGTCTTGAGTTGGTAATCTTATCGCCCCAATTGGTATTAAAATTAAAATTGCTGGATGCTAGCCCTCGCCGATCATCTTCCGGTTTTAGCGTTTTCTCATAATCAAAAATGCGTTCTTCGATATTTTCGGAATAGGGCATAAATACGTGTAGAAATTTGGTGGTAATTACCTTGGATGGAATGACAGCTTCCCCGGGGTAATCTGCGTCTTCTGTCATCATATCCCTATAATTTTCCCTATTGGCGAAAATGGTCGACGAGTTTCGGTCCTTTACCAGGTAATTCGAGTTGCGATAGTACAGTCCACTCAGTATTAATATGATGATGTAAATCGGGGTCAAAAAGAAAATGATGCGCTTGCCAAACCTGTTGTCCAAAAAATTATAAACCAAGGGTCGATATAAAAAGGATAGCGTTAAAAAGCTGAAAGCCCAATAAAAAGGGAAGTAAACTCTACTGACCCATTTATTGCGTTTTAATAACCCTTGGGTGATGAAATCAAGAAAAGTTAGCAGCATTCCGACACTGATAAAAATGACCAACGGAATTCCAATCCAATTGGAAACCCAATCGGGTAAATCGTCATTTTCAATAACAAGATTGGCAACCAGGGCAATACTTAAAATGATAAGTGTCAGTGCCAGAACATGAAATATCAACAAGAAGGAAATGGCGAATAATACACTGCAATAGTTTTCCAAATTGGCGATATAGCGATCAAAGGAAACTATCTTTTTTTGCAGGTAGTTTTTGAACTTATCACTGTATTTGAGCTTGTCAAACTCAATATCCCCAGAGATATATCGCAGGCCCAGTGCACCAATCCAAAGCCCTCTTAATACCACATGAAGCAATAAATTGAACAAAAGGATACTACAGGCGATATAGGCCACAAGGTACAGCACAAAGGCATAAATTTGACCGTCGTTTTGGGCGTTTTGTACCTCAATCTGTAACGGCTCGTAAGCCGTAAATAGTCCGAAAATTGCGAAACCCGAAATAATAAGTTCCAACTCCCAGCTTTGCTGTTGCAAGGAATCCAATAACTTTTTAAAACCGGGGCTTTTGTAGTCGTTGCTCATAGTTTGATCGAATTCAAATCAAGATACAAAGTTTAGTCTTCAAAGTACCAGAAGGGAATGGTTATTAGCGTATCGAGCTCTTTTTCAATCCGTGGATCAGGCCCAATTAAGTACAAAAGGTGTTTGCCGTTCTCCAACCCTTTAATATCGAGGTAGGTTTCAAAACCAAGACGTTTGTTGGTATCGTTGGTCATGACAAAATCTTTATCATAAAAAACACTATCAATTTTCAATTGGTACAATTCACCCAAGACATCGAGGTAGTGCGATTGGTCTTTCTGGATCTGAAGATATCTATTGGAAAAATTAAAACTCAACCCACTAAAATTGAACCGTCTGTTTATTTTAAAAGAATAGCCCCTTCGGTCTTTTTCAGGCATTAACGTGGAATCTTTTGCCAAAACGGCATCTTCAAGAAACTTATTGAAGCCTACATAAACGCGCATATAGGGTTTGTCGATAACCTTTGACGGTAAGGAGACAAACTGAACAAAATCGGTTTTTTCGGTAAGCTGATCTTCGTAGTTGTACTTACTGGTAAAATAGCTTGAGGTACCCTGTCCTTCAATTTGATAGTTTGAATTAACCACGCCATAGATCTGAAGGAACACAAGACCCACTGTATAAATTGGTAAAATAAAGGTGGCCACCCAACGCGCTTTCTTTTGATCAAGAAAATTATAGACCAAAGGGCGGTACATAAATGCTAGGGTGATGATGCCAAAAAACCGGTACAAGGGATAATAGTATTTGGCCGTCCAGCGATCCCTTTTGAGCCCACCCATGGTCAAAAAATCAAAAAGGAATATCAAGATCAATACGAAATATACAATGCCGAATATGGCGGTAACCATACCCGCGGTTTCACTTGAAAACAATCCGATATTGTTGATGGCAAAGGCAACGATTGCAAAAAACATCAATATCAGAAAATAGGATAAGAAATAGAAGACCATTAAAAATGCCAAGGCAAATACCGTACTACAGGCGTTTTCAAGTCTAGAGATATAACGGTCGAAAGAACCCACCCTCGTTTTGAGGAATTTGTTGAATTTTGGGGCATATCGCAGTTCATCATAGTCAATATCCCCCGAAATGTACCGTAGTCCCAAGGTGCCGATCCATAACCCCCTAAGGATCACATGAATCAGAAGGGAACCCATCAAAATGAAAGTCCCGCTTTTAAGCGCTTGTAACATAGCATTGTAAATGGTCTGGTTGTTTTTGACCGAGGTCAACAGCTCTACTTCCAAAGGTTCTATAGCAGAGAAAAGACCATAAATGGCGAATCCCGAGATAATTAGTTCCAATTGCCAACTCTCGGTCTGGAGCTTATCCAATAATTTTTTAAAATCTGAACTGGTGTAATCGCTGCTCATGGTGTGTTGATTTAGTCCAAGATAGTAATTCATAAAAAAAACCGCTCAGTTCGAGCGGTTTTAATTTCTGTGGCAACTTTAGTATGGGATGACGGTTTATTTGATCATCTCATAGCTGCGATTGATAAAATTAGTGAGTTCTTCACCCTTCAACAATCCTTTGGATAAGCGAGCCAAATCAAGGGATTGATTGATTAAGCGTTCCCGTTTTTTAGCGGTTTTGGTTGTCAGTATTTCACCGACCAGTTCATGGTTGGTGTTCACGATCAAGTTGAACATATCTGGCATATTGCCCATGCCAAACATACCGCCACCTCCAGTCTGTTGCATATCTTTCATCCTGCGCATAAATTCGGGTTCGGTAATGACAAAGGGTTGAGCAGTGCTGTCCATCGCTTCCAATTGAACTGTGAACTGGCTTTTTTCACCAACTACACCCTCAATCTGTTCTTTGAGTTTGTCTTTTTCTTCATCAGTCAATTTTGAAATTGAAGCATCCTCCTTCTTGATGAGATTATCAATGTGGTCTGCATCAACCCGGGCAAAGGCTATTTTTTCTTTTGAAGTTTCCAACTTTTGAAGAAGATGGGGAACTATTGGACTATCCAATAAAAGTACCTCATAGCCTTTTTCCTTTGCCGATTCAATGTAGCTATGTTGCGCTTCCAAGTCAGAGGCATATAAAATGACCAGTTTGTCATCTTTGTCGGTCTGATTGTCCTTGATTTTATTTTCCAGTTCCTCAAAGGTGAAATAGTCATTGTTCACCGTGGGATACAGAGCGAATTTTTCGGCTTTTTCAAAAAATTTCTCTTCCGATAGCATGCCGTACTCAATGACTACTTTGATATCGTTCCATTTTTTTTCAAAATCATCGCGATTGTTCTTGAACAATGAATTTAGTTTGTCCGCAACTTTTTTGGTAATGTAGCTTGATATCTTCTTTACTGCCCCATCGGCCTGGAGATAGGAACGGGATACATTCAAGGGTATATCAGGCGAATCGATGACTCCGCGTAACATGGTCAAAAATTCAGGGACAATACCTTCTACATTGTCGGTGACAAAGACTTGATTTTGATATAACTGAATCCTGTCCTTTTGAATGTTGAGGTCATTCGTCAATTTGGGAAAATATAGAATGCCCGTAAGGTTGAAGGGGTAATCTACATTCAAATGGATGTTGAACAAGGGCTCTTCAAACTGCATGGGATACAATTCACGATAGAAAGAGGCGTAGTCCTCATCGTTTAAATCCGTCGGTTTTTTGGTCCATGCCGGGTTAGGATTATTGATAATGTCATCCACCTCTTTTGTTGGTGCCGGTTCGTCTTCTTTGGCCCCTTCAGGTTTTGGAAGCGTTTCGGTTCGAGTGCCAAATTTTATTGGTATGGGCATGAACTTGTTGTACTTTTTTAGCAGTTCACGTATTTTGAATTCTTCCAAAAAGTCTTTTTCATCGTCAGCGATGTGGAGGATGATTTCTGTGCCTCGATCCTCTTTTTTGGCCTTTTTTAGCGTGAATTCTGGGGAACCATCGCATGACCAATGTACCGCAGGTTCATCCTTAAAACTTTTGGTGATGATTTCTACTTTATCGGCAACCATGAATGCAGAATAAAATCCAAGACCAAAATGTCCTATGATTCCAGCATCTTTTCCAGCATCCTTGTACTTGTCCAGAAATTCTTCAGCACCTGAAAAGGCAACTTCATTGATGTATTTTTTCACCTCGGCCTCAGTCATTCCGATACCTTGGTCAAGAATTCGCAGCTCTTTCTTTTTCTTGTCTATTTTGACTTCAATGTGTGGGTTCCCGTATTCCACTTTGGCTTCGCCAATGGAAGTCAAGTGCTTCAACTTCAATGTGGCATCGGTAGCATTGGATATGAGCTCACGAAGAAAAATCTCATGATCGCTATATAAAAACTTCTTAATAAGGGGAAAAATGTTGTCAACCGAAACATTTATTTTTCCTGTTGCCATGGGTTGTAATTTTTTAAGTTATGATTCTGTAGTTTCAAAAAAAATACCATTCTTGTTTGGGCTGACAAACTGACATTTTTTACGGGAAAGCGCTATAATGTAAAATTTTAACAAACTTTTTTGTTTAACTTTTGTTTTAAAAGATTAAACATTATTATATTTGTGCAGTTGTGGTAATCAAATTGCTATGATGAAGATTCTACAACAAGTTTGTTTATTTATTGGTTAGGTTGTTGAAAGCGCACTTTTGCCAGAAAGTGCGCTTTCCATTTGTATACAGTTTGTTCTTCTGCGTGCGTTTCTACAAATAGCGCGTGAATTAAATTACCTGTCCTTACCAATTGTAGGTTGTAGTTGAATCCCCTTCTTCGATTCGGATTTGTTTTTGACATATTTTTCAAGCCATTGATCCTGTTCCCATAACAAATGAAGAATACTTTCTTTGGCCCGATAACCATGACTTTCTTTCGGTAGCATGACCAAACGAACCGTAGCCCCCAGACCTTTAAGGGCATTAAAATAGCGCTCGCTTTGCATGGGATAGGTTCCTGAATTGTTATCTGCTTGACCATGAATCAATAAGAGCGGTGTTTTCATCTTGTCGGCATGCATAAAGGGTGACATGGTATAATAAACTTCTGGGGCTTCCCAATAGTTTCGCTCCTCACTTTGGAACCCGAAAGGTGTCAATGTTCTATTGTAGGCTCCACTGCGGGCAATTCCGGCCGCAAATAAATCGGAATGTGATAAAAGATTGGCAACCATAAAGGCCCCATAACTATGACCGCCAACGGCAACGCGATTACGGTCGATATACCCCATATCGTCAACAGCATCGATGGCAGCTTTGCCATTGGCAACCAGTTGGCTCCTAAAGGTGTCGTTGGGTTCTTCATCGCCCTCGCCTATGATAGGAAATGCCGCATCATCAAGAACTGCATACCCCTTGGTTACCCAATAAATTGGAGAACCCCAGTAGGGATAGGTAAATTCATTAGGGTTTTGTGTGTTCTGCGAGGCACTATTTTTGTCTTTATACTCTCTTGGATACGCCCATAAAATCATGGGTGCTTTTTCCTTTTTTTCTTTGTCGTAACCGACAGGCAAGTAAAGGGTAGCACTTAATTCAAGACCGTCATCCCGCTTATAGGTGATGACCTCCTTATGCACATCCTGAATACTCTTGAACGGATTTTCAAAGTTGGTAAGTTGCATAGCGCCTTTTCGCTTGACCAGATGTTTGTAGTAGTAATTGGGATATTCGACTGCAGATTCAATACGAACCAGCAACTTGTCTTCATCCACATCATAGTCGATAATATTTTCCTTTTTACCTTCTAGTTTTGAAGTATACATTCGGTCTTTTGCCAGCGTGGCCAGGTTAATTTTATCAACAAATGGAAATTGACCTTCTTTGGTATACCCATCTCCAATCAGATAGGCGGACGCGTTGTCAAGAGATAGTACCGTTGTGCCGTAGTCACTTCTTTTTGTGACAAATACGCCAGGGTCGCTATAAACGTCCTGATAATTTCTGTCTTCAACTACTTTGGCAGGTTTGGTCGAATCGGAGGGGTCAAAAACATAACCCTTTATGCTTCTGTTGTTCCACCAATAATCATAAGCTACGGCCATGGTCTCATTCCCCCATTGGATATAATAATAGCGATTGGTAAGCTTCAATAGACTTTTCCCTTTACTGGTGAATGGGGCATCCATTTCAAATACTTCATCGCGAAATTCCACTTCATTTTCTGGATCCCCACCATCCAAGGCTTCGGCATATACCAGTGTGGCCGGTTTGTCATTGCGCCATGAAATATTGCGCATTCCTGTTCTAACCGCCATAAAACCCTGTGGAAGGTCCTCAATCAAGGGAACATGAAGAATGGTCGTTACCAAACTACCATCACTTTGGTACATTTTAGTGGTTGATGGAAATCTACGGTAGGGTACTAAATATGAAAAGGGCTTTTCAACATTCACGACCATCACATAGTTACCGTCAGGTGAAAAATTGATGGAACTGTACATATCGGCGTCCATCCATTTGGTTTTGCTTCCATCTAGATTGACCTTGTAAAGTTCGGAGCGCGCCAATTGTTCGAAATTGAACTCATCATTGGGGTTTTTCAATAAATCTTGATAGGTTCGATTTTGGGCCTTTTTCCCATCATTGGAAGAAATAGTTGGTCCTGAGGGTACCGATGCAGCCGTATTGATCAACGGTTTACGATCCGTGGGAAGCATTTTCACCAAAATGGATTCACCGTCCTTAAACCAATTGATTACATCACGCATATTGGCATTCACGGTGGCATCTGTCAATTTATTGACCTCTGCGGATTCTAGATGCAAAACCCACACCTCAACACCCATATTCGTGGTATGGGTGAATGCGATTTTTTTCTGATTTGGTGACCAGCTAAAATTGGCCAGCCTGGGGTTTTGGGGCAGTCCCTTAGCTTGAATTTCATCGCTGCTGCCGGCCTTTTTCAAGCTTATGTTGTTGTAGTAATTTGTTCTGCTGCCAATATTCAATTTCGGATTTATCCGAAGTCCAGCAAGACGCAATTCTGTTTCAGACAATTCCGCAATACTCTTATAGGCATCGCGATAACGAAATATCATGTATTCTCCATCATCGGTAATCAGCACTGAAGGGGCTAAGGGCGCATCCACGAGATCCAAAATTTCCGCCGAAGGTTTTTGATAGGAAAGATTTTCTTGGGTAAACCCATATAATGTAAATAGGACAACGAGTGGGAGGAGTAGTTTTTTCATTTTAGTAGCTATTAATTTAAAGAAGTCAACCTTTTAAAAATACAATTTTGAATCTATAATTTGGGTAAAACTAGAAGAACAATTCAGGGTCTGATCGGTAAATCATTTCTCCTGATTTTCATTAAATTGAATATCCTTTAGTTATGTTTCGAGATAAAAGTGTTTCTTTACTGAATTCAAAAAGTTTTGATTATGTACAATTCTAAGATAACGGGATTGGGGTATTATGTTCCGGATAATGTTGTGACCAATGACGATTTGTCGAAGGTCATGGAAACCAGTGATGCGTGGATTCAGGAGCGAACGGGAATTAAAGAGCGCCGGCATGTGGTAAGGGGTGAAGAAACTACGACCTCGATGGGTGTAAAGGCGGCAAAAATTGCAATCGAACGCGCAGGCATTGATAAAGACGAGGTTGATTTTATCATCTTCGCCACCTTGAGTCCTGATTACTATTTTCCAGGCCCTGGTGTATTGGTTCAGCGCGATTTAGGTATCAAAACCGTTGGTGCCCTTGATGTCAGAAATCAATGTTCCGGATTTGTATATGGCATCTCTGTGGCCGATCAGTACGTTAAAAGTGGCATGTACAAAAATGTTTTGGTTGTGGGTTCTGAGCTTCATTCGCATGGATTGGATATGACCACAAGAGGTCGGGGAGTCTCTGTCATCTTCGGTGATGGAGCTGGTGCAGCAATAATTAGCAGGGAAGAGGACCCAAAGAAAGGAATCTTATCAAGTCATTTGCATTCTGAAGGTCAACATGCAGAAGAATTGTCACTTATTGCCCCGGGGATGGGGAAACGATGGGTAACGGATATTATTGAAGAAAATGACCCTGAAGATGAGTCCTATTTCCCTTATATGAACGGCCAATTTGTATTCAAAAATGCCGTCGTTCGATTTAGTGAAGTTATCATGGAAGGATTGCAAAAAAACAACCTTACGGCAACCGATATCGATCTTCTTGTACCGCACCAGGCGAATCTTAGAATTTCTCAGTTCGTACAAAAAAAGTTCGGGCTATCGAATGACCAGGTATTCAATAATATCATGAAATACGGCAATACCACCGCTGCATCAATACCCATTGCGTTGACTGAGGCCTGGGAGCAAGGCAAGGTTAAGGAAGGCGATTTGATTGTTCTGGCTGCCTTTGGAAGTGGTTTCACATGGGGGAGTGTCATTATTAGATGGTAAAAAGAAACCCCCAATGAAACATTAGGGGCTTATTGATTTGCTTGCAGGAACTAACCAACCAATATTCCACAAGGCAAACCAATATCTTTTCTAGCGATTTTGGTCGCTTACTTTTAATCACAAGACGTTAATTATGGATAGATGTTACACGAATTTGGTGCTTTAACATTTTAAACCCTATTTGCTTCTGTTGATTTTAAATCAAAAAAGAAACCCTGGTAGCAAAGGCTACCAGGGTTATTCATTGATAAGCTATACTAAACACTAACCATTAACTATAAAAATACAGTCTTACCAATGATAGTATTTTCATTTTAAAGACGGCAAATATGGCAAATAGTTACAATCTTTGTTAAGGTTTAACACATTAATTAACACAAATGCGGAGTACCTTGGTACTGGGAGCTTCCTTAAAGGCTAATCGCTATAGTCATTTGGCGGTAGAGCGTCTTGTCGAAAAAGGTATTGAGACCATGGCTTATGGCTTACGGCCGGGGTCTATTTTAGGTGTCGAAGTCAAAACAAATTTTGATGATTTTCATGACATTCATACCATTTCATTGTACCTAAATCCTGCGAATCAAAAGGCCTATTACCAAACTATCATCGATTTAAAACCCAAACGGGTAATTTTTAATCCGGGTACCGAAAACAAAGAGTTTCGTGATTTACTGCGAGAAAATGGCATCCAAGCAGAGGAGGCCTGTACCTTGGTACTGCTGGCTACAGGTCAGTACTAGGTTTCTTTTTTATCAACCATAGGCCCAAAAAAGTAAGCAGACCGTTTAAGGGCAGAAGTTCATATCCCATGACATAACCGCCCAAGTACTTCGAGTCAATATTGGCAATAATGGCAATGCTTACAACCGATAATATGCCCACGATCCAAACATACTTATCCTTGATTTGGTGCTTTGTGAAAATACCAAAAGCGAACAATCCCAATAAAGGTCCATAGGTATAGCCGGCAACAATTAAAAGGCTATCAATTACATTTCTACTTAGAATATATTTAAAAGCGATGATAACCACAATTAAAAGGATGCTCATATAAATATGCGTTTGCTTTCGAATGCGCTTTTGTTTTGGCTCAGGCTTCTTTTCCACGTCTAAGAAGTCAACACAAAAGGAAGTTGTCAATGAGGTCAGGGCACTATCAGCGCTACTATATGCAGCAGCGATTAGCCCTAGCATAAAGGTAATGCTAAGGGTTATGCCCAACCCACTGTTAAGGGCTATCTCGGGAAAAAGCAAATCGGTTTTTGGTGCACCGTCCATAAGTGGGATGCCTATGCCATTTTTATTGGCATAAATAAACAACAAGGCTCCGAGGAGCATGAATAGAAAAGTAACAAGTACGAGAACCAAACTAAAAGAAACCATATTTTTTTGGGCGTCCTTTAAATTGCGACAGGTTAGGTTTTTTTGCATCATATCTTGATCTAATCCGGTCATGCATATGGTAATGAACATGCCTCCCACAAAAGACTTTATGAAATGATTGCGCGCTAAAAAGTCTTCGGTATACAAAAAAGTGTTGTACGCCTTTAATTCTTCCGAAGCGATAAATTCACCAAAGCTCCAATTCAATTCACGATTAATAAAAATGATCGAGAGAATGACCGCCAATATCATAAAGGTGGTCTGCAAGGTGTCAGTCCAAACGATAGTTTTGATTCCCCCACGGTTGGTATAAATCCAAATTAAAAGAATAGAAATAACCACTGTTATTTCAAAGGGTATTCCGAAGTCATCAAAGACGAATTGTTGGAGAACAATGGCAACCAAAAACAAGCGAAAGGCTGCACCAAGAACACGTGACACAAAAAAGAAAAACGCACCCGTCTTATGGCTTGTTGGTCCGAAACGTTCTCTGAGATATTCATAAATCGAAGTTAGGTTCATTCGGTAATAAATGGGGAGCAACAAAAATGCTACCACAAGGTATCCGAACAGATACCCCATGACGACCTGCATATAGCTAAATTGGGATGCCTCAACCCAACCTGGAACCGAAATAAAAGTTACTCCTGAAAGGGATGCTCCCACCATTCCGAAGGCCACAAGATACCATGGCGATTGTTTTCCGGCCTTAAAGAAGTCTGCGTTCGAATCGTTTCGTCCCGTAAAATATGAAATCAACAAAAGCACCAAAAAATAGATGCCTATCAATAAAAGAATCTGTGTGGCCGACATGCAAAGAATTTGCAATGCAAAATACAAAATCTCGCACCATCCATGTAAAATTGTAATTTTGCAAGGATGGAATTTTCTTCAAAGCTTTTGGAAAACGCGGTCTATGAGATGTCGCAATTGCCAGGCATTGGCAAGCGCACGGCACTGCGTTTGGTATTGCATCTGTTAAAGCAACCTGAAGGGCGTACCTTGGGGCTCTCGAAAGCACTATCAGATTTGCGAGAGCAGGTGAATTTTTGTGTTAGTTGCCATAATATTTCAGACACCGAAATTTGCGAAATATGTGCCAGTCCCAAACGGGACAAATCCAAAGTATGCGTGGTCGAAGATGTTCGTGACGTGATGGCCATTGAAAATACGTCCCAATTCAAGGGGCTCTATCATGTCTTAGGGGGTAAAATTTCACCCATGGAGGGAATAGGTCCTCAAGACCTAACGATTACTTCACTTGTTGAAAAGGTTAAAAAAGGGGATATAAAGGAAATCATTTTTGCGCTGAGTTCAACCATGGAAGGTGACACCACCAATTTTTACATTTACAAACAGCTGGGAGACGCAGCTGTTACGACCTCTACAATAGCTAGGGGAATTGCTGTTGGTGATGAGTTGGAATATGCAGATGAGGTTACCTTGGGAAGGAGTATTTTGAACCGGATACCTTTTGAGCGGGCGATAAAAGCCGAATAATTACAATAAAAAAAAATTAACGAATAGGGCTTTTTTATGTTATTTTTGCAAAATATATACTGTAAAAAGCACGTTAAGTAAGAATATGTCAAATTTCGAACTGAAATTACCGCAAATGGGCGAAAGTGTCGCCGAGGCAACCTTAACCGCATGGCTTAAGGAAGTTGGGGATACCATTGAGCTCGATGAGGCTATTTTTGAAATCGCCACTGATAAGGTTGATTCAGAAGTGCCCAGTGAAGTTGAAGGTGTTTTGGTCGAAAAAAGGTTTGACGTTGATGATGTGGTTAAAGTGGGTGAGGTAGTTGCGGTTATTCAAACCGATGCAGCTGCCGGTGAAGTTGTAGTTGCGACAGAGACTCAACCTGAAATTGAAGAAGTAGCTGAGTCCTCTGAACAGGTTGCCCAAATTGAAAACGAAATAGCGGCGGTGAAACAGACCGTAACATCTGCACAACCCAATTTTGGTAGTTCAGAAAGATTTTATTCGCCTTTGGTCAAAAATATTGCCAAAGAAGAAGGTATATCTATAGAAGAGCTTGATAATATTGCGGGTACCGGTAAGGAAGGTCGTGTAACCAAAAATGATATTCTGGCATTTATCGCTGCTAGAGGAGGTAATGGTGATGTGCAAAAACAGTCTACCCCTACCGTTGAGGTGCAGCATCAAAGTGTTGAAAAAGCGGATCCGCCAAAACCATCTCCCCAAAAAGAGGCCCTAAAACCAATTGGAGTAGAAGCCAAAACAGGAGATGAGATTATCCCATTGACCCGCATGGGTAAGCTTATTGCGCAACATATGGTCGACAGTGTATCGACATCGGCCCATGTTCAAAGCTTTGTTGAAGTTGACGTTACCAATGTCGTCAATTGGAGAGATAAGGTCAAAAAGCAATTCGAAGCACGTGAAGGTGAGAAATTAACCTTTACTCCAATTTTTATGGAAGCGGTGGCCACTGCTCTCAAAAAATACCCAATGATGAACATATCCCTAGATGGGGATAAAGTCATAAAAAAGAAAAATATTAACCTCGGAATGGCTGCAGCACTTCCCGATGGTAACCTTATTGTACCTGTTATTAAAAATGCCGATCAATTAAATCTGGTTGGTATGGCAAAGACCGTTAATGATTTGGCCAATCGGGCAAGAAATAATGAATTAAAACCTGATGAAATCAAAGAAGGTACCTACACCGTCACAAATGTCGGGAGCTTTGGCAGCGTTTTTGGTACCCCAATCATTAACCAGCCGCAGGTAGGGATTTTGGCCCTGGGTGCCATTCGCAAAATGCCCTCGGTAATCGAAACACCAGACGGCGATTTTATCGGCATACGTAGTAAAATGTTCCTTTCACATAGTTATGACCATAGGGTTGTTAATGGGGCCTTAGGGGGTATGTTCGTGAAAGAGGTGGCTGATTATTTGCAGGCTTGGGATATAAATCGCGAAATCTAAACAGCGCACTTTTTTTATTTGTTACTTTTGGCCAAAGATCACTAAGCATGCGCTATTTCTGCCTAACCCTTTTTCTTTGTCTGACCATTTTTTCACTTGCCCAAGAGAAGACCGATTACCAAAAGCTTTATTTTGAGCAAGACGGGGTGACAATGCCCTATCGATTAATGCTTCCAGATGGTTATCGCGCAACAGCAGATTATCCGCTTGTTGTTGTACTGCATGGGTCTGGAGAACGGGGTAACGACAACGAGGCACAATTGGTACATGGTTCTTACTTGTTTGAAAAAGAAGAAATTAGAAAAAAATACCCAGCTATCGTTGTTTTTCCACAATGCAATTCAAATAGCTCTTGGGTGAACATTGGTGTCAGTGGCGATATGGACAACCGGGAGTTTGTCTTTTTTGAAAATCCCAAGCCGACAACTGATATGGTATTGTTGGAAGGATTGATCAAGTATTTGACCAAAAAGTATGCAGTAGATAAAAAAAGAATGTATGTTGGGGGGCTTTCTATGGGCGGTTTCGGAACCTTTGAACTGGTACGCAGAAATCCGAAGTTGTTTGCAGCTGCTTTTCCTATTTGTGGGGGTGCAAACCCTATCACAGCGAAAAAAATGAAGCATCTCGATTGGTGGGTATTTCACGGAGAAGCCGACAAGGTGGTTCCGCCCAGATATTCGACCCAAATGGTTGATGCCATGAAAAAGGATGGCCTTTCTGTAAAATATTCTTTATACCCAGGGGTGGGACATAATAGTTGGGACAATGCATTTGCAGAGCCTGAACTTTTGCCCTGGCTTTTTTCCAAATCTAAATAGCAACCTCCTATGTCATTAATATTAACCCGACCCATTTGTTTTTTTGACCTTGAGACCACGGGAACCAATGTGGCAAAAGATCGTATTGTCGAAATTTCAATTTTGAAAATACATCCGAATGGAAACAAAGAAAGCAAGACATGGTTGGTCAATCCTGAAATGGATATTCCTGCTGAGGTGGTTGCCGTACATGGTATCTCCAATGAGAAAGTTGCTAATGAGCCAACATTTAAACAATTGTCCAAGGAAGTCTATCAGATGATTAAGGATAGTGATTTGGCAGGTTTTAATTCGGATCGGTTTGATATTCCTCTTTTGGCTGAGGAAATGCTAAGAGCCGATATTGATTTTGATATGAAAAATAGGGTCTCGGTTGATGTTCAGACCATTTTTCATAAGATGGAGAAAAGGACTTTGGGTGCCGCGTATAAATTTTACTGCAACAAAGATTTGGTGGAGGCCCATAGTGCCGCAGCCGATACTTTGGCCACTTATGAAGTTTTATTGGCGCAATTGGAACGATATCCTGAATTGGAAACCAATGTTAAGAAGCTTTCAGAGTTCACTACACGCCGCAAGTTTATAGATTTTGCCGGGTTTATTGTTCAAGACAAGGAAGGTGAACCGGCCTTTTCATTTGGTAAGCATAAAGGAAAGAAAGTTGAACATGTGTTGAACGAAGAACCCGGTTATTTCGGTTGGATCCTGAATGCGGATTTTCCTTTATACACCAAAAAAGTGCTAACCCAAATAAAGTTGAGTAAGTTCAACAATAAACTGCTCTAGTAAGGCATGAAATTAATTTGCATAGGCCGCAATTATACGGAACACATTAAAGAACTTGACAATGAACGGCCAAGCGAACCCGTAGTCTTTATCAAACCTGATTCTGCGGTATTGCCCAAGGAACAAGATTTTTATATTCCCTCATTTTCAAATGACGTTCACTACGAGGTTGAACTGTTGGTTAAAATAACAAAGGTCGGCAAGCACATTTCCGAAAAATTTGCGCATCGTTATTATGATGAAATAGGTTTGGGAATAGACTTTACAGCCCGCGACCTGCAAGCCCAATTAAAGTCAAAAGGACTTCCATGGGAAAAGGCAAAAGGGTTTGATGGTGCCGCGGTGATTGGAAATTGGTTGCCCAAGGAGAAATTTAAAAACTTGAATGAACTGGGGTTTTCCTTGTTAAAAAATGGGGAAATTGTACAGAATGGACATACTTCGTTGATGTTGTGGAAGATAGACGAATTAATTGCCTACGTTTCAACGTATTTTATGTTAAAAAAGGGTGATATTATCTTCACAGGGACCCCATCTGGGGTTGGTAAAGTAGCACCAAATGACTACCTTGTAGGAAAAATAGAAGGGGAGCAGCTCTTCGCGGTTAAGGTAAGATAATGATTTATAGCTTGGATAAAGTGAACGAAATGGCTGAAGGCGATCAAGATTTTGTGCTTTCGGTGGTTTCGGTATTTTTAGAAGAAGTTCCAACAGATTTGGCGGATCTTGAATCGGCCATTGCTGAAAAAAATTATGAGCAAGTCTATAAATTGTCGCATAAAATAAAACCAAACGTCGATTTATTAGGGATGGAACAGACCCGGGCAACCGCCCTCGAACTTGAAACGCTTGGTAAAAACGAGGGAAATATGTCGGAAATCGAAGCGAAGTTTCCCTTGCTCAAAAAAGACGTTGAACAGGTCGTCTCTGAACTCCAAAAGGATTTTGACCTGTAATCCGTTCCAAACTTCCGTTACATTTTAGCTATTTTTGCTGGCATTTTAAAGGCTATGCAGGCAGAGATTATTACCATTGGCGATGAAATTTTGATCGGTCAAATTATTGATTCCAATTCGGCATTTATTGCCAAGGAATTGAATAAAATTGGGGTTTCAATTTATCAAATCACCTCTGTACAAGACGACAAAGAACATATATTAGAGGCGCTCCGCCAAGCCAACGAGCGTTCCCAATTGATCATCATGACCGGAGGTCTTGGTCCGACAAAAGATGATATCACAAAACACACCTTATGTACGTATTTCGATGATGTACTGGTACAAGACGAGAAGGTTTTGACCCATATCGAAATGCTCTTCGCGAAATACATAAGTACACCAATATCTGACCTAAACAGAAATCAGGCACTTGTTCCGTCAAAGGCAATGGTGCTTCATAATGCTTATGGTACTGCACCGGGTCTTTGGATGGAGAACAACGGTGCAGTTTTTTTGTCTTTGCCTGGGGTCCCCTTTGAAATGAAAAATTTAATTGCCAACGAGGTCATACCACGTGTGGTCAAAAAATTTGAACGTCCCCATATTATCCATAGAACGCTAATGACCTATGGCATGGGAGAAAGTGCTGTGGCCAACACCATCGAAAATTGGGAAGATAGTCTACCTGGTTTTATCAAACTGGCCTATTTGCCCAGTTTAGGCCGTGTTAGGCTTCGACTTAGCGCTAAAGGCAATGACAGGCTTGAGCTAGAACGCGAATTGGAAAGACAAATAGGTTTGGTGAAGCCTCTTTTGGGTGATATTTTCTATGGGGAAGAAGAAGATGGGAGCATCGAAACTCTTGTAGGGAAATTATTGACACAAAAAGGAATGACACTTGCCACCGCTGAAAGCTTCACCGGGGGAAAAATTGCAGAACGCGTAACAGCGGTCCCTGGTGCTTCGAATTACTTTAAGGGTACCATTGTTAGTTATGCCACCGAAACCAAAGTGCGGTTATTGGGCATTGAACAGGCCTTAATCGATAAGCATTCTGTCGTTAGTGAGGAGGTAGCTGTGGCCATGGCAAAAAAGGTCAAGAAACTTTTAGATACAGATTTTTCCGTTGCTACTACAGGTAATGCGGGCCCCAGCAAGGGAGATTCCGATGCCGAGGTAGGAACGGTGTATATCGCAGTTAGCACACCGCATCATACTTTTGCCCAAAAGTTCACTATGGGCAATCATCGAGAGCGAATATCGCAAAAGTCTGTAAACAAGGCATTTGAGCTATTGCAAAAAGAAATATTAAATTTCTGAAAACTAATGTTGTGCATCAGAGGAAAAGATGCTAAATTTGCAGCCTCAATAAAATCACGCAAAGCGAAAAGACAATGTCTAAAGTTTGTGAAGTAACAGGAAAAAAGGTAATGTTCGGGAATAATGTATCCTTCTCGATCAACAAGACACGTAGAAGGTTTGATGCGAACATCTCCAAGAAAAGATTTTACATCCCGGAGGAAGACCGTTGGGTAACCCTTAACGTTTCTTCAAAAGGAATTAAGATTATCAATAAGAAGGGCATATCAGCGGTCTTGAAAGAGTCACGTCAAAAAGGCCTAATAAAATAAAGCGTAACAGATGGCAAAGAAAGGCAATCGCGTTCAGGTTATTTTAGAATGTACAGAGCATAAAGAATCAGGTATGCCAGGTACTTCGCGTTACATCACTACGAAGAATAAGAAAAATACGCCCGATAGATTGGAGATGAAAAAGTTCAATCCGATTTTGAAGCGTATGACCGTTCATAAAGAAATCAAATAAAACCTTAGGGAGATGGCAAAGAAGACAGTAGCATCACTACAGAGCAGTTCAAAACGATTGACCAAGGCTATTAAAATGGTAAAATCACCCAAAACAGGGGCGTACACATTTGTTGAGTCGGTTATGGCACCTGAGTTTGTGAATGAGTGGTTATCAAAAAAATAAAGAATACGATTATCAACTTCAAAGCCGCTTTTAAAGCGGCTTTTTTTATTTTAACATAACTCCAGCGACTTCATTATCTTTGAAACGCTGCAGTGTATAGTACCATGAGTCTTTTCAAAAAAATATTCTCAAAAGAAAAAAAAGAAACTCTTGACAAGGGTCTTGAAAAAAGCAAAGCCACTTTTTTTGGTAAGTTGAGCAAGGCTGTTGCGGGCAAGGCAAAGGTCGATGATGAAGTTCTTGACAATTTAGAAGAGGTATTGGTAACTTCAGATGTCGGGGTGAATACGACCTTAAAAATTATCGAGCGCATTGAAGAACGCGTGGCCCGTGACAAATACATGGGCACTGATGAACTGAATCAAATTCTTCGTGAGGAAATTGCAGGCTTGCTCTCTGAAACCCATGTTGGAGAGGCAGAAGAATTTTCGGTACCACATGATAAAAAACCGTATGTGGTTATGGTCGTAGGTGTAAATGGCGTGGGCAAGACAACGACGATTGGTAAATTGGCGCATCAATTTAAAAACCAAGGCCTTAAGGTTACCTTAGGGGCCGCAGATACATTTCGAGCTGCTGCCATTGATCAATTACAGGTTTGGGCCGATCGGGTTGGTGTTCCCATTATAAAACAAAAAATGGGTAGCGATCCCGCATCCGTTGCCTTCGATACTTTAAGTTCGGCTGTTGCCGAAAATGCTGATGTGGTATTGGTTGACACGGCAGGCAGGCTTCATAACAAGGTGAATTTGATGAATGAACTTTCGAAGGTCAAGCGTGTTATGCAAAAGGTGGTTCCTGACGCACCGCACGATGTGTTATTGGTACTTGATGGTTCTACCGGTCAAAATGCTTTTGAACAGGCCAAACAATTTACAAAGGCTACCGAAGTAACCAGTTTAGCCGTTACCAAATTGGATGGTACAGCAAAAGGCGGGGTGGTAATCGGTATTTCTGATCAATTTCAAATACCCGTGAAATATATCGGGGTCGGGGAAGGCCTTGAAGATTTGCAGGTCTTCAACAAATACGAGTTTGTGGATTCGTTTTTTAATATTTGAAAATGAGGTGTCTAACCTTTTTTCTATTTTTTTTATGTGCTTTTTGCGAAGGGCAAATTACTTTCCCAAAGGCAAGTCCATTTTCGATTATTGAGCAAGAGATTGGGCTTTCAAAAATTCGAATTGAATATTCGAGACCAGCAGTACGTGGTCGCCATGTTTTCGGCCCACAGGACGATGGCCAAAAAGGATTAGTGCCCTTTGGGCGTATATGGCGGGTAGGTGCCAATGAAAGCACTAAAATCATCATTGATACCGACATGAAGGTGATGAATAATACGCTTCCGAAAGGTAGCTATGCCTTGTACGCCTTTCCGGAAGAAGCGCATTGGGAGGTGGTTTTTCATACCAATACATCCCATTGGGGCGATGGCAGAACAAATTATAACCCCGATCAAGATGCCTTTCGCATTCAAGTAAGCCCAGAGATTCTACCCTACCATCAAGAAAATTTTTTGATAAGTTTTGATAGCATCACCCACAATTCCGCACAGTTGAAACTGCTATGGGATCGCACCCAGGTTTCCATTCCGTTTACAGTGGATACCCATTCCCAGATGGAATTGGAGATTCAGAAGCAGCTTAACGAAAACCCCACAGCACAGACCTATTACCAAGCCGCTCGATATTTACAGGAACAAGGGATTGATTTTGAACGTGCCTTGAACTACCTAAACAAAGCCATCGCCTTGGAAGGAGACACCTATTATTTTCACCGGGTCAAAAGTTTGGTACAGGCTGAATTGCGCGATTATCCTGCTGCTATTGCATCTGCAGAAAAATCTATGCACATTGCTTCGGCATTAGGTAAAGATGAATTTGTTCGCTTGAACCAAAAAAATATTGTGAAGTGGAAAATCATGGTTAAGAAATAAGTACGCATCTACCTATGAAAAGAATACTAGTATCCGCTTTGATGTTGTTGGCATTCTCATCTTGCCAGCAAAAAAACACCACCACCAAACATGCAAGCACTTCAAAAATGCCAGAGGTAATAAATGAAGCAGACCAAAAGGCTGAAAATGAGATGGTGCTCTGGACGCCTTACAATGATTCTCTTGAAGTACTTGCAAATGCCAACCATGAAAAAAAGCGCATGCGCTATACGTTCATTCAAAGTAAGGTGCTCGATAAAAACAAGGTGTTTTTGCCCCTTTACGATGAGGTTTCCCAATTTCCCAAAGAAAAGTACAATAGGATGAGGTCAATGGTGTTGGAGCAGAATATACCAACAATTCAAGGGCATATTGCTTCAGGTAAGTTTACTTATGAAGATCTGACTTTGTTTTACCTCACCCGGATCTATAAATATGAATTGCCTAATGAAACTACGTTAAATACAATTATCGCACTAAATCCTAACATTTTGGAGCAGGCAAGAGCCTTAGATTCCAATGCGGAGGGGCATCACCCAATTTATGGCATGCCTATTTTGTTAAAGGATAATATCGGGGCAAGGCATATGAATACCACGGCAGGTGCTGTGGCATTGATTGAAAATCAAACTGACGATGCCTTTATTGTACAGCAACTTAAAACACATGGTGCATTGATTTTAGGCAAGGTGAATCTCAGCGAATGGGCCAATTTCATTTGTGAATGCCCCAATGGGCAGAGTGCCGTAGGGGGTCAAACCCTAAATCCATATGGCAGGCGTATATTCGATACCGGTGGATCAAGTGCCGGTAGTGGAACGTCTACCGCAGCCAATTATGCGGTTGCTGCTATAGGTACCGAAACTTCGGGTTCTATACTTTCTCCATCAGGTCAGAACGCCGTGGTAGGAATGAAACCCACCATTGGTTTGCTGAGTAGAACAGGTATTGTACCAATTTCCAGCACCTTGGATACACCAGGTCCCATGACCAAAAGTGTTATTGATAATGGCATATTGCTCGACGCTATGCGGGGGTTTGATACCCAAGACCAAAGGTCTGTTCGGGCCGATTGGGAACAGGGCTGGTATAAGCCAGAAAATGCGTCCTTAAAAGGTAAACGGTTTGGTGTTTTAAAGAATTATTTGGAACGCGATTCCATCTACAGATTGACCGTAGAAAAGCTCAAGCAGGCCGGAGCCGTAGTTGTTGCGTTTGAACCGCCAAAGGTCAAATTTGAAGGATTTTTGTCCATTTTGAATATCGATATGAAATACGACTTGCCCAAGTACATCGAAACCGCCGTTCTAAATAAAGAAAAAGTGCCTGTGAGAACGGTGAAGAATGTAATGGATTTCAATGCGAAAGATTCCTTGACTAGAATTCCATATGGTCAAGCCCGATTTGATGGTATTATGGCAGATACCACCTCAACGGAAGGCCTATTGAACATAAAAAGACGTTTGAAATTGGCGGGCCGAACCTATTTTAACACTCCTATGAATGCCCATGATCTAGATGCTGTTTTGTCCATAAACAATTATGATGCCGGAGCCGCAGCTGTGGCAGAATACCCCGCATTAACCATTCCTATGGGTTATCACGATTCTGGTGAACCCGTTAATCTCACCTTTATTGCCAAACAATTCCAGGAAAAAGAATTATATGAATTGGGCCAAGCATTCGAGGCACTGGGAAAGGTTCGCGAAATTCCAGTTGGATACAAAGACTAAATTGTATTTTTGCATCCATTTTTAAAGGTATGCGCACAAAATCACTTAAGAAGAACAAAATTAACGTGGTCACTTTGGGTTGTAGTAAGAACATCTACGATTCTGAGGTTTTGATGGGTCAGCTGCGGGCCAATGACAAAACTGTAGTGCACGAAGAAGAAGGTAATGTAGTGGTCATCAATACCTGCGGATTCATTGCGAATGCAAAAGAAGAAAGTGTCAATACCATTTTAGAATATGTTCAAAAGAAGGAGGCTGGAGATGTGGATAAGGTTTTTGTTACCGGATGTTTGAGTGAGCGTTACAAACCCGATTTGGAAAAGGAAATCCCCGATGTAGATGCGTACTTTGGTACCAGCGACCTACCCAACCTTTTAAAGGCGCTTGGTGCAGATTACAAGCACGAATTAATTGGGGAACGGTTGACAACAACCCCTAAGAATTATGCCTATCTGAAAATTGCGGAGGGTTGCGACCGCCCATGTTCGTTTTGTGCCATTCCCTTAATGCGGGGAAAACACAAAAGCAAGCCGATAGAGGCCTTAGTGGTTGAAGCAGAGAAATTAGCTGCGAATGGGGTAAAAGAATTGATCTTAATTGCCCAAGATTTGACCTATTACGGCTTGGATTTGTACAAAAAACGAAACTTGGCTGATTTGCTTACAGCGCTCGCTCAAGTTGATGGTATTGAATGGATCAGGTTGCATTATGCATTTCCATCGGGATTTCCAATGGACGTGTTGGAGGTGATGAAAGAAGAACCAAAAATCTGTAACTACATCGATATCCCATTGCAACACATCTCTGATTCGATCTTAAAAAGTATGCGAAGAGGAACCACCCAAGCGAAAACGACAAAATTATTGCAAGATTTTAGGGCCGCTGTGCCTGAAATGGCCATCCGCACCACATTGATCGTAGGTTATCCGGGTGAAACCGAAGAAGATTTTCAAACCTTGAAGGCTTGGGTACAGGCGATGCGTTTTGAACGCTTGGGTTGTTTTACCTATAGCCATGAAGAAAACACCCATGCCTATACGCTTGTTGATGATGTTCCAGAAGCCATAAAACAACAACGTGCCAATGAGATTATGGAAATCCAGTCACAGATTTCTTGGGAACTAAACCAAAAGAAGGTGGGCCAAATTTTCCGATGCCTCATTGATCGGAAAGAAGGCAATTACTTTATCGGTCGTACTGAGTTCGATTCACCTGACGTTGACAATGAAGTTTTGATCGATGCCACAAAACACTATCTAAAAATGGGTGATTTCGCCAAAATCAAGATTGACTCAGCATCCGACTTTGATTTATACGGAACTCCCTGCCCATAAAAAAACCCGGCCGAAGCCGGGATTAATTTTAGTTCTCTTTCTCAGGTGAAAGATATTTATAAAGTACTCCTCCAATAACGGCACCCAATATTGGGGCCACCCAGAACAACCATAATTGCGGAATAGCCCACGTTCCATCAGCAAAAAGAGCTTGACTCGTGCTTCGTGCTGGGTTTACCGAGGTATTCGTGACCGGAATGCTTATGAGGTGAATTAAGGTGAGCCCAAGCCCGATAGCCAATCCTGCCATATATTTAGGTGCTTTGGAGTGTGTTGCACCTAAAATGATGATCAAAAATAACATCGTCATGACGACCTCGGTAACAAAGGCCGAAACCATACCATAACCTCCGGGAGAATGCTCACCATAGCCATTGGCGGCAAATCCACCCACGGTAAATCCTTCCTTTCCAGATGCAATCAAATAAAGTATTGCCGCACCTGCTATTGCGCCCATCAACTGTGCGATAATATAGGGTACGACATCGTTCCTGTTCATGCGTCCACCAACTGCAAGACCAATGGTGACAGCAGGATTCAAATGGCATCCTGATATGTGGCCAATGGCATAGGCCATCGTCACTACTGTTAAACCAAATGCCAGTGAAACGCCGACGAATCCAATTCCGAGTTCTGGGAAAGAGGCAGCTAATACAGCACTACCACATCCCCCTAGAACCAACCAAAGGGTGCCGATAAACTCAGCAATAAATTTTTTCATAATGTTCTCGAATTAGTTAGTATGCTAATTAAGAAACCATTATGTTCATAAAGTCACATAGGAAATTAGTCGTTCGACAGTGGGATGGTCATTGCCCCCCGCAGGTTCGATGGTAATATTTAGTGATTCGGCACGATCTATATACTTTAAGGTTACCAGTTCCTTGTCGTTTGGCAAAAGTCCCATATCAATCATTTCTCCATCCACATCACTCCACATTTGATACGTTTGATTGTCAGGAAGATTGGGCAGCCCTTGAGGATTTACCACAACCAATTTATTTTGATGGTTGACATAGGCCACAGCGCGTGAATTGGGCACTTTTTCATTGCCTCTTAGAATAAGGGGAATGGTATTTGGGCTATTGATGAGCTGTAACCTGTTATTGGTCAGCTCATAGTTTTCTTCCAACACCCCTAAACGCTCTTGTAAACTAAGTGTTTGCGATTCAATAAGGTTAAGTTGGTCGTTGGCTGCCTGCCATTTGTTGAACATCCAAAAAGTGGTCAACAGAAACAACAAGGCCAAACTGGCAGCTGCCATTAGAGGCCATCGATTACGCTCTGTTGGTCCTGGAGATCCTATTCTTTTTTGAAGTTCTCCCTTTACGTGGGCATTTGGTGCTATCGCATTTTCGAAGGCCATTTTTTCGAAATTTGCCTCGAGTACATCAAATTCAGCTCTTAGGTCACTGTCTTTATGTATGGCATCTTCGACCAACAACCTTTCGTTATCTGAAAGTTCGTCCAATAAATATTTTTCTAAAAGACCGTCCTCTAAAATCTTATTCTTTTTCATCACGCCAATAGTTCTATGGTAAACCAAAGTATGACCAGTTGTTCGCTGTAATTTTCTCGAAGGAGACTCAATGCCTGCCTTACATATGATTTGAATGTTCCTAATGGAACACCCATTTCCTTATAGGCTTCCCTATGGGTGTAACCCCTAAAGTATACCAACGAAATTGCCTCTTGGTGATGGGGCTCCAATTTTTGCAAGGCCCCGTTCAATTCGGCAAAATCTTGTTCCGGTTCTGATTGCGCTTTATTATTATGTACACTTAATTCATCGGTTTGGATGAGCAAGTCTGGTTTTCGTAACGCATTTAACGTGGTATTTTTCGCAATTCGATAGGCCCAAGTATAAAACCTGCCTTTGGTACTGTCATAACTTCCAATATTCTCCCAAATCTTGACAAAGGTTTCTTGTAGTAGGTCCTCTGCTTGAAATCGATTTCGGCACATCCTTAAGATTACACCCAACAACGCCCCGGAATATTTGTCATAAAGCAAATAGAGTGCGGTGGGGTCTTTTTGCAAAACGCGATGTACTATTTGGGAATCGTCCATGACTGATGCTGTTCGCTATGTTAAAGATATGATAAAAAAGGGCTGGGCTCATCCATATGCCAAAAAGGCGTGTAAATGATAACAGAAGCGCTCAAGTTTTAACACAATTACTAAAATTTAAAAACAAAAACATGAAAAAATCATTTTTAATCCTATCAACAGTTGCAATGTTATTTTTTGCACAAACTACCAAAGCCCAACAATCAAAAGATATTGTAGACATTGCCGTATCTGTTGATGACTTCTCCACCTTGGTGACAGCCCTAAAAGCAGCGGATTTGGTGGGTGCACTAAAAGGGGATGGGCCCTTTACCGTATTCGCTCCAGTAAATTCTGGGTTCGATAAAATCGATGCGAAAACCTTGAATGCTTTATTGCAGCCCGAAAACAAGGAAAAGCTTTCCGCTATTCTAACCTATCACGTTGTATCTGGTAAGATAGCGGCTGCGGATGTTGCATCAGCCTTGAAACAAGGAGGTGGAAAAGCAGAACTGACAACCTTGAACGGAGGTAAGGTTACGGCCATGAGCAAAAATGGGGGCATTTACCTCAAAGATGCCAATGGAAATTATAGCAAAATTGCAAAAACAGATGTAATGGCTTCGAATGGTGTGATCCACATTATTGAGGATGTGGTGATGCCAAAGTAGTTGTTGGTTTTTTGTTTGATTGATAAAGCATCGCCTCGGCGATGCTTTTTACATGTTCACGAAAATATGACCCGCTTGGGGAATATTGGTAAGGTCAACATCCCTTTCATTGAGAACAATTCCATGTTCAAGGTATGATTTGAGATTCGTCAACCAAAATGTCCAACCGCAGCTGCAACCATTGTAAATATTCATTTTGGTTTTTTCATCGGTTGGCATGTCATATTGTATAAGCGTCAGTAACACTGCATTTTCTTGTTCTTCAAGGGTTATAGAAACTTTGCAAATATCATTGGCAAATGTAAATTCTAAAAAGTCTTTTCCATTGGCTTGCAAAATGGTTCCCTCTTCCTTACCGTCCCAATTGTGCCATTTCCACTCATATCTATCTCCAACCTGAATTGATTCTCCAGGTTCTCGGTCCTTGCCATGGGCATTTTTAAATACCGCATTTTGTAAAAACCAAGATTCGATCCCTACTTTGGAGCACCAACACGAATACAGTTTTTCTAATGAGGCTTTGATGTAAATCTTTTTGGTAAACTTATCAAACGTGAGTTTTTTCATCTTTTTCTGTTCAGTTCATAGGCATACAACCCCCTTCCAAGTTCGGCCAAAAAGGGAATGCCTATTTCATCATATTCATAGTTATCATCATTGAAAATACCATCCTTGTTGACCAGAATAGTTGCTGTCAGCATGAAATCCACATTGTTTTTGGTGTCTTTGATATAGGCGCAATCGGTTAATGTGCCATAAGCGTAACCTACCTTATTGTAGATTTCGATATGATCGGGTATAGCTTCCTTGGAGTCGCCGTAGATGAAAAATTTTCCATAGCTATCATAATATTCCCCTGAATCGTAGCCAACATCTTTTGGTAGAATTTTCATGGCATTCCTTAAAAAAGTCAATTGATCTTCACTTAAATTGAATCTTTCATTCGTTGGAAATTCGGTAGGGAACATGATCCGTTTCAATAGATTATGCTGTGATTGAATGGGATAATGGTTTTTGAGACTAAAATCAAAAGGTTCCTTATACAGCGAATCTCCAGCATAAAATCCCCGACCTTTCTTTATTTTGTTTAGCCTTAAGGGTTTGGGAGGTTCATTAACAATGCTTTCTGTGCTGGTGGTCGTACTGTCGTTCACATAAAGGATCAAAGGTCTGGTCGTAACCTCATCTGCATTTGGGGTTGAAAGTCGGTGTGAAATACGAATGGGCGAAATACCCCGTCGCCTTAGTCTTTGGTTTAAATCATCAAAACCCAAAAATTCGACAAGTCGGTTGTTGGGAGCGTTGCCACTAACGGCAAAAATGTCGAGAATATCGTTGGTGAAGGTGGTCTCTAAAGAATCTCCTTCAAGATAAAACCGGTAATCACGGTCGAGCGAATCAAGTTCATTTAATTTTTCAAGTGAAGCAACCACCGCTGGAAATTTAACGGTGCTGGCCGGATAAAAATAACGCAAGGAATCAAGCTGAAAACCATAGTCAATAAAAGTCAGGCTATCTCCATTTCGGTTGATTTGAGTATAAAGAATTTGGAGTTCAAACTGATCTAGACTATCTAGAACACGGGCAATTTTTTCATTCGGGGACGCCAATACCCCTTCGAGTGGGGTTCCATTGTTCTCCTCTTGACACGACCACATAGATAACAGTATCAGAGCCAAAAAACTAATAAGGCTATGTCGCATTTTGATTTTCAAAATATCGGATATATTAGGGTTTAAATATTTGACCGCGATGTGGTTTCAATAATTTCCTCAGGTTTTCTACCTCAACCTCCTCAACCACAAGATATGCCATACTATACATTTCATTCAGATGATCACATCCGGTCATCTCTGTATTGAGGCCTTGCGCTTCCATAAATTCAACCAGATGCTTTTCATGATGCTCAGCGGTTCTGGCCGCTGCAGGTCCGCGAAAGTCCCAAATAAGTTTTACTTTTTTATCAATGCTATCCGCCATCTGCAACAGATACTCCGTTTTCAGCAAAATTTTTAAAATCTTGAGCGTACTTCATCGATTGCTTTTTGAAGGCTCCCGGCATCAAAAATGCCATAAATTTCATTCCGATTTTTGAAAATTGGAATTCACTCTCAGAAATCCATCGTGTCTTACTTCCTTCATCCTTAAAATAATTTTTTTGGATGTTGTGCACCCCTTGGGCATCATAGGTAGCATGAAACTCATCAGGGAAATTGCGCTTAATAATGGTTTCTACCATTTCCATTTCACGTTTTCCCATTTTGAACTTCATATTCATTCGTGCGCCTTCTTGACCAGGTTCGCCTGATAAGAACTCATGGCTTACCAGTCCGCGCATCCAGTGTTTCATGTTGTCGGCATTGTCGAGTTTTTCAATAAATGCATCCCTCGGAAGGTCAACAACGATTTCAGTAGTATATTTCATTGGGTTGTGTTTGTTTGTCGTAGATACTAAAATAGTGATTTACAGGACGTACTAAAAATCTGTTAAGCCATAAGATTGGGTTTGTTCAGCCTAAAGGAATTGTTATTTTTGCCCAATGCTGAGTGCGAGGACTGTGAAAAAAGGCGTTTACCTGAATGTTGGCTTACTACTATTAGTGTCCTGTAACTCTTTCTTCAATTTTGATAAGGACCCTGAAAAAGAACCACTGGCTCGTGTAGGCGACAAGTACCTGTATCGTGATGAGGTACAAGACTTGTTGCGTGATGATATTTCAAAAGAGGACAGCACCTTTTTTGTGACCAATTATATTAATAAGTGGGCCTCGAAACAATTGCTGCTTGAAAAGGCGAAAATCAACCTTGCTGAAGAAAAACTAGAAGATTATGATCGATTGGTGACCGACTACAAGGCCGATTTATATACACGTGCCTATATCGATGCGTTGCTCCAGCAAGGCAATGACACCGCAATCAACGATAATCAACTAAAACAGTTTTACGAGGCCGAAAAGAACGGTTTTAAATTAACTGAAAAACTGGTGCAATTGAGGTTCGTTGAACTTCCCAACCAGTTTTTGGATAAGAACACCGTCATTGAGAAAATAAAAAGATTTGAAGCAGCGGATAAGCAATATCTGGATTCAATTGCAGTGCAGTTCAAAAAAATCCACTTTAATGATTCCGCTTGGGTTAGCGCCTCACGGGTCATGGAGGCCATTCCTCCTCTGAATTATCAGAATATTGATCGGCACTTAAAAAAATCACAATTTTTTGAATTGCGCGATTCGTTAGGAGTATATTTGGTGAAGATCACCGATGTGCTTGAAGCCGACGAGGTAGCTCCAATTTCATACATCACACCCAAAATAAAACAGGTTTTATTAAATCGCCGACGATTGAACTATATCAAAAAACTGGAGACCGAAATTATTGATGAGGCGATTAAAACCAATGAATTTGAAGTTTATGGAAATGAATAAGATACGTTGTACTTTACTGGCATTACTTGGTTCGAGTATGCTTTGGGCCCAAGAAACTGATTTGCCTGATGGCGCAACTGCGGCCAACAACCTAACCTCCAAAGATTCGATTCGGTCTGGCAAGAAAGTCAAGATCGATGGTGTTGTCGCTGTTATTGGAGATTACGTAATTCTTAACTCCGATGTCGAAAAGACCTTGATCGACCTTAGAAGCCAAGGTGCATCTACGGAAGATGTCACTCATTGCCAATTATTGGGGAAATTAATGGAAGATCGTCTTTATGCGCACCAGGCTGTGCAAGACAGTCTCTTGGTCTCGGATGATCAGGTGAATGCGACCAGTGACAGGCAAATTCAACAGTTGACCTCGCAAATTGGGTCATTGGAAAAGGTGTTGAAATTTTATAAGAAACCAGATTTGGAAAGTTTCCGAAAAGAGCTTTTCGAAATCAACAAATTGCGCATGCTCTCTGAAAAAATGCAAAATAAGATTGTTGAGGGGGTTGAAGTAACACCTGAAGAGGTGCGCCAATTTTTCTTCAAGTTTCCAGAAGAAGAACGTCCTGTATTCGGGGCAGAGCTTGAGATTTCACAAATTGTAAAACAGCCCGAAGCTACCGAAGAAGAAAAGCAAAAAGTAATCAATAGATTACAGCGCATAAAACAAGATGTTGAGGAAAATGGATCAAGTTTTAATGTTCAGGCCATTTTATATTCCCGTGATCCTGGGTCGAAATCCAAGGGGGGGCTCTATACAGGTATAACCCGTGAGACAGGCTTTGTCAAAGAGTTTAAGGATGTTGCTTTCAGTCTGCAGGAAGGCGAGGTATCAGAACCCTTCGAAACCATATTCGGATACCATATTATGTATATGGAAAAAATAAGGGGGCAAGAACGCGATTTAAGGCACATATTACTGATTCCTGAAATTCCGCAAAGTGCAATCGACGCCTCGATAAAAGAACTGGATTCGATCAGGCAACAAGTCATCGAAGGAAAATACACCTTTGCAGAAGCTGCCCGCAATTTTTCAGATGAGAAAGAAACGAAGTTTGATGGAGGTGTATTGAGAAATCCATTGGATTTTGGCTCAAGATTCGAACTGACTAAAATGGACCCTGCACTCTACAATCAGGTCAGGGACTTGAAAGATGGTGAAATATCACGGCCCATAAAAGAAGAGGACCCCCGCGGTGGACCGCCGAAGCTCAAAATCATGATGATTTCCAACAGATACGATGAACATAAGGCAGATTTTGCCAAAGACTATTTAAAGATTCAAGAGTTGGCACTTCGTGAAAAACAATTCAAGGCCATTAAAAAATGGATGAACAAGCATATCGAAGATACCTATGTTCAAGTAAATCCAGAGAACAAGAGTTGCAATTTTGCCAACAACTGGGTAAAAGAATAGGCACATGTCTGATGTAGAAGCTGTCAACAATCTCGTTGAAAAACATCAAGCCCTTAAAAAAGAGATTGCCAAAGTTATAGTCGGTCAAGAGGCAGTCATTGATCAAATATTGCTATCCATTTACACCGGGGGACATTCCTTATTGATTGGAGTTCCGGGTTTGGCAAAGACCCTCATGGTAAATACCATTGCCCAAACCTTGGGGTTAGATTTTAAGCGGATACAATTTACCCCTGACCTCATGCCCAGCGATATCTTGGGCAGCGAAGTTTTGGATCAGGAACGTAATTTCAAATTCATCAAAGGCCCGGTATTTGCCAATATCGTTTTGGCCGATGAGATAAACAGAACACCACCTAAAACCCAGGCGGCTCTTTTGGAAGCAATGCAAGAGCGCTCGGTGACCATTTCCGGTAAACAGCACAAACTTGAATTGCCCTATTTCGTTTTGGCCACGCAAAACCCAATTGAGCAAGAAGGTACCTATCCTTTGCCCGAAGCGCAATTAGACCGTTTTATGTTCGCCATTAAATTGGATTACCCTTCTATTGAAGAAGAGATCAACATTGTTAAAAACACAACTTCCGATCACTCAACCATACTTAACACCATCTTTAGTGCCGATGCACTGGTTGATGTTCAACATTTGATACGTCGGATACCCGTGCCTGACAATGTGGTTGATTATACGGTGCGCTTGGTCAATAAAACCAGACCGAATTTGGCATCATCATCTGATTTAATAAAAAATTATGTGGATTGGGGGGCGGGTCCCAGGGCATCGCAAAACTTGGTTTTAGGAGCCAAAGCCCATGCTGCCGTGCACGGTAAGTTTTCTCCAGATGCTGAAGACGTAAAGGCTGTGGCCATGGGTATTCTCAGACATCGGATCTTAAAAAATTACAAGGCAGAGGCTGAAGGGATTTCCGAAGAGGACATCATCTCGAATTTACTTTAGGCAGTTCGCCGAAATAGGGTCGCTGTCATTCCAGAAAATCCTTCCCAATTTCTTAATTTTGTGAAATTGAAAATCTTATAAACCCAAGTATATAATGGCATTTGATATCGACATGATTAAAGCTGTCTACGCTACCATGGGAGAACGGGTCAACAAAGCCCGCGAATTGGTAGGAAGACCACTTACTTTAGCTGAAAAAATATTGTATTCCCATTTGTGGGAAGGAAACCCTACCCAAGTATACAATAGAGGTAAAGATTATGTTGATTTTGCTCCGGATCGCGTGGCCTGTCAGGATGCCACAGCTCAAATGGCCCTGTTGCAGTTCATGCATGCCGGAAAGCCTAAGGTGGCAGTGCCAACTACAGTGCACTGTGATCACTTGATACAGGCCAAGGTTGGTGCGGAAAAGGACTTGAAGCGCGCCAACGAAACGAGTAATGAGGTATTTGATTTCTTAGAGTCTGTTTCCAACAAATATGGTATTGGTTTCTGGAAACCAGGAGCTGGAATTATTCATCAGGTTGTTCTCGAGAATTATGCCTTCCCTGGAGGAATGATGATTGGAACCGATTCGCATACAGTAAATGCCGGTGGATTGGGTATGGTAGCCATTGGGGTTGGTGGTGCAGACGCGGTTGATGTGATGGCAGGGATGCCTTGGGAATTGAAATTTCCGAAATTGATCGGTGTTAAACTTACCGGTAAACTTTCAGGATGGACAGCGCCAAAAGACGTTATCTTGAAGGTTGCTGATATCCTTACGGTTAAAGGGGGAACAGGAGCCATTATTGAATATTTTGGCGAAGGAGCACTTGCCATGTCATGCACAGGAAAGGGTACCATTTGTAATATGGGTGCCGAGGTAGGCGCCACAACATCTACTTTCGGTTACGACGATTCGATGGACCGTTACCTTCGCGGTACGGATAGAGCAGATGTTGCCGATGCGGCCAATGAGGTGAAGGAACATCTAACCGCAGACCCTGAGGTATACAATAATCCCGAGACCTATTTCGATCAGGTGATCGAGATTGATCTTACGACCTTGGAGCCTCACTTAAACGGGCCCTTTACTCCCGATTTGGCGACGCCCATTTCAACAATGAGCGAAGCGGCAAGGAAAAATGATTGGCCTTTGAATGTTGAGGTAGGTCTCATTGGTTCCTGTACGAATTCGTCTTACGAAGATATTTCTAGAGCGGCCTCTTTGGCCAAACAGGTGGCAGATAAGAACCTCAAAACCAAATCAAAGTTCACCATTACACCTGGGTCAGAACAGGTGCGTTATACCATTGAACGAGATGGCTTTATAGATACGTTTAACAATATTGGCGCCACTGTTTTTGCCAATGCCTGTGGCCCTTGTATAGGGATGTGGGATCGTTATGGTGATAAAGCAGCAGATGGGCCGCGAAACACTATCGTACATTCATTCAATCGAAATTTTGCCAAGCGTGCAGATGGTAATCCAAATACACTGGCTTTTGTGGGTTCTCCAGAACTGGTCACTGCGATCGCCATTGCCGGTAGACTTGATTTTAACCCCGTAACGGATAAGTTGATTAATGAAGATGGGGAAGAAGTGATGCTTGATGAGCCACGAGGCTATGAATTGCCTCCTGAAGGTTTTGCAGTCGAAGATGCGGGTTATATTTCACCAAAAGAAGATGGTAGTGGGGTAGAAGTGGTTGTTTCCCCTACCTCAGAAAGACTGCAACTATTGGCTCCCTTCGAACCCATTGCACCTGCATCATTACAAGGCATGAAATTATTGATAAAGGCCTTTGGAAAATGTACGACAGACCATATTTCGATGGCTGGACCTTGGCTTCGCTATCGCGGACATTTGGACAATATTGCCAACAACACCCTTATTGGCGCAGTGAATGCCTTCAACAAGAAAACGAATTTTGTCAAGAATCAGCTAACGGGTGAATATGGCGGAGTTCCCGATACACAACGGGCATACAAGGCTGAAGGCATTAGAACGCTCGTGGTAGGTGATCATAATTACGGTGAGGGTTCTTCAAGGGAACATGCGGCTATGCAGCCACGACACTTAGGTGTTGCCGCTGTTTTGGTAAAATCGTTTGCCCGTATTCACGAGACGAATTTGAAAAAACAGGGTATGTTGGGACTTACGTTTGCCAATGAAAACGATTACGATTTAATTCAGGAGGACGACACCTTCAATTTTATTGATATTGACCAGTTTTCACCCGGCAAGCCTTTGACCATTGAAGTGGTTCATTCTGATGGAAGTCAAGACACGATTATTGCAAACCATAGTTATAACGATGCACAGATCAATTGGTTCAAGGAGGGTTCTGCTCTAAACGTGATCAAAAAAGAAAATGCCTAAACATAAATACAATTAGAAAACTCCCATAAAATGGGAGTTTTTTAGTTGAGATGCCATCGTATGAAGTTTAGCAAAAAAACCTTTCTCAACCTTTTATTGATTCTGTTTGTGCTCTCGTTTTTTGTTACCCCTTTAGGGTATCAAGGTAAGTTACTCTTAAACAGAATATTTTCACAGGCTCCTAAAACAATCGCCAAAGCCGAACGGGAACTACTGCCTGACTATGACTGGCGCCTAAAGGATGCAAATTGGGATTTTTTCAGTTTTGAACAGTCCAAAGGGCGAGTGGCCATTGTTGTTTTTTGGGCCAGTTGGAAATTACCGGCTTGTGAAGCTGAAATCACCAGTATTGAAAAATTGTATCGTGATTATAAGGGCAAGGTCGATTTCTATTTGATAACAAACGAGGAAAGACCACCTGTAGAAGAATTTGTTGCTCGTCACGAAATAACAGCTCCGATTACCTATTTGATTATTGGTGATAAGTCGCCATTGGAAGTTTTGGAACCACCTTCTTCTTATGTTATTGGCAAAAATGGAGAGGTGGTAGCTAAAATGGATGGAATTTCAGACTGGAATTCGGGCAAGACCCGAGATTTACTGGATGAGTTACTATTAAATCCGTAAGGGTTAGCGCTTAAAATACTTAAACGGAACGACCAACATTCCAAAACATTCGCCATCTTCTTTTCCCAAGTGTTTGTGATGGATCTTATGTGCCCTGCGCACTCCTTTGGCGTAGCGGTTACTGGCGTTTCGAAAAAGTTTAAATCGCTGGTGAATGAAAATATCATGAACCATAAAATAGGCAATTCCATAGGCCAAAATGCCCAGTCCTAAGGGCCAACCGTACCAAAACGCAGTTTGGGACCCCAAATAAAAGCAAATGATGCTTACAACCGCGTAAAACAAGAAAAAGGCATCATTACGCTCAAACCATGAATCGTGGTCTTTATGGTGATGGTCTTTATGCAGAATCCATAAAAAGCCATGCATAACGTATTTATGGGTGAACCATGCCATAAATTCCATAAAACAAAAGGTGCTTAAGAAAATAAGACTTCCGATTATCAGTTTCATTGTACCAGTTGTAGTTTGTATTTCACATAGGATCGGGCCAAAACCCCTATTTTTTGATAGTTTGGCACCCTTATCCTAGTATTTTTTATTTCCAAAGGGGGTGTGTTCTGTAGTTTCTGCAGCAGTTTGATGTAGTATTTATAGGCCGTATATACCCCTAGTTTTGCCTCTGAGGGCAGCCTAACAATGCCGGAATAGCCTAATGCAAAATCAGCCTTTATCTCATCAACAATTTTGGTTTTTGAGGGCTCATCCAATTCCAAAAAATTGGTGTTAGGAAAATAAGAACGCTCCAACAGTTCGAAATCGGCCTTTAAATCCCTCAAAAAGTTAACCTTTTGAAAGGCAGAACCCAATGCCATGGCCGATTCTTTTAAGTCCTCATATTTTTGGTCATCTCCATTAACGAATACGCGCAAACACATCAGACCAACTACATCGGCAGAGCCATAAATGTACTCTTTGAATTCTTCGTGAGTGGCATACACTTTTTTTGAGAGGTCCATGCGCATACTTTTCATAAAAGAGTCTACCAAATGGCGGGGAATATTGAATTTATGATAGGTATGCTGAAAAGAATTAAGGATGGGATTCAGACTAATTTTTTTATCCAGAGCCTGATCGAGTGAATTTTCAAAGCGTTCGAAAAGGGTATTCTTGTCATAGTCATGAAACGTATCCACAATTTCATCGGCAAAACGAACAAACCCATAAATATTATAGATATCGGACCGAATGGCGGGAGACAACATTTTGGTAGCCAATGAAAAGGAAGTGCTGTAAGATTGTGTAACCATCTTACTGCAGTCATAAGATACTTTGTCGAAAGTTGATTTCATTAACTTGAAAATTCTTTTATGACCAGTTCTGATACCAATTTACCTGAAATTAAGGCCGGTGGTACACCGGGGCCAGGTACGGTCAGCTGTCCTGTAAAATAAAGGTTCTCTACCTTTTTGCTTTTGAGTCTTGGTCTTAAGAAGGCAGTTTGGCTGAGCGTATTGGCCATTCCATAGGCGTTGCCTTTATAGGAGTTATACACCTTCACAAAATCATTCACGCAGAAGCTTTCTTTAAAGATAATGCTATTTTTTACTTCTTGCTTTGTAAGTTCTTCGAAGCGCGCCATAATGATATCGAAATACTGCTGTCGAACTTCTTTAGTGTCGCTTAGCCCAGGGGCAATTGGAATTAAAAAAAAGCCTGTCTCACAATTTTCTGGAGCCATTGAAGGGTCAGTGGATGAGGGAAAATTTGCATAAAACAAAGGCTCACTTGGCCACTTCGGATGATCATAAATCTCTTCGGCGTGGCTTTGAAAGCTGGTATCAAAAAAAAGATTGTGATGTTCTACGTTTTTTAGTTTTTTGCTGAAACCGATATAGAATAACAATGAAGACGGAGCAAATGTTTTTTTCTCCCAAAAGGTTTCAGCATATTGGCGGTACTTAGTCTCAAGTAATTGTTCAGAATGGTGGTAATCAGCGCCGCTGATCACAATATCCGATTCGATTACTTCATTGCTTATGGTCAAACCTGTTGTTTTGCCCTGCTGCACATTTATGGCCTGTACCGCTTTGTTGACCTGAAATTTCACACCTAATTCTTCAGCCAAAGCCTTCATGGCCTTAACGATTTCATACATCCCGCCTTTGGGGTGCCACGTGCCCAAACCAAAATCTGCAAAATTCATAAAACTATAGAAGGCTGGAGTCTTGCTTGGTTTTGCCCCTAAGAAAAGAACCGGAAATTCGAGAAGGGAGATGAGTTTGGGGTTTTTGAATTTTTTTCTGACTTCCGAACTGATTGTTTTAAAAAATTGGTCCAACCTTACCACAGTATCTTTAGTGACCAACTCAAATGGTGAGAGTCCTGGCCGAAGAACAACGTCGTTTATTGCGATATCGTAATTTCTTTCAGCTTTCTTGATAAACTTTTTCAAATGGACGGAGCTACCGGATTCGATGCGCTCAAACTCAAGCATAATTTTCTCCAGACTATCCCCAATGGTAATTTGTTCGTCTTGAAAGAACACTTTATAAGCGGGATCCAGCTTGTCAAGATTGTAATAGTCAGTGACTTTTTTTCCAAAGTCGGCGAAGAATTTCTCAAAGATATCGGGCATCCAATACCAACTCGGTCCCATATCAAAAGTGAACCCTTCTTTTTTCAGTTGTCTGGCCCTTCCGCCAACTTCACTATTTTTCTCGAAAACGGTTACGGTGTACCCAGCCTTTGCCAAATAACAAGAGGCGGCCAATGACGAAAAACCTGAGCCAATAATAGCTATTTTCTTCATTCAATCAGTCTTCAAGCTTTTCAATCACCTGTTCAATTGAATTAAACGTCTCTATGGAACTAGGAAGACTTTCTGGAGATATGTGTTGAATTTGACGTCCTAACAACCATAACTTGGATTTAGAATGTCGATTGAGTATTTCTTCGAATTCTTTTATGTACTTCTCTAATTTCTCTTTGGCAGGTGATACCGTCATGTATGAGATGAAGTGCACTGAATCGAAATATTTCAATAAGTCAGAAAGGCTTTCAACTGGAAGCGTTTGCCCCAAATAAATCGACTTGTATCCCCTAAAAACAATTTCATAATTGAGGTATAACAGCCCCAGTTCGTGAATCTCATTTTCAGGTAAAAACAGCGCAAAAACAGTAGTATCCTTTCTAGGCCCTATCAACTGCAACTTCTCTGTTTCGCTATAAATTTTTTGTTTGATGAGGTTGGTAATAAAATGTTCATGAGAAGGGCTGATGGTATCAGTTTGCCACAACAACCCCAATTCGTTGAGCAGGGGTATAAAAACCTCATAAAACACTTCTCTAAAGGTCTTTCTAGAAAGCAGCGAATTATATGTTTTTGTGAAAAGGCTTTGATCAAAGTTAACCATGGCCAGTTTCAAGGCATTTATGGCTTGACTTTCTTCATTGTCACTCAAAACAATTTCATTGACGGCAGCGGTCAGTTCATTCTCAGAAATCTTGGCGATTTTCGAAATTTTATAACCGTTGTTGTAAAGAAGTGTGATGTTCAGTAGTTTCTGTAGACTACTTAAGCTGTAGGTCCTGATATTGGTGTCGGTTCGTTCAGGACTGAGTAGCTTATACCGCTTTTCCCATATTCGGATGGTATGGGCCTTAATACCAGAGAGGTTCTCCATGTCTCTGATACTAAAAGATTTTTTAACGTTGTTCATTTTTTTACACGAATCGTTAAACAAATTTACAACTAAAACTGTGTTATAAGCCTAAGTAATCGTTAATTTTCAGAAACCAGGTTAAATGTTTTAATGAAAAAGCCGCTGGAAATAAAAAAAGCCCCCTTAAAATAGGAAGCTTTAAGTGCCCACGACTGGAGTCGAACCAGCACGTCCATAAGAACACTACCCCCTCAAGGTAGCGCGTCTACCAATTCCGCCACGTGGGCCTATCTGAAAGTAAAGTAAACAAAAAAGTTAAGCCAAATGACTTAACTTTTTGTGACCTGACTGGGGCTCGAACCCAGGACCCTCTCCTTAAAAGGGAGATGCTCTACCAACTGAGCTATCAGGTCTAAACCTCGCCAATACGTTTAGCGGGTGCAAATATAAGTCCATTAATTTATTTCGCAAGATGAAATAATGATAAATTTGGGTTTTTAAAATTACAGGTCATCGAAAACGTAAAAATTGTGTTGGTCGGATACATGGCCAGCGGCAAATCTTCTATAGGCATAGCACTCGCTGAGCAACTGGGTATAGACTTTATTGATTTGGATGCGTACATCGAAATGGAAGAGGATATGACTATTTCAGAAATTTTTGCAAAAAAAGGAGAGCTGTATTTTCGAAAAAAGGAATCCGAAGTGCTCAACCTAATTTTGGATAAAGAGTCTTTTGTGCTCTCAACGGGTGGGGGCACCCCTTGTTATGGTAAAAATATGGGGGATATTTTGGCGAAATCAACCCACTCCCTTTATCTCAATCTTTCAATTCCAAATTTGGTCGAGCGAATAGCGAGGGAAAGTGATACCAGGCCACTGGTAAAGAACATCTCCCATCAAGAACTCCCTGAATTTGTTGGCAAACACCTTTTTGAACGCCGGTTTTTTTACACCCAGGCTGCATTTACTTTGGATTGCGATGGAAAGGGAATACCCGAAATCGTGCGAGAAATCGATGATTTACTCTAGGTAAACCGCATCATTTTTTGATTTGAACTCAACCCGTATATGTTCATTCAGTGAAGTGGACAGCGATAATCCTTTAAAATCGGCTTTGACTGGATATTTTTTGTGATTGCGATTGACCAATACAGCCGTTTTTAGTCGTTTCAAGGGGGTCTTCAAAAAGTGTTGCACCCCATAGATCAAGGTGGTTCCGGAGTTCAGTACGTCATCTACGAGAACTACTGATTTATTGCCGTATTCTTCAACCTTGAGTGACGTCTGAACACCGCTCTCCAAGGGGTTTTCCTTGTCCATCTTGACCTTGCACAGAACTATATTGGCGTTGGTTATGTCATCAAGAACGGCAACTATTTTTTTGGCAAATTTTAGCCCACCACCTTCAATTCCTGCAATAATGATTTCGTCCTCATCGGCATTTGATTCGAATATTTGATAGGATATACGCCGTACTTTATGTTGTATTTCATCATGTGTCAATATCTTATCCATGGGCAACCCTTTTGGTTAAAATTAGGTATTAATCGTTGTCAAGATAGTCATCAATATCTCGACGGTCTTTTTTAGTCGGCCTTCCTGCACCTTTTTTCCGATAATGTTCTTTCGCAAATTTTAGAAGTTCGTTGTGCTGAAAGGCATCCTTTGGGGTAGTGTCTTTTCGATAAATCTCCAAAAGTTTTGCCCCGACCCTGCTTTCTGGTAAGTCCAACACAGTTAGGCGGTAATCAATTTGATTTTTTCTAAGCACAATTTGATCCATCGGAAAAACTTCACACGACGGTTTCACAGGGGCGTCATTTACTTTTACCTGTCCCTTTTTACAGGCTGTGGTAGCCATATTTCTAGTTTTGTAGTAACGTACGCACCACAAATATTTATCCACTCGCATAACCTGCAAATCTTTGTTAAGGCGATACGCAAAAATAGTGGAAAATTGTATCTTGCGCGCCAATTGATTAATTCAAGTTGCATGAAAAGGATGTTAGTGTTGGGTGCTGTAATGCTCATGTTGGTGGCATGCGGCGATGACGATGGTCCAGCTATTGAAATAGTTCCTCCCCGTTTACTAGGGGATGTTGCTCCGGAAAACGATTCAGAGATCAGGGAGTTTTTGGAAACCCATTTTTACAATTATGAGGATTTTCAAGAGCCTATTGATCCAGACTTTGACTTCAAAATTCGAATCGATACCATTGCTGGTGACAATGCGGATAAAACTCCCCTGATAGACCAAGTTAGTTCTGATGTTGTCAATGTTTCCTCATCCCAGCTTGGTTTGAGCGAGGAAGAAAATGATATTGTCCACACCTATTATTACCTCTTGGCGCGCGAAGGCGAAGGGGTTCGCCCAACAATAGCAGATTCAACCCTTTTACGCTATGAAGGAAGCTTGCTCGACGGCACCAAATTTGATGCAACGCCAAGTTTCGTTTGGCAAGAACTACCGTTCTTTTTACGAGGCTATTCGAATGGAATTACAAAATTCGCGTCAGGAACCCCGGCAGGTCTCACGGTGAATAGTGATGGTACCTCCAGTTATTCCAATAGTGGCATTGGTATGGTTATCATGCCTTCAGGATTGGGTTATTTTCTGGGTAGTGGACCTGCAGGAAACATCCCGAGTTACTCCAATTTGATTTTTACGGTCGAAGTAGGCAATGTGATACAAAACACGGACAATGACAATGATGGAATTCCATCGATTCTCGAAGATCTAAATAACAATGGGTATTTGTTTGATGACAATACCGATACGGAAGAAGAAGCGAATGCCAATTTTCCGCAATTTGCAAATTTCCAAGATCCCGACGATGATGGTGATGGCATCTTAACCATCGATGAAATTAATGAAGACGGTTCATTTAGGGATTCAGATAATGATGGCGTACCTGACCATCTAGATCCAGACAGTTAAAAAAAAGCCCTGAACATTCAGGGCTTTTTTTTATAGTTTCAGTGAAAAACTTAAAATCAATTGATCAGGCCTTGTATCAACGCGGTCATTCACATTGACGATATTGCTGTTTATGAAACTGATTTCGTTTTCTGTAAAACCCCTTTCATACCTTAGGTCAATTCCGAACTTACCCAAATTTACCCCGGCTCCAAGATTAAAGCCTACAGTAAAATCATTATCGATGTCATCAATGGTCACATCTTCAAACTTGCTATTTAAGATATATTGGAATGAAGGACCAACGAAGGCATGTAAGGGGCCAATAATTTTCGCTCCAACCAATACAGGAACATCCAATTTTTGAATTTTCAGATCCCCTTCGTCATAGCCCGAGGTTGTGCTGGTGTATACCAATTCGGGCCTTACATATATACGATTGCCTAATTTTCCATAGACACCGATATGAAATCCAGCATTTTTATCGGGGTTTTCAAATGCGTTTTCTACCGAGTTGAAATAATCTCCGTTTCCGTTGTAGTTTAATCCTGCTTTGATTCCAAATCCTGAACCAGCTTGGGCAAAAGCAAATGTGGTGCATAAAGTCGCAATAGCGATAAGAAATGTTTTTTTCATCTTGTGTTTCGTTTAATTGTTGTGATACAGGTATCAAAGACAATACCAAAATCACTTTCTCTTCAACACTTTTAAAACGGCTTCCTCAATCGCTTTATTGTTTAGACCGTACTTCTCCATGAGTTGTTCTGGAGTTCCGCTTTCACCAAATGTATCCTTCGTCGCTATAAATTCTTGTGGGGTGGGATGGTTTTGGGCCAGGGTTCTGGCAACACTTTCACCCAAGCCTCCCAAGTAGTTGTGTTCTTCGGCGGTCACAACACATCCTGTTTTTTTGGCCGAATCGATGATGGCTTTTTCGTCCAAAGGTTTGATCGTATGAATATTGATGACCTCAGCCGAAATACCCTGGTTTTCCAAATTTTCACAAGCGAGCAATGCTTGCCATACCAAATGGCCAGTGGCGATTATGGTTACGTCACTACCTTCATTTAGTAGCAATGCCTTCCCGATTTCAAACTTTTGTTCTGCAGGGGTAAAGTTAGCTACCTTAGGTCTTCCGAAACGTAAATAAACCGGTCCGTGATGTTCTGCAATGGCAATGGTGGCAGCTTTGGTCTGGTTGAAGTCACAGGGATTAATTACCGTCATACCTGGCAACATTTTCATCAACCCGATATCTTCAAGAATTTGATGGGTGGCACCGTCCTCACCCAAGGTCAGACCTGCGTGCGAGGCACATATTTTGACATTTTTATCAGAATAGGCGATCGATTGTCTGATTTGGTCATAAACCCGACCAGTGGCAAAGTTTGCAAACGTGCTTGCAAAAGGTATTTTTCCCCCTATGGTCAAACCGGCCGCAATGCCCATCATATTGGCTTCGGCAATACCTACCTGAAAAAAACGGTCAGGGTTTTCTGCAATAAAGGTTTCTATCTTTAAGGACCCCACCAAATCGGCGCAAAGTGCAACCACGTTCGGGTTTGTCCTACCCAATTCGGTCATTCCGGCACCATAGCCGCTACGAGTGTCCTGTTTTCCCTGATCTGTATATTTTGTCATTGTGGAAAAATTTGATTTAAGTTGAAATTTGCTTCAATCCTTTGGGCCTCATTTCTTATGTCGATGGCCCTAAGCACCTCAGCACCATTGGCATCTTCGGCATAGAGGATGACACCGGATGGGAAATCCAATACCAGTTCGCCACCAGTAATTAGTTGTATAAAAGGACTAAAGGTGTTATTGAAATCTAAAGGGTAGTTTTCATCAAAAGCCATTTTAAAACTGATCCCTTCCTTACCATCGGAAATAATATTATAAAGGTCGTGCAACCGATCCATAACAAAATATGTTTCCCCATTCAATTCGGCTCGAACGGCCACTGAATCAGCGTTCCGTGTGGGTTTTGGTATGAAATTCAAAATGTCAAGGTTCATCAACATTACATTGTCGGCTACCTTCGCTTCCATGTACATTTTGTTGGCTTTTAAATCCAATAAGATTTTGGCATCCGTTTGTTCTGGAGCGGTAGGAATCAATGAGCCGAAGCTTGAACCAAATTCTTTGGCCAATGATTTTGAATCTGTAAAAATCATCTTTCCCGAATCCCCAATGCTCAATCGAATGGTATCGTTGCTTTTGGGTATGACATAAGTAACACTGTAGTCTAGGCTTATATCTATTTTTTGGGCAAGCGAATTACAACTTACCAGCACCATCGCAAAGATCAGTAGCGTTCTCAACCTTCAAACAATTAATAGTCCCCTAATGTTTCCTCGTTCTGTTCCAACGCCACGGCCAGCTGTTCGTCATTGGGTGCTTTGCCATGCCAGGCATGGGTATGCATCATGAAATCGACGCCATTACCCATCATGGTGGTCATGACGATACACACAGGTTTGCCATTACCGGTTCTCTTTTTGGCTTCGGCCAATCCGTCAATTACCTGTTGCAGGTTATTGCCGTCCTCTATTTCAAGAACATCCCAACCGAACACCCTAAATTTTTCGGCAACATCGCCCAAAGGGAGCACCTCTTCGGTGGCGCCATCGATTTGCTGCCCATTTCTGTCGATTGTTGCTATTAAATTATCTACTTTGTTTCCCGCGGCATACATAATAGCTTCCCAATTTTGGCCTTCCTGCAGTTCACCATCACCATGCAAACTGTAGACCAAGTGGTCATCGCCATTAAGTTTTTTGGCCAGTGCGGCTCCAATGGCCACTGACATGCCTTGACCCAAGGATCCCGAGGCCACACGAACTCCAGGTAAACCTTCATGGGTGGTAGGATGGCCTTGTAAGCGCGAATCAATCAATCGAAAGGTATTCAATTCTTCTACTGGGAAGTAGCCCCTTCGTGCCAAAACGCTATAAAAAACCGGCGATATATGGCCATTGGAAAGAAAAAATACATCTTCTCCAATACCATCCATCTCAAAATCGGCCTTTAATTCCATGACTTCATTGTAAAGAGCCACAAAAAATTCAGTGCAACCCAGTGAGCCCCCGGGATGTCCCGAGTTTACCTTATGTACCATTCTTACAATGTCTCTCCGTACCTGAACTACCAGGTCTTCTAATTCTTTTAGGTCACTCATTTTGTATGATTGTAATGCTTCCAAAAGTAATGGCATTGAAGTTGGTAAACAAGAGAGACTTGGGATATTTTACGAAAACCTTTTCATCAACTTTATTTTTTTGTTAAGTACCCTGCTCTGTTGGGTTATGTATATTTGTGCCTTTAAATAATGGGCTTGAAATATTCCTTAGAAAAAACTGATAGCAAGGCTAGGGCTGGAAAATTTGAAACAGACCACGGGGTAATCGAAACCCCTATTTTTATGCCTGTGGGCACCGTTGCCTCTGTTAAGGGAGTACATCAACGCGAATTGCGTCAAGAGATCAAACCTGATGTCATCCTAGGGAATACCTACCATTTGTTTTTGCGGCCCGGTATCGATATTCTCGAACAAGCGGGCGGGTTGCATAAGTTTATGGGCTGGGAAGGTAATATTTTGACCGATAGTGGTGGCTATCAAGTGTATTCGCTCTCTGGCAATAGAAAAATTAATGAAGAAGGGGTAAAGTTTAAGTCGCATATTGATGGCTCGAGCCACTTCTTCACCCCAGAAAATGTAATGGAGATCCAGCGCACTATTGGGGCCGATATCATTATGGCATTTGATGAGTGCACGCCTTATCCCTGTGAATATGGTTACGCCAAACGCTCAATGGAGTTAACCCATCGCTGGTTGGATCGTTGCATCACGCATTTGGAAAACCTCCCTTATAAGTATGGTTTCGAACAGGCCTTCTTTCCCATTGTACAAGGATCGACCTTTAAAGACCTGCGCAAGCAATCTGCAGAATATATTGCCTCGGTTGGTGCGGTAGGGAATGCCATTGGGGGACTTTCGGTGGGAGAACCTGCTGAGGAAATGTACGGGATGGCCGAAGTGGTTTGCGATATACTTCCAGAAGATAAACCCCGCTATTTAATGGGCGTGGGGACACCCATAAACATTTTGGAAAATATCGCATTGGGTGTCGATATGTTTGATTGTGTTATGCCCACACGCAATGCGCGCAACGGAATGCTTTTTACGGCCCATGGTACGATCAATATCAAGAACAAAAAATGGGAAAATGATTTTTCTCCGGTTGATGAAATGGGCATTACCTTCGTAGACAAAGAATATTCAAAGGCCTATTTAAGACACCTGTTTGCGGCCAATGAGTACTTGGGGAAACAAATCGCAACCATTCATAACCTAGGGTTTTACCTTTGGTTGGTTCGGGAAGCCCGTCAACGTATTTTGGCCGGTGACTTTTATAGTTGGAAAAACAAAATGGTCAACCAAATGAACAAACGCTTGTAATGCTAACCATTTTAGATAGGTACATATTAAAACGTTATCTGTTCACTTTTTTGGGCATGATATTGCTTTTTGTTCCCATCGGTATCATGGCCAACCTTGCCGAAAAAATTGGTAAAATAATTGACAATGAAGCCCCACTGTCGGAGGTCATTGTCTTTTACGGGAACTTTACCTTGGTTATTGGTAATCTGTTGTTTCCTATATTTCTTTTCCTTTCCATTATTTTCTTTACCTCAAAATTGGCCAGCAACACTGAAATTGTTGCCATACTTAGTTCTGGAGTGTCCTATTGGCGGTTTTTACGTCCTTATATGATTGGGGCGACCATAGTGGCCTTTTTGATATTTATGATGGGTATGTTTATTGTACCGCATGCCAGCATCGGATATAACGAATTCGAATACAAATACTTCAAAAAACACAAGCAGGACAGGCAGACAAAAAATATTTTCACCCAGCTCAATGAGAACGATTTTATCTACGTAAGTAGTTTTGATCCAGCGCGGCAAATTGGGTATAATTTCACCTACGAGCATTTCGAAAAGGACCAATTGGCCTATAAGCTATCTGCAGCCAATATTCGTTGGATGGATAAGGATAGTACCTACCGTATGACCAATTATGTGAAGCGTACCGTCAAGGATGGTACAGAGTATGTGGAAACCAAACGAAGATTGGACACCTTGTTCACCTTCCAGATAGGCGATCTGACTCCGGTCTCGTATATCGCTGACACAAAGAACTTATTCGAATTGAACCGATTTATTGAGGATCAAAAGCGAAAAGGTGCTTCCAACATTAATACCTATGTATTGGTGAAATACAAAAGATGGGCTCTCCCCATAGCGGCCTTTATTTTAACGATTATAGCTGTTGCTGTCTCTTCGGTCAAGCGTCGTGGGGGAATGGGAGTGAATTTAGCCTTTGGTATTGGGGTGGCCTTTATTTATATCTTTTTTGATAAGGTCTTTGGGACCTTGGCAGAACAATCAGGTTTTTCTCCACTTCTGGCGGTCATCATCCCCAATTTATTGTTTGGTGCGTTAGCTGTTTATCTGCTGCAAAAGGCCAAGCGATAGAAATGTCATTTCGATTTTGAAGTGAACTTTTTACGGCCATTATTCTAAGGTAAAGTTTTATATTTGTCCCACTTTCTACGAAACAATAGGTATGGAATATCTCGATTTTGAATTGCCCATAAAGGAACTTGAGCAACAGCTAGAAAAATGTATGGTGATTGGTGAAGAGAGTGATGTTGATGTCACTGAAACCTGCCAACAAATCGAAAAAAAACTCGCTGAGACCCGTAAGGATATTTATAAAAATCTAAATGCCTGGCAACGGGTTCAACTGTCAAGACATCCCAATCGCCCTTATACTATGGACTATATCACTGCCATTTGCGGGGATACCTTTTTGGAGCTTCATGGTGACCGTAATGTGAAGGATGATAAGGCGATGGTTGGCGGATTGGGCAAAATAGGTGACCAAAGCTATATGTTCATCGGACAACAGAAGGGATACAATACCAAAACAAGGCAGTACCGTAATTTCGGAATGGCAAATCCCGAAGGCTATAGAAAAGCATTGCGTCTTATGAAATCGGCTGAAAAGTTCGGTGTGCCCGTAGTCTGTTTTATCGATACTCCGGGAGCCTATCCTGGTATTGAAGCCGAAGAGCGGGGGCAGGGTGAAGCCATTGCCCGTAACATCTTGGAAATGACCCGACTCAAAGTTCCCATCATTGTAGTTATCATTGGAGAGGGAGCTTCAGGCGGTGCCTTGGGCATCGGCGTGGGCGACAAGGTGCTCATGTTGGAAAACACCTGGTATTCGGTTATATCTCCAGAATCGTGTTCCTCAATTCTGTGGCGCAGCTGGGAGTATAAAGAACAAGCTGCTGAAGCCCTCAAGCTTACTGCTGGCGATATGAAAAAACTAAAGTTAATCGATGAAATTGTGAGGGAGCCATTAGGGGGTGCCCATTCAAATCGAGAGAAAACTTTTGAGACCGTAAAGCAAAAAATTGCCACCCATTTTGAAGAATTAAAAAAGTTATCACCAAAAGATTTGGTGAAAACGCGCATGGATAAGTACGCCACAATGGGTGTGTTTAACGGCTAATACCAGATTTTTCGTTTTTACTTTTTCCACCCGTTGGGATTTTTCCTATTTATTTGAGTTGTTAACACTAATTTTTAGTTATCAACACTAATTTTGTTTATTACCTGTGAACATCCGAAAATTAAAAGGTAACGTTAACTAAAGGTTAATTCCATACATTCGCATCCATGGACAAACCAAGCCCAATATTAGGTCGTCGAATCGATAAATCAACGGTCATCAACCTTGAACGCGGAAAAATACCTCCGCAAGCCGTTGATTTAGAGGAAGTTGTATTGGGTGCGATGATGATTGATAAAAAGGGGGTAGATGAGGTGATCGATATTTTACACCCTGATGTATTCTATAAAGACGCCCATCGATTTATTTACGAAGCCATCTTTAAATTGTTCGAAACTTCGGAACCGGTTGATTTGTTAACTGTTTCGTCCCAATTAAAGAAAGATGGTAAGCTCGAAGCCGTAGGAGGTGATTTTTACTTGATAAAATTGACCCAAAAAGTGGCCTCATCCGCTCATATTGAGTTTCATGCGCGTATTATCCTCCAAAAATACATTCAAAGGAGTCTAATCAAGATTTCAAATGAAATCATTGAAGATGCCTACGATGAGTCAAGTGATGTTTTTGACCTCTTGGACAATGCAGAAGCCAAGTTATATGAAGTAACACAGGGGAATTTAAAACGTTCTGTAGAATCGGCCCAAAATTTGGTTATTCAGGCAAAAAAGAAGATTGAGGAAATTGCCAATAAAGAGGGATTAAGTGGTATCCCATCAGGTTTTGATAAGGTTGATAAATTGACCTCTGGATGGCAACCAAGTGATTTGATCATTATTGCAGCAAGGCCCGGTATGGGTAAAACAGCGCTTGTTTTATCTATGGCCCGCAATATTGCGGTGAATTCAGAAGTTCCGGTGGCCTTCTTTTCACTTGAAATGTCCTCTGTCCAATTGATTACGCGTTTGATTTCATCAGAGACTGGGCTTTCATCAGAAAAATTGCGAACGGGTCGTTTGGAGAAACACGAATGGGAACAATTGAACGTTAAGGTGAAAGCTTTGGAAAAAGCACCATTGTTTATTGATGATACTCCGTCACTCTCCATATTTGATTTACGTGCAAAGGCCCGTCGATTGGCCTCGCAACACAAGATAAAACTCATCATAGTTGACTATTTGCAGCTCATGACTTCTGGAGCCAGTCAAAAAGGTGGGAATCGAGAACAGGAAATCTCTACCATTTCAAGGAATTTAAAGGCCTTGGCCAAAGAACTTGATGTGCCGGTCATTGCCCTATCCCAGTTATCTAGGGCGGTTGAAACCCGAGGAGGAAGCAAACGACCCATCCTATCTGACCTGCGGGAATCAGGAGCCATTGAACAAGATGCCGACATTGTTTCTTTTATTTACCGTCCTGAATATTATAAAATTGATGAATGGGATGATGAAGAACGCACGCCCACACAGGGACAGGCAGAGTTTATTGTGGCCAAGCACCGTAATGGAGGATTGGATAATGTTAGGTTAAAGTTCATTGGGGCTTTGGGTAAATTTGATAATTTAGATGACTTTGATTCTCCTTTTGAGTTTCAGTCTAAAATGAACGCGGATGAAGAAAATCCCTTTATCACGCAAAATCCACCCAGTGCCGACGAAGCTTTTGGAAGCACAATGAACGATGACGCAAATACCGAAGAAGATAACGACATTCCTTTTTAAAGGAAGCTTATTTGGCGCTAAGGCCAGAAATCTATTTTTCTTTTTTATTCTATTTTCTTGCTATACTTCAGCCTCAGTATTGCTGATTCCAATGGATGCCGAAGGCCAGGAAAATCATCTTAAGGCCTATGGAATTACCTATTGGGTCTTGACCAAGCAGCAAAAGGTGCAATGGCTGCTTAATTATCGGGGTGGATCTTTTCTGTTGCCAGATGGCGAAACCATTCGAAAAGAATGTCAAATCAGAGGCGTATCCTTTGAGGTGCTTTCCGATGGACAGGCGGAAGCCATTTTAGATGAGATAAGTAGCCCTTCCCAAAATCAAGATGCGGTTATTTTGGAAAAGGCTCCTAAAATTGCCGTTTATTCCCCTAAGGACAATCAACCTTGGGATGATGCGGTAACCATGGTGCTTACCTATGCTGAAATACCCTATGTAACCCTCTATGATGAAGAAGTATTGGATGATAAACTGGCATTGTACGATTGGTTGCATCTACATCACGAAGATTTTACCGGACAATTCGGGAAATTCTACGGTTCTTTTCGAGCTGCCCCGTGGTACATTGAAGGAAAACGTTTGGCCGAAGAGCGGGCCTTAAAATTGGGTTTTCAAAAGGTCTCGGATGAAAAAAGCGCTGTGGCCGAAAAAATACGACGCTATGTCATTGGTGGTGGTTTTATGTTCGCCATGTGCTCAGCGACCGATAGTTTTGATATCGCCTTGGCCGCCAAGGGAGTTGATATTTGTGAACCCATGTTTGACGGTGATCCCTCTGAAGCCAATTATCAGGGAAAACTCGACTTCAGCAGAACCTTTGCGTTTACCAACTTTACCTTGGAACGAAATCCCTTGCGCTATGAATTCTCCTCCATTGACATGACGGCAAAGCGTAAAATCCCAAAAGAATCGGACTATTTTTCCTTGATGGAATTCTCGGCAAAATGGGACCCGGTACCAACCATGTTGACACAGAACCATACCACTTTGGTAAAAGGGTTTATGGGCCAAACCACCTCATTTGTGCGAGGTGAGGTCAAACCAACAGTAATGGTCTTGGGTGAAAGTAAGCTAAATGGGGAGGCGCGTTACTTACATGGCATTCAAGGGAAGGGATTTTTTACGTTTTATGGCGGTCACGACCCCGAAGATTACCAACATCGTGTGGGCGATCCAAAAACAGAACTCGAGCTTCATCCCACTTCACCGGGCTATCGATTGATATTGAACAATGTACTCTTTCCGGCCGCGCGCAAAAAGAAGCAGAAGACCTGATCAACAAAGGGTCACTTTTTTGCTTTGTAGCGTTCGATGAATTTTTGGTCTAGCGCTTCGGAATCTTTGTATTGCCTTCTAAGATTTGCCAATTTGGTTTTGAGTGATTTGACGGTATCTTGATAAACAGGGTCATGGTACACATTTTTAAGTTCATTGGGGTCTTTTAACCGATCATACAATTCCCATTCATCCACATCATAATAAAAATGTGCCAATTTGAATTCTTCGGTAACCACACCATAATGCCTTTTTACCATATGTACAGAGGGATACTCGTAATAGTGGTAATACACGGCATCTCTGTCCCAATCATCACCTTCGCCCAGTAAGAGCGGCATTAGGCTTTCGCCTTGCATATGATCGGGAGCCTTGATTTGTGCTGCTTCGAGCATGGTTTGGGCAAAATCAAGATTTTGTACCATTTTGGTCTCCACAGTTCCCGCATTGATTTTGTTCGGCCAACGCGCCAACAAAGGCGTTTTAAAAGATTCGTTATAAATGAAGCGCTTGTCGAACCAGCCGTGCTCTCCCAGGAAAAATCCTTGATCCGAGGTGTATATTACAATGGTATTTTCGGCCAGTCCGGAATCATCCAAATAATCCAAAAGACGCCCCACGTTATCATCAACAGACGAGATGCAGGCCAAATAGTCTTGCATATAGCGTTGGTATTTCCATTGCATTTTTTCTCTTTCATTCATGGTGGGCCAGTTTTCTTCAAAAAACTGGTTAATGGCATCAAGTGTTGGCTCGTATTGAGATTTTTGTTTTTCGGTTGCCCTATTGTAGGGTCCGTAAAACCCATTGTTGTATTCGTTGACCTTGGGTGTGGCCTTTTCACCCATTCGTGCCATGGTTTCAGGCCTGACCTTGCTGTCGTGATTATACATCATATGGTGTAGCAAATTCATTTCGGCGGTTTTGGCCGCTGTGCCCCTGTTTTCGTAGTTGTCAAAAAGGGTTTCAGGTTCGGGAAATTGTTTGGTGTAGAATTCCGCAAATTTGTCTGGCCTGGGCCACCAGGGTCGATGGGGAGCCTTATGCAAATACATCATCATGAAGGGTTCTTCATCATTGGATTCGCGCTGTAACCAATCTAAGGTCAAGTCTGTAATTATATCTGTAGTATACCCTTCAATTCGGGTGGTATCACCATTTGTGGTAATAAAATCAGGATTGATGTAATTGCCTTGACCTGGTAAAATCATGAATTCATCGACGCCTTTCGGACTGTTCCCAAAGTGCAATTTTCCGAACATAGCTGTCTTATATCCGTTTTGCTGAAAAAGTTGTGGGAAGGTCACCTGTGTGGTATCAAAAGGGAAATGGTTATCTATTTTACCATTGATATGGGTATGGGTTCCCGTTAAGATGGTGGCCCTTGACGGAGCGCATATCGAATTGGTGACACAGGCATTGGTAAAACGCATGCCCTCTATTGCCAAGCGGTCAATATTTGGCGTCTGGATCAAATTGTCTTGGTAGGCACTAATGGCTTGGTAGGCATGATCATCAGACATGATAAAAATAATATTTGGGCGCTTTTCGACCGGCTCGATCTTTTCGATGCTCACCGTATCCTTGGGTGCTATACATAGGGAAAGGAGAAGAACAAATAGTAGAATGCGCATAATCTTAGTTTTTTAGTATGGAAAATCCAATGTTGGAATTTCCGGTTGTTTTATCTACAAAAAGTTTTCTGGTGGGATTGGAGCCGTCACAGGTATTCTTGCTGCAGAGGTAGGATCCGCCCGCCAAACGAATTTCACCCTTACTATTTTCTGAAGTGGTAATGTCCCAAACATTTCCGATAATATTGGCTACCGTGAACACCTGAATTCCTTCGGAATTGATGTTGATATTTCGGGTATCGTTCGCGGTAAAAAGCCAATAATCTTCATAACTTGGAAGCTTTGTTCCAGACCACTTGCAATACGCCAAGGCATCATTATAACTTACTTGGGTTACGGGCATGTTGTCATCAGCTGTTTGGTCACCATAGGGTATGCGCCATGAAACCCCTTCTTCGATGGTAAAGTTCAGTATATCTTGCTGCACGAATGACCACCCAAAACGTTCTGCATCGGTAATGTAATTTGTTTCCGCCACAAAATGCCCAAACTGTTTTACGGTGACAACTTCAAGGGTTTCCTTTGATGAACAGCCCATGTATAACAAACCCGTTAGGGCAACCCCAACCCATATTTTAAAATGATTGAATGGCAACACTACCCTCTAAAGATAGTCAAAAGCGCGAATTCGATAGGGCGGAAATAGGTGGGTCTGAACAGTTTAAATTTTTTCCAAAATGGATTCGACCCCAAAATCATCATTGCTTTTGGTTTCAAAGTTGGCCACTTTTTTAACATCGGGATGGGCATTGGCCATGGCAAAACTGTAGTCGGCCAGACCCAACATTTCCAGATCGTTGTTATAGTCCCCAAAAACCAATAGTTCTGAGCCATCAACGCCATAAATTTCCATAACCTTTTGCAGGGCATTGCCCTTGTGGGCATTTACATGGTTGAGGTCTACCCAGTTCTTACCAGAAACCTTGACTTTGACCCGATTTTCGAAGGGCTTCATGGCTGGGTAAATATGATGTTCCGCGCTGGTGGGATGGTATACCGCGATTTTCACAATTTCGTCATTTACGGTGTTGAAGTCATCTACAATTTCAAAGGAGGCGTAATACTCTTTGAGCTGTTCCAAAAACTGCATCGAATTGCCGTCAAAAAAAGACTTGTACTTACCACACAACATGGCATGTGCACCTTCGATATGGTCCACGGTGCGAAGCAGTTCATCTGTAAGGTCTTCATTGATGGGGATGACAGACAGTTCGTCATCCCTTTCTTTTACCAAGGCCCCATTTTCTGAGATGAATATGATATCATCTTTAATAGGTGCCAATTTATCGGCCATACTGTGGTACTGGCGTCCGCTCGCAGCCACAAAACGAATGCCTTTCGCTTTCAATCTTTGAAACTGCTTCAAAAAACGTTGACTCACTTCATGATTGGAGTTCAATAAAGTGCCATCCATATCGGATACCACCATTTTTATGCCCGATAGATCCATATAAAAATTTAAGTTGCAAAGTTATGGGTTCGTTGCGGATAGCTGTAAAGTTTGTATTAATTTCATCACAATGAAGTTTTACCAAAATGAAATTAAACTCCAGGCGTACCCGAGGGGTTTTCATTTGATCACTGATGCAGTGCTGCATGCGGTTCCAGAAATTGAAACCCTTAGCAAGGGCATGTTGCATGTCTTTATCAAGCATACTTCGGCCAGTTTGACCATTAATGAAAATGCGGATCCAACGGTACGAGTAGATTTTGAAAGCCATATGAACCGTATGGTCCCTGAAGATGCGCCCTATTTTATCCATACCTATGAAGGTCCCGATGATATGCCAGCGCATATCAAGGCATCACTTATGGGAAGTTCAGTACAACTACCCATTTCGAGAGGTAGGTTGAATTTAGGCACCTGGCAAGGTATATACCTTTGTGAGCATCGGAATAAGGCATCGGGTCGATCCTTGGTCATATCCGCTTTTAGCGCATAAAAAAATCCCATCAAAAATGATGGGATTTAAAAGCGGGGTTAAAGTTTATGCAAAGTCCTTACTTCACTTTATCTACAATGGCTTTGAACGCATCAGGATGGTTCATGGCCAAATCGGCAAGTACCTTTCTGTTGAGTTCGATACCATTTGATTTGACCTTACCCATAAACTGTGAATACGACATGCCGTGAAGGCGTGCCCCAGCGTTTATACGGGTAATCCAAAGGGAGCGAAAATTTCTTTTTTTGTTTCTTCTATCACGGTAGGCGTAAAGCATTGCCTTTTCTACCGCATTTTTGGCTACTGTCCAAACGTTTTTACGTCTTCCAAAGTAACCTTTGGCTTGCTTCATCACTTTTTTTCTTCTAGCTCTTGAAGCAACTGAATTAACTGATCGTGGCATAATTTTAATTTTTTTTGTAGCAGGCGGTCAACTATTGACACTTTAAAAGCCCGACTCCAGGGTTAACAATTACGTAAACCAAAAGAGCGCTGTTACTTCAAACGCAACTGCTCTTTTATACTGTTCTCATCTGCTTTGTGAACCAATGTTGAATGGGTCAACTGCAGTTTACGCTTTTTCGATTTTTTTGTCAAAATATGACTCTTAAAAGCGTGTTTTCTCTTGATTTTACCGGTACCAGTAAGCTTAAATCGCTTTTTGGCACTGGATTTGGTCTTCATCTTAGGCATTTTCCTCTATCTATTAATTAGAGCTGAATAATATTCAGCTTCCCGCTTTATTTTTTTGAAGTTTTCGGGGCAATGAACATGGTCATCCGTTTCCCTTCCAACTTTGGCATCTGTTCCACCTTGCCCAGCTCTTCAAGCTCTTGGGCCAAACGCAACAACAATATTTCACCTTGGTCTTTGTAAACTATAGACCGACCTTTGAAAAATACATAGGCCTTTAATTTGGCGCCATCCTTGAGAAATTTCTCAGCGTGACGCTTTTTAAATTCGTAGTCATGGTCATCTGTTTGGGGTCCAAACCGAATTTCCTTAACCACGACCTTGCTTGCCTTGGCTTTCATGGCTTTGTCTCGTTTCTTTTGTTCGTAAAGAAACTTCTTGTAGTCCATGATTTTACAAACCGGTGGACTTGCTTTTGGAGAAATCTCCACCAAATCCAATTCCAGTTCTACAGCTTTTTCAAGCGCTTTTTTAACGGGATACACTCCCATTTCAACGTTATCTCCCACAAGCCTTACCTCGGGGGCCGTTATTTTTTCATTGATATTGTGAGGGTTTTTATTTTCCCTCCTCGGTTGGGGCCGAAATTTTCTTCGTATTGCTATGGTATATACATTTTAATTAAACAAAATTTTAGAACGACTTTAAGGTAGCATTTATTTCATTTGAAACCAAGTCGGAAAACTGTTCAACCGTAATACTACCATGGTCTTCGCCGCCATGTCTTCGAACTGATACTGTTTGTGAACCCTCTTCATTCTCTCCAACAATGAGCATAAAAGGTATTTTTTTAAGCTCTGCTTCACGGATTTTTTTACCGACAGTCTCGTTTCGATTATCAATGAGGGCGCGAATTTCGTTATTTTCAAGGGAATTCAAAACTTTTTTGGCATATTTTTCATGCTTCTCACTGACTGGCAGCAGAATAGCTTGTTCTGGTATCAACCAAAGCGGAAAGTTTCCACCTGTATGTTCCAGCAATAGGGCTACAAAACGCTCCATACTTCCAAAGGGTGCCCTGTGTATCATAACCGGGCGGTGCGATTCATTATCACTGCCTTTATAGCTGAGTTCAAAACGTTCAGGAAGGTTATAGTCGACCTGTATGGTTCCCAATTGCCAATTACGGCCCAAGGCATCTTTGATCATAAAATCGAGTTTGGGGCCGTAGAAAGCCGCTTCCCCAGTTTCAATCACATAATCCAAGCCTTTTTCTTTGGCCGCATCAATAATGGCCTGTTCGGCTTTTTCCCAATTGGCAACGTCACCAATATACTTTTCTGGTTTTTCAAGATCCCGAACCGAGACCTGGGCTCTAAAATTGTCGAACCCTAAGGAGCCTAATACATATAATGTGAGGTCGATTACCTTTTTAAATTCTTCATTCAATTGGTCATTGGTGCAAAAGATATGCGCATCATCTTGGGTAAAACCCCTTACTCGGGTCAAGCCATGCAGTTCACCGCTTTGTTCATAGCGATATACCGTACCAAATTCAGCATAGCGAATCGGCAAATCCTTGTAGCTCCAAGGACTGCTTTTATACACTTCGCAATGGTGTGGGCAGTTCATGGGCTTCAATAAAAACTCCTCATCTTCCTTAGGCGTTTGTATGGGCTGAAAACTATCTTCCCCGTATTTGGCATAATGGCCTGAAGTAATGTATAACTCTTTTTGACCGATATGGGGGGTAACCACCATCTCATAGCCAGCTTTTTTCTGGGCCTTCTTTAAAAAATTCTCCAAACGTTCCCGAAGTGCTGCACCCTTGGGCAACCATAAAGGGAGTCCTTGGCCAACTTTTTGTGAAAATGTAAACAACCCCAATTCACGGCCCAATTTTCTATGGTCTCTTTTTTTGGCCTCCTCAAGCATTTCTAAGTAGGCGGTGAGCTCTTTTTGTTTGGGAAAGGAAATGCCGTAAACCCGGGTTAGCTGCTTATTGTTCTCATCACCCCGCCAGTAGGCACCTGCCACATTGAGAATTTTTATGGCCTTGATAATTCCGGTATTCGGAATATGGCCACCGCGGCATAGATCGGTAAAAGAACTGTGGTCACAAAATGTAATCTCGCCGTCTTCCAAGTTTTCGATAAGCTCTACCTTATATGTATTGTCCTTTTCCTTATAATAGTTTAGGGCATCACTTTTAGAGACTTCCCGCATGCGGAAGTCGTGCTTTTCCCTTGCGATTTCGAGTGCTTTTTTCTCTATGGTCGCAAAATCTTTATCAGAGGGGGTATGTTCCCCAAAATCGACGTCATAATAAAACCCATTTTCTATAGCCGGGCCAATGGTTAATTTAATACCAGGATATAGTTCTTCCAATGCTTGGGCCACCACATGCGAGCTTGAGTGCCAAAATGCCTTTTTGCCCTCGGCATCATTCCAGGTATACAATACCAGTTTGCCATCATGGTTCAGCGGGGTTTTGGTCTCGATGGTGATATCATCATATTTTGCTGAGATCACATTGCGCGCCAAGCCTTCACTTATTTGCTGTGCTACCTCAAAAGGAGTGGTTCCTTTGTCAACTTTTTTGATCGACCCATCGGGCAGAGTCACCTGAATCATAGTGCCTTAAAAATTTGAATAGCTGCAAAGATAGTATTTGTGTCAATGAGACCATGATATGTTGAATTAGAATTTTAATATGCCTATTCTTTTGCAGGAAATTTTTTTAGTCTTTTTTGGGTTGTAACAAATTGAAATTCAATAGGTTGATTTTTTATTGAATTTTTCTTTGGAAACATTTTGTTGCGAATAAAAAATCGTTCTATATTTGCACCCGCTTTGCAGTGATGCGGGGTTGTTGAAACGGGAGGTAAATTGGTTTTAGAGGCCAATTTTTTTTCGGTTTTAACGAAGCAAAAGAAGTTCATATACATATTGGGAATACTACGA
>RHLF01000003.1 GCA_003712125.1 Allomuricauda sp. | reverse complement strand
TGATGATCCCCGAATTCGTGTCAAGGTTCACATCGCCGTTGCCCCCACCGGGGCCAGCTCCGATGCGAAAATCGCTCGAGGTAACATAGATCACGGGGTTGGTCGAGGTGCCGGCAACCGTGAGACCTGTGGTCTCCCGCGAATTACAGGCAAATGCCCCACCACTGCAGGCCGTACCGTCATCGTCATGGTTGGGTATGCTCGACACACCTGTCAGTACCTCAACATCGGTGACCTGGTAGTTCGTGGAACTCAATCTGTTTATCGTAAGTATTTTTATCTGTCCCGGGTATTCGGCAACATAGAGCCGGCCATCGGGACCGAACATCATCGAGGTGACGCCGTTGGAAACATCGCCTAAACCATTAAAATCAAGAACACTTTGGTCGAAGCTTTGACCAGACGTTTTTGTGGATAGCATGCCCAAAAAAAGAGCAAGGCATACCAGTAAGTGATTGGGGTATTTTTTTTTCATAACCGAATAGTGTATTGAGCAATTTTTTTGGGTAGGATTTTTCACCATACCGACTATCAAAGATAATTTAATGCTCAGAAAATGAGTGATTCAAGTAGCCATTATTCGTTCAATTAAAGGCCTTTATCGACGAAATACAATTAGGACTGCAACTACTCCAAATCTGTGGTTTTTACAAAAATTTCCTACAAATTTCAACCAAAATGGTCAAGCAGTTGAATAACAAAATGAAATTAAAAGGGAGTGCATTGGTCGATTAAAATTTCCACCATTTTTTGGCTGCTTTGCCATAGCCATAACCGTACTTTCCACCATAACCCAATTCGGATTGCTTAACATCGTTGACAACAAAAGTCAATCCTTTGACTTTGCCCTCTTTCTGCAATTTAACTGGAAAGTCAACAGCATTAACTTCGGTCACACCGGCGCGAACGACATAAATGAGGTGGTCTGCCAATTCACTAAACAATAAAGTGTCGGTTACAACCATTAATGGCGCCGTATCCACAATTACGTAATCATACTTATCCGAAACCTTTTCCAATAATGACTTAATGCGTTTGCTTAGCAGAAGCTCTGCAGGGTTTGGCGGTATTCGGCCAGAATAAATGACATCAATTTCATTTTCGTACACCAACATCGGATTCACGATGTCCTTTATTTCCAATTCGGGTTCGAGTAAATATTCTGTAAGTCCCGCATCCTTATTTCTAGTGGGTGTCGAAAGTTTATCAATTTGATCCGAAGTAAAAAAAGAATAGATTTTTGGGTTTCGAATATCTGCTCCGACCAATAATACCTTTTTACCTGTACTTGACAATATCATAGATAAATTGGAAGAGACAAATGTCTTACCCTCTCCGGAGACACTTGAGGTAACAAATATGATATTGTTTTTCTTTCCCGAACCGTTCTTGGATTGTTTTGTTTTTATCAGATAGTCCAAATTTGTTCTTATGATTCGCAAGGCCTCGGCCAAAACTGAACGATCATCTTTTAGGACAAGTTTTTGTTCCTTCTTACCCAACTTAGGCAATTCCCCCAATACAGGAACATTCTTGACCAATTTTTCCAAACTATTGAGGTTATGGACCTTGTTGTCTAAAAGAGTCCTGACATATAGCACTGAGAAGGGAAGCAATAGACCTAACAGAAAGGAAGCAACATAAACCAATCTTCTATTGGGCGATATTGGAAAAGGTATTGGACTATAGGCACTATCAATTACTTTACACTTTTGGGCTGTTGACGCGACTGCTATTTGCGCTTCCTCCCGTTTTTGCAAGAGATACAGATACAAAGCTTCAGTGGTCTGTTGTCTCCTGGTAATATCGCGCAAAGCCCTTTCGTTTCTGGGTGCGGAATATATTTTGGAATTGATAATGGCCTGCTGGTTACTTAGGGTGTTAACCTGCATTCCAAGATTGTTCACCGTGCTGTTCAAACTGGATTGCATTGTTTGTTTCAATCCATTTAACTGTTGATCCAGGTTAACAATAACAGGGTTTTTTTCATTTGAACTTTCCAATAGTCGATTTCGCTCGAGCACCAATTGATTGTAACGATCAGCATTGCCTGCTATAGTTGGGTCTGAGAGTCCTAAATTGGCAGGCAAAACTTCGTAGCCTTCTTGCTGGTCGATAATATCTTTCATCGAAGCTGCAATTTGCAATTGTGTATTTGCGTTGGCCAAATCTTGGCGATTGGCAGCTCCTATATTCAAATTGATGTTAGCCTCTGAAGCAATATCGGTGACTCCTCTCCCGGTTTTAAAATCTTCAGCATTTTGGTCTACAGTGGCAAGACTTCCCGATATGTCAGCGATTCTGGCATCAATAAAATCGGCAGTTCTATCCGCAACAATCTTTTTGTCCTTAATGGCGTTCTGATTGTAGACCCGAATCAATTCATCAATGATGTGGATGGCCCTACTGACCTCAGAATCCTCAAGCGAAATATAAACGATACTTGAAAATTCATCAGCAATCGAAATATTAATCCGGTCGTTATAGGATTGGGCCATTAAACCCACAGGAATAACTGAAACTTCCAGCTTGGCTTCTTTATACCTATTGAGGGTTTTCATATTTGGTGTTACCACCATATCTCCAAAAGGTGTAGATATGTTTCGCCCAAAAGGAATGGCCTTTACGGGATCATCCTCTTCTTCACTGTATCCAAATTCAGTCTCTGAACGATAGGTAAAATAAAATGTGTAATCCGTTTTGTTCAGGGTCGAATCTGGTGCAATGTAGTTTACATTAATTGGTGGGTTTTGATAAATTTCCGTATCGCGAATATCGCCCAAAACAGTTATGGTGGTATTGAGCCCTAAGGTCTTTACCACTTCTATCAAGTTTGATCTCGAATTGATGATTTCTATTTCATCCTCAACCTTGTTTTTGGCGCCAGAAAAAACATCAAGTTCTTTAAACAAATCAAGCCCAGAAGCTGTATCCTTGTCCTCTTCTATCTGAATTTTGGCTTCGGCTATATATTCTGGAGTCGTATAGCGCAAGTATAGATAAGCCAAGATCAAACCTATAAATGCCGAAATAGCAAACCATTTCCAATGCTTTGCATAGGAAAAAAATAATTCCCTTAAATCAATATTTTCACCCATAGCAATTGAATAGCCGAATCAACAAACGTCTGTTTATGTTAGTTTCTTGTAAGAATAAGTACCGCTGATGTTACCAAAACCGACCCTATTGAAACCCAAATACTGGCCCTATTATCAAGTTGTGAGGAAGTAACCGCAGACTCGTTGGGTTCTACGTAAACCACGTCATTTTGTGTGAGGTAATAAATTGGTGAATTCATGGCATCCTTACTTCGCAAATCAATTCTATTATACACCTTGGTTCCATCAAAATCACGAATGACCATGACATTGCTTCGTTGCCCTTTGATTGTAAGGTCACCAGCAAAACCAAGAGCCTCCAAAATCGTTATTCTTTCCCCATTTACGGGATAAGTCCCTGGCCTATTAACCTCTCCTAAAATAGTCACGGTAAAATTCTCTAAGCGGATATTGATAATTGGATCTTTTAGATACTCTGAAAGTCTATCCCTAAGCATTACTCTTAATTCTTCCGGAGATAGCCCTGCGATTTTTAATTTGCCAATAACTGGAAAATCTATTTCTCCTGCTTGATCTACTAAGTAATCAACGCTTTGGGGGGCAAATCCACCATTTGCACTCGCACCACGAAAAAGATTAAAGGGCACACTTGCCTCCTCATTTAAGGTGGAAATATGAATACTTACTACATCATCGACCTTAAACTTTGGAGTAAAACTATTTCTATCTACTATAGTTTCAAATTCACCAGCATTTTGAAAGTAAACAACGTCTTTTTTGGAGGCACATGAAGAGAGAATTGCAATTAGAAGAAGCGCTCTAAATCCTAAAAATAAAAATTTTGTTTTCATTTATTTGGTATTAATAGGTACAAGAATTATACTTGATTAGGAGTGTACTATTTTGATTTTCTCATCTTCTTCCTTACCAGATTCCACCGTCTCCGATGATACTTTATCAAACTTACAAAGATTGGAATTGTTGGAAACATATTCCGGTACAATTTCCTTCATAATCTTAATGGTATTTTCATTAAAGAAAATATTGGAGAGGCAAAGCTCGTCAATTTTAGACCTTACCATGCCATAATCAAGATCTCTGACCTTGCTTATCATTATCTTTTTATTGTATGTAGGCAATGTATTTTCCCCGTTGGCCAGAAGCTCTTCATACAATTTTTCTCCGGGTCGCAATCCGGTGATTTCAATGTCAATATCTTCAGGATATCTAAGACCAGAAAGTTTGATCATGTTTTTGGCCAAGTCAAATATGCGCACTGAATCACCCATATCAAAAATGAAAATCTCCCCACCATTGCCCATTGATCCGGCCTCGAGAACCAATTGAGAGGCTTCAGGAATCGTCATAAAATAACGCGTAATATCTTTATGCGTAACAGATAAAGGTCCTCCCTTTTCTATCTGTTTCTTAAAAAGGGGTATAACCGACCCATTGGAACCCAACACATTTCCAAATCGAGTGGTAATGAATTTGGTTTTTCCTTGTTGTTGCATACAACTGATATACATCTCAGCTATTCGCTTTGTAGCACCCATCACGTTTGTTGGGTTTACTGCCTTATCTGTCGAAACAAAAACAAACTTGCCAACCTGATGCGCTATCGATAAATCCGCAATAGTTTTGGTTCCCCCAATATTGATTTTTATGGCTTCGTATGCATTGTATTCCATTAAGGGAACATGCTTATAGGCCGCAGCATGAAAAAGGATATCGGGCTTGTGCTCTTCGAAAAACATGCTCATCCTATTCTTGTCCCGAATATCGGCCACGATAGGCACAAAATTATGATGCCCGTTTTGCTTCAGCTCTTGTTGAAGATCGTACAACGGAGATTCTGCTTGATCAATTATAATCAATGACTTGTAGTCATAACTTGCTATCTGCCGTACAATTTCACTTCCAATCGAGCCAGCCCCTCCTGTCACCATAATGCTCTTACCTTTCAATTCATCAGCCACTTTTGACTTTCTGATATTGATTGGCACTCGATTCAACAAGTCTTCAATTTGAACATTTTTAATTTGCGAGAATTTGAACTCTCCATTTATCCAATCCTGAACTGGAGGAACAATCTTTACCTCAATTGGAAAATCTACCAAACCTTCCACAAGACTGCGCAACTTATTGTTATCAATATTGTGAATCGCAACAATAATTGCGCTGATATTATTTCCTGCCAAAAAATATTCTGAAATTGAATCTCTCCTGTAAACCTTGATGCCGTTAATGGTCTTACCCATTTTCTTTTTATCGTCGTCGATATAACCTAGCACTCGAGTATTGCTGGCTGTATGACTGGTCAAGGCATTGTATGCAATAATTCCTGATTCTCCAGCACCATAAATTAGCACATTCTTTACAGCTTTGAACTTTTTGGTCATGCCTTCAAATAGCGTCTTAAATACGTACCGGGCCGCTGTTAAGGTGATGAAGCTAATTAAACTATGTATGATAATAATCGAAAGAGGAATGGTAAACCCTTCGATGACTTCAAATTGCCGATTTAGAATAATCACAAAAATTGTGAAAATGCTAGATAGGCAAATGGCATTAAAGATGTTATAAACATCTTTAATTCCGGTGTGCCTTACAAAACCTTTGTGTGAACCGGTAAAAACAAATGCCAATGCCGCAATAAGGGTGACAGTTGGCAATTGAACCAATAACTTTTCGACATCAAAATCAAAGGTCAGATTAAACCGAATGATGTATGATAACACAAAAGAAACTCCTATGATGAGTGCATCGATAAGAAGCACCAACCATTTTGAGGCATATTTATTGGCGTGTCTCGACAAGTAATTTCTTAGCATTGGTCAAGTGTTTTGGTTATTATTGAAACTGTCCGTTCCAAATCTTCTTCCAACAAATTTGATCCACTAGGCAAACATAATCCTTTATCAAACAAATTTTTCGATGTCCCATCAACAAACTGTGAACAAGTTTTAAAGATAGGTTGCATATGCATCGGTTTCCATAGAGGTCTTGATTCAATATCGTCCTCTGCCAGTGCCAGACGAATCTTTTCCCTAGTTTCAAATGAATCTGTAAGCATACAGGTCAACCAGCGATTACTGTAATAACCTTTTGGTTCTTGAAGAAATGTTACGGATTCATGATTACCCAACCGCTGCTTGTAAAATTCAAAGTTGGCTCTTCGGGCTGCCACACGTTCATCCAAAACCTCCATTTGTCCGCGACCAATCCCAGCCAAAATATTGCTCATCCGATAGTTGTAACCTATGGCGGAATGCTGGTAGTGTGGTGCGTTATCTCTTGCCTGTGTAGCAAGAAATATAGCTTTTTGTTTGGTCTCATGGTCTTTAGCAACAAGCGCCCCTCCACCTGAGGTTGTAATTATTTTATTCCCGTTGAACGAAAAAATGCCAATGTCACCAAATTGACCGCATTTTCTATTGTGGTAGGTGCTACCTAATGCTTCTGCAGCATCTTCGACAACTGGAATGTCATATTTATTAGAGATCTCAAGCACTTCATCAACTTTATAAGGCATTACATAAAGATGAACTGCAACTATAGCCTTAGGTTTTTTCCCTTTGGCTATTCCGTCCTTGATGGCCATTTCGAGAAGTTGTGGAGAAATATTCCATGTTTCCGACTCACTATCCACAAAAACCGGATTGGCTCCTAAATATTTAATCGGATTGGCCGAAGCCGAGAAAGTCAAACTTTGGCAAATTACATCATCGTTTGTTGTAACACCCAGGATTTGAAGTGCTAGATGGATGGCCCCTGTACCAGAGCTCAGAGCTGCTACATGCACATCCGCATCTACATACTGTTCCAAAGCAGTTTCAAATTGGGTTACGTTAGGTCCTAAGGGTGCTACCCAGTTCGTATCAAAAGCTTCCTGAACATAATGTTGTTCAGTCTCACCCATATGAGGGGAGGATAGCCATATTCGGGTTTTGGTCATCAAAGTTTGGGTCCTTTTTCAGGTTTCAATTCCAAAAGTAAACATGAATTGGGGGAGCTTTATCTAATATTCGTTAAAGCCTTAAAAATATCGATTAAATGAACCCGTCTCGATTTCGATTCTTCAAACGACCGGATTTATTTACGTTTTGACTGAAAGAGTGTATAATTTGACAACTGCCATATTGTGGGCAGTTATTATTTTTTAATCTTTGCACTCTCAAATTCACATCTCATGAAAAAAATAAGCAAGATTTGCTGTATTGGTGCGGGTTACGTTGGTGGCCCAACGATGTCTGTAATTGCACTTAAGTGTCCTGACATACAGGTTACAGTGGTTGACCTTAATGAAAAAAGGATAGCCTTATGGAATGATTCGAATCTTGACAAACTCCCTATCTATGAACCGGGACTTAAAGAAATAGTGGCCAAAACAAGAAATAAGAACCTTTTCTTTTCAACAGATGTGGACAAGGGTATTGATGAAGCTGAAATGATTTTTATTTCGGTCAATACCCCGACAAAAACCTATGGGAAGGGAAAAGGACAGGCGGCCGACCTTAAAAACATAGAATTATGTGCTAGAAATATTGCCAAGGTGGCCAAACAGGATAAAATCGTGGTTGAAAAATCAACCCTTCCAGTTCGTACCGCCGAAGCAATCAAGAGTATTTTGGACAATACCGGTAAAGGTGTAAAATTTGAAATACTTTCCAACCCAGAATTTCTGGCTGAAGGTACTGCTGTGGAAGACCTTTTGCAAGCTGACCGTGTCTTGATAGGTGGTGATGAAACTCCTTCAGGTATGGCAGCTCGAAATGCCCTGAGTGAAGTTTACGAAAATTGGATACCTAAAGAACGTATTTTACAAACCAATGTATGGTCTTCAGAATTGTCCAAGCTTGTGGCCAATGCTTTTTTAGCCCAACGAGTATCTTCAATAAACTCTATATCAGCACTTTGTGAAAAAACAGATGCGAATATTGCCGAGGTGTCAAAGGCCATTGGTTTCGATAGCAGAATTGGCTCGCGATTTTTGAATTCTTCCGTTGGTTTTGGCGGCTCTTGTTTTCAAAAAGACATCCTGAATTTGGTCTACATTGCCAAAAGTTTTGGCTTAAATGAGGTGGCAGACTATTGGGAGCAGGTCATCATAATGAATGATTACCAAAAGCGAAGATTTGCCGACAACATTGTCAGTACCCTATACAATACGGTAACTGACAAGAAAATTGTCTTCTATGGCTGGGCTTTTAAAAAAGACACCAACGATACGCGTGAATCAGCTGCCATCTATGTGGCAGATGCGCTGCTTGAAGAAAAGGCCCAAATTATAGTATACGATCCAAAAGTATCTGAAGATACAATCTATAATGACTTAGACTACTTGGGCACGCGGAGCCCAGAAGAGAACAGGAAATTACTTAAGGTAGTGAAAGACCCTTTGACTGCTTCAGAAAATGCGCATGCTATTGCCATATTAACCGAGTGGGATGAATTTAAAACCTATGATTGGAAGGCTATTTATAATAATATGCTGAAACCTGCTTTTGTTTTTGATGGACGTCGTATTCTGGACAAGGAAGAAATGACAGCCTTAGGATTTCATTTTTACAAAATAGGACAATCTTAATTCGTAGACACCCCTAGTTAAAGTCCATTTCCATTTCTGGCAATTCAACCGTAGCTTTGCGGCCAATAGGAAAACCATAGCATTGTATGAAAATATTGGTTACTGGAGCCGCAGGTTTTATTGGGTTTTATGTATGCAAATCCCTATTGGGAAAAGGGCATCAGGTTGTAGGTGTTGATAGTATAAACGACTATTATAACCCTCAATTAAAATTTGACCGTTTGGCCCAATTGGGTATCGCCAGTGAAGAAGCCAAACTATTTCATAAAAAAACGAGCAGTAGCCACTATGGGGGAAATCTCAATTTTGTCAGATTAAGGCTCGAAGATTTTGAGGCACTTTCTGGAGTCTTCGAGAGCGAAAATTTTGATAAAGTCTGCAACTTGGCAGCACAAGTTGGTGTGCGCTATAGCCTTAAAAACCCAAGGGCCTATATTGACAGTAATGTAGTTGGTTTTTTGAATATCCTAGAATGTTGCAGAATTCACCAGATAAAGCATTTGGTTTATGCCAGTAGTTCAAGTGTCTACGGCCTTAATGAAAAAATTCCTTTTTCAGTTCACGATAGTGTTGATAATCCGATTAGTATTTATGCGGCCAGTAAGAAGAGTAATGAGCTAATGGCCCATACCTATAGTCATTTGTACGGTATAACTACAACAGGACTTCGCTTTTTTACAGTATATGGTCCATGGGGTCGACCCGATATGGCTATGTTTTTATTTACAGATGCCATTGCCAAGGGAAAGCCCATTAAGGTATTTAACAATGGCAAAATGAAGCGCGATTTCACCTATGTGGAAGATATAGCAAATGGTGTGGTTCGCGTGTTAACTACCATATCTGATGAAAGGAAAAAAACGGAATCGCTATACAGAATTTACAACATTGGAAATACAGAATCGGTTAATTTAATGGATTTCATTACAGAAATTGAACGGAATCTAGACAAAAAAGCCACTAAAGAATTGTTGCCCATTCAACCTGGTGACGTAGAAAATACTTGGGCCAATGTTGATGATTTGGTTAAAGATTATGACTATAAGCCTATAACATCAATTCAACAAGGTGTTAAAAGCTTCGTAGGGTGGTATCGGGATTACTACAAAATTTGATGATATCTGAAGCGGATGGATACACCTTCAAACGAATAATTTATTTTTTCCTTTTATTTTTTGGCCTAACGAATTAATCAGTTAAGGGACAGCGAATCTGTTTGAAAAATGGTAGTTCATCGATTTTTTTATTAAAGAAACGTTAAGGTAAAATCCAGATTTAGGGAATAGTACGTAGAACAACATCAAAAAAGGGTTGCTAAATCTTTCGTTTTTGTGCATTTCATCGAAAAAACCAGTTCGGTTATCGATGATTAGAACAAAAAGAAATAATTTTAAAACCCAAATTGTAAACTTAAATACTGCACCCTACTATGCAATTCCACCCCACCAAAACCTACTACATGACATTGTTATGTGCATTACTCTTATGCTTGAATTTTGGCTGCAGCAAGGATTCTGATTTATTTAATGAGGTAATCTCTGAAAATATTGAAGAAAACTTGGAAGACAATGCCGAAGAAGCCCCTGAATTCATTGTTTTATCAAAAACATTTGAACCAACACATGATGCCTATCTACAAGGTAATCAAGGATACAATGTTAATCTTGTTCGACTAGAAGAAGAAAATAGAACCAGTTACTTGATGTTCGATTTAAGTTCGTTACCTGGTAAGGTAATTGATGCAAAATTGAGCTTCACGGTTGACAGTGATCAAGGAAATGGCACCGTAAGTGTGCAAAAATCAAGTAGTACCGATTGGACCGAATCAAATCTGAGTGCGAACAACGCTCCATCAGGCGGTGCACTATTGGGATCCATTGGAAAATCTTTTTTGCTCGAAAGTGAAGAACAAGTTACACTAGACGCAACAAATATAGTTCCCGAAGAATTTACTTTGGTGATGTCGCATTCCTCAGGAAATGATTTTGCCTTTGCTTCGAAAGAGAACCCAAATAACAAAGGTCCTAAACTTATTGTAAGTTACGAGGCTCCTCCAGGCTATGTAGACAACGACCCTCAAGCCAATGATGATTCTAGTGGGAATGATAGTGGCAATGGAGGTGATACCACTGGTGGAGGCGATACCACGGGTGGAGGTGATACCTCAAGTGGTGGAGGCGATGCCACAGGTGGTGGCGATACATCTGGAGGTGGTGATACTTCTGGTGGTGGCGACACCTCTGGTGGTGGCGACACTTCTGGTGGTGGCGACACTTCTGGTGGTGGTGATACTTCTGGTGGTGGCGACACTTCTGGCGGTGGTGATACATCAGGCGGTGGTGATACATCAGGCGGTGGCGATACATCAGGTGGCGGTGATACCTCTGGTGGCGGCAATGACGATAACAGGCCACCCGATGGTGCATTATATGTGACTCCGAACGGTTCTCCTAATAACGATGGTCTTTCTGAGGCCAATGCCTGGAACCTTGAATATGCGTTTTCTGCTGCGGCTGCAGGAGATGTAGTTTATATCAAGGCAGGAAATTATGGAGCATTACAACTAAATGCTGACAATTCTGGAACACCAGGAAATCCTATAAGATTTATTGGATATACCAATACTCCAGGGGACATTGTAAGTAATGAAGGATCAACCTTTTCCTATGGTGACCAATTAGATGCCAACAAAATGCCCCTTATAGCATCGGGAGGAAATATTGGTATCCAAATTTGGGAAGACTATATCGAAATTGAGAATTTCCAAATCACCAATTATACCACTGGTATCCAATCGACAGGCATGAATGTGGTTCTCAGAAATATAGTCGCAACCAACTTTGGTACGCAATCAAACTATAGTTCCTACGATGGATTTGGAATTGTTCTTGGAGGTGACAATTCACTTTTAGAAAACAGCTTTGTTTTGAATGCCACAGCCGAAGCAATAAAATTATTTGATTCAGACTATTCTCTGGTTAACAATTGTTCCGTTTACGCAGACAATCCGAGCAATCCGACCGACTATTATTTCTTGTTAACTGGAGGAACAAACAATACGGTAGTACAAAATTCATACGCTGAACGAGCTTCAGGTTTGCAACATGGAGGTCACGGTTTTGACATGAAGGATTTGGCTGAATACAATACGTTTAAAAATTGTACTGCAAGGAGAACCAATATCGAATTGAATTTCTCAGGTGTTAAGAACAACGTTGTTGATGGATGCACGATACTCGGCGAAGGTACATCTTCGGGCTATTGGCATTCAAATATCTTTATTGCCAACGGAGCCAATAACAATTTGATAAAGAACACTCTGGTTAAAGATACATGGGCAGCAATAAATTTGGCCGAATATGACGATGGGTATGTAGGTCCCGGAGGCGATCGAGACCTAATGGAGTTAGGTGCTGATAATACTTTTGAAAATGTTACGGTAGAGAATACAAACCGAATGCTAAACATAGGTTCAGGAGGCGCATTTTCAGCAACGGCTCGTAATTTTGACTTTAAGAATTGTACTTTGAGAAATTTTGGTTTTGTTGCCGTTGTATATTTAGGGACACAGAATTTCAATTTTGAAAATTGCAACTTCGAAAATGGTGAAGATTTATTTATTGAAATTCAAGAACAGTATGCCCCATACAGCAATTTTGATGTGAGCTGGACAAATTGTACGTGGTCAAATGTCAATTTTAATCCCCCAGCCAATTAATTTGCTAGTTAAAACGAAGGTAATGAAGGGTAAGAGTTAATCTTACCCTTTTTTTTGTCCTTTTGACAATGACTTTTACATGAATTAACTATTAATCCGATATTTGACATCCCCTATTGGATATAATGAGCTTAGGCAAAAAAATGTTTACTGGTGTAATTTGGAGTGCTTTGGAAAGAGTATCGATTCAAGCAGTTCAATTTATTCTGGGTATTGTTCTTGCAAGGATACTTACACCAAAAGAATATGGAATTATCGGAATCATTTTGGTGTTCATCGCTATTTCCAATGTCTTTATCGACAGTGGTTTTGCGAAAGCCCTGATTCAAAAACAAAATCGTACTCAAGACGATAAGTCCACAGTCTTTCTCTTCAACGTTTTTATAGCATTGGCTTGCTATATTATTTTATGGTTTCTGGCCCCTTTAGTGGCCTCCTACTATGAATTGGAAATATTAAAGGACTTACTTCGAGTCTTGGCAATCGTCCTTATTACAAATTCGCTTTTTGCCTTACACGCCACCTTATTGACCATTGACTTGAATTTTAAGACTCTGGCTAAAATTAATTTCATTGCCGTCATCGTTTCTGGGCTTATTGCAATTTATCTTGCACTCGAAGGATATGGAGTTTGGGCACTAGCATGGCAAACTTTAATAAAATCATTTTTGACACTGATTTTAATGTGGTTTTGGGTTAGATGGACGCCGCGTTTTGTTTTTTCAAAATCATCTTTTAAATCGCTATTTGCATACGGTTCAAATTTGCTCATCTCTTCTTTACTTACCACTATTGTCAACAACTTTTACGCACTTTTCATTGCTAAAATGCTAAGCACTAAAGATTTAGGGTATTATACACGAGGAACGCAATTTGCAGACATCATATATGTGACGATTAATTCAATTTTGGATAGTGTGTTACTTCCCGGTCTTTCCACAATTCAAGACCAAAGACAGCTATTAATAGAACAAACGGGAAAAATCATAAAAATGACCGCGTTGGTTATCGTTCCTGTTTTCCTGTTTTTGTCCTTAATGGCTGAACCTATAATTATTACGCTTCTGACCGATAAATGGAAACCAGCCGTACCGATAATGCAACTGATCTGTATTGCAAGACTGATTACCATAATATCCGGAGTGAACATTAACTTGCTTTATGTGATTGGAAGAACAGATTTGGCCTTAAAACAACACTATCTTAAGATAGTTGTGAGAGTTGTGCTTTTGTTGGTGGCTTTACAATATGGAATTGTGGCAATTGCTTTTGCCGAATTACTTTCTACCATAATCCATTTTTTCATCAATACATACCATCCTGGCAAAATAATGGGCTATGGTGCGGTTTCCCAATTAAAGGACATGAAATATATTTTTCTTTCTGCCCTTTTGATGACGCTTATTACGTATCTCGCAGTAACGGCATTTGACAGCGATTTTGTTAAAATTTGTATTGCTCCGTTTGTGGCTGTAGGGGTCTACTTTCTATGTATCAAAATTTTCCGAATAAAGGAATACGACCAAATAAAGGAACAATCGCAGCGATTCTTAAAGAAATAATGATCCTAAAAACTTAAAAGTAGTTCACCACCCATGAACCTTAAAGCTAAAACTTTATTAATCGATTAAAAAAGCATCTTGTGGGTATTGTATATCAATCTTCTTAACAAATATTGATATTTGCGCTAAGTCACTAAAGCGATCGGCTTATGAGCCTGGCTAAACGAATGTTTAAGGGTATGGCCTGGAGTGCCATTGAGCAATTTTCAGTGGATATCTTGCACTTTTCTCTTGGCATTGTTCTTGCTCGTATCTTGGATCCCGCTGAATATGGCATCATCGGTATTCTTTTAATATTCATCGCCTATTCCGATATTTTTATCGATGGTGGTTTTGCATCAGCCTTAATCCAGAAACAGGACCGTACCGAAGATGACAAGTCAACCATTTTATGGTTCAATCTTTTTATTTCAATTTTATGTTATCTCATTCTGTTTTTTGCATCACCTGTTATTGCCACTTTTTTTGAGATTTCCCAACTGGAAGAAATAGTAAAGGTGTTGGCTTTGGTTTTGATCATCAATGCTTCCTATACTGTTCCCGACACACTTTTCGCCATTGATCTTGATTTTAAAACATTGGCCAAGGTCAGTTTTGTTGCAACCTTAATTTCAGGAGTAACCGCTATCATTTTGGCTTATAATGGATATGGGGTCTGGGCCCTGGTATTCCAAAGTCTGATAAGGTCTTCAATCAATGCTTTGGCCACCTGGATATTGGTGAAATGGAAACCGAATTGGGTATTTTCATGGCATGCCCTGAAAAGCATGTTCAAATACAGTTCCAATGTCATGGCCTCAGCGCTTTTGAATACTACCGTTAGTCATATCTATGGACTAGTTATAGGTAAGGTAATGGGAGCTCGTTCCCTAGGATTTTATAGTCGAGGCACTACCTTTGCTGATGCCGCCTACGGTGCCCTTGACGGAATTTTGGACAGCGTTATTTTTCCTGGACTTTCTACCATTCAAAACCAAAAAGAAAATTTGATCGCCTATACCCGAAAGATTATCCGTGCCACGGCCCTTATGATCATCCCAATCTTTTTATTGCTTGCAGTTCTCGCTGAACCAATCATAAAAGTGCTTTTGACCGAAAAATGGTTGCCTGCTGTACCCATTATGCAAATTTTCTGTATCGCGCGTTTAATAACCATTATTTCCGGAATCAATGAAAACCTTCTCTTTGTAATTGGAAGAACGGATTTGGTATTAAAACAGCAAGTTTTAAAAATTGTAATTCGAGTCATATTGCTATTGATTTCTTTCCAACACGGTATTGTCTATATCGCAATGGCGGAATTGTTGGCCACAGCTATTCATTTTTTCATCAATACGTATTACCCTGGAAAAATCATGGGATATGGTGCATTCAAGCAAATCAGGGAATTGTTACCTATTATCTTGGCAGGTTCAGTAACAGCAGTCATTACATTACTAATCACCAACCATCTTGAAAACCATTATATAGATATTGTTATCACAGGGCTAACTGGATTAGGGACTTATCTGTTAGTTATCAAATTGTTGAAAGTTCACGAGTTATCGGAATTATGGAACCTAAGCCTTGATTTTTTTGGTAAAGCGAAACACAAACCCTAATATTGATATGCAAAAAAGAACATTTTACCGTACGTCAACCACAGGGCAAATCATCATGTTAACCAGATACCTTTCAAGAACACTTGTATAGCATGAAAAGGTTAAAAAAAATAGTTCTTTCCGTAGGTTTCTTACAAAACCTTGCCTTTTATTTCAGAAGACTGAAATTAAACGCAAATGGCAACCAACTAGGAAGTGGAGTCAAGGTTGGTTTTTCCACATATTTGGAGGGAAAAAACAGTTTAACTGGCAACAACACCTTGTATGGCAGTTTTTTGGGATTCGGTAGCTATATTGGTCCCAATAGCCACTTTTCCAGAACCAAAATTGGCCGTTATTGTTCGATTGGGCAGCATGTTAATTGCATTTTTGGAAAACATCCTACCAAAGATTTTGTATCCACGCATCCTTCTTTTTTTTCTAAGAATCACAGTATCGGTTTCAGTTATGTTAACGAGGATTTATTTATTGAACATGCATCAAATAGGGATGATGAAAACAAGTATGCGATCGTCATCGGTAATGATGTTTGGATTGCAGACAATGTTTCCATAATGGAGGGTGTTGTTATTGGTGATGGGGCTGTTATAGCTGCCAATGCATTAGTCACAAAAGACGTTCCTCCCTATACCATAGTTGGTGGTGTTCCGGCAAAAACAATAAAAAAGAGGTTTTCCGAAAGTGAAATCCAATTTTTGCTCGATTTAAAATGGTGGGACAAAACAGAAGAATGGATAAAATCTCACGCCCCGCTATTTTCTAGCATCGAAAAGCTTCAATCAAAAATTCAGCATGAGCGATAAGAGTCCAGCGATAGTGGTAGTTGCTTTTAATCGACCACGGTCACTACAAAGGCTGCTTGATTCGTTACAGCTTGCTTTCTACCCAGCACAAGACATTCCGTTAATTATAAGTATTGATAAGTGCGATACAAATCAAGATGTGCTTGATATCGCAGAACATTTTGATTGGAAATTTGGACCAAAAGAAGTGCACTACCAAGAAAAAAATCTAGGATTGCGCGACCATGTGATGCAATGTGGTGACCTAACCAAGCAATTTGGAGCCATCATCATGCTGGAGGATGACCTATTCGTCTCCCCAAATTTTTATTACTATACCTTGAATGCGCTGCATTTTTCATCAGACAAACTGCGCATTGGAGGGATATCACTGTATAACCACCAATTGAATGTCCATACCAATAAAAACTTCCAACCCATAGAAGATGGATATGACAATTGGTACTTTCAATTCGCTTCTTCATGGGGTCAGGCTTGGAATGCTAAGCAATGGAAATCATTTAAAGAATGGTACCAGACCACACCAAAAATCGATTCGAATACCCGCATTCCAGAATATGTAAGAGGTTGGTCTGAAAAATCGTGGTTAAAGTATTTTATAGCCTTTTTAGTTGCTGAAGACAGGTACTTTATCTATCCAAAAATAGCATTGACTACAAATTTTAGCGACACTGGAACGCATGTAGGAGAAGATAGTACCGCATTTCAATTACCCTTGTTATATGCCCACAAGAAAGAATATCATTTTTCAAAGCTATCGGAAAGTTGTGCGGTTTATGATGCCTATTATGAGAATACAGCGCTAGCTGAGAAATTACAAATACCAAAGCAAGATCTTTGCCTTGATTTGCAGGCCTATAAAAATGTTGACACCCTAGATGGCGAACGGTTCCTACTAACTACACAACATCTAAATTTTAGAATACTAAAAAAAATGGCATGTTCATTAAAACCCATTGATGCAAATGTGTTGCAAGATTTGGAAGGAGAAGACATATTTCTTTACGATTTGCACATCAGGGAGCCCAATACGTTTATAAGGAGCAACAAGTCTCGAATGTTGACCTATAATTTTAAATATATCTATCTGAACGAGGCGTTGACCATTGTTATGAGTCAATTAAGAGGTAAATTCAAAAGGGCAACCAAGAAAATTTTTAAATGATTTTTTCGTTAAAATTTACAATTCAAAAACAGCTGTAGATTCAGCGAAATAAATAATTAGAACACGTGATTGGAATACTAAATGTTTAAAAAAGCCTTTACATATATCAATGAGGTGGGTTTTTTAATTGTGGGGATTTTTTTCCTGTTCCTAATCGACCTTTTAAATTTTGGAGACTTCTTCGGGTATATGCTACTCCCTTTTATTTTGCTGAAATCAAAATCCTTAAAGGAGAACATTGATGGCAATTTTTTTGTGCTCTGTTTGCTGTCGTTGACCTATGGTTTGTTTTATGCCCTTGATCCTGTGGATGGCATTCAATTGATTATTGTTTATTCAACCTTTCTTCCGGCTTTTTATATGTTGGGTAAATTTTTTATCAATCCCGTTAAAGAAGACAAGTACATTTTTTACTTGCTTTTTATAAGCGCAGCAATATATTCCCTGCCCGTTGTTGTATCGGTATACCAAAATTTTATTGAAGGTGGATTCGTTCAGGTTGATCGAAGTATTCCCTACATCTGGACTGATGAGCCCCTTTCCGCAACAGTTATGGGTGCTTATTTGACACTGAATATGGTCATTCCTGCGCTACTGGTGGTGGGTCGAAAGGCAATTCCTAACGTTTTTAAAATAATCATGATTGTACTATTTGTATTCTCATTGATATGTTCGATCCGTTTGGGTAGCCGTACACAATTGAGTGTTTTCCTTATCACATCCATTGTGGCCGTTATATATATGCTTCGGAGACAATCGGCAAAACAAAATGCCATTCTGTTATTGCTCTTAGTCGGAATTGTCGTTTTTGTGTTAAACACAATTTCTTTTGACTTAAACGAGGATTGGTTGACTTCCTTTGCAAGCAGAATGGAAGGCAAAGGAAATAATGCCGCAAGTGCCGGTGGACGAACAGAGCGATGGGTGAAGTCTTTTGAATACCTCTTTAAAAAACCTTTGGGATGGGATTTAAAGGAATTTGGATACTCCCATAACCTATGGCTTGACGTATTGCGGGCCGGAGGCATTATTCCATTTGTTCTTTTGATCGTATTTTCTGTTCGATCATTCTTCCAAATCCGAAAAACCTTAAGATCAACTGATAATATTTTTATCAATGGGCTGATCTATATCTATGCCTTGGCCTTTTTCTTAATATTTATGGTTGAACCTATATTTGATGCAGCATTCTCTTTGTTCGCACTTTTTTGTTTGTTCATTGGAGTAATCAACAAATATTATGAGTTGAAGACGACATGAGAAAAGTATTGTATGTGAGCTCGGTTTGCTCGGAAGAGGTTTTGAAGTTCATTTTTACCACTGCCAAAGTGAAACCGCAATTGGCGGCACAAAAGTTTCATAGACTATTGGCCGAAGGTTTTGCCCAAAATCATGGTGATTGCGACATTAAGACCCTCAGCACTATTCCTGTTGTTCCCGCTAACCACAGCAAAAAGATCTGGAAATTACCACAACAAAAGGTAAAAAAGGTAAAATACAACTACATCCCAATGGTAAACATAAGGGGGGTCAAAAACTTGGGGATTTTCATTTATACCTTTCTTTATGTCTTTTTTTGGTCATTATTCGCTACCAAAAAGAAATCGGTGGTTTGTGATCTATTAAATGTCACCGTTTCAATAGCATCCATGGTGGCGTGCAAATTAACGGGCGTAAAAATTGTGGCCATTGTTACTGATTTACCAGGTCTTATGGTTGACGCAAAAAAGAGCCGTAATGAACCTAACACACCTATTGTCACAAAAAGACTGACCTGGTTCGATGGGTATATCATTCTTACTGAGCAAATGAACCAAATAATAAATCCTAATAACAAACCCTACATGGTTATGGAAGGCTTGGTGGATAGTCATATGCAAAAGTCAAGTAATGAACTAAAGAACAAATATCCGAACAAAACGATACTGTACGCAGGTGGTCTTTTTGAAAAGTATGGTCTAAAAACATTGATTGAAGCCTTTAAATTGGTCAAAGATCCATCCTATCAATTGCATTTGTATGGCTTAGGTGAAATGGTTGAAAACATGGCAGATTATATTGCTGATGACAAACGTATTAAGTACCTTGGTGTTGTACCCAATGAAAAAGTTGTAGCCGAGCAAATTAAAGTCAGTTTATTGGTGAATCCAAGACCTACCCAAGAAGAATTCACCAAATACTCCTTCCCATCAAAAAACATGGAATATATGGTTTCAGGCACACCGATTGTCACCACTAAACTTCCCGGTATGCCGGCGGAATACAACAATTATGTTTATCTATTCGATGACGAGTCCATTCAAGGAATGTCTGGGAAAATTGGTGAAGTATTGGAAAAAAGCGCGAAAGAGCTCCATGATTTTGGAAGTGATTCGAAGTCCTTCGTCCTAAAAAAGAAAAACAATAGCGTTCAGGCCAAAAGAATTTTAAATTTTCTCGACAACGCCTTTTGAAACCTAAGATGATTTGGTTTGGGCCAAATCAGTATAATTAGACAATTGCCATTTGTCACCTTGGAAGACTTCGCGTAGTTTTTCGTTTAGATCAATAATTCCCTCATCTTTTAATGAATCGTCCGCTGTGTCATGAATGACGTGTACCATAATTTCGTAATTCAACTTTCCGTTAAAGTTAGAACTGTTTAATGCGGAAATCCCACCAAATTTATCGACAACCTTGAATTTTTTGAATTTCAAATAGTTGTTTACCAATTTTTTATATGTTCTTTTAATAAAATTAGGTGGGCTTCCTAGATTCTGTGATAGTCTTATCGAATTGAGCTTATACTTTTTGGCCAATCGAATCACACATTGCAAAATAGCAAGCTCGGTATGAATATGATGGTGCGAATCCAAATGACTCGGGTTAAATCCAAAAACTTCCTTGAACTTTAAAATCTGCGCCTCTAGTTCATCAAAAACACATTTTCTATCCTTTTGATTTAAAAAGAAAATGTTGCGATTCCTATTTGGTTTGAAGGATCCATTCTCACAAAAATTTTCGTTTGCTGCCATTTTATTGGTCAAAGGTTTTCCTGCAGTTAGGTTTAGATGCAAACCCACAGACGCTGGCCGTATTTTTCCTTCATTTATATACGTAACGGCATCTTTTAATCCCTCTTCAAAGTTTACCAAAGTGGTTGTTGAGCTAATCAAATTTTTGCTAAAGGCTAAATAGATACCGTAGTTCAGGTTTTCGGAAGCCCCAAAATCATCGTTATTTATAATCACCATTCACCCAAAATATTTATAGAAAAGCAAATACATAAAAGATAATTGTAAAGTACGTGAAAGACACTGATGAATCAAAATTAGAAGACACCTGTCACAATAATTTGGACGCGAAAACAATCGGTTACGTTATGGATTCGTTCTTTCGATTACCCAATACAACATATATAACCATTATTTTTATGGCGTCTAACCTAAAATGTGCCTCTTGAAAGTAGCGCTTGTTTTTCCAAATAACTTATACACCTCCCCCTATCTTCCCTACTATACCCAGCTATTGGATAAAGAAAATGTGGCCTATGACATCATATCTTGGAACAGAAATGATAGAGTAGAACAAGGAACAGTGGCGTTTACCTTAAAGAATAAAAAAGGTCCAAAAGTCCTGAGGATTCTCGATTATTTTAAGTTTAGAAAATTTGCTTTACGGGAATTGGAAAAGAACAATTATGACAAGGTTATCGTTTTTACGTGTCAGCTGGGTATTTATCTACAGGGCTATTTAAAGAAAAACTTTCCGAAAAAATACATTTTGGATATTAGGGACTATTCGCCAATGGTACCCTATTTCAAGAACAAAATTGGCAAACTAATCGAACATGCCCATTGGGTCAGTTTATCATCCAATGGCTTTAAATCATGGCTTCCCACTGGCTCACGTTATATGCTGAGTCATAATGTCAATATTGAATTGGTTGAGGAGGCCTTGCAGACCGAAGAGGTTAAAAATCCACTATTCCTTAAAAAAGCAATTCTGGTGGATACCATTGGGCAAATAAAGGATTTCCCATCCGATGCCGAGGTCGTAATGGTTTTAGGAAACGATGCTCGGTTTCAACTAAATTTCATTGGATTTGGACCTACAAGTGCGAAACTGGAGGAATTTGCAATCAAAGAAAAAATAAAAAACGTTGACTTCTCAGGACCCTATAAAAAAGAAGAAGAAAAGAATCTTTTAAAAGAAACCGATTTAATCAATATCCTCATTAGTAACAATACCTTCAATAATCAGGTATTGAGTAATAGACTCTACCTCTCGGCCTTGTTAAAAATCCCATGCATGGTTAATGATTATACTGTGGAACAACAAAAAATAATTGACCATTTCAAGTTCGGAATTGTTATCAAGGACTATGAACAAATTCCCGATGAAATACTACGATTCAAAGAACAATACAATCCTGAAAAATTTAAGGAAGCATGCACAACTTTCCTTAAAGAAGTTCGCAAAGATTATGAGCTTTTTGAATCTAATTTGAGAACGTTTATTGGTGCCTAATTGTATAGGGTTAAGGGTTTACCCATAGCAGGGCTGTGTCAATCCCTTCATGACATCCATTTTTGCAAGTTCACTCCAACCGTTTCAAGCTTCTAGGCAGCTCATTTTGATTACTCCTTATAGGCGTCGATCATCAGGGAAGTGTAATTTGGTTTTCCATCTGCGTTACGCTTATCATATCGAATAGTTCTGTACACGTAACCATCTTCTTTTTCCCAATCTTTGGAATGAAACTTACCATTTTCATCAAAGTATTCCATGGCCTCAACGCGAAACCCATTGTCTTCAAAAAGTTTAGTGAAAGTTTTGTAATTGTAAAGCACCTTATGATCATCTGCGCCCAAACCATGTCCGCCAGGTTTTACATAGTCAATATACTTAGGGTCCGGATGATATCCATCAGGTACTGCTACCCTTAAACGCTTTCCTTTTTTAAGAAATGTGTGACATGTTCGCGCAGCAATTGCACCATTTTCAGGACTTAAATGTTCCCAAACGTGTTCTGCTAGCAATCCATCAAGACTATTTTTTTCGAAATATCTTGTCCAATCACTTTCCCGCAACAGATTAAGAATGTGTATTTCGCTGGGTATCCATCCATCGGTATATATCTGCCCACTTCCAACCACAACTTTTAAGGGTTTCCCTTGGTATTCATGCAACAGTTTGTTGAACAATTTTTTCTCTTTTCTCTGGTTTATCCTGGTTTTGCTGTAGGGATAAGCATGTCTTAAAAAATTTCTTAATTGGCTCATGTTGTTTTATTTACTCTATCAAAAAAATAGTAAACAACTTAATTCGACAAATAAAACACCACCAATTGTTGAAAAAAAACGACACAATTCCGTTTTCCAAGTTATCTGGTATTGAATTGTTGGATTTAAAAGGTTTTAAGCTACCGGTCATCGAGTGCAATTAGTTTGATAAAAAAACAATAGTGCCCTTTCTTTTGCGTTTTACCGATGAAGCAATACAAAACCACCAAAAAAAACCACAAAGCTTTGATATTGCATTTACCTTTGTGATCAGAAAAAAATAACCATGTTCAAAGACAAAATACTATTAATTACAGGCGGAACAGGCTCCTTCGGCAATGCCGTTCTTAACCGATTTTTAGAAACCGATATTAAGGAAATCCGAATTTTCAGTCGTGATGAGAAGAAGCAGGATGATATGCGAAATCGTCTAAAGAACAACAAAGTAAAATTTTATATCGGTGATGTACGTGACTACAATAGCATTTCTAGAGCTATGCGCGGTGTAGATTATGTATTTCATGCCGCTGCCTTAAAACAGGTGCCTTCCTGTGAATTCTTTCCAATTGAAGCTGCAAGAACAAACGTCTTCGGTACGCAAAACACAATTGATGCAGCCGTCGAAAATGGGGTTGGAAAAATTATTTGTTTGAGTACGGATAAAGCGGCCTATCCGATAAATGCCATGGGAATCAGTAAGGCTTTGATGGAAAAGGTAGCAATCGCAGCTTCCCGTAATGTTGAAGAGAGTAAGACCACGGTCTGTTTAACACGCTATGGAAATGTAATGGCTTCAAGGGGTTCTGTTATACCCTTATTTGTAAACCAGATTCAAGAAGGACAACCGCTAACCGTTACAGACCCCAACATGACACGATTTCTAATGTCTTTGGAGGATGCTGTTGATTTGGTGTTGTTTGCCTTCGAACATGGTCATCAGGGTGATTTATTTGTAAATAAAGCTCCTGCCAGTACCATCGGTGATCTTGCTGAGGCCATTAAAAGTATTTTTGATGCCCAAAATGAAGTGAAGGTCATTGGTACCAGACATGGTGAAAAACTTTATGAAACACTATGTACCCGAGAAGAAATGCAAAAAGCCCAGGATATGGGTGAATTTTACAGAATTCCCGCTGATAACCGCGATTTAAATTATAGCCGCTATTTCTCAGAAGGTGAAACTGATATCAGCAAAATTGAGGATTATCATTCACACAACACGAAACAGTTGACCAATGAACAACTGAAGCAAACCCTACTAAATCTTGATTTTATAAAAGAATCGCTTAATGCCTGATAAAAGCATTATTAAAGGAGATTTCTTTTCCGATCATCGGGGTGGCTTGCGCTTTTTCAACCAATTAAATATGCAGGAAATAGTTCGGTTTTACGAAATATCTCCAGCTGATACGGAGCAAATACGAGGTTGGCAAGCACATCAAAAGGAAAAAAAATGGTTTTACTGTCTCCAAGGAAGCTTTATCATCAATACCATAAAAATTGACAATTTCGAGAAGCCATCAAACCAATTGTCGCCATCAAAGTACGTGCTCAATGACTCAAATCCTTTCGTACTTTATGTTGCGGAAGGGCATGCCACTGCATTGAAGGCAACAAGTGAAAAATCAAGACTGCAGGTTTTTTCAAATTATGTTTTGGAACAATCTAAAAATGATGATTTTAGGTTTCCGTTTGATAAATGGTCTGCCGACTGGAAAATATAACTAATGAAAGCACAAAAACATAAAATTGGTATCACCGGACAGGCTGGTTTTGTTGGGTACCATTTGTACACGACCTTAATGTTGAATGAGGAGGTGGAACTGATAAACTTCGAAAGGTCCTTTTTTGAAAAACCTGACGAATTGCAAGCTTTTGTTAGTTCTTGTGATACGATTGTGCATCTGGCAGCTATGAATCGGCACGAGGATCCCAATGTGATTTATGAAACCAATATTGGTTTGGTAGACAAATTAATTATGGCCTGCGAATCAAAGCAAGTTGCTCCGCACATTATTTTTTCGTCATCATCACAGGAAATACGTGATAATTTATACGGGAAGTCAAAAAAAGAAGGGAAATTGAAATTTGCAGCATGGTCAAAAAACAGTGGGGCTAAGTTTACCTCATTGACCATTCCTAATGTTTTTGGTCCTTTTGGACGCCCGAATTATAATTCTGTTGTGGCAACATTTTGTCATAAAGTGGCCCATAATGAAGAACCGACAATTTTAAATGACGGTGAGGTAGGACTCATTTATATCAATGAATTGGTCGCCCATTTTATCGATGCAATTTTTGGAAACATCAAAGGTGATCATCTAAATGCTAACAGTATTGAGGTTGATATCGCCCCGAATCACCATATAAAGGTTTCGGCATTGCTCTCGTTACTCAACAAGTTTCGAAGCGATTATTTGGAAAACGGCATTTTCCCAAATTTAGATGATGATTTTGAAAAAGCCTTGTTCAATACCTTTAGGTGCTATGTGCCTGTAGAACATTATCCCGTAAAGTTTACCCAACATACCGATCCAAGAGGCAGTTTTGTAGAAATAGCCAGAACCCAAACCAGTGGTCAATTTTCCTTTTCGACCACGGTACCAGGAATCACGAGAGGCAATCACTTTCATACCCGAAAGGCCGAACGTTTTGCCGTGATTAAAGGCAAGGCTCGAATACAGCTAAGACGAATTGGAACAGATGATATCATTAATTATGAATTAAATGGTGATGAGCCAGCTTATGTTGACATGCCTATTTGGTACACGCATAACATAACCAATATCGGGGAGGATGAATTGATAACTTTGTTCTGGATTAACGAACCTTATAATCCGGATGATGCGGATACTTATTTTGTTAATGTTGAAAATAACTAACCTAAAAAAAGGATTTTGAAACAATTAAAAGTACTGACTGTAGTAGGAACAAGACCAGAGATTATACGCTTGGCTTGTGTTTTAAAAGCACTTGATGCGAATCCGGCGATTGAACATACCTTGGTGCACACCGGGCAGAACTACGATTACGAATTGAATGAAATTTTCTTCGAAGACATGGGCATCCGTCGGCCGGACCATTTTTTGAATGCGGCAGGAAAAAATGCCTCTGAAACTGTTGGACAGATTTTAATAAAAATTGATCCACTTTTGGAGGATATTCAACCTGATGCCTTTTTGGTACTTGGTGATACCAACTCTTGCCTTTGCGCTATTCCGGCCAAAAAACGAAAAATCCCTGTATTTCATATGGAAGCGGGCAACCGCTGTTTTGACCAAAGGGTTCCCGAAGAAACCAATAGAAAAATTGTGGACCATGTGGCCGATATCAATTTGACCTACAGTGATATCGCCCGCGAATATTTATTACGTGAGGGCCTTCCACCAGACAGGGTTATTAAAACGGGTAGCCCTATGTTTGAGGTATTGGGGCAATTCAGGGATAAAATTGAAGCATCAAACGTGCTTTCAGACTTGGGTCTTGAAAAACAGAAATATTTTGTGATTTCATCACACCGGGAAGAAAACATCAACAACCCAAAAAACTTTGATGGGCTTATTGATTCGTTGAATCAAATTGCAGAGAAATACGATTTCCCCGTTATCGTCTCAACGCATCCCAGAACACGAAACATGTTGGAAGCTAAAAAAGTGAAGGCACACAAGAATATCCAGTTTTTAAAACCCCTTGGATTTTCAGATTATAATGCCCTACAGTACCATTCCTTTGCCGTATTATCGGATAGTGGAACGATTTCGGAGGAATCTTCCATACTAAATTTCCGGGCTTTAAATATTCGTGAGGCGCATGAACGACCTGAGGCAATGGAAGAAGCTTCTGTGATGATGGTGGGACTTAGCCCCGAACGTATTCTTCAAGGTCTGGAGGCTTTGGAAGTACAACAACGAAACCCAGAAAGAAACTTCAGACAAGTTGGGGACTACAGCATGCCAAATGTTAGTGAAAAGGTAGTACGAATCATCTTATCATATGTCGATTATGTAAATCGCGTTGTGTGGTCTAAGCCATAAACAGTGGTATGAGGGTGGCATTTCTCGGTCTTGGTATTCCAAACATCAATGAAACATCTACCATGTTTACCGATTTGATGTTAGAATTTCACCGGAATGGTCACGAGGTATTGGTAGTTGGTCCTACATACGATGATCATGTTGTCGGACTTCAAATTGAAAAAGGCATTCAGGTGTTGCGCGTTCCTACCTGGAATCTGTTTCACGTCGGAAAAATTGAAAAAGGGATAGCCAATCTAATGCTTCCAAAGCAATACAAAAAGGCACTCAAAAGGAGCGGCCTGAATTTAAACTATGACCTGATCATCATGCCGACACCTCCGATAACCTTGATCGATCTGGCCGCATGGTTCAAAAAGAATTTCGGTTCAAAACTCTATCTGATTCTGCGCGATATATTTCCCCAAAATGCGGTTGATTTGAAAATGATTTCCAACGGTGGTTTAGTACACCGATATTTTCGAAAAAAGGAGGAACGAATGTACGCCCTTAGTGACACCATTGGATGCATGTCACAGGGAAATATTGAATACGTGCAGCGAAAAAATCCGAGTGTTTCCCTAGAAAAAATGCACCTCATGCCAAATTGGGATAACCTATTACCACTACCAACAGCAACTGTAAGCAAGGAATTAAAAACGAAATTGGGGCTTGAAGATAAATTTATTGTCATGTTTGGAGGTAATATTGGAAAACCCCAAAAAATGGAAAATATAGGGCACTTGGCCAAAGCTTGTGAGGATTACCCCGATATTCATTTCATTGTGGTCGGAGATGGCTATGAAAGAGAGCCCTTCGAACAAATGTTGACCCAAGAAAAGTTGCAGAATGTTGAGCTCATGGACTATATGTCGAAAACTGATTTTTTCAATGTTTTGCAGGTTGCCGATGTGGGATTGATTTCTCTCAGTGAAGATTTTACCATTCCCAACATTCCCAGCAAGGCACTGGTTTACTTTAATGCAAAAAAACCCATCTTGGCATCTTTGGATAAAAGTACCGATCTTGGTAGTATTCTAGAAAAAACTAAATCAGGAATTTGGGCTAAAGCAGGTGACATTGAAGATTTGAAAAATAAACTACTATTTCTTTATAATCATCCGGAAGAAAGAAAGAAAATGGGAACCAATGGATACGAATACATGAAAAATAATTTATTGCTCAAGCATGCCTATGAAAGGGCAGAACAAGCATTGCAAGGGATCGGTGTTTCTAGGTAGAAAATTAATTTTTAGATATTAATGCAATTCACTAAATCAACTGTTCAATTAAAACTATGAAGAAAGTCGTTTTCTTGGCATTAAATTATTCAAATGCTGTCAAAGAACCAGGTATGTATCCTGATTTGATGATTACATTTTTTAAGAATGGGCATGATGTTCTCGTAGTGGCACCATCAATTGATGATAGCAAGAAGGTATCCTTGAACACAGAAGCAGGGGTTGAAGTGCTGCGTGTTCCTACCATGAAATTATTTGGTGGAGGGCTAATCGAAAAAGGCATCTCTAATATTTTGTTGCCATTCCAGTTCAAAAGAGCATTGAAAAAATCAGGTTTAGCGCTTGATTTTGATTTAATCATTATACCTACCCCTCCCATTACCATGATATCGGTTGCCCTTTGGTTAAAACGAAAGTCCAAGGCAAAACTATATCTGATTCTACGGGATATTTTTCCTCAAAATGGGGTCGATTTGAAACTCATGTCGAAAAATAGTCTTCCTTTCAAATATTTCAGAAGGTTGGAAAAAAGGCTTTATCGACAATCCGATAGTATTGGCTGTATGTCCCCGGCAAATATCAAATTCGTCAAGCAACACAATTCCTACGTTCCTGATTCAAAGCTGCACTTATTGCCAAATTGGGAACCCCTAAAAGAAGAGCTTGAAATTGAAGAGACCGAATCCGAATTGCGTGCGCGGTATGGGCTGACAAACAAGTTTGTTGCCCTTTATGGCGGAAATATTGGCCTCCCTCAGCAATTGGAAAATATTATTTACTTGGCAGAAGCCTCACAAGATTTAAGAGATGTGGTTTTTTTGATTATTGGATGGGGAACGCAAAAGGAAAAGATAATGGCCTTGGCCGAAGAAAAAAAATTGAAGAATGTGGTCTTTATGGACAGTGTCAACCGGAATGAATTGGCAAAGATTTTAAAAATGTCAGATCTTGGTTTGATTTCCCTAAATAAAGACTTCACCATCCCTAATTTTCCTTCCAAAGTCAACTCTTATTATAGGCATAAGCTACCTGTACTCTCTTCGGTAGATGAAAATACCGATTTTGGTCAAATACAAGAAGCTATTGGGTGCGGTTTGTGGTCAATTTCAGGGGATACCGAGACTTTAAAGAAGAACTTGGTCCGCCTTTATGAAAATAGGGAACTGCGCCAGGAAATGGGTAGAAAAGGTTACGATTACATGAAAAACCACCTCACACCCAAGCACGCTTACGAAACTATTTTGCAATCAATTCAATAGGTAGTAATGTTATACAGCAGGTTTATAAAAACGGGGGTTGATTTCATTGTTGCCTTGATAGCAGCAGTTTTGTTGTCACCCATAATATTGGTATTGATCATTCTTTTAACATTTGCAAATAATGGAAAACCCTTTTTCTTTCAGAAAAGACCTGGGAAAAATGAAAAAATATTCTCCATTATCAAGTTCAAAACAATGAACGATAAAAAAGATGAAGAAGGCAATTTACGCCCAGACAAAGAACGAATTACAAAAGTGGGGAGTTTTGTGAGAAAGACTTCGCTTGATGAATTGCTGCAATTGATCAATGTGATCAAAGGCGATATGTCGATTGTTGGGCCAAGGCCATTATTAGTCGATTATCTACCTCTTTATAATCAAGAAGAGGCCAAACGCCATTTAGTTAAGCCAGGTATAACAGGTTGGGCCCAAATTAATGGAAGAAACGCCATTAGCTGGGAGAAGAGGCTTAAACTTGATGTGTGGTATGTGGAAAATATCAGTTTTTTAACCGATTTGAAAATTTTGTTCAAGACCGTTGAAAAGGTTATCAAGCAAGATGGGGCAACCACAAGTGACAATGATACCATGGGCAGGTTTATGGGTACCTCGAACGGCAATGCTGAATCAGGCACTCAAATTTCTTAAGGGTATCGATTTCATGATAAAAAAATCCCCGCAGAAATAAATAATTAGATTTGAAATACGTTACACTATAGGAACTCTAAGCACAAGAATTCATGAAAACCGTAATGATTTTAGGCGGTACCAAAGGTGTTGGTAAAGAGATACTCAAGTCCAGCTTGGAAAAAGGATACAATGTGTCTTTTTGTGGCCGAAACATGGATGAAGGGAATCAAGTAATCGCAGCGTTGGGAGCACCTGAACGAATGTATTTTCATGAATTGGATTTAAATAGTCTCGGAGAAATTGAAAACTTCTACAACGAGACCATCAAAAAATTCAAAACAATTGACGCCCTCATTCTTTATGCAGGGATTACTCCTGTTGCATCGATTATTGATACGGAAGAAGCTGTTTTTGACAGCATTTTCGATATCAACCTTAAAGCCCCATATTTTCTATTGAAATATGTACTCAAGTCGATGATGGAAACCGGATCAGGGTCGATAGTGTTCTTTGGTTCTGCTCATATGGATTATGGTGAAATTGACAGAGCACCTTACGCTTTGTCCAAAAGCACGTTATATACGCTGTCCAATCATATCGCCCATCATTATGCCAAATATGGGATACGATCGAACTACTTGGTAATGGGATGGACCAATACAGAGGGAGAACTACAATTAAGAGCAAAAGAAGGTGTAAGTGAACGTAGCTTGCAGGATAAGGCCAAAAACATCATCCCTATGGGGCGAATGCTGAATACTGCGGATCCAGTACCTGCCGTGATGTATCTAATTTCGGACGACTCGGCAATGACAACGGGTTCCCTTCTAAGAATTACTGGAGGTGAATACATATAAGAAGTTTATGCAGCAGCCATCACTAGTCTTCCACTCCAATTCCGAGCTCCTCGAAGGACCTGTTTTTGACCATGAAAATGAACTCCTTTATTTTGTTTCCATTTTAGATGGAATTGCCTATTGCTTGAATCCAAAAACAAAAGAAATTCTTAGCGTACATTTTGACTCACCTGTAAGTTGTATCTATATACAAGACAAAAAGAAGGTTATTGCTGCCTCAAAAAATGGGTTTTTCGAAATTGACTTTAATACGCTTGAAAAAAAGTTCGCTTTTCAAATTAACATTGCAAATGATGTTCGTTATAATGATGGCATCAAAGACCCAATAGGTAGGTACATAATTGGAACAATGGGTTATCCAACCGTTGTAGATAAGAAAGGAAAGGTCTTTTCATTTCACGAAGGCAGTTACAAAACCTTAATTGAAAATACAACGATTTCTAATGGTTTGGCATTTTCAGATGACAAGAGCATTCTTTATTTCATTGATACTCCGACCCAAAAAGTAGCAAAATACCATTACGACCTTGAAAAGGGAGATGTTGTCTTTGACTCTTATGTCATTGAACTTAAGGGGCCTGGAAATCCTGATGGCATGTGCATTGATAAAGAAGGTATGCTTTGGATCGCCGAATGGGGAGGGCAATGCATATCGAAATGGGACCCTCGAGATGGGGCTAAAAAAGACGAACACAATCTACCTTGTTCCAATGTAACCTCCTGTTGTTTTGACAATCATGGGAACCTTTATGTGACAACAGCAAAATCTGGGTTGCCCGGCGAGTTGTTGGGAGGCGGATTGTTTTATATTGAATTAAATAAAAAGTTGAGTTCATGAGTTCTGTCGAAATAAGTGTACTTGTACCCATTTACGGTATCGAAAAATACCTGGCTGATTGCATTGAAAGTCTGTTAGATCAATCCTTTACAAATTTTGAATTGATTTTGGTTGACGATGGCAGTCCTGATAATTGTCCAAAAATTTGCGATGATTACGCAGCAAGGGATGCACGCGTAAAAGTGGTACATAAAGAAAATGGTGGCTTATTGAGCGCTAGAAAAGCAGGGTTGCAAAATGCCAACGGCAAATATGTAGCCTTTGTTGACGGAGATGACTGGGTTGACAAATATTACTTGGATGTGCTTTACAAGCTTGCTGAGGCCAATACCTCAGACTTGGTTGTGACCGGCCATTTTCGGGAATTCAATGGAAAAATCGAAACCATAAAACCTAAGACGGCAGGAAGCTATAATGAAAGCCAAATACAATCAGAAATACTGCCTAAGGCCATATATACCGGTGACTTTTGTGAGCATGGCATATCAACCTATGTTTGGAACAAATTGTTTCGAAAGGAGCTTTTGAATAAAATACTCTATGATGTACCCAACGATATCATCATGGGTGAAGATGCTGCGATCACATATGCCTACCTTTCCATTGCAAAAAAACTCACAATTAGTAGAATCCCGCTGTATTATTACAGGCAAAGGCATGATTCTATTGTGAAATCAATTGAAAACCCCAAAATGGAATATTATAGATTGGGGTTGCTCATGAATTTTTTAAAGACCCGACTCACTGCTGTTCTTGATGACGACAACCTGAACACCCAAATAAAGTATTACCTCTACTCTCAAATATTGGTACGTTCTGGAGGCGTTATTCAAGACGAATCAGGCGGAATCCTTTTTAATCCGTTCTTAAAAACCGGAAAGGACTCCAAGATAGTAGTATACAGTTCAGGCTCATTTGGACAGCATATTTTATCGACCAATGTCAAAACGAAATTTTTTGAAATCGTGAAATGGATCGATGTAGATTTTCATCAACTCAGTATTGGCGGAAACTTTGTGGGGCCTATCAGTGCTATTAAAAACGAAGCCTTTGATTATTTGATTATAGCATCAAACAACCCCCAGTTTTATCAGTCAATTAAGACCGAATTGGAACTTATGGGCATTGATCGAGAAAAGATCGTTAAGGTCAATACCAATGAAGAGGAGATACAAAAGTTATTGGGTGATTTAGGGTTTGATGAAAACTTCATATTTCAAGAAAATTAAATAATAACCTGCAATTCGAATAAATAAATGTCTAAAAAACTTATCATTCTTGGGGGAAATCCTGAAACCGCTGTTTTGGTCGATGTTGCCATAACTATGGGGTTTTATACCATCGTTATTGACATGGAGTCAAATTCTCCGGCAAAGCGAAATGCATCAAAAAGCTACGATTTAAATGTTTTTGATGTTGACAAGATAGTTCAGGTTGCCAAAGAGGAAAATGTTGATGCCGTGCTTATTGGGGTGGTTGATGTTTTGGTCAAACCCTATAAAGAGATTTGTGAAAAGTTAGGTTTTCCCTGTTATGTTACAGACAAAGCCGTCGAAGCTTTTTGTAGTAAAGATGGTTTTAAAAAGTATTGTCATGACTACGACATTCAAGATATTCCTGGAATTTACCTCGATGAAAATTCCACCATTGAAAAACCCCATGGTCTTGAATATCCATTAATGATCAAACCCGTAGACCGCGGAGGGGGTGTAGGAATGAAAATTTGCAGAGACGATAGTGATTATGTAGCCTCTGTTAAAACCGCCATGGACTTTTCGAAAAAAGGGGTTGTTTTGGTTGAACGTTATATGGATTGTGATGATATGGCAGCTTACTATACCTTCCAGAATGGGGTGGCTTACGTTTCTGCAGTTTCAGATCGAATCACCACCAAAAAACAAGGCGATGCCAGTCCAGTTTGTATAGGAGCCATATTTCCTTCGAAACACACCAATCTTTTTATCGAAAAAATGCATCCTAAACTGAGCCATTTATTTGAAGGGTTGGGAATTCAAAATGGAGTACTCAACATTCAATTTTTTGTTGAGAACAATGAAATTTATGCCTATGACCCCGGTTTCAGATTACAAGGAGAAGCACCTCATATTCCAATTGCGCACATCAATGGCTTTGACCACAGAGAAATGCTTATCAATTATGCATTTACAGGAATTTTCGGAAACGATGAAGTTCCACTAAAAAACGATCCAAGATTTAAAGGAAATATCGCCTGTACCATTTGGGTATTATTGACTGATGGCGTCATTACTTCCATTGAAGGAATGGATGAAATCAAAAAAGATGGAAATACCGTTTTCGTTTTAGAGCGATTTGCCCTTGGCGATACTGTAAAACAAGAATGGTTGGGAACCGAAAGGCAAGTATATGCCCGAATTTACTTGGTTGGAGATTCGATAAGAACAATAAATAGGAAAATTGTGGAGTTTAGAGACTTGCTGACCATCAAAGATGCGAATGGTGACAGCATGATTTTAGAATGGCTGGAACCCTTTGATGAGAAAGATTACAGTTAAAATTACTCCAATTACGATGCAATATGTATTGGTTGTAAGCAGTTTACCTTGTAAACCAGTACTAAGTCAATTTTTTTTGGTTGGCAGAAAGCGTAGGTTAATTTTATCTTGAATTTGAAGAAATACGGTGAGGACCGAATTAAAAATGACGCGTCCTCGAAATACTAATATTGGCTAACTATTGTCCCACAAATAGCTCCATAACGTAAACTCGAATACCATGAGATTGAGCATATTGATTCCATTATACAACAAAGAAAAGCATATTGATCGATGCTTAAAAAGTCTGCTGGACCAAGATATTCCTGAAAGCGAATATGAAATAGTCATTGTTGATGATGGGTCGAAAGACAATGGTCCAAGCATAGCGGCGAATTATGCGGAAAAACATCAAAATATCAAACTCATTCGCCAGCAAAACCAAGGCCCAAGTGCTGCCCGGAACAACTGTCTGGCAGCAGCGAATGGCAACTATAATTACTTTCTTGATGCCGACGATTTTCTTGCTCCAAACATCCTGAATTCCTTGTTGACCTTGGCAGAAAAAAATGAGCTGGAAATCTTGGAGTTCAATACTCAAAAAACAGCTGAAAATGGCCCTTTTCCCAGTGCCATTCCGTATACCGAGAATGATGGCAAAATTCAAGTGATTGATGGCGAAGCTTTTGTGGCTAAACATGGTTTCAGAAATGAAGCTTGGCGTTATATTGTCGGTAAAAGTCTGTTGGATGCTACGGGCATCAAGTTCATCGAAGGCACGCTTTATGAAGATGCGATTTTTACGGCCAGTCTTTTCCTAAAAGCAAAGCGAATGGCCAAAGTTGATATGGATGTGCATCGCTACGTTGTTGTGGAAAATTCCATTGTTACAAGTAAGGATAAGGCCCACAATCTAAAATTCATCCATGGAATGGTGTATGCCATTGAGCATTTTCAAGGATTGATAAAGGGATTGAACAGTTCTAATAAAGATTACCAAGGGGTAGTGAAAAAACTAAAGGGAAGGCAACAGGCATTTACCTTTGCTCTCATTATTAGAACTCTAAAATATAGGCTTTTAAGCTTCAAGGAATTAAAGCCCATTTTAAAAAAGCTGAATGTTTTGGGTGCCTACCCTCTCGACACCAAGATTGGGGGAATTGGAAATAGCAAAACCCGAAAAATATATAATTTGACTTTTGTACCCATTTTTAACAGTAAATTTTTACTTTCTTTGGGTCTGGGAATCATGAAGTTGGTCCCGAACAAATAGGGAATGTTTAAAGGGCCTTATGGCCATTTTCATTGTTCGTGATTCATATTCAACTAAAGCAATAAAAAAAGTTTAAGATTCTACCTCCATGAGTACGAACTCTGACCAAAAAATCTTCTGCATAGGATCAAATTTGGAATCCTATCATTGTTTGGAATTTTTGGTGCAACATAAATGTAGAATTGATACACTGATAACGCTTCCCAGTGGTCGCGACAAAAACGTTTCAGATTATTATGATTTACATGATTTCTGCAATCATCATGAAATCAATATCATAGATACCATCAATGTTAACAGTGCTGAAACCATAGCGGAAATCAAGAGACTGGAGCCCGACTATTTGTTTACCTTGGGCTGGAGTCAGATCTTCAAAGAAGATTTTATCAACTGTTTTTCAAAGTTTATCATCGGCACACATCCGTCAAAGTTGCCGCATGGTAGGGGTCGTGCGCCTTTGCCATGGACCATTATTGAAGGACTGGGTGAATCTGCTGTTAGCTTTTTTAAAATTGACAATGGCGTTGATACTGGACAATTGATATTTCAAAGAAAATTTACAATTCCCGGTGAAGTCTATGTTAAGGAGGTGTATGATTTGGTCAGCCAAGAATTGGCCGAAGGGTTTTATGCCTTATACCAGCAAATCACCAATAAGAAAGCCATAGAATTCGAAGACCAAGACAACAGTAACGTTACAGTAAGGGGAAAAAGAGTCCCTTCGGATGGTCTGATCGAATTTGATAAAGGCATTCATGATATGGAAAAGCTCATAAGGGCTGTATCGGCTCCGTATCCGGGTGCGTATTGCTATTATAAGGACCAAAAAATTATTTTTTGGACTGTTGCCTTCGATGCTGAAAAGTCGCACTTTGGTACCCTGGGCCAAATCTTGAAAAAAAGCGCAACAGGAATCCTTGTTCAATTCCAAGACGGTAACTTATGGCTCAACCAGCCAACCTTCGACAACGGTGATCCCATTGAATTAAAATTCTTTAGATTAGGGGATAAATTGGGTTATAATGTGCAGGATCAACTATATTATTTAAGGAAACAACTTTTAAGGTGATAAATTTATTCAACAAGGTTTTAGTTATTGCTGCCCATCCTGATGATGAAATTTTGGGAGTTGGCGGAACCATTCCGCTATTGGTCAAAAAGAAGAAGCAGGTAGATGTTTTAATTTTTACGGATGGTAGTAGCACTCAATATTTTAACAATGATGCCATCTTGGAAGATAAATTCATCGAGGCCAAAAATGCCAACGATCATTTGGGATCAAACCTACTTCAAAGACAAGATTTTCCAGACATGCGTTTGGATACCGTTGCACATGTTGACAAAAATATAGCGCTTAGTAAAATTATTTCAGAAGGTGGTTATGACACGGTTTTTGTGCAAGACAAGACCGATATCAATAAAGATCACGGAGAAATTTTTGAAAGCACTTTGGTCGCTTGCAGAACATACCCAGGTCAAAAGGTAAATCACCTGTTATCCTATTATGTAAATTCTTCTACGGAATGGGGAAATTTGCTAAAAAAAGAGCCTTTCAACCCTAATGTCTTCGTTGATATCTCCGAAACAATTGATGCCAAACTAGAGGCCATGAGTCACTATGAAACCGAGCTTAGAGACTTTCCGCATCCAAGAAGTTTAAAGGCGATGCGAACTTCTGCCCAATATTTTGGCAATATGGTAGGTACAGAATACGCCGAACCTTTTAAGCTGATTTTCAGTAAATAACACCTTTTTTAAGTACGAATTGCTCTATTCATCGTAAAAATTGAGCCGTTGAAATGCTTTAATTGTTCAACGTTATCCCCTACCCTATTTTTACCCTTCAAACAACACGACCAATCATTTGAGAATAGTAAACCTAAAGGAAAAAGTCTCGGTAGCCACAAAAAAATGGGAATGGGACATGATTTTGGATAAAATTCCAAATCATGACTTTTATCACACATTTGATTACCATGCTATTTCAGTACAACAAAGTGAAAAACCTGTATTGATTACGTACCAAAAAGGCAATGAAATAATTGCCATGCCTTTGGTCATAAGAAATATTGGCAACACCGGCCATAATGATATCACTTCAGCATACGGTTATTGTGGTCCGATTCACAATGGGCTAAAAGAAGGTTTTTGCAACCAGACTTTTATCACCTATGTACATGACTATTTAAAAGAGATGAAGGTAATTAGTGCCTTTTCGCGTTTAAATCCATTCATAGAAAAACAAAATCTTGTATTGGATGGTCTTGGCAATGTCAAAGACTTGAGCAAGGTGGTCAGCATCGATTTATGTGATGACATTCATATTCAATCAAGACACTATAACCCAAGGTTAAAGACGTACATCAATAAGTGCAGAAAACACTATACCGTTAGGGAAGCCAAGACTGAAAACGAAATAAAAAAATTCGTATCTATTTATTATGAAAATATGCTCCGGGTGAATGCAAAAGATCGTTATTTCTTCCCTGGCAACTACTTTCTAAATCTCTGGAAAAGCAATGATTTTAAAGCAAGGTTTCTTTTAGCCTTTGATATGGAAAACAAAGAATTGGCTGGTGGGGCCGTTTTTGTTGAGGCAAACCATATCGTTCAATATCATTTATCCGGTGCACGAAAGGAATATCTGAAATTAAATCCGATAAAGCTTTTAATTGACGAAATGCGTATAGAGGCAACCAAAAAAGGTTTTTCTCATTTCAACCTTGGTGGAGGTGTTGGCAATAATGCGGATTCGTTACTAAGGTTTAAGACTGGTTTTTCAAAAAATTTAAAAACTTTCCAGGTATGGGAATATATTGTCAATCCAACCATATATAACCAATTGGTAAAAGAAAAATGGGGAAATTCTAAAAATGGGGAAACCCCTTCGAAACATTTTTTTCCTCAATACCGATGACCCTCTTTCATTGAACAAAACATAAACTTGTGAGCAATCCCTTCACTTCAGGTGTTTTTGTTAAAGTTTGGAGCGAACACTTCAATCAAAGCAAACCTATACTTACAATTGAAGGTATTAAAGGGCTTGGTTTTGTCAAAAAGGATAGGTTCCCTTTTTTATATAATGCCGGTAAAAATCTAACCAAAGGGCTTGAATATACTATTGATGCCCACAAATTAAAACATCTCAAACATAACATAATATGTATTCAAGACGTTGTTTCTTCCGCTGATAATTCAGATGGTTCAAACGACTTAGCCTTAAAAATCCTGAAAACAAAATTATACCCAGGTTTTGCAATCGAACTTGAACGGTTTGATAGCATCGAACACTATTTGAATACGCACTTCAAAAAACCAAGCCGTTACAAAATAAAAAAGCATAAAAAAAGACTTGAAACTTGTTTTGACATCTCCTATAAAACCTATTGGGGTGAGCTAAACGAAGGGACCTATCTAGAGTTATTCCAATCGTTTCGGATGTTACTCGAAAAACGCTATAAGGCTAAGAAAGTTTACAATAACAATCTTGACAAAAAGGAGTGGGATTTTTATCTCAAAGTCTATTACCCCTTAATACTTGAAAAAAAGGCCGCCTTGTTTGTGACTTATGAGAACTCCAATCCAATCGCAATTACCTTACTTACAATTAAGGAACATACCGCCATTCATACCCTAACCGTATTTGATATTGATTATTCAAAATTTCAACTTGGGTCATCAAGTAATCTGCAATTGATTGATTGGTGTTTGCAGAATAACTTCAAAATATTGGATTTTTCGAAAGGGCATTTCGACTACAAGGTCCGATGGAGTACCAAAAAATATGATTTCGAATACCATGTCCTATACAATCCAAAATCTATCGTTTCTAGTTTGTTGGCGTATGCCAAATTTTCTAAAGAGCATTTAAAAATGATTTTAAGAAAAAGAAAGGTAAATGGCCATGTGCATCGACTCACCTATTTTTTTCGAAATTTTAAACCCTTAGGCCAATCTTTTACCACCAATAGTTACACCTTAAAAGATAATCTTGATACCAATGAAAAGTTGGGTTGGGAAAAAGTTGCCATAGAATCCATTGATCCCATTAGAAGAAAAGGAGTCTTTGATTTTTTATACCTAAGCCAAGAACCTTTACACGATATACTCATTTTTGAATCGCATTCTGAGGGTACTTTAAGGATTCGTGGTCAAGAAATGGAGAAATTCTTAGTTAAGAATAGAGACAATAGATAATGGCTTCCATGAATTTTGAACAAACTACACCTTTGTCGACCAGAGCACCTAAAACTGCCAGGTGGGCGTTTGATTTGTTCAATAGACAAAAAATTCATCCGCTGTATGACAAGTCTGTTAAAAATAAGGTTACAGGTGACAATTATGTGCTTTCCCATGACGATAGAATTGGCCAAAAAACAAACGGTTTTTTTAAGATTTTAGATATACCCGAATATTTAATGACCGAGCCCAAATTGTTGCCAAAAAACTTCGGTCTAATAACCATACAACAGTATGATGGATTTCTAATTGATCTGTCGCAGTACAAGAATGTTGATGATTTTATGGTACAACAGCTCAGTAAAAGGAGCCAAAAGCGCTTGCATAAATCAGCACGGGAACTTAACGAAAACTATGCCATCACACATAAGGTGTTCCGGGGCCACATTACCCAATCCGAGCACAAATATTTGCTTGGTGTATTTGCCAGTTTTCTTAAGAAACGGTTTAAAGAAAAAAAAACATTCAATAAATACCTTGCGAAATGGGGGTATTACGAGGAGCTCTCGTTTAAAAAAATCAATGAAGGGGCAGCCAGTTTGTTTGTGATCTATAATGGGGAAACACCTATATGCCTAACATTGAATTTTCATTTCGAAGACATCCTCTTTAGTGAATTGGAAAGTTATGATATCGATTATTCTCAATATGGTCTAGGAGATATCAGTATGCGCTATCATATTAAATGGTGTTTTGACCATAATATCCAACTGATAGATCTGGCCATGGGCAAAACAAATTTTAAGGAGAAATGGTGCAATTATGTATACTACTTTCACCATCACTTTTTCTACAACAAAAATAATCTAGGGGCTTTAGTGCAGCTATGCTTTGAATTTACAAAATTCAAGCTTTGGCAGGCATTGCGTAATATGGGTATTGTTGGCCATCGGTTCAGATTTGATAAACTGTTATATAAACTAAAACGCCAGACATAGTAAACGGTTAAGATGCCAGAACAAGAAATAGATAAAAAAAAGAAGCCTATCAGCTTTTTGCAAGCCTTCTTCGAAGACCGCAATACACCAGCTCTTTATGGAAAGGTGAGCGAGAACGTTACAGGTAAAACAATTTTTGAACGCGAGGAATCCGAAAGCAAGGAAAACCTTAAAAAATTGTATTCGCTGACCGATATTCCGGGGTATCTTGATCTTTCCTTAGGCCAACAGCTTGCACACTATAAAACATGCAAATGTGATTTATTTGATGGTTTCTTGGTGAACCTAACCCCATATGAAAGTGTTGAGGCCTATCTAAAGGATAATTTCGGAAAATCTGGCCGTTCAAAAATCCGCCGTTATATCAAAAGACTCGAACTCTGCATCGAACCCACCTATAAAATGTATTATGGGGAAATTGAAGAAGAAGAGTACAATAGGATTTTTGACTGTTTGCGCGAACTTATGATGCGGCGATTTTCGCAAAAAAAAGAGGAAAATATTGAACTGCCCGTATTGGAGGAATATAGAGCCCTAATGCGCAATCTAATTCTAAAGAAGGAAGCGAGTCTTTTTGTGATTTATCACGGTGAAAAACCTATTGATATTTGTATGAATATCATTTATGACAACATAGTAACCTCATATAACAGCAGCTACGATATTGATTACGAATCATTTAGCCTAGGCACAATTGATGTAATGAAACATATAGAATGGTGCTTCGAAAACGGGTTCGATATTTTTGATATGGGCCGAGGAGATTATCTATATAAAAGAAGGTGGACAAATCATAAGTACAGTTACCAACGACATATGGTCTATAACCCCGCTTCAATGTATCATGGTTTTACATCAAGTCTAAAAATGTCCTATAATCAATACAAGTATAACCTCATTCAATTTCTCAAAAAGTTTGGAATACAACACTTGTACGGCAAATACTATCAATTGCACTATTTGCTATTTAGAAAAAATCTCCATGTGGAAATTCACAAGCACTATGAAATAACGCAAGTGGCAGACAATTTGAATTGGGAAAATCTATCAGTCGTTGATATGAAAAAACCTGAAAATTCGTGGTTGATCAAGCCCATAAATGATTTTGTATATCGTGCACATGATAAGTTTGACAAGGTTCAAGTCATGAAGAGCAATAAAACGCAGGAATTCTATCTCAAGGGCACCGAGAAGTCGCAAAAAATAATTTTGACACCATAAATTAAGAGCGTTTAAGATGAAATTGGAGTTTTTCACCAATATGATGGAAGAAAACCTGATACCAGATATTTTTGGTGCTGTCCACTATTTAGGGCACCGCTATGAAAATCCTGAACATCAGAATTCTCGAAGGCAATTCAATTATTATTCTTTTCGCTTGGTCCCTGGTTATATGGAGTTGGATATGGTGCCGTCCGATTCCAACTTTAAAAAAGTCATCCCCCAAATCAACTGGGGATATGCCATTAATTTGTCAGATATATCCAGCATTGACACATATCTTGAAAAGCAGTTCAAATCAAAGTATAGAAGTATTATCCGAAGGTACGTGAACAGATTGGAGCACTGCTTCGATATTTCTTACCAGCTGTATTATGGGGAAATCGACCCTGAGGTCTACCATTCGATAATGGATTCATTGAGAGGCATGATCACCGAACGCTTTGGGCAGCGCCAAGAAATTCATAAAGACCTTAAGCGTTGGGATATCTTGGTGGAGGAAACTTTTAAAAAAATTAGTAAAAAACGTGCCTCCCTATTTGTGATTTATGACCGCAAGCATCCCATTCAAATATCATTGAACTACCACTTCGATAAAATCTTGTTCAGCGCCATTTCTTCCTACGATGTATCGTATTCAAAATTTGGTTTGGGTCATGTAGAAATTTACAAGCAATTGCAATGGTGCATCTCCAACAATCTCTGTCTTTATGAAATGGGTGTTGGGGGTATGGACTATAAAAGAAGGTGGAGCAATACAATATATCAATACCAGCACTATGTCGTTTACCCAAAGAAACGGTTTGTAGCGAAGCTATTGGCAAGTGCTGAAATCAAACGTGTTGCGCTAAAAGAGTACTTAAAATCAAAAAAAGTAAACGAATTGGTCGCACGAACAAAAGCTGTTTTAATGCCCAAGCAGGATTCTAAAACAGTTGCAATGCCCAGTTATCAGTTTTCCAATATCGCGTTGCATCGCGCCCCAACTGACAGTCAACTTATTGATGTTTCCCTCAAAGAAAATGGATTTTTGAAAAAATATCTTTACGATTTTCTCTACCTCAATGTTGAGCATGTAAGTGACGTCAGTATTTTTGCATCTGCAGAAAACGAAGGCTATATTTTCACGGGTAAGTCGTGTAGCCAATTATTGGCCCCAACCAAATAAAAAAAGGGAACCCAATAGGTTCCCTTAACAATCTGACTAACAAGTTTTGAGTTAAAAATCCGTAATCGTGAATTCTGAACGCCTATTTTGGGCGTGTTTTTCTTCAGAACAAGGAACGTTGTCATCACATTCGTTTATCAGTTTGGTTTCACCAAAGGCCTCATTCGCTATTCTATCTTTTGAGATGCCTTTGGAAAGAATGTAGGCAACTGTTCGATCCATTCTTCGCTCTGAGAGCCATTGGTTGTATTTTTCGGTTCCCCTAGAATCTGTATGGGAAGCAACCCGTATTTTGAGCGACGGAACTTCTTCCAATATAGCAATAAGCCCATCAAGTAATTGTTGATCATCTGATTTCAAGTATGATGAATTCAATGCAAAACGAACATTGCCTAAATTATCAATACGTTCTTGCAGTGCCTTGCGTCTGGCCTCTTCAGCATTCTCTTTTTCACGCTCCTCTGCTGCCAACCGCTCTGCTTCTCTTTGTCGCTCAAGTTCTTCTGCAAGGCGTCTGGCTTCTTCTTCAGCTCGTTGCGCCTCAGCAATCGAATCTTGAATTCGTTGTTGTTCCTTTTCCATTTCTTGAATAAGGGCCAACTTCTCCTTTCCTTTTGCAGAGAGTCCTTTTTCAACATCAAAACGATAAGCGACACCCAGGGCATGCTGAATATGGTTCGAAATGCCATTCTCGACCTTCATGGCCCACTTTCCGCTTGAATTGATGTCAAGTCCCCAATGATCGGAAAACCAAGTTCTGAAACCTACTGTGGCATTGTAGGTACCTCTACCTTGATTGTTCGCATTTGTATAACCCGCACCGATGCCAACATAGGGATCAAAAAAGCCGGTCTCACCCAATATTTGGTTCAAATCGTAGCTCACCCTAAAATCTGCGGCATAATAATCTATGTTCTCTTGATTAACCAATCCATCGATGGTTTTGCCTTCTTTATACTGATTGTAAGATCCAATTAGCTCTAACCCAAGACCATTTTCAAAATACCGTCCAATACTCACTCGTGAAGGAAATGGAACCATGTTCCATCCGTCTTGGACATCAAATAAATTGCCAAATTCATCACCTGAATCATCTACAATATTAGTGCCTACGGTAAATATCCATGACTGGACGACTATACTGTCTTTTTCAGTAAGAGTAGGAATAGATTCCTCCTGTCCAGAAAGTGTTTGGCTAAAAAAAGCCAATACGAAGAATGCTAAAAGTAGCTTAAATGCTGCCCTCATAGTTTAATCATTTGGGGATTAGAAAGACAAATGTAAGTCAAAGCGCCCAAATCCTAAATTTTGCACCACGAAGTGCTTTCTTTCTCGATATAGGGCGTTTTTTTGGTGTAAATCGATTAAAATCAATCCTTTGAGAAAACAATTTCCCTGCTGGTAAGCGGTATTTTATATATACAAAAAGGGGTGGAAATTAGGGCGTTACTGGACTCACCGCCGGTTTTGTTGAGCTTTACCTGAAAAATGATCCTATTTGCATCTTCTTTGGTTTTAACCAAAATTGGCAAATCATTTCCTTTTTGTTGTCCCATACAAACGACAACTGCCATATCTTTTGAAAAATCAAGCTTAGGTGCCGGCAATCCTGGCTTACGGGTTTTATTGATTTTAGCATAAAACCCATTGAGTGTTTTTTGATCTTTGGCGATGCTGGTTTCGAAGGTATCGATTCCACTATAGGTCTCTTGTACAAGTAATATCAGGCTGCCATCGTCGATAGTTTGGGTCTTTTGGCTTTTGCATGAACCAAAACCCGTACATAAGGTCAAAATTAGCAAATAGCGAAGCGCCATCTTAATAGGAGTTCTTATACCTTGATTTGTAGGCCCTTTCATAGACCTCTTCATAAAGCGGTAGGATATTTAGGATATCGAACTTGGACGCCCATTCAAAGGCATGCTGCTTGAAATTGGTAAGTGTTTCTTCGTTAGAAAGAACTTTCAAAGCATTCTTTGTCATGTCATCTACATCGCCAACGTTGCTTAAGTAACCCGTTATGCCATCTTTGTTTACTTCAGGTATACCTCCGACATTACTGGAGACAACTGCAACTTTATTTATCATGGCTTCCAAGGCCGCTAAACCAAAACTCTCTGATTCTGACGGAAGCAAAAACAAATCGGAAAAGCATAGAATTCGGTCAATTTCAGTACTGTTCCCCAAAAAGACCACTTTATCTGTCAATCCAAGCTCTTGGGACAATTTTTCAGCGGCAACCTTTTCAGGGCCTTCCCCTACCATAATCAGTTTGGCCTTTATCTTCTGTTGAATTCCATTGAAAATATGGATAACGTCAGGTATGCGCTTGACCCTTCTGAAATTACTAATATGGGTGACAATTTTTTCATCATCCTGAGCCATTAGCGACCGCTGACAATCGGTATAATCATTTTTATACTTGGTGGTATCAATAAAATTCGGAATTACTTCTATGGGATTCTTAACATCAAATAGTCTCAAGGTTTGTTCCTTCAAACTTTCTGATACTGAGGTAACAATATCAGATTTATTGATGCTAAACGTTACCGCAGGCTTGTAGAAAGGGTGGTTTCCTACCAGTGTAATGTCCGTACCATGCAATGTGGTTATCATCGGAACAAAAATACCTTCTTCCAATAGCATCTTTTTTGCCATATAACCCGCATAGGCATGGGGTATGGCGTAATGCACATGCAACAGCTCAATACCATATAGTTTTATGGTGTCAACCAGTTTGCTCGATAGCGCCAATTCATAAGGCTGGTATTGAAATAAAGGGTATTTGGGAACATGTACCTCATGAAAATGGATGTTATTGCCCAAAAGTTCTAGACGAACGGGCTGTTTGTAGGTAATAAAATGAACCTCATGCCCCCTATTGGCCAATGCAATACCCAATTCTGTGGCAACAACACCACTACCCCCGAAAGTTGGGTAACAAACAATAGCTATCTTCATGAATACAAATCTAGGATATTATTACCTGGTTAATTGATAAGAGAATCATAAATAGCTTGTTGTATTCGTGTCCTCAAACCAGATTTTACCAGTAAGTTGTTTCGTGCCGAAGGGAATGTTCTGTTGGATAGAAAAACATAGACCAATTCTTCTTCTGGGTCGGCCCATGTATAGGTACCTGTAAATCCACTATGTCCAAAACTTTTTCTTGAAACACAGCCGCATGTAGGGCCTTTCTCCTCTAATTGAGGTTTGTCAAAACCTACCCCACGTCGAACTTCTTTATGGCAAAAATAACAGGTGTTGAATTTTTTAATGGTCCGTTCCTCCAAGTAACGCTCACCACCATAATATCCGCCCTGTAAGTACATCTGCATAATTTTTGCAACATCGTTTGCGTTGCTAAATAGTCCGGCATGCCCGCCGACACCACCTTGCATAGCTGCGCCCATATCATGCACGTACCCCCTCACCAACTGATGTCTGTAGTAAGTATCGATTTCCGATGGCACAATACGCGATTCTTCAAATTTTTCAGCAGCGTTGAAAGCCGTATAGTTAGCTCCCAACGATTTGTAAAGAAAATCACTGGTTAATTTATCGAGCGGTTTTTCATAGGTTTCCTCGATGTATTTCTTAAATACATAATAGGCCACATCACTATACCGATATCGATTCGATTTTAGCTCTTGGCGACCAATTCTATTATATATTGAATCTCGGTAAGCATCTTGCAAATAGAGGTGGTCTGAAACCTTAATGGTGAAACCTGGTTGTGGTTGGTTGCGATAAAACTCTTGGGAGGGTTTTCGATTCTCATTTAAAGTATCTACATAAAACGCAATCCAAGCCGGCAACCTGCCATAGTGCGAAAGAGATTTCAACACTGTCACATCTTTGAGCTCAGAGTCTGCATATTCCGGAATGAGCTCTTGAAAGGTATCGTTCAATCGTATTTTACCTTCCTGTTCCATTTTCATGATCATAGGCAAGGTAGAAAGTATCTTCGTGAGCGAGGCGAGGTCGTAAATATTTTCATTATCTACTTCTTGTTCGGAGTCATAGGTGGGTTTGCCGAAACTTTTGTTGTAGATTACTTTTCCCTTCCTTGCCACAAGTACCTGTGCGCCGGGATACATTAAAGAATCAATACCATTTTGGACCAATTCATCAACTTGAGCCAACATCCAGGAATCAATACCCACCCGTTCTGGTAAACTATATCCGAGTCTACCATTAGACTTAATGTCTATTCCACTATCAACGGGTAGGATCGAATTAATGGAAACTGGTAATTTTCCTTTTGAATCGATAGCCCCAAAAAGAGCCTCCGCAGCTTTTTCTTGGGCCAAAACACTGTTTTGATAAGCCACCATGACCGCATCTATTTTGCCAATATCAAAAAGATCTGAAAGCGCATAAGGTTTCGAAAAAGCGGTTAAAATGGTATTACTGCTGCGCAATTTGGCAATCTCTTGGATCCAAAAGCGCTCATTTTCAGTGAAACTGTGTTGTTTCCAAGGAGAGGCATTGCTCTCATGAAACCCAATAATCACCAAATTAAAATCTTTGAGTTTTTGTTTATAGGCAGCAATGTTCTCTGCCGAAATCTTCGTAACCTCGGTATACTTTTTTAGCGCCTCAAGAAATACATCGCCATTGGCATCACCAAATTGTACGTAGGCAATTTTCTTGTTTTCCAACCTTTTGATAGGAAGTAATGAAAAACTATTTTTTACAACCGTAAGCGCGTTCTCAATGGCTCGTTCATAGGTTAGGGTATCTTGTACTGTATTCAAGTTCGCATAGAGGTCTTCCATTTCGATAGGGTGGTAGTTCGAAAGGCCCGCTTTATATTTGGCCAGAAGTATTTTTTTAACGGACTGCGAGAGCCGTTCTTCAGATATGATCCCATTCTGATAGGCACTTTGAATCTTTTCAGCCGCCTTGTGCGCATCTTTGGGCATCAGTAACATATCGTTTCCGGCCAAAAAAGCCATCAGTTCGATATCGCCCAGTTCTGTAGTAGCTGTCACTCCCTTCATATTTAGGGCATCTGTAAATACCAAACCCCGGTACCCCATTTGTTCTTTTAGAAGCCTCGTAATGATTGCCTTGGACAAGGATGACGGATGATCGGGTTTACTTTCAAGTGCAGGTACATTGAGATGGGCCACCATTACACTGCTCAAATTACTGGAAAGCATCTTTTTGTAGGGATACAATTCAACACTATCCAAACGCGATTTAGAAAAACTTATCAAAGGAAGTTTGTCATGGGAGTCGGTAGCTGTATCTCCATGACCTGGAAAATGTTTGCCACTGGAAAGAATTCCAGCTCGCTCAAACCCTTTAACAAAAGCTGCGCCGTTTCGTGCTACATTTCTCGGGTTTTCACCAAAGGATCTGTTGCCTATGATAGGATTTTCGGCATTATTGTTTACGTCAAGTACGGGTGCAAAATTTATATGTACTCCCAAACGACGGCAGTGCTTTCCAATTCGATACGCAACATCTTCAACGATACTACTGTCTTGAATAGCACCCAGGGTCATATTCCAAGGAAAAGCATAGGTAGAGTCAAGGCGCATTGCCAAACCCCATTCGGCATCCATACCAATTAACAATGGAATTTTTGACTGACTTTGAAAGGAATTGGTCAGCTGTGCCTGTCGCACTGGGCCCCCTCTCGAAAAAATAACACCACCTATGTGCCGTTCTTCAATTAGTTTTTTAATGTGAAGCGCAGCGGCCTTGTTTTGATTGGATGCAATACTTACCATAAAGAGCTGGCCTATCTTTTCCTCTAAAGACATCTCTTGGTAAGTCGCTTCTACCCAAGCTTTTTGTTCCAAGCTGTCAACGGTAACCAAAGGGTTTACCTGAGCTTTGGAATAATTGATAAAAAGCAGAAATAGGAAGAAGAAGTAGTAATGCTTTGTCATTTAAAATGCCGTATGAGTCTTTCAATAACACTCAAAAATATTGCATTTCATCGGAGAAAACAGAAAAAATGTGGTATAAACCCTTGTTTTAGAGGTGAGCAACTACATAAACCTAGCATGCCAGCTCTCGCTTGCCGGTACTTCCCAGTGTTCCAAATACTCTCCTTTTGTAGCTACCAAATTGTTAAAAACGACCGTATTCTTGGAAACAGCACGATTCTTGGCCATTTTTTTGAAATCGATCAATGATTTGTAGGCCACATATTCGCCCTGCTTGTATGAGACATTCATCTTATCCAAGAGATCCACCTCAAATTTCGCCTCCAAGGATTGAATAAAGTGTACCGAAGCGTCAATGGAGCAACCGGAAGCACTGGCTTGTGATTGATCTAAACCTATCACGATAAACCTGTTGTATGGCATTTCAAATGCAGCCCTAAGGTCTTGCCCATGGGCAGTCCATTGGGTAAGAAAGTCATTTAGTGCACCTTTGACCGTTTTCAATTCTTCCTCAGAAAATGTACGGTTGCATTGATAGATCCAAACCCTTGAATCGTTAGGCAGCGCTTCAAAATCAACGAGCATGTCAGATGGAATTTGCAATTAGTTCGGCCACATCCAATACGGAAACCTTATCTTCTTTTTCATGTGCCTTAATGCCATCGGTCATCATCGTATTGCAGTAAGGACATCCGGTAGCGATGATGTTCGGGTTGGTTTCCAAGGCGTCTTTTGTACGTAAGACATTTATGTCCATATCCCCTTTTTCAGGTTCCTTGAACATTTGTGCACCTCCGGCTCCGCAACAAAGGGCGGTTTTTTTGTGCCGTTTCATTTCAACAAGTTCTGCATTGGTTTGTTGCAATACTGCTCTCGGTGCATCATATACTTTATTCGCCCTGCCCAAATAGCATGGATCATGAAAGGTAATTCGCTTACCTTGGTATGCTTTACCTTCAAGGGAAAGTCGCCCGTTTTCGATGAGTTCATTAATATATTGGGTATGGTGTACCACCTCGTATTTTCCGCCCAAGCTAGGATATTCATTCTTCAATGTATTGAATGAATGCGGGTCGCAGGTTACGATGCGTTGAATTTCATAACCGTTCAACACTTCAATATTCATCATGGCCTGCATCTGAAATAAAAATTCATTACCTGCGCGTTTCGCCACATCTCCCGTACAGCTTTCCTCAGATCCCAACACCGCAAAATCAACATTTGCCTTATTAAGAATTTTTACAAAAGCCCTAGAAATTTTCTTTGCTCGATCGTCATAGCTGCCCGCGGAGCCTACCCAAAATAAAATTTCGGGTTGGGTTCCTTCTGCCATGAAGTCTTGCATTGTCTTTACCTTAAGTCCTTCACCCATTGCATTACTCTTATTCGTTCACCCAATTTAAGCGGTCCATTTGGTTGTATGGCCAAGGTGCCCCGTTATTTTCAATATTGCCCATCATATTGTTTAATTCTGAGGGGGCTGCAGATTGTTCCATGACCAAATACTGCCTCATAGACATAATTATACTCAGGGGATCAATACTGACGGGGCAGGCCTGCACGCAGGCATTACAAGTCGTACATGCCCAAAGTTCTTCTCTAGAAATATAATCGTCGAGCAACTGTTTTCCATCAGGTATAAATTCGCCTTTATTTTTATCGATATTCTTTCCAATTTCCTCTAAACGGTCACGTGTATCCATCATGATTTTACGTGGCGATAGTTTTTTGCCCGTCTGATTTGCCGGACATTCCGATGTACAACGCCCACATTCGGTACATGTATAGGCATTCATTAATTGAATCCAATTCAAATCCATAGCGTCAGAGGCACCAAACTTTGCCGGTTCTTCTTCCACTCCACCACTTTCGGTCGGCGCTGCAAAAGGATCGGTATTGGGATCCAACATCATCTTGACCTCATTAGTAACCGCTTTAAGATTGTCAAATTGGCCGTTTGGCTTTAGTTTGCCATAAAAGGTATTGGGGAATGCCAATAAAATATGAAGGTGCTTCGAATAGTAGAGGTAGTTCAAAAAGAACAATATCCCTAAAATATGTAACCACCATGCGGATCGTTCGATCACAATCAAAGTTGCCATTGACATCCCATCAAAAAGCGGTGCAATGTATTGGCTTACCGGAAACGACCCAGTCTGAGCATAATGGTCTGCACCCATTTGTTGCAATTGCAAGTCTGTGGCGTTCATGGTCAAAAACAAAAACATGAGCACCAATTCGATGTATAAAATAAGGTCGGCATCTTTCTTGGGCCATCCCTTCATTTCAGGCTTCAGAAACCTCTTGATGCAGATAATGTTCCTTCGTATCCAAAACACCACTACGGCAATAATTACCAAAAGTGCCAATATTTCAAACGAGCCAATTAGAAAATCATAGAAACCACCCATAAAAGAAAAAATTCTATGGGTGCCGAAGATGCCATCTATTATAATTTCCAACACCTCTATATTGATGATTATAAAGCCGAGATAAACAATGACATGGAGCAATCCAGCAATTGGTCGTACGACCATTTTGGTCTGTCCCAAAGCGATCATGGTCATATTCTTCCAACGTTGGGCATTGTCACCCGCAGTATCAGTTTCCGTACCTAATTTGATATTACGAATAAGCTTTTTGACATTTCTTGCGAAGTACCCAATACCCAGTGCCAGTAGCATTACAAATAGAATGTTGGGAATGTATGTAGTTAATTGCATATTGAGAGTAAAATTACAAAATTTATTATGCGTGCATAATAAATTTTCTAGTTATTACACCTTCTATTGGTTGTCTGCTGGGTCATTTTCGGGAAGTGTATAGTCTTTTTGTTTTTTTCCAAAAACTGAAACATTTACATAACGTTTTGGATTGAGCCTGAAATCTTGCAGTAATAAATCAAGTTCTCTTGAGGCATTGGCAAGGTTGGTGTACAACTCCTCGTCTTTGGTCAATTTCCCCAGAGAACCTTCACCAGATTCAACTTTTTTGAGAATCGAGTTTAAGCTGGTCACGGTAGTTTGCAAATTCTTCATTGTAGAAGCCAGACCTGCCCCAGCCAACGAATCTGACAATTTGGAGAAGTTCTCGGTCATATTGTTGACATTCTTAATGGAATTGTCAAGTTGTTGCTTGTTATTCTCCAACAGGTCATTCATGGCCTTGGAAGTCGTTTGGAAGCTCTGAATTAAGTTGTTCAAGCCTACTATAGCCTCTTGAAGTTCACGTTTGGTCGGATCGTCAAGAATGGTATTAAAATTCATCAAGAGGGAATCAGCGTTGGATACAGCACCCTCGACCTTCATTTGCAATGGTGTTAATTTTTCTTGGACCAAGGCCGTGATTCCTGGTTTCACACTCGAAACAAGGGTATCGCCCGACTGCGCGATCGCCGCCCCATCGAAAACTGGAATGATCTGAATGCCCTTGCCACCAATAATACCGGTATCAAACAATTCGGCCTTACTGTTCTTAGAAAACTCAAAATCACTGTTCACCGAAAAAGTGACCAATAACTTACCTGAAGTATCCTTAAATTTTATGCTGTTGATATTACCTACCGTTAAACCATTAATGGAAACCTGGGTACCAGCTTGCAACCCACCTACATGATCATAGACAGCATAAAATGTTTTGCTATCATCAAAAATAGAGCTTGATTTAAGGTAGCTATACCCCAAAATAAATAGGAAAATACCTATTAAGACGATGATTGCCGTCTTTACCTCCCTGGATAATTTCAAAAGGTTTGGTTTACGGATTTAAACAAATTTAGAAATATTTTGAGAAGAAAGCTATTGCTCACCTACGTATTTCAATGCCTCAGCAAGCGGTACCCGCTGTCCGTCCTTGTAAGCCACAATATAGGATGTCGTATACCCCTTCAAATCTGCATTTTCTTTTAATAATTTGGCTTTGAAGTAAGACGGCGTATTCCCATACATGTACCGATACAAGTTCTTGTAGGGTTCTCGGGAAAGATCGTTCAAGCCATTAAAGTTGTCTCCTTTTAGCGGAACCTGCTTGCTACTTGCCATTAACTGAATCTTAAAAGTAATATTTGCAGCAGCTGCCGTTGCAGTTGTTGATGGGCTATTGTCGCCAGATTTCGCAACGGGTTCAGCTGACTTTTCAATTTTGGGAGCATTTGCAAGCTTCTTTTCCTCTGCTTTTGGCATATTTACTTCGCGCTCTTTTTTGACTTCTTCCGTCTTTTCGGAATTATCAGCTATGGAAGGCGTAACCGTTTTCTCTGTTTCTGTTGAAGGTTCGAGGTCAATCGTCGATGAGTCAACACCATTTTTGTATTTTAAAATGGCACTGGCGATTGCCTTGCCCATTTCCTGTTGTCCTTTTTTTGAATTAAGGTAAGAGCCTTCATTTTTATTCGTCAAAAAACCGGTTTCTACCAAAACACTGGGCATAAAGGTTTGGTGTAAGACAATAAAGCCCGCCTGCTTCACCTTTCTATCTTTTCGCTTCAAGGATTGGGTGAAATTGTCCTGTATTAATTTGCCCAATTGAATGCTCTGGTCCAAAAATTCTTCTTGCATTATGGTAAGACCGATAACGGATTCAGCAGAATTGATATCGTAATCCGCATACCGATTTTCGTAATTGTCCTCAAGGTAAATTACTGAGTTTTCCTTTTTGGCTACTTCAAAATTTTGTTTGTTCGCATGTAATCCCAAAACAAAGGTACCTGCGCCATAGGCGTCGGAATTATGGGAATCACAGTGAACCGATACAAAGAGGTCAGCATTTGCCTTATTGGCTATTTCTCCGCGTTTGTATAAATCAACGAACGTATCATCCTTTCGGGTGTAAATCACCCTTACTCCATTCTTTTCCAGCACACTTCCAATTTCCAAGACAATGCTGAGCGCGATGTTCTTTTCAAGATAGCCATTGCCAAGGTTACCCGGGTCATGTCCTCCATGACCGGCATCTAAAACCACCACAAATTCTCTCGCTTGTGGTAATTCGGTACTATTATTGATGAAAGAAAACAGAAAAAATACGGTTGCTAATAAGACTATAGAAGACTGCTTTCCAATCATGTGAACTCGTTATTTAGAAAGACTTGACACGGTTAAAATTATTGTAAAGCCAAATTAACAGACCAAAAAATATATGTATGTTTGGACTTCAAAAACCAAGCCAAGCTTCTACAAAAATAGGATTTATCGCTTTGCAATCAAACAGTCGACTTCTTCCTCTCCTATTTCTTCTGGTTTTCGGATTCTATTTCAGTAGCGCTCAGGAAAACCCAATAATACCCTTGCCCATAAAAGCCGTTCCCGATACCATTAAGGCACCGGTTTTGACAATAAACCCTTTGGATCCCATAAGTACCAAGGATTCACTGGAAACGGATTCTGTAGCCAACAAACCGAGTTTGCTTCTCGATAAGATCAAGTACAAAGCCAAGGATTATGTGCGAATCAACCAAAAAGAGCAAAAAATATACCTGTACAATGAGGCTGAGATATATTATCAAGATACCGAGCTCAAAGCAGGCGTAATCGTACTTGACTATGTTAAAAATGAAGTCTACGCCGGTAGAATCAAAAATCCTTCGGACAGCACTTACTCGCAATTACCTCAGTTCAAACAAGGTAACCAAGAGGTGATTCCAGATTCGATTCGATTCAATTTTGATACCCAAAAAGCATTGATTTGGAATTCCCGTACCGAGCAGCAAGCAGGTCTAGGCTCCGCAGGAAGTGCTACGGGCATTGGTGGTGGTAGTGATGCCATGAAGGTCTTGGCCCAACTTACCAAAAAAGAAAACGATTCTGTTTACTTTCTAAAAGATGGTAAACTAACCACATCTAAAGATACCCTTGATCCCGACTACTATATTCGGGTACGTAAGGCAAAATTCGTTCCGGGCAAAAAAATCATTGCAGGATTTAGCAATATGTATTTGGTGGATGTGCCCACACCCATAGCCTTGCCTTTTGCCTATTTTCCGCTGAGCACAGGTAGAGCCCCAGGATTACTGTTTCCATCGTTCGGGAATGACCCACAACGCGGGTATTTCTTGCAAAACCTAGGGTATTACCTACCCATCAACGATTACGTAGATTTTAGTGTTTTGGGGGATTTTTATACAAACGGCAGTTATGGCTTTCGGACACAATCTATTTACACCAAACGGTATCGTTTTCGGGGAAATGTGAACTTCCGATTTGAAAATCTCATTACCAGTCAGAAGGGGTTTGATGATTTTTCAAGATCGACCATTTACAATTTACAGATTACCCATACCCAAGACCCTAAGGCCAACCCAAATTCGCGCTTTTCAGCATCGGTAAACCTCGGTAGCAGCAATTATTATCGAAATTCGGCCAATCAGGTAAACTTGGCGAATACCCAAAATAACAACCTGTCTTCCTCCATTTCGTATTCAAAGACATTTCCTGCCTATCCATCGGTGAATTTGAATATATCTGCCACCCATAACCAAAACACCAATACGGAGGCTATTAACCTGACCTTACCCACCTTACAAGCCAGTATGGAACGGGTTTTTCCTTTTGCCAAACGTGATGGCATCAAAAAAGGAATTATTCAAAACCTCAATTTACAATACAATTTAAGGGCCGAGAACCGTATTACTACGACCGATTCGTTGTTCTTTACCTCACGAATGTTCGAAAATGCACGTGTAGGTGCGCGACACACCATTCCCCTGACGACCAACTTTAAGGTTGCCAAGTATTTTAGTGTTTCGGTCGGAGGTAATTATGAGGACGTTTGGGCTTTTGAGACCTTTCAACGTGGCCTGGACCCCAATGACCCTGAAAGTAATCGTGAGGTCGTGCTCGATACCATTTCGGGCTTTGATCGGTATAACAACTATGGCCTAAACGCCAGTATTGGAACTACCCTTTATGGAACCTTTAATTTTGGTGAGGATAAAAAAATACAGGCCATTCGGCACGTCATGCGGCCCTCAATCGGATGGGGTTTTACACCCTCGTTTGAGCAATTTTATGAATCTTATATAGATAATAATGGAGAGGAAGTGCTGTATAGTAGGTTTGAGGGAACCTTAAACGGAGCACCTAGTTTGAACAAATCGAATTCGCTTAGCTTTTCGCTTCAAAATACCATTGAAGCTAAGGTTAGAGACAAGGATTCAACGGTTTTGGAGCCCAAAAAAATATCGATACTTAACAATCTCAATTTCTCAACGGCCTATAACTTCGAGGCCGATTCATTAAAATTGTCACCCATTGGATTTAACGGTGGGACGAACATTTTAAATAATAAAATGTCGATCAACTTTTCTGGAAGTCTTGACCCCTATGCCATCGACAACAATGGTCGCCGGATAAATACCTTTAATATCAGTAATGGTGGCGGACTGTTTCGCTTGACACGTGCAAGTATCAATATCGGTTATTCCTTTGATAGCAATACTTTCAAGAAGAAAGACAAAGATGAAGGTGATGGCGGTGATGAACGAGGTGATGACAATTACCGCGCAACAAGTGGAGGCCGAACTGATGATTTATTTGGGACTGGAATTGATAGTGGACTTAACAATAATTTCGGTGCACAGCGGAAAGCTGATGAGGATATTGAAAATCCGACCTACGCCGCAAAACTACCCTGGGATCTTAGATTGGCTTATGCCACTACCTATAACAACAGCAATAGGCAAAACGAATTCACCAACAATTCATTAATGTTTTCGGGCAATATCGAACTTTCCCCTCGATGGAGCCTCGGCTTTTCTTCAGGATACGACTTCAAAAACAAAGGTTTTACGCTTACCCAATTCCGTTTTGCAAGAAATTTGAAAAGTTTTGACCTCAACTTTAACTGGGTGCCCTTTGGTAGAAATGAACGCTGGGACTTCTTTATCGGTATCAGCAGTTCAATTCTTCGAGATTTGAAATGGGAGCAACGCAGTCAAAGAAGGTTAGGAACCCGATAAATCTTAGTACATTTTACGAATTACTTAAATTGCTGGGTGATTGAACCAGCTCACTGACAAATCTGAAACCGATGAAAAAAATTATTACCACACCAAACGCCCCAGCCCCAATAGGCCCTTATAATCAAGCAGTTTTGGTAAAAGACACCTTATATATTTCAGGTCAAATTCCGATGGATCCCGCAACCGGAACATTGGTGGAAGGTGATATCAAAAAAGAGGCGGAACAGTCTATGGAGAATATTAAGGCCATATTGAATGAGGCCGAAATGGACTTCGAAAATGTGGTGAAAACATCCATTTTCCTAAAAGACATGCACCAGTTTTCTGAAGTAAATGAGGTCTACGGACGTTATTTTAACGCTGATACCGCTCCGGCCCGTGAAACCGTCGAAGTAGCAAATTTGCCAAAATTTGTCAATGTTGAAATATCTATGATCGCTATCAAATAGTGCTTTTGTGAAACTCGACAAGGCCATCGATGGGGCGTTGTCGAATCACACCCAATATCAAATCGTTATTTCTGATTACTGTTTCCAGTTCATCGCGAAGATAATGGGCAATACTTCCAACAAAATTAATGGGCACTTTAGTGGCCAGTTCAAATTGCATGATGTAATTGTTCACAAATTGCTGGAAACCCTTCATAATCACCCCATTGCAATAAGGGTGCTCTTTATTTTCAACAATAAACCGGGCAAAGGTGGCTAAATAGGTGTTCGGATTTGGTTGTTTGTACAAATGGTCTTTTATGTTGTCGGCATCGAGGTTGTATTCTTTGGCAAACTTGATTCCCAAGTCCTGTGGCATTTTGTGAAAGTAATAGTCACGAAGTAGTTTTCGTCCAAAGAAATTTCCGCTCCCATCATCCATTAAAATGTAACCCAGCGATGTTACTTTTTGAAACAACTGGTTACCATCGTAGTAACTACAGTTAGACCCGGTCCCTAAAATGCAAACAATGCCTCGGTGCCCTATTTTGGTTGTAGAATAAATAGCCGCGTAGGTATCCTCTCGTACTTCGGCTTTGGCATTGGGAAAGAAATCCTTAAAGATTTCCCTCAAAAAAGATTTCATTCTTTCAGTACCGCAACCTGCACCATAGAAGTACAGTTGCGATACATCATTCTTGTTTTTTGAAATCTCAAAGTTATTGGCCAATCGGTCTTCAATGACCTCACGGGTCAAAACCTCGGGGCTCAATCCCAAAGTTTGGGTGGTGAACAGTTGTTCACCATCTTCACCAAGTGCAATCCAATCGGATTTGGTTGCACCGCTATCTACAATTAATACCATGGTCGGTTATAAACAACAATTATCAATACCTAAGAATTTTCTCTCAAATCTAAGGTATTTTTGATTTTTAACAATTACAAGCTGCCAACGTGTTGCATCAAGTCAACCATCTTGTTGGAAAATCCTGCTTCATTGTCATACCAGGATATTAATTTAAAAAATTTAGAATTAAGCTCAATTCCCGCTCCTGCATCAAAAATGCTTGTTCGAACATCTGAGACAAAATCTTGGGAAACAACAGGCGCTTCCGTATAACCCAGAATACCTTTCAAATTGCCTTCAGAAGCTTTCTTAAAGGCCTTTTTAATTTCTTCATATGAGGTTTCCTTTTCCAATCTTACCGTTAGATCTACAACGGAAACATCTGCAGTAGGAACACGAAAAGCCATTCCTGTAAGTTTACCTTGCAGGGCTGGAATTACTTTGGTTACGGCCTTGGCAGCTCCTGTTGAAGCTGGGATAATGTTTAGCATGGCGCTTCTTCCTCCTCTGTAATCTTTTCTTGATGGGCCATCAACGGTCAATTGAGTTGCTGTTGTGGCATGAACTGTGGTCATAAGCCCTTCTTCTATGCCAAATTCATCATTGAGTACCTTGGCCATTGGAGCCAAACAATTGGTGGTGCATGAAGCATTGGAAACGATGGTGTCGCTGGCTTTTACCTCATCATGGTTCACCCCCATAACAAACATGGGCGCATCTTTTGATGGTGCAGAAATAACCACTTTTTTGGCACCCCCATCAATATGGTAATTCGCGGTTTCAAGGGTGGTAAAGATACCCGTACATTCAGCGACGATATCGACTCCGACTTCATCCCATTTTAGATTTTTTGGATCGCGCTCAGCAGTAATCCTAATGGTATTACCGTTAACGACCAAATTGCCATCTTTTACCGAAACTGTACCATCAAATCTCCCGTGCACTGAATCGTACTCCAATAGATAGGCCAGGTGTTCCACATCCAACAAATCATTAATCGCAACAACATCAACATCGCCGCGCTTTACAGTTGCGCGAAATACTAACCTTCCTATTCTTCCAAAACCGTTAATACCAATTTTCAAATTTCCCATTTTCACTATTTTATTTAATTAAGTGGTCATTATATCAGAGACCTTTATCAGCTCTGTATTTATTTTAGTATGCTCTTTAATTGCTTCGCTAATAGGAACCAATACCAGTTTCGTATCCCGTACCCCTACCATATAGTTCGTTTTGCCTTCAATTAAGGCTTCTACGGCTCTAACGCCCATTCTACTGGCTAAAACCCGGTCAAAACAAGTGGGATTGCCACCACGTTGCATATGCCCGAGCACAGAAACCCTAACATCATATATGGGTAAATGCTCTTCGACATATTCTTTGAGCTGAAATACGTTTTTTCCAATTTTATCACCTTCGGCAACAATTACAATACTGGAAGATTTTCCCGATTTCTTACTTCGTTTCAACGAATCCAATAAACGTTCAAGCCCCAGATTCTGCTCAGGTATCAAAATTTCCTCTGCTCCAGCGCCTACGCCAGCGTTCAAGGCAATATGACCAACATCACGGCCCATAACCTCCACGAAGAAAAGTCGATTGTGTGAACTTGCAGTATCTCGAATCTTATCAATAGCCTCAACAACCGTGTTGATGGCGGTATCAAAACCTATCGTAAACGACGTACCGATGATGTCATTGTCAATGGTACCGGGTATACCCATTACGGGAAAGTCAAACTCTTCATTAAAAAGTTGGGCACCTGCAAAACTGCCATTTCCTCCGATTACTACAAAGGCATCAATATTGTTGGCACGCAATTGATCGTAGGCTTTTTGCCTACCCTCCTTGGTTCTAAAGTCTTCGCAGCGGGCAGATTTGAGAACAGTCCCCCCCTTGTTGATGATGTTGTTAACGCTCCGGGCATCCATATTCTTAAAATCACCATCTATCATTCCCTGATACCCTCTATAAATTGCAACACACTCCAATTTTAAAAAAGCGCATGTTCTTACAACCGAACGTATGGCAGCATTCATCCCTGGAGAATCTCCTCCCGATGTAAACACTGCGATTTTCTTGATTTTATTGGTCATCAAAATTTTTAAGAGATCAAAGCTAGCAAACTATTTTATAATACAGAAAGGGTTGAATACGAATTTGTTATAGATCAATATCTCAATCGTTTTCGTAATCGACGGAGGCCTTCTTAAAACCAAAAAAGAGTGAATTAGTTATTTTTTTTCGCGGTATTTTTTGTGTAAAACCGGATTAGGCTGTCCTGCCCCATTACATTGGAAGAAGCGGGGTCATCTGTGGGCTGTTCTTCTTTTTCCTTTTTCTTGAACACCTTTTGCATCAAATCACGAAAGCTATTAAAATCTACTTGATATGAAAGTCCGACACCTTGTGTATACCCCTGTCGTTCAGCCAAAAATTGTTGTACCTGATTTTCCCGATTGAATATCTTGGCACTTAGTGTGCCCTCATCGTTCAATAAGACCTGAACCTCTACATCACCAGCGACCACGGTCTCACTTACACCGCCCACAGGTACTCCTACTCTACCATTAACCAAAATTCGGTCTGATATTTGCGTTGAAACCGTAACCCCTATCCGATCCTCGGTCCGGATATCATCATTGGCACCCAATAGCCCTTGTTCATAGGTCAAACCAAAATTGAACTTGTCATTGTTGCCCGCTAGAATTTGATTCAGCAAACCTGAAGCAGTTTGTATCAAATTACCGGTTACGGCCTGTTGGTTAAGGCCTGTTTGTTCGTTAACAAATGACCCCTGCGCTAATAAAAAGAACGCATTTCGCTCTTCGATGGTGGGATCTTGAAGGCGGTATTCCAATTCAGATTTTATGACAGAGGTAGTCCCCGGAAATTCAATATTAAAATCTATGGTCGGGCTTTCCAGTTCGCCTTCCAATCGAACGACCACCTCCGTTGGAATACGACGGGCAGAGGCGCCTGGGTCATCCAATAAAGGAGCTGGATTGGCATTTAGGTTGTAGGCTGCTTCCATATCCAAGCTTGCTGCCAAGGGGTCCCCATCCCAGGTAATTCGACCTCCTGGTCGCACTTGAAATTTTTTGTCGATTACCCCGCCGTACTTAAAATTGTACTCTCCGGTAACTGCAACAAATTCGCCATACATATTAAATTTTCCATTGGTATTGATATCCATCAACAGGAGACCTTCGCCCGTTCCCTTAAGGGAACTTCCTGATTCTCTGTCAACAACAATTTCTACCTCTGCATCGGGTGTAACCGCGAGGTCGAATGTCAATTCAAGACCTTGATATTCATCTAAAATACGTTCGGTTTCAAATCCGCGAACGCTATCTTTTTCAATAAAGTTGATGAAAGAATAGTCGCCCACGCTGGTGACATCGCTCAGCGGAATCTTTAACGATGTGCCTTCGGCCGTCGTGGCATCCATAGTTATCGTCAAGGCATCAGTTTGACCAAAGATTCGGCCCGTGCCATTCATGTATCCTGTACCGTAATAAAGGGCTTCCTCATCAAAATCTGTATTGAGTACCAAAAACTTTTGATTGTTGGTATTCAAATCAAGATTCAACTCCCAATCATCGAAATAACTATGGGAAATACTTCCATCTAGGGTCGCCCTTGTATTGGATACGACATCGGTCAGCACCAGGTTATCAAAATTAAAGGATTGATTTTCGAGTCGCACCCGCGAAAATTGATTGAAATCGTAGTTTACATTCAAATACGGAATTCCAAGACCCGCATCATTCAGCGTTAAAATACCATTGATTACTGGGTTCGTCGCGATATCGGTTATACGGGCACTTCCATTGAGTTTTCCTCGAATATCAGAGATAACGCCATCTCCCAAGGGGTTCAAGGGCGTCAAATCAAAATCATTGAAATTGGCCAATAAATCAAGTTCAGGAATATCGCCGCGGTTTAACACCTTTCCATTGATTGTCATGGTCTCTACACCCTTGTTATTGAGCCAAGTACTCACCCCAAATTGGGTGAGGTCGTTGTTGCCAAAAATTCCAATTTCCAAATCTCCCAACAGAATATCGTTGGCTGTGAAATCAGCTATTTTTAGGTTGGAAGAAGGCAGGTATATATTGTCTTTTTGAAGAATGTTCAAGTAACCATCGACGGCTCCATTCAATTTCAAACTATCAATAGATGGAGTTATTTTCTCTAAAGAAACCAATTTGAACTGTAGCTGCAGGTCCTTATAGGTAGAATCTGCAATTTCGCCCCGCAGGCGAATTTGTTCCCTTTTTTCATTGTTCATAACAACCTCCCGAATGGCAATACTGTCCAGGGTATTGTTAAAAATTACCTTGTTATCGTTATTGCCTTCTTCGTTCAAGACCCATACATTGTCTTTAAAACTGATGTCGGATTTTTTGAAACCAATTACCGATTTGTTTTCTTGATTAAAAGTGTGGTAAAAGTTCAAATTATACGAATCGTTGTATTCACTGCCACCTTTGAACTCCGTCCTAAAAAATAAGGTGTCTTTTAGGGTTGTATTGATCAGATTAAAGTCTTTGACATCGTAGTAGACCGTTGACATATCGTCAACTGATAAAAAGGTATTGAAGAGTGGGTTTTTATTGTCGATTTTCAGTTCGATATTTTCAAATCTATTCCTAAACGCCTCGATATCAGGAGATTTGAAGGTCAATTTGAAATCACCCTCATCGGCAATAATATTGCCCCGAATAAATGTATCAGGGCCAAACTTGACCTCGGGAAAAAATACATCCACAATTTTATTGTAAATCTTGAAGTTAAAGGTGAGTCGTTGGCCCTCAGAAATTTCAAAAGGCCTGTAATTGGTGTATATGGTACCTATGGAGTTTCGGATCAGCTTACCGAGTTCGTCAACTTTAAAATTACCTTTCATATAGCCCGTGATGATATCGGGGGATATGATTTGGATATTTCTTACCGAATCTGATTCAAAGGTCGAAGAAACAGCAAAGTCGTCGAAATAATAGGTATCATTCTTATTTTGATAAATCGTGTTTGAAAAGCGGACATCACCTACGATGTTGTCAAGTGTATTACCAGTAATGTCCATATTTAAGTTCCCCTTGAATATGGAAACACTATCATTAATAAAATTAAGCTTTTTAAAATCTGCATGATCCACAGAGGCGATGAAATTGAAATCGTTTCGCTCTTTGCTAAAGTCGGCCAACCCCTTAAAATCAAACTTGATATTTTCATCGTTGCTCACCAATGACCCATCAAATAGTTGGTCTTTGATTACACCCGATACCTTGAGCGATTTGTACTGGTATCCGTTAAATTCAATGGTATAAACTTCTCCGATAGCTTCGGTGTTCAAATAGTCGGCAATAAAGCCCTTACCCTCCACATTCACATCGAGCGTTGCCTTACCAAAATTGGGATTATCAGTAAACTCGCCCAAATCAAAATCGATCAGGGATATAAAACCTAAATAGGAGGCATTATCAATCTTATCGATATTGGTCATTTGGAGGTCGGTATAACTACTTCCAATGGCGGTGTTAAGATTGACCTGAACATCGAGCGATGTTTCAGTTATCTCAGCATCTCCACGAACGGTGAACTGACCTAATTTTCGAAAGGAACTTGGAATTTTTTTACCTAAAATATTAGGTAGAAGGGCCCTCAATTCATAATAACTCGAGGTGACATTTTCAATTGATCCCTGTAGTACAAAGGGCACCTCTGCATTAAAAATATTACGAAATTCATAATCGCCGCGAATGCCCGTATTATCAGAAACCAAGAACAGTTCATTGAACTTAAAATTGTTCAGTGTACCCGTGGCCTGACCAGAAAGTGTGGCAATCTTGTCAGACCCAAACTCGTCAAAAAACAGATTTATTTCATTGAAGGCGATTGACGATTCTTTAAAATTTGCAGTAAGATTGACACTGTCGGTAAAATATTGAAGGTCCTCTCTATCATAATCAAAGACCAAATCTGCATTTACGTTCGATTGCGGTGTTTGAATCTTCAAGGAATCAAACCGCATTTGCTGTTTTGTGTATTTGAATTTGGTAGAAAGCTTTTCCAACGCTATGCCTCGTTTTCCTTTCATGGCCAAATCATCAATACTTAGGGATACATCGGGTCCCAATATTTGAAAATCGCTTGCCGATAAGTTCAGGTCTTTAAAATTCAAGGTTTCCTGATTTTCCAAATTCTCATCCACTAACCGAAACCTGCCATCCGCGATATGAACTTCCGACGACGACAGAAAAAATGGCGGTGTCCCTGGTGCCCTGGGCTTTCCATCATCAACTTTTTCGATGAACACATCCAAATTGGTAAGACGTTCGCCCTCATAGGTTTTTAAGTTAAAAAAGAGCCCATTAACATCTATATCACCAAATTCCATCTTCCCATTTCTCAAGTTTCTTAAACTCAGGATCGATGTGGACAATTTTTGCATATAGGCCAAGGTATCCTTCCTATAGTCTTCGATATATATATCTTTTAAGGTGGTATTCAGGGTAAAAAATGAAAGACTTAATCGGTCAATTTGGATATTGGTTCCAAACTCATCGTTCAAACGATTGGTCGCATATTTGGCCAAACGGGTCTGTACTGCGGGCAGGGACATAATCAAAGTTCCCAATACCAAGACCAGTAAAATACCCAGTAGGGTTCGAATCAGTATTTTACGGAGTTTTTTGATAAGACAGCAGCATTTATCTTTGTACGATCAACTATTATTCCAAAAACGTTTGAAGCAACAAAATATTTATATTCTAGCCATCGAATCTTCATGCGATGATACTTCGGCAGCGGTACTTTGCAACAATAAGGTGCTCAGTAACGTGGTGGCTACCCAAAAAGTACATGAAGAATACGGAGGTGTGGTACCCGAATTGGCTTCTAGGGCGCACCAGCAAAATATTGTCCCCGTTGTTCATCAGGCCTTGCTCAAAGCAAATATCGTCAAAAAACAATTGGATGCCATAGCCTTTACGCGAGGTCCTGGTCTTCTTGGATCACTTTTGGTTGGCACTTCCTTTGCCAAATCTTTGGCGCTGGGATTACAAATTCCACTGATAGAGGTCAACCATATGCAAGCCCATATATTGGCCCATTTTATTGACGAGGGGCAAAAAATGCCGGAATTTCCCTTTTTGGCCCTAACCATTAGTGGGGGTCACACCCAAATCGTACTGGTCAAAAATCATTTTGAAATGGAGATTTTAGGGGAAACTTTAGACGATGCCGTGGGCGAAGCCTTTGACAAGAGTGCAAAATTATTGGGATTACCCTACCCTGGAGGGCCCTTGGTTGACAAAAATGCGCAAAAGGGAAATGAAAAGGCTTTTATTTTTCCCAAACCAAAAGTTGACGGCCTAAATTTTAGTTTTAGTGGATTGAAGACGAGCATTCTTTATTTTTTACAACGAAATACAGCACAAGACCCAGCATTCATAACATCGCATATCAATGACATTTGTGCCTCCATCCAATTTACCATTCTAGAGATCTTGATGGACAAGCTCAAAAAAGCATCAGAAAGTACGGGTATCAAACAAATTGCAATAGGTGGTGGGGTTGCTGCCAACTCTGGCATAAGGCAACGCCTAAGTGACGCCGAAAAGGAATTGGGCTGGAAAACATTTATTCCCAAATTTGAATATTGTACCGATAACGCGGCCATGATTGGTATTGTGGGGTATCTCAAATACCTTAACGACGACTTTGCCAAGCAATCGATAGCCGCAAAAGCGAGGTACGTAATTTAAATTTAGCTAGAATGAGCACTTGGTTTAAAGACATTCATTTGAAAGAAGACGGAGTTTCGCTTCAGCCACTTAAGACTGGGCACAAGCAGGGGCTCTTGAAAGCCGCCTCAGATGGCGAGCTTTGGGAGTTGTGGTATACTTCGGTACCCTCACAGAAAACTGTTGACAGCTTCATCAATACCGCGTTGGAAGAACAAAAAAATGAAAAAAGCATCCCCTTCGTTGTTGTAGACGACCAAACCAATACGGTTATTGGTTCTACCCGCTTTATGAATATTGAAGCAGCAAACAAGCGGTTGGAGATCGGCCATACCTGGTATGCAAAGTCCCATCAAAAGACAGGGGTAAACACAAAGTGTAAGCTTATGTTGTTAACTTATGCCTTTGAACATTTGGATTGTATTGCGGTTGAGTTCAGAACCAATTGGTTCAATTTCAACTCCCGGAACGCAATCTTAAAATTAGGCGCCAAACAAGACGGAGTTTTACGAAACCATCGCATTGATCACAATGGGCTTCTGCGCGATACCGTAGTTTTTTCAATACTTAAGCAAGAATGGCCAGGTGTCAAGAAACATTTAGAATTTCGTTTGACCCAGAACAGTTCAAGAAAATAAACTTAGCATGCAACTCTTTCTAAACACCGAACTCGACAATAGTTTTAAGCAGTTTTTCTTTACACCGGAAGAAAGTAGGCATATTGTCAAGGTACTTCGAAAGGTTGCGGGAGACAAGCTTGAAATCACCAATGGTAGAGGTTCGGTTTTTACGGCCAAAATTTTGTTGGCCGACCCCAAAAAATGTAAAGCCCAAATCGAAAGCGAAGAAAAGAAAATTCCAAGGCTTTATCATCTTCACCTGGTTGTTGCACCTACCAAAATGAACGATAGGTTTGAGTGGTTTTTGGAGAAGGCTACCGAAATCGGTGTGGATCAAATCACCCCATTATTATGTGAAAGATCGGAACGCAAAACTATTAAACCCGAGCGCTACGAACGTATTGTGCAATCGGCCACCAAACAATCGTACCAGGCTTTTCTGCCCAAATTAAATCCGCTCACCACATTTGATGAATTTATCAACAGTGAAATTGAGGGCTTAAAATTTATCGCCCATTGTGATGAAGGTGAAAAACTCGAACTGAAACGCTGTGTGGCGCCAGATAAGGATATCGTTATTTTGATTGGACCCGAAGGTGATTTTTCACCCGCAGAAATAAAAAAGGCCATCGATCTCGGGTTCCGGCCTGTTGCGCTAGGCAAAAATAGACTGCGAACCGAAACTGCAGCCATAGTGGCGTGCCATACGGTAGCCTTGGTTAATAGTTAGACCTTTTGCTTCGCTGCTGCCGTAATATCAGAAGCACTGTTTTCCGCCAATACCACCAAGGTCAATTCATCACTTGCCGTAACAAAGGCAGGAATCGCAATAGTCCCTTTCCCGGAAACCTTCTCAAAGTCAATATATTTTTCTGTCAAAACGATGTTGCTATTCTTCAGCGTTCTGTTTCTATTTTCACCACGTTTAACGGCCGTAATACGTTCATTTAACACCAGTACGGCACGTAATTCCGAATCTTTGGAGATGCCTTCCACAGTGTAATCGAAGTTGATGGTAGTACCTTGTTTCTGTACTTTATGGATCGCTATGCTTTGCTGGGCTCCTTTTTCTTTATATCCATTTATTTTCGAAAATACCTTTGTTCGATTCGATCCCACAAGGTGTTCCTTACCATTGATGACCAACTCTGGGGTATAATTACCCCTATAGCCGAACTTTCTGTTGTAAAAACTTTGCTTTTTGGTGAAAACAGACTGGCTGAAGGGATCTTCCCAACCTATATAGTTCCAATAATCTACATGATAAGACAGTGCAAACACCTCATTGGGAAAACGCTTTTTTGCTTCATCAAGCACCTTGTCTGCCGGTGGACAACTCGAGCAGCCCTGCGAGGTGAAAAGCTCTAAAACGACAATAGGTGCATAGGGGCCATCTTTGACTTCGGTTATAGTTGATTCCACTTTGTTTCCTGAAATGCACACCATCGCCACGGTAAAGAGTACAGCCATGCCCAGAATGGGAACCATAATTTTTTTGTACATGAAATACGTTATTTTTATGTTTTATTAATCGTATGTTCACTAGGCACCTTACTTATTTTACCCTCACTTTAACTTTTTTTGTGAGCCTATCCCTTTCGGGGCAACAGATAGGCATCCTCAAATATGGGGGAGGTGGCGATTGGTATTCGAACCCCACGGCACTTCCGAATTTGATTCGCTTTTGCAATGCGAACATCGATACGCGAATTGATGCTGAACCCAAGACGGTAGAAGTAGGTAGCGCGGCCATTTTTCAATACCCCTTTCTGCACATGACCGGACACGGTAATGTTTTCTTTACCAACGAGGAAGCGGAAAATTTAAGACTGTACCTATTCGCTGGAGGGTTTTTGCATATCGATGATAATTACGGAATGGAACCATATTTGCGACGGGAACTGAAGAAGGTATTTCCCAATAAAGAATTGGAAGAATTGGGAGCAGACCATCCCATATTTAACAAGGCATACACTTTTACCAATGGGTTGCCGAAAATTCATGAGCATGATGGGAAACGACCGCAGGCTTTGGGTATTTTTGACGAAGGTCGCCTGCTGCTGCTGTTTACATATGAAAGTGACCTTGGTGATGGTTGGGAAGATCCCTCGGTACACAATGACCCTCAGGAGGTACGACTGAAAGCCTTGCAAATGGGCGCCAATATTATTGCCTACGCATTTAAGACCTGATTATGACATCGAATACAATTTCAAAAGGCATCCTTAGAGCAGTTGGTATCATCACCGCCATCGTGCTCTCACTTTATTTTCTATATGCAATTCGTTCGGTACTGGCTTATATCGCCTTTGCTGCAGTAATTGCACTCTTAGGACGTCCCATTGTACTCTTTCTAAGAAGACGACTTAAATTTCCCAATACCTTGGCCGTAATTGTAACCATGTTTGTTATGTTGGGGGTTTTGGTTGGCATCATTGCCCTTTTTGTTCCCCTGATCAACGAACAGAGCAAAAACCTATCCTTATTGGATATCGACTCCCTACGTGCAGATATCAATTCGCTGTACGTACAGATAATGGACTATTTTGGGGCCACCCAGTCAAATATCGATGCACTTATTGAGGATACGGACCTCGAGAAGAATGTACTCGAGGGGCTTAACTTGAATTTTATACCCAACTTTTTAAATTCCTTTTTGAACACCCTGAGCAGTTTCAGCATTGGATTGTTCTCGGTACTGTTTATTTCATTTTTCTTCTTAAAGGATAGTAAGCTCTTTCAAAACGGATTGCTCACCTTCGTGCCCGATCAGAAAGAGGGCAATTTGGTCAAATCGATAGATAAGATAAACGGACTGTTATCGCGCTACTTTGCCGGTATTCTTTTACAACTCTTTATCCTGTTCGTTATCTATACCGTAACCTTGCTCATTGTGGGCGTTGAAAATGCCATCGTCATAGCATTTTTGTGTGCCTTGTTCAACATTATCCCCTACGTTGGGCCCATTATCGGTGGGGTCATTATGATAACCTTAACGATGACCAGTCACTTGGGTATGGATTTTAGTACGGTTATTCTGCCGAAGGCGACCTATGTGCTTATCGGACTTGTCGTTGGTCAACTCGTGGACAACTTCTTTTCGCAACCCTTTATTTTCTCCAATTCGGTCAAATCGCATCCACTTGAAATCTTTTTGGTCATCATCATTGCTGGGCTTCTTTTTGGCATCGTCGGAATGATAGTTGCGGTACCCGGTTATACCGCAATCAAAGTAATTTTAAAGCAATTTTTAGCCGATAATGCCTTCGTGAAAAAGTTTACCAAAAATCTATAGTTTTACTATCAATAAACTTATTTTAAATACTGGTGTACAAGAATTTATAAGTAAAAATTATAAAACTGACATCGTGTCAGTTCTTCTAAAGAAACCCCTCTTTGAAGGTGTTAGCCAAAAAGAACTTGTGGAACAGTTGGAAGCCAGGAAAAAAAGTGAGGCAAAGCTCCCTTCATGGTTCTCGAAACAGGGCATATTTTATCCGAACAAATTAAACATAGAACAAACGAGTTCCGAAAAGACTGCGGCCTACAAAACGCGAATTGTTGACGGGAAATCACTGCTTGACCTCACTGGAGGTTTTGGGGTAGACAGTTTTTATTTCTCCAAAAAATTCGAGGCTGTAACCCACTGCGAATTAAATGACCAACTATCAAAAATTACGGCCCATAATTTCAAACAACTCGGGGTGACCAACTGTGATTTTGTGGTGGGCAATGGCATCGAATTTTTAAAGAAAGTTGAGACTACCTATGACTGGATTTATGTCGACCCCTCACGCCGTCATGATGTGAAAGGAAAAGTTTTCCGTTTGGCGGATTGCACCCCCAATATTCCTGAAAATTTGGAACTTTTATTTGAGCATACCGACCGCGTTTTGCTCAAGGCATCCCCCCTGCTCGATTTGACATTGGCCCTAAAGGAGTTGCACTATGTATCGGAGATCCATGTGGTAGCGGTACAAAATGAGGTAAAGGAGTTGCTCTTTATTTTACAAAAAGACGTTGAACAACCTGTAATCGTCAAAACTAGTAACCTTGGCAAAGAATCCGAACAACAGTTTTCATTTGTCTGGGATGAAGAGAAAGAAGTGATTGTCGAATATGGTTTGGCGGGCAGGTATCTTTATGAACCCAATGCCGCCATTTTAAAAGCAGGTGGTTTTATGAGTGTGTCCGCTCAATTCGGCCTAATCAAAGTGGCGCCCCATTCGCATTTATACACCGCTAAAAACCAGATTGATTTTCCAGGGCGGGTCTTTGAGATTGTATCCATCCATCCGTATTCAAAAAAGACGATGAAAACAGTTGTGGGATCCAAGGCCAATGTCACTACCCGAAACTTCCCAGAAACAGTGGCGCATCTACGGAAAAAGCACCGGATTTTTGAAGGGGGAGACACCTACTTGTTTTTTTCCTCTGATAGCGAGGGGAATCGATTGGTACTTCATTGCCAAAAGGTGTAATCAGCTCCACTCTTTACTGGGCACCATAGTTTATTGATGTGCAAAAACCATCTATTCTTGACAATTCCACTTAAAATTGGCCACTTTATCATTAGAGCCTGCAGCAAGGTTGTAGTGCCACCATTCGGTACGAATTGACCAAAAACCATGCGCCTCCATCGTTTCTTTGAGCAATTTTCGATTGTTTAAAACCTCTTGGGGCAAATCGAGATGGTCGTGATGGGCACGTTTTCCAAAAAAATCAAAATCGGTTCCCATATTCAATTCATTGCCTTCGGCATCAACCAAGGTGATATCAACCGCACCACCTTTATTGTGTATAGATCCTTTTTTAGGATTGGCCACATATTGCGGATTCGGCACCAGTTCCCACATTTTGTATTGCACTGAATTGGGGCGATAGCAATCAAAAAACTTAATTCGCTTCCCAGCTTGTGTAAATACCTTGTTGACTGCAATCAAGGCTTTTGCCGTTTTGGCCCGAACATAGCACTCGGCACAATCGTACACTTTTTCCTTTAAGAAATTATTGGTGGTGGCATAGCGTAAATCATAGGCAAAATCACGGCTATAATCGGCTAAGCGAACGAAGGTAGTATCGGATATCCCTTCCAACGACTTTACTTGAGGCTCAACTTTGATGACTTTGGCCAACGTATCTACCTGCGTTGTTTGCACAGTGTTTGGAGACGTGGTTTGTTCCTTCTGCTTTTGCAGGCAGCCCATCAATATTACCATCAAAGAATATACGATTAATCGGCGCATCAGTTTCGTTTTTGTTTGTTCATCCATTGGTATAGTTCGTCGTTTGCGTAGGCACGGCCCCATGAATTATGGCCCACCCCCTCATAACGGTCGTATCGCACCTCATAACCCAGCGCCTTCAATTTTTCGACCATATCGTCTGACTCCGAAACAGGAATAACGGGATCATCGGAACCATGAAATACCCAAATTGGCATCTCTTTGTTTAGCCAATGGGCATAAGGTGTCGGCGCCATACCGCATACTACCGCAAGGGCAGCAAAAGTATCGGGGTATTGTACCGCCAGATCCCAAGATGCACTGCCACCACGACTTAAACCTGTGAGGTAAATACGATTGGGGTTAACTCGATTTTCTGCAACTACGGTTTCCAACAATTGCATAACCGCTTCTAGGTTCCACCATTTCTTTTTGTGCGGATTCTGGGGAGCAAGCACCAAAAAGGGAAAGGGATATCCATCGGCCATCATTTTCGGTGGCCCATGTTCTTTTACTTCTTCAAGCTGACCCCCTGACTCCCCACCACCATGAAGAAAAAGCAACAGGCCAAACTCTTTTTCAGAGGCATCGTCATAACCCTTGGGATAGGAAAGGTAGTAACGCAATGTTTCTTTGGTAACCGTTTCCTTTTGGTCTTCTACAAGGGTGTTTTGCGCCTTGCAGCTACAAACCAAAAACATCAAAATCATTAGATGAAGTGTATTTCGCATAGCATAAAAATAGGGAAGCTATCGATTCAGAAAAGCAATACTGTAAAAAAAGTCCTTAAAACAGAAAGGCGACTATAAGTATGTTATGAACTTTAACTAATTGACAAAGTTGATTCACGCTGAATCAAACTGGTTTTGACCAGTTTTGTAGTAAATGGCATGAAATCTTCTTTGTTTTCGATACGATCAATAAGAAGATTGGCGGAAAGTTCACCTATATATTTACCATGCTGACTAATCATGGTTAATGAAGGGGAAACATATTTAGAAAGCCGACCATTGGTAAAACCAACGATCGATATTTCTTCTGGCACCTGAATATTTTTAGATTTTAAAATGTACAAGACATCAACAGCAGTCATTTCATCCAAGGCAATAATTGCGTCGACCTCTTTATTACCTAAAAGCAATGACAACAATAGCTGAAGATCGTCGTCTCGATTAATTTGCACATTCAATCTTTCATCATATGGGATTTCAAAGTCAGCCAAGGCCTTTTTGTAGCCTTCAATTCGCAATTTCCCAACGCTTGAATTAAATATGGTTGAAACTACTGCTACATTGCGACAACCCGTCTTAATTAGATGTCTAGTCGTTTTATAGCTAGCTTCAAAATCATCTACAATCACCTTATCACATTCAATTTTATCAGTAACTCTATCAAATAGCACTAGTGGTAGCTGGTTCTCAATAAATTCTTCGATATGTGCAAAATTGCCTTTCGACTGCGTTTCCTCCGATAGCGAAAGTATTAGACCATCAACAGTTCCTGAGCTTAACAATTCTACTGTTTTTACCTCTTTGAGATAAGACTCATCCGACGTACAGCTGATAATATTATAACCTCTTGCATTTGCAGTTTTTTCAATACCGTAGAAAACCTGGGTGAAAAAATAATTCAAAATATTTGGTACGATTACGCCTATGTTTTTAGTGCTTTTGTTCAGAAGACTTAGGGCTAGCCTATTGGGTTTGTAATGATGTTTTTTGGCGTAGGCCTGTATTTTATCCTTAAGCGAATGACTAATTTCGTGACTGTCGTTTATCGCTTTTGAGACCGTTGAAATTGAAACCCCAAATTCTGATGCTATGTCCTTAAGTGTTATCTTTTTCACGGGCTTTCAAATGGAAAGGAAATTCCAGCTTGTTTTCTTACTTCATCAACTATTGAGATAAGCTCAAAACTGTTCTCATGACTCCAGTTTTGGCTTTGTTTTTTAGCAGCATTTATGCAACAGTGACATTCCTCAATTTCATAGGTGAAACCTTTTCCTTTGGTAGGCAAATCGTGGTATTTCTCACCACCTTCCTTTTTAAGTACAAACCCTTGGGTTTCATGCCAAACAGGTGTTATATAAATTTCACCATTCTCACCTGCGATTTTAGCCTTCATATCCGTATTGTTGGCGAATCCAGAATACAAAATAGCCTGGGCATTCTTGTATTGGAAAATCATTGCGGTTTGAATTTCTGCCCCTGTTTTATAAAAATTTGACCTGGCAAGAATTTCAGTTGGTTTCCCCAATAGCAAATAGCTCAAAAAAATTGGATAGACCCCCATATCCAAAAGTGAACCCCCGGCCAAATCAGGATTGAGCATACGGCCCTTCGGGTCACTGTTCAATACATGAAATGAAAATTCAGCATTTAGGTATTTAAGTTTTCCTATTTCATCATCCTCAACCAAGCTTTTCACCTTTCTAATGGAAGGATTGAAACGACTCCAAAAAGCTTCCATAAAGAACACCTTGTTTCTTTCGGAAGCCTTAATCATTGCAAGAGCATCAATATGATTGGTCGCAATTGGCTTTTCACACAAAACATGTTTCCCTGCATTCATGGCCTTGATACTTACTTCAGCATGGGTGTGATGATAGGTAGCTACATAGACAATGTCAACTTCTTTGTCATTGAAGAGCGCTTCATATGATCCATAAAATTTAGCAGCCCCATACGCATAGGCAAATTCTTTTGCACGATTTCTATCAGTGGAGGCAACAGCAATCAATTCCGCTTCGCTAACAAGTGCCAAATCTTCAGCAAAAAGTTTTGCGATATTTCCTAAACCTACAAGGCCCCATCTGATTTTTTTGTTCCTCATCCTTCCTGTACCTTAAAGTTGTATGCGGTCTTATTCTGATAGGTTTCATTTTCTCTTAATAAACAGGAGGGAAAATGGGAATGCTGCGGGGCATCTGGGTAATTTTGTAATTCAAAACAAACGGCAGGATAAGCCTGTTGAACCCATTGTACATTTTTTGGTTCTTCCGCAAATGCTATGTCTTTGGGACAAAAAATAACGGCTGCGGGCTGGTTAGATTCAATTTCAAGTTCAATTCCTGATTGTTCAGCAAACAACTTAATTTGTGGTTTAACTTTTTCTAGGATGAAACAGGTGTCTAATTCTCCAATGCCCTTAATTTGGGAGATTTTTTTTCGATCTTGAAAATCATAGGGTGTTCCTTCTGTGACTATAATTTTTCCGGTAGGAATCAGCTTTCGATCCGTATCGAGAATTGAAGACGACTGGACTTGCAATACGTGATTTCCAACTGATTCTCCGTCCAAATTAAAATAAGTATGATTGGTTAGGTTTATAATGGTTTCAGTATCCGTAGTGGCTTCGTAATGAAGCTGAACCCTATCATCTTCCCCCAGGGTATACTTTACATTTATGGAAACATTACCTAGGTAACCCTCTTCAAGATGCGGACTTTCGTAAGCCAGTGTTACTGAAGGATTATTACCCGAATTAACATTGACAATCTCCCAAACCTTGTTTCGCGGGCTATTTTCACCCCCATGTAAATGCACTCCATCATTGAGCTTAAGTTCAATTTCTTGATTGTTCACCCTGATTTTCGGATTGGATAACCTTCCGGCATACCGACCTATTGAATTGCCAAAAAAATAAGGCCTAGTCTTCGATTGCTTTAAATAACCGGAAAAGGTTTTTGGTGCAACAACAACATCTCTTGGCATTCCTGTTTTATCTACCAACTCCAGTGCATGCCATGTTGCACCCCAGGTGAGTACCTTGAGCACTGTTCCCTTTTTATTAATTAAGGTGATACAATGGACTTTCTTACCCTTGAAGGTGCCAAATTCTGTTATGTTATTGGTTGTTATCAAAATTAAACTCGTTCTTCGATGACTTCCGAGGTTGAAAATTTGTATTTCATATTGCGATATACACAGATATCAGTGATGTCTGAGGGAGTCCCTTTAGGAACTGCCCTGAAATTGCTTGAAATTCGATCGGACCTAACCGGCATTACCCGGTGAAAACAATGACCATGCAGAAATACTACTGTTCCCTTTTTTGGTCGAAAAACCAATTGCCCCTCAATATCACCGTGTGGCTTACCAACAGGTAAAATACCGGCCTTGTGAGCCTCTGGCATAATGACTATTTCACCTCCTGTTTCATCCGTGATATCATGTGTGTAAACCAAGCGATTTAAATTGTATTTTTTTGGATTATCTGGCGGACAATCTTGATGCCATGCTTGTCCCTTGCTCCCCGCTTTTGAAAACATCATCATACAATAGAGGTTTTCCCAACCTTCGTTTAAGATGGCATCGGTAATTTTATTGAATTCTAGATGTTTGTCAATGCCGTCAAAGCCCCCACCACTTTCACGATATGGGAACCATGGTATTACTTCTACAGCGGATTTTGAAATGAACTCATTCGTATGTTCCCAATCAGGATTTACACCGAAATGCTGTAAAATTTTATCGTTGTATTCATCCATTAGTTCATCTGAAAAGAACTTTTCAAATATGATATAGCCTTGGTTCCAAAAGGTTTGTGAGATTTTAGTAAAGTCCATTGATTTGTGCTATTGATTGTTGTATAACTTTTCGTATAAATCCTCGGAGGAAAGTATAAAAGGAGCCTTCGAAGTAAGGTCTAGCCATCTTTGACCAATGGTATCGCTGAGCTGCAAACGGGCATCTATGCCTTTAAACGTTGGGTTTTCTAGCCACATCGGATGAGAATCCCAATGGCAATTTATATAGTGTACAGCCTTAATGACATCTGCATTTTCATTGATGGCATTAAAAAATGGTAAAAACCATTTTTGCCATGCCTCTTCCGCTTGTTCTGGATTGCTCAATTGGGTTTCTTTGGTTTCCCCATAGAGCTTTCCAAAATAATCTGATATGGTAGGGCTTGCTTCCGCAATAAAAACAGGTTTTCCTTTTTTTCTGGCGAACTCGAACATTTCGATTTCCTTCCAACGATTAAAAAAAGAGGTCGCACACCAATCTACATAGTCATCGCCGGGATACCATCCCTCCAACTGCTCTTGACCGGAAATGAAACCTACTGATTGCCAAACATAGGCTGTATTTTCAACACCCTGGGCACGAAGGCGATCAACAATTCTCCTATAGGCAGCAACAGTGGGTTCGCGTTCGTAATGATTCCAGGGATCGCCATCAAATTCATAGGCAATTCGAAGAAAAACCGGGCGCTTTCCCAAAGATTTTAAAAATATTCCCAGGCTATCAATAAATTTATCATGTGTTCCGTCAGCCACCTTTTCTTCATGGTTCACGAATTGCAACCCAATAGCCAAAGCCATGTTTTCATAGTCTGGGTCATTATGTTGTAACATGGCATTGTAATCATTGTCACCCCAATCGTGGGTTTCCCAAAGCCCATCCAATCCCTGTTGGATTCTACCGAAGGAATTTTCACCCGGATTTATGTTGGAATAACTGGTCCACCCTGCCGGTTTGGGAAAATGATCCAAATATCCATCAGTATACCCTTCAACCGCTCCAACAGCCTCCAGTTCTTGCCCCACAAATAACAGCACCCCTTCTTTGGGCTCAAATTTGGCAAATTGACGATTTATTTTACTCTCCTTTTGCTCTGGTGGATTCTCATTTTGGCAGCCAATTGAAATTATGACTACCAAGCCCCATACGTATCTTTTCATTCTTGTTCGTTTAATGTTAATTCCTTGTATTCAAACCATTTAAAATCTGCGTGTTTCGAATTTGTTGCCAAATCTTGACAGCAAATACCGACAAAACATCCGGTGAACGCCGCTCGATAGTGCAGTCCTCCTTCCCGTACATAATCATCTGATAATATACCCGCATCCAATTCTTTTCCTAAGGGAATACATTGTTCGCCATCATTGGAATAGAAAAATTGGAGTTTATCTCGATTCATTTCACCTTTTAGTACGATAGGGTCAGCCTGGGTTATTTCGATGAGTTCATCTTGAAAAGTCATTTCAAAATTGTCTGCGGTCAAAACCGAAAGCCACTTTTTGCTCCCATCATAATTTCCTGATATATAGGCATAGTGATAGTGCCCCGTATTGTAGTAAAATACAAGTCCGGCCATTTGTTGAAAATTATCTGGACTGAATTCAATTTCGGTAGCTGCCTTAATGTGGAAAGCTTGTACACGTCGTGCCAATAGACTTTGGTGGTGCAACGAGGTAAGTGATTCACCGCCGTGTAATCTCAAGAACCCATTTCTTGCGTTGAGTGAACACCAAGCATCGCTTATGGGAATTCTGAGTGATTGAAATTCGATAGGTAAAACATTGGTGTTGAAAAGGGCTCTTTCCTGTTTAGGAGGATTCGCTTTTTCAACTAAATCAGGCACTTCAATAAATTGTCTCGGAACTCGACCTTCCTTTAGCCACGGCCAATCATCTTGCCACACGACCTCTTCCATCGCGGTTTCCCTTCCTAAAGTGCAACGACCCATTTTTTCTAGAGGTCTTGCTGTCAAGAACACTGCGAGCCATTTTCCATTCTGTGTTTGTACGAGGTCACCATGACCTGTTTTTTGCAAGTAGTTTTCTGGTGATTTATTTGCGGAAAGCAAGGGGTTCTCTGGATGAAATTCATAGGGGCCAATAATATCTTTGCTTCTTGCAACACTCATTGCATGACCATATTCCGTACCCCCTTCAGCCATCAGCAAATAGAAATATCCATCTTTTTCATAAAGATGTGGTCCCTCGGTTTTGTCCAATTCAGATCCAGGACTGAGGTAATGCACCTCTCCAACCAATTTTTTTTCAGCAGGGTCGTATTCCTGCATCTCTATACCCCCAAAAAATTTACCTCCACGATGATCAACCAACATGTTTAAAAACCATTTCTTCCCATTCGACTGATGGAAAAGGGAACCATCAAACCCTCGGGAATTTAAATACACTGGGCTGCTCCATTCTCCGAGAATATCATCGGTAGTGACGACAAAATTTGGGGTATCTTTCCAGACGCCATCAAATGATTTTACGTTACTGAAAACCAAATAGAAGGTTCCGTTATCATAGGAGAGACAAGGCGCCCATACCCCACATGAATCAGGCACACCTTTAAGGTCAAGCTGTGTCACTTTATTTAAAGGTCTTGCCACTAATTCCCAATGTATAAGGTCCTTCGAGTGGTGGATCTGTACCCCAGGAAACCATTCGAAAGTAGATGTTACTATATAGTAATCTTCACCAACCCTAACTATTGATGGATCTGGGTTAAAACCTTTTAGTATGGGATTCTCGATTCTCATTTATGCTATTAATTCGCTTTCCAGTTCTTCCAAAGATTTTCCTTTGGTCTCGGGTAAAATTTTCAGAAACAAAAAGAAACCTACCAAGGCAATACATCCAAAAATGAAGAAGGTCGTCGCGTTTCCAAGATTGGATAACTCCCATGGAAATACCTGTTGTACCAACCAACTTGAGAAAGAATTCACAAAACCGATGACACCAATGGCCAAACCGCGGTATTTATTGGGGTACATTTCTGATAGCATGACCCACATTACCGGACCCAGGGAAAATCCGAAACAAGCTATAAATACCAGGATGCCGATTAGTATCAAAGTACTGTTCATGTTTGCTGCAGCTTCTAAAATCGGACCTTCATTCTTTGCATAAAGCTGACTTCCCAAGGTTTTTTTCATTTCGTTCTTAAAGTCAACATCGTTGTCAAATACTCTTCCTTCAAAGGCCGACAATTGTTTTTTTAATGGAGCATCAAGTGTGGCTAGCTTTTCAGCTGAAAGTTGATAAGTTGCTTGTTTGAACCCATATCCACAGAGCAGCATACTTAAGGCAATACCGCCTATACCTATGAGTAACAAGGGTCTTCGTCCCATCTTATCAATTAGCAGCATGGCTACAATGGTAAAAACAACTGTTGTCATACTTAACAGCACTCCAGAAGCAAATGCCGCATTGGTACCTATACCTGTTTGTTTGAAAATTGAGGTGGCATAAAAATAAATCGCATTTATGCCAGTAATCTGTTGCAGTATTCCAATCGTTAAGCCGACCAAGAAGATGAATCGGAGTGCTGGTTTGATTAAGTCCTTAAGGCTAACCTTTTCTTTGCTGTTTTGCTTTTTAATACTTTCTTGAATCGACACTGCCTCCTTTTCTGCCCTTGTATTGCCATGAAGGTTTTTTAATATGCCAATTGCCTCATTAACCTTTTGTTTCAAGAATAACCACCTTGGACTTCTTGGCACAAAAAACATCAATACAAAATAGAGCACCGCAGGCAGCATTTCCAAGCCCAACATCCAACGCCAAACAGTTTCGTCAGTCAAAAAGCTGGAACCCGAAGTATTTAGTTCATTTAAATAATAATTGCACAAAAAAGCAGCAAAAAATCCAAGAACAATATTTAATTGTTGTATTGAAACCAGCTTTCCTCTATTCTCTGCACTCGCAATCTCAGCAATATACGTGGGCGCTAGAATCAACGCAGCTCCAAAGGCTACACCTCCAATCATCCGGGCGATCCATAACATGTCATATCCTGTGGCATAAGCCGACAACAAGGCCGATAGCGCGTACAGAAAGGCAACCACTATTAATATATTTTTTCTGCCGTAAAAGTCACTTAATCGACCGGATACCAACATGGCCAACATGGCTGAAAAAGAGGGTGAACTAACGACCCAACCTGTTTGAATATCGTTGAGGTCAAATTCAGGGCCTGCATAGGCCATCACCCCAGAGATAATTCCTGCATCAAAACCAAATAAAAATCCTCCTAAAGAGACAACAAAAGCAATAAACCAAGTTCTTCTTGTCGTATTATTCATAATCAGTCATCTATTTATCCGGTGAAATAGGTTAACACTGCGATTACCACAATTATCAAAATAACTGAGAGGACAATATCAATGGCCGAAATACTATCCTTGTTCAGCCTTTTATCTTCTACGCTCAGAGTTCCAAAGGCCAATCCCTTTATAGCTACATAATCAGGCGGATTGGTCATAAAGCTTACTGAAACGCAAATGATAACTGAAAAAACAAACATAAAAATGGCCATATGGGCAAAATTTATGGTTGCGAAGGTCAATAGTGGGCCTGAGAGTTCTGCTTGATAGATTTCGGCAAGTATTCGAAGCGCTGCGACAACAAGACCTGAAAAAAGAGTTATGATAGCTGCCTTGGAGTTCACACGTTTCCAAAGAATTCCCAATAAGAATACAGCAGTTATTGGAGGGGCAATATAGGATTGGACGCTCTGCAGGTATTGGTACAAAACCCCACCTCCTATTTTATTCATAATGGGAATCCAAATAATTCCTAAAACCACCACGATTGAGGTGGCCATCTTCCCAATATTTACCAGTCTTTTTTCAGGAGTGTTGGGTTTTAGCTTTTTGTATATATCAATGGTGAAAATGGTCGAACAAGAATTAAAAACCGAAGCTAGGGAACTCATTAAGGCGGCCATCAGACCTCCTGCCACCAATCCCTTCAAGCCCACTGGCAACAAGGTTTTAACCAGCACTGGAAACACCTCGTCACTCTTTTCATAGGTCAACACGCCTTGCTGGGAAAGTGCAAAGGCTATGATACCCGGAATCAAGAAGATAAAAATGGGCAATAGTTTAAGATAAGCTCCAAAAATGGCACCCCGGCGACCAATTTTGATGTTATTGGCCGCCAAAGTCCGTTGCACAATATATTGGTCGGTACACCAATACCAAACCCCTACAATTGTTCCACCAATGAGCATGCCTGTCCATGGGAAATCGGGATCAGACATTGGCCGCCACATATTAAAATGTTCGCTACCTGCGGCTTCTCGAAGTGCAGACCACCCCCCTACTTCCTGTAATCCCAGGTAGGTAATAATAATTGAGCCTGCAATTAAAATTACTGTTTGTAAGGTCTCGGTATAAATAACCGCCTTCATTCCTCCAACAATGGTGTAAATCCCAGTAAATATGACAATACCTATGGCTCCATACCAAAAGGGAATGCCCAAGAGCTCAGAAACAACGATGCCTCCAGCATAAATAGTAACAGAAACTTTGGTGATTACATAGGCCGTTAGTGTAAATACGGATAAAAACCACCGCGAACGGGCATCAAATCGTTTTTCGAGAAACTCAGGCATGGTAAATGCCTTACTTCGGAAATAAAAAGGAAGAAAAAGCCAACCTAACAACAATACAATCCACGCATGTAGTTCGTAATGGGCCATCGGCATGCCTGATTCTGCACCGGTTCCCGCTAGGCCTACCACATGTTCAGAACCGATATTTGATGCAAAAATCGAGGCGCCAATAACAAACCAACCCACATTTCTTCCTGCCAAAAAGTAATCCTCGGTATTCTTGTTTTTTTGAAGCACCACCCAAACCGCAACCCCGATTAAGGCTGCTAAATAGGCCCCTAGGACCCACCAATCGGCTGATTCTAATATTGATTGCACCTAATTAAATATGTTGGTTCAGAATGTTCTCATATAGCTCTTGCCTTCCACTAATTTGCCTAGGCTCGCCATTGTTTTGTGCATGATTATACAAATCGCCCAAATTCAGTTTTCCGGCGACATAATCAGCCCCTATACCGGCTGCAAACGAAGCATATCGTTCACCCAGTAAATCTTCATAATTGGATGTGTTTATGACTGAATCTGCAATCAACAGTCCTCTGGCAAAGGTGTCTGCACCTCCAATATGGGCATAAAACAAATCCTCTAAATCTGTTGAATTTCTTCGTGTTTTTGCATCGAAGTTGACACCTCCACCTTGCAGTCCCCCTGCTTTCAAAAAGACAAGCATCGCTTCAGCGGTTTCTAATATATTATTGGGGAATTGATCCGTATCCCAACCATTTTGATAATCACCTCGGTTTGCATCAATGCTGCCTAACATGCCGGCATCGGCCGAAACTTGAAGTTCGTGCTGAAACGTATGTTGTGCCAAGGTAGCATGATTGACCTCGATATTTAATTTAAAATCCTTTTCAAGGCCCTGTTCCCGAATAAAATTAATTGAAGTCGCCGCATCGAAATCATATTGGTGTTTCGAAGGCTCCATGGGTTTGGGTTCAATAAAAAAGGTTCCCTTGAATCCCTGTGAACGGGCATAATCACGAGCCATCCGCATAAATCGACCAATATTGTCCTGTTCCAGTTTCATATTGGTGTTCAACAAAGACATATAGCCTTCGCGTCCTCCCCAAAACACATAGTTTTCGCCATTTAACGCTATGGTCGCATCCAAGGCAATTTTTACTTGGGCACCAGCACGTGCAAGCACGTCAAAATTAGGGTTGGATGCTGCCCCATTCATATACCTGGGATTGGAGAAAAGGTTTGCGGTTCCCCAAAGTAGTTTAACCCCACTAGCCGTCATTTTTTCTTTGAGGTAAGATGCGGTCTGTTGCACTCGATTTTCAAATTCGGCCAAGGAGGAATCTCCCTCGTCAACAATATCAACATCATGAAAACAATAATAATCGAACCCCATTTTGGTAACAAATTCAAACGCAGCATCGGCCTTATCACGGGCCGCTTGAATGGGATCTACTGATGTTGCCCATGGAAAGGCCTTAGTGCCAGGTCCAAATGGATCTCCCCCTGTTCCGCAAAGGGTATGCCAATAGGCCATGGCAAACTTGAAATGGTCACGCATTGTTTTGCCCGCAACCATTTGATCTGGATTGTAAAATTTAAAAGCAAGTGGATTATCTGAGTCTTTCCCTTCAAACTTGATTTCACCAATCTGTTTAAAATATTCTTTATCTCCGATATGAGCCATCTATTTAGGTGTTTAGGATTAGTTTTAATTCTTTTTTCCAATTTTGGTAGGCTTGTTCATGAGCCGTTTTATCCTTTAAGGGCACAAAGGTCATCACATGGTCATTGCGCATAAAAGATGAAAATGTATTGTAATCATGATCATGTAAGGTACATGCTCTTGCGGCACCAATGGCACCTGTTGTATTATAAATTTCAATTTCTTGTTGAATAAGGGTTGCTATGGTATTGGCAAATATTTCGGATCGGAAAAGATTGTCGTTACCTGCCCGTATCACCTTGGGTTTAATGCCATCAGATTGCATGATTTCGAAACCATAAACAAACGAAAATGCGATGCCTTCCAAAGCAGCTCGACATAAATGCCCCTTATGATGTCGATTTAAATTGAGGTTCACGATTCTTGTTCCCACATCCTTGTTCTGTAAAATGCGCTCCGCTCCATTGCCGAAAGGAATTAAGCATACCCCATCGGAACCAATTTCAACTTCAGCTGCGAGACGGTTCATTTCTTCATAAGAGCTGACCGCTAAATTGTTCATCAACCACCGGTATTGTATACCGGCCCCATTGATACACAAGAGTTTACCAATGTTTTTAACGGATTTCTCATCATAATTCACATGTGCAAAATTGTTGACCTTTGCACATTCTTTAACCCAAAAATCATCTGTGACTGCATACATTACACCTGAAGTACCACCTGTTGCAGCAACTTCGCCAGGATGAAAAACATTTAGGGACAAGGCATTGTTGGGCTGATCTCCTGCACGGTACAATATTGGTGTTCCTACTTCTAAACCGCATTCTTCAGCGGCAACATTCGAAACTACAGCTTGAATCGAAAATGTTGGGACAATTTCAGGAATAAACGCATGGTCAAAATCAAAATAATCCATAAGATCTGACGAAATACTGTCGGTAATGAAATCCCAAAAAATACCTTCAGAAAGGCCTGAAATTGTTGTATTGATACTACCCGAGAACCTAAAAGCAATATAATCTCCCGGAAGCATCAGTTTGTGTATTTTTTGGTAGTTCTCAGGTTCATGATCTTTGACCCATTTTAGTTTTGAGGCAGTGAAATTTGCAGGTGAATTCAATAAATGGTTATTGCAAAATTCCATACCCAATCCCATGTAGGCCTCGTTCCCAATTTCTACAGCTCTACTATCACACCAGATTATCGATTTTCTTATCGGATTACCCACTTTGTCAACAATTACCAATCCGTGCATCTGATATGCAATTCCGATGCCCTTAATCTCATTTTTAGAAATTTGAAACTGTTTTTTAATCTTCTTAATGCCGTTACAAACATAACGCCACCAGTCTTGTGGTTTTTGTTCTGCCCATCCGTTTTCAACCGCATACATGGACATTTCTTCCTCGGGTTCTTGCACAACTCCGAAACTTTTACCCGTTTCACAATCCACTAGGGCCAACTTGACCGATGAGCTTCCAATATCAATACCTAAAAAATACATAGTTGAGCAGATTCACTATCCTTTCAAATTTAGAAATGAATACGTTGATTTTCGCTTTTTTTTCGTATCGCTATCAATTTCATCAAAATTTAAAGAAATTAAAGTGTCATAAATGTATTGTATCTAATTGTATTTCAGTTATTTAAATGAATATATTCATTTACGAAATATTTCGAAAAGGTTTTCGTAAAAATTCAAAAAAACAGAAATTTTGCATTGTTTATCAAAAAGTTTAACCGAACATCGAATTGCCGTTTGAACTAGGTAAAATTGAGGGGATGCCGAATGGCATCCCCTTTTTTAATGAGCGAAAATTAACAACCTATGTTATGATAATTGATTAACTCATTAGTACTCAACTAACTCAATACACTAGTAGCCAGGGTTTTGTTCCAACAAGGGGTTCGCTTCAATTTCCGAAAGGGGTATGGGCAATAATTCGTCTCGACCAACAGTAAAGTTTTTAAACGACAATGCTGTAGCAGCATCTCCCCAACGAACCAAATCAGTAAATCGGTTCCAACCTTCAGTTGCAAGTTCTTTACGTCTTTCCGTCTTCAAGGTTTCGAGACTTAAAACCGCTGCTGGAGCCGTACCTCCATATGCCCTATTGCGAACCATATCAAATGCCTCTTGACCACTCATGGCTGTTGCGCCGGCTGCAGAAAGACTGGCTTCTGCATGCATCAATAATACCTCAGCATACCGGAACACCTTTTCATTTAGATCATCTTGGCTTAATTGCGTTATCGAAATTTGACCGATATTATACTTTCGCATTGATGCCCTTGAAACCCAAGAACTTTCATTTACCAACCAAAAGAAATTATAAATATCAGTGCCGATCCATTGACTTTCATTACCATCTTCGCCAAATACGACTGAACCATCAGGATTGAAAACCAAACAACCGCAAGTTTGGGGGCCATTTTCAAGAATTGATTCAGGAGTGATAAAAGTGGCATCCTTTCTGGTATCCTCATCTTCGAACAAAGCGATTAATTCTGGTCTTGGCACACTATTGCCAAAAGCCCCGTTATTGTTAAAAATATAACCAAACATTTGATAGGAGGAAGACCCTTCTGCAGCGGGGCCCACAGCTTCGAAATAGCCATTGTTCACGCCAGCCAAGTAACCAATTTCAAAAATAGATTCGATGCCATATTCATTGGCCACTGTAAAATTATTGGCAAAATCAGCCTCAAGTGCATATTCACCACCACTAATTATGGCATTCGTTTGCGTCAACACCTCGGCATATTCTCCCAACGTCAAATGAACTTTTGCCAAAAGGGTTCTAGCGGCACCTGAAGTTGCCCTACCTTCGGGAGTTTCCGATCTAGCTGGGAGGTTGGTGATTGCGTCGTTCAAATCTGCTTTTATTTGATTGTAAACTTCCGCTTGCGTAGCCCTTCCCGTAAGTTCTACCTCACTAACATCGGTCGGATTTTGGGTAATGAGCGGTACGCCTCCAAAATGTCTGACCAGTTCAAAATAATAAAATGCCCTTAAAAATTTAGCTTCAGCAATTACGAGGTCCCTATTACCTGCCTGAGAATCTTCAAGGCTTTGAATTACATTGTTCGACCTTGATACTCCAGTGAACCATTTTTGCCATAAAGCAGCAACGTTCGTATTGTTTGATTGCATCAGGTTAAAGTCATCAAGCAAAAGTCCTGGCTGCCAGAAAGTGGCCCATTGCGAAACCATATCATCTGCGCGGATACCTTGCCACATTACAGGGAAAATATGTTTTGCGTTGCCTTCATTAACCCCCAAGTTCTGCCATTGTAGTGGATCATATGCCGCGGCAATAAAAGCTTCCGCTGCTTCCTCTGTTAATCCATCCTCTCTAAGTACGGTCTCTGCCCCGACGTCCAATAGGTCGTCTTGGTCACAGGCAACTAAAGTCAGCGCCATTGCAACACCCACTAAAATTGAATTTATATTTTTCATATTCTTCATCACTATTTTTTTAAAATTGAAATTGGAATCCTAACAATATTGTTTTCGGAGCTGGATAGAATCCACGATCGATGCCTATATCGAGTGTATTGGCTAAATTCTGTTGCCCGATTTCTGGATCAGCACCATCATAGTCTGTAAATACCAATAAATTTTCACCAGTTAGGTATAATCTTACCCGGCTAAAGCCTATGTTTTCAATCAAACTTTCCGGAAGGCTGTAGCCCAAAGTAACCGTTCTCATTTTTAGAAAAGAACCATCTTTTACGTAAAAACTTGACACCTCACCAAGGGTGGTACTTTCATTAACATTACCAAGTACATTGATCACCTCATTGTTTAAATAAGAAACTGGGCGATTTGAAAAGGCAAAGTCATTTCGAACGGTGGCGTCATAAATATCATTGCCCTGAGAGCCGTAAAAGAAGGTACTAAAATCGAAGCCCTTGTAGTTGGCGCCTAAATTGAAACCGTACGTAAAATCGGGAAGCGGATTTCCAATTATTTGGCGGTCGTCGGTGGTAATTGATCCGTCACCATCCAAATCTTCAAAGATAAGTTCCCCATTGGTGTCTACTCCTGTGGATTTAAAACCAAAAAATCCAGCTATGGGTTCCCCTTCAAAAGTTGCCGATATCGGGCTAGCAAATACCAAAGTAGTACCTGAGGTCAATGAACTCAACCCTCCCAAATCTTTAACCTCATTGTTATTGAAGGCAATATTGAAATCAGCATTCCATCGGAATCCATTCTCATATCTTTTTCTATAGGATACCAATGCCTCAAAACCTGAGTTTTGTACCTCTCCCACATTTTGTGCCGCCAAGGGAATTCCAATAGCGGTTGACCCCCCCACATTCAACAAAATGTCGTTTGTGGTATTGTTGTAATAGTCAAGGGTAATACCCAAGGTGTTGTTGAAAAGGTTTGCATCTAACCCGATATTCGCTTGCGTAGTTTCCTCCCATTTGATGTCTTGGTTTGGAAGCACATTTTGGTTTAAGCCAACAATAAATTGATTGTTGATCACGCTGCCAGAATTGGCTGAAAAAGTAGCTCGGTATTGATCATCAGCAATATTGTCTACACCGCTGACCCCCCAACTGGCCCTAATCTTAAACAGGTCAAAAATTGCATTGCCGAACCAATCTTCTTCCGAAAGTACCCAACCCGTTGAAAAGGATGGGAAATATCCTGTTCGATTGCCAGGACCAAATTTACTTGAGGCATCTGCCCTTAACGAGGCAGAAAAAAGATACTTTTCTTTATAGTTATAAAGCGCTCTACCGAAATAGGCAATTAATCGCTCTTCATTTCTGAAATCAGGAAAAGGTGTGATAATATTGGTCTGATCACCAACTTGTGCAAAATTGGCATCAGCGAAGTTGTTGACCAGTAATCCTTGAGCCTGTCTTGCCGAAGTTTCAAATTTTCGCTCATAATATGAACTACCCACTATTACTTCTAAATTATGATTATCTGGTAGTTGTGCGAAGGAATAGGTAAGGGTAGCATCAAATTGTGACCACCTGCTGTTAGCAACAGATTCATCTAACTGGTTGGTTCCGGTCCCCAAGGATGCCAACCCGCTGGGAACACTTCCGCCCCTAAAGTCAAAGGCCTCCTGAAAGGTCTTGGAACGGGTTAAATTTTCGAAATAACTGGTCCCAATATTGAATTTTAAATCGCTTTTGATATTCCACGATGCCCCAATATTAAAAAGTTTAATATCGGCAATGTCTTCAATAGTCGAATATTCTATTGGAATAATTGGATTAAAGGGACCATTAATTTTTGGAATGGCAATCCCATTCACTTCTGCAGGTCCGTTTTGGGCACTTACGTCAAAAGGGTTGCCAGCGTCATCCAATACGGGGAATAACGGTAATAACGAGACCAATTGATTGAATGGATTCCCTGCGCTTACCGTGTCATCGTTCTCACCTGGAAGTCTTTGTCTTGTGGTTCGAACCAGGTTTGCTCCGATATTTAAGCTAACATTTTTGACGACCTCTGTGTTGAAATTAAGGTTCAATGTTTTCCTTTCAAATCCAGATTTTCCCGAATCACCACCAATTAGTCCTTGCTGATCAAATAGGCTACCCGAAACAAAAAAATTGGTCTTTTCGCCACCACCAGAAAGTGAGGCATTTATAAAACTCTTCGGTGCACTTGAATCATAAAGCACATCGTACCAATCTGTATCTGGTAAGTTGCCTACATCTGAAGACGCGATGGTCGTTCCACCAACCCGTGTTTGATACTGATTATAATAATCAACATATTGGGCGGTATTCATAAGATCGGGTGTATTGACCCTATCTTGAAATCCTGTGTAGCCGTCAATTGAAACGGTTATTTTATCTGTGTTTCTCCTTCCTTTTTTGGTTTGAACCAACACCACCCCGTTGGCCGCCCTTGCCCCATAAATTGCAGCAGCAGCAGCATCTTTTAGTGTAGACATTGACTGTACATCGGAATTATTCAAAAAATCGATATTTGGCACCTGTACCCCATCAACCAAAAACAAAGGCTGAGAATTGCCAGGGGTTGCCGTTCCTCGTAACCGAATCGTTAGTGGTGAACCCGGTGCTCCAGAATTCTGTACAACAACAATACCGGGGGCCGTACCTTGCAATGCCGATTCTGGTCGAGCTATTGGCAATGCAGCAATACGATCTGATGAAATTGTATTTACGGCTTGGGAAGAAGTTCTTTTATTTTGGCTTTGACCATAGCCTATCACCACAATTTCTTCAAGAGATTGCGCATCTGCCTCTAAAAGTATCGATAGGGTATTGCGACCGTCCAAAGCAATCTCTTGACTTGTATATCCAATATAGCTAACCATCAAAACAGCGTCAGCATTTGAAACATTTAAACTGAAATTTCCATTAAAGTCCGTTTGGGTACCATTGGTTGTACCCTTTTCGATAATACTGGCACCAGGAAGCGGTCCGGTATTATCAGAGACCTTGCCCGTAACGGTCTGGGCTATGGATGTGGAGCATACCAGAAGTGTAACGAATACTGCACATCGTTTTAGCAGGTGTAACATCATAAGTTTAGTTTTAGTTAGTTAAATAATTTCCTGAAATAGTGCCTACTCGGACGCACTATGAATGCGCTAAAGGTATTTTTGTGACACCTGGAAATTCTAATTTTTAACAGAAGAAACTTTTTCTCAGGATGCTATTTCACATGCCTGGATAATATGAAAAAATCATTTTATAGTATTGTTTTTCAATTACTTATAATGTAACTAAAGCAACTTACTAAAATTTTCGAAAACGTTTTCGTAAAAATTTGATTTCGGAATACTGAATTTCGGGATATTTAAAACTTTGGCAGACAAATCTGTGGTTTCGTAAAAAATGAAACCTAATAATGAGACATTGATATTTATTCTTAAAAAGAGTTGCTTACTATTCACATAGAAAGGAAGTCACTACAGCTCTTTTCGCGGCCACTCCACAATAAGTTTAGCACGTTGCCATGGTCATAGTTCTTTTTTGTAAAATAATCTGTGTATTAATGACCGAAAGTCCCACTAAACAAAAAAGCAAGCATTTTTATTTGCTTGCTTACGATTTCAAAATTTGTTGATTTATTCGTGATCGCGGCAGGATTGAACGAGTTCATCCTTGCAACGCTCCGTTTTGAAAATCTCACAAACAAAAAAACGCTCAAGCAAGCTTGGCGTTTTTTCTTATTGTTTGATTTATTCGTGATCGCGGCAGGATTCGAACCTGCGACCGTCTGCTTAGAAGGCAGATGCTCTATCCAGCTGAGCTACGCGACCCTTTTTGCGGGTGCAAATATAGCAATGACTTGGTTAGTTATAAAATATTGCCGAAGATATTATTGCTGAATACGCGCATTTAGCAGCATCCTGTAGTCGTTACATGGTTGTACCCCTAATTGGAATATTCTATTTCAGCCCAAATTGACTTACTGCCCGGAGCCTCACATAGTCTTTTGATACGCACTATTTCCCCTTGTACAATAACATCAATTTTTCGTGAATTTGATGCCCCACAATCATTGATTCCAATCGCACCATTACGCACCGCTTTATCTGTTTTGAAGGTGACAAAGCTACCCTCCAAATCAAGATTCACAGGGTTAAATAGTTTATTTCCGTTGGTTTCTTGGTACTGGGTAAATCCACTTTTATTTAAGAGATGGTCAACGGCATTGATCAAATCATCACCATGTATGGAATCGTTGGGATTTTCCTTGGCATAGTTCGAATAGGCGCTCAGGGTATTGATATTCTTGGCTTGCTCCCAAAGGTCGGTTACGGACAATCTAATAATCGAGTCTAATTTACGCTTGGTTTCCGCCTCACTGTCAATAAGCTTTTGATTGATGATCTTTTTTTCATTGGCCAAGGTTTCGGCCTTTTCGCGTTCCACATTGGCCGAATAGGCATAATAGCCAGCAACGCCTACAAGACAAAAAACAAATACCCACAATATGGTATTTATGGTGCGGCTTTTTTTGGTTGCCTTGTCTAACTCGGCAATCCGTTCTGAAATTTTACTCATGTTGTTTGGTTTGGTTAACGGATAAAACGCTCAAATTCATGCTCGAGCGATAAAACATCCTTTTTGGTATACGTTGAAAGCCCTTTTTCCCATTCACTGACTTTATCCTCGAAATCATATACTCCGGTCATCTGCTTTTTCAAATTTTTAGTTTCATTGAAAGAAGCGAAAGTGAAAGAGGTAGGAACACCCATGATGGGTGCTGCAAATTCAAGGCGTTCTTTTAAACCTGAAATGGCATCGAAAATCGAAGCATCCAAATAGGAGACTGCAATAAGGGCAAGTACTAATAGAACACCTAGGCCAACTTTAATATACGAGTTCCGTATTCTTCCCTTCATCCGAATACGATACAATTCAAAATCAGCCTTTAGCTCCTCAAGGTACCCCTCAAGTTCATTTTTGGTTTTGGTCGCCATTGGTTTGACAATAAGGTTATTAGCTGTTTAAATATAGCGAATATTTTGAATACTAGCTAAGTAATTTTGAATCAAGGAACTGTATAAACTCATCCTCTGGATTGTCATTGTAGAGTATGGTATACACCTTGTGGGCATCTTTGTAAATTTTCATTTTGGCCCTTATACCCCCTTCTTCACCAACTTTTACATAGTGTTCTTTAGCTTGCTCAAGTTGGTTCAAATAGATATTCGCCTCTCCCATGGTCCCAAATTTTTCAACACTGGGGTAGTAGTACCCCTCAGCCGCGGCCAATGCTTGTTGCGCATAAGTGCGCATTTCTTTCTTGCTCAGATCGAGCATGAGGTACAGGAACGCCAGGTTAATGGCATTGAGGTAAACCTGTTGTTCATCTTCCTCGTTTTGCGCAATTTCTAGGGCCTTTTTATGATGTTGGATGGCGGTTTGGCCATGTTCTTCAAAATCTGTTTCGAGAAACTTGGTTTTGTAAAGATCGCCCAGCACATTCAACAAATCGGCATCGTTCGGCGTCTTCTTATGGTTCTCCAAGATGGTAATGGCATCGTCCGTTCGGCCTATGGCTTCCAGTGCCTCCAATAATTTTATTAAGCTGCGCTCCCCCAGTTTTGAAATATTGGGCTCAAGGGTTGCAATGGTCGCTTCGTGGCTCTCCACATTTTTGGGAAAATTGCTCAACACCACATTTTCTGACATTTGAAATTTGGCGAAAGGTTGTTGCTCGATGGGTTTGCCAGTTTCCTTGTTGTTTACTTTTTTGGCCCGTTTGGGCACCTCTTCAAAGATGTGCTCCACAACATCAGTAATGGTAACTTCGGTGTCGGTAAACGGCCTTTTGTGCCTTCCGGTCATTACTTCAAGTAAGCATTCGGTAAAGAGGCTATTGTCTGCATTGGGAAGTCGCCACGACTTTTGATTGTCTTGACTTGATGAAATGACCCACATGCCGCCTTCATTGTTCAATTGTTGGGCCATGGCATCCATATTTGCCAGCCCTTTTTGCGTCATCCCCTCGGCATGGCAGCAATCCAATAAAAAAACCAATTTATTGGAATCCAAGGCATTCACCTTTGTTGTTAGTTCTTCGGCGGTCACCCAGGCCTCTTTATAGTTTTCGGCAGTCATCCCATGTGGTTGTAGCCAAAACTTGTGCCCGGTAACTTCTTGGTCTTTGTTCTTGATTTCATAGGTACCCCCATGACCCGAATAGTAAATCAATACCGAAGAATCTTTATCGGTCTTGGAAATCAGTTCATCAAATCCTGTTAAAATGCCGTTTCGGTCAGCTCCGTTTTCTGTTCGCAGGATTACATTCTCCTTGGGGTAACCAATTAAGTTTACATCCATCAAGGTTTCCGCAATTTTTTGGGCATCCAAAACGGTATAGGGCAAATCGTCGCCAACCCCAATAATCAGCGCGTATTTATTGTCGTGGTTGTCCATATCTCGTTGGTATTTTACCAGGTCTTTTGTAACCTAGTGCCAATACGTTAAAATCTCTTTGAATTCTGGAGTGCTCACATAGGGCAAAAGAAAAACATCATTGTGAAAGGAATCGGGCTTGAACCATTTACCGTCAGCAACCGCTCTTTTTAAATACCCCATCATTTTTTCTTCATCCCCTATCGCCCCATAATACTCGGCAAACGCATAATCTATTCGCCCGTATCTATAGGGTATTCTTCTTTTTTCAAGTTCGCCCAACAGTGTCGTGGCTCTTGCTGTATTGCCACTTTTATGATAGGCTATTGCCAATCTTGCAAGCAGTTCTCCTTGAGGAGTTTGTGGATTCTTTTCAAGATATAAGCCCAAGTATTTGGAAGCATTTTTGTAATCCCCGCCATATAAATGTGCATATCCCAATACCAGTAGGGGTTCATTATTCGCGCTTATGGTAGTATCATCCAAAGCATTGACAATATTTTCATAATAGGGTTGGGCCAAGGAATCGTTGTGCACATAGGTATATTCCTTCGCCGCAAAAAGGTTCATCTCATGAAACACTTCTGGGTCTTCCAATTCAAAATTGGACACGATTTCACGCACGCTTTCCTCATTACCTCCCTTACGCACATAGGCCCTTATCAACACCTTCTTTAGCTCATGGTTACCTCGGGTATCTTCAAAGGGTTGCAACAGGTCTATCGTATTTTGGTAGTTGCCCAATTCAATTTCGGCCCATCCTTTTTGACGCAACCGATACTCACATTGCAAGCAATCTTCAAAATCTTTTTGTTTTGACTTTAACTCATTGAAAATATCAATGTCATTGAAAATCTCTGCAATATCTTCCGGTTTGTTGACACATTCAAGGGCAACCGTTATCAAACTGGTATTGGTAGAAATGTCAAATGGGTAAATATCATACTCATTGCGTAGGTATTTGTAGGTATTGCCGTTATCACCGTCCAATAAGGCTTCGTACATCTTTAAAAGGTTCCACTGCCTTCTGTTGTTGTTGACTTTTTTGCCCAACACGTCCACAATAGAGTCGGCGACCTTTTTATCCCCATAGTTAAAGTAATATTCCAACAGGCGGACCTTAGCCTCAAAAAAGGTGCTATCGACGGCCAGGGCCTTACTTATTAGTTCGAAATAGGCTTCATTGTCACCATATCTGTTATCTGCCTCAAGCAAATACTTGTAAGCTTCATAATTGGGGGGCGTTTCTTGCCAGTTTTCAAGGGGTCGGTCTTCGGTGGCCAAGAAACCTAGAATTCGTTGCTTCAATTCCTCAACACAATCCAAGGGTGATTCTGAATCGCACTCAATGGGCCCCAAAGAAACCAGGGTTTTAGCCATTTCACCATCGGTAATCGAGGATTGAAAAAGCAACTTGCCATCCCGTTTATAAAAACTGCCATCAATTACCTTTGAGGGGTTGAAATACTTTTGCACGACCTCACCTTCGCCCAACGACACAACAGAGGCCTTTAAAACTTTGGAATAATCCTCAATTATCTTTGGAGAAATAACCTGACCAACACCATTTTGGGTGATACCATGCATGATCCAGTCAACCACCATTTTACCGATAATATCATTGTCGGGATTGCCTGTGTTGTTGTCAAAGGTGAGCACGGCAATTTTATCGCTTACCCTTTCGGCAGACAATTGCGGCATGGCCAACACCGCTTTGGGCTTCAGAAAATTCGTGCGCACGATAAAGGCCGATGCTGATACAGAAAGCAAACCTAAGACCAAGACACTGGCAAAGTATTTTTTCTGGAACTTCTTATGACCCTCCTCTATTTTGGCCAATTTCTCTGCTTTTTCCACATCAATACCTGATTTTGAGGAAGCCGTTCCATTTTCAATCTGTGCCTTGAATTCACTTCGTACCAAGGCATTTTCAGGTTTGATACGGTATTGCCACAGAAAGAAGGCATACAACGGAAATGCCAACAACAAAATGAGCAGCAGGATGGTTAGCGAGGTACGGGGCAGGTTTAAGGGTTCTGCCAGTAAAGAAACCACCTGAAGAAGCACCCAACTCGAGACAACATAGATGGATAAATTTTTGAATACGTCTTTATCCCTACATTCATTGAGAAATTCTCTGAAGGTCATTTTAGTAGTCTTTTTCCTAATTATGAGATAATTAGGAGCGTTAATTTGGTTTCTGGTCTAATTTTCACTAATATAGAACAAACTAACAAAAGACACTATTATGCCAACTGAAGAAAACAAAGCAGCTTCATCAAAAAGTGGGGTAAAAATTAACCCCAGTGAAGCATCGTCAAAAAGCGGGGTGAAAATTAATCCCAGCGAGGCCTCTTCAAAAAGTGGGGTGAAAATAAATCCCTCTGATGGTTAGTCGCTAAAGTGAAGGCAAGCCAAAAGGCTTGAAAAAAGAATTGAACTAAAAAAACCCGAACCAAATGGTTCGGGTTTTTTTGTCGGGGTGGCAGGATTCGAACCTGCGACCTCCTGCTCCCAAAGCAGAAGACTAATACTATATTATAAAAGCATTAACTGTCTTATTAATATATAAATGACTATAATATGATTATATATAGTTATGTATTCTGCATATTATTTATATGCTCAATCATCCAGCTTCTCACCGGACTACTTCGTGGAACTTCTCTTATCCCATATCCCTGAATCTGACCATTCCATCCCTTTCTTAAAATTGGATATATAAACTGGAAGAACATGCTCAATCCTCTTTGATAATTGACCTTACCACCTGACTTTACTAAAGCACTAAACGAACCCGAAATATAGTCTGCTATCTGTATTCCAACCGAATGGTGCGAATTTTCAATATTCAAACTATCTTTTATATGACCGTAGTTTTCGATGTAATCTCCATTTTCAAACAGTTCGTGGTAAATCTCCCGAAAGTATTCATTTTTCGTAGCGCTGACAGGGTCAAAGAACAACACACCTAAATTATCTTCATCCACTTGAAGTTCCATCTCTATTCTTTGCATATGTTCCTGCAAGTGCATTGAAAGCATGGATTTTTCGTTGATGGAATAGCCATTGGAGTTTTTGGTATAGGTAATAATTACTCTTTTCTCCTCTAGACCGCCAAGTAAGGAGAGGGAAGATTCCACAAACTCAATTAAATCTTGATAAGAATGGTTTCTCAGAGCATATAGCCTATTAGATTCTTCAAGCACTTTATTGTTCTTCTGTATATGTCGTAAACTCCATAAATCTGCCCATTTTAATTCACATTGCTGTGGAATTTGGTATTGGGATTTCAGCTTTCTAAACTCACTATTCAATTTTCTCCAATCTCGAGCATTAATAATGAGTGTTGAACGAATGTAAAAAGGATGTTTCTTTAGCTGTCGTTTGGAGATGTTAGCTACATAGTCCCCGCATTCATCACTAAAACAAAAGTATGTATCCAATTAGCCCTAAAGTTTATTTCCTGAAAATACAATAATTGGGTTCATTTAATGAACATAAATTAACCTAAGAAGACTCAGGACGGAAAATACGTGTCATTTTATGTGTATACCCTAACAGTAGCACAATGTGTAAGCTAATACTATCCATTAATCGAATAAATTATTGTATCATTCATACCTACCCTATTTTTGATACATGGAAGCACGTTATATCAGGATAAGTACGCCAAACCAAAAGTTAGAACGTCAATTAGTAAAACAGCATCCAAGCGAGACTTTGTTTGTGGACGTTGTAAGCGGCTCAATACCTTTTAATGAAAGATACCAAGGGGTGAAGCTGTTGAATGCCGTAAAAGCCCTTAAAATTGATTATATCTCGGTAAGTTCCATAGATAGATTAGGAAGAAATCTGTTAGATATTCTCCAAACCCTAAAAACAGTTGAAGAAAGTGGTGCGGTTGTTAAGGTCGATAATTTAGGACTTGAATCAATCGTCAATGGAAAGCCCAATCCTGCTTTCAAATTGATAATTTCTGTTTTGGCTAATATTTCTGAAATGGAAAGAGAAACTATGTTGGAACGACAACGTGAAGGAATTGCTATAGCTAAAGCTAATGGAACTTACAAAGGTCGTCAAAGAGGCTCTAAGGAGTCTAAAAAGGATTTTATATCCAAGTATCCAGAAGTGATTAAAAACCTGCGTCAAGGGCAGTCATTGCGAAATACAGCGAAACTGTCAGAGGTAAGTCTTGGAACAGTACAGAAGGTAAAGAAATGTCTTGAGCGAACAGTTTGATTCTTACTTAATCAAAGGGTTATTATCTGTTGAATCTCAATATGTATTGTTGACGATTAATCACCATAAGACTAATTAAATCATAACAACAGTTTTCTTATTATATAGGGTAGAATAAGTAAAGTATCTTGCTTAGAAGAACCGAAGGTAACCAATATGCCCCTTGACTAAAACCTATGGCTTCGCCAAGCTAGACTAAGCCTAGAAGGACATGGTGTAATGAAAATAAAGCAGCTTGCTCAGTTTCACCTTGACCTCATCTACAACACATACAACATTGATGAGATATGGAGAAACTTAAACGCTAGTCCGTATGGTTGCGTCTATGCAGTGGCGTTCTCCTTGCACCTGCCAATCGTCCAATGCCCTATCTGCTCTTAATTCATGGGGACGATACCACATTTTTACGTTGCACCTGACAAAGACAGTATTTAGCCACAAAAATCCAAGGCAACGAACAGTTTTGTATCTACTGTCAAACTTAATACAAAGATAACCCATAATTTCGACTTAGTTGAGGTTGCCATAATGCGAAAAGGCACAGTGTTATTGTTCTGATTATCAGTGTTTTATAATTTTATTTAAATACACTTTTGTAATGGAAATGTGAAATCTAAAAACATAGCTTAAACCATTGAAAACATTAGGTCTACAAGCATTCACCAAAGCAGTAAATTATAGGTGGTTTGTAGGGTTTTGGTAATCCCAACAGGTGTAGCCGGCTCTTCCATTCCCAAAAAGTAAAATTCAACAGCATTTCGAACCATTCTTTGAAGAAAAAGTGGCTTCAAATTGGGTTTTGAATAAACTCATGAAAACTCTTGACCCTAAAAATCCAAAAACAAGAAGGGGGGTGCTTTCAAATTCGACTTTTTATAAAACCCGTATAGGCTTAAACAAATAGGGAGGATTCTCAATCCGTGCTTCTATCCCAAATCATTGCATTTTTGCATCCCAAAGAATAAAATTAATGCACTTAATACCTAGGTCATTTAGCAGTTAAGGACTTATTTACTCAACTTCAATATCCTAAACGCTCCTTGAATTACCAAGGCAAATACAATAGTACCAATAACTAAATCAGGTTTATTAGAGTCGAGCCAATGAACCAATAGTCCTGCTGTTATCACACCTAAATTGATTATGACGTCATTAGAAGTGAAAATCATGCTAGCCTTCATGTGTGCTTCTTCTTTGCTTCTTGATTTTTGTAATAGGTACAAACAAATACCATTTGCGACTAATGCAAAAATGGAGACGACAATCATTGTTTTAAAATCAGGTAGTCTTTCTCCACCAATAAACCTCCTAAGAACTTCCGTAAATCCAATTATTGCTAGTGCGATTTGAAAATAACCTGCAATTCGGGCAATTCGCTTTTTTCTGCTAATCGTTCCTGCAACCGCAAATAGACTTATGCCATAAACAAAGCTGTCCGCAAGCATATCCAAACTATCGGCAACTAGCCCAATAGATTTAGAAATCAAACCAGTTATTATTTCGATTAGAAAAAAGGCAAAATTGATTATGAGGACTGTCCAAAGGAGTTTCTTCTGTTCGGCATTTTCTTCGAAACTAGTATGTGTGGTTTGTTCTGTTGAGATAATCCTTCCCCCTAAATTCAGTTCCAATATAGATTTTTCAATACTGTCGGGTTCTCCACTATGAAAGACAGACAATTTACGATTGGGGATATCAAAATCTAAATGCGCAATACTTGAAATGCCTTCCAATTTTAATCGGATTAAGTTCTCCTCTGAGGGACAATCCATCTTAGTAATTTCAAATACTGTTTTGTTCATTTAGTACAAGTTTGAACTCCATTATTCTTTCAAAACTATAAACACTAGAGATAAATCAAATTTGGATTCCTTTCCGAATTATTATTATTAGAAGAATAAAACTTTCTCATTTCTTCATCTATTTCCTCTTTGGTAAATTCTTGTAACTTGAATTTTGGAGGTCTGACAGGAGACAGAGAATCTATAATCTCTCGGTGTGCTTTGTCTTGTGCCTTCCTCGATAAGTTCTGTTGATATCTTTGAGAAACAGTAGGAGGTTTATGTCCCATCATTTGATTTAGGAGAATCTCATTAACCCCTAACTGTCCTCCAATACTTCTGAATATTCGCCTTGGGGTTTTCGTGACGAGTTTCGGTATATCCATAGACTTAGATATTCTTTCAAGTGTTTTTCGCTGATAGCTATTTTGCTGCCTATAAGAAGAGGTATCAGGGTTTGCTAACCAACCGAAAACTCTTTCTTCTTCGGGAGTTCCATATCTGTCAATTATAGCCTGTGCTTCTGGTATTATTACATTGTCAATCCAAACGTCTGAATTTCTGCTGCGTAATTTGAACCTTTGAAACTTAATTCTTTTTTCACCATCTACTTCATGGATGTCCGACCATTTGAGATTGGCAATATCCGCCATGTCATGTCCACCTACATAGATTTGAAACATAAATAAATCTCTCGCACGAATCATGTTAACCAAGTTCTTCTTTGTAGTTCCTTTTTTCGTTTTGAAATCTCGGAAAGCTGCAAGGTCTTCTTTTGTGATAGTTTTTTCTTCACTTGCTTTTTTGTGCACTAATATTTTTAGCCCCTCAAAAGGGTCTACACTTGTATTATGAACGTACCCCCTTCTTTTGGCTTCTTTATAGACCGTTTTCAGAGTCCTGATTGTTTTGTGAATGATAGTGCCATTGGTATTGCTGTTCTGACGTTTGAATAGTTCATACTCCTTTAATTTCCGATAAGTAATATCATTGATGTCAAGAGATTCCCCGTACCAATTCACCAACTCCCTTTTGAGTTCCTCAAAATGTCTAATTGAAAGTCCTTTTACCTCTCTTTCATGAATCATTTCATCAATTAATTCAATCAACAGCTTAGATTCTTTCTTTTCTAATTGGGCTAAACGCTGTCTTAGAAATTCGATTTCCTTGCTGTCTGAGTAGCCATTGTCTATTACATCCATTGCTTGGTCATACCCAAGATTCATTCTATTGACATAATCGATACGGTCTTGGAGTTCTCCTAATAGAGTATTAAGTTCAGATGTCATTCTTAATCGCTTCCTAGCCTGATAATGCCCAGAACTCCTTCTTCTCTGCCTCTTGGTTTTACTACAGTAGGTCTCAATCCTAACTGGATGTCCCTTTTTGGTATTGGCATTCGTATCTAAGTAAAACTTAACCGTGTACACTTCTGACTATAATCTGACTGAATTATAAACGAAAATGTAGCAAAAATGTGATAAAAGGAAAGAAAAAAGCCAGTCTAATATTACTATCAAACTGGCTTAAATAACTGATAATCAGTTAGTCGGGGTGGCAGGATTCGAACCTGCGACCTCCTGCTCCCAAAGCAGGCGCGATAACCGGGCTACGCTACACCCCGTGAGTTGAAAAGCGGAGAGACCGGGACTCGAACCCGGGCAGCACTTACGCGCTGACAGATTAGCAATCTGCTCCGTTACCACTCCGGCACCTCTCCAATATTTCAAAATGCATTGCAAAAATGCGGTGGCAAAGGTAGCTTTTCGGGTTTAGGCCTGCAACTTTTTTAGCTTTTTTTGTGTGGGGTAAGCCTTAAAAAATTTTTGTCCGCTTTCCTAGTTTACCATCCTGACGAATCGCGGTCGCTTCGATCTTAATCTTATCGGTGGCATTCACATTGTTAAGTCGCACTATGGCTTCCCCATTTTCATCCGTGCTGAGCGAAGGATTCCAGTATAGCACACGACTGTTTTCCTTCTTTCTATTGGGAAGTTCATTGCGATACGTATCGAAATCAATGGAATTATGATACCCTTGAAAAGTCAATTGGGCTTGTTTTCGATTCCAGTAATCAATCTCAGACCCATTGCGCGTATACACTAAAAAAACACCCCAGCGACCTCTCGTACCCCACATCGAGGTATCGGAATTATAGGGCGCGATGTACTCAATCCTATCAATGTCATTTGCAGTTATACCCCATCCAGAACTGAAAAAAGGAGAATTTTCGATCGTAAAACCATCAATAACCCAAAGCGGACCACTCTGGTCCAAAGTTGAAAATCCAGCAGAATTAGAACCACTTCCAATTCTTCCTGCTGACCCACTCAAAAGTTGGACGTTGGGATTATTTACATCACCCGATACAATAACACCAGGTATGCCCAAGAGTAATTCAGAAATCAAACGTGGCCTCTTAGGGTCTTGAACAACGACCCTTCCTTGGCGACCTTTAATGCCGTACACTGCTGGCATAGATCGTTTTTGTATTTTTTCTTCCTTAAGCGTAACCCCTTCGAGAGGAATCAATCTTTTGGCTTCTTCTTTGTTCAAAACATGCCTGTCATAATTCGCCCTTTTTCTCGCATTTAACCTTTGTTCCTTGGAAGTGTTGCTCTCAGATATCGGTGGTACTTCGAACTCAAAAGGTATCACCTTAACCATTTTACCCCTGGTTTCCTCGGCTACCGTTCTAAAAACAATGTCTGCCTCCCCTTCAATCTGAAGATTGGAAATTTTGAACATTCCGCTGTCATCGGTTATGGCTTCCTTGGCAATGGCATCACCCTCGGTAGCGACCAATAACTGAATCTTCGTATTCGATAATAGTTTATTGTTCAAATCATAAGCCTGTCCATAAAATTCAAGACCCTCTTGGAAATCATAGTAAATTTCTGAAGGCAATTCATCATTGGTCGCTATCACCTTTTCATTTAAGAAACCCTTGGTCAAGACCTTTAAATCTTTGATGAATTTATCGCTTCGCAGGTTGTTGGAAAACATCGCATCATTTCCTTCGTTTTCAAAGGCGTTTACGCCCAGCGAAAGTCGGGTCTCCACTGGAAGGCCCTCATTGTCGGTAACTTTTATCTTAAAGGCCTTCCCCGCTGCAGATGTTTCAATGGCTTCCATGTCTATTACAAAATCATTGTTCTCTATCAATACAGGTCTTGTGGCCCAGAGTTGATCAAAGTCATCGACCAAACGCAATTCTAAAATGCCATTTGGAATCCCTTTTTTGGGTATTTCGACCTCAATGCCCAACCCAGTACCAAACTCAATTTCCTTTTCGAAATACGTAATTCCATTGGAAATCCCCTTCAAGTAAATTTTTTCATTGCGCAGCTCGGGTGACACTTCAATCCTGACATGTGAGTCGTCATCACCAATATTATTTGACATTAATGAATAACCTATCGCTTGCACCTCAGGCAACGGAAAGCTTTGTGATGTGGCATCGACAACAGCGTACTGGCCATCTCGATTAGGTACAAAGATGGCAGTGCCGAAATCCTCACCATATCGGGTAACATTCGCAACTTCAATGCCATTTTGATCAATGATTTTTGCTTGGCCCTGTATTCGGGAAAGACCCGTCATGGCCATTTTCGCGGTAAGCCCAGAAATTAAAGCACCCCCTTCAGGAAAAAATTCCAATTCGTTCTGAACGTAAGGTTTGGCATTTGCAGCGGTACTAGTTCTCGTGACTTCAATAGGTTGCAGCGCAAACTTATCAGGCCCATAGTTCAGCATCCATTTCGTGTAGGCCCTGACATAATACGTACCTGGTTTGACTTGCTTGGGCACTTCAAAAGAGCCTGCGGTTTCTCCAGCTGTAACCTTATGGTATTGATGTTTCACCAATTTGCCTGCACCATCCAATAATTCTACCTTGAGGACATTGCTTGCACTGACCCGAAGTTGTTTTGGACCTGTTAACACATAGGCCTTAAAAAAGAGATGATCCTTGGGTTGTACGACAAGATCGTTTAGCTGTAATGATACTTTTTCTTGCCATAGGTAAAGAGAATCTTTTTGCATGGATTGAAGAAGCAATGGGCTTTGGTTTCGTTTTCCCAACTCACCATTGGGTCCACCCGTTTGGGCCGAAAGGAGAACGGTTGCGAATAAATAAATTAATGGGAAAAATAATTTTGAAACATCCATAAGAAACATTTTTACGAATTAGAGAAATGACCAAATTAATAGTATTACTATTAACTATATAGGTAAATTACTACATAATGCCTCAACTCGTATTTCATTTTTCAAGAATTTAACAGATTGACGATAATGAATTTGAATTCTGCTTACTGAGGATACTCTACGCGAAGGTGATAGATGTTGGTGAGTTTCTTTTTCAACACTTTCTTTACCATCTCGATTTCCTTGAAGGTAATGTTCGCGTTTAAAAATTGGCCCGCCTGCATTTGTCCCGCTACAATTTTTTCGACAAATTCATCAATTATGGGATAGGTAGGTGACTTTAAGCTTTTGGAGGCTGCCTCAACGGCATCAGACATCATCAATATTGCAGTTTCTTTTGAAAAAGGTATGGGGCCTGGGTACCTAAAAAAAGACTCTTCTGTTTCTGGGTCCAGCTCTTGTTGCTTTTTGAAAAAGTAGAATACCAAGGTTGTACCATGGTGTGTTCGCAAAAAATCGATGATCCGGTCTGGCAATTTGTTTTTACGCGCTATTTCGATACCCTGTATCACATGATCAATGATGATTTTAGCACTTTCCTTTGGTGGCAAATCGTCATGCGGATTTACATTGGTCACCTGGTTTTCGGTAAAGAACGTAGGCTTTTCCATTTTTCCAATATCATGGTATAGTGCCCCTACCCGAACCAACATCGCATTGGCACCGATTTCATTTGCTGCAGCTTCAGCCAAATTCGCCACCTGCAGCGAATGATGAAAGGTACCTGGGGCCTTGTTGGCCAGCTCTTTCAATAGTTTAGAATTGGTATCGGATAATTCCAATAGGGAAACATCAGATACCAAACCAAATATCTTTTCATACAAATAGATGAGTGGCTGGGCAAACAATGTGATCATACCGTTCAGCAGGAATATTACAAAATTGGTCCATGCTATATTCTCAATATTGCCCTCGTGAATAACGATGAAAGCAAAATAACCCACAATATAAATGAGGGTGATCTGGCCGACGGAAATGAACAAATTGGCTCTTTTATAAAGTTCTGAAACCGTCAGAATTGTAACAATACCTGCAATGATCTGTAAAAAGATGTACTCAAAACTATTGGGCACCACAAAACCCAAAATCAAAATGGTAAGTACGTGTACAAAAAGGCCTAATCGGGCATCAAAGAAATTCTTCAAAATCAAGGGAAGAATACAAAGCGGCACCACATAAACATACGACTCATCATTCTTCACTACCAAGGTTGTGATGAACACCATGAGCAGGATATTTACAAAAATGAAGGTCACCTTTGTATTGTTCGCATAAATCCCCGGTCGGTACTTTTTTAAGAACAGGAACAACATCATGAGCACAAGGGCTACAAGCACCATATACCCTACCAGGATGTAGTAATAGTTATCGCCCTTCCACAGTTCAGATTCAAATTCCTCTCTCAGAGATGTCAGTGCTTTTAAATTTTCGGCCTCAACAACCTCATCCTTGGCAATGATCAATGCTCCCTCCGCCACATTGCCGCGAGTCGCCGACATACGTGAAAGGTCTTCCTGCAGTGTTTGTTGGGTCAACTCCTCATCGATAAAAACATTGGCCTGAACAATTGATTTTAGAATGTTCTTTACCTGATCATTAATGCCGCCAGGATAACTATTGGAAAATTGAAGGTCGATAAAGCGCTTGACATCGCTCAAATCTTTAAAGTCATTTTTATAGATACTTTCTGCCGTATTGTTTTTGACCAGGCGCACATAATCTACGCTAGGCATGCTCTCAAATACCCCCTCGGCATATATGGAATCCAAAAGTCGAATTCCGGTACCTACAGCATTTCTGGTTTGGTATGCACTGTAATTTTGATTGGCTATGGAATTGTTTAGACTATCGGCGAATAACCCTTTAACCGTCTCCGGGACGGAAGTGTCATAGGCATAGTAATCGGGATGGTCATCAATTAGGGTCTGCCGTTCGAGAGCGATTTCCTCAGAAGATTTCTTTATCGAAAAATCAATTGGGGCATATAGGTTTTCGTATTGCCAAGGCTTGCCCTTTTGAAACTCATATTTGAATTTCCCCCCTTTTGGCAGGAAAAAAACAATGAGGCCAACCGACACCACATATAAAAAATACTTATAGATCAGTGATTGATTCTTGTAAATACCATCAAGAGTTTCGCCCATACCCATTGGTGTCTGATTCAAAAATAGAAAATTAAATCTTAGCCCTTGTCATGCTTTATCCGGTAAAGGTATGCGGTATAAATTCGTATTTTCGCAGCAATAAAATTTATATTTCAATGAAGGACGTTGTCATAGTTTCTGCAGTACGAACACCAATAGGAAGCTTTATGGGTGCACTCTCTACCGTTCCCGCACCAAAGCTGGGTGCTTTTGCCATCAAAGGAGCTTTGGAAAAAATAAATCTCGGTCCCGAAATGGTACAAGAGGTCTTGATGGGAAACGTGGTTCAGGCCGGAACCGGTCAGGCACCGGCCCGACAGGCCGCCATCTATGCAGGAATTCCAGACACGGTTCCTTGTACAACCATAAATAAGGTGTGTGCTTCCGGTATGAAGACCGTAATGCAAGCAGCACAATCCATTGCTTTGGGTGATAACGATATTGTTGTTGCCGGAGGTATGGAAAACATGAGCTTAATTCCACACTACGTGCACATGAGGCAAGGAACCAAGTTCGGCCCCACCAACTTAATTGATGGTATGCAACGCGATGGTCTCGTGGATGTTTACGATCAACATGCTATGGGTGTATGTGCAGACGCTTGTGCGGTAGAACATAATTTTTCACGTGAAGACCAAGACGCCTTCGCCATTCAGTCGTATGAGCGCTCTGCAGCGGCTTGGCAATCGGGAAAATTTTCAAATGAAGTCGTACCGGTTGCAGTGCCCCAAAGACGTGGAGAACCCCTTCTGATAAGCGAGGACGAGGAATTTAAGAATGTGAAGATGGAGAAGGTTCCCAACCTAAGACCTGCTTTTTCAAAAGACGGCACCGTCACCGCGGCCAATGCCTCAACCATTAATGACGGGGCAGCCGCCATGGTCTTGATGAGTGCAGAAAAGGCAATGGAATTAAAGCTTGAACCCCTAGCCAAAATAAAAGGGTATGCCGATGCCGCCCAAGAACCGAAATGGTTCACCACAGCTCCGGCAAAAGCCTTGCCTAAGGCGCTGGACAAAGCAGGAATTTCACTTGATGCAGTTGATTATTTTGAATTTAACGAGGCCTTTGCCGTGGTTGGTCTGGCCAACATGAAGTTATTGGGCTTGAACGATTCGAAAGTGAATGTTAACGGAGGGGCTGTTTCTCTTGGACATCCCTTGGGTTGTTCTGGAGCCAGAATCATAGTCACATTACTCAATGTACTACAGCAAAACAATGCCAAAATTGGTGCCGCCGCCATTTGCAATGGAGGGGGAGGTGCATCGGCCATAGTTTTGGAGCGACTTTAACTTAGCCAAGATTGATGCTATACGGTATTTGCCCCCTAAGTGTAGTTTGTGTGCGAACAGCACCCGACGATAGTGGTGAAACAATTACCCAATTATTATATGGTGATTGTTTTAAGGTACCCGAAAAACGCAGCAAGTGGAGCAAGATTCGAAACGCTTATGACGCCAAAGAGGGCTGGATCCCGAATGGCCAATACATGGAAATTACAGCTGAGCAGTATGAAGCTTTGAAGGCCGATGAAAGTGTCCACAGTATCGATTTGGTTGCCCATATTTCGAAAGGGGAACATCAGTTAATACCGGTAGTTTTAGGTTCGAATATCAAAGCTACAGCGCTGCTTGGACACGAATTCGAGGGAAGCGCTATAGAAGGGTCAAAGGAGAAAGCAAAATTGGTTGAGACGGCCTTGCTTTATTTAAATGCGCCCTACCAAAAAGGGGGCAAGACTCCTTTTGGAATAGATAGTTCGGGTTTTGTTCAAATGGTCTACAAAATCAATGGGTTCGAACTCAATCGAAGTGCCGAGGAGCAATCAAAACAAGGTATGGCGTTAAGTTTCATTGAAGAAAGTGAGCCCGGCGATTTAGCCTTTTTTGACACCAAAGAGGGCATCATTGACCATGTGGGCATTATTCTTAAAGACAACTACATCATTCATGTAAATGGACATGTTCGAATTGATCGACTTGACCATACCGGTATCTTCAATCCGGAAGAAAAAGCGTACACCCACCAGTTACGGGTAATCAAAAAATTGACATAAAAAAAGCCCCGATAAATATCGAGGCTTCTTATTTTGATTTTTGGGTTCTTATTCTCCCAAAAGCTTCTTGATGCGCATGAAGTTTTCATTGTCACCCAAAGCACCATAAATGTTTTTAAGTTGCGACAAAATACCTTCGTTATCTGCGTTTGTTTTTAGGGCGTCTTCTAAAATTGAAGCCCCTTGCTTGAACAAGTCATCCTTCTGTTGTTTCAACTCATCATAGCGCTGTGTGTCGGCTCTTGATGTGCCCAAAGAATTCATTTCATCAATCAATCCGTTTCCTTCGTTCACATAGGTTGTCGAAAGGTTCAAATAGGCATTGATATAATTAGAATCCACTTTAAGCGCGTCATTAAATGCTGCTCTGGCTTCATCTAGGTTCCCTTGCTCCATGTTGATTACCCCAATATTGTATAGTAAATCAGGATTGTCAGGTGCCATTTTAGAAGCCTGGCCCATAAGTTCTTTGAACTTATCCTTATCACCTAGGGTGTAGTGCAGATTCGCCTTGTTCAAAATCAGGTTTACATCATCAGGATTACTGGCGATGGCACTGTCATAGGCCGCCAATGCTTCGTCATTTTTTCCTTGTTGCTGATAAATCAGTGCGATGTTTTTGATGACTTCTGGCCTTTTTGAAGGTGTTTTTTCATCTTTGGCATCTTTATGGGTACCTGCCTTTACATAAAGGTCACGGGTATTTTTGTCATACTCTTCAACCTCACCAGATTCAACATTGACCGCTGTATACCGCACGCCACTACCATCGTAATTAACCTCTTTTAACTCATTATAGTATTTCAAGGCATCATCGTAATGTGCTCCATTTACGGCACTACTTGCTGCATAATATAGGTAAATGGTGTCCTGTGGGCTCAGCTTATAACTCAAATACAACTTGCTGGCTGCCTCTTGGAAGTTTTTGTTCTTATTATCCTCGACAGCAGCATTGACCAAATCGGCAGTCATTTGCGCCATCTTTTGCTGGGCATTGGCTGTGTATTTGTTCTTACCACTGGCCTCTTCAACGGCAATAACTTTTTTGTATGCTGCCAAAGCAGGTGCGAAAGCGGAACCATCCCCTTTTTGAGCTGCATCTAGGTGGGCATTCCCCTTAAGGTTATAATACTGTGCCTGCATTTTTGAATCAGCAGCATCAATAGATCCAGCAGCACCCTCAAGAGCCGTTAAAGCACTGGCACCATCTCCACTCTTCATGGCCTTTTCAGCGGCCTTGATTTCATCTTTTTGAGAATACCCCATCATACCAATCAATAGGGCAGATAGTATTGCAATTTTTGTTTTCATTGTAGTATTATTAATATTAGTGTTTATTGATTACTTTTTTCGTTGGTTCTTAATCAAGAGCCATGCCATTCTATTCCTTTACTTCGATTTCACGAATATCCGTGTCGTCTATATCATCTTCATCTTTCATCACTTTCGCTACGGCCGCAATGGAATCTCCGTCCTTAAGGTTGATCAATTTGACGCCTTGGGTAGCTCTACCCATTACCCTAAGATCTTCAACGCTCATACGAATGGCTATTCCAGATTTGTTAATGATCATTAAATCGTCTGCATCACCAACATTCTTAATGGAAACCAATTCACCGGTCTTATCGGTTATCGAAATGGTCTTTACTCCTTTACCACCTCTATTGGTAATGCGATAATCATCGATAGTGGAACGCTTGCCGTAACCATGCTCGGAAACCACTAAAATGTCTTCCTCAAAATTATGTACAGAAATCATTCCGATAACCTCATCCTTATCACTCGCCAAGGTGATTCCGCGAACACCGGCGGCATTACGACCCATTGGTCTTGTTTTGCCTTCTTCAAAACGGATGGCCTTCCCTGATTTCAGACCCAACAGAATTTGACTGGTTCCAGTAGTCAGCTTGGCTTCCAACAATTCATCATTCTCTCGAATGGTAATGGCATTGATACCGTTTTGGCGGGGTCGCGAATATTGTTCCAAGGAGGTTTTCTTGACCGTACCTTTTTTCGTGGCCATGATAACATAATGACTGTTCACATAGTCTTCATCCTTAAGGTCTTGGGTACAAATAAAGGCCTTGACCTTATCTTCTTGCTCAATATTGATGAGGTTCTGGATGGCCCTTCCTTTTGATGTTCTGCTTCCCTCGGGAATTTCGAAAACCCGCATCCAAAAACATTTTCCTTTTTGGGTAAAGAACAGCATGTATTGGTGGTTGGTGCCCACGAACAAATGCTCTAAAAAGTCTTCATTTCGAGTTGAAGATGCTTTTTGTCCGACACCTCCCCTATTCTGGGTTTTGTATTCGGTAAGTGGTGTTCTCTTAATATATCCTGCATGCGAGATGGTAATAACTACCTGCTCATCAGGAATCATATCCTCAATACTCAAATCACCACCGGCAAAGTTAATTTCAGACCTTCGCTCATCGCCATACTTTTCTTTCACCTCAAGCAGTTCTTGCTTGATGATATCCATACGTCTATCTTTCTTGGCCAGAATATCCTTGAGATCTTCGATGGTTTTCAAAAGCGCATCGTACTCTTCACGCAATTTATCTTGCTCAAGACCCGTCAGTTGACGCAAGCGCATCTCAACAATGGCCTTGGCCTGAATTTCGGTCAACTTGAAGCGTTTCATCAAGTTTTCCCTAGCCTCCTCAACACTCTTTGAAGCCCTAATGATTTTGATGACCTCATCAATATTATCCGATGCGATGATGAGTCCTTCCAAGATATGGGCCCGGTCCTCTGCCTTCTTTAATTCGAATTTGGTGCGCCGAACCACAACATCATGCCTGTGCTCAACAAAATGATGAATGATCTCTTTGAGATTCAAAAGCTTGGGCCTCCCTTTGACCAATGCAATGTTATTCACACTAAACGATGACTGGAGCGCCGTATACTTGTACAACATATTGAGTACAATATTGGGTATGGCGTCGCGCTTCAAGATGTAGACGATACGCATCCCCTTACGATCCGATTCATCACGGATTGTTGAAATGCCCTCGATTTTCTTGTCGTTGACCAAATCTGCCGTCTTCTTGATCATATCGGCTTTGTTGACTTGGTACGGTATTTCGGTGACCACAATGCATTCACGCCCTTGTACTTCTTCGAAATTGGCTTTGGCTCGCATCACAACACGTCCTCTACCGGTATGAAAGGCCTCTTTGACCCCATCGTACCCATAAATTATGCCTCCTGTAGGAAAATCAGGAGCCTTTATATGGGTTATCAATTCATCTATTTCAATATTGTTATTGTCAATGTAAGCAACGGTTCCATCAACCACCTCAGATAAATTGTGGGGCGGCATGTTCGTGGCCATACCCACCGCAATACCAGACGCACCGTTTACCAACAAATTGGGTACCCGGGTGGGCAACACGGTCGGCTCTTGCAAGGAATCATCAAAATTCAATTGATGGTCTACGGTATCTTTATCAATATCGGCCAACATTTCATCGGCTATCTTGCGCATACGTGCCTCCGTATATCGCATTGCCGCAGGACTGTCACCGTCAACAGAACCAAAGTTTCCCTGTCCATCGATCAGCATATAGCGCAAACTCCACTCTTGGGCCATACGAACCATAGTGTCATACACCGATGTATCGCCATGAGGATGGTATTTTCCCAATACCTCACCTACGATACGCGCTGATTTTTTATGTGAACTGGTTGACCTCACACCGAGCTCGTGCATGCCATAAAGCACTCTTCTGTGAACGGGTTTTAAACCGTCTCGCACGTCGGGAAGGGCACGTGACACAATGACCGACATCGAGTAATCGATGTAGGCAGACTTCATTTCATCTTCAATGTTGATCGGGATCAATTTTTCTCCTTCAGCCATGGTAAAATCCTATCGAATTTTTGTAGTTAAAATATCGTGGCAATATACGTAAAATAGACCCTTTAAGTAGCTGGGCGAGTATCTTTATTAAAAATTTTATCAACAGCAATTCAAACAATTTTACCCCCAAGGAAATCGTTAATTCTGTATAAAAAGAATGCTTTTTTCGACAATTGTACCTTCTTTATCGAATATGGGTACGGTATTTGACATAGGTTAGATTACTTTTATTAATTTTAATTGCTGAAAAGAAAATTTATGGACGATAATTTTTCGCCGAGAGTAAAAGATGTGATTGCGTACAGTAAAGAAGAGGCCCTAAGATTGGGCCACGACTTTATTGGGACGGAGCATTTGATGCTTGGACTATTGCGAGATGGCAATGGTAAGGCCATAAACATATTAGATGCACTTGATGTTGATTTAGACCACCTAAGGCAAAAGGTCGAAATTCTTAGCCCGGCCAATCCTGGTTCAACGTCTACCCAAAAAGACAAAAAGAACCTTCATTTGACCCGTCAGGCGGAGCGAGCCTTGAAGACTACCTTTTTAGAAGCCAAGCTTTTTCAAAGTTCGTCGATCAATACCGCGCATTTATTGCTGTGCATTCTACGCAACGAAAACGACCCTACCACCAAGTTGCTTCACAAGTTGAAAGTTGACTACGACAATGTCAAAGAGCAGTTTAAATCGATGATCACAAGTGACGACGATTACTTGGATACCCCAACTGCCGAATCCTTTCCGAACGAACCTGAAGACACAGGAGATGCCAAGGAGGGTTCCTTTGGTTCTTCGTCCACCGCGCAAAAGGGAAACAAAAAATCAAAAACACCCGTACTTGACAATTTTGGTCGTGACCTGACAAAATTGGCAGAAGAGAACAAATTGGATCCTGTTGTTGGGAGGGAAAAAGAAATTGAACGGGTCTCTCAGATACTAAGCCGTAGAAAAAAGAACAACCCTTTATTGATTGGAGAACCCGGTGTGGGTAAAAGTGCCATTGCAGAAGGTCTGGCCCTACGTATTATCAATAAAAAGGTGTCTCGTATTCTGTATGGGAAAAGGGTGGTTACCTTGGATTTGGCATCCTTGGTGGCAGGTACCAAGTACCGCGGACAGTTTGAAGAGCGGATGAAGGCCGTAATGAATGAGTTGGAGAAGAACGACGACATCATCCTGTTCATTGACGAGATACACACCATTGTTGGTGCTGGTGGCGCTACGGGCAGCCTTGATGCTTCCAATATGTTCAAACCGGCTCTGGCGCGCGGTGAAATTCAATGTATCGGAGCGACAACGCTTGACGAATACAGACAGTATATAGAAAAAGATGGTGCACTCGAACGCCGCTTTCAAAAGGTCATGGTTGAACCAACATCTGTGGAAGAGACCATTGAAATACTCATGAATATCAAGAGTAAATATGAGGACCACCACAACGTGAATTATACCGAGGATGCCGTTGTTGCCTGTGTGAAGTTGACCAATAGGTACATGACCGATAGGTTTTTACCGGACAAGGCCATCGATGCACTGGATGAAGCTGGATCTAGGGTCCATATCGTCAACATGGATGTACCCAAGCAAATTTTAGAGCTTGAGCAACAACTTGATGATGTTCGAGACCTTAAGAACAGTGTGGTCAAAAAACAGAAATACGAAGAAGCAGCCAAGTTGAGGGATGATGAGAAACGGCTTGAAAAAGAGCTCGCTTCTGCACAATCGAGGTGGGAAGAAGATAGCAAACAGCACCGGGAAACCGTAGACGAAGAGAACGTCGCCGATGTTGTTTCCATGATGAGTGGCATTCCTGTGAATCGTATTGCTCAGACCGAAAGCAATAAATTGGCTGAGCTGCCACAATTGATAAAGGATCATGTAATCGGGCAAGATGAGGCCGTTGCCAAGGTGGCAAAGGCGATACAACGGAACAGGGCTGGCTTAAAAGACCCCAACAAACCTATTGGCTCCTTCATATTTTTGGGTCAAACAGGGGTGGGTAAGACACAATTGGCCAAGATTTTGGCCAAGGAGTTGTTTGACTCTGAAGATGCCTTGATTCGCATCGACATGAGCGAATACATGGAGAAATTCGCCATCTCCAGATTGGTAGGAGCACCTCCCGGGTATGTAGGTTATGAGGAAGGTGGTCAACTGACAGAAAAAGTGCGAAGAAAACCCTACTCGGTAATACTTTTGGATGAAGTTGAAAAAGCACATCCCGATGTATTCAACATGCTACTCCAAGTTTTGGACGATGGCTATTTGACAGACAGTCTGGGAAGAAAAATTGACTTCAGAAACAGTATCATTATCATGACCTCCAATATTGGGGCCAGACAGCTCAAAGATTTTGGTCAAGGTGTTGGTTTTGGAACTGCGGCAAAAAAGGCGCAAGCAGATAGTCATCAAAAGAGTGTTATCGAGAACGCCTTGAAAAAAGCGTTTGCTCCTGAGTTTTTGAATCGAATTGATGATGTTATCGTGTTTAATCCATTAGAACGTGAAGACATACACAAAATCATCGATATCGAATTGGACAAATTGTTCAAGAGAATCAAAGACATTGGCTACAACCTCAAGTTGAGTGCCAAGGCCAAGGATTATATAGCAGAAAAAGGATTTGATAAGCAATATGGTGCGAGACCTTTAAAACGAGCCATTCAGAAGTATATTGAAGATGCATTGGCTGAAGAAATCGTGAATTCAAATTTGGATGAAGGCGATAGCATAACCATGGATCTAGATGAGAAAAACGATACGTTGACCATCAAAATCAAGAAAGCTGAAAAATCTTCAGAAACCTAATAAAAATCTTAGTTCTTATTAAGCCCCTTTCTAGGGGCTTTTTTTGTTTACAAAGCCATTCACCTATTCGATAGTGCCATCCATACATACTTTTTGGTCATACATACGATATTTCAGCTTTTAATCTAAATTTTTTCCCTTTGGCAGATACGAGACATACTTTCGTTGCGAACACTATAAAGTAAGGGGAATGAATATTGGTTTTAACAAAAAAACCACTGTTGTAAAAGAATATCAATTAGATATAGGTTCTGTTCTGGTTTACGACGATTATATGGTTTCTACATTTGATGAGGGAGCCACAGTGACATTGGAAAGAGCCTATCAGGTAATTGGTATTTCTGAAATCCACTTTAGAAACAAACCGTTTGCCTACATCAGTATGCGAAAGAATTCTTATGCTGTTGATCCGGTTATCTACACCTATATAAGAGGACTTAGAAATCTTAAGGCCTTTGCCATTGTTTCCAAAAAGGAAATCGACATGCATAACTTTAAAATTGAAAAACTCTTCTACAAAAAGAATATGGAGTTCTTCATTGAGTATGAAAATGCATTGGCATGGATTCGAAAAAAATTGGACTCTAAAAAGAAAAAGAAGAAAAAATAGTTATTCCTTCACCTGTTCGGGTGGTTCTTCTCTTTGAAAAAGCGCTTTGTACGCGTCTCCGATAGCATCAATAATACTGCTCGACAACGTGGCTTCGTAACCAAATTCATGGGCTGCGATATCGCCGGCCAACCCATGTAGGTAAACCCCAAAGATGGTGGCTTCAATTGCTTCGTAACCCTGTGCCATAAGACCGGCAATCATACCCGCCAGCACATCACCACTGCCCGCCGTAGCCATACCGGGATTACCCGTCGAATTTACATAGCCCTTCTCGCCATGTATGACCAAGGTGTGGGCGCCCTTTACCACGAGTATACTTTTTGTTGTTTTGGAAAATGCCTTTGCCTTTTGAATCTTGTCAAAGTCGTCTGTCCAGCTCCCCACTAGTCTTTCCAATTCTTTAGGGTGTGGGGTCAAGACCGAATTTTTTGGAATTTTTTTAATGCTTTTCGGATTCGCTGCCAACAAATTAATGGCATCCGCGTCAAGAACCAGAGGTGATTCAGTAGCTTCTAAAAAAGTTTCGAATGTTCCTGCTGTACTATTTCCGGTACCAAGGCCCATCCCAATGGCTATAGCGGTAGGTGTAAATGGCAACGCCATGTTTTGAATATGGGCTTCCCCAGAATCGGTCAAAACCATTACCTCTGGCAGCGCAGTTTGGAGCGGCACCAATCCACATTCGGGCACATAGGCGGTTACCAATCCACTACCTATTGTCAACGCTGCCCTTGACGCCAACATAGTCGCACCTATTTTACCAAGACTTCCACCCATAATAACGGTATGTCCAAATGTGCCCTTGTGCGCGTATTTCGGTCTTGGTCTATACAACCCCAACACATCCCATCTTTCAATATACTCGAATTCGGCATCGTTCATTTGAACAAACTCGGGGTCTAGTCCAATGTCTAAAATCTCCCAGGTATTTAAATAAATTCCTGTTTGGGGCAAAAAGAAAACCAGTTTCGGAAATTGGATGCTCAGTACATGGGTGGCGCGAATGATACCATCGGTATTTTTTGGAACCCTGTCCATATAAAGTCCTGAGGGAATATCTACCGCCAAAATGAAGGCCCTACTATTGTTCAAATGCTGAATCAATTGAACCACCCAAGGATTTGGTTCGCGGTTCAAGCCAATACCAAAAATGGCATCAACAATAATATCATTAGGGCTGAGCTGTGGGAGACTGCTTTTGGCATCGATGAATTCAGGCCATATTTTTCGCTCCTTTAACCTGCTCAGATTAATCAGAAAATCCTTTGATCTTTTTTCACTGTAATTGACAACATGTACCTCAATATGATACCCGTGGTCTTTTAGGTGTCTGGCCAATGCAATCCCATCTCCGCCATTGTTGCCAATACCGCAAAAGAGGTGAATTTTAACCTGTGAACCATTCAAATTGCCATGAATCCAGTTAAAAAGCCCCACAGCTGCGTTCTCCATAAGTTGGTCGCTGCTAATTTGTTGCTTGTCGATTGTGAATTTATCAGCTTGGTAAATCTGTTGGGCAGTAAAAATTTTCATTCTTTAATTAATTCAATTCAAAAATGCTGAAATGATAAAAATTTAGGAAGCATTTGACCTTGCTGGTAAAAATACTACATTTGAAGCATCAAAAGAGATGATGTCTACCTTATGTATCAGACAACAACAAATGGCATGAGCCTTACAATAGCTATCATCGCTGCAATGACCATTACCCCTTTGGGGTAGTTGTTATATTTCATTCGTCTGATCAATCCTTTATTTACTACATACCTTTTTTATGAAAGTTTTGAAATTTGGTGGCACATCGGTGGCCAATGCAAAAAATATTACACAAGTTCTGCAGATCGTCAAAGATTATTCTGATGACAACATAGTAGTTGTCGTATCCGCACTGGGTGGGGTAACCGATTTGTTGATCAAGGCCCTTACATTGGCCGCATCGCAAGACAAAGGTTACGAGGGTATTTTGAGTACCATCGAAACCAAACATTTAGACCTGATCAAAGAGCTGATTCCGCCTAAAAGCCAAAGCACAGTCTTGGGCGAGGTTAAAGCTAGGTTCAATACCCTTGAGACTTTATTGGAAGGGGCCTATTTAATTGGGGAATACACAGCAAGTCTTTCCGACAGGGTTGTTGGTCATGGTGAGCTCCTATCGTCGTTCATCATCAACGAATTTTTCAAAGCCGAAGGCCTCGATACTACCTTAAAAAATGGAAAGGAACTGATAATTACCGATGATTCATTCGGAAAGGCCGCGGTAGATTTTAGCACTACAAATACCAATTGTAAAAACTACTTTACCAAAAACTCCCAAAAAATAACTTTGGTTCCGGGCTTTGTTGCTTCTTCACATGCCGGAAAATCTACAACATTAGGCCGAGGAGGATCTGATTACACAGCAGCCATCATCGCTGCAGCCATCGAGGCAGAGGTTCTTGAAATATGGACCGACGTTAGTGGCATGTATACGGCGAATCCAAAATTGGTGAAACAAGCAAAATGCGTCGAGCATTTGTCCTATGAGGAAGCAATGGAACTTTCGCATTTTGGCGCTAAGGTCCTCTACCCTCCAACCATACAACCGGTTTTAAATCAGGGCATTCCGATAATCATCAAGAACACATTCGCGCCCAAGGACGTTGGCACGCTAATTTCACAATTGAACAATGGCAAAGACAAAACCGTTAGGGGTATCAGCCATATTGGCGATATTTCATTACTCTCCCTTGAAGGTCCGGGAATGGTTGGTACGCCCGGTATTTCAAAGCGCTTTTTTGAAACCTTATCGCAAGCGGATATCAGTATCGTGATGATAACCCAGGCCTCTTCGGAACATTCAATCTGTATCGCCGTAGCGGATAGCGATGCCAAAAAAGCCGAAGACATAATCAATACTGTTTTTGCCTATGAAATCGAGGTGAAAAAAATAAAGCCGGTCTCCGTTGAAAAAAAATTGGCCATTATCGCCTTGGTAGGTGATAATATGAAAAGTCATCAGGGATTAAGCGGCAAGATGTTTAGCGCGCTAGGAAAGAACAATGTAAATGTAAGGGCAATTGCCCAAGGGGCGTCAGAAAGAAATATCTCGGCAGTCATCGATAAGGCCGATGTTAAAAAGGCACTCAATACCTTGCATGAAGAATTCTTTGAAGAAAACATCAAACAGTTGAACCTATTCGTCATGGGTGTGGGCAATGTTGGTTCCAAGTTTTTGCAGCAAATTGCGAAGCAACGGAAGTTTTTGAAAAATGAACTTAAATTAAACCTTAGGGTCATTGGTATTTCAAATTCCCGAACCATGTATTTTAATGAAAATGGAATCGCGCTCGGTGATTGGGAAAAGCTATTATCTGAAGGGGAAAAAGCCAACAAAGATACCTTTGTGGAAAGGGTGAATAAGTTAAATTACCGAAATAGCATCTTCGTAGACAATACGGCCAGTCAGAACATTGCAGAAACCTATTCAAGTTTTCTTGAAAACAGTATCTCAGTGGTCACCTGCAACAAAATTGCGTGTTCTTCACGTTTTGACTACTACAGTGACCTCAAGCATTTGGCCAAAAAGTTCAATGCCCCATTTTTATTTGAAACCAATGTGGGAGCGGGATTACCAATAATAGATACGCTCAAAAATTTAAGGGCCTCAGGGGATAAAATATTAAAAATTCAGGCGGTACTCTCGGGCAGCTTGAACTTTGTCTTCAATTCCTTTAATGAAAACATCTCTTTTTATGAGGTAGTCAAAAAGGCGCAGGAAGAGGGTTATACGGAGCCTGACCCACGCATTGATCTAAGCGGCATTGACGTAATGCGAAAAATTTTAATCTTGGCGCGCGAAAGTGGAAACATATTGGAAATCGAGGATATCAAAAACAATTCATTTCTGCCCAAAGAAAGTGAGAACGCAAAGACTGTTTCCGCGTTTCTGGATTCGTTAAAAGACAACGAAACCCATTTTCAAGACCTGTACGCAGCGGCTAAAGCAAATAACAGCAAGCTTAAGTATGTGGCCCAGTTTGAAAAGGGCAAGGCAAGTGTTGGCCTACAACAAATAGCCAAAGGCCATGATTTTTACAATCTGGAAGGAAGCGACAATATCGTATTGTTTTATACCGAGCGCTATCCAAACCTGCCCATGATTATCAAGGGAGCAGGTGCTGGCGCAGCGGTAACAGCCTCAGGAATATTTGCCGATATTATCAGAATTGGTAATTTTTAGTCATGCAAGAGATCAAGATTTTTTGTCCGGCCACTATAGCCAACCTCTCCTGTGGTTTTGATGTCATGGGTGTTGCCCTCGATACCATTGGAGACGAAATGACGGTTCGAAAGATAGCGGAACGAAAAGTAGAGATAACCAAAATTACGGGGCAAGATCTCCCCAAGGAAATCAACAAAAATGTCGCCGGGGTTGCTGCATCTGCCTTTTTGAAAAAGGCGAAATATTGTGGTGGTTTTGAAATTGAAATTCACAAAAAAATTAAGCCCGGAAGTGGCATTGGCAGCAGTGCGGCCAGCTCTGCTGGTGTCGTTTGGGCCATGAACGAGCTATTAAACCGCCCCTTCTCGAAGAAAGAATTGGTTGAATTCGCCATGCAGGGCGAACGACTGGCAAGTAATGTGGCCCATGCCGATAATGTAGCACCTGTTATCTTCGGTGGATTTGTTTTGGTACGCAGCTATGCCCCCTTAGATATTGTTCAATTACCAACACCCAAGGCATTGTATGCCGTTATCTTACATCCGCAAATCGAAATAAAAACGGCTGATTCCAGAAAAATACTCAAAAGCCGCATTGCCCTTGAAGAGGGCGTCAAGCAATGGGGAAATCTTGGCGGTTTGGTAGCAGGACTTTTTAAAGAAGACTATGAGTTGATCGGTCGTTCCCTAGAGGATCATATTATAGAACCTACACGGTCGATACTAATTCCCGGATTTGAAGAAGTAAAGAAAAAGTCATTGGATGCGGGTGCCCTCGGTTGTGGCATTTCCGGTTCAGGCCCTTCAATTTTTGCATTGTGCCAAGGTATTGAGATGGCCCAAAACGTTGCAGGTGCCATGCAAAAAGTCTATGATAAAATCGGGATTGATTTTGAAGTGCATGTTTCGAAACTAAATGCCAAAGGCGCTAAAAAACTGAAGTGATATGCATTTTTACAGCCTGAATAATCCGAGCCACAAAGTATCCTTCAAGGAAGCGGTTATTTCGGGGATAGCCCCCGATCGGGGTTTGTACTTTCCTGAATCCATTGCTCCATTAGATGCCGATTTTTTTGAAAATATAACGTCCTATTCGAAGCAAGAAATTGCTTTTCAAGCAATCCATCAATTTGTCAAAAATGATATCGATGCTATCACGCTTCAAGAAATCATCGCCAAAACCCTAGATTTTGAGTTTCCCCTAGTTGAACTTGAGGAAAATGTTGCCACATTAGAACTCTTTCATGGACCCACCATGGCATTTAAAGATGTTGGGGCACGGTTCATGGCGAATTGCCTTGGGCAATTTTCAAACAAAAAAGAGGTCACCGTTCTAGTGGCTACCTCAGGGGATACCGGTGGAGCCGTCGCGAATGGCTTTCTTGACGTTGAAGGAGTTCAAGTAGTAATTCTGTATCCGAGTGGAAAGGTTAGTGAGATTCAGGAAAAGCAATTGACCACTCTAGGGCAGAACATTACGGCCTTAGAAGTTGAGGGCACATTTGATGACTGTCAAAAGATGGTTAAAACCGCTTTTTTGGATGATGAAATTGCCCTCAACCGAAATCTAACATCGGCCAATAGTATTAATGTGGCCCGATGGTTGCCCCAATTATTTTATTTTCTACTGGCCTATAAACAGGCCAAATCAAAGGGAAAAGACATCGTTTTTTCAGTTCCATCAGGGAACTTTGGAAACATATGCGCTGGTATGGTAGCACAAAAATTAGGAATGCCAGTAAATCACTTTATCGCAGCAACAAATGTAAACGATGTGGTGCCCCATTATTTATCGAGTGGCAGCTATACCCCAAAACCATCTAAGGCGACCATATCCAATGCCATGGATGTAGGAGATCCGAGCAATTTTGTGCGCATTCAGCACCTCTATGACAACGACTTTTCTAAATTGAAAACTGTGCTGTCATCCTATGCCTTCAACGATACCGAAACCAGGGAGGCCATGAAAAAATTAAAGAGCGATTCAGACTATATTGCAGACCCTCATGGTGCCGTAGGTTATTTGGGTTTGAAGGAACATCAGAAGAAGCATCCAAATGTCTATGGCATATTTTTGGAAACTGCCCATCCGGTGAAGTTTTTGCCCATAGTGGAGGAAACATTGGGGATTCGTCCTGATATTCCTCCTCAGATAAGGGCAGTGATAAACAAGCCTAAAAAATCGATCAAGGTTTCAGATTATGATGCCTTGAAATCCTTTTTAATGAAAAACTAACGCGACAACCGAAGGATATACTGGTTGAAAACAATCGCTCTTTGATTGTTGATTTGGCGCTTATTTCAATATTTTTGCAGCCTTAGAAAACAATCATGAAAAATACTGCACTTACTGATACTCACGTAGCGCTAGGCGCCAAAATGGTTCCTTTTGCCGGATACAATATGCCTGTTTCATATGAAGGCGTCAATGCTGAACATGAAACCGTAAGAACTGGTGTTGGGGTATTTGATGTTTCGCATATGGGTGAATTTCTAATAAGCGGCCCCAATGCCCTTGCCCTAATTCAAAAAGTCACCAGTAACGATGCTTCGAAACTGACAATAGGCAAGGCACAATACAGTTGCTTGCCCAATGAAAATGGAGGTATCGTTGATGACCTGATTGTTTATCAAATTAAGGAAGAACAGTATTTGTTGGTAGTGAACGCCTCCAACATCCAAAAAGATTGGGACCATATCTCAAAATACAACAAAGATATTGGGGCTGAAATGCGCGATATTTCAGAAGATTATTCCCTACTGGCCATACAAGGCCCAAAAGCCGTAGAGGCCATGCAATCGCTTTCATCACATGACTTATCAGAAATTAAATTTTACAATTTCATCGTCGGTGATTTTGCAGGTATCGAACACGTGATCATTTCCGCAACCGGTTATACGGGATCGGGTGGGTTTGAAATTTATTGCAAGAATTCAGAGGTCAAGCAAGTATGGGATAAGGTCTTACAGGCCGGAGCAAATTTTGGCATCAAGCCCATTGGTTTGGCCGCCCGTGATACCTTGCGTTTGGAAATGGGCTATTGCCTGTACGGTAATGATATTGATGATACCACATCACCCTTTGAAGCCGGTTTGGGATGGATTACCAAATTCACCAAAGACTTTGTCAATTCAGAAGCCTTAGAGGACGAAAAAAGGCGAACGCCCGAACGCAAACTGATCGCTTTTGAGTTGGGGGAAAAAGGAATCCCAAGACAGGGTTATAATATTGTTGATGGTCAAGGAAAAAAAATAGGCGAAGTAACCTCGGGTACCATGTCGCCATCCTTACAAAAAGGAATCGGTATGGGTTATGTACCCAAAGTATTTGCTGATGTTGGAAGTAACATCCATATTCAAATACGTAAAAATCGTGTTCCCGCTACGGTGGTAAAAACTCCCTTTTATAAAGGATAGCCTTTAATGACAGAAAAAAACGGTAGATGGAAGCGGGAAAAGGGCAAAAAAATACTCATTTTGGGTGCCAGCGGTTTTATTGGCAATGCCCTATATAAAGAGCTCTGCAACTTTTTCGACACCTATGGTACCTTTTATTCGAACACCTCATTTCGAAGTAACCAGCAGTTTTTTAGATACGATATCGAACAAGATGATATTACTAAAATCCTTAAAAAAGTAAGGCCTGATTATATTATTTCGGCCGTACGTGGAAATTTTGCCTCTCAAGTTATCGCACATGAATTCATCGTTCAATACCTCATTAAAAATAGCTGCAGACTCCTTTTTATCTCCTCGGCAAATGTTTTTGATGCTTACAGCAAATATCCCTCTTACGAAAATGACAAAACCCTTTCTGAGAGCATTTACGGCCGGTTGAAAATCAAAATCGAAAATATGCTTATGCGATTGCCCAAGGGCAAGGCGACAATTTTAAGGGTACCCATGGTCTTCGGTAACGCCTCACCGCGTGTCAAAGAAATCAAGACTTTATTGGATAGTGATGAACCCATCGAGGTCTTTCCCAATCTCATTATTAATGTCACCAGTGACGATCGTTTGACGCAGCAGGTACATTACCTGATCAACAGAGACAAAAATGGGGTTTTTCATTTGGGCAGCTATGACCTGGTACAACACGAAGAATTTATCAAGGAAATCATCAAACGGCTTGGCAATTACCATCCCGTATTGAAACGGGTGTATACCACCAACGAAGACCGGTATTTGGCAGTGCTTCCCAAAGAAAACAAACTCCCTAAAAACTTGGGTGTGACGTATCAAGAAGTCATTGACCATCATTTGTTGGTCGATTGATTTTTTTACCTTTATTCCCATGGAAAAATTGACCGAAAAAGAAATTACAATCCTGTTGCAAGACCTGAAAGGTTGGAGCTACCAAAACGGTTCGATCGTGAAGGTCTTCAAATTCAAGGATTTTAGGGAAACCTTTGCCACCATGACGCGAATAGCGTTTGAATGTGAGGCGCAAAATCACCACCCCGACTGGGAAAATGTATACAATACGCTCACCATCAATCTCAATACCCATGATGCTGGGGGCGTGACCAAAAAAGACTTTAGACTGGCAGGGGCCATTGAACAGCTGGTCAATGCCAACTAGACCTATCATTCCAAGAACAATTAATTTACTCTTTTGTTAAATTTGCCGCAAGAAGCACCTTAAACTATGGGAAGAGCATTTGAATTTCGAAAAGCACGTAAGATGAAGCGTTGGGCAGCCATGTCCAAAGCATTTACCCGAATTGGAAAAGATATTGTCATGGCCGTTAAGGAAGGAGGTCCAGATCCTGATGCCAATTCAAGGTTGCGTGCGGTAATTCAAAATGCCAAGGCGGTCAATATGCCCAAAGACAATATTGAACGAGCCATTAAACGCGCTTCAGATAAAAGTCAGGGTGACTACAAAGAAGTACTTTTTGAGGGATACGGGCCTCATGGTGTAGCTATTTTGATTGAAACGGCCACCGATAACAATACCCGTACCGTTGCCAATGTTCGAAGTTATTTTAATAAATGTAACGGAAGTTTGGGTACCTCAGGTTCGGTTGAGTTTATGTTTGACCACACCTGTAATTTTCGAATTCCAGCCGAAGGCATTGATCCGGAGGAACTGGAATTGGATATGATCGATTTTGGAGCCGAAGAGGTTTTTGTGGATGAAGACGGTATCTTGATCTATGCGCCTTTCGAAAGTTTTGGCGATATACAAAAAGAACTCGAAACACGTGGCACCGAGATATTATCATCCGGTTTCGAACGTATTCCACAGGTCACCAAAGAACTTACCGAAGAACAAACTGCCGATATCGAAAAACTCTTAGACCTCATCGAGGAGGATGACGATGTGCAGAATGTATACCACACCATGAAGGAATAAAAAAAAGCGGCTCTTTCAGCCGCTTTTTTTCCATGCTATTGTCTTATTTCTTGATGATCATCTGTTTTTGAAAATGAAATCCCATTTCATCTTGTGTTCTAACAAAATACGCACCTGCCGGTAGGTCTTGCACATCCAATTCAAAATCTGTGGCGCTACCAACTGACTTTACGGGATAGGTTTTCACCAATCGCCCCTTCATATCAAAAACCATGATTTTTTGAATTTCTATGGGCCGCTCAAAATTGGCATGTGCCACGACATTGGAAGGGTTGGGCCAAATGCTCAATCGGTTGGGCGGTGGTAAGGCAGGAGGCAAATCATTGAATATGGTGAATGCTACGGTTACCGTAGGCCCTATATTCGGATTGGCGACCAAGGTATAATTGCCAACAGGAAAGGATGCGCCTTGTATATCAACGCCAATGTCACCAAAAAGTGAGAAGGGCGCTTGACCTTCATTTCGCGTCTGACTTATGGGCCCAGAAAGACTAAAGCTCACGAAGCTAGCCGCGGGGTCTGGTTCGAACACAACACCCAATAATAGTCCATCGACCTCACTTAATGGTATTTGCAATCCATCACTTAAATAGAATAAAAAACTATCGTCGCTACTATCCAATACCATAAGGCTCGTTTCTTCAACAGCTTCGATGACGATTACAGTTCGTATCACTTCCGCCGCTGGGTTACCAGCAGCATCTATGACGTTATAGGTAACGTCGTAGCTACCCAAGGTATTTAAATCAACCGCACTCGCGTCAATAACAATTAATCCTGTAATGTCGCCATCCACGGCATCAAACGCGGTCGCCCCTTGTTCTGCATACGGACTCCCCTGAACGATGTTCAAAGGATTGCTACCCAAAAGTGAGATTGTAGGTGGCGTCAAGTCTGGCCCCGGATCATCAACAATACTAAAGTTTACCGTCAAACCGGTTCCCATGGTACCTGTTAAACCGTTACCACTATAGGGTGTTGCGGCAATACTAAAATTACCCACACCCAAGACCATTCCTGCATAATCGCCCGCCACATCACCAAAAACAGCATAAGGGGCTACATTTTCAGTTCTAGAGGTGTTCTTATCTCCACTAAGTTGCAATGCAACACTTTCCACGTCGTTTGTTGTTACCGCCTGAATGTTAAGGTTATCGGTAGGTAAGGTGTTTAAGTCAATAACCGCCCCATTGACCAAAACTTGGATAATGGCATCGGTATCGGCATTGATCAGATTAAAACTGGTTACCCCAAGGGTGGTCGGAACATCACCCAAAACTGTAATTTGTTGGGTAGCCGAACCTTCACAAAGGGTTGACGGGTCGGTATAGGTATATACAATATCATAAGTACCTGCCCCAACCGCTTGGGGGTCAAACATGCCACTAGAGACCCCTGTTCCGCTATAGGTACCTCCCTCGGGCAGACCTCCGGTGAGGGTAAATGCAGCATCACCCTCATTTACCGAAGCAAAGGGAGCCAAACTAACAGCCGGTGGATCGGGATCAACCATGGTGAACAACACTAGTTCAGTCACACCCGAACTTTGTTGTGTCACACTGAACACATAATCTCCGGCCGAAAGGGAGGGTAGACTAAATGTACGTTGGTCTGTGACCAATTCAATGACTAGGGGGTCGCTAAACCCAACAGGTCCACTTAAGTCTATTTCATAAAATCCTGCAGGACCCGAGATGAATCCATTTCTAGAACCAAAACCGCCACAGGTAGTGGGTTGGTTGATTTCTGTAAACACAACTTCAAAATCTGCGGGCACGCCATCAACCAACTCAAAACTGATGGCCAAGGGCGTTCCCATGGCACCACTTAGACCGTTGCCTGAATAGGCTGTCGATTCTAAAGTATACATGCCCAAGGGGAAATTATTGGCGTTGAAATCGCCAGAAACATCCCCGAACAAGGCGTAGGGCGCAAAATTCTCGGTCATGGTCTTGCTCTGCGCTCCAGTCAATTGCAGCTGTACGCTTTCTACATCTGAAGTGGTTATCACTTCAATATTCAGGTTGTTGGTTGGCAGGCTGTTTACGTCAATAACTGCGCCGTCAACCAAAGGTTGAATGATGCTATTGTCATCTGCATTGATTAGGTTGTATACCAAAATATTCAGAGGAGGGCAGTTCAATCCCCCATCATTTATGGTCCAACCAAAATCATCAATCAATTCTTGACGGGCATTTTCGGATAAACAGAAAGTACTGGTACCGCCATCAAATATGATATTTGATGGTATTTGAAGCTCTCCAGGGCTTAAAGTCCTCCAACCAATTATGGTTTTGTCATAATTTTCTTGTGAGAGGCCTACATTAAAGAACATCTCATCCATTCTAGTTGCAGCACTGATATCCCAATCACCTAAGTCTTGGTCAAATGCTAACGCCGATAAAAACATATCATCAAATTCGCTCACGGCACTTGTATTCCAACCACCAATATCCTGATTAAATGCTGTGGTATTGGCGAACATCGAATTCATATTTATAACTAATCCCGTATCCCAATTACCTATATCTTGATTAAAAGAAGTAGCCCCTAAAAACATACTTCCCATATTTGTCACTAAGCTGGTATCCCAATTACCTATGTTTTGGTCAAACATAGTCGCATTGGAAAACATACCTTGCATATTGCTAACTTGACCGGTATCCCAATTACCTATCGGTTGATTAAAGGCAAGCGCACTTTCGAACATAATTTTCATATCCATGACCGATCCGGTGTTCCAGGCACTAATGTCTTGATTAAAAACCGTAGCATTTGAGAACATAAAATCCATCATTGTTACCGAACTCGTATTCCAAGCACTAATATTTTGATTGAAGCTGGTAGCTCCTGAAAAAAGTGAGGTCATAAGGGTAATTGAACTGGTATCCCAAGTATTGAATGCTCCGGTTCCCTGCAAGGATTCACAACCAGCAAACATAAAAGTCATGTCGGTGCTATTGGAAAGATTGGGATTATCTGATGCCAATACATCCAAATTTGAGCATCCTCCAAACGCACTGTTCATTGAAGACCAAACTTGGTCTCCCCATTGATCAACCGATAAAATCTTAGTCGAATCACCACTAAAATTGAAATAGATTCTTGGAAAATCGCCGGTTATGGAAACCGTATATATTCCCGGGGTGGTGTAGGTATGCGTAATGTCACCAGTTACGTTGGTATCGGAGGTACCATCTCCCCAATCAACAGTATAATCATAAGTTTCACCAGTAAAAGTGGGAATGGTAATCTGATTATCTGCTGAAGCGCCAGGGTTATCAGTTTTCCAAGTGGTTACAAAGGGACTTTGGCAGTCAACTGCTTTACCTGCATCATTGATGGTCCAGTTATAGGTATCTATTATACTTTGCCGAGCCGATTCAGAAAGACAAAACTCGTTTTGGGGTGCATCGAGGGTCACTCCATTCTGTAATGAAGGTAATTGGCTCCATCCTATGAGGATATTGTCATAGTTTTCATTGGAAAGTCCAGAATCGTTAAACATATTAACCATTTCAGAAACGCTCGAAACATCCCAATCACCAATATTTTGATTAAAAGCAATTGCTTCCGAAAACATAAAAGACATATCTATAACGGAAGAGGTGTCCCAAATGCTAAGGTCTTGATCAAATGCCGATGTAATAGCGAACATGGCCAGCATATTGGTCACCTTACTTACATCCCAACCACTTAAGTCTTGATTAAAGGCTGTTGCCCCTGCAAACGTGGCAATCATCAATTCTACCTGCGAAACATCCCAGCCACCTATGTCCTGGTTGAACTGTGTACATTGATTGAAAACACCAGTCATATTGGTTACTGAAGAGGTATCCCAATTGGAAAAGTTGGCATTACCTACAAGAGAAGTACAATTTTGAAACATACCTCCCATCGAAAGCACACCGCTTAAATCAGGGATATCCGTGGCAATAACATCAAGGTTCGAACAGCCATAAAATGCGGTTTGCATAGAAGTCCAATTGATATCACCCCATTGATTAACCGTCAGAATTTTCTCCCTATCGTCAATCGCAGGTGATGGATTGACTTGTGAACCATCAAAACTAATTGCCGGAAAAACTCCAGAAATGGATACCATATAGGTTCCCGGCGCGCCATAGGTATGTGTTATATTCCCCGTAACATTAGTATCTGAAGTGCCATCTCCCCAATGTACTGTATAGTTATAGGTTTCTCCCAGTAAAGTGGGTATCGTAATTTGATTGTCTTCCGAAACACCAATATTATCGGTCTTCCAAGTTGTTACAAATGGGCGTTGACAGTCAACAGCACGGCCACCATCATTAATGGTCCAATTATAGGTATCAATAATATTTTGACGGGCAATCTCAGCCGAACAATATTGGTTTTGAAGTGCACCAAATTGTACCCCATTTTGTAAGAAAGGTAACTGTTCCCATCCGATTAATGCTTTTTCATAATTCTCATTGGAAAGTCCAGAGCCATCAAAAAATGCATTCATTTCGGTAGCATTAGAAATGTTCCATTGACTCAGGTCTTGATCAAAACTTGATGCTCCATCAAACATATTGCTCATAAATTGGCCTCCTCCCGTATTCCACGAACCAATTGCACCATTAAAACTGGTTGCATTTTGGAACATTGCCGTAAAAATGAATACCGTTGAAGTGTCCCAATTTGAGATATTCCCATTAAAGGCAGTAGCGTCTGTAAACATATTACCCATGGTAAAAACACTACTGGTGTCCCACAAATTCAAGTCTTGGTTAAATGATGAAGCCAGCTGAAACATTTGCCCCATTGCGCCTACATTTGAAACATCCCAACTTGATATATCTTGGTTAAATGTACTTGCCCAAAAAAACATGCCTGACATTGAATTTACATTCGACACGTCCCATCCAGAAATATCTTGATTAAACAGCGTACAAGAAGCGAAGAATCCATCCATATCGGTGATGTTAGAAACATCCCAAGATTCAAAGGACGAATTCCCTACCAGATTTGCACAACCAAAAAATATAGATTCAACAGTGGTAACATTACTCAAATCCGGTACATCAGTGGCAGTAACATCCATATTGCCACAACCCACAAAGGCAAATTCCATCGAAGTCCACGCAATATCTCCCCACTGCTCAACTGCGATTATTTTGTTTCTGTCAGAATCGGTTGGTTGAAAATATATTCGAGGGAAATCTCCCGTAATAGCAACGGAATATGTTCCTGGGGTATCATAAGTGTGCGAGATATCACCCATCACATTTTCAGAAGTGGTACCATCACCCCAATCCACAGAATAATTATACGTTTCCCCTGGAAAGGTAGGTATGGTTATTTGGTCGGAAGGTGAAAGTGCCGGGTTATCCGTTTTCCAAGTAGTTATAAAGGGATCAAAAACTATGACAGAAACTGAACAACCAGCATTTGCAGTTGGATTAAATGCCGAAATATCACTGCTATTCCAGTTGGCTCTGTTATGTAATACCGCTCTTATAGCACTTGGTGAGCCGGTAACTGGTGAACCACCGGCCAAATCACAACTAAACTGCCAATTGTTTTGCTCCAATCCCCCAGCTGTCACTAGACGAACCGCCGTATCGCCCGTTGTGAGGCTTGGCGGTAATTGCGATGTAGAATTGGTATCGGCCACACCATCCCAATCCGCATCAGATCCTCCAGTGTTCACCTCGTTAAATTGCAGTCCTGCTATAAAAGTGGGAGCGGCAATACTCCCTTGTATGGCAAACAATTGATCTCCAATCAGTGCATAAGCCGCGGGGAATAAAGGGCCCAAATCAAGGGTCACAATGTCACCAGCCGACATGGCTCCTGATGCTGTCCAGGTAAACTCACCATCACCAGCGAAACTGGTTAAGGCGCCCGAAGAACTATCCCAACCTCGATCGGTAAAGATAATTTGGGTACCGTCTTCAATGTCTTTTAAGAGTACAAAGGCGAACGAATCATCGCTATTTGTTGCCCCTTGGACATTTGAACCTAGAAAGGCAATATCTCCTGTTTCTAAGGTGGTCTGGCTATATGAATACAAACTGACCATTAGCGCGGTCAGCAACAGCGTAATTTTTCTCATGCTGATTGTTTTAGTTGGTGTGGGGTTTAACGGTATTGTACTTTCTTAACTTCTAGAAGGGAACGTTCCTTGTAGTGCAATAATGAAGTTCACCCCCAAAAAAGGATCTCTATGGTTTACAGCTGTATTACCCCCGGTATTTGAGGTAGTTCCTGCCCCTCCAGTACTATCAGATACAGTGCCAAAAGAGTTGGTCCCATCTCCTGCAACAAAGCCACCGGCTGGATTATCAGTATCGCCTTCAGCCTTCATCGGCAGGGCAAAACCATGGTTATGGGCCGGTAAATTATTAACAAGTAGGGTATGGGATTCTGAACCGGCTTTTTCTCCTAAATTAATAGAACTTAAGCCTGGACCTGAACCTTGTTGAATAGGAGCACGCCCTCTTAAATCTGGTAACGCAAAAGTAGTTCTGCCATCACCGCCATAAATTGTTCCTAAAATTGAGAATAAAGCTTGATTCGAAGATATAGGCAACAATTGACCCTGACATAACGCCCAGCCTCGTGGCGCAAAATTGCCTCCAAACATGATAATTTGTCCTAAAAATGGTTCCATAAAATAAGATTTAGTAGTTGAATGTTAAATTGAATTGAATTGTGGTTTTGTTTAAAAAAGTCTCGTGTGTTGGGAAAAGCAAGTGATCCTCCAATTGTCTATTTTCTTCCCAATGTTTTCCTGAGATGTAGGCCCCATACCCATTGAATGAAAGTTCTGTAGTATAGGAATCCCCATCTCGGCTCACCTTAAAATGTATTTTATGGTGTTTACCGAACTCGCGATTGGGGATGTCGGTTAACATATGGTAAGCCCCTGCAGCGTCAGTTTTTAGTTCGCCTTGGTGTCCAATTGTTTCGGAGCCCGGTGACAAATGCCAAACCTCAACTGTTGCATTGCTAAGGGGAGTTCGACCGTCCTTTTCGAAAATGGTACCTTCAACCGATACATACTTACCGAACGGAAGGGTACGCAAATTGGTTCTCGAAGTCTTGTGATTGCCATTTTCAAATGCCATTGCGGGCATTGTGGATGAACCTATTGCCAATGCCACACTGGCTTTTAAGGATTTTTCCAAAAAAGATCTTCTCGGAGTAGTTTTTTCCATATAGTTTGGTTTTGGTTATACCATAACTAAGGAAAGGACTCAGCAGACGTGGGGTGTCTTTAATCCGAAAGGGAACAAATGTTTATTAAAAACTCTCGCAATACAAGCTCAAGATTGGATTACAGTTCATTCTTAAAACGGTAATGTTCCCATCCATTGGCTCAAATTAACATTTAATTGTACAGCAAACCTTACAAACTGTACCAATGGTTCAAAATATCGGATAATCGGATTGTATTTGCCAAATTCCCATGGTTTTTTGGGAAGATGAGGTTCGCCCTTGTTAAACTTGTTCGTGATTCGGTAAAGAACACGCAAGTTTACCGACCTTTAATAAAACGGTTTTTTTATGCGAATTTTCATCATACTTGTTTTTGGCTGCTTTTATACCCTCAGTGCCCAACAAATGACGCCCGAAAAATTAATTGAAACCATCGAACAAGAAGCGGACACCATTTCTGTTCAGAACAATACCATACAATTCTTGTTCAATGAAAGAATGCTCATCTGTATTTACGATGCTACGGCTAATCGCATGCGCATCATTTCCCCCATCGTTGAACGCCAAAAACTAGAGGAAGATGAGCTATTGAATGCCCTTGTGGCCAATTTTCATTCCGTTTTGGATGTGAAGTATGCCCTGAGTGATGAAATCATATGGTCTGTATACACCCATCCCCTAAAAGAACTTTCTCAAGCCCAGCTGGTCGATGCTATGCAACAGGTATATGCTGCTGCCGTAACATTTGGTGGTTCCTATTCAAGTACGAATTTGGTATTTCCGGGAAATACGAAAAAGAAGGAAGTCCCGAAAAAGGAAAAAATCTTGAAAAAAACCTAGTTGGGCAAATTCAATTAAAACTGTTTTCGGGCACTTTACCCTTTACATCTTTATAAAATTGCCTCACCTTTCGAAAGTCCATATTCAGGTTTTCAGTGGGCCAAAGAGGCGCTGAGATTTTTACTTGTTTTTTGGCAAAGTCAAAAGCCACCATAACAATGGGTACCCCTGCCTTTTTTGCGATATAGTAAAATCCTGTACGCAAGGCCTTCACCTTTTTTCGCGTACCTTCTGGGGCCAGTGCAAAACGAAAAATCTTTTTTTGCTCAAAAATAGCCGCAACAGCATCCACCATATTGTGGTTTTTCGAACGGTCTACCGGGGTACCCCCTGTCCATCGGAAGAACCATCCATAAGGGGCGCGAAACAAGCTTTTTTTACCGATGTAATTGATTTCCTTGTTGACTATTTTTCGTACCAACAACCCCAAGGGAAAGTCATACCAATGGGTATGAGGAATAACGATGACCACACATTTGTCGACTTCGGGAAATTCACCCAACAGCTTCCAACCCATGAGTTTGAAATAAATGAATTTTGCCAAATGATGCAGCATTGGAAACTCGGTTTTAGGGGGTTACAATTGTGATGGGTAAGCTATCAAATTTTTCGATAGATGGATTTCAGCATATCGGGGGTCACCCGCTTTTTCCAATCTTTGCCTAAGGCATTTTCCCAGAGGGGTTCCATTGATAGCGCAACATTGACCATGGTATCCATATCGCAGTCGTTCAACTCAGCACAAACATTGGTTGGTAATTGTATGTGATGTTTTTGCATCATCTGCTTGAATAGGTTGACTCCTTCAGGATAATAGGCATCCAGATGTTGAAATACCAAACAATTTCCGATACCATGTTTTGTACCCAAAACATAGGAAAGTCCATAACTCATGGCATGGGCAATTCCAACTTGGGAATAGGCGATACTCATACCGCCGTGCCATGACGCCATCATTAATTTTTCTTCGGCCTCTGCTCCTGGTAGCTCTCCTAAAAAAACCTCTTTACATAAATCATATGCCTTTTCCCCATAGCTTTCACTAAAGGCATTCAAAAAGGTTCCATTTAGCGATTCTACGCAATGAATAAAACAATCCATGCCTGTATAGAACCATTGCTCTTTGGGCACCGTGCCCAGTAAGTCGGGATCAAGAATAATTTGATCGTAAGTGGTATAATCTGAATTGATGCCCAGCTTTTTCTCGGGTCCCAAAAGCACCGTGGTGCGTGAGACTTCAGCCCCCGTCCCACTAATTGTGGGCACACCCACGTGGTACAGCGATGGTCTATTGACCAAATCCCAACCTTGATAGGCATAGGACGGTCCTGAATTGGTCAGCATGATCGAAACTGCTTTCGCCAAATCCAATAAGGTACCCCCTCCTATTCCTACGATGCCCGAAGGCAATTCTTCGAAATCCTCTTTGATTTTATTCACCAGGGCATCTACCTGTTGGGTTTTGGGTTCCTCATCTGCCGAAATAAATATGGTTCGATCATTAAATAGCCAAGGAACGCGATCTGCCAGTTCTTTACCCTCAAAAAAGTCATCGACCAAAAAAATAAAAGGTGCATCAGAGTTTCTTCGTTTCGGAAGCAAAATGTCGGCCAATTGATCGAAACTACCCCTGCCATAGATTACCCGTGGTACCATGGGGAAGTTGCGGTAGTTGGTCTTGACCGATTTCTTTAGGTGACTAATTTCTTTTTCAAGCTTCATCTAGCTACAAATATGCCAATATATCCTCAATGCGCGATAACTTGAGGTGGTTATTTACCTTTTCTTCTTGCTTCGATACCATTTCATGTGCCCATGTGGTATGGAAGGGAATATGTATTGCACGAGCTCCGATATTCAAGATAGGGATAACATCTGACTTTAGCGAGTTGCCAATCATCAAAAACTCGTTTACGTCAATTCCCAAATGACCAAGCAAGTTGGTATAGTTTCGTTCTTTTTTCTCACTCAAAACCTCCACGTGTTTAAAGTACTTTGACAGGCCTGATTTTTCAAGCTTTCGCTCTTGATCCAGTAGGTCGCCTTTTGTCAAAACAATCAAATGGTATTTTGATTCTAGCTTTTTCAGTACTTCTTCCACACCATCCAAAAGTTCCACGGGTTTGGTTATCATTTCCTTACCTAGATTCAAAATATCGGAAATGGTTTGCTGAGAAATGGTATGATTTGAAAGATCTAGGGCAGATTCGATCATGGAAAGCATAAAACTTTTTACCCCATACCCATAAAGCTCGAGGTTCTGAATCTCTATTTTGAATAATTCTTGGTCGACTTTATTTTTTGTCTCGTATTCCCCAAGAAGTTCGGCAAATTTTTCCTCTGTCTCCCTGAAGTAGGTTTCATTGACCCAAAGCGTATCATCGGCATCAAAACCGATAACTTTTATACCATCAAAATTCATTTCCATGCCTTGATTGCTTTTTCTAGGTCTTCAGGGGTATCAATTTCGATTCCCGTTACTTCGGTCTCCACCATTTTTATTTTCTTCCCGTATTCCAAAAAACGTATTGCCTCAATCTTTTCTTTGGCCTCCAATGGCAGCATGGGGAGTCGTTGAAAATCGAGCAAGGCTCTTTTTCGAAAGGCATAGATACCCTTATGCTTAAAATACTTGGCTTCAACGTGTTCATCTCGGGGGTAAGGGATTGGGGAACGCGAAAAATAGAGTGCGAAACTTTTGTGGTCTACAATGACCTTGACCGTATTCGGATTTGCTATTTCTTCCCAATCCGAAATGGGTGTCATGAGTGACGCCAAATCAATAATTTCATCAGAATCATCCTTGAAAACCTGCACCACCCTTTCAAGGCTTTTTTGGTCAATGAAGGGTTCGTCTCCTTGTACATTGATCACAATATCAACATCCATATCCACCACGGCCTCGGCAATTCGATCACTACCGCTTTCATGTTGCTGTTTGCTCATGATCACTTTACCGCCCACGGCAGTAATGGCCGCGCTAATAATATCACTGTCAGTAACCACATAAACCTCGTCGAAAATGCCCGTATTGACAGTTGCCTCATAGGTTCGTTGAATAACAGGTTTGCCGGATAAATCCTGCATCAACTTGCCCGGAAATCGGGAAGCTTGATAGCGGGCCGGAATCATTGATATTATTTTCAAAAGGCAATTATTGCTGTTAAGACCTAACGTCGTGGTCGTAATTTTCGGTAAATGCTAAATATAAAAATCAAGATGATGATTACCAATACCACCCCTAAAACTGGTGCGAAAATAGAGGCCGTAGATACCGCAACAGCCGTACCTGTCTCAACCGTTGATACAACCGGATTGGCAATACCACCCGTTGTAGCCGTTGAAGTCAATCGTCCCGCAGCATTGGCTCCCTTAATTGCCGTTGCCGTACCACCACCGGCGATTATTGCCAATGACCAGGTGACCACGGGGTCAAGATCAGCTATGGTTGAAACCATCACTGCAGTACCCGCGATAGCCGCCAAAGGAATCGCCAAACTATCCAAAGCATTATCGACCCATGGAATAAAATAGGCGAATATTTCAGCCAAAGTGGCAATGCCTAAAGTTAAAAGGGCCGCCAAACTTCCGATCCAGGCCCAATTCTCATTGAGGTCCCAAACACCAAAATACGCTGCCAGACTCAAGGCAAAAAGGGGCAAAAAAACCCGAAAGCCTGTTGATGCCGCCAGTCCAATGCCTAAAAAAATACTTATTACTGTTTCGGTTGTCATATCTACACAATTGGGTGTACTGTGCTTATTCTGCCTATGCAAAGAAAGCGTCAAAAAGTTGCTTCAGCACTGTCACCCCAATACAATGGCAAACGAATTTAACCTATTCGTTCTCAATAAAAAAATCATCTTTGAACCCAATCAAATATAATTTTTCTTGAGCTCTGGTCACTGCGGTATACAACCATCGAAAGTAGTCTTTGTTCAAACCGTCAGGAAGATAAGGTTGTTCAATAAAAACGGTTTTCCATTGGCCGCCCTGTGATTTATGACAGGTTATCGCATAGGAAAACTTCACCTGTAAGGCATTGAAAAAACGGTTGTTCTTAACCCCCAAAAAGCGCTTGTAATTTGACTTTTCGTGGGCATAATCTTTGGTCACTTCCTGATATAGCCTATTGCCGTCTTCATAGGACAAAGCTGGTGTTTCGGCCTCAACGGTATCGAGCAATAACACCGTTTCAAAAGGTCGTTGATTGGGATAGTCCACCAGTTGTACCTTGACCTCAGCGAAGGTAAAACCGTACAGTTCCTTGATTGCAAAAAGTTCTAAAATCTCGATGATATCGCCATTGGCAATGAACCCAGCCTCAGAATTGGGACGGAGCCAAAAGTAATTGTTCTTGACCACCATCATATAATCACCCACCGCCAGTTTGTTTTCGAGAAAAAGAATTCTTTCCCGAATGTTCTTATTATACAAGTTTGCGCGCTTATTGGAACGTACGATAATCGCGGTTTCTTCCTTACCGTCTGAAGCATAGGCAGCGTCAATAGCCTCTTGTATTTCGTTGCCATCGATCAAACGAACGATATCATTGAATCCTTTCAGTTGAAAACCAAAGGCATCAAAATAATTGCCCTGTAATTGCTCTCTTAGATTGGTCGCATTGAACAAAATACCCGAATCTTCGGTCTGCCGCAAAACCTCGTCAAGTTCAATTTTGGTTAGGTTCTTATCATAATTGAGCTCCAGTTTTTCAGCATTCAAGGCAGGGCTCAAGTCCAATTTTACTGGTGGCAACTGGGCTGTATCACCGATTAATATGAGTTTACATTGATGGCCCGAATAGCAATAATACATGAGGTCATCCAATAAGGAACCATTCTCAAAAAGTTTGGAGTCAGAAGGGGCATCAGGTATCATGGAAGCCTCATCGACAATAAATACGGTATTGCGATGTTTGTTGGGCGCAAGAACAAACTGAACATTGCCACCTGCCTGTTTTTTGGGAAAATAGATTTTTTTGTGAATGGTGAGTGCCTGAACACCAGAATAAGTCGACATGACCTTGGCTGCCCGGCCGGTAGGAGCCAGCAACACGGCTTTTGCCTTTGATTTCCACAAATGTTTGACCAAACATCCAATTAAGGTGGTTTTACCCGTACCTGCGTATCCCTTTAACAGAAACAATTCATCTTTCTTGCCCGAAAAAACAAATTCAGCTAATTTTTGGAGCGTAACCTCTTGTTTGTGCGTGGGTTGAAAAGGGAAATTTTCGCGAAGAATTTTGTAAAAATCGGTAGCTGTCAAATCGGTCATGAAGCCCTAAATATACTGCGTAATTTTGGGTCAAAAACTTTTGTGATTAAAAAAAAATTGTAGATTTGTGAATAACCACAAATTAACTTTGAAAGACGCTTTACGATGTTAAAACTAATTCTCATTATCCTTGGAATATGTCTACTGACTTTCGCTCTTGTTTACATGGTAGACAAGGTATTTCCAAGCAAATCCAAGCCTTTTTTGATTATTCTTTTTGGCTTATTGAGCATATTTTTGGGTTACTTGATTTACAATTCAATCAACGCTCCTATCAAGTTCAACAAAGTACGACAAGAACGCTTTTCTGCAGTAATTGCCAAATTAAAGGATATCAGAAATGCCCAAGAGGCCTATAAGACCGTGAATGGAAAATTCGCTGGAGATTTTAATAGTTTGGTCAAATTTGTTGATACCGGAAATTATACCATTACGCAGCAACGAGATTCCTCGTTTATGAGATTCAGCAGAGCTTATGGTATTGATTTACAGGTTGACACCATTATTATTGATACGCTTGGTACCGTAAAGGTCAAAGATTCGCTTTTTAAAACGAGTGATCGATACAAGACAATGATGGATGTGCCTTTCGCCCAAAATAATGAGAAGTTCAGTATGAAAGCTGACATTATTGACAAAAGTGGTTTTAAGGCTCCGGTGTTTGAGGTTGCTGTTAAAAAGAACGTTGTACTTTTCGACCAGCCTGCAGATTTATTGGCACAGGAAAATGCCAAGCTCAGTGTTGAAGAGGTCAATGGTGATGCCATCAAAGTTGGTTCCCTTACCGATGTGAGCACCAATGGAAACTGGCCTCCTATTTATGACAAAAAAGACGATTAATACCACAATAGATACAGCTTCGAAAGAAGACTTCAAGAAATTGTCCATTCAAGTTAGCTTGAATGGACTTTCTTTTTGTGTTTTTGATACCATTCAGCACCAGGTCTTAAAATCTGGGAAGCGTAATTTCAAAAGTGAATCAACTCCTTATTTGATATTGAAGGAATTGAAAAAACTTTTTGATGAAGAAGGAATCACTGAACAAAATTTCAATGAGGTGGTGGTGGTGCACCGCAACAATCTTTTTGGCTTGGTCCCTAAAGACCTTTTCGATGAAAACGAGTTGGCCAACTATTTAAAATTTAATACCAAACTTTTGGCCAATGATCATATTGTTTTTGATGAAATCAAAAACTTCGATATGTTCAACGTTTATGTTCCCTTCACCAATGTGAACAATTATATTTTTTCCCTGTTTGGTGAATTTGAATTCAAGCACAGTGGCACGGTATTGTTACAAATTCTTTTAGGTCTTGATACACTTCCCTCAACGAAGGTATGCTACGCCTATATTTCTCAAAATAACATTGAGGTCGTTGTGCTCGGCCAGCGAAAACCCCTCTTATATAATTACTTTAGCTACAAAACCAAGGAGGATTTTTTGTACTACCTGCTTTTTATATACGAGCAGTTAGAATTGGACACTTCTGAAGTGGAATTAAAGTTGTTTGGGTCTGTTGAAGAAAATGATGAGCTTTATGAAATGGCTTATCAGTACATTAAAAATATAGCCGTTTTCACACCAAGCAATGCAAGTCATATTTTGGACAGTGATGACATAGGAAGTATCGACCTAACCGTATTGAGCGCACAGTAATGCGTATTATTTCCGGATCTCATAAAGGAAGACGGCTTCAAGCGCCAAAATCATTACCCGTACGCCCCACAACCGACATGGCCAAAGAGGGGTTAATGAATATTCTCACCAATAAATACGACATAGAAAACCTCAAAATTCTTGACCTATTCTCTGGTACAGGGAACCTAAGTTTTGAATTGGCTTCAAGAGGTGCTCAAGGTATCACTGCAGTGGACAGCCACCTTAAATGCATCAAATGGATTACCGCTACGGCAAAAGAACTTGGTATGGACATCGTAACGGTCAAGATGGATGCCTTCAAATTCTTGGAAAAAACCCATGAGACCTTTGACCTCATTTTCGCTGACCCACCTTACAATTTTGTCGAATCCCAGTTCAAGATCCTGCACAATTTGATTTTTGAAAATCAACTTTTAGAAGAAGATGGGCTATTTATAGTTGAGCATGCCACACAAAGAGACCTTTCAAATTTTGAAAATTTTCACAGCCAACGAAAGTATGGAAGTTCTGTTTTTAGCTTTTTTCAACTAGAGAAATAAAAGCAGGCCATAAGCCGGATTCTGTCGAGCCTTATCATTTATCTAGGGTTTTGGTTACCCAAAACCTCTAACCGCCTACCCTCCAATTCGGGCGTGCAACCCTCAAACACTGGTATACATGGCGTTTCACTGCATAGAGTTTACCTGATTTCACTACAGCCGAACTGTACATACTTTCTGTTGCACTTGTCCGTCCGCCAATGGCGGAGACGGGTGTTACCCGCTATGCTGCACTATAGTGTCCGGACTTTCCTCCCCATCCAGAACTAGGTTCGGGATCGAGCGATAAGGTGGCCTGCAGCGGCAAAGGTAAGTCAATTGTTAATAAAAAAAAGCTTGTTGGGGCCACACCAAAGTGCAATACCCAAACCTATTTTTATATTTGTAGAAGGCTTAATTTTTCCACTATTGGAACCGTTTATCGTATCTGCACGCAAGTATAGACCTAAAACATTCAAGGATGTTGTTGGGCAGGACACCATTACCAACACCCTTTCAAATGCCATAGACAACAATCATTTGGCCCAAGCCTTACTTTTTTGTGGACCAAGAGGAGTTGGCAAGACAACCTGTGCCCGTATACTGGCGAAAAAGATCAATGAAGATGGTGTTGAACAAAATGAACAAGATTTTGCCTTCAATATTTTCGAGCTGGATGCCGCTTCGAACAATTCAGTAGACGATATTAGAAGTTTGATCGATCAAGTGCGTATACCGCCTCAAGTTGGCAAATACAAGGTTTACATCATTGATGAGGTACATATGCTTTCCCAATCGGCTTTCAATGCCTTTTTGAAAACCCTGGAAGAGCCCCCGAAGCATGCCATTTTCATATTGGCAACCACCGAAAAGCACAAAATTATACCTACCATACTTTCACGGTGCCAAATCTTTGATTTCAAAAGGATTACGGTAAAAGACGCTGCTAATTACCTAAAATACATTGCGGAAGAACAAGGTATAGAAGCCGAAGACGATGCACTTCACATTATCGCGCAAAAAGCAGATGGCGCCATGAGGGATGCGCTTTCAATCTTTGATCGTGTGGTCAGCTTTGCAGGGAAAAAGTTAACTCGAAAAGCCGTCAGTGAAAATTTGAAGGTACTGGATTACGACACCTATTTCGAGACTACCGAACTTATTTTGAACAATGCCATTCCCCAACTATTAGTTTTATTGGATGAAACCCTTTCGTTAGGGTTTGACGGACATCATTTCATCAATGGTCTTGCGACCCACTTTAGAGATTTAATCGTTTGCCAGAACCAGGAGACACTTCAACTACTCGAAGTGGGTGAAGAAGCACAAAAAAAATATGGTGAACAGGCCAAAAAAGCTTCAAAGGAATTCCTCTTAAAGGCCTTGGATTTGGTGAATCAGTGTGATCTCAACTACAAGTCAAGCAGAAACCAGCGGCTTTTGGTTGAATTGACCTTAATGAAATTGGCCTCACTTACTTTTACAGAAGAAAAAAAAAAGCCTGAGGCCATAATTCCCGCTTCCTACTATAGGGGACAAATCTTTCAAAAAGCTAAATCATTTTCGGTAACAGAAGAAATCAACACGCCCTCTGAAGTGGCACCAAAGCTTGAAGAAACAACAGAAAAACTTGATAAAGACAAACCCGCTGTTGAAAAGAAGATGGCCGATGTTGAATCCTATAAAAAGGTTGAACTCAAAAACCTTCCAAAAAGGGTTTCTGGGCTCTCTATTTCAAGTCTTAAGACCAAAAAGGAACACGAGGTTACGAAAACGGACCAAAATAGCACCAAAACCTTACTTGAAAATCCTTTTGATGAGGTTCAACTTCGCCAACATTGGGATGATTATGTCGAAAAAATTGAAAAAGATGGTCAGAAAATATTGGCCAGTAGCCTTCAAATTGATGTGCCCAAACTTAAAGAAAACCATGCGATATGGATTGAGCTGCCCAACAGCACCATGAAAAAAGAAGTAGAGCGCGAACAGGGCATGTTACTGAATCACCTAAGAAAAGAGCTTAAGAACGACAAAATACATTTGGTAATAACCGTTAACGAGGTGCTTACAAAGAAATTCGCCTTTACTCCTCAGGAAAAGTATGAAAAGCTCAAAGAGAAAAATCCTGCCATAGAACTGCTACGAAAGGAATTTGATTTGGACTTATGAGGTCTTGCGCCCCATCCAAATTCGAGTTCCGAAGACGGCCATCACCAAGGAAGCTACCAATAACCCTAAGGCCTCTCGCCCTCGTTCAATATTAACGATATCGCCTTCACCAATAGTAACTCCTTCAAAGGTTTCGGGCCAGGTATAAATGGCAAAACCCAAATAAAATACAAACAAGAATAACGCCCAGGATAATTTTAATTGATTCAGAGCAAATAATAACGATGCCAAGGCTGCCATTCCATAAATGGCATACCATCGCATTGCATCAGGATCATTGTGCTGCACATAGGCAGCCCAAGCAAAGAGAACTGCAAAAACTATTGCCAGTATTTTGAAAAATTTGGTCATGGTCATTTGTTTATGTGAGCCTCCAAAATAGTAAAAACTTCTGTGGCTTTTATTGTTTCCTTCGGCAACAAATCATTTTTATTGGATATCAACACGGGATAATCCGCCTTATTTTCGGGTACACGGCCATGAGATCCCTTGACCAATTCAGCTTGTAACGGAATTACGTCCATAACCGTTCGAAAGCCCATTCTTTTCTTAAGTAGTTTCCAAATAATTTTGGGCATCGCCAATTTATCCTTAGGATCGATTAGCATTTCAACAGGGTCATAGCCTGGTTTTTTATGGATGTCGACCATTCTGGCATAATCCGGTGCCTTCGCGTCATCAAGCCAAAAATAGTAGGTAAACCAAGAATCTTTGTCGGCAATGGCTACCAAATCACCACAGCGTTCATGTGCGAGATGGTAATCTTCTAATGCTTTACCGGTCAAAACGCTATCAACGCCAGGTGTACCTTCAAGTAATGTTTTCACCTGCGATTTCACAGTAACATCATTTAAGTACACATGACATATTTGGTGATCGGCGACAGCAAAGGCCGCACTTGCCCCTGCGTCTAAAAGTTCGAGGCCACGTTCTTCTCTAATAGCCAAAAGCCCTTGTTCGCGCAAAACCCGATTCACATGAATCGGTCGATTCACATTGGTAATACCATATTCAGATAGCAAAACGATATTGCAGTCTTGCTGTTGATAGTGGTTTAGTAAATCTTCCACCACCTTGTCTATCTCTACCAGGTCTTTTTTAATCTTATCAAAATCAAGACCATGCCTTTGTAAATTATAATCAAGATGCGGTAAATAAATTAATGTAAGCGTGGGATTGTATAATTCATCAGTAATTATAGATGCATCGGCAATCCATTGGCTTGATTTTATCGAGGTCTTTGGTCCCCAAAAATTAAACAAGGGAAATGTGCCCAATTTTGACTGCAGCAGGTCTCTTAATTCGGATGGCTTCGAATAACAATCAGGAATTTTTCTCCCATCGGCCAAATAGTTGGGTCTTGGAGTAACGTTAAAGTCTGTATTGGCATACATATTATACCACCAAAAAAGATTGGCACAGGTAAAATCTGGATGCTCTTTTTTAAGTTTATCCCAAATTTTATCAGCCTTGATAAGTTTGTTTGACTGTCGCCAAAATTTCACCTCACATTCTTCCTTGAAATACCAACCATTCCCTACAATCCCATGCTCATCGGGTGATTTACCCGTTAAATATGTCGCTTGCGCCGCACAAGTCACAGCAGGCAGTACAGGTTCGATTACCGATAATGCACCACTTTCCAAAAATCGTTTGATGGTAGGTGTATACGCTCCAATCAATCTTTTGGTTAAACCCACTACATTTATGACGACTGTCTTTTTCATCTTATAAACGCTTTTGAAGCCATTTGATTTCTCTTATAATGGAATCTGAAAGTTCTAGCTTCAAAGCTTGTGGAAGCACATCCCAGGTATAGGTCTCAATCTCTAAATGCTCCGATATTTGCTCTTGTTTAAGAAGCTCCAATACCTTTACAATATGATCCTGGGTAGCATAGAGCGGCTCAAATTTTTCTAAAAATATGGGAACATGAAAATGGGCCCTTAGTTCGCTGTCTTCATTTTTTGTTTCCAGCACTGATGATAAATCAGGATAGGTAATCACGGTACCCGCTTCAACTTTCGTCACCTGATGTAAGTATACAGGTTCATCAAATTGGGAAAGTGCTTGCCAAACACGGGTGTTATCCTTTTGGTCGAATAAGACTTTTAATGCGGAACTTATCTGAATTTTGCCAATTTGAATTTGGTGAGCCTTAAGCTTTTTAAACGTCTCTTTGGGTTCCTCAAAAGCCAATGAAAAGTGACAGATATCGTAACAAACGGTAAGGTATCTTTTAATTGCAGCATCGCTTTCCGCATTGCTCAGGCCAAATTTATCACCAAATAGGACGCGACCTTGGGGAATAAGGTAATCGTCAAAAAAATCAACTACTTCCGCTGAGTTTTCCAACAAGCCATCGGGCTCGGGTTCTATGTCTAGATGGAGGTAATGACCGCTGTTTTGTTCAATAGTATACAGTTCTAAGGCCACACCTACCATATGTTCTGCTCCTTTGGCCAATGCACCTTGCCGCTTCTCTTGTGTGGTATACCAATGCTTATAGCTTATTGGAGAAGTGGATATACCTCCTGACATTCCTTTTGGCAAGAGTTGGGTGAGTTGCGAAAATAGCAGGTTGGTATAATCCAACCTTTCGAAAGTTGTCCAATCCGGTTCATGCACCTTGTCCTTGACAGAAACACCATGGAAATTTCCAAAGGGAAATCCATTCATCGTAAAAACGTAGGTATCATTATGATGAAGCCAATCTTTAAATTCGCTAAACTTGTTACCCAAGCCCAATTCTTGACTCGCCAAGCGCGAAAGTCGTAGGCCCAATCCGAATGGCGCATCGGGAGATACATTCTTTTTTATTCTGGGCACGAATTTTTTAAGGTTTTCAAAAGTAATGTTCCAGTTTTCCCCTGGATGCACATTGGTACAATATGTAAGTTGACGCCCCTTGGAACTAAACATATCAACAAGATAGCGTTGATTTCTCAATTGACCTTAAGGCAATAGCCTTTCTCATTTTTTTAGCATCTATTTCATGAACGTCATGCTTTTTTCCTATTCCTGCTATTAGGGTAATCGTCAGTTGCCCTCCCAGATGTTCTCTAAATTCTTCAACCCCAAGCATGAGTTGGTCAACAGCCGCATCGTTTTTGATCGGTAATTCTAAATCAAAACCTATTTCTTCAAATGCTAGTAGAATTTGATTCAAAAGATCATCATCGATCAATCCAATCAGATTGGCATAGGTTACATCAAGTGCAATACCCATGGCCACCGCTTCTCCGTGTCGCAGCGCATAGTTGGTCATTTGCTCCAACTTATGGGCAGACCAATGACCAAAATCTAAGGGTCGTGAGGATCCTTTTTCAAAGGGGTCACCATTTTGGGCTATATGCTGCATATGGATTTCTGCACATCGGAATATAAGGTTGTTCATAATACCCTTATCCCTACTGGCTAACTTTTTGGTGTTTTGCACAATAAAATCAAAAAACTCTCCATCTTTTAAGAGCGCAACTTTAACCGCTTCGGCGATGCCCGCGATCCAGTCGCGTTGTTCTAGGGTTTCTAAAAATTTGGAATCATTGATAATGGCATCAGGCAATGAAAATGTACCAACAAAGTTTTTCTTGCCGAACGCATTTATGCCGTTCTTGACACCAACTGCGGCATCATTTTGTGACAATACTGTGGTTGGAATTCGAATTAATTTTACCCCTCTATGGGCGATGGTCGCTGCATATCCTGCTGCATCAATTACCGAACCTCCTCCGATAGCCACAACAAAAGAATGTCGACAAATTGATTTCTCATTGATGGCCGCCAAGATGTTCTCAACAACTTTCGGGTCATTTTTACAAGCTTCACCGCCTGGAACCAGCACAATATCTGTTAGCTCAATTCCCGTTTTGGTGTGGCAATAGTTCTCGATATCTTTTAGCATGTTGGGATGCTTCATGTACACCCCACTGTCAACGACAAATAGCGCCTTGACCGCACCATCAATTGAATCTTTGCCTATAAGCTGCTCCAACAAGGGGTTGTGTACCGAAAATACAGCTTCGGTAAAATAGAGTCTGTACTCATAATTTACTTGAAAAGACTGCGCTATGCTAGGGAGATGCTCCATAAATTCATAAAATTACGTAACACTGAACAGCTTCGAAAGAAAAATGGACAAAGGGAGCAGCAATACCAACAAAATAGCGATGAGCCAATAGGCATGACCAGCTGCTATGGCGGCGTCAAGTACTACCAATGACAAGACCCCAGCAATCACCGCTTTTTTTATATTGTCGGGTGTATTTGTTCTATAGGCCCTGATAAGCGGCGTAAATACCATAATTGCAAATAGCAACAAGAATAGCAGGTAATAATTCCCCATTCTATTTTCAATCTGATTGAAATAAATAACGCAAAAAATGACAATTAGGTACAAAAATCCTGCTATAAGAATGTTTCTCTTATTGCTTCCATGTACTTCACCTCTGCTCACACTAGTTACTGCGCCGATAAAAATCAATGGAATGATCATATAGTACCAGTGGTTGAACACCCCAAAAACCGATATCCCAAGCAGTAGGTTCAAACTTCGACAAACACCCATATTCAAAGGGCCAAAAAAGGCATGTTTCTTGGAAATGGCGTCATATAGTACGATGGCCATTGCCAATAGCGATGCCACCAAGCCCGAATGCAGATTGACCTTAAAAGCCATAAGTACGCCTAAGCCCAATAAGGTAAATCCGAATAGGAACGCATGTCGTATAGGCACTGCACCACTTGGAATAGGCCTTTCAGGTCTTTCAATTGTATCGAGCTCATAATCGAATGCATCGTTTAAGACCACGCCTCCCGCATAAAGTAAAATAGAAGCTATAACCAAGAGTGTGGGACTCGTGTAATCTCCAAAAAATGGTTGATAGCTAACAGAACTTGAAAACCCTCCTGCCAAAGCAATACCAGCAATGATGTCAGCAGCTGCCGTAGGCAGGTTCGCCGGTCGACATAAGCGTAGATAAGGTAATGGATTGAAACCCATCAAACAATGTTGTCATTTTCGACCTTGGGTTGCTGGCCTCTCAGAACACTGTTATCGTTAAAAAGTTCACGTTGGTCAATTCCCGCTTTATCCGTCCAATGTGATTCTTTCATTTTTCCCGATTTCCCAAAAACATCCAATGCATTTTGGTAACAGGTTTTTACAACGTCTTCTTTTGAAACACCACTGCGAAGCATTAGCGAAGCCGTTTTGGGCACAGCTAAGGGATCGCTTACACCCCAATCGGCGGAACTATCGACAATGATGTTGGTGCTGCCATATTTTTTGACGACCTCAACCATACGTTGGTTCCCCATTTTGGTCTTCGGATAAATGGTAAAAGCAGCAATGAAACCTCGGTCCAAAACTTCTTGAACGGTTTCTTCATTATTGTGATCAATTACCACATTGCCAGGATCTAAACCGTGTTCCAAACAAACTTCCATACTTTTTATGGTTCCTGCCTTCTTATCGCGGTGAGGGGTATGTACTTGGACCAACATGTTAAATTCCTTGGCCAATTCCAATTGTTGGCGAAAGTACTTGTCTTCTGTTGGCGTTTGATCGTCATAACCAATTTCTCCAACTGCTACCACGTTTTCTTTATGAAGGTAAAGCGGTAACAAATCCATGACCTGTTCGGCAAGTGCTTCATTATTTGCTTCCTTGGAATTTAGGCCTATGGTACAGTAGTGCTTAATACCGAATTGGCTGGCCCTAAAGGGCTCCCAACCTACCAAACTGCTAAAATAATCTTGAAAAGAACCTACTTGGGTACGAGGTTGACCCATCCAGAACGCAGGTTCGATGATAGCGACTATGCCTGCAGCGGCCATAGCCTCATAATCATCGGTGGTTCGAGACGTCATATGAATGTGGGGGTCAATAAATTTTAAACTTTCTTCCATATTATCTTTTTAAGTTTTCCCAAGTGATGCAATTGCCTTGCACACTTTCTTTTAATTCAGGATAATTTTCAAGCATTGCCAAAGCTGACTCGTTGGCCGAATGGTAACAGCAAAGTGCAGCCGCCCTATTTTCAATAGGGTCGTTACTTCGAAACAAACGAGACATATCCTCTAAAAGAAGATCATCAAGAAATTTGGTGGTAGGCCGCCAAAAATAAGGATCTACGGGTCTTGATGCGGCCCATCGCTCATGGGCGTAGTCAGCTATTATTCGTGCCAAATCCGCATTTGATCTTTTATCTACGTCCAAAATCCCAGAAAGATCGCACTGCATGAAGGCAGCCTTAAGATACATTTGATTCCACTGGGCATCGTCAAAATAAAGGCCTGGATAAGGATTCTTCTGCGATAACGCATCAAAAACAGGGGTAATATTCGTTCTCAAAGCTTCAACAGCGACCATTTGAAAATCCTCGGGATTGGGCAACAAACTCAGGTAACGTAAAAAGGTAGCCAATTCAACCTTATCGGCAACTTGAATCAAATTTTGGACTTTGGGTGTAAAAAACACAGGGTTTTCGTGCAACGCAGCTACAATAATGCTCACCCTACCTAACTCTATTTGCGTCATTTGATGTAGGCTCAGATAAGCATTTAATTGCTTATCAGAAGTATGAATCTTGCTCAGCGATCGATTTTCCAATTTACTGCTGCATAAGCTATAGGTCATAAACAAACTACGAGCCGAATCGGCCTCTAAAACTGCCGCCAATCTTCCGAAAAACCAGTCTCTTCTTTCACCTTCCAAATTGTCTTCGACAAGGGTCAGTAAACTGTCTTTAATCGTCTTTTGCATAAAATAGGCACTACCTAGCTATTGAAAATAATCTGCTCTTACAAAGATAAACATCATAGTTGCGATTTATAACCTTCCGGCAGAATAATACATTTATCTTTAGGCACAATTTGATAAAAAATGCTTGGACTAAAATTACCAACTGACCCAAGATGGGTAAATATTGTTGAGAAAAATATTGAAGAGATTTTGACAGACCATGCTTATTGTGAACAGAAAGCAGCCAGTACTGCCATCTCATTGATCATTGGATTTCCTGAAAAATCGGAATTGGTCAAGGAAATGATTGCGCTCTCTCGTGAAGAAATGGGCCATTTTAATATGGTACATGAAAAAATTTTGGAACGGGGATGGAAATTGGGTCGCGAACGAAAGGACGAGTATGTCATCGAACTCATGAAGTTCTTTCCCAAAGGTGGAAGCCGTGAAACCCATTTGGTTCATAAGCTGTTATACGCCGCTTTAATAGAGGCAAGAAGTTGCGAACGTTTTCGATTACTTTCTGAAGAGATTGCCGATGCTGACCTATCTGAATTTTACCGCAAACTGATGATTAGTGAGGCCAACCATTACACTATGTTTCTCAAATTCGCCAGAACCTACGGCAATCGGGAAGAAGTGGACAAAAAGTGGGAAGCACTACTGGTTCATGAGGCTGAAATCATGAAAAACCTTGGAAAAAAAGAAACTATGCACGGTTAGTTTCAGGATTCAAGTTTTTTGGTATAGTAGTCGTACAAGGCAAACTGAGACCGCACCTTAGGCTTGGCGTCATCTTTATAGGCGTTGTCCTGTTTGTCGGAAAATACTCGTGCCTTGATATTGTCATTCCAAGAAATCTCAAAGGTGTCCATTAATTCTTGCTTAATATCTTCATCATAAATGGGGCAACCCACTTCCACCCTATAATCCAGATTTCGGGTCATCCAATCTGCAGAAGAAATATACAACTTGGGATTGCCATCATTTGCAAAAATGAACAAACGGGGATGCTCCAAGAATTTGTCCACAACACTGATGGCCTCTATATTCTCGCTCATACCTTCAACACCGGGAATCAAGCAACAAACACCTCGGATGATCAATTGAATTTTCACCCCTGCCCTACTGGCCTCGTATAATTTATCGACCATTTTGTAGGAGGTGAAACTATTCATCTTGATTCGAATGTATGCTTCCTTACCTACAATGGCATTGGCAATTTCATTATCGATCAACTTATTGAATACATTTTTGGTATAGTGCGGTGACACAATTAAATGACGGTACTTATTGATCTTATACGGAACCTCAAAGAAGTTGAATACCTTGTTCACCTCTTTGAGAATGCCATCATGTGAGGTGAAAAGCGTATAATCTGTATATATCCGTGCTGTAGATTCATTAAAGTTACCCGTACTGATAAAGCCATATCGCTTTGATCCTTCGGCCTCTTCACGCTCTACAAAACACACCTTCGTATGTACTTTAAGACCAGGGATTCCGAATATGAGTTTGATTCCTTCTTCCTGAAATATGTTCGCATATTTAATGTTCGCTTGCTCATCAAACCGGGCCTGTAATTCGATCTGTACGGTAACCTCTTTGCCATTTTTAGCTGCATTAATCAAGGCAGCGGCAACCTGAGAATTGTTGGCCAGCCTGTAAACCGTAAGTTTAATACGCTTTACATGCGGATCAAGAGCAGCCTCCTTCAAAAAGTTAATGACATAGGAGTAGGTGTGGTAGGGCGTATATATCATATAATCCTTTCTGGCAATTTGCTCAAAAAGGCTTCCTTCCAAACTAAATCCGCGAACAGGGAGTGGACTTATTTTTCCGTATAACAAATCGTGTCTTCCCAAACTCGGAAATCCCATGTAATCCCTACGGTTATGGTACCTACCTCCAGGAATGACACTATCGGTTTCCTCAATATTCATTTTCTCTTTAAGGTACCTTAGGGTGTCTATTTTTATGCTCTTATCATAGACAAATCTGACGGGATCGCTGATTTTTCGATGTTCTACGCTTGAAGATATCTTTTGAATAAAGCTCTTACTTAGGTCATTATCCATATCCAGCTCGGCGTCACGGGTAATCTTTATCATATGCGCCGAAATCTCATTGTATTCAAACATGGTAAAGATGCTATCCAAACAAAATCGGATGACATCATCGACCATCATGATATAATTTTTATTATCAGCTTCCGGCAGCACAACGAACCTATCCAAATGTCTCGGTATCTCAATTAAGGCATATTGGGTTTTATCCGAATTTAAAAGCTCCGTATCGAGAACCATGCGGACGGCCAGATAGGCAGCGGTATCTTTCAAGGTTGGAAATTCGGTAAGGTTATTCAAAATGATGGTCAGAAGTTCTGGATTGACCTCACGTAAAAAGTAATCCCTTATAAAAACAGCCTGGTCTTTTGTAACTGCCTTTTCATCAATTATGTAAATGTTTTCTGTAGCAAGTTCACGTTCTATTGATTGCAAAACCTTGATACTTTTTGATTGCAGCTGGATCACCTGTCGGGTTATTTCTTCTAAAAGCACCTTTGCATCTTCACCTCCAAGTACACTCTTTCCCTTCTTTCCAGCGTCAACGATGCGCTTTACCGTGGCATATCGAACTTTGAAAAACTCATCAAGGTTATTGCTGAAAATACCTAAAAAGCGCAGTCGCTCGATCAAGGGTACATTTTTATCGGCACTTTCTTGAAGCACCCGCTCGTTAAAATGCAACCAGCTTATCTCTCTATTTACGTATTCATTTTTTTCTTTCGCCATATATCACTTTAGTTGTTTGGGAAACAAAGTGAGTTTTGTGTTTCCCTTCGAAATACGCTTCCAGCTATTTTCTTTAAAATCTATATGTACCAAACCTGAGGTGGGCACATTGTCTATATATTTATCTCCCCAGGCATTGGCCATGGTCGTGAAGGCATAATTGTGACCAAAAATCAAGACCGTTTGATAGGCCTCGTTGATGGCATGCACAAAACGTTTTAAGTGCTCTCCTGAGAAGTCATAAAGGTCATCTTTTATTTCGAACCTCTGAAACCCATAATCAAGATTTCTTAAAAAAATCATTGCAGTGTGCAATGCCCTGTTCGCAGGACTTGAGTATACATGATCTATAGTCGTTCCTTTTTCCTTAAGTCTTTTGGAAACCAAATGTGCATCATTTATACCTCGTTCCTTAAGGGGCCTATCCTTATCAGAGACATTGTAATCCCAAGATGATTTGCCATGACGTACAAGAATTAAGGTTTTCATTTTTCAAATGTTATGGGGCCAAACGCTCAATTTTCCAATCCAAATTTTCCAATAACGTATAACGCAATCTGTCATGAAGTCGATTGGGCCTTCCTTGCCAAAATTCCATAGAAACCGGACGTACCAAATAGCCACCCCAATCTTTAGGTCTTTCAATTGACTTTCCCGCTGTGTTTGCTTCCAAATTCCGCAACTTTTCTTCCAACACCGATCGCGATGGTATGACTTCACTCTGATTGGAAACTACGGCACCCAATTGACTTCCCCTGGGTCGACTCTCAAAATAGCCATCGGAAAGATTTGCCGCAATTTTTTCTGCCTTGCCCTTTATGATCAATTGACGCTCCAATACCGGCCAGAAAAAAGATAGACAAACGTTTGCATTCTTGGCTATGGCCATACCTTTTTCACTTGCATAATTGGAATAGAAGATAAAACCTTCATGGGTAAACTTTTTCAAGAGCACTACCCGGCCCTTTGGAAACCCATCAATACCTACGGTGGTCAATGTCATGGCATTGGGTTCGTCCATGCCTTCTGTACCCTCTACCTCATGAAACCAGGTTTGAAATTGCTGCATCGGATTATCTGAAACAACATCTTCTGTAAGTGCGCTTTTTTCGTAGTTTTTGCGGTAATTGCCCAAATCTTTTTCCATCACTTTCAAATTTCAATAAAAGAATGGAAAAGTTAAAACTTGTGATGCTTTATTTGCAATGAAATTGATCAGATTTCAATGACTTTACCGTCTTCTGCCAAAACAACGTTTTCAAAAATGGTCGCTGCTTGCGCTTTGAATAGTTGAATACTCTTATAACGTGTGGAATAATGCCCCAAAATTAAGGTGCCTACATCGGCTTTTTTGGCTATGGTAGCCGCTTCTTTAGCGGTGGCGTGTTTTGTTTTTGACCCCAAATGTTTTTCCGATTCCAAAAAGGTAGATTCATGATACAATACATCAACACCCTTGATTAGGGGAAGGATGTTTTCGTTATAGGCCGTATCACTGCAAAAGGCATACCTTTTGGGTGCCTTTGGCTCAAATGTCAACAATACGTTTGGGATTTTCTGGCCGTCATCTGATTCGCCATCCACACCCTTTTTGATGTTATTAAATTGGCTTTGGTCTATGTTGTGCTTTCTAATCTCATCAATATTCAAGTTTCTTGGCAGGGGTTTCTCCTCGAATAAAAAGCCGTTGGTATAAATCCTGTGATCTAAGGGTATGGTTGAAACTTGCACCTGGTCATCTTCAAAAAGAAGTTGTGGCTCCTTTTGCTCCAATTCATGAAAGATAAGTTTATAGTTTGTCCACGAATCGCCCAGTTTTAAAAAAAGGGTAATGGCCTCTTTTATGCCTTTGGGTCCATAAATATGTAAATCAGCCTCACGACCTAACAAACGGAAGGTGGAAATCAATCCCGGTAGCCCAAAAAAGTGATCGCCGTGCAAATGTGAAATGAATATATGCTTGATGCGTGAAAACCTAATTTGACTTTTTCGAAGTTGTACCTGGGTACCTTCACCACAATCGATCAAAAAAACATGGTTTCTAATTTCGAGGACCTGACTCGTCGGATTGGTCATCGTTCTTGGCGTAGCGGAATAGCATCCTAAGATGTTGAGCCTCATAATCCTAAATCACGCTCGATTTCTTCCATTTCGATAAAGTCCTTTGCTTCTTGAATGGTGGGAACAAGACTTATTTCACTCGGAACTTCATCATAGGAGACCCTATCGGTCACCAATACAAACGATTTCCCATTGTTCTTATGCTTTCTAGAGATATCAAGGAATTCCAATACATCGTTCGCACTAAATGCATTTAATGAAAACAAATTCAAGATTAAATGATCATGCTCCAGTTTTGGGTAGGCCTTTATCAAATTTTCTAGAAAAGTGTTGAGCGATGCCTTCTCTTGGAAAACGATGGTGGTGGTGCCCTCTTTGTCGAAAATCATGACTACTTAATTTTTGAAGCCAACAGATAGATTACGGCCATACGAATGGCTACCCCGTTCTCGACCTGCTCTAAGATAATTGATTGATTCGAATCCGCAACATCACTCGTAATTTCCACACCCCTATTTATAGGACCGGGATGCATGATGACAATTTCTTTGTTCAAACTCTCCAACAGCGACTTATTAACCCCAAATTGTTGGGCGTATTCACGAGTTGTAGGAAAATAACTGATATCCATTCGCTCATTTTGAACGCGAAGCATATTGGCAACATCACACCATTCTAGGGCTTTTTTCAGGTTTGTTTCTACCTGAACCCCGAGAGACTCTATATGTTTGGGCATTAAAGTTTTCGGACCACACACCTTCACATTGGCACCTTGAAGTTTTAAAGCAAAAATGTTTGACAGGGCCACCCTTGAGTGCAAAATATCGCCTACAATGACAATGTTCTTTCCTTTAACGCTGCCCAATTTTTCTCTGATGGAATAGGAATCGAGCAAGGCTTGGGTTGGGTGCTCGTGCGCACCGTCGCCGGCATTAATGATTGAGGCATCAACATGCTTTGACAAAAAAACACCCGCTCCGGGGTTGGGGTGCCTCATGACGACCATATCAACCTTCATCGACAAAATATTGTTCACCGTATCGATCAAGGTTTCACCTTTTTTTACCGATGATTGGGAAGCCGAAAAGTTCACCACATCTGCCGAAAGTCTTTTTTCGGCAAGTTCGAACGATAATTTGGTACGTGTACTGTTTTCAAAAAATATATTGGCAATCGTTATATCGCGTAGTGTTGGAACCTTTTTAATGGATCTATTGATCACCTCCTTGAAATGGTCCGCCGTTTCGAAAATGAGCTCGATGTCCTGTTTATTCAGGTACTTTATTCCTAGTAAGTGGTTTACGCTTAATTCACTCATTATATATTCAACTTACCAAATAAACGGCGTCTTCGCCATCATTTTCTTTCCAATGCACTTTAACTCTTTCTTCATTAATCGCATCTACCTGTCTTCCTCGATAATTAGGTTGTATTGGTAAATGCCTACTGAATCTTCGATCAATTAGGGTCAATAATTCAATCTCTTCAGGTCTTCCAAAAGATTGTATTGCCGTTAAGGCCGCCCGGATGCTTCGCCCAGTATAAAGAACATCATCAATAAAGACAACTTTTTTACCCTCGACCAAAAAATTTATGCTTGTGGTGTTGGCTGCCAAGGTTTTGTCGCCCCTCCTAAAATCGTCACGGTAAAATGTAATATCGAGCGAACCCAATTTGATATCGTTCGCCGCGTAGTCTTCTTTTAAGATTTTGGCGAGTCTTTCAGCCAAAAAAATGCCCCTAGGTTGAATACCCACTAAAACTGTATCACTAAAATCAAGGTGGTTTTCAAGAAGCTGACAGGCCAAACGGTGAAGTATGATGTGTATTTCTTTTGCTGAAAGCAGTACTCTCTGGCTCATAAGCTATGTACCGACGCGTTTGGTGGACAAAAATACATATTTCTGTCTTAAGCAAAAAAAAGCCTCGACAAATGTCGAGGCTTTCTATAAACTAAATTGCAAAGCTTACTTTTTGTTTTCTGCTTCCATTTTATCCTTCAAAGCCTGTAGCTGAGCGTTTGCATCGCCAATGGTAGGCGCATCTTCTTGTGATGCGGCCATTTTCTTTTTGGCTGATCTTATATTACGCTCCTCTTGCTCTCTAAAGATGGCAGTATGACTGGCTACAACACGTTTGAAGTCTTTATTGAACTCAATAATTTTGAATTCTGCCTCTTCGCCTTTGCCAAGCTTTTTGCCGTCTTCTTTCTCCATATGTCTTTGTGGTACAAATGCAGTAATATCAGCATTGAAATCGATGGTTGCTCCTTTGTCAACAATCTCTGTAATCGCAGCTTTGTGTACTGTGCCTTCCGCAAACTCCTTCGAGTACTTGTCCCAAGGGTTTTCAGTCGTTTGCTTGTGACCAAGACTCAATTTACGTCCTTCAACATCAAGCTCTAATACCTCAACTTCTAGCGTATCACCAACATTTACAAATTCTGATGGATGCTTAATTTTCTTCGTCCATGAAAGGTCAGAAATATAGATAAGTCCATCAATTCCTTCTTCCATTTCAACAAAAACACCAAAATTGGTAAAGTTTCGAACGATACCTTTATGTCTCGAACCAACCGGATATTTTGAAGTAATATCGGTCCATGGATCAGGAGTAAGTTGTTTGATACCCAACGACATTTTGCGTTCCTCTCTGTCCATAGTCAAAACAACAGCTTCAACCTCATCACCAACATTTACAAAATCTTGGGCTGATCTAAGGTGCGTAGACCATGACATTTCCGAAACGTGGATCAATCCTTCTACACCTTCAGCAACTTCAATGAAAGCACCGTAATCTGCAATAACTACAACCTTACCTTTGACCTTGTCGCCAATTTTAATGTTGTCTCCAAGTGCATCCCACGGATGTTTCTCCAATTGCTTAAGACCAAGCTGAATTCTTGATTTGTTATCATCAAAATCAAGGATTACAACATTTAATTTTTGGTCTAGATCAACTACCTCATTTGGATGGTTGATTCGACTCCAAGAAAGGTCCGTAATGTGGATAAGACCGTCAACACCTCCTAGGTCAATAAACACACCGTATGAGGTCACGTTTTTGACCACACCTTCCAATACTTGGCCTTTTTCCAACTGACCAATAATTTCCTTCTTCTGCTCCTCAATATCAGCTTCAATCAAGGCCTTGTGTGAAACCACTACATTCTTAAATTCATGGTTAATCTTAACCACCTTGAATTCCATGTTCTTACCAACATATTGGTCGTAGTCTCGAATAGGTTTTACATCTATTTGCGAACCTGGCAAGAAGGCTTCGATGCCAAAAACATCTACAATCATTCCTCCTTTGGTTCTACATTTTACAAAACCTTGTACAATTTCCTCCTTATCATGAGCATCGTTTACACGGTCCCAGGCCATAATGGTTCGTGCTTTTCGGTGAGAAAGAACCAATTGACCGGTCTTATCCTCACGGATATCGATAAGCACTTCAACTTTATCGCCAACTTTTAAATCAGGATTGTACCTAAATTCATTAAGTGAGATTACACCTTCTGATTTTGCATTGATATCGATGATGGCCTCTCGATCCGTCATGTGGATTACCTTCCCTTCGACTACCTCCTCATCAGCTGTATCAACAAAATTCTCAGCAACGAGTTTTTCAAACTCATCAAGTTTCTTATCATCTACTTTTTCGATCCCCTCTTCATATTTGTCCCAATCAAAGTTTTTCAAAAACTCTTTTGGGTCTTGCTTTGGGGCTTCTTCGGTACTTTTTTCTTTTGATTTGTCACCGCCTTTGGAAGTTGTTTTGGCGGCTACCTCTTTGGTTTCTGCAGTTTCTACCGCTTCTACCTTTTCTTTTTTTTCAGCCATGTGCTGATTTAATTTGTATCCTACGGTATTTACAAGAGTTAGACGATGGCCGTAGAAGTCGTTATTTACTTTGTTTATCCCTTTTTCTCTTGATTTTCGTCAAAAAGGAGTGCAAAAATACAATTAATTTACTGTTATACAAAGTAAAAGATGGAGTAAGCTTGAATTCGACCGAAACAAAAAAATCAAATGAAATGTGACTTTTATGGTTATCTTGTTTCTTATTAATAACCATTAAAATAAAAAAAGAACAATTATGAGTGCTAAAGCAAAATATCAAGCTGTTTTAGATTTAGGTCAGCAGTTGGGAATACAAGGTGGAGACGTTTCGGAAGAGGGAGGCGTTCTTAAGATCAAAGGTGAGGCGAATACACCTTATGAGAAAAATGCCCTATGGGACAAAATCAAGCAAATTGGCGGGGAAAGCCCTTCTGACATCAAAGCCAACATTACTGTGGCCGACGATTCAGTTTACCACAGACATACTGTAAAAAGTGGAGAGTCTTTGAGTAAAATTGCGAAACATTACTATGGAGATGCCATGAAGTACAATAAAATCTTCGAGGCGAACACCGATCAATTGAAGAATCCTGATTTGATTCATCCTGATCAAGTTTTGGTCATTCCAAACTTATAGTATTAGGTTAGAATGGAAAAAATAAAGCGCCCGTAATAGGGCGCTTTATTTTTTGCCTTCGATGATGCGAAGTGCGTAATTGTAAATTCGTTCGAATTGTTCGTCCAGGCCCATATCGCTATTATCGAATGGGATCGCATCCTCTGCCTTTTTCAAAGGAGATAGCTCTCTGGTCGAATCAATTTCATCGCGTTTTTGAACATTTTCAAGCACCGCATCAAAACTGACGTTCATTCCGCGATCCAATAGTTCTTTATAACGGCGATGAGCGCGTGTTTCCGGCGATGCGCTCATAAATATTTTTAACTCGGCCTCAGGGAACACCACGGTACCGATATCACGGCCATCCATAACCAATCCCTTGGTCTTGCCCATTCTTTTTTGAAGCGCCACCAACATATGCCGCACCTGTTCAACAGTGGAAACCTGGCTTACATAGGTTGAAACTTGCATGCTGCGAATCTCTTGTTCTACATTTTCACCGTTCAGCCACATATCAGAATGCCCTGTTTTGGTATTAAGAACAAACTCGAGTTTAATTTTTGGTAGCAACTTGATCAAGGCCCCAAAATTTTCGTGTTCCGTTCCAATAAATCCGTTGCGAAGCGCAAATAAGGTCACCGCACGATACATGGCCCCTGTATCAACATACAGATAACCCAGTTTAGAGGCCAGGCGTTTTGCTATGGTGCTTTTGCCGGTCGAGGAATACCCATCAATAGCAATGATTATTTTTCGCATTGCTTCAAATGTAGTTAGATTTGAATGAACCCTATTTATAATTTTTTAGGGTTCCTTACTTTTTGTTTGGTGACGGCAAGGTCAATGACCTCACTCATATCTGTCACATAATGAAAGGTAAGTCCCTTTAGGTATTCTTCCTTGATTTCTTGAATATCCTTACGATTGTCCTCAGATAATATGATCTCTTTGATCCGTGCCCGTTTTGCGGCAAGGATTTTCTCTTTGATACCCCCAACAGGAAGCACTTTACCGCGAAGGGTAATCTCACCCGTCATCGCCAAACTTTTTTTCACCTTCCGTTGCGTGAATAGCGATACCAATGAGGTCAACATCGTGATTCCGGCACTGGGTCCATCTTTGGGCGTTGCTCCCTCGGGTACGTGAATATGCACATTATACCTTTCGAAAACTTCTGGATCTATGCCAAAATCATCTGAATTTGATTTGATATACTCCAAAGCAATCGTGGCAGATTCCTTCATGACCTTGCCCAAATTACCGGTTATATTCAAGGTTCCTTTTCCTTTTGAAAGAATAGATTCAATGAACAATATATCGCCGCCAACAGCTGTCCAAGCCAATCCTGTGACGACCCCAGCAACTTCATTATTTTCGTACTTATCACGCTCCAATCGAGCTGGCCCCAATACTTTTTCGATAACGGCATCAGAAACGCGAATGTCATATGCTTCTTCAGTGGCTATATTTTTCGCGGCATAACGGACCATCTTGGCCAGTTGTTTTTCCAAACTTCTAACCCCTGATTCGCGGGTATAGCCTTCAACGATTTTTTCAAGCTGGGCCTTCCCTATCTTAAGGTCTTTTGGCGTTAGGCCGTGCTCTTTAAGTTGTTTGGGCAACAAATGCCGTTTGGCTATCTGTACTTTTTCCTCAATAGTATATCCGGTAACGTTAATAATCTCCATACGGTCCCTAAGTGCTGGTTGAATGGTAGATAAATTGTTTGCCGTTGCAATGAACATCACCTTTGACAGGTCATACCCCATCTCTAAGAAGTTATCGTAAAACTCGCTATTCTGTTCTGGATCCAAAACTTCAAGCATGGCTGAAGAAGGATCTCCCTGATGGCTATTGGACAATTTGTCTATTTCGTCCAAAATAAACACCGGATTCGATGTTCCTGCTTTTTTGATACTCTGTAGGATTCGTCCGGGCATGGCCCCGATATACGTCTTACGATGCCCTCGGATCTCTGCCTCATCACGCAGGCCTCCCAGAGACATACGCACATATTCCCTGCCAAGTGCCTCGGCAACCGACTTACCTAGCGAGGTTTTACCCACACCGGGTGGGCCATATAGACATAGAATTGGGGATTTCATATCGTTTCGAAGCTTTAAGACCGCCAAATATTCAATAATACGACGTTTTACATCCTCCAAACCATAATGGTCCCTATCCAAAATGGTCTGGGCCCTTTTCAAGTCAAATTTGTCCTTTGAAAACTCATCCCAGGGCAAATCTAGAAAGAGGTCCAAATAATTGCGTTGGATCGAATACTCAGCAACTTGCGGGTTCATCCGTTGCATTTTCGCCAATTCTTTTTCAAAGTGTTCCGCAATCTTTTTACCCCACTTCTTTTTCTTGGCCTTTTCGCGCATTTCATCAACCTCTTCTTCATAGGAGATGCCACCAAGCTCTTCTTGGATGGTTTTCATTTGTTGATGCAAAAAATATTCACGCTGCTGTTGGTCCATATCATTTCGGACCTTAGATTGAATATCGTTTTTCAATTCTAACTTTTGAAGCTCGATATTCATAAATTTCAAAGTTGCCAACGCCCGTTCTTGCAAATCTTCAATTTCAAGAAGTCTTTGTTTTTCAGAGACACTCAAATTGAGATTGGAAGAAACAAAGTTTACAAGGAAAGAATGGCTTTGAATATTTTTAATCGCAAAATTGGCCTCACTTGGAATATTGGGATTATCCTTAATAATCTTATACGCCAAATCTTTAATCGAATCAATTATTGCCGAAAATTCCTTATTGCTGTAGTCCGGTCGTACTTCCTGCGCCTCACGGATCGTAGCGGTCATATAAGGCTTCTCGGTAAGTACTTCGGTAATCTCAAATCGCTTTTTCCCTTGAATGATCACCGTCGTATTGCCATCGGGCATCTGCAATACCCGTAAAATACGTGCTACGGTACCAAGTGTATTGATATCATTGACACCTGGGTTTTCGGTCTCCTCATCTTTTTGGGAGACCACCCCAATGGTCTTCGAGCCATGATTGGCATCCTTAATGAGATTAATAGATTTATCCCTCCCAGCAGTAATGGGGATAACCACCCCTGGAAACAAAACGGTATTTCTCAAAGGCAATACAGGTAAGGTTTCTGGCAACTCCTCACGGTTCATCTCCTCCTCATCCTCTGGTGTCAACAACGGTATCAATTCCGCGTCGTCATCTATTCCCTGTAACGACAAATTGTCAAAATTGGTGAATTTAATTCCTCCCATTATGCTTTATTTCGGTCATTCTGTCATCAACACGACAACAAACACATTCATTTCGGCCTTCCTTAATTCGGCAAAAGCTTATCCGGACTACCCCTTACAAGCATTTAGGCCTCTTTTCATAAGGGTATTTGCAATTCCTATGCCATAGCATGAGAAAAAAATTTAGAAAAGTGTAACAATTGCTAAATTGATTCATCTATAAAACAAACCATTCGACTTTTTGAGCCACAATAATGTACATACCGACGCATTGCTAAAACAGTGCCTGGAAGGAAAACAGAGTGCACAAATGGAAATTTACAATCGATATTACAAAGCCATGTACAACACAGCTTTTCGCATTGTAAAGCATTCTGCCGAAGCCGAAGATGTAATGCAGGAATCGTTTTTGAACGCGTTTACGAAACTGCACACATTTAAAGGGAATGTAACTTTTGGAGCATGGTTAAAGCGAATTGTGATCAATAACAGTATCTATCATTACAAGAAGCGACAAAAAGAGCATGCTGTAGACTTAGATGAGGTGATGTACAGGGTCGAAGATAATGACGGAGTTGCTTTAGATCAAAATGGTTTAACTGAACTGAAGGCTCAAAAAGTGATGGAAACCATGAGAAGTTTAAAAGACAATTACAGAGTTTCTTTGACCTTGCACCTCGTTGAGGGGTATGATTATGAAGAAATAAGTCAAATTATGGACATCAGCTATGCGAATTGTAGAACTACAATTTCAAGAGCCAAAGAAAGTCTAAGAAAAAAATTGTTGGTTAATGCCTAAATCATGAAAGAAAAAGAACTAGAAAATTTGTTCGGAAAACTGCAAGGGCAATTCGATATCGAAGAGCCGGAATTGGGTCATCAAGATCGATTTCTTGAAAAATTGAACCAGTCCAAAGGTGTGGTTACCCTACAAAAAACGAAAAAGACTTGGTGGAAACCTTTGTCCATTGCAGCCTCAATTGCTTTGGTTGTGGCCCTTGGTTTTCAGCAAATCACCAAGGAACGAAGCGTACGCGAACAGGTAGTTGAAATAGCTCCTGAGGTTTCGCAAACCGAGTTTCACTTTACGAGCCTTATACAAGAGCAGGTTCAAGTGCTTGAAAATTCTAAAGCACCAGAAAATGAGCAGCTGGTAGATGACACACTCAAACAATTGGCGAAGCTTGAAGCAGATTACAAAAATCTAGAACAAGATTTGATCAATGGTGGCAACGACAAGATCATCTTGAATGCAATGATCATCAATTTTCAAACACGAATAGATTTATTACAAGAAGTACTGACCAATATTGAAGAAATCAAAAACTTAAAATCAAATAATGATGCGAATTTTACTATTTAAATATCTGACAATAACCCTATTGGCACTGCCTTTGGTTGTCAACGCCAACCCTGACGGGAGTGGTTGGAAGGGAAAATATACCAAGGAAAAGACCATAAAAAAGGAGTACGATGTGAACTCCGATGCACTGTTCAAAGTCAAGAACAGTTATGGCAACTTGAACATCACTTCATGGAATGAAAACAAGGTGATGATAGAAGTTCATATTAAGACCAACGGAAATAATGAAAGCCGTGTTCAAGAACGCCTAAATGAAATCGATGTGGATTTCGAAAACAGTGCGAGCCTAGTCTCAGCATATACGCGATTCGGCAACAAGAATAACAATTGGAGCTGGTGGGGTAAAAAGAACAATGTTAATGTACAGGTTAACTACACCATAAAGTTACCTGTCAAAAACAGTGTGAACCTCAACAACGATTATGGCAATATATACCTCGATAGAGTAGATGGCCATGCCAAGATCAATTGCGACTATGGTAAAATTGAAGTTGGTGAATTGCGTGGACGCAACAATGAGTTGCGCTTTGATTACACCTCTAGATCTACATTTGAGTATGTAAATAGTGCCGAAATCATAGCTGATTACTCAGGATTTACCATTGAAAAAGCAGGAGATCTTACGGTTCGCGCAGATTATACCAATGGTGTCATTTATGAGATGGGCAATTTGGATTATTCATCGGACTATGGGTCAATGGAAGTTAAATCGGTCAATAATGTACGCGGAAATGGTGACTATATCGGAATTAAACTTGGCAAGGTATCCGGAAATGTTGATGTAAGCGCTGATTACGGCTCATTGAAGATAGCCGAAATGACAGCCGATGCCGGTAACCTAAATGTCAAAACTGACTACACCGGTATCAGAATCGGATATAACCCAGACTATTATTTTGATTTTGAAATCAATACTGAATATGCTGGCGTAAGCGGCAAAGAAGATTTTGAAATTAATATCAGTAAAGAAAAATCAAGCGAAAAATATTACAAAGGGTATTACGGTAAAGAAAATTCAGGTCGTATGGTAACTATTACCAGTGATTATGGCGGAATAACCTTTTACAAAAATTAATAATCAAAAAACTAAAACACAATCATGAAAAAAGTACTCACACTAAGTTTAGCCCTTTTTACAATTGCTGCTTCGGCACAATGGGGCAAAAGAATCAAAGGAAATGGCAAGGTAGTAACCATTGAAAGGTCTGTTGGAGATTATGATTATGTTTCCGTAGCAGGTTGGTTTGACGTAGAACTTGTTGATGGAAACGAGGGGGAGATTACCCTTAAAGGTGAAGAAAATCTCTTGGAGTATATCAAAACAGAGGTGAAAAATGGCGACTTGATCATCAAAACCAAAAAGGGTGTAAATCTTCAGCCCTCTAGTTGGAAAGACGGAATCGTTGTAACGGTACCTATTGAAAGTATCAATGGGACCTCACTTTCTGGTTCAGGTGATGTCATTGGAAAAACTACCTTAAAAGCTGATAATTTTAAGACTAGTATTTCGGGATCGGGAGATATTGAATTGACTGTTGAGGCGAACACGCTAAAAGCATCTATGTCTGGATCTGGTGATATTCGTTTGTCAGGAAAGGCAACCGATTTCGAAGTTTCGGTTTCAGGATCTGGAGATATCAAGGCGTATGATCTTAAAGCAGAGTTCGTTCAAGCTCAGGTTTCAGGTTCCGCCGATATCAAAGTAACGGCCAATCAATCGTTAAAGGCCCGTGTTTCAGGTTCAGGCGATATCAGTTATAAAGGGAATCCGAAAAAAATTGATACCAAAAGCTCAGGCTCAGGTGACATATCAAGCTACTAAGGAGTTTATTATAATCGATCATTAAACAACCATATAGTCAATCAAAAACGGAAAATCCCTATTCTTCTTGAGTAGGGATTTTTTTATTGACACGGGTCAACAAAAATGCACCAACCAAAAAGAAGATGGCAAATGCCAAGGCCGCGGTTCGCATCCCTTCTGCCTTCTCACTGAGGTATGAAAAGATAACAAGGCCGATAATTATGCCTATTTTCTCGCTTACATCGTAAAAGCTAAAGAACGAAGTGGTATCTGTTGTTTCAGGTAAAAATTTCGAATAGGTGGAACGCGACAATGCTTGAATACCGCCCATGACCAGACCTACCAAACTGGCACCAATGTAGAAGTCTATCGGAGTCACCATAAAATAGGCGTAGATGCATAGGAACATCCACAAAAAATTGACCACCACCAAGGTTTTGATATTGCCATATTTTTCAGAGGCCCATGCCATAATGTAAGCCCCGATTATGGCTACCAATTGGATTATCAGAATACTGGCGATCAAACCAACCTGTCTATTTTCATCAGACCCCCAATCAATCAATTGCTCACCAAAATAGGCGGCAATCAGCATAATGGTCTGCACTGCCAAACTGTACACAAAAAAGGCCTTGAGAAAGCGTGTCAGCCTAATCTGTGTCTGAAGTTGCTGCCAAACCTTTTTTAACTCTAAAAAACCATTAAGAATGATATTGCTGCGCTTGCCCGATTTTTTATGCCCCTTGGGTAAGTAGGCGAAGGTTATTTGACTGAACAACATCCACCAAACACCCACGGTTACGAAAGACACCTTCATGGCCTTAACTGCTGCGGGGACACCTTCTGAATCCACAAATCCAAAAGTATCCGGAGCCATCACCATCCATAAGTTAAGGCACAAGAGCAGTACACTGCCCACGTACCCAAACGAAAATCCCTTTGCGCTTAGTTTGTCTTGCTGTTCTGGAAAAGCCACAACAGGCAAATACGAATTGTAAATTGCAAAACTCACCCATGACCCTATCAGTCCGGCCATATAGCTTACAAGGCTCCAATAAATCGACTCCAGTGAAAACCAATACAAGCCAATACACCCCAGGGCACCGAGATAGGTGAAGAACTTTAGAAAAACACGCTTGTTGCCCAAATAATCGGCCACCCCCGAAACCAAGGGAATGATCAAGGCGATAAAGATGAACGAAATTGAAGAAACATAACCTATTAAAGGGGCTCGCTCTATCTGTGTGCCAAATACTTCGACCGTTTCAACATCTGCCATTCGGAACAAAGCCCCATAATAAATTGGAAAAACCGCACTTGATATGGTGAGGTTGTAAACCGAAGTAGCCCAATCGTAAACAGCCCATGCGTTACGTAATTTTTTACTTCCCTTGATTGCTAAAGTTCTGACCATGGCTAAAAATAAAAAAAGCTGCTCAATTCGAGCAGCTTTATCAATTAGGGGTTGTTCTCGCTATTATTTGAAGCTGGTTACTCCAAATTTGGCCGCTTCCTGCTTGGCCAATGGTGCCCAAGCAGTTAAATTTTTAATTCTAGTGTCATTGGAGGGGTGTGTACTCAAAAATTCTGGAGGAGCTTGATTGCCACTTTTTGCTTTCATCCGTCTCCAAAGTTCAGCCGCTTCATCCGGATTGTAACCGGCAATCGCCATAATCTGAAGTCCGATACGATCGGCCTCGGTCTCATGGCCACGACTAAAAGGCAGCATAGCACCAACCGTCGTACCAATACCATAGGCTTGATTGAACATATTTCGCTTTTGGGGATCTTTAATGGCCACATTACCGGCAACCGCCCCTATTTGCTGCAAAGTACCGGCACTCATACGCTGAGCACCGTGGTCGGCCAGGGCGTGGGCGACTTCATGCCCCATTACCACAGCAACCCCGGTTTCACCTTGACAAATAGGTAAAATACCAGTGTAAAAAACGATTTTTCCACCAGGCATACACCAGGCATTGACCGTTTCGTCATTGACCAAATTGTATTCCCACTTGTAATCCTTTAAATATCCTGGATACCCATTGGCATTTAACCAACGTTCGGCAGCTGAGGCAATGCGCTGGCCTACATTGGTGATCATTTTTGCCTCTGCCGTTCCTTCGACAACCTTATTTTCGGTCAAAAACTGGTCGTACTGGGCAAAAGCCATTGGAAATATCTGACTATTGGGGTAAAAATTCAATGTTTTTTTGCCCGTAAACGGATTCGTTTTACAGGCAACAACGGCAAGAAATAGGGCTACCGTTAAAAATAATTTTCTCATAATGTATAGTGTTTATACATGGAATTTACGAAAAAATCATGCACCTATCAGATGCAATTCGGTAAAATCCTTGCTGATCTGAATGTTGTTATTTCCGTTCAGCTTCACAGACTTAAAATCAACTTTTTCGTTATCCACTTCAATGGTCTTGATTTTGAAAGGCAGTCCATGAAATTGTAATTTCAAGGTTTCATATGGCGTGATGTAAGTACCATCTTTAAATTGCTGCAAAATCAGCTCATTAGGTTTACCACGCAATCTAAACTTCCTCAAACTATAGCGGCCTTTCTTATAATCATAACCTTCTTGCTGGTCTTCATAAACAATGGAGTTTTCCGTTCCATCGGTATAATAGACATCCAATTTTAGCTCTTCCAGGGCTTTCTCTCCCACATACTGTTGCACAGGATACTTGGGTATGATTGCCCCTTCCTTGATAAAAAGCGGAATTTTGTCAATTCCGGCAGCGACCCATTTCTCTACACCCCCCTCAACAATCTCTTCGGTCCAATAATTATACCATTTCCCCTTGGGAATGTACATTCTCCTCCCTTGGGCGTTGGGTTCCTGAATCGGACACACCAAAATTTGTTCCCCGAAAAGGAACTCATCGGTTCTAAAGTGCGTTTGTGCATCTTCTTGATCGTAAAATACCAAAGATTGTAGCATGGGAAGGCCATCTTTGATATACCGATAAAACATGGTATATAAATAGGGCAGCAACTCGTAACGAAGCTCAATAAATTTTCTTACGATATCGGTAATTTCAGCCCCAAACGACCAAGGTTCTTGATCCCCATGGTCACCACTGGAATGTACCCTGCAAAATGGGTGAAAAACACCTAATTGGATCCATCTTGCGAAAAGTTCTCCATTTGGCTGTTCGGCGAATCCACCAATGTCAGAACCAACAAAGGAATAGCCACTCATACACATACGCTGCATTTGAACATTGGCGATCCACAAATGTTCCCAGGTAGCAACATTATCGCCGGTCCATGTGGCACAATAACGTTGTGTACCGGAATAGGCTGCCCGTGTCAACACAAACGGACGTTTTGGAAAGCTGTACTTCTTCAGGCCATTGTAGGTGGCCCTAACCATCTGCATACCGTACACGTTGTGTGCCTTACGATGGCTACAGGGGTGTCCATCATAATCATGACGAACATCCAGATTGGCTGTTTTGGTAGGTACTTCCATAACAGCAGGCTCATTCATATCGTTCCAGACACCATGAACCCCCATTTCAGCAATCATCTCCTTATAGAGTCCTGACCACCATTCGCGAACTTCGGGATTGGTAAAATCTGGAAATTTACATTCCCCGGGCCATACCTTACCCTTAAAGTGAGGTCCATCGGCACGTTTACAAAAGAAATCATTATCCATCGCCTGCTGATAGACCCAATAATCTGGGTCAACCTTAATTCCGGGGTCTATCATGGTAATGGTCTTGAAACCCGTTTCTGACAATTCATCGATCATCTTCTTCGGATTGGGAAATCTTCTGTTGTTCCATGTAAAGCATCGGAATCCCTCCATATAATCAATATCGAGATAGATGGCATCACAAGGAATTTTTAATTCACGGAATTTAGCCGCAATCTGCTTTACCTTTTTTTCTGGATAATAGCTCCATTTTGACTGATGAAAGCCCAATGCCCACATCGGTGGAAGCTCGGGAACTCCTGTTAAATCGGTATAGGCCTCTACGACTTGGGCGATTTTTGGGCCATAGAAAAAGTAATAGTTCATTTGCCCGCCATCAGCCCAAAAACTTGTTGTCGTGCGTCGTTCATGCGCGAAATCAAAATAGGTGCTAAAGGAATTATCAAAGAAAATTCCATAGGCTATATTGTTATGCAGGCCGACATAAAAGGGGATGGATTTATATAAAGGTTCTTGATCCTTGCCGTAGGCGTATGAATCCGTAACCCAATTGTTTACTCTTTTTCCCTTTAAATTCGTATGCGAGGCTTTATCGCCCAAACCATAATAACTTTCGGACGATTGGGTAATCTTGCTCATCTTGACCACATTGCCCCCGTAATCAAAGTTTTCTTCCCAGTGAAAGCCCAATTCATCTTCGTTGATCACATTATCCTCCAGGTCAACAATCTGCACTTTTAAATTGGCCTTCTTGACATAGATTTTCAACTTTGAAGTCGTAATGACGTATTCGGGTGGTTCTTCCTTAACAGTAAGTTCATTGTACCCCAAACTCACATCATCGCTGATTGCATATGAAAAATCAGGTTCAAAAACATGTTCTGTGGCATATCTGAAACGGATAGCACTATCGCGTAGCACCGTTATTTCTAAAATGACCCCATTTTTGGTGGTAAAATAGATTTTCTCGCTGTCCTGTTTGAAGTCGACGATATGGTCGGGAAGTAGATTACCCCGCTTCGCAATCTCAGTATTGGTAATCATTACAAATAGATTAGACCCACAAAAGAAACATTTTAGAATGAGAATGTAAAATCATCTTTTGAACAAGATGGGACTATAACGATATAGCTCGTTTATTTATAGACCAAAACCCCCAAAGGCGGAAGGTCGACAACAATAGAATTTGCCCTTCCATGCAATTCGGTCTTGCTGGGCTTAGCAGTTTTCTTTCCAATTCCGCTACCGCCATACTTAGTGTTGTCACTGTTAAACAACAATTTTAGTTGTTTGGTTTTTGGAACTCCAATACGATAATTCTCTCTAGGAACAGGAGTCATATTACACGCAATAATTAAATCGTTCTCTGCATCATGCCCTTTTCGAATGTAGGTCAATACTGAATTTTCTCCATCACCGTAATCGATCCATTCGAATCCCTCTTGGCTGAACTGTTTTTCATAGAGGGCAGGCTCTTTTTTGTATAGGGCGTTCAAATCCTTCAAGACTTCTTGAATACCTGAATGCAAATCGTATTGGGTCAAATGCCAATCCAAACTTTGTTGAAAATTCCATTCTGAAGTTTGCCCAAATTCACCTCCCATAAAGATGAGATTGGCCCCAGGGTGTGTAAACATATAACCATACAACAATCTTAAGTTGGCAAAGCGTTGCCACTCGTCACCGGGCATTCGATATATAAGAGATTGCTTACCATAGACTACCTCGTCATGTGAGAAAGGAAGCATGAAATTTTCTGTAAAGGCGTAGGTCATGCTAAACGTGATGTCGTTTTGATGGTGCTTCCTGTACACGGGTTCTTTTTTGAAGTATTCCAGCGTATCGTGCATCCATCCCATCATCCATTTCATACCAAATCCCAATCCGCCGTAATGTACCGGCTTGGAAACCCCTGAAAAAGCCGTAGATTCTTCTGCAATGGTCTGTATACCATCAAATCGCTTGTATACTTCTTCATTGAGTTCCCGAAGGAATGACATGGCCTCAAGATTTTCATTGTTTCCATACATATTGGGCTCCCATTCGCCATCTTCCCTCGAATAATCCAAATAGAGCATCGAAGCAACCGCGTCAACCCGTAAGCCATCCACATGGTATTGATCTAACCAAAAAACGGCATTACTGATCAAAAATGCCCGAACCTCATTGCGGCCATAGTTAAAAATTAAACTTTTCCAGTCAGGATGATACCCTCGTCTACGATCTGGGTGTTCATACAAATGAGAACCATCGAAAAATCCCAAACCATGGGCATCTTCAGGAAAATGTGATGGCACCCAATCCAAGATGACCCCAATGTTATTTTGATGCAGGGCATCAACCAAAGCCTTAAATCCGGCTGGGTCCCCGAACCGCGACGTTGGCGCGAAATATCCGGTGAGTTGGTACCCCCACGAGGGGTCGTAGGGATACTCCATAATGGGCATAAACTCAACATGCGTAAAGCCCATTTCCTTGACATAGTCAACCAATTCCTTGGCGAAATCTGCATAAGACAAGAACTCATTATCATTTTTTCTTTTCCAAGATCCCAAATGGACTTCATAGACCGAATACGGTTTGTCAAGACCATTTTTATCCTTTCTTTCCGACATCCATTTTTTATCGCTCCATTTGTACGAATCATCCCAAACAATGGAGGCAGTATGCGGTGGTTTTTCGCAGTATCGTGCGAAGGGATCGGCTTTTTCGGTAATAATATCGTTATTATGCGAACGTATTTTGTATTTGTACTTGCTCCCTTTTAGCACACCGGGTATAAAACCTTCCCAAATTCCGCTTTCATCCCATCGCACGTAAAGTTGATGTTCTTCATCTGACCAATAATTAAAATCTCCAACAACGGATACAGATTTTGCTGTGGGAGCCCAAACTGCAAAATAAGTTCCCTCTTGCCCTTCCACCTCTATGGGATGTGAACCCAATTTTTCAAAAAGACGGTAATGCTTACCAGATTTGAATAAACTAATGTCAAATTCACTGAAAAGACTATGAGCCAGTACGTTCGCCATATCAATTGTTTTCTGATTGCAAACTTAAAGAACTTTAGTATAGTGAACACTTTTTAGATACCATAAAACCAGTAAAAATGGGGTAAACTAAAAAATGGAACGCTTTTTGTTTTGGTATGTCAAATACAAATCATCAGTATGAACCATAAAACAAGAATCATGAAAAAATTAAAACTACTTTTAGCACCCATATTAGCCATTGCCCTATTCGCATGTGAAGGCCCTCAAGGACCTCCCGGTTTCGACGGACTGGATGGATTGGACGGATTGGATGGCTTGGACGGCGTGAATATCTTAGGCCAAGTTGTTGAAATTGAAGGAACTTTTGCGAATGACAACGATTATTCGGTTTTCTTCGAATTTCCACAAACCCTCGAAGTTTTTGAATCTGATTTGGTTTTGGTTTACCTGCTATTTGACCAAGTTGACGATCCCGATGGCGGAAATCCAATTGATGTTTGGCGACTTTTGCCTCAAACCAGAATATTGGACCAAGGGTTATTGCAGTACAACTATGACCATACCTTTTTGGATGTCAATATCTTTTTGGAAGCCGATTTTGACCTTGGTACGCTACTACCAGGTGATACGGATAACCAAGTATTCCGAATTGCCGTTGTACCTGCCGAGTTTGGGGAAGACCCAAATATTGATCTTAGCAATTTGGATGCGGTTATGTCCAATATCAATTTACAGGAAAATAAGGTGGAGAAAATCCGAATGGATTGATTCACATCCCTATATATACCCTAAAAGACCCGTCTCAAACCTGAGACGGGTCTTTTTCGCTAGCATACATTTGTATACTTTTGAAAGGAATACGGCGTACCTTCGTCTTACTAAAAAAACGATATATGTTTAGGTATATAACATTGATTACCCTGCTTGTTTTAATTAGCTGTAAAGGAGTTTCCCAAGAGGAAAAGAAAACGGTTGAAAAAGATTTTGCCGTAACCAAAACAGATGCCGAATGGAAGGCTGAATTGACCGATATGGAATATTATGTGTTGCGAAAGGCAGCCACCGAAAATCCCTTTACAAGTGAGCTCTTAGATATCAAGGAAAAGGGAACATATACCTGTGCCGGTTGTGGCACACCCTTGTTTAAAAGTGAAACCAAATTCAACTCAGGAACCGGATGGCCCAGTTTTTATGAAGAAATTGAGGGGAATGTGGCCTATGATGTCGATTACAAAATAGGATATCCCCGTACCGAAGAGCATTGTGCAACTTGCGGCGGACATTTAGGTCATGTGTTTGATGATGGTCCGGCCCCCACAGGAAAAAGGCACTGTATCAATGGGGTGGCATTAAATTTTATTCCAGATTCAAAATGAGCGACTACAACGTGCATAAATCAGAAGAAGATTGGAAGGCACAACTTTCCGCTGAGGAATATCGTGTATTGCGCAAAAAAGGAACAGAGTTCCCCCATACCGGTAAATACAACCTGCATTTTGAGAACGGGGATTATCATTGTAGGGCGTGTGATGCAAAACTCTTTGAAAGTGCCCATAAGTTCGAAAGCGGTTGTGGTTGGCCATCTTTTGACCAAGCCGTTGAAGGGGCCATCGAGTATATTAGAGATACTACACATGGCATGATTCGCACCGAGACTGTTTGCGCAAATTGCGGTGGTCATTTGGGACATGTTTTTGATGATGGCCCAAAGGATACAACAGGACAGCGCTATTGTATCAACTCGGTTAGCATTGATTTTGACCCGTCGAAGGAGTAAGTTCGAAGCATCCAAAATTTCTTAGAAAATTTACCCTTCCTTTTTACAATTTCACCCTTGGGAAATGCCCCATGAAATATGTATTTTTGCATCCGCCCTACCAAATGGGGCGATTTCCATTTATCAACTAAAATCGAAATCAAATGAGCAAATATGATGTGATTGTTTTGGGTAGTGGGCCTGGAGGTTATGTTACGGCCATCCGTGCGTCACAACTGGGTTTTAAGACAGCAATCGTAGAAAAGGAGAACTTAGGTGGTGTATGTCTCAACTGGGGCTGTATTCCGACCAAGGCACTTCTAAAATCTGCTCAAGTATTTGAGTACTTAAAGCATGCCGAAGATTACGGTCTTGTTGCTAAAAAAGTGGAACATGATTTCGATGCCGTTATTAAACGAAGTCGTGGTGTAGCCGATGGCATGAGCAAAGGTGTTCAATTTTTGATGAAAAAGAATAAAATTGACGTACTGAATGGTTTTGGCAAATTACTTCCCGGCAAAAAAATCGCTGTCAAAGGGGCGCATGGCGATGCTGCTGAATATTCGGCCGACCATATCATCATTGCTACCGGAGCGCGAAGTCGTGAACTGCCTAGTCTTCCACAGGATGGAAAAAAAGTAATCGGTTATCGCGAGGCCATGACCCTTGAAAAGCAACCCAAAAAGCTGATTGTGGTGGGTAGTGGAGCCATTGGAATAGAATTTGCCTATTTCTACAATGCCATGGGCACGGAAGTAACCGTGGTTGAATATTTGCCCAATATTGTTCCGGTTGAAGATGAAGATGTATCAAAACAATTGGAACGAAGTTTCAAAAAGTCAGGAATAAAAATAAAAACCTCAGCAGAAGTAACGAAAGTTGACACCTCTGGTGATGGTGTTAAAGCCACCGTAAAAACTTCCAAAGGCGAAGAAGTATTGGAAGCTGACATTGTTCTTTCCGCTGTGGGCATTAAAACCAATATCGAAGGCATAGGTCTGGAAGATGTGGGAATTGCAGTCGACCGCGACAAAATTATGGTCAACGATTACTACCAAACCAATATCCCCGGGTATTATGCCATAGGCGATGTGACCCCCGGTCAAGCATTGGCCCATGTTGCCTCTGCGGAAGGTATTCTTTGTGTGGAAAAGCTAGCCGGAATGCATGTAGAGCCTCTTGATTACGGCAATATTCCTGGGTGTACATATTGTATGCCAGAAGTGGCATCGGTAGGTTTGACCGAAAAGCAGGCCCGAGAACAGGGCTATGACATTAAGGTTGGCAAATTCCCATTTTCAGCCAGTGGTAAAGCTAAGGCATCTGGAAATGCTGAAGGCTTCGTTAAGGTAATCTTTGATGCCAAATATGGAGAATGGCTTGGTTGCCACATGATCGGTGCTGGAGTTACCGATATGATCGCAGAAGCTGTTGTTGCCCGAAAATTGGAAACAACGGGGCATGAAGTATTGAAAGCTGTGCATCCGCATCCAACCATGAGTGAAGCCGTCATGGAAGCAGTTGCTGATGCTTATGACGAGGTAATTCACCTGTAGCATGCACAAGGCGTTCCGATTTACGGCCATTTTGGAGGGCATATCATATCTCTTGCTCTTCGGTTTCACCATGCCTTTAAAGTACTGGGGTGATATCTTTGAGCCCAACAAGGTCGTAGGGTACGCCCACGGGGTTCTCTTTATTGCCTATGTTGTGCTGGCTGTTGCCTTCTGTTGGAAGAAAAAATGGAGCCTAAAACGTTTCTTGGTTTTGTTTGTAGCATCCCTTTTGCCTTTCGGAACGTTTTACGCGGACAAAAAATACCTCAGCAAAACTACCTGACTCAATTTTCCACAAACTTGTAGATGCTTCCATTGAAAGCACAGATGTACAATTCCTCCGCGGCATCTGTACCAAAAGAAGCGATGCTTAGTCCGGAAGGATCTATTAATTCATTGCCATTGCCATCAAGTTCAACGGCCCATATCCGGCCACTCACGAAATCGCCATATATATATTTTCCCAAGAGGGATGGGTTCTGGGAGCCTCGATAAACATACCCTCCAGTTATCGAGCGATCGCCATTATCCTGTACATACTCAAAGATGGGAGCGATTAGGCCGGAATTGTTACAATCGCCGGAAAAACATGATGTACCTTCAAAAAGAGGCCAACCGTAATTGCCACCCGATACAACGACATTAATTTCTTCTATAGCCCCCTGCCCTACATCACCTGTCCAAAGATTTCCTGTTTGGGTATCAAAGCTCATTCTCCAGGGGTTGCGCAAGCCATAGGCAAAAATCTCTGCTCGAACACCTCCTTCACCAACAAATGGGTTGTCTGAGGGGATGTCATAATTAAGCCCTGCACTTTGATTGTCTATGTCAATACGAAGAATACTTCCCAAAAGGGTTGAGCGATCTTGACCGTTTTCAAATGGGTCTCCACCCCCACCTCCATCGCCTAGCGCAATGTACAGGTAGCCATCGGGTCCGAAGGCAAGCTGACCACCGTTGTGATTGGTATCAGGTTGCGGTATCTCGAGTATTACCAATTCACTTGAGGGATCCGCAAGATTACCATTTACCGTTGACACATTAAATCTTGAAATCACAGAGAGGTTTGCTGAAGGCGTATAAAACACATAGAAATACCCATTGCTTTGGTAATTGGGATGAAAGGCGAGACCAAGCAATCCCATTTCACTGGTGGTTGTTAAGTTGCCACTTATATCTAAAAATTCTGAACTTTGAGCTACATCCACTTCATTGTCAAAAACCCTGATCCTTCCTCCTTTTTCAACTACAAAAATACGATCGGTTCCATCATTGGGTGATTGCAGATCCAGTGGTTGGGAAAATGACAATGCCGGAAACGCATTAACAAGACCTACTTCAACTTCGGTATTTCCGTCATCGGACATGGAACCGTCATCGGAGGAATCATCAGCAGCACCATTATCACTGGCGCATGACCCTAATAAAAAGCAAACCATCAAAAGGAATAAGAGAAAAGATTTCATAGCGGGGATTTATACTATGTACGGTAATTTCTCGATTTTGGATGTCATTCAGCCCCAGCCAAAAAGCTTTGGATGGCCAAATCGTAGCTTTGTAAACCAAATCCTAAAACCAAGCCTTTAACCACAGGAGAAAGAAAAGATTGGTGCCTAAAATCTTCACGGGAAAAGGTATTTGAGATGTGCACTTCTACCGTAGGGGTTGCTACTGCCTTTACTGCATCGGCAATACCAACAGAGGTATGGGTATATGCAGCAGCATTGAGAATGATACCATCATAGGTGAAGCCAACCTCTTGGATCTTATCAATTAATTCACCCTCTATATTGGACTGAAAATAATCCAATTGCACAGTACCAAACTTTGACTGTAATCCGATAAAATAGTCATCAAAGGTTGTGGCACCATAGATTTCAGGCTCTCTTTTGCCCAAAAGATTCAGGTTGGGGCCATTAATAATGATAAGCTTCATAAGGTCAAAGAAATGATATTTTTTGGGCAAAAAAAAACGGGAGCCTAAACCCCCGTTTCATTTCCAATACTTTTTAATTAAAAACGTAACGTGCGCCAAAACCAATAATACCGGCTTCAAAGGTATTACCCACATCACTGTCCAAAGCGAGTGCTGGTCTCCAATCCAAGGCTAAGGATATGGGCGCACCCGTTATTTTATAATCAAGCCCCAAGATTCCCCTTAGTGCAAAAACAGAATCTCCACTACCCGAAAAAATCGAAACACCCGGGCCGGCAAACCACTGCAATCCATCGGCCCCTTCAAATTGGCCATGATATTCATAGAGTGCGGTTATTGCGGTTACTCCCGACTCAAAAGTGACCTCTGCCTGTCCGGCATGATGTTCACTAAAGAAATGCTTCACCGATGGCCCTACAAAAGTTGCCCCATTACCCGAGTCAATTCCTAGACCTAGGGCTGTGGTATATTGGGCATTCATAGATAGCGTAAATACAAAGACTAGAGCAAGTAGTACGAAATTTCTTTTCATTGTTTAGATTTTAAGTTAATTCAACTAAAATTTGGATTCTTATGATTTCAATTTGATTTAAAGTATATCCTGATTTTCGGACTTAATTAAAAAAATAGGCCAATCCGATGTTTAGAGTGCCACCTCTAATATCCAATGAACTTCCCAAGGGGCCCGAATAGCGATCCGTCAATTCGAATGCATAACGCGCTTGGACCATAAATTTATCGGACACGTCAAATCCAGCTCCAAAACCAAGGTCTACCCCAAAGGTATTGAGTACATCATCCAAATTGGAATTCGTACCTAACACACCCTCAATGTCTTGGATGGCATTTTTAATATCATCCAGATTTGAGGAAAAGGTAAACTGGGGGCCGGCCTGTATATGCAATTTATTGGCCAAAACGTAGTATTTGGCCATAATTGGGACGTAGACAAAAGACAGGTCGCCTGCACTACCATAGGTAAGCTCTGGCTGTACATGAAATGATTCTGCCACTTCAATGTCAACTAAGGCACCTATATAAAAACCCGTCTCATTGACCGCGTCAATGGACGCGATTTCTATAATATTTCCTAAAGACAAATCAATATTGGCGTCAGCATTGAGCAATCCTCCGGTAAGTCCAAATTTAACCGCTCCCTGGGCCTGGGTAGCTTGAATGAGTCCCAGACAAAAAATACCGACTAATAATACTTTTTTCATAATCATAGTGTTTAGCTTGTTTCCTACCAAATATAGGAAACTTCGTTGGCACCCGGGTAGAATTGACAAAAACAAAAAAAGGTCTCACGAGGAGACCTTTATGCGATATAAAAATATTTTTTCTAGAATTTAAAACCCACCCCAAATGTCAAATATCTGCCTTTCGCCAGAATATCCAAATCACCGGTATAGGCATTATTCACTTGAAAGGCATATCTAGCCTCAACAAATACGCCAAGAGGAAAGTCAAATCCCAAACCTGCTGCCAAATCAAAATCAAAGGATGATGCATCATCTGGAACTTCTTCCAACGATATTCCGAACTGGGGTCCGGCTTGAATATGCAACCCTTTTACCAATCCGATCTTTGCCATTACGGGAAGGAACAAGGCACTGCTCTCATTGACATTTACATAAATAAGCTCAGGGCGCACCCCAAATTTATCCGATACCGAAAAATCAAGCACCACACCTCCATAAAAGCCACCTTCGCCATCAACATCAAAATTGTCTCCATCCACTTCAAGTTTGGCATCCGCATTAAAGTATCCTGCCGTTAATCCAAAATCAACGTCTTGTGCATTAGAATATGCCACTAGGAATAGCGCTCCTAGTAAAGTAAATAACTTAGTTTTCATGTGTTTCATTTTTATTTTGCTTTAAGTAATTCGTACTATTAGAATCCAAAAAGGACGCCTAGGGTCAATGTTTCCCAAGAGCCCCCATCAAGGCTAATGCCCGTATATGAAAAGGTCAATTCAGTTGTCGCCCCCGTATTGACTGCCAAAGTTGGTCTGTAATAAAACCCACCGTCATTGCCATCGCTTATGCCAACGGCATAACCCAAATCCGCGCCAAAACTGACCCGGCTTCGAACCGTTGGAAAAATCCGAATAGCACCGGCAACAGGCACAAACTGTACATTATCGAAATCAGCTTCAATGGTAATTGTGCCATCTGAAATCGTTTCGGTCTTGCCAAAGGCATTGGTAAATCCTGTAGCGATTCCCAAATCAAACACTTTAGATATGCCATAATGGTATTGCACATCCAAACCAAGGCTAAAACTGGAGAAATCAGCCGCATCACCAATGGGTAGCGCAGCATTGAAACCTACTTTAAATTTGTCTTTGTCAACAAGCCCCTGGGCTTGGCCAATGAATGTCATAAATAGCAAGGCGAACGTTAGAATTGCTGTTTTTTTCATCTTTATGATTTTGGTTGTATGGTATTTTACGATGCAAGCAAGCATATTCCCTTGATTTTAGGGAATTTTAGTTGTGATTCCCCAAAAAATGGTAGTCAAACCCATCCTTTCGCGTGTAATCTGAATTTCGAAACCTTATTTTTGGTTCATGAAATGGGAACATGCCTTGCAAGATTTCTGCCATTACCTGCACATTGAAAGGGGGCTTTCGCATAACACCATTAAGAACTATGCCTTCGACATACGGAAACTGATTGAGTTTGTCGAAGCAACCGATATCCAGGAAAACCCTCTAACCATTGGCACCGACGACATTCAGCATTTTATCTATACCATTGCCAAAACGGTCAGCCCGAGATCCCAGGCCAGACTAATTTCTGGATTAAAAGGTTTTTTCAACTATTTGGTTTTTGAAGATTATCGAGAAAGCAATCCCATGGAGTTGATTGAATCCCCAAAAATTGGAAGAAAACTTCCTGACACTCTATCAACCGATGAAATAGACCAGCTCATCGCAGCAATTGATTTGTCAAAACCAGAAGGAGAAAGAAATCGAGCCATCCTTGAAACCTTGTACGGGTGCGGGTTGCGGGTTTCTGAACTGGTGAACTTGAAACTGTCTGACCTTTTCTTTGAAGAAGATTTTATAAAGGTGACTGGCAAGGGTGAAAAGCAACGTTTTGTACCCATTGGTGCAACCAATAAAAAGTTCATCTTACTTTACAAGAATGAAGTAAGGGCGGGGCAAAAAATTGATCCTATTGCCCAAGATGTGCTCTTTTTAAATCGAAGGGGCAAAAAATTGTCCCGAGCCATGATTTTTACCATCATTCGTGGTTTGGCCGACAAAATCAATCTTAAAAAGAAAATAAGCCCACATACCTTTCGGCATTCTTTTGCCACACATTTGTTAGAAAATGGAGCGGATTTAAGGGCGATCCAACAAATGCTTGGTCATGAAAGTATTACAACCACCGAGGTTTATATGCACGTTGACCGCAGTCACCTGTCAAAAGTTTTGAACGAATACCATCCCAGAAAGAATCATTAGAACTGCCATCTTGATCCTAAGACAAGAGAACTTTTTGCCCTAGGATATTTAAATCCTTGGGGAGCGAATTTAGGTTGGTTCAATAAGCGTTTGTACCCAGAATAGATAATCCAGTTAGATTTCACTTCGTATTCCAGTCCCCAAAAAACCTCTTTCCTGGCTTGATCCCCATTTACATTGATAATTTGTCTTTCATTAAGATCTGATGTACGATTCCACTGATACCGTGCACCACCTATGGCATATAATTTTTTGGCAAGCTGTTTTCTCAAAGCCAACTGCGCACCGTAGACTTCCTGTATTTCACTTTTTTCCTTTAACCCTGTAAGCACGATTGACGTTTTTTGAAGTATGGGGTAACTCATGAAAAACTCACCAAAATGGTATTTGCCATCAATCATGGCATTCCCAAAACTTTTTAACTGAATCGGTTTAGGTTCCTGAGAAGCAGACCTTAAAAGCCAGAGCAGGCAAAATAGCAATACGAACAGTCGGTGGTGGCCCAAAACTTGAACTTTACCATCAAGTTAAAGAGACCAAATCTTCCCATTGGGGTGATTAAACAATCTTTAACAGCTAAAATCAAGTTAAGTTTTGGCCACTGGAGTTATTTTGAGGTTTGATACTGTTTCTTGAAGGGTCTAATGATCAAGCGTGCCTCACGATCAAATTTGATGTAATTGTAGACCCAATTGATGAAGACGACAAGTCGATTTCGAAACCCAATCAGAAAGTACAGGTGTACAAACATCCATACAAACCAGGCGAACACCCCTTGAAATTTGAACTTGGGCAAATCGGCGACAGCCTTGTTTCGGCCAATGGTGGCCATGCTTCCCTTATCGCGGTATGCAAAAGGTTTCATTTTCTTTCCTTCCAGCATCCGAACTAAGTTTTCCCCTAAGTTTTCACCTTGCTGCATCGCGGGCTGCGCCATCATTGGATGACCTTTGGGATATGCCTCAGAAGTCATACAGGCCACATCACCAATGGCAAAAATATGCTCGAACCCTTCCACCTGATGAAGATCATTTACTTTTAAGCGATTGCCAAAAGTGCACAAATCGGTAGCATTTAAACCCTTTATGGGCATAGCTTTAACCCCGGCTGCCCATATTAAGGTCGCCGTTTCGAAAAGGGTATCCTGATTGGTTTTGGCGCGCTTACCATCGTAATCCGTTACCCGTAACTCCTTCCATACATTGACTCCCAGTTTTTCTAAAAAATCTTCCGCTTTTTTTGAAGCGATCTCACTCATTGCGGGCAGGAGACGGTTACTTCCCTGCACTAAATTTATTTGGGCTCTACGGGTATCCAAGTCAGGATAATCTTTGGGTAAAATCCCTTTTTTGATTTCTGCCAAAGCGCCAGCCAATTCAACGCCTGTGGGTCCGCCGCCAACGATTACAAAATTCATGAGGGCTTCCCTTTCATGCAAATCATCGGTTAGCAGCGCCTGTTCAAAATTTTCCAAGATCAGGCTTCGTAAATTCAAAGACTGTGGAATCGTTTTCATGGTCATGGCATTCTTCTGAAGGGTCTCATTGCCAAAAAAATTGGTCTCAGATCCTGTTGCCAACACCAAATAATCAAATTTCAAATCCCCGATATTGGTGGTTACGGTATTCGAATCAGTTGCCACACTCAGCACCTCTGCCAAACGGAAATAAAAATTTGGATATCCCTGAAGTACCTTGCGTATAGGATACGCAATGGAATCGGGTTCAAGACCTCCGGTTGAAACCTGGTATAACAAGGGTTGAAATGTATGGTAATTATGGCGGTCAAGCAGTACGACCTGGAATTCTTTTCTGCTAAGCTTTTTGGCTAGGGAAATACCCCCAAAACCCCCACCTATGATGATGACTCGTGGAAAGCTGGATTGCGGAATGTTCATGGGTACGAAATAAGTGCAAATTTAGCCATTCCAGCTTTCCTTCCTACCCTTTTTTGCTATATTTAAGGCACTACCAAAAATCTGATCATGGGAAGAATCAAAATCGTTACAACACTATTGCTACTGGTACTGATTGTGCCGGTTACCGCTCAAAAAAACAAACAGTCCATTTTGAAAAATTTGGATGGTCAAACCGAAAAGTATGGTGCGATAGCCCTTGAAATATGGAATATGGCCGAAATGGGGTATCTTGAAGAAAAAAGCTCGGCCCTTTTGCAAACCACACTCGGGGATGCAGGTTTCACTGTAAAAACAGGTGTTGCTGAAATACCCACCGCATTTGTTGCAGAATACGGTTCAGGTAGTCCGGTTATTGCGATTCTTGGTGAATTTGACGCCTTACCCGGACTTTCCCAACAGGCCATACCCGAAAAAAAATCGGCTGGTGGGGAAGCAGGGCATGCCTGTGGCCACCACCTCTTTGGAACAGCATCTACCGCGGCGGCCATTGCCGTAAAACAATGGATGGCGTCAACCAAACAAAAAGGAACGATTCGATTTTATGGCTGTCCAGCCGAAGAAGGGGGTGGGGCGAAGGTTTATATGGCCCGAGCCGGACTTTTTGACGATGTTGATGTAGCCTTACATTGGCACCCAGGATCACGAAATGCGGCAAGTGCGGCTGCTGCCTTGGCCAACATTTCTGCCAAGTTCCGATTTAGGGGCATTTCTGCGCACGCAGCGGGGGCCCCTCAAATGGGTCGTTCTTCTTTGGATGGGGTTGAGGCCATGAATATGATGGTCAATATGATGCGCGAACACATTCCTCAAGAAGCCCGAATTCATTACGTGATTACCGATGGAGGAAAGGCACCTAATGTGGTACCTGATTTTGCCGAAGTCTATTATTATGCGCGCCACAACAGAAGGGATGTTGTCAGGGATATCTTTAATCGAATCGTTAAAGCCGGTGAAGGTGCTGCTTTGGGAACGGGTACAAGCATGGATTACGAATTGGTTAATGGTGTGCATGAATTGCTACCCAACCTTACCTTGCAAAAATTGGTTCACGGCAATCTAACCGCTATTGGAGGTATGGAATATGACCAAGAAGAAAAAGCATTTGCTGACAAAATTGCAATCACATTGGGTCAAACAGAAGTTGATGTTGCTATGGCAAAAGAAGTAATGCCCTATAGGGAGCAAGCAAGAGCCTATGGTTCCACTGATGTCGGCGATGTTAGTTTTGTAGTGCCCACAGTAGGGTTTAGCACGGCAACATGGGTTCCTGGCACTCCCGCCCATAGCTGGCAAGCTGTGGCTGCTGGGGGAACATCGATTGGCACAAAAGGAATGATGATTGCTGCCAAAACCCTTACCGCAACGGCTATCGATCTTTATGAAAACCCCGAACTTATCAAGAATGCCAAATTAGAATTTGAAGAACGTAGGGGTGCCGACTTCGTTTACAAGCCTTTATTGGGCGATAGACCCCCTGCTCTTGATTACAGAAAATAGTCCGATCAAATAAGTTTAAAATATTTGTAACAGATAAGGCCTGTCCTATACTAATAGGCAGGCTTTATTACCAACCTTTTACGTGACCAAGGAACTTGAACATCGCTTTGTGACCGAACTTGAGAGCAATCAAAATATTGTTCACAAGGTCTGTAGTCTCTATACCAACGATCGAGATGCGCACAATGATCTTTTCCAAGAGATCACCATACAACTATGGAAAGCCTATCCGAAATTTCGAGGAGATTCGAAATTCAGTACTTGGATGTACCGTGTGGCGTTGAACACGGCTATAACCTTGTACCGGAAATCAAAAAAAAGGGTGCAGACCCAAAATTACGATTCGGTAATATTCAAAATAAAGGCCGACGAATATGATGATACCCAAGAGAAACAACTGAAGTTAATGTACAATGCCGTCAAACAGTTGGGTGATATTGACAAGGCACTGGTGTTTCTTTATTTGGAAGATAAAGATTATGCAGAGATATCGGAAACCTTGGGTATTACCGAGGGGAATGCAAGGGTCAAAATGAATCGTATCAAAAACAAATTAAGAACCCTATTAAATCCGTAGTTATGGCGATGGATGAATTGGAACTATTAAAAAAAGATTGGCAGAAAAAAGAGGGCGAGCTCCCCAAGTTGTCATACGAGGAAATCTATAAGATGATATGGAAAAAATCCTCTTCAATTGTAAAGTGGATTTTCTATATCAGTATTATCGAGTTTGTTCTTCCCCACCTATTGTATCTTTTACCCTCAGCCAGAAGCGGATTTGACATGTACAATGAGCTGGGCATCACAAATCTATTTATTGGGTTGAGCATCTTACAATACGCCGTAGTCTTTTATTTCATTTATCAGTTCTATCGCAGATATCGCGAAATTTCAGTGCTTGACAATGCCAAACAGTTGACCAACAATATTTTGAGAACGCGAAGAACTGTAAAAAACTACGTTATTTTTTCGCTATCAATGATCTTGCTGATTTTCGCAATCATCGTTTTTGGTATTTATTCGACTGATAACCTAGTTGCTGCATTTCAACTTGAAGGTAAAGCCCTTGAAACTTCTCCAGAAAAATTGAAATTTATTTTTATGGTAGGTATGAGCATCGTGGGGGTATTGTTCACCTTACTCTTGGGCGGTATATACTTTTTGCTGTATGGGTTGCTCACCCGAAAATTGAGCAAAAATCACAAGGAGCTAAAAAAATTGGAGGTCTAATACCGCCATTTACGTTTCGCATGATCTTCCTCGTAGGCTGCCAGTTCCTCTTGCGGAATTACCTTTAAAAAGGATGGATGCTGCTCAATGGCATATTCCAACTTTTCAAGAATCGCCTCAATGGATTCGTTGTCATAATCTATTTCCAGAGGTTCTTTGATCTGCATGGATTGCAAAATGCCTTTTTTCTTGACATACAGTCCCTTTTTGTCAAAAGACCTTCTAAACCCATCGATGACCACAGGAACTACTACGGGCTTGTATTTTTTGATAATGTGAGCGGTTCCCTTGCGCAAGGGTTTCCAGGGAGTTGTAGTGCCTTGAGGAAAAGTTATCACCCATCCGTCATCCAACGCTATACCGATATTTGAGATATCACTAAACTTCACATGCCGGTTCACATCTTGCCCATCGGCCCGCCATGTACGTTCAATACTGATAGAGCCTGCATAGGCCAATAATTTGGTCAGCAAGCTTTTCTTCATGGTTTCCTTGGCAGCTACATAATAGATGTTCAGTTTCGGTCGCCATAAATACGTCACATTACGAATCGAATCATCACGACCACTCAAACTTGCATTGAACACATGAAACATGGCCACCACATCGGCAAAATAGGTTTGGTGGTTACTAACAAACAATACGTTCTTATCCGGCAGGTTTCGGATAATATCGGAGCCCTCAATTTGAAGTTTATTGAATTGCTTGTACCGAGAATGCGTAATTAAACCCATGATCCGAATCAGCCATTTTTTCAAAAAGAGGTTGTGCCCAAAGGGGTTTTTAGTAAACAGTCCCATGCAGTATGAATAGTCGGCTAATTTACAAAATAGGATTAAAGTACTTTTTTCAATAAAAGTCGAACTTCCGATAACATCATTGCTGTAGCGCCCCAAACAATTTGATTGTTCAGTTTAAACGCCGGAACCTTAATGTTTTGAGCATAAGAGGTGCTTAACTCCTGTTCGATCAAATTAGCATCTTCCAAGAAATCGTTCAATTTGACTTCGACAAGCGCTTCCACCTCACTTTCTTGTATAACAAAAGGTTTTGGATCCTTGTAGAGCCCGAGGAAAGGGGTGACCAAAAAATTGCTAGGCGGAATATAGACATCGGTTAATTCCTTAAGAACCTCTATATCGCCTTGCTGTACACCAACTTCTTCATTGGTTTCGCGCAGTGCCGTTTGCAGCAAACTATCATCTTCTTTTTCGTGCTTTCCACCCGGAAAACCTATTTGGTTCGAATGCACCCCTGGATAGGTCTTTCTGAGAATCAAAAGAAGCGAGGTCACTGCATCCGCATCAGGATAAAACAAGGCCATTACCCCTGCCCTTTTTGGTTTTTTTTCGTGGTATTTTTTTTCTTTTATCAGCCGTTCGCGAATCGAAGGCACCATTTTAAAGTGGGCTTCCTCCCCGGGAAGGTGCAGATTTTTTATTTTTACTACCTGCTTACTAAATTGAGTAAAATTCATGCAAACAAAGACAATTGCTATCCTTGCAAGTATAGCATTAATTTTTTTGGGAAGTTGCAAAGGTGAACCAAAGCAGGTAGCCGATCCTGGTTCAATTGAAAATACAGCCCCAAAAAAAGACACTGTTTCACTGGACATAAGCGAGGAGCTACCAAAGGAGCAATCATTTGTTCTTAACGAGGACAACGCCATAGATTTCTTTTTTAACTATGCCGATACCCTTAGCCAAGACAAGGTTCGTTTGACCACGAGCATGGGAAGCTTTACCATACAGCTCTATGACAAAGTACCCTACCACAAGGCAAACTTTATTTATCTCTCACGAAAGGGATACTTTGACAATACCCAGTTTCATCGGGTGGTCAAAAACTTTATCATACAAGGAGGGAATTCGGACGATAAGGCGACCTCACAAAAAAGAAGGGAAATAGGACGGTATTTGTTACCCCCTGATGCGAGAAAAGGTTTTAAGCACCATCGCGGAACAATTTCAATGCCGAGTAGTGAACGTGACAATCCACATAAGCTGGCCTCTCCTTATGAGTTTTTTATAGTGGTAACCAAACCAGGATCATACCATTTGGATGGCAACTATACTCCTTTTGGAAGGGTAATTGAAGGAATGGATGTAGTAGACGCCATAAACAATGTTCGCGTTGGAGACGGCGACTGGCCCTACCAAAGCGTATGGATCAAAAAAGCAGAGGTTTTTTAGCGTTCCTTTCGATAGATATTGGGTAGGGAAATACCAAATTTAACCGCCGCCAAACGCAGCCCTATAACCCCTATTATACCCAGCGCATACGCGTACGATTCGGGAACGTTCAAAAATTGCAATAAAAAATATAAAGCTCCGCCCAAAATACAGGCGGTTGCGTAGATTTCCTTTCTGAATATCACGGGAATCTCATTACAAAGTATATCACGGATTACCCCACCAAAACTTGCTGTTATCGTCCCCAGCGTAATACACATAATTGGTAAAAGCTCGGCCTGGATACCTTTTTCAATGCCTACCATAGTATACAGGCCGATACCTATGGTGTCAAACAAAAAAAGTGATTTTCGAACGTATTTTAGCTGGTTGGCAAAGGTGATTGCCAAGACGACGGTAATCGAAATGGTAATGACATAGGTCAGATCACGCATCCAAACAACGGGCACATTTCCAATCAACAAATCCCTTAGGGTACCTCCACCGATCGCGGTCACAAAGGCAATAATGATGACGCCGAACAGGTCAAGGCGTTTGTCCATGGCAATCAAAACACCTGATATCGCAAAAGCAATTGTACCTAGTATATCTATGACTTCGTAAAATACCATTACATTTTTTGCGTGTAGAAATTATAGTCTTTAAGTACTGTATCCAAATATTCTCGATCGTAAAGATTCGAATTGGTTTTTAAGATACTATCCACCTTGATTCGGAGTGCCGTCAAGGTTTTGTAATCGTTGCTTCGTTTGGCAATTTGATAAGTTTCCTTGATCAATCGCACATCCTTATCATTAAGGAGGGTAACGTTGGTAAATACGGGCTCATACTGCTCCTCAACTTCTTCCAAAATGGTATGGGATACCTTAACCTTATTTTTTGTGGAAATTACCACCGTACCTGCGGCCGCATCACCAAGGCGTTGTCTTCGTTCGGTAAACAAAATGGTAAGCAATCCAATGGAGCCTAAAAATATCCAGATATCAACCAATCGCAACATCCATCGCACCAGATAATTGCTCCAATGCACAGGGGTGCCGTCAAGTCTTACCACCCTCATTTTGAGCAACATTTTACCTACCGTTCGCCCATTAAAAATACTGTGCATCAACAAGCTATAAAACATGGCAGGCAAGAAGATAAGGGCCACCAATCCTCTTTGGGTCCATCGATCCTCATATACATAGCCAATGGCATCACCAATAGTATTTACAAGAATCGCATACAGGTAAAGTATGAATCCATCAATCAAAAATGCTATGATGCGCTCACCAATACTTACAATTTTATAATCTAAGTTGACATTTTGCGTTGTATTGATTTGAAGGTTGCCCATTAAGCACTATTTTTAATTATCGAGGAACAGATTTTATGCGCGAAGCCGCCTTTGTCAAGCAAAATAAAGAAAAATGGATAGCATTTGAAAAGGCTATCAACCTTGGCTCAAAAACCGATCCTGATGAACTTGCCGATGGCTACATTCAGCTCACCAATGACTTGGCGTACGCGCAAACCTATTACGCTGAAAGCAAGACTTTATTGTATTTAAACGCCCTAGCTTCCCAGGCCCATCAAAAAATATACAAGAACAAAAAAGAAAACCGAAACCGGATCTTGGACTTTTGGGGACACGAATTTCCACTTTTTTTTAAGCAATACCACAGCACTCTAGGGGTGTCTTTTTTGATTTTTATGGTGGCTGCCGCCATAGGTGCTGTATCTGCCTTAAATGATTCCACCTTCGTCCGCTTGATTCTCGGCGACGCCTATGTGAACGAGACTTTGAACAATATTGCCAATGGTGACCCGGCAGCTATCTATAAAAGTGGAAGTGAAATAGGGTCCTTTTTGGGAATAACGATCAACAACATCCGTGTGGCATTTTTGGCTTTTGCCTTTGGTGTGATTACCAGTATCGGAACAGCTTATATCTTATTTATCAATGGGGTAATGCTGGGTGCGTTTATCACATTTTTCTATACCAAGGGGGTGTTTTTTGAGGCCAACAAACAAATTTGGCTTCATGGTACCATCGAGATATCGGTAATCATCATTGCAGGTTGTGCTGGCCTTATTATGGGCAACAGTATTTTATTTCCGAAAACCTATTCAAGAAGGGTGTCCTTTATGCGGGGTGCCAAAGATGGTCTTAAGGTCGTTGTAAGCACAATTCCCTTTTTTATCATAGCAGGGTTTATTGAGGGCTTTATTACCCGGTACACCGATATGCCCAATTGGTTGGCCCTAACGATAATTTTGGGATCCTTGCTCTTGATCGTCTTTTATTATTTGATATACCCCAAACTATTACATAAAATACATGCAGAAAAAATACATTGAGCTTCGCATCAATCGTGATTTTGGCGATATAATCACCACTTATTTTGATTTCTTCAAGCAGAATATCAAAAAGTTTACCAATGTCTTTATCAGTTATAACGGTATTTTCTTGATTGGCCTATTGATCGCCAGTTACCTATTGGTATCTGGGTTTATTGGGCTTATTGCCTACGATAGTCAAAGTGTCGGTTTTGGTGATTCGGCACCTTTGGATGAAAAATATACGCTGTATTTGATTACTGGCGGTATCCTGTTTTTTGTGATTTTTTTATTGGTGGGTGTATTGAATTATAGCTTGGCCAGCAGTTATATGATCCGTTATGAGGCAAGTGAGGGTATGGACTTCACCAAACAATCGGTTTGGGAACATACCAAGAGTAGATTGGGCAGTACGGTTGTTTTCATCATTCTGCTTATCATGATTTTTGTAGCCCTCATGATTGTTGCCATCATCTTGGCATTCATACCTATTTTGGGCATTTTCGCCCAATACATTGTTCAGTACTTTGTCATGTCTTGGCTTGGGGTTTCCTTTTTTGCCATGTTGCGCGACAATAAGGGGGTGACCGAAGCTTTGGGAGAGGGTTGGAAATTGGTTACTTCCAACTTTTGGAAAGCCGTTGGGGTGAATTTCATCATGGGTCTCCTACTAAGTATTTTATTGTTCTTGGCCCTTACCATACCTGGGGTTATCATCGGCATTTATACCTTTCACGTTGTAGAGAACAATGTAGATTATGCCTCGTCAATCGTGGCAACGGTAATTTATACCTTGGGTACCTGTTTGGTGCTAGTTATAAGTGTTTACGGCCAGTGCCTAACCCAATTTGTCAATGGAATTCTTTATTATTCCCTTCACGAAAAAACATACAACTTAAATACGCGAAGTAAAATCGAACAAATCGGAAACAGCACAGAGTGAAACGTCTTTTCTTTTACATTGTATTGTTATCATTTTCAATCGGATTTTCGCAGACCGATAAAGATTCAATTCCCCTTGATACCAGTTCGAAACTGATCGAACGTGAAATTCCACCAAACCTAGGTGAACGATATCAAGGTGATGAATTTGACTATGAAGTTAAAACAGGCGAAGCCCAAAATCTTTTAGCACGATTCTTTAACTGGTTGGGACGCATTTTGAGAAATACCTTTGGTATTGAAGTACCACCCGGCGCATTTAAAGTCATGGAAATCATTGTATATGTTTTGATGGGTGGTTTGATCATTTATCTCCTTATTCGTGTATTGATCAACGAAAAATTCAATTCCATTTTTACCAAAAAGGCAAAGTCCATAATCGATATTGAACTGTCAGAACAGCATATCGAAAACATTGATTTAGATGGGCTTTTGAAAGAAGCACTAAACCAACGGGATTATCGTCTTGCAATTCGCTATCAATTCTTAAAACTATTGAAGCAACTATCGCAAAAGAACTTTATTGATTGGCATTTTGATAAGACCAATAGCGACTATCAACAAGAAATCGAGACGCCAGATGTTAAAGCACGCTTTAAAGAAGTGGCCTACATTTATGATTATATCTGGTATGGAGAGCAAGAAATTGATGATACCAAGTACCATGCAGCCAATGCTTTGTTTGGTGTATTGTCCAATCGTTTGAATGAATAATGGATAAGCGTTCGAAAATCATACTGGGCATCTTCTGCATCGTAACCTTAACGATTATCGTGACCGAAATTGTGCGACCCAAACCCATTAATTGGCGGCCCTCGTATACCGCTGCCGACAAAATACCCTTCGGTTGTTTCGTGCTCTATAACGAACTTGGGGCCTTATTTGAGGACCATGAAATACGTACGGTAGAAGAAAGTGTCTATGATCTAATGACAAAACGGGATACCTTAGAACGGTCCAATTATGTATTGATCAATAACTATATCTACTTCGATGACCAAGAAAGTTACCAATTACTCGCTTATGTTAAGCAAGGCAATACTGTCTTTATCGCCGCCAATCAATTAAACGGAATATTGGCAGATACCTTAAATGTTTATGCGACCTCAGATTATTCTATTGTGGAAGACACTTTAAGGCTTGATATGACGCACAACAAGTTCAAAGGTTCCCATTTTGAGTATTCCCGTGGCATGGGCAATTTTCATTTTACCAGTGTTGATACGGCCAACACCACCATTTTAGGGCATATGAATTACATTTGGGAAGATCCCTTGGCCGAAAAACCCGATGAAGAAAGACGCTTCCCCAATTTTATCAAAACCAAGTTTGGTAAAGGATCCTTTTACTTGAATACCGCACCTGAAGCTTTTTCAAATTACTATATGCTACGCGGCAATTCAACTTATGTGGAGCATGCATTTTCCTATCTTGAAACCCATCCCGCACTATACTGGGACGATTACAAAAAGTCGGGACGTGTGATCATCAATTCTCCAATGCGCTTCGTGCTCAACCAAGCGGCTTTAAAATGGTCTTATTATCTGACCATGGTAGGCCTGCTTCTCTTCGTAATCTTTAGGGCACGCCGCCAGCAACGAATTATTCCCGTGATTGAACCTTTAAAAAACTCATCCGTTGAATTTGCGCAAACCGTTGGGACCCTTTACCATCAAAACAAGGATTTCACGGATATCATCAATAAAAAACTGAATTATTTTTTCGAATATTTGAGAAGTCGCCATTATGTGGATACCAACCAACCGTTAGAAAAACTTGTGCCTGAACTGGCGGCCAAATCTGGAAAAAATTTGGAAGAGATCAAACGATTAATGGAATATCTCACCTTCATTAAAAATAAAAAAACGCACAGCGAAGCCGAAAGCATTGAGCTGAGCAAGAAAATAAACGCATTCAAAAATTGAACATGGAAGAACAAAATCCAAAAGACGAATCAATACAGTTTAACCCGCGGATTGATTTAAGCAAGCTACAGGAGGCGGTCGCCAAAATAAAAAGCGAATTGGGCAAGGTAATCATAGGGCAGCAACAAATGATCGAACTGCTCATCATTGCAATCTTGGCCGATGGACACTCATTGATCGAAGGGGTACCGGGTGTGGCAAAAACGGTGACAGCCAAACTTTTGGCTAAAACCATGAATGTTGATTTTAGCCGCATTCAGTTTACACCCGATTTAATGCCCAGTGACATATTGGGCACCTCCGTTTTCAACGTAAAAACCTCTGAGTTTGAATTTAAAAAAGGCCCTTTATTCGCCAATATCATATTAATTGATGAAATCAATAGAGCTCCCGCCAAAACGCAGGCCGCCCTTTTTGAAGCTATGGCAGAGCGTCAAATCACCATTGACGGGCTTGAATTTGATATGAAGCCGCCTTTTTTGGTGTTCGCTACCCAAAATCCTGTTGAGCAAGAAGGCACCTACCGCCTACCAGAGGCACAATTGGATCGTTTTTTGTTCAAGATCCAAGTAGACTACCCTTCATTGGAGGAGGAGGTGAAAATTCTCGAATCAAAGCATCAGCAGAAAAAGGCCGATCCAGAATCGCTTATTACATCCGTACTAACGGCAAAACAGATTGCCACCTACCAGAAAACCATAAAGGATGTCATCATAGAAGATAATTTAATGAGGTACATTGCCAGTATCGTCAACAGCACCCGCAGCAATGCAAATTTGTACTTGGGCGCCTCACCACGGGCATCAATTGACCTTATGGATGCCTCAAAGGCCATGGCCGCAATCAATGGTAGAGATTTTATTACCCCAGAGGATATCAAAAAAGTCGCCTATCCCATCTTGGGGCATCGTGTAATCCTTACACCAGAACGCGAAATGGAAGGATTTACCACAGAAAAGGTGGTTCACCAAATCGTCGAAAGTATCGAAGTACCGAGATAGAGCTAAAATTTATGAAAAAATGTGTTTTCCTATACCTAATGATATGCCTTGTTTTGGTTTCCTGTGTTGAAACGAAAATGTCGCCCACTGGAATAGTCGAAGCATACTATGAAGGGTTCGAAAATGGAAACTTTGACCAAATAAGAAAAGTGATTGGAGATAGTATTTCGATCAAGTCAGGAGATTATGTATCCTCCTATTCTAGAAATAGTTTTTATAACTTTTTTAAATGGGATTCCGTCTTACAAACCCAAAAAAAATTGGTCGAGTTGAATGCTTCAGGCAGTGAAGTCATTACCACAATATCGTATAGTTCAGCGCGCTACCAATTTTTGAACAACAATAATTTGACCTGTAGCTATAAAATAATTTTTAAGGATGAAAAAATCTCGATGTTGGAAGAATTGGATTGTCCAAACGCGAATTGGCCAGCTTGGGAAAAACAGGTCAACGAATTGGTTGAGTGGATTAAGATTCATCATCCAGAATTGGACGGATTTATAAATGATTTGACAATGCAAGGCGGCATAAATTATATGAAGGCCCTGCAACTTTACAAAAACAGGGAAAACCCATAAATATTAACTCCAAGATTCAAAAGGAACATTTCAAAGTGAAGCACCTATTCAAACATACCTTTCTTCAACAGCGCTTTTTTATAGCGCTGACCGTGCTCATATTTGGGTTTTTGACCTCCTATATGTTTCCAAACTTTTTTGGGGTTTTTAAAATTCTATTCTTTCTTTTTGTTCTGCTCTTTATAGTGGATTTCTTGTTGCTTTTTGCCTCCAAAGGTCAACTACGGGGGAAAAGATCGGTACCCGATAAATTATCCAATGGTGATGCAAATTCAATCGCTATTGAAGTCGAAAATGGGTACCTCTTCCCTACTCAGGTAAAAATCATTGACGAGCTCCCTTTTCAGTTTCAAAAACGTGATTTTGGACTTGTCAGCAGGTTGCTATCTGGTGAGGTCAAAAACTATGGGTACGAATTACGACCTACGGAGCGTGGTGTTTATTCGTTTGGGAACCTTAATATTTTTGCATCCTCGCCCGTTGGTTTTATAGCCCGAAAATTTGTCTTTGACAGTGCCCATGAAGTACCCGTGTACCCCTCTTTTCTTCAATTGCGCAAATACGATTTGATGGCATTCACCAATAGATTGTTCCAGTATGGGTTAAAAAAAATTCGGCGAATTGGTCATACTATGGAATTTGAACAAATCAAAGAATATGTTCAGGGTGATGACATTCGCAATATAAATTGGAAGGCTACCGCGAAAAAAAACCAACTGATGGTCAATCAGTATCAAGATGAAAAATCACAGCCCATCTATTCGGTAATCGACAAAGGACGTGTCATGAAAATGCCCTTTGCGGAATTAAGCCTGCTCGACTACGCCATCAATGCCACCTTGGTCATCAGTAATATTGCCATTAAAAAACAAGATAAGGCCGGGATGTTCGCCTTTAGTAATACCATTGAGAATAGGGTGGTCGCCGAGCGGCGCAGCTCTCAAATGAACCTTATTCTTGAAACCTTGTACAACCTTCGCACCGATTATGTTGAAAGTGATTTCAGCCGATTGTATGTTGATATCAAACGTAATATCAACCAACGTAGCCTTTTGCTGTTATACACAAATTTTGAGACCCTTGATGCGTTACATCGCCAATTAGGATATTTACAAGCACTTGCCAAGCAACACCTGTTAGTGGTCATCTTCTTTGAAAATACCGAGCTGACCCATTTCGCCGATAAAAGGCCAGAAAATGTGCGGCAAATTTTTGAGCAGACCATTGCTGAAAAATTCATCTATGAAAAAAAGCTGATTGTAAATGAATTGCGCAAACACGGCATTCAAACCCTACTGACCAAACCAGAAGACTTAACCGTGAATACCATCAATAAGTATTTAGAGATAAAGGCCCGAGGACTCTTATAAAAAACGATTATTCCACCTTTCGCAACGAATCGGGAATAGAAAAAGAATTTAGGGAAGGAAAATCTTCACTTGAAATGTCGATAGGTGTCTTTTCAGCAAAAGCTTTTTGAAGTTCAAGATGATTCAGCTTTTCAACAGTTAGCCCGCCTGAACCGCGTTTTTTACTTTTCTTATTCGTGAAGATGTCAATGGTAAAACCAACGCTCAATCCCCCTAAGACCGTAGCCAAAAGATCATCGTTGTCCCAGCCATTTTCACGCTGGCCGGCATCCACCGCTTCTTTACCAAGACCGATCAATAAGCTCCCACCTACCGCACCTGCAAAGGTCCAATACCGATTTCCGTCAGAAATTTGTTTAGCGATTCCGGCACCTGCAAGACCGTACAAGTTGCCGCCTACAAAATGAAGTACCTTATCCCGTTCGACTTGCCCATGGACATGACAAACAAGCATAAATAAAACCAATGTGGGGATCAGTCTTTTCATGTGAGCTACAAATGTAAAAAAAGCTATGAAACGTGCAAGCCCTAAGTTTTGGCTTAACTACCTAGCATCCAAGTTTTTTCGTATCTTTCAGAAAATGAGCCGATAGGGCTCATGACGTTCCCTCCTACCGGATTAATTTCCGCGAGCCAATTCAAAACAAACACTATTCCTTACATCATGACACCAAAAAGAAATCTATTAGTAGGAGGTATCCTTCTGGCACTATTGGTTGTGCTGCTAATGCCGCAACTAGAAAAAGAAGAACCTAGGCCTCAACTGGCATCAATGAATTTTATAAAATGTACCGTTGCCAAGTTCTTGCTCGACGATATTGATTCTACACAACAAATTGCACCATTGTTTTCAGGATTGGGAGATTTGACGTTTCCTATTTCTGTATCAAAAGATGAGGCCCAAAAGTTTTTTGACCAGGGCCTGCGTTTAACTTATGGCTTTAATCATGCTGAGGCCCATCGCTCGTTTATGGAGGCTTCCCGATTGGATAATAGTGCCGCAATGGCCTATTGGGGCCAGGCATATACCCTAGGTCCAAACATTAATGATCCCCTACCCGACAACGAACGAAGGAAAAATGCGCTTGAAGCCATCGAAAAGGCACAGTCGTTAAGTGCAACGGCCAAGCCCATCGAAAAGGCACTGATCGCGGCTCTGGCTTCGAGGTACAGTGCCGATACTACCCTTGAAATTTCACAGCTCAATGAGGCCTACATGAATGCCATGGAAAAAGTAGTACTGCAATTTCCGGAAGATGACAATGTTCAAACCCTGTATGCTGCTGCCGTCATGAATACCGTACCCTGGAATTATTGGGACAATGATGGGAACCCCTCCCCCAATATTCCTGCAGCAAAGAAGGCTTTGGAAAAAGCAATAGCACTCAACCCAAAAAACCCGGGTGCACATCACTATTACATTCATATGGTTGAACTTCCCAAACCCGATTTGGCGGTACCCAGTGCTGATGCCTTGGGAAAATTAATGCCCTCGGCTGGGCATATCGTACACATGCCTTCACATATCTATATTCGGGTAGGCCGTTACCAAGATGCGGTATTGGCTAACCAAAAAGCCATTTTGGCCGATGAAGATTATATTTCACAATGTTATGCCCAGGGCATGTATCCATTGGGGTACTACCCGCACAACATCCATTTTTTATGGTCTGCCGCCAGCCTGCTGGGAGATAGTGAAATAGCCATTGCAGCAGCTAAAAAAACCGCAGAAAAGGTGCCGATTGGAGAAATGAAAGACCTGCACTTTTTGCAAAATTTTGCTTCCACACCGCTCTTGGCTTACGTTCGATTTGGGAAATGGAATGACATATTGACGACCCCGAGTCCGAATGCTGATATCAAGCATCTCAAGTTGATTTGGCACTACGCCAGGGGTGTTGCCTTTGTCAAAAAGAACAATTTGAAGGAGGCCAAAGAGGAACTAGGTGCCATTTCCGGGATGTTGGAAGATGAAAGCATGGAAGCCCTAATGGCGGTTGGTTTTGATAACAGTCATACCATTGCCCAATTGGCGTACGAAGTGGTTGCTGGTGAAATCGCTGCCCATGAAAAGAACCATGCCAAAGCCATTATGCACTTAAGAAAGGCTGTTGAACTTGAAGATAATTTGGTATACAACGAGCCCTCGGCCTGGTACATTCCACCACGTCAAAATCTAGGGGCCGTCTTACTTGAGGCAAAAAAGTATGCGGAGGCTGAATCAATATTTAAAGAGGATTTGGAAGACCTTAGACAAAATGGTTGGTCCCTAATGGGGTTATACAAAAGTTTAGAAGCCCAGGGGAAAACTGAAGAAGCAGAAAAAACACTAAAGGAATTTCAAGAAGCCTGGCAACACGCTGACTTTGAAATTACTACCTCTGTGCTATAATATAAGGGGCTAAAGAGTAATTCTTATAGGGTTCTTTTGGCCGATTCATATTCGGTCATCAGTTCAGTCACTATGTCGGCTGCGGGTTTGATCTCATGAATCAAGGCAGCAACTTGACCTATTTCAAGTTCGCCTTCCTCCATATCGCCCTCAAACATACCCCGTTTTGCCCGTGCTCTACCCAAAAGCTGTTTCAGCTCGTCTGGGGTAGCACCCTTGGCGTAGGCTTCCTGAATATCGTTGTAAAATTTATTTTTTAACAAACGTACAGGTGCGAGTTCTTTTAAGGTGAGCTGCGTGTCACCTTCCTTCGCACCAACAACTTCGTTTTTAAAAGCCAAATGGGAGGAAGCTTCGTGACTTGCCACAAAACGACTGCCCACTTGCACACCATCTGCACCCAATGCCATTGCAGCCAGCATTTGACTACCTCTGGCTATACCACCGGCGGCAATTAAGGGTATTTTGACATTTTCCCGCACAGCGGGTATCAAAACCATGGTAGTGGTTTCATCTCTTCCGTTGTGCCCGCCAGCCTCAAAACCTTCCGCTACTATGGCATCAACACCGGCTTCTTGTGCTTTAATTGCGAACTTGACACTGCTCACCACGTGAACAACGGTAATTCCCTTTTCTTTCAAAAAAGAGGTCCATATGCTAGGATTGCCTGCAGAGGTAAAAACTATTTTAACGCCATTATCGACAATGATCTGCATCAGTTTGTCGATATCTGGGTAAAGCATGGGCACATTTACCCCAAACGGTTTCGCCGTAGCACGTTGGCATTTTTGAATATGTTCTAACAGCACCTCGGGGTACATGCTACCCGCACCCAAGAGGCCCAGGCCACCCGCATTGGAAACGGCAGAGGCCAAACGCCAACCACTGGCCCAGATCATGCCCGCCTGAACAATGGGATATTTTATACCAAAAAGTTGTGTCACTTTATATCGCATGGGACTAAGATATGACTCCTGAGCCAATTAGCTCTTCATCAACATACCATGCTACGAACTGGCCTTCTGTAATGGCAGATTGTTTTTCTTTGAAATCAACGTACAAGCCACCTTCCACCTTGTATAGGGTAGCCACCTGCAAAGGCTGTCTATAGCGAATTCTAGCGCTTACAGCCATGGTATCATCCAACTCCAATTTTAGGTCTTCGCGAACCCAATGCAGCTCGTCATCCTTGACAAAAAGTGTCCTGCGTAGTAATCCAGGATGCGTCTTTCCTTGACCCGTATAGATGATATTATCTGTCACATCGGTTTCTATAACAAAGAGAGGGTCTGGGGTACCTCCAACGTCCAATCCTTTTCGTTGACCAATAGTAAAATAATGCGCCCCTTGATGTTCTCCGACCACCTTACCATCAGAAAGGGAATAAGATGGTTTTTCAGCATAATGGGCCAATTCCTCCTTTTTGTTATCAAAGGTGGATAACCCATTCGAGTACATGGGCAATTGTGCTGGAATTTCAACAATGACTCCTTTTTTGGGTTTAAGTTTTTGTTGTAAAAAATCGGGCAGGCGTACCTTCCCGATAAAGCAAAGGCCCTGCGAATCTTTTTTTTCTGCGGTAATCAGATTGTTATCGGCGGCAATTTTACGTACTTCAGGTTTGGTCAAGCCCCCTATAGGAAATAAGGTTTTTGACAATTGTTGTTGCGATAACTGGCATAAGAAGTACGATTGATCTTTATTGGGGTCTAAACCAGCGAGTAATTGAAAGGTTTGGGTTCCATCAGCATTTTGAAGGACGCCTTTTCGGCAGTAATGCCCTGTGGCCACAAAATCAGCACCCAAGTCCAATGCAATTTTTAAGAACACGTCAAACTTGATTTCTCGATTACAAAGCACGTCAGGATTCGGTGTTCTTCCTCTTTCATACTCATTGAACATGTAATCAACTATTCGCTCTTTGTATTCTTTACTCAAATCAACCGTTTGAAAGGGGATACCCAGTTTTTCGGCAACAATAAGGGCGTCGTTGCTATCTTCAAGCCAGGGGCATTCATCAGATATAGTAACTGAATCGTCATGCCAATTCTTCATAAACAGGCCTATGACATCATAGCCCTGTTTTTTAAGAAGATAGGCAGCTACACTTGAATCTACACCACCAGAAAGTCCTACTACTACTTTTTTCATCATTTCCGAACGAACTGCAAAATTACAAAATCGGGTTTTTTCTGCACCAATAGTCTTTCAACAAACAAAAACTTACAGCAAGGTTGCGCGCCGTTTTGTTCAACGAACCCAACTATTTTGTTAAACTTTTTATAAAAAACATTAAACAAAAGCAACACATCGACAAATTTGCATCTCAAGTTTGTTTAACCTTTTAACATTTATATTAAACAATTACACAATGAAACATTTAAAACCGTTTGTAAAAATTCCTATTTCGAAACTATTTGCCCTTTTCCTTATAGTATTCATCGTTGCCTGTAACAATGATGATGACAACAATAATGAAGAGATGATGCAAGAAGAAACTACCATTGTAGATCTTGCTGTTGCTACCGATGATTTAAGCATTTTGGTTGATGCGTTGACTGCAGCCAACTTGGTTTCTACCTTGCAAGGAGAAGGACCATTCACCGTATTCGCTCCAACCAATGAAGCCTTTGGCGCATTTCTAACAGCGAACGGTTTTAGTTCTTTAGAAGATGTCCCTACTGATGTATTGACCAATGTTTTATTGAATCACGTTGTTTCTGGTGAAAACCTATCCACTGGATTATCTACCGGTTATATTTCAAGTTTATCTCCTGCAGGAGCAGAGGGTCGTAACCTTAGTCTTTTTATCAATACAGCCAATGGTGTCGAAATTAATGGTGTAGCTAGTGTTAGCTCTGCTGACAATGCAACGGACAATGGCGTTGTTCATATTGTGGATGCTGTAATTGGCTTGCCCAATATTGTTGACCAAGCCTTGGCCAATCCCGAATTTTCAAGTCTCGTGGGTGCATTGACCGATGGCGGTAATACGACATTTACAGATTTGCTTTCCCAAACCAATACTACGTTTACGGTGTTTGCCCCTGTGAATAACGCTTTTACAAATTTCACGAATCCCAATGGCAATGCTATTGCAAATGTGCTCTCGTATCACGTGGTACCGGGTGACGCAGCGTATTCCGATGAGTTAATGAATATGTATGTGAACACTGCAGGCACCAATGCCGATGGTGATGCCTTGAGCCAATATATAAATACAGATGACGGTGTCACCATCAATGGGTCAAGTACGGTAGCTGTAGCTGATGTGGTAACCACTAATGGTGTGGTACATGCTGTAGACACGGTAATCGATTTGCCAACTGTGGTAACTTTTGCTGCTGCTGACCCAAATTTCTCGACTTTGGTTGATGCCCTTACAACGCTTACCCCAAGTGTAGATTTTGTAAGCGTACTTTCTTCACAAGATGGAAATGGAGATGATCCCTTTACCGTATTCGCACCCACCAATGATGCTTTTGCCTCAATCACAGTGCCTGGTGAAAATGACTTGATTCCAATTCTTCAACACCATGTCATTGCGGCAGCGAACATTCGCTCTGGAGATTTAACGGCAAACGGAAGTACGATGACGCCTGCAACATTGGAAGGCGATTCATTTACAATTACATTACCAGGTACATCGGGCAATATTGGTGATATCACCGATGGTGCTGGCAATGACGGAATTGGGCTGATTGCGGTCGACGTTCAGGCCTATAATGGTGTCATCCACGTGGTGAACCAAGTATTGTTACCCAATACATCCAACTAATGCAACACTGGGCATTACCTTGAGGGTTCTGCCCAGTTTTTTATACCAAGTACAAACAAATATTACGAACACTTAAAAACACTAATGACAATGAAACACGTTATGAAATGGAAATCCTTTTTTGCATTAATGCTCATCGCCTTTGTTGCCTTTTCTTGTAGCAACGAAGATGATGACCAAGATTTTGCCCAGCAAACATCTTCGAATATTGTGGAAACGGCGCAAGAAACCGATGCCTTGAGCAGTTTGGTGGCCGCGCTGTTAAAAGCTGACGAAAATGATGATTCTGACCTAGTTACTACCTTAAGTGGTGATGGCCCTTTTACCGTTTTTGCACCAACAAATGAAGCCTTTACCACCTTATTGGCTTCTTTGGATGGTTTTGATTCCTTGGAAGATTTTGACACCCCAGAGAAAAGAACTTTGTTGGCTACTATTTTGCAATATCACGTTATTGCAGGAGTGGCTGCAGCCTCAACAGATTTAAGTGAGGGTCAGGAGTTAATGACCGTTCAAGGCGAAATGCTAACCGTATCACTTGATGGTGGGGTTTTTATTGGAGATGCAACGGCAATAGATGCCGAAGTTAGCCTACCCGATGTCAGCACAAGTAATGGTATCGTTCATGTCATCAACAAGGTATTGTTGCCCCAGGCCATTATCGACGCCCTAAATGGGTCAGACGATGAAACGGAAGAGGAGTCAAAGAACTTAGTCGAAATTGTGGTTGAAACCGAAGCACTTTCACTTTTAGAAGCAGCGGTGATCAAGGCCGGTCTTGTTGAAACCCTGAGCAGTGACGGACCGTTTACTGTTTTCGCACCTACTGATGATGCCTTTGTGGCACTTTTGGAAGTATTGGGCGATGATTACAATAGCCTTGATGACTTTGATACCGAAGAGGAATTGGCCCTATTGACCGATATTTTGCTTTATCACGTTGTTGCCGGAGCAACCGTAAAGGAAGCAGACTTGGCAGAAGGAACCGTAGGTACCGCTTTGGCAGATAATACCCTACATATCATTGCCGAAGGAGAGACCTTTGTCATCGGTGACGCCTCTGACACCAATGCAAATATTACGGGAACAGACATTATGGCTTCGAATGGGGTAGCCCATACCATTGACAAGGTCTTGTTGCCACAATCCGCCATCGATTTTGTGGCTTCCTTGCAATTGAAGAACATCGTTGAAATCGCAATTGCTACTGATGATTTGAGCCTATTGGTTGATGCATTGATTGCGGCCAATGCCGGATTAGTGGAAACACTTAGTGGCGAGGGTCCATTTACTGTTTTTGCACCTACAAATCAAGCTTTTGTGGATCTATTGGGTGTATTGGGAGACGATTACACCGGATTGTCCGATTTTGACACCCAAGAAGAAATTGACCTTTTGGTCAGCATTTTAACCTATCATGTCGTTGCGGGAACCGCAGCCTTCTCAACAGACTTGTCGGATGGTCAGATGATAGCCACTATCAATGGTGGATCCGTAACAATTGGTGTGAATGGAAACGGGGTTTCTGTAACAGATGCCACTGGCGAAGCCGCCCATGTAGACCTTGCTGATGTTGAAGCCAGCAATGGTGTGGTTCATGTTATTGACAAGGTATTGTTGCCACAAGAAGCCGTTGATTTTGTAGCGCAACTGCAATTGAAGACCATTGTAGAAATTGCGGTTGAAACCAATGATTTAAGCCTATTGGTCGACGCTTTGGTACAGGCCGATGCAGGATTGGTTGAGGCCCTGAGCGGTGAAGGTCCGTTTACGGTTTTTGCCCCTACAAATCATGCCTTTGTGGATTTATTGGAAGCTCTTGGTGATGATTACCACGACTTATCCGATTTTGATTCGGACGAAGAAAAAGCGTTGTTGGTTGAAATCTTAACCTATCATGTTGTTGCTGGTGTTGCTGCTTTTTCAACTGATTTGATGGATGGCCAACAGGTAGGTACGCTACAAGGTGAGCAGGTTACCATCGGAATAAATGGCGGTGTCTCTGTACAGGACGCAACTGACGTTGCTGCCCATGTTGATTTGGCTGACGTAGCAGCCAGTAATGGTGTAGTACACGTTATCGACAAGGTACTTTTACCACAAGCTGCACTTGATGCATTAACGCCGGCCCAACCCAATATTGTTGAATTGGCACAAACTGTTGATGACTTAAGTCTATTGGTAGAAGCGCTGATCCAAGCCGATGCCGGATTGGTTGAAGTATTGAGTGGCGACGGACCATTTACGGTTTTTGCGCCAACGAATAAGGCTTTTGAGAATCTATTGCATGCCTTGGGCAATTCGTACAATAGTTTAGCAGATTTTGACACTCCGGCTGAAAAAGAGCTTTTGGCAAAAATATTGACCTATCACGTCGTTGCCGGAGCCGCTGTGAGTTCAGGAGAATTGACAGACCATCAACAAATCCAAACCGTACAAGGTGAAACGGTAACAGTCAATCTGAATCACGGTGTTTTTATTCGTGACAAAACCCATTTTGACGCCGAAGTCATCGCTGCTGACAATGTTGCGAGTAACGGTATTGTGCATTTAATCGATAAGGTATTGTTACCGCAAGAGGTCATCGACCAACTGCACTGATTCATTTGGCGAACAAAAAAAGCTATCTGCTTGAACCCCTTGGATTTACAGTATCTGAGGGGTTTTTCGTCGATAAAGATGACCACTCATCGATCACACATCAAAAGGGCATCTTTTACCATACAAAAACACCTGCTTGACAACTATAAATTTTTTTGAAGGGAATTATGCCGCATATTTGAAGTCCCGAATCTTTCCAAACTATACCTATAATTGGTGAAGGCTTCCCCGCTACGGCGGGGAAGTTTTTTTTGATGGATACTTCAATGAGGTTTATCTTCTTCCTGCCTTTTTTTGTTCCTCCGCCTGCTCCATCATTTCACGCATCTTTTTCTGGAAGCGGTTTTCTTTCTTAGGCTTCTTTTTGTTCTCTTGTATTTGGGCATGAATTTTATCATGGTCCAAAATGTAGTTTTTGATGACCAACATAATACCGATGGTAATCAAATTCGAAACAAAATAATACAGACTAAGACCACTCGCATAATTGTTGAAGAAGAACAACATCATTATGGGTGACAGGTACATGATGAATTTCATGTTCGGCATGCCAGGTTGCTGCTGCATTTGCATACTTTGGCCTGTTGTCATCATCATATAGAAGAAAATAGCAACAGATGCCAAGATGGGAAACAAGCTCACATGATCCCCATAAAACGGAATGGTAAAAGGCAAATTGAAAATGGTGTCATAAGAAGACAAATCCTCGGCCCACAAAAACGATTTTTGTCGTAATGAAAATGATGTCGGGAAAAACATGAAGAGGGCATAAAAAATCGGAAGCTGTAACAAGGCCGGAATACACCCACTCATGGGACTCACCCCCGCTTTGTTGTACAGTTTCATGGTTTCTTGCTGCTTCTTCATTGCATTGTCCTTGTACTTCTCGTTGAGTTCGGTAATTTCCGGCTTCAACACCTTCATCTTCGCCTGTGACAAATAAGACTTGTAGGTCACCGGTGAAAGCACAACCCGAACGATAATCGTCATGATCACAATGGCAATACCATAGGGTAAAAAGGAGCTTAAAAAGTTATAGAAGGGTGTAAAAACAAATCGGTTGATCCATCCGAAAATACCCCATCCAAAGGGAATGGAGTCAACCAGTCCGAGTTCTTTATAATCGTCCAATACCCTGGCATCTGTCGGGCCATAGTACCAGTGCATATTCTGTGATAGCTCGCCACCTTTGAGTTCTAATGGTATTTTAGAATTGTACTCTTTGGTGAACAGCTCCTCTTTGCTTTCCTCTTCAACCAAATTCTTGGAGCTGAATTCGGCGCTTTTAAAATGTTCATCACTGGCCAAGATGGCACTAAAAAAGTGTTGTCGGTACGAAAGCCATTTGATATCCTGCTCGGTCTCTTCATCCGATTCACTGCTTTCTGAAAGCTTGCTGATCTTACCCCCTTCATGGTTATAGGTCAAACGTGTGTATCGATTTTCGTACTGCACACTTTTACCGCGCCTTCTCGCCTTGGTCCACCATTCCAAGTCAATCGGACGGGTGCTATTGATTACACCATTAAGTCCTTGCGAACGAATAGTAAAGTCGACCAAATAATCATTGGGTTTGATTTCATAGCGATACTCCAAAAAACGTGAATCGGAAACCTTAGCGCGCATTGACAGCACTTGGTTTTCTCCATTGGCTGATAGCGATGGTTCAAAAAACAGGTCTTTTGTATTGAGCACTCGATTATCGTTGGCAGAAAAAGAGAGGTTAAAATCAGCGTTACCATCTTTCACCAAATACACGGGCAGGGAATCTTGCGTGACAAAATCTTTCATTTTGGCCTCCACAATCTGTCCGCCTTTGTTTGCTATTTCGAGGTAGAGCAATTCGTTCTCAAGCACGGTATTGCCCTCATTTATGGTAGTATGTCCAAAAGCCCCTACACTATTTTTATAATCGGCAACGGCCGTTGAGTCGTTCAGATTTATCGGTTCTTCCTTGACTTCCTCCGCTACCAGTTGTGGTTTCTCGGTTTCTTGGGTCGCTTCAATTTGCTCTTGTTTTGCCTTTTCTGCTTCTAATTCTTCGGGAGTGGGCTTGGTGATATAAAACCAAGCAATAAGAATTGCAAAAATGAGTACAAAGCCTATGATGGAATTTAGGTCGAGTTTCTTTTCTTCCATGAAAAAATGTGTCTTCTATTCAATGCTGTAAGTCCGCAAATATATGTCCAAATTGACAGTTTATGCCAAACTGGCATTGGTTTGTTGAAGTTTTTGTTGCAGAACTGCCTTTACAAAGCCGACAAACAAGGGATGCGGGTTGGCAACCGTACTTTTATATTCGGGATGGTATTGCACGCCTACAAACCAGGGGTGCGAAGGCAGCTCTACAATTTCCACCAAGCCGGTTTCCTCATTTAATCCAGAGGCTTTGAGACCTGCCGCTTCAAACTGCTGTTTGTAGTCATTGTTGAATTCGAAACGATGTCTGTGGCGTTCGCTAATATCGGTTTGATTCTTATACACTTTATATACCAGGCTATCCGATTCCAGTTTACAGGCCCACGCTCCCAATCGCATGGTACCGCCTTTGTTCGTGACCGATTTTTGGGCTTCCATTAAATTGATCACGGGATAGGGAGTAGCAGCATCCATTTCCGTAGAATTGGCTCCCTCAAAACCAAGCACATTCCTTGCAAATTCGATAACGGCCATTTGCATGCCCAAACAAATACCAAGGAACGGAATATCATTTTCACGGGCATAGCGCACCGCATTTATTTTACCCTCAATGCCTCGTTCACCAAATCCTGGGGCGACCAATATGCCGTCTAAACCCTGCATTTTTTGATCCAGGTTTTCAGAGGTAATATATTCTGAGTGAATGCTACGAACGTTCACTTCAACTTCATTTTCAGCGCCCGCATGTATAAAGGACTCCAAAATGGATTTATAGGAATCTTGGAGCTCCACATATTTCCCAATGAGCCCAATGGTTACCTTATTTTTTGGATTTTTATGGCGGTGCAAAAACTGCTTCCACCGATTTAAATCTGGATCGGCGTGTTGTGTCAGCTGCAATTTGTTCAGTGCCACTTGATCCAATCCCTCATCATGCATCATCAAGGGTACATCATAAATGGTAGAGGCGTCTATTGATTGGATGACCGCCTCTTTTTGCACATTGCAGAACAAGGCTAATTTTTCGCGCTTTTCCTCAGAGATTTCGTGCTCGGTACGGCACACCAAAATGTCGGCCTTTATACCGCTCTCCATCAACGTCTTTACCGAGTGCTGGGTAGGTTTGGTCTTTAATTCTCCGGCCGCAGATAAAAAGGGCACCAAGGTCAGGTGAATAACTATGCCGTTGTGATCGCCCAATTCCCAACGCAATTGGCGCACGGCTTCTATATAGGGTAACGATTCAATATCACCTACGGTACCACCAATTTCGGTGATGATAATATCGTAGTCACCACTATTGCCCAATATCTGAATGCGCTCCTTGATTTCATTGGTAATATGGGGCACAACCTGAACTGTTTTGCCCAAAAACTCTCCTTTTCGCTCCTTCTCAATAACACTTTGGTAGATACGACCGGTGGTCACATTATTGGCCTGAGAAGTCCGAACGTTTAAGAAACGTTCGTAATGGCCCAAGTCCAAATCGGTTTCCGCGCCGTCTTCGGTAACATAACATTCGCCATGTTCATAAGGGTTTAGGGTACCTGGATCAACGTTGATATAGGGATCTAATTTTTGAATGGTGGTTCGGTATCCCCTTGCTTGCAAGAGTTTGGCCAACGAGGCCGCAATAATGCCCTTACCTAATGATGAAGTCACTCCGCCCGTAACGAAAATGTACTTGGTTTCTGCCATGTTCCTAGCTATTGTTACGGGAGGTAAAGTTACAAAGAAGAAGATGAAAATTAGCTCATTCCCTAGGAAATTCTTTTTGCAATTTATGAATGATGGGTTCCAACCCGTTGGATTTGATATCGAGCATGGTCTCTAGATATTCACCCAGCTTACCTGCCGGAAACCCTTTTTGCTTAAACCACACCAAGTAGGCCAAGGGCAAATTGACCAAATACCGCTCCTTGTATTTGCCATAGGGCATGCGATAGTGGGCCAGTTCGATCAGTTTTTGTTTATCGGGTTCAATTTCCATTTCGGAAACGAAAATACTATCTTTCAAAAGAGAAATTATACGAAATGAAACGAAGAAATTTCATCGCTGCCGCCACGGCGGGCTCAGCAGGTTTAATGACCAATACGTTAACAGGTCAAAACCCGAGCCCCGATCCAACTTTCAAACTTAAAAACAACATCAACCATAGCGTTTGTCAATGGTGCTTTGACCATTTGCCCCTTGAAGCGTTTTTAAAAGTGCTGAATGACTTGGGCATCAAGGCCATTGACCTTATTGGCCCTAAGGATTGGCCCCTTTTGAAACAATATGGGATCCATTGCTCGATGTGCAATGGTGCAGAAATAAGTCTTACCGAAGGTTGGAACAATCCAAAATACCACGAAGAACTTATCAAAAATTATACGGCGCTTATACCCGAGGTTGCCGCTGCAGGCTATACCAATCTCATTTGCTTTAGTGGAAACCGAAATGGCATGAATGATTATGTCGGACTGCAACATTGTGTTGAAGGGCTTTCAAAAATTATTCCCCTGGCCGAAAAACATGGGGTGGTGATACAGATGGAATTGTTCAACCAACAAAATCATCCCGACTATATGTGTGACAGCTCCATTTGGGGAGTGGAACTCTGCCGCAGATTGGGGAGTTCCAATTTTAAACTCTTGTATGACATCTATCACATGCAAGTGCAAGAGGGTGACATCATCAACACCATCAAAACCTATCATGAATATTTTGGGCATTACCACACGGCAGGCGTACCCGGAAGAAATGAAATCGACGATACCCAAGAATTGTATTACCCAGCGATTATGAAGGCTATTTTAGAAACCGGTTTTGAAGGCTATGTGGCCCAAGAATTTATCACTACCTGGGATGATAAAATCGCTGCCTTGAAAGATGCGTTTGTACGATGTGATGTCTAATAACCCTTAAAATCAATCAAAATGAAATCAAAATCAATTTTTCTGCTGCTGTTCGCATTGGCTCATTTTGCCATGGGACAAGAATCAACAAGTGTCAAAAAAGGAATGACCAAAATAGCAATCCTATACCCTAGTGGCGAAGGACACACTTTTGATATGGAATATTATGCCACCCAACATATGCCCATGGTTGCCGAACTGTTTGGTGAACCTTTGCGGCATTGGGCCATTGATAAAGGAATGTCAGGCAGAACACCAGACGCACCGCTCCCCTATGTGGCAGTTGGGTATTTTTACTTTGACTCTCTCGAAGCCTATGAAAAGGCTTTCGGGCCCAATGCTGAAAAAATATTGGGTGATATTCCGAATTACACGAACATTCAACCGACTGTTCAAATAAGCGAAGTTATCCGGTGAAAGTGCTACAATGTCTACTCTTGGGTGCGTTCTAAGGCTTCGGCAATGCGCGCATTCCATTCTTGCTGGGCTTCCTTGTTTCTAGAAAAATTGGTTTCCCAGTCGTAGCGGTCTTGAAAATCCTTCAGTTCCTTTAGGATTTCCCGATAGATATCCCGTATTTCTTGCTTTACGTTTTTGGAAAAAGCAGTGCGTTGCAGTTGAAATCGCATCTTTCGGGCATACAGTTCCGAAATATCAAAATGCAATTGTTCGTGCTGTAGGATATTGTCATCACAAACGCGGGGCTTGTACCAGGATTCCCTTGGGTAAAAAAATGCGCTTACCTCAAAATCAAGGTCTACCTCATGGTGCAACAAATTGGCTGAATATTTATAACTGATGCCACTTGCCGTGGTAGCAGCAGGTACCGCATCGGGTGGTACGCTCCCTTTAAAGTTGCTCCACTCAAGTCGAATATCGGGGCTCCACAGTATCGATTCCTCGATTTCTTGGGAAAAACTACTACCAATAGAAAAAAGCAGTAACGCACATATGTTGGCTATTTTACCCAATGATACTCAATTACCTTTTCAATGTCAGGATGCAAGCTGTAATGGATAGGGCAGGTGTCACCTATACGTTCTAAAATGGTTCTGTGCTTTTGTGAAACTTCGGCGGGCAAGTGTAGGGTTACTTCTATCTTGGCTATTCTTCGAGGGTCCGATGCCATATGTTTAACCACCTCTACCGTTGCTCCTTTTAGGTCAACTTCCAAATCACGTGCTTTGATGCCCATAACCGTAATCATGCAACTAGCCAGGCCCGTGGCCACCGTATCGGTTGGTGAAAAGGCCTGTCCCAAACCACGGTTGTCAACAGGAGCATCGGTCTGAAAGGTATTACCCGACCTGATGTGTTCACAGGTTGTTCTCAGGTCTCCCTCATAGGTTACTTTTGCCGTCATTCTTTCTCGATTTGTTTGATTTGAAGTTGCTCGTAATGCAACAGATAGGTGCCCTGATTGAAAAATCCGGAGGATTGACCATCAAAGTAGTTAAAGCGATTGCCTGAATATTCGGTTTGCCCAATAAAGCTTGAGGTCTCAAACAAGTTCTTTTTATGGGCCAATTTTAATAAAAGGTCAAAGGTCATATCAAACCCACGAATCGCATACCGGTCAGGAATCATACCAAACTTTTGCTGATAGGCCTTGATAAAATTGTCATTATTCAACTCACGAGAGACCGAAGGAAACGTAAAGTTTAGGTTGGAAAGATGCGAGCTTGATACGGCATCACTTTCAAAAGCACTGTTGTAGTTGGTTGTAAACATCTTAACTACAATGGTCTTTTTATTGTTCTGTTCGTCGTAAATATCAGCGTTCGAAGCATTGAGTATAGAACTGATACTGGCGGCCAAATTTGCTTTTTTAGTCTCCACAAACACCCAATTGTCATGCATTTCAGACAGCATGGCCTGAAAATCAACCAAATGTAGGGAACCGTCTTCGCTCATCTTGGCCACACGGGCCATCGGAAATCTGGCCAAGATCGAGTCCTTGGCTATTTGGTTTTCTGCATCGGCAATGATGATGATACTCTGGTCTTCTCGTCGGTCTTCCAAATAATCCAAGATGCGATTGCGCAGCACCTCATCGTTTGGTATGGAATAGTAGACATTGCTAAGACTCAATTCGGTTTGGGCCGCATACGGAGCAATAACTGGCACACTTTCTTCCAAGGCCTGTACTGCGATTTCACTTAATAGCCTTGAATCAACGGGGCCCACGATAGCGTCCACATCATAAAGCGACTCACGAGCCAAGGCATTTTTGACGGTTAGCAGGTTTCTCTGGGTATCCAAATACTTGGCATCAACAGAAATGCCCATGTTTTTGATAGAGTCGAGCGCAACTAGCGAACCCGTATAAAGTCCTAAAGCCGCACCAATATCGTTTCGTTTGATTTGGCTCTCTGTGCGTTCTTGTTTGGCAAAATCAATACGGTCTAAACGGAAAGGCAATAAAAACAATACTTTAGGCCGTATGTTGATATCAATACTGTCCAATAAATTGATTTTGTCGACAACCAAGGCATTTTTTACTTCCAGTTCATTGCCCTTACTTTTAGGGAGTTTGAGCACCATACCCGCCTTGAGTCCATTTTCAAGTTCAGGATTCAAGTCATAGAGCGAATCCCTTGAAATTTTCAGGTTTCGGGTTAGGCTGAACAGGGTTTGTTTGGGTTTAACCTCATAAAAAATGTAGTTATCCGTATTGACAATTTCATTTTGGGGACGGCGCTTGGGAAGTCTGAGCACCATACCTTCTTTAAGCCCGTTTTGCGCTATGATTTCAGGATTTAATTTGATGATCGAATCTGTTGGGATGCCATAGTCTTGGCTGATACGGAACAGACCTATGGATTTTGGCACCGTGTACGATTCGAATAGTGCCACACTTTGCTCCTCCAAGCTATCGCCTTTGGGCCGGGGCAATCGCAGTTCTTGGCCTGCTGCTAAATAACTGCTGGTGGTTGATAACTCAGGATTTAAATTCAGTAAGCTATCAACAGAAATACCGTATTTATGCGCGATACTCCAACGGGTCTCCTTCGCTTTCACAACATAGGTTTCAAAGTCGAGCGCCGTTTCTGCCGCGTCGGGCTGTTCAGGAAATTTCGGGATTTGAAGTACCATCCCCTTTTTTAGTTCGCTGGCGTAAAGTGCGGTGTTGTACTTTTTCAGCTGCTCTTCGGTAATGTCATAACGTTGGGTAATTCCGAAAAGGGTTTCCTTGCGCCTTACCTTGTGTTTTGTAAAGCCAATCGGTTCAATTTGCTCCGGTTCGGAACCTGTTTCGGGAATTTTAGGGTCGGTGGGTCGCGGTCTGCCATCAACCTGTACCACCAAGAGCATATGGGGCTTGATATCTTCAGCGGTTTTAAGCTCTTTGTTGAGCTGAATGATGGTGTAGGGCGTAACACGGTATTGTTTGGCAATACTCTGTAAGGTCTCGCCTTCTTTCACCTTATGCGTTGTATAACGCTGTGCGATCACCTTGCAGGAAGCGAATACAACCACAAGGGTTAATAAGAGTGTTCTCAAAATTGTTTTTTTCATTCCCATTCTATAGTGGCAGGTGGTTTCGAACTAATGTCATATACCACTCTATTAACGCCTTTTACCCTATTAATTATTGTGTTGGATATTTTTTGCAAAAACTCATATGGCAAATTCACCCAATCTGCTGTCATTCCATCCGTACTTTCAACGGCTCTAAGGGCCACACATTTTTCATAAGTTCGCTCGTCACCCATTACCCCTACACTATTTACGGGTAAAAGCATGGCTCCGGCCTGCCAAACCTTGTCATAAAGCCCATATTTTTTTAGACCTTCAATAAAAATGGCATCTACCTCTTGTAAGATAGACACTTTTTCTGCGGTAATGTCACCCAATATTCGAATACCCAATCCCGGACCGGGAAAAGGATGTCTTCCCAGAATATTCTCGGGCATACCGATACTTCGTCCCACGCGCCGCACTTCATCCTTAAACAGCAATTGCAAAGGTTCTACAATTTTTAACTTCATATAATCGGGCAATCCCCCCACATTGTGATGACTTTTGATTACAGCCGAGGGACCTCCACTGGCGGAAACCGATTCAATACGATCCGGATAAATTGTACCCTGGGCCAACCAGGTGGCATTCTCAACCTTATTCGATTCGTCATCAAAGACCTCGATAAAAACGCGACCAATGATCTTTCTTTTCGTTTCTGGGTCAGCTTCCCCGGCCAAGGCATCCAAAAAGCGTGCCGAAGCATCTACCCCTTTCACGTTGAGGCCCATGCCCTGGTACTGCTCGAGTACACTTGAAAATTCATTTTTTCGCAACAGGCCATTGTTTACAAAAATGCAGTGTAACTGCGGACCAATGGCTTTATGCAATAACATCGCCGCAACACTGGAATCAACGCCACCGGAAAGCCCCAAGATGACCTTGTCAGTTCCGATCTTGGCCTTTAGCTCGTTAACTGTCGTTTCGACAAAGGCATCCGGAGTCCAATCTTGTTTCAATTGGGCAATCTTGACCAAAAAGTTTTCCAATAATTTCTTACCATCGGTGGTATGGTATACCTCTGGGTGAAATTGAATGCCATAGGTGGTCTCGCCATCAAGCTTGAACGCTGCATTTTCCACATCGTCAGTACTGGCCAGTAGCTGGGCATCATCAGGCAATGCCTTTATCGTGTCGCTGTGGCTCATCCACACTTGGCTACCCTTTGAAATTCCATCCAAAAAAATGTCATCGGTGGCCATACTGCTCAAATTGGCCCTACCGTATTCACGCGTTGCCGATGGGGCCACATTACCGCCATGAAAATGGGCCAAATATTGAGCGCCGTAACAAATGCCCAACAAGGGCTTTTTGCCCTTGATCGCCGATAAATCAGGATGCGGAGCATCATCTGCACGTACGGAATAGGGCGAACCCGAAAGAATTACGGCCTGGTAGGCAGACAAATCTTTAGGCGGGTTATTGTATGGCTTGATTTCGGAGTAAATATTTAGTTCCCGCACGCGACGTGCTATCAATTGGGTGTATTGGGAACCAAAATCGAGAATTAGGACTTGGTTTTGCATGGGCAAAAATAGCAAAATGGTCTATTTGCAAAACATCTTTTTGGGTATATTTATTCGTATATCAAATAAAGCACCTCATGAAACATATCACGGCCATTATTTTCGGACTTGCCATCGTAATCGCGGCTTACTTTTTGGGTAATGCCTATGTCAAAAGGGCAAATCCGCCTCAAGTCATTTCAGTCACAGGCTTGGGCAACGAAAACTTCACTTCAGATCTCATTGTATGGGAAGGTCGATTTTCTTCGTACAGCCCCGTGCTTACAGCTGCCTTTGATGAGCTCAACCGTCAAAAGGAAATTGTTCGCTCGTACCTTATCTCAAAAGGCATACAGGAAAGCAACATAATTTTCAGTTCGGTTCAGACCACCGAACAGCGCGACAATAAATACGAGAACGGCAATTATGTCGGCAGTATTTTTCGTGGGTACGAACTCTCCCAATCGGTGCAAATAGAAGCAACCGATGTTGCCAAAATTGAAGCCGTTTCAAGGGAAATCACTGAATTACTGAACAAAGGAGTGCAGTTCAACTCGTCGCCGCCCAGGTATTACTACACCAAACTGGCAGACCTCAAGATTGAAATGATATCAAAGGCCACTGAAGATGCTCGTATTCGCGCTGAAAAGATTGCAGAAAATGCCGGTGGCACACTTGGCGATTTAATTTCAGCACGTATGGGCGTCTTTCAGATCACTGGGCAAAATTCAGGCGAGGATTACAGCTGGGGTGGGGCTTACAATACCTCATCTAAGAACAAGACAGCCTCGATCACCATGCGTTTGGAATATAACGTTAAGTAGCTTTTTTCTTAACTTTTTTAGTCATTTCTTTGTCGGCTAAAACTGACCAAAGTGATCAAGGGATTTATTTTTGACTTGGATGGCGTGATAACCGACACAGCCGAGCTTCATTTCCAGGCCTGGAAAAAATTGGCAGATGACATGGGATGGCAATTCGACCGTGAAGTGAATGAAAAGCTTCGAGGGGTTTCCCGAATGGATTCGATCAACATTATCAAAGACCATAACAATGCCCAGGTCGATGAAGAAAAATTGGTAGCACTGGCCACCCTTAAAAATGACATTTATGTGGATAGCCTCGACCATATGACCCCAAACGATTACTTACCCGGTGCCCAGGAACTGCTGAATTTATTGCGAAAAGAAGGGTTTTTGGTCGCTCTGGGCAGTGCCAGCAGAAATGCAATCAAGGTGTTAAAACAATTGGAGGCCAACAAATACTTTGATGTGATAGGTGATGGCAACAGTGTCTCTAAAAGCAAGCCCGAACCTGATATCTTTCTTTTTGGGGCGAAAGCATTAGACTTGAAGCCCGAAGAATGCATTGTGTATGAAGATGCCGAAAGTGGTATTGATGCAGCCAAAGCCGGAGGATTTCATTCGGTAGGTATCGGACCAGCAGAGCGTGTTGGCCATGCCGATGTGCGGTTTGACAGCATGAAAGAGGCCACCCTTTTTGAAGTCAAGTCGCATTTTTCAGAGCTTTTCTGATTTTGAATTGCCATAAAAACAAAAGTCCGGGAACCACCCCGGACTTTCTTTTGCAATAAAATCAAAACCAACCTAAACACATGAATTTACTAACTCAAAATTGTAAAAGGTTTAAAACCTTCTTCATAGCAATTTGTATATAAAACAACAGCTTGGTAAAAAACCCTACCTATTGGCTGAACTTTTTTTAAAAAAATTTACAAATTACTGGTAATCAAGTGTATAAAATCAAAAAGTTTTGATCTAAAGGGTCTAGGGCATTAAAAAGATGGGGCAAAAGCCCACTGCCATTTTCCAAAAAAGGCTCGCTAAAGTTTAATTGACGCTCTTGTAGGGATTGATTCGGAAATAAGGCATTCTGAAGATCTGACAGGCGCACCACATGGTCTTTCAACTTCCGTTTTTGTGCCTTCAACAGGCGTTTTTCAAGGTGCTCAAGTCCTTTTTTCTGTTTTACCTCCTGGGCCTTGACAGCGCCCAAAAAGGAGGCGTCGGTTTGCTCGGCAATGGTGAATAACTTTTCAAATTGCGTTTCCAATGCCTGTTTCTGTGGGCCAAAATCAATTTCAATATTGGAGATTTTTCGAATTTTTTTGTTGATCAGTGAAGCCTGTTTTAAAAACAGGTCATCCACACTTACATCCATCCGTTTCACCTTTTCAGCCTGCTTTTCCGAAATTAATAAGGCCGAATTCCGCAAAAGCAACATCGGAAAGCTTACGCCAAGGGCCTCAAAATAACTTTTCAGCTCGAGCCAATACGCCAACTCACCTCCCCCACCGATATAGCAGAGATTGGGCAATATAACTTCTTGGTACAAGGGTCGGGCAATGACATTGGGCGAAAATCGCTCTGGGTGTTTGTCCAAGACTTCCTCCAATTCATCAGCCCCAAATTCCAGGTCGGTATCATTGATGTAGTACCGCCCATCCTTTTCAACAATGCGTTCGCGCAGGCCCGCTTCTAGATAAAAATAGTTGATTTCCCTTGGGTTGACCTGAATGGCATAGGCGTCGGATACCGCAGCCAATTTCGCATTGGTTTCGGATACCTTTTCAAAGGGAATGCGATTAAAAATATCTTGTTTGGCATAGGGCACCAATTGCTTTTTTAGCGCTGCATCATCTCCGTCAACAATAACCAGTCCTGTTTCACCAAAGAGTGCATTGGCCAAATACCGGGTGGCTCCGGTAAGCGTTTGGTGCTCCAGATAGGCTTTTTGGAACAATTGTTTGAGCTCCTGAGCATTACGGGTAGCGCCCAATTCCTTCGAAAAAATAGCCAAGACCTCATCCAATCCTTGGGTTGAGAATCGACCCACCGCACCCTTCGATTGGAAATTCCATTGCACCTTCTGCCCCTTAAAGTTGAAATAATTGATTTCATCAAAATCATGGTCTTCGGTGGCCATCCAATAAATGGGCACAAAATCATGATCGGCATAGGCCTTTTTGAGTTGCTTGGTCAAGTTGATTGTGGAAACAATCTTATAGAGAAAATACAACGGCCCGGTGAACAGGTTCAATTGGTGACCGGTCACCACGGTAAAGGTATTTTCATGGCCAAGGCGTGCAATATTCTTCTTTGTGGCCTGGGTGGTTGTTACCGATTCGTATTGCCCTTGAAGGGCCTTGACCAATACCGCTCGATGGGCTTGTGGAAAATTGGCCTTTTTCTCGGCAATCTGCTCCTTGAAATTCTCAAGCTTTGGAAATCGATTGTAAAAAGGGCGCAATTCCTTTTTTTCATCTAAGTAGTCGCAAATAAGCTCAGAAAAGTAGCCTGTTTTGCGAAATGGTATACAATCAACTTCCATAGAATAGAAAAAACGTCCAAATATACATTATAGCTTTCAGCGTATTCCCAAAAATACGTTAATTGCCAAACCGATAAATAAGGTGCTTGCTCGAAAATTACGGTAGGCGTTTCCTTTTTATTGTTAGATTTGGTTTTCTATAAAAAAATCAAATGAATCGACTTTTACCCGCCATCCTCTTTCTTTTATCGATTGCAATTTCGGCCCAAAATCTGAAATCACCTTCTGAATTTTTGGGTTATGAATTGGGCACCCAATTTTCGAGACACCATCAAGTAGTGGACTACTATGAATATTTGGCCGAGGCGGCACCAGACAGGGTCAAGTTGGTTACCTATGGTGCAACAAACGAGCGTCGTCCGCTCTTGTTGGCCTACGTTACGTCTTCAGCCAATATGGGTGATCTGGAGCAAATCAGACAAGAGCATTTGAAAGCGATTCAAGGCGAAGGGAACCAAGAAAAGGTTATCGTTTGGCTCAGCTACAATGTTCATGGCAATGAAAGTGTCAGCACAGAGGCTTCGATGAAAACGATTTATGAACTGCTAACCACCAAAAGTGCGTATTTGGACAATGCGGTGGTCCTCATCGATCCTTGTATAAATCCTGATGGCAGGGACCGTTACATCAATTGGTACAACCAAAATAAGAATACACCCTATCAAGTAGACCCCAACAGTAAGGAACACCATGAAGGTTGGTTGTCGGGCCGAAGCAATCATTATATGTTCGACTTAAATCGAGACTGGGCCTGGTTGACCCAAGTAGAAAGCCAACAACGATTAAAATTTTACAATAAGTGGATGCCCCATATCCATGTTGATTTTCACGAACAAGGGGTAGACAATCCGTATTATTTTGCTCCGGCCGCAGAGCCTTATCATGAGGTGATCACAAGTTTTCAGCGTGACTTTCAAAAGACAATTGGTAAAAACCACGCCAAATATTTTGATGCCAACGGTTGGTTCTATTTTACCAAGGAGTTTTTCGATCTTTTTTACCCCAGTTATGGGGATACCTACCCGACCTACAATGGTTCTATCGGCATGACCTATGAACAAGGAGGTAGTGGACGGGCCGGTTTGGGCATCATCACGGGCATTGGAGACACCTTGACCTTAAAAGACCGGATTGCCCACCACCACACCACGGGTTTATCAACGGTTGAAGTCGCTGTCAATAATGTAGCGAAGCTAAATACCGAGTTTAAAAAATTCTTTGGTAACAAAAACTTTAAATACAAAAGCTATGTCATGAACGGCAATCCTGACAACATCAAGGCTTTGGAAAGCTTATTGGCCAAGCACAAAATAGCATATGGTCGGGCCAATTCTGGTACCGCAAAAGGGTATCGTTACAAAACAAGGGCTTCAGGCAGCATGCAGACCTCAAACCAAAGTTTGGTCGTTTCAACCAATCAGCCCAAAGGAACCTTGGTGAAGGTGCTCTTTGAACCCGATGCCAAATTAAGCGACTCCCTGACCTATGATATCACGGCCTGGTCTTTACCCTATGCGTACGGCTTAGATGCCATTGCCTCTTCTAGTTTGGTAGCATCAAGCCCGGTGGATGACAAGGTAGTCTATAAATATGCAGGTAAGCCGGTAAAACCCTATGCCTGGGTTACCGATTGGAACAGCATGGATGACGCCCGCTTTTTGGCAGCGCTGCTACAACAAGGGGTGAAGGTGCGAACCACCTACCATCCGTTCACAATCGATGGGAAATCGTTTAAAAGGGGAAGTTTGATCATCACCCAAAGCGACAATAACGACCTCAAGGATTTTGACAACATACGTTCAACTGTTCAAGAACGCTACAAAAAAAACTTACACGCCGTGGGAACAGGATTTGTGGATTCGGGTAAAGACTTTGGGTCACCTTACGTACAGCGCATCAAGAAACCAAAGGTGGCCGTATTGACCGGAGGACCCACATCTTCGTATCAATTTGGCGAAATATGGCACTTTTTTGAGCAGCAGCTCAAATATCCCATTACCGTTGTAGATGAGGCCTATTACGATCGTGTTGATCTTGATGCCTATGATATTCTCATACTGCCCGGTGGGCGTTACGGGCGATTTATGAACGATGCGCGATTGGGCAAACTAAAAAGCTGGGTGAGTCAGGGCGGCAAACTTATCGCCATGGGCGGTGCCATAAAAGGCATCGATGGTGAAAAGGGCTTTAACATAAAGACGAAAAAACAAGAGAAAGACAACACCGCCCAACCCCCAAAGCCCCATGAAAACCAACAACGAGAGCGTATGAAGAATGCCATAACGGGGGCCATCTTTAAGGTAAAGGTTGATAATACCCATCCTATGGCCTATGGGTATGGGGAAGATTATTATACCTTGAAATTGGGCAGTGATGCTTACGAATATCTGGCGAGTGGCAATGCGGCCTATTTGGAAAACCAGACACGCCCCGTTGCCGGATTTGCGGGTAGCCAAGCCCAAAAGGCCATTGGTAAAACCCTGGTATTTGGGGTTGAAGGCCATGGTGGGGGTCAGGTAGTCTACATGGTCGATAATCCATTGTTCCGAGGGTTCTGGGAAAATGGAAAGTTATTCTTTGCCAATGCCATTTTTATGGTCAACTGACCTATTCAATTCTTGTAAGACCGGTTCGCAGCCCAAGAAACAAGGGGTTGAAGTTGCGAATTGCTTCTTAAAATTTGCACTTCTATCGGTGTAAATCATTACCTTAGAGTGTGCTAACCTCGGTGTGGGCACGCGAAAAAATAAACTAAGGAAAATGAATATAAAAAAGTTGCTTTTGCATTTTATGGGCTTGGTTTTCGCCATGTCACTTGCCGTGGCCCAAAACTCAGAAGATGTCAACAGCTATAGGGGCGAGGTATTTGACCTTAAGACCAACAAACCCCTGGTATTTGCCAGTTTGGCCGTTGAGGGTACCAATATCAGCACCATCACCAATACCGAAGGCAATTTTCAACTCAAGGTACCTAAGACCATTACGGACGCCAATGTCTTGATTTCCTTTTTGGGGTATAGCAGCAAAACGATTGCCCTTGCAGATCTAAAGGAGAACAAAAACAAAATAGGATTGGCCATTTCGGTTACGCAACTGGCCGAGGTAGATGTTGAAGTACCCAAGGATGCGGCTGCCTTGGTACGGGAAACCCTTTTACGAAAAGGTGAAAACTACTTCGACGACCCTACCTTGATGACTGCCTTCTATCGGGAAACTATCAAAAAACGCAGGCGCAATGTATCCTTGTCCGAAGCGGTAGTCAATATTTACAAATCACCCTATGATTCACAGCGCCGCGATGCCGTTGAACTCTTTAAGGCGCGAAAAAGTACGGATTACAGCAGATTGGATACGGTGGCCCTAAAACTGCAGGGAGGCCCCTTTAACACCCTCTATGTTGATATCATAAAATATCCTGAGTTTATCTTCGATTTTGAATTGTTGAAAGATTACAAATTCAGTTTCGACCGATCAACACGGATCAATGACCGCCTCATTTATGTGATCAACTTTACCCAACGCAAATATGTAATCGACCCCCTATATGAAGGTAAGCTCTACATCGATGTTGAAAACAGAACCCTTACCAGTGCGGTATACTCCCTAAATATTACCGACAAGGAGAAGGCAGCACGCCTTTTTGTTCGCAAAAAGCCGGCCCAGGTCGATGTTTGGCCCACCGAGGTGGCCTACCGGGTAGATTACAGGGAAAAAGATGGCAAATGGTACTATGGCTATAGCAATGTACTTTTGGAATTTAAGGTGAATTGGAAAGACAAATTGTTCAATTCGGTCTATAGTATGACCGCTGAAATGGCAGTGACCGATTGGGAGAAAAACCTAAGCGGCGAGTTGCCCAAAAACAGGAGTCGCCTTAAAAAATCAATTATCCTCAGTGACGAGGCCATAGGCTTTTCAGATCCTGATTTTTGGGGCGAATACAATATCATTGAGCCCGAAAAATCAATTGAGTCGGCCATCAAAAAAATACAGCGCCAATTGCGGCGGGCAAAATCAAGACAGGGTACGTCAACCCCATAACTAACAAAAGCCCCTTTCGGGGCTTTTTTTTTTACTTTTCAAAGGCTTGTAGCGTTTTGGTAATGATGGAAACACAATCCAACAATTGTGCTTCGGTCATGACCAATGGCGGCGCAAAGCGGATGATATTGCCATGGGTGGGTTTGGCCAAAAGTCCATTTTCCTTTAGGGCCATACATATGTCCCAGGCCGTGGTGCTGTCTTCGGTATCATTGATGACAATGGCATTCAACAAACCCTTGCCCCGTACTTGGGTGACCAAATCGCAGGTAGGGATAAATGCATTCAATTTTTCACGGAAGAGATTGCCCAATTCATAGGCATTCTGGGCCAGTTCCTCATCTTTGATAACTTCAAGGGCAGTCATACCTACCGCAGCGGCAATGGGATTGCCACCAAAGGTACTGCCATGGTTGCCCGGGCGAATGACATTCATAATGTCATCGTTGGCCAACACGGCCGAAACGGGATAAGCCCCACCGGAGAGGGCCTTGCCCAAAATCAAAATATCCGGTTTTACCTCTGGGGTGCCACTGCAGTGCTTTTCTGCACAAGAACAATTGCCACAGGTCGCCAACAGCCTACCGGTTCGGGCGATGCCCGTTTGCACCTCATCGGCTATAAAAAGTACCCCATACTGGGCACAAAGGGCCTTGGCCTCTTTGAGATAGCCATCGGAAGGCACATAAACCCCTGCCTCCCCTTGAATGGGCTCTACTAAAAAGCCAACCACATTGCTATGGCTTTGTAAGGCGTGTTCGAGCGCCTTAAGATTGTCATATTCGATTTTGATGAACCCATCGGTGTAGGGACCAAAATTCTCACGCGCTACGGGATCGTTGGAAAAGGAGATGATGGTGGTCGTGCGGCCGTGAAAATTATTTTCACAAACAATGATCTGGGCCTCGTTCTCTGCAATTCCCTTTTTTTCATACCCCCATTTTCGGCACAATTTCAAGGCCGTTTCAACCGCCTCTGCCCCTGTATTCATGGGTAAGAGCTTGTCGAATTTGAAGGTTTCGGTAGCGTATTTTTCGTACTTACCGAGCATGTCGTTGTAAAATGCCCTTGAGGTCAAGGTCAGGTTTTTCGCCTGTTCGGTGAGTGCACCCACAATTCTTGGGTGACAGTGTCCTTGGTTTACGGCAGAATAGGCCGAGAGAAAATCATAATATTTTTTCCCTTCAACATCCCAAACATAAACGCCTTCTCCGCGACTCAATACCACGGGTAAGGGGTGATAGTTATGGGCTCCGTACTTGTTTTCTAGGTCAATTGCCTGCTGTGATGTCAATGCTTCTAAAACAGCCATTTTTAAAATTTTTAATGTTTAAAAAATAACTATTCCTTCTGTACCTTTTTTCTTTCGAGGATTCGAAAAAGCAGCGTGGGAGAGAAATCATCCCTGTGGAACCACAAATTTATAAATATTTTGACACCCTAGCCCTGTTCCACCTATGAGTTGTCCTTTTTATGTGCCAAAACGGACAGCTGTAGCTCAATGCGTTTCAGTTCGCGCATCACATCATTTTTATCCATCTGCATCCACACGTAGAGCTTTAGCATCGCCATAAAGATCATACACAAAAATCCGGCTCCGCTCCATAGGATCAGATCTCGGGTGCTTTCGGCATCAAAAAATTGAACTAAGGCGTAAACAAAGCCAATAAAAAACAGAATGTGTACAATGTTCATGACAATGGCCAGCCAGCCCACCTTGCTCTTATAGACATCTGTTATTTTTCCAAATATGTTCTTCTCTTCCAATTCTTCATAAAACCTGGCTTCCTCCTCAGAAAGGGTTTCCTTGATCAAATCATCCAATTTTTCAACTTCTTTTTTCATGATTCTTAGTATTTAATTCCAGTTTGTCTTTAATTTTTTCGCGTGCCCGAAACAAACGGGTCTTTACGGTATTCATCGAAACCCCCACTATGGTACTGATCTCTTTGAGGCTGTATTCCTCCAAATAAAACAGTTTCAAGACCATGCGATGTTCCAGTGACAATTGGGCCATTACCGCTTTGATCCGTTCCATTTTGGCGGTTTTTGTATCGGGTGGATCCGGTACCTGCTGTTGTTCGTTCCAAAACTGCTCGGCCATGGCAGATTTGCTGTTCTTCTGTTTTTTAAGCACATCCAAGGCCTTTCGGGTAACGATGGTCATGGCCCAGCTTCCAAAACTGTTGGTATCGCGTAAGCGATGTATTTTGGCGAGCACGGCACTCCAGGTTTCTTGGGTAACATCTTTTGCCAACGACCAATCTTTCAGGTAGCTGTACGCATGGGCACACAATTTGTGGTTCCAGCGGCGCACCAAGAGGTCCAGCGCTTTCCGGTCTCCGGCCTTATAGGAAATAACCAACAATGAATCCACTATTTTATCCGGTTTCCCCATGATATCCATACTATGGACGGCGTTTTGTGCCAAAGGTTCCCCTACCCGTCCAAATTCTTCTCAATTTACAGTCCTTAAACCATTATTTTTGCGCCATGCGAAAAAACAAGCGCCAAATTTTTGAGGCGGTACCCGTGATCGATGCCGGGGCCAAGGGAAAAGCAGTGGCCAAAGCCCCAGATGGGCGGGTCATTTTTTTGACCAATGCCGTACCTGGGGATGTGGTTGATGTGCAAACCTTTAAAAAGCGTAAGGCCTTTTATGAGGGCAAGGCGATAAAATTTCACCAGCTATCCGAAAAACGCGCTACCCCCCATTGCGAACATTTTGGCACCTGCGGGGGCTGCAAATGGCAACATATGGGGTACGACCACCAATTGCACTACAAGCAGCGCGAGGTTGAAAACAACCTCAAACGTATTGGCGGATTGGAACTACCCGAAATTTCACCCATTCTGGGTGCCAAGGAGGCCTATTTCTACCGCAACAAAATGGAGTTTTCGTTCTCCGATTCGCGATGGCTGTCTGAAGAAGAGATCCAATCAGACACCGAAATTGCCGATCGCAATGCCCTGGGGTTCCACATTCCCGGAATGTGGGACAAGATCCTTGACATTACAAACTGTCATCTGCAGGCGGAACCCTCGAATACACTGCGCAACGCCATCAAAAAATTTGCCCTTGACAATGGGCTTAGCTTTTTTAATCCCAGAAAGCAAGAAGGGCTGCTGCGCACCCTTATGATCCGCACGGCATCTACAGGTGAGGTTATGGTATTGCTGCAGTTTTTTGAGAATGATACACAGCAGCGTGAACAGGTATTGAATTTTCTAAGGGATGCATTTCCTGAAATCACCTCCTTACTCTATATCATCAACCAAAAGCCCAATGACACCATCTACGACCAAGAGGTGGTGTGCTATCACGGTCGAGATCATATTTTTGAGGAAATGGAAGGTCTCCGCTTTAAGATCAATGCGAAGTCGTTTTACCAGACGAATTCAGCACAGGCTTACGAACTGTACAAGGTAACCCGCGATTTTGCCGGGCTAAGGGGTGACGAGTTGGTTTATGACCTGTATACCGGCACCGGCACCATTGCCCAATTTGTGGCCAAACAGGCCAAGCGGGTGGTTGGCGTTGAGAGTGTGCCCGAGGCCATTGCCGATGCCAAGGCCAATGCCACCAACAATAAGATTGCGAACATCGATTTTTTTGTGGGTGATATGAAGTCGGTTTTTACGGATGATTTTATTACCCAAAATGGCCATCCCGATGTGGTGATTACCGACCCTCCCCGCGATGGCATGCATAAAAAAGTTGTTGAACAATTGTTAAATGTGGGGCCGAAAAAAATAGTTTATGTAAGTTGCAACAGCGCAACCCAGGCACGCGACCTTGCCCTATTGGATGAAGCTTATGAAGTGGTCAAGGTACAGCCGGTTGATATGTTTCCGCAAACCCACCATGTTGAAAATGTGGTACTTTTACGCAAACGCTGAGGTTTTATGGTGATGCCCCGAATTAAAACAATATGCACGGCCCTACTGGCCATAGTGATGCTCTGTCAGGTATCGTCATGCGAAAAAGATGATATCTGTGTGGATGGGGACACCCCCTTGTTGGTCATCGGATTTTTTGATGCTACTGATGAGACCTTGGCGAAAAGTGTCAACACCTTGCGCATTCGGGCCTTGGGTTTTGATACCTCACCCAGCAGCTTTGCCGACCGTACGACGCTAGATTCGATTGGGCTGCCCTTACAGATCAATGCCACCAGCAGTAGTTATGTCTTTATTTCCGACTCCGCCGATGAAGACGGTGTCGAAACCGGTACCACAGACACGCTCACGTTTAACTATACGGTGCAAGAAGAATTTGTATCGCGCGCCTGCGGCTTTGTTGCCCGCTATGCCGATTTAGATACCACACGCCAGGTATTCAGTTCTGACTGGATCAAACGCATCGAAATCGCGAACCCAACCGTTGAAAACTCACAAGCCATTCATGTCAAGATTTTTCATTAGCCTCGCCTGTATTGCCCTATATGGTTTCACTTACGGGCAAAGCAAACCGATCGACCTGCAGCCGAAGGATACGGTGGCCCGTACTGATAAGTATGGCATTCGCTTGGGGGTAGACCTAAGCCGACCGGTGCTGTCTTTTGCTACCGATGGCTATACCGGCATCGAATTTGTGGCCGATTACCGCCTTACCAAAAAATTATGGCTGGCCGGCGAATTGGGCAATGAAGAACGTACCGATCAAGAAGACCTCTACAATTTCACCACCTCGGGCAGTTACCTAAAATTGGGTGTCGATTACAATACCTACCAAAACTGGTATGGCATGCACAATAGCATCACCGTCGGGGGGCGCTATGCCTTTAGCACCTTTAGCCAAACCCTCAACAATTACCAGGTATTCGATAGCGACCGCTATTTCAGCCCCGATGGCTTTGTATTGGGTTCTGATGAAAGCGAGGAATTTAGTGGCTTGAACGCCTCGTGGTTGGAAATGGTGGTGGGCATGAAGGCCGAACTCTTTGCCAATATTTATTTGGGGGCAAGCATACGCTTGGCGCATTTGGTCACCAATTCGGAAGATGACCGCTTTCCCAACCTTTGGATCCCCGGGTTCAACAAGATCACCGACAATAGCAAATGGGGTGTGGGTTATAACTACAGCATCTCTTACTTTTTGCCGCTGTACAAAAAGGCCAAGAAACAGCAGGAAGCCGAGACCGACGAGGGGCAATAAGCTAGGCTGCCCTACTCTTTCGAATTTTACTTACATTTAAGTACAACCAAACTGGCCTTGGCAATTTTGAATCATAGCCGAGACCGTTACCTGCAAGCTGAAAAAACAGAATGAAAAGAACAATCCTGCTTATTTTATTGACAATCTCAATTACTTCTTGTAAAAGTCAAGAGGAAATTGATTTTAAAGTTGGTTACTTACCAAATTACAATTACACGTTGACCCAAAAACAGATTTCTGAAAATAATGTGAAATATATTGCATCAGACGAAATACTGCAAAACTTAAAAAACAACGGAGTTGAAAACCCAACAATAACGAAAGACACAAGTCTTTTAAAAAGTGTTTCTAAAACCGGAAAATTAAAAGGAAACGAATTTCCTATTGACATAGAATTATTAGAATCAAATAATCCGACTTTAGTTAGCGGAACAAAGTTTTTTGGAAAATCAATTGATGGTAATACTAAAATTGACTCTATTTCTTCTTCAACGATGACAGAAGAAAAAAAGAGAACATTACTTCATGCAATGGAATCGATGATGAACCAAATCAAATATCCGAATAGGAAAATTAAAGTTGGAGAAAGTTTCGAGCAGAAAAACCCAATGTCAATGCCAATTGCAGATATGACAATTGAAATGGAAATCAACTCAATTTATACTTTGAGAAAAGTAGAAAACAGAATTGGATATTTTGACCTTGACCAAGTCTATAATATAAAATCTGCAACTAAAGATTACGAAATGGAATTGGACGGAACTGGAAAAGGACATATATACTATGACATTGAAAAACAATTCTTCACTAAATTCTATTTGGAAATGGAAATGAATTTAAAAACGGAATTAGAAGTATTTAGCATAGAATTACAAACGAAAAGTATAACTGACCAAACAACTGAAATAATAAAAGCCAGCAGGTAACAATGGCTATAATTCATTGCTGTCCTCCTACCCCTAATAATTTTAGTTAATTTTATTTCAAACGGACAAGCCTTGGCGACACTTTCAACAATGCCTTCCTCTCGCTTACCCTCGTCGGAGGCAGGGACGAAATCATAGCCGAGACTGTTGGCTGCAATTGATAAACCTTACATACAAATGAAGCTTAAATTAATTTTGATGTTGTCCTTGATCTACTTCGTTCAGGATTATGCATTTTCACAAATAGCCTATCCTTCACTAAGTCCAAAGGGAATAATAACGCAAATGGTAGGCAATACCAATCTAAAAATCGAATACGAGAGACCTTCAGCCCGAAATCGCAAAGTATTTGGCGAACTGGTGCCATGGAATCAGGTTTGGCGAACTGGAGCAGGATATTGCACAAAAATTAGCTTTGACAAAAAAGTTAAGATTGGCAAACAATCAATCGATTCTGGCACATATTCGCTGTTAACAATCCCGAACAAAGAAGAATGGATTGTAATCCTAAACTCAGATACATCCTTATATGGGTCTTACGATTATAATCCGGACATGGATGTTGCAAGATTTGTGGTATACCCACAACCTACGAATAGATATTATGAGACCTTAACAATTGATGTTGACCTAATTCCAAATAATGCTATGATCTATGTTTCATGGGAAAACATTTCAATTGGTTTTGGATTCGAAACATCTATCGATCAGGAAATTGAAAACTATATCAATGAGGAATTATTGACCGGAAATGTAAAAGAATACGATGAAATGTCAAATGCGATAGACTATTTATATTTCCAAGGCAGAGATTATAAAAAGCTAGAATGGTTAGCACAAGAATCAATAAAGTTGAACAAAAGCGAGTTTGCATATCGACTATTGATGGAAACTTATGAAAGGCAACATTATTACAAAAAGGCTATAGAGGCAGGCGAGAAAGCCATTGAAGTGAGAAAGGAAAAAGCAGATGAATATCTTGCCAGAGACATCAAGCAATGGCAAAAGCATTTAGATAGAATAAAAACAAAGGCAGACAAAAAAAGCAGGTAACACCGTGAATACTAAATTGCTTGGTTTTAGGCAATTTACATAAGTCCTCCAGGACTTTTATAGCGATGTTTTTTGCTCACTTTAGTGTTTGAACAACCTAACTAATCATACACGAGACCGTTGTGCTTCATTTTTATTGAACATGTTGAGAGCAAAAGATAAAAAATTCGAATTTGTCTACGTCGAGAATGACGGAACGGTACGAGAATTGGATGAAGGGGAAATCGAATATTTACAAACTGCATTTGAACCGTCTGATGGAGAAAGACCCTACATAAAAAGCGAGTACGACCAATTAACGCCTGACAAAAAAATTAGAGGATTTCTTCATAGAAGTGAGGTTCCGAAAGATATTGATATTATAAAAACCGATTTGAGGTACGCTGAAACCAGATTCCCTATTAACATATATGACTCGGGTAAAGCAATTGAATTACAAGTTGGAATTTATAGAGTAAAAGTTCTTGGGGGCTGGGATGTTTCCGTAGGTGAATTTGCGATTGAATTTAAAAACAGGAGCAATGGTAAAATTATTACTCCTAAGATTACTAATTGGCGGATTCAATCTTATGAATTTGGAGAAAGAGCTAAAAAAATAATGACTCTTGATATTTCTGAACGAGGGGTTTATTTGATTGAATTCAAAAATCAAACTGATTTGCGAGTTAGACGTTCGAATTTGTTTTTTATGCGATTATTTGAACAGGAACTTCCTAATGAAAAGTTGGAAATTTGGATTGGATAACTATTTTCGGGCTTTTAAGTGCAGGTATTTCCTTATGGTTTGTGGTTTTCAAAACCGAATGGAATAACATGATTGAAAACTACAAACTCTATTTTTTTATAGCAGTACTAATAATGCTAATAGGAATTGGACTAAAATTTTCAATCGATCCGGGAGCGTTTCAATTTGGTTTTTTGTTGTCTTTAATTCCTTTCTTCTTTCTTTCTCTTTATTATCCTTTGACAAATGGATTTAAAAAAATTTTCAAAAGAGATCCTAAAATTGGAATTTATAGTGGAGTTAATTTTTCAGATTTGATTTATACGATGTTATTATTCCTGGGTTCTGGTATTCTACCTGCGCTGATAGACACATGGATTGTGAAAACGTATTTTTGAATTTTGAAAACAGCTCTGGATTACAAGAGCTATAATTCACCCAGTCCTCCTACTCCTTCGAATTTTACTTACATTTAAGTGCAGACCAAATTAACCTGGGTATGATTCCATAAATACCCTGACGGTCAGGTGCAATTTCAGGAACAATATGGACTGGAGGTATAATACAATATGGTTCGATCAAATCGACGCAGCAAACATTTATCAAGGCCGCCTGAAAGAAGAAAAATTTGATGCTGCTAAATTCTCAAGTGTAGAATACGCCATTTTATGGCATCTCAAAAGCAAAAAGCAATCTTTCGATGCAGTACCGAATTCAGAAAACCTAAAATTTCTTGAACTAAACTGGGCCAATTTTAAAGAATTAAAGGGATTGACTAAGTTTCCAAACCTTAGAAGACTTGAAACCCATTACTGTACAAAACTTGAATCTTTGGACGGTATACAGAATGCATCTAAGATTGAATTCCTTCACATCAACCAATCGAAGAAATTACGTATTGATGAGCAACTTCTGAAACTGAAAAATATTAAAGTGTTGTGTTTAAATAGTTGTGGAGACCTTGAAAACTTGGAGTTCCTATCAAATTTCAAGGAATTGATTGATTTTAGGTTTGTAGATACAAAAGTAAAAAGCGGTGACCTAAACCCAATTATTGAGCATCCAAGCATACGAACAGTTGGTTTTATCAATAAAAGAAATTTTAATATGAAGGAGGCGGAGATTAAGCATATCCTTAAAGAGAAGTGTACAGATGAATTTACAGACAAAGTTTATAAGGGTGAGTACATGACCTTTAAATACAGAACATTTCAAGAATAAACGCGATGAAAAAACAACTGACCCATGATTAAATTCTTCCGCCGCATCCGGCAAAAATTGCTGTCTGAAAACCGTTTTAGCAAATACCTCATCTATGCCATCGGAGAAATAGTTCTGGTTGTAATTGGAATACTGATTGCCTTGCAGATCAATAATTGGAATGAAAACCGCATTCAAACCAAAGAGCTTGACGGTCTGTTGAAAAGCATTTCTAGGGCCATTCAAACAGATCTTAAAAATCTTCATTTAATAAAAAGGGGGCGTGAAAACATAGGCCAGAATGTCGATTCTATCTTTAACGGTTACATCGACAATACACCAACGACCCTAAATTTCAATGATTATGCCTTTATCGGTAACACTTTTGGAGATTTAAATACGACCATTTATTACCAACCCAACACAAGTTCTTTTGAAGCCTTAAAAAATTCGATCTATCTCAGTAAACTTCAAGGTACAGATATTGAAATTTTACTTCACACCTTCTATGCATCGGCCAACCGCATTCAAAAGCATGAAGAAGAATACAATCAAATGCTACGATCTGATAACCAGGCGTGGACAAACAAATTTAGAAACAATGGAAGTGATTTATTTACGAGTGCCTGGAATTATAAGGAATCACAAGAAAAATTCAATCGTTTTCTCGAAATTCTAAAAAACGAATACACCACAAAACTTCTAGCGAACGGTTTTGAGGAAGAGGGCATGTCCAACATGTACAATGAACTGATTGTGCTTGGGGAAAAATTTATTGAAATGGTGAACAACCAACAAATGAATTTTGATGAGCAGACCAAAATTGATTTTAGCAGTATTTTAAATTCCTATGAAGGGATAGATCAGTTGAATCTTTTGGTTAATGGAAAAGTCCCATCCAATTTCGGAATTTTATTTGCCCAATCGAGCAATGAATATTATCCAGGCATCGAATTCAAGGACGACCATGTTGTTTTGATTTATCCTGAAAACACCTTTACATGGGGGGCGCCATTTTTTACCATTGAGGCCTTAAACGGTCGGGTAACCGAGATGGATTTTTCAAAATACAACAATGTGATTCTTGAAATGAGGGGCGCAAAAGGAGGAGAAGATTTTGAAATTGCCATGAAAGACAAATACGATCCGCCAGATGGCTCTGAGGCCAGAGTGCCCCTAACCTTGACCAATGCCTGGCAAACCTATCAAGTACCCATTGCTGAATTCAAGACAGCTGACATGCGCATGATTCAGACACCGCTTACCTTCGTTTTTATAGGCGATAAAGGCAAAACAATTCATGTGAAGTCAATTCGATTTCAATAGAACGAAAAGTTAAGCACATATACACAATAAGGCTTATAATTGCTAGTACCAGTGCACTTCGCTTTTGATACTCCCCCACTCCTTCGAATTTTACTTACATTTAAGTACAAACGTTTAAGCCACGGCCATCTTGCAATCATTGTTGAGAGGTGTGCATATAAAATACAAGTAAATGAAGAAGGGAACCCTATTACTTTGTTTGATGTACAACTTGGTTATGTCTCAAAACATAACCACTGACAAAAATCTTCAGATTACGAAATACCTCGGAAGCATAACCAATGACTTCCACGTGCCCGGCATGGTAGTGGCCATATCCAATAGTACTGAATTAGAATACCTGAATAGCTTTGGTGCCATTTCAACCGATAATAATTTCATCATAGGATCTAACAGCAAATCTTTTACAGCTTTGATCGTATTGCGGCTGCAAGAAAAAGGCTTGTTATCTATTGATGATCCCGTGGTCAAGTACTTACCTTGGTTCGAATTTCAGAATACGCAGGTTTCCAACAAAATATCGATTAAGAATTTGTTGAATCATACATCGGGGCTGTCAACCGAAATGGGAAGAATATTTTTTGCATCACATGAAAAACAAGAGGAAGTACAATTAAAAATTACAGATTTAATCAAAAGTGTCGCAGTAGACCAATATCCTATTGAACGGTATGATTACTCTAACCTCAACTACCAATTATTGGGTTTTATCATCGAGAAGGTTAGCGGAAAAGAATATAATCTTGTTTTCAAAGAGGAAATAACAGAGGTATTTGACCTAAAAAACACGAGCTCTTTACTACCCAAAAATCTTGCTCAAGGATACCAACCTTTCTTATACTATTCTATTATTCCAATCACATCGCGTTATCATAAAGTTGATATTCCGATGGGCTATATAAACAGCAATGCGAACGACCTATCTACATATACACGTGAACTGATGAATGCCTTTAATCATGACACCACCTCTATCATTTCGCATAAGATAGCAGCCGAACTATTTCGGTCCGTTGATACAACTCAAAGTAAGTATGCGCTGGGATGGCATACAATGACCTATAAAAATTGTAAAATATTTAGCCATGGTGGTTTGGTTCAGGGTTTCAATTCAGCCATCATTATCGCACCAGAACTAGAAAAAAGCATTGTAGTGCTGACCAATCACTATGGGGAAAGCGCCATACCTGCGAGCCTGGGGGTGTTGAGCTTACTTTTAAACAAAAAACCGACCCAACCATCAAGAACACCGTATTTCTTAATTCGAAGTTTACCGTTTTTGGTACTGTTATTTATTGTCCTATTTACCCTGATTTTTAAAAAATGGTTGAGGAATAACAGACCTCATGGAGTTACAAAAAAACCAATTCCAAATATACTTGCCGCATTGGGGTTACTTATCGGCCTAAGTTGGACCTTGTATTTACCCAATTTATTTCGAGCAACAATCAGAAACACTTTGCAGTTTGATATTACAAGTGGATTAAGCTTGGTCTTATTATCAGCGCTTACCCTTGCAATTTCAATCATCTTATATTTCAATAGCCTAAAAACGTCTTAACGCAACTCCTTTTAAACGTGTAAAAGGCAGTAATGAAAGCTATCAACTACCCGACTCAAAGGGTAATTTACCTCGTATCAATTACCTTTGTTGTGGTGGGTATATAACTGTTCTAAAGGCCTTCCGCTTGTAATCAAAATCTGTTCGTTGGAGGCAGGGACGAAATCAAAGCCGAGACCTTTCCGCATTCCGAGCATCCACATTTTGGAAAAAACCTATCTTTAGGGAAACCAACCTTTGATGATCAAATTCTTCCGCCGTATCCGGCAAAAATTGCTGTCTGAAAACCGTTTTAGCAAATACCTCATTTATGCCATCGGAGAAATAGTTCTGGTTGTAATCGGAATTCTGATTGCCCTGCAGATCAATAACTGGAATGAAAACCGAAAGATTGAACAAAGTGGGAAAGCCTATATAAAAGAGATCTATAAAGACCTAAATATTGAAATAGCAAATATTGATGAAATACTGGGCAGATTAAGTGACCAATATGAAGGCACCGCCTATGTGCTCAAGGTATTTGAATCTCACAATAAGGTAGTAAGCGACACCACCCTGTTTACGAAAAATCATTGGGAACCTATGCTATTATTTATTGTGGAGAGAGACTTGAACACCTTTGACAAACTTAAAAGTTCTGGGCAAAGCGGTTTACTAAAAAATGATGCACTATCAAATTCTTTAGACAAGTTTTATAAAAACTTTGATACCCGCATTTTGAACTTTAAAGAATATCCGCTACAAATTAGAATGGATTTAAGGCGTGCTACATTTCCGCTTGGAGGTATGGATGACTTTGACTATGAGATACAAAACGATAAAGTTTCAAGTGCGTTTATCGAGGCGTATCTAAATAATGAAGTGATCTATAAGCACTTGCTATCGATAGTAAAAACGTGTCGTTATAACACCAATTTTTTTAAGGAACTCAAAGCTGAGGCCTTGCAATTGATAAACCAAATGGAGCTTGAATATCCTGAGTTAAAAAATGGGTAACGAAAACACGATTATGGCCCTAAGTAATTGCTGATTCTATGTCAACTACAAATAGCTGAGACCGTTGTGAAAGTAAAAACCAGCGTTGAATGACCAACTTAATTAGCAGTCTGTAATTTGAATACATAAACCTGTAATAAGTATTCGAAAGTCAGATACTTGAGTCAGAACTTTGGACCATCAATTAATAAAAGTAAAAAGTTATGTTAGGTAAATTAATGGCTCAAAACATAGTATTGGCAGGTAAAGGAGCTCCCCTGTTTGATAATCCATCCAATTATGATTTAGAATATGAGGATATCTCATTCAAAGCGAGTGATGGAATTAACATCAAAGGCTGGCTGATAAAAGGCAACACCGATAAGGTAATTATTCAGTCGCACTTTGCGCTGTTCTGTAGTCGATCAGGGTACACCAATGGAGCGAAAAGACCGGTAAAGGGATTTGATACTGATGTTCACTTTCTCCGGCAAGCCAAATATCTCAACGAAGAAGGTTACACCGTGCTGATGTATGATTTTCGCAATCATGGAGAAAGTGACCCTGCAATGGATGGATTTGTTTCCTACGGTCCAGAAGAAGCTAAAGACTTAATTGCGGCAGTAGACTATATTACGAATCACTCTGATTATAAGGATGCAAAAATCGGTTTATTCAGCATCTGTATGGGACAAGGTGCATCGGTGTCTGCATTTGGCAGAGAAGATGGATTGAGAAATTACAAGAATATACAGTGTATGATCTCTGTTCAACCGTTAGATTACGCCCACTTCATGAACAAAATGAAACTGCCCGGATTCATGAAAAGAAGTACCGATAAATACATCAAGAAAAATACAGATTTCAATTATTACGAAAATACTTGGAGACCATATGTCAAAGATGTAAACGTTCCAACTCTTGTTATTCAAAATACCAATGATGGGTTCTTTGACAGAGAATTTGTTGAGGGTGTTTACAATGACCTTGAAGTGGAAAAAGAAATTATGTGGTTAGACCTCCCCGTATTAAAAAATCAAGGATATAACCGAATGGCCGCTTATGATTGGTTAGGAACCAACCCTGAACCTGTTCTTCTGTGGTTTGGAAAGTATATGTAATGAGAGAGATCATAGAATTTAAGAGTGTATCACAAGCTTTGGCGGCAATGGGTCTTGAAAAGCCAATGCATCCTTTGATTTCAATATTCTATCATCGAGATATCAAAAACGGGAGTACGTTTTCTGGAAAGAGTATTGCCAGTTCCTTTTATATCATCGAATATAAAGATGGGAAAGCGGGTTCATTCAATTACGGACGAACGAACTACGACTTTGAGGAAGGGACCCTTATTTTCTTAGCTCCTGGGCAAGTCCTAACCGTAGATGAATGGGAAGAAGATGATGCGACGAATGGTTGGACATTGTTATTCCATCCCGATCTTATCAGGAAATCGCACTTGGGACAAAGTATGAAGAATTACTCATATTTCTCCTACGAGGTTAATGAAGCACTTCATATTTCTGACAAGGAAAAAAGGGTAATTGAAGATTTAAAGGATAAGATTGTTTGGGAATACAACCAGAATATGGATAGGCAAAGTCAAAAACTGATTGTTACAAGCCTAGAATTGTTGTTAGACTACTGCACTCGATATTACAATCGTCAATTCATAACAAGAGAAAATCTGAATTCAGATATTATTACCCGTTTCGAATTACTAATGAAATCCTATTATGATTCCAACAAACCATACGAAAACGGACTTCCTAGTGTTAAATACTGCGGTGAAGAATTGAACCTTTCACCCAATTACTTGAGTGACCTTCTAAAAAAAGAGACCGGAAAAAACACTCAAGAGCATATACACTATTATGTTATCGAAAGAGCGAAGAGCAGGCTTTTGAACTCTGTTGATTCTATTGCTCAAATAGCATACGATTTGGGATTCGAATACCCTCAGAATTTCAGTAAAATATTTAAGAAAAAGACCGGGGTCAGTCCTACTACATTCAGAAACGTAAATTAATAAACATGGATATTTTAAGTTCAAAGTGGTTCATTGGAATCGCTATTATAGTGCTATTACTAATTGTACTGATCTTTACAGGAAAAAAGTCAGTAAATGCCGAGATTTCCATTAATGGCACAAAGGAAGAGGTTTGGGCAGTTCTGACAAATTTCACGAAAGCCAAAGAATGGAACAGGGTCCTTATTCCAATAGAAGGTACCCTGGGGGTCGGAAACAAAATAAAGTATGAGTTTTACCAAGATGAAGGTGGCAAAGCTGCCGTAATGGATGCTGAAGTAAGGCAAATAAAATCCGGAGAGCTAATCAATCAAAACGGCGGTATACCCGGAATATTGACCTTTAACCATCATTATTTCATTAAAGAATCAGGCTCTACTACAACGGTTAAAATCACAGAGGAATACAGGGGGATAATGGTCAATTTTTGGAATCCTAAACCTGTTGAAAAGGCATATGAAAGACTATTGGTTTCGTTGAAACAAAAAATTGAAGCAAAATAAAACCAGCATACATCAAGTTATATCGTGCCTAGCCGCCCGGTGGGTCAGTAACGAAGCCATATACGATCCGTCATTAACCGTAATTTTGCACAAGTTTGAAAATCGTACTTCACATACTTATAATCGGACTTCTCACCATCGTAACCCAAATTGGTGGAATTGTCTATCTGATTAGCCTATTTCTTGTAAAGCGAAATACCCGAAGAAAATGGCTCAAAAGCGTCGGGGTTTTTAGCGGAATTTACCTCTTTGCAACTTTTTTAATTGTGCCAATCGTGGCGCCTTTCTTTGGAAGGGAAAAAATAAAGGAATCGGAAGTTGTAAAAGCACATTCATTCTTTTATAAACTTGCCAATAGGAATTATGTGCGCCCCGAATTGAACAAAGCAATCCAACGTATTGCGACGGAATTTGACCGCAAAAACAACGGTATTCAACTGGTCTATCTCGATGCTAATTTCCCTTTTATTGACAAATTTCCCTTACTCCCGCATTTGAGCCATAACGACGGAAAAAAAATTGATGTTTCTTTAGTTTACAAAGAGAAAAATGGACAGCTCACAAACAAAAAACCTTCGGTTAGTGGATACGGTGCCTTTGAAAACCCAACCAGTAGCGAATATGATCAATTGGCGGTCTGCAAGAAAAAAGGGCATTGGCACTATGACTTTCCAAAGTATCTGACATTTGGCAACATAAATAAGGACATCGAATTCTCAATTATGGGAACAAGACAATTAGCGAATTTAATTGTTGATCAAAGGGAAATTGGAAAATTGTTTATCGAACCCCATTTAAAAACCAGACTGAATTTGACAAGTGGAAAAGTTAGGTTTCACGGTTGTCAGGCTGTTAGACATGATGACCATATCCACTTTCAATTAAAATAAAACTATGGTTAAATTGGCCAAGACCTATGGCCATTGCATGGTCATTTTTTCCTATTTTCATTACACTAAAAATAGCTGGCACTGGCCAAGGGCCATTGCCGAAACCACTACCTTTAATTTATGAAAACCATTATTCTTTCGATTTTAATATTTATTTCTACAAGCTGTATATCCCAAGAGTCAAAAGCAGCAGAAAAAATAAGGGTTCTTTTTATTGGCAATAGTTTGACCTATTATCATGATATGCCTCAAATATTACAAGAAATGCTGAACGAAACCAACGCCAATTTTAGCATTGAACATAGCACATTTCCTGGGATGTCATTAGATGGACATTTGAACAATATTATTGAGTCACGCACCGAAAACGGAATGAGGGCACGAAAAAAAGGAGCTGGAGAAAAAACCGAAACAGAAATAAAGTTATCCGAAAAGAATTGGGATGTCGTAATTCTTCAAGAAGGAACGGTTAGACTTTTAATACCAGAGGTCAAAGCATATAAAGTAGAAACTGCAATTGCCGAAATAAAAAATAGCATTGCAAACGAAGATTGTAAGTTTGTTCTATTTAAAACTTGGCCTTCAAAAAAAGAATATCCAAAACAATATTGCTACTCAAAATGGGTCATCGATCATTCCTTGGAAAAGGACGAGTATTGCTCCGCAGAAATAGCGGATTTAAAACAGGAAATGGTATTGATCAATGAATCGTATGACTCAGTAGCCCAAAAGTATGGACTCATACCCGCTGAGAATGGAAACAAGTTTTATGAGGTTTTGACCAATTATCCAGAGATCGACCTATATGAAGACAACATTCATCCGAACAAATACGGAGCGTTTTTAAATGCCTGTATTTTTTACCAAATACTGACCGATAAAAAAGCATCTGAACTGAAATTCAATGGAGAAATTGAGTCTGACGTAGCAGAGTTATTGAAAAAAATAGCCTATTAAAACTACAGGCAACTGAGGCTATAATACGCTGCCGCTCTCCTGCCCCAAATATTTTTAATTACATTTATTGGCAAACGAACAAAACTTGGCAATATATTCAACAGTACCTTCCGCTCGCTCAGTCAGCCAGTGGCAGGAACGAAATCATAGCTGAGACTTGATTCTATGGGTTTTGACAAAATAGACATTCAACTGATAAAATTTGTTCTTTTAGCCTTTTTTATTGCCTGGTGTTTTTGGATACCGATTTATTTTCAAGTCCTTCCAACATCTCTAATTCCTTTAGGCTTTTTAGGGCCGATTACGTCGGCTACGATGTTAACTTTTATAAGTTCAGGTAAAAAAGGTTTGGCAGAATTGTATAGTGGCTTGACCAGAGTTAAAGTAAAACCAATTTGGTTTCTGGCAATATTTCTACCAGCAGTTTTAACGACCCTAACCCATTTCATCTTTTCGATTTTTTTTGAGTACAATGAATTAACAGACATCCCTACAATCCTCATTAACTATTTGATTATATCCTTATTTTTAGTTTTAGAAGAAGTTGGATGGAGAGGATATGCGCTGCCAAGACTTTTGAATTCAAGATCTGCTTTGAAGTCATCACTTATACTTGGTTTGATTTGGGCGCTTTGGCATTTCCCATTCTGGACTATTTCACCTATAGAAGGTGCCCCAGAACCTTTTTATATTTTTTATATCACAGGGACATTAGGCGCTATTGCTATGGCAATTATATTAACTTGGATTTTCAACAATACAAGAAAAAGCATCCTATTTGCCACACTTTGTCATGCAAGTTTCAATGCAACTATTGGTGCTATAACATTCGATAAGACCGTAGCAATCTATCACAATTTGATTTTTGTTGTATTGAGTATAATAGCGAGTATCTCTTTGATATTGGTATTTGGGGCCAAAGACTTAAGACAAAATTAAAAGTCGATTACAAAGATCATTATTCTCAGCTATTCATATACTCCTACTAATTTTACCTACATTTAAGAGCAGACATGCGGGCTTCGATCCTATTACAATCGAGGTCGAGGGGATAGTCATAAATTTAATACCAAATACAAAATGGAAGAAAAATTTAAACCCATTAAAACGATTCATATCGCCCTTGTTTTAGGAATTACACTTGCCTACTTTTTGATTGGGGATTTACAGAACCTAGATTTCCTCCATATGCCAGAAACAGACACCACCTTATACCTTTTTCTTTTGATCCCAATTGCCGCAGTATTTTTAGGAAATATGCTATATAAGCAACAATTAAAAAACGGGGAACGAGACCAACCCTTAGAAAATAAAATTGGGATCTACCAAACAGCATCACTTATCCGATGGGCCATGGTAGAAGGTGCTGCATTTTTAATTCTTTTTTTGAAGAAAGAGCTGATCATTATTGGCATATGTTTAATACTCTACCTGGTCTTACTATGGCCTTCGCAGGAGCGAATGAAAAGGGATTTCAAAATGGTCGGTAATTAAAGTCCCTACCCCTGGTTGACGCTAGGCCATGTTTTCAAACGCCAATAACTAAAAAACGGCCGTCACTTGCCACACACCTTCACAGAGACAGGTGGCCACCATACTAGGATGCTATATTCGAAGGTTCGTAGACTTCCATTTCGAAAGGTGTTTTGGTACAACTTTTGTTACCTAATCAAAAACTATCGATAACCATGACCAAGACACTACTACTATGCTGGGGTTTAATCTTCTCATCGTGTTTAGGGATCCATGCCCAGTTTACCGAACAGGACGACTACCTTGTATTGAATACCAATGACACCATTTACGGGCGAGTTTCCTATATAAATGAAAAAGCAATCAATAGAGGATTTCACAAAAAGATCAGATCAACCGATGCCCAGGGAAAAACAAAAAAGTATAAACGTGAACGCCTAAAGGCCTTTCGTGTAAATGGAATGGTGTACCATGGTTTTTGGCTATCTCAACCCCCACAATCGTTTCCTCCTATTTCACTGGTTAATCCAAGGTATAACATAGACTTCAACGATGGTAAGTACTACTTTTTAAAGGTCATAAGTAACGGAAATCTAAGTCACTATGAATTGGAATGGTTTGATCAGGGAGATAGTCAGTTATGGTCACTGTCACTGCTTAAAAAAGTACATAATGACTATTTCATCAGAGCAGATCAAGGTATCATGGGCTTGAAAAAAAAAGTGTTGCAACGCTATTTTACAGACTGCGGTAAACTGCAGGAAAAAATTAAAAATTCAGAAATAAAAGAGGTTTGGCAGGTGGTAGAAGCCTATGATAACAACTGCAATAGATGATTCGATTGGCCATATGCTGAATATTGTTCTTTAATTGGGTGATCAGTAAAGGGCTCCATGGCCAAACCAGGGTAGTCAATAAGGTCTCTATTTGATTGCCGCCCTGCTACTCCTTCGAATTTTACTTACATTTAAGAGCAACCAAACAGCCCTTGGTGTTATGCCCCCATGGCCGAAACCCTGGTGCTCAAGTAAAACCAACCCTATGTGTAAAAATTTAATTTGCCTTCTTGCCTTACTACTAGTTGGGCTGCATGCTCGGGCGCAAGAAGAAAGCTTGCCCGTCAAGAATCTAAAACAGCTTTACACCAGTAACAAAGACTTCAAAAAAACCATTGATGCAATGTTCGCGCATGTTCACGAACTGCCCGATGGCCAACCGAATCCGTGGAAGGGCAAAAGAGTTGAAGATTTATACGAATTTTTGAATGAATGGTTCTATTTTCTGCCCAATACCCATAACGGACTTGATCGAATTTTAAAATTCACCCTGCTGTACTATAAAAATCCTGATGGGATGAAGTTTGTCTTGACCGAACCTGGTCGTAGTTGGACCAATTTATTTATTGAAGAACGTGGCAAATTTATGGACAGTCCGGCCTCCGCTAAAATCATTGCGGAATGGTTGGCTGACAAGGACCTGAAAAATGAAGATTTTGTGTTACCGGATGAGGGTTTCAATTCGTTCAATGCGTTTTTTACCCGCGACTTAAAACCCGGAACGCGACCCATAGCCCACCCTACAGATGAGTCAATTTTGGTGTCACCGGCAGACGGCATCATCAATATGATCGCCAATGAACTCAAATTGGATTCAGAAATACCCACCAAAGGAAGAATGACGATGCGCCTGAATGCCTTGTTGAACCATTCTACCTATGCCGAAAAGTTTATTGGGGGCACCGCATTGGCGGTTTTTCTGATGCCCGATAATTACCATCACTACCACGCACCAACCACGGGCACCATAGTCGAATCGAATGAAAGTGTAGGGAATCGACTTTTCGGTATGCCCGATATGCTCGATATGATCAACAATGGAAACGTGGCTTATAACAAAGATTACAGTGTTTTAGAAGATTTTAAACACGGGTATTTTATTATTGAAACAAACCACTATGGCTACATTGCCATGATCCCCATCGGATTACAGACGGTTGGTTCTGTGGTTTTCGAAGATAACTTTAAGGCCATTGGCGATTCGAATAAAAAACAAGTCTATAAAGGCGAAAGATTGGGACATTTTAAATACGGGGGATCCACGGTGCTCTTAATTTTCGAAAAGGGAAGATTGGAATCCTTGACCGTTGAACAGGGCCAGCGTATCGGTAAATTAAAAAACTGAAGGCAACAGCCGCAATCCTAACCAAGATTATCAAATACCACGAAACTATGATGAAAGTGTCTCGAACGAATGCCACCTATGTATGGCTTGTATTTTCCATCCTTTTGTTGGGATGTAACAGTGCCTCAAAAAATAACACCAACACATCTTCAACATCAAATACCACCCTATCGGCAGAACATGACATAGCACATGTGATTAACGTTCTTAATAATGATATAAAGGATGGGGATTACGGCTTGATCGACCATTTTATGCTCGTGCACAACGGTGAGGTTCTGGCCGATTTTCAATACCAAAATGACTACGAAACCATTGCCAAAAAATATGACACCACCGATCATCAATACAATTACAATCATCCGGATTGGCATCCCTTTTACAAAAACACAGACTTGCATACCTTACAATCCGTGACCAAAAGTGTGACGTCTATCCTTATGGGCATAGCGCTTGACAACCAGCAAACCTATACTGTAGACACCAAGGCCATGACCTTCTTTTCTGAATATACCCTTGACAATAAAGACGAACGCTTATTCGATATGACCATCGAGGACCTGCTCACCATGAGAAGTGGTCTAAAATGGGTCGAAGGGGAATATGATGACTTGACCGACGACTGCATTGCGATGGAAGCCAGTGATGACTGGATCCCGTTTGTTTTAAACAAACCCTTTGATTCGAATCCTGGGGAAAAGTTTGTCTATAACAGTGGTGTCAGCGTTCTTATTGGAAAAATAGTACGCGATATTACGGGCAAAAAAATCGATGCCTATGCCGAAGAGGTATTGTTTGGGCCCTTGGGCATAACAGAGTACTATTGGAAAAAAACACCAAAGGGCGAGATCGATACAGAAGGAGGACTGTATCTAAAAGCTCAGGATTTGGCCAAAATAGGAACCTTGTTTTTAGGGGAAGGCAAATGGAATGACAAGCAGGTCGTTCCCAAAGATTGGGTTCGTTCTTCCATAAATCCAAAGGCGACCAATCTATATCCTGAAGAGTCGGTTGATGTGGGTTATGGGTACCAATGGTGGACGGAGCGCTTTGAAAATGGCACCCATTTTTTCTCTGCAAATGGGTATGGAGGACAATTTTTAATGGTTGTACCGGATGAAAATATATTTGTTGTTTTCAACGGATGGAATATCAATGACCAACCTGAAAAATCAACATTCTATGTTTTGGTCAACAACATACTACCAGCTTTGGATTAGAAAAATTACGACCTACCTGGGGGTCTTTATGCTTTAAAGTCCTGCTACTCCTTTTATTTTAACTACATTTAAGAGGAAACACACTAAGCTCGAGGATATTACATCCTATTCGAGACTAAAGCATGTAATGAATAAGGGAATGAAAAAAGGTATATGGGCACTTGCAATTATCATGATTTGTTCAATGTTCAAGATTGCAGCGCAAGAGCGTTGTTTGACATCTCAAAACCTCAAAAAATTGGACGAATCTTGGGAAAATGCTTTATTGGAACTGAATCTTGATTTCATTAAAAACAATGTATCCGATGATTTTATCTGGATCCATAACCACGCCAGCAGAATAGACAACAAAGAATCAATTATAAAATCTGGACAAAAATTTTTAGATAGCAACATCAGAAATTCGAAGTCAAGAATTCAAAAAGAAGTTAAAGTTATAATTTCAGGAAATACAGGCGTTGTAACTGGATTTACTGAAGTGATTAGAAGCAATGGTACAACTCGAATGACTTTTAATTTTATGAGAACCTACGCTGAAGTCGATGGCAAATGTTATCTCATTGCCAATCATACAATGGCCATACCAGCAAAAGAGAATAATTGAATAAAAACAAAACCTAATCAAGATTATCGTCACTAATATCAGATTGCTTAGCTACGTTGATTGCTGCCCTACTTCTACTAGTTCTAAATTTAATTAAGAACAACCTAATTACCCCTTAAGCAGAGAAATCAAAGACGAACACATTGTACTTTGTTACTGGAATCATAGCATGCTTTAAAAATCATATCTTTAGCGAAACCAAGCCTTGATGATCAAATTCTTCCGTCATATACGGCACACACTAATCAACCAAAATCAAATGGGGAAATACATGAAATATGCCATTGGCGAAATAATTCTCGTCATGATCGGTATACTTCTCGCCTTGCAAGTGAATAATTGGAATACCAATCGCATCGAGATCAATAAAGAAAAGGAGGTGCTTCAACAACTCCACAACGATTTTACAGAAAATAAAAACGTATTGCGTGAATTTCTTGTCGAATTAAGGGGACAAAGCAATGCGCAACAAGTCCTGATGAGTTTGATCGGAACTACGAAAGAAGAGCTATATAAACACAATTTGGATAGCTTGTTTTATGTGTCATTTGGCGCGAGTGAATTTGCCTTTGCCGACAATACCCTAAAAAACCTTATGCAAAGTGGAAGGTTAGCGCTTTTAAGAAGTGAGAAAATTACGGCCTTACTTTATAAATGGAACGAACTGTCGGCCATCAGAAATACGCGTTTGAAAAAATTTGACGATTGGGCCAACGATAAAACTATTCCCTTTTTATTGGATAAAATAGCATTCAAACAAATGGATATGAACAGTAATTACCCTTGGTCAGGGCCCTCAAAGATAGCTCCAGACTATTATCCTTTGTTTCAAGATATATCGTTTGAAAACTATTTAGACAACCATCTTTGGTACTCCCAACAAGTTATTGAGCGCTGTGAAGAAACCGATATACTCATCGATGAAATCGTAAAGGCAACAACAGAAGATGGTTCATAAGTTGCTTTAGTCACCATTAAAGGAGTGAAAGACTGGGCATGACCTATGCGCTAAACACTCTTAAGAAACCCTAATTCTGTCTCTGATCTACGTATTTATGCTTAGTTTTTGCTAGCTTAGAGACATTGTAATCAACCTTCCTTATTATGAAACGAGCCGCCTTTTTATTTTTGATCAGCCTTCTAGTATTGCCCTTTCAGATTTCTGCCCAAGAGCTTTCTCAAAAGCAAATGGATCAATTGAAATTTAGACATATTGGGCCCATTGGCAACCGTATAATTTCGGTCACCGGAATTCCCGGAGATCTTCTGACCTACTATGTAGGTGCCGCTTCGGGTGGCATTTGGAAAACAGTGGATGGGGGTATCAATTGGAAACCGGTTTTTGATAAACAACGGGTACATTCCATCGGGGCACTTGCCTTGGCACCCAGTGAACCCGAGGTGATTTACGCCGGTACAGGTGAATCTTTTATACGTTCCAATGTTTCCATTGGCAATGGGGTTTGGCGTTCAACGGATGGAGGAACTACCTGGACCCATCTTGGACTCAACAAAACGGGTAGGATCAGCAGAATTATAGTGCATCCTACAAATCCTGAAATTGCGTATGTTGCGGCCCTGGGTCATGGGTATACACCGCAACAAGAACGTGGAATATACAAGACCGTAGATGGGGGTAAAACTTGGAAACAGGTACTCCATGTCGACAAACGTACGGGAGCATCAGATCTCGTTATGGACCCGTTTAACCCAAGAATTTTATTTGCCGGCATGTGGTCTCTGGAAATTCGGCCATGGACCCGCACAAGTGGTGGCCCTGGTGGTGGTATTTACCGTTCCCTTGACGGTGGAGAAACCTGGGAAAAATTAAAAAGCAAAGGCTTACCAAAAGGAGAAGTCGGCAAGATTGCCTTGGCAATGACCCCAGCGCAACAAGGCAGACTATATGCCTTAATTGAAACAGGGGACGGCATCCCGTTGAATGGAGAACCCACCAACACCGGGGAGCTTTGGCGTTCTGAAAATGGAGGAAGCACTTTTGCCTTGATCAATTCTGATCGTGACCTAACAGGTCGTGGTGCCTATTACACCCGATGTACAGCCTCCCCCGATAATGCAAATGAAATTTATTTCTTTTCTGCAGCCTATGCCACAAGTATAGACGGAGGAAAAACCGCCACGCTGGCCGCTCCTGGTACTGCCCCCAATTGGGATCATCATGAAATGTGGGTAGATCCTACCAATGGCAATCGGCAGATCGTGGTGGGAGACGGTGGACTCTCTATTAGTCATAACCGTGGTAAATCGTGGTACCGCGTTCAATTACCTGTGGCGCAACTCTATCATGTTACCACAGACACCGAGGTACCTTACAATGTATTGACCAATCGACAAGATGGCCCCTCTATGAAAGGCCCGAGCAGAAGTAGAATGCAAAGCTTTTTTGGTGGCTTTATTCCAACGGGTATGTGGCATGATATAGGTGGTGGTGAAAGTGGATTTGCAACTGCGGACCCTACAGATGCCAACATCGTCTGGTCCAGTGCTTCTGGCTTTGGTGCTTTAGGTGGTGTTGTTACCCGTTATAACGAGAATACCCGACAATTTAGACAGGTCGAGGTATGGCCCGAACTTACTGCGGGTATGCCTGCGGCAGATGTCAAATACCGCTTTCAATGGACCTTTCCCCTGCTCATCTCACCCCATGACCACAATACGGTTTATGTGGCAAGCCAATATGTGCACCGCACGACCAACGGTGGCCAAAGCTGGGAGATTGTGAGTCCGGATCTTAGCCTAAACGACCCAAGAAAGCAACAGTTTTCAGGGGGATTGACAGGTGATAATATTGGCGTGGAATATGCCAACGTAGTGTATGCCTTGGAAGAATCCCCGTTGCAACAAGGACTTCTTTGGGCAGGTACCAACGACGGGCTTGTTCATATAAGTCGCGACAATGGAGCAAGTTGGACCAATATCACCGCAAAAATCCCGGGTATACCCGCTTATGGTGCCGTACGAAATATTGAGGCGTCAAAGCATGCGGAAGGAACCGCATATATTACCGTAGATGCACATGAAATGGGAAATTTTGCTCCTTATGTGTACAAGACTACAAATTACGGGGCAACTTGGACAAAGATAGTTTCGGGAATCGAATCTGGGCCCTTGAGTTATTGCCGAATGATAAAAGAAGATCCCATCAATCCCAATCTTCTTTATTTGGGTACTGAAAATGCCTTGTACTTCTCGCTCAATAAAGGGGCAACCTGGCAATCACTTATGACCAATTTACCCTCTAGCCCAATGTATTGGATGGATATACCAGAACATTTTAATGATCTTGTGGTAGGTACCTATGGGCGTGGTATTTGGATTCTAGATGATCTGTCACCCCTACAACAATTCACTGATGAGGTTAAAAATAGTGCCATGCACTTATTTAATCCGAAAGATGCATATCGCTTACAACCTGTATCGATGGTCATGCAGTTTTTTAAGGAAGCCTCTTTTGGAGATGACCCCCCAGTTGGCACCTCACTTCATTATTGGCAATCGGGCGAAGCTAAAGACAGCGTTTCCCTGGTAATTTCAGATGCTAGTGGAAAGACCATCCGCACCCTTAAACATAAAGGCAAACCTGGTATAAATCGGGTATGGTGGGATTTTAAAGAAGACCCGAGCACAAAAATTGTATTACGAACAAAACCGAGATATGCCTCTTGGGTGAAACTTTCCGAGAAAAGAACGCGAAAGTCGCTAGTGCCACCCCTTTCTTTGCTTGCCAGTCCTGGAAAATACACGGTACATCTAAAGGCCGGAGATACAGAACAGTCTCAAAGTTTTACATTACTTAAAGATCCCAATTCAGAAGGAAGTTCCACCGATATTAATGCGCAAAAAGACCTTCTAAATAAAATCTGGTCAGATTATGAGGCCATATCAAAGCGGGTGAATGAAGCGGAACAATTGCGACGTCAACTCAAAGACATGCTCCCCCTGTTGACCGGTGCACATAAAGATCAAGTAAAAAAACTTGATAGCACCGCAACTGAATTGGAAAATAAGATGATCCAATTGAAGCATACCGGTAAAGGCCAAGATGCGATTCGACTACCAGGTATGCTGTTGGAAAAATTGGGCTACCTAGCAACAACGGTGGCGGTTGCCGACTTTAAACCCGCTGATCAATACATCGAGGTATATGAAAAACTCCATTCGGAGTGGATGGATGTTGAGCAAGATTGGAACCAATTCACAAAAGAAGAATTGCTTTCGTTTCAGAACGCGATGCGAAACACCACTGCTGGCCCATTAATCATAAGTATGGAAGAGGAAAAATAGGTTCCCCATACGAAACTGATGGAACGTCAAGATATGAATGCCACCTCAAACAAGGGGCAACAAGATCAACAAACATTGACCTATGAATCTGAGTAGAATTTTAATCGCACTGCTGGCCTTTTCGTTTTTGGCGTGCTCTAAAAAAACCATTGGGTTTTACAAAGAGGATATAAGCTTGATCAATCGGGAGCTTATCGCTCTCAATAACCAGGCACTAGAACTCAATAACCGCACCGGTGACGGATTGGCCGTATTGCAAAAAGTGAACTTCAACGAGGGGTCGATCGAGGTCGAAATAAAAGGAGAAAATACGCCTGGCAAGAGTTTCGTGGGCATCGCATTCAACATCCAAAACGATTCGACCTACGAGGTGGTGTACTTTCGCCCCTTCAACTTTCGGTCTGCAGAACAAATCAGACGAGCGCATTCGGTACAATATATTAGCCATCCCAAACATACTTGGCGCTACTTGCGCACCAATTTTGAGGGGCAGTACGAGGCAGAATTTCCTAGAAAACCGGATCCCACTGATTTTTTCAAAGTTCGAATCAACATCAGGGCCGATCAAGTTCGGGTCTATGACATGGAAACCAATACCGAACTGCTGGCGGTCACGCGACTTGAAAAGCAACAATCCGATAAAATAGGGCTATGGACCGGCTTTGACTCAAAAGGTGCCTTTAGAAAGTTGCGCATTCAAAAATGACGAATCGTAATGGGGGGCATTGACTTCCATGTCATGCTTGGTAAAACTGCCGGGCATAGAAGTTTGCAAAACCGTGATTATAGCCCAAGGCGAATTAAACAATTAAATAACACCCATGGATAAAGCATTACAAACAATGATTGATAATATGCCCGAAAAAACGGGCAAGTCGCTCCAAGAATGGAAAACCATCCTAAAAGAAAAGTCATTCTCGAAGCATTCTGAAGGGGTGAAATTTTTGAAATCAGAACACGGGGTAACCCATGGATTTGCCAATACGATTGTGTCTTTGTCAAAAGAAGAGAATGCCACTTCCGAAGATTTGGTTACTACCCAATACAAAGGAAAAGAGCATCTAAAGCCAATTTATGACGGGTTAATCACCTATGTGAAAGGCTTGGGAAATGATGTTACCATCACCCCAAAAAAAGGCAGTGTTAGCATAATTCGAAAACGGCAGTTTATTCTCATAAAGCCCGCAACAAAAACCCGTATCGATTTGGGGTTTAAATTAAAAGGCAAGCCCACCACTGAAAGATTGGAAAACTCAGGACCTTTTGGAACAATGTGTACCCATAGGGTGCAGCTGACCACTGCAGCTGACATCGACCAAGAACTAAAAGATTGGATAGCTGAAGCGTACGAAAAATCAATATAAAATTTACCATCAGCCAGGATTATCATTCCGCTTTGAAAAAATCCATCTTGAAAATTTCTAACTTTAGGAAAGAGATGGATTCCCTAATTGGAAAATTCCATTTTATTACCCAAGCAACCATTAGCTAATCCAATGAAAAGGCTCCTACCCATACCAATACTACTCGTCTTTTTTATCGCATGTACACAGCAAGAAGAAAAACAGGAGCAACAAGCCGAGCGCTTTGAAGCAGAAATATTAGCGTTAAAGGACTATTTTAAGATCCCTGGACTTGTGGTTTCCATTGAAAAAAACGGAGCTACCCTATATAGAGACTATTTTGGCGAATCAAATAGGGAAACGGCTGCCAAAGTAGATGCAAGCACTACATTTCCAATAGCCTCGCTAACCAAAGTTTTTTCTGGCGTTTTGGTCATGAAACTTGTCGAACAAGAAAAGCTTTCTCTTGATGATCCCGTCAACAGCTTTTTACAGCAACCCGAGCTTAATGATTCCATTTTAGTGAAGCACATTTTATCACATACCTCACAGGGAATGGTAGGAGCGAATTTTTATTACAGCTCACGATTTGGGCTGCTGACCCGTGTCATTGAAAAGGCATCAGGCCAGTCTTTTTCTGACCTGATGGACAAGGAAATTATTAGGCCCTTACATCTAAAAAACACCTTTTTACTTCACGATTCGACCCAAATCAGTAACATGGCCAAACCGTATCTGTTGGATGATGGTATAGAAGCCGGTTTTATCGATTATGGCTTTTCGTCTTCGGCCGGCATAGTTTCCAACGTTGAAGACTTAGCCATTTTTAATAAGGCTTTAGACAATGACCTACTGCTGCGCCGCGACTCGAAAGAACTGATGTTTACCTCATTCAAGCCGGGTTTGCCGTATGGGTATGGGATTTTCAATCAACAGGTTGAAGGTTTAAATATTGTTTGGGCCTATGGTCAATACGACTGTTATTCCAGTCTATTTTTAAAAATACCTGATCAAAACATCACTTTGACACTTCTTGCCAATAACAGTTTGCTGAGTGATCCTGCCCGGCTGATATACGGGGATCTAACTTCATCGCTATTCGCCCTTAGTTTTCTTAAAAATTACGCTTTACAATTGGATATGCCCTTGTTTGAACATCCAGATACCTTATCCCAACCAGCTTCAGCTACTGAATTTCATCGAAAAAAAGTATTGGCACAGGCCCTTGCGGCATCTTATATGGCTCGGTTTGATATTGAAAAATTAAAGACCAGTGCCGACCTGTTGAATCACACCTTTTCAGTGTATCCCAACTATGAAGAATACGCAAATTTGAATCTATTGCACAATCTTTGCTTTTTGAAAGACATAGCCTTTTATAGGGAACTGGGCGAGTTTACCGATTTTGATGATCAAATAGAACATATTGGAAATACGATTTTAAGCGAAGAACCGAACAATCCGTATGCCAATATACACATGGGCACGTTCTATGCTAGAAAGGGAAATATTGAAAAAGCAAAGGATCATTTTGAGCGCATTGTACATGCGTCGAATTTTTCACCAAATTGGTATACACGTGAAGCGCAACATTGGTTGAATGAACTTAAATAGTTATTTGTAACAATCGTAACAAAAAAACAAGGTTTGCCATCGAACTTTTGAACGACTTAATCCTCCTACAATGCAGGCAGCCAAGAAATTATGGGTTAATTCTCAAAATAAATTACTAATCATGAGTATTGAGTATCTTCGAGACAGTTGGTAGTTTTCCGTAGAAAGAATTACCCACCTTATTATTGCCGAACCCTCTCAATAGATAAAACAAATGAAAAGAACCGTAGTCCATTTTGAAATAGGGTGCCGAGATATTGAGAAAACAGCTGAGTTTTATCGCGATGTTTTTGATTGGCGATTGATGAAACATGGAAATTCCGCGGTTATCGATACCAGGCAGTCCGATGCCCTGAGCGGGCATATCAATCAATTAGGACCCGAAGATCCCCAAAATTATGTGACGGTGTATATCGAAACCGATTCGCTGCATGCAGATTTAAAAGCCATTGAGGCCAAGGGTGGTGAAATTTTTGTTGATCCGGTTCAACTCCCAGATGGCAGAACCTTTGCGTGGTTTCGAGACGTGGCAGGTAACTTGATGGGACTGATAACCCAAGCACCGCTATAGCAATGGAGAATATACCCCCACTTACCTTTTTTGAGGCCTGTGTCAAGGGTGATATCGCCATCGTAAGGCAGTTTATCGACGAAGGCCACTACCCTATTGACATTAAAAATGAAAATAACTGGACCGGCTTGATCATGGCATGTTTTAATGAGCAGGAACAGGTGGTTAAATTGCTCCTGGCGAATGGAGCTAACATCAACGCCACCAATCACAAAGGTACCACCGTTTTTATGTATGCGAAGACCCCCGTACAGCAAAAGCAGACCCAAGTGGGATTGCTGACCTATTTGTTGGAGCAAGGTGCCGATATCAATGCCAAGGACAGGAAAGGTTTGACCGTTTTGGATTATGTGGTCCATAATGGGTATACCGTTTTGGCCGATTGGATGCGAAGCCAGGGGGCCAAGACATCGGAATACCAGCAAAACGACGATGGGGTTCCAATCAAAAATTGAAAAGTAAAAATACGCAGCAATGAAGATAGCAACATTCCTCACTTTTGTAGGCGACCAATGTGGGAAGGCTGAAGAAGCCCTCAATTTTTACACCTCCATCTTCCCGAATTCAGCCATAAAAAGTATCACCCACTATGCCGAAGGGGAACCGGGCGGTACCCCCAAACTGATCAAGTATGGTGTTTTCACCTTAAACGGTATTGACTATGGGGTTTCAGAAAGCAATTACAAGCACGCTTGGTCGTTTTCACCTGCGGTTTCACTTCTCATACAAGACGATTCGGATGAGTCGTTACAAATGCTTTTTGACCAATTGGCATCCGATGGTGGTCAGGTCATGGTACCTCTTAACCGATACAATGGGGAAGGTGATTATGGCTTTGGCGATAAATTCGGGTGGTGTGCGGATCGGTACGGCATTTCGTGGCAATTTATACTTACGGCATAACTCCGCACAACAAGATCGGCCAAACTGCAGATGCCAGATACAACGAATAATTTAAGTCAAACTAATATCCCTAACCCTTGAAAACTCCTTTTAAACTTTTTGTATTCGTTTATTTCACCTTGTGCTGTAGGGTCTCTTTTGCACAAGAACTGATTGCATCGTATGAACCGGCAAAACAAGATAGGATACGGGTCGGCAAGGGCGACAACGACTACCTTCCTTTTATCGAAAAAGGATATTCTCTATGGCTACCCCAACATAAAAACATTAATGGGGTCTTGATTTTCCTTGAAGGATCAAAATACGATCAAAAAAACAAGAGCGCGAAGCAAATGTATGACCAAGCCTCTGAAAAGGGTTTTGCCGTATTATCAGTTTCAACCGAAATCCCTCTTGATTTTTACTTTTCCAAATCGTCAATGCTTTCGACTCATACCCTCATTCAAAACGTCTTTGAAAAGCATGGGCTACCCAATGAAAATATTTTCTTTTTAGGCGCCAGCTTAGTGGGGCACCGGGCCATGCAGTACATAAAGTTTATGAAAGTGCAGGATTTCGAATTTCAGCTCAATATAAAGGGCCTTGTCCTCTGTAATTTTACGATGGATTTTACAAGGAAATGGTACCAACACCGGCGTGACATTCGCATCAACAGGATTGATCTTTGGGAGCCAAAATTTATAAATTACTTGCTTGAAAAACACCTTGATGGTACCCCCGAAACGAATCCGGAGCGCTATCATAATTTTTCACCATACAGCTATTTTGATCAAAAAAACAGAAATATTAAATTTTACAAGAACTACGCTATTCGGGCCTATATAGAACCTGCCATAAAGTATAAGCTCACCCAACAACTAAGAACCTTATACGAGAACAATGCTACAGATACCGTTGGTTTTTTGGCTGAGCTTGAGCTGGCTGGGAATAAGAACACCGAATTGATTGTTCTTCAGCCTGGGGACAATCCATCTCCTAAAAAGAATACCCAGGCAACCTGGGATGCCCTCAATAAAGAGGAGCTCATGGATTGGGTACAACAACAAATTGAAAAATAACGCGGTACAAAAGGGCTGTCATTTCTAACTACAATTTGTTACCTTAATACTTTATTAGCCTCAAACCTAACGAAGACCTATGTCACTTAAAAAGGTGCAAAAAGCGTACGAGAAAATTGGCGCCGATGACCCGCTATGGGCCATTTTGACCGATAACAAAAAGCGGGGTAACAAATAGGATCCCGAAGAATTTTTTGAAACGGGACGAAAAGAAATCAATGGTGTGATGGTTTATCTCAAAGGTCTTGATGTTGAGATGACCTATGGCCATGCCTTTGATTTTGGTTGTGGTGGAGCAACTTATTGTCGGATGTGGTGTCACCCTAATGGATGTAAAAGTGGTCAACAAACGCGAAAGACGATGGCATCGGAACCGGCGCTACTGAGCTATGAAACCCAAATAAAGAAATCTTATTTTGGAAATTTCCGTCAGAAAAGCAGAAAAAAGAGATGTGACAGCCATTTTGGCTATTGTCAATTACGAAATCTTAAATTCTACCCTGCTTTATGACTATGAGGAAAGAACTTTCCAACAGCAGTTGACATGGTTTGAACAAAAGGAAAGAGAAAAAATGCCGGTTATAGTAGCCGAATTGGAAACCCAAGTAATCGGATTTGGGACGTACGGCATATTTAGGCCCTGGGATGCCTATCAGTTCAGTGTGGAACATTCCATTTATGTCACCAAGGAATTTAGAGGAAAAGGGGTTGGAAAACGGCTTTTGACCCAACTTATTGAACTGGCAAAAACGAATGGGTATCATACGATGATTGCCGGTGTTGATGGTTCAAATAAAAAAAGCTTTGAATTTCATAAAAACTTTGGCTTTGAGGAAATAGGAACGTTTAAGGAAATCGGGTTCAAGTTCAATAAATGGCTAGACCTTAGGTTTCTGCAGCTTTTTTTAAAGGAGAATTAATTAAAACTCTTGATAGGATAATCTCATCGGGTTCTGCTCCATCCTTCCTTACAAGCTAAGTCTATTATTCCCGAGACCAATAACAATTTAGTCCTTCTTAACTTGAGTGCCCTGTTTCTTGCTCCCTTCATACAACTCGTATTTGACCAGTCGTGATTCCAACTTGCCGTTGAATACCTTGATCTTTCGAGAAGGACGCAAGCCAACATGTTTTAGGGCTTCCAAATTGGAGGTAATGAACCAGGCCTCCGTTCCCGGATACCCATGCTTGAGCGTGGTCCCAAGCTTCCCGTAAAACTCGGGTACATCCAAATTCAGGCGCTCGCCATAGGGTGGGTTAAATACCATATGCAATTTGCCTTCATTGGGTTTTTCAGTCCTGAAAAAGTCCTTTCGAGATACCGAAATATATTCATCAAGGTGGGCATGCTCGATATTCTCCATGCTTTTCCGCACGGCCGAAGGGGCTTTGTCCCACCCGATTATTTTGTGGTGAAATTCGCGGGCCTTGTTCAAACTGGCTTCAACAATTTTTTGATGCAAATCGGGCTCATAATTCGGCCAATTTTGAAAGGCAAAGTGCTCTCGATTGATATTGGCCGGAATGTTGCAGGCTATCATTGCGGCTTCGGCCAAAAACGTACCACTCCCGCACATGGGATCTAAAAAATCAGTGCGGCCATCCCAACCACTCATAAGCAGCAAGCCCGCAGCCAGCACCTCGTTTATTGGGGCAATATTAGTTTGCAAACGATACCCCCTTTGGTGCAAGGAGGCCCCTGAACTATCCATCGAAACCGTAAATGCATCACCTTGAACATGAACATGGATGCGCACATCCGGATTTGATGAATTAACATTAGGGCGTTGGCCCGTATCGCGCCGAAATCGATCGACTATGGCATCCTTGGTTTTGAGGGAAACAAACATCGAGTTCTTAAACACATCGGAATGCACCTGACTGTCTACGATAAAGGTGGCATCTACATCAAACCACTGCGACCAATCAATATCCTTGATGTTTCTATACAGCTGACTCTCGTGAACCGCCTTAAATTGTTTGATCGGTTTAAAGATTTTAATGGCCGTTCTCAAATTCAAATTGGCCTTGTATAGGAACCCCAAATCACCTTCAAAGGTGACATTGCGTACCCCCTCTTTGACATGACTGGCACCTAGGTTTCGAAGTTCTTTCGCAAGTAGGGGCTCAAAACCATATAACGTCTTGGCCAACATTTTAAAGTTCATAGACATGGTCACTGTATTGTTGCCCAAAAATAGACTAATTTTGCGCCTCCGATAACGAACTTCTTAATGATTTACCTGTTACTGGTTCTAGCCGTGCTATTAAGTTTTGTGCTGGTATTGCTCACAAAACCAAAAGACCAAACCAATATCAAGCTCTTACTGGTGTTTAGTGGTGCTTTTTTATTGGCCATCACCTTCTTCGAACTGGTACCTGAAGTGTATACCGAAGGTAACACCAAGGGGATAGCCCTGTTCGTTTTGATAGGGGTGTTGATCCAGGTATTTTTAGAATTTTTTTCGAAAGGGGCTGAGCACGGCCATATGCATTGGCAGTTGGATAAGAATCAATTTCCCACGGTGCTATTTCTAAGCCTCTCATTGCACGCTTTGATCGAGGGGGTTCCCGTTAGTGGCGATAATACCGTTTTGTACGGTATTCTGGTGCACAAAATTCCCGTGGCGATCATTCTTTCCATTTTTTTGGTCAATTCTACACTCAATAGGGGGCTCACCATAACCTTTATGGTCTTGTTTGCCCTAATGACGCCCTTGGGGAGTTATCTAGCTACAGAGACCACATTTATTGCCACGTATAAAACAGAGCTTACTGCGCTTGCCATTGGGGTATTTCTGCATATATCCACCGTTATTTTGTTCGAAAGTGCTAGAGAGCATGCCTTTGACCTCAAGAAGCTTATCGGCATTGTATTGGGTTTCGGATTGGCCTATTTTTTATAAAATAGAAAGCACCATCAGCCAGTGGCTTAGCGCCCCGCCGAGCACAAAAACATGCCAGATCAAATGGTTGTAAGGAATCTTTTTCACGGCATAAAAGAGAATACCGATGGTGTAAAACGCACCTCCCAAACTTAAATACAACAGTCCGGTTTGCGACATACTTTCCAGTAAGTTGGAAAGATCAATGACAATCAGCCAACCCATTAGGGCGTATAAGAGGAGTGAAAAAATTTCGAATCTGCCGGTAAAGAACAACTTCAACAGCGTTCCAAACAAAGCAATGCCCCATACCAGGTAAAGCAATAGCCAACCTTTGGCATGCGATAAAACCAGTAGGCATACCGGGGTGTAAGTACCTGCAATGAGGTAATAAATGCTGACATGGTCGAAAATGCGGAGCTTTTTCTTTTTTATGGGATCCGTTACGGTGTGGTATAAGGTTGAGGCTGCAAACAACAGTATCACACTTAGGCCATAAATTAGGATGGGAAGGAGTTGTTGGTCATTGGCTTGTTTTACCAGAACGTATAAGCCTATACTGCCCATAATTAGACCCATCGCATGGGTAAGGGCGTTCCATTTTTCCTCCAGAAGTGGGTTATATCGCATTATAGTAAAACAAAAAAGCCCCCTCACTGTTGTGAGGGGGCCAAGGAAGGCGGCGACCTACTCTCCCACCTGGTGTGGCAGTACCATCGGCGCTGGCGGGCTTAACCGTCCTGTTCGGTATGGGAAGGGGTG
>RHLF01000002.1 GCA_003712125.1 Allomuricauda sp. | reverse complement strand
CGGGGTGACCAATGGGGAACTGGGTTTCTTCATCGGTGACGGTACCCAGAGCAACTATATCAAGTTTGTGGTGACCACCGATGGGTTTACGGCCCTTCAGGAAATCAACGATGTTCCCGGAACACCGATTCAATTTACCTTGCCAGTAGGTAACCGTCCGGTCAACGGCATCAACTTTTATTTTGTTATAAACCCGGTTTCAGGTGTAGTCGGATTGGAATACCAGATCGATAACAATTCAAGAACTTCCTTGGGCTCAATGGTAGCCCTTGGCAATGTATTGCAGGCCATCCAGACCAGCGGCACCGAATTGGCCGTTGGGTTCATAGGAAGCTCGAACACGCCCGGCAAGGAATTGGAAGGATCATGGGACTTTTTGAATGTTGAAAAAACACTGCCGACAACCGATGTTGTTGCCCGTGTTAATGCCTCAGGAGCAATAGTTTCTGATCCTGTGGTAGGTGTGGATTGGGCTGCTAACCTTTCCAATGGTTCCACGAGCGGAACAGGATATTCAGTGAATACAGGATGGGGATATCCTTCAAGTTTGTCGTATTCAAATAGGCACCAAAGTATTCCTGATGAGATGGGACAGGCAACCTATGAAGCCCTTTTTGCAAACGAACGCTATGATTTGCCCTCCAACCCCGTGATGGAATATAGCTTTCCACTTCCGAACGATGACTATGTAGTCAGTATTTATGCTGGAAACAGTTATTCCGGAACAAGCCAAGTAGGACAACGGGTTTTTGATATTATGATTGAAGGTCAAGTAATGGGCAACGATGTGGACCTGGTAACCTTATTTGGGCATCAGGCTGGGGGGGTATTGAACTATCAGGCCCAGGTACTAGATGGCGAACTCAATATTCAATTCCTTCATGGGGTCGAAAATCCACTGTTGAATGCTATTGAAATTTCCCGGGTTTCAGTGCAGGAAACACCCATAACGGTTAATCCTATTGCGAATCAGACGAGCACCCTTAATGAGGTATTGGATGGAAGTTTTGCGGTTGTTGCCAGCGGTGGTGATGGTAGTTTAACATATAGTGCTATTGGTTTGCCTCCAGGTATATCGATTAATACAAGTAATGGTCAGTTTAATGGCACAATAGCCGGTAGTGCAAATACTGGACCTCCTTATGCTGTAACTGTTACGGTTGACGATGCAGATACCAATACATCAGATGCCGTTCAGGTAAATTTCCAATGGCAAATTACGGAACAGCCTACTCTATCCGTGGTCGCTAGGGTAAATGCTTCAGGAGCTCTGGTAATAGACCCATTATCAGGGATTGATTGGGCAGCGAATCTACCCAATGGTTCAACAAGTGGTACTGGATACAGTGTGAACACTGGTCAAGCGTTTGATTCAAATTTGTCGTTTGCAAACCGCCATAGTAGCATACCGGCCGAGATGGATCAGGTTACCTATGAAGCCCTTTTTGCCCAAGAACGATATGACTTACCGTCAAATCCCGTCATGGAGTATAGTTTTCCTTTACCCAATGGTGACTATCTAGTAAATATATATGCGGGTAATAGTTATTCAGGTACAAGCCAAATAGGGCAACGAATTTTTGATATCGAGATTGAAGGACAATTATTGGGCGATAATATCGATTTAGTTGCGCTCTTTGGGCACCAATCTGGTGGAATGTTGAGTTATCAAACCCAGGTTCAAGACGGGGTACTCAACGTGCAATTCATCCACGGGGTTGAAAATCCCTTGGTAAACGCTCTCGAAGTTCTTTCCAGTACAACAGCTCAAAATCCTATTTTGGTCCAACCTATTGCAGATCAATATAACAACGAAGGCGATATACTTAATGGTAGTTTAGGAGTGGTGGCTTCAGGTGGTGATGGGAATTTAAACTTTTCAATGTCTGGGCAGCCGCCGGGTATTTTTATTGAACCCACCAACGGACAAATTGGAGGTTCTGTTGATTTGGCGGCTGCAATTGGAAGTCCGTATACGGTGAGTATTGTAGTAGATGATAGCGATGGTGATGCATCAGATTCGGTTACCGTTAATTTTAATTGGTTCATCAATCCAACTGGAATTATGGGATGGACCGACAGGTTTGAGAATGAATCTTATGAAGCTAAGGGAGAATCTGGTTTTGTTCAAGCGGGCAGGAATTTCTTTATTATTGGTGGGATAGAAAATAGCACAGTCTATTCCTATGATTTCGATACGGATAGTTGGGCCAACAAGGGCGCAGCACCTTTACTCTTTAATCACTTTCAACCCATAGCGTATCAAGGCTTAATTTGGGTAATTGGAGCTTTGAAAAATCGAAATTTCCCTAATGATAGCCCGTCTGAATATGTGTGGATTTATGACCCTGTTGATAATGTATGGTTTCAAGGACCTCAAGTTCCCACAAACCGGGTTCGTGGTGCCGCTGGTTTGATCCTTCACAACAATAAATTTTATGTAATTGGTGGTAATACTAACGGCCACAATGGCGGTTATGTGCCATGGTTAGACGAATTTGACCCACATACGGGACAATGGCGGACATTACCAGATGCGCCCCATGCTCGAGACCATTTTTATGCCGTTGAAGTAAATGATAAGATCTATGCCATTGGCGGTAGATTGACAGGCGGGACTGGTGGTTTTTTTGGACCGGAAATCGCAGAGGTCGATGTGTTTGATTTAATTAATGAGCAATGGAGTTCACTACCTCAGGATCAAAACATCCCTACACCAAGAACAGGTGCGCCCGTAGCATTTTTTGACGATAAAATTATGGTTATGGGAGGCGAGAAAGAAAGTGGTGTCGTTTATGGGCAACAGGTAGACTCAGTTGCACTTCAGATAACCGAGGGTTATAATGTAATCAACAATACATGGTCTAGACTGGGAGATACTGTTTTTCCTAGGCACGGCACAAATGCGATAGTTTCAGGTAATGGGGTTTACCTAGCTTCGGGAGCAGGTGGTTGGGGTGCGGCCCCAGGGCAGGCAAATATGGAGTTTTATGGAGAGGATAGTGCGACAGGTGATGTCTTGGTTAAAAGTGAATTAACGGCACCGCCATCATTGCTTTTTTCAGATACCCAGCCAAATGTGTTGGAAATCCAAACGGCAAATGGAAATACGGGAATATTTATCAGGTCAATTGAAATAATTGGTGCCGATGCTGGTGAATTTCAAATCCTTAACGGAAACCTGCAAAATCAATTAATTGCTGCCAACAGCAATCACCAAATGACGTTGAGCACGACCAATGTTCAAGGCCCTAAGAATGCTATCTTAAGAATCAATTATGGTTTAAACTCATCAAAAGACATTGTATTGGATGTCTTTAACAGTTCTTGGGTCGATAAAGATGAAAATGAAAACTATACGGCTCGCCATGAAAATTCCTTTGTCCAAGCAGGGGATAAGTTTTATTTGATGGGTGGCCGAGAGAATTCCCAAACTATTGATGTTTATGATTACGGCACTAACACCTGGAACCAATTGGTAAATTCAGTGCCTGCTGAATTCAATCATTTCCAGGCTATAGAGTACCATGGTCTTATTTGGGTAATTGGAGCGTTCAGAACCAATGTCTTTCCAAACGAAATCCCAGCAGATTATGTGTGGGCCTTCGATCCAGCCACCAACCAATGGTTTCAAGGTCCTGAAATTCCTTCAGGACGCAAAAGGGGTTCTGCAGGGCTGGCACTGTATAACGGAAAATTCTATGTCGTAGGAGGTAATACCGATGGTCATGATGGTGGTTATGTATCTTGGTTTGATGAATATAATCCGGCCACAGGGGTTTGGACAACCTTATCAGATGCACCAAGAGCTCGAGACCATTTCCACGCAGCTGTAATAAATGGTAAGCTTTTTATAGCTGGAGGTAGGTTGTCAGGTGGACCTGGAGGTGTCTTTGCACCTACCATAGCCGAAGTTGATGTGTATGACTTTGCAACCAGTTCCTGGAGCACTTTACCACTAGGGCAAAACCTACCAACCGAACGGGCAGCTACGGCAACCGTGAACTATCAGAATAAGTTACTGGTCATTGGCGGTGAAGGGGGAGGTCAGGCGTTTGATTTGACCGAGCAATATGATCCCGTTACACAATCGTGGCAAACATTGGACAACTTGAACTATGCCAGACACGGCACCCAAGCCCTAACCTCAGGAGGCGGAGTATACATTTTGGGAGGGTCTCCGAATCAAGGAGGCGGCAATCAAAAAAACATGGAATTTCTGGGAAGTGACTCTGCAACCGGATCACCGAGCATTTCAAGTACGTTAAACGGACCTTCATCTGTAACCATAACTGATGATTCTTCCGTTAATATCAATTTGGATGTTGTTGGCGGTACTGTTGGGATTTTTGTGAATTCCATGGAAATTACGGGACCTGATGCCCAAGATTTTTCAATTGTTTCCGGTGAATTGTCCAAAGCCATACTCGCACCATCTTCGAATCACGCAATGAACATTGCTCTGAATGGTTCAGGTGCTGGTAGAAATGCGGTTTTGACCATCAACTATGGGGCCTCACTTTCTTTAACTATTGATCTTTCGTCATCATCAACGGCCTCAGACGGAGTAATAAGCTTCACATTAATGAATGCCGACACCAATACCGCATTATTTGATTTGTTTGAAGGACAACAGGTGGCCATCAATTCGCTACCAACAAGCAACTTAAACATTAGGGCCAATACGAATCCTGAAATAGTGGGCAGTGTTTTTTTCGAATTAACGGGAACGGCAACCAATTCGCGTCTTGAAAACGGTGCTCCCTATGCTTTGTTTGGGGATAATTCGGGCAATTATTTTGTTGGTTCTCTACCAGAAGGAAGCTATTCGTTAACAGCTACAGCTTATAACGGAAGTGGGCAATCAGGGGGTGTTTTCGGTCAAGCTTATGCCTTAAACTTTTCAATGGTAAGTGGAACGGGGGGTAACCAGCCTCCTGTAGCCATCGCATCGGCATCGGCCCAAACAGGTGAAGCACCTCTTTTAGTAGATTTCACGGGTAGTAACTCGACTGACGATGCCGGTATTGTGGCTTATTCTTGGGATTTCAAAGATGGGAATAGCGCAACTTTGGCAGACCCATCCCATACCTTTACAGCACCGGGTACCTATGATGTTGAGCTTACCGTAACCGATGCGGAGAACGAGACATCCTCTACCACAATTACGATTACGGTAAGTGAACCTGCAATTAACCAACCTCCTGTGGCCGTTGCGACTGCTTCAGTCTTAACAGGTACAGCCCCTCTTTTGGTAGATTTTACGGGAAGCAATTCTACGGATGATACGGGCATCGTAAGCTATACTTGGGATTTCAAAGATGGGAATACTTCCACCTCTGCCGACCCATCCCATACTTTTGCTGTTGCAGGCACTTATGATGTGGAACTCACTGTTACAGACGTAGAAAATGAAACCGACGCAACTACCCTTACCATTATTGTGGTTGAACCTGCTGGTAACCAACCGCCTGTTGCCGTTGCTTTGGCCTCAATACAATCGGGCACCGTTCCGCTTTCGGTTGACTTTACCGGAAGCAATTCTACAGATGATAATGGTATCGTAAGTTACACCTGGGATTTTAAGGACGGAAATACCTCCGCATTGGCTGACCCATCCCATACCTTTACTGCTGCTGGCAATTATGATGTTGAACTAACTGTTTCCGATGCAGAAAATGCATCATCATCTATCACAATTACAATAACGGTAAATGAACAGAGTACTGATGGGGTTATTGGACTTACCTTAATTGATGCAGTTACGGATGCAGATTTGTTGACTCTTACCAATGGTCAGCAACTCGATTTTGGTAGCACTGGAGGCATTGGCTTAAATGTTCGTGCCGAAACCAATCCAGCCGTTGTGGGCAGTGTTTCATTTGAACTATCGGGTACAATTACAAGTTCGCGTACTGAGGGTGTCGCACCCTATGCATTATTTGGCGATGTTGCCGGTGATTTTAATCCAAACGATCTTCCCTTGGGCAACTATATCTTAACCGCTACTGCTTATAACGGAGGCAGTCAGAGCGGTGGTGTATTGGGTCAACCCTATGTTGTGAACTTTTCTATTGTTGATAACAATGGTGGTGGCAACCAAACTCCTTTGGCTGTGATTTCTGCTTCAACAACCAACGGACAAGCACCTTTATCCGTAGACTTTACGGGAAGTAACTCAACCGATGATAATGGAATTGTGAGCTATTTATGGGATTTTAAAGATGGAAATACTTCCACCTTGGCCGATCCTTCCCATACATTTACAATTGCGGGCACCTATGACGTGGCACTTACAGTTTCCGATGCTGAAAATGAGACAGATACGGCGAATATTAGTATTTCAGTGACGAGCGGTGGTGTCAACGCACCACCTGTGGTAACGAATCCAGGTACTCAAAATAACAATGAAGGAGAGACAGTATCCTTGCAAATAGTCGCTACAGATGAGAGTGCTAATTTGGCGTATGAGGCGACCAATTTACCTCCTGATTTAGCTATCAATCCGAGTACCGGGCAAATTTCAGGGGTGATAACTCAAGGACAATCTTCAGGGGCCTTTTTAGAATCGAATGGTTTGATCATTGTTGAGGCAGAAAGCGATTTCGTAGATACAAATACAAATGCAGGTTGGGATATCGAATCTGACGGATCGACCACTTTTATGGAAGCACATGCAAATCACTTCAGTGTTTCTGAAGTCGGAGAAACTGTGACTTATGACATTCAGGTTTCTACTCCTGGGGTGTACCGGTTTCATATGAAATCAGAATTCAGTGGTTCGGTCGCTTCAGATGAAAATGATACATGGTTCAGAATAGCTAATACATCAAACATTCATTTTTTCTGTGTGAGTTCCGATTTGGTCAATACGGCAGAGTTTGAGGCTTATCTTGGAGGGGGCAATATAGGTAAGAGTGTCTATTATCCAGCAGGAAATGCACAAGGGCGTCCCGATTTTGGAGCTGATAACCCTGGTAGTAATGGTTATTTCAAGGTTTTTCGCAATGGTGATGTTGTTGGTGGTGGCAACAAATGGAGTGCCGAGACCATTGATTTTCACAGCTACGCGGTATATGCGTATTTTCCTAACCCAACAACTTTTACCATATCCATGTCCGAGCGGTCTGCAGGACATCGTGTTGACCGGTTTGCCTTGACTCAAATTGATTTGCAAGGTCCTGGGGAACCCACCACGGTTTTGGATGGACCTCAGTCTTCTCGAGGTTCTGGTGGTGTGGTAGGCGCCGCTGAAAATAGTCCTTACACGGTTTCGGTTACTGTTACAGATACGGGCATACCACAGGAAGCTACAACCATTCAGTTCGATTGGATTGTGGGTACGGATACCGGTGGTGGTGGTAACCCGGGCATTGAAACGATTGAAAGCTTTACTTTGGTCAATGCAGTTACCAATACCGATCTATTTGATATCACTGATGGTATGCAAATTCAGGAATCCACAATTCAAGGTATTGGTCTTAACATAAGGGCGAATACCAATCCGCCAGTGGTAGGCAGTGTTTCGTTTAACCTTTCCGGACCAGTAAGTGCCAACCAGACCGAAAATGGAGCTCCATATGCCCTTTTTGGTGATGCTGCGGGCGATTATTTTGGAAACATTTTACCAATCGGTAGCTATATCTTATCAGCAACACCCTATCCCAATTCATCATTGGGTGGGGTTCCAGGTGAGACCGTGACGGTTCAATTTACCATCACCGCTGTTGGTAATTCAATTTTACCTAATGACAGTTTGGAGGAAAACATTACAGTGTTGTTGTCACCTAATCCAACAAGCTATGAAGTTAACGTTGTCACCCAACCCATCACCAATATTCGGAAGGTCCATATTTTTGACGTAACCGGTCGGTTGGTTCGTACCATGGAGATTGATGAGCAATTGAGTAAATCGGGACAATTTGGATTTGATGTCTTGGGGATTGAAGATGGTGTTTACATTATACAAATGTTATCGAATTCAAACCAAAAGATTTCAGAACACCGACTGGTAATCAGACAATAGGGCATTTTGAATCACCAGAACGTTTCGATAGTTTTATTCACTAAGGGATTAAGTTTTTTTGCGTAGCGCTTTGGTATGGTAGTTTCCTTAATTGCATTTAATTGGTCCGCATTGTGTACATCTGAAGCTAAAAATTCGACCAAATCTTTTTCGATAAGCTTGTATGCCATACTCTTTTTGTCATCACCATAGTAGCCGGCCAAGGACAACAAATTTACTTGGAACAATATATTTTTTCGTTTTAAGGATTCATACCTCCGAAAATTACCTCTGAGAAAACCATACCGCTCAGGATGCGCCAAAATAGGAAAATACCCAGCAGAAGTTATTTTTTGTATGGCCCGGTCAAAATTAATTGGGGCCTGCAGAAAGGACATCTCAACCAATAGATGATATTTTTTTAAAGGCATAATATCTTTCCGGGCAAGGAGGTCCTCAAAATTATCGTCTATCATGTGTTCGGCAGCACGGTCAAGAATGGTGTCTTCCATGTTTTCATGGGCCAAGGCCAATTTCAGTTTATCATAGGAGGCCGCTATAGATGCTGGTGTATTCTCATAGTAATTATGCATGATATGTGGGGTGCACACAAAGTTTTTGACCCCAAATTCAGCAAAGCCTTTGATGAGATCTAATGATTGTTCAATCGTTTTTGCACCATCATCAATACCTGGTAGAATGTGGTTATGGATGTCAACAAAACCCTTTAACAAATCAACCAAATATATTTTTCGAGAGAAAAAGTCAAACATAATCTGTTATTTACCAATGCAAAAATTGGAAAAAATATTACCCAATAAGTCATCAGTGGTTACACTACCTGTTATTTCACCAAGGTGAAACAGTGCTTGTTTCACATCAATTGAAAGCAGATCAGAAGCAATATTTTCTGAAAGTCCTACTTTGACCTTTTCAACTTCCCTGAGGGCCTTAAGCAGCGCTTCATAATGCCTGCTATTTGAAATCACAACATCTTCTTTTCCCAAATCACCTTTATTTACCAGAGACAGGAGGGTTGATTTAAGTGATTCGATTCCTGTGCCCTCTTTGGCCGAGATAAAAATGGTATGTGGCGCCAATCCTACAATTGCATCATGTTGTTTTTGACTCAATCCATCAATCTTATTCGCAACGGTCAAGATTTTCTTGTCGGGGTATTTTTCTTGGGTTTTTTTAATTTCCGATTCATCGAAATTCAAGGCGTCCACTAAGTAAATGATCAAACGCGCATTTTCAATTTTTTCAAAGGTCTTTTGAATTCCAATCTTTTCAATCTTATTGGATGTTTTTCGTATACCTGCGGTATCAATAAAGCGGTAATTGATCCCATCAAGAATTATTTGGTCCTCAATTGAATCACGCGTTGTCCCAGCAATATCACTAACAATGGCTTTATCTTCGTTCAATAGGGCATTTAAAAGGGTAGATTTACCAACGTTGGGTTCTCCAACAATGGCAACCGGGATACCATTCTTAATTACATTCCCCAAGGCGAAAGAATCAATAAGTCTTTGAAGCACATCGCTAATCTTATTCAACAAGGTGTTGAATTGTTCTCGATCAGCGAATTCGACATCCTCCTGTGAAAAATCAAGTTCTAATTCGATCAAGGAAGCAAAATTTAGGAGTTCTTCCCTTAAGTTTTGAATTTCGTTGCTAAACCCTCCTCGCATTTGTTGCATGGCCAATTGGTGCGAGGCTTCACTATCACTAGCTATCAGATCGGCAACGGCTTCGGCCTGACTTAAATCCATCTTGCCATTTAGAAAGGCACGCAGTGTAAATTCACCGGGCGTGGCCATTCGGCAACCGTTCCTCAAAAACAATTGCAGAATTTGTTGTTGAATATAGGGCGAACCGTGGCACGATATTTCAACCACGTTTTCACCGGTGTAAGAATTTGGTCCTTTGAACAGGGAGACCAGCACTTTATCAAAAACGGTGTCATTATCCACAATATGCCCGAGATGCAGGGTATGACTCTTTTGTACCTTCCAATTTTTTTCACTGAAGGGCCTAAACTTCTTGGCAACAATTTCAAGGGCTTCAGGTCCAGAAATACGGAGCACTGCGATGGCTCCAATTCCTGGTGCTGTCGCCAATGCGATGATGTTTTCTTCTTGAAACATGGTCGCAAAATTACGAATTAGGAAGACCTGTGTAACATTTTCATAAAATTGCCTACATATAATTACATCATCAATCAATTACAAGAAAATGGAATTAGTTAATAAGACAACCTTACGAAAAGACAATACGCTGTTGGCCATGACCCATTTGTCGCAGCTATTGCATTATGTGATCGGATTTGGGGGCTTTTTGGTACCTCTTATCATTTGGCTAACCTCAAGAAATAATGTTGAGGGTATGAATGAACATGGAAAGTCAATAATCAACCTGCAATTGAGCCTATTGCTCTATATCATTTTGAGCATTCCCGCAATTCTATTATTGGGATTGGGTATTTTGACCTTGATAGGCGTTGGTATTCTAGGATTTATTTTGCCCATTGTAAATGCAGTAAAGGCTGCCAATGGCGAGCCGCCCTCTTACTTTTTGACAATAAAGTTTTTGTAAATAAAAAGCTAGGTTATGCCTAGCTTTTGTTTTTTATCCGTTAAGCATAACAGGCATAACTAGCATGGTTACTTCTTCGCCTTCGTCAAGGCCATCCGAGGGGGTTAGGATACCAGCTCGGTTGGGCAAACTCATTTCCAGGGTAACATCTTCGGAGGTCAGGTTGCCAAGCATTTCTACCAAAAAGCGCGAGTTAAATCCGATTTGCATATCATCACCGTGATATTGGCATGAAAGACGTTCTTCCGCTTTGTTGCTATAATCAACATCTTCTGCGGAAATATTGAGCTCCGCTCCAGCAATTTTAAGCCGAATCTGGTGCGTAGTTTTGTTTGAGAAAATGGAAACTCTTTTTACCGAACCCAAGAATTGATTTCGAGAAATCGATAATTTGTTTGGGTTTTCCTTCGGAATAACAGCTTCGTAATTGGGGTATTTGCCATCAATTAGGCGACAAACCAACTCAGTGTTTTCAAAACTGAACTTTGCATTACTGTCATTATATTCAATTTTGACCTCAGATTCTGAACCTGCCAAAATACCTTTTAACAAGTTCAAGGGTTTTTTAGGCATTATAAATTCAGCTACCTCGGAAGCCTGTACATCATTACGTTGGTATTTCACCAATTTATGGGCATCAGTGGCAACGAAAATTAAATTTTCAGGAGAAAATTGGAAAAATACACCACTCATGACCGGTCTTAGGTCATCGTTACCAGAGGCAAAAATTGTTTTGGCAATTGCAGTGGCCAATACATCCCCAAGGATGGTTGTGGTACTCGGGTTGGCTACCTCAATAGCTTTGGGAAATTCATTTCCATCCGCATAGGCCAAGGCATATTTACCATGGTTGGAGCTTATTTCAACGGTATTATTGTCTTCTACAACAAATGTCAAGGGCTGCTCTGGAAATGTCTTCAAGGTATCCAACAGTAATCTTGCCGGAACCGCGATCACCCCTTCGCTATCCGATTCGACCTCAAGTTCAGAACTCATTGTGGTTTCAAGGTCAGACGCTGAAACGGTAAGCTTTTTCTTTTGCAAATCGAAAAGAAAATTGTCTAAAATAGGTAAGGTGTTACTGTTGTTGATGACACCTCCCAAGACTTGTAAGTGCTTCAGTAAATAGGTGCTTGATACAATGAATTTCATCATAAGGAATTTTACACTGGCCCATGATATACAAATGGTTTGAAGTATCTAAGGCTATCAGCAAATATATTTTAAAAGATGTTGCGAATAAAACTAACTTATCAACAGTTAAGAACCATATTTACGCCTTCTGAACGCATTAAATGCGAGTCCGGCCAAAAGAATCAAAATCACGGGAAGACCAATAGTTATCAATCGCCATTTTGTTTTTTCTTGGATAATTTTTTGCGTATCCAGTAGTGGAATGGCAACTGTCTTGTTCCGAATGTTTATAAGTCCGGTGTCATCGAGCATATAACCTATACTGTTCAGCAAGAATTCTTTGTTTCCATAAAAACTATTGGTCCATTTATCGTAACCCAGTTCTAGCGGTCGACCATTTCTAATTTGGTTTTTGATGACATCACCATCGGCAATAACCAGCATTTTGTTTGATGGTCCCTTATCAATTGCATTTGTGAGCGTAAGGGGTTTTACGCGATTGGCATAGGCCGAATTGAATGCGCCCTCGACCAACACGCCCAATATGAGATTTCCGAGGCCTTCATAATTTTTGATATCGGGCGGGCTGTTGAGAAGGTTGAGTGACAAGGGTCTGGGCGTACCTTCTTCTTTTGATAAGGGCGAAGAACGTAATAATACAGTTTTTAAATTTTTGTTTTTTAGGGTATCGATGGCATTGGCAAACTGTAACCGAAGTGCTTCGATATTTTTATTTATGGGATGGTTTTCTTGCGAAAAAACCATGGGGTGATATACCCAAGGCAAGGGGTTGTACCGCGAATTGTTATCATTGCCAGTGGCCAGTACTATGGGAGTGTTATAGGCATCGTTGACCAAAACGGGTTTGATTCGGATGCCATAACCGAAAAAGAAATCATCCAAATTAAGGCTTTTAGGGGTGGCTATCGCACTACCACGTTCATTGAGCAAACTATCCAACTCCATGTTCACCTGATCGATTAGCCAAACCGATTTACCTCCATTGACCACAAACTGGTCTAAAACGTATTTTTCTTCGTCGGAAAAAGACTCTGTGGGTTTGGCCACCAATGCCAAATCAAAATCATTCAGTCGTTCAAGAACAGTTTCTGCGTTTGCTGCAACCGAATCTAAGGTTATTGCCCCAATATTGTAATATTCACGAAGTTCGGTCAAGAAATCTGCCATGTAAATATCATCCAATTGTCCGTTTCCCTTGATGACCGCTATTTTCTTTTTTTCGCGAATACTAAGTTTCGTAAAGGCGTCAGCGAAGGCATACTCCAATTGCTGCACCGAGTTGTTCATAAGTTCCTCAGGGCTGCTTCCAAGTTTATTTTTCAAAAGCGGAACACGTACGGTGTTGTTTCCATAGTTCACCATGGCCCATGGAAAAACCAATTCTTGTGATACCACACCATCTTCCTCACTGGTTACGTTCGCAGGTGTTAAACCTATTTGTTGCAGGTCGGCGATAACCTTCTCTCGTTGGCCCATGTCTTCCAGGGGATCAACTAAATTGTAGGTTATATTGTTGTTTTTTGATCTAAACTGTTCTAAAAGCAGAATACTTTCAGTTTTAAGTTTGTTGAACTGTGGCGGTAGATTGCCACCTAACAACACATCAATTATCACCGTATTGTCGAACTTTTCGGCAGTTTGTATCGCCTCTTCTGAAAGGGTGAATCGACGGTCTTCCGTTAGGTCAAAACGCTTGTAGAATTGATTGCTGAGAAGATTCACCATCAAAATCAAACCAAGGGCGATAACAACATGGACAAGTTGCTTTTTCATGATTTTGATAGTTTTTTTGATCTCAGGTAGGTGAGATAAAGAAATAATAAGGCTAAAGAAATGAAATAGACCAGGTCTCGCGTATCCAGAATACCTTGGGCAATACTATCAAAATGAAACTTAGCGCCTATTTTTTGAAAAAATTGGACCCAGCTAGAGGCTGAAAACAGGGTGGACAGTGAATCAAATCCTTGAAAAAACAGAAAGCAAAGGAATACCGCAGTAATAAAGGCTATTATTTGATTCTCGCTCAACGAAGATGAGAAAACACCTATGGCGGTGTATGCCGCAACTAAAAAAAGCAATCCGAAATAAGAGCCCAATGCAATACCAAGGTCATAATTACCAATGGTCGAACCTAAGGAGGCTATGGTAACAACGTAGAGTAGGGTGGGAATTAATGCTAAAAAGGACAGGAACAAGGCAGCCCAAAATTTACCCAATACCACCTTCCATAAAGAAATGGGTTTGATATAAAGTAATTCGAGCGTGCCAGATTTCATCTCTTCTGAAAAACTTTTCATGGTTATCGCCGGAATCAGGAATAAAAATACCCAGGGTGCCAAAAGGAAAAAATTGGACAAATCAGCGAAACCATAATCAAATACATTGAAAGGTCCTTTAAATACCCAGAGAAAAAGACCGGTCAGCAACAAGAAAAGACCAATAATCAAATACCCGGTAGGTGAAGTAAAAAAAGATCGAACTTCTTTTTTAAAGATGGCAAACATTCACATCATTATTCAATGTCAAAACTAGGTAATTTTTCAAAATTGGAAGTGCTATAGAAAGTTAATGGTTATTGTATCGCGGTAACCTAATCCCAAAAGGGTCGATGCTCCTCCAACCGTTTTCAAATCACTTTTATAAATGGCCAATTCGATGTAGCCTGATGAATTGAATAGCGCCAAAAGATCTCCTGGCCCCTTTCTTTGTGGCCTTGGCAAATCATAATTGATTATGCCATTGTAACTTTGATGAATGGCGTTTATGGTATTGGTGCGGGCTACAATTTCGAAGCTTCTGCCATTTCGGTAAGCTTCAAACAACGTCTTTTGGATGTTACTTACGACATTACCATAATTATCTATATAGATCACATTTCCAGCAATGCTACGACCGTCGTTGAGCACCCTAGGTTCAAATTCCTTTAGCTCTTTTAATGCGTCAAAAGGTTTTCCGACCACTTCGGGTTTGCCACCCCGGCCAATGTGACAAGCGGCCTGCAAAAAAATGTCTTGTGTGGGAAAGGCGCTTTGGGCAACATTCGGCATGTTTATTTCAAATACGCTATCGGGCGGCACCTCCTTTGTGATGAGGGAAATTACACCATTATTTGCGCTTATAAAGTAATGTCCATCAGCAAATACAATGATATGCTCATTTTCAGGAGAGCGTTCAGAGTCCAAACCAACAATATGAATGGTGCCCTTGGGAAATGCTTGATATGAATTTTTTAATACGTAAGCACATTCTTGAATATTGAATGGTGAAATATCATGCGAAATATCAACCAAAGTTGCCGTGGGCAGTTCTTTTAAGATGGTTCCTTTGAGGGCAGCAACAAAATGGTCTTTGGTTCCGAAATCGGTAGTTAATGTAATGATTGCCATGCAATACTGTTAATATGTTTTTGCCCGCTAAATGCTAAATTTGGTTAAGTTTGTTGCTGTGAAAAACAACGAATCGAGAAAAGCTGCAAAGCTGGAAATGCTCGATTTTTGAGTAAAATTAAGCAAAAAGCAAGAACAGCTGTTTGTACCCCACAAACCCTAACAAGAAATTTTTTGAACGAGCTTATAATTGAACTTACGGAGATTAGCCCACGAGACTTCTTTGGGCAACAGAATGAGACCATTGAACTTTTAAAAAAATACTTCCCAAAGTTAAAAATCGTCGCAAGGGGAAGTAAAATAAAAGTTTATGGCGATGAGGAATTACTGGAGGTATTCGACAAAAAATTTGATGCACTTACCGATCAATTTGCCAAATACAACAAGTTAGATGAGAATATGATTGAACGTGTTTTGACCAGCAATGGCCAAGAAGACTATCAATCTTCAAAATCTAGTGGAGATGTATTGGTTCACGGTGTAAGCGGTAGGTTAATAAAGGCGCAAACCGTTAACCAGCGGAAGATGGTTGATGCATGTTCGAAAAATGACATGGTTTTTGCCATTGGCCCGGCAGGTACTGGCAAGACTTATACTGGAGTTGCCTTGGCGGTAAAAGCTTTAAAAGAAAAACAGGTTCGCAGGATCATTTTGACAAGACCTGCCGTTGAAGCCGGCGAAAACCTTGGTTTTTTACCCGGGGATTTAAAGGAAAAACTCGATCCCTATATGCAACCGCTGTATGATGCGCTGCGCGATATGATCGCTCCAGAAAAGTTGGCAAAATACATTGAGGATGGTACTATTCAAATTGCACCAATGGCCTTTATGCGCGGACGTACCTTAGATAATGCCTTCGTGATTTTGGATGAGGCCCAGAATACCACCCATGCACAAATGAAAATGTTCTTGACCCGAATGGGCAAGAATGCCAAATTTCTTTTAACAGGTGATCCAGGCCAGATCGATTTGCCTCGAAGAGTAATTTCAGGTTTAAAAGAAGCCTTGTTAATTCTCAAGAATGTAAAAGGCATCCAAATTGTTTATTTGGATGATAAGGATGTCATCCGACATGGACTGGTCAAAAAAGTTATTGCAGCATACAAAACTATAGAACATCACAACTAGGCTATGGCAAACACTTTGATGAACACCAACTTCACCTTCGCTGGTCAAGAATCTGTATATAAAGGAAAGGTTAGGGAAGTTTATACATTAAAAGATGATATTTTGGTCATGGTCGCTACGGATCGACTTTCGGCTTTTGATGTGGTCATGCCAAAGGGGATTCCGTATAAAGGTCAAATTTTGAACCAAATTGCAACTAAAATGATGCAGGCTACCGAAGATTTGGTTCCAAATTGGCTTATGGCCACTCCCGATCCCAATGTTGCCGTCGGCAAGGCTTGTGAGCCCTTTAAGGTTGAGATGGTTATTCGAGGCTACCTTTCTGGACATGCTGCTCGCGAATATAAGGCAGGAAAGCGTAGTCTTTGTGGCGTTCCGATGCCCGAAGGTATGAAGGAGCATGATAAATTTCCTGTCCCCATTATTACTCCAGCCACCAAGGCGGAGAAGGGAGACCATGATGAGGATATTGCCCGGGAAGATATCTTAAAACGTGGAATTGTTTCGGAGGAAGATTACAAAGTGCTAGAGGAGTATACCCGTAAATTATTTGAAAGAGGAACTGAAATCGCTGCGAAACAGGGACTGATATTGGTCGACACCAAATACGAGTTTGGAAAGACCAAGGAGGGGCAAATTGTATTGATTGATGAAATTCATACTCCTGACTCTTCACGCTATTTTTATGCCGAAGGTTATCAAGATCGACAGGATAGGGGAGAACCGCAGAAACAATTGTCTAAAGAGTTTGTGCGACAATGGCTAATTTCGAATGGGTTTCAAGGATTGGAAGGACAAAAAGTTCCTGAAATGAGTGATGCTTACATCGAGTCTGTATCCAATCGTTACATCGAGCTATATGAAAGCATTACTGGTGAAACCTTTCAAAAAGCCGATGTTGCGAACATTCATGAACGAATAGGTCAAAACACCGGCAATTATCTTAACACGGCCATTTATTCATAGCCTTCTTTCTTTTCTTTAACTACCATTTTAGTTTGCACCACTTGTAGGGAATGGGTAACAGCTACAACAATATAAAATCCTTCCTCCAAATCATAAATGGGTAATAAGACATCACCATTTTCCCATTCAATTTTGGAACTGTCCAAAGTCTTTATTTTTCGACCGAGAGAATCATACAGATAGACCTCTGCAATTTTAGCTTGGTTCTCAGATAAACTTAAATGTGCTTCTTGCGCGGTGGGATTGGGATATACCGTAAGATTCAATGAATTGTCTGTCTCACTGGATCCGATAAGCGGTTGTGGGGGTACTATGGAAAATGCAATTGATACGGTTGCTCCCTCCGCACCGGTTTGGTTAGGGCCATCAAAAGATGTGGCGCTTATGGTATAATCTCCCTCGGGTAATGGAGTCCCAAGATAATTGCCTGAATTATCGCCAAACAAGGCATAGGGTGCTACATTTTCAAGCCTTATGTTGGTGACAGGGCCTTGAAGTTCCAAACGAACACTTCCAACCACGGTCGGATTTGTATTCGCCCTAATATTTAGGTTTAGCCCATTTGTCTGCGAAGATTCAATCTGTAGGTTATTGGATAACTCTAAAATATCGGCATTTGATGTGGCATTGACCAGGGTAAAACCAATAACCCCTTCGGCATTGGCATCCAATACGGTTATGGTTATGGTATCGGTATCCTGCAAACCTGCATCGTCAAAAACAGTAAGACTTACCTCATAGGTACCAGGAAGTGTAAATGTATGTGAAGGATTTGCCAATATGGATGTGCTTCCATCTTTGAAATCCCAGAAATATGAAGCTATAGCGCTATCATCGCTTGAAGCATCTCCAGTAAAGTTTACCAACAAGGGTGCATCACCTGTTAGTGGAGTGGCGGTAGCAAGGGCATTCGGTGGTTGATTTGGAAGATTCACCGTAATGAGTATGGTTTCTTGATCTTGAAGCCCCTCTTCGTCAAAAACGGTTAGCGAGACGTTATAGGTTCCTGAATTTACAAACGTATAAATAGGATCAATTTCGTTTGAAGTGGTACCATTATCGTCAAAATCCCATAAATAAGAGGTGATGGCTTTGTCATCAGTTGATGTGTTTCCGGTGAAACTTACTTCCAATGGCGCATCGCCGCTTAATGGGGAAGCACCAATTGTCGCAGTGGGTGCCTCATTCGGAGGATTCACAACGATGGTGACGGTTGTAGCATCTTCCAACCCCTCTTGGTCGGCCACCGTTAACGTTACCGTATAACTACCAACAGCATTGTAGGTATGCGTCGGATTGGCCAAATTTGAGAGGGTACCATCGCCAAAGTCCCAATCGTAAGCGACTACGGCAACATCATCGGAAGATTGGTCACCAGTAAAACTAACCTCCAATGGTGCTTCGCCCGATTCAGGTGTCGCGCTTATCACAGCCGTTGGAGCCGTATTTGAAACGGGGTCTTGAACCGATATCGTAACAGATGCAATGTCTTCTAACCCTTCTTCATCGGTCACTGTTAAGGTAACATTGAAATCGCCAACACTCAAAAAAGTATGACTTGGATTGACTTCATTTGATGTGTTGCCATCTCCAAAATTCCAATTATAGGAGACTACTGCAGTATCATCTGAAGACTGGTCACCCGTAAAATTGACCTCCAATGGGACATCTCCAGATTCTGGTGTGGCACTGAGTACCGCATTGGGCGGATCATTTGACACAGGAGGTTCAACCAATATGGTTACCACCTCACTATCTTGTAATCCCTCAGCATCGGTTACGGTCAAGCTTACATTATAGGTACCAGGCGTATTAAACTGATAGGATGTATTACTATTATTTGAAGTGGCCCCTGCATCCATGAAATTCCATAAAAATTGGGCAATGCCCGTATCATCTGTAGAATTGCTTCCCGTAAAATCAACCAGTAAAGGAGCTGTACCGGAGGTTGGGTTAGCACTGGCAATGGCCACGGGGGGTTGATTGGCAATTTCTTCAACAATCGAAAAAGAGACCGAAACGGTCGCTCCTTGGGTTCCCGTTAAGCCAAACCCGCTATATGGTGTGGCACTTATGGTATAATTTCCCAAAGGAAGCAATTCGCCCAAATAATCACCCGATACATCACCAAACAGAGCATAAGGGGCTACACTTTCCCCTCTAGTATTTTGCACTGGACCTGTCAATTCAAGGAAAACACTTCCTACCGTAGGAGGATTTGTATTTGCTCTTATATTGAGCAATAGGTTTTCCGTTGTGCTACTATTAATTTGTAACCCTTCAAACAGATTTAATACATCTTCATTGGTGGTGGAATTGACCAAAACAAATCCTGTAACACCTTCTTGATTGGGGTCCGTAACGGTGATGGTGACATTTGCCGTGTCTTGTAGTCCCTCCGCATCACTAACGGTTAGTGATACATCATAAATTCCAGTACTGGTAAAGGTATGGGTCGGATTGGTTTCGGTTGAGGTAGAGCCGTCACCAAAATCCCATAAATAACTAACAATTAAATTATCATCTGTGGATCCCTCTCCGGTGAAGGCAACCTGCAAAGGTACCTCTCCTCCTAAAATTGAGGAGCCAATGACGGCTTGAGGCGGGTTGTTTCCATTGGATGGGGAATCTAAGGCAACATTTACTTGGCCAGTTGAACCGTAATTTATGGCCAATTGCGCCGTAGCACTGCCCGTTCCAGAATACAAAATTTCTATGGCATGTTGCACATTTGGCATCAAAAGCGAATTTGTTAATTCGCCTGAGACGATATTGAAATCGGCAGCTTGGTTGCCTGATAGCTGCATTGATTTGACAAAAACACCAACATTACCTTCTGAAACTTCTAGTAAAATGGTCTCTGTTGCCGCAGGTGCTATGGTTAGTTGAACGGGGGCGTTCAAGGTACTTGCTGTCAGGGGAGTTCCGGTAGGGTTATCCTCACCGTAATATTCCATATTTTTTTGCGTACCTCCAGCCAAGACATTGCTTCCTGAGGCCACATGAATACCGTTGCCCGATACTATGGCTTGAGTTGCCCTCCTTTTGAAATTGGCATCGGCCAACCGCTCCCAAGTTTGGGTAAGGGGATCAAAAGCTTCTGTAATTTTCAGCACATCATTGGTCACTAAGGTACCATAGACATCTTGACTTTCCACACTTCCGCCGACCACGATTAGTTTTCCATTGAAAACGGCAATCGAAGGGCCGCTGCGCGGAGTAGGAAGATTGGCACTGGCAGGAAGGGTTTCCCACTGTTGGGTTGCAAAATCATACACATCAACCTCGGGCAGGGTTGGTGCAAAAACACCGCCAGGTCCACCTGATAGCCTACCACTTAGGGCATACAATTTGTCTCCTGTAACCGAGGCATAAAAATGATCTCGTGCGTGGGGTGCGTCATCGAGTTCAGTCCATTCACCCGTTGCTGGGTTATACGAATCAAACCAGGGTACATAGCCGCCATTATGACCATTGGTGTTCCCACCAACCAAATAAAAAATGTCATTATAAATTACCAGTCCAGCAGAACCACGCTTTCGATTTTGGGGTATCTCAGGCCCTTGAATCCAGGTGTTGTCGGTAGGGTCAAACATCCAGATATGGTCAGCAGGAATATCATTGGGAAAATTATCATTGGTCAAGGCACCTATAATCCAAATCAGTCCTTTGTATTCAACCGCTTGAAAATGATTTAGATTCACTGGTGCATCTCCCAGATTGGACCAACTGTTATTGGCGTAATTGAACATCTCAACCCGAGAACTTTCTCGACCTCCCATCAGATAAAACTTGTCCCCAGCTTGCACAAATCCGCATTCATGCCTACCCGTATAGTTTTCTTGTTCTCCTTTTACAAACCAGTTGAGGGAACCACTGACAGTCCAGGTGAAATTGGTTTGTACCCATACCGATCCCGGTTTGCTCATTCGTACGCTTACTTCGTAATTGCCGTCGGCAAAAGAATCGATGGTACCACTTACCACTCCTGTACGTGCGTCAATATCGATGCCTGGGGGTTGTCCATCCATGCCAAAGGTAAATTCGGCAAATGGATCGCCGCCCGTTCCTGTAATCGTAAAGTTTACGGCGTCATTGGCGTTATCAGACCGATTTGACACCGCATCTATTTGTAAAGGTGCAAATACGGTACCTGGCTGTAAGTCAATAAATCGGGTAGTGTCCAAATACAAATTACTTTCACTTTCGCCGCCGCCAGATAAAATAAATTGGTTGTTGTAAGCAAGTCCCACTGGTGCCAATAAGGGAGTGGGTGTGTTGCACAATTCAGCCCAAACGTCAGAGACGGGATCATAAATCAATACATCATCAAAAAAGAAAGCACCATCTCGACCACCAGTAACCAAAATCTTGTTATCATGAACTGAAGTGCTCGACTCGGCATGTGACCTTGCCCGCGGTAAACTGGCCACTTGGCTCCAAATGTCGGTGGCAGGATTGTAGGCGTACACCACATCTTGATAGGTAATTGGGCCATCATGCCCTTGTTGGCCACCTATCGAATAAATAATTCCATTGACCGATTCGGCCCAATGGTGGTTTAAACCTATGGGTAATGGCGCAGCCGGAACCCAGCCGTTGGCTATATCTGAAAGGTCAAGAACCAAATGCGCAGCAGTGTCGGTTTGTCTATCAGGAAGCAAACCCCCTATGAAGTGTATTTTGTTGTCGAGAAAGGCAGCCGCACCGGAACCTACCGCACTGGGCAGGCTAGGACCGGATGTCCAATTGTCAGCTTTTGTGTCATAGATGTAAACTGCATCTGTTGCCACGCCTGGGTTATTACCGGTAAAACCACCGATGAACCAAATGTCTGTTCCCACTGCTACACTTCCCACATGGGTTGTTGGTACAGGCATAGAGGCACCTGTAGACCAGGTATCAGATTGTGGTTCATAGATTTCTGTATCACCAGTGGCAATCAGATTCGGAACCCATCCTCCCATAATATAGATCTTGGTGTCCACAATTTCGGCCCGGCTTTCAAATTTGGCTACGGGGGCTGGGGTTAAATCTGTCCAAGAACAGGAACCATTGGATAGCGTCCATTCGAAATCTGTCGTAACTACATCTGTTGTATCGGCATCACTGTCATCAACTGTAATGGTAACTGAATATGGCAGGAAAATATTCCCGCTTGCATCTATTACACCGTTAATTTGGCCTGTTGCAGGATCTAAATTCACTCCTGGGGGAAGTCCGGTTGCGCTGTAGACTAAATCTCCGTCGCCGCCAGTAGCTATAACCTGCAAACTTCCATCGAGCACATCACCCAGTTCATTAATTTGGTCAATAATTGGGTCAACTGTAATTGGTGTATTTGGGTTTGGATTAACAACGGTAATCAAAATGGTATCGGTGTCCTGTAATCCATCTCCATCGCTTACCGTTAGTGAAACCTGAAATACTCCTGGGTTGGTAAAAGTATGGGTAGGGTTGGATTCTGTGGATGTGTTACCATCATTAAAATCCCATAAGTAAGCCGTAATACCAGTATTATCCGAAGACAAATCGCTAGAAAAAGTTACTTCGAGCGGCATATCACCTTCGGTGAGGGAAGCTTCAATAACAGCGGTTGGAGAACCTGCTTTCTTTTTGATCAAAACAACCCAATCAGCATCAGTGTTTGAAGGTGGAACTCCCAAGTCTCGCTCAAGGCCACCGACTAGATTTAAAATACTTCCATTTTGAAGGGGCCCTCCGTTAATAGGGTCAAACCATTGCACCGAATAGGAACCATCAGCTTGGGTGAGATTTAGGTTAGTGGTTTCAGAACCTGGTAAATAAATGACATAGACTTCATTTTCTTGGGCCAGGCAGTACGCTAAGTCATTGGTCGTCAATTCGTCGGCACTTTGCATGAGCCAGAACGGAATCTCATTTTGAAAAAAATCAATGGCCAACTTGGCATCGTTCCATTTCGTTTCCCTACTTCTAAAATCTTGAGCGGTTAGATCGGTTTCTCCCGTACTGTACCCAAAATAATATTCAACACCGTAGCCACCTGCCAACAAGGTACCCCACAACGATTGATATCGTACGGCATCACGGTTGTCGGGTATGGTGCCTGTATTCCCTGAATAACTGGCATCAGCCGCAACACCGGTTTGAGGGTCACCCTGTTCATCATTGGCCACAGCCCAAGGTTTGCCGGCATTTTGGGATTCGGTTACCCATTTCTTGATGTCTTCATGGGTATTGTTCAAAAGAGATTGAATGGAGGGTCCGGTGAGTTGGTTGCCATTGCCCAGCAAAGGAAGATAGAGTTGGTCTTGCCCATCGGGAAAAGAATGTACGGTTATCGGATGGTTATAGGGGTCTAGGGCATTGATGTAATCTGCATACGCAATAAGCCTGCTGTTTGAAGTGTCACCAAGGACATCATAGAGGTCGTTTTCCTCACCTAAGTTCCAATTTAAAGCCAAATGATGGCCAAATCTTGCTATTAATTCTCGATAATATAATTTACGTTGAACATCCAATTCCCCACCATCGAGTAACAGATCATTTTCGGTCTCTTGGGTCTTGATATGGAGAAACATTCCTTTGCTGTCACCATGTGCAAACAGAATTTCCCATTGCTCCAATTTTGAAACATCATAACGCAATCTGTTGGCAATCTCAGAAGGTCCATTTCCGTCAAGCAAGTTATGGTTATTAGCTTCCCAGGGCCAAACATCTTGTCCATCCCCATTAACGCTCATGGTTAAAAATGAAAAGGCGTTCATACCGTTGGCCGCCAAATAATTAATGGCGCCGATCAGGCCCATTCCCTTGGTTTGTTGCCAGGTGGGATCCCCCGTCACCCAATCTTGAACATGAGGTTGCCAATTCTTGCTGGTTACCGTATTGTCAAAATCTTCATAGGCCAACATATTTTCTGGAGAATCGGTGCCCGCTTTCAAAAAGTAGGTCTGGGTTTCTTCATGCTGGTAATAGTGACCGCCCACATAGCTCAACCTACCATTTGCACGGTTATCAGGTATGATCTTATCATTGTTAGTAATTGTGAAAGTTCCGCTGGCACCATCAAAACCGGTGGGCGTCCCATCAGTGTCTAAAAGACTAATGGCCACTTGATTTCCCGTTCGAAATGAAGCAGTGAATGACCATTCGCCCAATTCATCTGGACTAAATCGTACAGCCCACTTATTCCCAGAATCAGCACTGGTTTCAGCAGCATTGCCGTCTGCGGCATAAAAGCCAGGTACAGAAAAGATTTTCCCCGTAGGACTCGTAAATGCAACGTTTAGGCGATAATCCAAAAAAGGATTAACATTATCTGTTTCGCTGGTTATAGGGCCATTGAAAAGCAGTTGTACCGTATGCCATTTTTTAAGTTCCCCTTGTACCAATACATCATTGATGTCTATTGCCGTAATAGTAGTAGTTTGTGAATCTTGCAGGTTTTCTTCATCAAAAACCGTTAAGGACACTTCGTAGGTGCCAGGATTGCTGAAGGTGTACACCGGGTCGGCTTCAGTGCTGGTGCCACCATCACCAAAATCCCATAAGTAACTCGTTATTCCTATATCATCCGTGGAATTACTTCCGGTAAAGGTTACCTGCAATGGGGCGTTCCCAATCAGCGTCGAAGCTTCCAAGACTGCGGTGGGCGGTTGGTTGACAAATACCTCGCTCACTTCAATCGTGACCGTGCTGGTATCAAAAAGGCCCTCGGCATCGGTAACGGTCAATTCGACCAAATAATCACCTGGGGTAGTAAAAATATGGGTAGGGTTCATCTCAGAACTCGTATTTCCATCTTTAAAATCCCAGAAATAAGAAGCAATACCAACATCGTCAGTTGAACTATCACCGGTAAAATCAACAGCTAACGGAGCCACACCAGTTACCGGGTCTGCCGTTATAATACTTGTCGGTGGTAGGTTCAAGGGTACATCAACTATTGAAAATTGGATGGTCAAAAGACTGCCAGCCGTACCGCTTAGATTGGCCCCACTATAGGGTGTTGCTGTCATCGTATAAGTTCCTACTGGAAGGTTTCCAGGTAAATAATCCCCTGATACATCGCCAAAAAGAGCGTAGGGCGCTACATTTTCGGTTCGTGTGCTTTCAACCTGCCCACTAAGCTGTAAAAAAACACTGCCCACAATCGCCGGATTGGCGTCAGCGCGTATGTTCAGATTAACGCTGGGGAGTGACGCAATATCAATTTCCAGTCCATCGGTCAAGACGGTGATATCGCTATTTGAGTCAGCATTGACCAGAAAAAACCCATCAATAGATTGTTGGGCTTGCAGGCTGACTAAAAGGAAAAAAAAGAAAAAGTGAGAGGTAATTTTTTTAAATAACATGTGGTTTAATGGAGTGTTTACTGTTTTTTGGTGCAGCCTACTGGTTTTAAAAGTATGCTATGTGCTGATGATAACGATGAACACCGACATTTATTCGATGAAATGCACAAAAATCCTCTACTTACTTTACGAACAGCTGGTGAAATTGAATGAACCTCGATCCCATAAATATTGGAAATACTATATTTAACACATCTAACCAGGAATCACATTATATGAACCCAACCGACCGCAAAAAATACTGGCGCACGAATCTAAAATACCTTGGCCTGCTTCTTTTAGTTTGGTTTTTGGTTTCCTATGGCTTCGGAATATTATGGGTCGATGAATTGAACAGCATTCGTTTGGGCGGATTTAAATTGGGCTTTTGGTTTGCCCAACAAGGGGCCATCTATGTATTCGTGATTCTAATTTTTGTGTATGTACGACTAATGAATAAACTGGACAAGAAATACAAACTGGACGATTAATGGATATTCAATCTTGGACATTCCTTATCGTTGGACTAACCTTCGCTCTTTACATTGGTATTGCAATTTGGTCACGTGCCGGGTCAACCAAGGAGTTCTATGTGGCAGGTGGGGGCGTATCTCCGTTGGCAAACGGATTGGCCACAGCAGCCGATTGGATGTCGGCAGCCTCCTTCTTGGGCATGGCGGGCATTATCGCTTTTTCAGGCTATGATGGCTCGGTTTATTTAATGGGTTGGACTGGCGGCTATGTGCTACTGGCCTTGCTCTTGGCACCCTACTTGAGAAAGTTCGGCAAGTTCACTGTCCCCGATTTTATCGGCGACCGGTATTATTCAAATTTGGCGAGAACAGTTGCAGTAATCGCTGCGCTTTTCGTCTCATTTACCTATGTGGCCGGACAAATGCGCGGGGTAGGGGTGGTTTTTTCCCGCTTTTTGGATGTTGAGGTCAATACCGGTGTCTATATCGGGATGGCTGTCGTACTCTTTTATGCTTTTTTGGGCGGAATGAAGGGTATCACCTATACGCAAGTGGCGCAGTATTGCGTACTGATTTTTGCCTTTATGGTTCCAGCTATCTTCATTTCACTGATGGCTACAGGAAATCCTATTCCGCAATTGGGTTTTGGTAGTTCTGGGGAAGATGGCGTATACCTCTTGGATAAGTTGGATGGCCTAATGACCGATTTGGGCTTCACCGCCTATACCGATGGTTCAAAATCAACGATGGACATATTTATGATTACGGCCGCATTGATGCTGGGTACCGCCGGACTGCCTCATGTGATTATACGATTTTTTACAGTGCCCAAAGTAAAAGATGCCCGAAAATCCGCGGGTTACGCCTTGTTGTTTATTGCCATACTCTATACCACGGCCCCAGCCATTGCTGTCTTTGCCCGCACCAATTTGATGGAGACCGTTCAAGACACCCCCTATGAAGACATTCCGCCCTGGTTTAAAAAATGGGAGGATACAGATCTTATTGCTTGGAGCGATAAAAATGGCGATGGTAAAATTCAGTACGCGCCAGGCTCAGCTATAGATGGGAAAAAACCGGTTTTTACAGAAAACCGAGGCACCTACGGGCAACGGCTTATTGCAAATGCCAGTGTTTCACCCAATGAGCTCTATGTGGATCGTGACATCACGGTTTTGGCCAACCCAGAGATTGCAGGATTGCCCAATTGGATTATTGCCCTTGTAGCCGCAGGAGGTCTGGCTGCGGCATTGTCTACGGCAGCAGGGTTGTTATTGGTAATTTCAACTTCAATTTCGCATGACTTGATCAAAAAACAGTTCGCTCCCGAAATTTCTGAGAAAACAGAATTATTGATTGCCCGCTTTTCTGCTTTTTTAGCGGTCATCGTGGCCGGTTATTTTGGTATCAACCCACCTGGGTTTGTGGCCTCTGTTGTTGCTTTGGCCTTTGGATTGGCAGCTTCATCGTTCTTCCCGGCCATCGTTATGGGTATTTTTAGCAAACGTATGAATCGTGAAGGCGCTATCACCGGAATGATTGCTGGTTTGGCAATTACCTGCTATTACATTGCCCGATTTAAATTGGGCTGGTTGGGTTCCCCCGAGACCAGTGGTGCCGATAATTGGTGGTTTGGCATTTCTCCAGAAGGATTTGGAACAATAGGGATGTTGGTCAATTTTGGGGTGGCTTTGCTGGTTTCCCAATTTACGGCCAAACCACCTGAAGCGGTTCAAGAGATTGTGGAAAATATTCGAATCCCTAGTGGGGTTGGTGCGGCTTCAGAACATTAATTCTCCTTCTATTTTCATACTTTTAAAGTTCAATTGATTTCATATGAGCAACTACCATATCAAGCATTTAGAAGAGTATTTTCAGGTCTACCGAAAGTCAGTCAGAAATCCCGAACTCTTTTGGGAAGAGGTGGCTGAAGAGCATTTTGTTTGGTTAAAAAAATGGGATAAAGTACTGGATTGGGATTTTACGAAACCAGAAATCAAATGGTTCGATGGTGCCCAGCTCAACATTACCGTGAATTGTATTGACCGGCATTTGCATATTCGCGAAAATAAAACAGCCCTTCTCTTTGAACCCAACAATCCCGAGGAAGAAGCGCAGCACATTACATACAGACAGCTGCATGAGCGGGTTTGTAAAATGGCCAATGTGCTCAAGGAAAAAGGCATTAAAAAAGGAGATCGAGTAGTTATTTACCTGCCCATGATTCCCGAACTGGCCATTTCAGTTTTGGCCTGTGCGCGAATTGGGGCGATACACTCCGTGGTATTTGCCGGGTTTTCGGCTACAGCCCTATCGACACGAATAAATGATTGCGGGGCAAAAATGGTACTCACTTCTGACGGCTCTTATCGCGGTAACAAGACAATCGATTTAAAGGGTATCGTTGATGAAGCCTTGCAGGATTGCCCCGAAGTTGAATCGGTTTTGGTGGCACAACGTATTCATTCAAAAATTGATATGAAAGCGGGGCGCGATGCATGGCTGCAACCCTTGTTGGATAAGGCCTATTCTGATTGCGTGCCTGAAATCATGGAGGCAGAGGACCCTTTGTTCATTTTATATACCTCGGGCTCTACCGGAAAACCCAAAGGTATGATGCATACGACGGCGGGCTATATGGTATATACGGCATACACCTTTAAAAATGTATTCCAATACCGTGAAGAAGATGTGTATTGGTGCACTGCTGATATAGGCTGGATTACGGGCCACTCGTATATCGTTTATGGGCCATTGGCCAATGGTGCCACAACCGTGATGTTTGAGGGGGTGCCCAGCTTTCCTGATTTTGGTCGCTTTTGGGAAATTGTAGAAAAACATAAAGTCAACCAATTTTATACTGCACCAACAGCAATCCGGGCATTGGCTAAAGAAAAATTGGACTTTGTATCGAAATATGATCTTTCAAGTTTAAAAATTCTGGGTACTGTTGGGGAACCTATCAACGAAGAGGCTTGGCACTGGTACAATGATCATATTGGAGAAAAGCAATGTCCAATAGTTGATACCTGGTGGCAGACCGAGACTGGCGGTGTATTAATTTCACCTATTCCTTATTCGACCCCTACAAAACCAACATATGCAACTTTGCCCATGCCAGGGGTTCAACCTGCCCTAATGGATGAGCATGGGAAGGAAATAAAGGGGAATCCTGCTGATGGCCGATTGTGTATCAAGTTTCCATGGCCCTCGATAGCCCGAACCATTTGGGGCAATCACCAGCGGTACAAGGATACCTATTTCTCGGCCTTTGCAAACAACTATTTTACGGGCGATGGGGCCTTGCGTGATGAAGTGGGTTACTATCGTATTACAGGACGTGTGGATGACGTTATCATTGTTTCGGGCCATAATTTGGGAACCGCTCCGATCGAGGACGCCATAAATGAACATCCAGCTGTGGCCGAATCTGCCATTGTTGGATTTCCACATGATGTTAAGGGCAATGCACTCTATGGTTATGTAATCCTAAAGGATGTGGGTGAGTCTCGAAATCGAGAAAACCTCAGTAAGGAAATCAACCAACAAATATCTGATAAAATCGGACCAATCGCCAAATTGGACAAAATTCAATTCGTTCCAGGGCTGCCCAAAACCCGCAGTGGAAAGATAATGCGTCGAATTTTACGAAAAATAGCTTCGAAGGAGACATCGAACCTGGGTGATACGTCAACTCTATTGAATCCTGAAATCGTAGAACTGCTCATAAAAGAGGCCTTATAAGCATACCTCGTTCGGGCCTATTGAGGGGTTTCATATTTCTTTTTCAATAAATGTCAAACGACTTTTAGCCTTGCATTTTATCGAAAAACGTTGATTTTGATGTAGTTGGTCGAAAACTATTAGTCTTTTCAATTTGTATTTTGTTTTATTAGGGTCCCAATCTTAAAATAAACTACGATGCGAAAAGCCTACACATTCTGTTTTTTGAGTCTTTTTCTTTGTTTTTCGGTGGCTGCCCAAAAAGCCACCATTAATTTAAAAGAAGGATTTCACCATATTGGCCTGAAAGGGAAAAAAATGAATATCAACCTCTTGGAAGATGATTCCTATGCCATTGTGACGAATGGAATTCCCTTAGATGATATTTATTACAATCTACAGAATGGTCTCCTCGATATTTATATTACCAAAACGGAAATGAGTGGGAAAGAAAGTTTGGTCATTCTTTACCCCAGGGGTGAAAAGGTCCCTAAGGTTGTGGGGCTTTCTGAATGGGCTTCTTTGGCCTCTAAGGAATAAACTAAAACATACTTCATAAAAAAAGCCCCATTTCTATGGGGCTTTTGTAGCGAGAGGGGGACTTGAACCCCCGACCTCAGGGTTATGAATCCTGCGCTCTAACCACCTGAGCTACCTCGCCATGGTGCTTCTAAGCGGGTGCAAATATAATCGTTAATTTTCGCTGAATCAAAAAACCAGATTGTTTTATTATTTGGTTTTTATTTTTTTATATTTCCAAAATGTATATAATTGTCATCAAGTAAAAAACGGCCAATGGGCGACAAAACAAAATTTGAAATAGAATTTGTGATACAAGCATCACCTCAAATGCTCTATCAATATATTTCTACACCATCCGGTCTTTCGGAATGGTTTGCTGATAATGTGAATTCTAGGGGCGAAAAATTCAATTTCATTTGGGACGGTGCTGAAGAAACTGCCAAAATGTTGAAGCGTAAAAGCGATGAGTTTGTAAAATTCGCTTGGGAAGATAATGAAGATGATAGCTTTTTCGAAATGCGCATTATCGTAGATGAAATAACCAAGGACGTTTCGTTGTTCATTACCGATTTCGCCGAGGAGGATGAGATAGATGAGGCAAAAATGCTTTGGGAAAATCAAATTTCAGATTTGAAACAGGTTTTGGGATCTACCTAAACGGTTGCTTGCTAAAATGTATCTTTGGTCCCTAGAAAAAAGGGACTTTTTTTATGGTAAATCTAAATGGTACGCTCGTTTCAGCCGAGTCAAAATTTTTTAACCATCAAAATCGCGGATTTCGATATGGTGACGCCCTTTTCGAAACGGTCCGAATTGTTAATGGGGTTCCCTACTTTTTAGAGGACCATTATTTCAGATTGATGTCCTCAATGCGCATATTGCGGATGGAAATCCCCATGAATTTTACCATGGAGTTTTTTCAGCAAGAATTGTTGAAGACTGTTCGTGCATCTGACCTTTCAAGAACCGTAGTTCGAGCTAGATTTAGTGTCTACCGTGAAGACGGTGGGTATTATGAACCCCATACCAATGATATCGGTTATGTTATTGAATGTGCACCGCTACAATCGCCTTTTTATTTGCATAATGAATCGGCCTATGAGGTAGAGCTTTTTAAAGATTTCTATGTCAATGCCGATATGTTGACCAATCTAAAGACAAATAACAAGATCATTCATACCGTAGCTTCGGTATTCGCCAAGGAAAACGGCTACGACAATTGCCTGTTGTTAAACCATGAAAAGAAAGTTATAGAGGCCATTAATGGGAATGTATTCTTGGTAAACGAACAAGGGGTAAAGACACCTCCCCTAAAAGACGGCTGCTTGGATGGCATATTAAGAAAGAAAATTATCCAAATCCTTCAAAAACATCCTGATTATACAATTACAGAAGAAAGTATCTCGCCCTTTGAACTTCAAAAGGCGGATGAAATTTTTATTACTAATGTAATTATGGGCATTCAATCTGTTACCCGCTATAGAAAGAAAGATTTTCAGTCGACAACAGCCCAAGATTTGATTGGAAAACTCAATGCCCAAGCCCGGTTGGGGCAACCTAATTAAGAGTTGGGTTTTCAGGAGAGTTGGACCAGATCAAATAGTCACCACCCAGTTCAAGCATTTTTTCTTTCCAAAAGGCATTTGCAGGCTTTTGAATGATGTTGCTTTGGTATTCGTTTTGAACCACCACCCATGATTTTGAAGAGAGTTCTTGGTCCAATTGCAAAGAAGCCCATCCCGAATACCCCAAGAAGAAACGAATGTCATTTTCAGTAATGGTTTGGTCATTGATAAGTTCGATGGTTTTGTCAAAATCGCCTCCCCAATAAATACCATCGGATATTTCGATGCTTCCTTCAATCAAATGCGGTACTTTGTGAATGAAGTAAAGATTGTCCTGCTCCACAGGACCGCCATTAAAAACTTTGAAGGGTACTTTGATTTCTGCGATCAAATCACTGATTTCGTATTCCAAAGGCTTATTGAGGATAAACCCTACGGAACCTTCCTCATTGTGTTCCGCAATAAGCACCACAGACCTGTTAAAAGACACATCACCCGTCAAAGTGGGCTCTGCTATCAACAACTTTCCTTTTTCAGGTGAAGAACTTACCATAATAGTTTTATGACCTATTTAAATGTAATACAATATAAGTAATATGCAAAAAGTCAGAAAACAAAAAAGCACCTCCCAAAGGAGGTGCTTTCAAAATTTTTAGAAGTATAGACTAGTTTACTGCGTTGCCTAATTCTGCACCTGCCTTAAACTTTACAACATTTTTAGCTGCAATTTGAATAGTTTGTCCTGTTTGTGGATTTCTACCTTCCCTTGCATTTCTTCTAGAAACAGACCAAGAGCCAAACCCAACCAAGGAAACTCTGTTTCCTTTTTTCAATGAACCTTCTACGTTTCCTAAGAAAGATTCCAATGCTTTTTTGGCGGCTGCCTTTGTGATGCCAGCATCAGCGGCCATCGCATCAATCAATTCTGTTTTGTTCATAATGGAATTAAATTAATTGTTGTTTATATAATTTTAATGCTCGACAAATTTATATGGATTTGCCTGCGAAGCAAGTAAAATCAAGGGAAATCCCCGTTTTTGTTGATAACTTGGGCTGTTTGTTGATAAAACCGGCTTTTTTCGGTGAATTTCGTAAGCCCAGTATTGATGCGCCTTTAGCGAACATTTGCCTTTTCCGAAAGCCGAAGTCCATTAAGAAGCTCTTTTACAGGCATGGCCTTTTTACCTTCCAGTTGAATTTTTTCAAGTACGATATAACCTTGGTGAACCGCAATCTTCAACATTTTCTTTGCTACAATTACCTGACCGACCTTATAAGTATGCGGTTCCAGTTCTTTTCTTACCTCATACAGTTTAAGAATTTGTTTTTGGTCCTCGTCATATAAATAGGTCCATGCGGTTGGGTAGGGGCTTAAACCGCGAATATGGTTATATATCGTGTCCAAACTTTGGTTCCAGTCGATTTGACATGTTTCCTTAAATAGTTTTGGTGCTGACTTTACCGTACTAGCCTCCTTTTGTGAAATAGCTCTAACCCGATCCTCTTCGATCAACTGAAGGGTTTGAATGACCAGGGCTGCCCCTTGATGCATCAACTTATCGTGAAGACTTCCCGCGGTTTCCTCACTTCCAATCACTGTTTTTTCTTGTAAAATGATCTGACCGGTATCAATTTTTTCATCGATAAAAAATGTGGTAACCCCTGTTTCTTGCTCACCGTTAATGATTGCCCAATTGATGGGTGCTGCACCGCGATAATCGGGAAGTAGGGAGGCATGAAGATTAAACGTGCCAAATTCTGGGAGTTGCCATACAACTTTAGGTAGCATTCGAAAAGCGACCACGACTTGTAGATTCGCCTGTAAACCCTTCAATTCGTTTAGAAAATCTACGTCTTTTAAGTTGGTAGGCTGAAGTAAGCGAAGGTCTTTGCCCAGGGCATATTTTTTAACAGCCGAATACTGTACTTTTCTGCCGCGTCCTGCTGGCCTGTCAGGCGCTGTAATCACACCTACTATATTGTAACCAGCCTCGTATAGGGCATCAAGACTTTTTACCGCAAAGTCTGGTGTCCCCATGAATACAATGCGGAGATTGCGTTTTTCCTTAGTTGAATTTATAGGCATTCGTATGGGTTAATGTCAAAAGTTCGTCTTCCAATAATTCTTTCAATGCTGGCAATAATTGGCCCTCTTCAATATTCAATAATGATGCCAATTCACGCGAGCTATAGGGGCGTTTTTTGGTCTGTTCCAAAAGCTTGTTCTTAATTGATTGCATGGAACCTCCCGTAGGAGCCAAATTCTCCATACAAATATCACATATACCACAATCTTCTTGTGGATCTTCACCAAAGTATTTTAAAATAAACGTACTTCGACACATTGAGGTATTTTCACTGTAGGCAAGCATGGCCTGGAATAGTTCTTTTTTGCGTTCCAATAAATCCTCGATTTTTGTTGAGAATCTGTTTAAGGTCTTTTCATCCTCTCGGGGGACTAAAAAGGTGATTTGCAAATCGGTTTGGTGAAGATTACACATAATAATACCATCACTTTCTAACTTCTCAAGGGATTCAAAAACCTTATTTGCCGGCGTAGCCACTTTTTTTTCAATCAGATCCACATCAATTTTAGTCTCAAAGTCAAACAGTCCGCCATAGGTCCTCAACAAGGATTGGACAATTTTGTTCATTGATGGATTGTTTTCGAGATAATGGAATAAATTTTCTTTTCCGGTCAAGAACTTGACGGTGCTTCTTTTTCGAAATGATTCTGAAAGTGCTATCACAGCATGCTGATCAAGTAGTTTAAGACCATTATGGGCCAAGTGCGGATTTAATTTGTAATGCGTACAGAAGGCGTCGAAATTGAAGTCGAAACTTGATCCACTACCCTCACCGTAGGCAATTTGAAAGTGATTGTTTAGGTTTTTGTACAGGTTTTTCAAAAATTTCAAATCCGGAAACATACCCAAGTATTGGCGTTTCGCTTGTTCTTTATCCTCCTCATTGGTTAGAAGTAGCACCTCGGCTTTACGACCATCACGCCCTGCCCGACCAGCCTCTTGAAAATAGTTCTCTAAGCTGTCCGGTATTCGAAAGTGGACCACAGCTTGAACATTCGATTTGTCTATTCCCATGCCGAAGGCGTTAGTGGCAACCATTACCTGAGTGGTACCCATAAGCCAACGATTGAGTTTGGTCTTTTTTTCGTCTTGCGTCAACCCTCCGTGAAAAAAATCAGCTGCAATTTTTTTTTGTTCTAAAAAGGTACTTAGTTCTTGGGTTTTTTTTCGTGTTCCCACATATACGATGGCACTTTCTTTTGTGGTTTTCAGTGCATTGTAAAGAGCATATCGTTTGTCTTGCAGTTGCCTTACCTTAAAGGCCAAGTTTTTACGAGTAAACGAATCGCGAGCAATTAAAGGTTGCTTCATCTCGAGGTTTTCCAAAATATCCTTGACAACCCTTTCGGTCGCTGTCGCCGTAAGCGCAATAAAGGGTGCTTTCGGCGCTAATTGCCTTAACACGTGACAATGTAAATAGGCGGGCCTGAAATCATGACCCCATTGTGAAATACAATGTGCCTCATCAATAGCGATGATGGAGACGTTCATCTGTGTAAGACGTTCCTGAACAATGGGCTGTTGAAGTCTTTCTGGTGAGAGATAAAGAAATTTATAGTTACCGTACACACAGTTATCTAACCGTTGATCAAGTTCTTCATACGAAATGCCCCCTGTAATGGCCATTGCTTTAATGCCTTTTTTCTTAAGTACATCCACCTGGTTCTGAATCAAGGCAAGTAGTGGAGATACCACAATACAAATTCCCTCTCGGCTTAAAGCGGGTACTTGATAGCAGAGCGATTTTCCCCCTCCAGTGGGCATCAAGGCCAAGACATCCGTGTTTTCAAGAAGCCCATTGATAACCTTTAGTTGGGAACCCTTGAAGTCTTGGTGTCCCCAAATTTCTTGTAAAATCTTTTTTGGCTCTCCCAATGCTACAAATTCAATTGTTCAAGTACAAAGGAAACACGTTGCTTGACCGTTGTTTTGGGAACGGTAATGGGTTCATAACCAAAGCGTTGATAGGTTTCAAAAAGGTGGTCATGAATTTTCTCTGATTCGATGAAGGTTTCAAGGCGTTCGTTGTCCGAGGTATAGATCTCTTTCCAAGGGGGAAGAATAAAAATGGCATCATACCGGTTTTCTTGACTGATGGAAACGAAATCTTGCGCATATTCTTGATCAAAAAAATCCATGTATGCCAGCACATCAGGAATGCCGCGATCAAAAAAACAAATATCCCTTTTGAATTCTTGCGACTTTTCAAAATGTTCAAGTCTGCCATGTAAGAGACTATGATTAAAGGCATAAGGATCTTTTACAAAAACCAGAGGGTTGCTAACCTGCTCTAGGCCATTGTCTTCCTTCCGAGCTTCTGCCGTCATATCGCGAATTATCTCATGAAAACAGTAAAAACCCTTAGATTCCAGACCTTCGATGACCGAGGTTTTTCCTGTTCCGGGAGCGCCGGTAATAACAATTCGTGAAGTGCTCAAAAAAACTGATTTTATACAAAGTAAGGAAATCGCCTGATGGAAAAAAAATTGCCCGGTAAGACCTATCTTTGAAAAAAAAATTATGGAAGAAAATAAGTCAGAGGACTTTTACAATCGACTTAAAGAACAACTTCTTGAAAATACACGTTGGCCTTCTGATTACCTCTATAAATTCATTGTACCCACAGATGCCAAAAAGATAGGTCAGATCAATGCTATTTTTGACAATACGGGCGCAGTGATTGAATCAAAAAAATCAAAAAAGGGAACCTACACCAGCATTTCTATAACGGTGCATCTGCAAAATCCAGATGAGGTAATTAAAAAATACAAGGAAGCCGCTTTGGTTGAGGGAGTAATTTCGCTTTAAAAAGGTTTCTGTGGTATATTTTTGTTATTTTGCAGCCGTCTTCAAGACCTACAGCAATAATCTATTAAACTTTCCAATTTGAATTCAGTAGAAAATTTAGAATACAACACTGAGCGCGCAAAACTTCATATTCCTGAGTATGGTAGGCATTTCCAAAAAATGGTTGACTATGCGGTTCAAATCGAAGATAAGGAAGAGCGCAACAAGGTTGCAAGAGCCATAATCGGCGTCATGGGGAATTTGCAACCCCATTTACGTGACGTTCCTGATTTTCAACACAAACTTTGGGACCAACTTTTTATAATGTCCGATTTTAAACTGGATGTCGATTCTCCATTTCCCATTACTTCCAAGGAAACCTTGCAGCAACGCCCTGAGCCATTGGAATATCCGCAAAACTTTCCAAAATATCGCTTTTATGGGAATAACATCAAGCGTATGATCGATGTAGCCGTCAAATGGGAAAAAGGCGATTTACGTGATGGATTGGAATACGCCATTGCCAACCATATGAAAAAATGTTACCTAAATTGGAATAAGGACTCTGTTGAAGATTCTGCCATTTTTGAGCATCTAAAGGAATTGAGCAAAGGGGAAATCGATTTGGCAGGTGGCGAAGATTTGACGGATAGCAATCAATTTCTTAAGAACCGTTCTCAAAAATCGAATCGAAATAACGGTAAAAAGAACCAACGTAACAGAAAGAAAAGACATTAAAGCGCTTCTAGTACATGGCAACGTTTAAGATTGTAGGCGGTAACACGCTGCAGGGTGAAATTACACCACAAGGTGCAAAGAATGAAGCATTACAAATACTTTGCGCTGTATTGCTTACATCGGATCAGGTTACCATTCATAACATTCCCGACATTATTGATGTCAATAAGCTCATCGCTCTTCTAAAAGATTTGGGGGTAAAGGTTGAGAAGAAGGGAAAAGGATCTTATTCTTTTCAGGCTGATTCCATCGATTTGGACTACCTACAGTCTGATAATTTCAAAAAGGACGGCAGAGGACTACGGGGTTCGATTATGCTGGTAGGACCGCTTTTAGGAAGATTTGGAAAGGGTTATATTCCGAAACCTGGGGGCGATAAAATCGGTCGACGCAGACTTGACACCCATTTTGAAGGATTTATAAAATTAGGGGCGAAATTTAGATACAATCGTGAAGAATATTTTTATGGTGTTGAAGCTGAGAAGCTGAAGGGCACCTATATGCTTTTAGATGAGGCCTCTGTTACCGGTACCGCCAATATTGTAATGGCCGCTGTGCTTGCTGAAGGCACTACAACCATATATAATGCCGCATGTGAACCCTACCTGCAACAATTGTGCAAGATGTTGGTTCGCATGGGAGCAAAGATTGAAGGAATTGGCTCCAACCTTTTAACGATTCAGGGTGTTTCTAGTTTAAATGGCACGGAACACACCATGTTGCCCGACATGATTGAAATTGGCAGTTGGATCGGTCTGGCGGCCATGACCCAAAGTGAATTGACCATCAAAAATGTGAGCTGGCCCGATTTGGGACAAATCCCGAATGCCTTCCAAAAGCTAGGAATTCAAATTGAAAAAAGAAACGATGATATTTTCATTCCTCAGCATAAGGGGTATGAGGTTCAAAATTATATTGATGGATCAATTTTGACCATTGCCGATGCGCCCTGGCCAGGTTTGACCCCTGACCTGTTGAGTATTCTTTTGGTCGTGGCCATTCAGGCCAAAGGTGAAGTGGTGATTCATCAAAAAATGTTCGAAAGTAGATTGTTCTTCGTCGACAAGTTATTGGATATGGGAGCTAAAATAATTTTATGTGACCCCCATAGGGCAACCGTCATTGGCCATGACTTCAAATCCATTTTAAAGGCAACGACCATGACATCACCCGATATCCGTGCCGGGGTTTCACTTCTAATTGCGGCGCTTTCGGCCAAAGGCACTTCGGTTATTCACAATATTGAACAAATCGATAGAGGGTACGAAAATATTGATACGCGTTTGAGGGCCATTGGGGCTGATATTCAACGCATACCCTAACCACACTCTGTTTTTCGGGAATATTTGGCCAAATTGAGGGTTATTTTTCAATTACCTCTCCTGAGGGATATTTCGCAAATCGGCCTTTTTCGCGATCATGTACATTATCTGGATAAGGCCAAGGCCAACCACCAAATTGGGTTAGGCCATATTCTTTCATCGCTTCCCTAATTTCTTCTTGGGTGTTCATGACAAAAGGCCCGTGCTTGGCAACCGGTTCCTCGATGGGTTTTCCCTGTAACAAAAGAAAGTGTGCATTTTCTTCACCAATTTTAATCGTCACCTCCATCGAGGGATCTAAGGCAATACCAGAATTTGGAATCACCTTATGGTCTCCAATATACACTTCTGAACCTTCATAAAAATAAAGGGTGCGGGTAACATACCCATTGGCTTTCGGTAGTTTGTAGGTCGTGTTTGCATCGATATGGATATTCCAAACGGCCACCTCATTGTCTTCTTTCGCAGCCCATGAATTCGGTGCTGGTTCATTGGCCTTAACCCCACGATAGGTACCTGCAATGACTTTGATTTGTGCGTTTTCTTCTTTTACAACGGGTATGTCTTCATGCCACAACATCTTAAAGTGGGGGTCAACAAATTTATCGGCCTTGGGCAGGTTGAGCCAAATTTGAAACAATTCCAACGGGTTGTCTTGTTCCGTATTTAATAGCGGAAACATTTCGGAGTGTTGTACGCCACGCCCAGCAGTCATCCATTGCACGTCTCCTTCACCAAAACGTCCGGCCGCTCCCAATGAATCGGAATGATCACAATACCCCTTGTTGACAATCGTAATGGTTTCAAAACCACGATGGGGGTGATAGGGAAAACCAGGAATGGTCGAACCATGGTACATGCGCCATCCATCTTTCAGGGTGAAATCATTACCTAGTGTTCTTCCTTCCAATAATTTTGGGTCAGGGCCCATAGTGGGTGTCCCTTTGGGATAATGGTCCAGGTGATACACACAGAATAGAAATGGATCTTGGGTTTGCCAAGGAAAACCCAAGGGAAATATTTGGAGTACAGGGTCGTTCATTTTTCAAAAATTTACCAAAATTACAATCAAATTTTGGTAAACTATCCCATCAAAATGTTAACGGATTTTCTAGTTGTTTCCGATAGGGGGAGGGCCATCGATCATGGCCTCATATTTTTCCTCTCCTTTGCGGGTTTTAAATTCTTCTTTAACCTTTTCTACCAATTTAGGGTTTTCAAAAAGGTCGACCATAGTCATGGCCATTGCTTTTGAGGCATAGACCAAACCCTTGTGTCCTATACTCATGCCTCCACAGGCCACCACGGCCCATGAATGCCATGGGGTATCTTTTGGTGCTGTGGTAACACTTAGGTTGATATTTGGAACATTCCAACTGACATCTGCAACATCAGTAGATCCACCACCAGGCAGTTCTTCTGTTTCCAAAAGTGGCTTAATAGAACTGTCCATACCAATTTCAGGTTTTCCAGTTGCATTTTGAATTTTCATACCAAACGCTACTTCCTGCTCTGTATAAGTAATGGGACCAAGTAACTCAAGATTTTTTTGCAAAATTTCACCCCCGGCACGGTTCACCAACATTTCGTAAATACCGGATACCAATGATATTTTGTAATCTACATTGGCCATGATAGCCGCACCTTCTGCCATCTTTTTTACATGTTCGTAGGTAGGGAACATCACTTTTCGTTTTGGATCCCGAACGCGAACCCATAGTTTGGCGTAATCAGGTACCACATTAACAACTTGACCACCATCTTGAATGTGATAATGAATTCTTGAAGTGGGCCGTATATGTTCTCGATAATAATTTATGCCGGTGGTATATAATTCAAGTGCATCGGAGGCACTGCGACCATTCCAAGGGTCACCTGAGGCATGGGCCGCCTGTCCATAAAACTCTACAATAAAATCAATTAAGGAAAGACTACTTTGTACATCGGATTCAATTTTAGAACTTGGATGCCAACTTATATTTACATCAACATCATCCCATAAGCCGGCCTCTACCATCCAAACTTTTGCAAAGAATTTTTCCTCAGCAGGGGTGCCCAAAAATTTTACCGTGCCCTTGAGCTGTCCCGATTCAATTTGTTCCTTTATCGCTATGGCAGCGCCCAGACTAGCAGCCCCAAAAAGATTATGTCCGCATCCATGTCCTGGCGCCCCAATATTGATAGGGTTCTTAGTGGGCTCTGTTTTTTGTGACAAGCCCGGTAATGCATCAAATTCCCCCAAAATACTGATCACAGGTTTTCCTGAACCATAGGTGGCCGTAAAGGCAGTTGGAATATTGGCCACACCTCGTACCACCTTCATGCCATTTTTTTCGGCATAACTTGCTAGAACTTCTGCCGATTTTGATTCTTGAAAGGCTATTTCAGCATAAGACCAAATTGAATCACTTAGAGCAATTAGATTTTCTTTGTGATTTTCAACCGAAGCGATGACCGCTTTTTTGTTCTTGCCCATTTTTTGGGAAAAGGTTGCTGTAACGACCAGCAAAGCGAGAGGTAACAGTAGTACTTTTTTCATGATAAGAGAATTAGTTAGTGCATAATGTAAGCCTGAATCATGCTAAAAATACTAAAAAAGCTTCACCCGACAGCCTCTTTGTATACCTTAAGGCAACGTTCTCGAGCAGCCTTATGGTCAACCATTTTTTGGGGATAGGTCAGTTCATTTAATTCCGGTACCCACTTATTGATATAGGCATGCTGCTTGTCAAACTTTTCGATTTGGGTTATGGGGTTAAAAATCCGGAAATAGGGTGCTGCATCCACGCCGCTTCCTGCAGCCCACTGCCAGTTTCCAACGTTGGCACTCATATCATAATCCAATAACTTTTCGGCGAAATACGCTTCTCCCCAGCGCCAATCAATAAGAAGGTGTTTGCATAAGAAACTGGCCACCAACATTCGCACACGATTGTGCATATAACCTGTTTTGTTCAACTCCCGCATGCCGGCATCTACTAAGGCATAGCCAGTTTGACCCTTCTTCCAACGCTCGAATTCTTCCTCGTTGTTGCGCCATTTAATCCGATCATATTTCGGTTTAAAGGCATAATTCACCGTCTTTGGGAAGTGCCAAAGTATTTGCATAAAGAACTCCCTCCAAATCAATTCATTCCAAAAGACTTCGTTCTCTTCTTCAATGGCTTTCTTGACCATTTGACGGACAGATACAGTGCCAAAACGCAAATGCGGTCCCAAACGCGATGTCCCATTTTTGGTGGCTGGAAAGTTTCGGGTTGCCTCATAATTGCTTATAAGCTCTGATGACACGGTAAAGTTGGAAACTTTTATATCGGATATTTGAAAGCCCATGTCATTCAAGCTTACAGTAGGTAAAGTGGTATCAGTTATGAAATTGGAAGAATCTAGTTCGTGATGGATCAAATCCCTTTGGGCATTAAAGCGTTCCTTCCACTTTCTCATATACGGTGTATAGACTACATAGGGTGTACCATCATCTTTGGTAATTTCATCCTTCTCAAAAATCACTTGGTCTTTGTAGGTGTGGAATGAAATCTGATGTTGGTTTAGTAATGTGCCAATTTCCTTGTCTCGCGCAAGTGCATAGGGCTCGTAGTCATGATTGGTATATACGGCCTGAATATTATATTGTTGAATAAGTTGCGAAAAAGCCTCTTTTGGCGTTGCATGAAGTAAGGCGATTGTACTCTTTGATGCTGTTGCCAAATGTTTTTGAAGGGACTGAAGCCTTTCAAAAATGAAGCTGACCCGGGCATCATCTTTAGGCAATTTATCCAAGATTTCTTTATCAAAAATAAAAATGGGTAAAACGGGAAATTTGGCTTCCAATGCCTTGGAAAGAGCAACATTATCTATGAGCCTTAGGTCACGACGAAACCAAAAAACAACAACTTTTAAAGGCATTAATTGACATTTAATGTTGACATGCCCCCATCAGCTCTCAATATCTGTCCGGTCATCCATGAGCTCTTGTCACTTAGCAAAAAGACGGCCAGGTTGGCAATATCATCCGGTTTTCCGAATCGTTTTAAGGGATGCCGTTCTGCCATAGCTTCCTTCTTTTTATCATTATTCAGAAGGCGACCGGCTAGCGGTGTATCGACCAAGGAAGGGGCTATGGCGTTGACCCGAATTTTTGGAGCATATTCTGCAGCCAGCGATTTTGTAAACCCTTCAATGGCACCTTTTGCGGCTGCCACACTGGTATGAAAAGGCATACCTGTCCCTACAGCTACGGTGCTAAAAAATACCATGCTTGATCCCTCGGCCATTTTTGGTAAAATGGTTTTTATCACATTGATCATGCCAAAAAAATTGAGTTCCATATCTTCTTTAAATGTTTCTAAGTTCAACATTTTGAAGGGTCTTAAATTGATACTGCCCGGGCAATAGGCAAAACCGTGCAACTCTTTTGGCAATTGGTTTTCATCAAGAGTGTCATTAGTGGCATCGAATGGGATGTAGTTCACATCGAGGTTCCCCAATTTTTCGTTGGTTCGCGAAGCTACATAAACCGTGTGGTCATCAAGTAATGATTTTGCCATTTCGAAGCCAATCCCATGTGAACCGCCGATAAGTAGAATGTTTTTTGCCATGCTTTTAATTTAACTCAAGTTGATTATCGTATCCCTCTAGCACTCCGAAGAGTTCTTTTAATTTGTGCTCACGATATTTAAAAATACTTTCAAGTTGCTTTTTAACCAAAAATGGCTGAACAATTTGTCCGATGATGCCAAAAGGAATTTTATAATCTATAATATCCTCCATTTCTACCCCACCTTCTACTTCTTTCAAAAAGTGCTTGTGGTGCCATAACGAATAAGGTCCGAAACGTTGTTCGTCAACGAAGTACTCCTCATTTCTAACATGTGTGATTTCGGTGACCCACTTGGTGGCATACCCGGCGAAAGGTTTCACTATATATTGAATGATTTGTCCTTGATACATAGGCCTATCGGCCCCTGAGAGAATATGAAACCCCATATGGTCTGGGGTAATTGTCTTTAAATTTTTTGGATCCGATAAAAAATCCCATGCCGCTTTTTTGGAAATCGGTAAACCTTGTTTTGCCTTTAATTGGTAAAGTTTCATAAAAGGGTTTTGGCAAAGTTAAAATTGATTTTGTTTAACTAATAATAAATATAGTTAAACAATTTATAAATAGATTTAGGAATAGACTTTAGCGCCTGAATAGCCGGTATGTCGGTTATCTTGAATAATAATCGGGTTTTTTGGCAAAGTATGCCTTGTTGTTTCTAAATTCATCCTGATTTAAGATTTCATGAAGGCCTTTTTATTACATATTGCATTGCTTTTATCTTTTGTGGGCCTACCCCAGGATGATATTAGTGTCGTGGGTTCGTTGCCACAACAGGTATGGGAGACCTCAGGGCTTATCTTCTATAACGGGAAGTTGATAACCCACAATGATTCCGGTAATACGGCTCAACTTTTCGAAATCGATACCACCTCCTTACAAATTACCAGAACGGTAACGATAAGTAATGCCAGTAATACCGATTGGGAAGCACTTACCCAAGATGATGAATTTATTTATATCGGAGATATTGGCAACAATTCAGGAATCAGACAAGATTTAAACATCTTGAAAATAGCGAAGTCTGACTATAATGCTTCGGATGTGATTACTGCTCAACGTATTGATTATTTGTATGAAGATCAAGATGAATTTACTTCCCAACAAAACAGCGATTGGGATGCGGAAGCCCTTTTCGTATCAGGCGACGATTTGATTATTTTGACAAAACAATGGCAAAGCCAAGGAACCGTTGCTTATCGATTGCCAAAATTGCAGGGGGCATTTTTAGCAGAACGGTTGGATTCGTACCAAGTTGATGGTTTGGTCACCGGGGCGGAATATGACCCGATGAGTGGTACGCTTTACCTTATTGGTTATTCTTCATTCTTAGCTCCTTTTTTTGTTCAAGTTGATGGTGTTTCTGAAACTACCATTTTTTCTGGATCGACGACCAAGGTCAACCTGAGCTCGGGCCTTGCACAAACTGAAGCCATTACAAAAATTGGAAATACCTTTTATGTGAGTTCAGAAGAATTCAATGCTAGTTCACCACCAATTAGTTCTGCAGCGCGATTGTTCCGATTTTCGTTGAATGACGCGATGGAAGAAGTGCCCGAAAATCCTGAGGAACCCGAAGAACCCGAAGAACCGAACCCTGAACTTCCTGAAATTAATGATCAACTTATTTTATATCGTTCGTTTGATTCTAAAATATTGAACTATCGCCTTGATTCTGACGCCCCAATTTTTGGCATGGGTGTTTTTGACAGTATTGGGAGATTGGTTCTTTTTGTTCCCCTAGAAAATATAGGGGACAACTCGGTGGACTTAGCTGAATTGCCACCTGCCATGTACCATTTGGCCTTCTTTTATGGGGATGCGATAATCTCAAAACCTTTCATTCTAAATTAGCCTTTGGGGTTATCGTATTTAAGTATTTCTTAACAAAACTCACTTTTGTTTATGGGTAGTTTTGTGAACTAATCGTATAAAAACACGTTCACAATGAAAAAATTAGCACTTTTCGCCTTTGCGGTAGTTTTATCAACAACCCTGACGGCACAGTTGCAAACCCCAGCCCCAAGCCCTGCGGCGACTTTTACCCAAGTTGTAGGATTAACCGATGTTGCTGTAGATTATTCCAGACCGGCAATGCGCGGAAGAACCATATTCGGAGATTTGGTTCCTTATGGCAAAGTATGGCGAACAGGAGCCAATGCCCGAACCAAAGTCACCTTTGGAGATGATGTAAAAGTAGGCGGTACTGATTTAAAAAAGGGAACCTACGCTATTTTTAGTATCCCTCAGCAGTCAGAGTGGGAAGTTATTTTTTATACCGAATACCAAGGTGGTGGTGCACCTGCTGAATTGGATGAAACCAAGGTGGCTGCCAGGGTAACGGTACCTGTATATCCTATCGAAATGGACATCCAGTCTTTTACCATGACCATTGATGATATTACTTCTGGTGGTGCTGTTCTAGGTATCATGTGGGAGAAGACCTATGTAGGTGTTCCATTTGAAGTTCCCACTGAAGCAAAGGTGTCTGCAGCCATTGATAAGGTAATGAATGGGCCAGGCGCAGGCGACTATTATGCGGCGGCCAGCTATTATTTTTCTGAAGGTAAGGATATCGCTAAGGCCAAAGAATGGATAGACAAAGCTATGTCTATGATTGAAAAACCTCGCTTTTGGCAATTACGTCAGCAATCTTTGATCTATGCGAAAGCAGGGGATAAAAAGGGTGCAATAGAATTGGCCAAAAAATCGTTGGCTGATGCTGAGGCTTCCGGCAACGCTGACTACATCAAAATGAACAAAGATTCCCTTAAGGAATGGGGTGCGTAATACACGCCAAAAAATTTTTAATAAAACCCTGAGTTATCAGGGTTTTTTTATGTCTTTATGGGAGGTTTTCTAAGCAGGTTGTCGAATAATTCGAACAATAACGATAGAATCACGACCAATGCGCAACCGATGGCATTGAGCCAGAGATAACCAAGCTTCTCTTCTCCACTTTCATAAGGAAATATCCAGGCAAAATAGAGCACAAAAATTATTATTTGTGTGAGAATTGCTGCGACAAAGACGGCATTTCCCTTAATTCCCTTAAAGAAAAAAGCAAGTAGGAAAACCCCAAGAATGTTACCGTAAAAAATAGACCCTATAATGTTGACCAATTGGATAAGGTTATCAAAAAGGTTGGCCACACAAGCAATCAGTATAGCGATAATGCCCCATATGAGGGTGAATCCTTTGGTGGCCCATACATAGTGCTTTTCGGTCAATTCCCCTGTTTTATTTCGTTTGTATAAATCCAATGCGGTAATCGTGCCCAAAGCGTTAAGTTCTGATGCTGTCGAAGACATAGCCGCGGAGAGGATAACAGCCAACAATAAGCCGACAAGACCCATGGGCAGGTTATTTAATATGAAATGGATGAACACATAATCCTTGTCATTGGTTTCGGCATTCGGCTCTGCTTCTTGAATCATGGCTTTCGCCGCATTTCGATTGCTGTATTCCCTTTCATTGATAGAGAGCATCGATATTTTTGCCTGCTCGATGGCATCATAATCCTTTAACCTTAATGCTTTAGAGTACGCATTTTGAGCCAACCGTTTTTCTGCTTCCAATTCTTCATGGCCGTTCTGCAATACTTTGTAGTCTTCTGATAAATCTGAACTAAGTACCGCTTCGTTGGCAGCAGGATTAAAATTTAATGGTGAGGTATTGTATTGGTAATAAACAAACACCATGACCCCAACCAAAAGGATGAAAAATTGCATGGGTACTTTCAATATACCATTGAATATGAGCCCTAATTGACTTTCTCGAACTGATTTGCCCGAGAGATACCGCTGCACCTGACTTTGATCGGTACCAAAGTAAGAAAGCATCAAAAAGAATCCACCCGTTATGCCACTCCAAAAGGTATATCTGTTTTGAGCATCAAAATTGAAATCAAGGATATCTAGTTTGCCACTGGCCCCAGCAATTTTTAAGGCCTCTCCCATAGAAATGGGAAGGGAGCCCAAAATAAAAAAGAAGGTGAAGAACATTCCAACCATTATCACAAACATTTGTTGTTTGTGTGTTACGCTTACTGCTTTGGTACCCCCGGATACAGTATAAATAATGACCAATATGCCAATCAAAATATTTAAGGTGCGCAAATCCCATCCCAATACCGCAGAAAGAATTATGGAAGGTGCAAAAATGGTGATACCGGCTGCAAGCCCACGTTGGATCAAAAACAGTATTGCAGTAAGTGTTCTTGTTTTTAGGTCAAACCTTTTTTCCAACAGCTCATAAGCTGTAAAAACATTGAGTTTGTGATACATAGGAACAAAAACCAAACATATCACGACCATGGCTAAGGGCAAACCAAAATAGAACTGAACGAATCCCATTCCATCATGAAAAGCTTGACCTGGGGTAGATAAAAAAGTTATGGCACTGGCTTGGGTAGCCATTACCGAGAGGCCAATGGTCCACCATTTGGCGTCACTTCCACCACGAACATAATCCTCAACACTATGACTTCCCTTGGTTTTCCATACACCGTAGGCCACAATAAAAAAAAGTGTTCCGACTAGGATTATCCAATCAAGTACCTCCATGAACTAAATGTTTGCCTTCATTAAAAAATGAAAAAGTAGAATATATAAGGTATTGAGTAAAAGCACTAGGGTATATTCCCATTTCCAATGGAAACCTTCTTGCTGATTATCCTTTAATTTCATTTTCTTCTTTTATGTTCTCCTTTCCGAGAGAAAGCATATTGGCAAATAGCTTGAAAGCCCCAGGCACGCCAGCGGGAAGTTCCCTAAAGAAACTGAGTCCGGTATAAATGTAATTCCCCTGGCCGTATGGCGCTACAAGTAAACTACCATTTTTTGGTGCCTCCCCTTCATCTTTCATCGATAAAATAGGGGTAAATTCTGGGGCCCATTTATTAGGGAAATACAATCCTCTTTCCTGCACCCAGCCTTCAAAATCTTTTGGTGATATGGTATTGGGAAAGTTAACCAAAGCATGATTCTGGGCAATGATTTCAACGTCTGCGTTTTCATCGGTCACCCTATCACGGGAAAGCGTAAGCTCATAAGGCGCGATATTTTCGAATTGGGCGTTCCACCTACCAGCCGTGTTGTATTGAACTATCAGATTGCCGCCTTCCTTCACATAATCCAACAGAAATGACTGTTTGTATTTTAAAGGTTCAATCACATTATAGGCCCGAATACCCACAACAATGCCATCGTATTTCGCCAGTGTACCTTCTTGGATCTCTTCCACATTAATGGTATGGACTTGATAGCCAATTTGTTCAAGACTTTCTGGGACCTTGTCACCCGCACCTACGATATACCCAATATGTTCTCCGCTTTTTTGAATATCCAAACGAACTACCTTCGCCTGTGCTGGCAACAAGATGGATTGTTTTGGAATATGGTCGTAGCTGATTTCGACCAATGTTTTTCGATGATCTTTGCCATCAACAGAAAGAACAGGTGTGATATAACCTTCTGCCTCAGAATCTGGAGGAATAACAACAAATGACTTTGAAACTATGCCACCCTTCTTGGCTATTGAAAAGTCGAGCCCGTTATTTGCAATCTGCCAACCCGTAGGATGTTCAAGGCGAATGGTACCATTCACATTGTCTTTCCCAGCCCTTATATTTACAGTGACTTCCTTTTGATTACCATCTGAGAAAATGAGAACGTCATCTTCAAAACTGGCAGTCACCTCGGGCAATACCACAAAAGGTTCGTAAATCTCCCCTTTGTCAGGTTTTGAATATCTACGAATTACCGGTTTTTTGAAGTTTAGTTCAATATCCTCAAAACGAAGCTGGAAATTGGCAACAAAGGCAACGGGTGTCTCAGGTTTTCCAATTAAATAATCTTCTTCTACTTCATACATGCCCAAAGATCCGGGTTGCTTCAACCAATAAGGTGAGCTATAGTCCATTTCTTTTGGCACAACCAAATCAAGCTCTAAAGTCTGTTTTTCGTTCTTATTCAACGCCAAATCGATTTGTTTTACCGCTTGGGTTCCTGAAACTGAAATTGATTTTAAGGTAACATTACTTGCAGCTCGATTAAGTGCTTCAATATTCACTTTGACGGATTCCCCAGGGTAGGTTGAGGCATTAGCGGCATTGGCTTCCAAATAAAGACCGGAACAAGCCAGTATGATATTTTCTAGTTGGGCAGATTTTAAAGTTTTCCAATGTTCATCATCCACCTGCTGCAACAATTTATAGGCTTCGATCAACTGGGGAAGATGGGCAGAGGGTTGATTAAAATTAAAGTTGGCCTCGATTCCATTTAAAATCTCACCTATCTTTTCACCACCATCAATTCTTGACCAAGTCGTATTGATTCCATCAAAAATATTTGATTTATCGGCGGGCAAACTTCCTTTCAGAAGTTCTACATATTCTTTTTGGGATCCTCGAATTCCAATTCGTCCAAACCCTTGACATAAATGTTGGCTGCTCGCCAAAGCGGCAATTTCATTGTTTGAAACACCCAATTGGGGATAATAAACACCGACATCTACTTCAAGCATGTTCGATTTGTCGGCTTTTTCAAAATTCTCTCTACTACCATAAAACCACCATGAGGTGTTGAAAAAGATACGTTCTGGTTGCCAAGTGCTCATTGACTTCAATTGCTCGGGATAGGCGCTGGCATCAGCGGCCAAATCAAAAGCCTCCAATCCTAGCATGGCGGAAGAGGTGTGATGTCCATGGGTTCTGCCCGGCGAACGATGGTCAAAACGGTTAACAATGACATCGGGTTTTAAATCTCTGATAGCTCTTACCACATCTCCCAAAACTTCCTCCTTATCCCAAATTCTTAAAGTTTCATTTGGGTGTTTTGAATAACCAAAATCATTGGCCCTGGTAAAGCGTTGTTCACCGCCATCAACTTTTCGTGCCATAAGCAGCTCTTGGGTGCGCAACACACCAAGGAGTTCACGCAGTTCCGGACCTATCAAATTTTGACCACCATCACCTCTTGTTAATGAAAGGTAAATGGTACGAGCCTTCTGATAATTTGATAAGTAAGAAATTAGCCGTGTATTTTCATCATCAGGATGAGCCGCTATATAAAGTGCCGTACCCAAAAAATTTAATTTTTGGAGCTCGTGATGAATGTCGGTCGGTGAATAGTTTTTAGGCTTTTGTGCAATGCTTGTTGAAGATAGGGCAAGACCCAAAAGGAAACATACCCAAATATGTCGCATCATAACTCGTTTAGTTGTTAATCAAATATATACATATTCAAGGTCGAGCGATATGCTATTTAGAACTTCTTTAACAGGAATTGGACAAACTACAATCCCAAACTATCTCTAAGAAAAACATCCTTATTGGAGTTTTGCCCCCAGTAAGCCGTTCTTATACGATTTAATTTGGTTCCTGTGGATTTCAAGAGTTTGGCATTAGGCCCATAACCACTTTTAAATTCCTCGGTCCATCCCTCTATTTCGTAAGGAAAAGATTCGGAGAAATCGATGGTAAGCTTTCGTTCTATATCCTTATAATCAATGCTATACGAAGTAATTCCGTTTTCTGTTTGCATCGATGCCGTAGCACTGAAGGCTTTTAAATCGAGGTGTCTAAGCCTAAAAAATTCCAAGGATGGGATAATTTCAATGGAACCCAGAGGAAGATTCTCAGGATTGACTCGAATTTTGTTCCAAATTTCATTTTCAAGCAACGCTTTCCCAACACTTGCCTGTTCGTCGGCTTCACTTTCGAAATAGGAGTGTGCTGTATATTCGAAGGTTTCCCGGTTATTTAGTTGCGCATATACATGTCCGCACCATTCTTGAACGGACAAACTCGTTTTTAGCGCGTGTTGGTTATCACCCACTGGATAAAAAGTACTTGACATGATGGAATAAGGATAGATTCCGGTCAGGTACTTTTTGGTTGCATTTAACTTTAATACGGAAACATTATCCGGATTGTTGCGATCTGCCTTTACCTGTTTTCCGGGCAAAAAAGGTTCTGTAACAAAAATTAGGGCGGATTTACCTTCCCTGATTTCACCATATCTTGCCTGCTTCAGCTTGTAGGATGTAATCTCTGCTTTTCCAGAATACCAATATTTTTTAAATGCTTGCGATACTGCCTTTGGTTTTGATACGATGCCTACTGTCGGCACTTCCAAGTCGGAAGCATCAGTGATGGCGAGTTCTTTTGAAGTTGATGTCGAATTTTCCTTACAACCTTCAAAAGCCGTTATTACAAGGGCAAAAAACACGAGTAATAACTCAAATCGAATCCACTTTTTCATGATTAATTTTTGTTAAAATTACGGATATGCTAGGTGGAAACCATATTCATTAACGTTTTGTAAACTAAATGGGTAGGTAGCCCTACGACATTATTATAGGAACCTTGAATTTCCTCAATACCGATAGCTCCTAACCATTCTTGAATACCGTAGGCCCCGGCCTTATCGTAGGGCTGACAAGAATTGACATAAAAATCAATCTCCGACCTGGTGAGGTCCTTGAATTTAACTTTGGTCACTGCGTTAACGGTCCTTTGCTCGTTGACCGAAGTAAAACATACGGATGTAATCACATCGTGCCAGCTTCCAGAAAGCTTCAACAACATATCCGCTGCCTCTTTTTCACTTGATGCTTTCGCCAATGATTCGTCCCTATGCCATACGACAGTATCTGAGGTCACCAAAATCTCATGTTTCTTTATATGATGTTTAAATACGGAGGCTTTTAGTTGCGCTAAATAATCTGAAATTTGTTCTCCCTTTAAGTGTGCTGGGTAAACCTCTTCTACCGGTTTTAACCTTATTTCAAAATTAACCCCCAGTTCCTCAAAAAATTTTTTTCGACGGGGCGATCCAGAAGCCAATACAATGGTGTAACCCGCAAGTTTTTCGACCAATGGATTATTAGTCATTTTTTGCACTAAAATTTCCAGTCCAATCCCCGCGAACCTTTAATACTTGCTCAATAATGTCACGTACGCAACCATCTCCTCCATTTTTATGTGAAACATAATCAGAAATGGCTTTAACTTCTGAAGCGGCATTTTGTGGGCAGGTGGCAAGGGCCACCATTTTCATGGGGGGGATATCGGGCAAATCATCTCCCATGTACAAGGTGTTTTTAGGGTCAATACCATGAATGTCAAGATATTCGTCTAGGGGATCTTGTTTATGATGTGCACCCAAATAAATATCGGTTACACCCAAACCTTTTAAACGATCGCGAACGCCCTCATTTGTACCCCCAGTAATCACGCAGACATTATACCCTTTTAATAAAGCTGTTTTGAGTGCGTACCCATCTTTAACATTCATTTTGCGCAACATTTCACCCTTTGTTGTGACCAAAATTGAGCCATCGGTAAACACACCATCTACATCAAAAATAAATGTGGTTATATCTTTTAAAAGCTCTTTATAATTTTTCTTCATGTGTACGTCGAATTGATTCGCTTACTAGTTGGTAAATTTCTTTGTGGATGGGATTTTTTAGCAAATCCAAATGGTCTTTCATTGTCAATTGGTCATTTCGTTTCGCCGGACCCGTCTGGGCGTCCCTAGGTGATAAATGTGCAACTTTTTTTGCAGTTTCTTGAATCAACGGATACAAGATGTTAAAGGGTATATTCTCTTCTTCGCAGATTTGTTCACCTAGCTGATACAGATGATTGGTAAAATTATTGATAAAAACCGCTGCCAAATGCAATTTTCTTCTTTTCTCTGAATTCATGAGATGAACCGAAGTCGACACCTTATTGGCCAGATCCTGCAATAAATTTAAATCTTCAGGCTGGCCAGCTTCAAGACAAATGGGAACTTCTTTAAAGTTAATTGCCCTATCCTTGGAGAAAGATTGCAATGGATAAAAAACACCTTTGCGGTTGGTCGCCAGGGCATCCATCGATACACTTCCCGATGTGTGCACCACTAAGGTATTGCTGCGATTCAATTTCTGGGACACTTCGGCAATGCTATCATCCTTTATCGCCAAGAGATATACATCTGCTTGCTCAAGGGAAGCCAAGTCTGTAGTTGTGGGAACATCCTTAGCAAAAGATTCAAGATGCGCAGCTGACCTTCCATATACTTGAACCACGTTCACAGCCTTGGCGTTTAAAAATGCGCTAAAAAGGTGATGGGCAAGGTTTCCTGTTCCAAGTAGTACAACTGAAAGCATTTTCAAAACTACAAATTAAATGGGGTCTTCATTAGGGTAGAATTAACACTTTTGTTTAAGTTTTTACCAGACCTGAGTGTAAGCTAAAATGGCAAAAAGGACTTACTTTTGCATGCCAAAGCAAATGGGTTCATGGTAGAACTTTTAAAGAAGACCTTATTTTCTACACGATTAATGGCCGTACTCTTTTTGGTCTTTGCGGCAGCGATGGGTATCGGAACTTTTGTTGAAAGCATGTATAGCACTGAAACAGCGCGCATATACATTTACAACGCCAAATGGTTTGAGGCTATAATGGTATTTTTTGTCATCAACTTTTTGGGAAATATATACCGCTACAATTTAGTGCAATGGAAAAAGTGGCCTGTCTTATTGTTGCATCTTTCTTGGATTCTCATCATAGTTGGCGCTTTCGTTACCCGCTATATTAGTTTTGAAGGCATGATGCCCATTCGTGAGGGGAATACTGAAAAAGTCTTTTATTCAGATAAGACCTTTTTGACTGTTTATGTGGATGGACTTCGAAATGGAGAAACCATGCGTAAGACCTTGGAATATCCAATTTTGGTTACGGAGCAAGGCAACCGATCAAAATTGCCCTATAAGGATGATTTCGATGGTCAACAATTTTCAATTGATTATGTTGATTTTATTGATGGAGCCAAAAAAGGATTGGTGCCAAATGCAAATGGGCATGAATTTTTAAAACTTGTAGAAGCTGGCGACGGACAACGGCATGAACATTTTCTCGAAAGTGGCAAGGTCGCCAGTATCCACAATGTACTTTTTGCGTTGAATAATGAAACGGAAGGCGCCATTAATATCTTCACAGAAGATTCGACCTATTTCATAAAATCGGTTTTTCCGGGTGGGTTTATGCGTATGGCCGACCAATTTCAAGGTCAAGTTGAGAAAGATTCCCTACAACCCTTGCAACTTCGTTCGTTATACAATCTGGCTGGAATGCAGTTCGTTATTCCAGAACCCGTTATCAAAGGCACCTATGGCATTGTTGAAATCCCTGAGGAGGAGGAGACCGATAATGACCAAGATGCCTTGGTTTTGAATGTAACCGCCAATGGACAAACAGTGCAGAAAAAACTTTTGGGAAGTAAAGGTCCGTCTGAGTTTTCAGAAAAGTTCAATGTGGGAGGTCTTGATTTCTACATGCGGTATGGTTCAAAAGTCTATGAGCTGCCCTTTCAGGTAAAACTCAATGATTTTATAGCCGAGAAGTATCCTGGTACCGAAAGTGGTTATGCGTCATTCATGAGCAAGATTACAGTGGTTGATGAACGGCCATTTGATTATGATATTTATATGAACCATGTGTTGGATCATAAAGGCTATCGTTTTTTTCAATCTAGTTTTCATCCTGACGAAAAAGGCACCGTACTCTCGGTAAACCATGACCAATGGGGGACTTGGATTACCTATATCGGGTATTTCTTATTGTATTTGGGGTTGATGGGAATCATGTTTTTCGGTACGACGCGCTTTAAATCGCTCACCGCATCACTTGAAAAATTGAATAAGAAAAAGAACGCCTTAGTTACACTATTGGCTCTTTGTTCCGTTTTGGGCATAAATGCACAAAATTCAACGGACCACCCTCACAATAACATTCCCACAAAAGCGCAGGTTGATTCCGTACTTAAAGCAACCACAGTTTCGGCGGCACATGCGGAAAAGTTTGGTGCTTTGGTCATCCAAGATGAAGGTGGACGAATGAAACCGATACATACCTTTTCATCGGAACTTTTGCGTAAACTTAGTGGTACCGATAGTTACAATGACATGAATGCCAATCAAGTATTCTTGTCAATGATGTTGAATGCCCCTGCCTGGTACAATACAGAAATACTGAGTATTGGAAAATCACAGAATGATAGTATTCGCGAGATCATCGGGGTTCCAAAAGGACAAAAACGGGTAAAGGCTACTGACTTTTTTGATGCCAAGGGCACTTATAAATTACAGCCGTATATCAAAGAAGCTACTTCGACAACCAATCCCAATCAATTTCAAAAAGATTTCAAAAAAGTAAATGAGCGTTTAGGCCTCATGAATTTGGCATTAAGCGGCCAAATAATCAAAATATTTCCATTGTTGAATGATGAAAACAACAAGTGGATTTCGGCCATTGAATTTCGAGGGGGTCAATATCAGGTGCAAGATTCCCTATACGCCAATTTTATTAGTAATGCGGTTCCCTATTACCTAAATACGCTGCAAATGGCAATCGCATCGGGTGATTATACCGAAGCGGATAAATTATTGGAGGCCTTTAAGCAAAATCAAAAAAACCATGGTTCTGAAGTTCTCCCCTCTGAAGAAAAGGTTCAGACCGAAATTATATACAACAAGCTCAACATATTCAATCGATTATATCGGTATTATATGATGGTCAGTGCGCTTTTGTTCATCATTCTCATTTTTAGAATTTTTAGAGATAGGGAAATTTGGAAAGCTGGAACCTATTTTTTTAAAGGTATCATCATTTTGTTGTTTGTTTGGCATACGGCTGGCTTGGTATTGCGATGGTATATTTCAGGGCATGCGCCGTGGACAGATGCTTACGAAAGTATATTATATGTTGCTTGGGCTACAGTAGGCCTAGGGTTATTGTTCGTTCGTAAAAGTGACTTGACCTTGGCAGCAAGTACTTTTGTGGCCTCAATGTTCTTGTGGATAGCTAATCAAAGTTGGGTGGATCCGGCTATAGCTAATTTGGTACCTGTATTGGACAGCTATTGGGCAATCATCCATGTGCCCGTAATTGTGGGTAGTTATGGCCCCTTTACCGTGAGCATGATTTTGGGTGTAGTGTCCTTGATTTTAATGATTCTTACAACCAAGAAGAATAAAAAAAGAATGGAAGTCAACCTAAAAGAGTTGACAATAATCAACGAATTGGCACTGACCGTCGGAGTGGTGATGCTGACCATTGGAAATTTTTTAGGTGGCCAATGGGCCAACGAAAGCTGGGGTCGTTATTGGGGATGGGATCCAAAGGAAACATGGGCACTGATTTCTATTATGATCTACGCTTTTGTGCTACATATGCGCTTGGTGCCCGGATTAAGAGGTCGTTGGCTTTATAATTTTATGAGTGTAGTTGCCTATGGCTCAATAATGATGACTTATTTTGGAGTCAACTTTTATCTTGTCGGACTCCACAGTTATGCACAATCTGGATCGGCAGCCATCACACCAGATTACGTGAAGTATATTATTTTGGCCATTTTTCTCTTGGGTGGAATCAGTTATTGGCGGTATAAGGCCAATTATGTACGAAATTGAGTTTTATTATCTTCAATCGTGAAGGTGTAAAATTACGTTGTCAAAAAGCATCATTCCTCCATTAATAATCGCATAAGTTCTTCCGCCGCCACTTTACCTTTTTCCTTTAAAAAGTCTCTCGGCGTATTGTCCCCAAGTTCAAAAACAATGGCAGGCATATGGTACTCGGCATAAAAGTGATTTCGCGATACCATCGTAGGGTTCAACTTCTTGGAAGCTGCGATGTTGGTTTTTTTGGAGGGCAGTCTTTTACTAATACTTTCAATCCAATCAAAAACAACCTTCCCCTTTTGCCCCGTAACAACGGTATCTAAGGGATAATAAATATCATCCCAAGTTGAGTGAAAATCTGCTCCAAAGACAAATTTGTATCCCGTATCACTTTTAGCTTTTAGAAAATCGCGAACAGCACGAGTTTCGGGTTGGTTGAATTCTTGCCAATCCCTGTTGAGGTCGATTCCGCCCATATTATGACGCCAATGCCCATTGTCAACCCCATCAGGATTCATTAATGGCACATTGAATATGGTATACTCCTTTCTGAAATTTTTGGCCTGCTCTGAATTCCCGGCCATGGTTTCAATAAATGATTTCATGGCAAGAAATCCGGTAACTTCGGGCGGATGCTGTCTCGAAATAATCATGAGTCCCTTTTTTGAGTCCCCCTCATTAATTTCCATGAGGTTCATAGCGCGACCTTCCCTGCTTCTACCAATTTCGTAATTCGTAACAAAAGATTGTGTTGAAAGTGAATCAACCCATTTTTTTACGGCAGATGATGTATACAGTTCTTGTGCTGTTACCCAAGTTGGGTTTTCATCAATATTTAGGGTAATAGCGATAGCTTCTGGAGCGGCTTTAATTCCAAATTCACCCTCTACTTTTCCGAAACTTTTATAGTTCAAACTATCCAAAGTTGTGAAGGTGATGCCATCTCTACTAATTTTTGGATAATACCTGCTTCGAATATCTTGATACCGAAATCTAATATCGACTTTTTGCGCAGTTCTGCTCCAAACCTTGAAGGCATACCACGGACTTGGATTGATCGGGGTATTTTCGGCAGTTATCCAAATAGAGTATTGGTTAAGACTATCATGGGCAACCCCATTTAATCTGGCACCTTCAAATTGATTGCTGAAGAAAACAGTACTATCCTGAAATGCCCACATTCCTTTCCATTGCTTCTGAACCGGTTTTGTTTTGGTTGATACAATCGGGTTTGGGCCTTGACCCTGATACCCAGATGCGGTACCAGCAGTTTTCGTGTTTTTGCATGCGAATACCGCGATAAAGGCTATGCCCCCAACTAGATAGCGTAATTTCATAGTTTGAAAATTAGTTTCGAAATGTAGACAAAATCCCTCATTTTTAAGATTTTTCGATCAGTTTAAAATCTTTTTTACATCTTTGCACCATCATGAAGTTATAGAAATTATGTACGTACCGGCAACCACGGGCATTGTCTAAAGAAATAACCAAAAGGAATTTTTGGTTATTGGTTGCATTTATTCTTTCGTTAACACGTAATTTCATATCATGACATCACAATCTAATTCAATAAAAAAATTCTTTACGTATTTCTGGATTGCCGTAACTGGCAAAGAACAGGAATTTACTACGGGTAGCATTCGCAGGGCAATTTTTATGCTCTCCATACCCATGATCTTGGAAATGCTTATGGAAAGCATTTTCGCCCTAGTCGACATCGCTTACGTTTCGCAGGTTAGCGTGAATGCTGTCGCTACCATCGGACTAACCGAATCGGTCATCACCTTGGTTTATGCCATCGCCATAGGACTAAGTATGGCGGCAACTGCCGTTGTTGCAAGAAGGGTAGGGGAAAAGGACTTGAAAGGAGCTCGGGAGGCTGCAGTGCAAGCTATTTTTCTAGGGGTACTGGTGGCCATTGTCGTTGGAATAATTGGATTTTTATACAACAAGGAAATCCTTGCCCTTATGGGTGCTGAGCCAGATTTGATTGCCGAAGGGCATGGCTATACCAAATGGTTGATCGGAGGTAATATCACAATTTTGTTGTTATTCCTAATCAATGCCATTTTTAGAGGCGCTGGAGATGCCTCTATTGCCATGTGGACCTTGGTTCTTTCAAATGGGCTCAATATCATTCTAGATCCTATTTTCATATTTGGTTGGGGTCCTGTTCCAGAGTATGGGGTAATGGGAGCCGCTATAGCCACTAACATTGGCAGGGGTACGGCTGTTTTGTTCCAACTGGGAATTCTGTTTTTTGGTTGGGGTAAAATTAAATTGTTAGCCCAAGATATTGTTTTGAACTTGAAAGTAATGTTCAATCTGATAAAGGTTTCCATAGGGGGCATAGCCCAATTTTTAATCGGAACTTCTAGCTGGGTCTTTTTGATGCGCATCATGTCAGAATTTGGCAGCGAGGTTTTGGCAGGATATACCATTGCCATACGAGTGATGATGTTTACTTTAATGCCCTCTTGGGGAATGAGCAATGCAGCGGCTACTTTGGTGGGTCAGAATTTGGGAGCGAAAAAACCGGAACGTGCTGAGAAATCAGTTTGGATCACCGGGAAGTACAATGCCCTATTTATGGGCTTGGTTTCTATCGTTTACCTACTATTTGCAAGGCAGATTATCGAAGCCTTTAATGCGACTCCGTCAGTAGTTGAGAACGGTGCACTTTGTCTTCGAATTATTGCTGCAGGCTATATATTTTATGCCTACGGAATGGTTGTCAGTAATGCATTCAACGGGTCAGGAGATACGCGAACACCAACAAAGATCAACTTTATATCCTTTTGGTTGTACCAGTTGCCCGTTGCTTATTTGTTGGCCCTGGTATTGGACTGGGGAGCCCTAGGTGTGTTTATAGCGATAACCACTGCTGAGGTATTGCTTGCGGTAATTGGTATCGTTTGGTTTCGGCAGGGGAAGTGGAAAAGTTTTCAAGTATAATATTGGATTCAATTTTCTTACTTTTAAGGCATGAAGAAAAAAGGAATCAATACGATTTGCGCCCATGTGGGTGCGGTTGAGGATGGGCAATTTAAAGGTGCCGTATCTCCCTTATATATGGCTACCTCATATGCCTTTGATGATATTGATGAAAAACGATATCCACGTTACTTTAATACACCCAACCAACAGGCATTGACAAAGAAAATAGCAGCTTTGGAGCATACCGAAGCTGCTATGATTTTTGGTAGTGGAATGGCTGCAATTAGTCATTGTTTAATGGCTTTTTTAAGTGCGGGTGATCATATCGTATTTCAACAGACCCTCTATGGGGGCACCTATAATTTCGCTACGACCCAACTTGAAAAATATGGTATTTCGTATTCGTTTACCCAAGGTTGGCAGGTTGAAGATTTTGAAAAAGAGATCAAACCCAATACCAAGGTGATTTACATAGAAACGCCATCAAATCCCTTATTGACCATTACCGATTTGGATGGCATAGGGCAACTGGCAAAGGCAAAGGGTTTGCTAACTATGATTGACAACACCTTTGCCAGTCCGATCAATCAGAATCCCGCTGACTTCGGCATTGATATTATGATCCACAGTGCCACCAAATACATGGGAGGTCATTCGGATATTTGTGCGGGCGCCGTTGCGGCATCAAATGAAAATATTGAGACCTTGTGGCAATCGTCCATATGTTTTGGAGGCAGCTTAAGTGATATCTCAATTTGGCTCCTGGAACGTAGCTTAAAGACCATGGCCCTGAGGGTTAAGGCCCAAAATGAGAATGCCTTAAAAATGGCAGAATTGCTCAGAAGCAATGCCCATGTTGATGCAGTATATTATCCGGGATTGGATTCACACCCTGATCATGCCTTGGCCAAATCACAGATGCATGGTTTTGGAGGTATGTTGTCATTCGAATTGAATGAAGAATTAGATCCATCACTGTTCATGAAATCTTTACAGCTGATCAAGCCTTCCATGAGTTTGGCCGGTGTCGAGAGTACCGTTACCTCGCCCGTTTTAACCTCGCATGCGCTCATGAAACCTGAAGACAGAAAAAAACAGGGTATAAAGGATGGCTTAATTCGCTTTTCAGTTGGGATTGAAGAGATTGAAGATCTTTACGCGGATATTGAGCATGCCATCGAAAAAACCAAGTCAAAAGCAATTTTTGCATAGCCTATGAAGCTGGATATCTTAGTATTTGGTGCGCATCCTGACGATGCCGAGTTGGGAGCTGGGGCTACGATTGCCAAAGAAATTGCGCAAGGAAAAAAAGTTGGTATAATCGACCTTACCCGTGGCGAATTGGGAACAAGGGGTTCGGCCGAAATACGTGATACTGAGGCTGCAAAAGCCGCAGCCATTCTGGGTGTTCAGGTGAGGGAAAATTTAAGATTTGCGGATGGTTTTTTTGTAAACAATAGGGAGCATCAGTTAGCAATCATCCAAAAAATTAGAACCTACCGACCTGACATTGTGCTTTGCAACGCCATTGACGATCGCCATATCGACCATGCGAAAGGGAGCAAGCTGGTCAGTGATTCATGTTTTTTAAGTGGTTTGGTGAAAATTGAAACCATGCAAGGAAATGAGGCCCAACAGGCGTGGCGACCCCGTGCGGTTTATCATTACATTCAGTGGAAGAATCTTGAGCCTGATTTTGTAGTGGATGTCTCTGGGCACATGGAAAAGAAATTGGAAGCCATAAAGGCTTATAGTTCACAGTTTTATGACCCGAAGAGTGATGAGCCTGACACCCCAATAAGCAGTGAAAACTTTTTCGACAGTGTCTTGTATAGGGCGAGGGATCTTGGCAGACTCGTTGGAGTTGATTCAGCGGAAGGATTTACAGTAGAGCGTAATGTCGCTGTTGATAGTTTAAGTGATTTACTTTAACCTGCTTGTTTGTATTTTTTGTCTGTTTTTGGCAAAGTAAAATAAAAACAGGTTCCTTTTCTTGGATAGCTTTCCACCCATATGCTTCCCTTGTTCTTTTCGATCATTTCTTTGCAAAGTGAAAGACCAAGTCCTGTTCCTTTTTCATTGTTCGTACCGTAGGTTGAGGTATTTGTGTGGGTATCGAAGATTTTCTTCTGGGTCTCTTCGTCCATTCCGATACCTGTGTCACGTACCATAATCTCCCATTTTTCGCCCCTTTCTTCAGCTTCAATTGTTATTAGACCATTTTCAGGGGTAAATTTTAGGGCATTACTGATCAAGTTTCTTATCACGATATCAATTTGATCGATATCGGTCCATACGATAACGTTCTCGGGAAGTTGGTTCAAAACCTTGATTGATTTTTTTGCAGCCACTTCGGTCAGTAGATTGATATTGTCATCGACGAGAATTTCCAAGGCTGTGGATTTCGGTCGGGTAACCACGCCATTCATCTGGGCCTGACCCCACGATAATAAGTTATTTAAGGTGAAGAATATATGATCTACATCGGCTTTTAATTTTGGTACTAACTTTAAAAACTCCTTTTGATTGATATCTTCAGCCGAGAACATTTTTAATAGCCCCTGAAGCGCCCCAATGGGCCCTCTAAGATCATGTCCGATGATAGAAAATAGCTTCGTCTTGGTTTTGTTCATGCCACTCAGCTCAATCTCGCGCTGTACCAAAACATCAGATTTTTCCTTTAATTCACTGTATAATTTTTTCTGGATCTTTTTCCCCCGATAAACTACCAAAGTGATGGTGCCCAAAATTAAAAGCACCAACAGGGTAGAGTAGATGTATGCTCTTTGTTTGGCAAGTGCCTTCTTATTTTGGTCGATAAGGAGGTGTCTTTGTTTTTCATACTCATTTTTTGTTTCAAGTAAGGCAAGGCTCCTTTTATTCTCATCTTTGGAAAGCGAATCGGACAATTTTTGAAAGATCTCATGATAGGCCAATGCCTTGTCATAGTACTTTCTTTCTTTGTAAATTTTATAAAGGGTCTCAGAGCAATCTATTTGCCCTTGAAGAGATTTGATTTTCTTTGATTTTTGATAACCCTCTTCTGCATAGGCCAAGGACAAGCTATCATTTTCAAGGTGGAAATAGGTTTTGGCCATGCCATTTAGCAAATCTATCTTTCCTCGTTCATCATCCAATTCTCGATGCAGTTCGTCGCTGTGATTAAACCAATATAGGGCCCAATGGTATTTATTCTGTTCTAAATAAATCCTTCCCTTAACCTCGTAGGCGAAAGCCAACCAATCCAACACTTTGTGTCGTTCGAAAATTTCAATACTCTGATTGACGTTGAACATGGCATAATCAAACCTTCCAATATCAGAATAGACGCTGGCCACATTGCTCATTGTCTCGGCTGAGATGACCTCGTTTCCAATTTCCCTGTTGATTTTTTTAACCTTTTCATAGTACTCCAAAGCCTGGTCAAAGTCCTTTTGGGTAGCGTAAAGGCTGGCGATGTTTTCGTTTAGGATAGAAAGCATTTTTTTGTTGCCAACCTCAGTAGCCAAATCAATTCCCTTCAAATAGTGATTAAGCGCATCGGAGTAGTTGCTGGCATAGGCATATTCTCCTGCCAGGTTGTTGATGATTCCCAACTGTTGTTCTTTGTCCTCAATTTTTTCAGCAAGCTCCAATGCCTTTTGGTAGTGGTCGATGGCCTCATCTCCATTTCCTTTGTCTGAAAAATAATCCCCAAGGTTATCCAAAGCTTTGCTTTGTCCGAGCTCATAATTGGCTTCCCTACTTATTTCAAGGGTCTCTATTGAAATACCATACAAACTATCAGAGGAAAGAAATCGATAACTTCTTGCAAGTTGATTTCGAAGCTGAATATAGGACGTGTCCTGCACAGTAAATTCTGCAGAAGACTTTAGCTTCCGGAGTGCTGCAAGAACACTGTCTTTTTTTGTTTTTTGCCCATTTGCAATGCAGGCGAATAAGCAACAAGTGACCAGTGTAAAAACAGTCTTGCTAATAAAACACAAATTGGTAGGTTTTTTGGTTTTATGAGACATACGTCCGATTAAAAAAATAAAACTAGAAACCTACGATCTGCAATGCTAAATAATGTTGTGAAAGAGAAGATTTTGTGTGTTTCAACCCGTAAATCATGTATTTCGTCGATAAAATGAAATATGAACCTAGGTCTAGGGCTATTTGTCGGGAAGGGTAAACCAAAAACAGGAGCCCTTGTTTTTGTTGCTGTCTACAAAAAGTTCACCCCCATTTTTAGCGATAAGATCTTGGCAAATGGAGAGCCCAATTCCCAGACCTTTTTCCTTGCTCGTTCCAGGTGTTGAATCAATGCTGTCGCGCTGATGAAAAGCCTTTAGTTGCGAGGCCCCCATGCCAATACCATCGTCACATACATAGATGGCTGGATGATTATCGATAATTTTACTGTCAAAGTTTATGGTGCCGTTGAGTTGACTGAATTTGATAGCGTTTGAGATAAGGTTCCGCAGTACAATATTTAAATGCTCAGGATCTATATTCAACATAAGATTTTGGTCAATATTGCACTTAATTTCAATGCATTTTTTCTCTAAAGCCTCCTGAAAGAGCTTGCAAATTTCATTGGCTACCTTTTTTACATTGACAGGGCTTTTCGTGGTCGTAAAACCTTGCATTTGCGATTCTGACCAATACAATAGATTATTTAGCATAAACGAACTATGGTCGACATTTTCTTTTAATCTCGGTGTGAATCGTGCAATTTCTTTCTCGGATATACCTTTCGCTTTGTAGAGCTTTAGCAGTTCTTGCAATGTGGTAATGGGCGACCTTAAATCGTGACTGATTACGGCAAACACCTTGTCTTTATCCCTCACCAATTGTTCGAGTTGTTGGGTAGCTTCTTTTTGGGTCAAAAAGTTTTTTCTTATCAAATATGCGATGATGACAAAACCAAGGGCAAAAAGTACCATTATAAAAATCCACAGGTCTTTCTTTTCCAGCTCTGCTGCAACGCGCTGGTTCTCAATTTCCTGTTGGGTGTCAAACTCTAATTTGGCCCGCAAGAACTTAATGTTTTTGCCTTCCGTATTCTCAGCAAAGCTATTTTCCAAATTTTCAACCAATTCGTAATATCGAAGTGCTTCATTTGAATCTCCAAGTGCCAATTCAATTTTGTTTCGAATCCTATAAGCATCCAAAAGTTTTGCGCTGTCTTTTAACTTTTTGGTAAGGGCAATGGTCTCAATGTTATATTCCTTCGACGTTTCATAGTTCTCAAGATCGAAATAGATGTTGTTGTACAGCCCAAGAATTTCGGCATAATCCCTAGGATTATTGACCAGCATCAGTGCGCTATCAGATTTTTTCAACCAATGAAGCGCATTTTCTGGATCATCGATAAGTTGATGATACAAAGAAGTAATTCTACAGGCCCGACTATACCAAAGGGTTTCACCATGATTTTTGAAGTAGCTTTTTAAATCTTCAGCGTATTTTTTGTACGCATCAAAATCTTTGGTCTGAAGGGCATTGTAGCTCATATTTGAGCGGGTACTGGCCCTACGTGACGCATCACCAAGCATTCCAAATATACTGTCGGCGATGATGAATTCAGTTCGGGCCTCATTGTAGAGTTTGTTGTTTGAATATAACCATCCCAAATTATGTCGGAGTAGGGCTTCTTGTTTGGAAAATTGTTCCTCTTGACAAATTTTGATGGCCTCATAGGTAGAGCCAATCATTTCCCTAAGATCTCCAACAAACATATTATGAAGGGCCAAACTCTTTAGAAGAAATACATCTCTTTTTGGGTCTTGGATGGTTTTTGACAATGAGTCTGCCTGATCGTATTTCTTTTTGGCTCTTGTGTTGAAACCTGAATCTGAATAATAATCACCGTACCGGATCAAGGTTTCCATATATCCGCCCTTGTATACCTTATTTTCATTTAATTCGAGTGATTTGTCAACAAAGAATTTAATACTATCGGGATTTCTAAACCTATACACATTGGCTAGCTCGTTCAACAAGTCAATCTTCTTGTTGTTAGACAGTTGACCATAGCTGTTGGTGTCGTAATAAACTGATAGTAGACTATCTTTTTCCGAATTTTGTTGCGCGTGGAAATCTGTTGGCAGAAGAAAAGCAATTACTGCCAATAGCAGAGGGGAACCTAAAAACCCTATGCCTCTTAAAAACGAACTACATGTTGGGCAGGCTGATGCCAACAGCTGTTTCAGCACAGATTGAATAATGTAATATTTATTGGTTGCAATTTATTTAGGTTAAAATACATAAAATCAACTGAAAAATAGAATTTCATGCTATTCCAAGTTTGCATAAAAAAATATACCTTTGCATCCGCTGAAAAATGGTGGTTGTAGCTCAGCTGGTTAGAGCGCCTGATTGTGGTTCAGGAGGTCGCCGGTTCGAACCCGGTCTTCCACCCTTAAAGTAAAAAATCCGCCTTTCGGGCGGATTTTTTTGTTTCTCAAATAGCTGTACTCAATTGGCAGCCTTGTCAACTACGATTCGATCGTTGCGGTTAGCCAATTCCCATGCGGTATAAAAAATGAGTTTGGATCTATTTTCCAATAGGTCATAATTTATTTTGTCTGGCGTATCTCCCGGTCTGTGGTAATCAGGGTGGGTACCGTTAAAATAAAAGATGATGGGAATATTGTTTTTGGCAAAATTGTAATGATCGCTTCTGTAATAAAACCTGTTGGGGTCATTTTCGTCATTATAGGTATAATCGAATTCAATATTCGTGTATTTTTGATTGACTTCCTCTGATATTGCGTGCAACTCTGAACTCAACTTATCTGAACCAATAAGATAGATGTAGTTTCTATCACCTTTCCTTTTCGGGTCAATTCTTCCAATCATATCTATATTAAGATTCGCTACGGTTTGAGATAGCGGAAAAAGGGGTTCAAAATCAGTATAATAGCGTGAGCCCAAAAGCCCTTTTTCTTCGCCAGTAACGTGCAAGAAAACCAAGGATCGTTCAGGTCCAACACCTGCTTCTGAAGCCTTTTTAAACGCCTCGGCGATTTCAAGCATGGCCACTGTTCCAGAGCCATCATCGTCTGCACCATTGTTTATTTGACCATCAGCGTTCACGCCAATATGGTCCAAATGTGAGGAGATGACCACATACTCGTTTGGTTTCTTTGAGCCTTTGATAATAGCAACTACATTTTCAGAATCAATCTGTTCATTTTCACTGCTAATATTCAATTTCAAATCAGTTTGAAAGGCTTTTGGTGAGGAATCGGTTTCAATATCATTTTTAAGGGTCTTTACCGCAGCACCATCCAAAAGGACAAAGAAAATTGCGTTTTCTTCTTCGCGAAGCATCATTCGACCACTTTTGTTGTTTTTCATGAAACTGAAATAACCCTTGAACCTTGCAAAGTTTTGCGCGTCATAATACAATAGACCCTTGGCCCCCTTTTGCGATGCGAGTTCTGTTTTCTTTCCCAACGATTCTGACATATTACTCCAGACCGACTTTTCATCGGTGCCTGAAAGCGTAAAAGTGCCATCATCATTCTTAGGTTCACCCGCCTTGGCGAGTAAGATCTTTCCAGAAACATCTAGGCCTTCGTAATCAGAATATTCCCCTTCTTCAATACCATAACCAACATAAACCATCTCGACATAATCACCTGACGCGGCACCGAAGGTGAGGACCTCTTGACCTACTTCAAACGTATTTCCGTTTATAGCAATCGACCCTGATGGTACCTGACCCACTTCAAGTGGAACTTTCTGAAAATAGTCACCATCTCCCTTTGCTGCTACAATTCCTAAATTTTCGTAGGCCTCCTTGATATAGGCTACAGCTTTCTTTTGACCTGGGGTTCCGGTTGCCCTACCTTCAAATTCATCAGATGCGTAGGTAAAAAGATGCGCTTGCAATTCGCTCTGCGTAATTGTCTCCGCATAAGAGGTAGGATCTGTTATTATTCCTGAACTTTCTGAATTGCTTTCAACAGAAGCTGTTTTTTGGTACGAGTTGCAAGAGAACGCGATTCCCGTTAGCAATAGAAGTATTTTTTTCATGAAATGAATTTTTCTGATCGTTTTCAAAAATAGGTATTCAAGCGGGTTTTATGGCCTAAAATTTTGTTAGTGTTGCAATTCGATAGGCTTTCGGACTCAACTTGTGAATTTCCCTGAATTGACGATTGAAATTGGATATGGATTGATATCCCGCCTGCAACGCTATTTCGCTAATAGACATGTCATGTTCTTCCACCAATAAGCGCGATGCATGCTGAATGCGAACTTCTGAAAGAAATTGAAAATAGGTTTTGTTTGTTCGTTGCTTAAAGAACCTGCAGAACGAGTTTCTCCCCATATGGACTTTTTCAGCTGCTTGCTGTAAGGTTATGGGTTGATCAAAATTAGTAAGGGTGAAATCCATGACTTCTTGCAAGCGTTCCCCTTGGTTGGGAGAAAGTTTTGGAATAACACCTCTTTTATTAAAAACAATCCGTTCTCTTGACGTGAAGCGCCTGAGAATCTCTAGTAGGCTTAGGAAGGTATCGAATTTGCTTAAGCTGGAAATGGATTGAAAGAGCTGCCTTGTGTGTGGATCGGATGTCAATTTAATTCCTTGGGTAAGTTCCTCAAAACAAGATTGCAAAACAGCCATTTCCTTGAGTGAAAAAAAACCCGGACCGAAACAGTCTTTTAAAAAAAATATAGAAATCATTTCAGACTTCTCTTCGCTAGCTTCGCTTTGAAAAATGTGTGGCAGACCGGCCCCAATCCCAATGAGATCATTTGGGCTGTAAGTGGAAACATGATTTCCTAAAATTAGCCTTCCGCTGCCGGACAAGATATAGCTAAGCTGAATTTCATTGTGCTGGTGTAAACGGTTATAAAATCTTTGGCCTTTGTCCACTTGCACAACAATGTTGTCATTGGGCTGTTTTGGAATCGTAAAGGGATATACCTTCATCTACCTAAAAATTATCATTAAAATTCAAAAATATCTGTATTTAGGTTAATATAAAGGTAATATTGGATAATTTTTCAAAACCTACTATGAACTTAGGATCTTACTTTTGAGAAATCAAATTCGTAAAATATGGAATGGAAAGGTGTAATGCCCGCGGTGACAACTAAATTCACAAGTGATGACAACCTAGATTTGGAAATGTTTACCACTAACATTAATGCCCAGGTGGAAGCGGGAGTCAGTGCAATAATACTTGGGGGTAGCTTAGGTGAAGCCAGCACTTTGAGGATTGAGGAAAAAAAGAACTTGGTAGTGCATACGGCCCAACTTCTAAATGGCAGCATTCCTGTGGTAATGAATATTGCAGAACGTTCAACCGCGGCTGCTGTAGAATTGGCTCAAAAAGCCAAAGAATGGGGTGCAGAGGGGCTCATGCTTCTTCCACCTATGCAGTATAAAGCAACAGATAATGAAGTTTTGCAGTACTTTAAAACTATCGCGTCAAACACAGATTTGCCGATTATGATTTACAATAATCCGGTGGACTATAAGATCAAGGTTACCCTCGCGATGTTCGAAGAGTTATTAAAGTTTGACAATATAACTGCGGTGAAGGAATCCACGAGGGATATTTCAAATATTACGCGGATCAAAAATGCCTTTGGTGACCGCTTGAAAATTCTTTGTGGTGTTGACACCTTGGCGCTTGAGAGTTTGTTAATGGGAGCTGATGGCTGGGTTGCAGGATTGGTGTGCGCATTTCCTGCTGAAACTGTGGCAATATACAAGCTGGCCAAAGCAGGGCGAATTGATGAGGCTATCGCTATATACCGTTGGTTTCTTCCCTTGTTGGAATTGGACATTAACCCACAACTGGTTCAAAACATAAAATTGGCTGAAGTCGCAACAGGCATAGGTACCGAACATGTGCGGGCTCCAAGACAACCGTTGGAAGGAAAAGAGCGGGAGCGGGTATTGAAAATTATTAAGGATGGTGTAAATTCAAGGCCAGAACTACCTGATTACAAAATATTATGATTACCGGGAAAAATTATGTGGGACATCGTTCATCTTCAAATGGAAAAAAGGTTTTTAAAACGTTTAACCCCAAGTTGAATTTGGAAAATGAATGGCCGTTCTACGAAGCATCAAAAGAAGAAATTCACGAGGCCGTTACTCTTGCTTGGGAGGCATTTGGGGAGTTCCGCAACACAACGGGGAACCAAAGGGCTGGGTTTTTAAGAAAAATAGCTGATGAAATAGAAGCTTTAGGTGCTACGCTTATTGAGGTGTATTGCCAAGAAACAGGGCTTCCGGAGGGACGAGCGATGGGCGAAAGGGGGCGCACATGTTTTCAACTTCGCAGTTTTGCCGAATTGGTTGAATCGGGTTCTTGGGTTAGTGCGAGTATCGATACGGCCGATTCGGATCGGAAACCCGCACCAAAACCCGATTTGAGAAAAATGATGGTGCCTATTGGTCCAATAGCAGTGTTTGGTGCAAGCAACTTTCCATTGGCTTATTCAACTGCTGGAGGAGATACGGCAAGTGCTTTAGCATCAGGATGCCCGGTAGTGGTAAAAAGCCACCCCATGCATGCTGCGACAGGTGAACTGGTTGCATCTGCAATAGTAAAGGCTGCAAAAGCCACCCAAATGCCCAATGGGGTCTTTTCCAACCTGAACAGCAGTGGCATTGAAGTGGGCGAACAATTGGTAAAGCACCCTAAAATAAAGGGGGTTGGATTCACCGGTAGTATTGTCGGGGGTCGCGCCCTGTTTGATATGGCTTCGGCACGAGACGAACCTATTCCCGTTTTTGCAGAAATGGGTAGTATCAACCCGGTGATTTTACTTCCTAAAGCGCTCAAAAATAAAGGTCAGGAATGGGCCAAAATCTATGCTTCGTCAATTACTTTGGGAACAGGACAATTTTGCACCAACCCCGGTCTAATCTTGGGTGTTTCAGATGCTGGATTGGATGACTTTATTCAAAGCCTAGCTGAAGAAATTGTGCGAATTGAGCCCAGTTGCATGTTGAGTCCAGGAATAAGTAAGCGCTATGCCGAAAGTAGGTCAAAAATGTTGGGTGAAGGTGAAGTGAACTTGGCGGCTGACTATGCGGAAGTAGTTGCCGAAAACTATGCAAAACAGGCCGTTGTTGTGGTAGAAGGGGTTGATTTTCTAAAAAATCCCAGACTCCATCAAGAAGTTTTCGGGCCTTTTTCAATGGTGGTTCGGTGCAAGGATGCAGGGGAATTGGAAACAATTATACGGGGTTTGGAAGGTCAATTGACGGGTACCATAATTTCAGAAGAAAACGAAATAGAAAATTTTCCCAACATTGTAAATGCCCTTCAAAATAGGGTGGGGCGGTTGATTTTCAACGGGGTGCCCACTGGTGTTGAAGTATGTCCTAGTATGCAGCATGGTGGTCCTTATCCTGCATCAACGGATAGTCGTTTTACCGCGGTAGGTATTCATGCCATTCAGCGTTGGGTAAGACCGGTTAGCTATCAAAATTGGCCAGACAAACTGTTACCCGAAGCATTAAAAAATGACAATCCATTAGGTATTGAACGGCTGGTTGATGGCGTACTGACCAATAACTCTTTATAAGGAAATAACATGAAGAACGTAATTCTTTGTTTATTGATTCCCCTTTTACAAGTACAGTTGATCTCTGGTCAGTCGGCCAAACTGAATGAAATAATTACATCTTACGAGGCCTATAAACCTTATGATAGAAAACAATTTCCATTGGGAATTCATACGGATAGTATGGCTCAGGCGAAAAGTGACTTCTCAAGTGCGCTACTCCAACAACTTGAAACGGTATCCAAAGATGCCTTATCTGAAACGGAAAAAATTTCACATGAATTGTTGCGATTTCGATTGCAGAATGAGATTGATGCCTATGCTTTTAAAATGCATTTAAATCCGCTTTTAGCTGATGCCGGATTTCATCTTAACCTTAACTATCGCATTCGGCCATTACTCAATAACAAGGACGTGACCAACTATCTCGCCATGTTGCAGGCAATTCCGGACTATACAGAGCAAAATTTTGAGTTGATTCGAGCAGGTATGGCCTATGGAATTTCTCAACCCAAAATTATTTTTAAGGGCTATGAAAGCACCTACGAAAATCATATTGTTGCAGACCCTGTGAACAGCCCGTTTTATGAACCCATTACCAACCTGCCAGAATCTTTTGATACCAACGAAAGGGCAGCTATTGAAAATAAGGCCAAGTCAATTCTAACTGCCTCGGTAATTCCTTCCTTTAAAAAGATAAAACAGTTTTTTGAAACGGAATACATACCCCATACCCGAACGGTCATTGGTGTGTCTGAAACGCCTAACGGTGAAGCCTTTTACCAAAATCGAATCAACTATTATACCACTACAACAGAATATACGGCTGATGACATTCATCAAATAGGACTTCGGGAGGTAGCAAGAATCCGCAACGAAATGAACCAAATCATTGCTGATCTTAACTTTGAGGGTTCCTTTGCAGATTTTCTTGAATTTTTAAGGAGTGATACGCAGTTTTATGCTAAAACAGGTCCTGATCTCTTAAAAACAGCTCGCGATATCGCAAAGCGAATAGATGCAGAATTACCCAAGTATTTTAAAACCTTGCCACGTACCCCCTATGGAGTTAAAAAAGTACCTGATGCTTTGGCGCCTAAATATACTGGAGGAAGGTATTCTGGTCCTTCAAGTGATACCCAACCGGGCTATTATTTGGTTAACACCTATAAACTGGAAAGTCGTCCCCTTTATGTTTTACCCTCACTTACGGCACATGAAGCCGTGCCCGGGCATCATTTACAAGGCTCATTGAATCGGGAATTGGGTGATAGTATTCCAAGATTTCGAAGAAACACCTACCTGTCGGCCTATGGGGAAGGATGGGCACTATACACCGAATTTTTGGGTGATGAAATGGGAATTTATACAACGCCCTACGAGGAGTTTGGGAAATTAACTTATGAAATGTGGCGCGCTTGCCGATTGGTTGTGGATACCGGTATTCATGCCAAGGGGTGGTCACGTGAAGAGGTTGTGGATTTCATGATGACCAATACCGCTCTTTCGGCACATGAAATAAATACCGAAACTGACAGGTATATTTCTTGGCCAGGGCAGGCTTTATCGTATAAAATGGGTGAATTGAAGATTCGAGAACTACGAAAAAAAGCCGAAAAAGAATTGGGCAATTCTTTTGATATTAGAGAATTTCATGAAGTGATACTGGAACAAGGTACCGTTACTTTGCCCATCTTGGAAGAGCGGGTAAACAATTATATAATCAAGAGTAAGAAGGAGTAGTGAAGACTGTATTTGAATGCATTGATGGCCATACCTGTGGCAATCCTGTTCGTGTAATCAAAAGTGGGGGCCCTAATTTAATAGGCCAAACCATGAATGAAAAACGACTACATTTCTTAGAGGCCTACGATTGGATCCGAACCGGATTGATGTTCGAACCCCGTGGCCATGATATGATGAGTGGGAGTATTCTATATCCCCCCCATGATTCGCGAAATGATTTTGCCATTTTATTCATAGAAACTAGCGGTTGTTTGCCGATGTGTGGCCACGGAACAATAGGTACTGTGACAATTGCTTTGGAAGAAGGATTGATTTCTCCAAAAAAGGACGGCGTATTGCGTATTGAAGCCCCCGCTGGTTTGGTGACCGTATCCTATGAAATGAAGAATGGAAAAGTGGAATGGGTGCGAATTACCAATGTTAAAAGCTATTTGGCATCAAAAGATTTGGAAGTGGAATGTCCAACTTTGGGAAAGTTATCCTTTGATGTCGCATATGGCGGTAATTTTTATGCGATAATTGACCCACAGAAGAATTTTACTGGGGTCGAAAATTTTACAGCAGCTAAACTGATCAGTCTTTCAAAACAGCTTCGGAAATTGATCAACGAGAACTATCCGAACACCTTCATTCATCCTGAAAATAATTCCATTCGTGATGTCTCTCATTTGCTTTGGACGGGTAAACCCCTGAATTCGAAATCGGATGGTAGAAACGCCGTTTTTTATGGCGATAAGGCAATTGACCGTTCACCATGCGGGACCGGAACTTCGGCCCGAATGGCCCAATTGCATGCTCGGGGATTGTTGGAGGTTGGTAAAGACTTTGTACATGAAAGCTTTATTGGGTCAACATTTGTAGGGCGAATCGAAGAAGAGACGACCTTATCCGATCGTGAGGCCATTATCCCCAGTATAAAAGGATGGGCCAAAGTTTACGGTCATAATACCATTATAATCGATTCCGATGATGACCCTTATGCACACGGATTTCAAGTAATTTAAGATGGGTAAGGAAATTGTCATAGTTGGTGGTGGCATTGTTGGTTTGAGCTGTGCCTATTACCTCCAAAAAGAAGGACACAAAGTTACTGTACTGGACAAGTCCGACATGTCAAGCGGCGCAAGTTATGTGAATGCAGGGTACATTACACCAAGTCATATCATACCCATTGCGGCACCAGGTATGATTACTACAGGACTTAAATACATGTTCAATTCTTCCAGCCCGTTTTATATGAAACCTCGGTTTGATGCTGATTTTATGCGGTGGGCCTGGTATTTCAAGAGGTCGTCCACTTGGGCGAAGGTTGACAAGGCCATTCCCGTTATCAAAGACATAAATATATTGAGTCGTGAGTTGTTCGGAGATATAAAGGAGTCAGGTGATTTGGGTGATTTTCATTTGGAGCGCAAGGGTCTTTTGATGCTTTACCAAACACAAAAGGCTGGAGATCATGAAATGCAGGTTGCGGAAAAGGCAAAATTTTTGGGCTTAGAGGTCAATCAACTTGACGCAAGGGAGTTAAGTGCTTTTGAACCGAATATTAAAGTCAATGCTCTTGGTGCGGTTCATTATGAATGTGATGCCCACATGTCTCCTCAAGAGTTCATGCAGAAAATGAAAACATTTTTGGAAAAAGCCGGCGTGGCAATACTAAAAAATGAGACTGTAGATGATATACAGTCAACTCAAAAGAATGGTACTATGGTGACCACTGACAAGCAACAAATTGGCGCGGATAATGTTGTTCTTGCTGCGGGATCATGGACTTCAAGACTTTCTAAAAAGTTAGGCGTAAGACTGCCATTGCAGGCAGGTAAAGGATATCGAATTAATGTTAGTCGCGATACCGGTATTACCATGCCCGCAATCTTGATGGAAGCAAAAATGGCTGTGACGCCCATGCAGGGATTCACCCGTTTTGCCGGAACTATGGAATTTTCTGGAATCAATTCTAAAATCAGAAAGGAACGCGTAGCAGCATTAGCAAGGGGTGCCACCAAATACTATCCAGATTTGGTCATAACATCTAAGGAAAAAGAGGAAGCGCAATGTGGATTGCGACCTGTTACCCCTGACGGACTTCCTTATATTGGCGCGGTGCCAGATTATCCAAATCTGTTTTTTGCCACCGGACATGCCATGATGGGATGGAGCCTAGGTCCAGCTACAGGAAAGCTGGTTTCAGAACTGGTTACAGGTAAGAAAACTTCAATGGATATTGCTCCATTTTATCCGCATCGTAAATTTTAACCCAGGATATTTTCGATAATTGGCATTCTATTTGTATTCGCTTTGATACAATTTGGACTAATTTTGCAGCATATGGCGAAGAATTATCACTTTATCTTATTATTCTGGTTGACATCCCATGTATTGGGCTTCTCTCAAGACCTCGAATACTTGACCGTCAATGATTTTGATTTGAAGGGCAGGGTGAAAACTTGTACGGTGATAACAGATTATGGGAGTGAGGTCTTCGAGTTTAATAAATTGGGTTTATTGGTTCGGAGTACAACCCAATATAACGAGCAAGATCAGGATATAACCATCTACAAATATATTGGAGATTGGTTGGTCGAAAGAAGAATGGAAAGTTATAAAAACGGTAAGCTGGATGCGACAACCTCCATGGCTAATTTTTTTGAGATCGATACCTCTGGCAATAAGGTGATTAATGAACGAGTCGTGTCTTACGACAAACAATTTTTCGAAAATCAGGTTTTTAGGTTTGACGACTCGAATAGGTTGGTTGGCATTACGGTTTCCCATCAAGATGCCGTGGATGAAACAAGGGTTGAATATGTCAATTATAAAGAGGAAACAACAAAAACGTATTTGTTAAACGGTGTCATCCAAAAATCAATTCGAACTTCCTCAAAGAAGAATGCGGGAGGCGAAGTCAAAACCGTATTGACAAAAGACTTTTTAGACGGGCAGCCCACAAGTGCCGTCGAAGAAACCTATGGTGCCAATGAAAAATTGCTGACCAAGGTTGTATTTAGCTTTGATACATCAATTGACCAATTTGCCATAATTGAAGAATTTTCCAATGTTTATGACGAAGATGGCATACTTTCCAAAACCATAATTAAACGGGGCAATACCGTATTTGAAAAAGAGTATATTTTTCAGTTCGATGATAACGAAACAAAAAATTGGGTCAAAAAAATAGTTACGCCCGATAACACCTATACCACCCGAAAAATTGAATACTATACTTCAGGCCCAAACCAACCCCAATCAAACTAACTCCTTAAGAAGATCAATTTTTATTTCATGGCCACCTTCGAATTTTCTGACGTTGGCGTGTTTTCCAAAGAGCTTAATGGTTTTTTCGTTTTCGAGCTGTAGGCGTTCTGGGGTCAAAAATTTGTCCGTATCACCATAAATTATACGCACTTCAGTTTGGTTGAGATCCAAATGGTCGAAATCTTCTTTGCTGAGTTCATTGGGTATACTCCCTGCATACATGACCAATTTTTTGCATTGCACCTTTCGAGAAGCCATCCATCGTGTGACAATGGAAACACCCTGTGAAAAACCGAAGAGTATGAGATTGGTAGGTGTTAAAAGCTTTTCTGCTTCCATTACAGAATCGATATAGCTAAAAATGTTCTGGATCTCCTGGCGGGTATTTTCTTTAGTCAACCAGCTGGCTCCTACATATTTGTATTCGTCATTCAAATAATACTTCGAGGGAGCCTGAGGAGCGACAATATAATTGGTGGCTGCATCAAGTTTGGTAAATGGTTTTAAGAAGTACCGACTTAGATACCCCATGCCATGAAAGACTACCCAAATGTTTTCAGTCTTTGGAGTGAGCGTATTCAGCGTGGCATAGGAATTTGTCGTTTGGTAGGACGTATTTTTTTCCGTTAAGGAAGATGCTTCTTGCGCCATAGTTGTATTGCAAATGAATTGTAATTTTACAAAAATTTAAAAATGGAAGAGCATAAAGCAAAAATTCTTGAGGTATGTAACGAAATTCGTAAGAACACCCTAATGGAAACATTGGAAATTGAATATGTGGATGTCGGAGAGAATTTTTTGTTGGCCAGAATGCCAGTTACGAAAAAGGTACACCAACCCGATGGCGTGCTCCATGGCGGAGCTTCAGTTGCATTGGCAGAGAGCGTTGGAAGTGCTGCTTCATATATTTTTCTCGATGCATCCAAAGTTTTTGTTCGGGGTATAGAAATTGCAGCCAATCATGTAAAAGGGGTTCGAGAAGGATTTGTTTATGCTAGGGCCACCATCTTGCACAAAGGGAAGACCACCCAACTTTGGGAGATAAAGATTACCAACGAGAACAATGAACTGGTTTCAAACTGTAAACTAACGACTATTGCCCTCCCCAGAAAATAAGGATATTGATCGTTTGATATCAAGGGCTACCAAACAACTGGAACAACAGTTGCCATTTGTTGTCTACAGAAAGCCCTTCGACAAAGAAATTACTGGGCTATTTCAAAATAACCCAGCCACCTCTAATCCTGTTGATTTCGAGGAAAGAGGTTTTTTGTTCGCCCCTTTTGAGGAAAGTGAAGCTTCTATTTTGTTACAACCCGACGAGCAGTTAACTGCAGATTTTGAATCGACGGCCAATTCAACAGGTCATTTGCCCCAACCCGTTGAAATGGGGAAAGAAGAACATGTCAAACTTGTGCAATTGGCCGTTGATCGCATTGCCTCTGGTGAATTGGATAAGGTTATCGTTTCAAGACAAATTAACGCCAAAACAGACAAAAACTGCTTCGAGATATTTATTGCCGCCCTGGAACGCTACTCCAATTCTTTTTGTTATTTATGGTTTCATCCAGCAACGGGGATTTGGATGGGTGCGTCGCCTGAGGTTTTTCTTAGCGCTACTGATGAAAATATCGAAACGGTGGCATTGGCAGGTACCTTGAAAACCGAAAATGGGATTCAACCGGTTTGGACCACTAAGGAAAAGGACGAACAGCAAATGGTAACCGATTTCATTTACAATTGCTTTGCTCAGCAATTGGATGAAATAACGGTCTCTACACCTGCAACCATAAAAGCGGGTAGTGTTTGGCATCTTAAGTCTAAGATTTCGGGTAAGGTCAGAGCTGATTTTGAGTTGGGCAAACTAATTCAAAACCTACACCCTACACCAGCTGTTTGTGGGTTTCCCAAACAAAAAGCCTTTGGGTTCATAAAGGAGAACGAATCTTACCATCGGAGATTTTATACAGGTTTTTTGGGTGAATTAAATTTTAGGGACAATCAAACAAATCTTTATGTAAACCTGAGATGCATGAAGTTTGATAACGCAGAAGTTTCAATTTTTGCAGGTGGTGGTATTACCAAAAATTCGATACCTGAACTTGAATGGATCGAAACACAACATAAAAGTCAAACCATGCTTTCTTTACTATAAAGTTGTGGCCGCAATGGTTATTTTTGCACTCGATGAAATGTTCGAACATACCGGTCGCCCAGACTATCCTTGCCTCTTGTAAAGAAAAGGGGGTCAAACATGTTGTCATCTCCCCAGGATCGCGAAATGCTCCATTAACAATAAGTTTTACAGAAGCGCCATTTTTCAGATGTTATTCCATTGTTGATGAAAGGTCTGCTGCATTTTTTGCCCTAGGTATTTCGATGCAACTAAATGAGCCGGTTGCTTTGGTGTGCACCTCAGGAAGTGCCCTGTTGAATTACTATCCTGCGGTGGCAGAGGCCTTCTACTCGAATATACCGCTGGTGGTTATTTCCGCTGATCGGCCACCCTATCGCATCGACATTGGAGATGGCCAAACCATTCGTCAAAAAAATGTGTTTCAGAATCATATTGGATATGCATCAAACTTAAAACTTGATGTAAATCATTCCAAGCATAAAATCGAACGGTACGCACCAGAGCTATTGGATGAAAGTCAACAGCAAATCGATGTTTACAATGAAAATGAAATAAACAAATGCCTTGAATTTGCTGTTCGCAATAAGCAACCTGTTCACCTTAATGTTCCCTTTGAGGAGCCATTATATGAAACACTTGAATATCAAAGAGTTAGCGAAAACATAACTTCGAATGAAACGGTTGCCGAAATTGATCAATTTGATATTTCTGACTTTAAGAAAAAATGGGCTAGCGCTAAAAGTAAAATGGTCATAATTGGGGTCAATGGCCCAAATGAATTTGAAAAAGAGACCTTGGAACTTTTGGCTAATGACCCTTCTGTGGTGGTATTTACAGAAACAACATCCAATACGCATCACAAAAACTTTTTCCCCAGTATTGATAGTATTGTATTTCCCATCGAAAAATCTTCAGAAGGCGAAAAGCTTTCCACGCTCTTGCGCCCTGAGTTACTGCTAACTTTTGGCGGTATGATCGTTTCTAAAAAGATAAAAGCCTTTTTAAGGGCGAACAAACCTCAATGCCATTGGCACGTGGGAATCCATAGATTCAACAACACTTATTTTTCATTAAGTAACCACCTGAAGGTTAATTCAAATTCGTTTCTTAAATCGCTTTATGCTACTTACCTACCTGTTGCCAGTGATTATTTTTCTTTTTGGCACAAAACAAAGCTGGCCTATGAACAGCGACGTGCTCGGTATATAAAACAGATAACTTTCTCAGATTTTCTGGTGTTCGGTTTGGGTCTACCTAAAATACCATCAAGGTATCAGGTTCATTTGGCCAATAGCTCAACAATACGTTACACCCAACTTTTCGATTTGGACCCTACCTTGGAAATTTTTTGCAATAGGGGAACAAGCGGAATCGAGGGCAGTACTTCAACCGCAATTGGCGCCTCGGTACACCATGAGCAACCCACCTTGCTCATCACGGGGGATCTCAGCTTTTTTTACGATAGCAATGCGTTGTGGAACAATTACATTAGAAACGATTTCAGGATACTGATTGTCAATAACGCTGGCGGTGGAATTTTTAGAATATTGCCTGGAAAAGAAAACTCCGAAAAATTTGAAACATATTTCGAGACGCGACATCAATTAAGGGCAAGGCAACTAAGCGAACTTTACGGGTTTGATTATCTCGAAGCCCAAGATGAAAACTCATTCCTTAAGCAGATGGACAAATTTTTCGCACCAAGCTCAAAACCCATAATTTTTGAGGTCTTTACACCCGCGGAGGTGAATGATGGTATTTTGCTCGATTACTTCGATTTTATATCTTAGGGCTTAACAAAATAAAGAACACTACCATGAGTAAGAAAGATGAATTGGTCGAGAAATATGCGGCGGATATAAAGGATAAATTTGGCGAAACGCCCGATATGGATTTTTTGGATAAAGTCGCTGTAGGCCTTGGGCCAGCAATTTATAATTTAGACGCCTCAAAAGTTTCTGGCTCTGATGAAAAAGAACTGGAAACTGTACGGAATAATTTTTTGATCAAAAAATTGGGTCTTTCTGATGGGCCGGAACTGATGGATGCCATCACCAGCGTTATTGATCGCTATGGCAGATCTGAAAAAAACAAACATCGTGCGGTCATTTACTATATGTTGGCAAAACACTTTGGTAAGGAATCCGTTTATAACTAAGAATGATAATGTAAAGATAGAACCGCCCTTGGAATATCTCGGGCGGTTTTTCTTTTAAGATAATTTGAAGATTGATAGAGCTCGGAAATTTTAATACACTGCAAATAGAGCGGAGCACGAGTGTGGGACTGTTTTTAAGTGACGATGAAGGTACCGAAGTATTGCTGCCCAACAAGTTTGTGCCAGAGGAGTATGCCATAGGCGACCAAATCAAAATATTTTGTTATTTGGATAATGAGGAACGGCCAGTAGCTACCACCCAAATACCTAAGATTTCAAGGAACAGATTCGGATTTTTAAAGGTGGTTGACATCAACAATTATGGTGCATTTATGGACTGGGGGTTAGACAAACAATTGTTTGTGCCATTTTCAGAACAAGTCAGTAAACTCAGATTGGATCATGAATATGTTGTTTTTTGCTATTTGGATGAACAGACCTTTAGGCTCGCAGCATCTGCGCGAGTTGCTAACTTTTTAGACAACAATGACATTGATGTTAAGGACGGTGATGAGGTAGAATTATTGGTCTACAGAAAAACCGAATTGGGGTGGGAGGTAATCATTGACCATAAGTATAAGGGGCTGTTATTTCACAGTGATGTTTTTGGTTCGATCGCTATCGGAGATCGTGCCACCGGATATATCAAAAAGATACGAACCGATAAAAAAATTGATGTGGTCTTGCAGCGCCAAGGTATCGAAGCCCTAGAACCCGCCGCCGATAAAATATATAAAAGACTTCTTGACCAGGATGGTTATTTGGGGCTACATGACAAATCTCCTGCGGATGTTATTTATCAAGAGTTTGGTATGAGCAAAAAAACATTTAAGAAGGCGATTGGCAACCTTTATAAAAAAAAGAAAGTTGAAATTAGGCCGGATGGTATTTACCTAAAATAAGAAAAGGAAATTAAGTGTTTTTTGGTCGTTTAAGAACCAATGCAATAATTTACCAACGGTTTATTTTGTTGTTTTACCAAAAAAACTACATTTGTAAATAATGTTCCCATAACTGGTTGATAGTTATGATGTTGAGCAGATTACACTACAAAAACCATACCTATGCCCTTTATTGAAGAAAATGATTTGTTGGATCTGCATAAGGATATCGAAAAGGCACAAATCATAAATGAACGACTTTTAGACCAAATAAAATTTAAAAATAAGGACTTGAAGAGCCTAAAGATTCAGCGTAATGTACTCTTGGGCATTTCAGCACTTTTTGTAGTAGGACTATTGGCCTTCACATCTTTTTCGGCTGGTCTAAGCACTTCGAAAAGCTTAAAAAACCAAAATAACCTATTGGTTTCCATCGATAGTCTTGAAGTAATCAAGTCGCGTATTGACAATCTAAAGGAGCAAAATGAGGAGCTGAGTTTGGTTAAAGAGTTTTATTTGGCGAAAGAATTTTTGGAAAAAGAAAAAATATACTCGGTCCAAATACAGTCTTTTGTTGACAATAATGTCACCCTGGCTTCTGAGGCACTTACCAATACCTTATTCGTTAAAACCAATCCTTTTTATGCGTATTCCTTAGGAACTTTTGAAACCCTGGATGAAGCTCAGAACTTCAGAAAAGAATTGGTGAGTATGGGCTTCAAAGATGCTTTTGTGGCGTCTTACCAAGATGGAAAACGAATACAGATCGAAGACCCTTACTAAATTGATCAAACTTAAGGCATGGGTTCTGGCCGCACGGCTGAGAACGCTTCCATTATCCGTTTCGGGAATTCTAGTTGGCACTGGACTGGCAAATGCCCTAGGCTATTATAATGCACTGATTTTTGCATTGGCTATTTTCACAACCATTGCCTTTCAGGTCACCTCTAATTTTGCCAATGATTATGGCGATGGGGTTCGTGGTACAGATGACGAGAAACGAATCGGTCCAAAACGTGCGTTGCAATCTGGTATTTTGAGCAAACGCGAACTCAAAATTGGAATTTGGATTTCGATTGCCATTAGCTTGCTTTTATCCATACTGCTTATTTATACTGCCTTCGGTACAAATTGGGTTTACTTCGCCATCTTTTTTTTGTTAGGACTTTTAAGCATATGGGCGGCCATCAAATATACCATGGGTAATTCTCCATACGGCTATCGGGGACTGGGCGATTTATTTGTTTTCGTATTTTTTGGTCTTTTGTCCGTTTGTGGCTCCTTTTTTCTCCATACAAAATTCATCACCTTACTTACCTTGCTTCCCGCTATAGCAATAGGGTTGCTTTGCGTTGGTGTTTTAAACCTGAATAATCTTAGGGATGTAGAAACAGACAGCATACACAATAAAAATACCATGGTTGTTAAGATGGGATTTGTTTGGGGAAAGCAGTATCATATGTTTTTAATGGTGAGCGCATTCGTGGCATTTTTGGTCTATGCTTACCTTGCGCGAACGGGGTTTATAACGTTTTTTTATTTACTTCCCTTCGTTGTTATTTTTGTTCATTTGAACAAAGTACGCCAGGTGAAAAGGCCTGAAAAACTTGACCCAGAACTTAAAAAATTGGCTTTGAGTACTTTTTTTGTGGCCCTATCATTCTATATTTCAATTAATTATTTTTCGTAATTTTGAGTGTTAATAAAATCAAAAACTAAACTATTTTGGAACACCCCATCAAAATATTGATAGTTGAAGACAATGTTATCATTGCTGATGACATGCAGTCGATGCTTGAAGAAATTGGCTATGAAATTGTAGACAATGTCATTGTGTACGAACAAGCCATTGAGGTTCTCAAGAACCAACATGTGGACCTGGTTCTTATCGATATAATCCTGGCCTCAGATAAAACAGGTATTGATTTGGGCAAACACATTCGTGAAGTTTATAATATCCCCTTCATTTTTGTAACCTCAAATTCAGACAGGGCAACTGTTGAAAATGCAAAAACAGTCAAGCCTGACGGCTATTTGGTAAAGCCATTTGAGCAACAAGACCTATATACCTCCATAGAAATTGCGTTGTCCAATTTTAATTATTCCAAGAAGAATGCTGAGCCAGGAATGAGCAATGGTACCAGTGAAAGCTTGGTGTCGAATTCGGTATTGAAAGATTCAATCTTTGTTAAGAAACAACATTTGTATTACCGTATTCAATTTGGTGACATTCAATTTATCAAGGCAGACAATGTTTACTTAGAAGTAAATACAGTGGACAAGAAGTTTTTGGTTCGATCACCTCTTAAAGACTATTTGGAGAAGTTGCCGAAAGACAAATTTTATCGTGCCCACAAATCCTACATTGTTAATGTAGATCATATTGATGCGATCAACTCAAAAGACATTATGATCAACAATACCTTGATACCCATTTCAAAAGATTTTAAAGAATTCATTATTTCATCAATGAATTCCTAACCGTATTGCTAACCGAAATTAAAAGCGCCTACAGGGCGCTTTTTCTTTTTCCAATATGGCTTTCTTGGGTTGACAACAATTTTGATGTACTTCACAACAATATTTTTGCATCCGAAGGTTTTGGAAGTAGTTTGGTCATGTAATTCAGAAGTAAAGTAATTTTTTCATTTTCATATAGTGTTCTCGTAAAAGGGTCTTGTCAAGTTTGACAGGACCTTTTTTTTGTTAGCAACCCCAAGTAAAGCATTTGTCATCTCTTTTCGTTCCCTTAACCGACTCTGTCAAAAGCAGAAAAAATCGGTAAAATGCAATTTGGCATACAGTTGCCATAGTTTCACAACAGAAAAATAGACTTTCACAACAATATTGAATTCAGCAAGGGTATTGATTTTAATTTTGGCCTAAACCAGATAACCAAGTTCTTATCCAATTTATGTGGAAGTAAAAAAACTATTTTTCAATAGATTTTTTTCTTCAAACGTCCAAGATAAAATTGCACTGTTTAGCGATGTAATCATTTTTTCAAACCCATGGTTCTAAGCATTAACAACAAGACAGTTTTTAAAGGCAACATTTTTTTTGGTAGGATGTTATATAGTGGTGGAAAGATTTCTTTGGCTTGAGATTAATGACCACCCCTAGCTGTAAAGTATGATAATGAAAATCCGCATTGCGAGAATAGGTTTTATAGTGACATTCTTATGGGTGTTTACAAGCGCCATGGGGCAATCCTTTTCCCAATCTGTGCCCAATCCTTTCCTAGAATTCCAAAACGTAGAAGGGCACTCTGATAAATTTGATTTTTTCTTTGGGGCTCCGAATAGATATAGTGAGAATTCAGCTTACGATTGGCTCGAGGTGGTTAATGTTTACCTGAGCAGTGCCAAGAAGATAGCCGATTCTTCTGCAATCCAGTCGTACGAAATAATAAGAGCAAAAATCTACAGTGATCTTGAAGATTTTGATAAAAGTGTAAATCTGGCCAATGGGCTTTATGAAAATAAAGAGCTTCTGCCCGAGAACCAGAAAAGAGCCATATTGAATATTCTGGACGATAGCTATGCCAACCTAAAGCTGTATGACAAACAGATTGAGGTTCGGGAAGCCAAGATCAACGAGGGCTTCAATGAGAATATTTCCTTTTATGACATCTATGCGGCCATAGGCTTGTATGAAGAAGCGAGAAATCGGTATATCATGGAAGTCAAACCTACAATTGCCGATAACGATTCTTTTTCCTTGGCAAAATACCACAATCAAATAGGCGACTACCTTCGTTTGGACAATTCAGAGCGTGTCGCCATTAGCGAGTATAAAAAAGCCTTGGGGTATTTGGAAGTCTTTATTAATTCGATTTCTGTTGATAAGACAGAACAAGAACTTTTTGAAAGTGATATGCTCAAGGCCATTATTAATGGTAATATTGGGAAGTGTCATGTGCAATTGAACGAATACCGTGAAGCAGTACCCCTTTTGGAGAGCAGTATAGCCGCTCTTGAAGACGCCCCAGGAGCAAAAAGTAAAAGAAAGATTGTTGAGAATACGCTTGATTTGGCGGAGGCTCATCTTCAGCTAGAAAACTATCGTGAGGCCAAAACTTACCTTGATCGACAGTTTGATAGTATTTCCGTATTTCAAGAAATCAAAAAGAACCGTTTGCTGGCAGCGTATTACGATAAGAATGAAAGTTATCGTAGGGCCTCATTTTTTTACAAGCGAAATGAACGGCTAAAAGATTCGCTCGAAACCAATGAGTCATCGGTGCTCAAGCAACAATTGGTGGCAATAGTCGCAAACGAAGATCTTGAAAATTCGCAGCGGATGTTCGAAGAACAAAAGTCAGCAAACGAATTGATTAGAAATGAAATGCAGGCCAAAGAGGATAGCTTCAATTTAGTACTTATTTCCTTGTTTTTTACGTTGTTGGGTTTTGCTGGTTTGGTGTATGCCTACCTAAAAAGTATTAAGAATCAACGCCTAATCGCCGAACAAAAACATATTATTGAAAGTTCCCTAACCGAAAAAGACTCTTTATTAAAGGAGATACACCACAGAGTTAAAAATAACCTGCAAATGGTTTCCAGCCTTTTGAGTCTACAAACCAAGAACACCCGAAGCAAAGCCGCAATTGCAGCCCTTGAGGAAGGGAAAAGTAGGGTGAAGGCCATGGCATTGATCCATCAAAAATTGTATCAGAACGATGATCTATCCGTTATTGAAATGCAAGGTTATATCGAGAGTTTGATCAATAGTGTTCAATCGGTTTATAAGAAGGGCGGGCACAACATTAGCATCACCATTGATGCCGAGGGTACAGAATTGGATATAGATAGGGCCATTCCCTTCGGGTTAATATTGAATGAGCTGGTCTCGAACTCCTTTAAATACGCCTTTCCAGAAAGTGATGAAAATGGTAAAATTTACATTCACCTTCGCAAAAATGGGGAGCAGGGTTATTTTGAATATTCTGACAATGGCATTGGTCTACCAGATGATACTGATGAACGCACCCATTCTTCAATGGGACTGCGGTTGATCAACCGATTGGTCAATCAGTTACAATCAAAACTGAATGTAGATCGATCCAATGATGGGGTTCGATTTTGGTTCAATTTTAGCTAGGTTACCGCACCTGACTCCGTAAGACCAAACGATGTAATAGTTTGGGAAAAAACCGCTTCATATAAATACCTTGAACTTCTTTCCCACCAATGTAAGTTTCAAATTTTCTTTGTTCAACAGCTTTGATTATTTTTTTAGCGACCAAATTAGGTGCTAGACCATTTTGCGTGGCTTCATCATCGGTAATCTGTTTTGAACCATCTCCTGTCAGCGCATTTTTAGCCACATTTGTCCGCACAAAACCCGGACAAACAAGGGTTACTGCTACACCATCTTTTTCATGTTCCATGCGCATCACATCAAAAAAGCCGTGCAAGGCGTGTTTCGCACCACAATAACCAGAACGGTAGGGTGACCCAAATTTTCCCATAAGGCTAGTCACGGTAACAAAATGTCCGGAAGAATGGTCGATAAAGTGGTTGAGTAAGGCTTTGCTCAGGGCTATGGTTCCTAAGTAATTGATATCCATCAGTTTTTTATACACGGCAAAATCGGTCTCACGAATGAGGCTACGTTGACTGATCCCGGCATTGTTGATGAGCACATCAATCTTTCCAAAAAAGCTGATCGCTGCATCTACTTTGCTTTGCATCGCATGGTGATCGGCCAAATCAAGGGGAATAATTTGAACCTGCTCTGGTTTGTCACAGTTGTGTTTGACCCTTTCAAGGGCTTCAGCCGAACGAGATGAAATAATCAATCTGCACCCATACCCATGAAGCGCATATACCAACGCTTCTCCGATACCCGAAGAGGCACCTGTGACCCAAACGACTTTATTCTTAAGACTCATTTCTTTTCGCATTTAGCACTAAAATATGGCTAAATTTACCCAACACATGAGAGCATTCTCCAAAAAACATACTTTAGAATTCAAAATTCCCAGCGGAACCTCACGTGGCGTGCTTACACAGAAGGAGTCATGGTTTATAGTAATAGCTCATAATTCCCAGTTCGGAATAGGTGAATGTGCCTTGTTAAAAGGCTTAAGCTATGATGACGAAGCCACCTATGGGCAAAAAATCGAATGGGTCTGCAACAATATTTCGCTTGGGGAAGAAAAGCTCTTGGAAGCGACCCAAGACTTTCCCTCAATACAATTCGGAATCGAACAGGCATTCTTGTCGCTGAAAAACCATAATCCATTTTTATTTTTCCCCTCTGATTTTACTCTTAATAATGCGTCCATAGCCATTAATGGTTTGATTTGGATGGGGGATAGGCATTTTATGTTCGAACAGATCAAAGCAAAATTGGAAAGTGGATTTTCATGCATAAAAATGAAAATTGGCGCAATTGATTTCGAAGTTGAACTAGACCTCTTGCATTATATTCGCAAGCATTTTTCCGCTGCTGATATAGAACTTCGTGTAGATGCCAACGGAGCGTTTGAACCCAGCACCGCTCTTGATAGGTTAAAACTGCTTTCAGAACTGGAAATTCATTCCATCGAACAACCCATTCCAACCAAAAATTGGGATGCCATGGCTGAACTTTGTGCAACCTCGCCTCTTGACATCGCATTAGACGAAGAATTGATCGGTGTTTTTGACCCAATTGAAAAGACGAGACTCTTAGAAAGCATTCGTCCTCAGTACATCATTTTGAAGCCAAGCTTACTAGGGGGTTATGTCCGAAGTGAAGAATGGATTTCGAGTGCCAATGACTTAAAAATTGGATGGTGGATTACCAGTGCCTTAGAAAGTAATATAGGGCTCAATGCCATTGCGCAATGGACCTATGTTCTGCAAAATAAATTACCCCAGGGATTGGGCACAGGGGGACTTTATACCAATAATTTCGAAAGTCCCTTAACGGTTAGTCAGGGAAAATTATATTACAGAAATAACCTATCTTGGCAAGCTGATTTAATAGATCAATTATGTACATAGAACAAGGTTACAAAGGAAATATTGGGGTTTGGAAATACTTCGTATTGCCTATTGGTTTTATCGCCTTTATGGCCCTCAATTATGTGGCTATGTTGGCTTCTCCTGTGAGCACTGAAGAAATGTTGAACAATATGATTGAAAAGCTGGGGAGCAATATTGTTCTAATTACCTTACTGGCACCATTGGCCGTAGGTCTTTTGATTGTTTTGGGGTGGACGGTTTTGGTGCATCAGCAATCCATAGTATCCTTGACCACATCAAGGAGGCGAATCGACTGGAAGCGAATCTTTTATGCCTTTTTTCTTTGGGGCGGGATAACCGTTTTTCTAACTGGAATTGATGTTTACTTTTCTCCAGACGATTACGTATTAAATTTTGATATATCCAAGTTCGTCGTGCTCGCCATAATTGGCATTTTATTAATTCCGTTACAGACCAGTTTTGAGGAATATATGTTTCGTGCTCATATGATGCAAGGTTTGGGGATATTGACAAAACGGAAATGGGTGCCCTTGGTGGTAACCTCAATTTTATTTGGTGTGATGCACATTGCGAACCCTGAGGTGGAAAAGCTGGGTTATCAAATTATGGTTTTTTACATTGGAACAGGATTCTTTTTGGGGATTATAACCTTGATGGACGAAGGCCTTGAATTGGCCTTGGGTTTTCATGCGGCCAATAATTTAATTGCCGCCTTATTGGTTACTGCCGATTGGACGGCCTTTACAACAGATTCTATTTATAGAGATGTGTCTGACCCTGTTTTGGGGTGGGATGTTTTAATTCCGGTGTTCGTCATTTTTCCAATCATCACCCTCATTTTTGCCCGAAAATATGGCTGGAACAATTGGAAAGATCGATTGTTCGGAAAGGTGTTGTCAAAAGAAGAATTTGTAGCCCTGCAAACCGATGTCAAAGATTTGGCATAATATACATCCCGATTTTAAGCTCAATGGCGAAGCGCTTACCCTGCCAAGCCTCCAAAAAATTGCCCGTGATTTAATTGCATTTGGCGAGGCTTATGAAATCGAAATGGGTCATTTTTTAACAGATTGGTTAAATGAAAATGACAACTTATCGATAAAAACTTCAGGGAGCACTGGTGAACCCAAGACTATTTCGATCAAGAAGGTTTTTTGTATTAATTCCGCCAAGGCGACGGCAGCTTATTTTCAATTAGCAGCAGGTCAAACGGCCTTGCTTTGTCTCTCATCTGCTTTTATAGCTGGAAAGATGATGTTGGTTCGGGCAATGGTGCTCGGTCTTGAACTCGATACCACAGCTCCCAATTCGAAACCCTTGGGCACGACCACAAAAACCTATGACTTTGCGGCAATGGTCCCAATGCAAGTTATGAATAGCCTGCCCAGGCTTCATCAAATCAAAAAGTTGATTATTGGAGGGGCTCCTGTTTCAAAACTTTTGAGACAGCAGTTGCACCAAAGTAGCACTCAAATTTTTGAAACCTACGGCATGACCGAGACGGTTACCCATATTGCCGTAAAACCATTGAACAGTGATAAAGTGGCTTTCGAGACCCTAGCAGACATAAGCGTGGAAAAAGACGAGCGTAATTGCCTTGTGATTAAAGCACCGAAAATTGCAGCTCAAAAAGTCGTTACCAATGATTTGGTGGATTTGATTGATGAACACCATTTTATATGGTTGGGCCGTTTTGATAATATTATTAATTCTGGAGGCATAAAGCTCATACCGGAACAGATTGAAGCAAAATTGGCTGAGGTGATTTCAGATCGTTTTTTCGTGGCTGGAATGCCCCATGAAAGCTTGGGTGAACAGTTGGTTTTGCTTGTTGAGGGTCGTCCGGACATCGAATTCATTCAACAAACTATTGAGAAGCTTGATAGCATAAGGACTTATGAAAAACCGAAAAAGATTATCTCCGTAATCGAATTTATTTCAACGCCCACGGGAAAAGTTAGTAGGTTGGAAACTCTCAAGGCACTGGAGATTTAATATTTTTATCGTTCATAAAATCAACTTCAATGAAAAAACTAGCCTGTCTTTTTTGGGTGCTGCCCCTAATATTGAATAGTCAACAAATCCTACCAGAAATAGAAAGAGCCCGAGTTGTTGATGAGGTTTTGGCCGAGCGCTTTGATGTACTGCTCCCCAAATTAATGGATGCCACCGATCTGGATATGTGGATCATCATCTCAAGAGAGTACAACGAAGATCCCGTGCTGCGAACCATGCTTCCGGCTACATGGCTCAATGCACGGAGAAGAACCATTTTACTTTTTTACCGCGACAAAGCCCGAGATACCATCCATAAACTGGCAGTTGCGCGCTACAATGTGGGCAAAAACATAAAATCAGCCTGGGATAAGGAAAAAGAACCCAATCAATGGAATAGATTGATCCAATTGATTGACGAGCGAAATCCTCAAAAGATTGGCCTAAATTTTTCAAAAGACCACAACATTGCTGATGGATTGGTCAAAACGGATCATGAAGAATTTCTTCAAAACCTGCCGAAGAAATACCATGGCCGATTGGTATCGGCCGAACAGCTTGCCGTAAGATGGATTGAAACCCGCACCGAACGGGAGATGGTTATTTACAATCAGTTGGTTGATATCACTCATGATATCATAGCCGAAGCCTTTTCAGAAAAAGTGATCACACCTGGGATTACCACCACAGGTGAGGTAGAATGGTGGATGCGACAGAAGGTAACCGACTTAGGCCTTGAAACCTGGTTTCATCCCACAGTTGATGTGCAACGAACGAGTGAAAAGCTTGTAGGACATTTGTACTCTTTTTCAGGCCGACCAGAAGATATGGTCATCTTGCCGGGTGATTTGCTCCATTGTGATTTTGGCATTACCTATTTGCGATTGAATACCGATTGTCAGGAGTTGGCTTATGTGCGTAAACCCAACGAGACCGATGCCCCCAGCTTTTTAAAAGAGGCTTTTCGAAAAGGAAACCAAGTGCAGGATATGTTAACCTCTAACATGATTAAAGGTAGAACAGGCAACGAAATCTTGGCGAAATCCTTGGCTGATGCCAAATCAATAGGACTGCGTCCGGCTATTTATACACACCCTTTGGGTACCTACGGCCATTCTGCAGGTACCACAATCGGAATGTGGGATGCCCAAGGCGGTGTCATGAAAGATGATGGCGATAAGTATCCCTTGAATCCAAACACGGTGTATGCCATTGAGTTAAATACCACGGTGAATATTCCGGAATGGAATCGCGATATACGCATAATGTTGGAAGAGGCGGGATTTTATGGTGAACAAGGCTTCCGTTATGTTAACGGAAGACAAACTGAACTACTTCTAATCCCCCGGGTTAAACGACATCAAGGCAACTAGTTAGCTTGTTAAAAATTTCTTTAAACATTCTTAATTTACCGCTCGTTTTGTAACTTATAAAAAAAATAAAATTGTTAGTTATGAAAAAAGTTTATTTCCTCTTAATGTTTATGATGTCTGTGGCAATCACCGCGCAGACCGAGGGTTCCAAAAAAGTATTCGGTAAAGTTACGGATGGCAGAAATGCCATGGAAAATGTGAATGTCTCTGTGGTCGACAAGGATGTTGCCACGGTTACGGATAGTGAAGGGCGATACGAATTACAGGTTGCCACGGGTGACAAATTGCAGTTTTCCTACACGGGAATGCGTACCATTACGATAAAAATTGAAGACGTGACCAGGGTTCTTAATCCCGTTATGATACCCGATGTGACAGAATTGGAAGAAGTTACCGTTGAAGCCAGTAAACGCCGGTCACAAAAAGACATGGAAGAGGATTATTCGGTCAACAAAAACATCATTCGAACGGCATGGGGTTTTTTAGATGCCGATAGGGCAGCCGGTAACGTACGTACCTTGAACGAAGATGAAATAAATCCGGTTTCCCTCTGTATCTTGGATTTGTTGAGAAACAGATTTCCCGGAGTTCAAGTTTCTGGCTCTTGTACGACTGGTGCCCAGACTCCCGATATTGGCGATGTTACGGATCAGCGCTTACAAATAGGAGGCCAAGTAAGAATACGACCAGGGAGTAGTCTTTTTAGTGCTCTGCCAGCTGTTTTTGATGTGGACGGTCAAATTTTTACTGACGTGCCAATTTGGCTTGATGTAAGCCGTATCAAGCGTATCGCAATTTTAAATAATTTGGCAACTACCGCTCCTTATGGAAATTTGGGATCAGGTGGGGTAATTGTGATCAACACCATAGGTGGAAGTCCTAGAAACCAAGGTATTGTAGACCGTGCCCGTTTGCGCAACAATTATGCGGATGGCCTTGAACTGAGTAGGGAAGAAGTGGCGCAGAACGCCCCCACCTATGTAAAGGAGTTTAGGAACAGTGGGTCCTTTGAGGAGTCGAAGGCGCTTTTCGAAAAGCACCACAAGGTATATTCGAACTCACCCTATTTTCTATTGGATGCTTATACCCATTTTTCGGACGATATGAACCAAACCGATTATGCTGATGCACTGATCGAGGATCATTTTAGCCCGTATGTGAACAATCCTGTTTTGATGAAGGCTCTGGCCTATACCTATGAGTCCCAAGGCCGATTTGAAAAAGCCGGTGCGGCCTATAAGGAGGTCTTTATCTTAAGACCCAATTACGTACAAAGCTATATGGATATGGCCAATAGCTATCGCAACCTAAGGGAGCCCAAGCAGGCGGCTTCGATGTACGCGCGCTATGAGTACCTTATCGATGAAGGCTTTTTGGAGCAAGACACCGTTGGTTTTGGTCCCATCATTTCCCGTGAGTTCAACAACCTGTTGATGTTGGAGAAGAACAATGTGATCAAGGCCGGGAAAGCCCAAAAGTTATTTGTTGCCGATGAGGACTTCAAGGGCACCCGTTTGGTATTTGAATGGAACGATGGGGAGGCCGAGTTTGACTTGCAATTTGTGAATCCAGAGAACCAATACTATAAATGGAAGCACAATATCTTCGAGAATGCCGACGCCATTGCCATGGAGAAGGATTACGGTTACAATGTGAAGGAATATTTGGTTGATGGCTCGCTTCCGGGCACCTGGCAGGTCAATATAGACTACCAGGGCAACAAGAGTCTGACCCCAACCTATCTAAAGGCGACCATTTACAGCAACTATGGTTCTCGGTCGCAAAGCAAGGAGGTGAAGGTGTTCAAGCTGAGCTTGAAGAACGTAAACCAAGAACTCTTTCGATTGACCACGGGCAGTGGTGTGGTAGCGCGATAAGTAATTGATTCATTTAAAAACATTAAGGCCTAATTTCATTAGGCCTTTTTTTAAATAACTATAAAGCCATAGAATTTCCATAACATAGTTATATATGTTCATTATTCGTTCAGCACTTTTAATTATTCTCTTTGCAGTTGGTTTTTTGGGCTATGGTCAAAGAGATTACAAGGGCAAAGTTATCGATGCTACTACCAATAAGGTCATACCCTACGTCAATATTGGCATCGTGGAAAAAGGAATTGGAACGGTAAGCGATGAAGCTGGACTGTTCCATCTTTTGGTCGAAAAAGAGGAGGTTCCGGCAACTGCGGTTATTTTATTTTCTTCTTTAGGCTATGCACCCTTGCGAATTCCGGTAGCAGAAATGCCATTGATTTATAACGATTATCCGATTTTTACAATGACCCCGCAACCCACAAGACTGAACGAAGTTGTTGTATCGAACAAAGGGAACCGCTTTATTACAGACTTTATTGGCTATAGAAACTATGGAGAACAATCCTTTGGCTACTGGAAGGACCAAATAGCCCTGGGGGGTGAACTGGCCACACGAATCCTTGCCAAAAGTGGGCTACGGAGATTGGATAGACTACAATTTGAGGTATTCCACAACCCATCGGACAGTTTGCTCTTACGGGTCAATATTTATGAAGATGATGGTCCGTTGGGAAGACCAAAAACCAATTTGAACAAATCGGGGAAAAATATTTTGGTCACAGTGAAGAAGAACGATAAAACGGTTTCGGTAGATCTGAGGCCATTTGATCTTTACGTGCAGAGTGATTTTATGCTTTCGTTGGAATTGGTAAAGGTTTATGGGGAAGAGGAATTGGGGTTGATCTTGGCAGCTGCCTTTAACCAATATGGGTCGTACCGCAAATATGCCAGTCAAGCCAAGTGGGAGCGTATTGCTGATCAAAATATGGCCTACTTTTTGGAAACCAATCTGATGGTATCAGAAAAAGTTGCTCAACGCTTTGAGAAACGGGCAGCCAAAAAAAAGAAGAAACTACGCACAATTTCAGGCTTTGCCTTACGTAGGGGAAAGATGGTAGCTGGGGTAGAAGTTACCAATTCACGGACCAAGGAAACCGTATTCACCGATGATAGCGGGCGTTATACCATTGCCGCGGATAAGAATGACAAAATCTATTTCAGCAAAGACGGTTACCAGGTGATGATCTTAACTGTTGGTGACAAATTAACCGCAAATATTATCATGAAAGCAAAGTAAAATTAAACCTGCAACACGCCCATATTAAATTGTTTTTGAATTGGTGCATGATTGGCGGCTTCAATTCCCAAGGAAATCCATTTACGGGTATCCGTAGGGTCTATGATGGCATCGGTCCACAAACGCGCTGCGGCATAGTAAGGTGAGACCTGATCGTCATATCGCGTTTTGATTTTATCAAATAGGGCTTTTTCTTTTTTGGCATCAAAGGCTTCCCCTTTTTTCTCCAAGGCTGCTTTTTCAATCTGCAATAAAACTTTTGCTGCAGAGTTACCGCTCATTACGGCCAATTCAGCACTAGGCCAAGCAACCATAAATCGCGGATCGTAGGCCTTACCGCACATGGCATAGTTGCCGGCGCCGTAGCTGTTTCCAATAACCACGGTAAACTTGGGCACCACCGAATTGCTCACCGCATTCACCATTTTTGCACCATCTTTGATAATGCCGCCATGTTCACTTTTGCTACCGACCATAAACCCAGTAACATCCTGCAAGAAAACCAAGGGTATTTTCTTTTGGTTGCAATTGGCAATAAATCGCGTGGCCTTATCCGCAGAATCTGAATAAATCACACCTCCAAATTGCATTTCTCCCTTTTTGGTTTTGACCACTTTTCGCTGGTTGGCTACAATGCCAACAGACCAACCGTCAATTCGAGCATAACCGGTTAAAATGGTTTTTCCAAAACCTTCCTTGTATTGCTCAAACTTAGAATCATCTACCAATCGCTTGATGATTTCCAGCATATCGTATTGGTCTGATCGTGATTTTGGCAGAATTCCAAAGATCTCGTCTTCGGGCGCGGTCGGTTCACTGGCCTTGATTCTGTTGAATCCTGCTTTTTCGAAATCACCAATCTTGCCCATTATATTTTTTATGGTATCCAAGGCATCTTTGTCAACCTTGGCCTTGTAATCTGTCACACCGCTGATTTCGCAATGGGTTGTGGCTCCTCCCAAGGTCTCATTATCTATACTTTCTCCAATGGCCGCTTTAACCAAATAGCTCCCGGCTAAAAATATACTGCCCGTCTTATCAACAATGAGCGCCTCATCGCTCATTATGGGCAAATAGGCACCACCTGCTACACAACTGCCCATAACCGCAGAAATTTGTGTAATTCCCATGCTGCTCATGATGGCGTTGTTCCTGAAAATTCTGCCAAAATGTTCCTTGTCGGGAAAAATTTCATCCTGCATGGGTAGATATACCCCAGCACTATCCACCAAGTAAATGATCGGCAATCGGTTTTCAATGGCAATTTCCTGTGCCCTAAGATTTTTTTTACCAGTGATGGGAAACCATGCCCCTGCCTTTACGGTGGCATCATTGGCAACGACTACGCATTGTTTGCCCTGAACATGGGCAATTTTCACCACAACACCGCCAGAAGGGCAACCTCCATGTTCAGCATACATATTATCTCCTGCAAATGCCCCGATTTCAATACTGTTTTCCTCCGAATCGATAAGATAGGCTATGCGCTCGCGCGCAGTAAGTTTTCCTTTTGCATGGTGCTTTTCAATCCGGCTTTTACCGCCCCCTAGTTTTACTTCAGCCAGCCTTCTCCGCAAATCGGATAGCAGTAGCCTATTGTGATCTTCATTTTTGTTGAAGTTGATATCCATCGAGCTATAATAATCTTTTGTGATAAAGATAAGCAGTATAAATGATTACTTTTAGCCGTATGGAAGATATAAAATGGGGCATCGTAGGTCCCGGTAAAATTGCCGCCAAATTTGCACAAGATTTAAATTTGGTAAAAGGAGCGACCATAGAAGCCGTGGCTTCGCGAAATGTTGAACGCGCCCAAAGTTTTGCCTCCGAACATGGGGCCAATCAAGTCTTTGGGTCCTATGAGGAACTATTCGCTTCAGATACGGTTGATGTCATATACGTTGCCACTCCCCATGTTTTCCATAAAGATTTGACGATAAGGGCCATGCAAAGTGGCAAACACGTGTTGTGTGAAAAGCCCATGGGGGTAAATTCAGCTGAAGTTCATGAAATGCTTCAAGTGGCAGGTGAAAATCAAGTTTTTTTGATGGAGGCCCTTTGGTCAAGGTTCCATCCAACGATTATCGAAATCAAAAAGAAGATTGACAAGGGTGTACTCGGTAAAATACATTACATCAATGCAGATTTTGCCTTTTATGCCATGGATCGTGACGCGGGTTCACGTTTATTAGACCCCCATTTAGCAGGAGGCTCTTTGCTCGATATTGGTATATATCCGGTTTTTCTAGCCTATGTTCTGTTGGGAATGCCCAAGCATATCACGGCCAATGCCGAACTTCGCGACAACGGCTTGGAAACCCAGGTGGCCATGTTGTTCGAATATGACAATGCTCGAGCGGTTTTGTATAGCGGTCTGACCCACAATTCAAGGATGTCTGCCGAGATTGCCGGAGATAAGGGAAATTTTTATTTGGATCCAAGGTGGCATGAAGCCAACGGCTATGAACAGTTGGTTGAGGGCAAGGGCGAGAAGATCGATTTACCGAAACATGGTAACGGCTACACGCATGAAATTGAAGAAGTGCATACCTGCTTAAAACAAGGAAAAACCGAAAGCGCTTTATGGAGCCATCAAGACAGCAAAAATCTGATCGCATTGCTTGATAAAATTCGAAATTTATCGGGCATTCATTTTCCTTTTGAATAAGATTAATTAGCGCAGTATGCCACTACGTTCATTTTTACGATATTTGAATTTACTAAATTGATATTATGGCGATGAATAAGAATACGGTGTTGGCTTGGGCAACATTTATTATGATTTTTGTTGGTGTGGGAATGATTGCCTTGGGGGCCTTTAAGTATGACGAAGTTGCGGGATATGGTTTTGGTGCCGTAGGTATTGGTTTTTTTGCCGTTGCATGGGTTTTCAATGCATTAAAAGGAAGGGTGTAGTGCCTTTTACCTGAATTTCTTCAACTATCCAATCTAATTTTTATGTCAGACGATAAGAAAGTCATTTTCTCAATGGCCGGGGTTACCAAAACCTTTAAAACGGCAAATACACCGGTACTAAAGAACATTTATCTCAGCTTTTTTTACGGTGCCAAAATCGGAATACTCGGTTTAAACGGTTCGGGTAAATCCACATTGTTGAAAATTATTGCTGGGGTGGATAAGAACTATCAGGGCGATGTGGTTTTTTCTCCGGGCTATAGTGTCGGTTATTTGGAGCAAGAACCACAATTGGATGAATCCAAGACGGTTCTTGATATTGTCAAAGAAGGTGTAGCGGAGACGGTAGCTGTTTTGGACGAGTACAACAAAATTAATGACATGTTCGCTTTGCCAGAGGTATATGAGGATGCAGATAAGATGCAAAAGTTGATGGACAAGCAAGCCGAGCTCCAAGATAAGATTGATGCCTCCAATGCCTGGGAATTGGACACCAAGCTTGAGATCGCCATGGATGCCTTGCGCACGCCGGAACCCGACAAAAAAATCGAAGTATTGTCGGGGGGAGAGCGCAGAAGGGTTGCCCTTTGTAGGCTGTTGCTTCAAGAACCCGATGTGCTCTTGCTTGATGAGCCCACCAACCATTTGGATGCCGAATCTGTTCACTGGCTGGAACATCATTTGGCGCAATACAAGGGTACAGTTATCGCAGTTACCCACGATAGGTATTTCTTGGATAACGTGGCTGGATGGATCTTGGAATTGGATCGGGGTGAAGGGATTCCTTGGAAAGGGAATTATTCGGGATGGCTTGATCAAAAAGCAAAGCGTTTGGCCCAAGAAAGCAAGCAAGCCTCCAAAAGGCAAAAAACACTTGAGCGCGAGTTAGAATGGGTAAGGCAAGGGGCCAAAGGACGCCAGGCAAAGCAAAAGGCCCGTTTAAAAAATTATGACAAACTCCTCAGTCAGGACCAAAAACAACTTGAAGAAAAATTGGAAATTTATATTCCCAATGGCCCAAGATTGGGAACCAATGTAATTGAAGCCAAGGGGGTGAGCAAGGCCTATGGGGATAAATTGCTTTACGAAGACCTAAATTTTAACCTTCCTCAAGCTGGTATTGTAGGGATTATTGGGCCCAACGGCGCAGGTAAGACCACTATTTTTAGAATGATTATGGGTGAGGAAACACCTGATAAAGGTGCATTCGAAGTAGGGGACACCGCTAAATTGGCCTATGTCGATCAATCCCATAGTAATATTGATGCTGAAAAATCGATATGGGAGAACTTTAGTGATGGCCAAGAATTGGTCATGATGGGAGGCAAACAGGTTAACTCTCGAGCTTATTTGAGCCGCTTTAATTTTTCAGGAAGTGAGCAAAACAAAAAAGTTAGCATGCTCTCTGGTGGGGAACGTAACCGTTTGCATTTAGCCATGACCTTAAAAGAAGAAGGCAATGTTTTGCTTTTGGATGAGCCAACCAATGATCTTGACGTGAATACCTTGCGAGCGCTGGAGGAGGGTCTTGAAAATTTTGCAGGTTGTGCCGTGATCATTTCCCACGACCGTTGGTTTCTCGACAGGATATGTACACATATTCTGGCTTTTGAAGGAGATTCGCAAGTTTATTTCTTTGAAGGATCCTTTTCTGATTACGAAGAAAATCGAAAGAAACGATTGGGGGCAGACAGCATTCCAAAGCGTATCAAGTACAAGAAAATGGTCCGTTAAATGGGAAACCCTTACTTGAACGTTCAGTAGCAGCATCAAGATTGATGTCAAAAGCACTTTTTCCTAAAATTTATTTTTGCCCATAGGGCCCATTTTTGTTGGGCTCGGTAATTATTTTAACATTTTTCAAAATTTATATGATCCAAACGAACATCTTGTCCGTAAATAAGTCATACACAAATTCATAAAGAAGGAATTTAATTTAAAAATCATGACAGAAACTAAGAACAATAACGGATTAAAGGTAATCGCTGGCTTATTGGGCGTGGTTTTATTGGGAACCATTATTTATACAGTTAGTCTATACCAAGACAAGAAAAAGACTACCGCAGCCCTTCAACAAGAGAAGGATTTGGTTGTTGAAGATTTGAATAGCTTAAAGTCTGAATATGACAAAGCTATTTTGGAAAGCAATGCCACAAATGAGGAGTTGGTTGCTGCACGTGACAATATTGCCAAGTATATCGATTCGGTACAGAGTATGAAATCTGACATCGCCTCTTTATCACGTTACAGAAGACAAGTAAGCGTGCTTAAGGCAGAGCGTGAAGAGTTGCTTAAACAAGTTGATTCGTTGACCCAGTCTAACACCTTGTTAGCAATGGAAAGAGACAGTACCTATGTAGAATTGGAGAAACAAACCGTATTTAACGATTCCTTGGTGGTACAGAACACTCAGTTGGCCGATGCCGTTGAAAGAGGTTCAGCACTTAACCTTTCTAAGTTTACGGTTGATGCCGTAAAAGAAAGAAGCAGTGGTAAATTGGTTTCAACTTCAAGAGCTAAAGCAACGGATAAGTTTAAAGTTTGCTTTACTGTAGCCGACAATGTAATCGCTGATGCAGGTGACAGAGAATTCTTTATTGAAGTGCTTGATCCACAAGGAAATATCTTGGGAGAAAGCTTCTCTAAATCCAATGATGACGGAGGGTCGATTACCTACAGTAAGGGTACAAACTTTTACTACGAGAATAATTCTTTGGATGTTTGTGATTATATCAACAAACCAGCTGGAGATTTTAACAAAGGAAACTATATGGTCAATGTGTACGACGACAGATTAAAACTGTTGGGTACGTCAAAGTTTACCTTAAAGTAAATAAACACTGATCACACACTTGACGAAAAAGGACGGTTTTTTAACCGTCCTTTTTTATTGGGTTATTTTTTTAGGGACCCGACCATATCTTCAGGCTTTACCCACTTATCGTATTCTTCAGCGGTAACATACCCTAAATTAATGGCTTCTTCTTTGAGGGTGGTCCCGTTCTTATGGGCCGTATTCGCAATTTCCGCAGCTTTGTAGTAGCCAATTTTTGTGTTAAGCGCAGTGACCAACATCAAAGAATTGTTCAATAGCGCTTTTATGGTTTCGTGGTTGGGTTCAATACCTTGGGCACAATTCACATCGAAACTGACGCAGGCATCACCCAACAACTGGGCCGATTCGAGAATATTTGCAGCCATCATAGGTTTGAAAACATTGAGTTCGTAATGGCCTTGGGTGCCACCAACCGTTACCGCAACATCATTTCCCATGACCTGGGCACAAACCATGGTTAGGGCCTCACATTGGGTAGGGTTCACCTTACCCGGCATAATCGAACTACCAGGTTCGTTGGCCGGAATAATGAGCTCCCCAATACCCGACCGGGGCCCTGAGGCCATCATGCGGATGTCATTTGCAATCTTATTTAGTGAAACGGCAAGCTGTTTTAACGCACCATGACTTTCAACAATTGCGTCGTGGGCTGCCAAAGCTTCGAACTTATTTTCGGCGGTACGAAATGGCTGTTTGGTAAACTCAGCAATATATTTTGCTACCAACACATCATAACCTTCAGGGGTATTGAGGCCGGTTCCCACTGCTGTTCCACCCAATGCCAATTCACTCAGGTGGTCCAAAGAATTTTTTAGGGCTTTTATGCCATGATCGAGCTGTGAGACGTAGCCCGAAAATTCTTGTCCCAACGTAAGGGGAGTGGCATCCATCAAATGGGTTCGACCAATCTTGACCACATCCTTGAAAGCCTTGGCTTTATCAGCGAAGGTGTTTCGTAGTTGTTCCAATCCGGGGATGGTCACATCAACAATTTTTTTGTAAGCCGCAATATGCATCCCAGTGGGAAAAGTATCGTTTGATGATTGGGATTTGTTGACGTCATCATTGGGTTGAATTGTCTTTTCGCCCTCTCCGATGACCTTCCCTGCAATTTCATGGGCCCGATTAGCAATGACTTCATTGACATTCATATTGCTCTGTGTACCTGAACCAGTTTGCCAAATGACCAACGGAAATTGTGCATCGTGTTTGCCTTCCAATATTTCATCGCAAACCGAAGCAATTAAATCTCTTTTGTCTTTTGACAATACTCCCAATTCATGATTTGTATAGGCAGCTGCCTTTTTGAGGTAGGCAAAACCATATACAACCTCTATTGGCATAGACGCCTCAGGACCGATTTTAAAATTGTTTCTTGAGCGCTCTGTCTGTGCCCCCCAATATTTATCTGAGGGAACCTTCACCTCGCCCATCGTATCTTTCTCTATTCTATAACCCATATCATTCATTTTGCAGGCCACAAAGTTACGGCTCATGTTTTACTTTGGCGAATTTGAGGACGATTAGGTAATTTTTTGCCTCCTCATTTGTTATTTTGATTCGAATCAGGGTATCTTTGTGAAACCAATTATGAAAACATGGTAGATTTTGACCAATATTTAGGATTTATTGCTTTCTTGACCATTCTGACTATCGGCTTTTGGTTGATGATATTCTTATTGTTGTTTGTAGTTCCATATTGGTTGACAGGTAATTTTATAGAAAACTTTAAAGAACGCCGCGAAGCCAAAAAAGCCAAGCGATTGGAATAAAAAAAAGGAGCATTTGCTCCTTTTTTGTTACCCTTCAAATTCTTCACCATCTCCACCAAAGTCTCGTTGGCGCTCCCCTCCTCGTCTCTTTTTCTGGTTGAAACGATAGGTGAATGCTAGATTATAGCTCCTGACTCTCCATTGAAATTCACTGTCATTGACAAAAAATGGCGTTATCGTTTCGCTTACGCGGCGTCTGCTATTAAAAACATCACTAATATTAAATGCGAGCGAAGCTTTTTCTTTGAACAGATCTTTGCTGAATGCGAGATCAAGTGAAAAAATACCTTGGCTTCTTGTTTGGGCATTTTCTGTAGGTCCCCGATAAAATACGCGGGTTTGCCAATCAACACTGCCTGGCAGGGTTATTTTATTATTCAACCGAATAAACCAACTCAAGTTTTCAGCATCGAAATTTTGACCGTTAAAGTCTCCTCGGGTTACGAGATTAAATAAATTGAAGTTGGTATTTAGGTTCCATTTGCGGGTTGGTCGATAGGTGGCCGTCAAGTCAATGCCATACCGATCATTACTCGCTAAGTTTACAGGGGTTCTGCGCAGAATGCTCACTTGCTCGCCGTCAAAAAAGGTGTCCTCACCTGTATCTTCGGTGATGAAGGATATGACATCAGTGGCATGTTGAAAATAGATAGAACCATTAAAGGTGAATTTTTCCCAACGCTTCAAATAGCCTAAATCAACTTGATTCGAAAAACTGGGGGTCAGATTGGGGTTGCCTTGAAATAAATTTGTTGGACTCGAACGCGAAGGAAAGGGGTTTAGGAAAAAAGACCTTGGTCTTCGAATTCTTCGGTTGTATCCCAGCTGAAAACTTTCTTTTTCTGAAAGCTCATAATTTAAGTTCAAGGTGGGAAACAGGCCATCAAAGTTGTTTCTGTTAAAATCGTTTGTTTCTATCTGATTGATAATTAATCGAGTAGCCTCATAACGCAATCCCGCTAAAAAGGAAAATTTATTGAACTTATCACCGTATTGGGTGTAAAAGGCATTTATAGTTTCCTTGTAATCCAGCACATTACTGGGGTTGGTAATGCCCAATTCCTCCTCCGTAGGGGAAATAAAGGCGACATCGTAATCGGTATTTAGTTTATTGAAGTCGCCGCGATAACCGATTTCAAATTGCCCCGATTCACCTAAGGGTACAACGTAATCTGTCTGCATAAAAACGCGACGTTGGTCCTCAGCAGTACGAACGCTTTCACTATCAAAACCATTTTGGACAATTAATGATTCTTCCACTTCATCACTTTTCTCATACTGGAAGGCAAAGGTCAATTTATGGTCAGATTCGCCATTAAATTGCTTGTCAAAATTGAAGGAATACTGAAAGGTCTCATCTTTTTCGGTTTCGGGATCAAAGCGAAATCCTGAGCTGGTATTTCCGGCAAGGTCGCGCTGAAAAAAGTTGTTGGTGGTTTCACTTTCATTATCGGAATCCCTCACGAAAATCGACTGGGTTATCGATGCGGTTTCATTAACGTACCATTCCACACCAAAATTGGCATTCACACCTTTTCTAATCCGTTCAATATCGCGTTCTTCCCTCAAGGCATTGGTGAAAGCTCCATCGGCATCGAAAAAATCTGTATCGTTGAATGAGTTACCAGGTCTTTTGCGATAGTTATAACCCGTATTGGTGAAAATATTGACATTACCCGTGCGGTAATTTAAATTACCGTTAATTCCGGCTGAAAGCGGATATCCCCCATTTAGGGTGAGCGCCCCATTTAATCCTTGCAGTTTGCTTCTGCGCAAGATAATGTTGATGATTCCTCCAGAACCTTCGGCATCGTAACGGGCCGAAGGAGAGGTAATGACCTCAACCTTTTCAATAGACTCGGCTGGCAACTGCCGCAAAGCTTCAGTACTATTAAGACCGGTAATCGCAGAGGGTTTTCCGTTGATTAAGATCCTGACGTCATCGTTTCCCCGTAGCTGAACATTGCCTTCGACATCCACAGAAACCGAAGGGACGTTATCCAACACATCACTTACGGTACCCCCACTAACGGTCAAATCCTTTCCTACGTTATAGATTTTCTTGTCGAGTCGCAATTCGACGGTGGTACGCTCTGCGATTACTTCTACCTCGTCCAATCTTGAGACGTCGAGTGAAAGAGCAATAGTGCCCAGATTCGTAGAACCACGTAAAAGTTGGCGTTCTAATTTATAAGTGGTATAGGAGATATATTCTACCGAAATATTGTACATGCCAGCAGTGGCATCTACTTCAAAGTTGCCTTTTGTATCCGAAATTCCTCCGGTTACTTTTTCGGGTTGGCGTACACTCTGGAGTACCAAGGTCGCATATTCTAAGGGTTGTCCGGAGTCTTTGTCGATGACCTTACCGGTAATTTTGATGGGTTGGGCTTGGCGAGCTCCCTGCCCTTGTGGTCTTTGCGCGTAGTGTAAAAAAGGAATGCAAATAAGGGCAAACAGGAGTATTTTTCTCATAGTTATGATTTCGATTTCTTCTTTTTCTTTTTTCGTTTTTTCTTGGGTTGGTTTTTCTGTAAATCGAGATAGGCGTTATATTTTTCTTCAGGCAGACCAGCTTTCAATTCTGCATCTTGTAACACCCTGAGCTTATCATATTCCTCTTTCATTTTCTGTGGCTCGAGTTGAAGAATTTGAAGTTCCATGCGTTTTTGAACGTATTTGACCAGGGTAGATCGCACAACGGCCTGCTCAAAGGGGTCCAATTCAAGGTATTCAATAATCTTTGGCATTCGATCGTCGACCACTTCTTCAGCAGTCATGGGTTCTGGTTTTTGTTGGGCAGCTGTCGGTCCTTGAGGAATCGCCGTGCGTTGGCGGCCAAAACGGTTGCCATTTACAAATTGAGCTTGAAGCCCATCGGTTACTAGAAAAAGAAAGGCCAAAAAAAGAAGTTGAATTAGCTTTTTCATGATGTTGTCAGTGTTGAGATTTCAAAAGTAGCCTAAGGTTTAAGCTACTTTGGTTAATTGTTTGTTAAAAGCAAAAAAGGGTGCCGAAGTTGACGATTAGGATTCTTTTTGTCCCATCATCATCAGGTATGACTTTAAAAATCGATCTAGATCTCCGTCCATGACCGCATCAACATTTCCCGTTTCTTCATTGGTACGTACGTCTTTGACCAATTTATACGGATGCATGACATAGTTACGGATTTGCGAACCCCATTCAATTTTCATTTTTGAGGATTCGATTTCAGCTCGTGCCTCTTGCTTTTTTCGAAGCTCGATTTCATAGAGCTGTGATTTTAGCATTTTTAAGGCGGTAGCCCGGTTATCGTGCTGTGAACGCGAATCGGAACATGAGATTTGTATGCCCGTAGGTTTGTGAACCAATTGCACCTTGGTTTCAACCTTGTTTACGTTTTGACCCCCAGCGCCACTGGATCGTGCCGTGGTTATTTCAATATCGGATGGATTTACCTCAATTTCAATCGAATCATCAACCAGGGGATATACATAAACCGAGGCAAACGAGGTATGGCGCTTGGCATTGCTATCAAACGGTGAAATTCGCACCAGGCGGTGCACCCCATTTTCTCCTTTTAACCATCCAAAAGCATAGTCGCCCTCAATTTCAAGGGTCACCGTTTTAATTCCAGCCACGTCACCTTCTTGATAGTTCAGTTCTTTGACCTTAAATCCGTTTTTTTCGGCCCACATCAAATACATACGCATCAGCATGGCCGCCCAATCACAGCTTTCGGTTCCACCTGCTCCTGCGGTTATCTGTAACACTGCCGTTAGTTCGTCACCTTCGTCTGAGAGCATGTTTTTGAACTCGAGATGCTCGATCTTTTCTTGTGAAGTATCAAACTTTTTCTGAACCTCGTTTTCATCGGCTTCACCCATTTCCAAGAACTCCAATAACACACCAAGATCTTCAACCAAGGTGGTGGCTTCATTAAAATCCTCAACCCATTTTTTTTTGGATTTAAGGCCTTTCATATGTGCTTGTGCGCTGATGGGGTCATCCCAAAAACCAGGAACTAAGGTTTTTTCTTCCTCGTTTTCGATTTCAATTAACTTGGCTTCAATGTCAAAGATACCTCCTTAACGCACCAAGGCGTTCAATAAGACCTTTATGCTGATCTGTGGTTACCATATTAAAAATTTGGGCAAAAATACAAGTTGAAAAATGAAAGATCAAATTTCCATAAATTTAGGGCTCAAACACTGAACAATGAGACAAAACCAACTTTTTTTAATTGCATTTCTTGTCTTGGCAAACGTGATGGTTGGCCAGACCTTTACCAAAGCCAACAACTTTCAAAAGTTTGAGGGTTACTTTGACTTTTATTATGACGATAAAAATGATAAGGTATACCTTCAAGTTGATGATTTAGAACAAGAATTTTTATACATCTATTCCCTGAGCAGTGGGGTTGGCAGCAATGATATTGGTCTAGACCGTGGTCAATTGGGCAACGAACAGGTGGTTTTCTTCAAAAAGGCTGGGCAAAAGTTATTACTGGTGCAGCCCAATCTTCGTTTTCGGGCCTTGACAGAAAATGCCTTGGAAAAAAAATCGGTTGAACAAGCTTTTGCAAAATCAGTTTTGGAAGGGTTTAAAATTTTCGATTCTTCTAAGGGAAGCTACCTCATTGATATTTCGGATTTTCTAATGCGAGATGCGCACGGTGTTTCAGGTCGATTAAAACGAACAAAACAGGGCACCTACAAATTGGACAAGAACAAAAGTGCACTTAATTTTGAGCGTACCAAGGCCTTTCCAAAAAATGTGGAGTTCGACTTGTTCTTGACATTTAAAGGTGATCCACAGGGTGCCAATATACGTTCTGTAACGCCTAATCCCAGCTTAGTTACCGTTGCACAACACCATTCTTTTGTGGCCTTGCCGGATGCAGGGTTCGAGAAAAGGGATTTTGATCCCCGTTGCGGAACCTACCCCGTCTCCTATTATGATTACGCAACCCCGGTAGAACAACCTATTCTAAAACGATATATTCCAAGGCATCGATTGGAGAAGAAGGACCCGAATGCTGCAGTTAGCGAGGCTGTTGAACCCATTATCTATTACTTGGACAATGGAACCCCTGAACCGGTGCGTTCGGCCTTATTGGAAGGGGGTCGATGGTGGAACCAAGCTTTTGAAGCCATTGGTTATAAAAATGCCTACCAAGTCAAAATTTTGCCTGACGATGCCGATCCTATGGATGTACGCTATAATGTGATACAGTGGGTACATCGTTCAACACGGGGTTGGAGTTATGGTGCAAGCGTGCGTGATCCACGCACCGGTGAAATCATTAAGGGGCACGTAAGTCTGGGAAGTTTGCGCATTCGCCAAGACTTTATGATTGCCCAGGCATTGATGAACAAGCCATTTGCAGAGCGGGATGATAACCACAAAGCGATGCTTGATATGGCTTTGGCCCGTATACGACAGCTTTCAGCACATGAAATAGGACATACCTTAGGTTTTGCACATAATTTTGCCGCGAGTACCAACAATAGGGCATCGGTTATGGATTATCCCCATCCGCAGTTCACTTTGAAAGATGGTCAAGTTGATTTTTCAAATGCATATGACACCGGTATTGGCGAATGGGACAAGGTCACCGTGGCCTATGCCTATACTGATTTTCCAGCGGGTACTGATGAAAAGGCTGCGCTAAACGCCATCCTTAAAAAAGCCCAAGACGATGGTCTGCGCTATATTTCAGATCAAGACGCCCGGGCCATGGGAGGTGCCCATGCTTATGGACATCTTTGGGACAATGGAGCTAGTCCGGCATTTGAATTGGACAGGGTTTTGGACATTCGAGAGGCGGCCATCAATAACTTTTCCATTGATAATATTCGAACAGGTGAACCCTATTCGGTTCTAGAAGATGTTTTTGTGCCGCTATATTTCTTTCATCGCTACCAAACAGAAGCCGCTGTAAAGCTTGTAGGGGGATTGGATTACAACTATGCCGTAAAGGGCGATGGCCAAATGACCACCAAAACGGTTGCGAAGGACAAACAGCAGGCAGCCTTGTTTACTTTACTAAAAACCTTGCGACCCGAGGTTTTGGCGATACCCCAAGAAAAGCTTGCCCTATTTCCGCCGCGTGCCGTGGGTTATCCACGTTCGCGCGAATCGTTTAAGGGAAAGACTGGTGTAGCTTTTGATCCTTACGGAGCCGCTGAAACGGCAAGTAATATGAGCATTTCCTTGTTGTTACATCCACAAAGGGCCAACAGACTGGTACAACAAAAAGCCTTGGACAAAGACCAATTGGGTTTAACCGAAGTACTTGCAGCCCTGTTAGATGCTACGGTCAAATCAAAAAAGGAGGAAGGATATTTGGGAGGCATTCAAGATGTGGTGAATTGGCAAGTTTTACAAGAATTGATGTATTTGGCAAGCAACGAACAGAGCCTACCACAGGTCACTGAAACGATTTTGTTTGAGATGATGCGACTGAAGGTGGTCTTGGGCGAACGTAGTAAGGCCACGGACCCAAGGTATATTCTAATGAAGAAGGAAGTAGAGGGTTTTATCGGCAATCCTAAAGGGTACAAAAAGAAGGTCAATGCCCCTAAGATTCCTGATGGTTCCCCCATCGGTATGCAATGTATGGAACCCTACCATGGAAATTAATTTAATTAGCGACACAGTTACCAAACCCACCCAAGGCATGCGCGATGCCATGATGCATGCTAGGGTTGGTGATGATGTATTCAAAAATGATCCAACGATCAATGCGTTGGAAAGAAAAATGGCCGATTTATTCGGTATGGAGGATTCACTTTTTTTTCCAAGCGGTACCATGGCCAACCAAACTGCAATTAAATTACACACCAATCCCGGCGACCAATTGATATGTGATAAGTATGCGCATGTTTATAATTACGAAGGTGGCGGCGTCAGCTTCAATAGTGGTGTATCGTGTAAACTCGTTGATGGCCATCGGGGCATGATGACGGCAAGTCAGGTCGAACAGGCCATAAATCCACCGGATTTTTATCACAGTCCGTTTTCGGCTTTGGTTTGTATAGAAAACACCACAAATAAAGGTGGGGGTGCATGTTGGGATTTTGAAGAATTGAAAAAGATTAGAACGGTTTGTGAGACCCATGGGTTGGCATACCATCTCGATGGTGCACGATTATGGAATGCCTTGGTTGCCCAACAAGAAAGCCCTGAACAATATGGCAGCTTGTTCGATACCATAAGTGTCTGTTTGAGCAAGGGTTTGGGATGTCCTGTGGGATCGATGTTATTGGGCAGCAGGGAATTGATAGAAAAAGCGATACGGATCCGTAAGATTCTAGGCGGGGGTATGCGACAGGCTGGGTACCTGGCAGCTGCAGGCATTTATGCTTTGGAAAACCATCGGCAACGTTTGTCAGAAGATCATCAAAAGGCTAATGAACTTGGTAAGGTATTGGCATCCATGGAAGCTGTAAAGGTGGTTGAGCCCATTGAAACTAACATCATTATTTTTGAGTTGGATGAAGCCGTGCTGTCAGAGGAAGATTTTCTGAAAAAGTTAGCGGAAAAGCAGATAGCCATAATTGGCATGGGGCAGGGAAAGTTGCGCATGGTCACGCATTTGGATTATACCAACGAGATGCACACTTATACCTTGGAGGCCCTTACTGAAATCAATACGAAATAACGCTTGTCAGCCTAGAAAGGCCTTTTTTAAATTTTTGATGCCATTTTCCATACCCGCTTCGGAATCATAATGCAAACTTTTGCCAATTAATTTTCCATCGCTATTGCGCATCTCGAATAGAAATTTTCCCTCATGGTTCGTTTTTCTCTCGAAGGCAAACTGACTTTCCTTTGAATTTTTGATGGTGGATATGGCATCTTTCACCTTGGCCTCATCTTTGAAAGGCGTACTTTTTAAAATGGTGCCCCCTGAAGCCGATTTAAGGTGAAATTGATACGAATCATTATCGGTACGAATAATCTCTAGCATTGGGGTTTTTCCTTAAAGATACAAAACCCAAGCTTTATTTTAGAAAGGAATCCATACCGGGAATATTGGGCATTCCTTCCTTGGCAACAGCCGCAAGTTCAGCCTCGTTCACACTTGTAGCCTTGGCAATTGCTCGATTTAATACGGTAACCAAGTAATCTTCCAATTGTTCCTTATCATCATAAAGTGATGCATCAATCGCGATGGTTTTTATCGCTCTGTTAGCAGTTAATGTGACCTTTAACAATCCATCTGATGAAGCCTCTTCAACCATTACGGTATCTAGCCTTTTTTTGGTTTCTGCCACCTTTTTTTGGGTTTCCTTGAGTTTTCCCATCATTCCCATAATATCGCCGAACATAAAATGACTGATTTATCGTTATAGAATAGCAAAATTACTAATATTGCTAAAATCCATTTTTCATGAGAACACCTTCAATTCCCGTCATTATTTTGACTTTCTGTCTTATTTTTGTCGCCGCTTGCCAAAATTCCAACGAAAAGCCCATGCAGATTGATCCTCCTGTTGCCGAAAAAAAGCCGACCAAATTAGAACAACATGGTCATGAACGCATTGATAATTATTACTGGCTCAACCAACGTGAAGATCAGGAAGTACTTGATTACTTGAATGCTGAAAACGAGTACTATGCGGCCATGACGCAGCATACCAAGGAATTTCAGAATGAACTTTTTCAAGAAATGAGGGGAAGAATCAAGGAAGATGATTCTTCGGTTCCCTATAAGCTCAACGGCTATTGGTACAACACACGTTATGAGACGGGAAAAGAATATCCCATCTATGTTAGAAAAATGGAAAACCTTGCTGCCGATGAGCAGATTCTTTTTAATTGTAATGAACTCGCTGAAGGACACGAGTTTTTTAATTTGAGAGGTGTATCCGTAAGCCCAAACAACAAGATTGCTGCTTTTGGTGTCGACACCGTTTCTAGGAGACAATACCACATTCAGTTTAAAAATTTGGAAACGGGCGAATTGTATGAGGATAAAATAGAAAATACGACTGGAGGTTCTGTTTGGGCCGATGATAACAAAACGGTGTTCTACACCAAAAAAGACCCGGTAACCCTTAGGTCAGACAAAATATACCGTCATAAACTGGGAACTCCAGCCTCAGCTGATGAGTTGGTGTTTCATGAAGAAGATGAGACTTACTCAACTTTTGTATACAAATCGAAATCTAAGAAGTATATCATTATAGGGTCGGTAAGTACCTTGACTTCTGAGTATAGAATACTACCGGCAAATACCCCAGAGAGTGATTTTCAGGTATTTTCACCACGCACAAGAGGGTTGGAATACAATATTTCACATTATGGAAATAACTTCTACATCTTAACCAATAAGGACGGTGCCACGAACTTCAAATTAATGAAGTCAACAGAAGGTAATACCCATCACGAAAATTGGGAGGAGTTTATTGCCCACCGCGAAAACGTGCTATTGGAAGATATTGACATATTTCGGGACCATTATGTGCTTTCTGAACGTGAAAATGGCCTAAATAAGATGAAAATTGTGCGTTGGGATGGCACAGACGCCTATTATCTGCCCATGGAGAGTGAAACCTATGTTTTAGGGCCCACCACGAACTTAGATTTTGATACCCAAAAGCTGCGTTATTTCTTTATGGACATGTCATCTCCCTATGCCATTGTAGATTTCGATATGTCAACCCAAGAAAGGGAAATTTTGAAAGAACAAGAGGTGCTAGGGGGCCAATTTGATAAAACGAACTATAAATCTGAGCGGGTTTGGGCCACTGCCCGTGACGGTAAGAAAGTGCCGATATCATTGGTTTACCATAAAAATACTCCCCTTGATGGGTCAAGTCCCTTATTGCAGTATGCTTATGGGTCTTACGGAAGTACGGTAGACCCGTATTTCTCTTCATCCAGATTGAGTCTTTTGGATCGCGGTTTTATTTATGCCATTGCCCATGTTAGGGGCGGTGAGTACTTGGGCAGACCGTGGTATGAAGACGGGAAGCTATTTGCCAAAAAGAACACATTTACCGATTTTGTTGATTGTTCCAAATTTTTGATAGCGAACAACTATACCAGTGCATCTCATTTATATGCCATGGGCGGTTCCGCTGGTGGACTTTTAATGGGTGCTATTGTCAATATGGCCCCTGAATTGTACAATGGTGTGGTTGCTGCTGTTCCTTTTGTGGATGTAATCACGACAATGTTGGATGACTCTATCCCATTGACTACGGGCGAATATGACGAATGGGGCAATCCGAATGAAAAGGATTACTACGATTACATTTTGACCTATTCACCTTATGACAATGTTGAACGCAAAGCTTATCCGAATCTTTATGTGACCACAGGTTTGCATGATTCGCAGGTACAATACTGGGAACCAGCGAAATGGGTAGCCAAATTGCGGGAATACAAAACAGATGACAACCTGTTGTTTTTGGATACCAATATGGACGCAGGTCATGGTGGTGCTTCGGGAAGATTTGAGTCCTTGAAGGAAACAGCAAAGGAGTATGCGTTCTTGTTGGATTTGGAGGGCAAAGTACCTAAAAAATAAAAATGCTATTTTTGTCGCGGTTTAGTTGGTCCAAAACCTGACTATTCCTTACCTAACAAACACTATGGACAAAGCTATAAAAGCCTACAATAGTATTTTAGAATTAGTAGGCAATACCCCCCTGATAAAGCTGAATAAAATTGCCGAACCATTAACCGGTAATTTTTATGCCAAAGTAGAAGCTTTCAATCCAGGTCATTCTTCAAAAGACCGTATTGCAGCGCATATTATTGCCGAGGCGGAGCGAAAGGGTATTTTGAAGCCTGGGAATACCATAATCGAAACAACATCTGGAAATACGGGGTTCAGCTTGGCCATGATCAGTATCGTCAAAGGCTATAAGTGCATTTTAGCCGTAAGTTCTAAATCGTCAAGTGATAAAATCGATATGTTGAGGTCTATGGGGGCCAAGGTTTATGTTTGTCCTGCCCATGTTAGTGCCGATGACCCACGTTCGTATTATCAGGTAGCCAAAAGATTGCATGAAGAGACCGAAGGTTCTATATATATCAACCAATACTTTAATGAGTTGAACATTGATGCCCATTACAGGTCTACCGGACCAGAAATTTGGGAACAGACCTCTGGTAAAATCACCCATTTAGTCGCCTGTAGCGGAACTGGTGGTACCATATCAGGGATAGCTCGGTACTTAAAGGAGCAAAACCCAGAGATCAAGATCTTGGGAGTTGATGCCTATGGTTCGGTACTTAAAAAGTATCATGAAACCGGAGAATTCGACAACAACGAAATATATCCATACCGTATTGAGGGTCTGGGCAAAAATTTGATTCCAGACGCTACTGATTTTGAAGCCATCGACCGTTACGTTAAGGTGACCGATGCCGAAAGCGCCCATATGGCCCGTAAATTGGCACATACCGAGGGTATGTTTTTAGGATATACAAGTGGTGCTGCAATGCAGGCACTTTATCAATTGAACAACGAAGGCGAGTTTTCTAAAGACAGCAATGTAGTCGTTGTTTTTCCTGACCATGGTTCACGTTATTTGAGTAAGGTGTACAGTACGGAATGGATGGAAAATCAAGGCTTTTTTGACGCTCAGAACGCTGAACAGCCTGAAAGGGTTGAGTTTATCAAGTAATTTTCCCCGTTTTATTTGTTACAAAACAAAAGGCCATTTTCTTTGTGCCGATAATTACCGCTACTTGGTAAAAATCTATATTTTTGCATTTCACTAAAGGTAAAGGTAGATGAGAGATTTATTCGATAGAATAATTGAGAACAAGGGCCCTTTGGGTAAGTGGGCTTCACAAGCCGAAGGCTATTTTGTGTTTCCAAAATTGGAAGGCCCCATTTCAAATCGAATGAAATTTCAGGGTAAAGAGGTGATTACCTGGAGTATCAATGATTATCTGGGCTTGGCCAATCTTCCGGAAATCAAAAAAGTGGATGGCGAGGCAGCCCTGGAACACGGCACAGCCTACCCTATGGGCGCGCGTATGATGAGTGGCCATACCAATTACCACGAACAACTTGAGAATGAACTGGCTGCGTTTGTCAAAAAAGAATCAGCGTACCTGCTCAATTTCGGTTATCAAGGCTTTATGTCGGTCATCGATGCCTTGGTCACCAAAGATGATATTATCGTTTATGATGTTGATGCCCATGCCTGTATTATTGATGGGGTTCGATTGCATATGGGCAAACGATTCACCTTTAAGCATAACGATGCCGATAGCCTTGAAAAAAACCTAGAACGTGCCACTAAGCTTGCAGAACAAACAGGCGGGGGTATTTTGGTTATTTCGGAAGGTGTTTTTGGTATGCGGGGAGAGCAAGGCATTCTCAAGGAAATAGTTGCCCTTAAGAATAAGTTCAAATTTCGCTTATTGGTCGATGACGCCCATGGTTTTGGAACATTGGGTAAAACGGGTGCAGGAGCTGGTGAGGAGCAAGGTGTTCAAGATGACATTGACGTGTATTTGGCAACATTTGCCAAATCGATGGCCGGTATTGGTGCCTTTGTTGCCGCCGATAAAGAAATCATAGATTACCTCAAGTACAATATGCGATCCCAAATGTTTGCGAAATCATTGCCAATGGTTTTCGTGAAAGGAGCTTTAAAACGTTTGGAAATGTTGCGCACCATGCCCGAACTGAAGGCCAAACTTTGGGAAAATGTCAATGCCCTTCAAAACGGACTTAAAGAACGTGGTTTCGATATTGGAACCACCTCGAGTTGCGTCACACCAGTATATCTTAACGGAAGTATCCCAGAGGCCATGGCCTTGGTCAAGGACCTACGCGAAAATTACGGGATATTTTGCAGTATCGTGGTGTATCCAGTGATCCCAAAAGGATTGATATTACTTCGTTTGATACCCACTGCTACGCATACACTCGAAGATATCAACGTAACCTTGGATGCGTTCTCAGGTATTCGTGAACGTCTTCAAAATGGCACCTACAAGCGACTTTCAGCCGCAGTAGCTGCCGCCATGGGCGAATAAATCATAAATCTTTTCGAAAGGTCTGTCGCTTTTTATGGGTGACAGGTTTGAAATGTTTCCACATTTGAAAAATGGCTGTGTTGTCCTCTAGTTCTGGAGTGCGGATGCAGTTAATGATACCGTTTTCTGTAAAAGTTTTGTGAAATTCATTGAACACAATTGCAGTAACACCCTTGTTTTGGTAGTCAGGATGAATACCGATAAGGTAAAAAGTAACATCCTTGCTATTCTTCCTAGCGTTTAACAAGTGAAAAATCCCAAAAGGGAATAGTTTACCCCTTGCCTTTTGTAATGCCTTTGAAAAAGAGGGCATGACGATGGCAAAAGAAACCAAGTTGTTCTCCTTATCGACCACAAACTTGATGTATTCAGGATTGATAAAACTGATGTACTTTTTCTTAAAATATTCCTTTTGAACATCGGTAATCTTAACAAAAGAAGACAGGCTGGCATAACTGGCATTAAAAAGATCGAACATTTTGTCCACCCAGGGCATGATGTCCGCACTTTTCGTAAAGTTCATTTCACGAAGTCCATAGCGCTTTTTTACCAGTAGATTGGCCTTTGCAAAAAATTCTGGCTTCGCATTGGCAAAAACGAATTTATTTTCCAAATACCCTTTCTCCTTCATAAAGCCATATTGTTCGTAATGTTTTTGATAATAGGGATGATTGTACCAAGTTATCATGGTTCCTATATGGTCAAACCCCTCGGTAAGTACTCCTACTTTGTCTAGGTTTGAAAACCCGACAGGACCTTCCATATAATCCAACTTATAGGATTTTCCAATTTCTAACACCTTGTCGATCATCGCCTTGAAAACTTCTTGGTCATCCACAAAATCGCACCACCCGAAGCGCATTTTTTTCAGCCCTTGTTCCTTTACCTCCAACCAATTAATAATAGCAGCGATACGGCCAACAAGCTTATTTTCGCGATACGCTAAGAAAAACCAAGCTTCTGCGTTCTCAAAAACTGGATTCTTGGTTTTATCAAATGTTTCCATTTCATCCTTGATGATCGGGGGAACCCAATACGGATTACCTTGGAAAAGGGAAAAAGGAAATTTGACGAACGTTTTAAGTTCTTTTTTTGATGTGACTTCTTTGAGGGTAATCATGCAATCGCTTTAGCGACATGCAATATCATAAATATTAGGAGTGCAAAAAAATTAAGGAGCCTTAATTTTAAAAGTCGAAATCATCCTTTTTACGGCGCTTTCTTTTTTTCTTCATGGCTTTGCGTCCAATTTTACTTTGTTGATTGTCATTGTTGGCAGGCAACAAAGCATCCTTATGAAAATCCAGGCGATAGGAAAATCCGGTTGAAAGAAAAATTCGTGACGGCGTTCCTTTAAAGCTAGCTCCCAAATTGATGTCGGCCTGAAAATTTTCATTGAACAAATGCACGACGCCCGTACGAAGCAATAAATCAGCGTAACGGTCACTGTCAATACCCTGATGTTCTACAAATACACTCCATTTCGGATTTCGGAATGCATGTTGTAACGATATAAGATAACTCAACTCGGGGAAGTCGGTAGTAATGCGGTCATAAGCAACATTGGTTATAAATACAAAGCGCGGCGACAATTTGCTTTGTGTGGCGATCATACCGCGATAGGATAGGGTAGGATCTTCAGGATAAAAAGGATTGTCACCTAAATTGAATGTTACCCCTCCATATAATGAGATGGCCGAAGGAATTAAATTTTTAAGTTGAAAAACGTTGTTCGCTCGCCAACTGTATAGGTTGGGTTTGTTGTTTTCAGGGTTTTTGTATTTGTCATAAATCAAATACTTTAAACCAAGGCGGTTGCGAGAAAAATCGGTTCGTCGCTCATCAAATCCAAAATTGTCAAAAGTGATGTTCTGCGAAATAAAGGTTCCTTCATAATTGATTTCCAATTGCTCTAAAAAGAGTCCGTACCGAAGCGATAGGTCGGCCCCCAAAATATTACTGGTAGTATTTAGGTCGCCATGGTCTTGTTGCTCATATAACGCACCAAACTCAGCTTGTACGACATTCTTGCCAACGGCATACGCACTAACTGATAAACCCGGTCTATTGGAATTGATGACATCGGTATACTGGGCTAAACCCAATGCAGGAACCAAAAAAAGAATAAACAAAAATTTGCTGGAGCGCCCCATGAACTTTAATAGTATTTTATGAAACTTGAATCGTTTTTGAATGACTTACAAAGTACTTTTGAATCTATAGGCTATTTCAGTATGGTAGTATTACAAACGATTTTAATAGTTGCATTAGTATATTACACCCTCAAATTACTGGCAAAATGGTTGTTGCCACGATTTTTGGGCTATGCAGTGCGCAAGAGTCAAGACGCCTTTGCCAGACAATTTGAAAATGCAACCCACAATCCCAAAAAAGAGGAGAAAGAGGGTAAGACCACTATTTTTAAGAAACCTTTCCCAAAATCCAATCCCTCAAAAAAAGTCGGTGAATACATAGATTTCGAAGAAATTGAATAATATTTGTTTATCAAAACAAATAGATGAAGCTTTCAGCTAAAGCCTTTTTCAATACTTTCTTTGTCATTGTTTTCTTTGTTGTTGCCGCATTGGCCTTTTTTTATCCTGCACTACAGGGAAAGGCTATTTACCAGTCTGACATTGCCCTGTACAAGGGCATGGCCAAGGAACGTAACGATTTCAAAGAAGCCACTGGAATAGAATCGTATTGGACCAACAGTGCATTTGGGGGTATGCCTACCTACCAACTTGGAGCCAATTATCCGCATGATTATGTGAAAAAATTAGATCGGTTGATTCGATTTTTACCGCGTCCTGCTGACTATCTATTTCTTTATTTTTTGGGCTTTTTTGTACTCATGCTGTGCCTTAAGGTAGAGTATAGAATGGCTGTGTTGGGCGCCTTGGCCTTTGGCCTCTCAACCTATTTCATTATCATATTGGGTGTGGGTCATAATGCAAAGGCCCATGCTTTAGGCTACATCCCCATGGTTCTAGGGGGTATAGTACTTGTATTTAGAAAGAAGTACTTGCTGGGTTTTATTCTGACGGCTGTTGCCATGGCTTTGGAAATCAGTGCGAACCACTATCAAATGACCTATTATTTTGGGCTTTTGGTATTGTTGCTAGGGTTGGTCAAACTTATCGATGCCATCAAAAACAAAAAATTGAAGCATTTTTTCATTTCGTTGGGAATACTGATCGGAGCTGTTGTGCTAGGCATTGCTACAAATGCGACGGGTCTTATGGCTACCCAAGAATATGCGAAATGGAGTACTCGTGGCCAATCAGAATTGACCATTAATCCAGATGGTTCGCCTAAAGTGGCAACCAATGGTCTTGACAAAGACTACATTACATATTATAGTTACGGCGTTTTGGAATCACTTGATTTGTTTGTGCCGCGATTATTCGGGGGATCAGGTAATGAAGACCTGGGTAAAAATTCGAAAGTATATAAGTACTTGACAGAACAAGGGGCATCACCTACCCAGGCAGAAGAACTATCAGGGCTTTACCTGTATTGGGGCCCGCACCCAATGTCTGGTCCGGCAGGGCCTGCTTATATAGGTGCCATCGTATTTTTTCTATTTGTGCTCTCGCTGTTTTTGTATAAGAAAAAACACAAATGGTGGTTAATGGGAGGCATTGTCCTTTCCTTATTCTTATCGTGGGGAAAAAACTTTCCTGTGCTGACCAATTTTATGATTGATTACTTTCCGCTCTACAATAAATTTCGCGCCGTGTCCTCCATACAAGTAGTATTGGAGCTTTGTTTTCCTGTATTGGCAATTTTAGGATTAAATGAATTGGTCAAGGGGTCGGTCAAAAAGAAGACAAAGCTCAGTGCTTTGAAATATAGCGTTTTAATAACAGCTGGTTTGGCAATTTTAATTTTAGGCCTTCAGGTAGTTTTAGATTTCGAAGGGCAGAATGACGATACATACCGTAGGTATTTCGGCGAAACCTTATTGGAGGTTATGCAGAATGATCGACGCGCTGTCTATACCAACGATACCCTGCGTTCCTTAATTTATGTATTGTTGACTGCCTTTGTGATATGGTTGTTTGTAAAAGAAAAAATCAATAAAAATATTGCTGCCATAGCCATAGGGTTGTTGCTCGTTTTGGATTTGGGCGGTGTTGCGAAACGCTATGTCAACAGTGAAGATTTTGTGCGTCAACGTCAAGTAGAAAGGCCATTTCAAGCCACAAATGTTGATAAACAGATTTTGGCCGATACTGAAATTTTTAGGGTGTTTGATCCCAGTGAGGGTCTAAACGGTTCACGCACCTCGTATTTTCATAAGTCGTTAGGGGGTTATCATGCAGCGAAACCAGCAAAAATGGAAGACTTGCTGGAATTCCATTTGGTAAAAAACAACTTGGAGGTCCTCAATATGTTGAATGTAAAATATATCGTTCAAGAAGATGAAGAAGGTAGAAAGTTTCCCGGGTTCAATCCAGATGCCAATAGCAATGCCTGGTTTGTGGCTAGTATTATTCCAGTTTCGAGCGCTAACGACGCCATAATGGCCTTATCAGACTTTGACAGTAAGAGGTCTGCCGTTGTTGATACCCAAAAGTATCCTACCGTTACCAAACTTTCGTATCAAGTTGATTCGACTGCAAACATTCGGTTGCTGGATTATCGGCCGAATTATTTGAAATACGAATCTAAAAATACATCAACTGGATTTGTGGTATTCTCCGAAATGCATTACCCCAAGGGCTGGAAAGCTTATTTGGATGGACAAGAAGCGGAACATATCAATGTAAATTATGCGCTTCGAGGCATGAAAGTTCCGGAAGGCAACCATCAGATCGAATTTAGGTTCGAACCTGAGGTCGTGGCCACTGGGAGTAAAATTTCACTTGGTAGTTCCATCGCATTGGGGCTCATTATTATTGGGGGAGTTGTATTTTCGTTTTGGAATTCCAGACGAAAATCAAAAGATTGATGCGAAAGGTACTCATCATTACATACTATTGGCCACCTGCAGGAGGCCCTGGGGTGCAACGATGGATTAAGTTTACCAAATACATGCCTGAATTTGGGCTGGAACCTATTGTTTTTATACCCGAGAAGGCAAATTATCCCTTATTGGATAATTCGTTGCTTGATGAAGTTCCCAACAACCTACAAATAGTTCGTTTTCCCATTTTCGAACCCTACCGCCTCGCATCCTTTTTTAGTAAAAAAAAGACCAAACGAATCAGCTCTGGAATTATTCAGAAAGGAGAGAAACAATCCGTACTGGAAAAGATATTGTTATGGGTAAGAGGAAATCTATTTATTCCTGATGCTAGAAAATATTGGGTTAAACCGGCTGTTCGGTTTTTAAGGCAATTTATTGAAACGCATGGTATACATACAGTTATTACTACCGGTCCGCCGCACAGCGTACATCTTATTGGAATGCATTTGCAAAAGCAGTCAGACATACAATGGATTGCAGATTTTAGGGATCCATGGACCACCATCGGGTATCATCAGAAATTAAAACTTACTTCGGTTTCCAAAAAGAAACACCTTGCCTTAGAAAGTAAAGTGTTGCAAAGGGCCGATAAACTTATCGTAACGAGCAACACCACCAAGAAGGAATTTGAACAAAAAACAAATACACCTATCCGCTGTATTACCAATGGATTTGATGGAACACGACCATCGACGGCCTGTGATTCATTATTTACACTGTCTCATATCGGTTCTTTGTTAACCGACAGAAACCCTATGGGTTTATGGTCCGTTTTGGGAGAGTTGATCAAAGAAAATGCGCTGTTTTCTGAAAGGCTGCGCATTCAACTAATTGGTGTGGTTGGTGAAGAAGTACTGGAGTCTTTGGATGCACACGGACTTTCGGGTCATGTGGTGGCTTTGGGTTATCTACCCCATGATGCCGTTGTTGCCTACCAAACCAAATCACAGGTATTGTTGTTGACAGAAATTGATGCAAAGGAAACTCAGGGCATAATTCCCGGCAAGTTGTTCGAGTATTTAAAAGCGGAACGTCCCGTCCTCGCTTTGGGGCCCGAACATTGGGAAGCCGGTGAATTAGTTGAGAAATCACAATCAGGAAGGTACATGCAGGTGAACGATGTTAAAACAATTAAATTGGTAGTTTTGGATTGGTTTGAACAATACAAAAACCAAAAGCTCACTGTTGCGACCAAAGGAGTTGAAAAATACCATCGGAGGGAGCTGACGCAAAGCTTGGCAGATTTTATAACATGGGAATCGTCTTAAAACAATCTATTCGGAACACTGCTATAACCTATTTTGGTTTTGGAATTGGCGCCCTGAACACCTTATTTCTGTATACCCAAATATTAGAGCCTGCGTATTATGGTTTGGTGACTCTTATTTTGGCGACCGCGGCCATTTTGATGCCCTTAATGGCTTTTGGTACACACAATACCATTATTAAGTATTACAGTGCCCAGCCTGATGGAGGTAAGAATTCATTCCTCACTTTGATGCTCTTAAGCCCACTGTTGCTATTGGTGCCAATGGCCTTGGCAACCTACTTTTTGTACGATGATATTGGGCACTTCTTGGCCAAGAAAAATGCTATTGTCTATGACTATGTGTGGTACATCTTTGTGGTGGGTTTAGCGATGGCCTATTTTGAGGTATACTACGCTTGGAGCAAGGTGCACCTAAAATCAGTATTCGGCAATTTCATGAAAGAGGTGTTCGTGCGTTTGGGGGTATCCCTTTTATTGACGGCATTGTATTTTGATGTGCTGGAACTACACACTTTTTTTAAGGCTTTGGTTGCCTTGTATTTGGTTCGCACTATTATCATGCAGTGCTACGCCTATAACCTTAGGAAACGAAAATTGGACTTTAATTTTCCCAAAAACACCAAAGAAATTTTAACCTATAGTTTACTGATTATTTTGGGCGGTTCAGCCGCATTGGTTTTATTGGAAATTGATAAGTTCATGATCAATCAATTCGTGGCTCTTGAAAATGTAGCTTTTTATGGTGTTGCCATTTATATTGCCACAGTCATCATCGTGCCTTCACGATCCATGCACCAAATTACCTATCCATTGACTGCGACATTGCTTAACAATAACGATATGAAAGGGCTAAGGGCCCTATACAAAAAAACATCACTCACCTTGTTCATTGCCTCTGGGTTGTTGTATTTGTTGATCATATTGAATGTAAATGATTTGTTTGAGATGCTGCCGGAGCCCTATCGTGGTGGATTTTACATCATTGCCTTGATAGGCCTTGCAAAGGTTACCGATTCGCTTTTAGGTAACAACAATTCCATACTGTACAATTCAAAATATTACAAGGTGGTTTTAGGGTTTGGGGCTAGCCTCGCCATAGTGACTATTTTGTTAAACCTATGGTTGATTCCCATATACGGTATTGAAGGGGCCGCATTGGCTAGTTTTGTGGCAATTGTGGTCTTTAATGTCCTTAAATTAGCGTATGTGAAGTTAAAATTTGATATGCTTCCGTTTTCACAAGGAAGTTTTAAAATACTGGTTACCCTTATACTTATTGGAATCTTGTTTTGGTATTTGCAATTTCCGTTTCATCCTTTGGTGAACATCGTCTTTAAATCGTTACTCATCACCTTGATGTATGGAGGTATTCTATATCGATTCAATATTTCAGAGGATGTTTCCGGACTACTAGCACGATTTTTGAAGCGGAACACCTAGCAATCAGGTCACGAGATGTTTCCATGTCTGTGTTGTAGGCATCTTTTCGATGGCAGGTTTACAGTTAGGACCAAAGAAAAACCCCGCAGCGAATAAATCAACTACGGGGTCAAACAACTAACCAACCTAAAAACTATTTTTATTATCTATTCACTCTGGCACTTCGGCTTCTAGAGCTTCTAGAATTTGTATTTCCTCTATTTCTCGAAGAAGAACTGCTTCTGCTTACAGTACTTCTCTTGGTCGAAGAACTTCTGCTTACCGTACTTCGTTTTGGAGCACTTCGCTTAACCGTTGAAGTTCTTTTAACTGTTCTGTTCGTACTGGCCACAGCACTTCTCTTTCTGGCCTGCGGCTTTTTATAGGTCGTAGAGCGCTTTGTTACCGTACGCTTTTGTGGTGTACGGGTAACCTCTCTTTTGGTTACCGTTTTGCTCCTCGGGGTTTTGGTAACCGTTCGTTGGGTTACCGTATTACCACGATTTGACCTTCTGCTAACAGATTCTCCTCTTCTAATGTCACTCGACCTTACCCGCTTGCTTCGATCCACAGCCGTGCGGTTCCGGTTGGTGCGCAAACCATCACGGTTTGTACGCGATACGGTTCTTCTTTCTGTCACTCGATCATCTCCACGACTATAAGCGCGATTGCTTCTTCCAAATTCACCATTTCTTCGCACCTTGTTATCACGAACGGCTACACGTCTGTCATTTCGATACACTTTGGCCCGTCTTGAGTGATTTCTATAGCTATAGCCATTGTCAAAGCGGTTATAGTGTCTGCCAAACCTGTAGAACGGCCTTCTGAAATTATCCCTATACGGTCTATACCAGGTGTATCGAACAGGGCTGTAATATCTTCTGTAGGGAACATCCCATACAGAACAGAAACCAACTGCTGGTCTTGCAAACCATCTGTGGACAGGACGGTATACATAAAACCTGTTCCATCTATTTATAAATCCTGTATAGTGGCTAAAAACAGCCCCGTTCCAGAATACATTTAATCCACCAACACGTCGTACACGACCGTTGCGATACCAAATATCCACACCACCGATCTGTGAAACACGACCATAGTAGTCATAGAAAACAGGAACATTCTCTACTTGAATAATGGCGCCATAATCATCATACTGAACAAAAGGGTTGTAGTCAAATCCTGAATTGAAGGTAACGCCTACATTACCAATTCGAGCCCCAACCCCGATATTCACTTGATTGTTGATGTAAAAATCAAATTCACCATCGGGATATACAGAGAAGGTAACGCCGCGCTCATCAAATATGAACGAATTGCCATACCCCCTTACATAGTTGGGAACCACCTTTTCTTCAAGAGTACTTGCTGCCTTGGCACTAAAAGCGCCCAAAAACAACAATGCTAAAATGGGTACAAACTTTTTCATATTACTTAATTTAAGGTTCCGAATGCAACTATTTACATCCCATCCAAGTAATACCAAACAGCGTGCCAAAAAATATCAATACATCACAATATATTGATAGTCAATAAATTAAAACATTAAATTTCAGATAATAAGGCCTGTAAGCTTAGCGGTCGCGTATACATGTTGAGGGAGCCGTCTTCGTGTTTCGGCCATTGATTTTCGGGTCGATCCCAATACAACTCCACTCCGTTACCATCGGGATCATCTAAATATAGGGCCTCCGATACACCATGGTCCGCAGCACCAGTTAGGGGATAATTTGAATCACTTAGCCTTTTAAGAATTAATGCCAAATCTTTTCGCGTAGGGTACAAAATTGCGGTATGAAACAATCCTGTTGCATTCTTAGGGGGTTGGGGACCATTTTTACTTTGCCAGGTATTTAAACCAATATGGTGATGGTACCCTCCTGCTGAAATAAAGGCAGCTTGGTCTCCATAGGTTGCCATAATTTCAAAGCCCAATAGGCCATTATAAAAATCAAGTGACCTTTGAAGGTCGGCTACTTTTAAGTGAACGTGACCAATTTTGGTATTTGGAGGAATCTTATATGCTGTCATACTACAAAAAGCTGTTTGGTAAATGTACCAAACAGCTGAATTTAATGTTGATTCAATAAGTCAAAAACCGAACTTGCCGTTGTCGTTTTTACGCTGATCTTCTGGAGCTATGGTTTCAATAACATCCCAATGCTCGACAATTTTTCCTTCCGATATGCGGAACAGATCGTAAAAAGAAGTATGATCTCCCTTACCAAACTTACCTTCACTCACAGTAAGTACGAAGTTGCCTTCGCCCAACACCTTGTGAATGGAGTCATATTGCATCACCAAACCATTGTCAGCAAAGTACTTTAATGCTGCTCCCAAACCATCAAGACCATCAGCAACAGCTGAATTATGCTGCAAATATTCTTCTGTGCTTATATAATCGGTGGTTTTTTCGCCTTCACCATTCATCAAAACATCGGTTACAAAATTGTTGACCAAGGCCTTATTCGTTGCAGTTAGGTCCAAATTCACAACTTCGGTCGCCCCATCCAATTGGGTACGACCACTGGGATTAGGCTCTGTGATAGGGGCGAGGTTGTCCCAATGTTCTACAATTAAGCCATCTTCAAATCGGAAAATGTCAAAGCCTACCTTAGGACCAAAGAAGTCATACTCAGTATGCAAAACAACATAGTTGCCATCTTCAAAGGCACGTATTACTTCGGCCTTGAAACCACCCTCTGGCGCATTGGCCATAACAGCACCAAAACCTTCCAAACCGTCAGCAACCGCTAGATTGTGTTGAATGTATTTGTTCGGATTGATGTAAGCGATGGGCTCCTTGGCTCCTGATTCCAAACTTTCGATTAATGCTATTGCCTTTTCTTTATTTGATACTTTCATAGTTGTTTCCTGAATTTTTGTTTCATTTTTTTCTTCTTGATTTTTTTTTCTTTCGTTGCACGACATTATTGCTATTGCCACGCATACCAATGTCAGTTGTATTTTTTTCATCTAGCTTGTTTTAGGAGTTCAAAATTCAGATGTTTTGAATCTTATCCAGCTATAGAAAAGAGCAAGAAGACTGTAGAAATAGGAATTTAGTTGTGCTGGGTGCGAAATTGTTCGGGGGTAAGACCGGTAGTCCTTTTAAAAAACTTATAGAAGTTCGTGGGTTCATCAAAACCAGACCGGTAAGCAATTTCTTTGATTGGGGCTGTCGAATTAATAAGCAACCGCTTAATTTGTTTGAGGTGGATTTCATCCAAAAACTCCTTTGCCGTTTTATGTACGGTAGCCTTTGTCAACTTGTTCAAGGTTTTGGTACTGTAACCCAATTCGTCTGAATAATCCGAAACTTTATTCATTGTGGTAATCTTAGCCTCAGCGCTGTTTTGAAACCTGATAAAGTCATTAAGGTATTCATGGCTATAGAGCACAGTATCATTTTGGGATTTAATCCTAAAAAGTCGGGCGATGAGGATTTGAAGTTCACTTCGTATAACGGCCAGGCTATAGGCATCACTGGTGATGAAATATTCTTCATGAATCCGTTTAAGCTGCTTTAGGGTTTTTGAAAGTCGTTTTTCTGTCAATTGGAGCTTTGGAGAACCAAGGAGCTCATTAAAAAGTTGAACCGTTTTTTGGGATTCCTGTTGATTGAAAAAACTGACCAAAAATTCTGTTGTAAAAAGTAACATATTCCCTTTTACACGGTTTCCGGGGTAGAATTTTTGAATTTGATCCTTCCGAATCGTAAAAACTGTTCCCTTTTCGTATTCATAATCCACAAAATCAATACTATGCTTGCCCGTTCCTTCAGTTATGAATAGAATTATAAAGAACTCGACCAAATGGTGCTCAAAAGGGCTATGGTCCAAGTCCGTTCGCTTCAATAAGTTTTCAAATGCGATAATATCAAAACCTGATTTCGGGTTTTGACGGTTTTGGAATTTAACATGCAGGGGTTGGTTATCCATCCTTTCAAAGATGGACAAATTTTATCATATTAAGGTATATTAGTTACAGGCTGTCAAACTCGATAAATTCATACTGTGGTGAAGCTTCAAATAAATGTCCAAGGATAGCAGCGTGGCTGCTGAAAATAAGCTATAGTTTTTGCTTTAAGTATTCCGCTGTAAACGACTCCTTATGCTGTGCCACCTCTTCCGGGGTTCCCTCAACCAAAAGTTTACCTCCATTTTCACCGCCTTCAGGTCCGAGGTCGATGAGGTAATCGGCACATTTAATCAATTCGATGTTATGTTCGATAACAATGATCGAATGGCCCTTGGCCAGTAACTCATCAAAAGATTTCAAAAGTTTCTTGATATCGTCGAAATGAAGCCCGGTTGTTGGCTCGTCAAAAATGAACAACGCTTTTTCAGCAGAGGTACCCTTGACCAAAAAAGAAGCAAGCTTAATCCGTTGGGCCTCACCACCGGATAGGGTAGAGGAAGACTGCCCCAAGGTCACATAGCCTAATCCAACATCTTGTAGGGGTTTGAGTTTATGAACAATTTTGGTTTGTTGGTATTGTTCAAAATGCGTTATAGCATCATCAATGGTCAGGTTCAAAATGTCGTTGATGCTCTTTCCTTCAAACTGTACTTCTAAAACTTCCTTTTTGAAGCGCTTGCCCTTGCACACATCGCATTCTAAATGTACATCGGCCATGAATTGCATCTCAACCGTAATTTCGCCCTCACCTTTGCATTTTTCACAACGGCCACCATCTACATTAAATGAAAAGTGCTTGGCCTGATACCCCCTTATTTTGCTCAGTTTTTGAGCTGCGAATAGGGCTCGAATATCGTCGTAGGCCTTGATATAGGTAACCGGATTCGAACGTGATGACCTTCCGATTGGGTTTTGGTCAACAAATTCGACCTGTTTGATCTGGGTATACTTGCCTTCCAAGGTTGTGAATTGCCCTGGTTTTTCACCATAGCCACCGACTTGTTTTAATAAGGCTGGGTACAATATCTTTTTGACCAAGGTGCTCTTTCCACTGCCCGAAACCCCAGTAACTACAGTGAGCATATTCAAGGGAAAGGTTACATCAATATTTTTTAGGTTGTTTTCCCTAGCCCCCTTGACCTGAATGAAGTTTTTTGAATTGCGCCGTTCCGCTGGAACTTCGATTTCTTGCTTGCCACTCAAATAATTCGCGGTAAGGGTGTCTTTGGTCAACACTTCTTCAAAGGTGCCCGTTGCCACGACATTTCCACCTAAGGTTCCTGCTTGGGGGCCAATATCAATTATTTCATCGGCCGCTCGCATAATATCCTCATCGTGCTCAACCACGATTACGGTGTTCCCTAAATCTCGAAGAGATTTTAATACCTCGATCAAGTTTTCGGTATCCTTCGGGTGCAAACCAATACTGGGTTCATCCAAAATATACATCGAACCCACCAAACTGCTTCCTAAACTCGTTGCCAAATTGATGCGTTGACTTTCCCCACCTGACAAGGTATTTGATTTACGGTTTAGGGTTAGGTAGTTCAGTCCTACCTTATCCAAAAAGTCAAGGCGTGTGGTAATTTCCTTGAGCAAACGCTTTGCAACTTTTCCATCATGTTCCGACAGTTGTAAGTCTTCGAAAAAGGCCACTAAGTTTTTTATGGGAAGCTCGATTAGGTCTGAAATGGATTTGCCATGTACCTTTACATAGTTAGCTTCTTTTCGCAAGCGTTTTCCGTGACATTGAGAACATCTGGTTTTTCCTCGATATCGAGAAAGCATTACGCGGTTTTGAATCTTATAACTTTTCTCTTCAAGCTGTTCGAAGAATTTATGAATTCCAATAAAGTGGTCGTTACCTTCCCAAACCAGCTGTTTTTGTTCGTCAGAAAGCTCAAACCATGGCTTGTGAATGGGGAAATCAAATTTGTAGGCTGAGTTGACCAACTGATCGCGGTACCAACTCATACTTTCACCGCGCCATGGGAAAACTGCTTCTTCATAAATTGATAAGGCTGTATTTGGTACCACCAAGTCGGGGTCGATACCGATAACATCGCCATAACCTTCGCATTTGGGACAGGCACCATAAGGATTGTTGAAACTGAACAAATGCACATTGGGTTCTAGAAACTTCATGCCATCCAACGAAAAAAGATTGCTGAACGCTTTTTGTTTTTCTGTGCCCACCACTTCAATACTACAGTTTCCTTTGCCTTCAAAAAAAGCATTGTCTACTGCATTGCCCAATCGGTTCAAAAAATCGTCATCATCTTTTTTTACCACAATCCGATCAACCACCAAATCGAAGGATTTACCAATATCTTCAGGAGCCTGATCGATGCGGATGACCTTTTTATGATACTTGATTCGGGCATATCCCTGTTTTGAGAAAAGCTCTAAGGATTTTAAGGTATCTCTGTCTGCCTTGATGGTAATGGGCGCCAGCAGCAATAGTTTAACCCCTTCTTCAAAAGTTTTGACATGGTTCACGACATCGGTTACGGTTTGCTTTTTGACCTCTTCTCCTGAAATGGGGGAAATCGTTTTCCCAACCCGGGCGAACAATAGCTTGAGATAGTCATAGATTTCCGTTGTCGTACCCACCGTAGACCTTGGGTTGGTAGAGTTGACCTTTTGTTCTATTGCGATGGCCGGGGCAATACCTTTAATATAGTCCACCTTTGGTTTGTCAAGTTTTCCCAAAAATTGCCTGGCATATGAAGAAAGACTTTCCACATAGCGTCGTTGCCCCTCAGCATATAGGGTGTCAAAAGCGAGACTAGACTTACCCGAACCTGATAGGCCAGTAACAACCACCAGCTTGTTTCGCGGTATGACAACATCAATATTCTTAAGGTTGTGAAGTTTGGCCCCCTTAATGATAATATTTTGCTTGGGGTCTACATCTTTAATCGCAGTCATTCATCAAAAATCAGTATTCAAAGATACGATTGATTGCACTTTATGACTATATTGTTAACTTTGACATCATAAATATTGCATATCACAACATAGTTTTTTGGCGAGAAGGCCTTCTTTCTATATTTGATGTGTAATTAAAACCTGATAGGCCTATACAGCGATAATTACTTTTTTTTAGGATAACTAATATAACTCTGAGACCTTTCTTAGTAAAGAGGGCTCTGAACTTTAACCAAAAAAGTAATTTGTATGGAACTGCAGATTGATGACTCAGTATTAGTCAAAAACTACATCGACGGAGACGAAAAAGCCCTCGAAATCCTTATCAACCGTCACAACCAACGAATTTCAAGCTTTATCTATTCAAAAGTCCTTGACAGGGATATCACCGAAGATATTTTTCAAGACACCTTTATAAAGGTCATCAAGACTTTAAAAAGAGGATCTTATAGCGAAGAAGGTAAATTTTTACCTTGGGTCATGCGCATTGCGCACAATCTGATTATCGACCACTTTCGTAAAAACAAAAGAATGCCCAAGTTTGAAGGCAGCGATGATTTCAACATCTTTTCAGTGATCAAGGATGACAAGATGAATGCGGAGAAGCAGTTGATCAAAGACCAAATAGATAGCGACCTTTCCCTTTTGATCGAAGAATTACCCGATGATCAAAAAGAAGTATTGATCATGCGAATCTACAAGGATATGAGTTTCAAGGAAATCTCTGAAAATACAGGGGTTAGCATCAATACGGCATTGGGTCGGATGCGCTATGCCTTGATTAACCTTAGAAAGATTGTTCAACGACATAATATCGTTTTAACGAATTAATTTGCACTAGGTCGATTCTTGCAATATTTCCATTTTAGCGGCGTTATCCTAATAACAATAATGCTGAAATATGGAAAAAATTTACTCTGAAGAACAACAAACCTGTAGAATTACTAAGGCGAGGCCAGAAACCATCAAATTTTTGATGGGGTATTCAAAATCATTGCAAGTAATTGACTATCAAAACATTAAATTCGAGACAGTGCTGAACTGATCGAATAGACAGAATAGAAAAGCCGCTTTAAGAGCGGCTTTTTTTGTTTTTATGATAGGCATTAAGAACAGATTTTCTACCAATTGTTCTCGTAATGATGTCCTTTTCGAGATCCCAACCCCTGGCAGGGGAGTATTCCCGACCATACCAAATAATTTGTAAGTGTAATCGATTCCATAATTCCTTTGGAAAAAGGCGTTTTGCATCTCTTTCGGTCTGCACCACATTTTTTCCGTTCGAAAAGTTCCAACGATACATCAGTCGGTGAATGTGGGTATCTACGGGAAAAGCGGGAATTCCGAAGGCCTGGGAAACTACAACGCTGGCCGTTTTGTGGCCCACGGCCGGTAATTCTTCGAGCAATTCGATTTGTTGGGGAACTTCACCCTCATACTTGTCAATCAAAATTTTGGAAAGCCCATATATACCTTTCGATTTCATGGGTGATAGGCCCACCGGTCTAATGATATCGCGAATTTCTTCTACCGACAATTTGACCATATCGTAGGGATTGTCTGCTTTTGCAAACAATAGCGGTGTAATCTGGTTGACCCGTACATCTGTGCTCTGCGCCGATAATAATACAGCTACCAGTAGGGTATAGGGGTCTTTATGGTCAAGAGGAACAGGTATTTTAGGATAGAGTTCATCTAGCGTTTGAATGGTGAAAATTACCTTTTCGGATTTGGTCATTTTTGTTTAACTTTGAATGAATATATTTAAACAAAATAGCATGAACACGCTAAAAGTTGGGGATAAAGTACCAGAATTTTCATCAAAAGACCAAGATGGAAACATCATTAATTTGAGCGATTACGCCAATAAGAAACTTATTGTTTTCTTTTATCCCAGGGCGAACACCCCGACCTGTACCACAGAAGCCTGTAATATTCGTGACCATTACAAGGAACTATCTGACGCGGGCTATGAAATTTTGGGGGTAAGTGAGGACTCTCAGAAGAAACAAGCTAATTTTCGCAATAAATTCCAATTTCAGTACCCTCTTTTAGCTGATGAAGACCATAGTGTGATCGATGCTTTTGGAGTTTGGGGACCTAAAAAATTTATGGGAAGGGAATTTGACGGCATCCACCGTGTAACTTTTGTTGTGAACAACGGTGTTGTTGAAAAGGTAATTGATAAAGTGAAAGCCAAAGAACACGCTGCTCAAATTCTAGAGGGCTAACGTCCTTTAAAAACGCATCTGTAGGCGTTGCTATTTTGGTCTCTGGTTGAACTTAGGTTGCCTTTTACTTGGGAATGCGTTGAAGAACGTGGGAAATTTGCCCCATATGAGCGGCTTGATGTTCCATGACATGGTACCAGACCCAGTGGTTGCTTATTTCGTCATCAATAAGGGCTGCGAACCAAACATCATCCCTCTTTTTTAAGCCTTCGAGGGATTTTTTACGGACCTCGTCCCAAATAGACAAGTAATGGCCGATGGGTTTCCCTTTTATTTTCTCACGACTTTCGATACCCAAACCAGCTCCCAACATCCATTGTTCCTCTTCTTCTTGGGTAAAGGTTCGATTTTCCAAGGTTTCAATTTGATAATAGGCTTCAGTTGATGCCAAGTGTAGTATTAAGGCACCAATGCTATTGGCCTCTTCATCTATAAGATAATCGGTTTGTTGGTTGTTCAAATCTTTGACCATGTCTGTGATTCGAACCTTTAGGTCTTCAAGCATATAGACCATATCGCCAATTTTTGGTGTGTAGCCAGGCGGAGCTTCTACTTTATATTGGGCACTCAGAAAACCAAATGACACAATGAAGATGGCGGCAAGAGCTTGTTTTTTCATGGGTTGGGAATTGTAATCCGTAGCTAAAGATAGAAATCACCCCAAGAAAGGCTCTTAAATAAAATGTAAAATAAAACCGAAAAGTTGCCCACGGGCCTCAGGGATGATCCCTTATTTATCGCCGACCGGTATTTGTTTTTTCTCCTTGTCTTCCGCGTGTTCCTTTTTGGAAAAAAGCTTCTTCTTTTTAATGATTTCGGCGATTCCCTCGGGCAGCATTTCTTCCCAATCACCTTCACCATTTTGGATTCGTTTCAACACATCCCTAGAGAAAATATGCATGATATCAGGATCATAGTCAATGATATCCATCACCTTGCCATTGTATTTAAAGAATTTGTAAAGTTCCTTCATACGCGGGTGGACCTTCACATTATTACTGGTCATGATCTGCCCCGTATCCGGATCTTTCATGGGATACAGGTATACCTTAAGATCTTTAAAGAATAACTTACCAAAGGCCTCTAGAATGCCACCGCTCAAATGGCGATAGTATTTCTCGTCAAAAACATCCACAAGATTGTTGACACCCATGGTCAGCCCAATACGATTTTTGGTGTAGTTGTTGAAATACTCCACCAGTTTGTAGTATTCCTGAAACTTCGAGATCATTACAAAATGTCCGGTCGAACATAACAGTTCAGCCCGGTCCATAAAGTCTTGTTCATCAATTTCACCGGAAGCCCTTAGGTTAGACAGGGTAATTTCAAATATGACGATGGTATTGTCAAAATCAACCGTCGATTCGCGAATAAAAATATCATACGATTTCTCGAACATATCCATATTCACCTTGGTCACAGGCCTAAAACTTCCGCGAAGGGCCATAATATTTTTCTTGTATAGTACCGATGCGGGCAACACATTGTTCCCATCAGGGCCAAACATTACGGCATCGGTCATGTCATTACGAATAAGCTGTAAACTCATTAAACGGTTGTCAACTTCCTTAAAGTTGGGCCCTAAAAAATTGATCATATCGATTTCAACCGTATCCTTATCGATATGGTCGTAGAGGTATTTCATCAATTTTTTGGGTCTATCATGTTTGAAAAAGGCCCCATAGACCAAATTAACACCAAGTATGCCCAAGGTTTCCTGTTGTAGTCTCGCTTCATTCTGCTTGAAGCGAACGTGTAGGATTATTTCATCGTATTCTTTTTGCTTTGGATCTAACTGAAACCGAATTCCTACCCATCCATGTCCTTTGTAGCGTTTCGAAAAATCGATGGTGGCCACTGTATTGGCATAGGAGAAGAAGAGCATATCAGGTTTGTCTGACCTATCGATACGCTGCTCCATAAGATTCATCTCGTGCACCAACATTCTTCGTAATCGAGCCTGGGTCACATAGCGACCGTCATCCTCAACGCCATAAACAGCATCGCTAAAAGCTTTGTCATAGGCACTCATGGCCTTAGCAATAGTTCCTGAGGCACCACCGGCCCTAAAAAAGTGACGTGCGGTTTCTTGTCCGGCCCCAATTTCTGCAAAGGTGCCGTAGATGTCGGGGTTCAGATTAATTCTCAGGGTTTTTGCCTTGATTGAAGGAATATTTTCAAATTCGTTTTCCTTGTTCAATAAAGGTGCCATATGAAGTTGTATTTGCTATTCACAAAGTTAAAAAGTTAACCTAATTAGGTAAATAAATTAGTTATAATTTTGATGTACATGGATGACCGACTACAGATTACCTTTTTGGGCACCGGAACCTCGCAGGGAATTCCCATAATTGGCAACAATCATCCTGTTTGCTTAAGTGATGACCCTCGCGACAAAAGGCTACGTGTTTCGGTTTTGGTGCAATGGAAAGGGTACAATTACGTAATTGACTGTGGCCCAGACTTTAGACAACAGCTCTTGACCCATCCCATTGATAAATTGGATGGTATATTGTTCACCCATGAACACGCAGATCATACCGCAGGGCTTGATGATATACGTCCCTTCTTTTTTAAGCAGGGTGACATTCCCTTATATGCCGATGAGCGTGTCATTGCTTCCTTGCATAAACGATTTTATTATTTTTTTCTTGAAGAGCGCTATCCTGGGGTACCTAAGGTAGACATTACTCCCATTGAAAAAAACAGGCGCATTGATTTGAATGGCCTAGAGGTGGAACCCATCGAAGTCATGCACAATCGTTTGCCCATTTTAGGTTTTAAGATAAAAGGTTTTGTATACCTAACGGATGTCAAAACCGTTGCTGCCGATCAATTGGAAAAAATAAAAGGCGCTAAGGTATTGGTTGTCAATGCGCTTCGTGAAAAACCGCACGAGTCGCATTTAAACCTCGAAGAGGCCTTAAACTTTGCTTCGGAAGTAGGCGCAGAAACGACTTATTTTACGCATATCAGCCATTTGTTGGGCTTTCATGCCGAGGTAGAATCGAAATTGCCAGATGGTGTACATTTGGCCTATGATAATTTGAAAATTACCCTTTAGATGCAAAAGAATATATATCTGTATTTGTTTGTTTTTGCCGCCTTGGTGGCCTTGTATTTACTATTCAGTTCGCGAAACCTTCAAAAAACAATGGACGGCCGTGTCGTAAACTTGACCGAAAAAGTGGCCGCGCTGGAAGATTCACTGCAGGCCGAAAAGTTGAGGGTATTGGATATGCAGTACTTTTCCTTGGAAAATAACGATGATGCTCTGGCCTATTACGATCATTTGAAATTGGAAAACCCTACATCATATATCACAGATAAACTTTTGGAGACCAACGAGCGCAAGGGTGATAATCCTTTAATTCCCTATGCTGGTATGGAGAGTGATTTTAAGATCAACAAAATCAAGGTCTTGAACCATAAATGGATATTGGCTGATTTTTCAGATGGAAAATATTGGGGCGACTTGATCATTCAGTATGAACTAAAAGACGACCTTGGAATTGATTTCACCCTCTTAGATCATTTATTGTATACGCGCAGTGAGTGACCTGGGGCCTGGCAACCTTTGAATTTCTAATCTTGAATTTGAACAATGGCCTCGACTTCGCAGGCCAAATCCCAGGGTAGGGAGCACATGCCCACAGCAGAACGAGCGTGTTTACCCCGATCACCGAATACTTCGATAAGTAGGTCTGAATACCCATTGATGACTTTAGGATGTTCTGAAAAGGAGGAAGGGGCATTGACCATTCCGAATACTTTGATGACCTTGACCACTTTATTCAAATCACCAATTTCGCTCTTAAGTACCGAAAGGTGGTTGATCGCGGTGAGTCTTGCCGCTTCATAGCCTTCTTCAAGGGTCAGGTCTTCACCTACCTTGCCAGCTATCTGTTTTCCGTTGCTTAACCTGGGGCCATTACCTGACAGGTAAATCAAGTCCCCTTGGCGAACGGCTAATTCGATACTCAAACCTGGGGGCAACTGTATTTCTTCCAATTCAATTCCCAATTGTGTAACCCGTTCTTCCACATCATAATCGTATAGGGGTTTGGCATCTTCGATTTGTTTGGGTGCTGGTTGACATCCCAAAACCAGGAGCAGTACGACTAAAAGATTTTTCATTGTTTTTTGTTAACCTCTAAATTTAATAAAAAAGGGATGTGCCATGCATTCATAACGAAGTTATTGTGGTTACCTACCCCAATACATCAATGGCAGCCTTCCGATTCAGTTAGTCAGCTTTTCCAACCAGGCCTTAAACGAATAAAAATTTTGGGGCGACACCCCGTGACCCACTGGGAATTCTTCATAGGTATGGTGCACGCCAAGATTCGAAAGAAAATTTGGGGTGCGTTGGGCCCATTCGACCGGAATGACCTGATCTACCTGCCCGTGGGAGGCATAAATGTTCAGTTTTGAAAAGTTGTTTTTTTCATACCCCTCCTTAAGAATGCCTGGGTTGATATAGCCACTCAAGGCAATTACATTGCGCACTTTTTCAGGATAGGATAGGGCTACAGCATAACTCAATATGGTGCCCTGGCTAAACCCTAATAGGGTGACCTCCTCTGAATTTAGGTTATAGGCCTCAATGGCCTCATCAATAAAGTCAATTATTTTTTCTCGAGATTCAATAGCCTGCTTATCATCGCTCCATTTTCCTTGATCGGCATCAAAATTAATGGCATACCAAGCGTGGCCGAACATTTCTAAATTATAGGGAGCCCGTACCGAAAGGATAAAATAGTCATCAGGTAGTTCGCTAGCGAACGAAAATAAATCTTCTTCATTGCTACCATAACCATGTAGCATAAAGATGGCCTTGGGCGAATCAGTTTTTTGCAGCGGAGGACGAATCAAATGAAGCAGAGCGAGTGGGGTGGGGGTCATTGATTGGGGTTATGGAATAAAAGTAAACCATTTTTGAAAATAACTTCCTATGAGGGGCAGCTCTTTTTTTTGATTGTTTAATGCACCGAACAAGGCAAACAACCAGAACCCAAAAAAAACCATGTATAGAACAACCCATGCATAGGGCAAATTAGTTGTACTAAATACTAGGGCCAAGCCGTGAAAGACCAAATGAATGCCAAAAGCTTGTCGGGTATGAAATCGGGCAAATTCATGTTTGGGTTCTGCATTCATACTGAGGGCGATCAATGACCCAATAAGCGTAAAATAAGCAATGATAGCAGCGGTTTTTCCTTTTGGATTTTCCATATTAGAGGATCAATTGCCCATTATTCAAAATTCCATAAACCTCGCCTTTCAAAGTATGGTTCAAAAAAGCGCTGTTTTTTGATGTGGATTCCAACCGGTTTTCGGTTTGGGTATATTCGCCTTCTGGATTGAAAAGGGTAAGGCCGGCCGTTGCACCTTCTTTAAATTCCGGGGTCGGTATGCCAAAACGCTCACGACCTTTGGTTAGCAGGGTGATACATGCCTCCAATTGCAGCTGTTGGTTCAGGGCGCCAAATGCACTTTCCAAACCTAGGGAACCATAAGCAGCGTTATCAAACTCCACTCTTTTTTGTTCTACGTCAATAGGTGTGTGGTCTGCAGTAACAAAATCTATCGTTCCGTCTTGAAGCCCTTTTATAAGCGCCTTTTGATCTGATTTTCCGCGAAGTGGCGGCGACAGTTTGAAATTGGTATCAAATTCTTCCAATACGCTATGGTCAAAAACCAAGTGATGTACTGGCACACTACAACTCACATCTAATTTTTTTCGTTTGGCCTCTGCAACCAGCTTTACAGATTTTGCGGTAGATAGGGTAGGTATATGAAGCTTGCCTCCCGTGTATTCCAAGATAAAGAGGTCTCGTGCAATTTGAAGTTCTTCCGCCAGTGCCGGGATTCCCTTTAATCCCAGTCGGGTTGAAACTTCACTTTCATCGACATTGCCCTTGCCCCTTACTTCGGCATTCTGTGGGTAAGAAAAAATGATGCCATCAAAGTTCTGAACATAAAGAAGGGCTATTTTTAAAAGATTCGCATTGGTTATCGCGTGTTTGTAATCATAAAAGGCCACTGCTCCGGCTTTTTTCATATCAAAGAGCTCGGCCAAGTTTTCACCCGCTCCTTGAACACTCATGTTCCCAATGGGGAACAGGTTAACCGCATGATTTTTCGCTTTATCCGTCAAAAAAACAATGGCAGAGCTGGTATCAGGACTCGGATGGGTGTTCGGGTTGAGTAGAATATCGGTGAAACCACTTTTTGCTGCAACCTTAAGTCCATTGGCGATAGTCTCACGTTCTTCGAAGCCAGGTTCTCCAAAACAGACTCCGCTGTCAAACCAACCCAAGGAGACATGCAGGTTGGTACGTTCGATAACTGAAGTACCTTTTGGTGAAGTAATGGATGCGGCTATCTTTTCAATGATGCCGTCATTGACCAAAATATCACGTTTTTTATTGTGGTAAACCTTATTGCCGGGAGCGATTATTTTGGCAGATTTCAATAGTACCTTCATGCAATATATTTTTGTATAAGTGCCTCCGCCAAGGCAAAAACCAAGGCTAAAATAACAAACCATTTCCAATAGGCCACCTGCTCATTTTCAGATCTGATGAAATCAAATAGGGCAGCAACAGAATTTTGGCCATTACGGTTTGCGAGATTTTCCATGTTGTTATATTCAAGCTTGCTTTCGTTTCGGCGATAGTTAAAACTTACCTTTTGCAAAACACTGTCTTTATTCCGTATGGAAAAAATACCATCTTCTTGTGGGTTATCTCCAAAAAACAAACTCACCTTGGTATTGAAAGTTTGTTGCCTAGGGATAATTTCCATTTCTTGTTTCGAAAGACTTAAGACGTTGTCTTTTCCTAGTATAGTGACGACATCCATTCTTTCTTCTTCACCTACGGTAAAATACAGTTCTGAAGCTTGCAAACTGAAGCGAGCCATATTGTAAAAGCTGGGAACAATCAATGGCGAATTCTTGAAATTTGAATTTTGATTGGTCAACGATGCTGAAAACAAGTAAAAGCGATTGCCGCCAAGCAAAAACGGTTCTCCACTTGCATACGCCAATATTGTTGGGGCATTTGAAGTTGTGGGGTAATACCTTGCCACCCTCGGAAATTGAAAATTGGTGATGTTTTTTTCAAAAACGTTTTGGTATAAGGGGTGCGAAAAGGTGATACCTGTCACTTGTTGCTCAAAGGGAAGTAAGTCCTTGAATGCAAAACGCCCAAAAGATCCCAAAAACGAATTGTAGGACTGCAGATCAATGCGATCAGATGGGATGACCACAAGACTACCCCCGTTCGCATGAAAGTTGCTCAGGCTGCGTCGTAAACTTTCAGGCAGTAGTTGTAGATTGTCGAGAATGACTAGATTCTGTGTGTCAATACTGCTATAATTCAATTGAGAGAGCGAAGTAGCTTGAAAATCAAACTCATCGGAAGGAAATAGACGTTGCAAGTAGCTCTGATCAGCTTCTGTTATGGCCAATACTTTTATGGCCTTAGGCTTATTGATATTGAAATAAAATGCATTGTCGAAAGGCAATCCTGGTTCACTGATTTCAAGCCTGCCATCGACTTCCTCTTTATCAGGTAGGGAGAACTCCACTGATGCTTTGCCGTTGGTGTCAAAGGTTGCCGAAGATTTTGCTATCAACCTTTCCCCATCATATAGTGATAATGGCACATTTTGACCCTCGGTTTTGGCTCCGGTTAGTATGACCGACAAATTATTTTGACCGGCTGGTCTTGGGTCAATATGTAAAGAATCAATGGCAATGTTTTCTTCGCTGTCGGGTTTGAACTGAACATAATGTGATTCAATAGAATCATCGCCAGCAATGGTTGGATCCGAAAACTGAAAATCTGAAAACAGTAATAATTTTTTGGTGTAAGATTCATCTTGTGCAAATAGGGTTTCGGCTATCAGCTGAACTTCTTTTAAGCTGTACTGGTTTTGTGTATACCCTAGGGTCAACAACTGATTCTGCACATCTTTTATAGTAATATCCTTAAAAACAAGATTGTTGGTAAACAAGCTGAAAACAGATGCTTCATCTATGTTTTGGATGAGTTCTTGCACAGCCTTTTGCAGAAGGGGCATCCCTCCAGTTTTGGCCTGCATGCTAAATGAATTATCGAGGTAGATGACCGTTTCCATGGGTTTTAGACCATCTTCGGACGCGGTAAAGGGCTGCGCGAAAGCAATTACCAATGCTGCTATCAATCCCAGGCGAGCCAATAAAAGGAGCCATTTTTTGAGGATACTGCTTTTTCGCGATTCAGAAATCACTTTTTGCAGCATGGCCACGTTGGTGAAGGCTTCTTTTTTAAACCTACGTAATTGAAAAAGATGAATAAAAATGGGAATTAGTAAGAGTAGGAGGGCCCAAAGAATTTCTGGATGTTTGAACTGCATTCCCAATAGGATTGCGCAAATATACTGATTAAAAATGGCAGCCTTGCGTTAAGGGTTTGGTAATTGTGAAAATATGGGCTTCACTAACAAAAAAAGAAATAGTCCCTCATCGACTCAGAACCCATTCCCTTCAGGTAGTCTTTAATTTCCAATTGGGCTTTTTCATTGGCGACCGTAATGATACTCTGAGGTCTTTGCAGACCTAGTAGGGCTTTGAAATGCAGCATCTGTTTGCCGTAAATTTTCTTATTGATTTTATTGGGGTTATCACAGAGCCAAGTAAAATTAACGCCTTGATCGATCAGTTTTCTGGCGATGGTTTTCCCTTTGTACCCAGCACCCCATACCACCAAGGGTCTGTTGGCATCATAATCCAACCTTAAGAAATAGTGCAATTTGATATCTAAAAAATAATTTTGGGCATAATGCTCATGGGTGCGAGAGGTACGTGTGTCATAGTCGCGCCAAAGGTGTAATATTTTGTTACACGGAATCACGCTTAGGCGCTGCTCATAAAACCGGAATGTTAGATCATAATCTTCAGGATAACGATTGGGTGCAAAACCTCCGCAAGAATCAAAATCTGCGCGATGTACCATCCAACAAGGGGAGGGAATCACACATTCCTTATAAATCTCAGTATAGTTTTGTCCTTTTGAAGTCAATTGGTTCAACCATTTTTCGTAACGGTCATACCCATCACTGATGCCTCTATCGGAAAAGTATTTCACCTGCCCAACGGCTACGTGGCCTTGACCAAATTCTTGAAGTGATTCGACCATGCTGCTAATTCGGTCAGGTTTCATGATGTCATCGGAATCCATTCTGGTGATATGGTCTCCTAGGGCGTATGTATACGCCGTTCGCAAGGCAGGAATGATGCCTTGACCCGAATTTTTAACCACCTTAATCCGCGTGTCAATTTTGGCAATTTTTGTCAGGATTTGAAAACTGTCGTCGGTTGAATGGTCATCAACGGCAATGACTTCCCAAGAATCAGTTGTTTGTGCGCGAATGGAATCCAAACATTCTGGAAGAAATCGAGCCGTGTTTTTAAAGGGAATTAGAATGCTTACCAAAAACGCTACTTTTTCAAAACAGCTTGAATGGCTTCTTCGGCCATGGGTTCCATAATGGCATATCCCTTCGCTGTTGGGTGTACCTCATCGCTTGCCAATTCTTTCGGTAGACCATTTCGTTTGTCGGCCATGGCTGCGAAATAATCCAAATAATAGGCTTCTTTCTCTTTTGCCATTTGCTCTAGCAAATTGTTGAGTTGTGGAATCTTTATATTAGGTTGCAAACCTGGTCGCCAAGGATAGTCGTATGCCGGCAATACCGAGCAGACTATGGGAATGATATTATTGGCCTGTGCCAATTCGACCATTGATAACATATTGTCCCTAATTTGCTCCAGCGTAATTGGGCCAGTATTTTGGGCGATGTCATTTGTTCCCGCTAGAATTAGCACCACCTTTGGCTTTAAATCAATGACATCTTGCCTAAAACGTAGTACCATTTGAGGGGTTGTTTGCCCGCTGATTCCCCTGTTGACATAATTCTTACCCTCAAAAAATGCTTTGGGCCACCCCTCGGTAATCGAATTGCCCATAAAGACAACTCTATTTTCACCTGAGTTCTGTGCCATGAGCTTTGCATTTTGTGCTTGGTATTTCGCCAAGTTAGGCCAGTCTTGAGCCTGTGCATTTTTGAAAAAACTAAAGAAAGCGATAAGGGTCACAATTTTAAAATACTTGAACATAATAGCACATTTGATTAAAAATAATCAAATTATTCAGCATAGGTCACAGAAAGCATGAATGGCAAAATAATCGCAATTCTTGAATTCGCTGATTTTTAGTTATTCAGCTCCCTTTTTTTGGAACGTTGGATCGTTAGCACCCAAAGAATGATCCTTAAAACTCAAAAATTGATTGGTTTGAACCTACCCTGTATCAGTCTTGGTCAAGACTGGCCAGAACTTCTGGTACAAGTATATTGACAAATTTTTCATAGGCCCGTCGGGAAGGATGCAAATTGTCAGTCGCTACCAAATCCGGTTCATTTAAACCTCTTCTTGTAATATCGGTAACATTTACAAACTTTATTTGGTTGTCTGTACAGTATTGTTGGGCAAAGCCATTGTACTGGTCAATTTCCAAAGATATTTCTTCAGGATTGCTACTGCTTTGACCAAATGGGGTATAGGCGTAATCAGGAATTGAAATCACAATTACCCTAGCCTTCTCACCCTGTGCAAAAGCCACACATTTAGTTACTAACATCTGAAACTCTTCTTCATACCGAGAAAAGTTCAAACCCCTATATTGGTTATTTACACCAATCAACAAGGTTACCAAATCAAACGTGTTCTGATCGCTTACCTCGTTTATCCCAAACAATAGATCTCCAGTGGTCCAGCCATTTTGGGCAATGATTTGATTTTCAATTGCAATATTTAGCGAATCTTTGAATCGACTTACCAATTGGTTGGGATAGTTGTCTTCAAGAGATACAGAGGTGCCTATGGTATAACTGTCACCTAAGGCTAAGTAGCTGTATGTTATGGTCGGGCTTTGGTCCGAATCAGCGATAGATTCGGAATCGTTCATAATTTCCTCAATGACTTTGTTTTGATCTTCGAAGGTCGTTTGCTCACAACCCACTAAAGAAAAAACAAGGATCAGTTTTAGGCTATTGAAGTAATTAACCATGTGCTAAGAACCTAAAGCGTTAATTTTTTGGTGGTGTGATCATTATATGCGCCCTATGGGTACCTGGGTCCATCAGCCATGCATGCCCTGGTGGGGTTGGCGTTGTGGGTAAACCCGTAGTTTCACCAGTGGCAAAAGGAATATAAAACACATAACGCACAAATGGATTTTCGATTTCTTGTGTTTCTGCATTGACTTCTCCTGTGAATACGCAAAGTGTGGCCTTATCGGGCATTTTGAGCTTTCCTGACCTGACTTCCGCTTCGCGGATATCAAATATTTCTTGGAAGGTTTTTCCTTGCTTTTTAAGTGCCCTGCCCCTGGCCATAAAAGGGTCTAAGTTTTTGTGATAGGCTGCCGTTGAAAAGCCATCATTGTTGGGGTCGTCAGCTAAGGCGATATAATCATTGGAACCTTCTTGTAGCGTTACAAAATTTCCCTGGGTATCATAACCATAAACCTTGGCACCATTTTGATAGTCTTGGGGTACCGCCATGAGAGCGGTCTTGATCTGCCAAGTTTTGGATGGAATTTTTTGGGCCACTAGGGCAAAACAACAACATACGGATAGCAAGGGTAAAAGTGATTTTTTCATTTTGGAGTGCTCTTTTCTTTGAAGTGATCGCGTAACTGCCATCAAATCAGTTAAAAGTAAGGAAAATAACGATTTGAAAGTAACCACCTAAAGACCGAATCGTCTCACATAACCCAAACTGAGTTCGGTAAAGTCAGCCTGACCCAAATTCGCATTGATATGGGCGCCGAGATAAAGGTTATGCTTTGGGATTTTGTTGTTGCTGATAAGATAAAACTTCAAACCTACACGTGTGGGAATCGTTCTCTTGATTTTAAAATAATCGTCCAACTCGCCTAGTGTAACAATTAATTCGGGATCATCGCCTCCGGTACTTGTGGTAAAGCCTTCATTCAAAATCCAATCAATTTGATAGGCCGGTTTGTAAATATTTAATCCTATATCGAACTCGAGTCCGACATGACTTAGTAACAACTCTCCGCTGGCGAATACCCCAAAATTTGTGGCATATCGATAAGGGGCATCCCTAAATTCTGGGAAGCGGTCTTGAACCAACGCTTCATTGTTGTTGATGTAATCGTAATAGTGTTCATAAAACCTATAGTGGGCTCCGATGCCTAGCTTAAAGGTTTTGTTGACTATTTTTCCGGCTGAAATGGCAAAGGAATAGACTTCTTTTTTGTCATTGAAGATTTGGGAAAGTACATTTTGTCCGATACCTGAGCGTATGGAAACGAAATAGTGTTTTGACTTTTCAAATTCATCACGCATTTGAAGCGTTCTTTCTTTTTTCTGATCAATCGTTTTAGCATTAAAGGCAGTGGAGAGTTGAAAAAGAAGTGTGTTAAGACCTTGGTTTGGCAACCTGTTATGTCCATTGGAATAGTGTGCCAAACCAATACCGGAACTCAACGTTAGAGAATTATTTGAATACAGGTCATAGTGCATCAGTGCTTTAAATGATAAATTTAATTTGGTTGTAATGCCCTTATTGAAAGGGTTCTCGACCAAATCAAATTGTTTGTTGAAATAACCGATACCAGAACCCATCCGAAATCTTAGTTTGCGGGAAACGTCCAATTCTATAAAGGGATTCAAAGAGAGACTTTGTCCTATTTCGTTGGTATTGCCATAATCGGAAAGTGACAAAGAGACTCCCGTTGTTGGATAGCGCAATCGATACGCCCATTCTTTATCGGATGAGATATTCGTTTTTCCCAAGGAAAGCTCTATATCAGAGAAAAGGTTTCTATCGGGGAAATCGGTATTGGCCTCAAAAGTCTTTCCGAGGGCAAGACCAACCCTCCAGAACTGTTCTTCTTTGGTGGGGGTGTCGCTTTGGGCACTGCAATTCAGATAAAGCGCTATCAGAAATACCAACCAAAGTAAAACCCTTTTATTCAACGTTTTAGCGTTTTGGGAGCTCAAAGAATCACCACACATTCGTCCGATCAATACTTCGCACTTTTTCCGTTGGCCTGGGTACGCAAGATGAAATCACGCAAATCGTCATTGGCTTTTTTCAAATCTTCACGGCGTAAGTACATCATATGGCCACTGCGGTATCCCTTGAATTCAAAACGATCTTTCATGCGACCGCTGGGGTCTATTTGCCACATCGTGTATTTGGCATTAAAATAAGTTGTGGCCCCATCATAATATCCAGACTGGACCAATACATTTAAATAGGGATTTTGGGCCATGGCCTGGCGAAGATTGTCGCGGGTATTGTCATTTTCGTTGTTCCATGGGCGTACAGGACCAAACATATTGTACTTGATGTCGGTCTTAAATTTTAGTTCTTCTTGGAGGTAATAATTGATGGCGGGAGTAAAACTATGCAACCATGAAGTCAGTTCGGCCGAATAGTCCGGCGCCGAACCGAACAATTGTCTGTCGATACCCAGATAGCGACTGTCCAAACGCCCAACGTTATAGCCGCCCTTATCTTTCAATAGATTTTTCCAGAAAAACCGTGTTGGCACGTCGAGGTTATGGTCCAAAATATCTTTTTTGTTCAACCCAGAATAATAGGCCATTTTATCTGCCATGGCATTCCGTTCTGTGTCACTGATAAAACCACCCTTTGCAATGGCGGGAATCAACTGGTTCACAGTAAATTCTTCAGATTCAGGCAGTACATCAAGCAAATCTTTATTCTGTAATTCTGATGGCAATGTTTTATGGTGCCATGCCGCAGCCGTATAATACGGTAGATTCAACGCACTAGAAACGGGACCTCCCACACGGATTACCTTGTAGTCTGCGGGTGATACCATGATGACCCCATTCAGGTACATCCACTGCTGATTTTGAAGGGCCAAGGATAACCCCATAACACGGGTGCCTCCATAACTTTCACCCACAATATACTTGGGCGAACGCCAGCGGTTGTTTCTAGTTACAAAGGTATTCATCCATTCAGCCAAGTATTTCACATCGGCATTGATTCCAAAAAATTTGTCGCGATCTACTTCCTTGCCCGATTCGGGAATTGTTCTTGAATATCCTGTATTGGCCGGATTGATATAAACGATATCGGTCACATCCAGCACCGAAAACGGATTTTCCTTGACCCCATAGGGTTGTACCGGATATCCTTCATCATCAATTTTCAATATACGTGGGCCCGTGTAAGCCAAATGCATCCATACCGAACCGGATCCTGGTCCTCCGTTAAAGGAGAACAAAATGGGACGGGATGCCCGATCCTTGACATTATTGCGGGTGTAATAGGTATAGTGCAATGAGGCGATAGGCTTCCCCATTTCATCCCACACCGGTTGCGTTCCAGTCATGGCTTTGTACGACATGGCCACGCCATTTATGGTCACATTGTGTTGTGTTGTCACAACAGTATCGATAGGTAATTTTCGCTCTTGCGAGAAAATTGGATACGCGAATAAAAGTGCAGTAAGGGCAAGGAATAATTTCTTCATTTTCGGTTGATTTAGTCTCTTGCTAAAAGTAAGGATTTTGTTTAAGAAAGATTAAAGTCAACGGTTACGCAGACACTATTTTTTATATTTAAGCAAAGAGGAGATTGCAATGACCAAAATTACACGAAGAGGATTCAATAAAAAGTTGGCCAAAGGTGCGGGAGGTGCAGCGCTGGCCCTTCATATGCCACTGGCTTGTGGAATGGGGCAGGACCACAAGAAATTAGGAATCGCCCTAGTTGGTCTGGGGGGCTATAGCACATATCAATTGGCTCCCGCACTTGAACAAACCCAACATTGCTATTTGGCTGGGATCGTTACGGGAACCCCAGCTAAAGAACGTAGTTGGGCCAATAAATACAGAATTCCAGAATCGAACATCTACAACTATCAAAGTTTTGATGCCATTAAAGACAATGCTGAAATTGATGTGGTTTACGTTGTTTTACCCAATAGTATGCACGCCGAGTTTGCCATTCGTGCCGCTGAAGCTGGCAAACACGTTATATGTGAAAAGCCCATGGGCATGAATGTGGCGGAATGTGATGCCATCATCAAGGCTTGCAGTGACAATGGGGTAAAATTAGGTATGGGTTATCGACTTCATTCAGAACCCTATACGAAAGCAGTTAAAGAATTTGTTCGGGAAAAAACATTTGGAGAGGTGCTCTATGTGGCTTCTGAGGCAGCGTACCGCTCTATGGGGAACCCCAATCAATGGCGATTGAACAAAAACTTGTCAGGTGGAGGTGCCCTGGTGAATATGGGCGTTTATGCCATACAAGCGGCCATATATGCTACTGGTGAAAACCCAGTTTCAGTAGCTGCGCAAGAATTTAGTACCCGTCCGGAATACTTCAAAGAAACCGATGAAACGATTACCGCGCAATTCGAATTTCCTGGTGGTGCTATAGCCAATATGATGACTTCGCATAATATCCGTGCGAACCGACTTCATGCAGAATGTACCAAAGGTTGGTTCGAGCTCGATCCGGCTAGCACCTATATTCCCCTGGCAGGACGCACCTCACGAGGTGAATTGAATTTTAGGCAAGAAAGCCAACAAAAATTACAAATGGATGACTTTGCCAAGCATGTACTTTTTGATGAACCGAATTTGGCGCCTGGTGAAATGGGGAAAAGGGATATGCTAATCGTTGAGGCGATTTATACTTCGATTGCGGAAGACGGCAAAAAGCAGACCTTAAATTTCGAACCAAACTTTGGGTTTGGTGGATAGCCATTAAAACTTTTCAAAAACCCCAAGGCCAAAAAGGGCAAAATCATATTTAACGGGATCATCGGCATCCATTTTGCGAAGACTTAAATCAAGTTCTGCCAATGCTTTGGCATCATTTTGTTTGCGTTTAAGGAGTTTTAATTTTCGAGCGACATTGCCTGAATGTACATCAAGGGGACAAGATAGCTGCGCTGGTGAAATTTCTTGCCAAAGACCGAAATCCACACCCTTTTGATTTGGCCGTACCATCCAACGCAAAAACATATTGATCCGTTTAGCTGCAGATCCAGATACGGGGTTTGACACATGCTTCATAGTACGCTTTTGGTGTGGGAGCTCAAAAAATAGTGCTTTAAATTGGCTAATGGCGAACTGAAGTGAAGTCCCTTCAGCATATGCTGTAAAAACCGCTTCCAGTCCATTGTGATGGGTATAGATGTTTTGGAGTGCTTGTATGAAATAGGCAAGATCGTTTCCGTTAAATGTTCGATGAACAAAATTGGATAGTCTGGCAAGGTCCCGGTCTTTATGGTTAAGCACAAAATCAAAGGGTGCTTGATCCATTAACTCCAGCATTCGTGTGGCGCTGGTGAGTATGCTCTTTCGATTGCCCCAAGCGATGGTAGCGGTTAAAAAGCCGCTGATTTCAATATCTTCTTTTTTTGAAAATCGATGTGGAATCTGTATGGGGTCGGTATCTAAAAACGACGGATTTTCATAAAAATCAGCCTTTTCATCCAAAAACGCTTTCAGCTCGGATCGCTTCATTATGATGTGACTATCTGCCCGTCGACCATGGTCAACTTACGATCTGCCATTTCTGCCAAGGTTGCATTATGGGTAACGATGACAAAAGTCTGATCAAATTCTTTCCTTAGGGAGAAAAAAAGTTGGTGCAGGTTGTCCGCACTTTCGGAATCCAAATTTCCACTGGGTTCATCTGCCAAGATGACTGCCGGGTTGTTTATGAGGGAACGGGCTACGGCCACCCGCTGTTGTTCGCCCCCTGAAAGGGCGTTGGGCTTATGGTTATAGCGGTCCTTTAACCCTAAAAAGTCGAGCAGTTCTTTTGCCTTTTTTTCGGCATCCCCTCGGGCTGTATTTTTAATAAATGCGGGTATACAAACATTCTCCAATGCCGTAAATTCAGGAAGTAATTGATGAAACTGAAAAATAAATCCTATATGATCATTTCTAAATCGCGCCAGGTCTTTGTCCTTAAGTTTTAAGACTTCCAATCCATTTATTTCAAGACTCGACGCGCTGGCATTCGACGGGGTATCCAAGGTGCCCAAAATTTGCAATAGGGTAGTTTTCCCTGCTCCTGAGGCACCCACAATAGAAATAACCTCACCTTTTTTTACGGAAATATCCACCCCTCTCAATACCTGAAGGTCTCCGTAATGTTTTTCAATATTGGTTGCCTTTATCATGAATTGCAATTGGCATGTGAAAGTAAACAATCCTCTCAAAGGGTAAAAACTATAGCTCTTTAAAGTTTTTAGATTTTTTTCGACTATGATGTTCGAAACAAAAAAAATTGTTCAACTTTACAAGAAATGGATATGAAAACCGAAATGCAATCAGAGACTGCCATTTTTGCGGGTGGATGTTTTTGGTGTACAGAGGCCGTTTTTCAGCGCCTTGAAGGGGTACATCATGTAATCTCCGGATATACGGGAGGCAACATAAAGAATCCTGCCTATCGTGAAATATGTACGGGCCGAACAGGTCATGCAGAAGGCATAAAAATTGAATTTGATCCTGCTATTGTATCCTATAGGGAGCTTTTGGAGGTGTTTTTTGCAACCCATGACCCAACCACCCTCAATCGCCAGGGAAATGATGTAGGCACGCAATACCGCAGTGAGATTTTTTACACATCGGATGCCCAAAAACAAACTGCTGAGGACTTTATCATGCTCCTAAATCAGGAAAATGTTTTTGGAAAAGCTGTGGTGACAGCGGTTACAGCGGAAAAACCCTTTTATTTAGCAGAAGACGATCATCAAAATTATTACAACGAAAATAAGTCTCAGCCGTATTGCCAATTCATCATAGATCCCAAAATCAAGAAATTAACCAAGCATTTTTCTGAAAAGCTTAAAACGGTAACGAATTAATATGTCTCCTTACAGAAATCTAGAGGAATACAACATAAACATAACGAACGAGGTCAAAGAGCGTTTTTCAAAGATCATCGATGAAATTGGTGAGGATGTCAATCGCGAAGGATTGCTAAAAACGCCGGAACGTGCAGCAAAGGCTATGCTTTTCTTGACCCAGGGGTACAAACAAGATGCCCGAAAAATATTGCAGAGTGCTTTATTCGCCGAGGATTATGATGATATGGTCATCATCAAGGATATCGAGCTTTATTCGCTGTGCGAACATCATATGCTTCCCTTTTTTGGGAAGGCCCATGTGGCTTACATACCCAATGGGCATATTGTAGGTTTGAGTAAAATACCACGAGTCATAGATGTGTTTGCGCGGCGTTTGCAGGTTCAAGAACGATTGACCCATGATATTTTAGAGTGCATCAATGACGTTTTAAAACCAAAAGGGGTCGCAGTGGTGATTGAAGCATCCCATATGTGCATGATGATGCGTGGGGTTCAAAAACAGAATTCTGTTACAACAACTTCGGGCTTTCGCGGGCAATTTGAGAAAATTGAAACCCGAAACGAGTTTTTAAAGCTCATCAGTTCCGAATTGTCCTAAAAAATTATTCCTACTTTTCGCCCATGGCAAAAAAGAAAGATGACAAATACAAGAATCTATTGCTCGGCCTTCTATTTGATGGAATAGGGATGTCATCGCTGCTTATTCCTGGTCTAGGCGATATTTTGGATGTTTTTTGGGCTCCGTTGGCAGGATGGCTTATGACCCGAATGTATAAAGGAAGGGTAGGGCAGGCAGCTGGAGTCATCACTTTTGTGGAAGAATTGATACCTGGTTTGGATGTGATACCCACTTTTACCCTAACCTGGATTTATACCTATGTGTTGTCTGGAAAAGGAAAAAATAGCAAAACCTAACCAAGTAAACGGCATGTTCACGAATTCACTTTTGTTCAGGAAATCAGTACTTATTTTTATGTTGTTGGGGCTGCAACATGTAGTTTCACAAAACAGCATTAACGACGTCTTCACGAATGCCGATAGGCCCGCTAGGACGTCAATGAAGATTGATGTGTCTGATGATTTAGGTCATGAAGGCTATTTGCCCGTATCCATCCTTAAGGGAAAAAATGAAGGCCCTGTTTTTACCATTGTGGCAGGTGTTCATGGTGTCGAGTATTCACCCATTATTGCGACCCAGCAACTGATACAGGAGATTGATGAACATAAGCTGACCGGCACTCTAATTTTTATACCTATCGCCAGCAGGGGTTCATTTTATAACCGTACCCCATTTAAAAATTCAGAAGATGACGTCAACTTGAACAATGCTTTTCCCGGTGATCCCAAGGGATCTATTACCCAACGAACTGCAGCCTTGATCACCGAACAGATCATACCCCTAAGTGATGTATTTTTGGATATTCACAGCGGTGATGGTCCTGAAGACCTGTTACCCTTTATCTGTTACTACAATAACACTGATAAACCAAAACAAACGCAACGTGCCAAGGAGCTGTCAGAGGTCAGTGGTTTTGAATACGTAGTTTCCTATCCTTATACCTTAAGAGATGACGAACCAGCAAAGTATGCGTTTAAACAAGCCGTTCAAGATGGCAAAATAGGGGTGAGTATCGAATCGGGAAAGTTAGGAAAAGTTGAAAAAGCCGATGTTGACCTGACCAAAAAAGGGGTTTATAATATGTTGGCTGAAATGGAAATGTATGGTGATACGATTGGAGGCGAAACAAAAATTACCAGGTTAAATGACCAAGTCTACGTTCGCTCAAAAGTGAAAGGAATTTTTTACTCGTCTTACCAAGCAGGGGATGCCGTGCAGAAGGGTGATGTTGTTGGCTATGCAACAGATGAATTTGGTGCGGTACTTGAGGAGTATAGGGCTTCGAAAACAGGAATTATCCTATATATGCTCGCCACGCCTCCCATAAATGTGGGCAATACTGTGATGTGCATTAGTTCGAATGTTGAAAGAGATTAGGCTATCGAAATGAATCTTTATGGCCGCCCTTTAACAAGCCATAAAATTCATTACGGAGCTGGTCTTCTTTGAATTTGCCCCCGTATTCAACAGTGGTCGTGAAACTGTCTTTGTCCTTTATTCCCCTTGAAGAAACACAAAGATGCTTGGCATGCACTATGACAATTACATCATCGGTTTCCAAAGTTTCTTGAAGGTCATTCAAAATTTGTAGGCAAAGCCGTTCCTGTACCTGTGGCCTGTGAGAGTAGTAGTCTACCAGTCGATTTATTTTAGACAGACCTACTACTTTTTTGTTGGGAATGTACCCCACATGGGCATGTCCGACGATGGGTAAAAAATGGTGTTCACAAGATGAATCAATCGTGATGTCTTGCTCTACCAACATTTTTTGGTACCCATATTTATTGTCAAACGTGGATATTTTGGGCCTATTTTCTGGATTTAATCCATAGAACAACTCCTTTACATACATCTTCGCAAAGCGATAGGGAGTTCCTGATAGACTATCGTCAGCCAGGTCCAACCCTAAGGTTTCCATTATTTTTTGAAAATGATGTTGTATAAGTTCGATCTTCTTGCTGTCTGAAATAGTAAAAGCATTATCCTTCATTGGAGTTCTCAATGAAGTACCAATGTGCTCATCGCCTAAGGTTTCGATTTTATCTATGTCCAACATTAATGTTAACTTTTAGGAATCTGGCAGCTCTTCTGTACAACAATCACCTCTTCCGCATTGACAATACTTTCGGTTGTATAAATGAAAGAAAATAAGAGCTATGGCTGGTATGTAAATTATCTGTTCAGCCAAAGCAATGATTGAAAGCTTTTCATTGAGGACCACAAAGAACAATACCGACCAACTTGCCCATAAAGCGATGCGCATCCATGTTTTGGAGGTATTTTTACCTGACCACCAAATGGCAAGCAACGATATAAACAAAAATATGAAGTCAAGAGTGCCCCACCATTCTGGGTGAGATTCACCATCGCCAACAAGTCCCGCCTGTGCCACAAAGAGAAGGGGAGTAGCTACACAATGTATCAAACAAAGTGCACTTGCCGATGCTCCGATTATATCTGATTTTGTCGTAAGTTGAAGGACATTCATGGGAATGATTATGGTTTTATCGAAAATTAGGATGCTAAAATAAACCTAATTTTTGTAAATGCAACTTAGTTGCATTTACATTTCTATTATTTTTGTGAAAATAATTTTAATGGTCAAAACAGCTGGACTCAATTTTGCTTATCCGGGTGAAAAGGCGTTTCATTTTCCCGATATCGATTTGGTCCCAGGGGAGCACCTACTCATATTAGGGCCTTCTGGGGTGGGGAAAACAACCCTACTTCACTTATTATCAGGAATCCTTCCTGCGTCAAAAGGGACTATATGCATCAATGATGTTGAAATTACTTCGCTGAACCGGCAACGTATGGACCAATTTCGAGGAACCCATATCGGCCTAATCTTCCAACAGTACTATTTTGTAAAGTCTTTGAATGCGGGGGAAAACCTTCAGTTGCGCCAAAGTTTTCCGAAAAGTTTGCAAGACAAAGAACGAAGACAGCAACTGGCAGCACGATTGGGTCTTACAGAACATTTAAAAAAGAAAGTAACGCAATTAAGTCAAGGCCAACAACAGCGATTGTCTATTGCCCTAGGGTTAATTCATAAACCCAAAGTTGTTTTTGCAGATGAACCCACGTCCAATTTGGATGATAAGAATTGCGGTAAAGTAATACAGCTTTTAAAGGACGAAGCTGATATTTGTGAAAGTAGTCTGGTCATAATCACCCATGACCAAAGGGTGAGTCAACATTTTAAAAATCAAATTGTGCTATGAAGTTAGGTTATTTGGCATACCGCAATATGATTTCAAAACCATTAAACTTGGTTTTGAGCCTTTTGCTGTTGGTTTTGAGCGTTTCTTTGGTCACCTATGTGCTTCAATTGAGCAATCAATTGAATGGACAGCTAAACAAGAACATTGCGCCCGTTGACATGGTTGTGGGTGCAAAAGGGAGTCCGTTACAACTGGTTTTGTCCTCAGTTTTGCATATTGATGCCCCCACAGGAAATATCAATTTAAAGGAAGCAGAGCAAATCAAAAACCACCCTTTTGTGGGGACGGCCATACCAGTTTCCTATGGTGATAGTTATAAGGGGTACCGCATACTGGGAACAGAGTTGGCCTATTTTGAGAGTTATAATGTCGTATTGGATAGGGGACGGTTTTTTGAACGGTCTTTTGAAGTTGTCGCTGGAAGTAGTGTAGCTAAAAAACTAGGACTTCAAATTGGAGATAAGATAGTAGGTTCGCACGGTTTGGCTGCCAGTGGAGGAGAAGCCCATGAAGACCATCCGTACACCCTTGTTGGGCTATTGGAACCCTCTGGAACTGTAGTAGATCAGTTGTTGGTTTCCAATTTGGAAAGTATTTGGGACGCCCATGCCCATACAGATGGGGAACACGACCAAGAAGATCACGATGAAGATGAGGTTGTGGAGCATGACCATGATGACCACGGTGATAAAGAACATAACCATCATGAACATGGAGAAGAAGAGCATGATCATGAATCCCATGTGGACGAAGGAGATGACCATCAGGAGCATGAAGATCAAGAACATGACCACGCTCATGAAGATGATGGCGACGAGCTTGAAATCACCTCGCTCTTGGTCAAGTTCAAAAGTCCCTTGGGTTTGGTGCAACTGCCTCGATTTATCAACGAAAACACCACTATGCAAGCTGCTCTTCCTGGGTTCGAAGTACAGCGTTTAATGGGCTTATTGGGTTCAGGTGTCAAGACCATAAATGGCATTGCCTTAGCCATTTTACTGGTTTCCGGATTCAGTATTTTCATAAGTCTGTTAAAAACCATTCGTGAACGACGGCAAGAATTGGCCTTGTTGCGCACCTATGGTTTGGGTACACGCAAGTTGTTGTACCTGGTGTTGTTCGAAGGCTTGTTTTTGGCCTTATTTGGATTTGTATTGGGATGGTTCTTGGGTCGTTTGGCATTATTATTGACTTCAACATATATCGAATCAGGATACGGTTACGTGCTATCGATAGGCGGGCCAACCGTTATTGAGTTCGCCTTGCTTGGGGCTACCTTGTTTATTGCAATTGTTGCCGTAACTTTAGCTTCCACATCGATTTTTAAAATGAACATTTCAAAAATATTGTCTGATGATTAAGAATTGGTTGATTGTGCTTGCCCTTCTAGCGGCGCCAAGTATTTTCGCGCAAACAAAACTGACTTGGAGTGATTTGGCTGATGTCGATTTTCAACCTGAATACAATGAAAAGTACGATGTCCACTTTTTAATGCCCAAATTTGGCGAGAAGATCAAATCATTTAATGGAAAAAAGATTGAGGTAACGGGTTATTTTTTAGATATCTCAGGTACGGGAGAGGTTTTTTTGATTTCGGCCAATCCAATGGCTTCGTGCTTTTTTTGCGGTGGGGCAGGTCCAGAGAGTATAATCGAAGTAACTTTTAAGGAAAAACCTCCTTTTAAAACCGATCAAGTTGTTCAGGTTACTGGTGTTCTGAAATTGAATAGGGATGACGTCGATCATTGCAACTACATCATGAGTGAGGTTACCGGTAAATTGGTAAACTAAGATGAGAAGTGCGCTACTCATTATATTATTGGTTTGTTCCCCTACTATTGTGGCGCAGACCACTTTGTATTGGTCTGATTTAGAGGGCGGTATCTCGTGGAAAGAACGCATCGAAAAAACGGCGTATCCCAGTTTTCAAGAAGCAACCTTTTCTGACAAATTGACCAGCTTGGAAGGTAAAAAGGTATCCTTGGTTGGATTTCTTTTGGTTATGGGAGGAGGTCAATCCGTTTATTTGCTTTCCAAAAACCCCATGGCAAGTTGCTTTTTTTGCGGTAACGGTGGTATGGAAACGGTTTCTGAAATTTCGTTTGCCCAACCCCCTTCCTTTGCAATGGATGATTTGATATCGGTTACCGGAATATTACGTTTAAATATGAACGACCCTACACGTTGTTATTATTTGCTTGATGAGGCTGAGGCCTTTGGCTTTTAATAAGATTTGATCAGGATTCTAGTATGGAAGATTTGCTTCAGAAACAAGGATTAAAGCGCACAAAATTGCGAATGGCATTATTGGGGTATTTGTTTAATTCTAAACACGCACAGTCCTATTTAGATATAAAAAATGCCTTGGGTGAGCAGGTTGACAAATCAACCCTATATAGAAACCTCGGCGCTTTTGAGGAAGCAGGTCTCATTCATCGCATCAATGATCAAAGTGGAATGGCCAAATATGCGTTTGGAGCGCTTCACGATCATGGAAATGCCCACGCTCACTTTGTTTGTGAATCCTGTGAAACGGTCTATTGCATCGAGAATGCAAATTCATCAAAAATTAATGTTCCAGAAGGTTTTAAGACTAAAAACGTGCAGACTATTATTAAAGGTACCTGCGCTGCATGTTAGCTGTTAATGCTATTTACCAAATTGCATTATCGAGCATCGATATCAGGGACATCCCTGCCGCGGCACCTGAAATAAACACATTCCATTCGCGGTGTTTCACCTTGAGAAGGTTCAAAAACAAGAAAGCAATTCCCACAATAAAGAATACGATCAATAATTGCCCTAGTTCAATACCCACATTAAAGCCCAATAACGGGACAACAATATCGGCGGGGTCCATAATAAGCGCCTTGAAGTAGTTTGAAAAGTCCATTCCGTGGATCATTCCAAAAAACAATGCCAATGCATAGTTCCTTTTCATTTTTACTGATTTCACTGCCTGATCTGACCCAATGACATTGTGAACCGCTGTTGCAAATATGGTGAGCGGTATCAAAAACTTGATGATATTTGAGGGGATGGAAAATAGCTCTAGGGAAACCAAGACCAGCGTAATACTATGACCAATGGTGAAGGCGGTGACCAGAATCAAAATCTTTTTCCATTCTTCTATCCGATACACAGCGCATAGGGCAACCAAAAAGAGAATATGATCATAAGCAGCCATATCCGCTATATGTTCAAAACCCAATTTCAAGTAAAATTCAAAAGGATGCATATCAAAACCTTAGTTGGTGAACGGGTGTCTTTTTGGTGAACATTAGGCTTTTCGATTCTCCCTTGGCATGCACATATACGATATTGTTTTGGTCAAAGAAGAGGTCGGTAAACACAGCATTTTTAATCTCCAATGACTTTAATGGGTCGTGCTGTTCCAGTTCGAAGTAGATCCAAAGGGCGGTATTTTCGCCCTCACCGCTTAACTTCTTGCTCTTTATTTTAAGCGAAATTTTTTTATTGTTCGCCTTGACATAAAAGAACTGGTTCACATACTTCATGAGTAGTGTGTTTGCATTGTCCGCTTCATTCGGTTCACAAAAAGCCAATTCTTTGCTATAAGGGTCAAAGGTTATGGCTTCATTTACATCGGTCAAAAACAACTTGAGATTAACGGTAAGCAGTTGTTTTTTGGGCACATACTCCACTTCACATAAGGATAGACGCAATGGATGCGCAACAGAAATTGTTGAGATAGCCAACAAGAATGCTGTGAGCAATACTCTCAAAATAGTCGCGTTTGTTTGGGTTTACGAACCTACTTCCGTTTTCAATTCTTCGGCAACGGCCTGAACTTCTTTAAATACACGAATTAAGTTTCCGCCCCAAATTTTTTCAATTTCTTCTTCGGTATAACCGCGTCGCACCAGTTCGATGGTAATGTTCATTACCTCACTGGCATCAAACACTCCTTCAATACCACCTCCACCATCAAAGTCGCAACCAATTCCGACATGGTCGATACCTGCCACCTTGACAATGTGGTCAATATGATCCGCTACATGGGTTACTGTAGCAGGGGGAGAAGGGTATTTTTCATTTAATTCGTTAAAGGATTTGCGTAGGGCAGCACGTTCTTCATCCGTCATTTCTGAAATCGGTTTGGTGATGCTTGCTCGCATGGCTGTCATGGCTGAATCACGGGCGGCATTGGGTGGTGCCGTTCTTAGGTAATCGGCCAACATGGTTAACTGTACCACGCCACCGTTTTCTGCCATTAGCTTCAACATTTCGTCGGTCATGTTACGCTGATGCTCGGTCACCGAACGTGCGTTTGAATGGCTTGCAATGATGGGTGCCTTAGAAAGTTTAATGGCATCGTAGAATACACTGTCGTTTCCATGTGATACATCGACCATGATTCCCAATCGGTTCATTTCACTCACAACCGATGCGCCAAACTCGCTTATGCCGCCATGTTCGGTCCCATTTTGGTCTGTAGCTGAATCAGCCAAATCATTATTTGATGAATGAACCAAGGTAATGTAACGTACTCCCTTGTTATAGTATTCTTCAACGTTTGAAACGTCATTGCCAATTGGGTACCCATTTTCAATGCCAATGTAGATGGCGCGTTTCCCTTCTTTTTCCAAGGCGTAAGCATCATCCGGATTAAGGGCCAGACCTACCACATCAGAGTTTTTTTCGGTTGATGCGATTACCGAATCTATCATTTGCAGGCACAATGCCTTGGCACGGGTATTGCCATCATCATCTCGTATATCTTGGGCTACAAAGGCGGCGAAAAAGATGGCGTCCAAGCCGCCTTCCTTCATTCGAGGATAATCTACCTTGGAGCCTGTTTCCCTGGGATCATGTCTTTCAGCCATATCGAAACCGGGCTCAATCATACGAAGCGGCGTATCGGCATGGGTATCAACGGTAAGTACCCTATCGTGAATGGCAAGCGCCCGTTCAACAAGTTGTTCTTCAGTTTCCGTTTCTTCGCTGGCAGTTTTTTCCTTACATGAGCTGATTGCAAGGGTGAGTACCAGGATAAATGAAAAATAGCGCATTGATTTTGACATGGTTTTTGGCTTTAGTTATTCGTCAGAAATAAATATACGATAAATAGTGGCATGGCAACTTAATAGAAATTATCAGAGGTGAGCTCTCCGATTAAATTATGTAACATGGCCACCCCTAACTGGAGTTGTTCTTGAGCAATGAATTCATCAGCCCGATGCGCCTGTGCTATAGATCCCGGACCACAAATAACCGTTTGAAACCCTTCATTAGCGAATTGACCAGCTTCAGCCGCATAGGAAACGGCATCCAGTTCTGAAATGCCTGAAATGCGTTTTGTTAGGGCAACAACATCATCTTCTGCCTTGGTATCCAAGGGGGGCACGGGTGGATGGTGCTCCACATTTTTAATTTCAAACCCGGGAAATGTGTGTCGCAATTCAGACTCACGCTTTTGGCAATGGGCAAAGTATTCTTGCACGATGGAATCGAGGTCATCTTTTGGTATGGTGCGAAGATCCCAATGAAACTGGGCTTTGTCTGCAATAACATTAGGAGCGATACCCCCATGAACCAAACCGATATGAATTGAAGAATGGGGCGGTTGAAAGCGTTCATCCATTCTTTTCGCTGCGATTAAATCATCCATCTTTTTTTCCAACCATAAAATCAAACGGGCCGCCTCATGAATTGCGCTAACCTCTTGCTTGATACGACTGCTATGACCTGCAGAGCCATTCACATAGGTTTCCATAATGTAAATGCCTTTTTGTCCTATGGTCGGCCGCATTAGCGATGGCTCACCAATAATCGCATATTTCGGTGTTTCCACATACTGTGTTCTAATGGCCTGTGCCAATTCAGGCCCCGCCAAACATCCTATCTCTTCATCGTAGGAAAAAGCAAAGTAGATGGGCTTTTTTAAATCTGCTTTTGCCATTTCAGGCAAGGCGGCTAAACAACATGCCAAAAAACCTTTCATGTCGCACGACCCTCGACCATACAGTTTTCCATCGCCTTTATCGGTAAGGACAAAGGGGTCGGTGGTCCAATCTTGACCTGCTACAGGAACGACATCCATATGACCAGAGAGAATAACCCCTCCATCTATAGCGGGGCCGATGCGGCAATGCAAGGAGGCTTTATTTCCATCTTCATTGGGTACCAAGCTAACGGTTACCCCAAAAGATGCTACGTATTCTTTGATCCAACCTAAAATGCTTAGGTTGCTCTCTCCTCCCAAAACAGGAAAGGAAACGAGTTTTGCCAAAATTTCCTCAACATTCATATTCATTTAACTATAATTGGTTGCCACTGCTACTATCAAGGCCAAAAAGGCCAATAAGAGGATGGTGATTAAAACAGGAAAAATAAAACGGATCCAACGATCAATGGGTACACGACACATACTTAGCATCGCAATTAGACCACCGAGGGTTGGATTGATAAGATTCGAAAGACCATCACCTATTTGAAAGGCCAAGATGGTGATTTGCCTAGTCAGACCTAACGATTCGCCTAAGGGTAACATTACAGGTAAAGTGGCCAAGGCCTGCCCACTGCCTGAGGGAATAAAAAAATTGATAACCGATTGCGAAATCGACATGCATATTGCCGACGCATACAAAGGCAATCCCTCTAGAATATTTGAAAGTTGATAGGAAATGGTATCGCCGATGTTGCCCATCTCCATCAACACTTTTATCGTTGTGGCAAATCCTACCATGAATGCACCAGGAGCAGCCAAAGCAACAGATTTGAGCACCGTTTCACTCATTGTAGTGGCACTCATTTTAGAAGCTAAACCACAAAGCAGGGCAATGATCAGAAAAACGGCCGAAAGTTCATTGATGTGCCAATTTAAATTGAAAACACCATATAAAATGGCTAACAGGCCCAGTATAAAAATACCAATGACCAACCAATTCTTCGGACTTATTGTATACTCTTGAATGGATTTTGATAAGGTTAAATTGCTTGTGTCCAAACCTTTTGCCAAACTCTTTGACGGATTGGCCAGTATTTTTTTAAAGTATCGAACATTGTAGAAGGCCATTATACTTAGGGCCGAAAAACATAGGATACTTCGCAACCAAGCTCCCGAAAACATAGAAAGTTCTGCCAATTTATGCCCTGTACCCACCGTATAGGGGTTAATTGGTGACAACCCAAATCCAATGGTCATGGCCCCAACAGAAATGCCTGCGGCCAAGATCAAGTCACCGCCCAGAGCCAAGCTCAAAACGGCCGCAATTGGCACCATGGCGATATTGTTTTCGTAGCCTACGGCCACACCAAGCAAGCCATAAATGAAGGTCATTAGAACGATGATCAGATTTTTGCGCTCCACACCCAAATTCTTGATCAAGGTGCCTACTGCATTTTCGACCGCCTTGGATTTTTCCATAAACCCAAACATGATTCCCCCGGCAAGCACTATGAATATGATTTCTACTGCGGCTTTAAACCCGAGCGGAATGGCTTTGAACATGTCCAGTATCCCAATTGGTGTGGACGCAATTGTGCTGTACGAATTTGGTATGACCGTATTCCTACCCTCTATAACAACCCTTTCGTAGCTACCCGCGGGTATGATATAAGTAAGCATACTGACCAGCACAATAATCCCGAAAAGCATCGTAATGGCGTGGGGGATACGTTCGAAAAAAGTGGAGGTTTTAAATGGGCTCATTTTTACTTGAAGGGGCTCTTTGTCCTGAATTTAGAGTACTAGTAAATTCCCTTCAGCTGGTTAATTTAAACTAAAAAATTTAGTGCATACCAAATTTGGATATATTTCGTCGAATGTATTTTTCTTTTTGTCGTAAATTTTCCCAGTTATTTTTATTTGGTTGGCAAATTGAGCCTTGAGTTTATGTTGTAATTCCTCTATTTTTTTGTTTAGGTAATAGGAAAGAATAATGAATTGATTGTTGTGTTCTTGCCATAGTACCTTTGAATACCTTTTTTGCCTTGCAATTTCGTCGTAGAAACCGTTCAATCCCCTTATTCCAGAAAAATCCTGCCTTTCCAACGCATCGCGGATAATTGGATTGGTGCTTGATAAGATAAACGTTGCCTCCTCTATATTGTATTTCGCAATCAAATGTTCGATTTGATTTATGGTGTACTTAGTGAATACAACTGAGTTTCCAAGCGAGGTGTAATAATGGCTTCCGTTATCCGATGACTCATTGATAACGGGTTCAAGATGGTCAGTTGGGCAAATAAAGTATAAATGTGCCTTCATAGGCTAACATTGTGATAACAAATCACCTTACTATATAGAGTTGCTCCAAACCCACCTCCAAAGCTTATTTTAGAAGTGGGTTCTAGATGTTTTAGCTTTCTGGGCTGCAAGTTGATCTGTTTGCTAAAGGGTATTTATGTCAATAATTTCGAAGTTTCTGGCATCAAAATAATCATCTGTTCCTGGATCTGTATTTATAATGATACCACCCAAAAGAGCAACTTTATCTACCGGAAACTCACTTTTACATGTTTTGATATATTCATGTATTTTTTTATCAATGATTTCATACGTGGCCTCGGTAATTGCCTTTTGCGGGTTTTCACTATTTATTATGTCCTCCCTTTGTGAAATAAGGCTCTGCTCTAACTTCATCTGTTGATAATCATCATCGTGCAAAACAGGTTTATAAGACCCATCTTGAAATCTACTTAAAGCCAGCATTAGGGCCCCACAGGAATTTCCTTTGTTTTCTTGGCCCGGTCTGTACATTTTACCCAATTCCCCATCAGATGTAACACCTATATGAGGCCCATAAAAGAAAAATGCACTTCCGTCATCTGGAATATGGTGGGCGAAGGCCGTCATCCCGGTTTGACCAACAAAAGGGATACCTCCGAGACCTCCCATTACAAAGGGTCCGAACAAAACATTAAAAAATGTAGTGGAAGGCACGTTAATATCGTCCGAACATACTGATGTGGCCATTAACGCCTTGGAGACATCTATGCCATGTTCTAATTGCATTTTTCCTAGGTAATGTATTGAGGTGTCCTTGGCATCCATTGCATTGGGAAAATGCGTTTTAACAATTTCATCAAATTTTTTTTGTAGCATCATTGTATGATTTAAATATTTATTTCAGATTAAAACTTTCAAATAGGTCATTACCATCCATAGTACCCTTTAGGAACCACTTCATTTAAGCGCAAATACACCACACATTGACCGCGATGGTGAATAATATGATTTTCCATAGCATAAAATAGACGCCAAACCGGAATAGTTGCACCGGCAAAATCGCAGTCGGAAAAGAGCTTTTCATCGGACAGTTCTTTAATTGATTTTCGGACATGGGCATACATATTTTTTAATTCCGTGATGACATCCTCTTTAGGCATTTGTACGGGAAGTTTGATATTCTCATAGGGGTTTTTGATTCCTGCTCTCCCGGCCAACTGACCGCAGGTATAAATAACACAATGGCGCCATTGCTCAGAGAAAGTCATGGCCTCTTCGGTATATTTATAGGTGAAATATTCAGTGGGCATCTGTTGTACATTGATCATGGTCATTTTTTCCGATTGATGCCACGCTTCAATAAGTTCTCTTCGTAGCCCATCAGCAATTTCTTTGGTTTTATTTGTATCTGTGTGAACGAGATTCGAAGATGTTTCTTTTTTATCATCGCCCATTCGACAGCCCACTACCGAGAGTAGCCCAATTCCCAAAAGATTTTGTACAAAACGTGTTCTTTTCATTTCATTAATTATTCCAATGCGTAAGCCCGTTCCACAGGCCATTGATCATTATAGCCTTCTTTCCAGTGGTTGGATTCAATTTCACTATCGGTTGCCAAACAGGAATCCAAATGCTTTCGAATGTTTTGCTCATCCATGTCTTGACCAATAAAAACAATTTCATTTTTCCGATCTCCAAAAGTGGGGTCCCAATCCTTTTCAATATGTTCTTGGTTTTCTAAGAAGGCCATAAATTGGGTCCTTTTCTGAAAAGGCATACTTGACCACCACACTCCGGCGCTGTCAGCCCTAAGGGAGCCTCCTGCCTGGCCCCAAACCAAGGCCTGTTCAGGGCGTGAGGCTAGCCAAAACAGTCCTTTGCTTCGAATGATGGTATGTGGAAATTTTTGCTGTACATAACTCCAAAACCGTATTGGGTCAAACGGCTTTTTACTACGATATACAAAAGAACTTATACCATATTCCTCAGTTTCAGGGGTGTGTTCTTCCTTATTCAATTCTTCAATCCAACCTGCACTTTGTTCGGCTTCTTCAAAATTAAAGAGGCCTGTGTGCAAAATGGCACTTGGATCAACTTTACTGAATTCAGATTCGACAATTTGAGCTGTAGGGTTTAATTTTTTTACTATGGTCTTTAACATGGCCAAAGAATCTTTGGAAACCAAATCTGTTTTATTCAATACAATGACATTGGCGAATTCGATTTGATCGGTGAGCAAGTTGACAATGGTTCGATAGTCCCCTTCCATATCGGTGAGTTCGCGATCCATCAAGGTTTCTGGGCTGCCAAAATCCTTGAAGAAATTAAAGGCATCTACAACAGTGACCATAGTGTCTACATAACTAAATCGGGAAAGATCAATATTGTTTTCTTCATCAACAAAGGAGAAGGTTTGCGCCACTGGCACTGGTTCGCTGATTCCTGTACTTTCAATAAGCAAATAATCAAATCGGTTTTCTTTGGCCAACCGTTCTACCTCAATCATTAAATCTTCTCTCAGGGTACAACAAATACAGCCATTGCTCATCTCTACCAGTTTTTCGTCGGTACGCGATAAGGTGTTTTCACTTTGCACCAAGGCGGCATCAACATTCACCTCGCTCATATCATTAACAATAACGGCCACTTTTAGACCTTCTTTGTTATGAAGTATATGATTGAGAAGTGTAGTTTTTCCGGCGCCCAGAAATCCGCTTAAAACCGTTACGGGTAATTTTTTCTCGAGAGTCATGTAGTATTTTTAGACAGCTGCTTTATGCATTAAACAGGCGTAAAAATAAAACAAAATTGAGTAAATGCAACCAAGTTGCATTTGATGATTTATGGAAGAGAAAAAAAGTGACTATGGAGCCATAGTCACTTTTAATATATTCCTTCAGGATGATTAATTTTTAATTAATCCCTGACCTTCAATCCAAGGGGCTCCAGCCTGTTGTAGCCTTCTTTCAAGACCAGGAAGCGTATTGTCCATAAGATTTTTTAGTTTTCCTTTTACCTGCTGCAACTGATTTTTTGCTCGATTCAAGGATGCCTTATGATTGCCCGTGGGCCCGTAGGTATTGGATAGGGCGCTGAACGCGATACGATTGCCATCATTAGGGGTAGGGTTGGAGCGTTCTCCTATTTCACCCTTGACAGCATCACCCCTTAATTCTTTTTGTACCGCCAACAAATTCAGTCGGGCCGCATTGATATCTTGAAGTAAAGCATCATTTGGTGCAGTGGTTTTATTGCCGGCCCGTTTCATGGCATCAATTTTCTGCATCTGATTTGCCATGGCCAAATTGGTGGCAGTCAAATCTTGTTGAAAGGCCACCACTTCTTCTCTAAATTGATTCATTTCATCAAAAGACTTGCGTGGCAAAGCGCCGTCATACATAGGTACAACATTGAATTCCATAGGTCCCTGCAATGTTGTGGTAACACCGTCTACGCGTTTCACTAAAGTTACGGTATACCTGCCCGGTGTGGCTAAGATGCGACCCCGACCAAATCCTCTGCCTTCTCCTTGAGCCCTCAACCGTTCACCCCTTTTATTCGGGTAGTTCAAGCCCCAACTGGCACGGTTGAACCCTTTTTTATTGGAACCCTTAACGGTATTCACAAGATTTCCATTTGCATCCTTGATCACCAAAAGAATTTCGGGACCCTCTTGGTTCTTTTCTTTTTCCAAGGCCTCCCAACCAGGAAAATCGGTATTGGTTTTTTCCTTTTTCTTGCGGATGTCTTTCAATGACTTCACCTTGTCAGCCAAGAAATAGGTAAATCTCGCCCCGAAAGGTGCATTTTTAGCAATATAGCGGGCATCTCCCTGGCTTCCCACACGACTGTATTCACGGTACCAATAGGCATCCTTGATAGGGAACATCGTGGCTTCTTTTGTAAGCATGGACGATTCAAAGTTGCGCAGCGGCGTAATGTCGTCTAAAATGAAGAAGCCTCTTCCAAAAGAAGCACCCACAAGATCATTTTCTCTACGCTGTATGGTAATGTCTCGAAACGAAATCGTCGGCACACCTCCTTTGAGTTTGATCCAATTTACTCCTGCATTATAGGTAAAGTAAATACCATACTCCGTGGCCGCAAATAATAAATCTTTGTTCACATGGTCCTGTACCAATCGCCATACCAACAAGCGCTCTGGCAAATCGCCATTGATCAAGGTCCAGTTTTTTCCTTTATCGGTGCTTTTCAAAATATAGGGTTTGTAATCACCGTACTTGTGATTATCTACTGCCGCAAAAACCGTATTGGCGTCGAATAAATCAGCCCGTACATCATTTACAAAAGGAACGTAGCCCAACCCCTTGACGGAGCTCAACGTTGTTTTACGCCAGGTTTGTCCACCGTCTTCAGTGGTCTGAATAATTCCATCATCTGTGCCGGCATATACCAAACCTTCTTGTTTTGGTGATTCAGCCAATGAGGTAATTGTATTGTAGTTAGACATGGCCCCTACATCCCAAGCATTATCCCAGCTTTGCTGTTTGCCATAATAAGGAAATGTAATACGATCCTGATTTAGGGTGAGGTCTTTTGAAATCGGCGTCCAATCATCACCCCTATTTTCAGATCGCCAAACACGTTGTGATGCAAAGTACAAGCGTTTTGGATTGTGCGGACTCACTAGAATAGGAGCATCCCAATTAAAGCGTTCGTAAGGATCTCCCGCTCGGGCCTGTGGTTGAATAAAAACGGTCTCCCTTGTGGTCTGATCTACGCGCCAAAGCACACCTTGTTGGAATTCACCATAGGTGATATCTGGATTTCCCGGTTCGATAGCGGATTGATGCCCATCGGCACCCAAGGTTTTCCACCAGTCAGAATTGGTAATACCGTCAGAGCTGGTCGTCTGTGATGGCCCCCCATGGGAACCGTTATCTTGGGTTCCCCCATAGATTTTATAAAAAGGTTTTGAATCATCTACGGCGACTTTAAAGTATTGGGTAATGGGTAGATTTCTCACGTATTTCCAACTTTTGGTCAAATCAAAGCTTTCATATAACCCGCCATCAGTTCCAAAAAGCACATAGTTGGGATCCGAGGTTTTAAAAGCCATTGCGTGGCTATCTACATGTTTATTCCTCTCATTCATGGTGTAAAAGGTCTTTCCATGGTCATCTGAAATTTGTACGTAATTGTTCATCAAAAACAATTTTCCCTCATGATGTGGTGACGCATACAATTCTTGATAATAATGAGGTCCCGTGCCTCCAGAAACCGCATCAGACTGTTTGGACCATGATGCACCTCGGTTGGTGGTCATAAAAAGGCCTCCTTTTTTTCTATCTAATTCAATGGCAGCGTAAACAACATCTGGGTTGAAAGGCGATATCGCCAAACCAATTTTACCCAGGTTGGATTTAGGAATACCCTTGGTTAGTTTTTTCCAAGTTTCACCGCCGTCGGTGCTTTTGTGCAACCCCGAACCGGGTCCGCCACCTAAATACCCCGCCACTGTGCGGTGACGCTGCCAAGTTGCGGCATACAGTACATCTGGATTTCGTGGATCCATAACCAAATCTGTTGCGCCGACCCATGCGTCATCTCCCAGGGTTCGCTTCCAACTGTTTCCGCCATCTGTTGATTTATAAACACCACGCTCACCACCGGACGTCCATAGTGGACCTTGGGAAACGGCCCATATGGTTTTCGAGTCTTCGGGATGAACTACTATTTTGGAAAGGTGTTCAGAGTTTTTTAGGCCCATATTTTTCCAGGAAGCCCCATCGTCATGACTAACGTAGATACCATCTCCAAATGCCACGTGTCGCCCTCCTACATTTTCGCCGGTACCAACCCAAATCGTATGTGGATTGCTGGGATCAATGGTAATGGTACCGATCGAGAACGATGTTTGATCATCAAAAATGGGCTTCCAGGTGGTTCCTGAATTAACAGTTTTCCAAACACCACCAGATCCAACAGCGATATACCATACATTTTCATTAGTTGGATGAATGGCGATATCGGCTATTCGCCCAGAGGTGAATGCTGGTCCAATATTCCGAAGTTTTAGGCCTTTGAAAGTGTCATCATTCATTTTTTGGGCTTGCACTGGGATAATCACCACTGCAAGTATGCCCAATAAAAAAGTGAGTTTTTGAATTGAATTCATTTTTAAGATTGGTATTAGATTAGTTTGTGTTTTAATATCCTGCTGCCTGTCCGTCCTTACGACTTTCAGAAGCACCATGGTATACTTTATTTTCATCATCCCATAATATGGCTTGATACCCGCCATAAACGCCTCTAGCGGTTCCCATGCGATGACCTTTGTCCATTAGTTCGCGGATCGTGGCATAGGGGATACCAGATTCTGTTCGTATCATTCCCGTATTTTCTGTGGTTCTTCCCATCGGACTTGCACCTCCTGTATGGTCCCATCTTGGGGCATCGCCAGCTTCTTGCAGGTTCATACCAAAATCGATGAGGTTCATCACGATTTGGGTATGGCCCATGGGCTGAAAGTCTCCTCCCATGACACCAAAACTAACATAGGGCTTCCCATCTTTGGTGATAAATGCCGGAATAATCGTATGGAAAGGTCTTTTGCCGGGTTCAAAAGTATTGGCCTGCCCTCGTTTCAAACTGAACAGTTCGCCTCGGTCTTGTAACATAAAACCTAGTTTCGGCGGTGCCATGCCCGATCCCATACCCCGATAATTACTTTGTATCAAAGAAATCATGGTGCCCTTGCCATCTGCCACGGTCATATAGATGGTTTCCCCTGCTGATATTTCCCCCGCATTATAGGTTCCGGCTCGTTCCCCGATTAATTTTCTCCGTTCTTGGGCGTAGGTGTCTGACAGCAACTCTTCGACTGGCACATCAAAAAAGTCCATATCGGCATAATACTTGGCCCGATCTTCAAACGCTAATTTTTTGGCTTCGGTAAATAGGTGCAGGTGCTCAGCACTGCCGAATTTTATTTTGGAAAAATCATAACCCTCCAATAATTGCAACATTTGCAGGGCCGCAATACCCTGACCATTAGGAGGCAATTCCCAAACATCATAGCCCCGGTAATTCACAGAAACCGGTTCTACCCATTCTGAGCTGTGGTCTGCCAAGTCTTTGGCTGATAAAAAACCACCCTGGCCTTGAATGAATCGACCAATGGTTTTTGCAATATCGCCTTTGTAAAAAGCATCACGTCCGCCTGCGGCAATTTTTCGATAGGTATTCGCCAAATAGGGGTTCTTATAAATTTCGCCCTCCATCGGCAGTTTCCCTCCATTTTGGGATTTGTAGGTGTCCGCAATATTGGGAAACCCCTTTGATTCAAAAAAAGGTACCGTTCGATGCATGTACCATGCAATAAGTTCTGTTAAGGGAAATCCGTTTTCTGCATAGGCAATCGCAGGGGCCAATATTTCGGTCATTGGTTTGGATCCAAATTTTCCATGCAATTCAAACCAACCATCAACAGCACCTGGCACACTTACCGGCAATGGACCATGGGAGGGAATTTTTTGCATGCCCTTCTTTTCAAAATAGGACAAACTCAAATTTTGGGGTGAACGGCCGCTGGCGTTTAGACCGTACAATTTCTTGGTTTCGCCATCCCAAACAATCGCAAAGAGATCTCCACCGATACCACAACCCGTAGGTTCCATGAGTCCCAGGGCGGCGTTTGCCGCAATAGCTGCATCAATGGCACTGCCACCATCTTTAAGTACATCGAGCCCAATTTGAGTCGCCAAAGGATGACTCGTTGCCACCATACCGTTTTGTCCTAAAACTACGGAACGAGTGGCGAAGGCCTCTCCTGTAATACGGTCTTGTGCCATGGCAACCGGCAAGGAAATAACAAGGGTGAATAAAAACGCGATTCGAAATTTTTGGTTCATTAGTTAAGGTTTACCAATCCGAAAGGGATTGGGTTAATTTGGATAACAGTTGACATTGAAAAGAAGGTACAAGGCTATTTTGATTATTTTTCACCTATCGAGATCATTTCCATTCCGTTTTCAGAGACTTGCCCATTGATTTTGGAAACATATTCATCCATCAATCGCTTTAAGGCAGCGACTTCAACATCGAGTTCTTGGGTAACTTCAGCAAAAAATTCTTTTGCCTGATCCGTCGGACGGTAATCGCCACGTTGGGAGTCTACCAACAAAAAGGCCAATCGGTTGTTGATACGAATACCGTAATTCAAGGGGTCTTGATAACTCTGGTTTTTTGTCATGTGGATGTTGTTTTCAATGACATCCAGCTTTGATTCAAATTCGGAAATCATGCCCTTAATTTCTTTTTTCAAGGTCTTCTTTCCTTTTAAATAGTCCAAGTCCTTTTTTACCGTTCTAATATCGATGATGGCGGTATTTGCCCGACTGACCTGGTCTCTTACAGCCATTAAAAAGTCAAACTGTTGTTGGTAGTCGCTTGGTGTATTCGGCAATCTAGGATCTTTGATGATCGTGAGCACCTGTTCCAATAGCTGACCATTATAATTCAATCGTACTTTATAATCACCTGGTACAGCTTTGGGCCCAATATTGGGAGAAGAATAGAATACCATTCCCTTGAAGGTTTTATAGCCGGGGTACCGCATATTCCAAACAATTCTATTTCCACCAGACTTCACTTTTAAGGTTTTATCTGCACTGGGATCTAACTTATTCGGTTTTGCCGTATTTGAAAAACGTTGGATCAAGGTGCCATCCATCTCCAATATCTCCAAAGAAACCTTGTCGCTGTCCTTGACATTTTTCACGTAATAATTGATGATGGCCCCATTGGGATGATTTTCACCCACCAACTTGGTATTGGGTTGTCCCCAACCTCCGGATTGATGCATCCGATACGCCTTATCGGGTTGGTACAGATAAGACTCGGCATTGGCCATTTGATCTGATAGCTGGTGCAGTGGGGTCAAGTCATCTATCATCCAAAAACTGCGACCGTGGGTAGCCGCAATCAAATCGTTGTCACGCACATGAAGGTCACGGATAGAGGTGACGGGTAAATTCAATTGAAAGGGGGTCCAACTGGCACCATCATCAAAGGAAATGTACATGCCCCATTCGGTTCCGGCGTATAATAAACCTTCCCGTACTTTATCGGACCGAATGGCCCGCGTGTAATGATTGTTTTTTATTCCTTTGGTAATCAGCTTCCAGGTTTTCCCATAATCACTCGTTTTATAGAGATAGGGCGTATAATCACCAAATTTGTAAGAGGTTGCGGCTACATAGGCTGTACCCTTTTGAAAAGGACTTGGGTCTATACAATTGATCATGTTCAATTTTGGGCTCATGCCAGATGGGGGTGTGATGTTTTCCCAATTCGCACCATTATCTCTTGAAATATGGATCAGACCATCATCGCTGCCCACCCAAATAACGCCTTCTTCGAGGGGTGATTCATTGATGGCGAAAAGATTCGCGTAAAATTCCGCTCCCGTGTTGTCTTGTGTGATTGGCCCTCCAGATGACTTTATGGTTTCGGGCAATCCTCGGGTGAGGTCAGGTGAAATGGTCTTCCAAGTCTGTCCTTCGTTGGTGGTTACATGCAAATAGTTGGAGCCTGCATACAACTTCTTGTTGTCATGAATACTGAATTTTACCGGAAAATTCCAATTGAATCGGTATTTCATTACCTCGACGCCCGAACCTGCCGGATTATCGGGCCATACATTAATAGAGCGGGTTTGATTGACGGAATGGTCCTGCCGCATCATATACCCCTTGAAAGTGCCACCGTATACAATATCATTGTTGTTGGGGTCTGGGGCTAAATGGGCGCTTTCACCTCCTGCTGAGGGCTCCCAATGACTTTCATTAATGCTTGAACTTGCCGTACGATGATAAATTCGAACGGTGCTGTTATCCTGTTGCGCACCATAAATCCGATACGGAAAACTATTGTCTGTTGTTACCCGATAGAACTGGGCCGTGGGTTGGTTGTGGTAGGTGGTCCAGTTTTCACCACCATCATTGGAAACCTGCGCACCTCCATCATCTGCAATAACCATCCTGTTGTTGTTATTTGGATCGATCCACAAATCATGGTGGTCACCATGAGGGGCATTTTTAAGGGTGAATGTTTTTCCACCATCCGTTGAAACCCCATAACTTACATTCATGACATACACCTTGTCTTTGTTTTGCGTGTCCGCATAAATTCTGCTATAGTACCAAGCGCGTTGCCGTAAAGCCCTATTTTCATTAATCTTTTTCCAAGTTTTGCCAGCATTGTCTGAACGGAACACACCCCCATCTTCGGCCTCGATAATGGCCCAGACACGGTTTGAATCTACCGGTGAGACGGTGATGCCCACGATGCCCCATGGGCCTTTAGGTAAGCCACTGTATTTTGAAATATCAGTCCATGTATCCCCACCATCGGTACTTTTATATAGTTTACTGTCAGGGCCACCACTATCCATACGGTAACCGTTTCGTTTCATTTCCCAGGTGGCAGCATAAAGAATACGTGGGTTATTGGGGTCCAATATCAAGTCTCCTGCTCCGGCCTTATCGCTTTCGTACAAGATCTTCTCCCAGTTTTGACCCCCATCTTTGGAGCGGTATACCCCTCGGGTTTCATTTGGCTTCCACAAATTCCCGATAGCAGCAACATAAACAAGATTGGGATCGGTTGGGTGAATTCGAATTCTGGCGATATGTTCAGATCCTTCCAATCCAATAAATTGCCATGTTTCTCCCGCATCCAGACTTTTCCAAATGCCATTTCCTGATGAAACATTACCACGAAGTGTTTGTTCACCTTCACCCACATAGATGACATTGGGGTCAGCTTCTGATACGGCCACTGCCCCTATGGAGCCTCCAAAATAACCATCGGATATACAGCTCCATGTGTTCCCGGCATCGGTAGTTTTCCAGACACCTCCACCGGCGGTTCCCATATAATAGAGATTTGGATTGTTCAGAACACCGGCAACGGTTCCTGCACGCCCACCTCGAAAAGGACCAACGAGGCGCCATTCGATAGAATTGTACAAGGATTCGGAATAATTCTCGGTCGTTAGACTTTTATTTTTTTTGCGTTGGGCATTCAGATCGGTTGCCGCCGAAAGCAAAAGAATGCCCAGGAGGGAGTAGAAAAAAGACTTCATAATGGGTAGTTGTTTGATGTCCTTAAATGTAACCATTTTTGCAATGAAAAGGGAATGAAAAAGCGGGTAATAAAATGTTCCCAAGAACCCGCTAATTTGGGTGGTTGTCCCTTTGAAGTTTCTCTTTTTTTATAGTGGGATTTTGGTTATTTTGTAGACAATATTCTTGAAGGATAGCTAATAACCAATCAACACTACTATGAAAAGTTTCAATCTGCGCCCTTTCTTGTGGGCCGTGCTTTTTTCGAGCCTTGTATTTTCCCAAAACGACAACTATGCCGAAGCCCTGAAATCGATGGAATGGCGGGCCATTGGTCCTGCCAATATGGGAGGTAGGGTAACCGATATAGATGGTATACCCGGAGACCCCAGTACCTTTTATGTTTCTGGTGCCGATGGCGGTATTTTTAAGACCACCAATGGTGGTGTGAATTTCACACCCATTTTCGAGGGGCAACGGGCCTATTCTATTGGTGCGCTGACCATTGCTCCTTCCGATACCAACGTGTTATGGGTAGGAACGGGAGAAGGTGACCCTAGAAATAGTGTAGGTTATGGATGGGGTGTATACCGCTCCGTAGATGCAGGAAAAAATTGGACCCACCTTGGTCTAAAGGAAACCGAAAGAATTAAGCGAATTGTGGTCGATCCCAATGACCCTGATGTTGCCTGTGTATGTGCCTTGGGTAAAGAATGGGGGCCCAATCCCGAACGCGGGGTTTTCAAAACCTCGGATGGGGGCAAAAGCTGGAAAAAAATACTTTACATCAATGAAGATACAGGGTGTTCTGATATTGCTATGGATATGAGCAATCCACGTATCATGTTTGCCGGTATGTGGACGTTTAGAAGAAAACCTTGGCGATTTGATGATGGCGGGAAAGAAACAGCCATTTACCGAACTATGGATGGTGGTGAAACCTGGAAAAAAATAATGAAAGGCCTGCCAAAAACCCCAATGGCAAGGCCAGGCATCCATATTGCAAAGAGCAGTCCGAACATCATCTACTTGATGACCGAATTTCAAGGTGGGGGTACTGCATTCAGGTCCGAAGACCGTGGGGATTCATGGGTGATGGTCAACGATGATCCTAACATCAACTTTCGACCTTTTTACTACAGTGATGTGCGCGTCGACCCCAACAATCCGGATATTCTTTTTTCCATCTCAGGTAGGCTTAGTCGATCGGTCGATGGTGGCAAAAATTGGGAGCCCATTGCGAGAACGGTTCACGGTGACCACCAAGCACTTTGGATCGATCCTACCAATTCGAACCGTATTTTGAACGGTAGTGACGGAGGGTATCAAGTGTCTTATGATGGCGGGGATAGCTGGGAAATCATCAATAATGTAGAACTCTCGCAATTCTATCAGATTTTTATTGACAACAAGGATCCCTATAATGTGTACGGTGGGCTGCAAGACAATGGTACCTGGGTTGGCCCAAGTAATTCCCTTTATTCAGCAGGCATTCTAAAACGGCATTGGAAAGGCCTGGCCTATGGAGATGGTTATTTTGCCGTACCCATACCTGGTAGTGAACACGAGGTATATGCCAATTTACAGGGCGGTGTGATCTTTCATGTCGATTCAAGACATGGTAATGTTCGTAACATACATCCCTATCCAAAAATTATCGGTTCAGCCGGTGATGCCATCGAAAACCACAAATACCGATTCAATTGGGATTCGCCCATAACCATTTCGCCCCATGACCCCAACACGGTATATTTTGGTGGTAATGTGGTGTTCAAATCAACGAATAGAGGTAATTCATGGCAAGAAATTAGTCCTGACCTGACGACCAATGACAAATCAAAACAAAGAACCTCAGGGGGTGAGATTTACCAAGATAATACCGCTGCTGAATTTCATTGTTCCATCCTGTATATTGATGAATCTCCGGTAGAAAAAGGTGTAATATGGGTGGGGACAGACGATGGAAATGTACAATTGACACGCGATGGCGGAACCACCTGGACGAAATTGAATGATCGGATCAAGGGATTGCCGGCATTTGCCTGGGTGGCCAAAATACATGCTTCTGAACATGATGGGGGCACTGCCTTCGTGACTGTGGATCAGCACCGGATGGATGATTTCAGACCTTATATTTTTATGACCAAAGATTACGGTAAAACCTGGACAAAAATAACCAACGGCCTTCCCCAAGACGATTATGTAAAAGTGGTACGGCAAGACCCCATAAACCCCGATGTCTTGTACGCGGGTATGGAGCATGGCATTTTTGCAAGTTGGAACCAGGGGCAATCTTGGACCAAAATCAACAATAATTTACCAAACGTATCGGTTAGGGATTTGCGAATTCAAGCGAGAGACCGCGATTTAATAGTGGGTACCCACGGACGGGGAGCCTGGATTTTGGATGATATTAGACCCCTTCAGGAAATGAATGATACCAAAGGGAAATCGACTCATCTTTTCCCAGTCCGTCAAGCAACGCTATGGCATATGTTCTGGCGCTTGGAAAATCTGGGAGACCGTCATTACAAGGCCAAAAACCCCGATTTTGGTGCCAATATCAATTTTTATTTGAACCAGAAGGAAACGGTTACGGCCGAAGTTGAGATTGCCGATGCCTCGGGAACGGTGATTCGTACCTTAAAAGATACCACGGTTACTGCAGGGGTAAATCGAATCGTTTGGGATCTGGGACATGAGGGTGCTACAAAAATGGAAGGAGCAACCGGAGGTGGATTCTTTTCGGGTTCCATACATCCTTTGGTACCCCCCGGCACATATACCGCTCGCTTAAAAGTGAATAATGAAGTCTTCGAAACCCCAATAGTAGTGCGTGCCGATCCCCGTATGACGTTACCACAAGCCGATTATGCTGCGAAGACTGAGCTGTTGTTGGAATTGCGAGCGCTGCTTTCGCAAACGCACACCATGATCAACAACACCAAGGCCTACCAAAGCCAGTTGGGGGAGTTAAAAAGGAAATTAAAGCAGCATAAAGGAGAAGGGGTTGACGCGACAATTTTTGAAGCCATCGATGTAGCAATGAACAGCATTGTTGAACTTCAAGATGACATCTTGAAAAGACCGCCACCAGACATGACCTATCGTCAAAGACCAAGACTGCGGGAGGAGATACGTTCGTTGATGCGTGCGGTAAACGGGGCAACAGCCAAACCTACCCAACCGCAAAATGCTCGATTGGAACAATTGAAGGGTGAAGTAAATGCAGCACAAAGTTCATTAAACCGAATTATTGGTTCCGACATTCAAAACGTTAATGAGAAATCAAAAGACATACCACAGGTGTCTGTGGGTAAAAAGGGATAATTCCCAAACGGCCAATTTCGTAGGGATTCGAAGAATTCGGGCCCTTGCTGGCATTGTGCTTTGCTTGGTATTGGGTGTCTCGGGCTGTAAAAGGGTCGAGAACGAAAACACGGAAATACGCATTGAAACGGTTTCTCAAGAAAGTCTTGATTATCCTGATGCGGAAATTAACGTTCCTGATTCCCTAAAAAGTGAATTTATTAGTAATTTTTTCAAACCATGGAACATTGCGGCTGATGCGATGGCCAATGCAGCAGCGGCACTACCAGGCAAGGAGGTGGTTTATCTCAATGACTACCTAAATGATGAAACATGGTACGGGGAAAACAAAAAAGCGCATAAAAAATGGCAGCGCGAAGCCTTAGTATCCAATATTGATTTGGCCAGCTTTCCGAATTTTCTAAATCGAGGGATTGTTGTGCGCCATACCAATTTGCGAAGAATCCCTACCAATCGCCCCGGTTTTGATCGGTATTCGAAGGCAGGGGAGGGCTTCCCCTTCGATTATTTTCAAGAAACCAATTTGTGGGCGAATACACCCTTGCAATTGGTTCATCTGTCAAATGACAAGCAATGGTGTTATGTGCTCAGTCCCTACTATAAAGGATGGGTGCAGATGCATGATATTGGCCTAGTTGATGATGATTTCATCCGTCAATGGACGACCCAAGCTTATGCCATGCCCTTGTCCGACAGCTTGACTTTGGCCTCACCAAATTCCCAATACGCCCTAAATGCCAAAATGGGTATGGTTTTGCCCTATGAGGCATCGGAAGACCCTGGTCGGGTTCGGGCCTTTTACGTAAATACGGACGAAAACCAATATGCGAACCTGTTAAAAGCGGAACTGCCCAAAAGGCATTTGGCATTTGACGATTTAAACCTTGATAGCGCCAGTCTTGCATTGTTGGTTTCCCAATTTGTTGAGCGGCCCTACGGATGGGGCGGAAATTTGGAAAATCGAGACTGTTCCTCCCTAATTCGCGATTTGTTGGGCACCTATAAAATATGGTTGCCGCGTGATTCCAAGGATCAGATTGAGTTAGGCCAAAAAATCGAGTTGACAGGAAGTTCCGAAGAAAAAATGCAACGCATTAAGGAAAATGGTATACCCTTTTTAACCCTTTTGAGAAAGAGTGGGCACAATATGCTCTATGTAGGTACTTCTGAAAATGGCGAGCCCTTGATCTTGCATGCCATTTGGGGGCTAAAAACGTCTTACACCAATGCGCATTTGGCAGATTATATTGAAAGGTATCCCATTGAAGGAATACACCAAGATGAAGATGGAACCTTAAAAGGACGTTATGTCATTGGGGAAGCTGTAATTACGCCTGTGACCATTGGTTCAGGAACGGGTATTACCACGCCATTGATCGACGAGATTTATGCCATGACCAATGTTCTTGAATATTAAGCATCAAAACTGCTTAAGCAATGTAATCTTGCTTATAAACTGCGTGCTTTGTTGAACAGGGTCAAAGATGTCGGTTTGGGTATCATTGAATACCAGATAAATAAACGACAGCGGCATGTATTCCCAACTGAAACGCACGTTCCATCGGCCCTGTTGGTTAAAACTGTTGTATTGATAAAAAGTCGATAGCTGTACCCTTGGATTCAAAGCCAACCGAAGATTGGCTGTATATAAATCGGTTTCTAAATTTTCTGAAAGAAGCCCGACATTATTTATATCGTTGTGTTCGTAGTCAAGGGTAAGCGAAGTGTTGGGGACAGGTGCAAATCGCACTGAAGCCGTTATGGTATTTCTGTTACCATTGTAAAAATCACCAAAATTATAGCGCAACGCACCCGAAATCTTTTTAGATAGGTCGGTGTAATATCGCAAGGTATATCGGATATAATCATATCGGCCATTTTCAATTTCGATACCTAATGGCGCAAAATTAAAATTGATGTTTTGCCAGGTTGGCGAGGTAGAAACTTCTAAAAAACTGTTGTCCTTAAACCAGGTAAACACTGGGAATATATATAGGCTTGCTTGTTGAAATTGCGTCGGATCGGTCGCATCATGATTGTAATCGGCAAAGACTCCGGGGTCCCACCTTCTAATCCAATCAATGTTTTTGGGACGCCAAATGTAATAGCCGCCAGGGTTATGGCGTATGACATTGTTTTGGCGCACAAAGCCCATACGTGGATTGTAGTTGGCATCGGTATACTCTGTTACCCACCCATAGTAGTATTTATTGCTATCGTTCCCTACAAAGATGCGTCCGGCGAAACCGGTTTCCCCAGTCAATTCATCTATCGATGTTGATAACAGGTATTGGATGTCCCATTGACTTGAAGGTCGAATCTGTCCATCAAGGGTTATGGTCGTATTGTTGTTGCCTTCAATTCCTAAGTCAGCGTAGCTATCATCGAGTCGATGGGTGACCATCAAGCCAATATTGTTTTCCCGACCGTAATTTTTGAGGTATCTGAAAACGCCAAAGTTGGCACCGGCAGAATTGTCTGTTTCCCTTTGGCGCACAAAAAGTCCTGCCAGGGCACTTTTTTCAGTACGTTGGGTAAAACGTGCACCGACATCGATAGGTGCTGGAATGGCATTGAATTCACCTTGCAATCCGATCCTTCTGCTAAAGAATGGTCGGATAGATCGCTGTAAACCACCAGCCCATATTCCTGAATTTTCCAAGAAAAACTGCCTTCGTTCGGGGAAAAAGATGTTAAAACGTTCCAAGTTGTTTACAGCTAAATCCACATCGGCCTGGGCAAAATCGGTATTCAGGGTAAGGTCTAATACTGTTTTTGGATTAATGGCCCATTTGGCATCAACTCCAACTTTGGGATCGTTTAACTTGTCCGTCAATTGATTTCCCGTTTTATTTTCATCGTACTGGTAAAGGGCATACGGTTCTACCCGAATATTGGTTGATGGAGGAGGGGCTTCAATACCGGTCAATTTTGCCGCATAGGTCATGCGATAGGGCGTAAACGATTGCGGAATTGCAGGAAAGGTTGAAACTTCGACATCCCTACGGGCATAGCGCACCAAAGTAAATCCCAATTCGATGGTATTGCCCGATTCAGGTAGATTGTAACGCAGGCTCTTAAAGGGAATGGCCATTTCAACGGTGTAGCCCTGTGCTGTTCGCTGCGTTCTTACCCGCCATAGGGTATTCCAGCCCGTATCAAAACTATTACCATTGAAATTTTGAAAATCCCTTTGATTGCCATAGGGTGTGGTTTGAAATCCTTGCGCATACTGCTTTAAGTTTTGTGGGTCGAGGGCGATCCCGAACAGGTCATTTTCCCCCCAGTTAAAATCTCTTCTCAAATCTTGCAGCCGAATGCCTTTGATTCCCACTGAGTCTTTGCAAAAGGCTCCTACATAAAGGTTTTTGTCATCGTATAAAAAACGTACTTCGGTCTTGTATTTTACGGGTCCACCCTGTCGGGGTTCAGTTCTAAAAAAATCATCGGTTACAGAGGCTTTCGCCCAATCGGCTTCATCCAATTTTCCATCCAGCTTTAGTTGACCCTCAATCTTTGATACAGCCACTTCTATCGGATGTTCAGCGGGAGGGAAATTATCGGTTTGGTCTTGCTGCCCCCAAATCGAAACGCCACATAAGAGAAAAAGTATAACCAACCGTGCCATGCTAGCCTTGATTTAAGACCTCCTTCGAGTTTCGTGTCCTTGAGGATATCAAACCTACAGCTGTCAAAAGAAACGAAATCAAAAACAGCATAGGAATCCCTTTTTGGGAACCACTTGTTAGCTCGGTATACCTAAAACTGGGCAGGTTTGCATAGTCGTTTGATGAGAAATCTTGATTGTTATAAAGAAAAGGCAAAAGGTGTTCGCGCCATTCCTCGGCAAACACAATGACCTGCTTTCTATAATTTTCATAATCGGCCTTTGACGTACCTGCCATTTGATTTAAGGATTCCTGTGCCAATATGGCCGGAGATACCCATTTAAACTTTTCAACCCAGTTCTGTTGATTTTGTAGTTGTTTTTCAAATGATTGAAGAATGGGTTCCATATTTTCTTTCACCAATTTTTTGGAAGCCATCAATCGGTGGTAAAATCCTCTGGTTTGTGTACTGTCATTTAAGGCATACTCGGGATGGTCACGCAAAAAATTATCCAAGATTTCATCCTGTTTTTCCGTAACCTCAGCTTTCATATTCCTCAATTCATTGATCATTAGGTTTCGCGAAGGCATGGGATAGATCGTGTTTCCCAATTGATTTAAAACAGACGGAACCAATAATACGAACACCACCCAAAGGCCCAATAGGGATACCGCATTTTTGGCGGAACTGCCTACCCAAAGGTTGACCAAAAAGGCAAGGGCAAACCAAAAAAGCATATAAGCCAGTATCAGACCCAATAGTGAAATAAAAGTGTTGGAATTACCAAAAGGGCTTAACCCCAATAGAAAGAAGACAGTTAATAAGGAGAAAATAACCAACAACGATAACCAAAAAAACCGAAGGGCCAATTTCTGCAAAACCCAATTTTGAATTCGAATGGGTTGGGCCGCCAATAAGCGCAACGAACCTGATTCTTTTTCAGCAGAAAGTACATTGTACGAAAATGCGATTATCAGCAAGGGTAATAGGTAGATGATCACAAATGCTAAATCAAAACTGCCGAAAAGCAATTGTACCGGGCTGGTCATTTCAGTAAAGTTAAGTGCCGCATCATCACCACCAACCGTAGGCTTAACATAGTGGGTAAACAAGTCAGCTTGGCCTGTGGCTAAAAAAGCCATGGGTTGCGGTTCCATAGCTGCCACCCTGGGATGGTAATTGCCAACCGCCATGGGACTTGAAGGAATGGTCCAACTGGGAACGTTTACTTGCATTCCGCGTTCTACAGAATCAAGTAGCTTCAGCATTAAGACGTCATTTTCTTGAATTTCAGTTTTGGCCGCTAAAATGTCATTTTTGCGTTTCTCAACCTTTTGCAATCCATTGTATGTGGAAAAACCGAAGAGCAGCAGCAAAATAATGCTTAGCAATTGAATCCATCGGCTTCTCAATAAAAGCTTTAGTTCATATTTAAAATTATATGACAACATAACTAAAGGGTTTTAGTGGTGAAGAGCAACAATCCGAATGAGGCGAATAGCCAAATACCCAATGCCATCATATTTGACCTATTCTTGGTTAAAATGGTGTTGAGTTCGGGAGGGTCATATTCAAAGGCGGGAAGCTGCTGCCAAAAATCCGCACTTGCTTTATAACCCCGTTGGCCATATTGGGTGTTTTGTGCGGTGTTATTGTTCAAAAATTCTTGTGTTGCGATGCGATACGCCTCTGCAGTATCGGCAAAGTCCCAATGCGTTGCATAATCGGTATGGGCCAGGGCCATGCTCAAAAATCGTGTTGGCAAATAAGGTGAAATTGCAGCCAATCCGCTATACACCTTCGATTGGTTGGCATATTGATCTTTAAGAAATTTGTAATGTTTAAAGTAAACTTCGGCTTCGTGTTCTTCACCTTTTTGTGTGCGATATGCACTAAAATTAAAGGGGAGTTGATGCAGGCTATCTACCCCATATTCCTTTAGCACCTGCGCCTCCAAAAGTTTGGCTTCTTTGCTCCAAGGGTTATGGCCATCCAATCCTTGTTTTTTATCCTTTAATACATTGGCCGCGAATTCTTGGCGGGTAGGGTAGGGGTGTTTACTTTCGGCAATGTTACTTGCTGCTTTTGGGGCAGCTAAACAAGCCAATATCCAGACCGATAAAGAAATGACCAAGGCAATTCCTGATTTTTTGGTGAGGGAGGAAATCAAAAGAACAACATTGATAAAAACGATGTAATAGACGGTATAGACCAAAAACATCATCGCTAGGGAAGACCAATTAAAAACCCCAAAATCTTCCAAATTACCCAGTAGAAGGCCGGCAATCAAAAACAACAATGCTGTTATTACAAAAATTGGAAGGAAGAGGGCCGCCCATTTGCCAATTATCCATTTTGGATGAGAAATTCCTTGGCTATTTAATAGGGTTAAGGTACCCATTTCCCTTTCTTTTGTGAAGCTGTTATAACCCAAAAGAATAATCAATAAGGGAATGATAAAAAGTAAGATAAAATCTGGAGTGAGATCCCCAAATCGCGCCAGACCTGTCTGATCCGCCGCCGCACTAAATTGGGCTTCGTTGCGCTTATGGGCCTCTAGAAATATGGAGGTTCCCGCATATTTATCCACACCTTGATCTACCAATGACAAGGGGTATTTAGGTTTAAAGGCATAGGTGCCATAATGGGCAGCGGAATGTGGGTTTTTTTCACCTTGGTTGTCCCACACTGCTCTTTCAGCTGTTTTTGCAACAGCGTATTGTTCATTTACATTTTGATACTGTTTGGTGCTTATCCAAACAGCCACTCCTAACAGTAGTAGTACGATAACAATCGAAATACGCACACGACCTTCGCGGAGCAATTCTTTGGTTTCCTTTAGAAAAGTTTTTAAAATCATGATCCGACCTCGTTATATTCCATTGTGTTGAGGTATGCCTTCTCCAATTTGGAAAGGGATATGTCATTGGCAACGAATTGCTGTTTTAACTGCCCATCTTTCATAATGCCTATATGCGTGGCGACCTCCTTGGCGCGAAATATGTCGTGTGTAGCCATTAAGGTGGCTACACCCTTCCCGCGTAATTTCTGCAACAGGAGGCCAAATTCATTACTGGCCTTGGGGTCTAAACCCGAGGTAGGTTCATCCAGTAACAATACCTTGGCATCTTTGGCCAAAGCAATAGCTATTCCCACTTTCTGTCGCATGCCTTTAGAAAAAGTGGCGATGCGCTTATTAAAGGCTTCAGTTTGCAAGCCTGCCTCTGCCAAAAACCCTTTTAGATTGTCTTGTGATAGTCTTTTTCCGGCAACCCCAGCAAAATAGTCTAGATTTTCAAGGGCCGTCAAGCTAGGATAAAGCATGAGGTTTTCTGGGATGTAAGCTAGAAATCTTTTGGTGGCCCTTTTATCTTCACTTACATTTAATTGGTTGATGAATGCGCTTCCTGAGGTAGGCTCAACAAAGCCCAATAGCAAATTGATGGTGGTTGTTTTTCCTGCACCATTGGCCCCAAGAAGGCAATAAATCTCACCTTCTTTGACATCTAAATTTAAATGGTCAAGCGCAGTTTGCTCACCATATTTTTTTGTGAGATTATTCGTGTTGATCATAAATATTCTTGTTTAGGTGAAGTCTGAAAGGATTTATAACAAAAAACTCCCACTCTTACAAAACATAGGAGATGGGAGTTTTATCATAGTGCAATTACTTTTACTGAATGTTCAATACAAATGATAGGTTGAAATCAGTATCCCCGTCAGCAGCTCCAGTTGTAGCCGATTTAATATCTGGTTGATGCTGCAATCTAGCAGTAAAGTTTCCACCAGCTACAGGATTTGCGCCTGTGGTCCAAGTAGTGGAAAGGCCTAATGGATTTCCATTACCATCTTGATCGTTGTAATTAACAGCATCTCCTGCATTGTCTACATTTCCATTTCCGGTTGGGTTGGCAAATGCTCCATCGGTAAAGCTGAAGAAAATTTGATGCTCATCATCTTCTTCGGCAACTTCTTCTCCAATGTCTTCACCTGGAGTTTCCAAATTGTTGAAAATTTCGAAAGTCAAGGTATAAGTGGCGTCAGTGCTAAGTGTAATCCCAGCTGGATCTACTACCAATTCTTGAATACCTGCACCGTCTGGGTCTTGCGCAGAAGCCCTCACCACATCACTTGCATCAGCAGTATTGGTAAATACCAGGGTAACATCGGTAATCACCTCCACTTCATTTTCCTCTTCTGGGGTATCATCGTCATCGCTACAGCTTATTACGGCTATCCCCATAAATAAAAGGGCCATCAATCTTAAAGTTCTGAATTGTTCAATCGTTTTCATTGTTCTTTTTTTAATAGTTTACTTGTTTAATCGTTTTTGTTATTAATGGTATTTATAATTGAATGGGTTAAACAAACTCAAGGAGCTCTAGTACCCATTGTTCTTTTTTTAAGAATTTGGTGTTTATTCATTTTTGTTTTTTGATTTAAATCTATAATTCAATGTAAAAAGTATGTTTCTGCCTGGCTCATCGGCAAAATAGCGCATCTCATTTAAGTAATTGCGGTAGCTGGTATTTAAAAGGTTTTGTACCGCAATACTTCCATCAAGGTTTTTAAAACCAAAAGACCACGAAACATCTAGCAAGAAGTAGCCTTCGGTGGCATCTGCAAAGTCAAATATTTCAGAATCTGTGGTCAAAGTTGCCGAACCATTCACCAAACTTTCTGGGGTTATTGTCCTTGGTGCTTGAAACTGTTCAAATGTATAGCTGGGTCGCAGGCTCCAATTCGAGGTCTCAAACTTCCAGAATTTCCCTTGGTTCCAGTTTAGCTCAATATTTGTAGAAATGGGAGGTTGGTTAATCAAAGGGTCGTTATCACCAATATTTTCAGACCATAAAAAGCTGAAACCAAAAGCACTTGACAACTGTTGTGTCCATTCTTTTTTCCATGTATAATCGGCACCAAAAAACAGCGCATCTACTTGATCAAAGAAAAATGCGGGCATGGGACCTCTAATAGTTCCAAAGACACCTATGGGCCTGTCAAAAATGTAATTCTCAATATAATGGGAGTAGACGGTAAGGTTGTGTGTGTTCCCATCTTTAACTGTTTGGAATTCATTGATAAACTTATAACCCCTCTCAGGATCAACATCGCTACCATCTAAAGGAATAACTTCATCTGTGCTCAATTGCCCATTGTTATCTTGAAATCGTAATAAGCCAAAAATTGTTTTAAAACCATGTTGCCCAAAACTGAAAAGTTCTTCCATGTTGGGCGTTCGCCATGCGGTACCTAAATTTGTTCTAAAAGTGCTATTTTCAGATAGTTGCCGCACATAGCCCAAGGACCCTGTAAAATTTGTAAAATTGTAATTATCTCTAAAAATGTCTTGATTGGTTTCCCGGCCTCTGACATCATTGGTTTCAAAATCAAATCGAAGTCCGGCTTCAATGGTGTTTTTGCCAAAATCAATTCGCTCTGCAGCAAAGGCACTGAACCTATCGGTATTGTAATTGGGAATAAAAGGAGTGGTTTGCGTGCCAGGGTTGTTATCATTATTCTGCGTAAAATATTGAACCCCCACCAAGCCATCCAATCCACTCCATTTGGGGTGCTTCCATTCCAATTGGTAATCATAGGTGACCAAGTCAAGGTCAATTATGGGCAAATTGGCATTTCTTCTAACATCGAATTCGTCCCTTTTGTTTAGCTGTATTCCCCCAACCAGTGTTAGTCTTGCGTTATCAGCGTACCACCAGTTGATTTCTGCCTTGGCCAAATGATGCTGAGTGGTTTGATTAGGTTGGTTAATATCATAAGAGAATGGATTTATGATAATAGGTTCTTCTGAATTGATGGCGCGAATAAAGGAGTCAGGACTATCGGCAATTGAAGATCGCAAAAGCGCCAAATTCTGGTCTACAAAACTATAATTGACTTTAAAATCCCATTGGTTCAAATGATGAAGCAGTCCGAAGCTAAATGCCCTTTCTTCTTTACCAGAATTGGTTAAACTATAGTCTGGGGTATTTCTATCACCAATTCTAGTATAATTCCCGTTGGCAAAAAAGCTCCAATTTTCAGTTCCTTGACCCATCTCAATATTTGCATTGTACCCGCGCCCATTGGTTTGGTACCCTGTTCCCAGATTCACATAAAATGGATTGTTCAACAGCAACGGATTTGACTCGACAATAATGGCCCCGCCCAGGGCCTCAGGGCCATATCTTACCCCGGCAGCACCTTTTATGACCGTAATACTATTTGCTGAAGTGATGTCAATTTCTGGGGCATGATCGGTACCCCAATTCTGAAAACCATGTTTTAGGCCGTTATTCAAAACTAAAATTCTATTACCGTACAAACCATGTATTACTGGCAGTTGTACATTATTACCAGTAGAAATAAAAGTAACTCCTTGTTCTTTTGATATAACGGCAGCCAGCGATTGGGTCGGATTATTCGCAATTTCTGCTTTTCCAACGGTTACCTGCGAAATGGTTTCTGTCCCCTTTTCCTTGGCTCGTTGGGCTTGAATCGTTACCTCTTCTAAATTTGTCACCTCTTGAGTTAGATAAAAGTGTAGCTCAGAATCGTGTTCATGATCTTTGGTGGAATCGGCATACCCTATACAAGAGATGATCAATGTATTCTTTTCAGAACACAAACCCCCTATTTTAAAATTCCCATTTGTATCTGTCGTAGTATATTTTTCAGTACCATCAACTTTAATAACTGCATTTGGAATAGGAGCTTTTGTATCGATATCTAGCACCTTGCCGCTTACAGCATAGCTGCAAGGGTCAATTTGTGCCATAACCAATAATGGAACAACCAAAAAAATGAATATTAAAAGAAGCTTTAGCTTCATTAATAGTTAAATTATAACCTACAAGTAGTTGAAATACAATTGTTTGTTTAAGCCCTGCGCTTAAGAACTCGATTGAAGATAAAATCTTAGATGTGTTGAGGAGGAGGCCTTACTAAATATAAGTTTTTAGAAACGGCTGTAATACGGGGAGTTTCGTAATAGCTATTGATTTCCTTAAATTCAGAAATATGGCTAACAATATTCAGTTCAATTTCTACCGGTGTAGAGAAACCTATACTTTGAAAATAGATAGCATCTTCGCAAGACTCACAATCTTGGTGGTGATCGTTTTCATCTGCATGATGTGCATAGATGTGCATGGCAGAGACCTTGAAAGTAATCAAGGCTAAAAAGAAAAGCGTAAAAAAATACTTTCTCGCAACCATAAGCCACAAAGCTAACTTTTTTGGTAAAACCTGCAATGTTAAGGCAATTATAATATTTACTTAATTAAGAACCCTAGCCCCATGCGCTTTAGCATTTTTTTCTCAAATGCCCAGAAGAATTTGAATTGCCCAAAGAGCCATCCAAAAATGACCAATAAGATCTGATAAATGGGTAGAATGATCAAAATTCGCAACGGCCAATAGATCCAACCATTGGTACTTGCTTGCTGCAGACCAATCATATCCATCAACGGTTTTGCCAATTTTGCGGCAACACTTCCTGTGATGGCAAATACAATAAAAATGGCGATCATCTCCCATTTTTGTGAAACGACCCATTTGTTTTCCAGTTTTTTAAAACACCATAAAAAGAAACGCAATCCTATAAAATAGCCCAATACGCTTAGGGCAAGGGTAAAGGGCCATTCCCAATAGCTGTTATTGAGTGTAAAAAGATGTAATAATCGTCTTGCAATGGTATATGCGCTGAGAAGCACCAATAATGCGCCCAAAATTGGAAAAAGCAGTTGCCAAGATTGGCTTATCTCCCAGCGTTCTTTGAGTTTTTGCATACCTTAATAATGGCAGCAAATATACCTTTTAAATTCTCGGAACCCAAAGTCCCAAGTGCTGATCGTAACGGCGCTGGAAGTAAATAAAATAGTTGTAAAGTTTATAGTTTACATCATAACCATAATCGATCTCTGGGTCGTAATTGATTTGGAGTTCGTACAGACGAGGGTTAAAAACCCTGGGTTCCAATACCCTTCGATTCCATTCCAAAACGTAGAGGTAATTTCTTCGTTCCATAAACGATTGGGTATAGTACCCTTTTGGTTGGGCAATTCGGGTCAACCAAGTGTTGAACCCGATATCCATAATAACGATATCATATTCTGATTCATCGTAGGCTTCTTCTTCAGTTTCCTTTTCTTCGGCCTCCTTAAAAATTTCAATTTCCTCGGCAGTAAGTTGAATTTCCTTCTGCTGGGCCTGAATGGTTTCGCTTGTGACAACCATAAGGGATAGCCCCATAAGGGCATATAAAATATTCTTTTTCATGACATTAAGGTACAAAAAAAGCCATTCCAAATGTGGAATGGCTTGTTAAAGCTTTGTTTAAATGACTACTTGCCAAAAAGACCGCCTAAGAGACCTCCCAGACCACTTTTTTTGCGTCCGCCACCTTGAAGTACCATACCGGCCAAGTCATCAATATAGCTGCCGTCACCGTCACTGTCCAATAAAGATTCGATAAGGGATTGCTGTTTGTTGGCATTGCTACCGCCTCCCAGTAGGCCACCTAAAAGCCCGCTCATGGCATCAGGACTACTTACTTGTTGCTGCCGTGTCTGCTTGCCTAAAAACCCTAAAAGGATAGGGGCAGCAACTTTTAGAATCTGCGCGATTGAACCGGCATCCATTCCAGATTTTCTGCTTAGTGCATTTTCAACTTGAGGTTGTCGGTTGCCCAGAATATGTCCTAAGATTCCAGCTCCATCGTCTAAAACTTCCTTATTGACTCCGCCTCCAAAAAGACCGCCAAGGTCGTTTAGAATACTTCCGTCATGTTTCGAATTAAGCGCGTTAAGAAGACCCGCAGCTCCATCGTTTGTGCTGGCATTGCGTTTCATGGCCCCCATCAAAATGGGAAGTGCCATCGAGAGCACATCGGCCGTTTTATTTTCTGGTTGGTTGGTCTGCCCGGCCACCCCACTTACAATCTGTTTGCCCATCGGGCTATTTAATAAATCCAATAATCCTGACATGTTCTATATGTGTTTATTTTTTAAGACCCAAAAAGTACAAAAAAGTCACGTGCGCCTAAAACAAGCTAACCCAACAATTTTTTGATTTGTTCGGCCAGTTCTTGACCAATACGATTTTGAGCTTCTTGGGTAGCTGCTCCAATGTGAGGCGTCAGGGATATTTTGGAATGCATCAAAATCTGAATTTCTGGCCTAGGTTCCGATTCAAACACATCAAGCCCTGCGAAGGAAAGATGACCTGCGTCCAGCGCTTTTAGCAATTCGATCTCATCAATAACACCCCCTCGTGCAGCATTGACAATGCCTGCGCCTTTTTTCATTTTGGTGAATTCTGCCTTACCCAGCACATATTCTTTTTGGGCGGGAACATGTATCGTAATAAAATCAGCGTTCGTCAAAAGTCCATCCATATCCTCGCTTTTGAGCTCGAACGAAAGTTGCTGGCCATCATAAAATGCCAACACAAGACGCACCGATTGGGTAAATGGATCATGATAAATCACCTTCATACCGAGACCAAGGGCAATTTTTGCAGTGGCTTGACCAATTCGGCCCATACCGATGATTCCCAGGGTCTTGCCCCTGAGTTCTGCGCCGGAGGCATAAGCTTTTTTAAGTTCCTTGAATTTGTTGTCGCCATCCAAGGGCATATTTCGGTTAGAATCATACAAAAAACGCACCCCTGAAAAAAGATGGGCGAATACCAACTCGGCGACCGATTCTGAAGAAGCCGCTGGGGTATTGATTACATGAATGCCTTTTTCCTTTGCATAGGCCACATCAATGTTGTCCATACCAACACCTCCACGTCCAATCAGCTTTAGATTGGGGCATGCGTCAATGATTTCTTTGGGAACTTTGGTTGCACTCCTGACCAACAGGGCTTCAATGGCATTGTCGTTGATAAAATTTGCCAACTGTTCTTGTGCTACCCTTGTGGTCAGTACTTCAAATCCCGAGGCTTCCAATTCTAGAACACCCGAATTTGAAATTCCGTCATTTGCTAAAATCTTTGTCATGCTGTCTTATCCTTTTCGTTCCAATTCACTCATTACATCTACCAACACCCCAACACTTTCAAGGGACATGGCATTGTACATTGAGGCCCGGTAACCACCAACAGAACGGTGTCCATTAATACCATTTATGCCTGCCTCCTTGCATTTGGCATCAAATTCTTCCTTCAGACTTTCATCCGTAATATTGAAAGTGGCATTCATAATCGAACGATCCTCTTTAGCAGCAAAACCGGCAAAAACCGGATTCAGTTCTATTTCAGAGTAGATCAAATTCGCTTTTTTCTCGTTGATTTCTTCAATAGCCGCAATACCGCCCAACTCTTTGAGCCATTGCAGGGTCAACATCGAAACATAAACCGGAAAAACGGGAGGTGTATTGAACATACTGTCTTTGCCGAGATGCACTTTGTAGTCTAACATCGAAGGGATGGTTCTGCTGACCTTGCCCAAAATATCTTCCTTAACCACTACCAGTGTAGTTCCAGCAGGACCCATATTTTTTTGGGCACCTGCATAGATCAAATCAAACTGTGAAAAATCGAGTTGCCTTGAGAAAATATCTGAACTCATATCGCAGATCAAGGGAATATCTGTTTTGGGAAATTCCTTGACTTGGGTGCCAAAGATGGTATTGTTCGATGTCAAATGCAGGTAATCCAAACCGGCCGGAATTTCATAACCCTTGGGGATATAATTAAAGTTTTGGTCTTGTGACGATGCCACCTCAACAATATCACCCATTAATTTAGCTTCCTTGATAGCCTTTAAGCTCCATGTTCCTGTATTGATGTACCCGGCCTTATTCTCTAAAAGGTTGTAAGCGGCCATCAAGAACTGGGTACTCGCTCCGCCTTGTAAGAAAAGCGCTTGATAGCCTTTTCCCTCAAGACCTAGCAGCTCCAAAGCGAGACTTCTAGCTTTTTCCATGATGGCAACAAACTCCTTGCTTCTGTGCGAAATTTCAATAAGGGATAGACCAATGTCATCTAACTCAAGAACGGCCTCCGAAGCTTTTTTCATGACTTCTTGCGGTAAAATACAGGGCCCAGCGCTAAAATTGTGTTTTTTCATGGTGTGGCAAAAAAGGTTATGTCAAATTAAGCTGCAAAGGTCATAATTTTTTGGCGAACTTAAGTTATAGGATATCACAGATTGGAAAGAAATTGTAAGGTGTTTACGCCATCGGCATAATCATCAAGATTTGGATTTTGGGTACTCCCATAGGAAACTTCATTTTCAAGTCCGATTTCAGATACTACGCATTGGATGTTTTCCTGTTGCTCGTGAAGCAGTTGACCTATCGATTGCAAATCGTCATAATAGTCAAAATAAAGAACGGATATGGGGGAGTGTAGGCCTTCGTCTTGCTTTAGGATCATAAATCCGTTATCCAGAATCTTAAAATCACTCATTAGGTAAACGGCCTTGTTGTAATCGTAGTTATTGGCATACTTGTGGTGTTCGATTACTTCTTTATTGGAAAACATGGCCTTAAAAAAAGCATCGAAATCATATCCCTTGGGAACAAACAATTTTGAAACATTTCTACATCCCAGTCCGTAATATCTAAAAATATCGCCACCCAATTTCTCAAGTTGGGCATGGGTTTCCTTGCCTGTAAGTAGTGCTACCGATGTCCGATTTTTTCGAATGATGTTGGGTTTTTTACCGAAATAGTACTCAAAATAGCGCGATGTGTTCGTACTGCCGGTAGCAATAACGGCGTCATAATTTTCAAGTTTGCCCTCGGTAAATTCAATCCGGTTTTTCAGGGCAGGTTCATAGGCGATTAACATGTTGGCCAAATGTGGAAGCAATTGGGTGTCGTTGGAGGATAGCTTGCAAAGCGCCTTATTGCCGCTTAAAAGCACACACAAGAAATCATGAAAACCGACTAGCGGAATATTTCCGGCCATGATAATGGCAATGGTTTTGGGAGACGCGGCATTGAATTTATAAGGGCTTACCCAGTGGCTTAAACGTGCCGTGGTCAGCAATTGCGACCATTGTTTTAAGGCATAAAGAACGGACGCTTCGGTGAACCAACCGTTGTGTCTGCCAGCCGACGCAATAACCGCTTGGAGTTGTTCAACTGCTTCGTTTTGAGTGTTTTCTGAAGGCACCATACCGTTAAGAAAATCACCGAGTTTGGCAAAAGCACTTATGGTGTTGGATTGTTCATCCATTATATTTGTATGCTAAGTTACTAGGGATTAATTTTGTGCAAAATTAAGCAATAGAAAAAGAAAATTATGGCAATCATTATCACCGATGAATGCATAAACTGCGGGGCATGCGAACCAGAATGTCCGAATACTGCAATTTATGAAGGCGCTGATGAGTGGCGCTACAGCGATGGGACTTCCCTTACCGGCGATGTGGTGTTGCCCAATGGAAAACAGGTGAATGCCGAGGAAGTCCAAATACCCATTAGCGACGAAATTTATTATATAGCACCCGATAAATGCACGGAGTGCATGGGCTTTCATGAAGAGCCCCAATGTGCTGCTGTGTGCCCAGTGGATTGCTGTGTTCCTGATGAAGATATCGTTGAAACGGAAGAAGAACTTTTAGGGAAACAAAAATTCATGCACCCCGAGGGGTAAAAGTGCCTAGAGCATTTTGACCACGATTTCCTTGAATAATTTAGCACACACCATTGCGGTTACGCCGTTGATATCCCGCTCAGGGTTGTATTCAACGATATCGGCACCCACTATGGGCACGGGAATGTTCTGAATGATCGAAATTACCTGTCTTGTACTCAGTCCACCAGGTTCATGGTGCGAAACCCCTGGTGCATAAGCTGGATCTAAAGCATCAATGTCTAACGAAAGGTAAATAGGCGCTGTATAGTTGGGCATCTGAAAGGATTCAAAATCTTTCATCTCGACAACCTCAACACCATACTTTTTGATGTTGACCTTTTGTTCCCCGCTCAAGGTTCGAACACCTACCTGAGTTAGGTCCTTAGCCAAACCTTCTCTCATGATATTGTGGAAAGGGCAGGCGTGTGAATAGATATCCCCTTCAAAATCAGTATACATATCGCTATGCGCGTCAAAATGCAAAATCGATAGGGGGCCATATTTCTCATAAAATGCCTTAACTATCGGAAATGTAATCGAGTGATCACCACCAAATGTCAATAGCGGTTTGTCGTCTTTGAGATTTGTCGTTGTAATTTGTTCAATTTCAAAATAGTCTTGAATGGTGTAATCACCTTTGTCTGACAATAAGTCGTTGGAAACCAATGTTAAATCTTCAGCATAATAATTTGCCGATGGTGAATGATAAGCGGCTCGAATTAGTTCGGGCGCCAATGCAGACCCCCTTAAAAAGGACGACTTTTCATCGTATAAAATACCTTGTAGCATGATTTTTGACATGGCCTAAATATACCAAAAGCAATGGCGAGTTTGTTGGCCCTGGTCAGATATGGTATCTTGCGTCCATGTCTGAGGCGAATAATGATTACAATGGCATTTGGATGAAAGTCGGCTGTTTGCTTTCGATCTTGGTGGTCTTATCGATTATTGCGGTCATAGGCTTGTTGGGCTACAACTTATTCCTTGGTAGTTAAATTCTGTAAAAACTTCATCCTATATTTGCAGCCTTAAATTTTGACAATGAAGGCTGGTATCGTCGGACTCCCTAACGTTGGTAAATCAACCCTGTTTAATTGCTTATCCAATGCGAAAGCACAAAGCGCGAATTTTCCCTTTTGTACAATCGAACCCAATATAGGGGTGGTAAACGTTCCTGACGATCGTTTGACCCAATTGGCCGACCTGGTAAATCCACAACAGGTAATACCAGCTACGGTAGAAATTGTGGATATAGCCGGACTGGTGAAAGGTGCGAGCAAGGGCGAAGGTCTGGGCAACCAGTTTTTGGGGAATATCAGGGAAACCGATGCCATTTTACATGTGCTGCGCTGCTTTGATAACGACAATGTAGTTCATGTGGATGGTTCCGTTGACCCCATACGTGACAAGGAGACCATTGACATGGAACTGCAGTTAAAAGATTTGGAGAGCATCGAAAAGAAGCTTGATAAAGTTGGCAGGGCCGCAAAAACAGGGAATAAAGAGGCACAAAAAGAAGCCGCTATTTTAACTCAATTAAAGGAGGGACTCGAGTCAGGCACATCGGTAAGGGCAATTACCGTGTCAGATGAAGACTATCGTGATTACGTCAAACCGCTACAGCTGATCACCGATAAGCCGGTAATGTATGTCTGCAATGTCGATGAAGCAGCAGCCGTCGATGGTAATGCCTACGTCGAAAAAGTGAAAGCCGCAGTGGCTCACGAAGATGCCGAAGTGATTTATTTGGCTGTTGGGACTGAGGCCGATATCACAGAATTGGAAAGCTATGAAGAACGACAACTGTTTTTGGAAGATATGGGGCTAACAGAACCCGGTTCAGCAAAATTGATTCGCGGTGCATACAGGCTACTCAATTTGGAAACCTATTTTACCGCAGGTGAAAAAGAAGTTCGAGCTTGGACCATAAAAAAAGGCTTTACGGCACCGCAGGCCGCAGGGGTCATCCATACCGATTTTGAAAAAGGCTTTATTCGAGCCGAAGTCATTGCACTAAGTGACTATTTGCAGTTTGGCAGTGAAGCGAAGGTCAAGGAAGCAGGAAAAATGCGGGTGGAAGGTAAAGAGTATGTGGTTAAGGATGGTGATGTGATGCACTTTCGATTTAATGTGTAAGCCCGAGCTGTCTTAAGTTATCAAGAATTACTGTTGATTACTTTCCCCTAGTCCCATTTTGATTTTTATGCCATAATTTTATATTAGCTGGGATAAACTCCTTTTAAATGGCGCAGGCCCAATATACCGAAGAGAATATACGTTCCCTCGACTGGAAGGAGCATATTCGCATGCGCCCTGGAATGTACATTGGAAAGCTTGGCGATGGCTCCTCGGCTGATGACGGAATTTATATTCTTTTGAAGGAGGTCATCGATAACTGTATCGATGAGTTTGTGATGGGTGCTGGAAAGACCATCGAGATCACCATTCGCGAGAATACCGTACACGTAAGGGATTATGGTCGGGGCATTCCTCTGGGTAAGGTGGTTGATGTGGTATCTAAAATGAACACCGGTGGAAAGTATGACACCCGTGCCTTCAAAAAATCAGTGGGTCTAAATGGTGTGGGTACCAAGGCGGTTAATGCCCTTTCTACTTATTTCAAGGTAGAATCTACAAGAGATGGAAAATCAAAAACGGCAGAATTTGAGCTAGGTGAGCTTAAGAACGAAGAATTGCTGAACGAGACTTCGCGGAGAAAGGGAACCAAGGTGACCTTTGTGCCGGATGAATCCATTTTCAAGAAATACAAGTATAGAAATGAGTATGTCGAACGCATGCTCAAAAATTATGTCTACCTCAATCCAGGATTGACCATCGTTTTTAACGGCGAAAAGTTCCATTCAGAAAACGGTCTCAAAGATTTGCTGGAAGACAATAATAGTGTTGATGATATGCTGTATCCCATCATTCACCTGAAGGGCAATGATATCGAAGTGGCCATTACCCATAGCAAAACCCAATACAGCGAAGAATACCACAGCTTTGTAAACGGACAGCATACCACCCAAGGGGGCACCCACCAGGCTGCATTTCGTGAAGCCATTGTAAAGACCATCCGTGATTTTTACAAAAAGAATTACGAAGCTTCCGACATTAGAAAATCTATTATATCCGCCGTGTCCATCAAAGTGATGGAACCTGTATTTGAGAGTCAGACCAAAACGAAATTGGGTTCCACTGATATGGGTGGAGGCCTGCCCACGGTGCGCACCTATGTCAATGATTTCATTGGCAGGCAATTGGACAATTACCTCCATAAAAACCAAGAGACGGCCGATGCCCTTCAACGAAAAATAGTTCAAGCCGAAAAGGAACGCAAAGAACTATCGGGTATCCGTAAGCTTGCTCGTGAGCGTGCTAAAAAAGCAAGTCTTCACAATAAAAAATTAAGGGATTGTCGCGTGCACCTTGGTGATATGAAAAAAGATCGACGCTTAGAGACCACACTGTTCATTACAGAGGGAGATTCGGCATCAGGTTCGATTACCAAATCTCGTGATGTAAATACACAGGCTGTTTTTAGTTTGCGTGGCAAGCCGTTGAATTCATATGGCATGTCAAAAAAGGTGGTGTATGAGAATGAAGAATTCAATTTACTTCAAGCGGCTTTGAACATTGAAGAGTCCATTGAAGACCTGCGTTACAACAACATTGTCATTGCCACGGATGCCGATGTGGATGGGATGCATATTCGTTTGCTGCTAATCACCTTTTTTCTTCAATTTTTTCCAGAATTAATAAAGGAGAATCATCTGTATATTCTTCAAACCCCGCTTTTTAGAGTGCGAAATAAAAAGGAAACGATTTATTGCTACAGCGAAGAAGAGAAAAGGGCAGCCATTGAAAAGCTTAGGGGAAAACCCGAAATAACCCGATTCAAAGGATTGGGTGAAATCTCTCCCGATGAGTTCAAGCACTTCATTGGTGACGACATACGTCTTGAACCTGTAATGCTTGACAAGGCTATGAGCATTGATAATTTACTGCAATTTTATATGGGCAAAAATACGCCCGACCGGCAAAAATTTATAATCGAAAACCTTAAAGTAGAACTTGATTTGGTAGAAGAGAACCAATTGTAAAACAATCTCTTGAATTTCTATGAATGACAATGGTGAATTGAACGAGGATGCGATGGAAATGGAAGGTGAAAACCAAGATACCCTGACCAAGGTCACGGGTATGTACAAAGACTGGTTTTTAGATTATGCCTCCTATGTCATATTGGAAAGGGCAGTGCCGGCAATCGAAGATGGTTTCAAGCCTGTTCAGCGCAGGATCATGCATTCGTTAAAGGAGCTGGATGATGGCCGCTACAATAAGGTGGCCAATGTGGTGGGGCATACCATGCAATACCACCCCCATGGCGACGCCAGTATTGGTGATGCGATGGTTCAAATTGGTCAAAAAGACCTATTGATAGACACCCAGGGCAATTGGGGGAATATATTGACAGGGGATAGTGCTGCTGCTTCAAGGTACATCGAAGCGCGCCTGTCTAAATTTGCCTTAGAGGTAGTTTACAGTCCTAAAATCACCGACTGGCAGCTGTCTTACGATGGCAGAAAAAAGGAGCCTATCAATTTGCCAGTAAAATTCCCGCTGTTATTGGCTCAAGGGGCCGAGGGAATAGCCGTGGGCCTGTCAACCAAAATCCTGCCCCATAATTTTAATGAATTGATCGATGCTTCCATCAAACACCTTAAGGGCCAACGGTTCAAATTATATCCCGATTTCCCAACGGCTGGCATAATTGATGTCACCAATTACAATGATGGCATGCGAGGCGGCAAGATCAGGGTGCGTGCCAAAATTTCCCAGCAAGACAAAAATACACTCGTTATCAACGAGATTCCTTACGCCACCAATACCTCTAGCTTAATTGATTCGATTCTTAAGGCCAATGACAAGGGTAAAATAAAGATCAAAAAGATTGAGGATAATACGGCTGCCGAAGTGGAAATATTGATCCATTTACCAAATGGCATTTCGCCTGATAAAACCATTGATGCGCTTTACGCTTTTACCAATTGTGAATCCTCGATTTCTCCATTAGGTTGCATCATCGAAGACAATAAACCCATTTTTATGGGGGTTCGAGAAATGTTGGAAAGGTCAACCGACAACACGGTGCAATGCTTAAAAAGTGAGCTTGACATCCAGTTGGCCGAGCTTGAAGAACAATGGCATTTTGCCTCCCTTGAACGCATCTTTATCGAAAACCGGATCTACCGTGATATCGAAGAGGAAGAGACATGGGAAGGGGTCATCGCTGCCATAGATAAAGGCTTAAAACCGCACACCAAGCATTTAAAACGGGCCGTGACCGAAGAAGACATTGTTCGGTTGACCGAAATCCGCATCAAGCGTATTTCGAAATTTGATTTGGACAAGGCCCAGCAGCTTATTGAGAGTTTGGAGGATAAAATCGCGGAGACCAAGCATCATTTGGCCAATCTTACCGAGTATGCCATTACCTATTTCAAGGAACTTAAAAAGAAGTATGGCAAAGGGCGTGAGCGCAAATCTGAAATTAGAATATTTGATGATATAGAGGCGACCAAGGTCGTTATTCGCAATACCAAATTGTATGTAAATCGCGAAGAAGGATTTGTAGGAACTTCAATGCGCCGTGACGAATATGTAACGGACTGCAGTGACATTGATGATATCATCGTTTTTACCAAAAAGGGAGAAATGATGGTGACAAAAGTCGATGCCAAGACCTTTGTGGGTAAAAACATCCTTCATGTAGCGGTCTTTAAAAAGAAAGACAACCGCACCACTTACAATATGATTTATAAAGACGGTCGGGGTGGTCCAAGTTATATCAAACGGTTTAATGTTACAGGCGTAACACGCGACAAATTATATAACCTCACAGGAGGGAAACCCAGCTCAGACATTCTATATTTTTCCGCAAATCCGAACGGGGAGGCTGAGGTGGTAACCGTGCTTTTAAGGCAGTCGGGAAGCATTAAAAAGTTGAAATGGGATATTGATTTTTCTGATGTCTTGATAAAAGGCCGTGGGTCCAAAGGAAATATCGTAACGAAATATCCGGTAAAACGCGTAGAGCTAAAAGAAAAAGGCCTCTCTACCTTGAAGCCTCGAAAACTCTGGTTTGATGAAACCATTTTGAGACTGAATGTGGATGAGCGCGGAGAGTTTTTGGGAGAGTTCACCAGTGAAGACCGCTTGCTCCTTGTGAATCAAAAAGGTGTGGTTAAAACCGTAATACCTGAATTGACGCTTCGTTTTGATGATGATTTGGTCGTTATTGAAAAATGGGATCAACAAAAACCACTTACCGCAATCTATTGGGAAGGTGAGAAGGAATTATTTTATGTTAAGCGCTTTGTCATTGAGAATCCTGACAAGGAAGAAGGTTTTATCAGTGAACACTCTAAATCGTATTTGGAAAAAGTGTTTACCGCTTACCGCCCGCAGGCCGAAGTGGTCTTTACCAAGAAAAGGGGTGAGGAGCGAAAAGACAATTGGGTCATCAACCTTGAAGAGTTTATCGCTATAAAGGGAATTTCGGCCATGGGCAACCAGTTGACCAAGGAAAAGGTTCTTGAAATCAATGAATTAGACCCGCTTCCGTATGAAAAACCCGAACCCAAAAAGGCAGAAGACATTGAAGTGGTCGACGAAGAAAACATAAGTGAACCAGAAACTGGCGAAACCAATCCCGATTCTGATCAAACAACATTGTTTTAATGTTTTATTCTCCGTAATTTGACCCCTTATACTAAACCACTAACTTAATCCCAATTCATGGATTTCACTAACCCGCTGGTGTATGGCGTACCAGCTTTTATTGCTTTTATTTTACTGGAACTGACTTACAGCAAGGCCCATGGCGATGATCATCTTTATGAATGGAAAGATTTGGCTGCTAGTGGTTTTATGGGCGTAGGCTCTGCTCTTTTAGGTCCGCTTTTCAAAGTAATTTTTGCCATTGTCTTATTCGAAGGGGTGTATGAGTTATGCAACCCCGAACTAAACGGCATCCGTCAGAACTTTTTAGGATTTGAATCTTTTGAATATGCCTGGTACGTTTGGCTGCTATGCATGTTGGCTGATGATTTTACCTACTATTGGTTTCACAGGGCGAATCATGAAATTCGTATTCTTTGGGCCGCCCACATCGTCCACCATTCATCAGATAATTTCAATTTGGGCACCGCCGTTCGGAACGGCTGGTTTACCATTTTGTACAAGCCCTTATTTTATATGTGGATGCCCGCAATTGGTTTTCCACCGGAAATGGTGTTGGTCTGTTTGGGAATCGAAGCCCTGTGGCAGTTTCAATTACATAGCGTTTATGTACCGAAGTTGGGATTCCTTGAAAAAATATTGAATACGCACACCATGCACCAAGTGCACCACTCCCAAAATGTGGAATACCTGGATAAAAACCATGGCGGAATTTTAAACTTTTTTGATAAGATCTTCGGAACTTGGAAGGAGTTGGATGATGAGATTGATGTCAAATATGGTGTGATTCATGCCCCTAATTCGTACAATCCCATTGTAATCCTTACGCACGAATTCAAAGACATTTGGAGCGACGTCAAAAAAGTGAAGAGCTGGCGTCACAAATTCATGTACATATTCGGGCCTCCGGGTTGGAGCCATGACGGTAGTACCCTAACGGTTAAACAGCAGCAAGCCGTTTTTGCAAAACAAAAAGAGATAAAGCCTGAATTGGTTTATCAGCGGCCCAATTAGATTTACTCAGCCTCAGCCGCTTTCTCCTTTCTATTGCGTGTCATTCGCATATCGAAAAACTCTACCATAAGCGAGAAAGCAATGGCAAAGTAGAGGTATCCTTTTGGTATTGACCCTATCTCGTTGTCAAAGACAATCAAATGGGATAAGTGTGCTGCTTCAGCAATCAACATAAACCCAATTAAAATCAAAAATGAGAGTCCCAAGACTTGAATCGAAGGATGGCGATTTACAAAATCTCCCACAGGATTTGCAAAGAGCATCATAATTATTACCGAAGCTACCACAGCAATAATCATCAATATAAGGGCGTCGTTGGGGTTTGGAGAAATACCATTGGTCATGCCAATGGCAGTCAAAATCGAATCAAAGGAGAAAACAATATTGATTACGGTAATCTGCATGATAGCGTTGGTCAAGGAACTTGACCGTCCTTTTTTGACTTCTCGTTCGTCATGCCCCCGGTCTTCAATTTTTTCGTGTATTTCCTTGGTGCTTTTATAAAGTAAGAATAGCCCACCGAAGAACAGGATTAGGGCTTGCCAGCTTATGGCTCCTGTTATCCACGCATGGTCTAAAACTAGAAATGGTTTTTTTAAACTGACCAACCAGGTAATTCCGAAGAGCAAGATGATTCGCATGGCCATTGCCAAGATAAGCCCAATGTTAGTGGCTTTTTTCCGATCTTTCTTCTCAAGCTTGCCAGCAGCTATGGAAATAAAAATAATATTGTCAATTCCTAAGACAATCTCTAAAAAGGTAAGTGTCAATAGCGCTATCCAGGCATCTGGACTTGCAAAGATTTCAAACATGGTTAGTGTATTTTAAATGCTTCGCCCCTAAATTTTTGCGAGCTTCCTACAGCATTGTATTCAAATGTATAAGAACTATTCGAGGTTGTCAAAATTTTAATGTGGATCGATTTTTCCTCGGCCCTATTTTTTGGGTTGATTTTTTTCAGAATGTATTCACAATCATTGATCCATCGTACTGTTGCGGTATCTTTATTGCCATTGAAGGTTTCAATTTCGATGGCATCTTCTCTGGTAAAGGTTGTGGTTTCTTCCTTGCCATCGACCAGTGAGGTAAATGTAAAAGTACCGGTTCTATATTGAGCACAATTCCGTTCAGGAGTAGCGCATGAAACGGCAACAAGCAGCATTAGGCAAAGCGCAATCGATTTTCTCATAAAGCAATAGGTGTAAAAAATTTCTTTTGCTTGGGCAAAGCTATTGCTTTGGTGAAAAAAATTCAAATGTACCATCCTCATAAAAAATGGCAATTTTTGAGGCTTGCCACTTTTTTGAAGTTGTCTTGGGTGTTGGAGGAAGATTTTCTTCAGAATCGGAAAGGGGAGGGGTATTGCTTGTTGAAGAAGGAAAACTGCCTTCACCGTAAAGTAGCCAATGCAGGGCAACCTCAGGGAAGCTACGATCTACCTTAATCACAAAATCGAGACTCGGTTTATTACGCCCATTTAAAATATGTGACAAACTGGAACGCTGAACACCAAGACGGTCGGCAAAGCTCGAAGAAGTGAGCGCATAATGGTCGATAATCGTTTTGAGGCGTTCTGCAATCATATTGTTTACAAAAGTAATTAAATGAAATTTCAAACAACAACTTGAACATCGTATAAATGGGCAAAAAGCCTAACTAATTAATTTTGATGAGTTATTATAATATATTGATATAGAGCACTATACGGTGATAATTTAAAAAAGTAAAGTACAAATGTAAATTTCTGGGATTTTTGACGCCAAAGGCGTCAAAAAGCGTTTACAGAAGTAAAAATCCTCTCCTTATCTGTAGAGATGTTAACCTAATATCATGTAATTGTTAGGTTTATTCGTAAATAAAGGATTTTGATTGTGTTTTTTTTAAAAAAACCCACGTTATATTATATTTAATTTCTTAATTCATTACTTTTGTTGAAAATATTATTGTATGGCTAAGGTAAAACTAGACGAAATAGACCACCAGATTCTGGATATGTTGATTGACAACACCAGAACTCCTTTTACGGATATTGCCAAGAAATTGCTAATCTCCGCCGGTACGGTTCATGTTCGGGTTAGAAAAATGGAAGAAGCTGGTATCATCAAGGGTTCTTCACTCACATTGGATTATGTCAAATTAGGTTACGCCTTTATTGCTTATGTGGGGATATTTCTTGAAAAGACCCATCAAACAAAATTTGTTCTAGAGCGTCTTACCCAAATACCTTATGTTACCGTGGCACATATCACCACCGGTAAATTCAATATTTTCTGTAAAATTAGAGCCCAGGATACAACCCATGCCAAAAACATCATTTTCAAAATAGATGATATTGATGGGATCAGTAGAACCGAAACCATGATTTCATTAGAGGAGAGTATCAACGACAAAAAGCGTTTGATGCATACCATTTTTAATGAACTTTAATTCCTAGTATGCATTCCGCTCAACTTGGAACGAATGAGTACCATTCCTATTATCAACCCTATATAAGTACCTTAGGTGATGTAGCACTGTTACCTGCACTCACTGATGGCAAATCTGATTTTTCAGATTTCATCAATGCGATTCCGGAGAAAAAAAAGGACTTTAGGTATCAGGAAGGGAAATGGACGGTTGCAGAAGTACTGCAACATCTGATAGATGCGGAACGGGTATTTCAATACCGGGCGCTCCGTTTTTCGAGAGGCGATAAAACTCCCTTACCAGGTTTTGATCAAGATGACTATGTGCCGGCTTCGAGGGCAGATCAAAAAACTTTGGCCGCGATAGGTGATGAATTTTTGGCGGTTCGCGAAGCCTCAATTCATTTGTTTTCTTACCTCAACGATGATGAACTTCAACGAATTGGTGTTGCCAGTAATGCAGATATGAGCGTTCGCGCCTTAGGATTTATTATCTGTGGGCACCAAGAACACCACAAACGGATTCTGGAAGAACGCTATTTGGATTAAGACCTATAGGCCTTCTTCGGTATTTTCCTCAGTATCCAAGTCAGCATCATCTGTTGTTTCGAAGGCCGAACTGCTTTCCACAGCTTCAGGCGCCTTGTTATCAAGTGCTAATTCCTTTTCAATATTTTCCTCAAAGTTCGAAATGAAATTGGCCAAACTTTTACTGATCTTGACAAGGTAAATGGTATCAGGAGTTTTGACTTCTACCGCTTCGATGATTTCCCCATTGGGTTTTTTAATGATTATAATGTCTTCATCGCCATAGCCGTGGGGATATAAATCAATAAGAAGTGCAGCCACTGCGCGGTCCAATTTTTTGTAGTCTATAAGTACACGTTTCATCATAGGTTTAGGTTATGGTTTGTGTACCCAAACTAAAACTTTTTTGTTCGCAACAACGCAAAGAGTTGTCAACTGAAGAAAATAGTATATGTACTTATTCTTGGGCGTAGTAAGCGAAGGCTTTTTTGAGTAATTCAGGGGCAATCTTAATATCGACTATGCTTTTGCCAATCGAATTTAAGAGCACAAAATTCACCTTGCCATGAGTATTTTTCTTATCGTGCTGTAACAATTCAATGATGCTTTCAATTTCTTGGTCATCAAATGAAATTTTACCATAATAATCCAAAAACACCCTTTTAATTTCATCGAGTTCCAATTTCGAAAGTCCGGTAAGTTCGTGTGACAAATAAGCTTCCAAAATCATTCCAGCGGCTATGGCCTCGCCATGCAACAAGGTTTCCCGATTGGCTTCCATTAAAAAATAAGATTCAATGGCATGGCCCAAGGTGTGGCCATAATTCAATTTTTTTCGCAATCCCGCCTCAAAGGGGTCTGCTTCGACCACACCACTCTTGATTTCCGTGGATCTTTTAATGTGCGATTTCGATTGATCAAAATCCTTGAGTTGAATAAGTTCGTTCCAATAGCCTTGATCTAAAATCAATCCGTGTTTTAGCATTTCGGCAAATCCACTTCGAATTTGGCGCTTATCCAGGGTTGCTAAAAAATCTGAAAAAATCAAGATCATTTCCGGTTGGTTGATGACTCCAATTTGATTTTTTAGGGCCTCAAAGTCTACACCGGTCTTTCCACCAATAGCCGCATCGACCATGGCCAAGAGGGTAGTGGGCACATTGATGAAATCGATACCACGCTTAAAGGTTGAAGCGACAAACCCACCCAAATCGGTAACAACGCCCCCGCCTAAATTGATCAACAAACTTTTCCGATCACCGCCTAAGGTCGAGAGTGCATCCCAAACCGTGGTACAGGTCTGAATTGTTTTGTGCTCTTCCCCAGCCTTGATTTCAATGACCAAGTCGATGTCAAAGCCACACTTTTTGGCAAAGGAGGGCAAACAATGACTTTTGGTGTTCGAATCAACCAAGACAAAAACTTTGGAATAGTTGCTTTTGGCCATGTGTTGTGACAAGGCTGCAGCGGCTAAATCCTCGAAATAAATGGTATGCAGGTATTTAGTTTCCAATATGGGAATTTAAGCTACCCCAAATAAAGACTATTTTTTATCATATCCATAGATGTTCCCTGCTTATATTTGATTCATTAAAAATTTTGCAATAATGCAGCCTGATTTTGAGAATACGGCAATAGCCTTTCAACTGAAAACCGATTCGGAACTTGAGCGCGCCTATTTTTTGTTTAAGTTGATTGCCAATGAACCCCTGGTTCGTATAGGAACGGCAGTCACCAATTTCGCCGTGAAAGCCCATTTGCCTGTCGAAGGTCTTATACGTGCCACAGTGTTCGATCATTTTTGCGGAGGGGTCAATGAAGAAGATTGTTTGCCCATAATTGATAAGATGTTCGAAAAAGGGGTGTGTTCGATTCTGGATTATTCGGTAGAGGGAAAAGAATCGGAAGACCAGTTTGATCACGCCTTGCAAGTCACCTTACGGGTATTGCAGTTCGTGAAGGAGAAAAATGCCATCCCCTTTGCGGTGTTCAAACCTACCGGTTTTGGGCGCTTTGAACTTTATGAAAAATTGAGTTCAGGCCAAACCTTAAGTGAAGCGGAAAATGAGGAATGGAATCGTGTGCTGAATCGTTACGAACAGGTGTGCCAAAAGGCAGCTGATTTGGACGTGTGCTTGTTGATCGATGCTGAAGAGAGTTGGATGCAACAGGCTGCAGATGATGTAGCCCTTCAGATGATGCGAAAGTACAATACCAAAAAGGCCATCGTTTTCAATACCGCCCAAATGTACCGTTGGGATCGTCTCGACTATTTGAAGCAACTGGGTCAGTTGGCGACAAAGGAAAATTTCAAAGCTGGCATCAAGGTGGTACGAGGGGCCTATATGGAAAAAGAGCGTGAGCGGGCCCAGAACAAAGGCTATGATAGCCCCATATGTGCGTCAAAGAAAGCTACAGACGAGAATTTTGACGCAGCCGTACGCTTTATGATGGAGCACCTCGATGTGTTTTCCATTTTTGCCGGTACCCATAACGAGGCAAGTACCTACGATTTGATTCAATTGATGAAAGAGCAGGGCATCAAACCGGAAGATCCCCGGGTTTGGTTCGGACAATTATTTGGTATGAGTGATCATATTACCTTCAATCTTGCAGATGCTGGATTTTTGGCTGCCAAATATTTGCCCTATGGGCCAGTTCGCGATGTAATGCCGTATTTGATCCGACGCGCAGAGGAAAACACCTCGGTGGCCGGTCAGACCACACGAGAACTTTCGTTGTTGAAAAAAGAAAAAGCGCGCCGAAAAATCTAAGTTATTTCTTGAGTACTTCGGTCAAGGTCAATAGGCTGTCACAATTCGAAAATCGCATCTGATATTCCTTTTCTTGATCCGGGGTGTTGACCAAATAGGTTTTGCATGGTTTCGATTTGGTATCGCTATTTGAAAAGTCGATACTGCCGTCTTCCAAAGTGGATCTTATGATTAGTGTATCCAATTCGAATGTTGTTAGCTGCGAAATGGCCTTATCGGAAAGCACCAGCTTTTTGGTGCGCATATCCTTTAACACCCTACAGTTGGGCAGGTAGCAGAATTCCACATTGCTTTCTTCAGATTTTTTCTTGAAAAGGAACACCAAAAAAATAAGCCCTATAGACAGGCCCACGAGGTACCACCCCAATCGTTTGAGAAATGCCATTTTCTTTAAAAAATTAAGAAGTTGATATCACTATGGTTCAAGTCAAACCAATCGCCCACTGTCTTATTGGTCAAAATGCCGTGATACATATACAGCCCGTTTCGCAATCCCTTATCAAAACGGAGCGACTGCTCAAGGCCACCATCTTCACCGATCTTTAATAAGTAGGGGGTAAAGATATTACTTATCGAAATTGAGGAGGTTCGCGGATAGCGTGACGGAATATTGGGCACCCCGTAATGCAACACACCAAACTTTTCTATGGTAGGTTTGTCATGACTGGTAATCTCAGAAGTTTCAAAACAGCCTCCCATATCAATGCTTACATCGATAATTACGGCCCCTTTTTTCATGTTCTCGACCATGGCACTGGAGACTACTACGGGTGAACGGTCTTTTCCGCGAATGGCACCAATGGCCACATCGCAGCGCTTCAAGGCCTTCAAAAGATTCTTTGGTTGAATGGTAGAGGTATAAATGGTTTGGTTCAAACTGGTTTGAATGTTCCGCAGTTTGGTGAGCGAATTGTCGAATACCCGAATGTTGGCACCGAGCCCCAAGGCCGACCGAGCTGCAAACTCACCAACGGTACCTGCCCCTAAAATAACTACCTCTACCGGGGGCACCCCACTGATGTTACCAAACATCAATCCATTGCCCTTATTGGTAGTGGCCATCAATTCTGAGGCAATCAATACCGAAGAGATACCGGCAATTTCGCTCAAGGAGCGCACGGCAGGATATTTGCCATCTTCATCACGAATGTATTCAAAGGCGATGGCCGTAATTCGCTTCTTGGCTAACTCCTCAAAATAGCGTTTCGACTGCGTCTTGATCTGCAGGGCCGAAATCACAATGGTTTGCGGATTCAGCAATTCGATTTCTTGAAGGGTAGGGGGTTCTACCTTTAATATGATGGGGCACGAATAGACTTTTTTGGTATCGCGCACCACCTCGGCTCCGGCATTGGTATAATCAATATCGGCATAATTGGCCCCTTCTCCCGCACCAGCTTCGAGCATCACACGATGGCCATGGGCCGTAATGGCGTTGACGGCATCGGGGGTCAGGCAAATACGTTTTTCTTGGTACTGGTTCTCTTTGGGAATGCCAATAAAGAGTTCGCCTTTTTGTTTGAGAACTTCAAGGGTTTCTTCTTGGGGCAGTAATTGTTGTTTGCTAAAGGGAGAGGAAGGTTGGTCCATACGTTGCTAATGCAGGCGCCAATTAGGCACCAAATTCGCTTCAAACGAATTTACGATTTTTTCGCTAGGGTCTCCTGACGTTGTTCGAGCTTTTCACGCTCTTTACGCAGCTCTTCTTTTTCCTTTAGGATACGCAATTCAGCATCCATGGCCTTTAAATCAATACCGTGAACATGTTTATCGACAAGTCTTACCCTAATAAAGTACACCACAGGGGTGATTACTGCTGTAACTGCCAAGACCAATAGAATTTCTGATTCGTCAGTAATGAATGTGTCATTGAAAATTTCAGTAAAAAATTGAAATCCATACATAGCGATGGGGATGAGAATCGCATGGTACCACCATTGCTTACAAGTGACGAACCAAATTATAAGCAAAAGCATTGGAATTAATTTTGACAAATAATACCAAAGGGCAGTTCTTGCATCACCCCACCCATTAGATCCCATTTCAAAAAGAAAGAAGTCTAACGTTTCGGTTTGAGTCGGGGTATATTTATAGGAGTAAAATAATACAGGGGTAATAGCAATTAATAATGCAATAACCCCCTCGATTATCAACCTTTTTTTCTTTTCCTTTTTGGGATCCATAACTGTATAACAACAGTTACCTAAATTTATTGTATAAAAAAAGCCCCAAAAAGGGGCTTTGCATTTTAGGTATTAGTCCTACTGATTCTTGACATTTCTTTTGTCAATTTGAGTAGTACCATTATCCAAAGTATCATCACTGATAACAGTGGTAGATACAGCGGTCATTGCCAAAAAGGCAACACCTAATAGACCAAAAAATACTTTTCTAGTGTTCATCGTACATTTTTTTGGTTAACAATAAATGAATTCATTCAGAAGCAAATGTAGCGAAATATTTTAGCAAAATGTGCATTTGAACGATAAAATTTGCATTTCATCCTAAAATGAGGTCACTTCACCGATCCTGAGGGAACTGTGTTGAAACTACAAAAAAATGCGGTTAACAAATCTTTAAGAGGCTAAAACTCGATACTTCGGGTGGTTTCATCGATAAACTGCAAGTTAACCTTAAGATGGTCTTCAAGGAGGAGATTGGGTATTTTCTCGGGCCACTCGATAAAGATATGGGCCTCACTAGCAAAGTAATCCTCAATGCCCATATCCAATACCTCCACCTCATGCTCAATACGGTAAAAGTCAAAATGATGGGCGAGCAGGATGCCTTCGGCATTTTCATAGCGGTTCACCAGGCCAAAAGTGGGGCTGTTCCCGGAGTCCACCGCCCCCAACGCCTCCACCAAGGCCTTGATTAGGGTGGTTTTGCCCGCGCCCATCGGGCCGTAAAAACAGAACGCCTTATGCTGTTGCTGTTGTAACAACAGTTGGGCAATCTCGTTTATTTTATCGATATTATAGACTATTTTCTCCAAAATATGTTATATTGGTACTGATGACGAAGCTAATTCAAAAAAAAGAAATACTAATTGCTCTTGTGGTTTTTCTCTTGCCATTATTGCCATACAGTCATATTTATTTTTCCGAAGCTCCTCAATCTGGCTTTGATTTTTTTAGTTACAGATTTGACCATGACTACACAACAAATCAAAATTTTATATGGGCAATGTCTTCTAGGGGAATCTGGTTGATAATTATATTCGTTATTTGGAATAGACAGTCATTTGCGTTTCGCACATTATTATTGTTTCCAATTTATATGACCTTGTGGAGGTTTTTTGAGTCTTTTAATCCTAAAAACAGCAATATTGAACATTTTGATGTAAAATTATTTACAATAGTAATTTTACTTAGTTGGCTTATTTTTAGTCTCCTAAAATATAAGGACCAATTTATTCAAGATTTCTGCGAGTTTTGGAACTCCAAGAGAAATATAGGTGCAGCTGTACTCTTAATTAGCATGCCATTTTTACGAGATTTTTGGAAATATCTTCCCGAGGGAACAGGATATTATGATTTATACTTTTTTCAATTTGGCAGCTATGGTTTTAAAGATGCCAATGGTGCATTTTATTACTTATTTGTGAAAATCTGTTTTCTAATCCCAATCCTTATATTTTATTTTAGAACAAGAGATTGGATTAGATATACTTTTTTGTCTGCAGTAATACTATATATCTATCAAATAATAAACTTGTTCGGAGAAGATTCCGGTGTTGTGGATGAAATAGAAGTGGTTCAATCGGCCCCTGTACTAACTTTGCTGGCTATTTTTCTTGTTGCCATAGCACAAATTGTTGAACATCAGAGCCGGGTCGCCCTTTTTCTTGAAACTAAATATTCAAAGATAAAGGAAGCTGTGGGTAAAAGAAACCTTGAAAGACAGAAGTTTATTGAGGAGTATAAAAAAGAACTGCATGATTCCCTTAACAATCTTAAAGGACTTAAAGAGCTTAAAAGTAAATTGGAGCAAGAATTAAATAGTAAATAGGCCAAAACTGCGGGGAACTTATTTCTCCTTTTTTTGCTGCTTAGCTATCTCCTTATTTACGGCCTTCAATAAATCTTGTAATTCTTGCTCTTGGCGTTTTTTGATTTTGGCCTCAATGATACGCTCAATCTCCATCTCCTTTTCACGCGGTAGTTTTCCGGTACGTAACGTTTCTTTGTCCGGATTGAGCATTTCACCCTCACCGGTAATCAACCATATCAAATTGAGCTGTGGATAGGTTTTGATGATATTTTCGATAACATCGCTGCCAATGGAAGCTTTATTCTTTTTCATGCGCAGGGTATACCCATTACTGGCGCCTATACTGATATCAAATTGCCGGGCACTCATACCCGCATAGTCTATAAACTGCATCACACGATCAATGGCCTTGAGCATAAAATCATTATTGGTAGGCCCTAAAGATACTATTTTCTATGAAAAATAAATCTATACAGACTAAATGCGCTATAATATAGATTATAATTTGTATAATAGAGAATAAATACTATATTTGAGATGTCATGGCAAGTTTTAGTAACAAAAAATCAAATATTATGAGAGCAAATAATTTTAACGGAAAATCTAATCTTTCAATTTTCTTGGCAATGTTAGTGCTATGTTTCTCGTGCACACAATATGAAACTCTTGATTCTTCAAATGAAGAACTCTCAGTCGAAATGCTAAGAAGTATTCATAACGACATTGAACACAAATTTGAGAGCGGAGGTACTTTTGGATTTAAAAGTTCATTAAATGATCAAGTTCAAGAAATTTTCAATTTTGAATTTGACAAAAACTTGGAAATAGCTCAAAACAATGGATTAGAATTTTTATTCGATTCTAATGGTATTGACACAAGTCTTCCGAACACAATCGATTGGGCAATGAACAACTTGTCAAACGAAAATTTTTATGAGGATTTATTAGAAGTTGAAGAAGTTGAATCAATAGAAACTGCGGAATTAATTTTTACCTACCTTCATACTTTTATTGAGTATAGTGAAATAACAAATAGTTCGAAATCCGCTTTAAATCTAGTCGCAAGAGGTGCTTGCGGAAGAGCAGTTGTTGGAACAATTTTGGCTACAGCAATTTTCGCTGGAGTTACCGCTGCGACCGGTGGATTTGGAACCGCGGCTGCAGTTGGATTTTTAATTACCAAAGGGTGGAGTACGTATAATGTAATTGCTGCTTGTAAAAAATAATCTATTAACAAATGAAAAAGCTTTTTTGGATTCTCTTGATTTTTTCCTTTTTCCTATATAGTATTTATGACATGTATCAAGGAATAAGTGAAATATCAAGGGAAGAGGTGGGCCTATTACACGCTTTTTCTAAAATCATTGTGCCATTGTATATCATGGGGTGTAGTATCTATTTATTTTATATCAAGCTGATAAAAAAATAGACCCATTTTCAAAATCGGATGGAGAGTTCTTCTGGAATTCTTCGTCCGTTATTTTGCTTCCAACACCACAAAGGGTACAATCATTTCTTCCAAAGATACCCCGCCATGTTGGTAGGTGTTGCGGTAGTAGCTCACATAGTGATTGTACTTATTGGGGTAGGCAAAAAACAGATCGTTCTTCGCAAAAATGTACGAACTGCTCAAATTGATATTGGGCAAATGCAGGCTGTGCGGGTTTTTGGCCGCCAACACATCTTTGTTCTCAAACGTTAAACTACGCCCGGTTTTATAGCGCAGGTTCAAACTGGTATCACGATCCCCGATGACCTTTGACGGATGCTTCACATTGATGGTGCCATGGTCCGTGGTGATGATCAATTTTTTACCAAGATCTTGGGCTTGTTGAATAATATCGAGTAGCGGAGAGTTTTTAAACCAGCTCAAGGTTAAAGATCGATAGGCTTTATCGTTGGAAGCCAATTCTTTGATCACCTCCATTTCGGTCTTGGCATGCGAGAGCATATCCACAAAATTGTAGACGATCACGGTAAGGTCGTTGTCTTTTTGTGAACGGAAATTCTGCGCCAGGTGTTTGCCTTGTCGCAAGCTGCTGATTTTATGGTATTCCCAATTGATGTTCAACCCCAAGCGGCGAAGCTGGGCCCCTAGAAATTCGGCCTCAAATAAATTCTTGCCGCCCTCGTCGGTATCGTTTTTCCACCAATCTGGATGTTGCTTTTCCATATCCAATGGTGTCAGTCCTGAAAATATGGCATTACGGGCATACTGGGTAGCCGTTGGTAGAATACTATAATAGGGCGTCTCCTTTTTCTTTCTGTAGAAATTGGTCAACACATCTTCGAAGGCTAACCATTGGTCGTAACGCAAGTTGTCAATAACCAATAAAAGAGTTTTGGAGTCCTTTAGTTCAGGTTTGATCAGTTCTTTGAATAAGGTATGCGACATAATAGGGCCTTCACCATCAAACCAATCCCCGTAATTTTTATCCACAAATTTGCTGAATTGACTATTGGCCTCGACTTTTTGTGATTCCAATATCTCGAACATGCTTAGGTCTTCGATGTCTTCGAGACGAAGCTCCCAATAGATCAGCTTTTTATAGAGTTCTGTCCACTCTTCCCATGAGTTGACCATGGATAGGTCCATCGCAATTTTTCGAAACTCTTGCTGGTAATTGGCCGTAGTACGTTCAGAAACCAGGCGTGAATTGTCCAAACTCTTTTTGAGCGATAGCAATATTTGGTTCGGATTCACCGGTTTTATCAGGTAATCGGCAATCTTCGAACCGATGGCCTCATCCATAATGTATTCCTCCTCACTTTTGGTGATCATCACTACGGGGAGGGTTACATCGATCTGTTTGATTTCATTGAGGGTTTCCAATCCGGATATGCCCGGCATGTTTTCATCCAAGAAAACAATGTCGAAGGTTTTTCCATTGATTTCCTCTAAGGCATCTTGCCCACTTTGGCAGGTTACCACGCTATATCCTTTTTGTTCAAGGAAGAGGATGTGGGGTTTGAGTAGGTCAATTTCGTCATCGACCCAAAGAATATCTATAGTGTTCATTAAAAAGTATCTTTGTCGGATTAAATAGCAACTTTTTGGCAACGACCAACAAGCTTAAAATATTCAACGATCCAATCTACGGATTTATTGGCACGCCCAATGAACTTATTTTTAACCTGATTGCGCATCCCTATTTTCAACGATTGCGACGAATTGCGCAAATGGGGATGTCTTACCTGGTATTTCCTGGTGCCCACCATACCCGTTTTCACCACGCCTTGGGCTGTATGCATCTCATGCAGCAAGCCATTCAGGTGTTGCGGTATAAGAACGTCGAAATAACCGAGGAGGAGGAAAAAGGCTTGCTTTGTGCCATTTTATTGCACGATATCGGTCATGGTCCTTTTTCTCATGCCTTGGAGCATCACCTTCTGGGTGAACATGGTCACGAGGCAATTTCGTTGGCCTATATGCAAGAATTGAACCATGAATTTGACGGTCAATTGGAAACCGCCATAGCAATTTTTGAGGGTGCCTATCCAAAAGATTTTATGAACCAATTGGTTTCGAGTCAATTGGATATGGATCGTCTTGACTATCTGAAACGCGACAGTTTTTATACGGGAGTGACCGAAGGCAACATTAATTCAGAGCGCCTTATTACCATGCTAAATGTGGTCGACAACCAATTGGTGGTTGAGGAAAAAGGCATCTATGCGGTTGAGAAATTTTTGATGGCCAGGCGGTTCATGTACTGGCAGGTGTATCTGCATAAGACCGGATTTGTAGCTGAGATGTTATTGGTTCGTTTGATAGAAAGGGCAAAAAAACTCTTGGAGGAAGGATTTGATTTGCCCGGTAGCGCTACATTATTATACTTCTTGCAGCAATCGGTGGAAGGGCAGCCCTTGTCGAGGGAAATTCTTGAGCAATTCGCAAGGCTCGATGATATAGATGTATTGGCTGCGATCAAAATGTGGCAAAATGCGGATGACCAAGTACTGTCGCGATTGTGTCAGATGCTATTGAACCGAGACCTGCTAAAAATCAAAATAAAGAACAAACCCTTTTTAGAAAGCCGTTTAGCTGAAAGAAAGAAATGGACCCGCTCGTATTATAAGGTCGCTGAGGACGAAGTGGATTATTTTGTCTTCTCGGGAGAAATAAAGAATACGGCCTATGATGTACAACATCAGAACATTAATATTCTACTAAAAAATGGCAAATTAACGGATGTTGCCAAGGCATCAGATGATTTGGGCCTTCAGGCCTTATCCAAAACAGTTACCAAATACTATGCTTGCTATCCGAAGACAAGCGTTTAACAAATTTTCTTACTTTTGCAGCGATGAAATTTACGGCTACCCAGATAGCAGGAATATTAGAGGGAGAGGTTGATGGCAACCCTGAGACAGCCGTACATAAACTGTCAAAAATTGAAGAGGGGGAAATCGGTTCCCTGACCTTTTTGGCAAATCCAAAATACACCTCCTATATCTATTCAACAAAAGCCTCGATCACCATTGTGAATAAGGATTTTGTTCCTGAGCAAGCGCTTTCAACAACGCTCATAAAGGTAGACGATGCCTACAAGTCGTTTTCGAAACTTTTGGAATACTACAACCAGGTAAAGAACAATAAGATCGGTATAGAAAGCCCTTCCCATATTTCTGAATCTGCGACCTACGGCGAAGGATTTTACTTGGGTGCGTTCTCCTATCTTGGGAACAACGTTAAAATAGGCAATAATGTTAAGGTATTTCCCAATGTGTATATCGGTGATAATGTAGTTATAGGAAATGATGTGCTGATCTATGCGGGGGCTAAAATTTATTCAGAATCCATAATCGGTAATGGTTGTGTGATTCATAGTGGTGCCATTATTGGTGCCGATGGCTTTGGTTTCACGCCAAATGAAAAAGGGGAATACGCCAAAGTACCCCAAACCGGCAATGTCATTCTTGAAGATAATGTAGACGTTGGGGCCGGAACCACGATTGATCGCGCCACCTTGGGATCTACAATCTTAAGGAAAGGGGTCAAACTAGACAACCAAATTCAAATTGCCCATAATGTTGAGATTGGCGAGCATACAGCCATAGCTGCCCAAACCGGTGTTGCAGGATCAACAAAAATCGGAAAGCATTGTTTAATTGGGGGTCAAGTGGGTATCGTTGGCCATATTACCATTGGTGACCGAGTGAAAATACAAGCACAATCTGGTATTGGACGCAATGTAAAAGATGATGAGGTGCTTCAGGGCTCCCCAGCCCTAAATTATGGGGATTACAACAAATCCTACGTGCATTTTAAAAACTTACCAAAATTGGTAAATCAAGTAGCTGCAATAGAAAAAAAGATAGATGGTGAAAAAGATTGAGGTGAAGCAGAAAACCATTAAAAAATCAATTACTCTTAAAGGCGTTGGATTGCACACTGGCGAGAATGTGACCATGACCTTTGTTCCCGCTGATGTCAACCACGGCTATGCCTTTAAGCGTATCGATCTTGAAGGTGAGCCCGTTATCGAAGCGGATGCCAATTATGTGGTCAACACACAACGAGGTACCAATCTAGAGAAGAATGGGGTCAAAATTCAAACCTCTGAGCATGTCTTGGCAGCATTGGTGGGCATGGAAGTGGACAATGTGATGATAGAGCTTGACGCACCGGAACCTCCCATCATGGACGGCTCTTCAAAATTCTTCGTAGAAGCCCTACAAGAAGTTGGTATCGAAGAACAGAATGCCAATAGGGAAGAGTATGTGGTGAAAGATGTGATTTCCTATAAAGATGAAGCCACGGGTAGCGAGATTACGGTTATTCCATCAGAGTCGTATCAAGTGACGACCATGGTCGATTTTGGTACCAAGGTGCTCGGCACCCAAAATGCTACTCTTGAAAATATTACGGATTTCTCTTCTGAAATAGCGAATGCACGTACATTCAGTTTTCTGCATGAGCTGGAAATGTTGCTCGAACATGGCCTTATCAAGGGCGGTGATTTGAACAATGCCATTGTTTATGTGGATAAGGAGATTTCCGAACCTACCATGAAAAAGCTTGAGAAAGCTTTCAACAAGAAGAAGTTATCGGTAAAACCCAATGGTATTCTCGACAACTTGACCTTGCATCAACCGAACGAGGCGGCACGCCACAAGCTCTTGGATGTAATCGGTGATTTGGCATTAATAGGAACGCGAATTCGAGGCAAGGTGATTGCCAATAAACCCGGTCATTTTGTCAACACGCAGTTTGCGAAAAAATTACACAAGATTATAAAGCAAGAGCGTCGCAACTACGTGCCAGAGGTTGATTTGCATGCTACACCTGTTAAGGATATCAACCAAATCATGGAGATGCTTCCGCATCGCCCACCTTTTTTGCTGGTAGATAAAATATTGGAGCTTTCTGATCAACACGTTATCGGGATGAAAAATGTCACGATGAACGAACCTTTTTTTGTGGGACATTTTCCAGGGGCGCCGGTTATGCCCGGTGTGTTACAGATTGAAGCTATGGCGCAGACGGGAGGTATTCTCGTATTGAGTACGGTGCCAGACCCGGAAAATTACCTGACTTATTTATTGAAGATCGATAATGTACGATACAAACACCAAGTAGTTCCTGGTGATACCCTAATCTTTAAATTAGATTTAATATCACCAATACGCAGGGGCATCTGTGAAATGCAGGCGCATGCCTATGCAAATGGCCGATTGGTTTCCCAAGCAGAAATTATGGCGCAAATAACTAAAGTTAAAGGCAACTAAATATTATGAACCAACCCTTAGCCTATGTTCATCCGGGCGCAAAAATTGCAAAAAACGTGGTTATTGAGCCTTTTACCACAATCCACAATAATGTGACCATCGGAGAAGGAACCTGGATTGGCTCCAACGTGACGATTATGGAGGGAGCCCGTATCGGTAAGAATTGTAATATTTTTCCTGGATCTATCATCTCTGCAATTCCACAAGACCTTAAATATGAAGGGGAAGATACGACCGTGCATATCGGAGACAACACCACCATACGTGAATGTGCAACAATCAATAAGGGAACCAATGATCGGATGAAAACCGTAATTGGCAAAAATTGCCTGATCATGGCGTACTGTCACGTGGCACACGATTGCTTTATTGGCGACGGGTGTATCTTTTCCAACAATTCAACCCTTGCCGGGCATGTGACCATAGGCAACAATGTGGTATTGGCGGGAATGGTGGCCGTGCATCAATTTGTTTCTATCGGCAACCATGCCTTTGTTACCGGAGGTTCCTTGGTGAGAAAAGACGTTCCACCCTATGTGAAGGCTGCCCGAGAGCCACTTTCTTATGTTGGTATCAATTCTATAGGGCTGCGACGAAGAGGCTTTACGGCAGAGAAAATTAGGGAGGTTCAAAATATTTACCGAATCTTATACCAAAAGCATTATAACAATTCTCAGGCGGCCCAAATTATTGAGGCCGAGATGGAAGCCACCCCAGAACGGGATGAGATCTTACAGTTTATAAGAGATTCGCAGCGTGGTATTATGAAAGGATATTTCAGCACAAATTAAAATTATGGCCAGTACTTCAGATATTAGAAAAGGACTTTGTATTAGATACAACAACGATATCTATAAAATTGTTGAATTTTTACATGTAAAACCGGGTAAAGGACCCGCCTTTGTGAGAACCAAACTGAAAAGCGTAACCACGGGAAAAGTAATCGACAATACATTTTCTGCAGGTCACAAAATTGAGGATGTACGGGTAGAGACGAGATCTTACCAGTTCTTATATCCCGATGGTGACACCTTTCATTTTATGAATACTGATGATTATAATCAAATTGCCTTACAAAAAGATGCGCTTGACACCCCTGAGCTTTTAAAGGAAGGTGAAATAGTTACCATTATTTTCAATGCGGAAGATCAGATGCCACTTTCTGTTGACATGCCGGCAAGTGTAATATTGGAGGTGACCCATACCGAACCCGGAGTAAAGGGCAATACAGCAACGAATGCCACCAAACCTGCCACGGTAGAAACAGGCGCCCGTATCAATGTTCCGTTGTTTATTAACGAGGGTGATAAGATAAAAATTGACACAGCAAGTAGTTCTTACCAAGAACGGGCAAAAGAATAATCATGAAATTTCCTAAAACCTATGCATTAGGTGAAATTGCTGAATTGCTTAACATTGAATATGTTGGGAGTTCAGATTTCCCAGTTCTGGGAATGAATGAAATTCATGTGGTCCAACATGGTGATATCGTATTTGTGGATCACCCCAAATACTATGATAAGGCCTTGGAATCGAAAGCATCTGTGGTCTTGATCAATAAAAAGGTCGACTGTCCTGAGGGAAAAGCACTGTTGATATCTGAAGATCCCTTTGCTGATTTTAATAAACTGACCTTACATTTTAATCCTTTTTCGAAAGCCGATGGCGCTATTGCTAAAACAGCTGAGGTAGGAGCAGGTACGGTAATTCAGCCCAACGTTTTTCTTGGCAATAATGTACGCATCGGAAAGAACTGTCTGATACATGCCAATGTATCGATCTATGATGATTGTGTTATTGGTGACAATGTCACCATACATTCCGGAACCGTTTTAGGTGGTGATGCTTTTTATTATAAAAAACGGCCAGCGGGTTATGATAAATTGGTTTCTGGTGGTAGGGTTATCATTGAGAACAATGTGGATATCGGACCAGGATGCACCATCGACAGGGGAGTTACTGGTGATACCACTATTGGCGAAGGTACCAAACTTGACAATCAAATTCAGGTAGGTCATGATACGGTAATCGGAAGAAAATGTTTGATTGCTTCGCAGTGTGGAATTGCTGGCTGTGTGGTCATAGAAGACGAGGTCACCCTATGGGGTCAAGTAGGTGTGATTAGCGGAATTACCATAGGAAAAGAAGCTGTTGTCTTAGCACAATCTGGGGTTGCAGGCTCTTTGCCTGGCGGGAAAACGTATTTCGGCAGTCCGGCCGAAGAAGCGCGAAAAAAGATGAAACAATTGGCTGGAATCAAACAGATTCCCTCAATTATGGAAAAGTTAAAAAAGAATTGAAATAGGTAGCCTCAAATTCGTGGGCAAGCCATATTTTTGTGAAAAATTACAACAGCAAGATGAGTGTTTTAGTCAATAAAGATTCAAAAATTATTGTTCAAGGCTTTACAGGAAGTGAAGGAACGTTTCATTCCGAACAAATGATTGAATATGGAACCAATGTGGTTGGCGGTGTTACTCCCGGAAAAGGTGGACAAGAACACTTGGGCAAACCGGTATTCAATACGGTTAAGGAAGCCGTGCAAAAAGTTGGTGCCGACACCACCATCATCTTTGTACCACCCGCTTTTGCTGCTGATGCCATTATGGAAGCTGCCAATGCTGGCATAAAAGTAATCATTACCATAACCGAGGGGATTCCCGTAGCGGATATGGTAAAAGCCAATGATTACATCAAGGATAAAGACTGTGTTTTGGTAGGCCCCAATTGTCCTGGAGTCATTACCCCCGGTGAAGCCAAAGTGGGCATTATGCCCGGTTTTGTTTTCAAAAAAGGAAAAGTAGGTATTGTATCCAAATCGGGAACCTTGACTTATGAGGCGTCAGATCAAGTCGTTCGTCAAGGATTGGGTATTTCTACAGCCATTGGAATTGGTGGAGATCCCATTATCGGAACAACGACCAAGCAAGCGGTTGAAATGCTTATTAACGATCCCGAAACCGATAGTGTTGTAATGATCGGCGAAATTGGTGGTCAGTTGGAAGCTGATGCTGCGAAATGGTATAAGGAAAGTGGCAGCAAAAAGCCTATTGTTGGTTTCATTGCTGGTGAGACAGCTCCAGCTGGCAGAACTATGGGACACGCAGGTGCGATTGTTGGCGGCAGTGATGATACCGCCCAAGCCAAAAAGAGAATCATGCGTGAGTGTGGTATCCATGTGGTGGACTCTCCTGCTGAAATTGGATTGAAAGTCAAGGAAGTCATTTCATAACCGGCGTTAAAACTCTTATAAATCCTGTACTTGTGCAGGATTTTTTTATGCGCTAAGGTTTACTTCACGTATATTTGAATGCATGCCGATTTAATTAGTCAAAAATGAAACTCTTAGAAAATAAAAACGTAATCATCACCGGGGCAAGTAGGGGAATTGGGAAAGGAATAGCCCAAGTTTTTGCCGATCACGGTGCCAATGTGGCCTTTACCTACAGTTCTAGTGAAGGACCCGCCTTAGATCTTGAAAAAGAACTCCGTGCCAAAGGCGTCAAGGCAAAAGCTTATAAAAGTAATGCTGCGAGCTATGAAGAATCTGAAAAATTAGTTGCCGCTGTTTTGGAAGATTTTGAAGGGATTGATGTTTTGATTAATAATGCAGGCATTACGAAAGATAATTTACTGATGCGCATGGGAGAAGAAGACTTCGATGCGGTTATAGAAATTAATCTGAAGTCGGTTTTCAACATGACCAAAGCAGTGCAACGTACTATGCTCAAACAACGAAAAGGGTCAATAATCAACATGAGCAGTGTGGTAGGAGTGAAGGGCAATGCCGGGCAAGCAAATTACGCGGCCTCAAAAGCGGGTATGATAGGTTTCACTAAATCAGTGGCTTTAGAACTCGGTTCACGAAACATTCGCTGCAATGCCATAGCACCTGGTTTTATCGAAACGGAAATGACAGATAAGCTCGATGAGAAAACCGTTCAAGGTTGGCGAGATGCCATTCCCTTAAAACGGGGTGGTGCTCCTGAAGACGTTGCCAATGCCTGCTTATTTTTGGCTTCTGACCTCTCTGGTTATGTAACCGGACAAGTTTTGAACGTTGATGGCGGTATGCTCACCTAGGCCTTTTTAATTTTACCACCAGCTTGGATTTCAATGCAAACAACAGTTTTTTTATGGGTTCTTGCCGCTGTTGTAGCATCATTAGGGCTTGTATTTTTTCAATATTACTATAAACAAAAAGACAGAAAGCCATACCGATTTTGGTTGTCTTTTCTAAGGTTTTTTTCGTTTCTCTGTACGTTTTTGTTGCTTATCAATCCGAAGTTCACGAAGAACGAACGCTCCATTGAAAAAACAAGATTGATTTTGCTCATCGATAATTCTAGGTCGATGGTACAACATAATACATCAGATTCCCTGAAGTACAAGCTTGAAAAATTGCAGAACGATCCTAACATTCGAGACCGTTTTGAATTGAACTCCTATAGGTTTGGATCTGATATTTCGGTAGCCGATAGCATAACTTTTGAAGAAGGGGTATCTAATATTGGCTTGGCCTTGGAGAAGTCGTCAAGCTTGTTTGCTTCACCAAACACTTCGGTAGTGCTGTTTACGGATGGCAATCAGACGATGGGGAAAGATTATGAGTTTTCGAATCTACCCCAAACCAATACTGTATGGCCCATTGTTGTGGGTGATACGGTTACCTACAAAGATTTGGCGGTGTCACAGGTAAATTTGAACCGTTATGCCTTTTTGGACAATCAATTTCCGATTGAAACCGTGGTCACTTATGAGGGGCAGGAAGCGATTCGTGCGCAACTTCAAGTTTTCTTCGACGGCAGAAATGTACATCGCGAACAACTTCAATTTCAACAGGGCGAGAAAAGCAAGACCCTGACAACGCTTTTAAGGGCAACCAGCATCGGAATCAAGTCGGTAGAGGTGCGTATAAGTACGCTCACTGGTGAAAGGAATACCACCAACAACAAAAAGGAAGTTGCCGTTGATGTTATCGATGAAAAAACCAAGGTGTTGTTGGTCTCCCAACTGATACATCCAGATATCGGTGCACTTAAAAAAGCAATAGAATCGAACGACCAACGTGTTGTAGAACTTGTAGATCCCGATATTGAATTTAATGAACATGCGGATGCCGATGTGCTCCTCGTCTACCAACCGCAGGCCAATTATCAAAAGGCCTACGATTTTGCCAAATCCCGTCGGATACCGATTTTTACTGTTGTAGGTGACCAGGCAGATTTAGCATGGTTTAACACCAACTATGGTAATCTTGCAGAAATCGAGTTGGGCTATCCCACCCAAGAAGTATTTGGAGAAATCAACACTGGCTTTGCGTATTTTGACAGTTCAGTATTTGATTTTGAAGGATATCCTCCTTTATCAACCAGGGCAGGGTCAGTTTCAATTTTAGCACCACAAGAGGTGATTTTAGATATGACCATTAAGGGCATTAAAATGGAAAGTCCTTTGTTGACGGTACTTTCTGATGCAAATATCAAAAATGTGTTCTTATTTGGGTCCGATATTTGGAAGTGGCGTCTTCATGATTATAGAACGCATGGAAATTTCGAACAATTTGACAATCTTTTTTCAAAAATAATGGTCTACCTCTCAAAATCTGGGAAGCGGAACCGACTAGAAGTCGATTATCAAAAGGTTTACGATGGTAGTCAGGAATTAAAAATACGTGCCAATTTTTACGACAGAACCTTTGTACAGGATAACCAGGCCGACCTAATCCTGCAATTACGGGACAAAAACACCTCACTTTCCCGTAGCTTACCCATGCTGCTCAAGGGAAATTATTTTGAGGTTGATTTAACTGATTTACAGCCAGGTGAATATGAATTCACCGTAAATGAAAACAATGAAAATATCTCAAGGCAAGGGGCGTTCAAGATTCTTGATTTTGACGCAGAAAATCAGATTTTCACATCAAATCACGGTAAATTAGCACGTTTGGCAACGAAGACAAAAGGGGAAATTTTTTACCAAGATCAACTTGATGATTTCATTGATAAGCTTACACAAGACAATCAATTTGCACCCCTTCAAAAGAACAATCAAAAAATAGTACCTTTAATAGATTTTCGCTTGTTATTAGGCCTATTGGCCCTAACACTTTCTGCTGAATGGTTCATTAGAAAATATAACGGATTATTATAAATAGAAACTACTATGGATAGATTACCAAAAATTGCTTTACCAGCAGTTTTCATTATTATTTTGCTGGTTATATTGATATCAAAATCAGCTGTGACAATAGGCTCTGGAGAGGCCGGAGTACTTTACCGCACCTTTGGTGGTGGTGTCGTAACAGATAAGCCGCCTTTGGGAGAAGGGTTTCACCTGGTGGCCCCTTGGAACAAGGTATACGTATATGAGGTGAGACAGCAAGAAGTATTTGAAAAAATGAAAGTGCTTTCATCCAACGGCTTGGAAATACAAATCGATGCTTCGGCTTGGTTTCAACCAAACTATAGCGATTTAGGAAAACTGCACCAAGAAAAAAGTGAGATGTACAAGGATCGTGTATTGTTGCCAGCTATCAGATCCGCTGCACGAAGTGTGGTGGGAAGGTACACGCCAGAACAACTCTATTCCAGTAAAAGGGATGCAATTCAAAACGAGATTTTTGAAGAAACCAAAAATATTGTTGACGACCAATACATCCAACTGAATGAAATTCTTGTGCGTGATGTGACCTTGCCAACGACAATCAAAGAAGCCATCGAACGAAAACTTAAGGAAGAACAATCTTCATTGGAGTATGAATTCCGATTGGAACGTGCAGAAAAGGAAGCGCAAAGACAACGAATTGAGGCGCAGGGTAAAGCCGACGCAAATAGAATTTTAAGTGCCTCCTTGACGGATAAAATTTTACAGGACAAAGGTATTGAAGCTACCTTGCAGTTAGCACAATCACCGAATGCCAAGGTGGTTGTTGTAGGCTCTGGTGACGACGGACTTCCTTTAATTCTAGGTAATAATTAACAGGGCATTTTAAAAATGCAGCTTAATTTTTAAGCTTAGATTTTGAAGATTAAAAAATAGATTCTACTTTTACGGCCTAATGAGAAATCTAAATACACATCATCATATCGTAAGCACCGCTCAGGCGAGGTGACGATATTTTGTGTATTCCAAAATAAGTAAAACCCGTTTGAGCAATCAAACGGGTTTTTTAATTGTTGAAAACGAGATATGAAAAAGATTAGAATTGCAATTCAAAAAAGTGGTCGTCTTTTAGACGATTCCTTAAAGATTTTGAAAGACTGTGGAATAGCCATCGATAATGGAAAGGAGCAGCTCAAAGCTGAAGCCAAAAATTTCCCTATGGAGGTATTCTACTTGAGAAATGGTGACATTCCGAAGTATTTAAAAGATGGGGTAGTGGATATTGCCGTAATCGGGGAAAACATTTTGATTGAAAAAGGTGGCGGAATTGAAATTGCTGAACAATTGGGATTTTCAAAATGCAAGGTATCCCTGGCAATACCAAAATCAGAGGATTATCAGGGTATTACATATTTCAATGGCAAACGAATTGCCACCTCTTATCCGGTTACATTACAACGATTTTTGGATGAACATGGCATTAAAGCAGACCTGCATTTAATTGCGGGTTCTGTTGAAATTGCTCCAAATATTGGTCTTGCAGATGCAATTTGTGACATTGTTTCAAGTGGGAGTACCTTGTTCAAAAACAATTTGAAAGAAGTTGAGGTGTTATTGGGCAGTGAAGCTGTTTTAGCCGTTTCCCCTCAAATCGATCAAGACCGCAGGGAGGTTCTAAACACCTTACTTTTCAGAATGCGCTCTGTTTTAAAAGCACGCAAGAACAAATATGTGTTGATGAATGTTCCGAATGACAAACTTGATGAGATAGTTGTAATCCTCCCCGGAATGCGGAGTCCAACTATACTTCCATTGGCTGAGGAAGGTTGGAGTTCTGTTCATACGGTCATCAACAAGGATGTGTTTTGGGAAGTAATCGATGAACTCAAGGAAGCCGGTGCCGAAGGAATTCTGGTATGCCCTATTGAAAAAATGGTGTTGTAATGGAAACTTTTCTATACCCAAATAAGGCCGATTGGCCAACAATTTTAGCGCGACCTACACAATCGGTAGATGACTTGTCTCCTTTGGTTGCCGAAATATTCGAAAAGGTTGGTGAATTGGGTGATGAAGCCATTAAAGGATACACCAAAACATACGATGGTGCTGATCTAAGTGTGTTTCAGGTTTCGCAACAAGAATTGGCCCAGGCTGAAAAAGCTGTTCCAATTGCCCTTAAATCAGCAATCAAGTTGGCAAAAACCAACATTGAAAAATTTCATTCTGCCCAAAAAACTGCTAGGGTAGAAGTAGAAACGATGGAAGGGGTACAGTGCTGGCAAGAAAAACGACCCATTCAAAAGGTAGGTTTGTATATACCAGGGGGAACAGCACCTCTGTTTTCAACAATTTTGATGTTAGCCATACCGGCAAAACAAGCCGGTTGTGATGAAATTGTATTGTGCAGCCCACCCGATAAGAACGGTAAATTGGCAAATGAAATTTTGTACACCGCCCAATTATGTGGCGTTACCAAAATATTCAAAATAGGAGGTATCCAGGCCGTTGCAGCCATGACCCTAGGTACCGAATCGATACCCAAGGTGTATAAAATTTTTGGGCCCGGCAATCAATACGTGACCGTGGCCAAACAATGGGCCACTAAATATGGGGTCGCCATAGATATGCCGGCAGGTCCCAGTGAATTATTGGTGGTTGCCGACCAACATGCCAATGCCGCTTTTGTGGCTTCAGATTTGTTGAGTCAGGCAGAGCACGGAGTAGATAGTCAGGTGATATTGGTTGCTACTTCAGAAGCGATAATTGCAAAGGTAAAAGACGAAATTAACCAACAATTGAAAGCACTTCCGCGAAGGGAAATTGCTACCAAAGCCATTGCAAACAGTCGATTTATTTTGGTCGAAAACAATGAGGTGGCGTTAGCGCTAATTAATGAATATGGCCCTGAACATTTTATTGTCTGCGTCAAAAATGAGGCGTTTTTCATAGATAATATTGTAAATGCAGGATCGGTTTTCATCGGTGATTATACACCTGAAAGTGTCGGTGACTATGCCTCAGGAACCAACCACACCTTGCCAACCAATGGTTATGCAAAGCAGTACAGTGGGGTCAATCTTGATAGTTTTATGAAAAGTATGACCTTTCAAAAATTGAGCAGTACCGGCATCCAAAATATTGGACCTAGTGTTGAGTTAATGGCAGATGCGGAAGGTTTGCAGGCGCATAAAAATGCGGTTAGCTTGCGATTAAAACAATTGGATGAAGCCTAGTGCGGGTCTCTAACCTTGAAGAATGAAAATGAAGAAATTCAATCTACAAAATTTGGTAAGGGAGAATGTGAAATCCTTACATCCCTATGCTTCGGCTAGGGATGAGTTTAAGGAGTTCAATGCTGATATGGTTTTTTTGGACGCCAATGAGAACCCTTTTGAAAATGGTATAAACCGATATCCTGACCCACAACAATTAAGTCTCAAGGAAATTCTGGCCAAACAGAAAGGGGTTGAAGCCTCCGAGATTTTGTTGGGCAATGGTAGTGACGAAGTATTGGACTTGATTTTTAGGGCATTTTGCGAACCAAATAAAGACAATATTGTGACATTACCGCCGACCTATGGCATGTACAAGGTATTGGCGGCCACCAACGCCATTGAGAACCGAGAAATATTGCTTTCCAATAATTTTCAACCTCAGGTGGAACAGGTAATTCAAAATGTGGACGGGCAAACCAAACTTATTTTTTTATGCTCTCCCAATAATCCCACAGCCAACCTTTTTGATCAAGACAAAATCGTATCGCTATTGTCAAATTTTGAAGGACTTGTTGTCATTGATGAGGCCTATATAGATTTCGCAGAAACAAGGTCATGGGTTGATCGATTGGAAGAATTTCCTAATTTGATTGTAACCCAAACCCTTTCAAAAGCTTATGGCATGGCGGGAATACGTTTGGGAATTTGCTATGCCTCGGAAGCTATAATCGGTGTATTAAACAAAATCAAACCGCCCTATAATGTCAATGCATTGACCCAACAGCAGGCAATTGAACGGGTTGTGGATACAGAAACCTTGCACCGTGAAATCAATGAAATTTTAGAGAGTCGCCAAAACCTGGAGCTACAACTCAAACAGATTGATTTCGTTAAACGCATCTACCCTTCCGATGCAAATTTTATTTTGGTGGAAGTAGATGATGCGAATAGGCGTTACGAAGAATTGATACAAAAAGGAATTGTGGTACGAAATAGAAGTTCGCAACCCCTTTGTCAGAATACCCTAAGATTTACCATCGGAACACTGGAAGAAAATAAGAAAGTAGTAAAAGCTTTAAACGAATTAATGTAGCCTGAATTTTGTTTGGGACTCAGAAAAAAAAGGAATGAAAAAAGTATTATTTATTGACCGTGATGGCACTTTGACCCTAGAGCCTGGAGACGAACAGTTGGATTCTTTTGAAAAATTGATCTTTTACCCCCAAATGTTCTCTTACTTGGCAAGAATTGCTAAAGAACTTGATTTTGAATTGGTTATGGTTACCAATCAAGATGGATTGGGTACAGAGGCCTTTCCTGAAGATACCTTTTGGCCAGTCCAGAATTTCATTATTCAAACCTTACAAAGCGAGGGCATCGAATTTTCAGAAATCTGCATCGACCGCACGTTTCCCCGAGACAAGGCACCGACTCGAAAACCAGGAACGGCAATGCTGGAACAATACATATTTGGTCAGTACGATATGAACGCATCTGTTGTGATTGGTGATCGGCTTACCGATATGGAACTTGCCAAAAACTTAGGAGCAAAAGGAATTTATATCAATGATCAAACACATTTGGGGACTGATGAAATTACGGTGGCCGAGTCAGATCTTTCTTCTCATATAGTATTGGAAACCAATAGTTGGAAGCACATATACGAGTTCTTAAAACTCGACAAAAGAACAGGCTCCATTACCAGAAAGACGCGGGAAACAGATATCAAAATTTCCTTGGATTTAGATGGAACTGGAAACGCGAATATGGATACGGGACTTAAATTCTTTGATCATATGTTGGATCAACTGGCAAGGCATGGTCAAATGGATTTGTCTATCAAGGTGGTGGGTGATTTGGAGGTGGACGAACACCACACTATTGAAGATACCGGTATTGCCCTTGGAGAGGCCTTTTACAAGGCATTGGGCAACAAACTGGGTATCGAACGCTATGGGTTTAGTTTGCCAATGGATGATTGTTTGGCACAAGTGGCCCTCGATTTTGGGGGACGTAGTTGGTTGGTTTGGGAAGCTGATTTTAAGCGTGAAAAAATTGGAGACATGCCGACCGAAATGTTTCATCACTTCTTTAAATCTTTCAGTGATGGGGCCAAGGCGAACCTGAACATAAAAGCTGAAGGCACCAATGAGCATCATAAAATAGAAGCAATTTTTAAAGCTTTTGCGAAGGCGATTAAAATGGCGGTCAAGCGTGATGCAGAGAAAATGGTACTACCCTCTACAAAAGGCATGTTATGAAATTGGTAATGATAGATTACGGTGTGGGCAATGTGCAGAGCATCAAATTTGCTTTTCAGCGTTTGGGAGTCGAAGCTGTTCTGAGCAATGAAAAGGAAACCATTAGGGCAGCGGATAAGATTATTTTTCCAGGGGTGGGTGAAGCCAGTAGCGCCATGAAAAAACTTCGGGAAAGTGGTCTAGGTGAAATGACACCTAACTTAAAGCAACCTGTATTGGGTATTTGTCTTGGCATGCAGTTGATGTGCAATTCCTCCGAAGAGGGAAAAACCCAAGGCCTTGGAATTTTTGATACCGATGTGGTTAAATTCAATTCAAGTGTCAAGGTGCCTCAGATCGGATGGAATAAAATTGAAAACTTATCCTCTAATTTGTTCAACAACTTGCAAAGTGATTACATTTATTTGGTGCATAGTTATTACGCTCCCATCGCCAAGGAAACGATAGCGACAAGCACTTATGGATTGGAATACAGTGCTGCCTTGAAAAAAGATAATTTTTACGGAGTACAGTTCCATCCTGAAAAATCAGGGAAATGCGGCAATCAAATTCTGCAAAACTTTTTGGAGTTATGACAAATTCTGAAATTCTCATATCCACAGATAAATCGCTTTTAGATGTTGAGAAGATTCATCTCGAGATCAAAAGTTCGTATTGGGGTGGTTATCGCTCGAAGGCATTAACCCAAAAGACCATCGATAATTCTATCTGTTATGGGGTGTATCAGGCAAATGAACAAATTGGTTTTGCGCGAGTATTGACCGATGAAGTGGTTTATGCCCATATTATGGATGTCATCATTTTTGGGAACCATAAGGGCCGAGGAATTGGAAAAAAATTGATGGACCATATTATGGCTGACCCTAAATTCCAAAATGTATTGACCATAGGTCTGAAAACCAAGGACGCCCATTCCTTCTATGAACGCTATGGTTTTACTGCTATTGGAGATTCGGTGCTTTGGATGACCATAGATAATGCTAAACTAGATTAAGATGCGCGTAATTCCGGCTATTGATATCATTGATGGAAAATGTGTCCGACTTTCAAAAGGGGACTATGACACCAAAAAGGTGTACAACGAAAACCCATTAGAGGTTGCCAAGGCTTTTGAGGCGCATGGTATTTCCTATTTGCATTTAGTGGATTTGGATGGGGCAAAGTCCAGCCATATTGTCAATCATAAAGTCTTAGAACAAATTGCTACAAAAACCAAATTGACGATTGACTTTGGCGGTGGTTTAAAAACAGATGAAGATTTACATATTGCTTTTGAAAGTGGCGCCAATCAAATTACCGGTGGCAGTGTTGCCGTAAAAGACAGGCCGACTTTTTTGCGATGGCTAAACGCCTATGGCACCAAAAAAATTATACTTGGAGCAGATGCCAACAATGAAAAAGTAGCTGTCTCAGGCTGGCAAGAAGATTCAGATCAAGAATTGATTCCTTTTGTTCAGGCCTACCAAAAAATTGGTGTTGAGTATGTGATTTGCACCGATATTTCGAAAGACGGAATGCTCGAGGGTCCATCTTTTGAACTTTATTCTAAGCTTTTGAACAAAACCAAGATCCTTCGCACCGAAATAGGCGGTAGCGGAGTTCTAGATAGTGAAGAAATAGGAATTAAGTTAATTGCCAGTGGCGGCGTTTCTGAGTTCGCAGAGTTACCTAAATTAAAGCAGTTGGGTTGCGAAGGAGTCATTATTGGAAAGGCTATTTATGAGAACAGAATCAGTTTGAAACAACTGGAACACTATATATTGGAACATGAATGACAATAGCACATTTCAGACCGAATTCATAAAAAATAGCTGTTATCGAATGGATGAGAGCCTTCGTATGATTTCGGTTTCATTAGATAAGGTCTCAGAAGAACAGCTATGGCAAAAACCCAATGCCTCCCTCAACAGTATTGGAAACCTGGTTATACATCTATGTGGGAATATGACTCAATATGGAATTGCCTCATTGAACGAAATTGAGGACACGCGTCAGCGCGATTTGGAATTTTCGACCCATGGGGGATTTACCAAACTAGAACTTTTAGAACAATTAAAATCAACAGTTCATGAGGTGAAAAAAGCGTTTCAGGGTGTTTCTTTCGAACGTTTGACCCAAGTAAAACAAGTTCAAGGGTTTGAGTTTTCAGGTATTGGTAACATTATTCATGTGGTCGAGCATTTCTCGTACCATACGGGGCAAATTGCCTTTTGGGTCAAGCTTTTAAAAAATGAACAATTGGGCTTTTATGACGGCCATGATTTAAATACAAAAAACCAAGATTGATGTTGACCAAGCGAATTATTCCTTGTCTTGATATTAAAGATGGACGAACCGTTAAGGGTGTTAATTTTGTTGCCTTGCGCGATGCCGGCGACCCCGTTGAACTTGCGCAACGGTACGAGGTTGAAGGTGCTGACGAATTGGTGTTTCTAGATATTTCAGCCACAGAACAAAAGCGAAAAACCTTGGCTGACCTCGTCTATCGAGTGGCCGAAAAGTTAAGTATTCCCTTTACGGTTGGCGGGGGCATTGCCGCTGTGGAAGATGTGGATATTATGCTGAAAAACGGGGCCGATAAGGTTTCCATTAACTCTGCGGCCGTTCGTAATCCTGCCCTTATTGATGAGTTGGTAGCAAAATTTGGGTCACAGTGTATTGTGGTGGCAATCGATGCCAAACAGATCGACGGACAATGGCGCGTACATTTGGTGGGAGGAAAGGTAGCCACAGCATTAGACCTGTTTGATTGGGCCAAAGAAGTGGAGCGAAGAGGCGCAGGCGAGATTCTCTTTACCAGTATGGATCATGATGGCACTAAAAATGGCTTTGCCAATACAGCCTTGGCTCGCTTGTCTGAAGAGTTGAATATACCAGTAATTGCTTCGGGCGGTGCGGGAGAAATCCCCCATTTTATCGATACGTTTCTGAAGGGTAATGCTGATGCAGCGCTGGCCGCCAGTGTTTTTCACTTTAAGGAAATTGAAATAAAGAAATTAAAACAACAGTTAAATTCAGAAGGAATTCCCATTCGGTTATGACAATAGATTTTCAAAAAGAGAGGAACGGTTTAGTTCCGGCAATCATTCAAGATGCTCGAACGAAGAACGTTTTGATGTTGGGCTATATGAATGAAGAGGCCTTTAAAAAAACACAAGAAACCAAAAAAGTCACCTTTTTCAGTCGCAGTAAGCAACGCTTATGGACCAAGGGTGAGGAAAGTGGAAATTTTTTGCAACTCGTTGATATAAAGGTTGACTGTGACAATGATTCCTTATTGGTCTTGGCAAACCCCAAGGGACCTACCTGCCATACAGGAACCGCTACCTGTTGGGGTGAAAGTAACGCACAGACTTTTGGTTTCTTGAGTGAATTGGAACATATTATTGATTCGCGCAAAGCCAATCAGGAAGATGAAAATAGTTATGTGGCCTCGCTTTTCAGAAAGGGAATAAATAAAATCGCACAAAAGGTGGGCGAGGAAGCTGTGGAAACCGTGATCGAGGCCAAAGACACAAATGAAGAATTGTTTCTCAACGAAAGTGCCGACCTTTTATTCCATCTATTAATTCTTCTTAAGGCCAAAGGATTTGCATTAGGCGATGTAGTGAAGGTGCTTGAATCTCGCCATGAATAAAAAGTATTCTGGCAACGACCTATCTTATCGTACATTTGCATTAAACGATTTGTAATGCGCATACGTTCCGCTGTTTCAAATAAATATATTAATGACACCGATCATGAGGTCGCTCGCATTGCCAATGCTTTAGCGCATCCAGTGCGGGTAGCCTTGGTACGTTATCTTGCCGAAAAGAATAGGGGCGAAGGAGTTGATAATGTAACCTGCAATAAAGATTTGGTAGAAATGTTCGATTATTCCCAGTCTACCATCTCCCAGCATGTTAAAATTTTGAAGGAGGCAGGGCTTTTCCATACAGAGCAATATGAAAAGTTCACCCATTATGAACTGAATTATGGGTTGTTGAAGAAGTTTCTCGACACCTTGGATGCACTGAAAGGTTCCTAATTATTTCATAACGTGCAATTAGATTGATTCAAATGATTTAAATTCGTATATCGTTAATAAACGATATGACATATAAATCTCTTTCACTTATGAAACAACTACTCCTTCTCTTGGTGTTCTTTATTGTGGGTTTTGGCAATGCCCAAACGTTACATTCTCTAGAACCCGTGCAAAAGCATTACGCCGAACTTCAAAAACTCAACCCAGGAATCAATCCCGATCGAGCCGCCCTTGACGACCTTTCTTTTACACCGGATCAATACAATTCGGTGGCCCTGTCCTATACCTTAATGACCCCAGCCTATTTGAAATCGGAACAGGTGGCGTATTTAAAGACGACTGTGAACTTTCCGGCCAATAGTTCAGACCAGACTAGAGCGGAGCTTGACTTTTTATTGCAATGGCAAGAAAAGCGGACTCCAGAACAGATACATCGCACCTCAAAGGTGTTGGCACCCATTGGTTATTGGCCCCATGTTGAGGTACAACCCGACCACCCACGCTACCAAGAAAATGTGAAACACCTTCTTTTTGAAGGTAGGGAGATTTTGGGCGAACAGGTTACAGCAGCGAATTACCCAGCCACCTTTAAATTATTGCAAGGGGTGACCAAAGACATGCGTATTATGGAGTTTACCGTCAAATATCATCTCTTGCGTGCCCGACCCTATGTGCTGGAGCCCAAACTACAACCTCTGGCCATTATGGGTTCACCTTCCTTTGCCAGTGGCCATACTTTATGGGCTTATATTCATGCTTTTACCTGGAGCGAGTTGCGCCCAGACAAGAGGCAACAATTTTTAGACTTGGCTTATGAAATAGGTGAGTCTCGCGAAGTAATGGGAATTCATTACCCAAGTGATGAAGAAGCCGCCCGGGTGTTGGCGCACCGTATGCTTGGCGCCATGTGGAATAACCCTAAGTTTCAGAAAGATTTGGAAGTTGCCAAAGCGGAGTGGTAGTTATTTACCCGAATTGTATCGAGTTAATTTAGACTTCTATACTGTCCCGGACTCAGTCCAGTTTTTGCTTTGAAGAGTTTATTGAAACCCTGAGGATACTCAAAGCCTAAACTATACGCAATTTCACTGATACGCTCGTTGCTACTAAGAAGACTGCTTTTTGCTCTTTCAACTACATAATCTTGAATATGTTCCTTCGCACTTTGTCCGGTTTCTGATTTAATCAAGTCTCCGAAGTAATTCACTGATAAGTTCAATTTTTCCGCACATGCCCTTACTGTTAGTACCCCAGAAACAAGAGGTTGTTCAGATTGGTAATAATTTTTAATGACGGTATCGAATTGGGTCAATATGTCTTTATTCAGGTTTGTTCTTGTAAAGAATTGCCTGTCGTAAAAGCGCTTGCTATACTTTAATAGGAGCTCAATGTTAGCTATTATCAAATCTTGACTGTGCTTGTCGATATTTTGATTGTACTCATCTTGAATTTTTTGAACTATTTCTGTTAGGGCATTTATTTCTTTTTTGGATAGGTGGAGGGCTTCATTGAGCCCATAATCAAAAAAAGAATAATCATCAATTGTTTTCCCTAGTTCGGACTTCCGAATCAAATCGGGGTGGAACAGTAGGGTCCAACCCGAGCTGCCATGAATTTCTTCTTGGTTTTCGATTTGAATGGTCTGATTGGGTTTTATGAAGATCAAGGTGCCGTCTTCAAAGTCATACGAATTTCTGCCATAGCTTATGGCACCTGCAAAACCTTTTTTTAGGTTTACTTGGTAGAAGTCAAAAACGTATTTGGTATCCCCGTATTCAAAATTGGTCATACGGTCATCAATTGGGATAAGGGACACCAGAGGATGAAAGGGCTTATTCAAACCAAAGATGTGATGTACTTCACTTATTGATTTTATTCGTACTAAATCTGCCATTGTCTTCCTATTTATTTTGCTTCAACCCTAGTTTTTAAGGCTTTATTTAGTCTTTGGTAGGCTTTTTCCACAGGCTCAGGATTCCAAAAATGAACCCCTATCCCCTTATAATCTTCATGAATTGTAACTACTGTCGTTGCTCCGGCTGGTTCAAGAATATATTTGTGATTGAAAGTCAGTACAGCAGGAATACCCCCTTTTTGATTCAGTAATTGATTTGGGATTATTTCAAGCACTTTGGCCCCAATGTTACTTACTGTGTTGGCATCTTGTGTAAATTGATAGGTTACCTTTCCACCTTCCTTTACATCACCCTCAATAAGCTGCATAGTAGGGTTCCATTCGGGGTAAGTCTTCATGTCGGTAAGGACTTCCCATACCTTTTCCGAATTTGCATTAATGGTGATTTCACTATGAACAGATTTTTTTCCTGTAAGTATTAAAATTACCAAAAGTGCCATTATGCTTACTATTAGATACATTGTCTTTTTCATTTTAGATATTTTTCAAACCAGTTAAGAATGGGCTCAGAGTTTTCTCCAAGCCAAGAATAAGCAGCTCCTCTTTTCTTCTCTAAATCGAGCCAAAGCATTTCCTTCTCCACGTCGAGCGCGTCAAAATACTGTTTTACCATATCAATATTGGTCATTGGATCATTGGAATTTTGGATAACCAACGTTGGTACATGAATATTTTTAACGTAGGGTAGGAAAGCATCTCCCGTTAAATCTGTATTTCTCTTTTCTTTATTGTATTTGTTCCCTGAATTGACCAGAAAATTGGGTAATCCCATAGCCTTGACAAAATAGTCATAGGTCAATGGCTGTACGGAAATCATCGTCTTTAGGTTTTTAAATTGTTTCATATCTTCAAGACCAAAGGCGAAGGTACTGGCTCCTTGACCCATGCAGATGGAAAGTAATCCAATATTGGCATGGGAATAGTCTTGATGACTAGAAATGAAGTTCACAGCGGCCAACACATCTTTACGTTCGTCTTTGCCCCATGATACCCAGCCCGTTTGTTCACTATTTCCATGGTTGCGCATATCGTACATGAGCACCGAAAAGCCAGCTTCAGTCAAATATTTGGCATGATTCAGAAAATGAATGTCGCTTGTCCAAAGCGCGTTCTTCATCATTCCCTTTCCCTCTTGGGTAAATCCGCATCTCGAGCATTGCACTCCAAAATGGGATTGAATTATTACTTTGCTAGTACCGCCTTTAACCAACCATCCAGACAGCGTTATACCATCAGTTGTTTTAAAGGTTACATCTTCGTATTCTAAGTTGTATTTCTCTGGGGTTTCAAAAACAGGGGATTTCCCTGGTTTGATCATTAAATCAGAAATCTGTTTTCCAAACATGGTGATAGTTTTAAAATTGATACCTCAAAACTATTGACAATCAGTAGCATGCACTTATCCAGATTCCTGTTAATGGAATCCAAATTACCGTTTTTGATAATAATGGCCCTAAAAACTCAAATGTCAAGTTAAAGTTTTTGAAACCAAGCTACATCACCACCAGACCACAAAAAGTTTCTCAATTTCCCCTGATGGCTTTTGCATCCAGAGCATAGGGGCATTTTCTTTGACCATCTGAAGGTTGACCTCCATTAGGGTTTCAAAATGCGTCAACCATTTTACCTTGGGGTGCGGTTCAATTACCCATTCTTGTTTTTTCGGTAGATAGAAGTGGGCTTTTTGAAACCCCAGGTTATTGAATTCATCAAAACGGATCCATTTCCCAATGAGACAAGCCGTGTTCAGGGGCCGTATCGAGGGAATCGAATCGTAAGGGGCAAACAATTGTGCTTTAAAACAGCACTCTTGCTGTATTTCAACAGGGTCAATTTTGAGATTTGCCCAGAAATCATTGAGGCTTTCATGGTAGAGAAGGGGTAAATGTTTGGTTTTAAGTTTGTCGAGTTTGGTAAAGAACATATCGCGCCTGTTGGGCCCGACCAACCGATAAATGGGCTCCGATATCTCAGGGTCAATGATATAGAATTTGTAGGCCAGCTCCACATGAACGTAACGGTTAGAACTGAGTTCCTTTACAATAAAATCCAACTCGCCGATTCTTGTTTTTCCTTCTTCAATCAATAAGTTGGAGCCATGCAGTTCGTATTGCTGAGACAGAACGAGTAGCTGTTTGAAGACATATTCCATTTGATGCCCTAACCGAAGTCGGGCAGGAATGTCAAAAGGGACATAGGTGAATCCATGATAAACCGGCTGTTGAAACTGCTGCAATCCAAATTGCTCGTTTTTCCATAAGGGTGGGGTGTTGCCAAAGCCTTCTATTAGTTTTTGCACCTTATAAAAATATTGATTTGTCTAAAAGTACCGCCCCTGTTGAACGAATTTCCAACCTTCCTTTGGAAGCAACGTTAACTTTTCTTAAAAGATTTTTTGACTCCTGATTATGCTGTATTTTTAACAGATGGCTATGGAATTGAAAAAAGGTTTTCGTTTTACTACCTACGAAGCACCCAACCGTTCTCCTTTTGAAAAACTTTTCGAGATTTTTCAAGAATTAATTACGCACACTTCAGGTGACTTTGATGAGGCCATTGATTGGTTGCGCCAGTTGGATAAGGAATATGAGCTAACCGATGATGAATATACCATCGATGATTTTATCGAAGACCTCAAGGCCAAGGGCTATATTCGGGAAGAGTTTGAAGATGGAGGAGGTGAAATGGGACAAGCCGGTGAAGATGGCGAAGGTGGGGAAGGCCGTGGTGGCAAAGTGAGCATTACGGCGAAACTCGAGCAAATGTTGCGAAAACGGGCCTTGGACCAAATTTTTGGAAAGCTGAAACGCAGTGGTTCAGGCAATCATAAAACAGGAAAATTAGGGCAAGGAGATGAGCATTCTGGCGAATTCAGGGAATATCGTTTTGGGGATGCACTCGACCGAATCTCAATGACAGAAAGTTTAAAAAACGCCCAGATAAACCATGGCATGGGTAATTTTTCACTGGATGAGTCTGATTTGGTTGTAGAGGATACCGAATTTAAGGCACAAATGAGTACGGTTTTAATGATTGACATTAGCCATAGCATGATTTTGTATGGCGAAGATCGTATTACCCCAGCAAAGAAGGTGGCCATGGCCCTGGCAGAGTTGATTACTACACGATATCCGAAGGACACCTTGGATATTTTGGTGTTTGGTAATGACGCATGGCCAATTTCAATAAAGGAATTGCCCTATTTGAAAGTGGGTCCCTATCACACCAATACGGTTGCCGGATTGCAATTGGCCATGGATATGTTGCGCCGCAAGCGAAATACCAACAAGCAAATTTTTATGATTACTGATGGGAAGCCGAGTTGTTTGCGTCTTCCCAATGGAGATTATTATAAAAACAGTGTGGGCTTGGATGATTACATCGTGGAGAAATGCTACAATATGGCCTCGCAGGCGCGAAAGCTTCATATTCCGATTACCACCTTTATGATTGCACAAGACTCCTATCTAATGCAATTCGTTCGTGAGTTTACGCAGGCAAATAGGGGTAAGGCTTTTTATACCGGTCTCAAAGGATTGGGCGAAATGATATTTGAAGATTACGAAAACAATAGAAAAAAAAGAATTAACTAATTGGTGCCCTTCCTCACGAAATAGGAAGGAATCAAACTAACTTCTGCCCTTGAGGCGGAATGACAGCATTATGAAAATAGAGACTATAAAAACAGTAGGAGCGCTAAAAAAAGCAGGCTATCATTCGAAAAGTATCAAAGATGAACTTCGAGATAACCTACGCGAAAAAATCAAAAAAGGTGAAAACGTATTCGTGGGTATTTGGGGTTATGAGGACTCGGTTATCCCCGAGCTTGAACGTGCCATTCTTTCACGACATAATATCAATTTGCTCGGACTTCGCGGGCAGGCCAAAACGCGTTTGGCGCGTCTTATGGTGAATCTTTTGGACGAATACATCCCCTTTATAGAAGGTTCCGAAATTCATGACGACCCTTTTCAGCCCATGTCTCGATTTGCCAAGGAATTGATTCAAGAAAAAGGAGATGCGACCCCAATTTCATGGCTGCATCGTGAGGATCGTTTTTATGAAAAATTGGCCACGCCTGATGTCACTGTTGCTGATTTGATAGGTGATGTCGACCCCATTAAAGCGGCAAATCTAAAATTGAGTTATGCTGATGACCGTGTAATTCATTTCGGTATGATTCCCAGGGCAAATCGATGCATCTTTGTTATCAATGAATTGCCTGACCTACAAGCGCGCATACAAGTGGCATTGTTCAATATTCTTCAAGAAGGAGATATTCAGATCCGCGGGTTTAAATTACGATTGCCTTTGGATGTTCAATTCGTATTTACGGCAAATCCTGAAGATTATACCAATAGGGGCAGTATAGTTACCCCTTTGAAGGATCGAATCGGCTCACAGATATTGACCCACTACCCAGAAGATCTGGAAACGGCAAAAACCATAACAAAACAAGAGGCCCAATTGGATGTAAGACAAAGCGACAATATTCATGTGCCAGAATTGGCCATGGATGTTCTTGAACAAATAGGCTTTGAAGCGCGGGATAGCGAATACGTCGATGCCAAGAGCGGTGTTAGCGCCCGAATGGGCATAACGGCATTCGAAAATTTGCTGAGTGCAGCTGAACGGCGAATCTTAAAGTCTGGTGAGGACAAAACAAGCGTTCGGTTAAGTGATTTTTTGGGCGTTGTACCTTCCATTACGGGAAAGATAGAGCTCGTTTATGAAGGGGAGCAAGAAGGTGCCGCTTTTGTTGCGGAAACCCTTATAGAAGAGGCTATTAAAAGTATATTTCCCGTCTTTTTCCCCAAAATCAGTAAGCTTGAAAAGAAAGATGATGTGACCCCGTATGATGCATTAATTGCGTGGTTCTTTGATCAAGAGGGCTTTGAACTGCTAGATGAGGATTCGGATACCGAATACCGCCAAAAACTGGAATCTATACATCCGCTAAACGCCTTGGCGGAAGAGTACGGTGAAAATATTGGGAAATCGGATCGGTATTTCTTTAAGGAATTGCTGTTGTGGGGGTTGGTTGCCCATAAAAAATTAAGCAAACATCGGTTTCAAAAAGGAGTACGGTTCAAAGATCTTTATGGCAGCTACATCAGCGGTCTCTAATTGTTCCAATAATTCATATTGTCATTGAAATTCTCAAAGTTGTATTTCCCAATATGAATTTGCCTGTATTTAATACAAAGCAGTGCCAAGAGTGGTAACAGCAAATGGAGGAATAGAATCAGAATACCGAGAGGGATAAAGGTACTCGGTATGACATGGTCATCATAATCGGAGTAACTTAGAAGAATCAAGAGTGTGTCTACAATCTTGTACACATAAACGGCCATTACCGCATAAAGTACATATTCGATGTTCCGCATTTTAGGGTCTGGCAATTCTTTTTCTGTAATCTTAAACCACACTACATACAGGTATAAGAAATGTACAATCGCAACAATGGGAAAGACGTAGTTGTCTGGTTTTAAAAAATAGAATTTGTTGGTATATAGGCCGTAAAAATTGAAGAGGATCAAGCATAAAAGAACGGCAACACTTGCATAAATAGCGCGTTTCCAGGGCAAAATTTTATAGATATGCCTCATAAATCCTAGGATTTGGGGTAGAATTTATTGCAAGTAACGGAAATTTAATTTGTTTTATTGAAAACAAATCGACAAACCGGTAGGGATTCTGGGCAAGTGCTGGACCTTGTTACCCGTTGCTTACCCTTTGCGCTTCTTCAGGGGATACCACTTAAAGAAAGTAGCACTGCGCCATACCCATTCTAGCGGCCCATAGTTAAAATAATTCAACCAAATTTTACTAAGCCACATTTGGGCGAGTATTACAGCAATCGCGATAACGAATGCAATACTGCTGGGTATTTTCGTAATATAGCCCAATCCCCAACCAAAGAAAATAAAGGTGCCTACGATACTTTGAAATACATAATTGGTCAAGGCCATTTTACCATAGGGGATGAATTTTTCTAAAAAGCTTCCGGCCCCTTTCTTTTTATACAGAATGACAAAAACGGAAACAATTATTGCCGTCATTCCTAGATTCATCAAGTCATAAAATGTCAACCCAAACATGGGTGCCCAACTTTTGAAATTTACATTGGGGCCTAAACTTGCAAAAATGGCCGCCATACCTACAAAAGAAACCAGCATCAATAATAACCCTCCGATCCACAACCACTTGGTGAATGACTTTTCGGTCAAATAATTTTTGAAATATTCCATTCGTCCAACCAATAGTCCGAGCAAAAAGAATCCCAGGGTCAAATACCCTCTATTGAAAACGCCGAACTGGAATTCAGCTTTCCACAAATTACCTTGAAGGGCATTCGATTCAGCTACTTCAGCAAAAGTACCGGTTTGCAGCACATGAATATATTCAGCGATTGCAGGGTTTTCGGGCGTAAGCTCCGCTGCCATAAATAGGGGGTCCCCTCCGGTCAGGTAGAAGACTATATATCTGCCCAGTCCAAGAAAAATAAGAGCTGCAAACGCCAAAATCCATTTTGAATTGACTTTGAAAAAGGGTATTAAAAAGATGCCGACCAAAGCGTATAAGGTGAGTATATCACCACGGTAAAACATACTGTGAATAAAGCCAATGGCGAAGAGTATAACAAGTCGCCAAAGAAATCGCCCGCCAAAATAGGAGCCGCGTTTTTCACCATTGTCCATCTGGATATAAAAACTCAATCCGAAAAGAAATGAGAACAGCGCAAAGAATTTTCCGCGAAATAGAAAATCGGTGAGCCCTGAGATTATTTGATCGAACATACCAGGGTTCATGGCTTCGGCCACCTCAGGAGTAACCGGGGCGGCGATAAAGTTTTCAAGCATGTGCGTGAAGACAATACCCGCTAAGGCAAATCCCCGAAGGGCGTCGATAATATTAATGCGCTGAAATTGGGTAGCGGCGCTGGTTGGATTGGACATGATGCGTTTGTTTTTTGATTGATTATTAATTAGACAACAAAATAAAGAAGATGTTACAGGCCACGGTCATTTTAGGGCGGTAATTTTTGATACCTCGAATTTTTGTATTTTGAAGAAAACTTTTTCAGGTGCAGCAGTGGCTTTATATCGTATTGTTCCTTTTGGGAGTGTATATATTGGTCAGCCTGATTCTGTACTTCATTCAGGACTATATGTTCTTTAAGCCTGAAAAACTCCCTAAAGATTTTCAATTTCATTATGACAATCAAATTACGGAAGAATATAACATTGAAACGCGCGATGGGGCCACCATAAACGGCTTGCATTTTAAGTCTGAAAATCCCAAAGGGGTGGTATTTTACCTTAAAGGCAATTCAAAAAGCATCAAAGGTTGGGGAAAGTTTGCTGTTGATTTTACCCGCCATAATTATGATGTGATAATGGTTGATTACAGAGGATTCGGCAAGAGTACAGGCAAAAGAACACAAAAGGCCATTAAAAGGGATATGCAAGTTGTTTACAACCGCATAAAGGAAAAGGTAGCCGAAAAATATATCATTCTATATGGGCGTTCCCTGGGATCTGGCTTTGCTACCAAATTGGCCTCCATGAACAACCCAAGAATGCTTGTGCTTGACGCTCCGTATTATAGCCTTAGCAAGGTTGCCAAGAAGTTCATTCCATTTATGCCCATTTCCTTGATTGTAAAATTCCCAATTCCCACATACAAATGGATGAAATACGTGAACTGTCCCATTCATATCATTCATGGTACCGATGACAGACTTATTCCCTTTAAAAGCAGTTTAAAATTATCAAGGATCAATCCGGAAAAAACCACCTTGTATTCCGTAATAGGAGGGGGGCATAAAGATTTAAATCGGTTTGAATCTTACCATAAGATGTTGACCCAGATTCTTGCTTCAAAACAAGACAAGGTCGACCTTGAAGGATCTAGTATTGAATATGACTATGCAAAGAAAAAAAGGAAAGTCAAGGCTTAAATGGATTTTACTTGGCATCTTTACAGTAGTATTATTGCCCATGGGACTGCTGCAACTCTTACAAGAAAAATTCATTTTCCTCCCCACCGACCTCGACCTTGATTACCAATATGAATTCCGCCAAAACTATGATGAACTTTTTTTAAATGCTGCTGATGGTGCCCAACTCAATGCACTCCATTTTCAAACCGAGGCCCCTCAGGGCTTGGTGATCTATTTTCATGGCAATGCCGGTGATCTTTCACGTTGGGGAGATATTGTTCAAGATGTCGTGGCCAGAAACTGGGACGTTCTAGTAATGGACTATCGCACTTATGGTAAAAGTACGGGAGAGCTTTCAGAGGCTGCATTGTATTCTGATGCCCAATTGTTTTACGATTATGCTAAAACAATCCAATCAGAAGATAAAATCATCGTTTACGGAAGGTCGCTGGGGTGCGCCATGGCCACCAAGGTTGCTGGTCAAAATAACCCCTCCCAACTCATCTTGGAAACACCCTTTTACAATCTTTACGATATTGCCAAGCAGCGATTTCCATTTCTTCCGACAGAATCAATGTTGAATTATAAGTTTGAGAACAATAAGAATATAGCGGCTGTTCGCTGCCGCATCACAATTTTTCAGGGAACAGAAGATCAGGTGGTGCCTTATGATTCTGCCAAAAAGCTATATGACGCATTGGAGGACGACAACCATCAATTCATAACTATTCGGGGTGGCGCACACAACAACTTGGTTGAGTTTAACACCTTCCATAAAGAACTCGATAACTTGTTATTGGCAAAGAAAACAGCCCCTTAGATGATTTCTAATTCAGAAACGTTAATTGTCCTTTTTTATACCTTATGTTCGTCATTATGATGATGGCAAACAGATTCACCTAAAAGCAACTATAATGCATCAAATTACCAAAGAGACTTTTACCTTTTTAAAAACGCTGAACAAAAACAACAATCGCGAATGGTTTACCGAAAACAAGCCCTGGTTCAAAGGGGTTGAATCAGATGTAAAAGGCTTTTACGAAGCGGTCAAGGAGTTGTTGGAAAAGCATGACAAAATAGAGAAGCTTAAAATGTTCCGTATTTATCGCGACGTACGGTTTTCAAAGGACAAAACTCCATACAAACCTCATTTTGCAGGTTCTTTTTCAAGAATGGGCGCTGAATTGCGCGGGGGCTATTACCTGCGCATAAAACCTGGTGAGACTTTTTTGGCAACGGGTTTTTGGGAACCCAACAAAGATGACTTGTTTCGAATTAGAAAAGAGTGGGAAATGGATGCCACGGAACTGAAAACCATTTTGAATGATCCAACTTTTAAATCCATTTGGGGGGAGCTACAAGGTGATGGTGTCAAGACTGCTCCAAAAGGATTTGATAGGGAACATCCGGAAATCGATCTGATACGGAAAAAGCAGTTTATTTTTGTTCGTAACTTTTCAGATAACGAGGTGCTGTCGGAAACCTTTTTAAATGAAATTGACAAAAGCTTTCGCGCTATTCGGCCCTTTTTTGATTTAATGAGCGATGTGCTGACTACCAATTTGAACGGTGAACGATTGGTTTAGAATAGCACCGGTTGTTCCATTGCTTGCACTTGGTCTTTGAGACGTTCGATGACCATAGCCATCATTCGTTTGTTTAGTGCCGAGGAATTTTTGATATAGGTTTGGTACTCTTCAATGCTAAATTGGCCGATAATCATTCCTTTAAGGGAATTACGAAATTTGATGTCTTTCTGAATGGCGTGCTCGATATACGTAAGCCGCTTTTCTATGGAAAGTTCGAAGAAGGCATTTTTATGTTTTCCGATATAGTTTTTGAAGGCCTCAATAAACAGATGGTTCTGAAATTTAATGACGGGCCGCAAGGTTTCATTCTGAAAGCGTTCATCATCACTGGTATTTTCATCAAATCGTGCAGAAGGAATTTCGGGCCGGATAGCCAGAATTTTCGAGGTTCTATCATCCATAGGTAAGATAGTTTATGTAAAATTACCGATAACCTTGGAGGAGATGACCGTCGCAATGTTAAGTTTTCAACGGGATTATAAACAAAAAAACCCGTTGGTTGAACAACGGGTTTTTAAATCGGGAATATCAGATTATTTACTTCCTAAGAACTCGTCGAACGGTTTCAGTTCAACAGGATTCTTCTTGATATACTTGGTCTTGATTTTTGCAAAAGCATCTTTGGCATTGGCAAATCTTCCTGCAATAACCTTCAGGTTTCTTAACTCGTCAGGAGAAGGTTTGTCATAACTTGACGCTACCTTGCTGTACAAGTCGGCCATTTTCTCCCGTAATTGGGGTTCAGCCGAACCTACGTAGTTGTCACCTGTGGTAATCACCAATGTTTCCTTAAGTGCATTTAGCTTGGAAACTGTTTTCGAGTCGCCTTTTTCACCGGCGCTTTCAAGAATTTCGTCCACTTCATATACCAAATAGGCCAATTCTTGGGTCATGTCATACAATTGCATGGTTGTACTGTTCTTAAGTTCTCGATCTTGCGCATTTAAAGGAGAAGCGTCAGAATAGACCAAATCGAAGGAATGCTCAAAAGTTTCCTTTCCCTTGGTCAGTACAACTTTGTAGGTACCTGCAGGGACTTGAGGTGAGGTGAAACCACCAAAACTAAACGTTTTCCCTTTGGCCACCTTCGGTTGCTTACGAGTGTAATTCCAGTTTACCACATTTATTCCCTTTGACTTACCCGGACCAAGTTCGGCGACTACATTACCTTCATTGTCTTGGATTTCCATGGCCATTTTACCAAAGGTGTGGCGTTTTTTCAAGAAATATTTAATCTGGGCTTGCTTGGTTTTATTGGAACCAACGAATTGTGTCTCACCCCCGAAACTGCCAGAGAAACCGCTGGTTTCATTAATTACGGTTGCAGGCATTTCAAAGAAATGTACGGTTTTGTTCAATACTTCTTCGTTGATTTCCCGAAGGGGTGAAATATCATCAATAATGATAACACCACGTCCATGCGTGCCCATAACCAAATCGTTGGTTTTCTTTTGCATTTCAATATGGTGAACCGCAACGGAAGGCATATTGTTGGTAAACTTTTTCCAGTTCTTGCCTCCATTTAGCGTTATGTAAAGCCCAAACTCAGTTCCCAAAAACAAAAGATCAGGATTTTCATAATCTTCTTGGATGCTTCTTGTAAAGCCCACAACATCATCAGATATGATATTTGTCCAAGTCTTACCATAATCTGTGGTCTTATAGGCGTATGGGTTCATATCGTTCATGGTATGACCATCGAATACGGCATATGCCGTTCCCTTGTCAAAGCTGCTGGCTTCAATATGGTAACACCAAGTGTTTGCAGGTAGACCCGAAATATTTCCAACGGTATTGGTCCAAGTTTTACCTCCATCTTGGGTAACCTGAACATTACCATCATCAGTGCCCACCCAAATAACATTTTGATCTAGAGGTGATTCGACAATCGTGAATATGGTAGTGTGGTTTTCGGCACCTGAATTGTCTTTTGACAGTCCACCTGAATCCTCTTGATTTTGCTTCGCAGGATCATTGGTTGTTAAATCAGGTGAGATGATCGTCCAGGTATCTCCCATATCTTCTGATTTATGCAAAAACTGGCTGCCCATATAAAAGCGATCGGGTTGATGCGCACTGACCGCCATTGGTGCATTCCAATTCCAACGTAATTTTTGATCTTCGGAAGAAGGCAAAGGCTGAATGGTTTTGGTCAAGTTGTTGGCAACATCATAACGCCAAACGTTTTCGGCTCCTTGCATTTCAGAATAAATGATTTTTTTGGTGGGATGTTTTAGCACTCTAAATCCATCACCTGCGCCAACAGAATTCCAATCTCTGGCTTGAACTCCACCCGGAGCCGAAGAAGGACCCCACCAGGATCCGTTGTCTTGTAAGCCGCCATACACATTATAGGGTTCGGCATCATCTACGCTTATATGATAAAATTGCGATAAGGGTAGGTTCTCCACAATTTCCATGGTCGTGCCACCGTCCCAAGAGCGATAAACACCACCATCGGTACCCACATACATGATATCTGAATTTACAATACTGAAGGCAATGTCGTGAATATCAGAGTGCATATTCCCCAGGGACTTGAAGGTCTTTCCGCCATCTCTTGAAATGGATCCACTAAGGCCTCCTTTGACCACAACGTCTTCGTTTTTAGGGTCCACAACAATTCGTGAAAAGTAAAAGGGTCTTACGGTAATACCAAAATCGTTGTTTAACTGCTCCCAGCTGGCACCGGCGTCATCACTGCGGTACAAGCCTTTGCGTTCATCTTTTTCCGCTTCGATCACGGTATATAGTACATTGGGGTTTGAAGGGGCTACGGCAATTGCCAATCGACCCAGCTTACCCTCCGGGAAACCATTGTGAATTTTATTCCAAGTTTTGCCACCATCGGTAGACTTGTACAATGCACTATTGGCTCCACCAGACTCAAAAGACCATCCTGTTCTTCTGAATTCCCACATTGAGGCGTAAAGCACATTGGGGTTTGAAGGGTCCATGGTCAAATCGGCACAACCCGTTTTTGCGTTGATATACAAAAGCTTTTCCCATGTTGCTCCACCATCGGATGATTTATATACACCGCGCTCTTCACTATCACCCCAAAGGGCCCCCAGTACGCCTACATATATTTCATCGGAATTTTGTGGATTGACAATGATATTGGCAATACGTTCCGATTTCTCCAAACCAATTTTAGTCCAGTTGGCTCCACCGTCAACAGATTTGTATAATCCATCACCTACCGAAACACTGTTTCGTGGCCACGTTTCACCGGTACCAACATAAATTACCTTATCAGGATCGTTAGGGTCTAGTTCAACAGCACCTATAGATTGGCAATATTCATCAAAAATAGGATTGAAGGTGGCCCCAGCATCATTGGATTTCCAGACACCTCCTCCGGCAGTACCGGCATAAATTACCCTGCCATTGGTAGGATGAACCTCCATATCGTTAATACGCCCACTCATTAGGGCTGGCCCGATATGTCTGGCTTTTATATCTCCGAACAGCTGTTTGCCGGAAATGGTTTCAAGGGTTTGTTGGGCACCGCCAAAAAAGGGGAATGCCAACGCACCAATCAAAAAGGAAAAAAGTAGTTTTTTCATTGTTGTTGTTTTAAAAAAAAGACCCCATGATGGGGCCCATATGTTGCTTATTCTTCTTTGTTTTCTGTATCCTCTGGGAAAGCAAAAGCAGTTTCATCTACTTCAGGATTCAGCTCTATGGACTCAATGGTAATGGGTTGCGATTGACCGCCTTTAAGTCCTTGTGTCATTGAAAATGGAAAATACAAGCCATCCACCTCTTGGTAGTCGCTCATTTTTGATTCTGACATTTGACCTTTGGCGGGTCCTGTCTTTATTTCAGATTGTACGGCAATAGGTACAAAATTGTCGACGTCAAAAAAGTAAAAAGAAATGTCATCTTCTTGATTACCGTCAACTGTTATAGGCTCTTTTACCAACTTTATCTTAAAAGTTTCGGCACCATCAATGGTTTCTTTGCCCATTAGCTCAACCGTATATCCTTTTTCTTTATAGTCCATAAAAGAATCAGGAAAATCATTGGCGTTCAATTTGAAATTCGCTGTTTGCTCCGCATCAGACTTTTCCGCCTTCATGGTCATAAAATTATGGCTCCATAAGGTTTCACCGTCATAAACGCCTTGAAAAATTTCCTTGCCTTGAAAAGTGATTTTGGTCATTTGACGTCCATCTTTCATCTGAAACATTTCAATAGGTATTTCCATGCCTTGTTGATTCACTTTTGCAGCCATCTTAATGCCTTTTAGATTTTTCCAATTTTCGAGGCCTCCTGTGTTCTCAAAGTAGTTGTTCAAAATTTCATCAGCCGTCTGTGCCTGAAGGGGTATGGCAATACAAAAAAGCAATGCTCCAATTAGTGTTTTCAAAGTTTTCATTATAAAGGGTTTTAATTTGAATTGTCTATTAGACTTATTTCTAGCTATCGTGTTACAATTTAAGGACTAAAAACAGAAAAAAACATTTGAGATAGTCGTTTACTGGTTAAAATTATCCTAATATTTTGTTGACTTATTCCTCGTTTTCGGGAAAGGTGAATAAAGCATCTTCAACGGTAGGATTGAGTTCTACGGCATCCAGTGCAATTGTAATAATTTCTTGTTGTCCAATGGATTCTGTTGTAGTAAAAGCAAAGTAGAGTCCCTCAACCTCTTGGTAATCGCTCATCGTGGTGCGGTACATCTGACCTTTAGCGGGACCTGATTTAAGTTCCACCTCCATGGCAATCGGTACATTGCTGTCTGTATCAAAGTAATAGAAAACCACATCATCTACCTTTTGGCCATCAACGGTATGCGGCTCTTTTGTTAATTTAATCTTGTGGGTTTCAACACCATCAATAGTTTCTGAACCCAACAATTCCAGTGTATAACCTTTTTCCTTATAGTTTAAAAAAGGGTCTGGAAAATCATTGGCATCCAATTTAAAGTTATTGGTTTGTTCTGAACTGGCTTTTTCCGCCTTTAAATTCTGAAAATTGGTGCTCCACAGTGTATTGCCATCAAAGACATTGTCTTTCATCGTTTTTCCCTGAATATCATAGGCTTGAATTTGTCTGCCATCTTTTAGCATGATCATGTATCCCGGGAATTCCTGTCCTTGCTGAATGCCCTTACCAATGAATTTTATTCCCGTTAATTTGTTCCAATTATCGACCCCGCCGATGGTTTCCAAATAGTTGTCAATGATTTGCTCAGCATCTTGCGCGATTGCAGCTGATGTTGAGATGGCAAGAATTGCCAACGCCCATAGAAATTTTAATGGTTTCATGTTTATCGTTTTTTGAGTTATTAATCGTTTGTAGTGCAATGGCACCTTTTGTTACAAGATATTCACAAATTTTGAATCCTTGAATTTTTAAAAACCAAACCATGGCCTTTGAAAGGGTTGGATATCCTGAAGGCATTACTGTTACGACACTACAAACCAGTACAAGACCGCAGTTTGACTTTTGCATCGATGGGGGAAGAAATCTGTTGTTTAATAGCTTGCGCCTACCTCCACAAAGGTATTTTTATGATGGAATCTTGGAACAATAGGTGAGGCCATACAACAGGTAGATCCCAAGTAAAAAAGGGCAATCTCGTTCAATTTTTCAATTTTCGCACCCACCTTGACCGCATCGGGCAACGCGATGGTGCCCACGGCCGGTCCTCCTACAATACTGAGGTACCAGGTTCGTCCGATTTCATCGCTGATATCAATGTTGTAACGTTCATTTCGAAACGCCGGTAAGGAAGGATTTTGCTTGTAAATCCATGGTCGTAATACCACCAGATCTCCAGGAATATGCTGGATTCGTGTTATCTCACCGCTGATGGGAGCATGAATTCTATGATAGTTTTTATTGTGCAGAAAAACATTGGTAAATGAATAGTTGCTGGGGATGGGGTTTTCTTCTGTCCCAAAAACGGTATCAACCGAACGGGTATCACATTTGACGGCAACCGTATTTAGATTTTCAATTTTATCGGAATCACAGAGCAGCCCTTCGCACGGCCATACCCATGGACTCGGGTTACTTGGCGCCAACCTAAACTGTCTGATAAAAAAGTCTTGGAAGGTCTTAAAATCGCTTTTGCCGTGGGGCGGTTTAAACTTTTGCAAGTAATTCTTATCCGTGTAATTTAATGATAGATATATGGGGATAATATGTTTCGATATAGGCTTGTTATACAGGGAAGCATATAGCGATGAGATTTTCCGTTGTACATCACTGGGGATGTTGCCCCATAATTTTACGGAAAGAAAACTGTAAAAATAAGCGCGCCATTTTGGCACTTTGAAGACCTTAAAGGTCGGATCGGAATAAAAATCACTATTGACTGATGCGTTCATTTGTTGATGGGTTGTGGTTTGATGTCTTGAATTTATTCTTTTGGCAGAACCAATGCCACCTAATTAAGAAAAGTTTATTTTATGATTAACAAACTTTATAATTCGGCAAAACCGCAGAAGAAGGATTAACTACAAATCTGTGCAGGAGAATTATTCGGTAATTTTGCATAAAAATTTTTATGCGATTTCATACAAGAAAATGGGTTAAACCTGAAGACCTAAATGCCAATGAGACCCTGTTCGGAGGCACGCTGTTGGCTTGGATAGATGAAGAATGTGCCTTGTACAGTATCATACAGCTTGAAAACAAAAAAGTAGTTACCAAATACATATCCGAAATCAATTTTATGAGCACTGCTAAACAAGGGGACATCGTTGAGATAGGTATCGAAGTGGTTCGTTTTGGAAAAACATCACTAACCTTAAATTGCGAAGTGCGAAATAAGATGACCCATGACACTATTGTTACGGTTGATAATATAATTATGGTCAACCTTGACGAAAATGGCAAAGCTTCTCCCCATGGTAAAACCAAGGTGGAATATGTAAAAGACAGACTTGCAAACTAAAAAATATATCTATATATCTAATATACAATCATATAGATTAATTAACTTATACAAATAGATTAAAAAAAATTTCCTTTGACTAAAGGGTTTTTGGGCCTTTCCAAAAGGTAAGATTGGAGTGTTGAATGGGTTGTGCTTGAGGCCATTACGATGGCCCTAACCAATGCAACAAATCATGCGAAGCGTTCAGCTATATCCATGCCTTTGCCTTAATCTGTATGTCCCGTTTACGGTAGAATGCAAACCCTTATACCTACAAATAAATCAATTTGACAACAGAATACCTGCTCTAGGTAACATTTAATTGTGCATCCTGCACTAAATAAGGAGTTTTAAGGTCATTACACCCAGTGTTTTAGCCTTCTAGGTTTTTCAAATATCCAAGAGGGGACAAGCTGGAATTAAAATTCAAATGCACCTTGGAAGTAAAAACTCTTTTGACTAGGCTTGATCAATTCGAAAAATCGCTTACAGACTTCGCCTATTGCGAACTAAAATCAAATGAAGCGGTCAACCTGAAACAAAAATTTCAAGATTTTAAAACGGATCTCAACGGTAAAATCTTCAATGAGCCTACCAAAATGAATGGCTCAGCCGTTGGCAAGAAGCCAGTTCAAGCACCGCTTTTTCCAAAAAGGGTATTTCACAACGCGCTACAGAATTTAGAATTCCTAAAAACGCTCAAAAAAAATGAAGTTCCGAATCATCAAGAAGAGATTTTCAATAGTTTGGAAATCAACACCTTGATATTGTTGGAATTGTCCATGCGTATACTGAAAGAACAACATAATAATGCAATATGAACACAGAGTTAAAAATTGAGAGTGATTTGGTATCGAACACAATCGACGAGCAGCGCGAGCAACTAGGTTTGCAGCTTCATGAGATTTTGAAAGAATGTATGGGGCAGGTTGATTTATTGACCGAGCTCATTCGATTGTTCAAAAAGAACATGCTCGAATTTATTGGCAATGTAAGAGTCAATATTGAAAACGAGGATGTTGAAAAAATAGGATTTGCAAGCCACAAAATAAAATCAAGCCTTCGCATGATGAACATCGATAGTTTGTTGCAGATCGCAATTCAGATAGAAACCGTTTGTAAAGGCGATAAAGATTTGAAATACATCAATTTTCTGTACAATCAATTTGTTGATGAATATCCCGCGATTGAGGCAGCCCTTGACACTGAACTATCCAAACTATAAAACATGCCAGAGTCCCCCATTAAAAATATTCTCTTAGCTGAAGATGATGAAATGCTCGCATCATTGATCACGCATTGGCTTGAAAAATCGGGTTATGAGGTTATTCAAGCGACCAATGGCCTGCAAGTAAAAGAATATTTAAAAGACAATATGCCAGATTTGCTGATATCGGATGTAATGATTCCTTATTTCACGGGTATAGAAATTGTTGAACACGTTCGTAAAGAGTTGAAGTCCCAGCTCCCCATAATTCTGATTTCTGCAGCGTCAAATGACGAAAACATACTGAACGCTTTCGAATTGGGAGCCAATGATTTTTTGTCGAAACCCATTAGTCCGCCAGAATTATTGGTCAGGGTGTCACGCATCATAAATGCAGTAAAGGCCCCATAACAAAGTTCCAAAACGACCTACTATAGAAAACTCCACCCTACATACCAACCTACTTTGGGATTTGACGCTACTGTTTTCAGTACTCGGCTTGGCCTATTTTCTATTCATTTTTCTAATTCGAAATAGGTTTCGGATACATTCAAAGAAAAACCGCTCTAAGAAGAAAGAACTAGCGCCCATAATCAGTAATTTTTTGTTTCATGACGAAGACAATTCAGTTCCTGAAAAAAAAGACTACGTAAAGTTAAAGATTGAGATTAGGGACGCCCTTAAAGATGCCTCTTTTAGAAAGGTACTCACCCAAATTTTATTGGACCTTCAAAAAGACGTGGCCGGTGATACCAGAAAAAAACTGAATGAACTGTATCGCCAACTTGACCTGCACCATGATGCCTATAAAAAGCTCAATGATTGGAGGTGGTATGTTGTGTCACAAGGTATTATCGAATTGACCCAAATGCAGGTCGTCGACTCGTTTAATTTTATTACCAAATTCATCAATGATCGCAGGGGAATTATTAGAAAACAGGCTGAAATAGCTACCGTTTCCCTTAAACCCGAAGGAATTAGCTACTTTTTGGATACCACAAAATTCAGTATTTCAGAATGGCAGCAATTAAAATTAATGGAGGTGCTTCGCGTCATGGAACATTTTCGACCACCTTCCTTCAAAACGTGGTTGGTATCCGGCAACCGTGACGTTGTTCTATTTGCACTGAGGCTCATACGTCACTACAATCAGAATGATGCGGCTGCATCGATTATCGAATTGGTCAAACATAAAAACGAACGGATAAAACTGGAAGCGATTTTATGTATTAAAGAATTCTGTCTCATTACTGCGCTTGACACCCTGAAAGCTGTTTTTCCGAAGACTGGACAGGCAACGAAGATTGAAATTCTAGACACCATTGCCACACTGGGCAATGAGGAAGATTTAGAGTTTCTCAAAAAGGTGGAGCAAAGCTCGTCATCGTTTTTGGTGAAGAATAAAGCACAGATGGCCATAAATGACATTGCGCCTGAGACCTTCATTCCTTCAAAAGGCATATTAAGCCAGAAAGAGTTAGAGGCATCGGAGCTGGCACAGGAGCAGCATGAACACTTTATCACCGAAGAGATTGGCAAAATTGCTGCGGAAAGCAAAACAACCGCAATAGCTCCAGAATCCGTTCCAGAAATGAATCAGGAATTGGAGGTTTTATCCGTTGAGGAGCCCATACAAGAGCAAGAGGATATAGAAGTGTTTCAAATAGACCTAGACACTATTGAAGTAGACGAAGATCCTGAACCCAAGACACCATTTGAAAATGAAGAAAAGAACGAACCCTCTTTTGAAATCGGCGTACTGGACAAGGCGTTGGATTCTTCAATAAATGCGCAAATAGGTCTCCTAAACAATGTGGAGGCTGATGTTGACATGCTTCCCCATGAAGATCTCCCAGAAGCTGCACATTATTTTGATTTGAGCCCTGAAGAACGATTGACCTTTATTGCCCTCTTGGAAGAATCAGCTACCGAGAAGGAAATTGGTCTTCTTGAAGAAGTCATGCAAAAGGAGGAGGACTCTGAAATACGTTACCGCCTATTCAACATACTAAGAGCGATTCAAAACAAGGAAAGCGGTTCTGAAAATATTGAAACCGAAACTACTGCGATCGATAGTGTTTTTCATAGCCTTTTTGAATATGCCTCAGACCTGGATTCAAAACTTATACTGCTCAGGGAAATTAGCGAAGTAGGGGATGAAAAGGAATTTCCGCTTTTGGAGTTGTTGGAGAACGATGCCAACCCGATGGTTAGGCAACAGGCGAAAAAATCCAAAGAGGCCCTAATCGAACGACTTTATGAAGTTAACAGTCCCAAGGTTACCACTGACAACACAGCTGTTGAGGAAGTTTCTGAAAACTTTGAAGAGCCCATCGTTGATCAAGAAACTGATCCGAGTGAAAATCGTTTGCCTTTGGAGCTTTGTTTTTTGGAGGAAATCGGCATTGGTGTTGAGCGCAAAAGCGAACCGGAAATAGCATTTGAACTTACAGAAGAGTTCTATGAAGAACAAGAAAAGCGAATATCCCTAGGTGAATAGCTCATGGAAGTCAGTATCCCAAATATTTGGTTAGAGTATATCGATGTCATCTTTATGACATTCTCGGTGATGCTGTTTATCATGTTTACCTTTATGGGCTATTTTTCTACCCGAAATTCCCTCCACTATAAAAATAAAAACAGTTTTGTTGATCTTTCAAAGATCATGGCTTCCCCACTCGCCCCGGGAATAACAATCATTGCTCCTGCCTACAATGAAGGACTTAACATTGTAGAAAATGTTAGGTCACTGCTTTCACTGAAATATGTGAATTATGAAGTCATGGTGGTCAATGATGGCAGTAAGGATGAGACGATGCAAAAACTGATTGAGGCCTACGACCTCGAAATGGTAGCCTATCCAATCGACCCAAATATCAAATCAAAGCCCATTCGCGGGATCTATAAATCAAGGCAGCTTTCTTATTCAAAGCTTGTTGTTGTTGACAAAGAAAATGGCGGTAAATCAGACGCACTCAATGCAGGTATCCAATTATCACAAAATCAATTTGTGGGTTGTATTGATGTTGATTGCCTTTTACTCCCAGATTCGCTTTTGCATGTGGTCAAGGCCTTGTTCCAACGCTCTAAAAAACGGGTAGTTGCGGTTGGCGGGGTCGTACGTGTGGCAAATTCATGCCGTATCTCTGGAGGAACTCTGGAAGAAATCCGATTGCCCAAAAATTGGCTGGCACGTTTTCAACTATTGGAATATACACGATCATTTATACTGGGAAGAATGGCCTGGGGCCGTATCGATAGTCTTTTGATCATTTCAGGGGCCTTCGGTTTTTTTGACCGTGAAATTGCCTTGGCCGTAGGTGGCTATGATACAAATACCGTAGGTGAAGACATGGAAATTATCTTTAAGATAAGACGGTATATGCACGAAAGGCGAGAACCTTATACCATCGAGTACATTCCTGATCCACTCTGTTGGACAGAGGTTCCTGAAACGGTGGATATACTTCTAAATCAACGTGACCGATGGGCGCGAGGTAATTTGGAGACCTTGTACAAGCATAAGGATATGTTTTTTAACTCAAGGTTCGGTAGGTTGGGCTTGATAAGTTATCCCTACTGGTTCTTTTATGAATGGTTGGCTCCACTTCTGGAGTTCTTTGGCTTTTTCACCATAATCCTGTTTTGGTATCTGGGAATAATCAACTGGGATTTCTTCTTCGCACTAACGGCCACCGTGTACATGTTTTCCATTATGTTTTCGTTTTATGCCATTCTTTGGGATGTGACCACGTATAACAATTACAACAAGAGTAAAGACATTTTGACCTTGATGGGCTGTGCTATAATTGAACCTTTTGTTTTTCATCCCTTGGTGGTTTGTGCAGCGGTTCGAGGCAATATGACCAAACTATTTAGAAAAAAAGTCGGCTGGGGCGTTCAGGTAAGACGCGGTTTGGCCAGTGCTTCATAAGATTTAAAAATGAATACAAGCAAACTAGACAGATATTCTTTGAAGCAGTACACAAGATTGATTATTTCTTTCTTTTGTGGACTTCTCTTATTGACCATCGGTCAGTACGTGATACTTTATTTCAAAGGGGTGGTCGATAGTATCGTGAGTTCAAGTTTATTTATTGCCATTGCCCATCAACTGGGGTTTGCCAGTATTGTTGGGGTATTTTGTGTTTTTGGGTTTAATTTTTGGGAGAACCTGAGACCAAAATATGGCTTCAATTTGGTCTTTGTATTGCTTTCGTTATTGTTGATTGTAGAAGCGATGCTCATCGGATATTACTGCACAGCATTGGTGCCCTTGGGATCAGATTTGTTGGGCTATAGTTTGGCTGATATAAAGGAAACAATCTCCAATTCTGGAGGAGTGTCCTTCCTCCCGATTTTGGCAGTTGTCTTAATTGTGGCCATTTTTCTGGGACTTTATAAAGTAACCTCAAAGTACTACCATTATATCGGTAGAATGTATCCCTTTACCATTGTTCTTTTTAGTCTTTTTATTTCAACACTTTTCCTTGAAGGAAAGCCAATCAATCAAAACAAAACGCAGTATCTGGCGCTTAACCTATACGATTCCAGTACAGAAGATACCACTTATAAAGCCAATGTTGAATATCCCTTGATCAAGGAAACCCATATCGAAAATGTATTGGGTGAGTATTTTGATCTTAAGGAAGAAAAGCCAAACATTGTATTTATAATGGTCGAAGGACTAGGTCGTGATTTTGTAGGTGAAGGTGCTGAATTTGAAGGATTCACCCCGTTTCTAGATTCGTTGACTACAAAGTCGTTGTATTGGGAGAATTGTTTGAGTACTACGGGTAGAACATTCGGCGTGGTTCCGTCTTTATTGGGCTCACTTCCCTTTGGTAAAAGTGGCTTTATGGAGCTGGAAAAATATCCGAATAAGCTGACCCTGTTCAGTATTTTGAAGAACAACGGGTATCACACGGCTTTTTATCAAGGAACCAATAGTTCTTTTGATGGCGTCGATCGTTTTTTAAATAGCGAAAATGTTGATTTCGTTTTGGATAAGGCGGGGTTTGGTAATGAATATAAAATGCAGGCCGAGGACGCCGCCGGTTCATCTTGGGGATATCCTGATGAGGAGTTGTTCAAAAAAAGCCTTAGTCTGCCTCGAGAAGCCGGTAAGCCAAGAATGGAAGCATATATGACCATCAGTAACCATGAGCCTTTTATTCCACCAAGACAAGACTTTTATGAAGGCAAGGTCAAACAGATCTTAAACAAAAGATCATACTCCAGTAAGACGAAAAAGGTCATCAAGAAGAACGACAATGTCTTTGCTACAATCTTGTACATGGATGATGCCCTAAAGTTTGCCTTTGATGCCTACGCCAAAAAGCCTGGTTTTGACAACACCATTTTTGTCGTCACGGGTGACCACAGACTAATACCCATTCCACAGCGCAACAATTTGAGTAGGTTTCATGTGCCTTTGATTATTTACAGTCCACTCTTGAAGAAAACTAGAAAAATGAGTGCAGTTTCTTCTCATTTTGATGTCACGCCCACTTTATTGGCATTGCTGCAATCGAAGTACGAGCTTAAAATGCCTAAAAAAGTTGCATGGATGGGAAGTGCCTTGGATATGAACAAAAACTTTCGCTCGATAAAGGATATTCCCCTTATGCGAAATAAAAATGAGTTGAAAGAATACATAAGCGGAGATAAGTTGTATTCTGATGGGTCGGTTTATTCCATAGATCGGAATATGGATTTAGGAACCGCAATGGGCGGCGGAAATATCGAAGCGAAGTTACAGGCATTTAAATCGATGAATGCCTACGTAACTTCAAATGATAAGATCATTCCCGATAGCTTGGCCATTTTCACCATCAAGAAGGAAAAATTCACAGATAGTGAAATGGTGTGGATCAGTAGCCTTTACAATGGCTTCAATTCCGATACCTATTTCAAAATCGCCCGCAAATTGGCTTTTGATGATGAATATGACAAGGCATTATTATTATGCCGTTATATTCTCTCGGAAAGACCCAGCCATATGGATACCAAAGTACTTTCAGGTAGGATCAATGCTTGGAATGGTGAGCGCCAAGTTGCCATTGATATATTTAAAGAATGTATCAAGCAGAACCCCAATTACATTGATTCGTACGCTGCCCTTTTTGATGTTTATTTCTGGGATAGCAGGCACCGTGAGGCCCTGCAGCTCATCGAATCGGTTCAAAAAAATAGTTCCAGTGTTGATTTGGTGGCCGATAAAATTGCAAGGGCTAGGAGGGAAGCCAGAAAAGCAGGGGTGGCGTTGACAATAGAACCAAAAGAGAAAGTAAATAAAACAGTTGCTGATTTAGGGGAAGTTTATGAAGATTAAATCGCTGTACATAGTAATCACTGTTCTTTGTACCAGTTTGTTAAGCTGGTCTCAAGATTCCAGTTCCTACCAAGAAGCCTATCAGTTAGCCTTTCAGGGGAAACATGCTATGGCCGTCACGTTACTTGAGAAAGAATTGGTCGCATCTCCCCATGATATGGAGTCTCGATTGCTTCTTGCAAGTTCCTACAGTTGGGAGGGCCGCTATAAAAAGGCTAGGGAAGAGTTTAATAAAATTACGTCGCAAGATAAGATGAACAAACAGGCCTGGACCTTGGCCATAAAAAATGAACTCTATGCCAAGGCAGACGCCATCGCACTGGGCTTGGCCAATAAAGCACTCATAAGTTTAAAAAACGATGATGAGATGTTGCGCTTGCGTGAACTTGCCTTGCAACGGATCAATACTAAAAAATACCCAAATCAAGGATGGCATAATCAAGACGATGGTGTGGCCGACAAGAAAACCAGAAGAAAGCAAAAAAAGGAAGCGAAGAAGGAAGTTTCCAATACTGAAAAGCAGGAATCCAAGAATGAGAGTTCCAAAAATCGAATTGGGATAAACAATTCCTTCACCGTTTTTACCGACCGTTATGATCCCATGGTATATTCAAGCATACGCTGGCGCCATGAAACCAAAGTGGGCAACATTATCCCCAAAATCAACTATAGCAACAGACTGGGCCAACATGGCATTCAATATGACATCGATTTTTATCCCCGTTTCTTAAAACGCTTTTATGCCTACCTGAATTATGGCTACTCGAATGCCCAAATATATCCCAGACACAAATTTGGCGGTGACATTTATGCCAATTTACCTGGAGCTATTGAGGTGTCTGCGGGAGGACGATACATTGTCACCCAAACCCAAGATGTAAAGGCGATCACAGGTTCATTGGGACATTATAGGGGCAACTACTATTTTTCGCTTCGTTCGTTCATAACACCCCGTCCTGATGGATTGACACGTGTGTCGGGCAATCTTTTGGTTCGTAAATACACCAAGGACGCTGAAAATTTCATGGGTGTAAATGTGGGCATGGGAATCTCTCCTGAATTGCAACAAATCGTTGCGGGCAACCAGCTATTGGCTGAAACCCTTTTGTTCATTGAGTCGCAGCGATTGCGTTTTGAATATCAGTTTACAGGTAAAAAAACACCCAATATCTATCGTGCGAATATTGGAGCCGTTCGACAAGAATTGGTTTCAGAGTCTGGGCAATTCTTTTGGGGGATTTCTGCCGGCCTTACTTATGAAGTAAAATTCTAGTCGGTTTTGGGTTTTACTTCATCGAACACCCATTTATCGGCATACATACCGTAAACCAAACCAATTTCATTTTCATTTACGTAGGCTTCATCCTTTCCGGCATCGAAGTTGACATTATAGACATATACCTTGATTCCTTGATCACGAAGTTGTAGTAAAAAATCGGTTTTGTTCGCAATTATTCTCCGTGAAACCGCTGCAAACCCAATGTTATTTACTTTAAGGTAGTTGAGCGGGTCACCTTTGATGCCCATAAGGGGATCTTGGGATATCATTGGGGTAATTCCCAACGCCAAGGCCTGTTCTATAGCCATGGTACTAAACAGTTCCATTATCAGTTTGTTGGGATTAAAAAATTGCTTGGCCATTACTTTTGGGTCACCAAACTTATCGGTAATCAAGGTGGCATCGGGGTGCGCCTTAAACCAGGCGTTGATTCCATCCATATCTAAAGTGGTGTAATCCCCATAAATTTTACGTGACATGAATTCTTTGTGTGTAGGCGGCAAGCTTCCTTCATAATCCGTAAATCGAGCCCACATTTTCCAGTCATGGGCGGCTACCAATTTTTTGTCAGCTGTTTCAATGATGTCCAATTCAAATAGTCGGAACCCTTTTTTGTAATTTTCATTCAGTGCTTCAAGCGAATTGGTTGATTTTACACCATTGACCTCACCGCCGGCATGGGCTATATAGCGGTCATTGCTTGGCTCGAAATCGTAGGTGACTTTAGGAAAGTAAATGGTTTGGTCATCCAAATCTTGTGGCAGCTTCACCGTTTGGGTGGCTGAAATATCATCAACGTTTTCAAAAGGCACCCCTTCGATATTGTGCATGATATAAGCCTGTCTTCCCTTCAAATTTTTCAATTTGGGCAGTTCCAATGTACGTGACTGGATGATTTTGTTGAAAAAACTCCCGGCCGCAGAATCATGGGCTAAAATGGCAAAAACAGCTTCATTTTTGAGCATCGAATTGAGCACGTCAACGGCTTCCTCTAAAGCCTTAGCACTACCATAGGTATCAAAAGTTCGATGTTCGAAAAGAATCTGACTATTAAAATGGACAATGGTGAGACCCCTTTGTACCTGTTCTTTGGATCCCCCCACTGAAAAATAACTTCGTTTTTTGGCATTAAAACTGTGACTGGTTAAAATCAGTTCGGTGGCATCAAGCTGTATCGCAGCGCTATTGCGATGTGCATGGCCTGCAAAACCCACCAAGAACAGGGTTAGTAATAGGGTAGTTAAAGAGTCCAGTTTAAGATGTGTCATAGAATTGTTTTTGCCTAGTAAACAAACGGTTCGGAGCATTTCTTATTGTGAAAAATGCTCACCTACAGTAGATTATGATAATTAGTGGTGTGCATAGCGTTTTTTTGGTGTCTTTTTCTTTACAAATGCCAAGTCTAAAGATGTTTTACAACAAAAAATGTAGCATTCACCACATTTTATTGCTTATGCATACGGTTTGGGGTTATGTTTACGTTGTAGTGTAGAAGCCCAAATTTCTAAACCAGTCTACTATTATGTTATACGACACCTACGGCGAAGAATACCTAGCCTTTTTACAGGAATTAAACGAAATTTTAAGTGTGAACGAGTTGGCAGAGTTAGACTACTTATAGTCTAATTGCCCTAAACCTACCGTTATGGAAAATCAAAATTCTGAAAATACGGCATACGTGAATTTTATTAATGACCTTAATGAAATTTTGCTGAATTTCAACATCAACCAACTAAATTGCTCTTAAAGTATTTAAGTGTTATCAAAAAAAAAGGGAAGCAAAAGCTTCCCTTTTTTTTATCCCAAATACGTCTTAAGGATTTTACTTTTTGAATTGTGCCGGAGTTTTCGAATGGCTTTTTCACGAATTTGTCTCACACGTTCTCGAGTGAGGTCAAATGTGCTGCCAATTTCTTCTAGCGTCATAGATTGTTGATCCCCTATACCGTAATACAAACGTACCACATCAGCTTCCCTTGGTGAAAGGGTATCCAGGGCCCGATTAATTTCGGTATTGAGTGATTGGTGCATCAAATCTTTATCCGGTTTTGGTGATTCACCAGCACGCATCACATCATATAAATTCGAAGTTTCCCCTTCTTTTAAAGGTGCATCCATGGATACATGACGTCCAGAATTTTTCATTGACTGTTTTACTTCACTGACAGTCATGTCCAATTCTTTGGCGATTTCTTCCGCGGAAGGTGGTCTTTCGTGGGCTTGTTCCAAATAAGAAAAAGTCTTTTTGATTTTATTGATGGAGCCAATCTTATTTAGGGGCAACCGCACAACCCTAGATTGTTCGGCCAAGGCCTGTAATATAGATTGCCGGATCCACCATACCGCATATGAAATGAATTTAAAACCCCGGGTTTCATCAAACCGTTTGGCCGCTTTGACCAACCCCACATTTCCTTCATTGATCAAATCAGGAAGTTTTAGACCTTGATTTTGGTATTGTTTAGCAACAGAAACGACAAATCTTAGATTGGCATTGGTCAATTTTTCCAGTGCTACTTGATCACCTGCCTTTATTCTTCGGGCCAGCTCAACTTCTTCCTCGGCAGTTATCAAATCTATTTTGCTTATGTCTTGTAGGTATTTGTCTAGGGATTTGGATTCACGGTTAGTTACTTGTTTAATGATTTTAAGCTGCCTCATGTATGCGTGGTTTTTTTATAGTGTACAAGTTCTCAGTATACATTTTTAGAATCGAATTTCCAAATGCGTTTCGTTATTGTTATCAAAAATTTATAAGCATGACCAGAAATTCATAATCTGGAAAATTGTTGATAGTCTTTTGATATAATTAACTTCTATGGGCTAAATCATGGCACAAAAAACTCATAATTTTGCAAGGTTTGATGGTTCAGTAATTAAGCCCATACCGCTTGCAAGTACAAAACGAGACAGTTCGAAAGACCCTTTACGATTATCAGCTTGAAGATTTGAACACCATCTTCAATGAGCTAGATGCACTACCCCAAGGCAGTAATTTGTTATACCAATTGCCAACGGGAGGGGGTAAGACAGTGGTTTTTTCTGAAATAACACGACGGTTCATTCAAGAAACCCAAAAAAAGGTTGTCGTTCTTACGCATCGTATCGAACTCAGTCGGCAGACCGCCCGAATGCTTCACGGGTTTGGCGTGTCCAATATGGTGATTAATAGTGATGTTAAGGAGTTGATCGATCAGGATGAGCACATGTGCTTTGTGGCCATGGTCGAAACGCTCAATAATAGGCTTCAAGAAGAAAAGATCAAGATCAACAATATTGGGTTGGTTATCATAGATGAGGCCCACTACAATTCGTTTCGAAAATTATTCAAGTATTTTGAAGATGCAACAATTCTTGGGGTAACCGCGACTCCCTTGAGTTCGAACATCAAATTGCCCATGAAAGATCATTATAAAAAGTTGATTGTGGGCAAATCGATCAAATCCTTGATTGAAAAGGGGTATCTGGCCAAGGCCAATTTGAACAACTACGATGTAAGCCTGCGTTCGCTTAAATTGGGTATTCATGGGGATTACACGGTAAAATCGTCTGATGAGTTTTATGGTAACCAAAGTATGTTGGGCAAGACTTTGGCGGCGTATGAAGAATATGCGAAAGGCACCAAGACCCTGATTTTTAACAACGGTATCAGTACCTCGCTATATGTTTACGAAACATTCAAGAAAGCTGGGCTGCCCATACGACATTTAGACAACAAGAATAACGCCTCCGAACGAAAGGAAATTTTGGAATGGTTTTCAGCCACTCCCGATGCCATTTTGACTTCGGTGAGTATTTTGACCACGGGTTTTGATGAGCCTACCGTAGAATCAATCATATTGAACCGGGCTACGCGTTCGCTTACCCTATATTTTCAGATGATTGGTCGAGGTTCTCGAGTATTACCCAATAAAAACGATTTCAATGTCATTGATCTGGGGAACAATATTGCCCGATTCGGCCCCTGGGACGAACCTGTAGATTGGCAAGAGATTTTTCATTTTCCGGATTTCTATTTAGAGAACATCAAGAATGATGAAGAGATAGAGCGTGAGTTTGTGTATGAAATGCCAGATGCCTTGCGCGAAAAATTTAGAAAATCAACACAAATTGATTTTGATATCAAGGAGGAATACAAAAAAGTGTTTGCGCAGGGACTAAAATCAAAATTGGTATTGGAACGAAGCATTGAGCAACATGCCCAAATTTGTGTTGAAAACAGCGAAGATGTTTTTGATGCCCGTATTTTGGCCAAAGAACTAAAGGAGGAAATTGCCTATCGCGTTCGGCAGTATTCCTATTGTATTATGAACAATACCAAGAACTACAAGGAATGGCTCGAGGAAGACTATGAACGGAAACTACGTTCCAGTATTTCACGAAAGTTCGCTGAATTGATGTAGCATGAATAGGGTATTGGTCATTGGTCATCACTGGCCCGAACCTTCAACCACAGCGGCAGGTCAGCATATGATGCAATTGATCAGCAGCTTTCAAGCCCGTCATTACCACGTCACCTTTGCCAGCACAGCAGCCCGAACCGAACATTCGGTAGGTTTAAAAGACATGGGCATTGAAGAAGTCACCGTGCGGCTAAACCATGATAGCTTTGACGAATTTATCGTCAATCTTGCTCCCCATATCGTGGTGTTTGATCGTTTTATGGTGGAGGAGCAATTTGGATGGCGGGTGGCCGAGCAATGTCCGGGGGCCTTGCGAGTCTTAAATACCGAAGATTTGCATTCGCTGCGTGAGTTCCGCGGGAAGTGTATTAAAAAACCCGTTCCATTTACGACTGAAGGTTGGCTCAATGAAGATAAGACCAAGCGCGAGCTGGCCAGCATCTACAGGAGTGATTTGTCCCTTTTGGTTTCTACCTTTGAAAAACAGTTATTACAGGACGTGGTGGGCATCAAGGCCCATTTTTTATTGCATATTCCCTTTCTATTGGATGCCATGGAGGCATCAAAACAAAAGCAATGGCCAGTGTTTGCCGAGCGGAAAGATTTTATAACCTATGGCAATGGCAAACACGCGCCCAACGTGGATTCCATTGAATTTTTAAAGGAGCATATTTGGCCTTTGATCAAGACAGCGGTTCCTGAGGCCCAACTTCATATATATGGCGCATATTTGCCACAAGGCGTACACGAAATGCAGGATTCTAAAAAAGGATTTTTGGTACATGGGTGGATTGATGATTTGGAATCGGCCATAAAAAATGCCCGAGTTGTGCTGGCACCCTTGCGATTTGGAGCGGGAATCAAAGGCAAACTAACGTTGGCCATGCAATGTGGCACTCCCAGTGTTACTACTGACCTTGGCACCGAAGGCATGATTACCAATGCACAATGGCCCGGTACGGTGGCCAATACATCCAACTCTTTTGCTGAGGCAGCCATACAACTATACAATAATGAGGTGGAATGGACCAAAGCCCAAAATCAAGGCTTTAAAATCATCAATACGGACTACGTAAAAAGTAACATTGAAAGTCGTCTTTTTACAACCCTAGAGAAGTTATCCGCAAATCTGGAAACACACCGTAACAACAACATTGTTGGTGGGCTGTTGCAGCATCAAAGCTTGGCTGCTACCAAATTTATGGGCAAATGGATCGAAGAAAAAAATAAGCGGGATTAACCTATTCGTTCGTACGTTCCTTTCTGAACACATATTGATAAACAACAATCCCGTCCCTGTTTATGCCAAAACTATCTTTTAGGTCGTATCCTTTAATACCCATATAATTCAAGGCATCAACCAAAGGGTCAAAATTTTTATGTGACACCTTATTTATAGGCTTACTTTTTAACGCGTCGTACTGCTCTATTTTTCCGTTGCCGTAGTAAATCATTATTGCGCTTTTTTTCGCACCAATACGTTGAAGCTGAAGAATGGCATGTTCATAGGTGTTGACTTTACTTTGAGAAAAGCATAGGGTTGTGAACATACATACAAATAGGGAAACAAGTGCAAACTTTTTCATAGCCTTTTTTTATCCTTTGACTAGCTTACTATGAAAAGGTTTAATCGGCTATCGCTACGATCATTTTGTCGTGATGGAATCGGAACGACCCTAATAGACCGAGGCTCCTCGAATCGCTTCCAGATTTTTAACCCCAAGCTGCACCATATTGTTCTTTAAATCGTCGATAAGAATGTTGGCTACATGGTCACCACCATAGTTGCCCAAGGCAGCTACACCGCAGACAAAGGGTCGACCTGCCAAAACAAAATCGGCGCCTAGGTAGAGGGCTTTCATCACATCAAGTCCGGTTCTGACCCCACTATCAAAAAGTATGGGTACCTGTCCCTTAACAGCATCCGCTATGGCAGGTAGGGCCGTGATAGCTGGTAAAGCACCATCAAATTGCCGGCCACCATGGTTGGAAACATACACGCCATCGAGCCCCACAGAAACAGCCTTTTTGGCATCATCAGGATGTAACACCCCTTTAAGCACGACTGGTCCGTCCCAGCTTTCCTTGACTTCGGCACAATAGTCCCAATCCAAGGTGCCTCCCAAACGGTTGCCCACAAAGCCACTGGTAAATTTCATGTCGGTGGTGTTGGTGTAGTGTTCAATGGTGCGCAGTCGTGGCAAACCGCGTTTTAGGGTTTGTATGCCCCAAACAGGATGCGTGAGTCCATCCCAAATGAGTTTTGGTGTGATTTTCGGCGGTACTGCCAATCCCGCTTTCTTGCTCCGCTCGCGTCGGCTTGCCATGGGTACGTCGGCGGTAACGATCAGTGTATGAAAACCGGCTTCTTTGGCCCGCTGTAACAGGGAGTCACGTAGCTCTCCGTCCTTCGGCGGATACAATTGAAACCAGCCTTTGTCACCAACCAGTTTTCCGATTGTCTCCGGTGTTTCCGTGGCTACCGTACTTAGACAAAAGGGAATATTCATGCGCTGTGCCGTGCTGGCCAAATATTGTTCAACTTTGGGCCACATCAAACCGGTGAGCCCTACAGGTGCCATGCCAATGGGTGCCGAATAGGTTCGTCCAAACAATTGGGTAGTCGTTTCAGCGTTGAATGCGCCTTGACAAAAGCGCGGGATAAAGGATAGGTTCGAAAACGCGCTGCGATTCTGTTGCAAAAGGGTTTCATCGCCCGTTCCAGAATCTAAATATTCCCATGCCACATGCGGCATGCGTCTTTTTGCCTTTTCAGCCACATCGGAAATACGCGGATAGCGATTTGCAAACCGCTCCAATTGTTTTTTATAAACCATGGTGTGAAAATACCAAAATTGTAAGAATCAAGCATATCACTGAGATGCTCATGGCACTTTTTTACTATTCAGGTTTTCATCAATTTTTCACAACAAGCAATCTACTTATCTTTGCCAAAATTTGTTCTTATGTCAACTCCCAACTGGCGGACCGCCATCGAATTTGAAGATATTACTTATAAAAAGTCGAATGGTGTCGCCCGAATTGCTTTTAATCGTCCTGAGGTACGCAATGCCTTTAGGCCGCATACGACAAGTGAATTGATCAAGGCCTTTTACGATGCCCAGGAGGACACCTCCATTGGGGTCGTTTTGCTTTCTGGTGAGGGACCTTCTTCCAAAGATGGGGGATGGGCTTTTTGTAGCGGAGGTGACCAGAAATCTCGCGGACACCAAGGCTATGTTGGACAAGACGGACAACACCGATTGAATATCCTTGAAGTACAGCGAATGATTCGATTTATGCCGAAGGTAGTGATCGCCGTGGTACCCGGTTGGGCCGTTGGTGGTGGCCATAGCCTGCACGTGGTCTGCGATATGACCTTGGCCAGTAAAGAACATGCCATCTTTAAACAAACCGATGCAGATGTTACCAGTTTTGATGCGGGATACGGATCGGCTTATTTGGCAAAAATGGTGGGGCAAAAAAAAGCACGGGAAATTTTCTTTTTAGGACGAAATTATTCTGCGCAAGAGGCATTTGAGATGGGGATGGTGAATGCTGTTGTTCCACATGCTGACTTAGAGGCCACCGCCTACGAATGGGCCCAAGAAGTTTTGGCAAAATCACCTACTTCCATAAAAATGTTGAAGTTCGCGATGAACTTGACAGATGATGGTATGGTTGGTCAGCAGGTTTTCGCTGGGGAAGCAACACGCTTGGCCTATATGACCGATGAGGCCAAGGAAGGACGGGATGCTTTTTTAGAGAAGCGCAAGCCAAACTTCGGGGAAAACAAGTGGTTACCCTAGCCCTTTTTGTTTAGTTTTTTGAGCTTCATTTGATTTTTTTGAATTCGTGCGTTGGCTTTGGCAATTTTCAATTGCATTTTTTCCTGGTCCACTGCGGATAGTTGTTCCTTTCGTTCGATAAGTCTATGCTGCAATTTCTTGACACTTCGTTCGTCTTTTGAAATCTTTTTATCGATTTGAAGCTTTTGCTTTTGGAGCTTGGCCTGTCGCTTCAGTGCCTTAGCTGTTTTTTCGGCTTGCCTGTTTGCTTTTTTGGCTGCTTTTTCTTTTTTGGCAATAGATTTTACCACTGCTTTATCATTGACAGCCGAAACAGAATCTATCTCAACCGTTTGGGCAGTGAGGGGAAGACTTGATAAAAGTAAAAAGATGAATACTAGGGTTTTCATGGGTTCTCGTTTACTTTTTTGAAACCAAAGTGGGTAAGAGGTCACATTTGCTAACCCTAAAAAAGGGGTAAACTAAAAAGAGCCCTGTCTTTCGATCAGGACTCTTCTACGAGAACACTATATGAAAATGAAAAAATTTACTTTCTGAATTATTAACACTGTAAATGTAGGGGCAAAGCCGTATTGGGCGAAAATATTGTTGTGAAGTGCTATTCTTTTGTGGTTTAGGGCCGATTTTAAGATATTTCCTTGAAAAACCTAGTCTATCGCATCGACCAAAGCACCCAAAAATCCGTTGATATTGAAATCGGGTTCTTCTCCCAAACCGGTACGCACCACCACCAAGTCTTTGGAAGGTATCATAAATACATATTGGCCCTGATAGCCGTTACATGAAAAAAGGTCCTTGGGTACATCGGGGTATTTGCCTTCGGCATTCAACCAAAAGTGGGCACCATAGGTACCATTAGATCCAGGGGTAAGTTCGGTAATGTACTCGATCCATTCGGGAGCGAACAGCTGTTCGCCATTCCAAGAACCTTTATCCAAGTGCAGTTGACCATAACGGGCCCAATCTCGCGTGCTGGCCCAACCGTAAGAGGAACCCACAAAATTTCCGGCCAAATCAGCCTCCAATAGCATGCTGTGCATGCCAATCTTATCAATCAAGGCGGAATAAGGAAAATCCAGGTACGCCTGATGGGTACGAAACTGCTGCCGCAAAATTCCTGAAAGCAAATTGGTTGTTCCTGAAGAGTAGTTCCAGATTTCGATAGGCTTCGCAATGGCCTTTTTCTCTTTTTGGGCTTTAGTCATATCCATATCCAGAAATAGCATCCGTGTTACATCTGAAATTGAAGCATAATCTTCGTCCCATTCGAGACCACTCTGCATGCGAAGCAGATGGTTTAAGGTGATATCTTTTCGTTCATCGTCTTTCCAATCCGCAATGGGTGCAGGCCAATTCACATCCAACTTTTTTTGATGCTGTAATATGCCGTATAAAGTAGCGAGTACACTTTTGGTCATCGACCAACCCAATATGGGCGTGTCCTTATCAAAACCTTCCGCATAGTATTCATGAACCAAATGTCCTTTGTAAAGCACCAACAATGTTCTGGTTTTTTGAATGTCATTGTTTGCAAAGGGAAGGGCAACGGCCTTGTTGAATTTTTGGGCATCAATTTCGGGGAAAAGCGTATCCTTAGCGGGCAAATGCCCATAAGGGTAGGGAAGCTGAATAGTGGTGCGATCTCGCTTCGGTTGTAGGTAAGGTGTTCCTTCGACATAATCAGCATTAACCAAAACACAGCCCAATTCCTGTCGATCGATGGCCTTTCGCTCCATTAATCCGTAAACGGTTGCCGAGGCGCTTGCTGAATTGGTATTGGTTTCAGCCAATTCGATCAAGGGAAATTTTAAATCTTCCTGTACAACGGCGTCTGGTTGCCGCTCGGCAATAAATACCTGTGAAGCCATATATTTTGAGGAGTAACCCGATATGATATTTAATTTCGAATAATTGAAATAGACAACCAAAGCGATGATTATCAGGAGCAAAAGGAGGATGCGTTTTAACCACTTCATGAAAGGCGTATTGTTTTGTAACTTTCAGAACGAATATAAGCAAATACCATGTCAAATATTGGTTTGATCATCGAAGAGCGTAGTCGAGATATTGGTGATTTTTTGGTCGGTAGATTAATTCCCTTTCGAAAGAAGCGAATGATAGGCCCTTTTATTTTTATCGACCATATGGGACCTACAAAATTGGGCCCCACAAATTATATGGATGTGGACCAACATCCGCATATAGGTCTCTCAACCTTGACCTATATGTTGGAAGGAGAGATCATGCATGAAGATAGTATTGGAACCCAACAAGTGATCCAACCCGGATCGGTGAATTGGATGACGGCAGGTAAAGGGGTCTCGCATACCGAAAGGACGCCCATTGCATTACGTGGTGGAACGGAGTTTGTGGCCCATGGTTACCAAATTTGGGTGGCATTGCCGAAACACCTGGAGGATATGGAACCTGAATTTCACCACTTCCCTGCCGCAGCATTGCCCAAATGGTCTGAAGATGGTGCAACATATACATTGGTGGCAGGTGAAGGCTATGGCAAACGGTCACCCTTGCCTGTACATTCCCCCTTATTTATGGTCGAAGTCGAAAATACCAACTCGTTTACATTAAATGTCGCCGGAAAATTACAGGGTGAGATTGGCATTTGTATTGTTGATGGGGCCATCGAAGCGTGTGGTGAGACCATCGAAAAAGGAAACATATTGGTTTCAAAGGTTGAGGATGTCTGCAAGGTGCAATTACAGCCGAATACGCACTTGCTGTTGTTTGGCGGAGAACCCTTCGAAGAGGAACGCTATATCCACTGGAATTTTGTCTCCTCCAGCAAGGAAAAAATTGAAGAAGCCAAAACGAACTGGAGGGCAAAGACCTTTACTATGATGCCAAATGATACCACCTATGTTCCATTACCCTAAAATGAATAACAACCTTATCAGGAAATTTCTGTCCGTAATAACATTGGTGATGCTTGTCGGTTGTGAATCCCCTATCGAAATCATCGATAAGCCCATTGTTTTTGATGCGCAACGCATTGCCTTGACCAAGGAATACTTGCAGAATAGGTATGAACTTACAGGTGATAGTATCACCATTAGACCAAAAATGATAGTGTTGCATCATACCGTAATACCAACATTTCAAGAAACCTTTGAGGCTTTTGATCCAGTTACCTTACCCAATTGGCGGCCCGAGATTGAAAATGTAAGTGGTTTAAATGTTTCCTCGCAATTTGTGGTAGATCGTGACGGCACAATTTACCGATTGATGCCAGAAAACTACATGGCCCGTCATGTGATAGGTTTAAATCATTGCGCCATAGGTATTGAAAATGTTGGTGGAACCCCAGATTTGCCCTTGACAGAGAAGCAGTTGGAAGCTAATATCAAACTGGTGAAATACCTGGCCACTAAATATGGGATCGACTATGTAATAGGCCATCATGAGTACACTCTTTTTGAAGGCCATGAACTGTGGTTGGAGGTTGATGCCGGTTACCGAACCAAAAAAGATGACCCTGGGGATGCATTTATGCAAAAGGTGCGCCAGGCCACTAAAAAATTTAACTTTAAATCACTTCCTGAAAACTAGTACCATGAATGCCTTGAAGTTTATTATTCCTTTTTTTATCATGATTGCAACCACCAATGCCCAAAACGATTTGACCTCACAGCTCTATGACTCCTACGAAAAGTTTAAAGAACCTTCGCTTGAAAAACGCCGTATAAAATACCCCCAAATACAACCCCTAATCGATCGCTTACGCAACAATTCAAAGTTTGAGGTTAAAAAGGTTGGGGAGTCTATCGAAGGTCGTGATTTGAATCTAATAAGTATAGGCAGCGGAGCAACCAAGGTTTTTCTTTGGTCTCAGATGCATGGGGATGAGCCCACGGCCACACAGGCCCTTTTCGATATTTTTAATTTTTTGGATGCCAAGGACTTTGAGGAAGAGAAACAGCTCATCTTATCAAAACTTTCGTTACACTTTTTACCCATGCTCAATCCTGATGGGGCCGAAGTATTTCAGCGCAGAAATGCCTTGGGCATTGACATTAATAGAGATGCCTTACGGTTACAATCACCCGAAGGGCAGACCTTGAAAAAGGTAAGAGACAGTCTTGAGGCAAAGTTTGGTTTTAACCTGCACGACCAGAGTCGGTATTACAATGCAGAGCGGACCGAAAAGCCGGCAACCATTTCGTATTTAGCCCCCGCCTATAACTACGAAAAGGAGATCAACGAAATTCGGGGCGATGCCATGAAGGTTATCGTTTTTATGAACGACATTATCCAGCAATACGCCCCGGGACAGGTGGGCCGCTATAACGATACCTTCGAACCCAGGGCCTTTGGTGACAATTTAACCAAATGGGGAACTGGGGTCATTTTGATCGAATCTGGGGGGTATGCCAATGACCGGGAAAAACAGGAGATTCGAAAGTTGAACTATGTGTCCATTCTTTCGGCATTGTACACTATGGCTATGGAGAGTTACAAAGAAATTTCATTGGAAGCTTACGAAGAAATACCGCGCAACGACCGAAAGATGTTCGATTTGAAGATTGTTAATGCCACCTACGAATTGGAGGGTAATAAGTTCCAAATCGATTTAGGGATCAATTACAATGAAGTGGATTTGGAGGGGCACCAAGACTTTTATTACAAAAGTTTGCTCGTTGACCAAGGCGATCTATCTACCTATTATGGGTATGAAACCTTTGATGCCACAGGGTATACCATTGTTCCACCAAAGATTGGTAATAAACCTGCCGCGAATGATGCGCAGCTCAAAAAGGGTATAGCGTTCGGTATTTCTGACCTTCCAGCCACAGGTTTTCATACCAATGCGATGCTGAACATGGTTCCAAAGAGCTTTAAGCTTCCCAATTTTCAATTGCAGCCGGGCCAGAATCCCAATTTCTTTTTAGAAAAAAATGGAGTGCTGACCCATGCCATCATCAATGGTTTTCTACTCGATTTAGGCAAACCCTTAGATCAACAGCAATTTGGCAATGCCCTGATTTTCCGTTAGCGTAGTTTTCTTAATAGCCGAATTGTATGTTTTGGGGTGCGGTGATGACCAACATGATCAACATACTTACCAAGGTGAATACAATTGAGGTAAAAAGTGAAATAACTACACCTTTTGACCAGTTTGAATACGGCCCTAAGGCACTGTTCTGAATAATTTCTTTAATAACATCCATAATTCGAGTTTTTTAAGTTAAACTTCGTTCAGTCTTTAGGATGTTGGTAGTTGTGGTTGTTATGCTTAGAACAATTATTGGGCCAAAAACCCTACTTCTGGTTTTTTAGGTCGTGACCATTACTATTGGTTTATTGGTTATCTTCATTGCGAATTCTAAAGTTATATCATGAAGTTTTTACGAGTTGTGCTCCCATTGTTCTTTGCCATAACCACGATCAATGCCCAGAAGGGAGATGAAATCAGTTTGTTTAATGGAAAAGACCTGACCGGTTGGGTCAACCATGGCGAAGAGTTGTGGTATGTCGATAATGGATTGTTGGTTTGTGAAAGTGGCCCCAAAGGAGAATATGGCTATTTGTCAACCGCAACGGATTATGATGATTTTGAACTGACCTTAGAATTCAAACAAGAAGCCGATGGCAATAGTGGGGTATTTTTTAGGTCGACCTTTGAGGGTACCAAAGTTACGGGATGGCAAGTTGAAGTGGCACCACCCGGGAAAGATACAGGGGGAGTGTATGAGTCATACGGACGCGGATGGTTGATCAAACCAGATCCGGAAAAGGACAAGGCCTTAAAAATGGGGGAGTGGAATACCATGAAAATACGAGTAGCAGGAAATGCGGTGAAAACATGGCTAAATGGCACGGAAATGATACAGTTCGAAGACGAGAAAATTGGCGAGGGCAAGGGTGCCATAGCCTTACAAATACACGATGGTGGTGGTATTAAGGTGCTTTGGAAAAACATCAAATTGACACCTCTTACCCCAATGTAGTCGAATTATTGCGCGTGAATCGGGGTAATCACAAATTTTCTAAACTCGACCGGGCCATGGTCACCTTGTATCATTATAGGTCCGGCTTCCCCCTCGTTGCTGTCCAAGGCACCGCCGGTTATTCCGGGTATGTTTTGGTTTTTGATAATAACCTTATCATTGGCTACGATGGTAACCCGATTTCCAATTAGCTTGATTTCGTACCGTTGCCATTCACCAGCGGGTTTGGCTGCCATTTCATTAGGTTCCAAAAACCCGTAGATTCCCCCAAAATAAATATCCGAAGGCTCCAAACCATAATTATCGGCAATTTGAACCTCGTAGCGTCCACGAAGGTATATGCCACTATTTCCATTTTTGGGAAACCGGAATTCAGCTTCCAACATAAAATCTGTAAACTTTTCGTCACTGAGCAGGTTGGCGCCCGAATTAGGACTGGTCAATATGCCATTTTGAACCAACCATTGATTCGAAGATCGGTCTGCATGCCAACCCGATAAGTCTTTTCCGTTGAACAAATCAATCGGTTTGCCCCATTTGGGTTCGTCGGTATGACGAAATTGAGGTGCGCGAACACCGGTCCATTCCAAAACACTGCCATCGGTAAAGATTAGCGTTCCACTCAGTCTGTCATCCTTAAGTTCCCCATGAACAATCATGTCACTACCCTCAGGTTCCCATTGTCGCGGAATGGAAAAATCGAACTTGTCACCGTAGATGTTCACCTCTGCCACAGGTCGGGCACTACCAAAAGCAAACACAAATCGACCCACAAAGGTTGCATGGCCTGAATGCCTGACTTCCAACCAAGAAGGGGCCTCTCTTCCATTGAAATTTTTCAAGGTCAGATCCCATCGGCCCTCAAGGGCATGTTGTTTCTGCGCGTGGGCTGAAAAAGTTAGTAGAACACTGAAAACTAAAAAACAGTAAGACAATCGTTTCATTGGATGCATTTTTATTCCACATGAAAGATACCTTACTGTTTTCAGTATGGCAAATTTGTTGCTAAATTCTATTCACAGCCCCCTGTGAATCCATTGGCATTGAATTTGGTCTGTACCGCCCCTTGGAGGCCGTTGTTGGTCAATTGAATGACCAAGTTGTTATCACCACTTCCATCGCGTTTTGGGGTGCAGTACTCAAATAAATAAAAACTATTGGCCTGCTCAGAGACCCGCTGTGATATCTGATTAAAGGTGGCTTCGAGCTCTTCCTTATTGCTTGCAACAACGCTGGCAGTTTTACCAATTTCAGTAAGCACCTGGGTGTCGATTTCAGCTCCCAATCCAATGGTAAAAAATGAAATGTTGCGGTTGGCATTGTTTACTTCACGAAGGGCTCTTTCTTCTGTATAACGTGATGCCTGATCGGTGCCATCGGTGAAAATCACAACAGATGAAGCGCCAATTATAGCATTTTGGTTGTTCGCTTGAATCAAGTCCTCCGCAATTTCAGTGGATTTGATTACGGCCCCGTATAGGTCGGTTGAAGGGTCGTTGCTGATATCAGTGGTTATCCCATCAATGGCCGCAGTCAATTCGGTTATTGAAGACGATAAGGGATTTAAAAGATGCAATTCGTCTTCTCCGTCAAACCAATAAATGGCCATTTTAAAGGACTCAGACGCTGGATTTGGCATGACATTATTGACAAAACTTGTTGATGCGGCTTTTAATTCATCCAAACTGCTTTCCAAAACCGAATTGCTCAAGTCGAGCACCAATAGGGTGTTGTTACTGAATATTTGCGAATTGGGTGAAATGCGTGCCAAGGACTCCGATGATGAAATGGTGTTAAAACAATCATCATTGCGGCCTTGCTCATATATGGTAAACTGATTGGCCGTCAACCCTGAAATCGGATTGCCGAGTTGATCGGATACTTTGAATAGAATCGACACCTTACCTGGTAAGGTTGTGAATTGCTCTTGAATGGAAAGTAGCAAATCGTTTTCACCAAAGCCCAAGCAGTCGTCAGGCAATTCACCTTGTCCCAATTCGCCCTGATTGATATCAAAACTTACATCGTCATCTGCATTTCCGCAGGACAATACGATTACAAAAAGTATGAGAATACTGAATACGTTCAGATAGGATTTCATTTTCATGTGCATTTATGGTTCCAGCAATTGAACGCAAAAAAGCAGAAGAAATTATCGGCGATGTCAACAAAACCTTTTAAAGAAAAGTTAAAAGAAATTGGTTTTGGGTTAAATCCTGAGCATGATGGGCAAAATTTGGTAACTTGAAACAGCGAACCTAAAAACAAAACAATGCCAACGTATCAAATCAAAGTCAATGGTAGTTCCAAAACCGTTGATGTTTCAGAAGACACGCCCGTACTATGGGTGTTGCGAGATCACTTAGACATGGTGGGAACAAAATATGGCTGCGGAATTGGACAATGTGGCGCTTGTACCATTCATGTTGATGGCACTGCGATGCGCAGTTGTTCCCTCACGGTGAGTCAGGTGGCCGACAAATCCATTACCACAATTGAAGGATTATCAGAATTTGGTGAACACCCTGTGCAACAGGCTTGGAAGGAAGTTGACGTGCCACAATGTGGCTACTGCCAGGCGGGCCAGATCATGACGGCTTCGGCCTTTTTGGAAAGCAATCCGAATCCTACGGAAGATGAAATCAAGAATGCCATGCATGGCAATATCTGTCGTTGTGGCACCTATAACCGAATCTACAGGGCTGTTGAAAAAGCCGCCGAAAACATGGGCTAACCGAAAACATTGATATGATGGAAACAAATCAAAAAATAAAATTCAGTAGAAGGGCTTTCATGCGTACAACCAGCTTGGCAGGTGGCGGTATGCTGATTGGCTTTAACCTTTTTCAAGCCTGTAAGCCCAAAGTGACATTAGAACCGCCAGTTGATTTATCCCAACTCGATTATAAAGATTTTAATGCCTTTATAAAAATTGCGGAAAATGGTGTGGTCACGATTTTTTCTCCAAATCCGGAAATCGGGCAAGGGGTAAAGACCTCAATGCCTATGATCATTGCCGAGGAGTTGGAAGTGGCCTGGAAAAATGTTCATGTGGTGCAAGGAAAACTTGACCAGCAAAACTTTCAACGTCAAGTTGCCGGTGGTAGCCAATCCATTCGTTTTGGTTGGGATGCCCTGCGACAAACAGGCGCCACCGCGAAACAGATGCTGGTGAATGCCGCCGCTGCAAGATGGGGTGTAGAAGCTTCGGAATGTACGGTCAGTGAAGGGGTTATAACAAGTCCAACAGGTGAAACCCTAGGATATGGTGAGGTAGTTACCGAAGCCTCAAATCTTGAGGTGCCGGAAGATGTAAGCTTGAAAGAACCGAAGGATTACAAAATTATAGGACAGGAGACGCCTAATGTGGATATTGATGAAATCATTACGGGTCAACCTTTGTTCGGGTTGGATTATAAGCCTGAGGGTATGGTTTATGCCGCAGTGGTTCGCCCTCCAGCTTTTGGACAGCAGTTAAAAACATTTGATGCCTCAAAAGCCAAGACAATGCCGGGGGTTATCGATGTGGTTACAATAGGTGAAAAAGCAAGAAAATTGATCGAGGCACAACCCAATGTTGGTGGCATTCTTTCAACCAGTGATAAGGTGGTTGTCATCGCAGCGTCTACATGGCAGGCCTTTAAGGCCAAGGAGGCCATCCAAGCAGAATGGGAAGATGATGAACGCATGGAAAGTACCGCAGATCATGATCAGGAACTCAATTCACTTTTAGATGGGAAAGAATTTAACACCATGCGTGAAGACGGTAATGTGGATAAGGCTTTTGCCGAGGCAGACAAGGTTTTGGAGCGTACCTACGAGGCACCATTTCTGCCCCATAACTGTTTGGAACCCATGAATTTTTACGCCGATATAACCGATGCCAAAGTGCATCTAGTAGGTCCCATTCAGACTCCTGCCTGGAAAGCTGGTGCCGTTGCGGCCATGTTGGATCGTAAACCAGAAGAAATCGAGTTGGAAATGACCCGTCAAGGTGGCGGTTTTGGCCGTCGCTTATATGGCGATTTTGTATTGGAGGCGGCTGAAATTTCTGATAAAATCAGAAAACCGGTTAAGGTGGTCTATACCAGAGAAGATGATATGAATGATGGCATTTATCGGATGGCATTGAAGTACCGTATCAAGGCCGGTATCAAAGATGGAAAGGTGACTGCTTATCATTTGAAAGAAGCTGCAGTCAATTCAAATATGTATGGTCTGATTCCAAATTTCTTTCCTGCAGGCGCTATTGAAAACTATAAGGTTGACGTAGCGGCTTATAAGAGCAATATTACAACGGGTGCATGGCGTGCCCCTTATACCAATTTCCTGGCCTTTGCCGAACAAAGTTTCTTCGATGAGCTTGCAGAGTTTATGGAGGTGGACAAAATTCAGCTGCGTGTCGATTTGTTGAAACAAGTGGATGCCGCTGCTGATGAGCGAATTCAATATTCGCCAGAGCGCATGCTTAAAGTGATTGATATGGCCGTTGAAAAGTCAGGTTGGGGAACCAAACCTGGCAATGTATACCAAGGCTTTGTCAATTATTATTGTCATAATTCGCATGTGGCGGAAGTGGCAGATGTTGAAATTGAAAACGGCAAGCCCGTGGTCAAAAAGATTACCTGCGTGGTTGATTGTGGCATTGTGGTGAATCCTTTAGGTGCCAAAAACCAAGCAGAAGGTGGCGTTGTAGACGGTGTTGGCCATAGTATGTTTGGCGATTTATCTTTTGAAGACGGTAAGCCCATGGCGACCAATTTTGATCGGTACCGTCTCATTCGCATGAAAGAGGCACCGGAGGTTGAAGTACACTTTGTTGAAAATGAATTATCGCCAACAGGTTTGGGTGAACCCACCTTGCCACCAGCAGGAGGTGCTATCGCCAATGCCCTGAAAGCAGCGACGGGCAACAGATTGTACCAACAACCATTTTCTAAAAACCCTGAGTTGCTAATACCAGGTAAAAAAGAGTTAATAGGTTAATATTTATGAACATTTTATTGTTTGGGGTTACCAAAGATATCATTGGTAGCCCTTCGCTTTCTATACCCTCAACAGCTTTTTCAAGAAACGATGCCCCGAAAACAGTAGGTGAGTTGCGCGAATTTTTGGAAAAAGCCTATCCCGAATTACAAAATTTGGCTTCCTTGGCTGTGGCTGTCAACAATAGCTATGCAGAAGATGAGAAGGAAATCAATTCTTTTGACGAAATTGCATTGATTCCACCAGTAAGCGGAGGATAATTATGAAGGCGTATAAGGAACCATCAATGTATTTGGATTTTGAATCTAGCGAGATTCAAGAAATTGTTGCTGAATTTAAGAACGATTCTTTATCTGATGTAGAAAAGGCAAAAGCAATCTATCTTAAGATTCGCGATGGTTGGCGCTACAATCCCTATACCATTAGTATGGATCGCTCAAAATATAAGGCCAGTAACATTGCGCAACAGGAAGAAGGCCATTGTGTTGATAAGGCAATTTTGTTGATTGCTTGTCTTCGGGCTGTCGATATACCAGCGCGGCTGCGATTGGCAAAGGTGACAAATCATATTGCCGTTGAACGCCTTATGGAACGGTTCGGCACAAATGTTTTGACACCTCATGGCATGGTCGACGTGTATATCGACAATAAATGGGTCAAAGCAACCCCGGCATTTAACAAGGAACTCTGTGAACTTGTGCATGTGGCGCCTTTGGAATTTGATGGGGAGAACGATTCCGTATTCCAAGAATTCAATACGGAGGGTCAACAGTTCATGGAGTATTTGGAGGATTATGGATATTTTGACGATGTGCCCCTTGATTTTATGATGGAGAACCTAAAAACAAACTATCCGAAAGTGTTTAGGGATGATGACGGAATAGTGGAATATCGTTTTTAAATGACAGTATGTTGATTGATAACCACGGACGAAAAATAAATTACCTGCGTTTGGCTGTGACAGACCGTTGCAACTTGCGTTGCAATTATTGCATGCCTGCTGAAGGCATCAACTTTGCTAAAAAAGACGATTTGCTGACCACCGAAGAATTGAAAAGAGTATCCAAACTTTTGGTGGGCATGGGCATTGACAAGATTCGTTTAACCGGTGGGGAGCCTTTCGTGCGAAAAGATTTGATGGAATTGTTGCGCTTTATGGCAGGCTTGAATGGGCTACATGAGATTTCGCTTACGACCAACGCAACTTTGATCGGGCCTCATATCGATGAATTAAAACGTTTGGGCATTAAGAACATCAATGTAAGTTTGGATGCCATTAACAAGGCTACTTTTGAACGCATTACACGCCGTAAAAATTACGATGTCGTTTATGAAAACCTGCTGCGGTTGATTGATGAAGGGTTTAATGTTCGTGTTAATTTTATTGTATTGGAAGGTCAGAATGAACAAGATATAATACCCATTCTTGAAAGGATGAAGGCGTATCATGTTGGGATTCGCTTTTTGGAGGAAATGCCCTTTAACGGGGGGAGCAAGTCTTTTCAAAAGATCAAATGGGACCACAAGGCCATTTTTAATCACATTACCTCGCATTATCCCGACTACATCAAGTTGGAATCGCCAGCTACGTCCACATCCATCAATTATGGTATAAATGGTCATAAAAGCACCTTTGGTATTATTCCCTCCTTTAGTAGGACGTTTTGCGGCAGTTGCAACCGATTGCGCGTCACTGCCAAAGGTGATGTGATTACCTGTTTGTACGGCAAACCCAAGGCAAATGTGCGTGAATTAATTAGAAGCAATGGGGATCAGGAGCAAGTGGCCGTGGCCATAAAAACGGCGATTGGTTCTAGGGCAAAAACAGGGTTTGAGGCCCAACAGGAACATGAATCTAAGGTTTTTGAAAATAGCATGACGTCAATTGGAGGATGATGGAAATAGAGAACCATTTATACGGACTAATTTTAGCTGGCGGCAAAAGTTCGCGCATGGGCACAGACAAAGGACTGCTACAGTATCATGGTAAACCACAGCGTGAATACCTTTTTGAGTTGGCCCAAACTGTTTGTGAGCGTGTTTTTTACAGCATTCGAGAAGACCAACAGGACACTTTTAACCCTCATGAGTCCATAGTGGACCGCAATGAATACCGAGGACCGTTTAACGGCATGTTAAGCGCAAATACCGCCTTTTCGAATAAGGCATGGTTGGTCTTGGCCTGTGATCTGCCATTGATTGATTCGGCGGCCATCAAACAACTGGTCACTGAACGCAACCCTTCTAAAGTGGCCACCGCATTTGCCACCCAAAAATCGGGACTTCCTGAACCACTGGTCGCAATATGGGAACCCCAAGGACTGCAACAAGCGAAGGATTATTTGAAAACTACGGACAGTTCGTGTCCGAGAAAGTTTTTGATCAATTCTGATATCAAATTGGTACACCCAAAAAACGATGCAGTACTTTATAACGCTAATTCCCAGGAAGAGTTTGAACATGTCAAATCACTATTGGATCTATGAGCGAAGATGGGCGATTTATTAGGCAGACCAGTCTGTCCCAATTTGGTGCCGAAGGCCAACGCAAACTTGCCCATGGCCGTGTCCTTGTTGTGGGGTTAGGAGGCTTGGGACTACCGGTTGCGAGTTATCTGAACGCCATGGGTTTGGGCACGCTGGGTTTGGTTGAACAAGATCTGGTTGAGCTACACAATTTGCAGCGCCAGGTTTTATATACAGAAAAAGACATTGGAAAGCCAAAAATAGAGGTTGCCCTTGAACGGCTCAAAGCCCAAAACAACCAAACTGATTTTATAGTTTTTGATCGTTTTTTAACGAAAGACAATGCCATTGAAATTATCAGGGATTTCGATATTGTGGTTGATGCCACAGATAATTTTCCAACCCGGTATTTAATAAACGACACCTGTGTGATTTTGGGAAAACCTTTTGTTTATGGTGCTTTACATGGCTTTGAAGGTCATGTATCGGTATTTAACCATGCGCATGGTCCTACCTATCGCTGTTTGTTTCCAACACAGCCCGATAGCGAAAGCATACCCAATTGTGATGCACATGGTGTGCTCGGCGTGCTTCCGGGTATAATAGGTACCCTTCAGGCCTTGGAAACAGTCAAACTATTGACAGGTATTGGTGAAGTTTTATCAGGAAGGTTGCTCTTGTATGACGGGTTAACACAGGCTACAAATTCCATTTCATTTAAGGCAGACCCAAAGAACAAAAACCAAACCAAGCTCAAACCGTCATACAATTTCGTTTCCTGTCCTTCAAAAGATACGATAACCATCAATGAACTCATGTCGTTGTTAAAAACGAAGCCACAAATCATTGATGTGCGCACCGAAGCCGAGTATCAAAGCCATGGTTTGAAAGAGGCCTTAAATATTCCCCTTCAGCAACTTCATGATGAATTAAAGGTTATAGATTTCGCGAAGCCTGTTTATCTGATTTGCCAATCAGGCCAACGTGCAAAAATGGCTTATCAAGAATTAAAAAAAACACAGCCGAAGGCAGTTTTGTATACTGTTTTGGGTGGTATGGCCAATATACCCTTACATGCTAGCACCAATTGAGCTTATAGGTCTGGTAACGGCCTTTTTTGTAATCGCTTTGCTCTATTCGAGTGTAGGATTTGGTGGTGGTTCCAGTTACCTTGCCATACTTTCTTTGGCGCTAGCCAGTTTTTTCCTCATCAGAAGTTCTGCGCTGCTATGCAACCTGATGGTAGTTTCCGGCAGCTGCATATTGTACTACAAAAAAGGGCACTTATTGTTCAAAAAGTTTTTGCCATTTATAGTGACCAGTATACCACTGGCATTTTTAGGGGCATCAATTTCGCTGCGGGAGAACGTCTTTTTTATCATCCTTGGAGCTGTTCTCATTTTTTCGGCCATTGTGCTGGTGGTACAGACTTTTCAATTGAAATCAAAATACACCCTCAAATCCTATCCGTCCTATATGCCCTATTTGATTGGAGGTGGTATCGGTTTGTTGTCAGGGCTTGTGGGCATCGGAGGGGGGATTTTCCTGGCGCCAATACTAAATTATTTAAAATGGGAAAAACCCATTGTCATAGCCGCATTGGCCAGCTTTTTTATTTTGACTAATTCACTTTCTGGAGTTTTTGGCCTTTTGAATACCGGTACTTTTGAATTGCCCATGCCTGAAATCTTGTACCTTTTGTTGGCCGTGTTTTTAGGCGGTCAAATTGGTGTTCGTATCAGTTTGGGCAAGTTTTCGGGAAGAACGATACGGCTAATGACTGCGGTACTGATAGGTATTGCAGGAGTCAGGGTTCTATTGAATAACGGCTTGCAAATACAATTTTTTCTATGATTTCTTTTGAGGAAGCCTATAAAATTGTTTTGGATCACGCGATTGAGTTTGGTCAAGAAGTTGTGCCACTGGCGGAAAGCCATGGTCGCATTTTAGCAGAGAAGATTTATGCAGATAGGGATTTTCCACCTTTTGATCGGGTTACAAAAGACGGTATTGCGATACAGTGTGCGGCCTATGCACAAGGTATTCGACGTTTCAAAATCCAAGGGATTGCTGCAGCGGGATCACCACAGCAAGAATTGGAAGATGTACATTCATGTATCGAAGTCATGACGGGGGCGGTTCTGCCTAAACAGGCAGATACGGTTGTTATGTACGAACATTTGGAATTGCATGAGGGTTTTGCCACCCTGCAAAAAGAAGTAAAAAAGCATCAAAACATACACGACCAGGGCAGTGATGAATCTAAGGGAAATCTTGTATTGGCAGAAGGCACGAGAATTTCATCGGCCCATATCGGTGTATTGGCATCCGTAGGCCAGCACCACCTCAAGGTCAAAACAACACCTAAAATTGCGGTTATTTCCACCGGAAATGAACTTGTAGATGTTGACCAGATACCAAGTCCACACCAAATAAGAAAATCAAATTCTCATACGTTAAAGGCTGCACTAAAACTTGAAAATATAGATTGTAAATTATTGCATTTCAATGATTTAAAATCTGATTTAGAGCTTGGTCTTTCGGAAGCCTTGGAAGCGTTTGATGTATTGCTATTAAGTGGGGGCGTATCTAAAGGCAAGTATGATTTTTTACCCCAGACCTTTGAGAAATTAGGGGTAAAACGATTGTTTCACAGAGTTGGCCAGCGGCCAGGTAAACCGTTTTGGTTTGGCAGACACCCTGATCAGCAATGTATCCTCTTTGCTTTTCCTGGCAATCCTGCTTCAACCTTTGCCAATTACCATGTCTATTTCATTTCGTGGCTACATGCCGCACTTGGGTTACCATCGCCAAATTATCAGGTGGTATTGCAGGAAGCTTTTGAAAACACAACGGACCTAACGCGATTTATTCGTGCTTCAGTAAACTTGACTGATGGTAAGATATGGGCTAACTTAGTAATGGGTAATGGTTCTGGTGATTTGACCAGTCTAACCCAGGCCAACGGATTTGTGCGATTGGAACCCTTAACGACCTATGAGGTGGGGGATCGGGTACCTTTTTACCCCACGAGAAGAATACTTTGATATGACACACGAATTCAAGAAGATTATTGCTGAATATGGCATCGCGACCAAAGCTGATGTGAAATGTGTTTTGGCTACAGTGGTCGCCCTTGATGGTTCTTCATACCGAAGACCAGGGGTTCGTATGCTTCTTTTAGAGAATGGTAAAATGGTGGGTGCCGTGAGTGGCGGTTGTGTCGAAAAAGAAGTGTTTCGACAGGCGGCATCGGTTTTCAAATCGGGTATTGCGAAGGTAATGACCTATGATGGGCGATATCGGTTGGGTTGTGAAGGGGTGCTCTACATTTTATTGGAGCCCATGGAATTACCGGCAACTACCCACCAAGCCTTGGTAGACACCTTGGTATCACGAGCCGCTTTTGAGCTAGATAGCCATTTCGAGAAAGCGCACAGGGAGAACCACGCGTTCGGAACTGTGCTAAAAACGGGGGAACACCATCTACCGTTTCGAAATAGTTTGGCTACTGCGGAAGACACGGCTATTTTCCATCAAAAAATGGAACCATGTTTCCGTCTTGTAATTGCAGGAGCGGAACATGATACGGTTCAATTGTGTTCACTGGCTGCAATGATGGGATGGACCATAACTGTAATCGTACACCCTAAGGAAGAAAAGGAGTTGATCGACTTCCCAGGGGCCTCAGAACTGATCGCTGATGAGGGAGAGAACCTGAATTTGGTTGTTGATAAAGAGACTGCGATAGTGATCATGACCCATAGTTATGTGAAGGACTTAAAGTACCTGCAGGCGCTAAAGGATGTAAAACCCCTATATCTTGGACTATTGGGACCATCGCGGAGGAGAGAGAAGCTTTTTAATGAATTGATTGAAATGCACCCCGATATGGATTGGGAATTTTTGGAACACATTCACGGTCCGGCCGGATTGGATATAGGTGCAGAAACACCACAAGAAATTGCACTTTCAATTCTTTCAGAGATTATCGCGGTAGCCAATGAAAAGAGTGTCCATTCCTTAAAGGAGAAAGCAGGAAGAATTCATGCCTAGCATTGGCATCTTGATCCTGGCTGCAGGCACCTCGGCACGAATGGGCCAACCCAAGCAACTACTGCCGTGGAAGGGAACAACATTGCTCAACCACACCCTAAAAAATGCAAAAGCCATTTCATCGGACGTTCTGGTTGTTCTTGGCGCCAGTGCCAAAAGAATTGCGGCCCAATTGCCTTCGGATGTCCCAAGCGTTTTAAATAGCAAATGGCAATCCGGTATGGGCACTTCAATTGCCATAGGAACAGCGGAATTGGAATCATCGATTTCGCCAGAATTTATCCTAATCCTAGTGGCTGACCAACCGCTGTTAGATCAGACCTACTTTGAGGAAATACTTCGGGCTTCCAAGCAACAACCAACTCATATTGTCGCTACCTCTTACCAAGGCAAGGCGGGTGTTCCTGCCTTGTTTCCACGCCATTTTTTTGCGGCTCTCAAACAATTGGGCGGCGATCATGGAGCCAGGCATCTTATGCGTGAAAACGCTGAAAAAATTGCATTGGTTGAGTCGGAAGGAAAGGCTATAGATCTGGATACACCTGAAAATTACCAGTCCTATTTCAAAAGGTACGGCCAATAAAAGTTGATAAACCAATACATAATTCATAAATTGAAATTGAACCTAAAACGATTACGTCAAAAATGAAAAGATATACCTTGTTATTCCTGAGTTTGGCATTGCTGACCATCGCAAGCTGTGCCGATAAGTCCAAAAAAGAGAACACAAATGAAGAAGGGACTGAAATAAATGTCTCTGAACCCAACATAGTAAGCAAAGATTTTAGTTATACCAATGACAGCATAACCATGAAGGGATATTTGGCCTATGATGAAAGCAGTACGGCCAAAAGACCTGGAATTCTTGTGGTTCACGAATGGTGGGGACATAATGACTATTCGAGAAAGCGCGCCGACATGTTGGCTGAATTAGGGTATACGGCGATGGCGTTGGATATGTATGGCGATGGTAAATTGGCAGCCCACCCCGAAGATGCCGGAAAATTTTCTGGCATGGTGATGTCGAATATGCCAAGGGCCAAAAGTAGATTTATTGCCGCTATGGATGAATTAAAAAAACATCCTTCTGTAGATTCAACCCAGATTGCTGCCATTGGGTATTGTTTTGGTGGCAGTGTGGTATTGACCATGGCAAATGCAGGGATGGACTTGGATGCCGTAGCTGCTTTTCATAGTGGTGTTGGATTGCCAATCATGCCCAATTCGAATCTTAAAGCTCGGGTCTTGGTATGCAATGGTGCCGATGACCCCTTCATTGCCCCAGAATCGGTTGTGGCCTTTAAAGCCCAAATGGATAGCCTAAAGGCAGATTACAAATACATTGCCTATGAAGGAGCCAAGCACTCTTTTACCAGTAAGGAAGCTAATGCGAATGGCGAAAAATTTAATCTTCCGCTGGAGTATAACGAAAAGGCGGATACTGCATCATGGAAAGAGCTTTCTACCATGCTCAGCGAGACCTTTGACTGAGATTAATTCAGTCGCTATCATTAAACCCACCTCGAGTGGGTTTTTTTATGGGTATACTTTATCTACCCCCAATGACGTTCTAATAGGGACACAAACTGACCATTCATCGATTTATTCATGCGTTTTACATAAATCCGTTCGGTCTTATTAAACCCTCGATTGTTATAGCAGTCAAAGACCAAAAATACCCCTATGAAAAATCCAATAAGAACTTTAGCCATGGTAGTGCTGTCAACTACAGCAGCCCTGGGATATGCACAAGATGTAACCACAGTTGATGCCACCTCGGAAGACATCAGTCAAAATTTAGACCTTGAGGCGGTGGCCTCCATTTTTGGAGAGTCCAAAGACCTCGAAGACTTTGAACAAAAACTTAATGACCCCGAAGACCAGATTTCGAACCTCGATTTAAATGAGGATGGTTATGTAGACTATCTAAGGGTGGTCGAAACTTCAGAAAACGATGTGCATTTGATTGCCATTCAATCCGTGCTGGGTGAAGATATCTATCAAGATGTCGCTACCGTACTGGTAGAAAAGGATGAAGGTAGTACGACCAGCGTTCGCGTTGTTGGTGATGTATATTTATACGGCCCATCTTATGTAATAACCCCTGTATATGTACGCCCACCACTAATTTTTGGTTGGTTTTGGGGTCCCCGGTACCGTCCTTATCGTTCGGTTTACTATTGGGGGTATTACCCAAGATATTACCGAATTTGGAGGCCTTTTCCAATTACCAGGTACAGAACCAATGTCGCACTCCACATCAATATCAACAACACCTATAGGTATACCACAATAACATATAGCGCACGGGTAAATCGCTTGCACACCACAATACGCCGAAATGATTTTGCGGTCAAATACCCGAGCCGATCGTATACGGCTAGATCTGTTACACGAACCAATGTGAATGGAACCCAAAAAAGAACTGTGGCGGTTCACCAGGCCGATGGTGACACCTATCGTAAGGCAGGTGTCAATAAAGCGGACGGTACAAAGAAACGTGCCGCGGGTGTGAACAAGGCAGATGGCACTAAAAAACGAGTTGCTGGGGTGAACCAAGCCGATGGTGACAAGTACCGCACGGCTGGCGTTCAAAACTCGGACGGTACTACCAAGCGGGTAGCGGGAGTCAACAAGGCCGATGGGACTAAAAAGAGAGCTGCTACGGTTAAGAGCTCTGATGGAAGCCGAAAAACTGTGGCCGTAAAAAAGAATCCAGATGGGTCAAAAAGAGCTGTCTCTGTAAAAAAGGACAGCGATGGGTCGCGAACCGTAAGAACGGCCGGTAAAACGTCCAATAGTAAATCAAAAAGGACAAAAACAAAAAGCACTTCAAGTAGAAAGAAAACGGTAAAACGAAAAAAGAACTAAACGAAAGGGGGCAGTGATACTGCCCCTTATTTTTTTTGCAATTGTGCGACAACATAGTCCGAAACCAACATCCAGTTCATTTTTAGTATTAGGGCCGCAGTAGGGATATTTTGCTCTTCAATCGCACGTATGATACCTTCATTTTGATTATCGGAGTTCTCATAAAAGGAGGCATCCTTGACCAAAAGCTGCTCGTAGAAACGGATCCTCGATTTTAAGGTGTCCAAAATCCGCATTAAAACGGTATTCTGGCAATTTTCAACCAATAGGTCATGAAATTTAAATCGTTCATTGAGCCTGGTAAGTGGTGAATGGGCTTGCTGTAACAAAAGCTGCTGCTTTTTTAACTTACCCACCAGCCGTTCATCAATTGCAGCACTTTCTAAAGCCAAAATTTCCAATTGTGATACAGTTTCATAGAGGTTTTTTGCTTCCGACATGGTGAGTTCGGGTACAATAAAGCCGCGATTGGGAACTGATTTGATAAGCTGTGACTCTTCCAATTGACTGAGGGCTTCGCGTATAGGGGTCACACTGATCTGCGTTTGACGTGCCAAAGCGGCAAGGTTAATGGTCTTTCCCACTTGTAGGTTGTTTCTTTGAATCTGTTTTAACAAGTATTCTTTCACGCGATCTCGAAGCATAATAGGTCGAATTAAATCGTATACGATTTAAACTTACATAAAGAATGATTATTGTGCTATATTTAGCGCCAAAACCTAGAATTGTGAAGCAAAGAATTATTTTTTCCTTAGTTGTTCTTTTAGCCATTGCCAGTTGTAAGCAAGAAACGACAACTGAAGTTGTTGATCCTTATGAAACCCAACTTTTTAAAGATGTGCAACTTGCCGCTATCTATAAAGATTCCAAGACTTTTGTGGATTTGGTTCCTAAGGCACCCTATGCCGAATTGGAAGCCAAGTATATAGCCGAAAAGGAAATGCCAAATTTTGACCTGCAAGAATTTGTGGACCAAAATTTTGAAGACCGATCAATGAAGTCATTGGAAATTACCACAGATACCACCAAAACGATGTATGAACACATCGAAGGTATGTGGGATAAATTGACCCGTGGACCCGATTCGACCATTCCGAATTCAAGCCGTATCGCCTTACCGAACAAATACGTGGTACCCGGCGGTCGATTTCAAGAAATTTATTACTGGGACAGTTATTTTACCATCGAAGGCCTTTTGGCTGCCGGTAGGCGAGATCTCGCGAAGAGTATGATCGACAATTTCGCCCATCTCTTGAATACCCAAGGTTTTATACCCAACGGTACCAGGGATTATTTTATGACGCGTTCGCAGCCACCATTCTTTTCGATGATGGTTGGAGCCTTGGCTCGTAAAGATCGAAATATGCTGCTGTATTATCTGCCTGAACTCGAAAAAGAGTACCAATTTTTTATGAAGCACGATAGTATTAGTCGCCCTTATGATGCTGATAGGCATGTGGTAAAACTTATTGGAGATGGGGTCTTGAACCGCTATTGGGACGAGGGCAATACGCCGAGGCCCGAAGCTTATAAAGAAGATGTGCATTTGGCCAGTTCCTTCACCAACGATGCAGATAAAGAACGACTTTATAAAGATTTACGTTCGGGTGCCGAAAGTGGTTGGGACTTTAGTTCGAGGTGGTTTTTACAACCTGGAGAGTTTTCGAGCACAGGAACCACGTCTATCATTCCGGTCGATTTGAATTGCTTATTGTTCGGCTTGGAATCACTGCTTTCACGGGCCTATTTGCTCAAGGGGGATCGAGACACCTCGACCCGCTATCGAGCGTTGGCAAACGATCGTCGTGCCCTCATAAACGACTATTTGTGGAGTGAGGAGAAGGGCTATTATATGGATTTTGATTTTAAACGGGCAGAACATACACCGCATATGACCTTGGCAGGTGCCTATCCTTTGTTTTTCGCAGTGGCTCCGAGGGATAGAGCTGAAAAAGTGAAAGATGCGCTCATGGAAACCTTTTTAAAAGATGGGGGACTGGTAACGACCTTGGAGCATTCAGGACAACAATGGGATGCCCCCAATGGATGGGCTCCATTGCAGTGGATTGCCGTAAACGGATTGTTATCGTACCAGCACAATGACGAAGCCCGGGAAATCATGAACCGATGGTTGGCCTTGAACGAGCGTGTTTATAAGAACACGGGTAAAATGATGGAGAAATACAATGTAGAAGATTTGACCTTACTATCTGGCGGGGGCGAATATGAGACCCAAGATGGTTTTGGATGGACCAATGGGGTTGCCCTTGGATTCCACGAAGCCTTACGAAAGATGGATTCTGTGGATAGGGTTAGAAAATGAGCACCAAAAAACCATTTTTAACTTCTGACAAGCTGTTTGGGCTCACCGCTATGCTCATCAGTTTGGTGACGTTGATCATCTTCGTCAGGCAGACGAATATAATGGACAAGCAGAGCCGACTTTCTGCCATGCCTTATTTAATGCTTGAGACTTCGGCCAACAGTTATGACCAAGAATTTATTTTGGATTTGGTGAATTATGGGGTGGGCCCTGCCATTATTGATGGCAAGACCATTAGCTTAAATGGCGAAACTTTTGAGTTGGAATTTCATGAATTCCTGAGAACACAGTTCAAATCCTATGGAATGGATACGGTAAATATCATCAGCCATTCGACCTTGCAACGGGGGTTGGCCATTCCCTCAGGAGGGCAAAGAACCCTACTCAAGGTGGGCGGCACCAAAGAAGACTATACGGCATTTATGCAATTGTTTGGTCAAGTGCAGCAAGACAGTCTCAACTTCGTGATTCGGTACAGTTCTATCTATGGTGACAAGTGGCGTATATCGGCCACAGAAGAAATTCCTAAAGAATTGGAATAATGCCAGCGGCTGCAGGATATTCGGGAACGCCATTGGCAAAAAAACTTGGCATCAAGACTGGGTACCGCATTTTTTTGAAAAATCAACCGGAGTATTATTGGAAACTTTTTGATGCACTCCCCGAGAATATTGAGGTTGTCGCACATCCGAAACCGGCTTCCATTGATTTTATTCATCTTTTTTGTACCTCACTCGAAGAGTTGTTCACCCATGCAGAATACTGTAAGGGGTTGCTGAAAAAAGATGGCACCTATTGGGTGAGTTGGCCCAAGGGGGCTTCGAAAATACAGACCGATTTGAAACGGGAGCCTGTTCGAGACCATTTGCTTGAAATAGGGTTGGTAGATACCAAAGTGGCAGCCGTTGATGCAGACTGGAGTGGCCTAAAGTTCATGTACCGTATCAAGGATCGCTAAGAACGAAAGGTTTATTCCGATTTGTTGAGTTCTTCAAGCAGCGATTCGTAATCTGTAATTCGGGTATAGAGATACCCGCCTAAATTGACTATCGGGTTTTGAAGAGAATCTATGGGGGTCTCCAAATCCACCAAAGTATTGGAAAGGTATTCCTTGATCGTGGGCTTTTCAGACAATCTAAAATGCTTGAAAATGTACAAGTTGGTTTCGAGTTTTGCTACCAACGAATCACAGGAGCTGCATGATTCCGTTATGTATACCGTAATATGTCGCTTGGGTTGGATCATCTTGGGTGGTATCTCAATCTGGGTGTATTCTTTCCGCAAAGCCCTTCGAGACAAACTATCGTTTAGCTGTAACGAATGTGAATAGACTGGCTTTTTGCCCCGGAAGAGAAAAATGGTCTTTAAATGAACACGAGAGGCTGAGGGAAGCCTTATCCATCGGGGTTTCGCCTTACTTTGTCTAAAATCACTTCCTTTAATGGTAAAAAGTACATCGTAGTCTTTGTAATCTTCATTGTGTGCATAAAAAGACATACGATTTCCTTGGGTTTCCTCAACCACATACACAGCCTTGTTCTGCGCCATCAACGGTGTTCCGAAAAGGAGGAGGAAAAGTACAAATTGAAATTTCATAAGTACACCCATTTGTTCAAGATAAGGCTTTCTGCTTTTAATAGGTTTATTTGATGGGAAGTTGGCTTATTCAACGTAATTTTGATACGTCTCAACCAATCGAATGTCCAAAAAAGGTACGCCAGCCCTAATCATCCTCGCATTTTTCTCGATCTATGTCATATGGGGGTCTACCTATTTGTGGAATAAAATTGCAGTTGCTGAGCTTGAACCTTTCTTTTTGGCCGGTATTCGCTTTACCACTGCAGGGCTTTTGATTTTTTTGATTGCAAAACTCAGTGGCGCTTCTTTACGCATAACAAGAAAACAACTCTTGAATACCATTTTGGTCGGATTCTTATTTTTGAGTTTTGGCAACGGTACGGTCGTGTGGGCTTTGAAATTTGTAGACAGTAACTTCGCTGCTCTTGAAATTTCAGCACAGCCCTTGGTTATCTTGTTGATGATGTGGGCACTACAGGGAAAAAAAATCCGTCCGATGTCTCTCATCGGGGTGTTCTTGGGCATCGTTGGCATTTACTTGTTGGTCAGTCAAAAACAAATTGTCCAACAAGAAAATTCGCTATTGGGCATCCTAATGATATTTGCGGCAATGTTGTCTTGGGCCTATGGTAGCCTGTATGTGGCGAAAGCTGATTTTCCAAAAAATTACTTCGTAAATACAGGTTATCAAATGTTTACCGGCGGAATCATCTTAGGTGTGATGAGTTTGATTTTTGGCGAAACCTGGTCGTCGCCCTTGTCTTGGGAACCCAATGTGCAAGGCGTTATGATACTCTTGGTGCTGTTTGGCAGTATCGCCGCGTTTACCTCGTTTAACTACCTTTTAAAATGGGTGTCCCCAGAAAAGGTTGCCACCAACACCTATGTCAATCCAATCGTGGCCATGTTTTTGGGGTGGTACTACTTAGGTGAAGAAATCACTCTGCAGTCTGCTTTGGCCGCAGTCATATTATTGACTGGGGTATACTTTATCAACAGCAAAAAAAAGTTGGTAGGGTTGAACCGTTTTAAAAAAGGGGTGTGATCGAATCGCGTCTTAACCCTAAAGGTGCTATTTTTAGGGCAATGAAACATCAAAACAGATACCTCGTAGTTGTCTTGGCAGCTGTTTTTTTTATGGGCTGTCAAGAACAAACCAGTTCGCTTTTTAATGGAGATAATCTAGAGGGATGGGTTATGGATGTGCCCATGCACGATTCTGTGCCCGAAGCCCAAAAACCGTTTGTGGTGCGCGATGGGAATCTCGTTTCCCTTGGCGAGCCACGGGGACATTTGGTTACCAAAGCTTCCTATCAAAATTACCGTTTGGAGGTCGAATACAGGTTCACCGGTGCCCCGGGCAATTGTGGCGTTTTGGTTCATGCCAGTACGCCAAGGGCGCTGTACAAAATGTTTCCCAAATCAATTGAGGTGCAAATGGAGCATCAAAATGCTGGAGACTTTTGGGTGATTGTTGAAGACATCGAAGTGGAAAACATGGTTGAGCGCAGGGGCCCTGAAAATTTGTGGGGCATCACTGAGGGTAAAAACCGAAGAATCGTAAACCTCGTAGATGGCCTTGAAAAACCGTTGGGGGAATGGAATATCATGGTGGTCGAATGTTTAGATGACCAGGTGAAGGTTTGGGTGAACGGATCCTTGGCCAATTATGGATTCAATGCCTCTGTCAACTCTGGTAAAATAGCCCTGCAAGCCGAAGGCGCTGAAGTAGCCTTCCGAAAATTGACCCTAACACCCATCACAAAGCTTACCAAATAAGTAACTTTTAGCCGGTTTGTACATTTCACTACATTAAGTGTACAATTCATTACATCCGTTTTTGAGATTCGAATGGGCTGGGCAATATTTGTCCCATCATCAATCAAAAAACGAGTAATCAATCATCAAGTCGTCCGCCTTTTCTGGCGGACGATTTAAAAAACAAGCAATCATGAACAGTTTAGCTAAAATCATTATCGGTCTTGCGGTCAAGGCCATTGTCTTATTCCTGCTGCTGAATACCTCTTCGTTGGAAGCACAGCGCCGAAGTACATCGGTCAATGTAAACAGTAATGGCAAAACAACCATTTCAATCAAAAATGGATTTGGCAATAATTTCTCCATTGAATATAAGGGTGACATTACCCTGACGGATGACGATTCCGATGTGGCCTCCATCTCCAGAGGAGGGTATATGGAAATCAAGAAATCTGCCTTTGGCAATCGAAGAAGAATTTTAATCGAACCCAATAACTCGGGCGGACTCATTAAAAAGTATTGGGTAGGGGGGTCGCAACAAAATTTTGATTCTGAGGGCAAAAAATGGCTTTCAGAAATCCTTCTTGAAGTTGTTCGCACCACCACCTTGGGTTCAGAACAAAGGGTAGATCGTATGTATAAAAAAGGCGGGTATTACCCTGTTTTGAAAGAGGTAGATATGATCGAAAGCGATTACGTCAAAACGCGTTACCTCAAATTGCTATTGGACAAAAAAATGGATGAAAAGGGCTTGATCGGTACCCTAAAACGGGTAGGTCAAATCAGTTCTGACCACCATCAAGCGGATATTTTAAAGCACAATTCAAAAGTCTTTTTAGCCACCGATGCCCTGCGCACCACCTACATCCAAACCACGGGAAAAATCAATTCAGACCATCACAAGGCCAGTGTTTTAAAGCAATTGGTGACCAATGAAGACATCTCTGACAATCAGTTAAAAACACTGTTCACCATAGCCAAGGACATTAATTCAGACCATCATCAGGCCAGTGTGCTGCTTGAGGTTATGAAGTCAAGAGCTTTGAATCCTGAAAATGTAAAATTGTTGATAGCAACGGCAAAATCGATTAACTCCGACCATCACCGTGCCAGTGTTTTGAAAAAGGCCTTGAACAACGATGGACTTTCATCGGATGCCTATCATGCACTGCTCGCATCAACAAATGATATGAGTTCAGATCACCATATTGCCAGTGTTTTGAACGATGTGCTCAAAGAAAAATTAGATCAGGCGTCTTTGAGCCATCTCCTGAAACAGGTTGAAGAAAACATGAATTCCGATATGCACCAGGCAACGGTTTTGTCGAAAATCGCCAAAGAACAAGAGGTAGAAGATGCCCTTGACGCCTTCTTGGCTGCCCTTGGGGAAGTGAATTCAGATCACCATAAGGCCACCGTTTTCAAACAACTTGCGCGTATGTCCTTCTCAGATAAGGAGCTGATTCAAATTTTGGAAGCTACCACGACCATTAATTCGGATTTTCATCAGGCCGAGAGCCTGTTGAGTTTCGCTCCAAAGGTCAAGAGCTCCTCCGACGCCGTACGTGATGCCTATATGGATGCCACGGAAGAAATATCGTCAGATTCCCATGTGGGTCGTGTACTAAAGGCGCTGAGATAAAACGAAAAGACTTCGGCTACCGCCAAATTAAGACCTTATAATTTTTGTCTAATTTGGTGGTGGCATGAAGCGAATCAAACAACTTCTTTATCAACCAATCATGAAAAAACACCTAAGCCTTCTTTGTGTTGGCTTTCTGTTGGGCATTCTTGTATTTGGCTTTATCAAGTTTGATGAATTCCAAATGACCCTTCAGAAAATCCTAAGCGGGCTTTTAGGTGTTTTTGTTGCTTACCTGATTTCCTATTCCAACAAACCTTTGAACAAGTTGTGGTCATGGAAAAAGTTTACGGGCATTCGCATGTTTTTTGGAATCGTTTTGAATGCAGCTTTGGCCTACCTGCTCATTATTTTTGCGCTCTGGGCCTATAATGGCCTTACAGGGTCCTCACCAGCCACGGTGATCGAAAAGGAGCCCCATCTGAAACTTGTTATTTTATTGTTATGTGCATCTGTGGTCTATAACATTGCCTACTTTACCTTTTTCAGTTACAATCAGTTTGCGAGAGAACAGTTGGCCGGACTCAAGATACAGCGGAAACAGGCCGAGTTGCAGTTGGCCACCCTAAAGGCGCAATTAAGTCCGCATTTCCTGTTCAATTGCATCAATTCCCTTTCCGCCTTATTTCATACCAACACCCAGAAAGCGGAAACCTTTATCCGTTCTATGGCTAGGTCCTATGAGTATACTTTGGATAACTACCGCAAATCGTTAATTCGAGTGCAAGAGGAACTGGCGTTCGTGGAATCTTATGCCTATTTGCTCAAAACCCGATTTGGTGAGGGCTTTGGTCTTGAAGTCGATTTGAAGGAGGAACACTTGGATAGCAAAATACCGCCCTTGACCTTGCAAATTTTGATTGAAAATGCGGTAAAGCACAATAAGACCAGCCCGTCACAGCCAATAATCGTATCCATATCAGGCAACAGCACTGTGCTTAAGGTCACCAATAATAAAGCGCCGAAAAGCCAAGCTGAAGTATCGACAGGAGTTGGGTTGAAAAATATTGCCTCGCGATACAAAATTCTCTCAAATTCGAAAATACAAATCGAGGATACGAATCAATTTACGGTTACACTTCCTTTGCTCAAACATGAATAGGCTCTTTGTACATAACATATGGTTTCGGTTGCTGAGTCCTTTTTTCAGTGGTATTTTGATATACCTGCTTATTCTGATGATCAATGACGCGGTGCTCTCGATCCAAGATGATTTTCTGAGTCAAGAGCTTTATGTATGTATAGGTCTTTCATTTCTAACCCAAGAGTTTTCTAGGCTTTTACTCATTATTTTCGAACGGGTCGCCGTACCCAAATCTTTTGTGCTACGTCTCGTATTGCAAGTGGTTTTTTCGATGCTATTGACCGTTTTGGTGGTCTCTTTAGCGATGTATTTTTACTTTAGATATGTGCTGCTATATACCCCTAATTACAGAGAGTTATATATTTTCAATACTATATATTCATTTATTACCTTGCTCTATGTGGTGCTGTACCTGGGCCATTTTTTCTTACATCGAAGAAACACCAAAAAATTGGTGCATGAGGAAAAAGCAAAGCTCGCGGTCGAAGTTGATTTTAGGAGGTATAAAAAAGGCATAAATCCTGACTTGCTTTTTGAGAGTTTGGAGCGCGTGCTTGTTGTTATGAAGGAAGATATCGATGCGGCAGAAGACCTGGTGGACTATTTTTCGAAGGTCTACCGTTATATCCTGTCGAAAAGGAATAGGGAGTTGGTACATTTCGAGGAGGAGCAAGATGCCTTGCAAAGCATGGTTGCCCTGTTTAACCACCTGCCGTTCCGTAAGATCAAAATCAGTTCAAAGGTAGCCAAGAATAGCCTCTTTATTCCAACCAGTCTTTTGACCGTGGTGGAAGGGATCATTCGATCTACGATCAGTTCTGAAACAAAGACTTTACAGCTTACCATTACTGAAAGCGATGACCAAATTGTATTAAAATATGAGCCGGAGGAGCGTTTGAACCAAAGCTTATCATTGGCTTCCATTGAAACCGTTGCCACCAGTTATCACTATTATGCACAACAACCGGTAGCGATACATGAAGATGATGAATTCAAATATGTAACCTTTCCAAAACTGAACTATCATGAAAGTGGTCATTCTTGAAGATGAGCCTTTGGCAGCCGAAAAACTGCAACGGTATTTATTAAAATGTGATCCAAAAATCGAAGTGCTCAATGTTTTGGATTCCTTGGAAAATGCAGTGGAATGGATAGGGGAGAACAACGCCCGTGTAGATCTGTACTTTATGGATGTGCAACTGATCGACGGCCTAAGTTTTGAGCTCTTTAACAGGGTGTCGGTCAACAAACCCGTAATCTTTACCACGGCTTTTGATGAATATGCCATTGATGCCTTTAAAGTGAATAGTATTGATTACCTCTTAAAGCCCATCACCTTTACCGATTTATCCAAATCGCTGAAAAAACTAAAGTCTCTCAAACAACAATTTGGGACAAACGCGGACCTAAAACCGGTTATTGAGAAGATTGCCAATAAAAAGTACAAAGACCGATTTCTCATTCGTATTGGCAATCATATACGTTCTGTTCTCACCCAAAACATCTTGGCCTTTAGTGCAGAAGGTAGGGATGTTTCCCTGATCAATGCTGAGGGTAAGGAGTATCCCATTGAATATACCATCGAATCCTTGATCGAATTATTGGATCCCAAACATTTTTATAGGGTCAACCGAGGGTGTATTGTGGCCTTGGATGCCATCACCGATGTGATGGTCTTTTCCAACCGAAGACTAAAACTACAGCTAAAAAAAGAGTTCGGAAGGGAAATCATTGTAAGTCGCGAAAAGGTCGGTGAATTCAAGTTATGGTTTGAGGGCATCCAATAAGGCTTTCCGACCATATTCCTTATCTTGAGGAAAATATCAAGACCATGAGACTTCTTTGCCTTTCCTTCGTTTGTTCAATTCTTCTTTTTTCATGTCAACGACAACCTGGAACCACCTATGATGTAGTAATTAAAAATGGGATGGTTTACGACGGTAATGGTGACAACCCAATGCTGGGTGATGTGGGCATTAGTGCAGACACGATTGCCGCTATTGGTGAACCGAACACCTTAAAAGGGGCCGAAGAAATTGACGCCACGGGTCTATCGGTATCACCAGGATTTATCAATATGTTAAGTTGGGCCAATGTGGCCCTCTTGGAAGATGGGCGTTCACAAAGCGATATTCGCCAAGGGGTGACGCTTGAAATAATGGGCGAAGGTCGGTCAATGGGGCCTTTGAATGACGCGATGAAGGAAAGTATGGCAAAGAACCAAGGCGATATCAAGTATGATGTGGCCTGGACCACCTTAGGCGAGTACTTGCAGTACCTAGAAGACAAAGGTGTTTCTACCAATGTAGCCTCTTTTGTCGGTAACGGAACCTTGCGATCCCATGTGATAGGTTTTGACAACAGACCTGCCACCGATGATGAAATGGAAGCGATGAAAGCGTTGACCCAGCAGGCTATGGAAGAGGGCGCTGTGGGCATTTCCAGTTCCCTGTTATATGCCCCTAGTATGTATGCTGATACGCAAGAACTGATCGAATTGTCAAAAGTGGCTGCGGCACACGACGGCTTGTACATATCGCACATACGCAACGAGGGCGATTATCTTCTTGAGAGTTTGGATGAACTTATTCAGATTTCAAAAGAAGCGGACATTCGTGCCGAGGTGTATCATTTGAAGGCCTCGTCACAGCACAACTGGGGCAAGATGGATCTTGCGATTGCCAAAATAGATTCGGCAAGACAAGCGGGCCTTCCCATTACTGCCGACATCTATACCTACAATGCCAGTTCAACCGGCCTGCACGTGCAACTACCCGATTGGGTAAGGGAAAACGGAATAGCGGCCATGTTGAGACGATTGTCAAACCCTGCAAACCGGCAAAAGGCCATTGATGAGTTAGAGTTCCGCAACCAACCAGAAACCATTTTATTGGTTGGTTTTCGTTCTGAAGAGATGCGTAAGTATGGCGGTAAATACCTGCATGAAGTCGCTGAGGAATGGGGCAAAAGCCCAGAAGAAACCTTGGTCGACCTGATCATAAAAGATGGCAGTAGAATACAAGTGGTTTACTTTTCCATGTCGGAAGAAAATATCAAAAAGAAGGTGGCTATACCCTGGGTGAGCTTTTGTTCTGATTCGGGTTCCTTGACCAACGAAGGGGTCTTTATCAAACAGAACACCCATCCCAGAGCATATGGTTCATTTATTCGTGTGCTCGGGAAGTTTGCAAGGGATGAAGGGGTGATTAGCCTTCAAGAAGGCATTCGCAAGTTGACCTCGCTTCCTGCAGATAATCTAAAATTGAAAAAACGGGGCCGTTTGGCTGTTGGCCATTTTGCCGATGTCGTTGTTTTCGATGCCGAATCGGTAACGGATAAGGCGACCTTTACCGAACCACACCAATATGCCGAAGGGGTAGTGCATGTGTTTGTCAATGGAGGTCAGGTCTTGAAAGATGGGGCACATACCGGGGCGACCCCGGGACGGTTCGTCAAAGGTCCCGGCTACAAGCCGCAATCAGCGCAATAAATCAAAGCGATGGGTATATTTGACCGTAAAGATTTGATTGTTTAACAGATCAAAGGCGTTGTCATCCTTGACGACGTTAAATACCACAAAAAGCCCTGTATTGGCATTCTGCAACCACCCAAACCGAAGGTTTACCGAGGTGATTTCAGATACATTGTTGCGCTGAATCAGGCTTTGTAGAAACATTCTTGGGGTAAAGGAATAGGCCAAACGTAATCCGCCTACCAAAGCTGTGGTATTTCCAGTATCCAATTTGATGTCATTATGACTAAAAGTCAGCGAGGAAACAAATTTATCGCCAATACGATAGTTCGCCGTTCCGCTATTTGAAATACGGTTGCCATTGAAATAACCACCTATAAAGGTTCTGCTACTCAACGAAAAGGCATTGTTGGGATTGGTAATGAGCACAAACTGAAGCTCTTCATTCTTGTATTCCCCAATGGGTACGGTGACGTTGGAGATATTGAAGGGTTCAAAAACGCGCTCTTGGGTAAAGTTGATTCCGGTATGGATCTCAAAACCACTGCGCCACACCCAATGGTTGTCAACATGCAAAAAACCGGTTACCTGCTGGTCATCAAAATTCCAATAGCCGCGGTAGGAGACATGCGGTCGCATTTCCAAAAAACTTCCATCATTATTATACCGATGGGTTTTAAATATCAAGAATTCGGGCTTTTTAAAGGCGGTGCGTTGCAAAAAACCAACTTCGGGATTAAATCCTTCGCCCACTTCGGTATAGGCGGCCCTCAGGTTCCATCCGTCCCAATCGTAATTGGCAGAAAGTTTAAAGGCATGGTCGGCTTCTTCGATACCTGGGGTGGTACTTTTCGCTACAAACCCGGTAATTTCAGCTTTGTTGCCAATGCCCCATTTACCATCCATGGCAAAAACGCGGTTGTAATCATCGGTTAGGTCACCCAGGCCGGCCCTGTTCACGAAAATACCACCAAGGGAAGAGCGCGACCCTTCAAAATTATGGTTCACACGGGCTACCGAAAAATTGTTCTTGTCCACACCAAAATCCTCCACATCCTCGGTAAACATGGTCAATAAGCCAACATTGGTCTGTCCGATTTTTCCCGAGGTACGTGCACCACCGATAATCGGTACCAAGCGACCTTGGTCCAAACCTATTCTTCTGCTAAAAAATAAGTCGACTTCTCCTGGCGCACCTACGGTGAATTGACCGGCATTTTCCAAGAAAAAGGGGCGTTTCTCAGGAAAGAACAGATTAAAACGGTCGAGGTTCACCTGTTGGTCATCAACTTCAACTTGGGCAAAGTCGGTGTTGTACGTGAGGTCGAGGGTCAAACTGGGAGTGATACTGTATTTCACATCAACCCCGGCCTCAAAATTGGTTTCACTTTCAGCAGGATCAACAGATTTATCATTGACAAACTGGGTAAGTCCATAGGGAATCAATTTTAGGTTCCCGGGATTTTTTAATTCCAAACCGGTAAGTTTTCCGGCCAAGGAAAGTCGTTTCATGTCAAACCCAAGTGGCAGGGTAGTCCAATAAGCGGTTTCGGTATTCTTACTGATATTTCTTCTGAAGTTGAGCCCCCAGGTTTTATTGGAGCCAGATGCGAAACGCAACGACCGAAGGGGTATGGCAAATTCGGCACTCCAACCATAATCCCCCATTTGTGTGCGTACCTTCCAAGTGGCATCCCAATTGAGGTTGGTTCCCCCAATAACCCCACCTTGCTGCCGATTGGCATTAAAATTTCCCTTGCCCTCATTGTCGATTTGGGCATCATACTCCATGCCTTGGGCATTGGTGCCAAACAAAAAACCGTTTAAGCGATCGTGATAGGTATCGATGATAAATAAAAAACTGTCCTCGTCATTTAAATCGGCATCACGGCGTGAATCGGAGACCACCAATTTTTCAGGTTCGCTATCGTAACAGACTACCGCCACATAAAACGTACTTTTTGAATAAGCCACCCTTATCTCTGTCTTCTCGGAAACAGGCGCCCCATAGTTGGGTTTGATCTGAATCAATTCTTGGGCTATGGGTACCGATTGCCACAATTGTTCATTGCGGATTTCACCGTCAATATCAGGGTCTTTTTCCAGAAAGGTTGCCGAATAGGAGGGTAGATCAGTGGTAGTGGTTTGCTGTGCACGTCCCGCGAAACACAGGGTAAAAGCCGCCAATAAGAAGGCGATTTTTTTAGTAATGGACATTCGGTTGGTAGTTTGATTGCCTAAATATAGCCAATCTTCCTCTTGCTGATGAAATTGTCACGGAATCGCTTGACCTTGAACCATCTAACGAAAATTTCGGGTACATTCATCGATTATTGGCTGGCGAATACACTAAAATATGCCTTGCACCGTTCGCAAGACATAAAACTTAAGTATAGACTATGAAAACTGCAATCAACAAACTTTTCGCATACGCGCTTTTGCCCATGCTGTTTCTTTTTATCGTCTCATGTTCGAATGATGCCGAAGACACTGAGGTGCCCGAAGGCACGCTATCACAGACCGAAGTACAAACCCTTCTTGATACAGACGAAATCACGTCGACCGTCGACAGCGCTTTGGCGGAGCTTTTTGGTCAGGACGGCAATTCTTCCAAATCGGTTTCCAATGAATGCTATTCTGCCGAATATACCGATACCGGCTTTACGGCCACCTTCAACAACTGTGTCTTGAACGGAACCGATAATATCAACGGAACCATGATCGTCACCTACGGTGCCGGTGAAAATTCAGCAGAATTTACAGCTGTTTATGAAGACTTTTATATCGGCGACATGAAAATTAATGGAACCCGAACCTTTACCATCAATGTATCGGAGTCTGAGGTGATTGGTACAGTCGCCTATAGCATTACCAGTAACCTTACTGTAGAATTTGCCGATGGCAGTACCCTTTCGGAAAGTGGCACCAAAAACTTTTCAATTGTTTTTGAAGAAGGGCAAGATACCCTTTGGAACGTTTCAGGAAGCTGGACCATTCAAAAAGATGGCAATACCTATGCCATTGAGGGTAATATATCCCGACAATTGAATTGCGCCTATTGGTCTTCAGGTAATTTGGCCATCAATAAGAACGGTCTTGAAGTGACCGTTGACTTTGGAGATGGCACCTGTGATGATAGTGCGACCTTGACCTATCCTGATGGTACCACCGAAGAGATTACACTATAAGTATATAGAATTTTTAGATGAGAACCCGGGCCAAGCAGCCCGGGTTTTCTTTTTTAGGATGGCTTGATTTTTGATATTAACTTTAAGGAATTAATAGGAATCTTTATGAAATCAAAGTGCATCTCCTTTTGTATGGCCATGCTATTATTGGTCAGCTGTGCGACCAGCTCAAAGTTCCATTATTCAGAATCGGAACTACAGGCCTTTGAGACCTTTATCGATTCCGGTGATTTCCAAATCGTTTCTGACTGGGCGATACCACTTGCCAATACAAGCCTTAATGCGCTATCCAATGCCGGACTCTTGCCTGTTTCGAGTACGCCCGGCCGGATCAACCTGATCGGTAATGTCAATTACCTGAAAATACAAGGTGATAGTACCCAGGCCTATCTGCCTTATTTTGGAGAGCGACAAATAGGGGGTGCCTATGGTGATAGCAACAGGGGTATTGCATTTGAGGCTGTTCCCGAAGACCTTGAAATCCATTTCGATAAAGAAAAAAACAGGGCAAATATTCAGTTCACCGCGAGCCGTGATACCGAAACCTTTGATGTAATGGCCGTAATTTTTCCCAATCGCAACAGTATCATAACCATAAATAGCAATCAACGACGTACTATCAGTTACCGTGGCATGGCACAATCAATTCATGATTGAATTTGAATTGGGTTCGCTTTTAAGTGGTATTTTTGAACATCAATCCACCACAAATGAAGCTAGTACGTCTTATACCTTTTGTTCTTATCAGTCTTACCCTATGCGTTACCTCCTGTAAGCAGCGCTCCAATGCCGTTTCAACCGAAGTGGAGGCACCAGTGTTTACATCGAGCTTGCCTTTAGATAGTTTAAATCTGCCTTCCGGCTTTGCCATCCATACTTTTGCTGAAAATATTGACAACGCCAGGTCGATGGCCATAGGGGATAAAGGAACCCTTTTTGTGGGAACACGCTCAGAAAAAAAACTGTATGCCCTAGTCGATGAAGATGGTGATTATCGCAGTGACCGAACCATTGTGCTCGATACCACCCTTGAAGTGCCCAATGGTGTGGCCTTTAAAGATGGGGCCTTGTACGTGGCCCAGGTGAATCGGGTTTTGCGCTATGATGACATTGAAAATAATTTGGAGAGTCCGCCCGAGCCTGTGGTAATTTTTGATGATTACCCAACAGAATTCCACCACGGGTGGAAGTACATTGCCTTTGGTCCGGATGATAAGTTATACGTACCTGTAGGAGCCCCTTGCAACATTTGCGACAGCACGGTTAGCGATCAACGCTATGCCACCATAACCCGTATGGATGCCGATGGCAGCAATAGGGAGATTGTGGCCCGTGGGGTCCGGAATACGGTAGGGTTTACGTGGCATCCTGAAACCGAAGAGTTGTGGTTTACCGATAACGGAAGGGATATGATGGGCGATGATGTACCACCCTGTGAGTTGAACCGTGTGGCGGAGATGGGCCAGCACTTCGGGTATCCCTTTTGTCATGGCGGCACTATAAAAGATCCTGAATTTGGCGACCAGCGCCCATGTGAAGAATTTGTTGCTCCGGTTCAAAATCTGGGGGCGCATGTGGCCCCTTTGGGGGTGAAGTTCTACCGTGGCGATATGTTCCCGGAAAAGTATAAAGATTATGCCTTTATTGCTGAACACGGATCCTGGAACCGTTCCAAAAAAGTAGGCTATCGCATTGCACTGGTCAAACTTGATGGGAATACGGCCGTCGGCTATGAAACCTTTATTGATGGTTGGTTAAATGACGAAACCCAAGATCAATTCGGAAGACCGGTTGACATCTTATTTTTGAATGATGGATCTATGCTGATTTCAGACGACTTTGGTGACGCCATTTACCGGGTTACCTACGCAGCGTCGGATGTGGCATCACGCTAAAAATTGTACTGCTCCAAACTTTTTCCTTAGGCTTATAATCTATATGCGGCTTTTTATCGTATAAGTGTATGAGGACATTGTAAATCCCTCGGGGCACAATACCAAACAAACATTTTAAACCAATTTGGCCTATGCCACGTTGCACAAAATCACATGTACAAAGGCTTTCTATTTGTTTCCTTACCCTGATTGGCACGTATAGCGGTTTTTCCCAATTAAGGCAGCCCTATTCCGGGCCCTTGCAGCTGGGTGCGTACCAGGGCAATGCGAACTACACCTATAAGGTTATTGAAGGGGACACCGTCTTAGATGGCACCTTTCAAATGAAGCGTTCCAATCTGGAAGCACTGTTACAAAAATCAGATAGTTCCTTTTCGATCAGCGGTAATTTTTCGAACGATTACCCCAGTGGTAATTGGCGCTTCCAATTTGGGGAGTTCAAATCGGACAGCACCACCCAAGTGGTGGATTTTCAGTACAAATTAAATGTTGATGGGGTCCAAAACGAAGCCTTTGGGGCCATGAGCCAAGGGCGACCCGATGGTGTTTGGCAATTTCGTACCAACCACATCAAAAATTCTGAAATTGAACAAACACTGTTCCATAGCAGCATTGAATTTGACCAAGGGGTGCCCCAAAAAAGTTTTCAGATTCAAAATTCGAGCAGCACCTTGGTGGGCCGTTTTTTGCGTGACGGGTTGGCCCATGACGAATGGACCCTTTACGATATCGATGATTTGGATGCCATTGAGTCTTGGCAATTTGATGACGGGTGGCTCAAGACCATCAGCTTTACCGAAAATGGAAGCGCGACAAGTGCGGTCCTATACGCCGATACCCCTGAACAGAGTACCGTCATTACCATGGACTCCCGCTATTTCCAGATCCTTGGGTTAAAGGCGAGCTTGAATGGAAATGCCCAGGTTTTGGAACAACACATGAATGCACTGCTCAAACAAAATGCCGAGCAGTATGAAAAAATCAATGCCATTTTCACCGAACTGGGCGAGGCATCCTTTTACCCGGATTTTAAGGTTAGGGTAGGGCATTACCCCCTAGATTCCCTGGCAATGCAACAGCTGGCTGAAATCCGGGACTTGCATACCCAGTCCAAAAAAATTACGGATGGCTATTTGAACAATACACAATTGAGCATTCTAAAGCTTTCCGATGCCAGGGCCAATTATTTATATGGCGCGATTGCGGCAATCGCTGAAAAATACGTTCAACCTTTTGATGCGCTAGTGGCCTATAGTGATAATGGTATTCTTCCCTTGCTTTCGCGTTCGGAATTGATCAATAGTTTATGGGCAAACGGCCTTCCCAACAAAGAACTGCAATGGGATGATGCCACTTATACCGGTCCAAATGCCGCGCAATATCGATTTGAACTGGCCGATATGGCTACGCTGTTACAAATGGCAACCTATGCGAATGGTTCTTTACAGGCCATCGCCTTGGAGCTGAACGAAAAACTCATCCAAGACAAACGCCAACAAGAATATCTCAATATCGAGGAGCAATTGATTCAAAAGCGCAATGCCTTGCGCCAGTTTGTTGATTCGGTGGCCAATTCAGAAAGGAATGCCTACGGACCAGCCCTCAACAATATCATTGTCTTTGCCGATGAACGCTTGGGGACCTACTCAAACATGGCCGAAGGAAGCGATAAACTTGACATGGGTCGAACCATGGTCAGCTGTTTTGATACACTTAATGGGTTGGCAAAAGCCGTTGCCATCCAAACCGAGCGGAACCAAGAAATCGAAACCACTTACCTCGATGCCATTTGGAACCCTTTTATGGCCACTATTATGAACGAAGAGGTCAAGAAGCGCATTACCAATGCTTACCGCAGGGTGCTCTTGCCTTATCTGGTACAAAAGACCACTACCGAACTTCGTTGTGAAAATGCCCAGGCCTTGTTGACAGCTTATGATGCAGCCTATGAGCGAATGCTTCAATTGCGTGAGGAAGAGACCCAGAAGTTGGAACGCAAGCTTAAAAGAGAGCAAGACCCCCTAGTGGTCATGCAATTGTTTAACCTTGAACCTTTGGGTGAAAACTAACCTATGAACGCAAATTTCAAACGAATTTTCGGGCTTTGTTTGTGGGTTATGTTTTGGTGCACAACCAACACCTATGGGCAAGATGAAGTCATATTGCCATCCGAATCAAAATTTAAGGAACCCAAAAGCAGGATATGGTTCAATACCTATGGCAACATACGTATTTCAAAACGCCTGTTTTGGGATGCCCAGACCCATTTTCGCTTTGAAGAAACCGAAGACACCCCTTTTATTGGGCAAATCGGTCAGATATACAACCGCCACGCCATAGGCTACATCTATTCCAAGCGTATCAATTTCAGTTTGGGTGGGGTATTGCGCATCAATTTCAATACCGATGAAGATAGTAGCGACCGCAATGTGGTACCAGAATGGCGTATTTGGCACCAATACCAATTCGCACAACCCTTGTATGCTGCCATGATCTACCATCGTATTCGAATTGAACACCGATGGACACAGGGTTTTGAAGAAAACAGTGATTACATCTATCGCAACAGGTGGCGGTATATGTTTCGCGCCAAGATTCCCCTGAACAACAACAAGTTTGAACCCAATACGATTTACGTTTCCCCAGAAGCGGAACTGATCATGCAGAGCGGCAAGGAAGTGGTTGGGAGCGTGATGGAAGACCTGCGCTTGACCACTACTCTGGGGTATATCGTAACACCCCGATTGACCTTGGCGGGTGGGATCATGTATTCCCATGGGCAGACCCTTGAAAATCCCGGGGAGTTCAAACAGAATTGGACCGTTAGGTTGCATTGTTATTTTTCACCTGATTTTCGTCGGGTGCGAAATAAGTTGCCCGCTATACATTTAGACGATTAGTTGAACAAGCCATGGAAAACGAACGCATGAAAGAAAAAAGAACACAGCTCATTCCGTATGCCTTACTGGGATTGTGCCTGGCCCTGCTTTTATTCTATCTATTCAAATCGGTTAGCCTTAAAAAGAGATTGACCCTTGCCGAGGCCAACCAGCAACAAAATGTGGAACAGGCGGCCTACCAACAAAAGTTGATGCGTATCGATTCGATGCTGTTGCGCGGGGATTACGGTTCGGCCCTAAAAGCCTACCATACCGAGCTTGATAATAAAGACCTACAGGATGCTTCTGGAATTGAACTGCGCATCGCCATGGCCCAGCAATTCTTGTCCTTGCAACAGGGCAATCAAGCCGACCAACAGGTTTTGGCCCTGCAAGATTCCTTAGATTCGATCCAATCGCAACGGCGGGTACTTCCCCAAGAAATACGGAGCTACGATTCGCTCAGTTTTGCCTTGGAGAAATCAAAAGTGCAATTGGCCAATATGAAACGACGGTTGATGAACCGCTCGATAGGGCAGTACCTCACCTTTACCAACACCAAGGGCAGTCAAATGCACTATGTGGGCCAGGTCAAAAATGATATGGCCAACGGCTTTGGGGTGGCACTTTTGAATACGGGAAGCCGTTACCAAGGTGAATGGCATAACAACCAACGCCATGGGGAAGGCTCTTTTTACTGGGCAGATGGGGAATACTATATCGGGAATTATGCCAATGACAAGCGAAATGGCCTAGGTACCTACTATTGGCCCAATGGTGAAAAGTATGTGGGGCAATGGAAGGATGACAAGCGCAACGGTGCCGGTACCTTTTACGGTAAGGATGGTGCCATCGTTACCGAAGGCGTCTGGACCGATGACAAGTTGGAGAAAAAAGGCCAAGAGCGCAGGAGCCGACGCTAAGTACGAAACAACTCCCAGCTATTTATTTCACGAGATTAAAAAAGGCATTGGCATCTTTCAAATGCGAAAGATCCAGTATGTAGCAGGTTTCCGAAAGGTCGGAGAAATCGAGTCCCCCGGCAGCTATGGAGGCATTCAAATACCGCCCTTCCTTTCCGTTGTACTGATTGCCAAGGGCAACGGCTTTTTGCCAAATGGCCAAACGACTGGCATCGCCTGCTAAATAGTCTTCCCAGGCGATGGGCGCATCAGATCGAAACCCTGGGGTTCCGTTGCCAACGGCATTCCCATCCGGAATTTTATGGTAGTTCACCGTCGCTTTGACATAGGCCAACAATTTTTGATCGGTGACCTCTTCGTTCCAATTGCTGTGCTGCACCACATGTATCCGTTCCTTGAGGTTCACATTCGGTTTTAACTTGGCCAGCGCAGCGATCCATCGGGCCGAAAAATCAGATTGTCCTGCTTCGGCAACCCAAACTGCCCCGCCTGTATCCAAGATGGCCAGCACCTTTTTGAGCACTGTGTTGATGGCATCTTTCTGATGGTGATGCGCATCGGCCCATCTGTTCGGAAAGGCCAATTCAAACAAGGCATTCGGGGGCACGTACAAGCCTTCTTGAACGCCATAGGCCCCGGCAACAGCAAAGTAAGCGATGTCTTGATAGGCCTCAGTTCGCATAAGGGTGGCCAGGGCGGCCACGGTATGCAGGTCATCCACATCGGTTTTGCAATCAAATTGGGCCAGCAAAAGGTCTTTTTCTGTATTGAACTGGGGCGTTTGTGCAAGTGTGCCCTGCGACAGAAGAATAAATAGACTCAGGATCAGGTGAAAAGGTATCGGCTTCATAGGTCGTCTTTCTTCAAAGATAGCAAACTGACCCGGCCAAAAAGGTTTAGGTATTAGAGGGAATCAAAAAAAGACCAGATAAGGTCACAGGCAACAAACTCTTGACTGGTACGTCCAACCAAAAGCGCTGGCAACAGCTCTTGGCCTCCGGGCCAGGTATGGCCGCCGCCCTCAATGCGATACAATTGCACCGAAGCATTGGAGCATGCCGTATACGCAAGCCGTTGTACGCTTGTGCCATCATCTTCGGTATCGGGTAAATCGGTAAGTAGGGGTGAGGTACTACAGCCATTGGCCGTAGCCCAAAATTGCATATAGGCATCGGTTGAAAGTATTTCCCCTCGGGTCTGCCCTAAAATGGTGACAAATCCACCCTCATAAGGTACCAGGGGATCTTCGGTGCCATTGATTACCAAGACCGAATTCGATTGTGTCGGAGTACAATTCCGAAAATGATCGACGCCCAAGGTTGCCGTGACAATGGCCCCACCGCGGAACAGATCGGATCGGTCGCAGAGCAAGCGCGAGGACATAAAGCCTCCATTGGAAATACCGGTGGTAAATATACGATCGGTATCTAGTGTCAAGTCTTGTTGAAGTCGGGTTACAATTTCAGCAATAAAGCCAACATCATCGATATTTTCGTCCCATGCCGTGGCAATGCCCGGTACATCCCGACCGTCATTCCATGAACTTTCAAAAGCTTCCGGATAGACCACCACAAAACCATGCAAGTCCGCCAGTTCATTGAAACGGCCAAAGGTACCTTCGATCATGCCTGTCGCATTACCGCCACCCCCGTGCAAAACAAATAGCACAGGTAGGTTCGAGCTAGCGAATTGGGCATCGGGAAAATACACCTGATAGGAACGACTGCGGTTCTCCCAAGTGAATTCAAACAGTTGCAGGCCAACCTCATAGTTGAATTCAGGTTCATTGGTTGAACCATCATCAGCACCACAGCTCAACAGCAACAGGCTGAAAAGGATTGCGAATAGGTGTTTGCTCAGCTTCATGGGAAAATAGTTACCTAAACCATAACGTTATGACTGCCCTCAAATTGTGTCCAAATGGGGTTGGAGCGGTACGGAAATAGGGGAAAGACCCATAAAATTTGCGGTTTTTCTATAGCGTTTTTTCAGCACCAATTTTTATCTTGGGGAACGCCAATGCAATGCTACATGGCTTCGGTACTTCCCCCAGAACAAATAGCAACCCTTGCTAAACGAACAGCGTTGTATATAGGCTTTAAAGAACCATTGAATAACCCGTAAAACCAACCAAATGGCAGCATTACAACAATCGGATTATCGCATTCGGAAACTGATCGGAATTTTGGGGGTGGCCATGCCCTTCGCCCTCCCGCTTAGCGCAGGGGACCTCTTATCATCGATCAGCCATCACTATTACCTGGCTTTACCCTCCTTGATCTTTATCATCATTTTATCGACCCTGGGCCTTTTCCTCATTTCCTATAAGGGCTATCAAAAGGACGGTACTGGGCCCAAGGAACTATTAAGTGACGATTGGATCACCAATATTGGAGGCATTGCGGCCCTGGTGGTGGTCATGGTACCCACTTCCTGCCTGGCCAGTGACAACGTAATCATTGATGCCATCTGTCAGACCAATATCGAATTGATGAAAAAGGGTGAGCCTACCAATTTCCCGTTGTTGGGCCATAACGATGTCTTTAAAAATGGCGTGCATTTGATTAGTGCCGGCGTCTTTATGTTGGCCATGGGGTGGATGTCAGCCTTTAAATTTACCCGGGGTACCGACCGTACCGGTAAAGAACACCGTTTTTACCGCATTTGCGGGTACCTGGTTTGGGCAGCCGTTGGGGTATTGTTGCTCTACTTTGTATTGGGTAAAATATTCCCCAATTTTCCAGAGTTCACCTATATCGTGTACATCATGGAAACAGTTGCCATTGTACCCTTTGGGGCTTCTTGGTTGGTCAAGGGCCAAACCATGACCTTTATCAAGAGTTTGATGCACTAAGGGTCTTTAGAACCTAAAGTAACGAGATGACCAAAATTGCGGACCTACATTGCCACCCGTCGCTAAAACCGACCTTCAATGAAAACATTGAAAACAGTTGGGTGGAAAAAAAGAACATCACCACCCGTGCCCTGTTCCACGGTGGGGGTCTGTCTGACAAACTCCGGAAACTGGCCATCGACCTCTTCCTAAAAAATATGGCGCGCTATACCCAATCGAATTTGGAAGCCTGCCTGCGCGGCAACAACAAACTGGTGTTCTTTGCGCTCTATCCGCCTGAACGGCCCTTTATGAAACCAGACCGCCCCTTTGATCGGGGTACCAATGGGCTGCAAAAAGGGCTGTTGAATGCCATTTTTTCACGGTTGGGCATCGATGTCAAGATCATTCGTGCGCTGACCGGTTTTTCCAAAGCCTATGTGAAGGGGTTTTTAAAGGACATTTATGAGGAGCCCGAAATCGATTATTTCGAAGAACTGCTTACCGAATACAATACCATTCGCCACGAACATAACCGAGAATACCAAATAGCAGGGTACTCTCAACCGGTGAAGCTGAAGTTGATCAATGATTTTTCGGAGATGGCCACGCTCACCAATTTCGAACTGGCAGGTATCATAACGCTCGAGGGGGCGCATGTATTGGCCAAATACAGAAAAGACGATTTGTTTGAGGCAGCCTCTATAAATACCTTGGATGCCAACGCGCAACAAGCGCTAAAGCAGTCTTTTATAGATAACATCAGAAGGGTCAAGCAATTGGAGTTCCCCCCCTTCTTTATCACCTTTTCACACCACTTCAACAATTTGATTTCAGGACATGCCAAGAGCTTTAAGGATGCGGATAATTTTATCACCCCGGGCTTTAGCAATGTCTTTGACCAAAGCAAGGGCATGGATGTGGGCTTCACCACCTTTGGCAAGGAACTGATCACCGACTACCTGCTTTCAAAAACCTACCACAACCGGCGAATCTTGATTGATACCAAACATATGTCCTTAAAGTGCCGGGACGAATACACCCAATTGGTCAAGGCCTTGCAACCCGATACCATTCCCATCATCTGCAGCCATACGGCCATCAATGGCATTTCGACCCGAGAAGAATCGGCCCGACGTTCCGATACCAACAAGCTCGACAAAAAATCTTATGTAAGCCGATGGGACATCAACCTGACAAATGAGGACATTGAAGATATTTTTGATTCAGATGGGCTAATCGGTATTTGTTTGCATGATGGCCGCATGCCCGGGGGGCGGTTTAAAAAATTGGTACAGGTGGAAAGCCGAGAGATGGGCAGTACCATTCGGGTGCAGCGATTGCATACCCAAATGTTCTTGACCAATGTTTTTCATGTGGTGCGGGTGAACCTGGCACACATCAAAAAATTGAATGCGCAGGGAAGTGCCCTAGACCCCAGGGAAGCTTGGAAAACAGTCGGCTTGGGTACCGATTTTGATGGCATCATCGATCCTTTTGACCATTTCAATACCTCGGCCACTTTAACGGAGTTCAAGGCCCGTTGTGAAGATGCCATCCGCTTTAATTTTGCCGACAACCAAGAACGCAAAAAGGCAAAGGTCTTGTTTGTGGGCGAAGACTTTTCAAGGGCCTATACCAGAGGCCAATTTAATGAACTGCTGATGGGCTTCACCCCGGAAGAATTGGTCGACAAAATCTTCTATGACAATATCGCCGATTTTTGTTCGAAGTACTACACCACCACCTATCTCACCTAACCTTAGGTCAACCAATTCTTACAAGAATAGGGGAAGCGACTAAAATTTACGGAAAACCCCTAGAATTTCTAAGGTTTTCATATAGTGCGTTTTAACCTACTCTTTCTATATTGGAGCACACCAAATCCATTGACATTACTTTCCATTTTATCGGCACTATAAAAAGTTGAAATATCAAGTCATACTTTGTTTCAACAATAAATACTAACCAAAAACCATTCAAATGAAAAAACTCATTCTTCTCTCATTAATTTCACTTTTTTTAACCAATGCAAACTTGAATGGACAGAACCTAGATTTATTTGATAATGTTGGGAGTGAAGCCGTTGATAAACTGGAAGGAAATTTAAGGCGACTAATGATTGATGCCTCAAACAATGCAGATATAATTCTTATGCAGAGGCTTGACCAAATAGAAATAGTATTAAATAACTTAAAGTACGGATTTGCAAGAGAACTAAATAGGCAAGTAAGAAATATGGATTTGGCATTGAGAAATACCATACTTGATTTAGATAGCTTTCTTGACAACACTTATGTTGAACTAAGATTACTCGTGCAAGACTTAGATTTAATAATTAATAATACTCTAGAAAATTTTTGTCTGAACCTTGGCAATTTGCTATGCCCAGACAAGAAGATAACAAGGTTAATTCAAGGTGTTGATAATATTAATCAGCAATTTAGCGACAACGCCAACTTTTATTCTATTCAGGCATATGGTACTGCATTAAATACTCAAGATTCCAATTATGAAATCTATTTGGAATTTAATGGCAAAAAATATGAATGGGATGTTCCTACAAGGGCAGGTAAGACAAATAGGGTTCAATTCAATATCCCCTCTAATATTATAAATCCTATGTTTTTAGATACCTTGCCAGTCAGAAAAAATTGCAAAATTGTTGTTACCCGAAAGAAAAAAAAGAAGTTTTTTGGTCTTATTAATCCAAAAAAAGTTGATACTGTTTCTAACTTACGAACAGCAATTTATTTATTGCCCAAGTATCCTTTAAAATATGAGCTTACCGAATACAGAAAGGAAGAGGAATGGGTAAGTAATCCGGAATATGTCAAGCCAGTTTTGATTAAAAGTACTGGCACTAACTATTTATCTACCTTTTCAATTGACTTTGCTGAAGATGAACAATTTGAAAAAATAATAGAAATTTCACCAGGTTCAATAAATCAAGATGTTGGTAGTAATAGATTTTTCTTCGCTTGCAACAAAGAAAGATTGATTAAAGCAGGAAAAAGAGTAGAAATTGATTGTATTAACTGTTATTTTTCTCATGACAAGGCTGCTAGAACTGAACTTGCAAATTTCGCCATGGCATTTGAAAACAAAAAAAGCCTTAAACGAGACGATTTGTTTACAATTAAACGGAATGTTATAGTATTAGGAGTTCCAGTTTGGTTGCGAATGGGTCATACACCACAGGATGTAAGGATTCGGGTCAAGTACAAAAAACTCATAAGGAATGATAGTATTATTACTGAAAAGAAACTTTTCATTCCAAATCCTAAAAGTGACCATTTAGTTAGAGAAGGATATTTGAGATTCGGAATAACTTTATCGGACTTTTTGGTTTCACAAGAAAGTGATTATCGAATAGAATTATGGCCTTCATGGGGTAATTATAGGTCAAGAAAAGTCATAATTGACAGCAATAGTAATACCTTTTATAATATTGAGAATCTAGCAAAGGTTAGAAGTATCGAATCGATTCTTTTGGATGAGAAACAGGTTAAAATCGAGATTCAGCCTTTACGATAACAAGTTACATAAATTGATTGTTATTATTTCTGACTCTTTTTAAAAGCGCTCAAATTCCTGTGGATTGAATTATTGAGAATTTGAAGTACTTGTAAAATTCCTAAAACAGGTTATTGAAAGTAATTCAAAAGTGGAATTTGAAGGGAGCCAGAAAAAAATATCCAATTTAATCCCTAATCGAGGTTGCTTTGAATGATGCTTTGGCAATAACACCAAATGTTATTCTTTTCCCTAAAGTGCTGTCCTCACCAGCATTGGCACCTGACAAATCATTAGTTTGAACAAAAATACCGCCCAACAAGGAACCTTTTTTACTATTGATTGCATTTAAGCCCACACCTAAAACAGTGTTATTCTTTAGACTTGTTGAATTAGAATAAAATCTGCGCCTTAAATAGGCATTTGCTGATAAATAAAGGTTGTCTTGTTTGTTGACTCTCATCACCCTTGAAAAATCGATATTGATAGATGTCCTGGTGAATTTTTCAAATTCACCAGACATGGCGGTTATCGTTTTGCTGGTTGAAAAGTCACCATCTGTTATCTGATCGCCAGATGTCTTTAGCGTATATGTGGTATCATCGAGTCCAGACAGGTTATTCGTATACATACTGCTAATACTTAACCCAAAGTAGGTGAGTCTCCTGTTAAAATTATATCCTGCTTCAATGTTCCAACCATTAAAGGTGACATCATCAAAACGTTCAGATATAGTTGTGGCATCGGGCACATCATCATACTTGAAACTAGAGCCGTTAAAGCCACCTCTAGCAAACCACAAATCACGTCTTCTAAAAAAATTCAATGTTTTATCAAAATCGTTGTACTCACTAAACTTTTTATCAATGTCCTGAGCTATATTTAACATGATGGCCAACCGATTGGATATTTCGGTGTAATAAGGATTAGCGGCATCAATTAGTGAATCTATCCTTTCTAGCCCCGCTCTTTTTTTATTCTCATCACCAAGTTTCTCATTTTCCTTATTTAAATTGTTTAATGCACTTTTATAAGAGGCATTTAGTGATTTTATATGTTGAGAAATTACCTTGGTATTAATTATTTTCTTGTCTTTAAGGGATGATTTTGATTTAATAACTTCTAACAAAGGATTTGTAAAAGTCAAGCTTTCATTAATCTCGTCAACATACTTATTCAACTGTTTCTTCGCATCTTCAAGATCATTGGTAAGTAGGTTGGTTCTATTGATTATTGCTTGAAGTCTTTTGTCCTTATTTCTTATTTGCGATTTGGTTGAATACCCAAATAAAAGACTCAAACTACTATTTGATGCAATTTTCTCATTTGTAAAAATTACTCCTGCATCATTTTCGACCTTTCCTTTTATCTGTATTCCATAGTAAAGACTACGGGTAGAACTAAAAGAGTAATCATTGATAAAATCGAAAGTGGCCACTTTGTTGGTAATGTCCAAATTCAACAATGTTGATGGAACAATTATGTTGCTAAACCCATCTTGATCTTGTAATAAATTCTGGGATAGTACAGTAAACGGAAGTACCATCAAAAGAAATTTAAAAAAAACTTTAGTAATGCTCATTTCTCTTCAATAATGATTGTAAATGTATCATATGGCTTATCTTCAGCTGTAGATTTTATTTTTCTAGGGTCAAGTTTAATTTTACCTTCGGTGTCGTCTTCAAAATAAACCTTTGATACCTTAAAGGAATAATTACCGTAACCACCATCAATTTCTAATTCGCATCCAAGTTTACCATGTAATGGTATGTCAATACCTTCAATCTCATTTTCACGAATATCAACCGACTTACCATCAATTGTGAGTGCAATATCCCCAACGGTATTGTCATTTTCCCATACGTATTGAATCCGAGAGTTTTTTAGCGAATTCAGTTTTTCTATGGTCTCCTCAAAAGTCATATTTGATACAAAATCACCATAGTTAAGTTTTATTTGTTCCCAAAGTTGGTTGCTTATCGCATTGAAACGCATTTCTGGAAGAGCAACGTTCTCTTCTTGTAGCTGAATTACAGCTTCGTCATTACCAATGACTGCAGAAATCCCGAATTCAGCAATCGTACTATCATCAACATGGGATAATTTGATGTTTGTATATGTTTCCCGCCCACTCTTTTGAGGTAAAGCCAAAAAACTCTTATTTGATGAGTCACTAAAACTTTTAAGGGATTCAATGCTTGTTAATTCTGCAACTCGAGCAAGTTCCATAAAGGATTTGAGCTCATCAGCAGAAGTTGCCTCAACAGGATTAACATGCTTGCTAAAACTGAGAAATGGCATAGAAAATTCTTTCGAATCTGAATGCACAGGCTCAACAAATATATCTTCAGAAGCATAAAGCCCGGCAATCATATTTTTTTTGGTGCCATTATCAAGAACATATATGTCAAGTTTTTGATCCTCACTAATTTTATTGTAATTCTCTAATACAGCAATTGCATTTATAAATTCTTCATATTGAACTTTTAGGCTATCTAAATCATTAACAATTTCTTGGTCTTCAGCTCTGGCCCTTTTACAGGAAAAAATAGAACAAATAAGGGCGCTGGTTACAATGGTTTTTAAAAGATTGGTTTTTATCATTTTGATGGTTAATTAGGAATAGGAGAGGTGGCAATATATCTATAAAATTTTGGAAATAATTGCATGAAAACCGTATAAATTCTATGGTTTTTGTGCAGTGTTTTTTGACAATCAATTTCTAATTTTAAAGGGACTATTAGTATTATCATTTAATCTATGCCCCAAGAAGAGAACTGGTAAAGAAAGATTAATTAACAAAAATTGAAATACATGTTGGGTCCTTGGCAAATTGTGATTTTATTATTCATTTTGATTGGAATTCTCTCAGTTATATATTACATGGGAAAGAAGTCTGGATATATCAAACGGGTGAAAGAAGAAGAAAAGAGAAAATCAAATTGAATCTTAATATTTAAAGTGTATAAATTTTAAAATAATGACAATGGGAATATTTTCTAGTAAAGAAGATGATGAAAAAGCTTATAGGGATAAAGATGGTTGGTTTGGTAGGTCGATAAGAAGAGGTACAGACAAAGCCATCAAAGCATTAACTTTGGGTTTTTTGACAGATTCCGATCCAGTTTCTAACTTGGGGAAGGATGCTGCCGAGGAATTAGTTTCAAAGGTAATACCTAGGGCAAACGAAAACGATGAAGAAGATTAACTGGTTTGACTCAATCTAAACTGAAAACGTTATTATTTAGGCGAGAGATCAATTCGCCTGGTTTCCGCTTGTAAGTTCAGATCAGCGGCCGCTGTTCTTTTTCTTCCCCAAGGAAATCTTATAGTCATCTACGGTGCCCTGTATTTTTACATTGAGAAACTTGGTCTTTCTGTTGGGGTCGGCCTCCACAATGTTATCTACCTGTTCTTGGGTCGCAAGGGAATCTTGTTTGCCACCAAACAGTTTTTGCCAGGTAGCCTGTCGAACCGTTTTCCAGGGGATCCGCAGGTAATAGTCGATATTTTGTTCGCTATCATGGGTTCCTGACAGTTCCATATGGCCCAGGGTCGATTCGATGGTCATGGCCGGGATATCGATTTTTCCCTTGTCGATGGCCAAGCGATTTTGCAGGGTGTCAAACCGCACATTGCGCAGGTTTTTATCACCCATATAATCGGATAGGGCCAACATGGGATCGTAATTTTTCAGCTTCCCGTTCAAGACCTTGACTTCCATCTCGATCGATGACTGGTCCAAATCGGGCACCAGGTCGGGGTACACCCGTATGTTGCCCTGAATGCGGGAACTGAGTTTACCCTGTAAGTTTTCAGAGACCAGATGGTCTTGCCCAAAATTTTCAAATTTGAAGAGCAGCTTGTCCAGATCCACGTTTGAAAGCACCAGATCAGGCTGCATATAAATATGGGCCGGATCACTGCCGTTAAAATAACCGTTCAATCGAATGTTACCACCAGCGGCATCCATGACCAGGGTATCCACATAGATGTAATGGTCGGGCGTGGTTCGCAAATCGGCCTTGATGTTTTGTAGATCGATGCGATGGTAGATAAAGTGCCCAATGTCGGCTTTCAAGCGCATATCGGTAAAGGGCAACTCATAGAGGTTAAAGGCGGTGGCATGTGTTTCCACATCGGCGGTAGTGGGGGCTGCAGCTGTTGTCTCCTGTGGTGGACCCAGATCAAAATCGATCAAGGCATCGTAATCAATATAATCGGCCTGTAGGGCCAAGTAATTATCCCGTTTTTTGATGGTGGGGTCTTCCCCCAAATAGTAATTCAGGTCAAGGTTAAAGGTGGTAGCACCAATCTCACCATGAAAATCTTGGATGACCAGATGATCGTCTTCGTAATGGAAGTTGCCCCTAAAATCATGAAAGCGCTGCGGATGCAATTCCATCTTGGTATCGAGTTTGTCCAGGGCCAGGTCAATGGATTGGAGGGCACTATCTACATAATGCATCTTGGAGGTAAAATGCAAAGCAAGATCATCAAAAACTTCATGGCGGTACTCTTCGGGCACATAGTTTTCGCCCTTATAGGAAAACAGATCTTCCAGGCGCAACTGTTTGGCGGTCAGGTTCACATCCAAGGCCACATCGCCATTGCGTTCGGGCTGCAGCCAAAAGGCATAATCGTGTATTAGCCCATCAAAATGAAAATCACTGTCGTCAATAAAACCGGTAAAATCCACGATTTTCAAATCTTGGTCATCGATCAACACATCGGCGTGAAAGTCGTGCAACCGATGCGGGTAATGCTTCAGTTCGGCATTCAGGCTATCGATAAAGAATTCCCCCCTGGGCAAATAAGTCGATTCGGTAAAAGCTGCCGCCGAAGCCTCAAACGAAAGGCCCAGACTGAGATTTTCTACCTGTTCGTCATAGCCGGTGGGAACCGAGTCTTGGGCTGAGAAACCCGTCAATTTGGCAATGTCCAAGAATTTGGAGCTGATATCCAAATGGGCTTTTACAGGCGTGTTGGTATGGTGCACCACAGCCGGAAGATCCGACAAAAATCCACTTATGGATACCGCTGAATTGCCCATGACGAGATCAAATTGGTTGAGATTGGCCTCCTTGCCGTTCATGAGCAGGTTGACATTGAGGGCATCGATGGGTACCGGTAATTCCTCAGCCTCCAAGTATAAATCCTCAATCGTTAAAGCCGCATAGTAGGCCTGGTTGAGTTGCTGTAACGCCAATTCCGGTTGATGGATGTCGATGATATCGTGAAAGTTCATTTGCAGGGCAATCGTACCCGAGGCATTCTGTACCTGCTGCAATTCAAAGAAATCGGCGATAAATTCAAGATTGAAGTCGGCCTCCACCTGCATGTCCACTTCGGGTGATTCAAAATTTTTCACAAAAAGGTCTCCCTTGAACTCGCCTTTTTCCAAGGAGGCGGTCATATCGGTCAGTGAGAACTCCATAGTGCTGGCATCTCGATTGGCCCCGTTGGTAAAATGCCCCTTGAAACCCATATTGTCTATTTTTTTGGCACGGGCCGTATTTTCCAGAAAGGCCTTACCGGCACCAAATTCAGCATTGATGGCGGGCCGGTTGCCTTGGTTGGCCGGACCTTTGATGGTGGCATTGAAGTAGATCTCCCCGGCATTTTTGTATTTCTCCAAAAAGGGAATCACATCGGTAGGGGCAAAGGCGATGAGCATATCAAAATTGGGTTTGGTTCCCTTGATGGCCAGGTCAAGGGCAACATTGTTTTGGGTATCGATGGACCCCTCCAACTCAAAATCACCGTTCTCCATCACGATGCCCGACGGGGCAATGTCCAATAGGCCTGACTGTTCATTGTAGGCCACATCGGTATGGATTTCAAAATGCTTTTTTCGGATAAAGGTGGTATCACCGGCCTTTATGATGTTCAGTTCCAAGTCGGTATCGATATGGCCGGCAATGAGGCTATCACGAATTTGAAAGCCGCCTTGGCCTTCATAGATGAAGGTCTCCACATCGGTTTGGGAGGCCTCATCAAGGGTATGCACGTCCAGGTTTTTTAAGCGGATCTTTTTCAGGTGGATATTGGTGCCAGTGGAATCGGCGTCGCCAGCCGTGGCCAGGGAATTTTGGAGGTTGGTGGTATTATCGGGGTGAATGACCAAATTGAAAACCCCGTTGCGTAGCAAGATGGACTGAATGTCGTAGGTACCGCCGGCCAGATCCCAAATATTTAAGCCTACATAGAGGTCTTTAACATCCATGATCAGCGGGGCATTGGGGGCCTTGGTCTCAAAGATCTTTACATCGTAAATTTTGATGGAGAGGTCTGGAAAATTTCCCACGATCGACACCCGGCTCGACCCAACGCTGATACGGCCAGCATAGGCCTCGTTCAACTGGGCTACCTGAGCTTTGATTATTTCGGCCTGATTGCTTTGCACATACAGCAAAAGGCCGCCTATACCCAATAGGGGTACCACAATCAGCCCTAATAAAATCCGTTTCCAGCGCTTTTTGAGCCTCAAGATTGTTGCATTTATATTCGTAGAAAAACCGTCTTATAAAAGTAACGAATGTGAGGGGCATCGTATTGTTTGCTAGCGCATTTCGATGGGCCAATTTTCGGTAGTTTCCTCCACCAAAATTGTTACCTTGTCGGAAAACTAATTAATCCAACCCAATGAAGGCGCTTAAAACCCTTTTTTCACTTGTATTTTTTGTATCCCTTTTCTGTTTGACCACGACACCGGCCTACGGGCAAGCCCAATCTGAAAACCAATTTGAGGCCCTTGAATACCGCACCGTGGGTCCGGCCCGAGGGGGTCGGGTAACGGCAGTTACTGGGGTAGCCCTACTACCGGGCACCTTTTATTTGGGCGCCTCCGGTGGGGGCGTATGGAAATCTGAGGATTACGGTACCAGCTGGAACAATGTTTCCGATGGCTTTTTTGAAACCCCATCTATAGGGGCCATACAGGTGGCTGAAAACGACCCGAACATTGTGTATGTGGGTACCGGTTCTGATGGCCTGCGCAGCAATGTGATCAGCGGTAAGGGGGTGTACAAATCCATCGATGCCGGTAAGACCTGGGAGCATATTGGGCTAAAAGACGTGGGGCAGATCGGGGCTGTTGAAATTGACCCTACCAATAGCAATGTGGTGTGGGTGGCCGCCATTGGCAACGCCTTTCGCAACAATCCCGAGCGGGGGGTATACAAAACCACGGATGGCGGTGAAAATTGGGAAAAGGTGCTCTTTGTTTCGGATCAGGTGGGTTTTGTGGATCTAGAATTCCTGCCCGGAAACCCCAATGTCATCTATGCGGCGGCCTGGAAGGCGCAGCGCAAACCCTGGACGATCATCTCAGGGGGTTCCAAAGAGGAGGGAGGCATCTACAAATCCGTAAATGGGGGCAAGACTTGGGCAAAACTTGAAAACGGCCTGCCCAAGGCGACCATTGGTAAAATTGATCTGGCCGTTTCTCCGGTGAATTCGAGCATCCTCTATGCCGTTATCGAAGCCCCAAAAGGGGAGCAGGGCCTCTACAAATCAATCGACCAGGGCAAATCGTTCAAACATATTTCTGATGACAAACGCTTGGTAAACCGACCCTTCTACTATACCAATATCGAATTGGATCCGACCAATCCGGATATCATCTATTCCAATGCCAATCCCCTCATCAAATCAAAGGATGGGGGCAAAACCTGGAACGAAATGCAAGTGCCCCATGGCGACAACCACGATATTTGGTTGCATCCCACCAATCCGGATTTGTTGATACAGGCCAATGACGGTGGGGCGAATGTCAGTTTTAATGGGGGCAAATCATGGTCTACCCAGTTCAACCAGCCCACGGCCGAACTGTATCAGGTAGAGGTCGACGACCAATATCCGTATTGGCTGTATGCGGGGCAGCAAGACAATTACTCGACCATTGCCGTGCCCAGTTTTCCACCTAGTGCCGTACAGAGCGCTGGATCGGCCTGGGTGATCAATACCGGGGGCTGTGAAACGGGCCCTGCTGTTCCCAAACCGGGCAACCACAACATCGTCTATGCCAATTGCAAGGGGCGTTTTGGTGTCTTCAACAAATTGACCGGGGTTGAAAAAAGCTATTATGTGGGTGCCTCCAACATCTATGGCCACAATCCAAAAGATTTAAAATACCGCTTTCAACGGGTGGCACCCGTACACGTATCGCCCCATGATCCCGATGTGGTGTACCACGGCTCACAATTCTTGCACAAAACCGATTCCGATGGCTTTGAATGGGAAACCATATCACCAGATCTGACCGCCTTTGAAGCCGACAAGCAGGTCATTTCGGGCAGCCCCATAACCCGCGATATCACGGGCGAAGAGTATTATAGTACGCTATACTCGATACGGGAGTCTGAATTGCAGCAGGGCCTGATATGGACGGGATCCAACGACGGGGTGGTCTCGGTCACCCGCGATGGGGGCGCCAGCTGGAGCAATGTGACCCCTAAAAAATTGCCCAAAGGGGGCAGGGTAGAGTCGATTGCAGCTTCAATATTTGAGTTGGGCACGGCCTATATTGCCGTAGACCGTCATCTTTTGGGCGATCCCAAACCCTATTTTTATAAAACGGAGGATTTTGGTGCTACCTGGACCTTGTTGAGCACTGCCCAAAATGGTATTCCAAGCGATTGCAATGCCCGGGTGTTGCGCGAAGATCCTGTTCGGCCTGGCCTGCTGTATGCCGGCACCGAATGCGGGGTATTTATCTCATTTGATGATGGGAAAAACTGGCGGTCGTTTCAACAAAACCTTCCCGTGACGCCGATCACCGACCTGAAAATCTTTAGGGGCGATCTGATCCTGAGCACCATGGGCCGCGGTTTTTGGATCTTGGACAATATCACCAGCCTTCGCGATCCACAACTCACACAACTTGGGGAGCAACCCTATCTCTTCGCACTCGATACCACTATTCGCTATCGATACCCGAATGTGCGTTCGAACGGGAGTTTTCCTAAGTACCCACGAACATCGATCTATATCGATTACTATTTACCAGAAGATGTGGATAGTCTGCAACTTGAAATTCGCGACGCGCAGCAGCAACCGATCATCACCATCGTAAGCGACAGTACCCTGCTAAAATCGTCGGTAGCCGAGGAGGAGAATATGAATTTGAGCACCACCTTCCGTTATGTCAACGAGAAATTAAAGACAAAGAAGGGGCTGAACCGTTTTGCCTGGGACTTGAATGCCAAGGGGCCTTGGCATAAAGAAGCCAAAAAGCGGTATAAAAATGGACCCATGGTACCCCCAGGCAGCTATACTGCCCGACTGGTCGTAGGGGATAAGAACTTGACCGCCAATTTTGTGGTACAGATCGATCCCCGGGTAGCGGCCGAGGGTATCACCACGAAAGAATTGGATGCCCAATACGCACTTCAAAAAGAAATCAGGCAATTGCTTTCAGAAGCCCGTTTGTTGGTGGACCGTTTGGAAAAGGAAACCAAGAAATTGAAAGCCAAAAAAGACGATGCTGCGGCCACGAAGCGATTGGCACAGCTGAATGGGGTCTTGGCACAACTCAAAAATGATGAAGGAGCCTATCCGCAAGAAATGCTGGTCTCACAAATCGCTTATCTCTACAGTATGGTGAACGGTGCCGATCAGGTAATGGGCAAGGATGTGCAGGCGCGCTTGAAAGAGGTTCGGCAACAATTTAATGGGCTAAACGAGCAACTAAAGGATTAATGGTTTGAGCCTAAGGCTTCATAGCTGTAATTATATTAAATACGGTAGTATTTCGCAGTTTTATTCATAACCATAATTGAACTATAATTTATATTATGTAAAATAGGATATTTGAAAGCCCACCTACTGGTATGGGTTTGTAGCAATCAGATATGCCGCTATTTGTTGTTCTATCCGACCAAAACGTTCAAAGAGTTCGTTTATGGCCTTTACCAAGTTTAAATCGTTCGCTTTGTTTCGAATCGCCGCCAACACGCCTTGTTGGTCTTCCAACAGTTCTCGAATGTTATACTTTAAGTCACTGACCTGCGTAAAGCATTGGTAGTCGGTCGGCTCACAGGTATACGAGCCCAATTTTTCCGAAAAATTGTGCAGCATGCTCTGATGGCGCTCGATTTTGAGCACCAATTGGTGGTAATCTATGGGTGTATTCGTGACCAGCTCGCCCATTACACTACTAGGTGTTGTTTATTATTACTTAGGTAGCCTTAAGTTACGAATTATCTGACAGCAGCATGTTGCCATTTCGTTAATTTCTTGGAACGAAACGGATTCGTATGGGTTTGTGGTCTTAAAAAACCGGGATTTACCTGCCTTTTTTACTTTCGGCCATGGCCTGTAACAGCCGTTCGTCAAAGGGATTCACCTTTACGATGGCCAACAACCGCTGTCGTTTGCGGTCTGAAATGTCTAAAGTATCGATGGCCTGTTGCAGTTCGGTAATATGGGCGCTATACTTTTGGCGTAGGCTGTCTTTTTTGAATTCGTCCACATCCAATGCCATTTCAAATTGGCCCACCAAGGTCTTGGGTACCTGTTCACTGTAGGTATCGAAGTTGCGTTTGCGTTGGGCCATGCCCCATGAGCTGCCCAAAACGAATACAAACAACAACCCCATAACGGTTGTCTTTTTCATCTTCTAGTGTTCTGCCTTCAAGATAAGCAAGCGTGTTGCGAAACTCCCATTTTTGGGGTGCATGACCCATTTCTTCGGTGATTGCCCCACCCTTGGGCCAAAAAAATCCCGATGGGTCGCATCGGGATTTTAGGTTGAGTGACTGGAAACGGTTAGCCTTTGGTTTCGCGGTACGCCTCTTGTTTCAGTTCTTCGCTTGCCATAATGGCCAGCTCTACCCTACGGTTTTTGGCCTTGCCCGCAGCGGTTTCATTGCTCTCTTTGGGTTGGGTTTCCCCATACCACTTGGTGGTAAAGCGCGAACCGGCAATGCCCTGGTTCACCAAATAGTTGGTAACCGACTCTGCCCGTTTTTGCGATAGTCCCCAATTGTAATCCTCAGGACCTGCACTATCGGTATGGCCTTCGACCAAAATAATGGTGTTGGGGTATTCCTTAAAAATGTCTGACAATTTGTTCAAGGTGGTGGCCGAGGTGCCTTTTACATCCGATTTGTTGGTATCAAAATAAACCCCTGCGTCCTCGGTAAAGGTCACATTGATCCCCTCGCCTACGCGGGTTACTTCAGCACCTGGTATTTCTTCTTCGATGCGCTCGGCCTGACGGTCCATTCGGTCGCCAATATAGCCTCCGGCCGCACCACCGACCACGGCACCGATAATGGCCCCTAGGGCGGTATTGCCCTTTCCGACATTATTGCCGATAACACCACCGATCACCGCGCCTCCAGCGGCACCTATGACGGCTCCCTTTTGTTTGTTATTGGCATTTTTAATGGTGCCACAGCCCATGACCAAACCAAAGGTCAAGAGCAGAACGGTTGTTTTTGTGAGATAGCTTTTCATATTTATTTTTTTGAGAATTGATAGACTATGGTGATGGGCTCCCCATCTACCCTAACATTTGATTTTAAGGTCATTTGCTGTTCGGTCAAATTAAATATGTCCAACCGATAGCCGGTACCCCCAGCAATGTCCTTTCGGTTTTCATCAATGAACTTGAACTGCAGTTGGCTCAGGCGATCGGCAGGTTCGACCACCGACCAACGGAAAAAGCGGTCACCGCCCTGGCACAGACTGCCTGAGGTGATGGTATACCGACCTGTACTGTTGTTGTCCCTAAAAAACCAATCGCTGCCCTCGAAGCAGATATCGCGGGCGTCACCAAATAAAGTGGATTGAAAATTGCCAGAGTTGTTCTCATAGGAAACACTGTCCAACGACCAAGAACCACTGAACAGGTTACGTTGTGTTCGCGCAGATTTGCTGACGGAGCAAGACATGACAAGCATGCCCACCACCCACAACAGCAGTGTTGTTTTTTTCATCATAAGATTTGTTTTAGCTGTATTCGTAATGATATACGGTTCAGACACAGAAATTGCCGTGACAGGTTGTTAAGCTCATGTTAAAATAGACGAACGGCGGCTGCTCAATAGGCAAAAAGGTCGAGCAAGGTGCTTTCAAAACGCTTTTTGGGCAAGAAATTTTCTTCGAGGGTCTTGGCAAAGGGAACCGGTGTTTCCAAACTGCCCACCCGACGGATGGGTGCATCCAGAGCCTCAAAGCAATTTTCGGTCACCAGGGCCGAAATATCACTGGCCACACCCCCGAACAGGGTGTCTTCCTGCAGGATGATCAATTTTCCGGTTTTGCGTACCGAGGTAAAAATCGCTTCGGTATCCAACGGCTGCAGCGTACGTAAATCAAGCAGGTCTACGCGAATATGGTCGTGTTTATCCAAAGTCTCCAAGGCCCAGTGCACGCCGGCACCATAGGTGACCACGGTAAGGTCCTCCCCTTCCCGAAGGCGATTGGCCTGGCCCAAAGGAATCGTATAGTAATCGTTGGGCACGTCGCCATATACGCTTCGGTATAATCCTTTGTGCTCAAAGAAGAGCACCGGATTGGGATCGTTGATGGCGGTGTTCAACAGGCCTTTGGCATCGTGTGGGAAGGCAGGATACACCACCTTGAGTCCTGGGGTTTTGGTAAACCAGGCCTCGTTGGTCTGCGAATGGAAGGGCCCTGCCCCTACGCCACCCCCGCAGGGCATGCGCACGACCACATCGGCATTTTGCCCCCAGCGGTAATGTACCTTGGCCAAATAATTCACAATGGGATTGAAGCCGGAGGTGACAAAATCAGCAAACTGCATCTCCACAATCGATTTCATGCCGTTGATCGACAGTCCCATGGCGGTCGATACAATGATCGACTCACAAATGGGCGTATTGCGCACCCGATTGCGCCCAAAATCCTTGACAAAGCCTTCGGTAATCTTAAAAACGCCCCCGTATTCGGCAATATCTTGCCCCATGATGATGAGCTCTTGGTGCTTTTCCATGCTCTGGTGCAAGGCCTGGGAAACGGCATCTACAAAACGGATATTGCTTGCCGATTCATTTTCTTTATGTTCTTCATAATCATAGTGTTGAAAAACATCAGTTAACTCTTTGGTTTCATCCAAAGCAATAATCGATTCCGCAAAGGCGGTCTGCAAGTGGGTTTCGATTTCGGCCGTAATGGTTTCCTTAAAGGCCGCCATTTTCTTTTTGGTCAGCACCTTTTCTTCGAGCAAGAATGCCTCATAATTGGAAATGGGATCTTTTTTGGCCCAGCTGTCCATCAATTTGGCCGGTACGTATTTGGTACCACTCGCCTCTTCATGGCCACGCATCCGAAAGGTTTTGAATTCCAATAAAACCGGTCGGGGTCGCTTGCGCAATGCTTTGCACAGTTCATTCACCTTGGTATAGACCTCCAAGATGTTGTTGCCATCAATGATGCGCGATTCCATGCCATAGCCTTTGGCCCGCTGCACCAGATCTTCGCAATTGTATTGTTCGTTGGTCGGGGTTGACAGGCCGTACCCGTTGTTTTCGATGCAGAACAGCACCGGAAGGTTCCAAACCGAGGCCACATTCAGTGCCTCGTGGAAATCACCCTCACTGGTACCCCCTTCTCCCGTAAAAACGGCGGTGACCCGTTTTTGTTTCCGGATCAAATCGGCCAGGGCAATACCGTTGGCCACCCCCATTTGAGGTCCCAAATGGGAAATCATCCCCACAATGCGATGCTCTTGGGTGCCAAAATGAAAACTCCGGTCCCTCCCCTGCGTAAATCCACTGGCCTTGCCCTGCCACTGCGAGAACAACCGGTTCAAGGGGATGTTTCGTGTGGTGAATACCCCCAGGTTGCGGTGCATGGGCAGGATGTATTCGCTCTGCTTCAGGGCATTGGTCACCCCTACCGAGATGGCCTCCTGCCCTATGCCACTGAACCACTTCGAGATTTTACCTTGCCGCAGTAGGATGAGCATTTTTTCCTCGATCATCCTGGGTAAGAGCATGTCTTTATACAACTTTAAGAGCAGTTCTGTATCAAGACCTTCGATGTGGTAGCGCATGTGGTTATTTTGAGGAAGTAAAAGTAGCATAAAAAGGGATTTTTGAAATAGCTTTTGAAAAAAGGTTGCCCTAGAATATGTATTTTTGATAGAACCTAAAACCAGAAGTCATGAGTGCCATTCCAAGTGTAAATCTCCAGGATTTTGTATCGGGCGATGCCGAGCAAAAACAAAAGTTTATTCGCGAAATAGGAGCCGCATTCGAGAACATTGGTTTTGTGGCCCTCAGCGGGCACTTTCTTTCCGATGCCCTGGTAGATGAACTCTATGCCGAGATCAAAAAGTTTTTTGGCCTTCCCCAGGAAGTAAAGGATGCCTATGAGATTGAAGGAATTGGTGGGCAACGGGGCTACACCTCCTTCGGTAAAGAGCATGCCAAGGGTCGTAAGGTCGGTGACCTCAAAGAATTTTGGCACTTTGGGCAGTATGTGGAGGACAATCCGAAACTTGAGGAAGAGTACCCCGATAACATAACGGTCAATGAGCTGCCCGAATTCAATGCAGTGGGCAAAGAGACCTACCAGATGTTGGAGAAGACGGCGAAATATGTGCTACGGGCCCTAGCCTTGCATATCGGCCTTGAAGAAACTTATTTTGATGGGTACATCAAGAATGGCAATTCCATTTTACGCCCCATTCACTATCCCCCCATTACCAAAGAACCCAAAAATGCGGTGCGTGCAGCCGCCCATGGCGATATCAATTTGATCACCCTCTTGATGGGTGCCCATGGCAAGGGTCTTCAGGTGCAAAACCACGAGGGCGAATGGGTAGATGCCATTGCCAAACCCGATCAACTCATGATCAATGTGGGTGATATGTTGTCGCGATTGACCAACAACAAACTAAAATCTACCATACACCAGGTGGTGAACCCACCACGTGAATTGTGGGGCACCTCACGGTATTCCATTCCCTTCTTTATGCATCCCGTTAGTGAAATGCCCTTGAACTGTTTGGAAGAATGTATCGATGCAGAGCATCCCAAGGCCTTTGAAGACATTACGGCTGGCGGCTATCTGAACGAGCGCTTGATCGAATTGGGACTCATAAAAAAATAAGATGGATCTGCAAGACCAACTCAAAAACCTCTTTCCCGATCACGTTCCCGAACCCAGCGATTCGGCCAAACCGGCGAAACCCAAGTATTGGTTGCAAGACGATCCGATCATCTGCAAATACGAAAAACGGAAAGGCAAACCTGTGACCATTTTGGAAGGTTATAACGGGGCAGCTTCGGATTTCAAAAAAATGGCCAAGGACATCAAAACGCTTTTGGGTGTTGGGGGCAGTACCAAAAACGATCAAATCATCATTCAAGGGGATTATCGCGATCGAATTATGGCCTTTTTGCAAGAAAACGGATTTCGAGTAAAACGGGTCGGTGGTTGAGAATTTCTCAAAAATTCGAGACCTATGTTAAATTTATTTCCTGAAACACAAGGTTTTAGATAAATTATTTTTGTTTCTTTTTCCTATCCCTTACATTTAGAACTTCTAACCAACGAAAACTACTACAGTAAAATGAAATCACTGTTGCATATTACCAATGGGGACAGTTTTACGACCACACTTAAATCTTTACCGCTTAAAGGAGACATTATTACATGGCGAGAAATGCTTTGCGAAGGCAAAACATTGTGCAATGTAGGCAGTGAATCTTTTTGGAAAACGCGGTTTGAATTTTTGAGCAAGAACTACAAGGTCACCAAATCTTGGTTTGTCGAAAAAACCCTCAAAGAATACCGCTCCCTCTGCAATCACAAACAGCAGGACCAGATTGTCTTGTGGTTTGAATACGATTTGTTTTGCCAAATCAATATGTTGGCGGTGTTAAGCTGGCTCAAGACCCATCGCCGCCATGCGGAGATCTCATTGGTCTGTAGCGGCAACGAAGACGGCACCGACAGGCTTTACGGGCTTGGTGAGCTGACCCATGAGCAGTTGATGACCCTGTATGAAAAACGCATCAAGCTCACCCAAGACGATATCGAATATGCCGATTACGTATGGCAGTTGTACTGTAGTGACAATCCGATACGTTTGGAGAACCTGAGCAGCTTTCAAGACTTTCAATTCACCTACCTTTCTGAGGCCGTCAAGGCCCACCTTAAACGTTTCCCAACCATTAGAAACGGCCTAAACGAAATCGAGAATACCGTATTGCAGATTGCCAGTGAGGGCACGTCGGGATCACAACGCGAATTGGTCGGAAACATCCTGCGAAATCAAGGGCGCTACGGTTTCGGTGATACCCAATACGAACGGGTCTTGCATAAGATGAAACCCCTGTTCACCTCGTTTAATCCGGTTAAACTAAGCCGAAAAGGCAAGCAGGTATTGGAAGGAACCACCAACCATTACGCCAGTATCCGCGATGCGGATACCTATTTGGGAGGTGCCTTGAAATACAGCTTCCTTTACAATTCGGATTCAGGGCGAATTCTAAAACTCTAGCATGCAACTCAGTGACTCAGAACTGATTCTGAATCCTGATGGCAGTATTTATCATCTCCAACTTCTTCCGGAAGACCTGGCCCCTATCGTAATCACGGTTGGGGATCCCGAACGGGTGGCTCAGGTATCCCAACATTTCGATTCGATCGAAGTGCAAAAACAAAGTCGGGAGTTTGCCACCCATACCGGTTACCTGGGTAAAAAACGCATTACCGTACTCTCAACGGGCATTGGAACGGACAATATTGACATCGTTTTGAACGAACTGGATGCCTTGGTCAATATCGATTTCTCGACCCGAACTGTCAAAGCCGATAAAACCAGCCTTTCGTTGATCCGGATCGGTACTTCGGGCGCCTTGGTGCCCGATCTTCCTGTAGATACCTTCCTCTTGAGTACGTCGGCCATCGGTATGGATGGTCTCATGCATTTTTATGACAGTGAAGCCCTCCAAAACAACTCTTTGAATAATGCTTTTGTGGACCATATGGCATGGACAGGCCAAAAAATACAACCCTACACCTTTGATGCCGACCCCATGTTGAAATCAAGCTTCGAAAAAAATCGTATACGATTTGGGGTTACCATAACCAATGCCGGTTTCTATGCCCCACAGGGTCGAAAACTCAGAGGAAAGCTTCAATTTGACCAGTTCATTGATCAGGTGTCAAAATTTGCCCATAAGGACCAACGCATTACCAATTTGGAGATGGAAACCGCTGGCATCTACGGTCTGGCAAGACTTTTGGGGCACAAGGCCGTTTCTTTAAACGCCTTGTTGGCGAATCGAATTACCGGAGAATTTTCAAAAAATCCGGCAAAGACCATCGATGAGCTCATCCAATTCAGCCTCACCCAAATTGCGACCCATTGCTAAGGGTCGAACTTGTCAGCATTCCGTATTTTTGGGAACCATTGAAAATCTGCAAGCGTGAAAAAGGTAAAAATTATCGGGGTACCAGAGCATTTTAACTATCCCTGGCATATGGCCATGGCCGAAGGGGCGTTTGCGGCGCGAGGCATCAATCTTGAATGGGAAGATATACCCGAAGGTACGGGTCGCATGTGTCAAATGCTCAATGATAATGAAACGGATTTGGCGATTATTTTGACCGAAGGGATCCTCAAGAACATCTCGGAAGGGTATCCCATCAAAATTGCCCAAGAATACATTGGTTCTCCCCTACAATGGGGCATTCATGTGGCGGCCGATAGCACTTATGAAACGGTAGAAGCCCTAGAAGGGAAAAAAGCGGCCATCAGCCGTATGGGAAGTGGGAGTCATTTGATGACCTATGTGCTTGCTGAAGGGCAAGGCTGGGATACCGCAGCCCTAGACTTTGAGATTGTAAACAACCTGGATGGCGGGGTGCAAGGCTTGACCCAGAAAAAGGCGGATTTTTTTCTGTGGGAGCATTTTACCACCAAACCCTTGGTTGATTCTGGGGTATTCCGAAGATTGGGCGACTGCCCTACCCCATGGCCCTGTTTTGTGGTCGCGGTCACAGAGGCCTTTTTGGAAAAAAAACCCGCGCTTTTAGACCATGTATTGGACATTATCAATGGTTATACCCAAGAATTTAAAACGATACCCAGCATTGATCGCACCTTGGCCAACCAATATGGAATACAATTGGCCGATATACAAGAATGGCTGGGCATGACCCGATGGAGTCAAAAACAAATCGATTTGGCCCAAGCAAAAGAAGCCTACAAGCAGCTGTTGGCACTGGGTTTGGCCAAAGAGGGCCTAGCGATGGAACGCATCTTACTCTGAAAAACCCCTATACCTCCTCCTGTTCCAAGAAATTAGGGAAGTGTTTGTCCAACACGGTTCGGAACTGATCGTCGGAAAGCGGTTTTAGCAAACACTCCTTAACGGAGGGGTAACTAAAGGCCTTTTCCCGCACTTGCGCATTGCTGTGAATGGAAAGGACACTCAAAAGCACCTTTTCCTTCTGCTCGGCAGTAAACTCCTTTTCAAAGCGCTCGAGAAATTGCCAGCCGTTCATCACGGGCATTTCAATATCGAGCACAAGGAGACAATGGCCAAAACTGGGGTCATTCAAGTGAACCCTTAAAAAGTCAAGGGCCTCTTCCCCATTCATCGCCGTATTGATCTCTAACTCCGGTGCGAGATTCTCTAAAAAGATTTTATTTAAGAAAATGGTAGTCTCATCGTCATCTACCATTAAAACTGAGGCTAATTTGGTATCTATCATGTGATGCAGTTGATTGAATGTATAACAAATGTAGGCATTTTCCTATACATTTGTAAGTTACCACAGAATATTTTCCTTACCCATCGTATTTAATAAGGCGTTTGTTTTGCTAAAATGCTGATTGCCAAACCACAACCCTCTATTGGCACTCAAGGGGGAAGGATGCCCCGAAGTCAAGATATGGTGTTTGGTGCCATCAATCAGGCTGGCCTTACGCTTTGCAAATCCTCCCCAAAGTAGGAAAACCACCCCATCCAACTGTTCAGAAACGGTACGGATAACAGCATCGGTAAAGGTTTCCCACCCCTTCTTTTGATGGCTACCGGCCTGATGGGCCCGTACGGTCAGTGTGGCATTCAAGAGCAACACCCCCTGTGCCGCCCAGCGTTCCAAATTGCCACTCTTCGGGTAAGCAGCTCCAATATCAACCGTAATCTCCTTAAAGATATTGACCAAGGAAGGCGGGTGCGGAATACCGTCCTTTACCGAAAAACAAAGTCCATTGGCCTGGTTGGGTCCGTGGTACGGATCCTGACCAATGATGACCACCTTGGTTTCTTGGAACGGACAATGGTCAAAGGCCGCAAAGATGTTCTTTCCCAAAGGATAACAGGTATGCCTTTTGTATTCGTCCTTGACAAACCCGGCCAATTGCTTGAAATAGGGCTTTTCGAACTCGGCCTGTAGGTACCCTTTCCAACTCGGGTCGATGCTGACATCCATAACATAAGTTTCTAACACAAATGTAAACTTTGCTCCTGTTTTTCTTGCCATCATAATAAAATCGAATATTTTAGAATGGAATTTTGATTCGAATGCCCATGCAAGTAGCTTATCGCATTGTCTACCTCAAGAAATTGTTTCCGCTTCGCATCAGTCGTGGGGTACGCGACGGACAGCACAATTTGTTTGTTTCCATAACCGATGGCGCACATACCGGATGGGGCGAAACCTCACCGGGAGCCAGCGAAGGGGCGGCCACCGCTGAAGAAGCCCAAAACCATTTGGAGCGCTTCTTGAACGAATATCCCGATATCAGCTCGGTTCAGGCTACCTACGATGCGGCCCGTGAGGCCAATGTCGCACCCTGTGCCCTGGCAGCCTTGGATATCGCCTTATGGGACCTGCAGGCCAAGAAGGCCCAAATGCCACTGTACCAGCTGCTCGGAATGCAAAAACCTACCCAACCCACTTCGATAACCCTGGGTATCATGACCCCAGAGGAAGCTCGGGAACGCCTGCCGCTTATTTTGGAGAAAATGGGAATCAAGACCCTTAAGGTGAAATTGGGCAGCAATGACGGCATAGAAGCGGATAAAGCCATGTATCGCGAAGTATTGGACTATCACAAAAAATACCCCATAGCAATTCGTGTGGATGCCAATGGGGGCTGGAATGTGGAGGAAGCCCGGCATATGATGGCTTGGTTGGCCGAAAACCAATGCGAATATGTGGAACAACCTCTTAAAGAAGGAAATGAAGACGGACTGCCTTATCTATTTAAAAACAGGCCTTTGCCCATTTTTGTAGATGAGTCCTGTCGGTTTGCATCCGATATTCCCAAATGGGCATCCCATGTAGATGGGGTGAATCTAAAATTGATGAAATGCGGCGGTATTACAGGCGCTTTGCGCATCATTGCCACGGCCAAGGCCCACGGTCTTAAGACAATGATCGGATGTATGGGTGAAACCTCAATTTCCATTGCGGCCGGAGCGGCCGTTTCAGGCGTTTTAGATCATATTGATCTGGATTCCCATTTAAATTTATATCCGAATCCGTGTGAAGGTGCGCCCTTATTAGATCAAATCACAACCCCGCTCGATGTACCTGGTCATGGCGGAAAATTTAAGAGCTAATGTTTGATTCGAGTCAAAAAATATGCATCTATATGGAAGGTGCGCTCGACAACGATTCGGGGAAGATGGGTTTTGGGCTCATGCGCTTCTCAAAACACCCCATTGTGTGTGTTATTGATTCCAATTATGCCGGGAAAACCGTGCAGGAAGCTATAGGGTTATCGTATACGATTCCGGTTGTAGAAACTGTAGATGAGGCGATTAGACTACAAGCTGAAATTATGGTATTGGGCATTGCGCCCAGTGGCGGCAAATTTCCCAAGGCCTGGGACGAACCGGTGGGCTACGCGCTAAAAAATGGCCTGTCGCTCATCAATGGTCTGCACGACGACCTGAACAATCGCTTCGGATCGTTATTGAATACCAATCGTATTTGGGATGTGCGCAAACCCAAACCGTCCTACCCTATCGCAACCGCAAAAGCGGCCGAATTGACCAACAAACGGATCTTGATGGTAGGTACCGATATGGCCGCTGGAAAAATGACTGCCGGACTGGAGCTCTATGCAGCTCTAAAAGAAAAAGGCGTGGCAGTTGGTTTTGTGCCTACCGGGCAAATTGGCATCACCCTCATGGGCAATGGCATTCCTTTGGACGCGATAAAGGTGGACCAAGCAGCAGGTGCCGTTGAGGAAGCGGTTTTGGAACAGGCAGATAAGGACATTGTCATTATCGAAGGACAAGGTTCCCTGGCGCACCCGGGAAGCACGGCCACCTTACCCCTTATGCGCGGCTCACAGCCCACGCATTTTGTGTTGTGCCACAAGGCGTTTCACGACCATTTGCGCTATCCTGTTTCCCATATTCCCATTCCGCCACTGGATGAATTTATAGCCTTGAACGAAGCCGTGGCCAGGGTTTGTGGGTCACAAACAAAGGCAAAGACCCTTGGTGTCGCCCTGAATACCCACAGCATGGATGAAGAAGCAGCGCAATCCAAAATTCAAGAAGTGGAGCGTCTGACCGGATTGCCCACCACCGATGTGGTGCGTTATGGTGTTACAGAATTAATAGAAGCAGTTCTTAAGAGTTGAAAACTTTTTATAAGACGTTGTCATCGTTCTTAAAATACCTGTTGATACCTGCTAACTTGGGTACCTGAGCTGAATCTGATTCAATAAGGGATACGCACATAGTTGGCTTATATATAACACTTTTCTATTAAAAAGATACAGCGAACAATTATGAGGTTATTGAGTTTATTGGGACTATTAGTAGTGTTTTCTTGTCAGTCTAAAGCAGAACCTGACAAGTTTGATAGTAGTGTTGAACAAGAAATACGTAAACAACAGTCTGCTAGGTTCTCCGCTATGATTGACGCTGATGTTAATGCACTTGAAAGCTTACTTGCTGATGACCTGACTTATGGGCACACAAAGGGTGCTACGGAGACAAAGATTGGATTTATTGAAACTGTAAAAACAGAAAGAATAGATTATTTGTCATTTGTTCCCAGAGATGTCAATGTACGTATTTATGAAAATACTGCGGCATTGACTGGCTTTATTGATGTTAAAGTAATTTATAGGGATCAAGAATTGGAATTTACAACTCGATTCTTGGAATTACAGCGCAAAATAGATGGGAAATGGTTATTGGCTGCTTGGCAGCCTGTAATTTATATTCAGGACTAATTTTCCGCAGTTACTGTATAAGTTTTAGAACTTATAAACGTTACATATAAGTATTAGAGCTTATAATTAGTATTTATAAGTATTAAAACTTATATTTGAAGTATGAAATACGCTGTACTTTCCGGTGATGTGGTCGCCTTTACCAGTCTTTCCAATTCACAGAAAGAAGACTTGGAGGCCCGGCTGCGCAATTTGAACATTACCTTGGCCATGAAATTCAATACCTATTCGCGCCTGGTTAAAGGGGATTATTGGGAGTGCGTGGTACCCCAGATAGAACATGCTCTGACGGTGGCCTTACTGGCCAAAAGCTGGGTAAAGGCCTTTACGGTGCGTCCGCAAAAAAACCAAAAACGACTCAAGAGTTTTGAAACCTATGGCATTCGACTGGCTGTTGGCTTGGGGACCTTAGACCGTTTTGAACCCGAACGGGGTATTGTGGACGGCGAGGCCATATATCGCTCAGGCCGCAAAATAAATGACGAAAGTACACACAGCAAAAAACGCGTGGTCATCAAGAACACCCTGTTCTTTGAATCGGGCAATCCGGATCTGGACCAACAGATGGAACCCTTGATCAGCCTGCTCGACCATACGATAAACAAGGCGACGGAAAAACAAAGCCTGATCCTGTACCACAAACTGTTGGGTAAAAGCGAGAAAGCCATTGCCGAAGAACTTGATATTTCGCAATCGTCAGTAAACCAGCACTCTACAAGTTTGGGATGGAACGCGATTGAAAAAGCCGTAACTTACTTCCAACAAAAAATGAAGGCTACCTGATATGAGTTTTGTCCATTTGATTTTGCTGCAGCTATTGGCGCATTTCTTGACCGATTTTACCTTTCAATCCGCGAAAAATGCCAAGGACAAAAATGAAAAAGGGTTTCAGAGCAGTTACCTGAAATGGCATATCCTCATTATGTTCCTTAGTTCGTGGGTATTGTCTTTTCAGCTCAAGTTTGTTTTTGCAGCGCTATTTATTGCCCTCACCCATTGGTTGATCGATGGTTGCAAACCCTTGTTGACCAAAAACAAGTGGTTGGGCAAATACGCCTTTTTTTTGGATCAGGGACTGCATCTCTTTTTCTTGGGCCTTGCAGTGACCGTATTTGAAAAATGGGTTGGGTTAGATCCGCTCATCGACATTACGATTTCCGAAAAGGCATTGGCCATACTCCTGGCTTTTGTCTTCTGCGGTAAAACCGCAAACATTTTTATCAAGGAAATTTTTCGCCTTTTTGATATCAAGGTGGGTGATACCGAAGATTTACCGAATGCCGGGCGCTTGATCGGGCTTACCGAACGTTGGTTGGTCTTGGTATTTATCCTCATCAATCAATTTGGGGCGGTGGGCTTTCTATTGGCTTCTAAATCAATTCTCAGGTACCGCAGTGAACATGGCAATGGATTCAATAAAACTGAGTATGTGCTTATCGGCACCCTGCTGAGTTTTGGTTTGGCCATCGGCAGCGCTACCTTGATCGTGCTTTGCTTTTCATAAGCCAACAAGGATTTTGAAATTGAAATACAATAGACATGAAAAACAAAAAAAGATTAGTTGTCATTTTGGCCGTCGCTCTTGTGCTGGTACTGCTATGGATTGAAATGGCCGTAGGTATTTTTGGCAGCCCCATCGCGGGAAGCTAATGTTTAAGCCATTGTTGGTAGATTTGACTTCAACATATCTTTGGCCCTGCTTCACAAATCGAATCTAGGCTGGGCATTCCCCTTGCATAAATTATTTCAGATTATCTTTGCCATCGCCAGAAAAAGAAGATGCGCACCATTCCGCTCAAAACCCTTCAAGATTTAGAATTTCCAACGGTTGTCGACCATTTGGTTCGCCGATGCAATACCGAATTGGGGAAAATAAAGGCCAATGAAATCGGTCCGATTGCCAATCGGGAAGATTTACTTCAGGCCTTGGGGCAAACCTCGGAATACCTGGCTTCCTTTACCAATGAAAACCGAATTCCGAACCATGGTTTTGACAGCATCAATGGGGAGTTAAAACTGCTGGCCATCGAAAATACGACCTTGGAAGTTTCAGGATTTCGCAGGATGGCCGCCTTGAGCGATACCGTTCAAATCCATAAGAAGTTTTTAAAGAAATTTAAGGAGTACTACCCCCTACTCTTTGCCTTTTCTAATGACCTGGAGGCCAATACCACCATCTCGGAAGAAATTGGAGGGGTCATTGACAAATTTGGAGAAGTTCGCGACAATGCCTCACCGGACCTAAAATACATTCGCCAACAGATCAATGAAGTGCGTTCGAAAATCAATTCGAGTTTTAATGGGGCCTTGCAGCGGTACCAAACCGCAGAGTTTTTGGATGAAATTCGCGAATCTGTTGTGGAAAATCGCCGTGTACTGGCGGTAAAAGCGATGTACCGCAAAAAGGTGCGGGGTACGGTCATGGGCAACTCAAAAACGGGAAGTATCGTTTACATCATTCCCGAAGCCACCTTGGGCCATACCCGTGAATTGAACAATCTGGAGTACGATGAGAAGGAGGAAATCCAGCGCATTTTATTGGGTCTGACCAACTATTTACGGCCCTTTTCAGCACTGTTATTCGATTACCAGGCCTACCTAACCCATATCGATGTTACGGCAGCCAAGGCCAAATACGCCTCGGAAATGAATGCCATTCTCCCTGAGATCAATGATAAGAAGGCGCTCTTCTTGAAAAATGCCTACCATCCCCTGCTTTATTTGACCAATAAGAGTAAAAAGGAAAAAACCTGGCCACAAACGATTGAATTACATCCAGAAAATCGGATCATTGTGATTTCCGGACCTAACGCTGGGGGTAAAAGTATTACGCTAAAGACGATTGGCCTACTTCAAGTAATGCTTCAATCAGGACTTCTAATTCCCATTCATGAAAAGAGTTCGGTTTGTCTATTTGACAAAATATTGACCGATATTGGTGACAACCAATCCATCGAGAACCATTTGAGCACCTACAGCTACCGTTTAAAGAACATGCAGCGCTTTTTAAAGAAATGCGATGCCAAGACCTTGTTCCTGATCGACGAGTTTGGTACCGGGTCAGATCCCGAATTGGGTGGTGCCTTGGCTGAGGCTTTTTTAGAGGTGTTTTACGACCGTAATTCCTATGGTGTCATTACCACACACTATGCGAATCTGAAGCTCTTGGCCAACGAATTGCCCCATATGGCCAATGCGAACATGCAATTTGACGGGCGTACCTTAGAACCCACTTTTAAACTGGTCATGGGGGAAGCGGGCAGTTCGTTCACCTTTGAGGTGGCCCAAAAGAACGGCATTCCCTATAGCTTGATCAACAGGGCAAAAAAGAAAATTGACCGGGGCAAGGTGCGTTTTGACGCCACCATCTCCAAACTGCAAAAAGAGCGCAGTAAGATGGAGAAAACAGGATCCCGTTTGCAAGATGAAGAATCGAAGGCAAAGGCAGAGGCCGAACGCCTGGAGAAGCTGAACGCAAAAATCAAATCAAAATTAGAGAACTATCAGGAACTCTATGACCACAACCAACGCATGATCGTATTGGGCAACAAAGTTAATGATACTGCCGAACGCTACTTTCACGACCAGAAAAAGCGCCCTTTGATCTCAGAGCTATTGCGTATTGTGGAAACCGAAAACAGCAAGCGGAAGAAATCCACGGCCAAAGAAGCCAAAGCCAAAAAAGCGGTCAAAAAACAAACAGCAAATGAGCTGGAACAAAAGCTGGTCAAGGTTCGGGAGCAAAAGAAAGTAGCCAAGAAGAAGGCCATCGAAAAGGCAAAGAACAAGCCCAGGCCCAATTTTAAATTGGGGGATCGGGTACGAATGCACGATGGGAAGGCTGTAGGTAGTATCGATGCCCTAGAAAAGGGAAAGGCCATAGTGAACTACGGCCTTTTTACCACAAACGTTAGTGTGGATTTGTTGGAATTGGTGGAAGCCAAATCAAAAAAATAGGCTTCACCCTCAAATTTTGGTGCCAAACCAAGTACCATCTTGACCTCTTCGCGTATCGATCCAAGTACCCATGGCTTCATTGTTTTCTTCCAACTGACCCACAAATTCACGGTCTTCAGAATTTCCCAAGGTAGCTGACAATTGACCATTATTGGTCACACGCCCATTGATAGGGGCCGAATCTTGGGTAAAGGAAGAGGTGGCCGTTCCGGAAACACTGCCACTTGAGCTTACGGTCACTGTCCAGATGCCACGGTCATCTCCAGAATAGGTGCCGCTCCAACGGCCCACTATACTCGAATCAATATCGCCCCCTCCTTCATCATTGGAACAGGAAGCACATAGGATCACTACTAGGAATACGGGTAAAAAAATTAGTTTTTTCATTTTATTTGTTTTTGGTGTTATGTGTTATTTTAATTTGTTTTTGCGATAATCAATGTTTGCAAACGTTCTACGGCTTGGGTATAAAAAGCATTGTATTTTTCTAGGTTTTCTTGGGTTGGATTCTCAAGTACTTGCTGGAGATAAGGCATTTGCGCAAATTGGAAATACGCACTCTTACTATCTTCTTGGTACATGAGCGAACTTAATTGGGTAAACTTTTCGGTGGTCGTTCCTGAATTGTCAATACCGTATTGTTGCAGCACCAATTCTTGCAAGGATTTTGATTTCGTTGTTTTGGTGTTCTTGGAAACTGAAACCGTTTCGACCTCGAAGTATGCTGGGGTATAGTTCGGATTGGCCTGTGCCAAGGCGTCTTGCATTTTATTTAATAGGGCTTGCATTTGAACCACCTCCCTGGCCAAATCGTTGGCATTGGTGCCTACCGCTGTATTGATAAATGAAAACAATTCGTTGCCATGGTATTCATCCCATGCGATTCCAACAATTCTTTTGTAATCATTAATTCGCATCTGTTCTGGGTGCACGGCTATGGCCATACCATCGCCATTCCCAGAAGGTAGGATGTAGTCTCCCTTGTTTACTTCGCCGAGTACCTTGACAGGAACTTGACCTATAAAGGCCACTCTTTTGTAAAGATGCTCCTCACTAGGTAGTGGCATCGCACCTGTAACTATTGGGTTGTGCGAGATGACCATGAACTGATCGGCATCAAGGAAGGAAGTTGAGATTTCACCGGCCCGCAGCCCGACAACATCGCCATAGGTCAGGGTCTCTTGTGGATCGTATTTTTTTAGCCATTCGGCATAGTCGGCCCCTCCTGATTCAAAGGCCGTACCCCTGTTGATTTCATTATAGGCAACGGTCAGTGAAATTTGAACCCCCTGCACGAACAGGGAAAAGGCTGACCAAACTGCATCGTCACAGTCCCCTAAAACGGCCAAGCCCCCAATGCATGCTCCTAGATTGGTGCCAAAGGTGGCCGAGGCCTCCAACAGGTCCATATACTCCAACAACAGATTCAAGGTGTAATCGTTGTTCAAATAAATGTCAAAGGCCCCAGGCGCATCTGCAGGTGGTGCGGTATCGTCATCTTCCTGATCCTTGGCTTCATCTTCTGTGGGTTCATTGTCAAGCAGGACTTCTAGAATGAAGTTTTGACTTACATCACTGATGGCCTGAAATCCCTCAATGCGACCAATGGGTTCGTTATTGGCGTTCCAGAACGACATAAAATTATGCTCCCTGGTGGGTGTGCCTTGATTCAATTGGATCGCCATGCCATGTGAACTGCCGGTCAATAGCAATGGGTAGGAGTCAATGTCTTCTTGAACGGTGCTTTCCATCGTGGCTTCGATGATCACCCGGTCTCGGAATTCGGCATCATCTTCGACCCGCAGCCGTTGCAATCGGGTATTTTGCTCCACAATTACATCACCGCTAAACCATGCGTTGCGTTCATTGTTGACATTGAGATCATTGTTAAGATCGGTAATGCCATCGGCAATCAGATTGCGATGCCGTACGTAGGGCACATAGGTCAAGGGTTGCTGACTAAAGGGTGTAAAATTGCTCCCTCCCCCAAGATCAATGTCAACCTGCAAGGATTTTGGTCCGTCCCAATTGACCAGATCAAAACTTGCGAGTCCCTGACCCGTGGCTTGCCCCTCACCAATGGTCAAATTGATGGTGCCATACGCATCGGTTTGGGTATTTTGCGTCTCCTGGTATTCGATATTTCCAAAGGAGTCGACGATCGTAAATCGAATTTGCAGCTCCTGATTCGGAATGTTATTCGAAGGCACATCAACCCCAGGTATTTCATCAGGATTGTTGTCAACCAAAACGGCTTGATAGGTGATGCCTTCCACCTGGGCCAAAACCCAGATCGGAATTACCATACAAAGCCATATCAATAGGTACTTCTTTTTCATCTTAAAATGATTTAAAGGCACACCGGCAGCCAGGCAATTGAATCAAGAGCCCCAGGCCCACTGAGTGCATGTTAATACTTAGTTTTTCGTTGTCTTCAGGGCGCGCATTGACCAATGAAAAACTGCGCCCGTAAGTATAGGTCAGATAGAGTGCGGCCTTGTTTGAGATCGGATATTGTATGCCGAGCCCGAGTCTAGGGACCACCAAAAAATTATCGAATTCATCCTCCCCCGATAAATCAAACACTTGATTGTTCAAGGTTTGGGTGCCCCGAACCAGGTATTCCAAGGCCACGGTTGGCTTGACAAAAAATTGAAAGGACTTTGACCTGGCAAAGTAATAGGTCATTCCGCCTTGCAATCCGGCATAGGTGGTATTCCATTCAAAATAGTTGTCGAGCAAGGCATCGCTGGCTACGGCACCATAGGTATTCAAAACAGCTCCTAGGCTAAGGGTTACCTTATCACCCGGCAACTGAAATTGATAACCGGCATGGAGGTAGGAAGTTATCTGCGATTGCAGATTTTCCAGGGTTCCTCCAGCGGAGTTCTTATAATCAAAACTCGTGATCGTTTGGCCCCATTCGGCATAAAGCAGTTGGGAAGTCATCGATTTTGATAGGCAAAGCATGGCTATTAGCACTACGAACCGTTTCATCGCTTCAGTAATTGCTTCACCGTTTGTTGCTGGCCTGAACCCAGCTTTAAAAAATAAGCGCCTTGGGCCAAACCTAGCAACGGTATGGTGAGTTGGTTGGTTGCCTCATAGGCATTCGATTGCACCAAACGACCGCTCATATCAAAAATCGATACAGAAATTTCATCTTCAAGGCCCTGTTCAAAATTGACCACCACCCCGTTGGTAAAAGGATTGGGATAGACCACAACTTCAAGCTCGTTCGGGTCACCACCCAAAACGATGGCGGGCAAGACTTGCACAAATCCCTGGCGCAATTCATTGTTTGCGGCACGATACGAGCCAATAACACTGTGTTGGCCAACACTTTGTTGGATAAAGTAGGTACCGGCTTGTGAACTTACCAGCTGACTACTACCTGCCGAGGCAAGCATTTGTCGCTTTAATTCTTGCGAATGGATTCCCTGAAGAAAAATCAGGAAAAGCCAAATCATCACTATTTTCATTTGGTTTGCTTTAATGGTTAAAAATGAAAGTGTATGACAGGTAATGAAATACCCTATGTAAGTTGAAAAGCGACCAATGCCAAGTTGTTGAATCTACAACTTGAGGCACCAGCCGCTAATGCAACCATTAAAGCCTCGTTATGGTATAAGTGACCACCGATGTTTGGCCAGGCGTGTCTGAAAATGTAAGCTCAACGTCTTGGGTGCCGTTAATGGCAGCCAAGGTAAAGGTGCTTGACTCATCACCTTGGAACTGCGAAAAACCACCTCCATCATTTTCGTCCAATTCGCCAGCGCAGGTTATACTGCTATTGCTCAATTGATCCTCAGGTACGGTAAAGATTGCCTCACCGGTCAATTGGGTGTCATTTTGACCTACGCGAATGGCTTCTTCATAAACTGTAGACCATAGCACTCTGGTATCGACGGTGGTACCAATGGTTAAGGATGTCGTTAGGTCACCGTAGATTTCAAGCTCAACATTGTCGGCATCACCTTCCCCTGAGGTATCAGTGGCCTTAATTTTCGTGAGGTTTACTCGAAAGCGAATGTCTGCCACTTCTACCACGGGAGGTTCCATTTCATCTTCATCCTTACTACAGGATGTAAACGTGATAAGGGTCATGCCCAAGACAAGCAAGGGCAACATTTTGAATTTTGGATTCATTGATTTCATAATTTCTAGTTTTTAAGATTCAACACCCCAAAACTAGAAGCGTATGGAGCCCAGTCCTAATTTTCGGCATGGACAAAGTATGGACAGCATATATGGATTTTAACAAATCGACCTATGGACAAGCCACAATTTTAATAGGTCTTAAATTTTAGGTAAAGTCAATAGATTCAGTAGGTTTCAGCCTATAAGCACCCTTGTCCTAGCCTTATATTTTATGGACTTTTTATGGACGCCTTGTTTTTTAATTGATGACAGCTGCTTTTTTGTAACACATATAATCGATACCTTGTTGACACCAATCAAATCAGATTTTATGAAACACTTTTATTGCCTAACCGTCATTTTCCTTCTTTCCACCCCGAAAAATTTGGCACAAAACCAACAAAAAATTGATAGTCTTTTGAAGACATTGGAAATAGCGCAGCCAGACACAACCAAGTATAAGACACTCAATAATCTTTGGTATGAAACCATAAATAATAATATAGATGATGCACTTACTTACGCAGAGCAGATGATCCAACTTGGTCGGAGTAGCAATATTGACACCATACTCTCATATGGATATGAAAGAAAAGCAGTAGCCTATGCCTATTTAAACAACTTTGATAGTTCAGGTCACTATTTTAAAAAGGCGTTAAAGATGTACTCAATTAATAACGATAAAAAAAGAATGGCAGGTATTCAACGTAACCTGGGTCAAGATCTTAATATGGTTGGAAAACTGGATAGCGCGTACCACTTCTATGATTTGGCTGAGAAAAACTTTAAGGCCGTAAAAGATAGCACGGGACTTGCAGGTATTTATAATAGCAAAGCAATTGTATACTTACAAAAGGGATATTACAACCTAGCTTTAAATCAAGCTTTTAATAGTGCTGAAATTTCTGAAAAGTTTAAAGACTCTATAGAGCTTGTACAAAATCAAATGGTAATCGCAGCCATATATGGTGAAATGAGAGACACCCTAAATGCAATCAAATATCATGAAAAGTCTTTGTCTTATTTTGAAAACAAAAAGCAATTACGGCAGCAATTCGCTGCACTTAATTTATTGGCAGGACTCTATATGAGCAATGAAGAATTACGCAGTGAAAATGAAAAAAGAATAGCAAGTTCCTTGTCCATTGCCGAACATCTTAAAGAACCTTCCCTTATTTATCAAGCGCAGTATCGACAAAGTCAACTTCTGGCTAGGAAAGGAAACTATAAGGAAGCCATTCAAATGCTGCAATATATTATCGACTTTAATGATTTAAAATACAATCCCCAAGCATTATCGCAATATAGCGTGGACCTCGGTGAATTACAGATGAAGATCCGTGAGTATTCAAAATCAAAAGAAAACCTAGTCTTAGGATTGGAAAAAGCCATTGAAATAGGGAATCTCGGCATGCAACTTAAAGCAAACAAATTGCTTTTTGAGCTCAACGAGATGCTGGGAAATTCTGCTGCAGGTTTAAACTATCACAAACAGTTCAAAATGATTAATGATAGCATTTTCAATGCAGACAATAGAAACCGATTTTCTGAATTACAGACCATCTACGAGACCGAAAAAAAAGAAGCGGCAATAGCACTGCAGGAAGAAGAAATCAAAACCCTAAATGAAAAAGCCAAGGTAGATAAGCTCACCAAAGGCCTCTATGCCGGGGGTATGGCCTCTGCCCTTGCCCTATTTGGGCTCTCTGTTTTTGGGTACCGCCAGCGGATCAAAAAGAACCGTATCGCCCGCGAAAAGCAAGAGGAGATTTACAAACAGGAAATTGCCCATAAGAAAAAGGAACTCGCCAGCCAGACGCTTCATTTGGTGCAGAAAAACACCTTTTTAGAGGAGCTGAAGGAGAATTTGGAGAGCCTCAAAAGTTCGCCCGACAAATTCAAGATGGAGTTCCGCCGTATTGTGATGTTGCTCAAAAAAGAAAAGGCCTCCGACAAAGATTGGGAGACCTTTAAAACCTATTTTTCAGAGGTGCACAACGACTTTGACCAAAAGTTAAAGACGCTCTATGCCGATATTTCAGAAAAGGAAATCCGACTGGCCGCCTTTCTTCGCATGAACCTGACCACCAAGGAAATTGCGGCCACCCTAAACGTTTTGCCCGATAGCATTCTCAAATCAAAATACCGCCTCAAAAAGAAACTGGGCCTGGATAAAGAAACGGATTTAACTTCCTTTTTAAGTTCATTATGAAAAATATTAGTCAAATACTTTTTTTCGCTTTTAGCATTCCCTTTTTTACTTTCTCTCAATCCTTTACCAACATTGATAGTATATTGTCTGATGCCAAGAGTTCTAGGGCTGATACCAATAAAATAAGAACACTTGAAAGAATTTGGAAATATTATTTAGATAATGATACGGATAAGTCAATGGATTATGCGAATCAAGTTATAACCCTATCAAATGAATTAAAGTACCCTAAAGGATTGGGTCTTGGTCATTTGTATAGAGGGGCAATTTATTCTCAATTAAGTGAATTTGAAAAATCTTCAAACGAGTTCAAAAAGTCCTTCGAGATTTTCAAGGGTAATGATTTGAAAAAAGAAGAGGTGCTAGCTACTAGCAATATTGCAAGGGATTATTTTTTTCAATCCAAATATGACAGTGCGGTTTACTACAATAACATAACTGAAAAAGCTTTGATTGCGCTTGGAGATTCATTAAAACTAGGATCTACCTATCTGCTAAACAGTTCTATATATTTAGAGCAAGGCTATTTTCAACTATCCTTAAAAAATGGACTGAAATCAGCTGAAATTTTCAAAAAACTTGGTGATGAAGTAGGCTATGCAAAGGGGTGTTATGTAGTTGCATGTGTTCATGAATCATTAAATAATCGTGAGGAGGCATTAAAGTATTACTATGAATCTATCCCCATCTTTAAACAGTATAATTCAAACTATACTTTGGCTTTGGCTTATGAAGGACTTACCATTTTATATAACAAAAAACCCTTCCAAAAGGACAGTGCCGAGGTAAATATCAAAAAAGCCATAACGTTAGCTGAGCAAATGAATGATTCTATTCTATTAACAACTTCATTGAACGAGTTTGGGAACATAAAATTTTTATCGAAAGATTTTGATAATGCAGAACGTATTTATCAAAAAAGCTTAGCGATAGCCAATAAAATTAATTCTGGATTTAGTAAACAAATTCTATTGTTAGATCTAGGTGAACTCTATTTGCAAAAAAGGGAATTTAATCAGGCGATCAATTACAGTTTGGAGGCTTTAAAACTATGCGACTCTTTAGATATCGAGGTCGGTGTTAATCGAAGTTTCGAAATTCTTTATCGCGCAAATAAAGAAACAAACAACTTGGTGGAGGCAATCAAATATTTAGAATTACAAAAAGAGAAAAGTGATAGCATCTATGGTAAAGAAACCAAAAACCGAGTAAACGAATTACAAACCATTTATGAAACCGAAAAAAAGGAAGCCGCCCTCGCCTTACAAGAAAAGGAAATACAGACCCTAAACCAAGAGGTTGAAATCAGTAACCTGCGAAAAGGTCTGTATGCAGGAGGTATGGCCTCTGCCCTAGCCCTATTTGGGCTCTCTGTTTTCGGGTACCGCCAGCGGATCAAAAAGAACCGTGTCGCCCGCGAAAAGCAAGAGGAAATTTACAAACAGGAAATTGCCCATAAGAAAAAGGAACTGGCGAGCCAGACGCTTCATTTGGTGCAGAAAAACACCTTTTTAGAGGAGCTGAAGGAGAATTTGGAGAACCTCAAAAGTTCGCCAGACAAGTTCAAAATGGAGTTTCGCCGTATTGTGATGTTGCTCAAAAAAGAAAAGGCCTCCGACAAAGATTGGGAGACCTTTAAAACCTATTTTTCAGAGGTGCACAACAACTTTGACCAGAAGCTGAAGACGCTCTATGCCGATATTTCGGAGAAGGAAATCCGATTGGCCGCCTTTCTTCGCATGAACCTGACCACCAAGGAAATTGCTGCCACGATGAACGTGTTACCTGACAGCATTCTCAAATCAAAATACCGCCTTAAAAAGAAACTGGGCTTGGATAAGGAAACTGACCTAACTACCTTTTTAAATACCCTATGAAACATTATAGCGTTCTAATTTTATTTACTTTTTATGTGTCTCTTAGTGCACAATATGGCTCCAATCGTCAGAAAATTGATAGTCTTACCAACCTTTTGCAGGCAACACCCAGAGATTCTTCAAGAGCCCCCATTCTGGTCAATCTTTGGAGAGCACACATCAATAACGATGTAGATAAAGCCTTACTAATAAGTGATTCAATCATTGCATTGGGAAAAGAATTGAATAACATTCCGATTCTTGCCACGGGTTATCAGCGTAAAGGCATTGCCTATTATTACTACGATGACATGGCCAAATCAACATCCTACTACAAGAAAACACTAGAGTTAAGCGAGCAAAAAGGAGAGACGGCAACCTCCGCTGCCATGGAATTGAATATTTCGCAGAATTACAATAAACTAGGGATGCTAGATAGTGCCCTATTCTTTTCTGAAAGGGCCAAAGTACATTTTAGTGCCGTAGATGATCGTTCTGGCCTAGGGAGCGTGTATCACAGCATAGGAGTGATTCGTGGTAATCAAGGCTATTACCAACTGGCCTTGGAAAACGCAATTTCCGCAGCAAAAATTTTTGAATCCTTAAAAGACTCCCTTCGGTGGAGTGACGCCAATGCTTCAATAGCGCATAACTATGTGAAGATGAAGGACAGCAGTTCGGCCGAACCCTATTATAGAAGTGCCATAGAACTTTATAAAAGGAAAAATGATAAGCATTATCAATCGCTGAACATGACCAACCTGGCCGCGCTACTTTTTAAAAGGCCTGAAAAACAGTTAGAAGCAGATTCACTTTTGAAGGAAAGTATTACGATTGCCAAGAAAATCAAGGGGCCTTTTTACGAATCGCTTGCCTATTTGATACAAGGTGAATTTTACCATCATCAGGGCAGGTTTGCGGATGCGGAGGAAAACTTTTTAAAATCTCAAGTAATTTCGGACTCAACGGGAAACAAAGATCAAGGTTTTCAGGCCCGACTGGGTCTGGCTGAGATTTATTTGGAACGGGGTCAAACCACCAAAGCAGGTGAGTTGCTTAAGGAATTGCTACAAAACACGGAAAGCGAAATAGGTTTCGGCCTTAAAAGCAAGGCCTATCTTTTGCAATCTACCCTCATGTCAAAACTTGGCCAACCGGCAGTTGCACTAACTTCTTATCAAAATCACAAACGTATGAACGACAGCATCTTTAATATTGAAAATGCGAATCGTTTTCGAGAACTTCAAATTATTTACGAGACTGAAAAAAAAGAAGCTGATCTTGCCTTACAGGAAGAAGAAATCAAAACCTTAAACCAAGAAGTGGAAATCAGCAACCTGAGAAAAGGTTTATATGCCGGTGGTATGGCCTCTGCCCTAGCCCTATTTGGCCTTTCCGTGTTCGGGTACCGCCAGCGGATCAAAAAGAACCGCATTGCCCGCGAGAAGCAAGAGGAAATTTACAAACAGGAAATCGCACATAAGAAAAAGGAACTGGCCAGCCAGACCCTGCATTTGGTACAGAAAAACACTTTTTTGGAAGAACTGAAGGAGAATTTGGAGAACCTCAAAAGCTCGCCCGACAAGTTCAAGATGGAGTTCCGCCGTATTGTAATGTTGTTGAAAAAGGAAAAGGCCTCCGATAAGGATTGGGAGACCTTTAAAACCTATTTTTCAGAGGTGCATAACGACTTTGACCAGAAGCTGAAGACGCTCTATACCGATATTTCGGAAAAGGAAATCCGATTAGCCGCCTTTCTTCGCATGAACCTGACCACCAAGGAAATTGCGGCCACGATGAACGTGTTGCCTGACAGCATTCTCAAATCAAAATACCGCCTCAAAAAGAAATTGGGCCTGGATAAGGAAACGGATCTAACAGGTTTCTTAAATACCTTATAAAATCTAGGTAGTCCTTGGTACCTGTGGTATCTTTGCGTAATGTCCCTCCTAAATGGAGGGATCAAGGGAGGTGTAATGAGAGCATCCCTTGGCTAGGCAAAAGAACACATGGAAGACGGTAAAAAAATTATCCTATTCGACGGGGTTTGTAACCTTTGTAATGGCGTGGTTCAATTTATCATCAAGCGCGACAAAAAAGACGTTTTCCGCTATGCCGCTTTACAAAGCAACATCGGGCAACAATTGGTGGAAGAACGAAACATTGACACGGCCAAGGTTGATTCCATCATATTGGTTGAACCCGGTTTGGCCTACTATATCAAATCGGATGCAGCTTTGGAAATTGCAGGTGATCTAGGAGGGTTATGGCCCCTTTTCAAGATCTTTAAATGGGTACCCACCTCCCTTCGCAATTGGCTGTACGATACGATTGCTCGAAACCGCTACCGTTGGTTTGGCAGACAGGACCAGTGTATGATCCCTACCCCTGAGTTACAATCAAAATTTTTGGGCTGATCACTTCAGATTGTTCAAAATAAAATCCAAGGTGCTATTGGTATTCAATTTTTGCTCAAAGGAGAAGCTTTGGTGCGAAATGGGAAGGGCCAAGCCCAATTTTCTTAAATACCGGATATTGGGTTCATCGGCCAAAGCCACCTTTCCCGAAAGCAAAATATCCATCGACTCCTCAGCCTGGTAACGCTTGTATATTTTTCGCAGGCCACTCAAGTACAGGCGGTCTTTGGTAAAACCTCCGCCCCTATGGGCGCGTAGGGTAATGGTAAAGGCCTCGTTTCTATTGAGTTTGTATTTGTTGTGGATCAAATCAAAGGTGTCGGCAAAACTGTAGCCTTTTATCAAACTGTCAGAGGCCATTACGCGATATGCCAATTCCTTTAGTCGTTTTAAGGTCAGTGCCCCACCCATATATTCACTAAAAACGGCCAGGCCTTCCTGGGTCTCCACATTTTTGGGAAGTCCGTTCGACAAAATCTTCAGGGGTTGTTGCAAACCGTTGTACGTGGTCACCAAATGCACCCCAATTTCATGGTTGGCGAGGGTCAGTAATTGGTTCTTGCTAAACTTCACATTCTTTTTCACCAAAAGGGTCTGTGAACTGTTGCTGACCATGGCCTCAGCGGCAATATGAGTTGAAAATTTTATGTTTAGGGGAAAGCTGTAGCGGCTGGCAAAGTCTGCAAAATAGTCTGCAGCCTCCAAGGGGCTATATACCTGCTCCATATCACTGCCCATGGGCTCATCGGGATAATGCAAAATAAACTGGGCATTCTGCACATCGCGTTCAGTTGGGGTACCGTAAACACTCAACGAATTGAAATAAAAACTCTTAGCTAGCCCTATGGTCTCAATGCATTGGATCATATTGGAGTAATAGTTGATCACATCCTTATACATGGTACGGATGGTATCATCTTCAATGCGTTCCAACCGTTGCGCAAAAAACAACCGCTGTAGTTTAAAGGGATTGAACTTGACCTTGGGGTATTTAAATTCAGGTTCGTGTGTGTATTTTGAGGCGAAGAAGCGTTGCTTTTCTTTTTCTATGTTGATGGGATTCACATAGCTGAGCAACTCAATGCGCCGTATCAAGCGGTCAAGGTTGGCATCTATTTCGAAAAGTGCGGCATACTGTTTTTGGAGTCTGGCGCTAACTTTTTCTTGGATCATACACTTTTTTCAAATTCCGTTGCCTGCAAAGGTATCAATTCCGTTAATTGTGCTGCAACGGCAGCGACAACTTCTGGATAAATAACGCCGGTGTATTCATCACAGTATACCTTGGCGATTTCGGTAGCCAAAACCAAGGTGTTTTTAAAGTTCTGGGTGATGTACTTCAAAAAATAACCGTTGCCTTGAAAGGTGTCATTAATGGCCGATGTTGATTTGATCCCATTGGGCAGTTGCATGGTGCCGAGCTTGTCGCTCCAACTTTTGGCGATGGTACCAAAGCGGTCAGCATCAATATTGGCGGTTCCTAGATTCCAGGTAGGTACTTCCCGCTCCCATCGTTTCCAATTGTAACTGTGCATATCAAAAACCACCACATTTTCGTGAAGGGATTCCAGTTTTTGCATCAGGGCCCCGACCACTTTGTAAAAATCACGATGCTTTTTGAGGCCTACCTCTTTGGTTTCTTGGTCTAACGGAAATTTCCAAAGTTCCTTTCCCCAGGCATCGGTATAGATGGCGGTATCTTCGGCGCGATTCAAGTCATATTCGAACCTGCTGTCCCTTCCTGCGATAACTATTGGATGTGATTGCACCATTTGTAGGGTGCAGGGATCTTCTTCATACCAGCGTTCATACTCAGAATGCCAACATACCTCCCAAAGTGATTTTCTAAATTGATGTCCATCATGCACCGCCCCACACACATAATTGACGTAGGATTCAATTTTGATGGAAAAGGAATAATCGGCCGAAACTGCTTCGAAAACTTCGCCTTTTTGAATCTTGGCAATTATTTCGGCAACGGTCAATTTAAGCATCCTCAACCTCTTTTCGCAGTCGTGATCGCCTGTCGAAGGCTTGTAGTTTATCCAATACCTTGCTTTCGATGAAGTCGATAACCTGACATTGGATTTTGGTTTTATATACCTTATTCATATAGGTGACACCGCCTGGTGACATGACATTCACCTCGACCAATTTGCCGCCAATAACATCAATACCCACAAAAAAGAGGCCGTCTTTGACCAATTTGGGACCAATTTGTTTGCAGAGGGCCTTTTCTTGCTTGGTCAAACTGTGCTTTTCAACGGAACCTCCGGCAGAAACATTTGATCGATGGTCATCGCTTCCCGGTCTTCGGCGCATCGCCCCAATGGGCTCTCCATTCAACAAGAGAATGCGTATATCGCCCTGGTCAGCTCCTTCAATATATTCTTGAAGAATCACATAGTTAGAGGTTCCATCTGAGTTGGTTACATAAAAATCAAGAAGTGATTTTATGTTGCTCATGGCAGACTTTTCAATCAATATCACCCCCGAACCCCCAAAACCATTCAAGGGTTTTAAAATCATCTTGTCTGCGGCTGATTCTTTGATCTGCTTGACCAGGTAATTCTTGTTTTTGGATACATGCGTTACCGGAATGATGTTGCTGTGGCTATCCCCGAATGCGGCCGTGTACAACTTATTGTTGGCCTCACGAAGGCCTTGGAGCGAATTCATGATAAACACATCATCCTTCACAGAATCCAAAAAGTTGAGCATTAAGGGATCTAAGGGCGGGTTCGCCCGCATAAAAATCACGTCAAATCCTGCCAAAGGCAGCATTTCTTCGCGCGTCGAAGCCTGTTTGTAAAAGCTTTTTAGGCTACTTGGCACTTTCTCCATGCGATTGATGACCGTACAAAAGGCAGATGTCACACTGTTCCGTATGGTCAAATTCGCAGGTGTGCAGAGGGCAACCCCGTGCTTTCTTTTTACACATTCATGGATCATGGCCAAGCTGGTATCGTTCTCGGCGTCGATTTCCTCCCATGGGTACATTAAAAAACAGATGTTCATGGCTCGTTGAATTTGATGATTACTTTACTTCGTCATAATGGTCGTCCCAATTCTTGACTTTGGGTTCACCAAGTTTGCCAACAGACTTTGCCACTATGGTCGAAACGGTGGCATCACCTGTTACATTGATAACGGTTCTTAGCATGTCTAAGGGGCGGTCAACAGCAAAAATCAAGGCAAGCCCCACGGCATACTTATCGGCCGGAAAACCTACGGATTCCAAAACTATGACCAACATGACCATACCGGCTCCTGGTACGGCAGCGGTTCCTATGGAAGCCAATAAAGCTGTCAATACGATGGTCAATTGCGCGCCCAAAGGAAGGTCAAATGCCAAGGCCTGGGCGATAAATACGGCGGCAACCCCCTGATACAGACTGGTGCCATCCATATTGATGGTAGCGCCAACCGGGAGCACAAAACTGGATACCTCCTTATCAACGCCAATATGTTCTTCTACCCGTTCCATAGTAACGGGAAGCGTAGCAGCACTTGAGCTGGTAGAAAAAGCCAAAAGTTGAGCTGGGCTTAGTTGTTTTAAAAACCAAAAGGGATTCTTTTTTGCCAACACGGAAACCAATATGCAATAAAACACGATCATTAAGAGCAGCCCCAATACCACAACACCAGCATATTTCAACAGTGCCAATAAGATTTCGGGGTCACTTGATGAGACCACGACATTGGCCAACAAGGCAAAAACCGCATAGGGGGCAATCAACATGATCAGATCGACCATTTTAAGTACCACATCGTTTAAGGAGTCGAAGAAATCTTTTAGTGGTTTGGCCCGTTTCTCACCAATCAACAACATAGAGATGCCCATAAATATGGTAAAAAAGATCACTTGAAGCATCAAACGGTTATTGCCGAGTGCAGAAACAGCATTATCCGGAACCATATCTTCCAAAAACTTAAGCGGACCCACATTGCGTTGTCGGTTGGCCTCTTCGAGCTTTGCCGTAACGCCACTATCGCTAGCATAGGTCTCCGTCAACTTTGTGATGGTCTCTTCTGAAATGCCATCTCCTGGTTGTAGGGCATTGACCAAGATTAGTCCCAAAATAATCGCCACCGTAGTTGTGCCAATATAAATTCCTATGGTTCGTAATCCGATGTTCTTAAATTTAGAAATATCCTTCAAGTCAGAAATACCCTTGATAAGTGAAGCTAGGATGAGTGGAATTGCTATCAACTTTAGTAGTTTGATAAATATGGTTCCGAAGGGGCTGACCCAATCCATAACCAATTCTTTTCCCCATTCAAAACCGGTCATTAGAAATCCGAACAGGATACCCAAAACCATACCTATCAAAATCTGCCAGTGCAGTTCTAGTTTGCGCATAAAAAACTATTTAGAGGGTAAGATACTATTTTGGCTTGAAAAAGCCTTAGGAAGCGATTTTAGATTTTATTCGTACGTGACAAAAGCGTATGGTCTGCCAATACCAAGGCAGTCATGGCCTCTACTATGGGCACCGCCCTTGGCACAACGCACGGGTCATGTCGGCCTTTCCCCTGGGTTTTGATGGTCTGACCCGCTTTATCGATGGTCTCATACCCCTGCAATACAGTGGCCACAGGTTTAAATGCGACATTAAAATAAATGTCCATGCCGTTACTAATGCCCCCTTGCACCCCTCCACTTCGATTTGTTTTTGTGGTGCCATCAGAATTAAAGGCATCGTTGTGTTCGCTGCCCTTCATGCGTACACCGGCAAAACCACTGCCGTACTCAAAGCCTTTTACCGCATTGATCGATAGCATGGCCTTGCCCAAATCTGCATGCAATTTATCAAAGACAGGTTCACCCAAACCGATAGGTACATTTTGGGCCACACAAGTGATTACTCCTCCAACGGTATCGCCTTCTTTCTTTATGGTCTTGATATAGGCTTCCATCTTTTTGGCCATCTCGGCATCTGGACATCGCACCGGATTGGATTCAATATTGGAAAAATCAAGGTCTTGATAAGGCTTGTTCAATTGCATTTCGCCAACCTGTGAAACAAAGGCATTGATTTTAACATCACCTAAAAATTGTTTGGCAAAGGCGCCGGCAACAACCCGACTGGCAGTTTCACGGGCAGAACTACGGCCGCCACCACGATAATCACGAAAGCCATACTTTTTATCATACACAAAATCGGCATGTGACGGTCGGTATGAATCCTTGATATGGGAGTAATCCTTTGACTTTTGGTTGGTGTTTTTAATCACAAACCCAATGGGTGTACCTGTTGTTTTTCCTTCAAACACCCCTGATTGAATTTCCACGGTATCCGGTTCTTTGCGTTGGGTAACGATGGCCGATTGACCAGGTTTTCTACGGTTCAATTCGTGTTGCACTGCATCTAAATCGATGGCAACACCAGCTGGACACCCATCAATGATACCTCCAATGGAAAGACCATGGGATTCCCCATATGTGGTTAGTCTAAATAGTTGTCCAAAAGAGTTTCCTGCCATACTGAAGTGCTAAGTCTCAAAGGTAAATGTTAAATGGCTTATACAAAAACCAAGGGCAATTTAATGTTGGCGTAACATAAACCCTTACTTCTAAGAATTACTTAACACTATGCTGATATACAATTGACACGGAATTGATTTTTAGTTCATTATACCGCTTTTACTTTGCAACTAAATTCGAATGCGTTGAAAAAGAGAAAGATTGAATTGGCCGTAATTTCCGATGTGCATTTGGGCACCTATGGCTGTCATGCCGACGAATTGATGGCCTATCTGAACAGTATTCAACCCAAAAAATTGGTACTTAATGGCGATATCATCGATATCTGGCAATTTAGCAAGCGCTATTTCCCCTCTTCCCATTTGAAAGTTTTAAAAAAATTGATTGGTATGGCCTCGAACGGCACCGAAGTGTACTATATCACCGGCAATCATGACGAGACACTTCGAAAATTTGCGGGTACCTCGATGGGTAATTTTAATATTGCCAACAAGCTGGTGCTGAATTTGGATGGAAAACGGGCCTGGATTTTTCATGGTGACGTGTTTGATGTTTCAATTCAAAATGCCAAATGGCTGGCGAAACTGGGTGGATACGGCTATGATCTGCTCATTTTGATCAACAGTTTTGTCAACTGGTGGCTGGTCAAACTGGGAAAGGGAAAATATTCACTGTCCAAGCGGATTAAAAACAGTGTGAAAAGCGCAGTGAAACACGTCAATAATTTTGAACGTGTTGCTGCTGAACTGGCCATTGAAAATCATTACGATTATGTCGTATGTGGGCATATCCACCAACCCAAAAAAGAAGTGTTTGAAAATAAACATGGCAAAACCCTGTACCTGAATTCAGGAGACTGGGTTGAAAATCTAACAGCGCTCGAATATTCATTTAAACGCTGGCGCATTTATCGCTATAACCATGACAAGCTTTTACCCTTCTTTGTTGATGAGGACCTCAAGGGTTTGGATATGAATGAACTCATTGCCTCGATCACCAGTAGCAATGAAGCACAAACTACAGACGAGTCGTCAGATTTGAAATCAGAAAAATCACTTGACAAGCAACGCCTGTCTGAGGATGGTGACGGGGTGTAAAGCCTTGGTTCCCGTGCCATCAAAAATTTGATGGCGACAACTGGTGCCGTTCGCACTTATGGTAGTTTCACCACTACATTTTCGAACGGCTGGAAACAGTTTTAACTCCCCTATTTGCATGCTCACATCGTAATGCTCTTTTTCATAACCAAAAGAACCTGCCATACCACAACAGCCCGAACTAATAATCGAGACCTTATGGTTTTTTGGAAGATTCAAAATATCAAAAGTCACCTTTTGGTTCGACAATGCCTTTTGGTAACAGTGGTTGTGGATTTTTATCTCCCTTGGCGCATCACCGAACATATCGGCTGTTAGCGCTCCATTTTCAATTTCTTTGGAAAGAAACTCCTCTATCAGAAAAGACTGCTCCTTTAGTTTTTCCGCCCTATCCTTAGATTCGGCCAGTTTCACATACTCGTCACGAAAACTTAAAATTGCGGAAGGTTCCAATCCAATGATGGGGGTTTGCGCATCGATAGCTTTATGTAAGGCCTTTATATTTTCATTAGCCAGTTGTTTCGCTTGTTTTAAAAAGCCTTTTGAAATGTGGGAACGACCACTTTCGCCATAAAAGAGCTCCACCTGGTACCCAAGGCCTTTTAACAAGGCAATGGCATCTTGCCCTACCTCTACATCCAAATACTGCGTAAATTCATCGATATAGAGAATTATACTTTTATCGTTATTTAATTGACTTACAGTATTTAGAAGGTATTTATTGAAATTAAAACTATAGATATTGGGAAGACTCCTGTTTTTAGCGATACCGAAGGTTCGTTTGATCAAAGCTCCTGAAAATTTGAAGTTATACAGCGCATTGACCAGCCATGGCATACGGCTTCCCAAGCTGTTCAGTTTTGTACTATGGGCAAACAACCGATTCCGCAAGGGGTAGCCATTGGTTTCTTGATATTGGTATTGAAATTCTGCTTTATAAGAGGCTACATCAACACTGCTGGGGCATTCAGAGGCACAGGCTTTGCAACTCAAACATAAATCGAACACTTCTTTTAGTTCTTTATGGTCGAATGGATTCTGTTTTTCGGATTGCGTCAGAAATTCTCGTAAGGCATTCGCCCTTCCCCTCGTGGTATGGGTTTCATTTAAGGTTGCATGATAACTGGGGCACATGGCACCCGAAAATTCATGGGTTTTTCGGCAATCCCCACTGCCGTTGCACTTTTCGGCAGATTTCAATAAGCCTTCATCCTTGGAAAAATCCAATAGGGTGTTAATTTTTGGTTCTATTCGCCCAACATCATACCTAAAAGACTCATCCATTGGGAATGGGTCAACTATTTTTCCGGGGTTAAATAAGTTGCCGGGGTCAAAAGTACTTTTGACACGCCGTAGCATGTCATAATTTTCTTGCCCTATCATTATGGGAATAAACTCAGCCCGAACAATACCATCACCATGCTCTCCACTAAAACTACCCCTATATTTTTTGGTCAATCGGGCTACATCGGTTGTAATAGCTCGAAACAACTTGACGTCGGCTTTCTTTTTCAAATTAAGTATGGGGCGCAGGTGCAACTCACCCGCACCAGCATGGGCATAATAAACTGCTTGCTGCCCATAGCCCTTCATGATTTCAGTAAACTCCAAAATGAAATCGCTAAGGTCTTCTAAGGCAACGGCCGTATCCTCAATACAGGCGACCGCCTTTTTATCACCCACCATATTGCCCAATAACCCCAAGCCTGCTTTTCTCAGTTCAAGAGCCTGTTGAATTTGATTTCCCTTAAGTACCGGTCTGGCATAACTTAACCCTGATTTCTTAATGGTTTTCTGCAAAAGGTGCAATTGTTCTTCCAAGGCTTCTTCTGAATGCGCGCGAACCTCCAGCATCAATATGGCTGCTGGGTCACCTTCAATAAAAAAACGGTTGGCCAATTGCTGCCGATTGTTTTTGGTGCAATCGAGAATGACCTTATCCATCATTTCGCAGGTGAACAGATTGTGCTTCATGGTTTGGGAGACATCCTTAAGACAGGCTTCCAAGGTACTGTAGTGGGTGGCTACCATGGCCGAGAAGGCAGGAGGCAAATCATCCAATTGCAAGGTGATTTCAGTGGTCAGGGCCAAGGTACCTTCGCTACCGCAAAGCAATTTGCTCAGGTCAAAAGGAGCCGATGAATTTCCAAAAACGGCATTGTCGAGCAACAGGTCGATCGCATAGCCCGTATTTCTTCTATGGATGGAGGGTTTGGGAAATTCCTTTAAAATACGATCGCTTTGTTCTTGGTCCGATAACTCATCCCACAGTTGTTTATAGATCTTACCTTCAAGGGTTTGTTCCTTACATTTTGCTTCAAATGCCTTGGTGTTCAGTGGGCTTATCGTGGCTGTAGAACCATCGGAAAGCAGTACTTTTAGTGCAACCACTTTATCACGGGTAACGCCATATTGGATCGACGTTGTTCCTGAGGAATTATTTCCTACCATACCCCCTATCATACAGCGATTTGAAGTGGAGGTATTGGGACCAAAAAATAAACCATGTGGTTTTAAATACCGATTGAGATTGTCTCGAATGACACCCGGCTGCACGGTTACCTGCTTTTTAGTGGTATCAAGATTTAGGATTTTGGTAAAATGTCGTGATACATCAACCACAATACCGCTACCCACACATTGTCCGGCCAATGAGGTACCAGCCGCGCGCGGTATCAGTCCAATTTCATGATCCGTTGCGAAGGCAATCAGTTTTATTAGATCTGCCTCTGATTTTGGAAAGGAAACGGCTGTAGGAATTTTGCGGTACACCGAGGCGTCGGTAGCATATAATGCTTTGCTCAGTGTATCAAATTTTAATTCACCGGCCAGTTGTTTTGAAAGGGTTGTAAGATGATCAGTGTTCAACTTGGAACAATTTTTGAGCTCTAAACGAGTTTTAACCAATAGCGATAGCAAAGCTATTCTTAAATTTTCAACTTAAAGAGAAACATATGAAGATTACCACAATTTTTTCCTTGGTTTTTTTATTTGCAACAGCAAGTTTGAGCGCTCAAGACATTTCAGACCATTCGCTGGGCCTGCGCCTGGGCGATAGTGACGGGTTTGGCGCCGAAATTTCATACCAAAAATCCATCGGACGGTACAATCGTGCCGAATTCAATTTGGGTTGGCGTGACAGCCGAAACTTTGATGCCTTTAAACTTTCCGGCATATACCAATGGGTGCATCAATTGGATGGCGGATTTAATTGGTATTACGGTTTTGGTGGTGGACTTGGAAGTGTTGATTTTGAACCCATACCCGACAACCAAGGTGGGGCAGTTGACGACAATGACGGGCTTTTCGTTTTTGGGGCAGGAAATATAGGTGTGGAATATAATTTTAATATCCCCCTACTCCTTTCGCTCGATTTTAGACCAGAAGTCGGCATATTGGGCTACGATGGATTCAGTGATAATTTTGATTTCGACATCGCCCTTGGCATACGGTATCAATTCTAAAATTACCGAAGATCAAAACCCTTAGCTTTTGTTAAGGGTTTTTTATTTCCTTGTAGTAATGATACCTTTGACCTTCAAAACCCGAACAATGAGGAATTTTTCCATTTCCATCTTTATCCTATCGCTATTGGTTTCCTGTGCATCCAAAACAGACGGATTCGATCTCCAGGGATCGGTAAGTGGTGAACTGCCCGATAGCACCTCGGTATTTTTAAAAACATCTGATTCGCTGAACCAATTGATCGAAATTGATACTACACGCGTAGTTGAGGGGAAATTCTCTTTTATGGGGACCACTGACGAACCGCAATTGTATTATGTTTTTGTGGACGGACTTCGCGGTAGTGTACCCGTGATTCTTGAAAATGGGGCAATCGGGATGTCGTTCCAAAAAGACAGCCTGGCCTTTGCCAAAGTTGAAGGAACCCTGCAAAATGAACTTTTTATGGATTTTCTTAAAGGATCTCGCGAAATAACGGCCATGGGGCGTTCCCTTCAAGATGATTTTAGAAGAGCCAGCGCTGCACGTGATACGGCAGCCGCAGAATCGCTGCGTGATGAATTCTTTGAGCTTCAAGAAAAAATGAAGACCCATAATGTGGATTTTGTGAAAGAAAATCCCAATGCCTTGATCTCGGCCTTAATCTTAGACACTTTGATCAAGACCAAGGCCATGCCACTCGACGAAATTCGAGCAATGTATGAGGCCCTTGACCCTAACATCAAGGCTTCACAGCCCGGAAAAAATATTGAAACTATTTTGAACCAAACCAAAGCAACGGAAATCGGGGCTGTTGCACCAGACTTTTCTGGCCCTACCCCATCGGGTGGGCAAATGGCACTGAATGAGGTTAAATCAAAATTGACCTTAATCGACTTTTGGGCGGCATGGTGCAAACCTTGTCGTATGGAAAATCCGAACATTGTTGCCGTTTATGAGAAATATAAAGACCTGGGATTTGATGTGGTTGGTGTTTCACTGGATTCCAATGCCGATCAATGGGTCAAAGCCATTGAAGATGATGGTCTTGCATGGAATCATGTATCCCACTTACAGCGCTTTCAAGATCCGGTTGCCAAGTTGTACAATGTAAATGCTATTCCGGCGGCCTTTTTGTTGGATGAAAATGGAGTGATTGTGGCCAAAAACTTAAGAGGATCGGCATTGGAAGCGAAAGTAGCTGAGCTACTACAATAAAAAACCACCTGCAAATGAGGTGGTTGGATATCATTTTATTTTAGTAACAATCAGAACTTGTCCTGAACATCCCTAAAGGTGCCGGATACGGTGGCGTTGTCTCCCAACTCCACATCACCGAATACATTAACAACAGAGTCCTCTCCTATAAATTCAAGGGTAGCATCATCCTCAAGAATCAAATCTCCATAGATGGTAAGGTTGCCCTCAACCCTAAAGGTGGCACCTTGACCCACGGTTAAATCTCTTCTTCTGTTATTACGGGCCACAATAAAGGTTCCGTTCATTTCGAACAATCCACCGTCTGCAATGTTAACGGCATTACGAACGGTCCAAGTACCGCACAACAATAATGATCCTGCAACATCTACCGAACGGAATCGTACCGAACCACTAAAGGCCCATGATTCTCCTACGGGGACATTGAGACGAGAACTTCCACTGTAAGCAGGTGAATCAGCACAACGTGCCTCAAGACCAGGAGAAGGTTTGTTCATTTTTATCACTTGAAGACCTTCTCTCCCTGATGCCGCAAAGATGTAATCACCCCGGGAAGCGACATAATTGATAGATCCGTTCAATTCGATAACACCTACCGTATTCAGGGATCCGTTATCCTCTTCGGCCAATCCAAGACCCGCGCCTCCGTTGGCCATTAGAATGGCACCTTCGTTAAAGGCGGTTGCATTGGTAACCTTGTCGGCTTCCTCTACATTGGCAGGGTTTAGGGCAATAGGAATATATTCTAAAAAGGTTCCAGAATTGATTTCATAAACACCGGCACCATTGCGACCTTCGGCCACAATAACCTTGTCATCCATAATATCGAGTGTTCGCTTATCGGCAAGCCTAAAATCGGAATCGATCTGAATTTGCGAGGTCTCCTGAAGCGAAGCGTCTAACACCCGCACACCAACAGCGGCATCCAACACTAAAAATCTTCCATCTTTAACAACCACCGATCGCAAATCTTGGTAGGGTTCCTCATTTACAATTTCAAGGGTGCCTGCATCAAATTGCGTAACATAACCGTCTCGTCCACTTGTCACATAAACGCCGCCACCCACAACGATAACATCGTTGGCATTAAAACCTTCTTGATAACTATAGGTGAGGTCTGAGGTATCGAACCGACCATTGTTCGCGGCCACTTTAATGACTACCGAATTGGCGGTCGCCAAAGCCGATTGCTCTGCATCGGTACCCCCAACAACGTAAATGTACCCATTGGCGTAATGTATTGCGTTCAAGTCCTTGTCAAAGCTATAGGCCCTCCCCGTCAATACAGGGGATGTGGGGTCGCTGACATTGACAATATCCACAGCACCCTTATAATCAGCTCCTGCCGTATTATAAGAGATATATGCATAATCGCCATCAATATGAATATCTGTAGCCGTCAAGTTTTCACCACCTGCAAAAGAAGGCGGAGAAACCTGGGCAATCAATTCCAAAGGGTAACCCCCGGCTTGATCATTGGGAAATCGCGAAAAGCCGCTGTTCAGTTGTTGTTCTTCAAAAATGTCAAGGACGCCTGCATTTTCAAGTGAGATGCTGCTCGTAAGAACCGCTTGATTGGTTTCAAGACCAATGCTGTCTTGTGGATTTTCAAAAACGGTAGTTTCATCAGAACATGAAACAACTAGGGCAACAAAAATAAAGGCGATAAAGCGAATCTGAATTCTCATATTTGTAGGTTAATGTAAGAGTGGCGAAAATAAGCTGAGATACAGGTAATTACCCAACTTTTGTTGTCAAATACAGGTAGAATGTGGTGTGGAATATATTCCTATCAGATTTTTCCTACTTTTTGAAGGATAAAGAGAATGATTATGGGTATTGCCAGCAATATGACCATTAAGGTTTCATTCCATAAGAGGTCGGGTTTGAAGAGCAGTGTTACTACATAGCCCCCAATGGCACCCCCAAAATGTGCCGTGTGTCCGATATTACCCAATCGGCTTTTCATGCCATAGATGGAATACAACAGATAAGCAATACCCAGAATATAGGCCGGTAGCGGAATGGGAATAAAAAGTAAGGCCAGTTTCATGTCAGGTTGCAGTAAAATGGCCCCATAGAGAATGCCAGTCACCGCCCCACTGGCCCCAACAGCGCTGTAATAAGGCTCCTTCTTATGAAAGAAGAGGGCCAATAGACTACCCGCAACCAGGCTTACAAAATACATGATCAAGAACTTGGAGGAACCAAACCATCTAATGACCACATCGGCAAAGAAAAAGAGGGTAAACATGTTAAAAAACAAATGCGCAAAATCGACATGCAGAAATCCTGATGTCAACATGCGTTCCTTTTGACCTGCTTGAATGCCCCCAACGCTAAACTTATAGCGTTCAAAAAAGTGATTGTCACTAAAGCCCCTAAGGGTAACCAATAAATTGGCCGCTATGATACCTATGGTCGCTAAATCCAAATTATACATGCATCAGGTTTGGAATCAAATATAGCTATATTTGAACAACGATTTTTTATGCAATTACTTGTCTTTTTATTGGCCTATCCGTTCATTTGGTTGGTCTCGAAATTACCCTTTCCACTGCTGTACCTTTTATCTGATATGGTATATGTTCTGGTATATCGCATTTTTGGGTATCGAAAAAAAGTAGTTCGTGCCAATTTGAAATTGGCCTTCCCCGAGAAGCACCATGACGAAATACGAATTCTTGAGAAGAAGTTTTACAAGCATATGTGCGATATGTTCTTGGAAATGGTCAAAACCATGGGCATGTCCGTTGAAACCATGCGGAAACGATTTCATGTTACCAATCCGGAATTGATCAATTCGCTTGCAGCAAAAAATCGCAGTACGGTACTGTTCGCTGGGCATTATGCGAGTTGGGAATGGTTATTAGGCATCAACACCCAGCTTACGCCCCAGCCCATGGCCATCTATCAAAAAATCAACAATAGGTATTTCGACAACCTGATCAAGAAGATTCGAGGAACCTATGGCACCGATCTCATAAAGACTAACGAATCACGAAAAATTATCGCCCAAATGGTTGCAGAGAAAAAGACTTTTGTCTTGGGAATTGCCAGTGATCAGTCTCCTATGATGAATCGGACACGCCATTGGGCAAAGTTTATGGATGTGATGGTTCCCATACATGTCGGCGGTGAAGAATTGTGTAAAAAACACGATCTGGTCCCCATTTTTTTAAAGGTCAAAAAATTAAAACGAGGCTACTACGAAGCAAGTTTTGAGGTAATTTCAGAAAACCCAAAGGAGGTAGCTGATTACGATATCTCCGAAACTTTTATGAAACGATTGGAAGGTTCGATCCGCGAGGCACCGGAATATTATTTCTGGACGCACAAACGCTGGAAGCATAGAAATAAGGTACCTAAAGAATTGGCGGTCCTTTAAATTCCAGCAACCTCCTTGATTTCGGCAATAATTCGATCGGCCAAGTCATCTGCTTCCTTTTGGCTTTTCGCTTCCGTATAAATACGAATTATAGGTTCGGTATTGGATTTGCGCAAGTGCACCCAATTTTCTGCAAAATCGATTTTTACCCCATCGATTGTACTCACCTCTTCGTTTTTATATTTTTCGTGCATGGCTTCCAGCAGTCCATCAACATCCAAGTCGGGCGTCAATTGAATTTTCTTTTTGCTCATAAAATAGGCAGGGTAGCTAGCTCTTAAATCTGCTACTGTTCCCCCGCGTTCGGCCATCAACATTAAAAACAGGGCCGTACCCACCAAAGCATCTCGTCCGTAATGACTTTCAGGATAGATAATTCCACCATTACCTTCTCCTCCTATGATCGCTTTATTAGCTTTCATTTTCGTCACCACGTTCACCTCTCCCACAGCAGCAGCTTCGTAGGTGCCCCCATGTTTTTGGGTGATGTCTCGCAAAGCACGAGAAGATGATAAATTAGAGACCGTGCTGCCCGGTGTTTTGCCCAGTACATAATCTGAACAGGCCACCAAGGTGTATTCTTCACCAAACATTTCCCCATCATTACTAATGAAGGCCAAACGGTCTACATCGGGATCGACAACGATTCCAAAATCTGCATTTTCTTCCACCACCTTTTGACAAATATCTCCCAGATGCTCCTTTAAGGGTTCCGGGTTATGCGGGAAATGTCCGGTAGGATCACAATATAGTTTTACAACTTCAACCCCAAGGGTTTCCAAAAGTTGTGGTATGGCAATGCCCCCTGTTGAATTCACCCCATCCACTACAACCTTGAAGCCTTTTTTTCGAATGGTATCGGCATCAACCAAGGGCAGATTTAAAACTTCTTCAATGTGCTTTTCGATGTAGGAGTCGTCTTTTGTAATGCCCCCCAAATCGTCAACTTCGGCAAAATCAAAATCCTCTTTTTCAGCCAACTCTAGTATTATGGCGCCTTCTTTTGCGTTGAGAAACTCCCCTTTTTCATTTAAAAGTTTTAAGGCATTCCATTGTTTGGGATTGTGACTGGCAGTCAAAATAATACCCCCATCAGCTTTTTCGAGGGGTACTGCTATTTCAACGGTAGGTGTGGTCGACAAACCGAGGTCGATCACATCAATTCCTAGTCCGACCAATGTAGCAACCACCAAATTCTGAATCATTTCGCCAGACAAACGCGCATCGCGACCAATGGCCACTACAAGCTTGTCTTTATTTGCGTATGACTTTAACCAAGTGCCATATGCCGCAGCAAATTTGACGGCATCAATGGGTGTTAGATTGTCTCCGGTTGAACCCCCAATTGTGCCGCGTATTCCAGAAATGGATTTTATCAGTGTCATGCTTTTGAAAAGTTTTTGCAAATATATGGTGACGGATGGGATTCTATGTTTTGTCTTTGTAAATTCGACTGTATATATCGGTTGTATGAAAAACATCGCTTTACTCCTCCTGCTTTTGGCCCAATTTTCGGTGGCGCAGGACGACACGACAAATCCAAATCGCGTTTATGAAAAATTTTCGGAGGCCTATGCCACCTTGGACGCTGATATTTTGCTTGATTGCTATACCGAAGATGGCACCTTATTAAATTTATACGACGGTTCGAATCCGAATTCAATTAAGAGTGCTGCAAAAATAAGGGAGTACTTCGCTGGTTTTTTCCAGCGTATAGCGGGCTCGGGCAAAAGCCTTGAACTGGTTTTTAAGATTACCCATCGCGAGAGAGTGGGGAACACGATTTACGACAACGGGTACTACAAGCTATCAACATTGGCCGATGATATGGTAGAAAGTTCAGGTTACGGGAAACTATCAACCATACTTGAACTTGTTGATGACAGTTGGAGGTTTCGGGTCGATTCAAATACCAATACAGATAAAATGGAGTTTGAGAGGGCTAAAACGGGTTCAATTACGCAGCCAAAAAATTAAATGAACTTTCTAGCCCACATCTATTTGTCTTTTGATCACCCCGAAATAACACTGGGCAACTTTTTTGCGGACCATATACGTGGTAATAAATTTGACCATTTTCCACCAAACGTCCAGAACGGTATTCGCTTGCATCGCGAAATTGACACCTTCACCGATGCGCATCCCATCGCAAAGAAAAGCAGTAAACGACTTCATAAAAACTATAGCCATTACAGCAGGGTTATTGTTGACATTTATTACGATCACTTCCTTGCAAAGAATTGGATGGATTATTCATCGGTACCCCTGAAGCAATATGTAGATTCATTCTATGATCTATTGGAAGCGCACTACGATATGTTACCCTTGGGTACAAAACGAATGATGCCCTATATGGTGGCCGATAATTGGCTTTATAACTATTCCAATTTAACAGGAATTTCAAGGGTGCTGAACGGAATGAACCGTAGAACACAAAATAGGTCAAAGATGAACTTTGCCATTATCGACCTCGAAAAACATTACGAAGCATTTGAATCTGAATTCCGTGTTTTCTTCGAGGAATTGATTACCTTTTCACGCCAAAAATTTGATACACTATGCGAAAACTAATTTCAATTTTAAGTATTGCGGCTGCATTGGCCTGTACGTCAAAACAAGCTGAACCCACAGGTCTGGTAACTGACAAAGCCATGGTTGTTTCCGCCCGTGAAGAAGCTTCAAAAATTGGGGTTGAAATCATGAAAAAGGGAGGGAATGCCTTTGATGCCATGGTGGGTACAGAACTGGCCCTGGCTGTAGCCTTTCCCTATGCCGGCAATATAGGTGGTGGTGGATTTATGGTCTACAGAAAGGCCGATGGCGATTTGGGCGCATTGGACTATAGAGAAAAAGCACCCTTGGCTGCCCATCGAGATATGTATTTGGATTCGCTGGGGAATGTCATCCCAAATATGAGCAGGGTCGGAGCAACTGCAGTCGGTGTACCTGGTACTGTGGCAGGAGTCTTTGAAGTACATGAGAAGTTCGGTACCCTACCCATCGAAGAAATTCTGCAACCTGTAATCGATTTGGCCGAACGCGGCGTCATCGTTACAGAAAAACAAGAGCGGCGATTGGAAAATACGAGGGAGGTATTTGTTGAAGTAAATAGCGACAGCACCAAATTTGCCCAAGTTTTTAAAACTGGTGATACAATAAAGTATCCCGCCCTGGCCAGCACCCTTCGCACAATCATGAAAGAAGGACGTGATGGCTTCTATAAAGGTGAGGTGGCGCAAAAATTGGCGGAATTCATTCAAGAAAAAGGTGGTTTTATTACCACCGAAGATTTGGAAAAATACCAAGCCAAATGGCGGCAACCCGTTACCTTCAATTACAAAGACCTTAAAATTATTTCAATGAGTCCACCTAGTAGTGGCGGGGTGACCATGAATCAGATTTTTAAGATGATAGAGCCCTATGACATAGGGCAATACGAACATAATTCTTCCCAATCCATTCAATTATTTACCGAAGCGGCCCGTCGCGCCTATGCCGATAGAAATTATTTTTTGGGGGATCCTGATTTTGTGGACATCCCATTGGAAGTACTCCTTGATGAGACCTATCTTGAAGAACGTTTTGCCAGTTTTTCGTTCGAGAAAGCGACACCTTCATCAGAAGTGTCCCATGGTGAAGTGGAGATCATGGAAAGTGATCAAACCACCCATTACTCTATTGTCGATGCTGAGGGTAATGCCATTGCAGCGACCACGACCCTTAACGGTGCCTATGGGTCCAAACTTTATTCTGATGAACTCGGCTTCTTTTTCAACAATGAAATGGATGACTTTAGTGCCAAAATTGGTGTACCCAATATGTTTGGGCTAATTGGGGCAGAAGCCAACAGCATCGCCCCAGAAAAGCGTATGTTAAGTAGTATGACCCCAACCATAGTCGAAAAAGATGGCGCCCTATTCCTCGTAGTTGGTACCCCTGGGGGCTCTACCATCATCAATTTTGTTGCACAGACCATACTCAACGTTCATGAATTTAATTATAGCATGCAAGATGCGGTGAACGCACCCCGATTCCATCATCAATGGTTGCCCGATATGATTCTCTTTGAGGAAGAAGGCTTTTCTGAAGAATTGAAGGCCGATCTAAAAAGTAAAGGCTACAACATCTTTGAAGGACCGGCCAGAATTGGAGGTAAAGTCGATGCCATCCGTGTATTGCCCGATGGCAGATTAGAGGGCGGTGCCGATAAACGAGGAGATGATAAAGCCGTAGGTTTCTAAATGAAGGCATTGGATGTAGTGCTGCTTACAGCAGACAAATACCTACCTAGCGAAGAATTAAACCCGTTGGCCAGAAATGTTATTCTTGAGAATAAACTGGCGGGCGATGCCCTTGAAAAACAAGGATTGAAAGTCGCGACAAAATCTTGGTCCGATGCTACTTTTGATTGGTCCACCACCAGCTTTGTTATGGTTCGGACGCCTTGGGATTATTTTGAACGGTTTGCTGAGTTTATGAATTGGTTTACGGCCACTTCAAAGAAAACTAACTTTATTAATAGTCATAACCTTATCAATTGGAATATTGACAAGAACTACCTCAAGGAATTACAAGGCCGCGGGGTACATTTACCCAATACATTTTTTATATCCAAGGGCGCTCAAATTTCCTTGAACGGAGCGATGAAAAATGCCGAGGAGCAGTTCGGCAAATCCGTTGGCACCTGGGTTTTGAAACCTTGTATTGCCGGTGGGGCCTATAACACCTATAAGTTGGATAAAACAGAAACCGAAGCCTATGAAGAACGGTTCCGACAGCTGATCCAAGATGATGATTTTATGTTGCAGGAATTTCAATGGAACATTGTTGAAAAGGGTGAAATTTCATTGATGTTGTTCCAAGGGCAATACTCACATGCCGTTATTAAAAATGCCAAACCTGGGGATTTTCGGGTACAAGACGATTACGGAGGATCCGTGGCACTCTATGAAGCCTCTGAACAAGAGATTGCGTTTTCAAAGCATGTGTTAAAGGCCTGTACAGAACTACCTTTGTATGCCCGTGTTGATATTTTTGAAGATAATTCAGGTGAATTGGCCTTGGCAGAACTTGAAATATTTGAACCAGAGCTTTGGTTTCGCTTGTATCCTGAAGCTGCTGATTTACAGGCCAAAGCTGTTAAAGACCGTTATTTTCAATGAAGCGAATTTTAAAAATATTTGGTGTGCTAGTGCTCCTTCTTATTGTAGGAGGATTCATCTATGCCTGGGCCAAACACGAACCCTTACCGGATGGAACAAAGGGAAACGAGGCAGACCTTCTTGGCCAACAAATGCTTACGGCCTTAAACAACAATGCCTATCAAAATACCCGATATTTTGAATGGTCGTTTAGCAATGGTGCTACGCATTACGTTTGGGACAAGGAACTCGGTACTTGCCTAGTACAGCGAAAGGATGTTGAAGTCAATTTGAATTTAAATCGACCCCTCAAAAGTTCGGTCGTAAAAAATGGAACCTACCTCAGGGGAGTTGAAAAAGAAAAAGCCATTGAAAGCGCTTTGGACAGCTTCAATAATGATTCTTTTTGGCTGGTTGCCCCTTATAAGATCTTTGACCAAGGAACTGAGCGGCGCCTTGTAAATTTAGATAAGGGTGAAAAAGGACTTTTGGTAACCTATACCCAAGGAGGTTCAACGCCCGGCGATAGTTACCTCTGGTTACTTAACGATAATGGTTTTCCCTATGCCTTCAAGATGTGGGTTTCGATACTGCCTGTGGGTGGCATAGAAGCTTCTTGGGACAATTGGCTCATAACCGAAAGCGGTACATATTTACCCAAATCCCATAAAATGGGACCTTTTGATTTTTCGATGGGCCTAGTAAAAGCATACCATGAGTAACATAAATTGTACCTCGAAAAATATTGATGGGGCTGAAGTTTCTTGGTTCGCCCCAATTTGTAATGGCGATTTTGATTATTTGGGCCAGTTTGACGATCACCTTAAAAGCAATTGGACCAATACGTCGAAAATTGTAACCACTGCCGATGAGTTAGGTTATCGCAATATATTGTGCCCCTCTTCCTATCAGGTTGGTCAAGACACCATGAGCTTTGTTTCGGCCATGGCTCCTTTAACCCAAAACATTAATCTTTTGGCTGCGGTACGTTGCGGGGAGGTGCACCCTCCAATGCTGGCCCGTGCCTTAGCAACCATAGACCATATACTTAAAGGAAGGCTTACCGTAAATATTATTTCTTCGAACTTGCCCGGCGAAGAACTGGATTCTGCGGGTCGTTATCAGCGTTCTCGAGAGGTTATTCAAATTTTAAAACAGGCCTGGACCCAAGAAGAAATCAATTTTGAAGGAGAATTTTACCAGATCAAAGGTCTAAAAACCGACCCGGTTAAACCGTACCAACAAAATGGGGGACCCCTACTCTATTTTGGGGGCTATTCTCCCCCAGGCGTTGAACTCTGTGCCGAACATTGTGATGTGTATCTCATGTGGCCCGAAACAGAATCGCGCTTGAAAGAATTGATGACCAATATGTCAAATAAGGCGGCTAAAAAAGGACGAACCGTTGATTTTGGTCTTCGCATTCATATGATTGTTCGGGAAACTGAAGACGAAGCAAAGGCACATGCCAAGAAAATCATGTCAAAAATCGATTTGGAAACCGGAACCGAAATACGCGAACGCGCCTTGGATGCCCAATCACTGGGTGTGGCACGACAGGCTGAAATGCGAAATCAGGCGGACTTGGATGGTTTTGTTGAAGATCACCTATGGACAGGTATCGGGCGTGCACGCTCAGGTTGTGGGGCGGCGCTCGTCGGGAATCCCGATCAGATTTACCAAAAAATTCAACGGTATATGGATCTTGGTATTCGAAGCTTTATATTTTCTGGGTATCCCCATCTTGAAGAGTGTATGCTATTTGCCAAGTATGTGTTACCCCGTTTAAATACAGTTTCCCTGCCCGAGGTTTATGGCCGAAGAACGGATTTCGAACCCCACACCCCCTTGGGTGCAGGAAAAAGAAGTTAGGAATGGATATAGCAATCGTGGGATTCTATTTTGCCTTGGTAATGATCATCGCACTTCGTGGTCGCCAAGATAGCAATGCCACCATCGATGATTATTTTTTAGGTTCCAGAAATCTAAAATGGTATTCAATTGCGTTTTCGACCATTGCCACCAATGTTCATGGCTATCAATTTTTGGGCATGATGGGCAGCGCATATTTATTTGGGTTGGCCCAGGCCAATTTTGAAATCAATGCCATTCAAGGCCTTTGGATGGCTGCCTTCATTTTTGTGCCGCTTTATCTCAAAGACAAGGTGGTCACCATCTCACAGTTTATAAAAAACCGATTGGGCAAAACAGTATCACTGACCTATTCTATAGCGAATATCGGCATGTTTGCCTTTTTAGGAATAGGCATAGCCTTGATGTGGGGCGCATATGTAGCTGAACTGGTTTTTCAAGATGAACTTCTTTTCATCAGTCAGGATCGATTTATACGCTTGGTTGTCCTAATCGTCTTTCTTGGGGTCTTTTCAGCCATATACACCTATTTTGGGGGCTTGGCGGCAGTGGTCCGCACCGATGTCCTTCAATTCGCCATCTTAACCTTGGGCGGTATATTAATATTATGGGTGTCAATAAAGAAACTAGGCGGCTTTGGTGAACTTTATGAAAAAACCCCTGAATTAATGCATCTCCATTTGCCCGCTGACCATCCCCAATTGCCTTGGATTGGGATGTTGGGCCTGTTCTTTCTGAATATAAATTATTGGTGTGCGAATCAGGCTGTGGTGCAACGGAGCCTAGGTGCCCGCAGTCTTAAAGATGCACAGACCGGACTTATGTTGGGGGGCATTATGAAATACCTCATGGCATTGATTGTAATTATACCTGGTATCGCCTTAGCAGGAATTCTTGGGCCCGAAGCACTGGCCAAAGAGCCCGATCAAGCCTTTTCTTACATTGTCACCCATTTTCTACCGTCTGGGTTACGGGGAATTTTGCTGTGCGCCATCTTCGCCTCCTTGATGAGTACCATAGATTCGGTATTTAACTCGCTGGCTACCCTGTTTTCCATTGATGTTTATAAAGGGGTACTAAAAAAGGAAGCAACCGATCAAGAAGTTGTTGGCGTGGGAAGAAAGACAATTCTTGTGGGATTGTTCACGGGTATAGCCACGGCCATCTACTTAATTTCCTATAAAATTACCAATGCAGAATCAGCATTTACCCATGCGTTGAATGATATGCGTTATGTTTTTAATACTGGCTTTGTGGTTATTATCTGCGTGGCCGCATTTTTGGTTTTTCCCAAGAAAAAATTGGCACTTCTGGGTTTCGTTTCAACCTTGCCCATTAATGTACTGTCACGTTGGGCTTATCCCGAAATGAATTACCTCATACGGGCATTGCTCATCATTGTGATTGGAATTTTGATCGTGGCAATACCGACCATTTACAGAAATGGATGGAAACCTTGGCGAGAGTATATTGAATTTGGTGATCAAAAAGTCAAATGGTTTGGCTTTGGTCTACTTTTGTCCTTGGCCATTTGCCATTTCGTATTTCACTAAATCTCGTTTAAACCGTATTCAGCTAACACAATACCCCATTCGGTGGTTTCAATAATTTCCAAAATACGTTGTGAAATGGCCTGTTGCAATGGCAGACGCCCTTTTTTAATACCGAAACCATAGAATTGCACATCAAATTTCATGGGTAAAATTTCCAAATGGTTCAATGAAGAATCTTTTTGTATCCGATAGCGCAAAATAGGTTCGTCGTAAATAAAAGCATCGATATTTTGGGCTTTTAATTCTTGCAGTCCCTCGACCACGCCATCGTATTGATTGACATTCTTAAAAAAATGGACCTTTAAAAAGTCGTACGAACTTGAACTTCGTACCGTACCGACCTGCTTCTCTTTAAACTCACTAAAATTATCTACACTATCTGTAAGTTGGTTCACTGTAAGACTCGAGGCAATACTCGCCGTCAAACCCGAAACAAAAAGTAAACCACTGAACATCAACCCCAAAGCTGCTATTTTGCCCCAACGTGTTGCCGGTGCCTTATCGCCATAACCCACTGTTGTAAGCGTGACCACAGACCACCACAGCCCATCCCAAAGACCCTTTTGTCCGGGTCTGAAATGGTCTGGATTTTTCTTTCGTTCAAAAAGCCAAATCAAAAATCCAAAAAACATTAAAATCACAAATAACAAGAGAAACCCCCTAAGAAAGTTCATGTGGAAAACAGCCTTTACAAACTGCTTGATCTTTTGCCATGAATTTTTTTCGGCCACCACCACAGTAGAATGTGAAGCGAAAAAAGATCGTGAAAAACCCATTTCCTTAATGCGGTCACTGGTAATGGTCAAGGGATTGATACTGACATCAATTTCTCCCTTTTTTACGGCTTCGAGCATATCGGCAAAGGGCATACGCCGCATTTCAAATTCTAGATTCAAATCTTCGGCCACCCGTTGCCAAAGCCATACATTGATACCTTCCAACAATCCATCTTCATCGATGATGAAAGGGGCAGCCGGGGTATACCCGACAACAAGCGTATCTCGAGTTTCCTGGGCCGTGAGAAATGAAATAGAAAGTAAAAAGAGTAGTAGAAATCGCTTTTTCATAGCTTAGGGTTGGTTCCCCTAAATTTATAAAAATCGATTTAACTAAAACCTTGCCCCATTTGTCGTTTCAAATCTTCCATGGATTCTTGCAGCTGTCGCAGCAAGCCCGTTTCAGTTGAGGCATCTACAGTAAAAGTAAGTTTGCTGCTAACCTCCCAAATTTCTTGTATTTGAAAAGGCTTGATATCATAAGGTGGATAGTTTTGGTTCAAGGAGACCAGGGTAATGTTATTGGAATTTGGACGCTTCTCAATTTTTTTGACCATTACCGAATCTTGCAGTACCACCACATACATTTTGTTCGGACTCACATGATCGATATGCTCAATGGCGCGAGCCAACACCCAATCATTGGGTCTTAAATTTGGGAGCATACTATCGCCTTCAACTTGAAAACCTCGATAGGTGGCATTTCGAAATTCAGGTATGGGCAGGTCAAAAGCAGGTAATTGTTGGTACCAGCTGGTGTCTGCTATGTTTTGAGGGTAACCTGCCGCCGCCTTGGCATTAACCAATACCATATTGTCTTGATCGGCACTGTCAACAGTAACCACTTTGGGAATCACGCTGGTCCGCGAGGTCTCTAAATGTTTTTCATCGCTTTCACCAAACAACCACAACGGATTGATCTTAAACTGGCGCAATAACTCGGCCACCACCTTACCCGATAATTTGGTGCGCCCGCGCTCAATATCAGCAGTTGTATTGGAGATACCCAGTCTGTCGGCAAACTCTGCCTGTGTAAAACCGAGGTCTCTTCGAATTTCAGCAAAGCGTTTGATGGTAAGTTCGTTTTCCACATGTCAAATATACAGGATTAGGATTATTTCCAAAACTTTTTATGGATTATTTCCATATTTAGGAATATTTCCATATTTTTGTTTGGAATATTTCCAAGTACTATTAATCACCCCGTAAAACGAAGCCATATGGAAGTTGTATTAAAGAAAGAAAATTACTTAGAACGTAAACGGGCCCTAGTATTGAATCTGGGTTATGATTTTGTGGCATATCGGAGTCGCGCCAAAAAATCATTACGAACCTTAAAAAGGCAAATCATTTCCTTACAATCATAAATCGAACAGTCATGCAAAACCCAAGAACCCTTATTTACGACGGAAGCTTCAACGGCTTTCTTACTGCTGTCTATATCTCCTTTGAAAAAAAGTTGGAGGTAGCCGATATTAAAAAGAACAACAACGGGCAAAACGGGCTTTTCTCAGAATCCGAAACTGTATTGACCCATATCGAAAAGGCGAAGCGGGTTTGGAACGTGCTTCATAGCAAAAATCACCACGCCCTTTCGACCCTTTATTTTGCGTTTTTGGGTGAAGAACCCGGCATCGAAATGGCATTATTTCAATACCTCAAAAAAATCTTGGGCACAAAACAACAAGCAAATTGGGCTGATGAGGCCTTTTGGACAGCTAAGATTCATGAAGTGGCCGAATTGGTGGCGCAGGAAAAAAAGAAGGTAGAACAATACATTTCATTTAGGGTACTGGATGATGGCATGTATTTCAGTACGATATCACCTACCTTTAATATTCTTCCCTTGGTTTCCAAATATTTTCGCACCAAGTATGCCGATAAACAGTGGTCCATTTATGACACCAAAAGAAAATATGGCCTGTATTGTGATGCCAACCAGGTTGAATTTGTTTCTTGGTGTGCCACGGATAGGCAAGCCGTTTAACAGTTTATTTGCGCACTGTAACAACGCACAAGAAGTGTTGTCTTTTTAAAAAAAGACAAATGATTTCCGACCGTCAAAGTTCTTTAGTATTCCTGTCCTCTATTTTTTGTGTGCTTCTATTTTTTGGCTGTAAATACCAAAAAGAAACAACTTCTGTTGAGGATCCATCAAAAGGGGTTCTCTTTGAAAAAACCTTGCCTACCACTGTCATTGATTCGTTCATAGAACACAAAAGGATCAAGTATAAGATTCCAGCTGTGTCATTGGCAGTACTCAAAGAAGGCAAAATTGCGTACTTCAAGAATTATGGCGTTGTAAATGCTGTAACCCAAGAACCGATTACCCAAGAAGCTGTATTCGAAGCTGCATCGATCACCAAACCCGTTTTTGCCTATACGGTGTGCCGACTCTCCCAAAAAGGATTTATCGATCTAGAGGAAACATTGCATGAACGTTTTCCGTTTCCTGATGACATGATCGAAAAATACCCTTGCTATACCAATATGACAGTAAGGCACGTGTTAACACACACATCAGGTCTGCCTAACTGGGGAGTGGATTTAATTTCTTGTCCCGGAGAAAAATACGGGTATTCTGGACAGGGCTTTGAATTCTTAACCAAGGCGCTGGCAAAAAGTTTTACAGAGGTTATGGATGTGCGAATAATGAATTATTTAAATGAAGAGGTATTATTGCCTTTTGAAATGGACAACACCTACTTTGTGGAAAGTGCCACTTTAAAAGAGCTTTGTGTTGATGGGCATCTTGACGGAAAACCGGCGGAACAAGAATTTCCAGAATCCCCAGAAATGGCATTCGGAATGCACTCTAATGCCAAAGATATCGCCAAGTTTGCTATTAATCTATTGAACAATTCGAAACTAAATGCTCGATTGGAAAACGAGTTTTTCTCCATTCAAACCCAAGTTCCTTCTGAAGAAAAAGAATTTGATAGCACTTACGATCAAGGCTACGGGCTAGGGTTATACCTTCGTCAATCTCCTCATGGTATGGTCTTCGGTCATTCGGGCAGCAATTACGATTTTAAGTGTCTGTTCGAAGTATATGAAGATTTGAAAATGGGCTATGTGATCATGACCAATTCAGACTCAGGTGATTTATTAACAGACGAGATGGCGTATTTCTTGATTGAGGGAATTGAGAAAAAAGCCAAAGCCCGTGTCGATGACTAGCATTTTTTAAGACCCTAATCAAATTGCCCATTAATTAGGTTTAATGCCCCTGACCATCATAAAGGTAGGAAAGGTATTAAGTTCCCTAAAGTGTTTGGGATCTAATTTCTCGAATTCGGCAACCGGTTTTGGTTCGACCAGGGCATCCACTAAAAAACCATTAGTTACCAAAGGCTGGATTACCTCTTGCAACGAACGACGAAAACTGTGCACTTTGACCCTTTCACCAAAACCTGACCAGGTAGCTGTCACCTCCTCTACATCAAAGTACCTTTTGGACTTAAAATAGGTGTATTCGAAAAAGGGGTGTTCAACGGAAATAACCAGCCGACCCCCCTTCTTCAGTACGCGATTAAATTCGTTCAGTACCGGATTCCAATCTTCAATATAATGCAGTGCTAAGGCGCAAACAATACAATTAAATTGGGCATCTTCGAACATGGCTAGCGGTTGTGATAAATCATGCTCAAAAAATTCCCCTTGAGCACCGTTGCGTGCCTTCGCCAAAGCGACCATTTTAGGGCTCAAATCAAAACCGGTTACATAGGCGCCCTGTTCTAAAAAGATTTCGGCATACTTACCCGGCCCGCAAGCAGCATCTAAAATACGTTCGCCCTTGACATCCCCAATTAAATTTAAGGTGTTGGGGCGGTCGTAATAGGCATTATGGGGTTTGTGGTCTATACGGGCATTATACTGTTCCGCTAGCGTCTCGTAAGCCTCGAGAATCTTTTCTTTGACAGGTTTGTTATTTGCTCTTCTCCCCCACAAAACGGTCACTATCATTTTTGAACAGCACATTGAAACTGGTTAATGAGCCGTAGGTACGGGTAATATATTGCTGTAATTCTATTTTGTCTTGATCAGCTAAGGTCTTGCTGCTATTAATTTTCTGCTCCATAACGCGAAGTCGGTCTCGAACCATCACAATTTTGTGAAAAAAGGTGTCAATTGGCATTTCCTTACTGGCTAAATCTGTTCCGGGTTCCAATATAAGCTTGCCACCCTTCCATTTGTCTGCTATGGCCACCTTTTCATGGGTATCGCCCCATTTCTTTAAAATACGTACCAAGGAACTTTCCACATCAAAAAGACTTACCGTATCCACATCGTCATCTGAGGCTTCAATGACCTCAAATTCGGCATCCAAGTCGATGGTTTCGAGTCCGTTATCTATAAAGGTTACCCAATAATGCTGGTTGGTTACGTTGGTCACCACCCCTTTGCCATATTCAGCATGCTCAATTCGTGAGCCAATACCCAATAACTTCATAAAGTTTTGATTAAGGCCTTAAAAATACCTTACTCTTTTTCAAATGCCAATAGGGTTTGAAAAAAATCTTGATATATGGCATCGGCATCAATACGCTTATAGAAGGTTATGGGTCTGTTTCCACTATCTCGTGAGGTCATAACCACTTCGGCTTCGGCCATTTCTGGATGGATGAATAACGCTATTAAGGCCAAATCCCAAAGCGTTCGCTGTCGTCGTTCCCCATCAATATGATTCATCCATCTTTCTTGCAGATGCCTCCCAAGAAAATGGTTGCCAATCTTAGTTTCCATTTCATCAAAACTTATTTGCATGGCAGAGGCAACATTTACGGGAATAATGTGCATTTCGGCTTCAGAATCCAATAAGTAATCCAAAGCAAAAGGGTCCATAAGCGGATTGAAATCGTTACGCTTGAGCACCTTTGTCTCAAAATTCATGGTCGTACCCAACCAATACACCTTAAGTTTGGAAGCGATTTCGGGTTGTATAAAAATCGCCGATGCAACATTGGTCAGAGCCCCTAAAACCAATACAGTCAGTCCTTCGGTCTCCTTTGCTTGGCGTATAATTTCATAAGCTGCCGCGGAGTGTTGTGCGCGATCGCCCCAATCGTACATTCGCGCCGGTGCCCCTCGAAACGTCTTCACCTTCATATTCATTTCACCAAGGAGTTGTTGGTTGAGACGATGACTGTTTTCCATAGAATTTTCAATACTCCAATGACTGGTCTGCCAATGTGCCGCGTTCAAGGCAGTGACTTCAACAGTTGGCTCTAGAAGGATACGCGCTAAGGCATACAAATCATCAACTTCATTGCCCGTGTCGGCATCAACAATGATTTTTGTCTGTGCCTGCACAGGACCACCGAATGATAAGAATAAAAGGCAGAAAAAATAACCTAGAAGACGAAACATAAATTCTTTTTTCTCAAGATAACCGATGTGGGTTTATTTACAAAATAGAAAGCCAAACCAACTTCCATTTTAAGTGTCAAATTGGTACCTTAGCAGCTTGTGCTATGATCAACTACGAAGAAAATATTGAGGTACGCGGGGCCAGGGTTCACAACCTAAAAAACATAGATGTGACCATTCCGAGAGAAAAGCTTGTGGTCATTACGGGCTTATCAGGGAGCGGTAAATCTTCCTTGGCCTTTGATACGATTTATGCCGAAGGACAACGGCGTTATATTGAGACCTTTTCAGCCTATGCCCGACAATTTTTAGGAGGACTGGAGCGTCCCGATGTCGATAAAATTGATGGGCTCTCGCCCGTTATTGCCATTGAGCAAAAAACCACATCAAAATCCCCGCGTTCAACGGTGGGCACGATTACCGAAGTGTACGACTTTTTGCGTTTGCTGTTTGCCAGGGCTGGCGACGCCTATAGTTATGTGACCGGAGAAAAAATGGTCAGCTATAGTGATGAACAAATCAAGCAGCTCATCGTTGACAGTTACAGCGATAAAAAGATAAACGTGCTGGCCCCAGTTATTAAATCACGAAAAGGCCATTATAGAGAGCTGTTTGAACAAATTGGCAAACAAGGTTTTATCAAGGTTCGCGTGGATGGTGAAATTTTGGATATCACCAAAGGCATGAAGGTAGATCGTTACAAGACCCACGATATAGAAATTGTAATTGATCGCCTCAAAGTTGGGCATGGTGAAGATTTTGACAAACGCCTTATGGAAACCATCAACACGGCCATGTACAGTGGTAACAATGTACTGATGGTACTCGAAGAAGGCGCTAAAGAACCCCGATATTTTAGTCGGGATTTGATGTGCCCAAGCTCAGGTATATCCTATCCTACCCCAGAACCGAACACCTTTTCATTCAACTCACCCAAAGGCATGTGTCCTGAATGCAATGGTCTGGGGCATGTTTATGAAGTAAATGAGCATAAGATTTTTCCCAATAAAAAATTATCCATAAAAAGTGGAGGAATTGCCCCACTGGGGGAATACAAACGTTCTTGGGCCTTCAAACAATTGGAAACCATTGGTGAACGCTATGGTTTTGACATGGAAACTCCAATCCAAAAAATAGCCCCAGAAGCCATGGATGTCATCCTAAGGGGAGGCAATGAGAGCTTTTCCGTGGATTCGAAAACCCTAGGGGTGAAACGGGAGTATAAAATTGACTATGAAGGGATTTCAAACTTCATTAAAAACCAATTTGAAGAATCCAATTCAACCTCCATCAAACGTTGGGCCAAGGAATATATGGACAAAATTGAATGTCCAAGCTGTGAAGGATCGCGCCTAAGAAAAGAATCGCTTTACTTTAAAATTGATGAAAAGAACATCGCGGATCTTGCCCAAATGGACATCGCGGAATTGGCTGATTACTTTATGGCCCTAGAAAATAAGCTGTCTGGCAACCAACAGAAAATAGCCGAGGAAATCTTAAAGGAAATAAAAGCTCGAATCGGTTTTTTATTGGATGTAGGTCTGGACTATCTCTCCTTGAACCGCGGCTCTAAAACCCTTTCGGGAGGAGAAGCACAGCGCATACGATTGGCTACACAAATAGGATCACAGTTGGTTGGCGTACTCTACATTTTGGACGAACCCAGTATTGGTTTGCACCAACGCGATAACAACAGGCTGATCCAATCTCTGGAATCCCTTCGTGATATTGGCAATTCAGTCATTGTTGTCGAACATGACCGCGATATGATTGAAGCCGCCGACCATGTCATAGACATAGGGCCCAAAGCTGGCAAACATGGTGGGCAAATCATTTCTGAAGGACCGCCTGCTGAATTGGTAGACCATAAAACCCTAACAGCCGATTATATTTCTGGAAACAAAGAAATTGAAGTGCCGCAACAACGACGCAAGGGCACCGGAAAAAAGATCACACTCTCGGGTTGTACCGGTAACAATTTGAAAAATATCACCATTGATCTTCCCTTGGGTAAAATGATAGGTGTTACGGGAGTCTCGGGTAGTGGAAAGTCTACCTTGGTCAATGAGACCCTCTACCCTATTATGAATGCCCATTATTTCAATGGAGTCAAAAAACCCATGCCTTATAAAAAAATTACAGGATTAGAGCACATCGATAAAGTGATTGATATCAACCAATCACCTATTGGAAGAACTCCCCGATCGAACCCGGCAACCTATACCGGGGTATTTAGTGAAATCCGTTCCTTATTTGCCAAAACAACCGAGGCTACGATTCGTGGTTACAAACCAGGCCGATTCAGTTTTAATGTTCAAGGTGGGCGCTGTGAAACCTGTCAAGGTGGGGGGCTTAAGGTTATCGAAATGAATTTTCTGCCCGATGTATACGTAGAATGCGAAACTTGTAATGGCAAACGCTTCAATCGCGAAACCCTGGAAATTCGATACAAAGGCAAGTCCATTGCCGATGTCTTGGAAATGACAATAAATGAAGCTGTGGATTTTTTCGAAAACATCCCTAAAATACATCGAAAGCTAAAGACAATAAAAGATGTTGGTTTGGGCTATATTTCTTTGGGTCAACAATCCACTACCCTTTCTGGCGGCGAGGCGCAACGTGTCAAATTGGCCACTGAACTCTCAAAACGAGATACCGGCAATACCTTCTACATATTGGATGAACCCACAACAGGGTTGCATTTTGAAGACATACGTGTACTGATGCAAGTCTTGAATAAGTTGGTCGATAAGGGGAATACTGTTTTGATCATTGAACACAATATGGATGTAATCAAAATGATGGACTATATCATCGATATCGGCTATGAAGGGGGTCGTGGTGGTGGTATGATTGTTGCAAAAGGTACCCCAGAAGAAGTTGTAAAAGACAATAAAAGTTATACAGCCAAGTTTTTGAAGAAGGAGCTTTCTACTTCAAAAAAGGCAATGGCAAAAGCCGGATAAATTAGTGACTATGAGAAAAGAACAGCATCATAAAGGATGGAATGAGATAAAAACCAATGATTCGTGGGCCATTTTTAAGATCATGGGTGAATTTGTCACTGGTTTTGAAAAGATGAGTCAAATAGGTCCCTGTGTTTCCATATTTGGTTCCGCACGCACCAAGGAAGGTGATCGCTATTATGAACTTGCCGTAGAAGTCGCCAAAAAATTGGCGAACAGCGGCTATGGTGTCATTACAGGAGGTGGTCCTGGTATTATGGAGGCTGGAAATAAAGGAGCGCATGCCGCGGGTGGAACCTCGGTAGGTCTCAATATCGATTTGCCCTTTGAACAACACGACAATCCATTTATTGACTCGGATAAAAGTTTGGACTTTGATTACTTCTTTGTTCGTAAAGTGATGTTTGTCAAGTATTCGCAAGGTTTTGTGGTAATGCCAGGGGGCTTTGGCACCTTGGATGAGCTCTTTGAGGCCATAACATTGATTCAAACCAAAAAGATTGGAACCTTCCCCATTGTTCTGGTAGGCACCAAGTTTTGGGAAGGATTGCTCGATTGGGTAAAAGACACCTTATTGGGAGCTAAAAATATCAGTCCAGGTGATATGGATTTGATTCAATTGGTTGATACCGCAGATGAAGTTGTTGAAATCATTGATGCGTTCTACAAAGGCCATGAACTAAGCCCAAATTTCTAATGCTAAAAGTTAGGGTTTATCTTTTTTCTTTTGCGTGGTTTTTTTGCGGCATGGTCATGCTTGCACAACATAGCAATCAGGTCACAGCAACCCTTGATGACACTAATAAGGTACTCCAAGTAAGGCAAGACTTTACCTATGTGAACAACTCGGACCAAGTTCTTTCAGTACTTTATTTCAACGATTGGAACCATTCCTATTCGAACAAGAATACCGCTTTGACCAAACGTTTTGGCAATGAGTTCAATCGGAGCCTTCACCTGGCCAAGTTCAAAGAACGGGGCCGCACCCAGATCACGACAGTGGTTGACAAACAATATCGAGGACTCAATTGGGAGCGAACTGGAAAAAGGGATATTATACGAATCATCCTTAATGAAGCTTTGGAGCCTGGAGGGAGCGCCCAAATTTTCCTGACCTATTCCGTAAAACTACCCAACAACAAATTCACCGGGTATGGTTATACCAATGAAGGTGAATATTTTTTAGAAAACTGGTATCTCTCCCCAGCGGTATTTTCAGATTCAGAATGGAAACCTTACTCCAATAAGAATTTGAATGATATTTATACGGATGTGTGCAACACTACGGTAAACTTGATTTTTCCGCCCGAGCTTTTCTTCGCTTCTAATTACGCGTTTGAAACCAGTTCTCAATTTCCAGGTGGGCAACAAATAACGGTGAAGGGCAACCAAAGAAAAAACTGCGTGGTCCACTTAACGCGACAACGTGAGTATGTGATTCATAAGACGCGGGCAATGACCTTGACTACGAACCTGCAAGGCGGATCAAAGTACGAACCTTCGTTTCGATCGGTTTCAATTGATAAGGTTACATCCTTCTTATATGATAATTTAGGTGACTATCCGCATGATAATTTATTGGTTAGTGAATTGGATTACAACCGCAGTCCATTATATGGGCTAAGCCAGCTCCCTTCCTTCATAAGACCTTACAAAGAGCAGTTTCAATTTGAAATGGCTTTTCTTAAAACCGCTCTCGACAACTATCTCAAAGAAAGCCTTTACCTTGATCCTAGAAAAGACCAATGGGTATTTCACGCCATCGCTAATTATTTGACCATTAAATATGTGGAAGAAAATTACCCAAATCAAAAACTTACCGGCCAACTTTCTCGGATTTGGGGCCTCAGGTCGTATCATTTCTCCCAAATGCATTTTAACGACCAGTACTACTATTTGCAAATGGCATCTGTACGGCGTAATGACCATCAAGCCCTAGCGACTCCCAATGACTCACTTACCCGATGGAACCATAAAATTGCCAATCGGTACAAAGCAGGTTTGGGAATGGCCTATTTGGCCGAATATATCGGATACGACAAACTTGAAGCTGCCCTCAAAGAGTTCTACACAGAAAACAAATTGACACCTGGAGTAAGCGCTGAACAATTAAAACAGAAATTAACGGAAAAAACAGACTTGGATATCAACTGGTTTTTTGATGAATATGTCGCTTTAAGAAATAACATTGATTTCAAAATAACGGAGGTTTCCAAAGAGAACGACTCGATTTCGTTCACCATAAAAAACAAAACAGGATCCAATGTTCCTATCTCACTATTTGGATTGCAGAAAGATTCGGTAATCTCAAAATATTGGTTTTCTGATATCGACAGTACGAAAACCTATGCCATACCCGATAACAACGAAACCAGATTGGTGCTCAACTACGACCAAAAAATTCCGGAGGTAAATCAAGGAAACAACTGGAAAAATGTAAATGGGTTCTTATCGAATAAAAAGCTTCAGTTTCGCTTTTTACAAGACACCGAAAACCCCTTTTTCAACCAAATTTTCTATGTCCCCGAATTCAACTTTAATGTAAATGATGGACTTTCGGGTGGTATCAGTTTTAAGAACAAACCGCTGTTGATACGCAAACCCTTTATTTATCAAATCAAACCAAGGTACTCTACAAAAGAGCAAACCATTGTGGGTAGTGCTGGTTTTTCCTATCAAGAATTTTTCAATGAGGGCAAGTTGAATTCGATCACCTACTCGTTCAGCGGTCGCAGCTCGTTTTTTGATACCAACTCGCGTTTCAACACCTTGACCCCAGCTGTTAGTTTTAATTGGCGTCCCGAAGATTTTGTTTCTAACAGAAGACAGTTTTTGCTTTTTCGATTGCGAAATGTCTTTCGGAATATCGATGATGAAATCATTGATCAAATTGATACGGAACCAGATTTTACAGTTTTCAATGTACGTTATGGTGATGTAGATAATAATATTCTCAGGTTTCGTTCATGGGTGGTTGACGGACAACTTTCGGGTAATTTTTCGAAACTTTCCTTTGAGTGGGAACAGCGCACCCTTTTCAATAACAACAGACAGCTCAACCTAAGATTTTATGCAGGTAAATTTATAACGAATACCAGCAATTCAGACTTTTTCAGTTTCGCGTTGGACCGCCCTACCGATTATCTTTTTGATTTGGACTACCTCAATCGATCCCAAAGCGCCTCAGGTCTCAGCAGCCAACAATTTATATTGGCTGAAGGAGGTTTTAAATCAATATTTGATGACCGTTTCGGCAACGACTGGATAGCCACCGGAAACTTAAGTTTTAATGTTTGGCAATGGATAGAACTCTACGGCGATATCGGAGCCATTCGTAATCGTGGTGAGGATGCTCGATTTTTGTATGGATATGGTGTTCGCCTAAATCTCGTGACCGACTTTTTTGAGCTGTATTTCCCAATCTACTCCAACAATGGTTATGAAATTGCACAACCGAATTATGGAGAGCGTATCCGTTTTGTGGTAACCATTAGCCCCAAAACCCTAACACGCCTGTTTACCAGAAAATGGTTTTAAAGAATATTCAATTTTTTAGGAATAAAATGTTTCAATTTTAACAAAAATTCAATTTTTGAAGCAATAACTAAGAATTTTTGAAGTTTTTAACGTAGCTGCCAATTGTCATTTTGATGCTATTTCTGTAATTTTGCAAAAAATCTACCCTGATAAATGAAGCCTGATTCCCAAACCGACAGCCAAATTTCTTTTGATGATTTTCAAGCACAGATCTTGAAAGACTATGAGGTCGCCGTAACCAGTAGAGAATGTAGTTTATTGGGTCGCCGGGAAGTCTTGACAGGCAAAGCCAAATTCGGAATATTCGGTGATGGGAAGGAGCTACCGCAATTAGCGATGGCACGTTCATTTCAAGATGGTGATTTTAGAAGCGGCTATTACAGAGACCAAACCTTTATGATGGCCTTAGGGCTTTTATCGGCCAAGGAGTTTTTTCATGGTCTATACGCTACAACCGATTTGGAAAAAGAACCGATGAGCGCCGGACGTCAAATGGGTGGTCATTTTGTAACGCATAGCATTAATGAAGATGGCAGTTGGAAAGATTTGACCAAACAAAAGAATAGCAGTGCCGATATCTCATGTACTGCGGGTCAAATGCCCCGTTTGTTAGGCCTGGCCCAAGCGTCGAAAATATACAGGAACGAAGCGATTATTCCCCAAAAGAATTTTTCTATTAATGGAAATGAGGTCGCTTGGGGCACCATCGGTAATGCAAGTACCAGCGAAGGACATTTTTTTGAAACCTTCAATGCCGCGGGGGTAATGCAAGTACCTATGGTCATCAGTGTATGGGATGATGAATATGGCATTTCCGTTCCAGCGGAATTCCACACCACAAAAGGAGATATTTCTGAAATTCTTAAGGGTTTTCAACGTACAGAAGCATCGCCCGGTTATGAAATATTAAAAGTAAAAGGCTGGGATTATACCGCACTTATCCACGCCTATGAAAATGCGGCCGATATAGCGCGTGAAGAACACGTTCCGGTACTGATACATGTGACCGAATTAACCCAACCGCAGGGACATTCTACCTCGGGTTCCCATGAGCGCTACAAATCACAGGAGCGTTTGCAATGGGAAAGTGAAAATGATTGCAATAAGCGGTTTCGTGAATGGATATTGGAAAATGATATTGCCAGCGAAGAAACCTTGAAGGCACTTGAAAAGGAAATTAAACTTGCCGTTCGCAATGCCAAGAAGGAAGCCTGGTCTGAATTTCTAAAACCCCACAAAGAGGCTAAAAAGGAATTGGTGGCGCTGCTTGACAAATTGGCCCTTTCGAGTCCGAATAAGAATTTTATTGAACGTGCCAAAAATGATCTGATCGCTATTGATGAGCCTTTGAAAAAAGATTTGGCCGCCATTTCGAGAAAGGCACGTCGCTTTGCGATTGGTGAAAATTCGCCGGCCCTCCAGGCGCTGTCAACTTGGATCGATTCATTTATGAATACGGCCCAATCAAAATTTAGCAGTCATCTGTATGCAGATGATGCGTATAGTTGCATTAACCTTCCGGCTGTGGCTCCCGTTTTTGAGCAAGATAAAATGGTTGATGGACGCATTATTCTTCGTGATAATTTTGACAAGCTTTTTGCAAAATATCCAAATGCCTTAATCTTTGGAGAAGATACCGGCAAAATAGGAGATGTAAACCAAGGACTAGAGGGACTGCAGAAAAAATATGGCGAATTGAGAATTGCGGATACCGGAATTCGTGAAGCTACCATTGTAGGGCAAGGTATAGGTTTGGCGATGCGCGGATTACGACCAATCGCAGAGATTCAGTATTTAGATTACATTCTGTATGGTCTGCAGACCTTAAGTGATGATCTCGCCACCCTACTCTATCGCACCGTTGGAAAGCAAAAAGCTCCGCTGATCATACGAACACGTGGGCATCGGTTAGAAGGAATTTGGCACTCAGGTTCCCAAATGGGCGGTTTGATCCATCTTTTAAGGGGCATGTATATTTTGGTGCCAAGAAACATGACCCAAGCGGCAGGGTTTTACAACACTTTGATGAAAGGTGATGAACCTGCCCTTGTGATTGAAAGTCTTAACGGATATCGACTTAAAGAAAAATTACCTTCCAATCTTGGTGAGTTTTCCACACCCATTGGGCAAGTGGAAGTTTTAAAGACTGGATCTGACATCACACTATTGTCTTATGGATCCACATTGCGAATCGTGGAAAAGGTTGCCAAAGATTTGATCGAAGTCGGCATCGATGCTGAAGTAATCGACGCTCAGTCATTACTGCCTTTTGATACAAACCATGATACCTTGGCCAGTATCAAGAAGACCAACCGTCTTTTAATTATTGATGAAGATGTCCCTGGGGGATGCTCTGCCTACCTCATGCAGGAAATAATTGAGAACCAAGGTGCTTACGCTTATCTTGATAGTGCGCCACAGACGTTGAGTGCAAGGGCCCATAGACCAGCATATGCTTCTGACGGAGATTATTTTTCCAAACCCAATGCTGAAGATATTTTTGAAAAGGTATATGCCATAATGCATGATGCCAATCCGGAAGAATACCCGGCGATAGGCAGCTGAGATTTCTGTTAAAAAAATGATACCTTAGCGAAACTCAAAAATTCCCCTTTTCATGAAAAACATAGCATCAACGCATCTAGGCTTGGCCATTCTAAGAATATTGCCCAACGCTTTTATGCTGACCCACGGTTTTCCAAAATTTCAAAAATTGATTTCTGGCAATACGGAATTCGGTGACCCTTTGGGCATTGGTCCGGCCCCTACATTGTTTTTGGCGGTTGTTGCAGAATTCATATGCCCCATCCTTATGATTATTGGATTTAAGACGAAATGGGCCACCATTCCTTCTGCACTGACAATGGCTGTGGCAGCATTCGTGGTGCATGGGGCAGACCCATTCAATGTCAAGGAAAAGGCGCTATTGTTCTTGGCAATCTTCATCGCCATATTCCTTTTAGGCCCAGGAAAATACAGTTTGGACAGAAAATAAGTCTTAAAAAACTTTAGCAAAAAGTTCCTTCAGTAAATCGCTTTGCGACATATTTGATGCGCCCAGGCCTTTACTCTTAAGGTCGAGCTCCCTCAAATCTGAAAGAATTTGACTTATTTGCTTCATGGAGTAGTTTTTTGCAGCGATCTGGAACTCGCCAACGAAATAGGGATTGATGCCCAACACACGTGAAACGTTTTTTGGTGAATGATCACTCAATCCATGATACTGCAGTAACTGGGTAAAAAATGTATTGATGAGGGTTATGGTGACCACAAAAGGATTGTCTTTTGGGTTTTGGGAAAAATAATTGATGATTCGGCTAGCTTTTGAGAGATCCCGCTCCCCTATGGCTTTCTTGAGTTCAAAATTATTGTAATCCTTGCTTATCCCAATATATTGCTCAATGATTTGAGGAGAAATTTCAGCATCATCGGCAACGACTAAAGCCAATTTGTCAAGTTCATTGCTGATTTTACTCAAATCTGTTCCCAAGTATTCCACAAGCATTGCGCTGGCCTTTGGCAAAATTTTCTTGCCTTTTCCTTGCAGCAGTTTTCGAATCCAATCAGAAACCTGATTTTCATACAACTTTTTGCTTTCAAATAATTGACCGTTCTTCTGAATGGACTTATAGAGCTTTTTTCGCTTATCTAACTTTTTGTATTTGTAGCAAAGGACCAAAATAGTGGTCGGTTGTGGTTGGTTGGCATAGGGTTCAAGGTTTTCGATGGTTCGCGACAAATGCTGCGCTTCCTTGACAACGACAACCTGATAATCAGCCATCATGGGATAACGCTTTGCATTGCCAACAATTTCATCAATGTTGGTTTCCTTTCCATAAAGCGTCATCTGATTGAAACCGCGCTCTTCTTCGGAAAGCACGCTATTCGCAATATGCTCCGTTATCTTGTCGATATAGTAGGGTTCATCGCCCATTAAAAAGTAAATCGGCTTATACTGCCCCTCACTTATTGATTTGGCAATCTCTTTTACACCCTCCATTTCTAAAAAATCATCATTTTTGTGGCATGTTGCCTTTGAACTTTCCCAGGTATGCGCTAAAACTCAAAAGTAGCGAAAATAAAATGTGGATATTCGATGTCATCCGCAAAAAATATGTGATGTTGCAACCCGAAGAATGGGTCAGGCAACATGTGGTACATTATCTGATGGAAACTAAAAAGTATCCCCGAAGTTTAATCAATGTAGAAAAACAACTCATTGTAAATAGATTGAAAAAAAGGTATGACATAGTGGTCTATAATCCCGATGGAAGCATTCATGTACTTGTCGAATGCAAAGCACCAAATATTGCACTATCGCAAGAGACATTTGATCAAGTGGCCAAATACAATAGGCAATTAAAGGCTTCATATGTAATGCTTAGCAATGGATTGGAGCACTTTTATTGCCAAATGGACTATACCAAAGAAAAATATACTTTTTTAAAGGAAATTCCTGATTTTAGGCGTTAATTTGCCCTCGTTTTGAAGATTGCAATAGCTATATTGAATTGGAACGGGGTGGCCTTGCTCGAGCGCTACTTACCTTTTGTGGTGGATTATTCCAAAGAAGCAGCTATCTACGTTATAGATAATGCAAGTACCGATGGATCTGTCGATTTTATCAAAAAGCATTATCCACAAATAGGACTAATTCAGAACGATTCGAATGGTGGTTTTGCCAAAGGTTACAATGAAGGTCTAAAGCATATTGATGCAGATGTTTTCTGCCTTTTAAATTCAGATGTCGAAGTAACCCAGAATTGGTTGGCTCCAATTGCAGCCACATTTTCGGAGGTCGAAAACGCCGCAATCATCCAACCCAAAATACTAGATTTAATGCGACCCCAATATTTCGAATACGCGGGGGCGGCAGGTGGATTTATTGATAAATTGGGATACCCTTTTTGTAGGGGGCGCATCTTTCAATCGCTCGAGGAGGATACTGGACAGTATAACGATCGTCAACAAATTTTTTGGGCTACCGGAGCCTGCTTATTTATTAAAAAGGATGTTTTTTGGGAGCTCGATGGGTTTGATGAAGCCTATTTCGCCCATCAGGAAGAGGTTGATTTGTGTTGGAGGGCCCAAAACAAAGGCCATGCAGTTTATTATGTTGGTGAGAGCCATGTGTACCATTTGGGGGGATCAACTTTAAGCAATATGAACCCTAAAAAAACATTTTTGAATTTTCGCAATTCATTGTTTACCATTACAAAAAACCTCCCAAGAAGAAGGGCGTTTACAATAATTGCAGCTCGGTTGTTGCTTGATGGTGTGGCCGCGCTACGATTTATTTTTCAATTAAAATTCAAACATTGCTTCGCGATTCTAAGAGCGCACATCAGCTTTTACAGACATTTCAGGGGCATGTACGCCAAACGTGAGAAAGCTAATTTTATATTAAAATATTACGCTGTGAAATCCATAGTCTGGTCTCACTTCGTAAATGAAGTGAAGAATTTTAACAATTTAGTAAAAGATTAACGGTACCGAACTATTGAGGGCCTGCATTTTATCTAATTTTGGCCCATTATAAAAGGTATTTAACAACCATTAAATTTTATAAGCATTATGAAAAAAATTATTTTAGGAACACTTGGGATGGTCGTTTTGTTGTCCTCTTGCGTATCCCAGAAAAAATATGCTGAACTCGAAGCAAAACAAAAAGAAACTCAAGACCTGCTAAACTCAGCAACCGTAAAATTAAATGATTGTCTCGAAGAGAAGGCTACGGCTGATGCCCGTTTGCAGACGCTCGAAGATCAAAATGCATTTTTGAAAGCCAACAATCAAGAATTAATAAATAATATGGGCAACCTGACAACGCTTACAGCCAAAGGTGCCGAAAACCTTGAAAAGTCTTTGGAAAGTCTACGTGAAAAAGATTTGACCATTAGAAAACTTCAAGATGCCGTTACCAGAAGAGATTCTGTGAATCTTTCCTTGGTACAAAGCCTGAAAGGAGTGTTGGGCAATTTGGATGATGAAGACATTGAGGTAAGTGTAGAAAAAGGTGTTGTATTTGTGTCCATTTCAGACAAATTATTGTTCAGCAGCGGAAGCTATAACGTAACCAATGCAGCAAAAGAAGTGTTGGGTAAAGTAGCGAAAGTTGTGAACAACAAACCTGATTTTGAATTCATGGTTGAAGGACATACCGACAATGTTCCCTATCGAAGTGGCGTATTGTTGGACAACTGGGACTTGAGTGCGAAAAGAGCAACTTCAATTGTTCGGATTTTACAAAACGATTTTGGAGTTGACCCAGCTAGAATGACCGCAGCAGGACGCAGTTTCTATGTACCGCTATCAAGTAATGACAATGCAGGTGAACGCGCCAAGAATAGAAGAACGCGAATCGTAGTATTGCCGAAATTGGACCAATTCTACAGCATGATTGAAGAAGGAATGAAAGATCCGGCTATTGGTGGCAGTGGCAACTAAGTAAAGACAACATTATAAAATTTGAAAAGCACGGGTAAAACCGTGCTTTTTTTATGGGGTCTCCCATGAGCCTTTTCCAAGTCGTATCAAATTGGGAACCGATGTGGTCAAATCAACCACCGTTGAGGCAATATTTCCACCATAGCCACCATCAATGACAACATCAACCAAATTATCCCACTTTTCATAAATCAATTCAGGGTCAGTGGTGTATTCAATGATATCGTCTTCATCATGAATTGAGGTTGAAACAATGGGGTTGCCTAATTCTCTTACCAAAGTCTGGGCGATAAGATTATCTGGAACCCGTATCCCCACCGTCTTTTTCTTTTTAAAGTCTTTCGGCAGGCTATTATTTCCTGGAAGAATAAAGGTATAGGGCCCTGGAAGCGTGCGCTTCAATATTTTAAAAGTCGGGGTATCTATTTGGCGAATGTAATCGGATAAGTTGCTAAGGTCCGCACAGACGAAAGACCAATTGGCCTTGGCAAGTTTTATTCCCTTAATACGGGCAATTCGTTCCAATGCCCTGGTATTTGTAATGTCACATCCAAGACCATAAACCGTATCCGTCGGATAAATGACCAATCCACCTTGGCGCAAAATGGTTACCACCCGACTTATTTTACGGGGATCCGGATTGTCTTCATATAGTTTGATGAACTCGGCCACGATATTGACTTTACACTCCTTAAGTTACAAAATCTATAGGCGCGATGCGGTCCTCAGAATGTTAATTCTCAAGCACTTCTAGTTTGGCAAATCGCAGTAACAGTTTTTTCAAGCCTGCTCCTTCGAACTGTATTTCCGCGCGCTTGTCTTGTCCCACGCCTTCTATCTTTAAAATTTTACCCCTTCCGAAACGAGTATGGTTAACCACCACCCCTTCGGTTAGTTTCGGATCCATGATATTGGTGTTGGAAGTAGGTTGACTCAATTGCGGTTTTATTTTTCGCAACTTTCGAAGTTGTTGTGCATTGGGCTGGTTGGCTCCCGGAGGTTTACCGTTACGTGGTTTTACTTGGCGTAGCTTGCTTTTGTCCACCTCACCCCAAATATCATTGTTCACTAAAGATTTGTACCTGTACCCATCATTCAATGGGGTAAGGTTTTCAAGGTACTGTTCATCAATCTCCTCTAAAAAACGACTGGGTTCTGCATCGATCAATTTTCCCCAACGGTACCTGTTTTGCGTATATGTTAAAAACGCTTGTTCTTCAGCACGGGTAAGAGCAACATAAAACAGCCTACGCTCCTCCTCAAGCTCACTGCGGGTATTCATGCTCATGGCAGATGGAAAAAGGTCTTCCTCCATACCCACCACATACACATATGGAAATTCCAAACCCTTGGCCAAGTGAATGGTCATCAGTGCTACCCGGTCGTCATCGCCTATATCTTTGTCCATATCGGTTGCCAAAGCAACATCTTCCAAAAACTCGGACAAGGCTCCTTTGGCATCGGCAACTTCTTTTTGACCTTCCACAAAATCTTTGATACCATTGAGCAATTCCTCAATGTTCTCCATTCTCGCAATTCCTTCAGGCGTTCCGTCTTTTTTAAATTCTGTAAGTAAGCCGGTTTTCTTCGCAACGTGCTCGGCCAAAGTAAATGCGTCGGCGCCCTCGTTCATGATCTGAAAACTTTTGATCATGGTCATAAAATCATGCAACTTGTTTTTGGTGCCCGAATTAATTTTCAAATCCAACTTATCCAAATTTTCAATGACCTCAAAAATGGAACGCTGATAATGATTCGCTGCCACCGTCAATTTATCAACTGTAGTCTGGCCAATACCCCGGGCAGGAAAGTTAATGATTCGTTTCAGGGCCTCTTCGTCCTTAGGATTTAAGATTAGGCGCAGATAGGCCAACACATCTTTTATCTCTTTGCGCTGGTAGAAGGAAAGACCCCCGTAAATACGATAAGGAATATCACGCTTTCTAAGGGCATCTTCAATGGCCCTCGATTGTGAATTGGTGCGGTATAAAACAGCGAAATGTCCATTGGGTCGTTGCTGTTGCATTTTATTCTCGAAGATAGAACCAGCTACATAACGACCTTCTTCAGCATCGGTAACACTTCGGTGCACCTTGATTTTGGCCCCCTCGTCATTAGCGGTCCAAACGACTTTTTGCAACTGATCACGATTCTTGGCTATAATTGAATTTGCGGCATTGACGATATTCTTTGTGGACCTGTAGTTCTGTTCCAATCGATAAACCGCCGCATCGTCATAGTCTCGTTGAAAATTTAGAATATTGCTGATGTTGGCCCCTCGAAACGAATAAATACTTTGGGCATCATCGCCAACGACACAAATATTTTGGTACCGATCTGCCAGGGCTTTAACAATCAAATATTGGCTGTGGTTGGTATCTTGGTACTCATCGACCAAAATATATTTAAAGCCTTCTTGATACTTCATGAGTACCTCAGGAAATCGATTCAACAACTCGTTGGTTCGTAACAAAAGGTCATCAAAGTCCATGGCTCCTGCTTTAAAGCAACGGTCTACATAATTCTGATAAATCTCACCAAGTCGCGGTCGTTTGGCCATGGCATCGGCCTCTACCAATTCAGGATTTTGAAAATAGGCCTTTACAGTGATCAAACTGTTCTTGTATGACGAAATCCGGTTCTGGATCTGCTTGTACTTGTAAATGTCCTTATCAAGTCCCATTTCTCGAATGATACTTGCGATCAGACGTTGTGAATCTTGGGTGTCATAAATGGTAAAATTGCTGGGGTATCCCAATTTATCCCCGTCAAATCGCAACAACTTCGCGAAAACGGAATGGAAAGTGCCCATCCACAGATTTTTGGCCTCTGAATTCCCTACAATTTGCGCGATGCGTTTTTTCATTTCGCGGGCGGCCTTATTGGTAAATGTCAACGCCAATATATTAAAGGCATCAACATCTTGGTCCAATAGGTGGGCAATACGATAGGTCAACACACGAGTTTTACCCGATCCCGCTCCTGCTATGACCATCAAAGGTCCGTCCTTGTGTAGAACAGGTTTCCTCTGGGCTTCATTTAACTCTTCTAAATATGACATGTTTCGGTTTCAACTCAGAAGGTGAAATTAGCTATAATTCGAGTTTTTTGAAACCCAAGTTGCATTAGTTGTAAACACCCCATGTTGGTATGCTGCTTTTTGGATATATTTAGGCATATGAAAATGGTGATTTGCAGCTGGGGCTGCTTGATAATTCTTTGCTTTCAATCGGTTTTTGGCCAAAAAAAGGAGGCTGGTCCGGTAATCAAGGATTTCGGTAAGGTCTGGAATGTTCAAAACGCCGATTACCCAACAAAAACTGGCCAAGAATTTAAGGTGGTTTTTGATGTGATGAATTCTCCCGATAATCCCTCACAACGCAACGCCAGTATTGAAACGGCCGCTCGATTTCTGAATATGCATGCTCAAAGTGGTGTGCCGGTAGCGCAATTGCATGTGGCTTTGGTGGTGCACAACAAAGCATCCAAAGATTTGATAACCAATGAAGCCTACCAAAATCGATTCGGTATAGACAATCCCAATGCAGAAATGATTGCCCAATTACTTGATGCCGATGTGGACATCCTATTTTGTGGACAATCTTCAATATCAAGAAATTTTCCAAAGAATGAGTTGATCCCGGGTGTTCAATTAGCGCTTTCGGCGATGACCGCTTTGATTCAACTTCAAAATGAAGGTTATTCATTTATAAAATTCTAAATCAATTAGTTATGAAATATATTTACGTTTCTTTTTTACTGCTTCTACCATGTTTGGTCTTAGGCCAGGGACCCAACCTTGAGCAAGATTATAAAGCGATCGAGAACAAGGTAATCGAATGGCGAAGAGACATACATCAAAACCCAGAATTAAGCAATCGTGAATTCAAAACCGCTGAAAAAATTGCGGCGCATTTAAAATCATTGGGTATTGAGGTTCAGACAGGAGTTGCGCATACAGGGGTCGTTGGGGTTTTAAAAGGGGACGCTGACGGAAAAGTTGTCGCCTTACGAGCAGATATTGACGCCTTACCAGTCACCGAGCGCAACGACCTTCCTTTTAAATCAACGGTAAAATCAGAGTTTTTGGGAGAAAAAGTTGGGGTGATGCACGCCTGTGGCCATGACACCCACACAGCTATCCTAATGGGAGTAGCCGAAGTTTTATCAAAAAATAAGGATAAAATAAAGGGTACGGTTAAGTTTATTTTTCAACCTGCAGAAGAGGGCCCACCTCCTGGTGAAGAAGGTGGGGCTTTGCTAATGGTAAAGGAAGGCGTCTTAAAAAATCCTGATGTCGATGCGATTTTTGGCCTTCATATTAACTCGCAAACTCCTGTGGGTATGATCCGTTTTAAAATGGGGGGAACTATGGCTGCAGCCCAAAGTTTTACCATAAAAGTTAAAGGCAAACAAAGTCATGGTTCGCAACCCTGGAGCGGTGTCGACCCCATTTTAATTAGCGCCAAAATCATTGACGGTTTACAGACCATAATTAGTAGAGAGTCTAATTTGACCAATGAGGCCGCCGTAATTACCGTCGGTAAAATAAAAAGTGGGGTTCGATTCAATATCATTCCGGAATCTGCAGAAATGCTGGGCACGATTCGTACCCTTGATTATGGCATGAAAGACCATATAAATAAACGCATGAAAGAAATGGTTTCCACCATTGCAAGGGCGTATGGCGGGGAAGCCACTTGTGAAATATTAGATGCCACGGATATAACCTATAACGAACCTGACCTGGTGAAACAGATGTTACCGACGCTTAAACGTGTTGCGGGAGATAAAAATGTGGTTGCTCAAAAAGCGATTACAGGGGCCGAAGATTTTTCATATTTTCAAAGGGAAGTTCCTGGGTTTTTCTTTTTTCTCGGGGGAATGACACCTGGAAACACTACTCCTTACCCCCATCACACTCCTGATTTTCTTATTGATGATGCCGGTATGCAATTGGGTGTTAAGGCCATGACTGAAATGACGCTAGATTATTTGAATAAGTAGTAGAAAGGAATGAAAAAAACTATCGGCCTCCTTGTATTTGTATTGCTGGGTGTATGCGCCCATGGACAGCGAAAAAGCGAACTTTTGGCACAAATTCAAGAACTGAATGTACAATTAGATTCAGTTGAACAACAATTGGCAGTGGCCCAACGCAAAATTTCGTCAAGTCAGGCTCAGGCCGAGACCTTCAAAAAAGAAAATGCCGGTCTGAGAGATGCCAATGCAACGCTATTGAAGAATCTTTCCAGCTTCTCTGAGCTTTCAAAGAAGAATACAGAGAATGTGAACAATGCCTTGGCCAGTCTTGAGAAAAAGGAAAAACAGTTAAGCAATATAACGGATGCCATCTCACAAAATGACTCTATTGCTATTGTTCAAGCACCACTAATTCAACAACAATTGGGCAATGAAGCAAAAGTTGGTATCGCTGGCAGCGCGATAGTGATCACCTATGGCTTGGATGCATTGTTGGGTGGTGATACTTCAATACAAGTGTCCGAAAATGGGAATAACCTTCTGGCAAAGGTTGCAGATATAGTTCGTAACAATCCTTCCAGAAATCTAATTGTCAAAGGATTGAACATAACCGGAGAGTTTGATGTTACTTGGAAACAGGCCAATGCCGTTGCCGCAGTTTTATCTAGCACACATGGCATCGCTCCTGACAAAATCAGCGTAACAGCGATGGATGGAAATTTTAGTGAAGGCATCACCATAGTCTTACAACCTGATTACAAAAAGTTTTATGCTTCGGCCAAGTCCCAAATCCGTAAATAGCATTCATACTTTTTACAGTTTTAAGGCGTTCTAGATGCAAACAAAAACCAAACCATGACAGGAGATGAGATTTTTCAATTGTTCGCTTTTTTACTGCCTGCAGTAGTTACTGGGGCTGTGGCCTTTTACTTTTTTAGGTTGCATACCAATAATGAAGAAGGCAGAAGGCGTTATTTATTGCACAAGGATACGCAACAAGAGACGCTTCCAAGACGGTTACAGGCCTACGAGCGTATGGTGCTTTTCTTGGAACGAATTACGTTGAACAGCTTAGTGGTTCGGGTGAGTCCTAAAACAAAGGATAAATCGGCTTATGAAAATTTGTTGATAAAGCAGATTGAAACGGAATTTGAACACAATCTTTCGCAACAGATTTATATGACCGACGAATGTTGGAACATAATCAAGACCGCCAAGAACGCGACCATACAGATTATTCGTTCGGTTGGAATGAGCGATTCTGATTCTGTTGATAAACTTCGTGAAGATATCTTAAACCAGACCATAGATAAGCAATCTCCTTCGTCAGCGGCATTGGCTTACATCAAGAAAGAGGTTTCTGAACTGTGGTAGTTTACTCCTGAATTTCAGGTTGAATAGGCATAATTTCTGTATTCTTATTCTTGGCATAAAGATACCCGCGCATCCACCAGTGGGTCATTTTCTCCTTGTTAAAAATGAGTGAGTTGGTCGTTAGTATGGTTGGGGTGTAATATATATTGATTATGGCCCCTTGTTGACTTGCCACCAATTTACCAACACGAATATTTTGCGTTTCTATACGATCCAACATAAAGCCCATCATGCTGGTTATCAACTCAAAGGGATTACGTGAAGGCATTCTATTGTAATAACTAACCTCGGTATGCAAGACCACCACGTCAACTTCGGTGGCGCCTCGCTTGATGGCCTCTTCGATGGGAACGAGACTCCCCAAACCACCATCGGCATATTCGCAGCCATTTTTACGCACCAAACTCATAAAGGGTGTATAGTTTGATGAAATCCAAATCCAATCCAAAAACTCCTCATAGGAACAATCGTTTATTGATTTGTACTCTACTTGGTTCAAGGACAAATTGGAGACGGTGACAACCACATCAGTGTTCCCTTCTTTCAAGGCATTAAACTCGTTTAGCGTGATGCTTTCACCTATGAGCTCCCTCAGATTCTCACTTTCGCCAAAGGTTTTTTTCCCTTTCAAGAAATTTTTCAAAATGTTCCAATGGTTCATGGTTATGATTTCAGAACCATATTTCTTTTTAACGATAAAAGGGCAATTATTGAAAATACTCTTCTGATTTACTGAGGAGTAAATATTTTTTATCTTTTCTATTTTACCAAGTGCAAGGTGAGAAATCAAAAGGCTCCCTGTAGAGGTGCCTACAAATATGTCGTAGTCGTTTTTGGCCTCTTCGATCAAAAATTGCGCAACGCCCCCTGCAAAGGCACCTTTGCTGCCACCACCGGAAATAACCAGAGCTCTCATGGTGTGATAATTTTTTTTAAGCGAAGTTGTTCTTGTGAAGGCAACCCGTTTAGAATTCGTTCTACCCTATCCTTCTCCTCTTTCGCCAAACTTCGGAGTAAATTTCTGGATGACTTTTTAAACTGCCAAATATGGTGGTTTGTTGCATCGATCAAATTGAGAATGGAAGAATCACTTAAAGCATTTATTTGGCTCAGGTATTCGAAAGCCATTTGACGGGTCTCAAAACTGAAATTAGAATTCGTATAGGCATTTAATTCTTTATAAAACTGTCCTTTTCCTTTTTGCGGAATCTCGTCTGTTAGAAGGGCAACAGTCAACCAAACCAATCTGATATTTTTGTTGGGCAGTCCATATATATTTTCCAAATCCTGCAAATAACGTAGCCTTCTTTCGGGAAATGCTAGACTAAGCTTGACAAATGCAATTTCTTTCGTAAGGTAACTGGGATCATCTAAGAATTCCTCAAAATAGTGGCGTAGGTCTTCCGGAATGGTTCGTGTAGCCATAACAAAAGCCTGCCGCACCTTTACAGATTCATTGGTTAATTTTTCAATAAAATCCTTTCGTATGAGTGATTGGGAACAATCCTTTATGAGTTGTTTTTTTAACTGATCAGACGCTAGCGCATCCCAATTCCGAATTACCGTGTCAACCAGATCAGGATATGATCCTCCCGATTGATATATCGTGAAATATGATTTTAAAGATGCGTTCTTTTCAATCAAATATTTTTGAACATCTGGCCAAGGAAATTCTTCGTCCTCCAACCAACGCGACCTAAAAGACTGTAGCTTTTGATTACTCGTTCGCTCCATTTCATTTAAAAAATCATCGATAGTGACATTACCAAAGGCGTATTTGTTCAAATAGTTTTGAATACCTTTTTTAAATGCTATATCCCCTACCCGATCTCGTAACAAAAACAAGGCCCAAGCTCCTTTTTCGTAAAAAGTCAAACTGTTTGCGTTTGGGTTGGTCAAGGCCTCCCCATCCCCATTTTCCGAAAGGTTATGCAAGGTCTTCGCCGTTTCATATAGTTTCCAGTACATATGGTCCGAACCAAACAAGACTTCTTCAGCCAAATAGGCATAGTACGTGGCAAAACCTTCATGTAACCAATGGTTTGCACCGCTTTGCTCAGTGACCATATTTCCAAACCATTGGTGTGCCAATTCGTGGGCATTAACATTCACATAGTTCTTATCAACAAAGGCGGTAGAATCAATAACATATTGGTCCGAGAAAATCGTACAGGTAGTGTTTTCCATTCCTGCATATAAAAAATCACGAACGGGAACCTGCTTGTAATTTTGCCATGGGTACGGCACCCCGATTTCCTCTTCCAGAAAATCAAAGATTTCCGTGGTATAACGGTAGGTAGGTTCAACTTTTAGACTATCCTTGGGTTCATAGTACAGTTCGATGGGCACTCCAGAGGCGGAATGGGTCAGTTGCTTATCGAAATCACCTATGACAAAGGCGGCAAGATAACTGCTCATAGGATTGTTCATTTTAAAGCGCCACCTGCTTTTTGGAACCCTTTCCTTTGCCATACCAGGGGCAGGAAATCCATGTGCTTCGTTCAATTTTTGTTTGGCCGATAATTTTCCGTTTGCAATTACCTCAAGGTTGCTATTGACAATAAATAACAAATCGAATTCCGCCTTCTCTGTCATATCGTCGAACGAAGGCAACCAATGACTGGTATATTTTCCCTGGCCTTGGGTCCATACCTGTTCGTTGTTTTCCAAGTCATCATCAAAGCCAACAAAGTAGACAGTTTGCTTGGGTTCGGCTGTATAGCTCAATTTCAATTTATAAGTACCAGGTTTTTTAGGTGCTTTAAAACCGATGCTACGACCAGAATTTCGATAGTTTATTGCTCTTCCATTTAAGTTCACAGATTGGAATTTCATGGCAACGGCATCCAAAAAAATAGAATCTGTTTTTCTGTATACCTCAAACTCATAGGAACCCCACCCCATGATCGATTGATTTGAAAGAAGGGGGGCAATTTTCACTTCGACTTTCTGAAAATCAACAGCTTTTTCATGTTGCCCAAAAATGGGAACAATAAAAAACCAAGTAATAATAAAATGTATGAACCTCATGAATAAAGGGAAGCAAAAGTCACACCAATTTACCTATTTTTAGCTTGATGAATCCCAATCAACTGCAAACTCCAATAGTCTATCTCAAAGGTGTAGGTCCCAATCGTGCCGAAACACTAAAATCTGAATTGGGAATAACAACTTTTGGGGAGCTATTACAACTCTACCCCAACCGTTATTTGGACAAGACACAATACTACAAAATCAATCAATTACAGCTGAGTGGTGCAGATGTTCAGATCTTAGGGAAGATCATTCATATTAAAACCGTTGAACAAAAACGGGGTAAACGTTTGGTAGCAACCTTTGTTGATGATACCGGTGAAATTGAATTGGTTTGGTTTCGTGGACAAAAATGGATTCGGGAAAACCTGCGCCTTAATGAACCCTACGTAGTTTTTGGGCGATTAAATAAATATGGCAATTCGTTTTCTATGCCACACCCCGAAATGGAGTTGTTAAAGGAACACCAATCCGGTATGAAGATTGCGATGCAGCCCATTTATCCCTCCACAGAGAAATTGAGTGCCAAAGGCATTACCAATCGCATTATCAGCAAAATGTTACAGCAACTTTTCTTGGAAACTCGGGCCAATTTTTCTGAGACGCTAAATGAAGAACTGCGAACATCATTAAAACTGATTTCTCGATCTGAAGCCCTACTAAACATTCATTTTCCGAAAAATCAGGATCTTCTGGCCAAGGCACAATTTCGATTGAAGTTTGAAGAACTGTTCTTTGTTCAGTTACAGCTTTTGTCTAAAAAAGCAGCCCGGAAACAAAAAATTAAGGGCATGCCCTTTTCAACCGTCGGTCATTTTTTTAATGATTTTTTCAACCATCACTTGCCCTTTGAACTTACCGGTGCCCAAAAACGTGTCATTAAGGAAATACGCGGTGACTTGGGCAGCAGTGCACAAATGAACAGACTTTTACAGGGTGATGTGGGATCAGGGAAGACCATAGTAGCCCTAATGTGCATGTTACTGGCTATCGATAACGGATTTCAAGCCTGTTTAATGGCGCCAACAGAAATTTTGGCGCAACAACATTACAACGGATTAAAGGAATTGTTGCGGAAAATGGAAGTGAAAATTGCGCTGCTTACGGGTTCTACAAAAAAAACAGAACGGACACTGCTCCACAATCAATTGGAAAATGGTAATCTCAATATTCTGGTGGGCACCCATGCCGTTTTAGAGGATAAAGTACAATTCAAGAATCTTGGTCTGGCCATTATTGACGAACAACACCGGTTTGGTGTTGCACAACGTTCCAAACTGTGGCAGAAAAACGAGATTCCACCGCATATTTTGGTTATGACGGCCACCCCCATTCCAAGAACTTTGGCCATGAGCTTATATGGCGATTTGGATATTTCTATTATTGACGAGTTGCCCCCGGGTCGACAAGCCATCAAGACCGTGCATCGTTACGATTCGAACCGCCTCAAAGTTTTTGGATTTATACGGGATGAAATCAAAAAAGGAAGACAGATTTATATTGTGTATCCCTTGATACAAGAAAGTGAAGCACTGGATTACAAAGATTTAATGGATGGTTATGAAAGTATTGTTCGCGAATTTCCATTGCCAGATTACCAAATATCGATAGTTCATGGAAAAATGAAACCCAAAGACAAGGATTATGAAATGGAACGATTTGTCAAGGGTGAAACACATATTATGGTGGCCACAACCGTTATTGAAGTTGGTGTGAATGTCCCCAATGCTTCCGTTATGATCATCGAAAGCGCAGAACGATTTGGTTTATCACAGCTACATCAACTGCGCGGTCGTGTAGGAAGGGGTGCGGAACAAAGCTATTGCGTTTTAATGACCAGTCATAAATTGTCAGAAGAAGCCCGTACCCGATTGGAAACCATGGTCCGCACTTCCGATGGATTTGAAATTGCCGAAGTAGATTTGAAACTTCGTGGTCCGGGAGACTTAATGGGAACCCAACAGAGTGGCCTATTGAACTTAAAAATTGCTGATATCGTTAGGGACAATCAAATATTAAAGTCGGCCCGATACTATGCCATTCAAACTTTAAAAAATGACCCGAAATTGGAGAAGCCTGAAAATCGCGCTATACGAAACACCTACGCCCAATTAACCCAGGGCAAAGCTATATGGGGCTACATTAGTTAAAAAAAGCCCAGCTTTGCCGGGCTTTGTTTGCACTAAAATTTGAATTAATCAATTAATGTCGGTCCCTGACTCGAGCTTTTCTACATTCGCTGCAATGGCGTTTTTGTTCAAAGCATCAGGTGCTCTTCCCTCTGCTATTTTGAGGTGTTTAAGTGCGGTTTTGAAATTCCCTACTGCTGAATATCCCCGCGCTAAACCGTAATCAACAGGCCATGTTCCTTTATGACTTTTTGCGTTCCACCTAAATACTTCCAAGGCCTTTTCTTTTTGACCTGCCGCAATCAGTTGTCGGCCGTAACCGTGCACCTCAAAAACAGTACCTAAGGGCATGGCTTCATCCATTACGGCAAAGGCTTCATTCATCTTGCCCTGTTTCATCAAGATTTGGGCTTTGATGGCTAAATTATTGAAGGTTTTTTGACTAAAGAACTGACCTGCTATCGCTGCATCAATCCACCCCATGGCTTCATCCAAATCGCCGCCATTATTCATGGCAAAATTTGCGGCTTGTTCCCAGGTCTGTCTTTGGAAACCTGGTTGATTTTGCATTTTGGAACGGATATCGGCCAAAACAATATCTGTAACAGGCACCTCAATGGTAAAAGGGATTTGCTTTTTTTCCCAGTTCAAGCTCGCCACTGCTGATGAAGCGGCAACTTCGTTAAACTCATACCTTAACTGCTCAACGTGAGGGATTTCGCTTGTCGTCACGTCAACTTCTAATGCAACATCGGAAGGCTCAAAGAAGTAGCTGCCCCATGCCTCATGATTGTTGGTAAATATGATCTTTGCGGTATCGTCTTCGTTAACCACCATATGCAGACCATATTTGCCCGCCGAAAGTTCCTTACCCCCTATCATCACCTTATGGGTGGTCTTAAAAACGGTATTCTCATTGGCTCCTGCCCTCCATGGTGATTCTTCCGCGGTTCCAAAACCTAAATTGTTCATGCCGTAAGGCACCAATTGACCCCAAACTTCTCGGTTGTTTACGCTGGGTCTGGAGTAAACGATAGTGATATCGGTAATTCCTACCCTTTGGGATACCTTAGCCATTTGACTGCCTCGTGGCAGGTTCAATTGACCGAATGTTGCCGTTTGAAAACAAAAAACGGCCAATAGGCAACCTATAGCCGTTTTTAAGTAGCTTTTTTTCATTGTGTTCGTTGTTTACTGGTTAATGAATAAACTTTAATCCCCCTAAGGTATTCATATCCAACACCGAACAACGTTAGGTATCTGTTAAAGAACGTAAAGATGATGTTAAAGCAAGTACTTGTTCATCGGTCCTTTATAGAATGTAATCGGTGCTTAAAAAGTTGCTCACCTTAGCCTCCAACAACTGTTCAATGGTCTCATTGTTCAGTTCATTGTCTTTAAAAGCAACAAAAGTTCTGATGCTAAAAGAACGCAACGCATCGTGCACACTTAAGGTTGACTGTGCAGAATCTTTCCGTCCAGTAAATGGGTAGACATCGGGTCCACGTTGACAGGAACTGTTCAAGTTCACCCTGCAGACCAGATTGGCCAACGTATCGATCAGAGGAGAAAGTGTATAGACATCCTTACCGAAAAGGCTCACTTGCTGGCCATAATTACTTTCGGCCATATCATCAAGGGGCTCCGAAATATCTGAAAAGGAAAGCACTGGAACGATCGGACCAAACTGCTCTTCTTCGTATACCCGCATCTCTTTGGTAACCGGGAACAAAACTGCTGGCCATATATAGTTGTCACTGCGCTGCCCGCCCTTTTGATTGCTAATGGTGGCTCCTTTGGCCAAGGCATCGTCCAATAATTCTTGTATGTAATCGGGTTTCCCTGGTTCAGGCAAGGGCGTAAGCTTCACACCATCATCCCATGGGTTTCCAAATTTTAAGGCATCAATCGCAGCCGAATATTTTTGTAAAAACTCCTCTTTGACATCTTCATGAACATAAACCACCTTTAATGCGGTGCAGCGTTGTCCGTTAAAGGAAGTCGTGCCGGCAATAACCTCATTTATGGTGAGGTTCATATCGGCATCGGGCAATATGATTGCTGGATTCTTAGCTTCCAAACCTAAAACCAGTCTAAGTCGATTGCTTTTCGGGTGCTGTTCTTGCAGTGCATTGGCCGACTTACTGTTTCCAATTAACGCGAGCACGTCCACCTTACCCGTCTTCATGATAGGACCGGCCACGGCACGCCCCCTCCCAAATAAAATATTGACGACGCCTTTGGGAAAGCTGCTCTGGAAGGCTTCTAACAAGGGAGTTATCAAAAGTACCCCATGTTTGGCGGGTTTGAATATGGTGGTATTGCCCATAATGATAGCGGGTATCAAAAGGGCAAAAGTTTCATTTAAGGGATAATTGTAAGGACCCAAGCAAAGGACAACTCCAAGCGGACCACGACGAATATGGGCATAAACCCCGTCATTCTTCTGGAATTTTGCGGAATCACGATCCAGTTGTTTGTATTCTTCGATAGTGTCGTAAATGTACTCTACTGTACGGTCAAACTCTTTGTATGAATCGGGTTTTGATTTACCAATTTCCCACATCAATAGTTTTACGACCTCTTCGCGCTTTTCTTCCATTTTTTTGACGAAGTTCTCCATGCATTCAACCCGGTCTTTGACCTTCATGGTGGGCCATACCCCTTGACCTTGGTTGTATGCTTTCACTGCAGCATCAAGGGCTTCCAAGGCTTCTGGCTCCCCCATGGTGGGAATACTGCCCAAACGTGTCGGTTGGTAGACTTCGGTTGAAGAAATGGTAGAAAAAACCTCGGTGGTCTCCCCAGTCCATTTTCGCAATTCGCCATCAATTAAATAATGCCTCTGTTCAATTGAGGCACTTATTTTAAAGGCTTCTGGTATAATTGAATCAACAACTGCCATAGTGTTCAGATTAGGTATTGAAACAAGTCGGGTTTATCGTTTAAATAGTCGCCAAAAAAGTTATTTTCTTTCATCCGTTTGATCAAGGGTGCGAGGTCCGAGGGCCGCTTTAACTCAATACCGACAACCGCAGGGGCATTTTCCCTGCTTGATTTTTTGGAATATTCAAAATGGGTAATATCATCATCGGGGCCTAAAATTTCCGCCACAAATTCCTTTAACGCCCCAGGACGTTGTGGGAACCTGATGATGAAGTAATGTTTTAGATTCGCATAGAGCAAAGCTCTTTCCTTAATTTCGGCAGTGCGTGTGATATCGTTATTGCTTCCACTGACTATACATACGACATGCTTACCCCTAATTTCATCTTTGAAATCATCTAGCGCAGCAATGGTCAATGCCCCAGCAGGTTCGACTACGATGGCATCACGATTGTACAAATCTAAAATGGTCTGACACACCTTTCCCTCAGGAACCGTAACCATGTTATGAAGCTTTTGTTTGCAGATTTGGAAGGTAAGCTCCCCGACCTGTTGCACTGCTGCTCCATCAATGAATTTATCGATGTCAGTCAATTGCACCCGTTGCTCATTGGCAATGGATTCTTTCATCGAAGGGGCCCCCATAGGCTCAACGCCAATAATCTTTGTATTCGGACTCAAAGCCTCGAATGCTCCACAAAGCCCTGACGCCAAACCACCACCACCTACAGCCACAAAAACATAGTCGATAGGATTCTCCGATTGTTCCAAAAGTTCCAAACCCACTGTAGCCTGACCTTCAATGGTTTTGGGATCGTCAAACGGATGCACAAAAGTCTTTCCTTCTGCTTTACAAGCAGCAATTGCAGCATTATAAGAGTCATCGTAGGTGTCGCCTTCAAGAACAATTTCGATCCAATCACCCCCGAACATTTGGGTTTGATCTATCTTTTGTCGTGGTGTTACCACAGGCATAAAAATAGTTCCCTTGACCCCCAGATGATTGCAGGCAAAAGCAACCCCTTGGGCATGATTTCCAGCACTTGCACAAACAACACCCTGTTGCAACTCAGCTTTAGACATTGAACTTATTTTATTGAAGGCTCCACGAATCTTATAGCTTCGAACACGATGTAAATCTTCGCGTTTTAAAAGAATGTTCGCCTCAAACTCCTTTGAGTAACGGATACTTTGGTGCAAAGGGGTCTCTTGGGCCACCTTTCCAATAACTTTGGCTGCCTTGTAGATATCTGCAATTTGCGGAAAATATGTCGTTGTGGTTTCTTTCATATCAACTGGTGTCGAACTCCGCCCAATCCTTTGCTGGAATTTCATTAAATAGGCTTCATTGCGGTCATTGAAGCCCTTAATCGCGCCCCTACCACCTCAACATCGTGTTCTCTAATTGCTTTGTTCACTTCAATTAATCGACGGTTATCCACTCCGTTTCCTTTACCACCGCCAAAGGCCGAACCTATTACATCAGTATCGATATCCTTCATGAAATTGGTGAGTAACGGCTTGCACGCATGATCAAATAGATAACAACCATATTCCGCAGTATCAGAAATTACCCGATTCATTTCAAAAAGCTTTTTTCGCGCAATGGTATTGGCAATCAAAGGCGTTTCATGCAAGGACTCGTAATACGCTGATTCGCCTATTATTCCTGATTCTGTCATGGTCTCATACGCCAACTCAACGCCAGCTTTTACAAAAGCCACCATTAAAACACCATTATCATAATAGTCCTGCTCAGTTATTTCATCACCACCAGCTGGTGTTTTTTCGAAAGCTGTCTCACCTGTGGCTGAGCGCCATGTCAACAAATTTTTGTCATCATTGGCCCAATCTTCCATCATAGTTTTTGAAAAATGACCACTCATGATATCATCCATATGTTTTTGGAATAAAGGCCGCATGATTTCTTTCATTTCTTCCGCCAAATCGAAAGCCTTTATTTTGGCAGGATTCGAAAGCCTATCCATCATATTGGTTATTCCTCCGTGTTTTAAGCCTTCCGTAATGGTTTCCCAACCGTATTGGATCAATTTGGAAGCATAGCCTTTATCAATTCCTTTATCCACCATTTTATCAAAACAAAGGATGGAGCCCGTTTGTAAAAGACCACACAGTATGGTCTGTTCACCCATTAAATCCGATTTGACCTCGGCAACGAATGAAGATTCCAACACTCCTGCCTTATGTCCCCCAGTAGCTGCAGCATAAGCTTTTGCTTGTTCCAAGCCCTTGCCCTCAGGGTCGTTCTCAGGATGCACGGCAATCAAAGTCGGTACACCGAAACCTCGTTTGTATTCTTCACGTACTTCAGAACCCGGACTCTTGGGTGCCACCATTATTACGGTCAGGTCATTACGCACCTGCATTCCTTCCTCAACAATGTTGAAGCCGTGTGAATACGACAAGGTGGCGCCTTTCTTCATCAATGGCATTACAGCTCCAACAACATTGGTATGTTGCTTGTCTGGAGTGAGGTTGATAACCAAATCAGCAGTAGGAATCAATGCCTCATAGGTGCCAACGTTGAAATTGTTCTCGGATGCATTTTTAAAAGATTGTCGTTGCTCGGCTATGGCTGCTTCGCGAAGCGCGTACGAAATATCCAATCCGGAATCACGCATATTAAGTCCTTGGTTCAATCCTTGTGCACCACATCCAACTATTACTATTTTCTTTCCTTTCAGGGCATCTACCCCATCGGCAAACTCGCCGGCATCCATAAACCGGCATTTGCCAAGCTGCTCCAGTTGATCTCGAAGAGAAAGGGTGTTAAAGTAATTTGTCATTTTTTTGAGTTCAAATTTTAGGTTTAATTATTTAAATGGAATTCTTCCAAAAGTTCTGTTATCGGCATTTTGGCCTTACTTACTGTAATTCTTCCTGACCGTACGAACTGCAGGATACCGAAGGGTTCCAGTTTTTCGTACATCTCGTCAATTTCAAAGCGCCTGCCCGTTTTTGCCAAAACAAAGAAGTCTCTGGCCACGGTCACAATTTGTGCATGGCTTTCTTTTATGATGTTCTGTATCTGTCGTTCATCAAAAAGAAGGTTTGAGGCTATCTTAAACAATGCAGATTCTTGGTATATGGTTTCGTCATCCGTATGGTAAAACGCTTTTATGACTTCTATTTGCTTTTCTATTTGCTGTACAATTTTACGAACCCAATCTTGGGTGGTATATACAACTATTGTAAATTTAGAAACTTCTTCAATTTCTGATTTAGAGACATTTAAACTCTCTATATTAATGTGTCGCTTTAAAAATATACCCGATATTCTATTGAGTAAGCCAACACTGTTTTCAGAATAAACCGAAATGGTAAACCATTGATTTTCCATAGCCTTAAATTATTTTAATCTAATATCAGAAACCGAAGCTCCAGAAGGTATCATTGGAAATACGTTGTCTTCTTTTTCAACAACCACCTCCAAAAAATAGGGTTCTTTCGAACGTATCATTTCTTCCACAGCACCTTGTAATTCTTCTCTTTTGGATACGCGCTTAGATTGGATATGGTAGCCTTCTGCAATCTTTACAAAATCAGGATTCACCAACTCGGTGGAAGCATATCGTTTTTCAAAAAAGAGTTGTTGCCATTGGCGAACCATACCCAAAAAGTCATTGTTCAATACTACAATCTTAACAGGAAGTTTGTGCTGAAAAATAACCCCTAATTCCTGTATGGTCATTTGATAACCACCATCACCGATAACTGCAACCACTTCGCGGTCAGGAGCTCCCATCTTTGCCCCAATGGCAGCAGGAAGGGCAAATCCCATGGTGCCAAGGCCTCCTGATGTTATATTACTCTTGCTCTGCTTGAATTTGGCATACCTACAAGCCACCATTTGATGTTGACCGACATCAGTGACTATGGCTGCTTTTTGTTCCGAAGCCAAATTGATCTGCTCTATGACTTCACCCATGGTCAATCCAGGTTTCGTGGGATGCAAATCATTTTTTATAACGGTACTAAATTCTTCTTCATACTTTTTATCAAACTCGGCCTTCCATTGGTCATGGCTATTCTTGTTGACTTTTGGTAACAAAAGTTTTAAAGTTTCTTTGGCATTGCCCAAAACGGCCACATCAACTTTTACGTTTTTGTTGATTTCAGCGGGATCGATTTCAAAATGAACAATTTTGGCCTGCTTGGCATAGGTGTCCAAATTTCCCGTAACCCTATCATCAAAGCGCATACCAATGGCCAAGAGCAAGTCACATTCATTGGTCAAAACATTCGGACCGTAGTTTCCGTGCATGCCCACCATTCCCACATTTAAGGGATGGTCAGAGTCAATGGCCGATTCTCCCATAATGGTCCAAGCCGCCGGGATGCCAGTTTTTTCTATTAAGTCTTGTAATTCTTTTTCCGCTTCCCCAAGAATCACCCCCTGCCCCCAAACAATGTAGGGCTTCTTAGCGTTGTTGATGAGTTCCGCCGCTTTTTCGATTTCCTTCACATCTGGCGAAGGTTCGGGTACATAACTTCGAACTCCCGTACATTTCTCATAGCTAAAATCCAATTCATCAAACTGGGCATTTTTAGTGATATCGATCAAAACCGGACCTGGCCTACCAGACTTGGCAATGTAAAAAGCTTTGGCAAGTACAGTAGGAATCTCCTCGGCTTTGGTAACCTGATAGTTCCATTTGGTCACCGGGGTTGAAATGCCAACAATGTCAGTCTCTTGAAACGCATCGGAACCCAATAAATGTCTTGGTACTTGCCCAGTAATGCATACCATGGGTGTTGAATCGATTTGTGCATCAGCCAAACCTGTGACCAAATTTGTGGCACCCGGACCTGAAGTAGCTATGGCTACACCTACTCTTCCACTTATTCGGGCATAGCCCTGTGCTGAATGCGTGGCGCCTTGCTCATGACGTGTCAAAATATGGGTGAGTTTGTCTTGAAACTTGTACAGCTCATCATAAACAGGCATAATGGCACCTCCTGGATAACCAAAAATCAAATCAACCCCTTCTTCCAATAAACAGTGTATAACTGCCTCCGCTCCAGATATCCGCAATTGTTTTTTTGTTTTCTTTTCTTTCTTTTCCGCTTTCAATGTTTCCATATCCACAGTGTTACAGCATGTCCGTTACACAGCCCTTAGAGGCCGATGAAACGGTTTTTGCATATTTGTATAAACTTCCGTTGTTAACCTTTAAATCGGGCTGTTTCCAACTTGCTTTTCTTTTTGTCAATTCATCATCTGTCAAATCAACAGATATGGTATTCTTTACCGCATCAATGGTTATGATATCACCATCTTCAACCAAAGCTAGTGTACCTCCATCTTGTGCCTCTGGAGCGATATGACCCACCACAAATCCGTGGGAACCACCCGAAAATCGACCATCGGTTATCAATGCCACATCTTTACCAAGTCCTGCTCCCATTATTGCAGCGGTAGGTTTCAACATTTCCGGCATCCCTGGGCCACCCTTCGGCCCTTCATAACGAATGACAACAACATCGCCCTTTTTGACCAACCCATTCTTTATACCTGCATTGGCCTCAAATTCACCATTAAAAACTTTGGCCGTTCCTGAAAATTTGAGTCCTTCTTTTCCGGTGATTTTGGCAACCGCCCCGTCCTCAGCAAGATTACCATATAAAATTCGTAGGTGTCCCGTTTCCTTGATGGGATCATCCAAATCGTGCACCACTTTTTGCCCTTCGGTAAGGCTGGGAACATTTGAAAGGTTTTCCTCCAAAGTCTTTCCGGTAACCGTTAAACAATCACCATGCAGCATTCCTTTCTCCAACATAAACTTCATAACCGCCGGCGTACCACCCACGCGGTGCACATCTTCCATAAGGAATTTTCCACTGGGCTTTAAATCAGCTAAAAATGGTGTGGAATCACTAATACGTTGAAAATCATCAAGGGTGAAATCGATTTCAGCAGTTTTGGCAATCGCCAAAAAATGAAGTACGGCGTTTGTGGATCCACCCATAACCGTGACCAAGCGAATTGCATTTTCCAAAGACTTCTTGGTGACAATATCTTTCGGTTTGATGTCATTTTCCAATAGATGACGTAAGGCCTTTCCTGAGTTGATACAATCCTCCATCTTCTCTTCGCCTATAGCCGGATTGGATGAATTGTAGGGCATGGCCATACCCAATGCCTCAATAGCTGATGCCATCGTATTAGCCGTATACATACCCCCACAAGCACCGGCACCGGGGCAAGCATTTTGAATCACAGCCTTGTATTCTCCCTCATCCATCGTGCCAGCAACTTTCTCTCCCCAGGCCTCAAAAGCAGATACCACATCAAGTTTTTTACCGTTATGGCAGCCCGAGGCAATGGTGCCACCATAAACCAATACCGATGGACGGTTCAACCGAATCATGGCCATCAAAGCGCCGGGCATGTTTTTATCACAACCCACCACGGTAACGAGTCCATCATAATTCATGGCCTGAACAACGGTTTCCATAGAATCGGCGATGATATCCCTTGATGGTAAAGAATACCGCATGCCATAGGTGCCCATCGAAATTCCATCGCTGACACCAATTGTATTGAAAATGAGACCTACCAGATCGGTTGCATGTATGCCCTCTTTAACGTGTTTGGATAGGTCATTGAGATGCATATTGCAAGGATTCCCTTCATAGCCCGTGCTTCCAATACCGATTAGCGGTTTTTTTAAATCTTCCTCACTCAGACCAATCGCGTGCAGCATGGCCTGCGCCGCTGGTTGGGTTGGGTCTTGGGTGACATTTTTACTGTATTTGTTCAATTCCATTGAAAGGTTTCTTGAAAATGATGGTATCCCTTGTAATTCCTTTAACATTCAAAGATATATGTTTCAAATACCCTGCTTTTTTAACAGTTGACAACACTCTAAATTCATTTCCTCTGAAAAATATTTAAACAACTGTTTTTCAGCATATTATTAGTCATTCAATTATCATATTCAATTATTTTTAGGGTCAAAAAAAAAGCCTGTATCGATAAGACACAGGCTTTTTTATCACAATAAAGACTGCATCATTCCCGTGAGGAAATAATGACTACTCTATTACTGATTATGTGTTGGTTTGTCTCCACCTAACAAGTGTATGCAAATTAATTCGCTTCTCAAAATAAAAGTGCAATTTGTCTAAATTTGCCACTTATGGAAAAAACGGTAAGCGAAGCGATTGCGTATCGCCGTTCGGTTCGCATTTTCAAATCCGATACGGAGATTGACACGGACAAAGTAAAACAATGCCTTGTTAATGCCTCTTTGGCAGCCACGAGCAGTAACCTACAACTTTGGGAGTTTTATCATATTACTGACCAGGAAATACTCAAAAAGATGACACAGGCCTGTCTCGGACAAAATGCAGCCAAAACCGCGAAACAGTTGGTTGTGGTTGTAGCCAGAAAAGACCTCTGGAGAGCACGAGCACAAGCGAATATTGCTTTCTTAAAATCACTTTATGGTGCCAAAAAGGCTGAAGACTATACCAAGCGTGAAAAGTTCGCCCTTACCTATTACAAAAAATTAATTCCCACGGTGTATACTGATTTTCTTGGCATTCTTGGCTGGATAAAATATGGTGCTTTTCAAATTGCTGGTCTGTTCAAACCCATTTACAGACAAACGCGCAATTCAGATATGCGCATAGTGGCTCACAAAAGCGCTGGTTTGGCTGCGCAAAACTTTATGATCAGCATGGCTGCCATTGGGTACGACACCTGTCCTATGGAAGGCAGCGACACCCTACGTGTCAAACAAATTTTAAAGTTAACGAGTGGCGCCGAAATCAATATGGTAATCGGTTGTGGTATTCGTGATGAAAAAGGAATTTATGCGCCGCGGTTTCGAGTACCTTTTGATTCTGTTTATCACCGTATTTAAGCCCATTTGAATTTTATCGTATCGCCAAATTTCTTTTGGGCCAATACACAAATGGATGTATTGGTCAATTGGAGAATTCTAGGATATCCACCTGTGGTCTGCCCATCCTTCATTAATATGATAAGGCGTCCTGCAGGGGTCAACTGAACCGTACCCGGTAATGTGGCCGAAGTTAACATTTTCATGGTGTGCCCATCCAAATACTCATTCAATTGATAGGCCATTCTATTGTTTTCCTTCGAAACGGTAAATGGCTCAGCAAATAGTTGTGTCAATTGCGATTGGTTCAACAAATCGAATTCTGGCCCCTTTTGAACTTCAATGATCTTCGATGACAAAAACCCTTCAATCTTCATTTCCGAAATTTTGGGCACAAAATCGGAGGGCTCAAAATCGATCTCGGTATGTGCTTTCAAACTGCTCCTCTTGGTCAATGGAAAGTAGAAGGACTTGCTGCCCAGCACAGTTTCTTCTTGAACGCCACCCTTTATTCCCAGATAGGCCCGGAATCCTTGTTCAAGTTTGCCAAAGGACAACTTATCCCCTTTTTGAATGCGTATGACCTTATCATTGCCTATTGGCTCTTCATTTACTTTCGCGGAAAATTTTGCACCAGACAAACAAATACAAGTGTGGGCCTCAAATTCGATTTCGGGTCCTGTCATGGTTATCTCCAACAAAGCCGAGCGAGGGTCATTTTCAAGCAGTCGGTTTGCCCTTGAAGCTGAAATTGCATCCATTGCCCCCGACACAGGAACTCCTTTGTCACGATACCCAAAACGGCCTTGGTCCTGCACGCTAGTAAAAAAACCTGGCTTTAAAATCTTAAACACTGAGCTCTATTTTTTTGGGATTAAAAATACCTACCTCGCCTTCGATCTTGAGCAAATCATATTCGGCACGGGTTATGGGAACAAAGCGCACCTTATCCCCTACTTTAATGAAACAGGGGGTTTCGCTGTTTTGATTGAAGATTGGAATGGGGCAATTCCCAATAATATTCCAACCACCGGGAGACTCCTGTGGATAAATTCCTGTTTGTTTTCCGGCCAGACCAACCGACCCTTTTTTAACCTTCAGTCTTGGTTCTTTCCTTCGAGAGGTTTCCAAGGATGAAGGCAGGCCGCCCAAATACATAAATCCTGGTAAAAACCCGATACCAAAAACCGTGTACTCGTGCGTGCTATGCGCTGCAATGAGCTCATCAATCGAAAAATCAAGAATTTTGGCGGTTTCTTGTAGATCAATTCCAAATTCAGTGTCATAGCATACCGGCAGTTCATATAAAAATCGTTCGGCTTCCACAAAGGGAGGAAGTTCCTTATACCAATGTTTCAACTTATTTTGGAGATTTTGCGATTCAGTAATACCAAAAAAGTTGACCAGCGTCAACGAATTGTACGCCGGTACATATTCGAAGTTTTCGAGTTGCTTTTCTTTTAAAAAAGTTTCGAAACGGAGAATATCGTTAAGAATCGCTTCGGATACCTCGTTGGGCCATTCAATTAAAATCGCATTTTCACCAAAAGGCCTTATCGTTATGGGGTAACTTTTCACTTGTCAAGATATATGCCTCTTTGAGGAAATTCATGAGTAAGATACGTCAATATTTCCAATGCTGAGGAAGTATCACCGTGTATGCAAAAGGTGTTGGCCCTTAAGGCTACCTTCTTGCCTGAAATTGTTTTGACGTGCTTATCTGCAATCATCCGATACAAGTGTTCGGCAACTACTTTGGGGCTTTCAATCAGGGCATTTGATTGTGTTCTCGAGACAAGGCTAAGGTCATCATTGTAGTTTCTGTCCCCAAAGGCCTCATACTTTATTCGAAAGCCTCTACGGTTGGCCTCTTCAGCAACTTGTGAACCGAAAGGGGCATATAACATTGCTTCTGCCCTGTAGGCTTCTATGGCCTCTAAAAAAACCACAGCCAATCGTCTATTCTTGGCAATTTGATTGTAAAGGGCGCCATGGGGTTTGATATGATTCATCAGCAACCCTTCCTTAACGATGACCCTTGTGAATTCATCCAATTGCGCAGAGACACTATTTTGGAGTTCTTGATCGGTAATATCGATCACTTTCCGACCAAAATTGATTGCATCGGGGTAACTGGGATGGGCCCCAATCTTAACCTTATGCTTTTTCGCTAAGCGCGCAGCAGCTTTGATGCTATCAGCATTTCCCGTATGCCCGCCACAAGCAATACTGCAAGAACTGATATGCGGGAAAAGTAAATCTTCGTGGGCAACCCCTTCGCCCACATCACAATTTATATCTATCGCTTTGTGTTCCATTCAAAAGCTTCCAAATACACTTAAAATACTTTTACTACCCAAGGCCAACGCCAACAAGACAATCAAAATGCCGAATACATTTTGCAGGGAGCTGTTGCGATGCTTGCCCATGAGATTGGCCTTGTTGACCATCCAAATTAATATTATTGCTATTACCGGCAACAAGAGGCCATTTGCCACCTGGGCAAATTGGATGACCTCAATGGGACGTACATTGAAAAAGAGCGAAAACGTCCCTACCACCAAAATTACAATCCATGTGATTCGGAATCGGATATCCTTAAGGTTTCTTCCCCAGCCAAAAAAACTGCTTGCTACGAATGCGGCGGCCAAAGGAGCGGTTATTGAAGACGTGACACCCGCAGCAAAAAGTCCGGCACCCATACAATAAACCGCAAGATCTCCAAATAGCGGCTCCAGACCTTTAGCCAAATCGGAAGCACCATTTACATCATCCACAGTAATGGCAGATGCGGCAATTATGATGGCCATTGATATCAAACCTCCAAAACCAATCGAAATCACAGTATCTCTTCGCACCCATTTCAAATCCTCAACCAATTTCCATTTTTCACTGACCAATGCCGCATGCAAGAACAAATTGTACGGAACGACAGTGGTTCCAATAAGCGCAATAATGGTTAAAACTGAACCCTCTGGGAGTTTTGGAACAAAAATGCCCTGTACCAATTCGATCAGGTTGGGTTTGGTCAATATTGCGGTCAACAAAAATGAAATACTCATCAGGCCAATAAGCACAAGAAATACTTTTTCTAATATTTTATACGTACCAAACCACAGGAGAAAAAACGCCAGGATACCAATTAAGAAAGGGTAAAACACCTTGTACTCTGCACCGAATATTGCCTCGACCCCCAATACGGCACCACCTATATTGCCAGCTTCATAGGCAGCATTGCCGATAAGAATGGCACCTAATACAATACCCACAACTACAATCTTTAGTGCTTTGTTTTTGATTTCGGTGCTAATGGCGCTCCCCAGGCCTTTTTGGGTAACAATACCCAATCGAGATGCCATTTCTTGAAGAATAATGGTGGCCAAAATAGAAATCAACATTGCCCAAAGCAATGAGTAACCAAAATTTACACCAGCCAGGGTACATACGGTTACCGTACCAGGGCCAATAAACGCTGCCGCGATCAATACACCGGGTCCAATTTTCTTCATCGTTCTTGCTGATTTCTGTATGGAAAAATAACATGTTTATGTCTTGAATGGACTTTTTCATCAAAAAAATTGAGTTTCACAACATCTTGGCTACCGTACGTCGAATTTTTTATACGAAAGCAAAGGCCCTTGTGTTATTACTATCCCAAATCTTATTATTGACTTAACTGACCTACTTAACATGACCTGTAAAGACTGTGGTAAAAATATGAGCTATCTGGAGCATAGGGAATCTATGGACTCTCTGGGCATAGAATTATGCAAGCGCCATACCAAGCTCATTAAAAAAATCATCCTAGACAACAATACCCCTTTAGAAGCCATTCAATTGTACTATGCCCTAAAAGAAGCTGGTGCACATCCGATGCTTGAGTGGTGGGATGGCACAAAATCTATCGACATCGCTATTTCAAGGGTAAAGCTTAATATCGAAATTGATGTAGAGCAACAAACCATAACCCATCAACAAGCCATTAATGACTTGGAAGATGCCATGCGTTCTTTTAAAAATGGCTTTACCACCTTGCGTATTCCAGCGATTGCAGTACAACATTACCTAAAAGATACGGTCAGTAACATTCTGGGTATCATAGATGGATTAAAAGCCAACTTGAAAGTCATTTAAGCCAAAGGCCTTACAATTTATATTTTGAATTAAGGTTCCGGTGACACAGGGGTTGTCGGAATCTTTTTTTATTTCAAGCCGCGAATACTGAAATACTTCTTGTAAATTAACCGGTATCTTAAACATCCTGGTTATGAAAAGTATAGATCGAAGACAATGGCTAAAAAAAGCGAGCTTGGGTAGTGGGTTTACCCTCATGGGTGGCCTAGGCCCGATTGCGGTTTCTGGCAAGGAACTGATTGCCACACCTGTAGATACTAGCATTGCAAAATTAAACTCGAACGAGAATCCCTTTGGACCTTCAAAACGGGTTCGTTCGGCCATTAGCAAAGCCTTTGATGATGCCTGTAGGTATCCTTCTGTCGTTTTTCGACCTCTTTTAGAGCAAATTGCGGAAACCGAGGGTGTGCCTACTGATCATATTGTCATTACCGGAGGCTCCACGGAAGGACTAAAAGCTACTGGGCTCACCTATGGTATCGATCAAGGTGAAATCATTGCGGCAGACCCCACTTTTCAGGCAATGCTACGTTATGCAGAGGGTTTTGGGGCCTATGTGCATCGCGTTCCGGTTGACCAACAACTTGGCCATGACCTCAATGCCATGTCGCAACGCATCAATAACAAAACAAGATTGATTTTCATCTGTAATCCCAACAACCCAACGGGAACATTATTGGAAAAGAATCAACTCCGCGACTTCTGCAGTACCATAAGTCAAAAAGCAGTAGTTTTCAGTGACGAGGCCTATTATGATTTTATCATGGAACCCGATTACCCCTCAATGGTCGAATTGGTCAAGGAGGGAATGAACGTTATCGTTTCGAAAACATTTTCAAAGGTTTATGGTCTTGCCGGAATGCGCATAGGCTATTTAGTTGCGCGACCCGATATCGCATCGAGATTGCGAAAAAACATTATGGCAATGACCAATGTCTTGGCTATAGAAGCAGCCAAAGAAGCCTTGAAAGATGATGCGTTTTACACCTTTAGCCTGACCAAAAATATGGAGGCAAAAAATGCCCTCTATAAAACTTTGGACGACCTAAATCTGGAATATATTAAATCACATACCAATTTTGTCTTTTTCAAATCGGGAAGACCCATATCAGAATTGATTCCGGCCATGAAAAAAGAGCATGTGATTGTTGGGAGGCCTTTCCCGCCTTTCTATGAGTGGTGCCGCATCAGTACGGGAACCCTACCACAAATGGCTCAATTTGACACTGCCTTAAAAAAGGTGCTCTCTTAATTTATACAACAGGAATTGATTTGGCTCCTCGCCCATGGCATGCCACAAGCAGGGCATTATTTGATTCTTGATTTCGCTAATACCTCTGATTTGTAGGTAGCGTTGTTGCCTATTTGCAAATAAAAACTTTGGATAAAATTCTTGGCTTCTTGAAACTCGTTCTCATTATCAAAATAGCCTTTATAGCTATCGAACAGCGTAAAAATCTTTTCTTTTTTCCCCAAGAATTCTTGTCTTATTTTCCAGCAAAGCGCTTCATCTCTTTTGAAACCTCGAAACCACCTATCTGTGACCGTTTTTATAGGGGCTTGGGCACCTTCTGGTTTGGACACAAAGGAATAACTGGCATTGACAAGACCTGACATGTCAAAATCGTAAGGTATGGGAATGACTGACTTATCAGGAAAAAAAAGCAATTTGACATTGTGCTGGTAAGCAATCGAAAAATCAGTGTTTCCAATCATGTACTGAAAAAGATCGTTTCTAAACGAACAGAGATTCTCTTGTTGCAGCGGATGTACCTCTCGCTTGAGTTCCTTGGCGTTAAAGCGATCTTCCAACTCTTCAAGGTCTTCGATGAAGAAGCCTTTGATGTGATGCGTTTTTTCCTTATTCCCTCTATGTTCGACAAGTGTAATGTTTAAGAGTCGGGTTTTAAAATGATAGGGGGATAATTCTTCAAACATGCGATAGGCCAAAAACTCTTTGATCACATTATCATTTTTATCTTGGGTCATCTGACAGGGTAATACCAGTTTCAATTTTCGCTTGCCCTGAAATAGCGTACCCTTGGCTTCCTTTTTCTTTATTTTGAGTTTTATAGGGGCAAAATAACAACGCTCCAAACGCGATCGCCCCCGTTTGCGAATGGAAGCCTCCAAAACCTCCCATTCCCCTTCATCAACTTGATAAGCAAGTTTGGTTGCGATATAGGTACTGTCATTGGTGTTTTTGCGTACTTCCTTAAACGAAAGTTCCATTTGTATTGATAAGGGTGTTTGATCATCAAACACCTGTCGACCCTTGTCTTGTGCAATTAAAATTTGCAGCAAGAAAAAAACAAATAATAACGGAGTATATTTTGTCACTACTTGCATGAGTTGTATATTGGTTTTGCTACGAGTATATGTCTTTAAATCAATACCTTTCGATCTTAAATTACAGAACTTTTTTCGTTCTGCTCTCATCTTTCGCCATAACTTTTGCCCTGCATTATTGGAACGTTGACTTTAGTATTGATTTGACCATGCTCAGCATTGCCATCATATTTCCCTTGGTCTTCACCATACGAGGGTCGTTTCGTCGAAGGGAAAAGGCAATGGAACATCTGAGCCAGTTTCGAAGTGCCTTGAAAACCCTGCACAATTACGTGTACTGTGACGATAAGCTTCTTACTGAAGATCATAAAAATGAAATGTTCCAAATTTTGGTGAGTATCAGTGAAAAAACGATATCTCATTTAAAGGAAAATACTACCGAAACCAAGGCCTTGGACCAAATCGTTCATCAGGTACAAGATTTCGTGATTCGCTACAATACGCTTGTTTCAGGCAAATTAAGGGACCGTATTTTTAGATTTATGAGCGACCTTCATGAATCGTTGGAAAACCTACATGCCATAAACACCCATAGAACCCCAATAAGCTTGAAAGCCTATTGTAAAATATTTATCTATTTGTTCCCCTTGGTTTATGCACCTACCATTCTGCATACCGTAGGCACCTCTGCCCCGCTTTTCGTGACTTTTTTTATTGTGTTACTCACGCAATTCATCCTCGTTTCACTATACAACATTCAAGACCAGCTCGAGTATCCTTTTGACGATTATGGCTTGGATGATATCAATTTGGAAATTTTCAAGATCGATCGGTAAAGTCTCATCTTAGCCCTAGTTCGGCATCCCATTCGGCATTCCAGTCCCCTTCCTTCTTGAGATAGGTGATGACCTCTTCGCGCATACGGTGGGTTTCGGCTTCAATTTTGTTGAACAGTTCTTGATATTCCGCATCGGACTCAAAATTCAAAAATCTCCCCGCCTTCAAATCGCTATACAGGTCTTGTCGGTTCTTTTTCTCGAAATAAACTTTTTCAAGAAATTTCAAAAACGCATCCTTTTGATCCGCAACATAATAACAATCCAACTGTAAATTATCCTTATAACCATCAGGAATAGGGTCGTTTTCTATCCGATTCTTATAATAAGCGCAAAGATTAGAGGCATATGAGTCAGCCTTTTTTATGTTGCCAGACTTTCGTAAATACGCTATATATTTTACGATGTGCTGCCCAATAAGGTCGGTTAGCGTTTCGTCAAAAATAGACCCATCGGTGATGTTCGGAAATTCGGTCTCAAAAATTTCCAAGGCCCGGTCTGTTTGATTTGAGAAAAATGCAATTTCAGCCGATTTCGAATTCAATGCATTAGAATCTAACCAATTTTCTTCAATCAAATACTGTAAAAGTTCTTGCGCACTGGCATAATCTCGCCTGAAGAAATGATAATCCATCACATTAGTGTAAATGGCATTTGTTTCCGCAAATCGTAGTTGGGTGGTCTTGATGTATTTTTCTGCCAACGGCCATAAATCCAGATTCAAGGCGGCACGCGAACTTCGCGCTAGAATAGACCTATTGTTGGGTGCCGCACGTAAACTCTTATGATTAATTTTATACACCTCGGCCAACTCCCCATACGGTGCAGATGAAAGTATGATGGATTTGAGGTGTATCGCAGATTTATCCAAAGAGTCCCTTTTGAGTAATTCGTCAATCAGAGCCTCGCCCTCTTTGGTCTTGCCTTTATTCAAATACAAGTTCGCTGCGTACTGCACTACATAAAAGCTATTCAAGGGATCTAGCTCTACAGTTTTCTTCATTTGTAAATCAGCCAAGCGGTATTGCTTTGCGCCCGTTAATGCTGATCGTAACATGTAGTGGCCATCCACATAGTTCGGTTTGACTTGCAATGCTTTGCGCAATTCGCGTATTATTTTTGCCGAATCTTGATCAAAGGTGCCCTTTATACTTCTTAGGTAATTCGCATTGGCCCTTATGACCTCTGGTTTTTCGGGCGCCAATTCCAAGGCCCGCTTGATATGAAAGGTCGATTTGGCATCCCTTGTTTTCTTATCCAAACTACCATAAAAATGCCATTGATTATACAGAAAAGACAACTCGGCATGGGCCTCGGCAAAATTGGGTTCCAATGCTAAGGCCTCTTCCAATAGCGCTATACCCCTTTTTAGCGAGGGATCATCTCGTAATTGCGAGAACTCTCTCGACCTTAAATACAGTTTATACGCTTCCGAATTTTCGGTAAGTCTGTTACTTAAAGCTTCCTCCTCTTGCGGCAAGAGTCTGACCCTAAGCTCATTGACTACTTTTCTTGAAATGCTTTCTTGAATTTCAAAAATTTCTTCAAAGTTCTCGTCATAGGTATTCGACCATAGGTGATATCCATTTGCCGCATTGATCAATTGTACCGTGATTCGAATTTTGTCTTGGTGAAAACGAACACTGCCCTCAAGAACGTAATTTACCTTGAGTTGCTCTGCAATATGTCTTATATCCTCATTTTTATCCTTGAAGGCAAAGGAGGAAGTCCGTGCTGGCACCCTTAGTCCGCTAACATTCGAAAGTTCGTTCAACATTTGTTCAGTGAGCCCGTCGGCCATATACCCATTTTCCACTTCTGGGCTAAAGTTGGCAAAAGGCAGTACAGCAATACTTGCCGTTTGGCCTTCTTGAAACAGGTTTTGACCACGAAAGAAAAAGCGGTCGATCAACAATAAGCTCACAGCCAGGGTCAATAAAATAATAATACCCTTGTTGAGTCGTCTACCCAGTTTTTTACCATCATCAGCGGACCTATCGGAACTTTTGGTGAGTTTAAAGCCGTTTGGGGTCAATTCGTATAACCAAGCCAGAACAAGGGCTATTGGAAATCCTATGATTAAAATTTTTGTGATTGTCGCCGGTACAGCATCGGGCAAATTCAGATTGGGGCCTATGGTATTGGCAATCTGTATCAACAACCATGAGGTAAGCGCATAGGCTGTGGCCACCTTATAAACATTTCTGCGTTTGAGTTCTTCAAAAAATTGAGTCATGCCACAACCAATTACAAAACTGCTGTAAAAATTTGATACTAAACCTACTAACTTTAAAAGGGGGATGTAAAAATCAAAGGTAAGTTAAGAAATTATGTTTACGAATATCACCTGCTACCATCGCTTGTCCTTTCGCAAGTGGGCACAGCACTACCTTGAATAGTTTTCCTTAATTATCTTACTACAGAATTGCAATTCAAAATGTGGCAATAATGGCCTAAAATTTGCAATAAAAATTATATCCTTTATTAGTATCTTGAGCAAAAAAAGAAAATCAATGGCGGGTAAAAACCCCAAAACCAGAAAGTGGCTTACTACGATTCAATATTTGGCAGCTTACCTCGTTGCCGCCTGGACTTTTCTACAATTTTTAGAATGGATTCTTAATCGATATCAAATTTCACCCCATTGGGTAGACATCTTTCTTTGGTTCTTTGTGGGCATCATCCCTTCCCTTCTCATTTATTTATACCACCAAGAACGCATTAACAAAAGAATTATAAAGCTTCGCGAGAAAATCATATTTCCCACCAATGTGATCTTGGTAATTATTGGTCTTTATATTGGGTTTGGCACCACCGATCTTGGTGCGACCACCAAAGAGATTGCCTTTGTCGATTCCTTTGGTGAAATGACGCAAACGACAATTACCAAGGAAGAGTTCAGAACCGAAATACCAATCTACAACTTTCAACAAGTCAATGAAAACAAAGAACTTAAATGGATAGGAGAAGGTATTTCTGAATTGTTGTACTATGACTTGTCACAGGATAAAAATATTGCCCCCAGTCTAAATTACGCCCGAAGTACAGCAGACAAGGTGTTGGAGTCGAGTGTAGCGGCTTCCGTTTATGTAGATGGCACCTACGACATAGTCGATGATGAATACACCATTGAGGTGAATGTACGAGATAGTAAAAATGGGAATATAAAAAGCAGCGAAACGTTTAGCGGTGTCGATTTGTTAGATCTTGTTGATGAGGTAAGTGTTTACGTGCGCCAAGCCATCGCGCTCCCTGAAGACAATCGGCTGCAATATCTTGACTTAAGCATCAAGGAGTTTGTCAGTACTTCCATCCCCGCCATCAAGGAGTTTGTGTATTCCAATTATGAGAATGCAATTGATTTAGACAGCACCTTCGCCCTGGCCTATTTAAAAAGTTCTCGTAGAAACATCCGTTTTAGCCGCGGTAAAATTGATGAACAAGCCCATGCGGACAAGGCATATAGGTATCGTGAACGCCTGCCATATGATTTGCGAATGGAAGCCATGGCCAATAAATATTTGGCCTATGATGAGTTTGACAAGGCCAAGGAATTGGTTGAAATGCAATTGGAAATTTCACCTCAAAACCAATCCCTAAACAACATTCTTTATGGCATTTATGGGGAGACCAAAGATGCCCAAGGTTTTTTCAATACGGCCTTAGAACGGTTTAGCGCTTCAAAAAGCTTTTATAATATTGAGAATATTGCCGATGCCACTTTGGTGATTGGCGATTATGAGGAGTACCTTAAAATGGTCAATCTATATATTAGTTTGAATCCAGGGAATAATTTTATTTTCCCTTTTTCACTCCCCCCCTTGATTTTAAAAGGTGACGAGCAAGCTGCCCGTAGTACCTATGAAAAAATCAGACTGGTGCACCCCAACCAAGACACGATCAATAAGGTCTTTGAACCCGCTATAGACTTTATGGCAGATCGCAAAATAGACCAGGATTATTTACAAGCCTTTACTGGGGTTTATCGCTCACACCAAAGCGAAGCGACTGTTGATTTATGGGTCGAAGAAGATCGTTTGTTGAATTATTACTCCAATCAGAAAATTAGGATCATGATACCTGCCGGTGCGAATCAAATGGTGATTGGGGAACCCAACCAATATTCAGCTTCGTACGACTTTAAAAGGGATGCACAAGGGGAATTCTATGCGGCTAAGGTTGAAGAACATTACCAAAACGGAAGGGTACCCTATTGGATTTGGAAATTGGATGATACCATAACAACGGCTGAAGAAGTTTTGCAGCAAGGAGATTATGAAAAAGCCGAAGCAGCCTTTAAGGCCGCCATTAAAGCCAATCCGAACCACTATTACCTCAGGTATGTGTTACAGCATATCGCATATGTGAAAGAAAAAGATTCCACCCAATTATTGGAACAGTACCAAAAGGTTGTTGGAACCTACTCAAAAGAGGGCGTGGAGAATACCCGAAAGTTATTCCTCAAAGACGGAAAACTGATGTACAAGCGACAGGGAATTGCCAGCAAACAACTCTTTCCCATATCTGAAACCCGATATCTAAATCTTTCGTCTTATCGCCTGCATTTCGAATTCGAATTTGAGGGTGATGAAGCGGTGGCCAGTTTTTCTTGGTTATACGATCCTGACAAACAAGAATGGGAAAATTATGGGGCAGAGCTGAATTACTTGTTCAAAGAGCAATAGATTTACCCCAGCCAACCCTCACGGTCTAGACTGCGGTACTGAATGGCCTCATAAATATGGTCCCCGTCAACATTTTCTGAAGCCGCTAAATCTGCGATGGTTCGTGCTACCTTTAGTATGCGGTCATAGGCTCTTGCTGATAAATTGAGTCGTTCCATGGCTCTTTTAAGCAGCTTTTTCGAAGTATTATCCAAGGCACAAAATTCCCGAATCTGTTTTGTGCTCATTTGGGCATTGTAATGCACCTTTGCCAGAAGTGCGAAGCGTTTTATTTGACACTCTCGAGCTGCTATGACCCGTTTCCTAATTTCTACACTGCTCTCGCCTTTTCGCTCTTCCGCTAATTTTTCAAAAGGAACCGGAGTGACTTCAATATGAATATCTATACGATCCAGTAAAGGGCCCGATACCTTACCTAAATAACGTTGCATTTCCATAGGGGATGATTTCACAGGGGCATCAGGGGAATTAAAATAACCATTTGGACTAGGGTTCATGCTTGCTACCAGCATAAAGCTACTCGGATAGGTAACCGTAAATCTGGCCCTTGAAATGGTGACCTCACGATCTTCCAGGGGTTGGCGCATTACCTCTAACACCTTACGCTCAAACTCGGGGAGTTCGTCTAAAAACAACACCCCATTATGTGCCAATGAAATCTCTCCCGGTTGGGGATAACTACCCCCTCCCACCAAGGCCACACTGCTTGTGGTATGATGCGGAGAACGAAAGGGCCGTTGACTCATTAGCCCATTGTTGGAATTCTTACCAACCACGCTGTGAATCTTCGTTGTTTCCAAGGCTTCATGTAGTGTCATAGGAGGTAAAATAGATGGTAACCGTTTCGCCAACATGGTTTTTCCTGCCCCAGGTGGTCCTATTAAAATGATATTATGCCCGCCTGCTGCCGCAATTTCCATGCATCGTTTTATACTTTCTTGTCCTTTGACATCAGAAAAATCAAATTCAGGAATATCCAAATTCTTGAAGAACTCTTCCCTGGTATTTACAACGGTTCGTTGAAGTGGTTCTCCGCTATCGAAAAAATCAATCACTTCTTTAATAGTACGCACTCCAAAGACCTTCAAACCTTCAACGACTGCTGCTTCCCTGGCATTTTCCCTTGGTAAAATAAAGCCTTCAAAACCCTCTTTTCGTGCTTGTATGGCAATCGGCAATGCTCCCTTTATGGGCTGGATAGCCCCATCAAGGGAAAGCTCACCCATGATTACATAGTTATCTATTTGTTGCGCTTGAATCTGCGCTGATGCCACTAAAATGCCTATGGCCAAAGTCAAATCATAGGCCGATCCCTCTTTACGCAGATCAGCAGGCGCCATATTGATGGTAATCTTCTTTCCTGGAATTTTATGTCCATTATTTTTTAGCGCCGCCGCGATGCGATAATTGCTTTCTTTTATAGCGTTGTCAGGTAGTCCTACCAAGTGGTATCCGACTCCCTTGTCGACATTGACTTCCACGGTAATGGTTTGGGCTTCCACCCCAAATACCGCACTCCCAAATACTTTAGTGAGCATCTTTACTATTTGCCACAAAAATAGAATATTATAGAATATATACTCTATTATTTTAAACTATTTTCTTTTAAGGGAAAGTAAAAATCTTCGAAAATTCATTCAAATTAGCTGTTAATGTATCAATGACCTAGATGAATCAGCTATACAATATCACATCTAATTTTAGTTCGAATAAAGAAAATAATCGTTAAGGGAGCTATTCAACAAAAATACTTCGTGTAAAAGAAATGGGCTTGCCAAACGTGGTAAAACCATCGACGATGACCTCATATTCGCCACTGATGTCGGAGGTGAAGAATTCAAAATCTAGATTACTGCCTTCCTCCACTACAACATTGGGTTTCCAAAATAGCAGTGTTCGGTAATCAGGAATTCGATTGAAATCGTTGCTCCCATAGGTTTGCACATAGTAATTCTTGATGGGCGTTGGTTTTATTATCGAATTGATAGTACCATTTATTTGGTTGTAGTTTTCAAAATAATCTCCGTCAAAAGTTTCAACCGATAATATTCCCTGATATTCCTTATTGGCCAACTGAAATTGATCTCGAATAAGGCTAATGCTTTTAATGGTTCGCGCATCAAACTCCTTCATTGCCTCATGATTTGTGATATACACCCCATCAAACAGCACAATCGCCGGGAAACTATTGAATTCTTCATTAAAGGTTTCAAAATCTTGCGCAATTCGTATATAGTCATTGCCCTCTGCATTGTTACGGTATCCCGCATTGTTTAAGATCTCAACCAAGGTTTCTTGAAAGGTGGGGAAGCGGGTATAGTCGTCTAAAACAAAAACCTCAGGAATTCCCCCATCAAACGGGTCGATGGGATCTCCCAAAAGAATAGAATCAGGTTTTAGTGAAAAAAACTGGTTCTCTATCTGGTTATGAACACTTCGTTTCTTAATGGCGGAGGCTAGTTTTTCATTGAAGGTAAACGTACCGAATTCCAATTCGGACACATCCAATTTTCGAGGAGCTTTGATCACAATATCCACGTCCCTATCGGAGTCTTCTACCTGAACAATGGCAACGCGCTCCTTGTAATCTTTTCGCAAATACGTGTAAAAAGTTCCATTGTCATCAGTGGTGGCAAATTTCAACACGAATTCTTTCCCAGGAAGTGAAACCACCACCGGAGTATTCGAAAGGGGCTGGTTTGAAAGCGCGTCAGTTACCGTTCCAAATAACAACTCCCCGCGCTGTTCCGGTAAAAACAAACTGTCACCAACCTTCAATTTTATTTGCTTGTCAACATTCAAATAATCCTTGGCATAGGTAATGGCATTCATTTTGTTCACAGGGTTGATGACACTTTTCTTCCTAATTTTAATGGTATAGGTGCCGTTACCCAAATTGCCCTTGTAGTTTTTTAATGAAAAGTTGACCTTTTCCCGTTTTCCATAAACCGTACCGTTCAATAACAACCCAACGGTGGAGGAATCCATGACTTGAGCGGTTTGCGCCACCATTTCTTTTTCTTCCGCAGCTGCATCTGCCAACAAAGCGGATTGATCAACAGTATACGGATTAACGATAACCACATCGTCTTTGAATACTTGGGCCAACCCATTATTCTTCATCCATTGGGTATATCCCAAAAGTTTGTAATTCCCTGAAGCGATATCGGTAGAAACGAAAAAATCACCCTGTCCTAAACCTTTGACCAATTTGATTTTTTGTTCCAACACATATTCACGTTCTTCATTTACCAAAGCAATATACCCCACTTTACTTACTGCTGATGGCCTGCTATTTTGAGCGTTAAAACACTGAAAACTATAATACATATACTCCCCTGCAAATACCACAGGCCCCGTATGATTCACGAAAACCTTTTCTTGGGGAACCTGTTTCAAATTATTTAATTCTTCAACAGATCTGATGACATATTGGGACCATGAGGTCACTACTGCAAAAAATAAGGTTAGGGTCAGGAAATTTCTTTTTTTCATAATCAGTTGTTTATTCTTCCCAAAATTCGGGAACCACATTGCTACCTAGTCTTGTACAATCACCGCAGGGTGTGGCTACATATAAATAAGGTCCGGGACAGGTTCCAAGATTGAGTCCGTTTACACCCACATAAGATATCACACCAATATCTACCCGCTCGATAATTGATTGCGGACAATCATTGGCTAGCAAACCACTGGCACAGTATGAGGCGTGCGACTCAGGTGATGAGTGCAATCCGCAATCCACAGGATAATCCGGTAATTCCTCACCTTCAAAAAAATCGTCATAATTAAAAAACAAGCGACTTTTAGAAACTGAGACCACGTCAAAAAAACCAATAACCCCGTCTTGACTACCATCAGCCATACTTATATTGCCGCCCAGCAATCCCGGTTGTATTTGAGAAAACAGGTTGTCACTGCGGCTAAAATTATCCAACTGTTCATAGAACCCGTATGCTTGCGCTCCAGAGACCATTTGTTGTACTTCGATACTATAACGATTGGCAATTTTATAATCATCTTGACTTATAAAGCGTACCATAAAGCGCTCCAAATTTTGACCCGAACTAAAATCTAGTTGGCTTTGTACTATTTCTTGAGAGGCTTCTGTACTAAAACAGACTCTGCTCTCTGTGGTTCGTTCAACAATTTCTAAATCATATGTTGGTACCGGTAAGGCACAGGGATCATAATTGGTCAATTCGAATTGAAAAGATGTCCAATTGGGTGCTATTATTTTGTGCGTCTCATCATAGGTGAACCTTAAATTACCCGTATTGCCTGAAAGGGTCTCTGAATCAATAAAGATACCTACACCCACCGTGCCCAAATCGGAGACGGTCCGTTCGGCATAAATATTGCCAATTGTTGCCATACCTTCAATTTTCATGGGGTCTGAGCTATATTCCTTACCGTTCTGCCTTCGGATGGACAATTGATAATCAACGTCCGATGCTACGGCAAACTCTTGATTCGAGCGATACAATCCTGGGCTAGCTTCAAAAAAATCATAGGTCATTCCATTGGAGGTCGTTACTTGAACCGAAGCGCCACTTTCATGTTTGACCAAATCGATTTCAACATCCCTTGGGGGGATAAATGGATTGAAAATGGTATCGGTTTCTAAGTCGACCAAGGAATCCAACAAACTTAATTTGATATCATGTTGTTTAAATTCATCGGTCAAGGTCGCTTCCACGATCAAAATATCCGGTAAATCCGTTTCACTAAAAACTTCGGTTTCCAGCTCTTCAATACAAGAAGCTATAACCAATAAAACACCCAAAACAAGAACTATGCGTTTAACTATCTTCATTCTTCCCAAAAATCAGGTACAACATTACTACCTACGATAGTGCAATCTCCGCATAGCGTAGGTGTTACAAAATAAGGGCCTTCACATATACCTGGATTACCATTCACATCCACATACTCTACCAAACCCAGTTTTATGCGCTCAATCAAAGGTTGAGGACATGCACCATCGGGTGAAGGCGGGCCATCCCGTTCAGGATTAGGCAAGGGCGGACTCAACACTCGATCACAATTGAACCCGTCGCCAAAGTAAGGTGGCAAGGGTTCGCCCGGAAAAAAGTCCGCATAATTAAAATATAAGCGTTGGCTAGTCTCTGTTGTCACTTCGAACAAGCCCAATACCGGTTCTCCATTTGCATTTTGAATATTGCCCTCTATAGGTCCAGGTTGCACTTGACTGAACAAACTTTCACTGCTGGAAAAATTTCTCAGGTTTTCATAAAAATTAAAAGCCGTCTGAGACGTGACAAACTGCCTGACCAAAATGCTGTAGCGATGCGATATCACTGGATTGTTCCTGTCTAAAAACCGCACTCTATTGCGTGAAATACTATTGTTTGTAACATTATCGAGGTCACCTAAAATGACCTCGGCGGAGTAATCTGTTTTGAAACACACCCTTTCTTCCCGGGCCCTGGGCACCGTAGTCACGTCGGGGTAAAGAATACCTGTTTGTTCACCCGTAACCGGGTCAAAAACGAACTCCAGGTCTTCTCTAATGATTTGAAATTCACTTGGAGTCCAATTGGGAGCAATTATTTTATAGGTCTCTTCATAGGCGTATCGAATCAGGTTATCGCCGTCTTGGGGCACCGAAGAATCGACAAAGATGGCCATGCCTTCCTGCCCTAAATCGGTCATTATGCGTTCTGCATAAATGGCGTCTATTGAGGATACGTTCGGAACAGAAACCGTGTTCGAAACGTAGGCTTCATTATCGCTTGTGGTCACAACCAATTGGTACGATCGGTTGGGATCGGCGGCGAAAATCGTCGCAGATTCATACGTACCCGGTTCAACCTCATTGAATGCATATACGGTACCCAAATCATCCCTCACCTGTACGATGGCATCAGACTCAAATTGAGGTTCCAACCCATTTTGTATCAATACGGGAGTAAACGGGTTGAACAACGTATTTTCTGGAACATTTACAGTGCTATCGCTCTCTACTTGTTGCATTCTACTTAAAAATACCTGTTGTCTTCCGTTAGTGTTCGTAATATTCGCCTGCACAATCAAGGTGCCCTCCAAGCTGGAGGTTCCAATAATTTCAGGGTCTACCTCAAAGGGCTCCACACAACCCGCCAACGGTAAAAACCAAAGAACCATATGTTGCCATCCTGCCTTCATTCCTCTACCCAAAAATCAGGTGCTACATTACTGCCATATTCACGACAATCTACACAACCCGTGGCCTTCACAAAAAATGGTGCACGGTCTGGCTCTCCATCTGGCAAGGTGCCTGGATAGTTTTCATTCTCGCCAACAAAGGCCACCGTACCCGCCAAAATTTGATCTAACAATGGGCTATTGGAAGTGCCATCAAGCACTAATTTCCCGTCAATTAGTGTGGCATGGAAGCCCTCAGGATATAAAGAAGGGGTACCTATGAGTTCACAACTAATGGCATATGGCGGTAAGGGTTCGTTTGGAAACAAATCTGCATAATTAAAATACATGCGTTTTTCACTATAGGAACTCAGTTCAAAATAACCCAATACCGAAGCCTCTGAATTGGTTGCTTTGATGTTTCCTTCCAACATACCCGTCTGAACGTTGCTGAAAATGCTTTCGAAGCCTGAAAAATCAAGTAGTGTATTAAAAAAAGAATTGGCATCAACCGTATGATGAAACTGCTTCACAAGAATGCTGTATCTGTGCGATATGAAATAGTTGTCCCTACTCAAAAAGCGAATCTCGTAATCCTCCAATCCCGAAGTTCCAAGGCTTGCGGTTGAAGCCAAGATCAAATCATTCGACCTATTCATGGCAAAACAGGTTTGGGCCTCCTCTTGCCTGGGAGCTACCGTGGCCCCCCAACCATCATCATCTTCACAGAAAAAATCGTAGTCTACCTCGTCCCATTCAAACGGATTGAAATCAGGGGCGATTACCTTATAGGTTTCTTCATATTCATACCTAAAAAATTCCGATTGACCCGAACTGTTGGCATTGTCAAGTACAATTGCAACCCCTTCAAGGCCCGTGTTATTGATTCTCCGTACAGCCTCCATATCACCAATCGCGATAGGCGCCGGAATCCTTTCAAAATTTGAGGAATAGCTGGTGCCATCTTGGGTGGTTATTTGCAATTGATAGGCCACACCAGAAGACAACTGCAATACTGATGCACTGGTGTAGGTGCCCCCAGCACCCTCATTAAAAGAAAAACTGGAACCATCATCCCCCACTAAGGTGACTTGGGCGTTTCGCTCTGGATTGGGAATTGAATCAAATTCAAAGGTGCGTGAAAGATTGATAGATTGACTTTCAATCTTATCATTTAAGCGGGCGTCAACCACCAAAATACTTTCAAAATTCAAATCTTCTGCTTCGAACTCTTCGACGCAGGAATTCCAAAAAAGGGCCAAAAGGCACACAAATACAATTCTGAAGTTTCTTTTAGTTTTCATGATTCATAGCAATTTAAAATCCTAAAACTTAAAATTATACGTGATGGATGGGATAGGAATTGCAAAGATGGAACTCTGCAATGCCTTAACTTCACCATTGTCGGTCACAAAAAACACCGAATACGGATTGTTTCGTCCCAGAACATTGTAAACGGATATGGTCCAAAAACTGTGGGCCAATTTATTCTTCTTATGATTACCTTCTATATTCACTCCCAGGTCTAACCTGTAGAAATCGGGAATTCTAAATTCGTTTCTATCACTAAAGGCCACAAAATCGGCATTGTTAAATCGGAAGGTGCCTATAGGATAGGTCACTGGCCGCCCCGTTTGATATACAAAATTGGCCGAAAAGCTATAGCGCTTGGTCAGTTTGTAATTGGCAATTAAACTCACATCGTGCGGTTTGTCAAAATTGGATGGGAAAAATTCTCCACCATTGATGCGTTCTTCGCTAAACTGACTGTCAAAACGATACAACGATCGGGCGTAAGTGTACCCTAACCACCCATTGAGCTTTCCTCTATTCTTCTTGATCAAAAATTCAACCCCATACGCTTTTCCATCACCCTGCAAAACTTCGGTTTCCACATTCTCATTCAAGAACAAATCAGCACCTGTTTTGAAATCGAGTACGTTATCCATGCGCTTATAGTAGCCTTCAAGGCTTACTTCGTACATATTATCATTAAAATTCTTGTATAGGCCTAAAGAGGCCTGGTACCCAGTTTGCGGTTCGATATTCAAATCGGAAAGTTTCCAGGTATCAATGGGAGATACCGTGGTATTATTGGTAAGGGTGTGAATGAATTGATACGCATTGTTAAAGCTGGCCTTGATCGAGAAATCGGGTGCCAATAAATAGCGAAGCGCCACTCTCGCTTCAGGACCTCCGTAGGTTTCGATAACCTCACCACTACCGTAGCTGATGGTATCTTGTACAGTAGCCTCATTTCTGGGCTGACCATTAAAATAGGTTCGTTGTGTGGCTGAACCCAAGGCAGCAAAAAAGGCATAGCGTACCCCCAAATCAAGACTTAGTTTCTCGGTAAGTTCAATTTCATCACCTATGTACACTGCGCCTTCAACAGCACGTTCTTCGTCAATAAAAATTGGTGCAATATCCGAATCACCTCCTTCAGGTTCTATACTTCCGGGATTTACGGAATAAAATTTAGCGGAAAGTCCATAATCTAAAGAATGCCGATCGTTCAGGCGGGTATTCAGTTTGTATTTTAATTCTGATTCATTAATACTGTAGTTCAGATCAAAATCGGTGTTGGCCTCACCATCAAAATCAATTCCGAATCGGTAATCACTGTTTGCCACAGACAAGGCGCCAATCGTCTTTTCACTGAGCCTGTGGTCCCATCGCAATGAGGCCAGGCGGTTGGTGTAATTGTAAAGTGAATCTGAGGTAATACTAAAGTCGTCCCTACTGAAGTAAGCCGTACCCTTGATTTCGCTGTTTTCATTAAAGCGGTGGTGATACTTGGCGATGACATCAACGAACGACGCTTGGCTATTGTTCAACGATTCCTCATCCAATGAACGTAAAATCCAATCGGCATAGGCACCCCTACCCCCAATGACTAAAGAAGAGGTGTCTTTTTTTACGGGAATTTCAAGTGCAAGGTTTCCAGTTACAGGACCTATGGATCCCTCGCCAGAGAATTTTTCTACGTTCCCATTTTTGGTTCGAATATCAAAAACCGAAGACAGACGTCCTCCAAATTCTACGGGTATGCTTCCTTTATAGATATCGGCCCCTTCGGTTGTAAATGGATTTAACGCTTGAAAAATGCCAAAAAAGTGGGTGGGGTTATAAATAACCGCATCGTCTAACAATACTAAATTTTGATCTGTTTTGCCGCCACGAACATTTAGACCCGTAGCACCTTCGCCTGCCGAAGATATACCTGGCAACGCCTTGGCAACTTGGAGCAAATCTCTTTCTCCGAGTACCAAAGGAATGTTTTTGGATTCCTCTAAATCAATGGATTCTGTTCCGGTGCTGGTATCTTCAACATTACTAATGGCATCGGCCTCTACGGTAACCCCTTCCAATTCTTGCAGGCCTTCTTCCATGGCCAAGTCCAAGTTGCCATCGTTGTACATGACAATTTCACGTCGCATGTCTTCGATACCCATGGCGGTGGCAGATATGACATTGTAGCCCGAAGGAAGCTCTATGGCGTAGTTGCCATTGGAATCACTAACCGCCGCCAAATTTGTACCGAGTACCCGAATCGCCAAATCAGGAACCGCCTCACCTGTCCTCCGGTTGACAACCTTTCCACGAAGTTGATACCTACTTTTCAGATTATTGTTGGTTGCTTTTCCAATTCGTACCAAGGGGTATTGTCTGGCACTTCTTTCGTTATTTTCTATAAAAAACGCGGGAGGTGGTCTATTGTCTTCGACTAGGTTGGTTACTTCTGTAGCAAGGGAGTCTGGTCGGCCAAAGAAAAACCGTGGCAATTCTTCATAAATGATAGTATTTTGTAAGAGAATGACCCTTTTTTCATCCTCCAAAACATAAAAATTCAAGGCCGTATCAGCCAGCAAAGCCCCAAGGGTGCCTGCCAAATCATCATTGGAACTATTTTCAGGGGCGAGTTTACCCTCCAACCAATCATCAACAAAGAAAAATTGATATCCTGTTTCAGCTTCCAATTGCACCAATGCAGCTTTTAAGGTAAGTGTATCAGAAGGTATGGTGGTGTTTTCTTCTTGGGCACTAGATTTTAAAACCAAACATAACATCAGGCCCAAAAACAGCACAAGACGAATCGAGGAAGAATTCCCCGTTCTTCTTTCTTTTTGCATAGCTATCATCTTAATGTCCCGTTAAAATATTAATTTTTTGGGTGACATTTATCAATGATTACAAGGATTTTGTTTTTAACAAAACTATCTCGGTCAGTTTTAAGCATTTGTGATTTGGGAAAGGTATTATTCATAAAATCACAATTGACCGACTTATAAGGTACATATGCAAGCCAGCTAAAACTTGTATCAAGATTTCGTTTTTGATCGAGGTAAATTTTTAAAATTTCTGAGTGCCATTAACGCTAAGGTCTATTCCTTGGGCTTAAAGGATAATAGATTTGAGGAGTTTTTTATTTCCGCTTCATTGAGCATCATTTTTCTGAATTCACCCTTCAAATACATTTCGGCCTGATCTTTATAATGCTTACTCAATGGGTTCCCTGATTGTCCTGTAGGCAAAATACTGATACTGTTTTCGATATCCGAAAAATCGACAATCCGTCTCGTAGAAGGAATACTGGTCACCTTGTAACGCTTATCTTCCGTAACGCGAAAACCTTGGTTGTTCAATGTGCCAGACGTTCCTGAAGAAGGAAAGGGTCCGACATTGAAATATTTTCTCAAAGAGGGCACCCGACCAATAGGATGGTCATGTTCTAAATAATGAACTTTCTCCCAGGTCCAGTTTTGGTAGTCATTGCCCAATTCCTGCGATAGCAATGCCCAGGCATCGCGAAATGACTTATTGATGATCTCTTTACGGCTTTCTGTTTTGGTTGCCGTAGTCACATCATCCCACCAAATTGAAGCCTCATTAAAAAATATCTTTTCCAGTTTTAACTGAACGCTATACGATTGATATTCTTCAATCGAAGAAAACTCATCCGCAAAAAGATTTTGGTGAAGCACCTCGTCCATTTTTTCAAAAAAGACACCGCCTTTGCTCATGAGGTCAAAACCCCCATCCCATGACTTGATGATGTCTAAATAGGCCAGCTGTTCCTCCGAAAGCCCCTCAATTTCGATTTCCTTAAGGTAACTGTTCATATATTCTTGAGCGGTTCGCAAGGTTATGTCTGTTGCCATTTTCGCCATATCATCCCGAGTCCACCCCTTTTCTTTCGCTTGCATCAAATCAACTATGCGACCCGCCCGACGACTTGAATTGGCAAAGTACCCAGGCACATACATGGAAGAAACGGAATCTGGTTGGTTATTGGCCGAATATACATAGGACCAAGGGGGATTCACTGATTTAGGATTATGTTCAAATCCTAAATAGGCAACTGGGTCATCTTCGCCACTGGCACCATCTAAAATAAACTTGGTACTTTTGCTGTCAGGCATGCGATATAACTTGGCAGTACCCCACCAGGCAATATTACCTTGGGCATCGCCGTACATCACATTTAGTCCTGGAGCGTGAATGAAAGGCAAATAGGTGCTAAATTCATCAATTGTACTGGAATGGTTGATACCGTAAAGTCCTTGCACCAATTTATTTTCAAATTGGGTAAATAACCAATGCATACTTACCAGACGCTCACCTTCTACCCGTGTTCTGTTGGCAAAATTGCTATTGACAATGGGGCCACGATGGGTTTTTTTAAACTGAAATTCTACTGGGCCCACATCTTTGACCTGAATCATTTTGGTTATGTATTCGAACTTTCGCCATTCTTCCTTATACCGGTATAACGTAGTATCGGTGGGATGTTCTTCCTCGTAATAAAAATTGGTGTCGTCATTGGCCAACATGGTAAAACCGTGGACCATATTTCTGTCGTGCGATAGCAATGGAAAAGGAACTCCCGCCAGATAATACCCATATTTTTCATAATTGGGGGTTACCAAATGGGCCTCATACCAAACTGAAGGTTGGGCTTGGGCAATATGGGGGTCATTCTCAAAAAGCACCTTACCGGTTGCTGTTTTTTCCGGTGCCAAGACCCAACTGTTGCTTCCGTAAATTTCTGGTATGGGCAATTGGTCCAAAGCCTTTGCAATTTTTGAATGAATAGCAATCAAATCAGTGGCCGAGGTATCTTTATATACGGGAATCGCAATTTCAGATGCCGGGTCGCTTTCGAAAAGCGCGTTGGTGTATGAAGAATCCAAAACACTTAAGAGATTGGAATTTACAATATCCCGGGCCCCTTTATTAAAGGTAAAGCCCATATATGCGACGGCATTATAAACATCCTTCAATTCAAATTTTTGCTTTTTAAGTCCTGTTAGATAAAATTCAACCGGTGTAGGACCATCTTCAATAAATTGATTGATGCCATCCAAATAGGCCTCAGCCAGAATCACACTTGGTTGGCTCCTATCTAAATTTGCCAGCGCTTTATCATTGTGGTCATCTATTCCGAGAGACAGGAAAAATTTATCTGTTTCCAAAGTCAAATCCCCAAATATTTCCGATAGTCGTCCTGCGCCAGCCCTTCGCAACAATTCCATTTGCCATAGCCTGTCTTGGGCATGCACATACCCTAATGCACGCATGGCGTCCTCTTCGTTGTCAGCATATATATGTGGAATTCCGTAAGTGTCAAAGTAGGTTTCTACTTGCGCAGATATCCCTGTAAGTTCCTTCTTGCCCTTATAATCAGGTTTTAGGGAATTCAAAAAAATAAAAAATGCGAGAACTAAAAGCAAAACGAGTCCGAGTAAGGACCACAGTACTTTTTTAAATCTTTTCATGGGGGAGTTAAGTTAGTCCCCACTAAGATACTTATTTCATAGACAAGTTATATGCTTCCAAGCCCGATTGCAGCCATTCCTCATAGATATCGGCATTGACATACTGCACGGCCTCATTCAGAACTTCAAGATCAGGAGACAACAACACATAATAAGGTTGTGAGGCAGCATTAAAGTTCAGGGTTTGGAATGTACCCCATTTTTGTCCCACTGTTTGAATGGTCTTGATTCTACCAGTTTCATATTTAAAGTCAAATTGCTCTTCGACAGGAAGTTCTTTTCTGTCATCCACATACAATGATATCAGTACATAGTTGTCACGAATGAGCCCATAAATCTTGGGGTCGCTCCAAACGTTTTCTTCCATTTTTCGGCAATTCACGCAAGCCCAACCCGTAAAATCAAGTAGAATGGGTTTATTTTGAGAACGGGCATGCGCAACGCCAGAATCAAAATCCTTAAAGCAATCCAGCCCAAGTGGACAGTCGGAATCTTTTTCAACGACACTATAAAAATCAGGAGGTGGAAATCCACTCAATAATTTAAGGTTGGTCATGTTCGTCGTACCCAATACGAGATAAATGGTAAATGCAGCACTGAGAACACCAACAATCTTTCGTCCACGAGAAAGTGCTTGTTTTGGTCCGTCATGTGGAAATCTGAAAATTCCAAAAAGATATAGCGTCAGAAGGAGAAATAGTACGATCCAAATTGCAAGGAAAATCTCGCGTTTAAGCAGCCCCCAGTTGCCCACCAAATCTGCATTCGAGAGAAACTTAAATGCCAAAGCCAATTCCAAAAATCCCAGGGTTACCTTGACCGTCGTCATCCATCCTCCCGATTTTGGCAAGGAATTCAACCAGGTTGGAAATAGCGCAAACAGCATAAAAGGCAAGGCCAATGCCAGGCCAAAACCGGTCATGCCCGCAGAAAGGTTAATGGCAACATCGCCTTCAGCCAATGCCGTGCTTCCCAATAATCCCCCTAATATCGGACCCGTGCAAGAGAACGATACAATGGCCAGGGTAAGGGCCATAAAAAATATGCCGAGCCCTCCCCCAACTTTGGTTGAGGCCGAATCAAGTTTATTCGCCCATGAGCTAGGGAGTGTAAGTTCATAATACCCAAAAAACGAGAAGGCGAAAAAGACGAAAATCAAGAAAAAGAAAATATTGAGCCAAATATTGGTCGCAATGGTATTCAAGATCTGTGAATCGACAGAGTCAAATAGGTGAAAAGGCAGGCTCAATAAAAAGTAAATCAAAACAATAAAGAAGCCATACATCAAGGCATTCTTGATGCCCTGAGATCGATTTCCGGTATGTTTGGTAAAAAAGGATACCGTAAGTGGAATCAGGGGGAAAACACAAGGTGTGAGCAAGGCTATGAGTCCTCCCAAGAAACCCAATCCAAATATCATCCATAAACCGGAATCAGCCGCTGAATCAGAGAAGGTACCTTTATTAAGAATGTCTTTTCCCTTCAAATCCAATTTTAAAGCCTCGCCCAAAGCAATGCTTTCAGCATCCAAATTTTGCTCGGCAACAACGAACTCATTCCCATCCAAAGAAATTTCAAAAACCTCGTCTTTGGGTATGCATACCTCCTTACAAATTTGATAGAACAATGCAACCGAAATTTGCCTAGTATCGGTATCTCGTAATTTTATGCGCTGGGTAAAAACAGCCGTGTCCTTAAAAAAAGTTTCGTCAACCTCGAAAACATCGCTGAAGGCAGTTATGGTTTCACTTTCTTGTGTAGGTCCAATTAATTCATAGGTTTCTCCGGCACCATTAAAGGTAAATTCGCTGGGTAAGGCCCCACCCTCAGCAGTATGTTGCGAATAAATGTGCCAACCTTCATAAATTTTTGCCTTAAAAATCAATTCGTATTCCCCCTCCGCAATTTTATGAACCTCATGATTCCAGAATGCTGGATTTTCATCAGACTGTGCATACAAGCCCGTAAAGGACAAAATAAGAAGCAGGAGTGCTGTAATAAATTTTATTCTAGCCATGTGATCTTTACAATATGGTCAGTAGCCTTTGTTACCTTAAAGCGGTTATCTGCTCTTCGCCCGACAACCCATACAATATCATTTCCCGAACAGAGCAACCATTGTTTTTCCTTGGACAAAATGTCAACTTTTTCATCCTTGAAGAATTTGGCTACCTTCTTCCGGCCTTCCATTCCAAAAGGATAAAAGTAGTCGCCATTTTCCCATTTTCTTATCAATAACGGATAGTTTAACGTTTCCTTATCAACATAAATTTCGTTTTTAGAGGGAGATTCCCATTTCTCAACACGCCTTAATTCCAATCGCAAAGGCTTTTCAATACTTGATTGATCTTCCCGAATCTCAACAGTATCCAATGTTGGCGCATCAATTGCTGCCAATAATAGGTGTTCACGATTTTTTAACAACCGGTGTGTTCTTGACATTAGTTGTTTACCACTTTCAGCTTCCAGAAGTGCCAACAGGTCAACAGCATTGGTAAAACCGTAGGGCTTAAAAAACAAGTAGAGCGTGGTTTCTAATGGCACTATATTTTTTAATTGTTTTATGTTGATTTTAAAGTTGTTATCATCTTTTATAAAAAGTTTTAGTTGATATCCTTTAATTTGATTTTCAATCCACTCATGGGATTCTCGCAAACGATGTTGGGTGACCTGAAAACTTTTCAAAAAAATAGGATTCAAATCTTTGAGTGTTGGAACAACTTTATGGCGTATTTTATTCCGTAAGTATTTTGTTTCGCTATTGCTGCTATCTTCTCTCCAAGTCAAATTTTCTTTTTTTGCATAGTTCAAGAGCTGTTCTCTCGAAAAGGGAAGCAGTGGTCGAACAATTTGACCGTTTCGCTCAGGTATTCCTGTCAAACCTTCAATACCGGTCCCTCTAGCAAGATTAATCAGAAACGTTTCAAGACCATCGTCCATATGATGGGCAGTGAGCAAATAATCGTAATCGTGTTCGTTCAAGAGCTTATCAAACCAATTGTAACGAAGATTTCGCGCCTCTAGCTGAATTGAGCCCGATTTTGGGTCCATTTCAAATTGATGGTGAAAAAACTGACTCTCATATTCTTTGGCCAATGCTTCAACAAACTCTTGATCTTTATCGCTTTCGACTCCCCTAAGACCAAAATTACAATGGGCCAAATCGAAACTGATATTCAAAGCGTGAAGTAGCTTAGACAATACCATGCTATCCAATCCACCACTGCAGGCCACCAGCAGCTTCGTTTCCCTTAAATCGGGAAATCGAGCAGAAATATGGTCATTAAACTCCTGGAGCATGCGGTAAAATTAATAATATCAATCACTTTCCAATACCTGCCTTAAGGCTTTGGCCTTTAAAAGGCATTCTTGATATTCGTGTTCTGGATTGGACTTGGCCGTAATGGCACTTCCTACCGAATACGAAACATACGCGGTTTGGGCATTGTATAAAATACTGCGAATAACAACATTGAAATCAAAGTCTCCGCTCGGTGAAAAATACCCTAAAGCCCCACTATAAAGACCCCTTTTCGTTTCTTCATGGGTTTCAATCAATTTCATGGCAGATACTTTGGGAGCTCCGGTCATACTACCCATTGGGAACGTATCTCGAATCAAGTCCAAGGCATGTTTTTCTGGCGCTACTGCACAGCGAATGGTGGTGATCATCTGGTGTACCTGTTCAAAAGAATAGACCCCACATAACTCTGCAACCTCAACCGTCCCTTTTAGCGCATTTTTCGATAAATCATTCCGCACTAAATCAGCAATCATAATATTTTCGGCCCTTTCTTTGATATTGCTTCGAAGTTCTTCTTTTAACGATTTGTCTTCCTGAGCATCAACGGAACGAGCTGCGGTTCCCTTAATAGGTTGTGAAATTAGGGTATTGCCCGAACGTCTTAAATAGCGCTCTGGAGAGGCGGAAACCAAATACCGCTGGTTTAGTTTCATAAAAGCCGCAAAAGGCGACTTTGAAATGGCATTGAGTCGTTCATAGGTGGACCATGGATCAATAGTGGTGTTCTCGCTATAAAACTCTTGGCAAAAATTGACCTCATAGACATCTCCCCTTTTGATATGCGCTAAAAGACGGCTTGCTTTTTCAAAATATTGGTCTTTTTTGATTCGCATTCTAATCTTGATATGCGCATTGGCTTGGGAGCTTGCTTTCGGACTAAGGTCAATATTGGAAATGGCTTCAAAATCTTTATCGATTTGATCGTTATCGGATAAATATTCAAAGGTCACCCGGTCATTTTGCATCAAGATCACCTTCTGAGGCTGAAAGAAGGATAACTCAGGAAAACAAAGTCTGTCAATATTTGCTGAATCCAATTCTTCCCATTTGTTTTTCAAATCATAGGAAAAATAGCCAAACAACCAATCTTGAGTATGGCTTAGAAAATGTTGCAATGCGTCTAGGCTTTCGATACGTTTTCTAGACTGACCGGTATGACTAGAAACGGCCAGGGCTGAATTGAAAGCACCATACCTATCCTTATGGTCATTACTCTCAAGCCAAATAATGTCATCGTATTGTTTTGCCCATTCAAAGAGTTTTCTTTCAAAATCAATTGAAGAGGAAATTTGAAAACTACGCCTAATACGCACGAACACCCTATTAGATTGATTCTAAAAATGCCTCCAGTGCTTTTTCGTGTGCCATCTTCAACTCCGTATCAATGATTCCGGTTCCCGTTTCGAATGTATTGGAAAAATCAGGGAGCGAAAAGGTCGCCACAATCTCACCACCAAAACGCGGAATCATATTGGCAACAACTTCAAGCGCACCAATGGCACCACGCTTTCCGCCCGAGGTAGACATTAGCAGAATCTTGGTGTCAGCGAAGAATTTTCGATCAATTCTGGATAGCCAGTCCAATACATTTTTAAAAAACGCAGACGGATTGCTATTGTGCTCATTTACAGAAAGCACTAATGCATCGGCCTTTTGAATATCGTTCTTCAATTCCACCAACGAATTGGAAAACCCTTTGTTCTTTTCCATATCAATACTGTACATGGGAAAGGGATAATTTGCCAAGTTCAAAGATTGGGTCGTATGCCCATCAATAAGTGATATTGTATGCTGTACAAGTTTGAAATTGATGGATGAAGAGGAATTACTACCTGCAAATGCCAATATTTGCGCCATATGATTCGATTATTGCTGTTTTGCTAAATTAGATGAAATGCAGTCACTGTGCGAGTTTTTTGGCTAATTTTGCCTGCTGTAACATCCAAAAGGATTGTTATACAAGTATATAGGGTATGCAAACAGGGACTAAAATAGCATCAAATCGCTTGTTCTTTATTGACGCCATGCGGGCCTGGGCAATTTTGATGATGTTGCAAGGACACTTTATTGATGGCCTGCTAGATCCCATCTTCAGGAATCCCGAAAATCCGATATATTCGATTTGGCTTTATTTTAGAGGCATTACGGCCCCTGTTTTCTTTACAGTTTCGGGTTTTATTTTCACCTATTTGTTGATTCGGGTGCCCCAAAAAGGACTTGAGAATCCACGTGTAAAAAAAGGGATCAAACGCGGTCTTCAGCTTTTGTTGATTGGCTACCTGCTTCGCTTGAATATTTTCGGACTCTTTAATGGTCAACTGTATCATGGATTTTATTTGGTTGATGTGCTCCATTGTATCGGTCTTTCCATATTGGCGATCGTCGGTGTATATCTGATAGCCCACAATAAAAAGAAATTTGTTTTTCCAACCATTTTGCTCACCATTACGCTTTTGCTTTTCCTTTTCGAACCATTGTATAAGCAATGGTCCTTTGGTTTTATGCCAGAAGTATTGGCGAATTATTTTACAAAGGCCAATGGATCCGTTTTTACCATTATTCCGTGGTTGGGTTATGCAAGCTTAGGTGGATTTTTATCGTTCATTTTCACGCGATTTAAATCCAACAGGTACTTATACCCAGTGGCCATCACAACTTTCACATTGGTTGGATTGTCGCTTATCGCTTATTCTTCAAGTGGTTTTTTGACACTGCAGGAATGGACCGGAATACGCCTATTCGAAATGATTCAAATGAACAATTACCTATTTATTCGATTGGGTGATGTGTTCGTTGTATTTGCCGTTTTCATGGTTTTTAGAAAATTCATGACAAATAGAACAGTGCTTAAAATCGGAGCCAGCACACTCAGTATATATGTCATTCACTTTATTATACTATATGGGAGTTTCACGGGACTTGGACTGTATCGGTTTTTTCATCATGAACTGACCCCTACCCTAGTGATACCCGGTGCGTTGCTATTTATGGTTTCATGTACCTTCTTGGCCCTGTTGTACGGGAAACACGAATTGGAAATCAAATCACAAATTGCTCTTGCTGCCATGAATGGCAAGAGAAAAGCCTTGAGTCTTCAAAAAACCATGACACCGGTTGCCAAGGAATTTTTAACCAAATTGCGATTGGCCTTACTCCGACTCTTGGGTTTGTCTCGGAGCTAAATATGTAAGGGTCTATTGTCCGTCGCAGCTAGAGCGGCCTCTTTAACCGCTTCGGCATAAGTTGGATGCGCATGGCTCATCCGAGAGATATCCTCCGCAGAAGCCCTGAATTCCATTGCGGTCACCGCCTCGGTAATCAAATCTGCACAACGCGCACCGATCATATGCACACCCAAAACTTCATCTGTTTTGGCATCGGCCAAAATTTTGACAAAACCATCGATATCCATACTTGCCCTCGCACGACCTAAGGCTCTCATTGGAAACTGTCCGGATTTATATTCAATTCCAGCTTCTTTTAATTCTTCTTCCGTTTTGCCCACCGCAGCCACTTCTGGCCATGTATAAACAACCCCGGGAATTAAATTGTAGTTGATATGGGGTTTTTGACCCGCCAAAATTTCGGCAACCATAGTTCCCTCTTCTTCTGCCTTATGGGCAAGCATTGCGCCTCGAACAACATCTCCAATGGCATAAATATTGGCCACATTGGTCTGCAAATTAGCATTAACCGCAACGCGGCCTCGATCATCGGATTGAACACCAGCTGCTTCGAGATTCAAACCATCAGTATAAGGGCGTCGGCCTACGGAAACCAAACAGTAATCACCCTTGAACTCCACTTCTTGGCCTTTTTTGTCATCTGCTTTGACAATTACCTCATTGCCTTTTCGCTCAACGGATTTAACCTTATGTGAAAGATTGAATTTTACCTTTTGCTTTTTCAGCACTTTCATCAACTCTTTTGACAGCGCCCCGTCCATGCCAGGAATGATACGGTCCATGTACTCAATAACTGTTACTTCTGCACCTAACCGCTTGTAAACTTGACCCAATTCCAATCCGATCACACCCCCACCAATAACAATCATATGTTTTGGGATTTCGGAAAGTTTTAAGGCTTCCGTAGAAGTAATAATGCGCTCCTTGTCTATTTCGATAAAAGGAAGCGAAGAAGGCTTTGAACCGGTTGCAATAATGGTGTGTTTCGCCTCAATGGTCGCTACCTTTCCATCGGCATTGGCAATATCTATATGGGTGGAGTCCTTAAAACTCCCTAGGCCATGGTAGACGTCAATTTTGTTCTTATCCATTAAAAACTGGATTCCCTTAGTGGTCTGATCCACCACACCATCTTTTCGGGCGATCATTTGTTTTAGATTCACCTTGATGTCACCCGGAATATCAATACCATGGTCCGCAAAATGTTTTATGGCCTCTTCATAATGGTGCGAAGAATCCAATAAAGCTTTGGAAGGAATACAACCTACATTTAGGCATGTGCCACCAAGGGTTGCATATTTCTCTATGATTGCTGTTTTCATTCCCAATTGCGCACATCGAATGGCGGCAACATAGCCCCCAGGTCCTGAGCCGATTACGGCTACATCATATTGATTCATACTAGTTTTTCAAGGATTTATAGAACGAATTGTCTTAAAGTGACCACAAAAATACGAATGTTTTAAGGAAATCTATGGGTTCTTAAACCGGTGCCAAAGGAAATTTATGGGCACTATAATTGCCAAGCCATAAACCACCCGTCAAAAAAGAACATTGAAGCGCATCATACCAAATGGGATCTGCTGTTAAGGGACATTCTTTGACGATAAAAAGTTGTACAAAAACGGCGGCACTAAGCACGATATGTGGCCAAAAGTTGGAACGCATAACCAATAACGAAGATTTAAATCCCACCACACTGCCAGCGCCCAATAATGCAAGTGTTTTAAATGTCAATTCACTGGGGGTTGAGGTACAGTAATTAATTTCTTTGAAGAATACGTCCTCAACCAAGGTCGTAAAAAGGATCAGACAAAGGGCACCAACTATGGTACCGAAAAACGTAAGTCCTAAATAGCGTTTTGATTTCAAAGTGGGTTGTTTTTTGATTGATTTGATTGATAAACTGAAAATTAGCATCCCTAATTGTATTGGGAATTGACTTTAACGCCATTTTAGGTTAAAGTTTTGTAAAGGGGTCATTTTGTGGTCAAAGGTCAAAATCGTAATATTACCGCAATTCAAAAAACCAAACCAATGGCCGAATCAGAAAAAAAAGCCAAGTACCGTCAAGATGAACGAATAATCGAGAATAGGGAGCTAAATATATGGGAAGCACTCATTCCCGTTTTCGCCTTGGTGGCTATGTTGGCCTACAACGTTTATGTTTTTGGTGACAGTGCGTTGGATGGTTCAAATCAGTTTATTCTACTGATGGGTGCCGCAGTGGCGGCAATTGTAGGTTTTCGCAACAAAGTCTCTTACAAACAGATGTTGGCCGAAGTAGCGGAAAATGTCAGATCCACAACTGGGGCTCTTTTAATACTCCTAATGGTCGGTGCCCTGGCCGGAACTTGGATGGTAAGCGGCATCATTCCGGCCATGATTTATTATGGGCTACAGATATTGAACCCCACCATCTTTTTGGCAGCCTGTGTCGTGATTTGTGCAATCATTTCTATTGCAACAGGCAGCAGTTGGACAACTGCCGCAACGGTTGGTATCGCATTGATCGGTATAGGTGAAGCTTTAGGGATATCATTGGGCATGACTGCTGGCGCTGTACTTTCTGGAGCATATTTTGGAGATAAAATGTCACCCTTAAGTGATACCACCAATTTAGCCCCAGCTATGGCTGGAGGAGAATTGTTTTCGCATATTAGATACATGGCCTTAACAACAATTCCCACGATCTCAGTGGCCTTACTGGTCTTTGTTATTATTGGTTTTACCATAGAAACCTCTGGAGTGGCTGATACCGATGCCATACTTTCATCGATTGACGCAACCTTCAATATCACCGGTTTGTTGTTTATAGTACCCGTAGTGGTCATTGTGCTCATTGTCAAAAAAACACCGCCCCTGGCCGCTTTACTTATTGGCACCTTATTGGGTGGATTATTCGCACTGATTTTCCAACCAGATATCGTGGCAAATATTGGTGGCGGCAAACAACTCAATTTTGAAACGGGCTACAAGGGTATATTAAATGCAATAACCGTAAAAACTTCTGTTGCGACCGACAATGCCCGTTTGACTGATCTTTTTTCTGCAAAGGGAATGAGTGGTATGCTCGGAACCATCTGGTTGATTGTCTGTGCCATGGTTTTTGGTGGGATTATGGATGGCATAGGGGCATTGCAGCGCATAACCAAATCATTGTTGAATTTGGCAAAAACCACATTTGGTCTTTTTGCTAGTACGGTAGGAAGCTGTTTGGCCTTGAATGTAACTGCCTCGGATCAATACTTGGCCTTGGTCGTTCCTGGTAAAATGTTCTCAAAGGCTTATGAAGAGCGCGGATTGGCACCTGAAAATTTAAGCCGTACCCTCGAAGATTCAGGAACGGTGACCTCTGTTCTTGTTCCCTGGAATACCTGTGGCGCCTATCACAGTGGTGTGCTGGGTGTTGCTGTTGGGGATTATTTTTTCTATGCGGTTTTCAATTGGCTAAGTCCGTTTATGACCTTGCTTTTCGCAGCCTTTAATATCAAAATCAAACAATTGACATCGCGTAAAAAGGGGTGATATTTTCTATTGGTTTTGGCCAAAGGCTTTACTAACTTCGCGTATCATAAATTTCTATTATGGCAGCAGTTACTCTCGGAGGAACACCTGTTCAAACCAATGGTGAACTTCCTTCAAAAAATAGCAAGGCACCCGACTTTACAATGGTCAAGGTTGACCTTTCCGAAGCAAGTCTGGCCTCTTATGCAGGGCAAAAAGTGGTTATGAATATATTTCCAAGTGTCGACACCGGAACCTGTGCACAGTCTGTGCGCCAGTTTAACCAGGAAGCAGCGAACTTGGATAATACCAAAGTACTCTGTATCTCGCGCGATCTTCCGTTTGCACAACAACGCTTTTGTGGTGCGGAAGGCATCGAAAATGTTGAGATGCTTTCCGATTTCAGGGATGGAAAGTTCAGCGAAAACTATGGCCTTTTGTTTGTAGATGGAGCGTTTAAAGGGCTTTCTTCGCGCTGTATTGTTGTGTTGGACGAAGCCGGTACAGTAATCCATACAGAGCAGGTATCGGAAATCGCAGACGAACCGAATTACAAATCAGCACTTGAAGCATTGGCGAATGCCTAAAGAATCGTTCTTTAAGAATAGAATGCGCAGTGTGGGCTATGCCTTGCGCGGCCTATTATTGTTGCTGCGAACCGAAGCAAGCATTAAAGTTCAATTTTTCATTGCCCTTTTGGCCACAGCAGCAGGTTTTTATCTTGAAATTTCAGCGACGGAATGGATGATGCAATTATTGGCCATTGGCCTGGTTTTGGGTATCGAAGGACTCAATACAGCCATAGAAAAACTGGCCGATTTTGTACATCCAGATCATCACGCCAAAATTGGCTTTATAAAGGATGTTTCGGCTGGAGCTGTCATGTTTGTTTCTTTGATGGCATTTATCGTTGGGCTGTTGATTTACCTGCCAAAATTAATTTAGTCGACATCCATTCTATTGGGCACCTACGTAAATTTGTAAATTAGTCCTGTACAAAATTTTTAAATGGCCAAAAAAAGAAGAACTTCCAAATCAAAGACCCAAAAGAAAAAGGCGTCTTCTTTTTTTTCAAAACAAAACAAAATCATTTTTGGCAGTCTTTTGATTGTACTCGCCATTGCCCTATTTTTCTCGTTCACTTCATACTATTTCACTTGGCAAGCCGATCAAAGTACCTTGCCCTTATTCAGTGATCGCAACGCTGAGGCAGAAAATCTCCTGAAAAAGTTTGGCGCCAATGTTAGCCATTACTTCATGTACAAAGGGTTTGGCCTGGCCTCTTTTGCTTTCCCCCTGCTATTGGCCATTACTGGGCTTTATCTTTTTCTAGGACTCAAGGGAAGCGGTTTGATCAACAAATGGATATGGGGATTGGTTGGTGTAATTTGGACCTCAATTGCACTTGGTTTTTTTGCCTATGAACAACCTTTATTGGGCGGGCTCGTCGGTTACGAAATGAATGATTTTTTGCAAGATTATATTGGAAAAATTGGTGTTTTTCTTGTGCTGACCTTTGTGCTGATTGTGATTCTCGTGCGCTTGTTTAATTTTTCACCAGAGGCCATTGGTGCCTACCTCCGCTCAAAGCAAAAACAAAAGCCCGAAATAGTTCCCACCACAGCTTTCGAAAGTTCTATTGAATTAAACGTTGAGGAGGAACCTGAGGAAAAAATCGAAACCTATACACACAAGAAAGATATTCCTCCACTAGACCAAGGTGCAGGTCTTGATGTAAATCTTCCCGAAGCTTTGGAGGAAGAAAAAATCGATTTAGAGGTTACAAAAATTTCAGAGGAGAAAGAGGTAAAGGATGTTAAAGCCGAAAACCTGGTTAAAGAATTTGGGGAATTTGATCCAAAACTTGAATTGGGCAACTATAAGTTTCCGACTTTAGAATTGCTCGATCCCCATGGAGTTTCAGGTGGTATCACCATCAACCAAGAGGAACTCGAAGAAAATAAAAATCGAATTGTTGGCACCTTAAAAAATTACAAAATTGGCATTGCGCAAATCAAAGCCACCATAGGTCCAACCGTGACCCTCTATGAAATTGTTCCTGAAGCGGGCATTCGAATTTCAAAGATCAAAAACCTTGAGGATGACATCGCCTTATCGCTTGCCGCACTGGGCATCCGTATCATAGCCCCAATACCCGGAAAAGGTACCATTGGAATTGAAGTGCCCAATAAAAATGCTACCATTGTAAGTATGCGATCGGTTATCGCATCTACCAAATTTCAAAAGGCAGAAATGCAATTACCAATTGCTTTTGGTAAAACGATAAGCAATGAAACCTTTGTTGTTGATTTGGTAAAAATGCCCCATTTACTCATGGCGGGTGCTACGGGGCAAGGGAAATCGGTAGGTTTAAATGCGGTCATCACTTCATTGCTTTATAAAAAACATCCTGCCGAGGTAAAGTTTGTTTTGGTTGATCCCAAAAAAGTGGAGCTGACCTTATACAACAAAATAGAACGTCATTTCTTGGCCAAGCTACCTGATTCTGAGGAGGCAATTATCACAGACAATACAAAGGTCATTCATACTTTAAATTCACTTTGTATTGAAATGGATAACCGTTACGAACTGCTCAAACAGGCCATGGTTCGAAATGTAAAAGAATACAATGCCAAGTTCAAAGCAAGAAAATTGAACCCCAATGACGGGCATAAGTTTTTGCCCTACATTGTATTGATTATTGATGAGTTTGCCGATTTGATCATGACCGCAGGCAAGGAAGTAGAGACCCCTATCGCCCGATTGGCGCAATTGGCGCGTGCCACAGGCATTCATTTGATCATAGCCACCCAAAGACCTTCCGTAAATGTGATAACCGGAATTATAAAAGCCAATTTCCCAGCAAGAATTGCCTTCAGGGTTACCTCGAAGATTGATTCGCGAACCATTCTAGACACCCAGGGTGCTGATCAATTGATCGGACGGGGTGATATGCTTTTCACCCAAGGGAATGATGTAGTGCGTTTGCAATGTGCTTTTGTTGATACCCCTGAGGTGGCAAAGATTACCGAATATATTGGTTCCCAACGTGCCTATCCCGATGCGCATCATTTACCGGAATATGTAGGCGAAGATTCTGGCACGGGTATTGCTTATGATATTGCAGACCGAGATGCGATGTTTCGCGACGCTGCTGAAGTCATTGTAATTGCCCAACAAGGTTCTGCCTCGTTAATTCAACGAAAACTAAAACTTGGCTACAACAGGGCAGGAAGAATTATCGATCAGCTTGAAGCCGCCGGCATTGTGGGTCCTTTTGAAGGAAGCAAAGCCCGTCAGGTATTGGTACCGGACATGCACGCTCTAGATGCGCTTTTACAAAACGAGAACAAATGAAAACAAAACACAGACCGTTGAATAGAATTAAGAAAATAGTGGCCCTTACCCTACTCTGCATTGGAGGCATGGGTCTCAATGCTCAAGACGCACAAAAAGCAAAGGCATTACTTGATGAAGTTTATGAGAAGGTGACCACCTATGACAATATATATGTTGATTTTAAGTACACCTTAGAAAACACAGATGCCAATACCAAAAGTGAGACGCGTGGTGATGTAACCATATTAGGCGATAAATACAAAGCCAATGTATTTGGATCCACGCAACTTTATGATGGCAACAAGGTATACACTATTGTTCCTGACAACGAAGAAGTGACCATCGAAGATAAATCTGAAGATGACAATACCGTCACCCCTTCAAAAATGTTGACATTTTATAGAAAGGGCCATACCTATTCATGGGATATTCTTCAGAATGTGCAGGGAAGAAAAGTACAGTATGTCAAATTGGTACCCATTGATACCAACACCGAGATAAATTCTATATTACTCGGTATTGATGCCCAAACCAAACATATTTACAAGCTTATTGAAACAGGGAAAAATGGCACAAAGACCACCATCACAGTTAATTCTTTCAAAACGAATCAGCCCTTGTCAAAAAGCTTCTTTACTTTTGATGAGGCCAAATACAAAAGTGATGGCTATTACATCATAAGAAATTAGCCCTAGAATTTTGTGCGACAAACTAGTTTAGACATCGGGGCGAATTACATCTGACCTTTGAAAAAATGTTGAGCAACAGATGAAACTAGCCTTGCAAATAATAGACCGATACATCTTATCGCGTTTCCTATTCAACTTTTTTAGTTCGTTTGCGATACTGATGTTCATTTTCATATTTCAGACGATATGGTTGTTTATTGATGATTTGGCAGGCAAAGACCTTGACATCTGGATCATCGGTAAATTTTTGCTTTATTATATGCCCACCTTAATTGATAAGGTGTTGCCCTTAACGGTATTGCTGTCCTCTATTCTCACCTTCGGAACATTTGCAGAAAATTATGAGTTTGCAGCAATGAAGGCATCTGGAATTTCCCTTCAAAAGGCCATGCGCAGTATTGTAATATTCGTTATCCTATTGGGTGTGGGAACCTTTTTTCTTTCCAATAATGTAATCCCAGCATCCGAGCAGAAAATTTTCAATATGCGCCGTAATATAGCCAAGGTCAAACCAGCAGCTGTTATTGTGGAAGGGGTATTTAGCGATATCGAAGGATCTGACATGAACATAAAGGTGGATAAAAAATCAGGGGAAAAAGACCGCCTATTGGATGGAGTGGTCATTCACCAAAAAAATAGGTCCAATATCAATACCACGGTCATCAAAGCCAAAGATGGTGAATTGGTAAGTGATGAGGAATCGGATATCATACAATTGGTTCTTAACGATGGTAATTATTACGAAGAACGCGTTCCAAAATCCAATAAGGAAAAGAAAAAATACCCTTTTACAAGGGCCAAATTTGACACTTATATCAAGAATATTGATGTCTCATCCCTGAATAACCAAGACTTCGAGCAAGAAACAGATATCACCACCGATAAAATGAAGAACATTTTTCGGCTCAATAAGGATATTGATTCATTGAAAGACAACAACGTAAAATTAGTCAAGGCCTTTTCAAAGAATATCATTACCCGAATGGGTGTTTTTCCTTTGGTAATAGACGATTCGGTGGCTGCGGCCAACAATATTGTTATTCCAAAAACAGAAACCCTAACTACCCCAAAGGTCGAAAAAACGAAGGATAGCATTGCATCAGCCAAAGATTTGTTGGCCGTGTTTCCTGAGTGGCAGCGTTTACAATTATTAAGCAATGCCAAAAATTCTATTGGTGGTTTGCTGACCACGGTGCGCACCAAAAAGAAGGAAATGAACAAGCGCTATGAGGTATACAACCGTCACATCCTGTCATTGCATAAAAAGTTTGCCTTTGCCTTTTCGTGTATTATTCTATTTTTTGTAGGTGCACCATTAGGTGCCATAATTAGAAAAGGTGGCCTGGGACTTCCAATGGTTATTGCCATTGTCTTATTTTTGACCTATCATTTTATTGGAGTATTTGCCGACAATTCGGCAAAAAAGGGAGCCATCAATCCTATGTTTGGAGCTTGGCTTTCTACCCTAATTATGTTGCCACTGGGTGTCTATTTAACGAAGCGGGCAACTGCCGATAAGGGATTAATGAGTTTTGGAAATATTGCTGACAGATTTACCTCGCTTTTCAAGAAAAAGCGAAATACAGATAAAGAATGACTGGAGTTTTAGAAGATAGGGTACAGTTGAATACAATTGAAGAAGCCATCGCTGAGATCAGAGCGGGCAAGGTCATCATTGTGGTTGATGACGAAAACCGTGAAAATGAAGGGGATTTTATAGCCGCAGCCGAGATGGTCACGCCAGAAATGATCAACTTTATGGCCACCCATGGCAGAGGACTTATTTGTGCCCCATTGACCGAAGAACGTTGTAGAAAGCTCGAGCTCAATATGATGGTCGAGAACAATACCGTTTTGCACAACACCCAGTTTACCGTTTCCGTTGATTTACTGGGTTACGGGTGTACTACGGGAATTTCTGCCCATGATCGCTCAAAGACGGTTAAAGCCTTGGTCGATGAGGGTATCAAACCGCATGAATTGGGTCGGCCAGGTCATATCTTTCCGTTGAAAGCCAAGGAAGGTGGGGTGTTACGAAGAACAGGACATACAGAAGCAGCTATTGATTTTGCACGTTTGGCCGGTTTGCAACCGGCAGGCATCTTGGTTGAGATTTTGAACGAGGATGGTAGTATGGCGCGCTTGCCCCAACTGGTTCAAGTCGCTCAGAAATTTAATCTCAAGATTGTATCCATAGAAGACTTGGTGGCCTATCGAATGGAGCATGACAGTCTGATCGAAAAAAAGGAAGATTTTGAATTAAAAACACGTTTCGGTTCATTTAGGCTACATGCTTATCAGCAAACAACGAATGACCAGGTTCATATTGCCTTGACCAAAGGAAGTTGGAAAAAGGGGGAACAAATACTTACCCGTATCAATTCAACCTTGGTCAATAATGATATTTTGGGAACATTGACCAATAATCCTGACAAGAAGTTGGAGGATATGTTCAATGCCATAAATTCAGAAGAAAAAGGCGCCTTTGTATTTATCAATCAAGAAGCAGGGTCGATGAACCTTTTATCACGATTGGGCGTATTAAAAGAGCTTCAAGCCGAAAAAATCGTCAAAGCACCCAAAATAGGAATGGATACCAAAGATTTCGGTATAGGTGCCCAAATTCTGCACGATTTGAATATCACAAAAATTCGATTGCTTACCAATTCGGAACCCAAGGAAAGGCGTGTTGGAATGGTTGGATATGGGCTAGAGATTGTAGACTACGTGAAGTATTAAACCACTTTACGAAGTATTTCTGCCATATTTGTGGCCCTGCTGGCTACCTCCTCTTCTGACCAACCCAGTTTCACCAAGCACGAAATCGTTCTTCCGACCCAATGATCGGAGGCAGAAAAGTCAACACTTCCAATATGCTGCAACCCATTTTTGAGTTCCATCGGAAGTTTTCCCAGCGACTTTCGGTTTGTAAGATGTTCCCATTTGCGGTAGTAGTGCCAATTGTTGTCGTACCAATAAAAACAAGCATCTACACCACCTTCAACCAATGCCTGATGTGCCTTTTTCGCCAATTCTTCAGTAGGAAGAAAAAAATTGAGAAAAGAGTAGTTCTCCTCTCCTCCCTCAGGGACCCTTCTAAACGATATTTCAGAAATTTTTGAAAGTGCCTCTCTTACATGGGTATAGTTGCGCTTTTGAATCGCCAAGAATTCATCCAAACGTTGAATCTGGGCACAGCCCACGGCAGCATTGAGTTCGGAAATACGGAAATTATACCCCAGAAAGGGGTGGGTTTCTGCCCCCCTATCATGACCTATATGATCATGGCCATGATCCGTATACTTGTGGGCATTTTCATAGTACTCCTGGTTGTTCGTAATTAAGGCACCCCCTTCGCCACAGGTAATGGTCTTTACATAGTCAAATGAAAAACAGCCCAAATCACCTATACTTCCCAAAGGTTGACCCTTATAAGAACCGCCTATCGCCTGACAGGCGTCCTCGAGCAATAAGATTTCGTGGCCTTGGCATATTGCTTTTAAGGCATCCAAATCGGCCATAGAACCGCACATATGAACCGGCATAATGACCTTTGTTTTGGGGGTTATTGCTGCTTCAACCGCCTTAGGGTCCAAGGTTAGGGTATCATCGACATCGACCAGAATAGGAACGGCACCCAAGGCTATGATCGATTCAAAACTGGCCACGAAGGTAAAGGTGGGCATGATGACCTCATCACCAGCGCCAACTCCGGCGCTGGCCAAAGCCACGGTCAGTGCAGCCGTACCGCTACTTACAACATGGGCATATTCGGTTTGCATCCGCGTTTGCAAAGCGGCCTCCAATTCACGGGCTTTCCATTGGTCTTGTCGCATGCCATCAAAACCATAGCGCATCAATACCCCTGTTTCAAGTACCTTGTTTACCTCATTTCTTTCGGCCTCACCAAATAATTCAAATCCCGGCATACTGTCGATTTTGGCAAAGCTATGAAAAGGGTAACGCTTTTGAAAGAAGCGGAAAAATGAAGGTTACTTTTTTAGCTTGTTCTTGAAATGGATGACGTAGGTGGCGTTAAATCCAAAATTCAAATTGGGGTTCCGAAAATTAAAATTGTTGGGGGTACGGGTAATGAAAGCATCTTCAACCATAAACCAAGAATTGGTCAGCATGAATTGGAGCATCAAGTCCCCCAATTCCCAGTTGACCCCAAAAGCTATTGGATCAAATGTGGTTCTAGACTCAAGTGGATTAAAAACTTGGTAATACTCCGACACAAAACTCACATGTGGCCCTAGCTTGTATCGAACACCTGCGCCAAGCGCAAAAATGCTTGTTGGGTCCGCCGCACTCAGACCTAAACTTCGATTCACCAATGTGGGTGCCAATTGTAGGGAGAAATTTTTATTGAACCGTTTTGAGACCAAAATCTGGGAGGTAAACGAAAGTCTGTCAGAAAAATCATCGGAAACGCTTTGATCGGCAATCGGGCTACTGTCATAGCTCATATTTTGAAACAGGGTCAGCGTGATTGGCCATCCATCTCCGTTTCGCTGTAAGGCAGCTCGGTATTTAAGGTGTGCATCGAATAACCCATCAAAGGTAGTTGCACCGGCTCCAAAAGTCAATCGATCCGATATGGCATATTCTAAGGCTATTCGACTGCTCATACGGTCTGCCACGAAGCTTTGGGTGCTTTCTTCGGGTGTGTTCCAAAACCTGTTGGCAACAAAGACATCAAGTACATTTTGCGGGCGTACCTCAGTGGAATGACCAAAGGCAATTCGGGTCATCATGAATGCTGACGGTGCATATTGATTTTCATCTTTTTGCTCCGCTTCCAATAAATTCAGAAGATCTTGACCAAAAACGCCATTCGACCAAAGCAACACCAAAATAAGAAGGCTACAACTACTTTTCTTCATAAGGCTCATATTCAAATCTAAAATCAACCGAAATGGTCTTTGCTATATTACCAGCCAATAATGGCGGTATGTTGATGTCGTAGGATTCTACCAAGGTTTCAAAGCTTCCTGTCAAGGTGAACGTACTTCCTGACTTTTCTATTTTCGTTTTTATTTCAAGCTCTTCAGCCACCCCATGCATAGTAAACAAGCCTTTGACAATGCGTATTTGCGCTCCTTCCATTGCAGGCTCAAAATCCAAGATTTCACCTTCAAAAGTGGCTTTAGGATATATATCAGACTCAATGTAGCTTTCGTTAAAGTGTTCTCGCATCAACGCCTTTTCGAAAACAAAGGCATTCATGAGCATGCTCACTGCAATCTTTGAGCTTTCAAAATCAATAATACTCGAAACCTGATTGTTTTGGGCTTTGATGTTTTCTACCGAGGTGTAGGAGAAAAAAGATACGCTGCCCTGCCTACAAATTACTTTATCTGAGCTATCATTTGAAAGCGTCAAAACCAAGGTTGTTAAAAGAAGTAATACTTTATTCATCTAGAAAAGTATTGTCCATTACACAATTTAAAAGTATCACATCGTTCAGGTATCCCTTTAAGACCCCTTTGATTGCGACAGCTTGCCCTTTTTCCAAACCTAAGGTAGCTTTTTTAAAAGAATCATTCATTTCACAAATGATGTAATGGCTTTGGTTGGTTGTTCCTTTTATCAGGATATTGAAATTTCCATTTTTAGTGTTTGTTTCTTTAATGTAGCCTTCTACATAAATTACCTGCTCCTTTGGAAATTTTCTCCCTTTTTTCATATCGTCTAAGAGCACATCAGCCTCATAAAAGGCGACGGGAGCAACCATTGATATGTCTTTTTCCAGCATGCTTTCACAACTTAACATGAGTACCGATACAAGCAGGACGGCTACAATGTTCTTTGAATTTATCATGTGTTTTGCAAAATGCATGGAAACAAAATTAATCAACATGGCATGCTTTCGTAAAAGGTCCAATATAAAATAATCAGGGAACCAAGGTGGCTCCCTGATTGCTAACCAAAATTAACTAACTGAAACACTAAACTTAATTTTTTTGTTGCCCTTAATCAACAATGTTTATCTGACCTGTCATAGAAGCATGAAATTCGCAGACATAAAACAAGGTGTCAGGGGCATTGGAAGGTACGGTAAAGGTTATCGTACCTGTGGCCGCACCATTATTGGTCACGCCATCATCAAAAGTGCTGCCTGTTCCTGTATTTTGATTTGTCTTTATTAAAAAAGGGTGACCTGGAGTATTAATTTGAAACTCATAGGTTTTACCTCTTTGCAATTCCAATTCAGGATTTTCAACATTGGTGAAAGCAAAGGTGTAAGCTGAGGCGCCGATATTACCGACTTCAAAAGTTCTTTCAATGCTCGACTGTTGGTCATTTTCAGGGGCAGGCTCGGTATCGTTGTTCAAAATGGGCCAAATTCCGGCAACCGGGAAACCAACACCAAAGTTGTCTCCTCGATTTTCATCACCACCAAAATAATATAGGGGCCAACCCTTGTAAGTAATTTGGGTTTCTCCAAAGACTGTTGTAGTTCCAAAATCGGCAGCATCAAATATACTGGGCACATTAATTACAGTTTCCTGAAATATTGGCCAAACTCCATTATTTGAAAAATCATCATTGGTAAAATTATTGGTGCCTTCTGTATCGTTGATAAAAAGATACAGGGTGTTACCGTTGGCATCGGTCATGTATGTGGTCTCCTCATCCCCTGGTTCATACCCACTGGTCAGGTTAGTTTCATTACCATCGGCATCACGACCAACCAATTGTGCTCTGGTTAACATGATTGAGTAATCTGGTTTTGCCACAAACCAAACAGACCCTGACCCATCACCATTGACATCACCGGCAGCGGCATCGTTGGCAAATCGGTAAAGTGGCCATCCCTTATAAGTGGTTTGGGTTGCACCATCTTCTCTTGTTATTGTACCAAAATCTGAAGCATCCAAACCATTGTCTAAGCTTAACTCGGAAGGGTTAAATACTGGCCAGGCATTAATACACCCTCCTGTACAATTGGAATTTCCGTCGCTATCCGGAGCAAAGAAATATAAGGTAAAACCATCGGCATCGGTTAGCACCTGACCAAAGGTAGCATCAGTTCGCAACTGTACTTGATTTGGTGTTGGATCCTGGGGATCATCATCGGTATTACCGATCGGGTCTGGGGTGTCGATTACTACACCTTCATCTTCAGATTCACAAGCTATTATTGTGGTCAGTACCAACAAGGCTAGCATCACTTTTTTCATTTTAATCATCTTTTTCATTTTAAATTGATTTTTGTTTTTGTATTTAGGATTATAATATTCGAGGCAAATAAAGCGCCCCTTTCACCCTTTTTTCAACTAATATTGGGTTAAGCCGAAAAAATGGCTTTGAAAGGGAACATCTCTTTTGTTTAGCAGGCACATTTCAAGGCGTTCTCATTCGATTTTCGGGATGGCATCTCACCAATTTCAGGATACCCCAGTCTGCTTAATGTATTTAAGGCAACCGACAATTCATTGGCCTTGAAAAAACTGAAGACTACCAGGGCATGCTCTGGATACAAAATCACATTGGCGATATTTTCAATCTTTTGCAATTCAGTTTTTATTAAAGACTGGCATTTTTGGCAAAAGTCCTTCTGCACCTCTACCCTAGCTATATTTTCTTTGCTGATCATTTTTAGGTCTTTTAGTTGAATACGCGTGATAGATTAAACCCGAAGAAAAAATCACCCGAGCCCCAATCGCCAGTTCCCTGCCCCAAAAAGCCATTGGTATTCATTGGCTGCGCATTGGTGAAGTGCAATTGAAACACATGCCCCCCAGTTTCAATATCGACCCCCACCGAAAGAGAATTTCGAAATGGTGAAGTTTCGGCACGGTTCAGATGAAGCCCATAGTCGAAGTTGAGCGAAAAACGCTTGGTCAATTTTTGTCGTCCGCCAAAGCCCATGACATACTGTGAATTGTGTTGTTCATCAATCGCCACATAGTTATCATGAAAAAAGGTGGGCATCAATTGAAGGGATAGGTTTTCACTAATTTTCTTTGAAATCAAAAGTTGGGCAGTATATCCCAATCTGTTTTCAAAGGTGAGACCTGGCAATACCACTTCATCAAGAGCGGTGTTGAGCAAAATATTGTTCGAACTAACAACAGTAAAGGGAAAACCTCCCTTTTTTTCCCGAAGCAATCTTAGTTTTAAGGAACCTTCATAAATCTTTTGAAAAGAACTTCTTGAAACACCAACGTTGATTCCGTCAGTGACGCCATATATAAAATTGAGCCTGGTGACGGCTTGGTCAAGTCCAAAAAAGTCTTCAAACCCAGTCTTGACAGAACCAAACCTGTGAGAAACCACAAAGTATAATTCTTTTTGGCCCACCATTTTGGTCGATTCGAAGTTTACAATTTTGAGCCCCTTAAAAGCGGCGGCTTTATAGTCATCTGCGCTTACCGTATCAATTTCAGCCAACAAATCATCTTGCCCAAAAAAACAAATGGGTGTTAGCAGTGCGATATATATCAATCTTTTAATATTCATTTTATTTGGTTTTAGTGTTCTTATTTGATTAGGGTAGCTTGATCGATTTTTACCTGAAGCAATAATTCGTCAAAACCTACACATCGTCCTTTGATCACAATGGTCTGACCATCTTGAAAATCACTTACTGCACCGGGTAGAAAGTTGACCAACACGCGCTGGTCCAATACAATATTGGTTTCCTCCATTTCAGTAACAGTACCTGAAACCTGAAGCACCTGATCCATATATTTAGGAACCGCCGTCGCCTCATCATTGGCAAATAGGTAGTGCAACTCGTCGGCACCCAACTGAAAAGCAGGTGCTTCTTTTGCAATTTCACGATGCTTGGGATGGAAGGTCATGTTGTAGACCAAGCCACCCAAAAGGGCAAGAACCAACACCATCAATCCAACTATAAAAGGTCGTCTTCTTCTCATCATCAGTTCAGATTAAATTCAAGTGATACCTTTACTTCTTTGGCTATTTTGTTTTTAACAATCGAGGGGATTTCAATATCAAAATCACCGGGGGTCACAATAAATGACCCCCTGATGATTACTGCATCACCAGACTTGTTAATGCTCAAGCGCGTGTCAATGATTTTCTCTTTTCCATGCAATTCTAATTTCCCATCTACACGAACTTCTTGGGGTTCATTACCCAAGTCAGCGATGTTAAAATCAATAAGTTTTCCTCTGAATTTGGCCTTGGGATAGGTTTCAGATTCGATATAATTTTCATTAAAGTGTTCTTCCATCAAGGAATTGGGGAACCGAAATCCCTTCATTAATGCCAAGGAAGCGATTTCGTTTGTCGCCGGATCCAGCACAGCGGTTACCGATTTATTTGTTGCCGCTACCGGTTCAAATAAGGCTTCTGATGCTTCGAAAGCCACCTTGCCGTTTTTATCGATCAAACGTTGTGCTTTCATCGAAAAACTTGTCAAGGCAGTAAGCACTACGATTCCTATCAAGATGAGTTGTTGCTTTTTCATGTTCATAGTTTTTGTTGTTTATTAATTTTCTGGTGTGCCGTTTTCAATCCATTCTTCAAAGGCGTCGATAGTGGTTTGCGGTAAGCGCCCAGCCGGAGGCATGGCGCCTGCAGCACCAGACTGTCTTGAAATGGCATTCTGAATTAAGTTGGCGCGTGCACTCACTTGTGAAAAGTTTACGAGGGCGAATGGCGCTCCATTTCTTGGAGGACTTGAATGACAGGTTATGCAATTCGAGTCCACAATTGCTTTGATGGTGTTTTCATAGGTGACCAAAGTGGTCGAAGGGTTTTCACCTCCATCACCTTCTGTTGCCACAAGATCGTCTTCGCTGTCGTAGGTACAGGACGATATGAGAGCGATGCAGCAATTGATCAGTAAAATTTTGGTTGTTTTCATTTTTGTCGCATTTGAAAATTGTTCTGCTAAACTGGTATGAATTGCAACCAAGTCCCCTATTAATATGTCTTAAGCGGAAAATTTGCACCTAAAAAGGAATAATTCGGGGTTAAAATTTTGGGAGTAAACCAAATCTTTCGTGATTGTCGATTGAATCTTTAACTTGCAGCGACTTTTTTTAAATGAGAAAAGACCGACTTTACCTGTTTAGTTTTTTGGCTGTTACCTTAATCTTCATTTTGGTATCAAGTGTTGCCATTGAGTACTTTGTAAAGTATGGGGCCGATCGTTTGTTACACACCCAACTGGAGTCCAGTAAACGCGAAGCAAAGGAGATTGCAACATTGATAGGTTCGCAAATAGAACAAGGTGCCCCTAAAGAACAAACCATTTCATCCTTACAAAGCAGTATCTCAAATGCCGATAGTGATATGGGCTTTGTTAGCATGTTTGATTGGTCAGGAAAAATTGTATGTCATCCGGATATAAAAATGGTTGGGCAATTAATAACTCCCGATGCTTCATTTGTTTCATCAGTTTCGGATGACCTTACTCCCGATGACTTTTATAGCCTTTTAACATCAAAAACCGAGGCAGGCGGTATTCGCGATTTTGAAGATGATGCGCAAGAATCAGAAGTCGTTTACCTTTATCCAGTAAAAAACACAGATTGGATGGTTGCGGCCCATGCCAATGTGGATATGATCTCTGGTGAAATAGATAGCCTTAGGAGTAGGTTTTACACCATATTGGGTATCATGGGATTGGTGATGATTTTGACCTCGGTAATTGCAGTGCGTCTGATTGGGAGTTCCTATGAAAAACGCTTGGAGGCCAAAAACGAAAGACTATCTGATGAAGTCATTAATTTGGCCAAACTCAATAAGGCTGTCGGCGATTACCAACAAAAGGTAATTGCAGAAGATCCCCAAGACGATACGGTTGAGGACAAGGCCACCGAAGCAAAGCGTCGGATACTCACTTATATCAGAAATGAACTACGGTCCATTCCCACACATGAAATTGCCTATATCTATACAGAAACCACCATTACCTATGTGGTGACTAGTGATGGGAAACGATCCACCTCTAACCTTAGTCTGGATGAATTGTTTTCAAACTTGGACCAAAATTCGTTTTACCGGGCGAACCGACAATTTATTATTGCCATATCTTCCATTGAAAAAATAGTCAAGTACGGTAACAACCAGTTAAAGATTTTGGTAAATCCAAATTCAGAGGTAGACGTTATAATCAGCAAGAACAAAGCTGCCGAGTTCAAACAATGGCTTAACATATAGCTCAGGTAGTCGGGCCACCCAAAATAATATTGTGCAAGAGCTTTTTTTGAAACCGAAAAGGTTGCTATATTTGCACCCGCAAAAGGAGGAATGGCAGAGTGGTCGAATGCGGCAGTCTTGAAAACTGTTGAGGGTCACACCTCCGGGGGTTCGAATCCCTCTTCCTCCGCAAAGAAAAGCTTCGCAATAGCGAAGCTTTTATATTTTTCAGGTATCCTCAGTTCTGTTACGAACTTCATCTTCAGTTATTGAAATAAAAAAAGGCCCCGATATGATCGGGGCCTTTTTTTCATTATTGTTATTGGTTTTAATCAATCCAAAATGAAATACCTGCGGTAATCATATCCCAGGAACCCCCATCTACCGATACACTGCGGTAAGCGGCTATGATATCAAGTCCGTCGGAAACACTATAGCCCACTTGTGGACTAAAATAAAACCCACCGTCATTACCATCGTTGATGCCAAGAGCATAACCCAATTCAGCCCGCGCTAGAAACTGATCGGTAATATTAAATTGTGCACGTCCACCTATTGGGAGGAATTGCACATCATCAATTTCAATACTGCCCAATCCGGTATCAATTTCATCACCAAAAGAATGTGAGTAACCGATAGCCGGTCCTGCGCTAATATTGTCATTGATTTCTAAAATGTAAGCCAAGTCCAATGCGATGGCAAAGGTGGCCAAATCGCCGGCATCCCCTACGGGTAACCCAAGATGACCCCCGGCCTGAAATCGACCTTGGGACTGTACCGTTAATACTCCGAAAGTAAGCGCTAATGTGAATAAAACAAATTTCTTCATAAGGTTGTTTTTTTTGATTGTCATATAAAATTAAAGCATTTTTTGCCTAATCAGCAATTTTCAGGCTTTTTATTCGTACTATTTTAGAGATTCCTAAATTCTATTGGCCCGAGGATACTATACTTGACAAAAGATTGAAGGAAGGCCTGGAAAGGTGTATCTTTTACCTGATCAGCATCTAAAAAACATCGATTTCGTGTTGCTTTTTATCGATTAACTTCAAAAACTATGAATTTTTCATAGGTGAAGCGGTGGTTTGTTTCGTGATATTTGTTGGGTATTAACTCCTAAATCTTACCCTATGATGCGCTCAGTTACCTACAAAATCGCTCTACTTTGCTTTTTATTGTGTTTTAGTGTACAAACTATGGCACAACATAACAAAACAGTTTCTGAAGAAACCAGCAAAAGAGCCAAAGACTATCTTGAACTATTGAACCTCGGTTATAGCGACCAAGAGATATTTCAGGATTTGGGCAATGTGAATTTTTTGACCCAGAATTATGAGTCTGCCCTATTTTGGTATGAGAAATTGATGCCACTGAAAACAGACGCCGAAATTCAAAATCGTTACGATTTTGCCCTTTCGCAACTTCAAGCTACCGGTGTTAAGCGGCAGGTGCAGACCAACGATTGGATTGCCACAATAAAGGAAGACTACATTCAAAGTAGACAACCAAAGAAATCTGTTGCCTTTGGCACGATCGCTCAAAAAAAGAATTCAAAAAGTATTCCTGTAGCCAACCAATCATTTGGTGACAAATTTGAACCGAAAATTGCCATTACCCAGGATGGCCGTGTAGCCTATTTCAGCAAGGCGGTATACAAAAAGCCACTATATGGTCTTTTTTCAAAGAAAGAACTCATTCATGAAATCTACAGGGCTGAAAATATTGATGGGGAATGGAGAAACATCGAAAAGGTAGTGGCTTGCCCGGAGTATTTCTCTGCCAAACATCCCACCATTTCCGATGATGGCAAACGCCTTTATTTCGCTTCCAACATGCCAGGTACCTTTGGAGAATATGACATCTTTGTGGCCGAAGTTGATGCTGACGGCAAATTGGGTGTGGCCAAAAACTTGGGTCCAAAGGTGAACACCAAGAAGGATGACCTATACCCCAACCTATATAATGGCACCCTCTTATTTTTCGCTTCCGAAGGTCATGAAGGTTTTGGTGGGTTGGATCTATATGCCTCACAAATCACTGAGAATAGTTTGACGGCTTCGGTAAACCTTGGTCAGAAAATAAATAGTCATTCTGACGAGTTTGCCATTCAATTGGAGCCCACCCGTAAAATGGGCTATGTGGTCACCAATCGTGGCATCAATGGTAATACGCAGCAATTTGCCATCTCCTACTCTAAAAACTATGACAATACTAGAATTGCCAAGAACGAGGAAGGTTTGATGAAATTATTAAATGACAAATCACAAACAGAATACTCAACAACAGTTTTTGACGACGAATAATCAATAACGTATAAGGTGTTCAATAGCACCCATACTCAATGCTAATGCTAACAACGATAAATCGGTCAGATGCTTACAGGGGTTGTAAATCTGGTTTTTACTCGACTGTCGCAAATGCCATGTATGCTTAACTACAATTAATCAAAGCCATAGATTTAAAATTAAGCAGCATATCATAGGGAGAACGGGTTGTATCATGCTTGTCTGGCCGATTTTTATTAAAAAAGGATACCTACTACTTGGGTGTCCTTTTTTAGTTTATCCATGCGAACTGTCATAAATTAAGAAGGAAAATACTTACAAATAAATTGTGAAGCTTTAAATTTTGTTTTATATTGCATGTAGTTAGATACAACTCAAACCCCAAATCCTTCTATTATGAAATGCTACAGTAATACCTACTCTTATTTTCACGAACATTTTAATTGCCTTTTTAGCTAAGCGTTTTATTGGCTAAACACGGTCTTGAGCGCACCTTTTCAGGTTGCGCCGACGCGTTGGCTCATTATGCCTATTCCTAACACCTTGTGTTCGGACAGCGCGTTTCATCTTAAAAAATGTACAACCCCAAATCAGATAACTATGGTACAAGCAAAAACCAAAATTGCCATTATTGATGGTGATGAAGAACTACAATCCGTTTACCAGCAAAACTTTGATCAATGCACACAATTTCAACTTGTTGGAATTTACAATACCGTAAGCGAAGCCTTATCAGAATTTAAAAACGAAGCTCCTGATGTCGTTATTTCTGAAATCAACCTAAAAGGTATCAATGGCATCACTGGAATGCTTCACCTGCGCAAGCAGCATGAAAATCTTAAAATTATCCTGGCAGGCAGTCAAAACGATTTTATGACCATTAAAAAAGTATTCCGCGAAGGTGCGAACGGCTACCTCACCAAGCCCTTGACCCATACTCGGATCATTAAAGCCATCGAATCGGTTGAAAATGACGGTGCTGCCCTCACAGAGGATGTAGCCAAAAAGGTGATTTCAATTTTTCAAAAGAAAAAATATACCTGGTTATCGGCCCGCGAAAACCAGATCATAGAATATTTGGGACAAGGGGCAACCTACAAAATGATTGCTGAAAAATTATTTGTTACGCCAAGTACCGTTAATTTTCATATCCAAAATATCTATGTCAAACTGAACGTCAATTCGAAGTCGGAAGCCCTTGAGAAATTGAAGCAGCTTGAAGAATTTGGAAAAGCATCGTAAACAAAAAAGCCCCAATAAAATTGGGGCTTTTTAATTATAACAGTTGTAAAAATCTGTTTTACTTCACTTCTTCGAAGTCCACATCCTCAACATTATCTCCTTCTGAAGCACCATTGCCTGCGCCATTACCACTGGCATCAGCAGTTGGTTCAGCACCATTGGCCTGCGCTTCTGCCTGTGCCTTGTACATTTCTTCAGAAGCAACTTTCCAAGCCTCATTGATTTTTTCCAAAGCAGGTTCAATAACCGCCACATCTTTGGTTTCGTAGGCTTTCTTCAATTCTTCCAAGGCCTCCTCGATAGGCTTTTTCTTGTCATCTGACAACTTATCACCAAACTCCTTTAATTGCTTTTCCGTTTGGAAAATCATGGCATCGGCTTCATTCAATTTATCCGCCTTTTCTTTGGCCGCCTTATCTGATTCCGCATTCGCCTCTGCTTCCGCCTTCATCTTTTCGATTTCTTCATCTGTAAGTCCAGATGATGCTTCGATGCGAATGTCCTGTGATTTTCCAGTGGCCTTATCTGTAGCAGAAACTTTGATGATACCATTGGCATCAATATCAAAGGTTACTTCAATTTGAGGTGTTCCCCGAGGTGCAGGTGGAATACCATCTAAATGGAATCTACCAATGGTTTTGTTGTCAGCCGCCATGGGACGCTCACCTTGTAACACATGAATTTCAACCGAAGGTTGGTTGTCTGCAGCTGTCGAGAATACCTGCGACTTTTTCGTCGGAATGGTCGTATTGGACTCGATCAACTTGGTTGCCACTCCTCCCATGGTTTCAATACCCAAAGAAAGCGGAGTAACATCCAACAACAATACATCTTTTACATCTCCGGTCAAAACACCACCTTGAATGGCGGCTCCAACAGCAACCACCTCATCAGGGTTCACCCCTTTTGAAGGTTTCTTGCCAAAGAATTTTTCTACAGCCTCTTGTACCGCAGGAATACGTGTTGATCCTCCAACCAAAATGATTTCATCGATATCACTTTTTGAAAGCCCGGCAGCTTTTAATGCCGTTTCACAGGGTTCAATGGTTCTTTTCACCAAATCATCGATCAACTGCTCGAATTTTGCACGGCTCAAAGTACGTACCAAGTGCTTTGGCCCCGATGCCGTTGCCGTGACGTAAGGAAGGTTTATTTCGGTCTGTGCTGAAGACGATAGCTCAATTTTAGCTTTCTCAGCAGCCTCTCGCAAACGTTGCAAGGCCATGGCATCTTCGCGAAGATCCATACCTTCATCACTCTTAAACTCTTCCGCCAACCAATCAATGATTTTCTGGTCTACATCATCACCTCCCAAATGCGTATCACCATCAGTTGATAATACTTCAAAAACGCCATCACCTAGTTCCAAAATCGAAACGTCGTGCGTACCACCACCAAAATCAAAGACCACAATTTTCTGGTCTGAATCTTTTTTATCAAGGCCGTATGCCAAAGATGCCGCAGTAGGTTCGTTAATGATGCGCTCTACGGTCAATCCGGCAATCTCTCCTGCCTCCTTGGTTGCCTGACGTTGTGAATCGTTAAAATAGGCGGGAACAGTGATTACTGCTCGGGTTACATCTTGCCCCAAATAATCTTCAGCCGTTTTCTTCATCTTTTGAAGGATCATGGCTGAAAGCTCTTGTGGCGTATACAAACGCCCGTCTATATCAACCCGTGGCGTGTCATTGTCACCCTTTACCACCTTGTAGGGAACACGGTCTGCCTCCTTTTTAGACTCAGAGAATTTATTCCCCATAAACCTTTTAATGGAATAAATGGTTTTATGTGGATTGGTCACTGCCTGACGTTTCGCAGGGTCGCCTACCTTGATTTCACCACCTTCAACAAAGGCAATGACCGAAGGTGTAGTTCGCTTACCCTCGGCATTCGGAATTACAACCGGTTCATTCCCCTCCATCACAGAGACACAGGAATTGGTCGTACCCAAATCAATACCAATAATTTTACTCATGTTCAATATTTAAAGTTGTTGCAATTTCTTTTCGTTGCTTTTCTATAGTCAATCACTATGCCATGCGGGTAAATATGACAAGCTGTCAGATAAAGAAACCTTGATTCTGCCTTATTAGATGAAATGGGCATAGTATCTTTGGTGCAATCTGTCATACTATGGAATGTATCAGTGTTTTTGACATGCTCAAAATTGGAGTCGGCCCTTCAAGTTCACATACCTTAGGACCATGGCGGGCTACTGAACGATGGATCAAAGAATTAACTGGGCAAGGCCTTTTTCAAAAGGTCGACCAAGTGAACGTCTCCTTATACGGTTCGTTATCTCTTACGGGAAAGGGTCACGCTACAGACACGGCGATTTTAATGGGATTGCTTGGTGAAGACCCGGAAACGACCGACTGCGCAACCATTGAAGACAAAATACAGACCATTCGGACTTCAAAAAAAATAAAGCTCGACGGCCGAAAAGAAATCCCTTTCATTATTGATGAATCTATTGTTTTTAAGAAGGAATTTCTTCCTTTTCATGCCAATGCCCTTTCTTTTGAAGCCACCCTCAATGATGGCAAGCGTCTTGTTGAAACCTATTATTCTATAGGTGGAGGGTTTGTCGTGAAAGAGGAACGCCTCAATTCGAAAAAGAATAAAACGGTCTTCAACACATTTCCCCACCCCGTGCAAACTGGGGCAGAACTTTTAGCACATTGCCATCAAGAAGTCAAGCACATTTCTGACATTGTATGGGAAAATGAACAATCCTTACGGTCAGCAAAAGACATCGATGTAGCCCTTAACCGAATTTGGGAAACCATGCTGGAATGTATGTATTCTGGATGCCACACCCAAGGAACCTTGCCTGGCGGTCTCAACGTTAAAAGAAGGGCCTATGAAATGCACCAAAAATTAATTGGTGACAAATCTTATAGCAACGCCCAAGAATGGATTGAAAGTATTCGTGAAACTGAGGTCAAGTTTCGACAAATCATCAAATGGGTGAGCTGTTTTGCTTTGGCAGTGAATGAAGTCAACGCTGCCCTGGGCCGAGTGGTTACAGCACCTACCAATGGTAGTGCCGGTGTGATTCCGGCTGTGTTAATGTATTATTTGGTCATCGAGAACCATGATGGTGATTTTGATGATATCAAGCGCTTTTTGTTGGTGGCCGGCGAAATTGGAAGCATCTTTAAAAAGGGAGCCACCATTTCTGCGGCCATGGGTGGATGCCAAGCTGAAATTGGAGTTTCATCAGCGATGGCCGCTGGGGCCTTAACCGAACTCATGGGGGGAACTCCCGAGCAGGTATTGATGGCTGCCGAAATCGCCATGGAGCATCACTTGGGGCTCACCTGCGACCCCATTGGCGGCCTGGTTCAAGTGCCCTGTATCGAACGCAATAGTATGGGCGCAATAAAAGCGATTAATGCTTCCGAACTTGCTTTAGACACCGACCCCAACGAAGCCAAAGTGCCTTTGGATAAGGTAGTGAACACCATGTGGGAGACGGCCAAAGATATGAACAGCAAGTACAAAGAAACTTCAGAAGGAGGCTTGGCTGTTGGTGTATTTTTAAGTGATTGTTGAACAGAATTAATGCATATCCACTTGTATGAAAAAACCATTTCATTGTTTCATTGTGTTCGCCTTTTTGTGTACCCCCATGGTACAGGCTCAATTTGCTAAAAAACAAGCTGTTGATATTTCGGTAGGTTATGGTTTAAGTGCGCCTTATGATGATGTGGATGTGGATGGCAGGGGGTTTTATTTACAGGGTGAATATGTTTTCACCATGAATAACTGGATAGACCTTCGACCCTATGCGGGCTTAATATTAGTGACAACCACAACAGGTGATGATGCCTTGTCTGGGCCCAACTTCCGTTCAGATGCCGAAGCGGGATTATTTGGCTTAAAAGCCAGGGTCAAAGCCCCTATTCCTTGGGTGTCACCTTATATTGAGGCAGGCATTGGAGGTTCTATTGGGACCTTCGCAACCTTTACCCCATTTACCGACCTCCAAAAAAGTGGCTTATTATACCACATTCCGCTTTCAATTGGATTGGAACTGGGACCCAATCATAATTTTGATTTGGCCTTCACCTATTACCTGCATCCTACCGTTGAACAATTTTCAGGTGCGGCAGCCATTGGTATTTCCATTCCAATAAAGTAAATTTCGAGAGTAAAAACTTGGTTTTCAATCTATTTAGGTCCTTATTGTAGTACTTTAATTTGCCCATGATAAAACTCTTTAGAAAAATCCGTCAACAACTGCTCTCTGAAAATAAGTTCAGTAAGTATTTACTCTATGCGCTTGGTGAAATTGTGCTGGTCATCATTGGAATATTGATCGCCTTGCAAATAAATGAGTGGAATGGAAAAAAATCAGAACTATCTAAACTAAAAAAAGATCTCGAATACGTCTTGATTGATTTAGAATCGGATCGTGAACAATTGTTGAACTTAATAGAACAGCGACAAAAAGGGGGTGAATCTGCCTCTAATTTTATTGATAAATACATTCAAAACCAAGAAGTTGCGTATAGCCGTGAACATGAGGGCCTAAAACTAATACTATACGAACTTCGATTTAATCGAAATTTAAATGGTTTCGAAAAAGTGGAAAAAAGTGAGTTGTTTCAAACATCAAATTTTGAAACAATTCGAAGCAAAATGGATAGTTATACCAACCAAATCAACCAACTAACTTTTGACGAACAACGGCTAAATTATTTTATTGAGGAAAATGAACGACAAATGTTCGCCAATGGTTTACACATTAGAATTTACGAACATTTTAGGGTGGTTAAGTCCTATGCCAATGATTCCATACCACTTTCCAATCTGAACTGGCTCGAACAAATAAAAAACAATACCCCGTTTAAAGCCATATTACTGAGGTTCGAGGACGATGTGTATCAATTTCTAATTCCCGGTTACCAAAAAACTATTTCGGCAGGAAATGAACTGAAAGCAGAAATTGAAACGTACCTTAACAATCAATAGTTAGGCTCGCTAGCCTAATGGAGCAGTATTCTAGTAATTATTCGTCCAAACACCCTGCCCTACCGCGGGTATCGATCAAATAAATTATTTTCCAATCTCCGTCAAAATTCACAAGCTGAAAGGAGTTGATTCCACAATGGCTAAATTCATCGTTCAACCAAAATTCATACCCCACCCAGGCATTGGCCATGGTCCGATCGACCTGTATGCTCCATGAAGTCAATTTTTCTTCAAATTGCACACTGTCGGGGATGGAAACAATAGATTGGTACAGCTTGCCAATGGGTGTCGTACGGAACATAGTTTTGCCTTCTTTGTTGCGACCGGTGGTCTGCAGAACAACATTTTCACCGACAAAACTTTTCATGGCAATGGAATCTTGGTTATGAAATGCCTCAAAAAAACCTTCAACCACTTTTTTGACGGCGGCTTCCTCAGCATGCTGTGAAAATACCACGGTGGTAGCCCAAAAAAATAAGGTGGCCAACAACAGTCTATTTTTCATGTCTTTCATTTTTGATTACAGGGCAAATTAAACAAATCTGCTTACATTTAGCCCACAAACCAATTTAGCATGTCAACGGCCAAAAAAGAATACAAACGTGTAACCGTAAAGTCGCTTATCGAGATGAAGCAAAATGGCGAGAAAATCTCGATGTTGACAGCCTATGATTATTCGATGGCGAAAATCGTTGATTCTGCAAATGTGGATGTGATTTTGGTTGGTGACTCGGCAAGCAATGTCATGGCGGGTCACGAAACCACCTTGCCCATCACCCTAGACCAGATGATTTACCATGCCTCTTCTGTGGTTAAAGCCGCGAAACGGGCCTTGGTTGTGGTAGACATCCCTTTTGGCAGTTATCAAAGTGATCCGAAAGAAGCCTTGCGCTCTGCGATACGGATCATGAAAGAAAGTGGTGCTCATGCCGTTAAAATGGAGGGTGGTGTTGAAATCAAAGAATCTGTAAAGCGTATTCTTCATGCCGGAATTCCTGTAATGGGCCATTTGGGTTTGACCCCGCAAAGCATCTACAAATTTGGTACCTACACCGTACGGGCCAAAGAAGATGAAGAAGCTAAGAAGTTAATGGAAGACGCTAAACTTCTTGAAAAAATTGGCTGTTTTGGCGTGGTATTGGAAAAGATACCTGCCCAATTGGCTAAAAAGGTGGCTGAACATGTTTCCATTCCCATCATTGGCATTGGCGCTGGTGGCGGAGTTGACGGACAGGTGCTTGTGGTTCATGATCTGCTGGGAATGACGCACGAGTTCAATCCTCGTTTTTTACGACGTTATATGAATCTTTATGAAGAGATGGGTCAGGCCATCGGTAATTATGTTTCCGATGTCAAATCTTCAGATTTTCCGAATCCGGATGAATCCTATTGAAAGCTTGGCATAGCCGAGATGAATGCAATCAGTCAGTAATTTCTTCTAACAATTCCGCAATCTTAAGGTTCTTTTGATCCCAATAGGCGTCGTCATGAAACTGGTATGCCGAAGGAGCAAATTCCCCTAGTAGATCAACATTTGCGTTTTTGGGAACAGGTTGACCCAACAAATAGTAGCTCGCGTTGACCAATAACCGGCGTACCTCTTCATCTAAAAAATCAGTAGAGGAACCAATGGTTGAGGTTATGGCTTTTCCGCGCCGACCATTTTCGACCTGATAGGATTTCGACCAAACTAAGGGTGGCATAGCTTCATTTGGATTATAGGATGTTCCGTCTCCTAAAGACCTGACCGTTGCGATCGTTGTATCGGACTCCTTCATCCCATACATCGGATCATTGCTATCAAACTCCGCTTCCCGATCTATGGTTTGGCCCAATAATATGATCTCCCCATCCTCGGGAAGGGGGGTTCTAACGCCGTAAACATCCGTTGGGCCCCATACTGAACCATTTTTAATACCTGTGAGTACCTTATGTTTTTGGGCCACCTGGGGAAACAAGCCTCGTGTACTTTGATTTTTATGGTCACCGTGATGGGTATACCACGTTTCTCCGAGAATCTTTTTGCCAAAACCCAAATGCCAATCAGCTATTTGCCCTTGGTAATTCCAACTGTAATGGGCAAAAGGGTGGTCCGGATCCACAAAGTTGAAAGCATGGGTGGCGGTTCGAATGGCCAATATAGGTTTCCCTTTTTTCAAATAATTATCAAGGTATTGCATTTGGTTCACGGGCAGCTCTCGAAAGCGGGTGAACCAAACCACTAAATCGGCACTATCGAGTAAATGTAACCCGGGAATGTTGTACCGGTAATTTGGATTGATGATTCCTGGTTTAAGGGAATCCTGGGCAAACAAAACAGTGCAATCAAATCCGTGCCGATTGCTTAATATCTTGGCCAATTGCGGTAGAACTTCCTCCGATCGATATTCTTCATCACCCGAAACCAAAACAATCCGTCTGTTTTTGATAGCACCCTGGGGTTCATAGGTAGCCCATAGGATTGGAGCACTTTCTTCCGCAATTTTTGAATGTTGTTGTGCATCGTGCTTACAAGAAAAACAACATAGCATTACGATTGCAAAAATTCTTTTCATTGTCACCTAATTAATTGACCAAATCTTTTCCTTCAATAATTTTATGCGGATGTAGCTTCAATAATTCTTCGGCCGTATAAAATCCTTCTTTTTCTTTGGTCAATTCGCGTATCGTTCTGACCTTTTCTTCGGTGATCACCTGGGCCCTATTGCCAAAGGTGTTTCGCACATAGGTTAAGACAGATGCTATTTCATCGTCGTTGAGTAGCTTTCCAAACGGCGTCATGGGAACATCCCCTTTATATGCGCGATTCTGCACTATCATTGGTCCGTATATGCCATTTAAGGTTAATTTGATAAGTCGATCTTCATCTTCTACCACCCATTTTGATTGCCGCAATGGTGGATGACCTGAAGCGGCTAGGCCTTGTCCGTTTTTTTGATGGCAGGTAATACAATACCCCTCTCTCTCATAAATTTCCTTTCCTGCTATAAAAGACGCTTTTTCTTTTCCCTTCAAATGGGTACGAACCACTTCTTCCTTAACTTCAAGATTTTCACCTTTTAAATGAGCCACTGCCCTATCGTATGAAATACTCAGCCATTTATCGTTTGCCCTATGTTTTAGAGCTTCGAGCAATTTTAGGCCGTCTTCTTGTTGAAGCCAAGTAGCGGCTACAAGCACCTCCATGAGCACCCGGCTATTTTCATCATTGGTCAGTTCAGACAAAAGTTTCACTTGGTCATCCATTTGATGCCCTGCAAATCGCAATACATGAACTGCCGCTGCACGGACACGATAGTCTTCGGACTTGAGTAATTTTCTCAGTAAATTCTGATCTACCTTATTGACACCCCAGCTCACCCAAAGACCTTCAAGTAAATGGTGCTCATAATTGGGATTGGCTTCATCCAATTGTCCCACCCATTTTTGAACCGCCGCTACCACCTCATGCGCCGCTCTGCCACGAAGTTCTCTTCGGGTTCTATATCGGGTTCTGTATTCAGGAAGCTTCAAGTTATCCAATAAGGTCTCCAAAGGGGCATCTGCAATCTTTGCAGGTTCTACCAAGGGTCTTGATGGGTAGGTAATGCGATAGATGCGGCCGTGTTGGTGATCACGCAACGGATCTCTGGCATTATGCTGCATATGTCCAATCAAAACGTTATGCCAATCGGCCATATACAAAGAGCCGTCAGGAGCAAACTCCATATCCACAGGTCTAAAATTCAAATCAGATCCTGTAAGCAAATCATGTCTTTTCACCAATGAAAAGCCTCCTTCATCATCTAAAACCTGATGTTGTCGTAGCCCTAAAAAACCAATGGTATTACCCAGTAACAAATCACCTTGGACCTCCTCTGGAAAATGCCTGCTCGAAACAAATTCTAGACCCGAAGTTGGGCGAACCTTATCTTCATTGGCCAACAAACTAGGTCCCAAATGACTGACCTGGCCATACCGTGGTCTTATTTGACCTGGTAGCATCCACCTAACTTCAGGTCCTGAAGTTTCCAAAAAGAAGGGTTGGCCCCATTTATCAAAAGCGGTTCCCCATGGATTGGGAATGGGCAACTGAGCCACGCGCTGTAAGTGCTTGCGTTGGGCATTGTACCTAAAAAAGCCGCCATTGGTGGCGCGCACCGGGCCGTAGGGCGTTTCTATGTTAGAATGCAAAAACACCCCTTCCCCCATGTAAATCGCACCTGAAGGATCTGCGCAAAAAGCACTTATAACATGATGGGTGTCATGGTCATCAAATCCACTCAAAACAATCTCGACCTTATCGGCATGGTCATCACCGTCGGTATCGGTATATAACTTCAGATTGGTACCCTGGGAAATATAAACTCCTTCAGGAGCCAATTCGAAACCGGCGGGTATATGAAGCTTATCGGCAAACACGATTTGTTTATCTGCCTTGTTATCACCATCTGTATCCTCAAGAATGAGTAGTTTGTCGTTGGGTTTAGGGTCTCCAGGTCGGTAATGGGGATATGTGGGCATTACGGCTACCCAAAGCCTGCCCTTGTTGTCAAAAGCGATCTGTACAGGATTTGCCAAATCAGGAAATTCTTTTTCTGACGCAAAAAGCTCCGCCTTATACCCCTCGGCACATTCCAAGCTACGAACAGCCTCATCACCATACAAATACTTCACCTCTCCTCTGCCGTAAGATCCAGGAAGAAAATTAGTCGCAACTTCAGCTAATTCATGGGTTTTTGAATCCGCGGTCGCCAAATCCATTTTTATTCCATTTAGGGCTTGCCAAATAGCGGTATCCCTAATGGTGGTCATTTCTCTTTTCTTCTTTTTTTCATCAGGATAATTTTCAGGACCAAATGGATTATACCGCCTTCCAAAAACATGTACCCCATTTGGGCTCTTGAAATCGTCGTGCCAGAACCAGTTTTTTTCCATTACCGCATCATGCACCAATTGCCTATTTGGATCTGACTCCTCAGAATTACCACCGAAAACTCGATCGGCCAAAAACCGCGAAAATTTTTGATGCCCGGCTTCATTCAATTGGAACCCATCGATAGTCAAAGTTTCCCCGGTTTTATACCAGGCCATTGAGGCCGCAAAAGCATCAACAAATTCCACCTTGTTCTTTAGGGCTACTTTTTCAATAACCCTGGTGTACAGCGAAAGATTTTCATTTTCCCTGTTACCGTCTGGTAAATCAAATTCTTTGGAAAGGTTTTCAAACGCGATTGGAGAAATAAGGACCAATTTAGGTGCGCTGTCACCATTGTACTTTTGCGAAGTAGCGTGAACAACAAAATCATGAAGCTCAGATTCAAAGTTAGCAAGACCTTCTTCACCCTCAAAAGATTCGTTGTAACCAAAAAAAGCCAAAATGATATCAGCCTCGGCCTTGAACAACCATTGGTCTGGTGTTTCAAAATGTCCCTGGCTATTGGAAAAATTTGCCAATTCGTTTTGATAAAGCTCCGCTCCTGGAAACGCCCAGGGTGTAAAACGTGCAGAATGCGGTCTAAATCCTGGTGTATCGCCGCCATCACACATATTCCTAATGATCAATTCTTTGCTGGGATTTCTTAAATAGACTTCCGTTTCGAAATCTCCGAAATTGAGCATTCTAGAACAGAGGTTATTACCTATCAGAACAATATGATCATCCTTATGTAATGGAACGTCCAATGATTTGACACCATCCTCACATGCTCCAAAAGGAATGAAAAGGACTATGAATGCACTTTTTGCTAGGATTTTACCGATAATTTTCAAATTGTTCAAATTCATGCATTTAAATATAGTAATGTGTTGCGATAGTTTCGGCAACATCATTCAAATGTTCCAAGAATACCGATATTTGAATCGCATTGGCACCTGGCCTGAGTTGCTAAGTTCCGAGCATATGATTGTCGATTACAATCCAATAGCACAAAATAATTGCCTGTGATTAAAGATCAACATCTTGGGCCATCACGAAGCCAAAAATCAAATGCATCCAACCTTGATGTATTGTTTGAAGACAACCATCTTATCGTCATCAATAAACGACCAGGTGACATCATACAGGGCGACAAAACTGGCGATACCCCGCTTTCCGATATCGTAAAGGCCTACCTTAAAGTCAAGTATGATAAACCCGGCAATGTATATTTGGGCGTGGTGCACCGTTTAGATCGCCCCACTTCAGGGGTAGTCGTCTTTGCTAAAACTTCTAAAGCACTACCGCGATTAAATAAATTGTTTGCTGAAGGAAAAACCAAAAAGACGTATTGGGCAGTGGTCAAACACCCTCCTAACAAGACATCGGATACGCTGGTGCATTGGCTGGTTCGGAATCCAAAACAAAATAAGTCGTATGCCCACAAACATGAAGTGCCTCAAAGTAAAAAGGCCATTCTTGATTATAGGTTGGTCAAAAAACTTGACCACTATTCCCTTTTGGAAATTCAGTTGAAAACAGGTAGGCACCATCAAATACGAGCGCAACTCGCACATATTGGTAGCACCATCAAAGGAGATCTGAAATACGGTGCACAGCGTAGCAATAATGACGGAAGCATACACTTGCACGCACGAAATTTGGCATTCCCTCATCCCGTAAAAAAGGATGTTATGGAATTTACTGCACCACCACCCAAGGATGCTGTTTGGGATAGCTGTATCTAATTTTCTATTTTTAGCCAAACACTATACCATGAAGAATGTAATTCCACTCGCTGTTTGCTTGCTCCTTTTCTCATGCGGCAGCTACAATTCAATTGACAGCTTTTATGAAGCCCATAAAAATGACGATCAGGTCACCGCGGTTCGGGTACCCCGATTCATGTTCTCTCTCGTGAGTGAAATATCACCTGAAATGAAATCGTTGGTAGGCAACACCAAAGATTTGAGGTACATGCAATTTCCGAGCAAAACGGAATCACAAACACGTTTTTTGAATGATCAAATGAACAGTTTCGCCTCAAATTCTTTTATTGAGGTATTTAGAAAAAATGATGAACTAAAAAGAAATGTCGTATCGATTCGTGAAAAACGGGATGTGGTCAAGGAAATTCTCATTTATAATAATGACAACATCAATGGGTCCTTTTTATATTTCAATGGAAATTTTGACCCCACAAAGGTCAAAAAATTGGTCAATGGCAGTGAATTTCAAAAATTTTCCGACGGACTGGTCCCTCAATTCAATTTACAAACGCCAGGTATCAACGAGTAAGGGAAATTGCCTTTTCTCGAATGATTTCAGAAACAGGTCTATTTTCTAAATGACTTTCGAGCCAAGAAAGAATATCCAAATACAAAAAGGCGCGCTTTTCATAGGGATGGTCTTCGTACTTTTTGAGTTCGTCATAGAGTTTTTTAAACTCCTTTTTAAGTTCGGTAGGATAAATGTTCCCCAGGTTACGCAAGAACTTGATCATCTCTTTTTGAACTGCGTGTAAGTCATTCATTTTAAGCAAGAACTTATAGGTGCTTTTAAGTTGTACTTCAAGATGATAATCCATACCTGCCTCATAATGCGCCACCAAACTCAGTACCCGCGCAAAACACATGAGGTCTTCACGCATTTTTAAATTCTTGTTGTTTATAATCCTCTTCAGGTACTCAATACATTTTCTATTCTCACCAGTGCCAAAATACAGGCAGGCTATTTTATAGTACAACACCATGATGTGGTGTTCGTCAATACGATCTCGATGTTTCTTGATACCGTACTCAATAATATTGACCAAATACAGCCCTTTTTCAAAGGTGCCTTCTAAGAAATGAAGATTCAATCTATTGGAATTGACATAAAGAAAAGCCAATGAGCCGATATTATCATTCTTAGGGAAATCAGCTCGTTCCACTGTTTTTTCAAGCTTCTCCAAAGTGCTTTTAAACTGTGAGGCGTACTTGACAAAAAATAAGGATTCAAGCAAGTAATGATTGCCTTTAAGATAAAAAACCGGATTCAGATTTATCATTTCAGGATCATCCTTGAACAGGTCAACCCACTTGCTTGCATATTTATAGCTTGACAGAAAATCTTGAATCAAAAAACTGTACCAAAGATGTGCTTTGTAAAGCCATAGCTTCTCGCGAAAGCCAAGTTTCTCGGGTTGAACTTCAGGAATATGTGAATCAAAATAGTCTTGTACGGCCCTTAGGTCTTCATCATTCCTAACGTACCCCACCTTGAGCATCATACTGTAAAGTTGCAGTGATAAATTGCTCAATTTGCTGGTCAGTTCATTTTGGGTCGAAAGCTCTTTGGCTTGCGTCGATAGCTCCTCGGCCCTGTCGGGGATGCTCCGCGTAATGTACTGTGTTTCAATTATTTTTTCAAGCTCGACGATTTCGTAGGCTACATTCTTTTCTTCATGTTCTATGGCCATGACCTTGGCCTTCTCCAATAACTTTAAACTCTGCTTATACAAACCCTTCTGATACAGGATGGTAGCAAAATCCAACTGTTCCCGAATCTGAACCCTTATATTTTGATTTACCGGGTTCAATCTTAAACTGATCAATATTTGCTTGTAGAGATGCGCTTTTAAATTTGAGAGCTGGGCCTTTTTGACAATTCCACTGGCTAAAATTTGCTGTTCGTCATAGCTTTTTAACTTGTCAAGCAGGTTGAACAAGGCCAAAAATTTCGCGTCACTATTAACACCCAATCTTCCCACGTACAACTTAAACTGTCGCTTCTCGGATTTAGAGAGTGATTTAATCAATACAAACAGATTGTCTTTCTGGGTATTTGTCATCGTAAAAATCAATTATCAAATTATTGAAAAACAACGAGTTGCAATTAACAAACCGCGGTTGTGCATTGTAATGAATTTTTGGTCAAAAGACATATTGATATTGCCTCTATTATTTTAGTAGATTAAAGTAAAATGCCCTTGAAATGAGTAAAGATAAGGTACATATTTTTGACACTACCCTGAGGGACGGGGAGCAAGTTCCCGGTTGTAAATTGGACACCAAGCAAAAGTTGGTGATTGCATCACGATTGGATGAACTGGGGGTGGATGTAATCGAAGCTGGGTTTCCCATATCGAGTCCTGGTGATTTCAATTCCGTAAGTGAAATTGCAAAGCTTGTTAAAAATGCAAGGGTATGTGGTCTGACGCGCTCGGTAAAAAAGGATATCGATGTGGCGGCTGAAGCCATCAAACATGCCAAAAGACCTAGAATTCATACTGGTATTGGCACCTCTGAATCGCATATCAAATACAAATTCAAATCAAATCAAGAGGATATTTTACAACGTGCTGTCGAGGCCGTGGCCTATGCCAAGAAATTTGTGGAAGATGTAGAGTTCTATGCCGAAGATGCGGGACGAACGGATAATGAATATTTAGCACGAGTATGCGAAGCCGTAATCAAAGCAGGTGCAACTGTGCTGAATATACCTGACACCACGGGTTACTGTCTTCCAGAGGAATATGGTGCCAAAATGAAATATCTCAAAGAAAACGTGACTGGTATCGACAAGGCCATCCTTTCTTGTCACTGTCACAACGATTTAGGTTTGGCGACAGCGAATTCAATTGCAGGAGTTATCAATGGAGCCCGTCAAATCGAATGTACCATTAACGGAATTGGCGAACGGGCCGGGAACACCTCCTTGGAAGAAGTGGTGATGGTGCTGCGCCAACATCCTTATCTCGACCTAGACACAAACATCAACAGCAAACTTCTTTACGACACCAGTCAAATGGTCTCCGAAAAAATGGGAATGCCGGTTCAGCCCAACAAAGCAATCGTCGGATCCAACGCCTTTGCCCATAGCTCAGGAATACACCAAGATGGTGTTATCAAAAAAAGGGAGACCTATGAAATTATCGACCCTGCTGATGTCGGGGTAAGTGAATCCTCAATAGTTCTAACGGCCCGCAGTGGTAGGGCTGCACTCGCCTACAGAGCCAAAAATGTGGGCTACGAATTAACAAAACTCCAACTGGATGCGGTGTACGAGAACTTTTTGAAATTTGCGGATCGCAAAAAAGAAATAGTAGACGCTGACATTCATGAAATTGTGGAAACAAGCAATATCAATCTAGAAAGCTTGGCCTAATGAAAAAGACCTTGTTTGATAAAGTTTGGGATGCCCATGTAGTCGATACAGTTCCGAACGGTCCCCAGATTTTGTATATCGACAAACACTTGATCCATGAAGTTACAAGCCCACAGGCCTTTGCAGAGCTGGAACAACGTGGTATTCCGTTGGCTCGCCCCGACAGAACGGTTGCTACAGCTGACCATAATGTGCCCACCATAAACCAGCATTTGACCATAAAGGATGCCTTATCGAGAAAGCAGGTTGCCATGCTAACCGAAAATTGCGAAAGACATGGGGTTACGCTGTACGGACTAGGACATCCTTACCAAGGTATAGTTCATGTCATGGCACCTGAATTGGGTATTACCCAGCCAGGTATGACCATGGTTTGTGGCGACAGCCATACTTCAACGCATGGTGCATTTGGCACAATTGCCTTTGGTATAGGAACCAGTCAAGTAGCTCAGGTCTTTGCCAGTCAATGTTTGTTATTGAACAAACCCAAGAAAATGCGAATCACGGTGAACGGCAATTTGGGTCCGAATGTGCTACCCAAAGATGTGATTTTGTATATCATCGCACAACTCGGTACAAATTCGGGCACAGGCCATTTTGTGGAATATGCCGGAGAGGTTTTTGAGAATATGAGCATGGAAGGTAGAATGACAGTGTGCAATATGAGCATTGAAATGGGTGCTCGAGGTGGAATGATAGCCCCTGACCAAACAACCTTTGATTATGTCAAAGGAAGGGAGTTTGCCCCCCAGGGAGAAGACTGGAATAAAAAACTAGCCTATTGGAAAACCTTACCTACCGACCCAGGTGCGGAATTCGATACGGAATATGAATTTGACGCCGCCGATATTGCGCCAATGATCACCTACGGTACCAATCCGGGCATGGGTATCAAAATAACAGAACATATTCCTGAGTTGGATGATACTTCCTTCAATAAATCGCTTTCTTATATGGGATTGAAAAAGGGACAATCCCTTCTAGACCACCCTATCAATTATGTTTTTATAGGAAGCTGTACGAACTCAAGAATTGAAGATTTCAGAATGGTTGCCTCCCACATTAAAGGGAAGAAAAAGGCTCCCAATGTTACGGCTTTGATCGTTCCGGGATCGCAACAGGTGGCCAAACAGATCAAAGAAGAAGGACTTGAGGAAATTTTCGAAAATGCAGGATTTGAGATACGCCAATCGGGCTGTTCCGCTTGCTTGGGAATGAATGAAGATAAAATTCCGGCCGGGGAATACTGCGTTTCGACATCAAATCGGAATTTTGAGGGACGTCAGGGCCCCGGAGCAAGAACTTTTTTAACCAGTCCCCTGGTTGCAGCAGCTACTGCTGTTGAAGGCAAGGTTGTAGATGTATCACAAATCGAAATGGTGTAATGGAAAAGTTTACCAAATTAGTTTCAAGGGCTATCCCCCTACCCATAGAAAATGTCGACACCGACCAAATAATACCAGCGCGGTTTTTAAAAGCCACAAGCAAGGCAGGGTTCGGTGAAAATCTTTTTAGAGATTGGCGGTTTCACAAAGATGGAAGCTCCAAAGAAGATTTCATATTGAACAATTCGAACTATTCGGGGAAAATCTTGGTAGCCGGAGAAAACTTTGGTTGCGGTTCCAGTCGTGAACATGCAGCATGGGCTTTGGAAGATTATGGTTTTAAAGTCATTATATCAAGCTATTTTGCTGACATTTTTAGAGGTAATGCCTTGAACAATGGCATTTTACCCATTAAAATAGAAAAGGAAAAGTTGACACTATTGTTACAGCACCTTGACCAAAACCCAAATGCGGAAATTGAGGTAGATCTAGAGCATCAAACCCTTTCTTTAGCCGAAATCGACCTGAAAGAAACTTTTGAAATTGATCCTTACAAAAAGATGTGTTTGATAAACGGATATGATGATATCGATTTTTTGTTGAGCAAAAAAGAAGCCATCGCCCAATTTGAAATGCAGTAAACGCGATTTATGAAATTGAATATAGCCCTACTTCCCGGAGATGGAATCGGCCCAGAAGTCATAACACAAGCCGTAAAATGCTTGGAGGCTGTGGAAGAAACCTTCAATCACAATTTTGAGTTTAAGGAAGCTCTTGTTGGAGCCATAGCCATTGACAAAACCAACAACCCCTTACCTGATGAAACCTTGCAAGTTTGCCATGATGCCGACGCCATACTTTTTGGGGCCATTGGTGATCCCAAATATGACAATAACCCAAAAGCCAAGATACGACCAGAGCAAGGTCTCTTAAAACTCAGAAAAGAATTAGGGTTGTTCACCAATATCCGCCCAGTAAAAATTTACAAGTCTTTGGTAAATAGGTCGCCGCTCAAGGAAGCTATTATTTCAGGGACCGACTTTACCATCTATCGAGAGCTAACAGGCGGTATTTACTTTGGGGAGAAAAAGTTAAGCGAAGACGGCACCGTTGCTTCAGATCTTTGCGAGTATTCTGAGATGGAAATTTCCAGAATCGCACATCTTGCCTTTAAGGCTGCAAAAAATAGAAGAAACAAACTAACCTTGGTTGACAAGGCCAATGTGTTGGAGTCATCCCGCTTGTGGAGAAAGGTTGTTACCAATATTGGTAAAAGTTACCCCGAGGTGGAACTGGATTTTTTATTTGTTGATAATGCCGCCATGCAAATCATTCTAAACCCCGCGCAATTTGACGTGATACTAACTGAGAACATGTTTGGTGATATCATCTCTGATGAGGGCAGCGTAATTGGGGGATCCATAGGGTTATTGCCTTCCGCTTCCATTGGCGATGGCAGCGCCTTGTTCGAGCCCATCCATGGATCTTACCCACAAGCGAAGGGAAAAGACATAGCGAATCCTATTGCCTCAATTCTTTCTGCAGCAATGCTACTTGAACATTTTCAGTTATTTGAAGAGGCAATGGCCGTGCGTCGCGCAGTTGACAAAGCCCTTGAAAAGGGAATAGTCACTCCTGATCTTAATCCTAAAAGCACTTATGGCACTCATCAAGTTGGTGATTTTATCGCCAATAACATTGTTGATGAAGATGATGAGATCAATATGAATGATGAGAATATTGATTTAGGTAAATCAACTATCATTTAAATTATTCTGCAAGCAATTCTTTCAGCGTCTGTTCAAATTCACGTTTGAACGCTTCATGCTTTTCTCCGGTTGCTGGACCATTGAAACCTGTGTGTATTTTTCGAACCTCACCTTGTTTGTCAATATAAATGGTAGTGGGATAAGACAATACATGATTTAACATGGGCAATTTTTCATTCGCCTCTATTTTACTGGAACTCCCAACCTGAGCTAATAAAATTGGGTAATTTACACCTACTCGATTTTTCAATCTACCAATACCTGCCCAAGCTTTTTCCTCGGTTTTGGCATATTCAAAAGCCAAGGCAATAACTTCTAAGTCTTGAGATGGATTCTTGTTTAGATATTCCACATAATACTTTGTTTCATCTAGGCAATTCGGGCACCAGGTCCCCATTATTTGAACCAATAGCACCTTATCTTGAAACACGGCATCAGAGGGGCTAACCATATTACCATTTTCGTCGGGAAAGGAAAATTCAAATTGGGTATAGCCATCCTTTAAAAAAGTCAGGGAATCGGCGTTCGGTAGTTCAAAGTCCGGATTTTTTTTCGCCTTAAAATTCTCCAGTGAATGGTTACCTGAATAAAATTGTCCGTTCAATGTACTATCTGTTGCATTTGCGGTAAACAAAAAGGCATGTGCACCATCAAATGTGGATAGCTTCAAGCGATTTCCGTCCACAACGCCTTCCAAATATCTATAGTCTCCGGTTTTGGTCCGAAAAGTACCCGTGACAGAATCACCAAGCTGGGTAAAAATTCCTTTCGCAGGATAAGGTTCATCGGTATCAAAGTCAAAGCTAACCTCCCAAATACCCGAAACGTTGACCTGTGCCTTTTCACTTTTTGTAAAACGGGACTTAATGCCATGAACTGCTGTAAAGGGCACATAACGCTCCAAACTTTCCTTTATAAATTCTCCTTGCAACGCTGTTTCTGAAAATGTTCCTAAAATATAGCCTTCAAAAACAGGCATATTAATTCGGATGGAATCCTTATCCAATAGAAGCTCATCAACCACAATTTTTTCAGAGGCATTGGAAATAGTCATTTCATAGCCGCCCTTCGGTTTCTTGCTAAGTATAAAATTAAAGGGTAACACTTCGTTTTCCGCGACTTTTAGTTCGGCATGCCACACCCCTTCTGCCAATTCCATTTTTTGTGCTTCCTGACATGAAAAGAACAGCATGACCACAAGCACAACATATACGACCGTTCTCATTAATATTTTTTTCAAGTATATCGAAAAAATGTCGCAATGCTTACGAATTTGGCCAAATCTTTATCGCATGAGCAGATTGAATGTGAAGAAGCAATGTTTTATATTTGCTGGCTTAAAATCAGCTGATGAAAATTTCATACAATTGGTTGCGCCAATTCATTGATTTAGAATGGGATGCAGATAAGACTTCCGATTTACTCACCGATTTGGGATTGGAAGTAGAAGGTATTGCCACATTCGAATCAGTTAAGGGTGGATTGGCAGGTGTTGTAGTAGGAGAAGTTATCAGTTGTGAAAAACATCCCAATGCGGATCGGCTAAAATTGACCAAGGTCAATGTAGGTGAAGCGGAACCCTTACAAATTGTTTGCGGGGCTCCGAATGTTGCAGCTGGCCAAAAAGTACCCGTGGCCACCATTGGTACAACCTTGTACAGTGCAGAAGGAGAAGCTTGGAAAATAAAGAAAGGTAAGATACGTGGTGAAGAAAGCTATGGTATGATCTGTGCCGAAGATGAATTAGGCTTGGGTGATGATCATGACGGCATTCTAGTGCTTGATGAATCCTTGATACCTGGGACTCCCTGTTCTGAAATATTTGATATTGAAATAGATCAAGTCTTTGAAATTGGGCTTACGCCCAACCGTTCAGATGCCATGAGTCATTTTGGTGTGGCCCGAGACCTTAAAGCAGGTCTTGAGCAGCAAGAGGTTTTTGTAAAAGTAAATACGCCCCCGACAAGCAACTTTTCGGTTGACAACAGGTCCTTAAAAATAGATGTTGAGGTACATGACAATAAACTGGCCCCCAGGTATTGTGGGGTGACTTTAACCAATCTCTTGGTTCAAGACTCTCCGTACTGGCTTCAAAATAGGCTAAAGGCCATCGGACTAACGCCCATCAATAACGTCGTTGATGCCACAAATTATGTGCTTCATGAATTGGGCCAACCCTTGCATGCTTTTGATGCAAACAAAATAAAGGGAGCAAAAATCAATGTCAAGACATTACCCAAGGGAACCAAATTTATCACCCTAGATGGGGTGGAACGTGAGTTACACGAAGAAGACCTCATGATCTGTGACACGGAACGACCCATGTGTATCGCCGGGGTTTTTGGCGGGCAATATTCTGGTGTGACCGATGAAACAACCGCAATTTTTTTAGAGAGCGCCTATTTTGACCCCGTATCGGTTAGAAAAACTGCCAAAAGGCATGGTTTGAATACGGATGCATCCTTTCGTTTCGAAAGAGGCATTGATATTAATACCACAGAATATGCCTTGCTGAGAGCGGCCCAGTTGATCAAAGAAATTGCGGGTGGTGATATAAGTTCTGAGGTCGTTGACCTGTATCCGAATAAAAAGGAAGGTTTTCAAGTTTTCTTGACTTTTGACCATATCAATAAGTTGACCGGTCAAGAAATACCGAGAGACTCTATTAAGTCCATTTTGACTTCCTTGGAAATCAAAGTAGTGAATGTCACTGAGGCAGGATTGGGACTCATAATTCCTTCTTACAGAACTGATGTCCAAAGAGAAGTTGACGTCATTGAAGAAATCTTAAGGGTATACGGGTACAACAAAATTGAATTCAACGAAAAATTTACGACCTCAATTGCCAAAAGCTCCGTTAGCGAAAGCCATAAGCTGCAACGCATTGTTGGTGACCTATTGACTTCCCAAGGTTTTTATGAAATAATGACCAACAGTTTGGTTTCGCAAGAATATCCGAGTTGGATGAATGAGAACGAAAGAGACAGGGCCATTCCAATCATGAATCCATTAAGTGGTGATTTGGCGGTTATGCGCCAAACGCTATTGTTTTCAGGTCTTGAGGCCATTGCCCACAACCAGAATCGTCAACACAACGATTTGAAGTTCTTTGAATTTGGCAAAGAATATAACAAGGGTGATAAAAGCAATAGCGAGCAAACGGTGGTCTCGCTTTGGTTGACTGGCAATACAAGTCGGGCCCATTGGACCTTAAAAGAAAAAGCAACTGGATTTTTTGTACTCAAAGGCTATGTTGAAAGTATTTTGGAACGATTGGCTGTAGGGCTAAAGAAAGAAATTGGATTTTCAGATGCGCGTTTCGCGGAGGGGTTACAATTTAAAGTAGCTGATGTCACCATTGCCGAACTTGGGGTGGTTAACCCAGGCGTGCTTGAAAAGTTTGATTTAAAGTCACCCGTGTTTTTTGCCAATTTACAGTGGGATGCCATTATTCAATTAGGTCAGTTCGATGCCATCTCCTTTATGGAGATACCGAAATTCCCAGAAGTAAAACGGGATTTCGCCCTCTTGGTAGACGAGCACATACAGTTTCAAGAAATCAAGGAATTGGCTATGGGTGTTGAAAAGAAGTTGCTGCGAGAGGTGAGACTCTTTGATGTGTACACTGGCAAAAACCTACCCGTAGGAAAAAAATCCTATGCGGTGAGCTTCACCTTGAGGGATGCTAAAAAGACACTTACGGATAAGCAGATTGATGCGACCATGGAAAGGTTGCAAAAGGCATTTCAAACTGAGCTTGGTGCTGAGCTTCGCTAGGCCGATCTAAAAACGTGACGGCATTATTACACTATCTATTTCATGGACAACCCCATTGCGATAGGATGAATCTGCGGTGGTTATAGTCGCTGAATTTCCGTTACTATCGGTAAGTACTATGTCGATACCGTTCATACTAGCCCTAATTTTTTCGCCGTGAATGGTTGTAAAGGTGGCGGTACCCTCCCCCCTACACATGGCCTGAAGAATTTTTGAGGCTGTTAGGCGCCCAGCAACAATATGATACTTTAACAATGAGCTCAAAACACTCTCATCAGTGAGGTAATCCAATTTGTCGAGTTCAGCGTTGTCCAATCTAAAAAAAGCACCATCTGACGGTGCAAAAACAGTAAAAGGACCACTTTTGTCCAAGGCCTCTTCAAGATTGGCTGCCTTTACAGCTTCCATCAACATTTTGAAGTTCTCAGAATCTTTAGTTGATTCTGCAATTGACTGTGCATTTGTAACGTAGACTCCTGCTGGAAAAGTTGTTAATGGCTGATGTTGGGGAAAAACATATACGGCACATAAAAGGAAAAGCAAGTAGGTTGCTGGACTTGGGAACTTCATTAGTGATTCTCGTGTTTCGTTTGGTGCTTTAAGACACTGAAAATAAAGGCTTATCGATGAAATGCATTAAAGCATCGACAAGATACTATTTTAGCTTAGAAACCCTTGGTTTTAGTGATGTCGTTCATAGAATTTAACAAATATTTAACATTTTTGTTTAATTCCTGAATTCTTCTCCCAAAATCACAATTGCGTAACTTTGAGTAAAAGAAAAAAATTAAAAATGCTATTGAAAAAAACAAACCTTGAGTTCGAACTTTTGAGAACCAAGGATGCCCTTAAAAGACCCGATATTTTAGATCAGGTGAATTCGATTTTAGAATCCCACAAAACCTCCGAGCATAGAATTGACCAAGAACTAAAAGGGCATCAAAAAAGCAGCGTTGAGAACGAATTCATATTTGAACTTCTAGAAACGGATAGGATATTTCATATTGATCAAATTAGGAAAACATGTATTGATTTCCGATTGCGCTTTTTAGATTCAAAATATTTCAAAGGACCCATACCCAAAAGTGCGGTTCAACGCATCAAACGACTGGAAGAGGAACACGGTATTGAATTAAAAGGATTTAAAATAATGGCACCTTCCAAATTGTTCAAATTGGCAGACAAGGATGACCCCTTGCTCTTTGCCCCGATCGGCAACGGCTATTATTACCTCATTCACAAATGGGGAAACGACTTGCACCCCCTAAGAAAAATGATGGTGTGGCCTTTCAGAAACATTATTAATCTGTCGCTATTTGTGCTGTTGGTCAGTTATTTATGCACCCTTATGATACCCGAAGGACTTTTTGCCAAGTCAAGCGGTAACTCCGAATTTTGGATCGTTTTCTTTTTTATGTTCAAAAGCTTGGCAGCCGTAGTTATTTTTTACGGATTCGCTTTGGGAAAGAACTTTAATCCCGCCATTTGGAATAGCAAGTATTTTAATGCCTAAGGGGGCTAAACGGGAACCGCGTACATTTTCTCGCGTTGTTCTTTGATAGCCTTGTCAGACATATATTCATCAAAGCTCAAATAGCGGTCGATAGCACCTTTGGGTGTTAATTCAACTATTCTATTGGCGACTGTTTGCACAAACTCATGATCATGGGTAGTGACCAATACGGTACCCTTAAAATTCTTGAGCGAATTGTTAAAGGCCGTAATACTCTCTAGATCTAAATGATTTGTTGGTTCATCAAGCATTAGCACATTGGCTCGAAGCATCATCATACGGCTCAACATGCAGCGCACCTTTTCACCACCAGATAAAACGCCTGCTTTTTTCAAGGCTTCCTCACCACTAAACAACATTTTTCCCAAAAAACCACGGATATAAACCTCCTCACGTTCCTCTTCTGTTTTGGCCCACTGGCGTAACCAGTCCACCAAACTATCATCTACGTCAAAAAATTTGGTGTTATCCAGAGGCAAGTAAGATTGGGTAGTGGTCACCCCCCATTGATACTCCCCGGTAGTAGCCTCTTTATTTCCTGAAATTATTTCATAAAATGCAGAGGTCGCTCGTGAATCTCTCGAAATAATCGCAACCTTATCCCCTTTCGCCAAATTCAAATTCACGTTCTCGAAGAGTAGGTCACCGTCTTCCGACTTAGCTGCTAATTTGTCGATATTTAAAATCTGATCGCCGGCTTCTCGTTCCCTGTCAAAAATAATGGCTGGATATCTCCTGCTGGAAGGTTTGATATCGTCAATTTTGAGCTTTTCCAACATCTTCTTTCGCGAAGTGGCCTGTTTACTTTTAGCAACATTCGCACTGAAACGTTGAATGAATTCTTGAAGTTCCTTTGCCTTTTCTTCCGCTTTCTTGTTTTGTTGGGCTCTTTGACGGGCAGCAAGTTGACTGCTCTGGTACCAAAAGGTATAGTTCCCAGAGTATAAGTTTATTTTACCAAAATCGATGTCTGCGATATGTGTGCAAACCGCGTCTAAAAAATGCCTGTCGTGCGATACGACAATTACTGTGTTATCGTAATGCGCCAAAAAGTTTTCAAGCCAGTTAATGGTGTCATAATCCAGATCGTTGGTAGGCTCATCCATCACCAATACATCGGGATTGCCAAAAAGAGCTTGTGCCAACAATACCCGCACCTTTAATTTGGGGTCAATGTCAGCCATGGAGGCATGGTGAATATCTTCCTTAATGCCCAAATTAGAAAGAAGGGCAGCTGCGTCACTATCTGCGTTCCACCCGTCCATCTCTTCAAACTGCACCTGTAACTCCCCTATCTTTTCAGCGTTTTCGTCAGAGTAGTCGGCATAGAGTGCATCTATTTCCTTCTTAATTTTATACAAGGGTTGGTTGCCCATGACCACAGCATCCAAAACAAGACTATCATCGTAGGAGTTGTGGTTCTGCTCCAATACTGACATGCGCTTTCCCGGTTCTAAGGAAACGCTACCCGAAGTAGGTTCGATTGATTTCGAGAGTACTTTTAAAAAGGTAGACTTACCTGCTCCGTTGGCACCGATGATACCATAACAATTGCCTTGGGTAAAAGACACATTAACCTCGTCAAAAAGAACCCGTTTTCCGAATTGGATAGAAAGATTTGAAACTGCTAACATGAAATTGAGAAAATTTTTGCAAAAATACTTAAAATAACAAGCTTTTCACAACTTTCTTAACATACTAAAACAACTACCAATCAGGCTTTTGCAACATTTAACCTACCCTTAACAGAATGAGTTTTTTGCGATTTTTATTTTTGTTTGATGATTGATTGTAAGTCTATGGCAAGACTATTACTTGTTTTTCCTATTCTGCTTCTTTTTGCTTGCCACAATTCAGGTGAAAAACCCACCTTGGTTTATTTTGCCGGAGAGATTGTTAACCCTACAAGTTCTCATGTGGTACTCTATAAAAATGATGTGGTGGTGGATTCGGCAATCTTGGATGATAAAAATAGATTTGCCTTCAATCTCAACGAAGTCAAGGAAGGCCTGTACCACTTCGATCATTCACCTCAATACCAATATGTATATCTTGAACATGGGGACAGCCTAATAATTCGTTTAAATGCATCTCCAGAATACTTTGATGAGTCCTTGGTTTTTTCAGGCAATGGATCGGACATCAACAATTTTATGATTGAAATGTTCTTGGCCTTCGAAGACGAAGAACCCTTGGTGTATTCGTATTACAAATTGCATCCCGAAGAGTTCAGCAAGAAAATTGATTCGCTTCGGCAAATGAAACTTGATGTACTGAATGATTTGGTAGCCAGTAACGAACTTTCTGAAGGGGCAATAAAAACGGCGAAAGCCGCTATTGATTATAATACGTATCTAGATAAGGAAGTATATCCATTCTATCATAAAAAGAAGACCGGAGAAGAAGTCTTTCATGAATTGGATAAAGAGTTTTATGCCTATCGAAAGAACATAGACCACAACAATGGTGAATTGGCTTTCTTTAGGCCGTACTACGATTTCATGAAAAACCACTTTGGCAATTTGGCCTATATGGAATGCTATGAAAATTGTGGTATGGAATCTATTACAGCCAAAGAACGTTTGCACTACAATAAGCACAAACTTGGCTTGGTAGACAGTTTGGTCAAGGTGGAAGATTTGCGCAATGTGTTGTTCAGAAACATTGCCATGGATTACTTGCTTAAAGAGCACATGGCAAATGAAGATTGTGATAAGTTTATTTCAAAGTTTGCCCAGCTGTCAAACAATGAACGTCATATCAATGAGATAAACGACCTATATCGGGGCATTCAAAATTTACAACCCGAAAGTACTTTGCCCAATTTGGAATTTTTGAACACCCAAGGTGAAAAAGTAGCCGTTCATGATATTGTAGGCAAAAAACAGACGGTGTTCTACTTTTGGTCAGGAGACCAGAGAGGTCACTTCAAAAATGTGGGCAAACAGATTCAAAAACTTAAGAAAAGCCACCCAACGCACAAATTTGTTGGGATCAATTTACATACCCCTCATGCAAAATGGGTTCAAATGGTGCGGGAACACAGGATGGATACCTTAAACCAATTTCGAGGTGAAGACTTTGAGGAAGTCCAACGCGCCTTCATCATCTCAAGCTTAAACAAATGCGTAATTGCCAAAGACACCCTGGTTGTGGATGCCTTTGCCAATTTGTATACGTCCTTCTAACGCTTTTAAGAATTTCCCTTTTTATAATCGGCCAAGAATTTCTCTAGACCAATATCCGTTAATGGGTGTTTTAGCAATCCTTCAATTGCCGACAATGGGCCTGTCATGACATCTGCTCCAAGTTTAGCACAGTCAATAACATGCATGGTATGCCTAATGGATGCCGCCAAAATTTCGGTTTCAAAAGCATAATTATCATAAATCATACGTATTTCAGCAATTAGGTTCAATCCATCAGTTGAGATGTCATCAAGTCGTCCTAAGAAGGGGGAAACATAGGTTGCACCTGCCTTCGCTGCCAAAAGGGCTTGCCCTGGTGAAAACACCAAGGTGCAATTCGTTTTGATGCCTTTGTCTGAAAAATATTTTAGGGCCTTCACCCCTTCACGAATCATGGGAACCTTGACAACGATTTGTTTATGAAGTGCCGCAAGTTCCTCTCCTTCCTTCACCATGCCTTCAAAATCGGTAGAAACCACTTCGGCAGATACATCTCCTGAAACTATGTTACAGATGTCCACATAGTGTTTCAAAATATTCTGTTTGCCGGTTATCCCCTCTTTGGCCATCAGTGAAGGGTTGGTAGTAACTCCGTCCAGTACCCCTAATTGTTCTGCTTCCTTGATCTGATCTAGATTGGCTGTGTCAATAAAAAATTTCATGCCCTTGGTTCTTTTTAAATTATTGAAGTTTTGGCGAAGTTACAATGAAGTGACTTAACTGGGGCATAAATTTTAAATAAGTAAGCTGAACAAGCCTTTTAGTTGGCGACACGAAGTAAAAACTGTCTTTCGGTAGACTCGTTGCAGGTAGGACTACCATCGTATCCTCCTTCATCAAAGTTTTCAACAAACAATTCGACCGTAAAACTATAGGTGCCTTCCTCCTCAGGAATTCCATAAACTACTACAGCTCTTCTATCAAAATCAAAACGCAAACCCGGAGGTAGATCGCCAAATACATCAAAATTGTAGATGTAGTCATTGTCAAAAACCTCATTGGAGACTTCAGCGGTAATAATATCTTCATAGGGTTCACCCACAAAAGCGACGGCTAAGCGCTTATCATGTATTTCAGGGTTAATGCCAAATACACATTCAGCAATTTCGTCACAGCCTTGTAAAAGGAATAGCATACCCATAAGGGCAAATAGCGTAAAGTTTTTTAGTTTTTGTTTCATGCAAATGATGAATCAAAAAGCGTACCAATAATTATAACTTATAATGGTTCAAGAGCATTTTTTCATACAACTTGGAGGGAAGAACTTTTTTCAAGAAAAGTGAAAAGCGCTGCAGAAAAACACCGACTGTATAGGTTACTTTGGGATTTTCCTTCTGTATGATCTCGTGGATTTTTTTCGCAACTTCGATGGGGTGCTGGCCCGAATCGACATCTTCGTTGATGGCCTCCAATATATGGCCGTAGTTCTTGGCGTATGGGGAATGTTGCGAATGAGGTGCATGGTATCGTCCTGATGCAATGTTTGTGGCGAAGTCACCAGGGGCCACATTTACGACCTTGACACCAAATTCCTTAACCTCCATGCGCAAGGCTTCGGTCACCAATGACAAAGCGCCTTTTGAGGCCGAGTAAATCCCTCTGTAGGGCAGACCCATATGACCCGCAATTGACGTAACATTAATGATAAGTCCTTGAGATTGGTTGCGCATTTGTGGCATGACTGCCTTGACCATTCTTATGGGACCAATAAAATTGGTCTCAAAAGCATTCGTAATCTCTGTGTCAGGTGTTTCTTCAATGGCTCCTGTGATGCCAACCCCGGCATTATTGATCACAATATCCAAACGGCCCTCCTTGTCAACGACCCTATTCACGGCCTTTTTGATACTATCAAAATTGTGGACATCCATTTCGATGAGTTCAAAGCCGTCATGGTCTGGGTATTTGTTCAAACTTCGTGTGGTACCATAAACAATAAACCCCTTGCTAGTGAGATACTCGCCTACTGACTTACCAATGCCCGATGAACCACCGGTTATGAAAACTACTTTAGACTCCATAATGTTAACACTTGCAAATAAAATGAATAATCCCTTTTCATGCCAACCCATCTAAAATTTGGGCACAAAAAAAGGCAAGCTACCTACATCGCACCGCTACAACCACATACCCTTGCTGCGTTCCCGCCCTGGGGGATTTTGTAGGAGCTGGTCGTGTAGGACTTGCCAACGACAAATATACGACCTTTTCATTTGTTGCTATGCCTTTACATTCTTAATTTCGATGTTCACAGCTTGTAATTTTGATAGATAAAATTCGTAAAATGACAAAGGTATTATGTGGTCTCTGCGCCCTGCTATTTTTTATGGCCTGCGGTGGCGAGACCGATTCAAATAAATTGTTTGAGATTCAGCTCGAGGGGAACAAGAAAAAGTTCGCCCAAGGACAAAAAGTTGGCGTGGCGCTCAAAAACAAGGAAGGTCTTGACATATCGGAAGTAAAATATTCGATCGATGGCAGCGCCTTGGCAATGGAAGGGAACAAAATAGACTTGAGCATTGAAAAATTGGGTAATAAAGAATTGAAGGCAACATTTAGCTACGATGGCAACCCAATCGTTTTGACCAAAAAAATTCAGGTATTAGCCCCTACCGCACCTCAAATTTATACCTATGAAATCATAAACACCTTCCCGCATGACCCTACGGCCTATACCCAAGGACTTGAATTTCAGGGACAAACCCTTTATGAAAGCACAGGAAAAAGAGGTGCTTCGACCTTGAAAAAGCTTGATTTTAACTCAGGCACCAGTCTTAAAAAAGTGGCATTGGATAAAACTGTCTTTGGGGAGGGCATCACCATATTAAATGACAAACTCTACCAACTAACATGGCAAAGTGGTTTCGGTTATGTGTATGATGCTTCCACTCTAAATCGCTTGGAAAGTTTCAGTTACGGACAAAGCAAAGAAGGATGGGGGCTTTGCAACGATGGGGAAAGAATTTACAAAAGCGATGGGACTGAAAAAATTTGGCTGCTCAACCCCACTACCTTGATAGAAGAAGATTATATCGAGACGGTCACGAATAAATCAGTATTCAATAAGGCCAATGAATTGGAATATGTGGATGGTAAAATTTATGCCAATGTTTACCAAAAGGAAAGCATGATGATTATTGATGCGCGTTCTGGTGCCATTGAGGGTGTAATCAATTTTGGGGGATTAAAAAGCAAGGTCAAAAAAGGCAAGGAATGGGATGAGGTGAATTCTGTTCTCAATGGGGTGGCTTATAACCGTGAACGCGGCACCTTCTTTGTGACCGGCAAAAATTGGGATAAGCTTTTTGAAGTCAACATCATGAAAAAGCAATAATGCAAGTGCATCTCAAACAAGTCACGGTAACTTCAAATGACTTAGATGAGCTAAATCATGTCAACAACGTACGCTACCTTGATTGGGTTCAAGATATTGCCAAGGAGCATTGGCAAATGGCTTCTCAAAAAAAATGGGAAAATGAAATTGTTTGGGTCGTACGAAAACATGAAATCGTTTATTACGGCGCCGCACTTTTGGAAGATGTGCTGCAAATACGCACCTACATTAAGGAAAATAAAGGCCCTATCTCAACGCGAATTGTAGCGTTTACAAACAATAAAACGGGTGAGCTTTTAGTTACTTCATCAACGGATTGGTGCCTTCTCGACAAGAAGACCCTACGTCCCAAAAGAATACCAAATGACATCGCCGAATTATTTGATTAAGGGAAGTTGCTATGGTATGATGCTATTCTCCTTGGTGCTTTTGCTGACCATGGGGTGTAGAAAAGATTTTGACTACGGCCCCAATACAGGGCAACTTGAATTCTCCCGAGATACGGTGTTTTTAGATACCATATTCACCAATATAGGCAGTAGCACCTATACCCTAAAGGTCTATAACCGCACGAATGAAAACATCAACGTCCCCTTTATCGGACTTGAAAATGGGCAGGATAGTGGGTATCGTTTAAACGTCGATGGTATCGCTGGGAAAGCCTTTAATGATATTCCCCTGCTGGCCAAGGATAGCATGTTCGTATTTATAGAGACTACTTTTGATGTGAAACCCACTGGGCAGAACGAATTTTTATACACAGATGCCATTCGTTTTGATTCCTCCAATGGCCCGCAACGTGTTGATTTGGTCACCTTGGTACGTGACGCCATCTTCCTTTATCCACAAACCGTGGATGGCACAACCGAAACTTTGACACTAGGCATTGATGATGAAGGGAATGAAATTCTGATAGAGGGGTTTTTTCTGGAGGATGACGAGCTCAATTTTACCAATGAAAAGCCTTATGTAATCTACGGCTATGCAGCGGTAGCCGAAAGCAACATATTGAACATAGACCCAGGTGCGCGGGTGCATTTCCATAAGAATTCGGGTTTTTTGGTAACTGCCGGTGCCTCATTAAAAGTAAACGGACTGCTTAGCGAAGACCAAGAATTACTGGAAAATGGAGTTGTTTTTGAAGGGGACCGACTCGAACCAGATTTTTCAGACACCCCGGGGCAATGGGGAGCCATTTGGCTTGCAAATGGCAGTGTTGAAAATGAGTTCAACCATGCCTATATCAGAAATGCATCCATAGGTATTCTAGCAGAAGGAGGTGCAACCAATTCCATTCCCACTCTCACCATTCGCAATTCGTCAATAACCAATAGCTCCATTTCGAATATATGGGGTCAAAACACCCATTTGCTTGCAGAAAATGTAGTGTTGGGAAGTGCAGGCCGAACGGCCTTGTACTGTAATTTGGGAGGGCGCTATAATCTAAAACACAGCACCATAGCCAACTATTGGACCAACGGTTTGCGGAATGCCCCTAGCCTACTGATTGACAATTTTATCGAACTTCCGAACAATCAAGTGGTAACCAATGACCTGCTCGAAGCCAATTTTTCAAACTGCATTATTGATGGTAATCGCAGTATTGAACTCACCTTGCGGGGCGATGCATCGGCAAGTCTGAATTACAATTTTTTAAACTGCAGCATTAAATTCAATGATAGTAACGGACTTTTTGCAGGCAATCCACTTTACGATTTCGAAGACTCTACTCATTACCAAAACATTCTTCAAAACGTTGACATTCAGTTCAACAATCCCCAGGAGAATGATTTCAGTCTTACCCAAAATTCAGCAATCATAGACCAGGGTGACTTGCCTACCGGACTTATGGTACCCATCGATATCTTGGGAAATGACCGGACTATGGCACCAGATCTTGGGGCGTACGAGTGGGTACCCCAAAATTGAAACTGTTGTCAATTTTTGATAAAAACCCCTTATTATCAGCACTTTCTCCATAAAATCCCCAGTTTTTTTAAGGTAAATCTGTAGTCATCTTTCAATGTGCATTCCTAACTTGCAGTCAATTAGTTAGGTGATGAGTTATACCTTCTCTATAGTTGATTCTGATGCTGCATCAAATCTTCAATTGCAGTTGCATTTGCAAGACTATGGAGATTTTAGTCTTACCGGAACTGCCATCAATACCCTCGATGGCCTGAACCATGTTTTAAAATACATGCCCGATATCGTACTGGTTCATCTAAATGAGCAGGTACATGAGACATTGAAGATGGTTGGCGATATGCACCGGTACATGCAAACCTTGCCCCTATTGATTGGTTTTTCGCGAACTCGCACCCATGCCTATGATGCCCTAAAAAACGGGTTCTTTGACTATTGGCTTCTCCCCCATAATGAGTTTGAAGTACGAAAAACGGTGCTGCGCTTGCGCAAGCATTTGTCAAAAGAAAATGTTCCGACCACCATTTGCTTAAAATCATATCGCGATTACCATTATTTGAATACCGATGATATTCTGTATTTAAAGGCTGACAGCAATGCCACAGAATTTTTTATGAAAGATGGGGGTGTTATAAGTACCTACCAGACCCTAAAATTCTTTGAAGGGGAATTGCCCGAAAAATTTATCCGTATACATCAAAGCTATATTTTAAACAGCGATTATGTTTCGCGCATCAATTATGGCAAGGCGACCTGTACCCTGAAAATTGATAAAAACCAATTGCCTTTTTCGAAAACCTATCGCAACCGGGTCGATGAATTAAAACAGCTACTCTCCAAAACTTCAATTCACACCCGGTTTTAAGATAATTCTCACAAAATACCCTTAAATACTCTCAAACTACTGTATTACACGCGTACTCTTTTTTCGCTTTTATACATGCCCCTGAGCAAGCTAATTTCATTCTTGAACACATTTTTTAACAAATCAAATCGAGAACAACATGAAAAAGGCATTTAGTATTTTAGCGGTAATCACATTAACAATAGGTTTATTTTCCTGCGAAGCGGACACCAATATAGAGGAAACAGAGGCTCTATTTGATGTCGAACAAAATGCTACTGACGGAACAAATGAAGAATCTGAGGAACGCGGCGGCAATTAAATAATATGTCACAAAAAACATGGCCCCATTCCGATTGGTTTGGGGCTTTTTTTTATCTTGTAGGGAAGCTATGTGCAAAATGAAAGGTTTTTCATCAAGAAATCTTGGTTTTCTATTTTTTGTATCCCTATTCCTTGTATCCGCCAGTTGTGAAAAAAAGGCTGATGAGAACATAACGGATGCAACTCAAAAAGACAGCGTAACCATTTGGGTGGATCGGGTAAAAGACAATAAACATTTGCCCTTGGAACACAACAGGGCAATACTGGAAAAGGCCTTGCACTATACGAATGAAATTTTACCAGACTCCCTAAAGACAAAAAAATATTCCCAAATCTCCTTAGCATACAAGAGGATTGGCGACACCCTTAATTTTAAAAAATTTAATCAGGAACTGATCCAATTGGCTTTGGCCAATGAAGATTATCAATCCTTGGGGGAGGCCTATTGGGATTTAGGTGTTTTTTATAAGCTTAGTGTTCCGGACAGCTCGTTTTACTTCTACAATGAGGCCTATGAAAGTTTTTTAAAAGCCGACTTATCGCAAGACGCCCAAGATTATCCTGGTCGGATGCAATATGCCATATCACTTTTAAAAGATAATAACAAAGACTATGTTGGGGCTGGGCAAAATGCAGTCAATGCCATAAACTATTACAGATCCAATAATATTGATGAAAGCCTTTTCAACGCCTATACTAGATTGGCCAATATCGAAGCTGCGCTAGATAATTTCACCAAGGCATTGGAATATCATAAAATTGCAACTAGCTATTTAGAAAAATCTCAACCAAATAAGCAATTCAATTATGACATATTTAATCGTACGAATATAGCATATGCACATTCTGAAAGTGGTAATTATAGTGTAGCAAAAGAAATTTTGATCGGTGTTTTGGAAACCGATAGTTTGAGGCAAAAAGATTCCCAAATTTACGCGAAAACCCTGGCCTCTTTAGCAAAAAACAAACTTAAAAATGGAGATCAAAACCTCGATTCGATCATCAACCTAATTACGGTATCGAATAAAATTCTAGACAATATTGGAGACATATTCAGCCAAGCTCGAAATCGAGAATTTATGGCTTGGGCACTCATTGCCAAAAGCGATACCCTAGGGGCAATCAAACAAGCTGTTTCGGGTAAAGAAATTGCACAAGCCACCAATAACAACGACCGCCTACTAAGCACCCTCCAACTATTGACACAAATTGATAAAGAAAATAGTGCAGAACATGCCAAGGCCTACCACGAATTAAGTGAGTCGTTACAAAACCAAGAACGCAACATTCGTGACAAATTTGCACGCATTCAAATGGAGACCGACGAGGTCATCAAAGAAAATGAGGCCCTAGCGCGGCAAAAGCAGCTATGGCTTTACGCTGCCGTAGCAATTTTACTGTTTGCCCTCGCCATTTATATTATTGTCGCACAGCGTGCAAAAAACCAAAAACTTAGGTTCGAACAGGAGCAACAAGAAAGTGACCAAAAAATCTACAACCTCATGCTTTCGCAACAGGCTAAATTTCAAGAGGGCAAACAAATGGAACAAAAACGGGTCTCTGAAGAACTTCATGACGGCATCTTGGGCCAAATGCTGGGTATTCGACTTATTTTAAGTGGATTAAACGAAAGAAATGATGAATCTGCAATAGTACAACGGGCCGAACTCATTGAAAAACTACAGGAACTGGAAGAAGAAATCCGTACGATATCACATGAATTAAATGAGGCATCTTACCAAAAAATGCATAACTTTATTTTGGCGATAGATGACCTAGTCACCACAACGGGGGCTTCGGCACAATTGCAAAGTTCTTTTTCCCATGACGAAAAAATGGATTGGGATGCCCTGGATGGGGAAACAAAGATCAATATCTACCGTGTCATCCAAGAGTGTTTGCAAAATTGTATCAAACACGCGCACTGCGAGAAGGTTGAAGTTGATTTCAAGAGCAATGGAAAATCTTTGCTGCTCACAGTTTCAGATAACGGTCGTGGATTTGACAATAGCAAGGGTAAAAAGGGCATTGGTATGAAGAACATTATGTCGCGGGTAACCAAGATGTCGGGAGTATTCAAGGTTGATAGTGCACTTGGTAAAGGCACCACAATTATGATGACCTTACCCCAACCTGATCGAACATCCAATATATCTAGAGCCAAGGCTATGTTGGAGGTGTAACAAATTAAATAAACGCATTGAAAACACTACGTATTTTAGCAATTGATGATCATGAAATGACCATGCTTGGCTATAAGTTTATCTTAGAGCGCATTGTTTTTGATGATTACAATATAATTGTTGATACAGCCAACACCTACGAGGCCGGAAAGCAAAAAATTGAAGATTCGGTCAATTCCTTCAAATACGATATCATCTTTATGGATGTGCAGCTGTTTCCGCCGAATGAAGACCAACCAAAAACAGGTGAAGATCTGGGCATTCTTGCGCGTGAATTGGTTCCAGAGACCAAAATTGCCTACATGTCTTCGTTCAGTGATAATTATCGGATCAACAGTATCTTAAAATCTGTAGACCCCGATGGCTATTTGGTCAAAACCGATATCGATCCCAAAACGCTCGAGAATGCCGTCAAGACCCTCATTCAGAACCCACCATATTATTCATCCAAAGCCTTGGCAGCCATTCGAAAAAAGATGTCATCAAACATCACTTTAGACGAAAAAGACAAAAAGATATTGTATCACATATCTGTGGGTACTAAAACAAAAGACTTGGAGAAATTCATCAAGCTCTCCTCCTCCTCCATCGAAAACAGGAAAAGGCATTTGAAGTCTCTTTTTGGGGCTGAAAATAAAAACGATTTAGCCCTCATCTTGGCGGCAAAAAAACGCGGCTTTATCTAAGTCCTTTTTTTGGCATTTCTGACTACTTCCTTCGAAAACCCCTGGTTTTACTGAATTTATCAAAAATAAGGTTCTAATTATTTGTGGTAAAACCCCAGAAAATACAAGGTTTTTCTGCAACCCCTCTAGAAGAATTCATTGTATTTTTAAAACTATAATGAAGATGAAATTTGCCGATGCCGAACTCCAAAAAAACTCCCGCAACACCTTCCACCAATTATGGTGCTAATCCCATAGTGTCCGGCTTAGGCGAATTTAGAAAAAGTCTGGACCGCGATTTCTTTGCCGAATCTGAGGTCACCACCCGTTGGGACAAAGATGGGGTTACCGCCAATCTTACACTAAATCTGAACTGCAATCTGAATCTGACCGAATGCCTTTTCCATTTGAACAATGGCAACTGGGGTGGTTTCTTGGTCGAGAGCAAACAAGCACCGAAGTTTGAACGCTTGGTTCGGAATTTGACGAAGAAAAATGAAATGCCCCTTGAAATAGCGGAGTTTTGCGTCAACTTTAAGGATACATCGCTTATTGTTTCAAAAATACACCCGCAAAGCATTCCCGACTACTTGGGAGCTATTCTGCCTGAGATCTGCGCGAATTTTGTGCACTTTACCAAAGGTTTGACCGAAATGCCCTTTGAGATTTTTGTTCCCGTTTTTTTAGAACCTGTACCGCAGTCCAATGAACAATCTCCAATGAAACCCACCCATAAAGGGTATTTTGATTACTGGGGTCTGTATTTCGAGTCAAACGCCGATATGGATGCGCGCATCTATGACGTCAAAAACAAAAAGATAATGGAAGGTGATTTTTTGTTGTTGGACTATTAGACCAATAACTATTCAAATACCTTTTAAGCATTAAAAAGCGGACGTTCACTCATCAATTGGTGAACCTTTTTTCCAATGGCCTGTATTTTGCTCTCATCCTCTTTATGGGATAAGATTTCATCTATATAGGCCACAATTGTCTCCATATCATCTTCAAGCAATCCCCTAGTGGTAATGGCAGGCGTTCCCAAACGAATACCTGAGGTTACGAATGGAGATTTATCATCAAAGGGAACCATGTTTTTATTGGCGGTAATATCGGCATCTTCCAATACCTTTTCCGCATCCTTCCCAGTGATATCCTTATTTCGAAGATCGATTAACATCATGTGGTTGTCTGTTCCACCTGAAATAACCTTGTACCCTCTATCTACAAAGGCTTTGGCCATTGCCGCAGCGTTCTTTTTAACTTGTACAATATAATGGAGGAAATCATCGGTCAGAGCCTCTCCAAAGGCCACGGCCTTAGCCGCAATAATATGCTCTAGGGGTCCACCCTGATTACCGGGAAAAACAGCCAAGTCCAATAAGCCCGACATTTTTCTCAAATTACCGTTCTTCAATCGGATACCGAATGGGTTCTCAAAGTTCTCCCCCATCATGATCAGACCACCCCGTGGCCCGCGCAGCGTTTTGTGCGTTGTTGTGGTCACGATATGACAATGTGGAAGAGGATCGTTCATAACGCCTTTGGCAATCAATCCCGCAGGATGCGAAATATCGGCAAGCAAGAGCGCATCAACACTGTCTGCAATCTCACGAAATCGTTCAAAATCCATATCCCGTGAATAGGCCGAAGCACCGGCAATGATCATTTTTGGTCTCTCCTTCTCAGCTATCTCTTGAATGTTATCATAATCCAATCGTCCCGATTCTTCATTGACACCATAGAATACCGGATTGTATAGCCTACCTGAAAAATTGACTGGTGAGCCGTGGGTCAAATGTCCGCCATGGGCCAAATCAAAACCTAAAATAGTGTCGCCGGGCTGCAGGCACGCATGGTAAACAGATGCATTGGCTTGAGAACCAGAATGGGGTTGTACATTGGCATAAGCCGCACCAAATAGTTCCTTGGCTCTATCGATGGCGAGTTGTTCTACCTCATCAACCACCTCGCACCCACCGTAATATCGCTTTCCCGGATACCCCTCGGCGTACTTGTTTGTCAATACAGAACCTGCGGCCTCCATTACTTGAGGACTGGTAAAATTCTCTGAAGCAATGAGTTCAATACCATTTGTCTGCCTTTTTCTTTCCTTCTCAATAAGTCCAAAAATCTGTTCGTCTCTTTGCATTTCCAATTGGGATTAAAGTGCCAAAAATACAATATCGTCTTAAGTTTTTTTACTAAAAAAGCATTACAAATCAATGAGTTATCAAGGGGAAATCAACAATTCTTTTAATTTTTTTTATTCGCTGTAAAGCGCCTGATTTAGAAGAGTTTATAATAATAGTTAAGGTGGTTCGTTGTTAAAGAACAACTTTTTGGCACGGCAATTGAAATTACCAAGTCAAACCATAAAACCAATGAGTCATGAAAAAAGTTTTACTCATCATTTCGTTAGTCTTTTTGGTAGCCTGTGGTGGCGTTAAAAAGACCCAAGAGGCTCTAAATACTGGCAACTACCAAACTGCCATGAACAGAGCAATTGAAAACCTTTCAAAAAATAAGACCAAGAAAGGAAACCAAGACTATGTACTTATGCTTGAAGAAGCCTTTGACAAGCATACGATGCGAGAATTGGAGCGTATATCCTTCTTGGAAAAAGACGGCAATCCCGCCAATCTAGAGCGTATTTACAAAGGTTATTTGCAGCTCAATAGAATTCAAGAACGAATCAAACCTTTGCTGCCCCTACCCATTTATGATGAAAATAGATCAGCGGAATTTGCTTTCAAAAACTTTGACAATGTTATTCTTGAAACCAAAGGAGAGCTATCGGAATATTTATATGCCAATGCATCTCAATTGCTGAAAGAGGGCAATGATAAATTCGATTTTAGAAGGGCCTATGACGATTTCAAATACCTGTATGATATTAACCCAGGTTATGCCGATACCGCCCAAAAAATGGAGGAAGCCCATACCAAAGGTTTGGATTATGTAAAAATTGCATTGAATAACGATACGCAACAAATTATACCAGAGCGGTTGGCTGAAGAACTAACGGATTTCAATACCTATGGTGTTAATTCGCTATGGACCGAGTTTCATTCGAATCCTTTAAAGGACTTTAAATATGATTATGTTTTAAATGTCGACTTTAAAGAGATCAACATTAGTCCGGAGCAGGTTAATGAAAAACAGATCATCCGTGAAAAACAAATTAAGGACGGTTATGAGAAATTGCTTGACGAAAATGGCAATATCGTTAAAGACAGTCTGGGCAATGAAATCTTAATCGACAAATTCAGAACCGTTCGATGTGATTTCTATCAGTTTACCCAATTCAAAAGTGCACAGATTGGGGCCAAGGTAAGTGTAACCGACTTGGCGAATGGTCAAGAAATAAATGCATATCCCCTGTCGAGCCAGTTTGTCTTTGAGCATGTATATGCCAATTACCGCGGTGACCGACGTGCTCTTGACAACGATCTAATTGCATTGTTGGATCTAGCGGCTGTTCCTTTTCCTTCGAATGAACAAATGATTTATGATGCAGGAGAGGATCTGAAACTCAGACTCAAGGATGTCTTAAGAAGAAATAATAATTTCAATTAAACTAAAAAGCCCCGAATTCGGGGCTTTTTTTTATAGAAAGGCATTCAGATCCACATCGGTAATGGCACCATGGGAAGTGTGATACACAACTTGACCATTTTTTATAACCAGCAATTGCGGCGATTGATGGATAACTCCAAATTTCTGTGCCACCCAGTTCGAAATGTCACGGTGCGCATGCAAATCCAAGTAATAGGTGTCAAATTCATCAGCATAGCCATAATTTCCGCTGAACATGTTCAACACCATTCGACTGATACCACATGTGGTTGAGTGTTTAAAAATCAACTGAGGTCTTTCATCAGATTTCGCTTGAATGCTATCCAACATTGATATTTCATTCAAAGAAACCCATGGCACTTTGGTCTCAGGGGCATTTTGTTTTGAACTTTTTCCGAAAAGCGATTTTATCAATCCCATACTGCTAATTTATAAGTTAGGTCGACATCTTCAAAAAAACTTACAACCTGACTAAATGTCTTGAATTATAAGGGTTTTACGGACATTTTGTCCGACACAGGGCCTTGGTAGGATTATTGACCCTGTAAAGAAAAAAGAAAATGAATTTGAACAATTTCACTATAAAATCACAGGAAGCCATTCGGCAGGCACAACTCTTGGCCCAAGAATTAGGACATCAACAGATTGAAAATGAACATGTCTACAAGGCCATAGGCATTGTGGATGAAAATGTATTGCCCTTTATCCTAAAAAAGCTTGCGGTAAATGCCGAGATGGTGCAACAAATCTTGGAGAACGAATTGGAAAGCCTACCCAAAGTATCAGGGGGTGACTTCATGTTCTCTCGAGAAGCAGGTAAAACCTTAAACGAGGCAACTCTTGTGGCAAAGAAGATGAATGATGAATTCGTCTCATTGGAACATTTGCTGCTTGCCATATTCAAATCAAAAAGCAAAATCAGTCAGATTCTTAAGGATCAAGGGGCTACTGAAAAAGCTTTAATTGCAGCCATTGAGGAACTTCGAAAAGGAAATAGGGTCACCTCACAAAGTGCGGAAGAAACCTATAACGCCCTCAGTAAATATGCCAATAACCTCAATGCCATGGCCGATAGCGGCAAATTAGACCCGGTAATCGGAAGGGATGAGGAAATCCGGAGGGTGTTGCAGATCCTATCACGAAGAACCAAGAACAACCCCATGTTGGTTGGTGAACCCGGTGTGGGTAAAACGGCTATTGCCGAGGGACTTGCCCATCGTATCGTACAGGGAGATGTACCCGAAAACCTTAAAGAGAAAACAATCTTTTCCCTTGATATGGGAGCCCTCATCGCAGGTGCCAAATACAAAGGTGAATTTGAAGAACGCTTAAAGTCAGTCATCAAAGAAGTAACAACCTCTGATGGAGACATTGTTCTCTTTATTGATGAAATACATACGCTTGTGGGTGCAGGAGGTGGACAGGGTGCCATGGACGCAGCCAATATTTTAAAGCCAGCATTGGCACGAGGAGCATTGCGTGCGATTGGAGCAACCACCCTTGACGAATACCAAAAGTATTTTGAAAAAGACAAGGCCTTGGAACGTCGGTTTCAAAAAGTGGTAGTTGATGAACCTGATACAGAAAGTGCCATTTCTATATTACGCGGAATCAAAGAGAAGTATGAAACCCACCACAAAGTGCGTATCAAAGATGAGGCCGTGATTGCAGCAGTAGAGCTTTCACAACGCTATATCACAAATCGGTTTTTACCCGATAAGGCAATTGACCTTATGGACGAAGCGGCATCTAAACTACGTATGGAAATCAATTCAAAACCTGAAGAATTGGATGTGCTTGATCGAAAGATCATGCAACTTGAAATTGAGATTGAGGCCATCAAACGTGAAAATGATAAAGAAAAATTAAAAGCCTTAAATCTTGAGTTGGCTAATCTAAAGGAGGAACGTAATCAAATATTTGCGAAATGGGAGAGTGAAAAAAGTCTGGTTGATGGCATTCAAAAAACCAAACAGGATATCGAAAATTTCAAGCAAGAAGCGGAACGCGCCGAGCGCAACGGTGATTACGGCAAGGTTGCAGAGCTGCGTTATGGAAAGATTAAAGAAGCACAAGAAAAGCTGGAAACCCTACAAGATCAGTTGCTGGCAGAACAAAGTTCAGAAACCTTAATTAAAGAGGAAGTTACCAATGATGATATCGCTGAGGTGGTGGCAAAATGGACTGGAATACCGGTAACCAAAATGATGCAGAGTGAGCGAGAAAAGCTATTGCAACTGGAACAGGTGATGGAAAAACGGGTTGTTGGTCAAGAGGAAGCAATTGAAGCAGTTTCAGATGCTATCCGAAGAAGCAGGGCTGGATTACAAGATTCAAGAAGACCCATTGGATCCTTCTTGTTTTTGGGAACGACAGGAGTAGGTAAAACCGAATTGGCCAAAACACTGGCTGCCTACCTCTTTGATGATGAAAATGCCCTGACACGAATCGATATGAGCGAATACCAAGAGCGGCATTCGGTAAGCCGACTCGTTGGCGCACCTCCAGGATACGTGGGTTATGACGAAGGTGGGCAACTGACGGAGGCCGTTCGTAGAAAACCCTATTCGGTCATTTTGCTTGATGAAATTGAAAAAGCGCATCCTGACACTTTCAATATTTTATTGCAAGTGCTGGATGAGGGCCGGTTAACAGACAATAAGGGAAGGGTGGCAGACTTCAAAAATGCGATCATTATCATGACAAGCAATTTGGGTAGCCATATCATTCAAGAGCAGTTTGAAGCAAGCGATAACATTGAAAATGCCATAGCATCATCGCGTGCAGAGGTATTGGGATTACTGAAAAAAACAGTGAGACCGGAGTTTTTGAACCGTATCGATGATATCGTTATGTTCACCCCTTTGAATAAATCTGACATCAAAGAAATCGTGAAACTGCAGTTGGAGCAGCTTAAAAAACTAGTGGCAAAGCAGCATATTACCCTTGATGCTACGGAAGAGGCGATTGATTATTTGTCAAATAAGGGTTATGACCCACAGTACGGTGCACGACCCATTAAACGATTAATTCAAAAAGAAGTGCTGAACAATCTGTCAAAAGAGCTTCTGGCAGGAAGGTTGAAGAATGAAAGTATCGTACTATTAGATTCATTTGATAATGCCCTGGTATTTCGAAATCATTCTGAACTCGTAAATTAAATGATGTAAGCCCTTTCACTTTCGAAAGGGCTTTTTTTATTTAATATACCGTGTAGTATATCTTTTTTTTTATCTTAGACCACCCAAACCAATCATTCAATCATGACGACCAAAGCCGAAAAGACTACGGCCTACATCATCGAAACTGTTGCCCCGATCTTTAATAAGTTTGGTTATGTTGGCACCAGCATGAGTGACATGACCGAGGCTACGGGTTTGACCAAAGGCGCCATTTATGGCAATTTTGAAAACAAAGAGGCCCTGGCACTTTCTTCTTTTGAGTACAACCGAAATTTACTGCTAACTGAAATTCGTGAAAGACTTGCTGTCGAGGGAGCTGCCTTAGATAAGATTTTTTCACTCATTACCTTTTACCGGCAATATGATGTGTTCACATTGCCTCATGGGGGTTGCCCTATTTTAAATGTTGGTGTTGATGCCCAACACAATAACGCACAACTTGCGGCAGCGGTAAAAGAAACGATCAAGGAAATAGAAGGGGAAATCGCATTGGTTCTTGAAAATGGTCAAAATCAAGGGGAAATTCGGTTACCGGTTCAACCCTCGCAGTTTGCAAAACAAATGTACACCATGTTGCAGGGAGCAGTTGCCATGGCCACCATGACACGAGATAGAAAATATTTGGTGAATACGGTCGCCTATTTGGAACAATTGATCAAAAAAGAGATTCGAACCTTGTCATAAGGCATCAAAACTATTCTCCTCTTACCCGAAATATCCATGTCTTATCAGGATATTTACCTCCGAAATTAGTGTCTCGAGCCCTTCTGGCCTCATCTATCGTATTGTAACGTTCGAGGTATACATAGTTATACCCATTTAATTTTCGGAAAAATGATTTTGGCTGCAACCCCTTGTCTTGCAAGGATTTCATGAAGCTTTCAAAATATTTTTTAGTGCCAAAAACATTGGCGATTAAGTAAAAGCCAGGTTCAAGGCCATCGGCCGTGCGCACTTCTTCATACTTTTCATTAGGTTGTACTTCAACGTCCTCTTCTTGAAGGGCGGCTATGCTGTCCTTTCGTTTTTGTTCGGTCATTAGAGCTTCTTCCTGTGCCTGTTGAACTTGTGCTATGGAATCGCGTACCCTTTTAGCTTTTGCCGCCATCCGAACCTCGTTGATAGAATCACGTATGGCACTATTTCTGCGCTCTTGAGCCACTTGTTCTAGGGAATCCTTTTCACGTTGCTGTTTGGCGATCCGCTGTTGTCGTTCTTGCCGTTGCTTTTCAATTCGCTGCTGTTCTGCTACAATGCTGTCGTTACGCCTTTGCGATTCGAGCTTGGCCTCTTCACGCCTCTGGGCCTGGGAAATGGAATCTTGAACTCTTTTTTGTTCCATCGCGATACGTGTTTGATTTAACGAATCACGCACTTTCGCATTCCGAAGTGCTTTCGCGACATTATCCAAGGAATCTTTTTCTCTTTGTTGTTCTTCCAATAACTTGCTTCGATTTTCACTTTGCTCTTGCTGGGTGGGGTTGTCGACAGTTTCTTTTAGCTCGATAGCGTCATCAACTTGTTCATTTTCAAATCCAATGGTCTCCTTTTTTTTACCAACGCTATCAAAATGATAGGAAAGTACCAATTCGAAGGTTGAAGACTCATCACGTAAAGTCGCATCTGTTGGAAATTCAAGCAACCCACCTATCGAAAAACTTTTTGCAAAGGTGCCCCCCAGACCTACTGACGGACCATAAAAATTGTTGTACCCTCCTTGCAACCAGAATTTTGAAGTGGACAACAAGGTGTTTAGGCCAAATTGGGTGTCGGCATTTGCCAAGGTTTTCACATACAGTGCAGGCCTAAGAAAGGCATCTTCGAGACCCGAAAAAAGGGTTAGTGGAAAATCATTGCTTATGATGCCCACGAAGTTTTTACCGGAATCTGACGCCACACTTTCTGCAGAAATTAAGTTAATGCCATTCTCCAAACTCAAGGCCAGGTCAAAATCATTGATTTCAAGTCGCACTCCCGGGTTTAGCCGTAAGAGAAATTGGTTGCCATCCTGCAATTGGGGTAAATCAAGATCTGCATCCATCACGAACCTATCATCGGCTAATTCTTGCTGAAACCCGATCAGATTTACGGCAAAAATCAATCGAAGATTGTTTTCTGAGATTATACTACGCGCATAATTCAAAACACCACCGGTATTCAAAAACGTTCCGGTGTTGTGTTGAAGAAACCCTACATTAAAGGCTGAAACCTCATTTATATTTCCCGTATAACTTAAAAATATACTTGTCGGGTCGCCATCTATCGTTTGCCATTGCCAGCGACTCCATAACGAAATAGCATTCGGTCTATTGACATCAATAGAAAAGGTTGGATTCAAAAGATTGGCATTAAATTGCGTTAAATTGTGCTGTCTCAAGTCTTCGGGCAATACCACGTTTTGTGACCGCAAACCGTCGATTAAAAAAAGAAAAAGAAAAACGCAAAAAAGCCTTTTCATCAGCAAATAAAAATTTAGTGCTAATTTTAGTCAAGTTAAAAGTAAAACATGGGGGAAGCTTGCACTTTAAAACTACGGAAATATTTTCAACATTTATGGGCCATTTGTTTCGTGCTTTTCATGCTCGCCTGCGAAGATGACAAGGGTAAGGAAATTGTAACTGAACCCGTCATCTCTACGTATTATTTGATTCGTCATGCGGAAAAAGATCGGACCAATTCCGATAATCCAGACCCGGAATTGACCCAAGACGGTTTGGACCGTGCCATTCGCTGGGCCGAAATATTCGATCCCATCGAGTTAGATGCCATTTATTCCACCAATTATGAGCGCACCTCAATGACCGCTGCACCGACATCGGTGAAAAAAGATATTGATATTGTTTACTATGAACCTGATATGGATGTGCAAGCCTTTATGCTTGAAAACCAAGGGTCAGATGTGCTTATTGTTGGGCATAGCAACACAACACCTGCATTGGTCAACAAATTATTGGGCGAGGAAAAATACAATGCCATGGACGATACCGACAATGGCAGTCTTTTTATTGTGCGGGTTATTGATGGCAAGGCCACCGATATTCGTTTGAATACTTTTTAATCGGGTCGGTTCACACCTATATGCTCCAGCTCAATTTTTGACAAAAGCTCCAAACCAGAAGCTGCAAAAACACTATCAATCTTAAAGAAATCAAATGCTTTTGGTGTCCCCTTGTAATTTTCATAGTCAACAAACCGAATGCCGTTTACAAATCGTTCGTTATAAGCACGTCGAAAGCGAACCCCACCACCGTCAACATGAAACTCGTAGGCCAAAAAATCAGGCAGAAAGGTTTCTTGGTTAAACCAATACAGATAAATATCTTCGAAATCATCTCCCCCGCCTTGCTGGTCAAATGTTACCTTTACCTTGTAATAAGGCGTACCCTTGATGGTTACTTCTTCCAAAAGTTCTTTTTTAACGGCCCCATCGTTTAAACCATAGGGAAGTCTCGAAAAATAATGAACGGAATTGATCGAATTCATATACCTTCTTGCCAAGGAATCGGGAACTGCGATCAGACTATCGTTTATAAATCGTTTAAAATCATTTTTTTCTTTGACGTCTCTTATAACCACCGAATCCATGTTGCTAATTCGTTCCATAACAACAGTACCCGCTGTATTGGTTGACGCGTATTTTTTGTCGCGAAATTTGAAGGAGACTTGGGCTTCTTTGTAATTGATGCCGCCCGAGGCTTCAATTGATTTATCAATTATGTGTTGGGCCGAGAGTGGTTCTTTGGCCTCTTGACAAGACAAAATAGAAAGCACCAAAAAGAACAGTATAAGCTTTTTCATGAAATGACTTTAACCAATAATCGCAAAACTAACCACAACATTACAAACTAGTCGAAAGAGTTGTAATTTTGCGGTTCATGCAATCAAACATCAACATAAAGAACAAGCGCGCTCGTTTTGACTATGAGATTTTAGATAAATATACGGCAGGGATTGTACTTTCTGGCACCGAAATAAAATCCATACGATTGGGCAAGGCATCCTTATCCCAAAGTTTCTGTGAATTCAATGATAACGGAGAGCTGTTTGTAATCAATATGCAAATTGATGAGTATAGCCATGGCAGCCATTACAACCATAAGCCGAAGGCAGAACGTAAGTTGTTATTGAACAAAAGAGAATTAAAAAAACTTCGAAAAGAGGTAGCCACTGCCGGTTTAACGATTATACCGATAAACCTTTTTCTAAATGATAGGGGACTCGCCAAAATAAATATTGGCCTGGCTCGAGGTAAAAAAGAATTTGATAAGAGGGAAACCATAAAAGATCGTGAAAACAAAAGAAACCTTTCACGGATAAAAAAGAATTTCAACAACCACTAATTCTTATTCTCCAACATCGGTACAAATCGGAAGGCACCCAATTCCTTCTTTTCAAATTCCTTCTCTGACTTGCGAACAAAAAGCGTCATCACCTGCTCATCGTCACCAATGGGTACGACCAATCTTCCACCTATTTTCAACTGCCCCAAAAGCGCTCTAGGAACTTCTGGTGCGCCAGCAGTGACAATTATACTGTCAAAAGGGGCATTTTCAGGCAATCCTTTGTAACCATCGCCAAAGACAACTTTTTTAGGTCGATATCCCATCCGTTCAAAAAACAAATTTGTTTTTTTAAACAGCTCTTGTTGGCGCTCTATGGTGTAGACCTTTGCCTTCAAATGCAATAATACAGCCGTTTGGTAGCCACTGCCCGTGCCTATCTCAAGAACTTTATGATTTGGGCCAACTTGAAGCAATTCTGTTTGAAAGGCAACCGTGAAGGGCTGTGAAATGGTTTGTCCTGCGCGAATAGGAAAAGCCTTATCAACATAAGCATGATCTTCAAAGCTACTATCCAAAAAAAGATGCCGAGGTATCGCACGTATGGCATCTAAAACTTTTTTATCCGTAATTCCCTTAGCGGCAACCGTTTCGGCAAGTTGCCTCCGCATACCTTGATGTTTATGGGTATCCTTCATGTTTTGGTTTGGATTACGAATTTAAAAAGTTCACTGCCAACTTTGACAACCATCACGGATTTTTATGGAAGACTCCCTTCATATATGTATTTTTGAAAAAAATAGTTTTACATGCTCAATGTTGGGGTTCTGGGAGCCGGACATTTAGGAAAAATACATCTTCGCCTTCTAAATGAGTCCACAAAATATAACCTTATAGGGTTTCATGATCCAGATGAAATTAATGCCAAAAGGGTGGCTGATGAATTTGGATACACCTATTTCGAAAATATCAATTCACTTATCGAAGCAGTAGACGTTGTTGACATCGTCACTCCTACCCTTTCGCATTTTGATTGCGCCAAGAAAGCCATGGAAAAAGGCAGGCATGTTTTTATCGAAAAGCCCATAACCAATACCATTGAAGAGGCCGAACAATTGCAAGAATTAGAGCGGAAACATGGCGTTAAGGGTCAAGTTGGCCATGTTGAACGCTTCAACCCTGCTTTTTTGGCGGTTAAGGACAACATTAATGACCCCATGTTCATTGAAACGCATCGTCTGGCCGAATTTAATCCAAGGGGCACCGATGTACCTGTTGTTCTTGATTTGATGATACATGACATTGATGCCATATTGAGCGTGGTCAATTCTTCGGTCAAAAAAATTAACGCCAGTGGAGTTTCAGTAATCAGCAACTCTCCTGATATTGCCAATGCACGCATCGAATTTGAGAATGGTTGTGTGGCGAATTTGACGGCCAGCAGAATATCGCTGAAGAATATGCGCAAATCAAGGTTTTTTCAACGTGATGCCTATATCTCTGTTGATTTTTTAGAGAAAAAAGTAGAGGTCGTAAAAATGAAAGACGCTCCAAAAAATCCAGGCGATTTTGATATGATTTTGCAAAATGCCGAGGGTATCAAAAAACAGATATACTTTGAAAATCCTGAAATCGTTGGTAACAATGCGATTAAGGACGAATTGGAAACCTTCGCAGATGCCATAGAAAATAACACGGAACCCGTTGTAACATTGGAGCAGGGTTCCAACGCATTGCAGGTTGCCCTTCAAATAATAAAATCATTTAAGGAGTAAACAAATGAAAAATATAGCGGTAATCGGATCAGGAACCATGGGCAACGGAATCGCCCATGTTTTTGCCCAAAATGGATATCACGTACATCTAATTGATATTTCCCAAGATTCATTGGACAAAGGATTGGCCACGATCGGCAAAAACTTAGACCGCATGGTCGCCAAGGAAAAAATAAGTGCCGAAGAGAAACAAGCTACCCTGAACAATATCTCCACATACACCTCCTTGGCGCAAGGCGTGTCGAATTCAGATTTGGTTGTCGAGGCAGCTACCGAGAATATGGAGGTTAAATTAGGCATATTCAAGGAGTTGGATACCTTGTGTTCGGCCAATACCCTGTTGGCAACCAACACCTCCTCTATTTCAATAACCCAAATAGCGGCAGCGACCAACCGTCCGGATAAGGTGATCGGTATGCACTTTATGAACCCAGTACCCATCATGAAATTGGTGGAAATCATTAGAGGTTACAACACCTCTGATGCTACTACAAAAGCTATTATGGATCTTTCAGTGAATTTGGGCAAGACACCTACCGAAGTAAATGACTACCCAGGTTTTGTTGCCAATCGCATATTGATGCCGATGATCAATGAAGCCATTGAAACCCTTTATAATGGCGTGGCCGGGGTACATGAAATTGATACTGTGATGAGATTGGGGATGGCACATCCTATGGGGCCACTCCAATTGGCAGATTTTATTGGACTTGATGTTTGTTTATCTATTCTCCACGTCATGTACGATGGCTTCAAAAACCCCAAATATGCTCCCTGCCCTCTGCTGGTAAATATGGTTGCAGCCAAAAAACTTGGCGTCAAATCTGGGGAGGGGTTCTACGATTATTCCGTATCGAGAAAGGCGGAAAAGGTATCAGCCCAATTTGTTTGATATGGCAACGGTCAAACCTTTTAAGGCCATTAGGCCGGCCAAGGACAAAGTTTCATTTGTGGTGTCCCGCTCTTATGAAGATTACGCACCTGATGAACTTAAATCAATTCTAAAATTCAATCCTTTTTCATTTCTTCATATCATCAACCCCGGATTTAAATTTGCTAAAAAAATAAGGGGTGCAGAGCGCTTTAAATTGGTTCGTAACCGCTATCTCGAATTTTTGGAAGACGCCATTTTCATCAAAGACTCAACGCCTAACTTTTACCTTTATGAAGTAACGAAGAAAAACTTTTCAGCATTGGGATTATTTTGTGCCACAAGCGTGGCTGATTATCAAAATAATACCATTAAAAAACATGAAAACACTATCGAAAAACGCGAAAAACTTTTCGCTGATTACCTAGAAACTGTGGGTTTTAATGCTGAACCCGTGCTCATGACCTATCCCGAAAATTCTAGAATCAACTCCATAATTCTTTCCGAGGTAGCTAAAATTCCAGAATATGAATTTACCACGCCAGACAAGGTGCAACATAGGTTATGGTGCATCTCAGATTCGGCAACCATCGCATCAATTGAGAAAGAGTTTTTAAAAACTGAATTTTTATATATCGCAGATGGCCACCACCGAAGTGCATCATCAAACCTTTTGGCCGAAAACGTCAAAAAGGGTGAAGGGCATTCCGGATCGGAGCCCTACAATTTCTTCATGAGCTATCTCATTCCCGAGTCTGAAATCAAGATTTACGAATTCACACGAATGGTCAAGGATTTAAACGGTCTCACAAAAGAGGATCTATTAATGCGGTTGGATGAAATGTATCGGATTCAAAAAATGGATGATGGCGTATACAAACCCACAAAAAAGCATCATTTCAGCATGTATCTTGATGGAGATTTTTATTCGCTTTATTTAAGAAAGAAGGTATATGAATTTACAGATCCCCTAAGTGAGCTGGACACCCAAATACTTTTTAAGACCATTTTAGAGCCTATTTTAGGAATTTCGGATTTGCGCAATGACAAGCGCATTGCCTATGGCCATGGCAAAATGAACTTGATAAATATGAAAGACCGCATAGATAAAGGCGAGTTTCAGGTCGGTTTTAGTATGCTGCCCATCACGATTGACGAAATCAAGGCCATTGCCGACGCGGGATTGGTAATGCCTCCTAAGAGTACCTACATTGAACCCAAACTTCGGAGTGGTCTTACCATCTATGAATTTTAAATCCAATACATGTCCATTTCTGAAAACCTCCGCACTATAAAAGAAACACTTCCCGACGCTGTCACCTTGGTAGCCGTATCGAAAACCAAGAGTGAAAAAGAAATAATGGAAGCTTACGAAAATGGCCAAAGGGTTTTTGGAGAGAATAAGGTGCAAGAAATGGTTTCAAAATGGGAGCAACTGCCCAAAGATATTCAGTGGCACATGATAGGACACCTGCAACGAAATAAGGTGAAATACATGGCCTCATTCGTCTCTCTTATTCATGGGGTTGATAGTTTTAAATTGCTTAAGGAGATAGATAAGCAGGCCGCGAAGCACGACCGGATCATACCGTGTTTGTTGCAGATTCATATAGCGGAGGAACAAACCAAATTCGGTCTTGAACAATCCGAACTCGAGCAACTAATTTCATCAGAAGAATTCGTTCAACTTCAACATATAAGGATTCATGGGCTAATGGGAATGGCAACATTCACCCAAGATCGGACCCAAATCAGAAAAGAGTTCCATTCGTTGAAGTCACTATTCGATCATATCAAAAAGGTGGTTCCACATATGACCGTATTGTCTATGGGCATGAGTGGTGATTACGACATTGCCGTTGAGGAAGGAAGTACCATGGTCAGGGTCGGAAGTAGTATCTTTGGAGCACGCAATTACCAGTAAATATTCATGTACGCCATTTTAGATATTGAGAGCACAGGTGGTAAATTCAATGAAGAAGGTATCATGGAGATTGCTATTCATCGCTTTGACGGGCATCAGGTCGTTGACCAGTTTATCAGTTTGGTCAATCCTGAGCGTGAAATCCAACCTTTTGTGGCCAAGCTTACGGGTATCAACAATAAAATGTTGCGTTCTGCTCCAAAATTTCACGAAATAGCCAAGCGTATCGTTGAAATTACCCAAGACGCAACTTTGGTTGCCCATAATGCCCAATTTGATTATCGCATTTTGCGTACAGAATTTAGGCGCTTAGGATATGATTTTCAACGCAAGAGCTTATGCACGGTTGATTTGTCACAAAAACTGATTCCGGAGGCCGAATCACATAGCTTGGGCAAATTGGTGCGTTCATTGGGTATCGCAGTAAGCGATAGACACCGGGCGAATGGAGATGCACTGGCTACATTAAAGCTTTTTAAACTGCTTCTGACCAAGGATATAGATAAAACTATAGTTCAAGAAACTATCCGAGGAGAATCTCTAGGAGAACTATCTCCACGTCAATTGGACATGGTTGAAAGTTTACCTACCGAAGCTGGGGTGTACTATATGCACGCAAAGGACGGAGAGATTCTATTTGCAGGAACTTCCAAAAATATCCGCAAACGGATCAATCAGCATTTTACCAATGTTGGTGCGTTGGCCAGAACGCTTCAAAAAGAAACAAAAAAAGTAACCTTTGAAAAAACAGGCAATGAATTGGTTGCCTTATTAAAAGAATATCAATTTATTGCGCAAAACAAGCCTAAACTAAACAAACCACTTCGAAACCAAGGCTTGACACACGGTTTATATCCGGTCCAAAAAACAACAAACGGACTTCTTAAAATAGAAGCCAAAAAGGCCAATGGCCAGTTGGGTCGTATCAGTAGTTTTTCTTCATTGAAAGCTTCGAAAAAGTTTTTGGAAAAACTCTTGGATGAATTTGAATTTCAAACAGATTACATGGTCAGTTCTGAAAATCTGGCCGCAATCCAAAATAAATATAGCATTGATGGCCGTACCCTGCTTCTGCTGGGTAAAGGTCGCGAGTTGGGAGAAAAAAGTGTTGTCTACATCAGTGATGGTCAATTGCAAGGCTATGGATTCACTGATTTGAACCATCAAATAAATAATATTGCTATCTTGAAATCGGTAATTGTACCCTTGCAAGGGGACCACAATACTACATTGCTGATTGAATCTTATCTGCGAACAAAGCATAAGATGAAAACTGTCGAGCTAAACCAAACCTTTGAAAGAGAGCACTAAAAATTCGGAATGGCGCCATCGCCTGCATGAAGTTATTTACGAGGCCGATACCAAAGCGGGAAAGGTTTTTGATATCCTACTGTTCTTTTTGATTATTCTCAGTGTAATTCTGGTAATGCTCGAAAGTGTCAAGGAAATTGATCAAAACCATCACGGTCTGCTACTGACTTTAGAATGGATTGTAACCATATTTTTTACCTTCGAATACATTGCGCGAATCATAACAGTCAAAAAACCGTTCAAGTACATTTTCAGTTTTTATGGCATTATTGATTTTCTCTCTACCATTCCGCTCTATATTTCTTACATATTAGCTGGTTCTCAGGTATTGTTAGCGGTGCGGGCATTTCGACTGCTCAGGATATTTAGGATATTAAAATTGGTGAAGTTCATTGGTGAAGCGTCGCAATTAAAGGAAGCACTAAAAGCGAGCCGGGCAAAAATCGCTGTTTTTATATATGTGGTGCTGATTTTATCGGTGATTATGGGAACAATGATGTACCTGATCGAAGATGATGAAGCTGGCTTTACCAGTATTCCCAGAAGTATTTATTGGACTATAGTTACCTTAACCACTGTAGGTTATGGTGATATTGCACCACAGACCAATTTAGGGCAACTTTTCGCCACCATAATCATGATAATGGGTTATGGTATTATTGCTGTTCCCACCGGTATCGTTACTGTTGAGTATTCAAAATATGGGTCAAAAGGAAAAAGGAAAAAAACAGAAAATCTGATTCACACCAATACCCAAGTATGCGAAACCTGCACTGCTGAAGGCCACAGAGATAATGCAAAGCACTGCTATAATTGTGGAGATGAGTTGTTATGAAGCACAAAACCCTACTTGCCATTGTAGGTCCAACGGGCATTGGTAAAACACATTGGGCCATTCAATTGGCCAAGCATTTTCATACAGAAATCCTTTCGGCAGATTCACGGCAGTTTTATAAGGAGATGACCATTGGTACTGCGGTTCCCTCGGCATCAGAGTTAGGTGAAGTAAAACACCATTTTATTCAGCACAAAAGTATCTTTGACACCTATTCGGTGGGTGATTTTGAAAAGGACGCTTTGGCAAAGTTAAATGACCTGTTTAGAGACCAGGAACTAACGGTTATTGCTGGTGGTAGTGGGCTCTATGTCGACGCTGTTGTCAATGGCATGGACGATTTTCCCGACATCGACCCAAGTATTCGTAACGAATTGATTGCGCAATGGCAATCATCCGGAATCGAACAATTGCAAATTGAATTAAAGGAAAAAGATCCGGTACAATACAACAATATTGATCTAGAAAATCCCCACCGCCTAATACGTGCCCTTGAGGTTACCAGAGGGTCAGGAAAGCCGTACTCTTCCTTCTTGGGAAAAAAGAGTATAACAAGACCCTTCAAAACACTCTATTTGGGTATTCAAGCCTCGCGAGAAACCATATACGAAAGAATAGAACGTCGTGTAGATCAAATGATGCAAACTGGTTTGCTCGACGAGGCGAAAAAGCTTTTCGAACACAAAAACCTCAACGCATTGCAAACTGTGGGATATAAAGAACTTTTCCAGTATTTGGATGGTGCATACACATTGGAATTCGCTATTTCAGAAATCAAAAAAAACACCCGCAGATATGCCAAACGGCAGCTCACTTGGTATCGAAAAAATGATGTCATTCTTTGGATTGATTTTGATGCCCCCAAGGAAAAGGTGATTGAAGAAGTGACCAAAAAATTGAATACCCTTGCCGATGGATAAAAGTGTTTTTATTGTAATGGGAGTTTCTGGAACGGGTAAAACCACTATTGGCAAGTTACTCGCGGAGGCCTTGAAACTGCCTTTTTTTGATGGTGATGATTTTCATCCAGAGGAAAACATTTTGAAGATGTCGGCAGGACAACCCTTAAATGATTCAGACCGTGAAGGCTGGCTTATCGCTCTCAACGAACTGGCCATTGCACATCAATCAGACGGTGCTATTATCGCCTGTTCCGCCCTAAAAGAAAAGTACAGACAAGTGTTGTCAAGCGGAATAAAAGACAATATCCAGTTTATTTTTTTAGAAGCCTCTTTCGAACAGATAAAACAAAGAATGCAGCAACGAAAGAATCACTTTATGCCAATTGAACTGCTTCAATCACAATTTGATACCCTAGAAGTGCCAACCGAGGCCATTCAGGTTAACGTGATACAAAGTACCCATGCAATTGTAAACCAAGTATTGAACCAAATCAACAAGGTTTAAATCCTTATTCTTGTTTATTGGGACTTGCCAACGGCGCTTAGGAAGCCTGTTCGTTTCCCGCTTTTACAACCAATCTGAATCCTTCCCCATGAATGTTCAATATCTCCGCCAAGTCATCACGCTTCAAATATTTACGGAGTTTTGCGATATAAACATCCATACTTCTTGAAGTAAAATAATTATCATCGCGCCAAATCTTGGTCAAAGCCAATTCTCTAGGCATTAAATCATTTTCATGAAGCGCAAGCAATCTTAAGAGCTCATTTTCTTTTGGTGAAAGCTTAATGGGTTCTTCATCTTTATATCTCAAAAAGCGGAGTTTTGAATTCAGGTGAAAATTACCGATTTCGAATTCAAATTGCTTACTGTCAGCTAATGTGTTAGATGATTTTCTCTGAAGTATAGCTTTAAGTTTCATCAGAAGTACTTCTGAGTCAAACGGTTTGTTCAGGTAGTCATCTGCACCCGCTTTATAACCTTTCAAAACATCTTCTTTCATTGTTTTGGCGGTCAAAAAGATGATGGGAACATTTTCATTCTTTTCCCTTATTTCCCTGGCCAGTGTAAAGCCATCTTTATAGGGCATCATTACATCAAGAATACAAACGTCATAGTTGTCTTTCTTGAATTTTTCAAAACCTTCCATGCCATTTTTGGCAAGAACGACATCGAAATCGTTCATGGTCAAATAATCTTTTAGGACAATACCAAAGTTAGGGTCGTCTTCAACTAAAAGTATTTTTTTGTTTTCTGTCTCCATAACTGTTTAAATTAGAGGTAGTTTGATATAGAAAGTGCTTCCTTTGCCTTTTTCACTTTCTGCATAAACTTCACCTTGATGATCATCTACTATTCGTTTTACGTAGGCCAAACCTAATCCGTGGCCCTTGACATTATGCACATCTCCGGTGTGCTCCCGGTAAAATTTTTCAAAAACCTTTTTTAGAACCGCCTTGCTCATTCCAGCACCTTGGTCCTTGATTTTTATGATAATATAACTCTTAGCCAATTCAGTGGACACATCAATCTTTGGGGCTTCTGGCGAATACTTTATGGCATTGTCGAGAATATTAACGATAACGTTTGTTAAATGCATGTCGTTCGCCAAAACATCTGAACGTTCGGCCTTAAGATTTGATTCGACATACCCGCCCCTATCTTTTACGATTAACTCCACATGAGTAATGGCGTCTTGAATAATGTCGTGTGCGTCTACCCTATCCTTACTAATATCCAATTGGTTTTTCTCCAATTTAGATATGCGTAAAACGTTTTCTACCTGAGCATGCATGCGTTTATTTTCATCCTTGATCATACCCAAATAACGCAACACCTTATCCTTGTCTTCAATAGACTTCGGATTTCGTATGGCCTCAACTGCTAAATTGATTGTAGCGATAGGCGTCTTAAACTCATGGGTCATGTTGTTGATGAAATCCGATTTGATTTCAGAAATCTGTTTCTGTTTGATCAACTGATAAATTGCGCTTGAATACGCTATAACAATGACTAAGGTAAAAATGAGCGAAAGCAAGGCCATGCCCATAATAGACTGAAGCAAAAAACGCTTTTTCTTCGGAAAAGTGAGCAATAATGAAAAATTTGTGTCGCCTTCACTGTCTTTGAAAATAGGCGCCTTATACATCGACGTTTGACCAAACTTGAATTTTTTCGATTTAACTTTCGTTGGATATCCCTGGCTGTACACCCCATATTCATAGTCCAAATCCATACCGCGATTCTCCAATTCACGCGATAAAAGGAGCTCCAATTCTTGCTTTGAAACTCTCATATGAATCGGAACACGTTTGGCACGTTCCATGAAAACGTCATCAAATTGCGCCTGTTCCATTCTAGATAGGCCTCCAATTCTCTCAAGCTTTTGAATAGGAGTTAATTTATATCGCTTACCGTCCAACCCATAATCTTCTTTAAAAATTGTGGTCGTACGCTTGCTGGTATAATTTTTAATCCGCGTTGTGTCTTCTTCACTGAAATTGTCAAAGAACGTTGATGATATTCCGTAATCTTCTTCCAATATTCCATGGGAATAAAAAAGAATTTCATTGGAATTCAAATCGCGATCAACAAAGAAAAAATTGCTTAATTGGGTTGATATTGGTGTGCCTGCGCTATCAATTTGCGAAGCAAACCGGTCGTAATAATCCTTTCTTTCCCTGCTTTCTACTTTGTCTGCCACCTCATCTAAAATGGCAACTACGGCATTTGAGAACTGCTCTTCCTTATCTTCAACTGAAGTCTTGATCCAATAGCCTTGAACAAAGATTATCCCGACAAGGGACAGACTCATTAGAATGACGAGAAGAACAAACAGCTTCTTGTTCATTTATTCAAAATTAGAAATTTAACATTCAGAGGATTTAGCGTTTAACCTAACCTTAACAAAAATGTTAATTTTTTAAAATCAGGCCATTTCGGCCAATATGGCCTTATGGATTTGAAAAACGCTCTCATGAGTGTCCTCCTTAATGAGATTTTTAATCACAAAATCAGCCTGAGGTATTTTATGCTGATCATCAAGTTGGTTTTTTATCCGTGCCAAAACCTTCTCACGCGATTGACCATCGCGTTCCATAACCCTTTTGACCCTTTCTTCTTCAGGTGTTATGACCAGAATCACATAATCATAACGGTCAGCGGCGTTATTTTCAAAAATTAATGCGGTTTCTTGAATGACATAAGGTGATTCCTGTCTTTTTACCCATTGCAAAAAATCGTGCTGCACCGCGGGATGCACAATACCATTTAATTTAGAGAGTAAATCGGCATCTTTGAAAACCTTCTCGGCAATGTATTTTCGATTGAGCCCACCTTTATCATATGCCGATTCACCCAATAAGGCAATGATATCTTTTCGAAGTTTTACAGAAGTGTTCATTAAGTATTTGGCCTCGAGATCTGAGTCATAAACAGCGATACCAAACCCTTTAAACATAGTTGCTACAAGCGACTTTCCGCTGCCTATTCCCCCGGTCAAACCAACTATTTTCATTGCTTCTCCAAAATAAAATTCACTTGGTTTTCAAGAATGCGCACATCATAAGCCTTTTGAGGCCGTGCTCTAATATTCAGAAACAACTTGTCATCGACCCGATCTTGATAATTGGCCACTACTTCAAAATTTTCTGACTTGATGGTCTTCAAGGCTTCAATTGGCGCCTTGCAAAGCACAGAAACAGAATTCGGAAAGGTTTTGACACCAAGTCCTTCTGGGCTGTTGAGCACTTGTATTTCCACCTCAAAAACTTTCTCAGAAAACCGCACCACCTTACCTGATAAGCGCACCATATTTGATGAAATCGTGGTATTTTCCAAATGGTCGGGTAATGCCAGTTTCACTTCGATATCAAAATCTGAAGTGATGTTGACGAGTTCTGTAGATTCGGTAATGATTTCTTGAACACTTGCTATTTCCGCTTCAGGACCTTTTAGGGTAATGCTCTGGGGATCTATCATCAAAGGGCCATCCATCAAATAATTCTGCTCCAAACTTAAGGTTATATTGGGCTTTATTTCCACCTTTTTCGATGTTACCTGAAAAACATTTAAAAACAAGGTGTCTTGAAAAACAGCAACCAATTTGGTCGAACTTGAAAGCTGTTTTTCAATAGTTTTAACCAAAGCGGTATTCGGATAATAGAACCGACCCGTCAAAGCCTTTGCCTGTGCAAGATCTAATTCAATTTTTTTGGGATAAAAATTATAGTATAAGAATGCAAATCCATTGGCCTTAACCTTGGCATCCAATTTCATTCTTGATCCTTTGGAAACGGATAGTGAATCTGGTACCCGGGTGTAATTTATATCAAAAGCGACTGTTGATTCATAGGGCTCCGAAAGATTACTTATGAACCAAGCCAAAAAAGAGCACAGAAAAAAAATCGAAAACATTTTTACTTTCCGACGATCCAAACCTCCTAATATGTTTCCTAAACTGCTCAATTATGCCTTAAAAAATAGCGTTGGAAAAAGTTCCTCAGGCTTCTTATTGCTAAAATTAACCAAGATCGTTGATTTAAGAAAGCCCAGTCCGTACCCAAAAAACTGTATGGCAACCGCATAAATTGAAAGGAACGCTGCTTTGAAAGACAAGCCAGCAATTAAGGCGCCCAAGAAAACCAAAAAAACATAAGCCAAAACGCACAGGCTTGGCCAGTATATGCCAAAAGCTGCAAGCAACAAAGAACTTAAGAATCCGATGGTAATAAATGAGGGAAACCAATAGGCAATTTTCGCAGTCTTGGGGTGCCATTTGTTCAATATGGCCCGAACCATTCCAAATTTGGTCACCTGTTGCCTAAATTTTTTCCAATTGATGCGGCGCTTATGATATACAAAAGCGTTCTTAAAAAGACGTGTGTCGTATCCTGATTTCCACAATCTAAAAACCAAATCTGGGTCTTCACCAGGATGAATATTTCCAAATCCTCCAGTTTTTACAAAGGCTTCTTTTGAAATACCCAGGTTAAAACTCCTTGGTTGAAATTTCGTCACTGCCTTTTTCCCCCCTCGGATTCCCCCAGTAGTTATAAATGCGGTCATTGTAAAATCAATGGCCTTTTGTATCGAAGTAAAGGATTCGTGTGCTTGATCTGGTCCACCAAAACAATGCACAAAACTATTGTCAAGCTCTTTTCGAACCTCAGTTAAGTAATGTGGTGGCAATACACAATCCGAATCCAAAATTATGAAGTAGTCACCTTTGGCACGACGCATCCCATAATTTCTTGAATCTCCAGGGCCCGTATTTGGTTTTTGGTAATACGACACATTGAGCTTACGGGCAAAATCATCGATCACCTCCTCACTGGTATGTTGGGATCCATCTTCAACTATAACTACTTCGAAGTCAGGTGAATCTTGAATTAAAAAACTCTCCAAAAGCTCTTTAGTCTCCTCCGGACGATTGTAAACGGGCACTATGAATGAAAAATGCAATGCCATATTAAAAGAAAAGCCATCCACGAAAGGCAGATGGCTTTTTAAGTGATGTGTATACCTTACTCAGAAAATTCATCTATGATTTCTTGGCTAACTCCTGTATTTGAAAATCCGCCATCATGAAAGAGATTTTGCATGGTCACTTTCTTCGTCAAATCTGAGAATAAGGATATGGTATAATCTGCACAATCCGCTGCAGTGGCATTACCCAAAGGTGACATTTTCTCAGCGTAATTGATAAAGCCATCAAACCCCTTCACACCTTGACCTGCCGTGGTTGGCGTTGGAGATTGCGAAATGGTATTGACCCGCACCTTCTTTTCCTTTCCAAAAAAGTAACCAAAGCTACGTGCCACAGATTCTAAATACGCCTTGTTATCGGCCATATCATTATAATCAGGAAACGTTCGTTGGGCAGCCATATAGGTCAGTGCTACAATACTGCCCCATTCATTCATGGCATCTGCCTTGTAGAGGGCTTGCATTACCTTGTGGAATGACAAGGCCGAAACATCCCATCCCTTGGCCGTGAAATCATATTTTTCATCCGTATAATGGCGTCCTTTCCGAACGTTAATTGACATCCCAATAGAGTGGAGCACAAAGTCGAGCTTACCCCCCATCAGCTCCATCGATTTGCTAACCAAATTTTCTAAATCCTCTTCGTTGGTAGCGTCAGCCGGAATAATTTCAGATCCCGTTTTCTTCGCCAATTCGTTGATCTGCCCCATGCGCATTGCGATGGGTGCATTTGTCAAAACAAAACTACCGCCTTCTTCATGAACCCGCTCGGCGGTTTTCCAAGCAATAGAGTTTGCATCAAGAGCGCCAAAAATGATTCCTTTTTTTCCTTTTAGTAAATTATGTGACATTGTATATCTGTTGGTTTTGCCGACAAAGATATTCAATTGCAAAACAACTATTGCAACAATTGCCTGGCATGGGCCAAGGCAGAGTCGGAAACGGACTTTCCGCTTAACATCTGTGCCAATTCCACAATGCGTTCATCATCACCCAGTTTTTTGATCTTGGTATGGGTGAGCTGGTCGGTTTCATCCTTAAACACCTTAAACTGTTCATCACCTTTGGAGGCCACCTGGGGTAAATGCGTTATGGCAAACACCTGCATTTTTGAACTCATTTTGTGCATGATTTCGCCCATTCTATTTGATATTTCGCCAGAAACTCCCGTATCAATTTCATCAAACATCATGGTGGGCAATTGCTCGTAGTCAGCTAATATCGATTTGATGACCAACATAATTCTGGAAAGCTCCCCACCCGAAGCCACTTTCTTTAATTCACCAAAATCTGAACCCTTGTTGGCCGAAAACAAAAATGTAAGATCGTCTTTCCCATTTCTTTTATAGGCTTCCGCAGGATTTATTTCAATCTTAAAGGTGGTGGATGGCATCCCCAAAGAGAACAAATCGTTTTGCAATAAGTTTTTCAACTTGGGGATTACCGAGTTCCTTTTCTCCCGAATAACTATTGCTATTGCGGCAAGACGTTGCTCAATCGCTGAAACCTCAGCTTTCTTTTCTTCAATTTGAACTTCTATATTTTCAGTGGCATCCACCTTTAAACGCAATGCTTCCTTCACCTCCAATAAGGTTTCTACAGATTCGGCCTGATGCTTTTTCTGGAGCGAATAGAACGATTGCAAAAGGGCATTGACCTCTTCCAATCGATTTGGATTTAGGGCCACTTCCTCTGAAAAAGACTCTACCTCATTGGCTATGTCTTCCAGTTCAATAAAAACAGATTCCAGTCGCTCTCTTATGGCTTCATATTTAGCTCCAAATGGGGCTAAATCTTGAAATATGCGTTTCAGCTCGCCCAATTGTTCTGAAATGCCCATATGCTCGGCCCTCAGCAATTGGTTTCCAGAGGACAGCTGTGAAATTATTTGGGCAGCATTGCTTAGTTGCGCTTGCTCTTCTTCCAACTCCTCTTGAATTCCTTCACTTAAGGGAAAAGCCTCCAGTTCCTTTAACAAAAAACTGTTGTAATCATGTTCCTTATCGGCCGATGACTGAAAATCTAAAAGCCCTGAAAGTTCACTTTGAGCCCTTCGATACAAGGAAAGTTCCAAGATGTATTCTTGTAATTTCCCAGCATTGTCCGCAAGGGCATCAATAACTTTCAATTGAAAATCATTCTCGGTTAACTGCAAGGTTTGGTGTTGGGAATGCACGTCAACCAAACTTCCCCCCAATTGCGAAAGCACATTGAGGTTAACGGGGGAATCATTGACAAAAGCCCTAGACTTTCCGGAGGGCAAAATTTCTCTTCGTAAAATGGTTTGGGGCTCAAAATCCAAATCATGCGCCTTAAAGAAAGAAGCCATGTCGTATTTTCCAATAGCAAACTCAGCTTCGATTATGCATTTTTTCTCTTTATCCATTAGGGAGGAGAGATCGGCCCTTTTGCCAAGAACCAAAGAAAGGGCACCCAACAAAATAGATTTCCCTGCGCCTGTTTCACCGGTGATGGTGGTGAATCCTTCTGAAAAGGAAGCTTCCAATTCAGAAATAAGCGCATAATTTTTTATGGAAAGTTTACTGAGCAATTTGAAAATCTTTATCGCGTAAAGATAATCGTCTTTGTAGAAAATGCCAGTTAGTAATTAATTTGATTCCAAGTTGAAGAATAAAAGGGTGCCACGCGGTTCAAGGTTTCTTTGAGTTTTACGATGTCAACCTTAGGGCCATCTGAAAAGATGTTTTGGATTTCTTCAGATTTGGCATCGAAGAAGGTCTGTATCAAAAATGCATTGGGTCTACGTTTGATCAAGGTCTCGAATAAGCGCAGGCTGCCCGCAATAATCTGCTTACCGGTACTATTATTATCTCCTAAAATATCCAATCCCTTGCGATGGTAATTGTACATGGCAATGCGATATTCGCGAAAAGAGTTTGACAATAAGTTATCGACAAGTTCAAAACGCGTGCGCTCTCCGGTCTCTTGCGCCCACCCAGAAAAACTGGTGCCTTGGGCTTGTGTCACAATGTTTTGCGCTTTGCGATAGTGCTCATCACCACCTTGAAGTGAAAAGGTATCGGCATCTAAGCCCAATATCACATAAACATAGTAGGAAATGACCCCTACCAAATTCGAATCAAACGAATTGGGATTGTACACCAAGGGTTCAAACTCTTGATACTGAAAATTAAAGGCATTGTCTCGATAATTGAACACAGGACTTTCATAGGAGGTATTGAATACGGGCCGAGAGGACTGCAGTTGAATATTGGCCTCAAAACGATCGGATTCATATTGCGAAATGGTAATGAATATTCGCGCATTCACACGTTCATTTTCATTGTACACCCGATCTGTCCATTTGGTCTTGTTGACAAAATCGTTCAGGGAACGTTCAAGGGTGGTAAATATCTGCTGGTTGGTTTGCCCAACCTGATCTGAATTTACGGTAATCGTGCAATTTAATTCTTGTGCCGCAACCCAGTTTACGGTAATAAAAATAAACCCTAACAGAAACGCCCTAATCATTGAGTCTTGAGATGATTTCTTTCCAAATATCAATGGCCACATCAGCCTTGGCCTTTACTTCAAACGTTTTTGCATTGGAATTCTTGTCCAGAAAACTGACTTTGTTGGTTTTTTCGCCAAATCCGGCTCCTTTGTCATTCAATGAATTCAATACAATGGCATCTAAGTTCTTCTCTTGAAGCTTCCTTTGGGCGTTTTCTTTTTCGTTTTGGGTCTCCAAAGCAAAGCCCACCAAATACTGGTGCTTCTTTTTTTTGCCCATCGATTTCAGAATATCTTCGTTGCGTACCATTTCCAGGTGCATTGGGCCTTCCTTCTTTTTGATTTTTTGGTCAGCAACTGTTTTTGGGCGGTAATCGGCAACCGCAGCGGCCGAGATGGCAATGTCAACACCCTCAAAATATTCATGCACAGCATGGTACATCTCGTTTGCAGATACTACCCTGTGTATTTTGATATTCGAATGCTCCAACTGCAAATGCGTGGGGCCTGCAACAAGAATTACCGAAGCACCCAATTCAGCTGCCCTATGGGCCAATTCAAAACCCATGGTGCCGGTGGATTTATTGCCCAAAAAACGAACTGGGTCAAGGGCTTCATGTGTTGGTCCAGCCGTTATTAAAACTGTTTTACCGGAAAGTGGGAGTCCCAAGGCATAATACTCCGTTAGCATCTTCAGCATGGTCTCAGGTTCGGCCATTCTACCTTCACCGTGCAATCCACTGGCCAGTTCACCCGATTCTGCTGGAATCATCAGGTTTCCAAAAGATTGCAACGTATCAAGGGAAGCTTTGGTGGATGGATGTCTGTACATATCCAAATCCATGGCCGGGGCAAAGAAAACGGGGCATTTCGCCGAAAGGTAGGTGGCCAAGAGCAAGTTATCACAAACTCCATTCGCCATTTTAGAAAGCGTATTCGCCGTTGCTGGTGCAATGAGCATTACATCTGCCCAAAGGCCCAACTCAACATGGTTGTTCCAAGAAAGAGATCCATCTTCCTCATTCACAAAATCAAAAAGAACAGGATTTTTCGAAAGGGTAGAAAGCGTAAGTGGGGCAACAAAAGAGCCGGCACTTTGTGTCATGATTACTTTGACATCTGCACCGGCTTTTATCAATAAACGAACTAGGAAAGTTGTTTTGTAAGCGGCAATTCCTCCGGTGATGCCCAAAAGAACATGCTTACCCTTTAACATCCTATTCGTCGTTTTCTGTGTTGCGGTAATAAATTTTATCCTCTAACCATTCTTGAATGGCCAAGGCATGGGGTTTTGGTAGTTTTTCGTAAAACTTGGATACTTCAATCTGTTCCTTGTTTTCAAAAACTTCCTCGAGGCTATCACTGTATGTAGCAAACTCCTCTAGTTTTTCCAACAATTCCTTCTTAATATCAGAATTGATTTGAATGGCCCTTTTGGCTGTTATCGAAATAGCCTCGTAAATGTTTTCGGTTTTTTCGTCAAACTCATTTCTGTTATGTGTTACCGTGGTAACTGCTGCATTGGTATTTTTCAAATCGTTCATAGGCTTATGTCCGTATTATTTTGAAAGTTGTTTTTGTTCTCTTTGTAATGTCTTGTATAGATTATTAGCATCTTTTTTAAAGGCTGATTCAGGATAGGCTTTCATTAAGGCCCTGTAGGCTGCGATAGCTTCCTCAACCCGTTCTTCTTTCTTAATGACCGTACTATTTAGTGCCAGGTTCGTGGTTGCCTTAAGCTTGTGAAAAAGGGCTTCTTCGCGATAAGGCGACCCTGGATTCTCGGCAACAAAATTATCCAAAGCTGTAATAGCCGATATTAAAATTGGAAAATTAAATTCTCCTAATTTGTCAAATTGCTTTCCAATTTCGACCTGCTTCTTTTCCTTCTTTCGTGTTAATTCTTGAGCCATTTCATTGGCTTCAGCAAAAAACTCAGACTCAGGATAGGTATTTATAAAAGTTTGCAGTCTACTCAGCGCTTTATCTGTATCGGTTTGATCCAGCGAGTATTTAGGCGATAATTCATAGTAGCTTTTAGCACCTAAAAAGGTGGCCTCTTGCATCTTATCACTCTTTGGATACGATTTAATGAAACGCTCAAATTGATAGCCCGAAAGGTAATAATCACCTGTTTTAAAATAAGAATCGGCAAAAAAGAACATTACGCGTTCGCCCTGAGGCTTACCCACATACTTAGGTGCAATTTGTTCGAAAAGGCGTTTGGCTCGCTTATAATCTCCTTCGTTATAATACCGTTCAGCCAAATCGTATTTTGCCTTTACATCTTCATTCTTGAGTACTTTTTGATACTCATTACAAGAAAATAAAAGTAAAACAGTGAAAATCAAAAGGAAAGCGTTCCGCATTTTGAAAAAATATTTTGCAAAAGTAATGATTGTATAGGGATAATAAAAATTTAGATGCCTACCAAAAATAGGCGTATCTCCGCATATCAAAAACCTATTTGGCTTAGGTTTAACGCTCAGGAAGCATATACCCGCTGAAAGGGTTGCATAAAATCTCCTATTTTAGACTTTAATGTTGATGAAGCTTCGATCAAAGGCAGGCGTACTTTGGCATTGGTCAGACCCAGCTGTTCTAAAATGCTCTTAATTCCTGCCGGATTGCCCTCTTCAAAGATTAGATGCATACCGTTCAAAAGTGAATGGTGAATTTCATAGGCGGCATCAGCATCTTCATTTAATCCCAAATTTATCATGGTAGCGAACTCCCTGGGCAAACCCTGTCCTAAAACTGAAATTACCCCAGAACCACCGGCCAAAACAATTGGCAATGCAGTAAAGTCATCACCGGCCAGGACCAAAAAGTCGGCCGGTTTTTGTTTGATGATTTCATTTACTTGCACCATATCACCCGAGGCTTCTTTAATGGCGGCAATATTGGAAATCTCATGGGCCAAACGCAAGGTAGTGGCGGCGGTCATGTTGCTACCTGTTCTAGGAGGTACGTTGTATAAGATTACGGGGAGGGGTGATGCTTTGGCGACCTCTTTAAAATGTCTATAGATACCTTCTTGGGTGGGTTTATTGTAATAGGGTGATACCGAAAGTATGGCCGTAAAATCGCTTGTATCAAGCGTATTTAAATCATTCACGACTGCCTGTGTATTGTTCCCTCCAACACCCACAACCAAGGGCAAGCGACCGGCATTCACCTTGGCCACTGTATCCATGACCAGTATTTTTTCATCTCGAGAAAGCGTCACAGACTCCCCAGTGGTGCCCAAAACAACCAGGTAATCCAACCCTCCAGCAATACAATGTTCCGTGAGTCGCTGTAGGGCTTCCACATCAACTGACAAATCTTGGTTAAACGGTGTAACCAGAGCAACTCCAGTACCTACCAATGCTTCCATCAAATCTCCTTTAATATCGTTAAGTACTTTTTCAATTCGGCCTTAAAGGTTCCAAACTCCTTTATGGGCGTATTCAAAATCAAATCATTTAGTTTGGGATCCACTTCGGTCAAACCAACCTTCAATCGCGCAGGGGTTCGAACCGACAAAAGCTTCATAAGCAAATTGTCTTCCGTGTAGTAATTGATCAACAAATCATACTCTCTTCCCAAAAATTCCAAAACGTAACCATTTTCTATTTTTCCCTTCCATCCGAGGTCCCTGTCAGTGAACATCTGAATAGCAAAAGGGGAATTCTTGTCAAAATCGCGTTTATACCCTATAATTTTAATGGCATTGGGTCGTAAGGAAAATTCATCAATCAATTCGTAAAATACTTCTGCATTTGAAAATGCATCAACATCTACAATACATCCTATTGCTGATATACCCTTGGTCCTATTGGTGGCCAATGCCGGTTTCTCCAGCTCTTCAGCCAAATATTTTCGACCAGATTTAACTTTAAATTTTTCCTGCAGCCCCCTTAAAACCATTAATTTTTCACATTTTTACAAATGTAACCAAATAGCTGCTTTTGACAGTTCAAAGATATACATGACACGACTTTTAAAAATACAACTTTTTGTTTTATTTATAACAATTGGTTGTTTTCACTCCTGTAAGGAACAAGCGAATCAACTATCTCAAATAGCGGGTTCACAGGTGCCTGTTGACAGTTCATTGGCCGAAGTTGATAGCATCGAAAGCTTTATAGCACCCTACAGGAAACGGGTCAATGAAGTGATGGATATGCCCCTTTCCTACGCGCCCAGAACACTGACCAAAGGGGACGGCGAATTAAACACCTCTGCGGGAAACCTCCTTGCAGATGCCATTTTGGAACAAGCCTCTCCTATTTATGAATCGCGCACCGGCACACCGGTTGATTTTGTCATCTTCAACCACGGCGGTATTCGTTCAATAATATCCAAGGGGCAAGTAACCACGAGAACCGCCTATCAAGTAATGCCTTTTGAAAATCGCATTGCCATAGTGGAAATGCCAGGCAATGCTGTTTTAGGCTTGGTCCGATTTTTAAAGAAATCTGGTCGCGCCCATCCCATTGCGGGAATGCAAATTATTCTTGACAAGGAAGATAGTATTCAATCTGTCATTATTAATGGCGAGCCTTTTGATGAAAATCGCACCTATTTAGCCGCAACTTCAGATTATTTGGTGCAAGGTGGTGACGATATGGGTTTCTTTAAAAATAGAAGCAATGTGGAGGTCATGGAATATTTGGTAAGAAATGCATTAATAGACTATTTCAAAAGCCACGATACCTTGAGAAATACGGTTGATGAACGATTTATAAGAAGATAATGGATAGACGTACTTTTTTACAAAATTCAATGGCTTCAGCCGCCTATTTGGGCATTGCCGGTGCAGGGCTCCAGTCTTGTTCAACACAAGGCACAAAGCAAATCACCATTCTACACACCAATGATGTGCACAGTCATATCGATCCCTTTCCATCCGATCATTCACGGTATGCCAATTTGGGTGGATTGGCCCGACGGGCGGACCTTGTTCATCAAATTCGGGAAGAAAATCCGAATACCTTGCTTTTTGATGCGGGCGATATCTTTCAAGGCACCCCTTACTTTAATTTTTATGGCGGTGAATTGGAATTCAAATTAATGAGCAAACTCAACTATGATGCAGCTACAATTGGCAACCATGATTTTGACAATGGCATCGACGGACTATTGGCGCAAGTGCCGCATGCCACCTTCAAGTTGCTTTCTGCCAATTATGATTTCACAAATACCGTGATGAACGGATTTGTCAACCCCTACCACACTTATTATTTGGATGGTATCAAGATAGGTGTCTATGGCATTGGTATTGCGCTAGACGGCTTGGTATTGCAAAAGTTATATAAGGAAACCGTGTATCACAATCCCTATGAAATTGCCTTAGACACCGAGCGAAAACTTAAGGAAGAGGAGAACTGTGACCTCATTATCTGTCTTTCGCATCTTGGCTATGACTATGAGAACAATCCGAATCGACCCGATGATGTGACCCTAGCAACAAAAACACAACATACCCAACTTATTATTGGAGGGCATACGCATACCTTTTTGGAAAAACCCGATGTGAGATTAAACAAAATTGGCGAAGAAGTTTTGGTCAACCAGGTAGGTTGTTATGGACTCAATTTGGGGCGTATTGATTTTTATTTTGACAGCGCTAAAAAAGTAGCTGGCAAAGGGGTCAGTATCCAAGTTTAACCAGTTATACGCGATTTATTACCTATCATACAACTTTGGGACGTTATGTAGGATTTTTTTGAATAAAATTGACCGTCATATAGGTATGACCCCCTTAAATGACAAAGATCAATTTTATAATGCTACATCGTACCATGAGGCAATTCAACATCTCACTGACCGCACTTTTCCTTTTTCTGACCCTATCCCCAATTGGCGCCCAAGAGAACATTTTTATTTCAGAAGTTGTAGAACGGTTGGAAAACTCCCGAAAGTACTTACTGCAAGTAGCCGATGCCATGCCCGAAGACAAGTATGGGTATAAGGCCGCACCAGAATCTTTAAGTTTTTCCGAAAACCTGATGCATATTGGATTTGCATTAGATTGGCATTGCCAGTCGCTATTAGGAGGTCGCGAAGCAAGGGACTGGAACACAGATACCATTTACAAAACAGATAATAAATCCAAGGCAGAAATGATAGCGGTCATTGATGAAACTTTCAATGAAGCCATTTCATATTTAAAAGGCTTTGACCCACAACAGCTCGACGAAAAACTTGATTATTTTGGTCTTGATCGTTCCAAGAGACAAATCGTTATGCTGATGGCTGAGCACATCGTTCACCATCGAGCGCAGATGCTGGTCCAAATGCGATTAAATGGATTGACCCCACCTCGTTTTGTGTTGTATCAGTGAATAAATTGTAAGACCAACGCTTTTAGCTCTTCGCCTAAAGACAACTCGCAAAAAGCCTTTCCCGCTTGACGGTACCAATAACCTGCATTCCATTCATCACCCTCTTTTCGGTGCAAGTAGGCATGCACCCATTTCGCCATTGGGTCACCCAATTGGTCCACCAATTCATGGGCCGTTTGCCAATCCCCCTTATAATCATATCCTAAGGCCTGAAGGCTTACAGGCCAATTTTCGGGCGGTTGCCTATGCTCCAATGTATCTTTAAATTCTTCGAAGGAAGCAATCATAACAAACCATAAAATTATTGTACAAGCCTTTTTTCATCATCGGAGCCAACTATCTGGGTTCAGATAAAACATTTTTTTCCAACCCTGAACTGCCTGGTCGTCTCGTAACCAAAAATAGGGAAAAGGGGTGGTGATAGCATAATGAAGATGCGGTGATTTTCCTTTGGCATTTCCTGTATCGCCGACAGTTCCCAATTTTTTTCCACGCTTGACAGGCTGCAAGGGAAATGCATCAATTTTATCCAAATGTGCATAATAATGAAAGCGCCATTTGGGCCCTAAAACCATTACCGACTTCCCGCCTTTACCTCCCGTATAAGTATAAATTACCAATCCATAGGTTGAGGCGATGACCGGCGTACCCCGTTCTTCAAATATGTCGATGCCTTTATGGGTTATCGAACTCCCCCAGGGATATGCCCAAAAGGAATCCTTGTTCCAACTAGCTACCGTGGCCCCCTGAACCGGGATTATCATATTTTGTGGCAGTAAAAATCCCATAAGCAAAATGACCAGTGGCACCCAAAACCACTTTTTAAAATAGCGATAGCGAACTAAAAAGGCGAAGCCTGAAAGTAAAACAAACCAAAAGCGTCTCGTTGTGTTAGTTATCATTTCTTTTTCTAAATTAGGCCAAATGATTCGAAAACTTCAACTCCCCTTTATTTTCATGCTACTATGCTTCGGGTGCAAAACCTATGGCCCTTCAGCTAGCTTTGTACGTCCTGAGCTTGAGAAAGTAGATTATTCGAACCTGGAAAATTGGGCGGCACACCCAGACAAAAGAGACAATGCCGATAGAATTCCGGGTTCAGAGCAGTTGGCTTCCAAATCGTTGAAAGCCGATGTTTTTTTTATCCATCCCACAATCTATAACAACAAAGGGGAAAATCTACCCTGGAATCCAAAAATTGATGATACCGAACTCAATGAAAGAGTTGATAATTCCACGCTTCTTTTTCAAGCCAGTGCATTTAATGCCGCAGGTAGAATTTTTGCCCCGAGGTACCGGCAGGCCCATCTGATCAGCTATAGTGCTGCTGATAAAAAATCGGCGAAAGCAGCGTTTGAAGTGGCTTATAAGGATGTCAAACGGGCCTTTCAACATTACTTGGAATACTATAACCAGGGACGACCAATAATCATAGCTTCCCATAGTCAGGGCACCACCCATGCAGGTCCGCTTTTACGTGAATTTTTTGATGGAAAACCTCTAAAAAAGCGATTGGTTGCCGCTTACCTTATTGGAATGCCAGTGCCCAAAACCTATTTCAATTATATCGTACCCTGTCAGAGTGAAAGCGATATTGGTTGTGCCATATCATGGCGAACCTTCAAAAATGGGCATTTACCCGATAATCGCCCTTTGGGAGACACCATTTTGGTTACCAACCCCTTAAGTTGGACTACAGATACCACCTATGTTGCCAAATCGCAAAATTTAGGAGCTGTACTCAGGAATTTTGACAAGGTGTTGAAACGTCGCGTTGATGCCAAGGTTCACAAGGGAATTTTGTGGGCAAATAAGCCTCGGTTTCCCGGGAGTTTTCTCCTTACCCGAAAAAACTATCATATTGCAGACATCAATTTTTACTACATGAATATTCGCGAGAATGCCAAAAATCGGGTGCGGGTGTATTTGGATTCAAAAAAATGATGCCTGGTCGCAAAATCATTTTTGACTACACCATTTCCAAAAATTCTTGTTCCGAAATTATCGACACCCCTAAGTTTTCGGCTTTGGCACGCTTACTCGGCCCCATATTCGCCCCTGCAACCAAATACGAAGTTTTGGAGGACACAGAAGAGGCCACTTTGCCACCATTATCTTCAATTAATTTTTTGAGCTCGTTTCGCCCAATGGATTCAAATACCCCTGAAACTACAAATGTTTGCCCCTTGAGCCTGTCAGATTGATTCTGAAGCTGTTCTTCTGATAAAGAAAACTGCAGCCCATAGGATGCCAGCCGCCCAACAGTTTCACGGTTTTCAGCATCTTCAAAAAACTGCACCACACTTTCGGCAATTCGAGCCCCAATTTCATCTACCGCAATGAGTTCCTCCACTGAAGCCGTCATAAGGGCATCGATGGTCTTGAAGGCTTTGGCCAATTTCTTGGCAACAGTTTCCCCAACATATCTGATGCCCAAAGCAAACAAAACCCGTTCGAAAGGGATTTGTTTGGAAGCAGCAACCCCGTTCACCAAATTCTCCGCAGATTTTTCTGCCATCCTTTCCAAAGGGATTAACTGTTCGGTTGTTAAGGTGTAAAGATCAGCATAGTTCTTAACCAATCCTTCGTTAAAAAGCAATTCTACAGTCTCACCTCCCAAACCCTCAATATCCATTGCCTTCCGTGAAATAAAATGCTGAATACGGCCGGTAATTTGTGGTGGACAACCCGTTTCATTTGGACAAAAATGTTGGGCCTCTCCTTCCTTACGAACCAAATGGGTACCACATTCGGGGCATTGTGAAATATAAACAGTTGGGGTTGATTCAGTACTCCGCTTGGAAAAATCAACGGCGATGATCTTAGGAATGATCTCACCACCTTTTTCTACAAAAACAGTATCTCCCTCGCGAACATCGAGTTTGGCTATTTGATCGGCATTGTGCAGCGACGCCCGTTTGACCGTGGTACCGGCCAACAACACCGCTTGCAAATTGGCCACAGGGGTAATCGCTCCTGTGCGTCCGACTTGATAAGTAATTTCGTTCAATACGGTCGATACTTGTTCAGCCTTGAACTTATATGCCATGGCCCAACGCGGTGCTTTCGCCGTATACCCAAGTTCCTCTTGGTGTTGAAGGTTGTTTATTTTTATAACAACTCCATCGGTCTCATAGGGCAAATCATGACGATGTACATCCCAATAGGCAACAAAATCTAGAACCTCTTTAATTGATTTGCACAATTGGGCCACGGGTGGCACCTTAAATCCCCACGAACGGGTTTTTTCAAGCACCTCAAACTGGGTTGTAAGTCCCGAAGCTCCAGCTATGCTATACAACAGGCATTCGAGGGGCCGCTTCGCAACCAAGGCACTATCTTGAAGTTTTAAACTTCCTGAAGCTGTATTACGCGGGTTCATATAAGGCTCCTCACCGTTGGCGACACGCTCTTGATTCATTTTGGCGAAGCCTTCCAGCGTCAAAATAATTTCTCCCCGAATATCAAATTTTTCGGGATAATCACCCTTCAATTTTAAGGGGATGGTAGGAATGGTCTTAATATTGGTGGTAACCTCATCACCTTGAAAACCGTCGCCTCGGGTAACAGCTTTGGACAATTCACCATTTTCATAACTAAGGCTGATCGACGCACCATCGTACTTTAACTCACATACAAACTCAACAGGAACATTTCCAAGAATTTTCTGAATGCGCTTCTCCCAATCCTCTAAATCTTCCTTGGAGTATGAATTATCAAGGGAATACATTCGGTGTTCATGGGTCACCGTAACAAAATTTTTGGTTACTTCTCCCCCAACACGCAATGTTGGTGAATTGGGGTCATGAAACTCAGGATGGGCAGCTTCAAGTTCTTGAAGCTCCTTTAGTTTCATATCAAAATCATAGTCTGTAATTGTTGGGTTATCCAACACATAATAGTTGTGGTTATGTTCGCGAAGCGCTTTTCGAAGTGTTTCGATTTGTTCTTTTGCATTCATTACACCTGTCGTTTTTTTAACCATTTAGGGATGGGAATGGGGACATAGGATTTCATCTTGGCCAGTAGGCCATCAACCGTATCATCAACCAAAACCATGTCGTAGTTTTCTGGTTTTAAAAATCCTTGCATGACCATTTTTTTGAGCATTAGCATCAGCTCATCATAAAAACCATTGGTATTTAAAATTCCAATAGGTTTTGCATGTAATCCAAGCTGCGCCCATGTAAGCATCTCAAAAAACTCTTCAAGGGTGCCATATCCTCCCGGAAGCATAATAATACCATCAGAGAGTTCATGCATTCTAAGTTTTCGTTCATGCATATTTTCGGTCACAATCAGTTCAGATAGGTTTGGATGATAAACCTCGCGCAACATCAAAAAATCTGGAATCACGCCAATGACCTTGCCTTGTGCTTTTAGGCACCCTTGGGCTACCTGACCCATTACCCCAATTCGAGCTGCCCCATAAACCAAGGTAATATTAGATGCAGCCAGCGTCTGACCTAAAAGCTGTGCCTCCGATAATACCTTTGCATCGCTACCTTCACTACTGCCACAAAAGACTACAATACTATTCACCTTTCCTTCCTTTCAAAAAGCGGAAATTACCAAAAATATCTTTCCTCAACTCCACTTCCTGAAACAGGTTATCAACTAAAATTTGTTGGGTTTCCTTCGCCAAATATTGATTGATTTCAAGAAAAAGCATACCTCCTGGTTTTAAGTTTTTTCGGCAAAATTCAACTATGGCTTGGTAAAAAATTAAGGGCTTTTGATCAGAAACAAATAAGGCCAATCCAGGTTCATATTTTTTAACATTGTTCTTTATATCCCTTTTTTCCTGCTCCCTAACGTATGGGGGATTTGACACCACCAGATCATATTTTTCTTGGGTTTGTGCCTGACCGATATCATCAAGAACACTATTAATAGCGACTTTATGCTGTTTTGCGTTTTCGAGGGCAACCGCAAGAGCTTTTTCTGAAACGTCCATGGCATCAACCCTCGCACTCGAAAAATGCTTAGCTAAGGCAATGGCAATACATCCACTTCCGGTTCCAACATCCAAAATTCCTAGACCTGTCTTCTTGTTATGACACTCAGTGATTAGCCACCGTACAAGCTCTTCAGTCTCGGGTCTTGGAATGAGTACATGCTCATTTACCTTCAATTCCATATCCAAAAAAAAGGCCCGACCTAAAATATATTGAAGTGGCTTTTCAAGTTTTAATTGTGCCAAGCCTTCGAATAAGGGCTGTTCCTGTGCTTTCGTCAAGGTATAATCGGGTTGAACAACCAAGACGAATCGTTCCAGCATGAGATAATGCTCAACCATGCGATAGAAAAAGGCATCTACCTCGTTTCGTTCATATAGTGAATCCAACTCTTGGTGAAAAATGGTTTTGATATCCGCTAATCGCATCTTTGAACCTTATGATGGTAGAAGCCCATTGAAATGGAACGCAACACAATTAAAACCTTTGTGGTAGATGTATCCATTGTGCAACTTATTTTGTTTGGGAATCTCCTACTTTTGCAGCGTGAATATAGACCAAAAATATATGTTCCGGGCCATTGCGCTCGGCAAAAAAGCCCTTGGGTCTGCTGCACCAAATCCGATGGTCGGATGCGTCATTGTTCATAATGAAAACATTATTGGTGAAGGTTTTACAAGTGCTTTCGGGGGGCCGCATGCCGAAGTGAACGCCATTAACTCAGTTGCGGATAAATCACTACTTGAAAATGCTACCCTGTATGTTACCTTAGAACCTTGTTCACACCATGGCAAAACCCCTCCTTGTGCCGATTTGATCATTCAACATAAAATTCCAAAGGTGGTTGTAGGATTAAAGGATCCCAATCCGAAAGTTGCCGGTTCTGGAATTCAAAAAATACAACAAATGGGCGCCGAGGTGCAGGTCGGTGTTTTAGCTGAGGCATGCAGGGAACACCATAAACGATTTTTGACCTTTCAAGAAAAAAAGCGACCCTATATCATTTTGAAATGGGCCCAGACCCATGATGGGTTTATTGCACCAGAAAAAACAAGCAGAAAAGAAAATCCCGAACCTTATTGGATCACCAATGCCTATTCAAGGCAGTTGGTACATCGGTGGCGAAGTGATGAAATGGCAATATTAATAGGCACATCAACCGCTTTGGAGGACAATCCAAAACTCGATGTCAGAAATTGGGCCGGAAAAGCTCCAATAAGGGTACTATTGGACCGCAGTTTGAAGGTGCCCGATGCCTACACCATTAAGAATGGGCAGGTCAAAACTTTGCTATTAACTGAAAAGGAAGGCACAAACCGGCAAAATCTTTGCTACGAACAGCTTGTTTTTGATGACAATTTGGGCAGGACAATTTGCAATACACTGTATAAAAACAATATTCTTAGTGTTATAGTCGAGGGGGGTGCCAAAACCCTTCAGACCTTTATTGATTCGGGCCTGTGGGATGAAGCGCGGATTTTTAAAAATGAAACGTGTTTCCACTCGGGTATTCCCGCTCCAAAAATAAATGGTGGTAGCTCAAAACAACTTTATGTAGGAAATGATGAACTAATCCTTTTACAGCATGATTAAAAACCTGATTCTAGACTTTGGTGACGTTCTCATTAACTTGGACAAACCCGCTACGGCTCGAGAAATGATGTCCTATGGGTTTGAAAAGATAACCCCTGAACTAGACGAATTGTTCAAGGACTATGAACGGGGATTCGTTGATAGCGAATCGTTTTTAGGACATACCGGCAAGCTGTTTTCGAGAGCCACTAGGCAGAACCTTATTGATGCCTGGAATGCCATTTTAAAGGATTTTCCCGAATATCGCTTGAACTATCTGGAAAAGATGGCAGCCTCAAAGGACTTTCGCTTATTTCTGTTGAGCAATACAAATGAACTGCATATCGACTTTGTAAAAGAACATATGGGAACCGAAAGGTTCAACCGATTCAAAAATTGTTTTGAGGCATTTTATCTTTCTTATGAAATTGGCATGCGAAAGCCCGATTCAGAAATTTTTGATTTTGTTTTAAAAGAAAACAACTTGCAACCCCACGAAACTTTGTTTGTGGATGATACCAAAGAAAATACTGATGCAGCTGCAAAACTTGCTATTAAAACTTGGCATTTGCAGGTTGGTAAAGAAGATTTTGTCGAGCTAAAAAAGCATGTATTGTGATTGATTTAGCCCTAAGTGTACTCTGCTCTAGCTTAATTTTTGTAGTCTTCAAGCTATTTGATGTTTACAAGGTGCAAACCTTTTATGCCATTGTGGTGAATTACATGGTAGCATCAATAACAGGTTTGTTCTTTAATTCATATGCCATCACACCTTCTGAACTTATTGAACAACCTTGGTTTATGGGAACTGTCGCGCTAGGTGTCTTATTCATTCTCATTTTCAACATAATGGCCCGATCCTCGCAAGTAAATGGTGTTGGTGTTACTTCTGTGGCCACAAAAATGTCATTGGTAATTCCAGTGGTATTTGCAGTTTTGTATTACAAAGATGTGCTTTCAAACTGGCAAGTTTTGGGCATTTTCCTTGCCTTGATAGCCGTTTATCTGGCCTCTCTTAAGTCCAAGGGTACCAAGATTGGAAAAAATCACCTTTGGCTTCCCTTATTGGTATTTTTGGGATCGGGAATAATTGATACCAGCATCAAATTTATTCAAGATGCACATTTAGAAGATGGCCAATATCCAATTTTTTCATCAACTGTCTTTGGCGCAGCTGCAAGCTCAGGGCTTATCGTCATCGCATATAGGCGAATCAAAAATTCGTTCAAGGTAAATTTTCGAAACGTTCTTGGCGGCATTTGCCTGGGTGTGCCCAATTACTTTTCCATCTATTTTTTACTGAGAGCACTGAACCATGAATCTCTAAATAGTGCTTCAGTCTTTACCTTGAACAATGTGGCAATCGTCATGTTTTCAACACTTCTGGGCATTGTGTTGTTTAAAGAACGATTAAATTTTAAAAATTGGCTCGGAATTGTATTGGCTGTATTAAGTATTCTTTTGGTAGCCTTGTTCTAATGGAAAGCGAATCAGACAGCTTTAATACCCTTGCAAAAGTTTCGCCTGAAGTATTGTTCAAAGAGAAGAAGAGCAAGTTCTTGGGGCAAGCCTTTCCGGTCAATTCAGAAGCGGAAATCAAAGCAGTATTAGAGGAAATAAAAGCAAAACATCCACAAAGCAATCATGTATGTTACGCATGGCAACTGGGCGTCAACACCTTAAATCATAGGGTGAATGACGATGGTGAGCCCAATAATTCTGCTGGAAAACCGATTTATGGTCAAATACAATCATTTGATCTAACGAATGTCTTGGTTACCGTAACGCGTTATTTTGGGGGTACGAAACTTGGTGTTGGGGGATTAATAGCTGCTTACCGCAATGCTGCAAAATTGGCTTTGGATGCCGCAACGATTGAAACAAGACGCCTTGAAGAAAACCTTTTATTATACTTTCCCTACTCTGAAATGAGCAATGTAATGCGGATCATTAAACAACACGCACTGAAGGTATCTAATCAAAAAATGGAAGCCGATTGCCAAATTGAACTAAGAATTCCAAAAAATGATGTGAAGCGAATACTTGAAATTTTTCAAACATTGCACAAGGTTAGAATTGTAAAAAACTAGCTTAACTTTTCAAGTATATAATCAGGACATTTTATGGGTTTTCCCGTGCTCATATCCATGAATGCCAAAACGGTATTCGCATCGGCTAATAATTCCCTACTTTCATTATAGATTTTGTAGTCAAATTCTATCTTGACCGAGGGGGTTTTTTTCAGAACAGTTTCCACCGTAATCAAATCGTCATATTTTGCAGATTTTTTGTAATTGATCTGTAGGAAAATAACGGGCAACATAATTCCCCCTTCCTCCATACTTCTGTAGGTGATTCCAAGTGCCCTCAACCACTCGACCCTCCCGATCTCTAGGTATTTCGCATAGTTGCCATGATACACAACACCCATTTGGTCGGTTTCCGCATACCGAATACGGAAAGAAAAAGAATTAAAATTCATTAAATTAAAGGAAAAAGTATATATTTAGAGGCTTGATTTTATGGAACGGAAACATGCGAAAAAAAAAGACAAAATTCAACCCTTAAATCATTTTTTTTTTAAAATTTTTGTTCACATATTTGTCGCATCCAGAGCGGGGAATTTCCCCCCAAAGTTTTGAGCAAAAACTAAGACACTAACTAACCAACAAACAAGGAGTATTTTTATGAATGTCACGGCAGACTCGGTTTGGAATAAATGTTTGGCCTTTATCAAAGACAATATCCAACCGCAGGCATTCAAAACTTGGTTTGAACCCATCAAACCAATCCGGCTTACGGATAACGCCTTGAGCATTCAAGTACCAAGTAAATTTTTTTATGAATGGCTGGAAGAGCATTATGTTAAATTGCTCAAAGTTGCCCTAACAAAAGAATTGGGAGAACATGCCAAGCTTATCTATATCATAAAAATGGAGAACAAATATGGTAACAGTGAACCTTTCACTGAAAAAATACCAAGTGCAAATCGTTCTTCCATGGCACCTCAAGAGTTGGATGTTCCAGTAACCTCTAAAAGCCCAGAATTAAAAAATCCGTTTGTGATTCCTGGTATACGAAATATCAAAATTGAATCACAGCTCAACCCTAGTTACAACTTCGAGAATTTCTTGGAAGGAGATTCCAACCGTTTGGCTCGATCCGCTGGAATGGCTGTTGCCAACAAACCGGGAGGCACATCGTTTAACCCATTACTCATTTTTGGGGGTGTAGGTTTGGGAAAAACGCATTTGGCGCATGCCATTGGCGTTGAAATCAAGGACAAATATCCTGAAAAAACAGTGCTCTATATTTCTGCCGAAAAATTTACCCAGCAGTACATCGAGTCTGTAAAAAAGAACACAAGGAACGACTTTATTCATTTCTATCAATTAATAGACACTCTAATAATTGACGACGTACAATTTCTTTCAGGAAAGTCGGGTACCCAAGATGTGTTCTTCCATATTTTCAACCATTTGCACCAAAATGGCAAGCAAGTCATCTTAACTTCAGACAAGGCACCCGTTGATATGCAAGACATCGAACAGCGGCTGCTTTCACGTTTTAAATGGGGTCTATCCGCTGAACTCCAGAGCCCTGACTATGAAACTCGCATCAGTATTCTCAAGAACAAGCTGTATCGAGATGGGGTTGAAATGCCAGAAGAAATTATTGACCACGTTGCGAAAAACATAAAAACAAACATTCGTGAACTTGAAGGGGCCATTATTTCTCTAATAGCCCAATCTTCTTTCAACAAAAGAGAGGTTACCTTAGAGTTAGCCCAGCAGGTTGTCGAAAAATTTGTGAAAAACACCAAAAGGGAAGTGTCGATTGATTACATCCAAAAAGTGGTCTCAGACTATTTCGAAATGGATGTGGCCACATTACAATCCAAAACACGCAAACGACATATTGTTCAGGCACGTCAGTTGGCCATGTTCTTTGCAAAAAAATTCACCAAAGCTTCTTTGGCAAGTATTGGCTCTCAAATTGGAAAAAGAGACCATGCTACCGTACTACATGCCTGCAAAACAGTTGACAATCTTTCAGAAACTGATAAGCAGTTCAGGAAATATATTGAAGATCTGAACAAAAAATTCACTTAATATTTTCTGAATGACCAAAGTTCTCATGGTCTGTCTCGGAAATATTTGTAGATCGCCCTTGGCGGAAGGCATTCTCACTTCAAAAGTAAACCCAGCTCATGTTTTTGTTGATTCAGCGGGTACTGCAGGGTACCATGTAGGTCATCCCCCTGACCCTAGGTCTATAGCCGTAGCCGGAAAACATGGATTAGACATAAGCAATCAACGCTGCCGAAAGTTCAACAAATCCGATTTTGATGAATTTGACCTGATCTATGTTATGGATAAAGCAAATTATTCCGATATTTTGACCATGACGTCCAATCAATCCCAAAAAGACAAGGTTAGCTTGCTACTCGATGTTACAAATATGGGGCAAAGCGAAGTGCCAGATCCTTATTATGGAGGAGATGAGGGGTTTGAAAACGTCTATCAAATGATCAATGATGCATGTGAGGTAATAGCTGCTTCACTAAATAACGATTAGATGCAAGAAAAGGGACCCGGTTTGGTAATGGGAAAATTGTATTTGATACCTACAACCTTGGGTAATACTTCGCCCTTGGAAGTTCTTCCGATATCTGTCAAGTGGACCATAGAAAACATTGATCATTTTATTGTTGAGAATGAAAAGACGGCACGCCACTTTATCAAAAAAATTAGCCCTAAAAAATCGCAACCAAGTCTAAAAATCAATCGCTTAAATAAATATACCGAGCCTCACGAATTACCAGCTTTTTTGGACCCCTGCGTTCATGGTCAACATGTGGGCTTGCTTTCTGAAGCAGGATGTCCTGGAGTGGCCGATCCAGGTGCTGATGTGGTTCGAATAGCGCATGAAAGAAACATTCAAGTGGTGCCACTGGTTGGACCAACCTCAATTATTTTGGCCTTGATGGCCAGTGGTATGAATGGCCAGAGTTTTGCTTTTAATGGCTACCTACCTATCGACGATGGCGAACGTAAAAAAGCCATTAAAAAAATGGAGAAACTATCGGCGGATCAAAATCAATCCCAAATTTTTATCGAAACTCCATACCGCAATAACAAATTGTTCGTAGAATTCGTAAAAGTACTTAAACCGGATACCAGATTGTGTGTGGCAACCGATTTGACCTTGGAAAGTGAAGTGATCGTTTCAAAAACAGTTCGGGAGTTAAAGCAAATAAACCTGGAACTAAACAAACGCCCCTCCATATTTATTATTCATGCATAAAAAAGTCCGCAAATGCGGACAATTTTAATTGCACTTTCTAACCCGATTAAATTTTCGGGTTGTGCTGTGCATGAATTTGAGAAATATCAAATCCTGAAAACTTATTCATATAATATTTTATGGTACTTCCGTAGGCATCGGAAAAATCAATTTTACCATATGAACGTAAATATTTCTTCACATTGCCTGCTCCTGCCAAATGGGCTGCAGCAACAATGCCCGATTCTGTGATAAGGGCACCATTTATCTTTTTTCCAACAAATCTTTTGATATCCCTTCTTAGAATCCATTTGTTTCTGGCAACATTCAAATCGAATATGCGCTCCTGCAAAATAGGATTTGACATAAAGTTTTGCGTGTCATAAACGCCCATCAGTTTTAGAGTGCTGGCCCCAAACTGATATTTACCCAAGTAACCTAAGGTGTTGGTCACCCTATAATCGCCTTTCGACTCTTTAAAAGCAAGGGATTCTCTAAAACCCAAATACGAATCGCCCAAGAAAATCAAATTACTTGAAACATACGCAGCCTTGTCTTCAAGTTGGGGATAAATGAAGTAAGCCTCCTCAACAACCTTCAATGTTTCTGGAACATCAACAATTTCTTTTGTCGAGGAAAAAGTAACAAAACTGGTCAAGGCCCCGAAAAGGGCAAGATGACATAAAAAATTTATCCATCTTCTCATAATCACCTATTTAAAATTCCTTATTATTTTGAATGAAAAAGGAATCTAAATTTGAGCCGGCAAATATAGTGGGGGATTTTTCGTTGGCGACTACAAAGCTCCTAAGATTTTCTTAAAAGTGACCCAAAATCCGTTAACAGGAAAGAAAAACCCGACAAACAACCCTATCGTCTGATTTTCTTTGAATTGAGCCATCGGATGTATTGCACCTTATTTTGGTTGTGTTGCTCACCGGTTGCCGCAAATTTATGGTAGCCGAAATTGGAGACATCGACAACAAAATATAAATAGTTGTGTTTTTCAGGATTCAATACGGCCTCAATGGAAGAAATATCAGGCATCGTAATGGGTCCGGGGGGAAGTCCGTTGTTTTTATAGGTATTGTAGGGCGAATCTATTTCCAGGTCTCTGTATAATACCCGTTTTATAACCGTATCATAAACGCCCGTTTCCTTTCGAATAGCAAAAATTACCGTCGGATCGGCCTGCAACGGCATTGAAATCTTAAGTCGGTTTAGATACACACCCGCCACCCTTGGTCGTTCATCGATCTTGACGGTCTCCTTTTGAACGATAGCGGCAAGAGCACTTACTTCTTGGGGGTCAAGGTTTTGGTCAGCTGCTTTTTTAAGGCGCTCTTCGTTCCAAAAACGCTTGTATTCCTGAAGCATACGTTGCCTGAATTCCACGGCACTCGTATTCCAGAAAAATTCGTAGGTATTTGGCAGGTACATCGCCAATTTGGTGTCCTCATCAAAACCATTTTCATCAAGAAACGCAGGCTCATTGAACGCTTTGAGCAGGGTCACACTATCGGCCTCAATTTGAGTGGCGATTCGCCCGGCTAAATCGGCCAGGGTTTCTTGATTGTTGAATGAAACCCGAACAGGTTGGTTGGCACTGCGCAGTGAATTGATGATTTCATTGTTGTTCATTCCCTTCTTGATGATATACCTACCCCCTTTGACATTAGAGGCATACCCCTTGCGTTCGGCAACTGCCGTGAATGCAGCCGTATTTTTCAGTAGGGGAGAAAGTCGTTCAACTACCGTATCCATCGTACCGTTAGTAGGGATAAACACAATCGCCTCATCATTGTTAAAGCTGGTATTGGGTGAAAATATCGCGGCATAAATCTTATATGCGAAAAATCCACATACCATCAATCCCACAAGGGCGATACCCAAAAGAAGTTTTTTACGATACATTCTGGTTTATTTTTTGAAAAAGTAGCTCATTTTTGAAGGTGTTATTTGAAAAGACCCAATCTTTTTTGATGCCTACCATCGAAAATCCCAATTTCTTGAACAAATGTATACTTCGTTCATTGGATTCCAATATGTTTGCGTACACCTGATGAAGCCCCAGTGTCGAAAACCCATAATCGCATAGTACCGAAATCGCTTCTGCACCAATTCCCATATTGCGGTTTTTCTCCTCTTTTACAATAATACCGATACCCACCTTTCTATTTTTGGGGTCAAAATCGTACATATCGATGAGGCCGAGCACTTCTCCCTCTAAGCTGCAAATGGCCAAACGCAATTGCCTTACTTCATAAATATCGCGATGCGCGTTTTGCAAATAAGTCTTCAAAACGCCACGTGAATAAGGAGTTAGTGTACCACTAATTTCCCAAATGTTGGAATCGTTTTCCAATTCATATAAAAAATCGAGGTCCTTCTGCTCTAAGGCCCTTAGAAATATGCGATTGCCTTGGAGTACATTTACCATGCTATTTCTCCCTTAAAAATAAATTTGGCCGGACCGTTCAAACGTACACTTGTATAGGTTCCGTTTTCTTCGGTGAAAGCAACACTGAGATGGCCACCTTGTGTTTCTATACCAATCTCGTTGGCATCGACCTTTCCCGCACGATGCATGGCGAGGGCTGCAGCTGTAACTCCTGTGCCACAGGAAAGCGTCTCGTTTTCAACACCGCGCTCATAGGTTCGAATTTTAAACGCGCCGTCTCTTACTTGCTGAACGAAGTTAATATTGGAACCTTTTTTACCATATAGACCGTACCGCAATCGTGCGCCTTCCTCATAAACATTAAAGGAATCAAGTTCATTTACGAGTTGTACATGATGGGGTGAACCTGTATTTAGAAAAAAATAGGCCGGTTTTTCCCTGACCTCAGCCACGTCCTTCATGGACAGCGAGACATCATCATCATGAATTTCGGCATGGTGCAGTCCATCAATGGCGATAAATTTGGCCTGGTTATCAATGATGCCCAATTTTTTGGCAAAGGCCACTATACATCGGCCACCATTGCCACACATAGAACTTTCATTACCATCTGAATTGAAATAAACCATCCGAAAATCGACCGTTTCTTCATTCTCGAGTAAAATAAGTCCATCGGCACCTATGCCAAATTTTCGATCGCATAAGAAGGCAATGCGTTCGGTATCACTTTTATCAAAACTATTTTGTCGATTGTCAATGATGACAAAATCGTTTCCTGTGCCTTGATATTTGTAAAAAGTAAGCAATTCACCTTTTTGCATCGTACAAAGATACTTATTCTTTTAAGGTTTTTTTTGCAGTTAAAAAGGCGTTAAACTGTTAAAAACAGGGCGTATTTCTACTACTTTTAAATTGTTAAATCTCAAATAATTCCAATTGATAATGAAAAAGACAATCCATTTATTTCTGGTAGCGCTATTGGCCGGTGGGTTTACTTTAGGAGCCTATAAACTATTTTTTGAGAAAGACTCCTACCAATGGGTCAACGACAAAGACACAACACCTTTTGTAAAAACCAATTTTCCGGCGACGACAAATGGTTCCGGAATCAATGAAATAGATTTTACCATCGCAGCAGAAAAAACGGTCAACGCTGTGGTTTATGTGAAAAATATGAGCGTTTCCCGTGCCAATCCGCTTACGGAGTTTTTCTATGGTTCTGAAGGGTCACGACAACCCCAAATCGGAACGGGGTCTGGAGTAATTATTTCTCCCGACGGCTATATTGTCACAAACAACCACGTAATTCAAAAGGCCACCCGTCTGGAAATTACCTTGAACAACAACAAAAGTTACGAAGCTGAGGTGGTGGGTGCCGATGAGCCCACAGATATTGCCTTGTTAAAAATTGATGTGGAACAACCCCTGCCCTATTTGGCATTTGGAGATTCCGATTATGCAAAGGTGGGTGAATGGGTTTTGGCAGTCGGTAACCCATTTGGCTTAACATCAACGGTTACCGCTGGAATTGTAAGTGCCAAAGCAAGATCGATCTCTCCTGGAAGGAATCAATCGTTCATTCAAACCGATGCTGCGGTGAATCCGGGAAATAGCGGAGGTGCCCTAGTAAATACAAACGGCGATTTGATCGGGATCAATACGGCAATTACCTCGCAAACCGGATCTTATGTAGGGTATTCATTTGCAGTGCCCAGCAACATTGCTAAAAAAGTAGTGGACGATTTATTGGAGTTTGGCAATGTACAAAAGGGACTACTCGGTATTTCCGCTCTGAATACGAGGTCAAGAGATGCCATTGAACAAGGTCTGGATGAAATTGATGGGGTGTATATCAGTGCCATTGAAGAAGAGTCGGGTGCAGAAAAAGCCGGATTAAAATCTGGAGACGTTATTAAGCAGGTAAACAATGTTAGGGTGCGCAAGTTCTCAGAACTCACCGGTTTTCTCTCTGCCAAAAGACCCGGTGACAAAGTGGATGTGTTAGTTGACAGAAATGGAAAAAGAATGACCATTCCGGTTGTTTTGACCAAAAATCAAACGGTTGACCTGCCCAATTTAGGACTAAGGGTTAAAAACCTAACAAAAACGGATATCAAAAATTATGGGGTGACCGATGGAGTTAAGATTATAGGTGTGCCAGGGGCATACCAAAGATATGGCCTACAAAATAAGGTAATTACGGAAGTAGACGGTGAGGAAATAGACAATATTGATGATGCCAAAAATGTCTTTTCCAAAATCTCTCGCTATGATACTATCAGCATTACCACTGTTGATGAAAATGGGGAAAAGGAAAAGCTTATTTTTCAATAGGTACAAAGCTGAGCAATAGAAAAATGAAGCCCCTTTTCGAGGGGCTTTTTTTCTTTCTACAACTTTTACGAAAACGTTTGAATTATTACTTTTGCGCAAAATTTTAAAAACCTTCCAGTAAATTGACTATGGGCAATAACAATTCCTATGAAAAAGAGCTTGCTTTCCAAGCAGATCGAAGAAAGGCAACAACTGAATTCATTAAAATAATCAGCGATCTATGGTATGATAAATCTATAGAAGTGGTCCTCTTCAAAAATCAGGTCATCGATAAAAATGTTAGTGACATTATCAATCTCCATGAATATGCCGGTGAATTTGTACAAAAACCCATTTCAATCTTTGATTCGGTTGAAATTTTGCGAGCCATAAACGATATCAACCTGCCTCCTTCAAAACTTGATATTGGCAAACTAACTTATGAATACCATTCACAAATAAGTAGTCATTTAAATGTCAAGGCTTTTGTTCTTGATAAATTAAAAGAAGCCAATGCATCTAAGGGAATCAAACCCAAAGATGTTGTTTTATATGGTTTCGGAAGAATCGGAAGGCTTTTGGCCAGGGAGCTAATGGCAAAGACCGGCAAGGGCAATCAACTGCGATTACGTGCCATCGTTACCCGCGGAGAAATCACAAAAGAAATTCTCGAAAAGCGGGCAGCTCTTTTACGAACCGATTCCGTACATGGCCAGTTTAGTGGTACGGTAGATGTTGATGAACAGAATAAGGCCCTGGCAATCAATGGCACGACTGTGTTTGTAATTTCAGCAGATAAGCCTGAGGATATTGATTATACCCAATATGGAATTTCGGATTGTTTGGTAATTGACAATACCGGTGCATTTAGAGATGAAAAGGCTCTTTCAAGGCATTTGGTTGCCAAAGGTGTAAGTCGCGTCTTACTGACTGCCCCAGGCAAGGGGATTCCAAATATTGTACACGGGGTCAACCATAAAGAATTCGATCCCGATGAAACCAAAATTTACTCCGCGGCATCGTGCACCACAAATGCCATAACCCCTATACTAAAAGTTGTTGAGGATTCCTTGGGAATTAAGAAAGGACATCTCGAAACCATACATGCCTACACCAACGACCAGAACTTGGTTGATAATATGCACAAAAAATACCGCAGAGGTAGGGCCGCAGCTTTGAATATGGTAATTACTGAAACCGGAGCGGGCCAGGCTGTGGCCAAAGCACTACCTGTGCTCGACGGCAAACTTACCTCAAATGCCATTCGGGTGCCAGTTCCCAATGGTTCACTTGCTATTTTAAATCTAGAGGTCAAAAACAAAACATCAAAAGAAGGTGTCAATACCATTCTAAAAAAATATGCACTTGAGGGAGATTTGGTTGAACAAATCAAATATTCTTTGAGCAATGAACTTGTATCGTCAGATATTGTCGGTACCTCTGCGCCATCAATTTATGATAGCAAAGCGACCCTGGTTTCAGCAGATGGCAAAAATATTGTGCTATACGTTTGGTATGATAACGAATATGGCTACTCGCACCAAGTTGTTCGATTGGCCAAATACATTGCTAAGGTGAGGCGTTTTACCTATTATTAAGCCGGTTTCATTAATTCAGAAAAGAATACATTTCCATTTCTTTTGAGATTGATTTTATTCGTGTAATTTCGTTTCCCTCTAAATCTTTAAAATCTAAAGCCATGCAGTTGAAAAAAACCTGGCCCTTCACCCTATTTTTTTTCGCGTGTGTGTTCACTGGAACATACGGTCAAGAAATCCAATCGTTGGATGAAGGCACGATAGCAGAACAATTTCGATTTCTAGAAAAAAAATCAGGTAATTATAATGCCAATGGTGTTCGTTATGAGGTGATTCGCATTGTTCAGTTAAATAAACTGAAAAACAATGTATTGGATAGTATTGGTCAAAATAGTAAGACCATTACTGACTTACAGGCCACCATTGTCAAAAATGAAAATGAGGTGGCTGCGCTGAAAACCTCAGTTGAACAGACTTCCAATGAGTTGAAAAAAATCACTGCTGAAAAAGACAGTATTTCTTTTTTTGGCGGTTTACTTTCCAAAGGAACCTATAAGGCGATAATGTGGTCAACGATAATCGGATTGTTGCTCTTACTGCTGTTCTTTATTTACAGATTTAGAAACAGTAATTTTCTAACCCAACAGGCCAAAGCTTCCCTGGCGGACCTGGAACAAGAATTTGAACAGCACCGTCGCAGAGCCTTAGAGCGTGAGCAAAAAATCAGCCGACAGTTGCAAGACGAATTGAATAAGAACAAAAAGACACTTTGACCGCTTGGGGTTTTCAGTAATTAAGGCCGATAGTAAACACCTTTTAATGGTGTCAGAGCTTTTTGATGCCTATCGTGTCTTTTATGAGCAGGATTCTGACCTCCAACAAAGCCGAGCATTTTTAGAACGTCGTTTCCAAAACAACGATAGTGTGGTTTTTTTGGCACTGGATGGAGAAATACCCGTTGGGTTCACACAGCTTTACAAAACATTTTCATCGGTTAGCTTGCAACCCTTTTATATTCTGAATGACCTGTATGTAAAACCCGAATATCGTGGACAGCGTGCTGGAAAACTGCTACTAAAACATGCTCAAGAATTTTGTTCGGACCTAAAATTTAAGGGTTTGGCGTTAGAAACGGCCAAGGATAACCCTGCCCAAAAACTGTATGAGCAACTGGGTTGGGAAAAGGATGAAGACTTCTTCCATTATTTCTGGAAAAACACGGAACTGTAATTGCATTACCTTTGCATCTCTTTGATGAACTATGCGAATTGACATTATCACCGTACTGCCTGAATTGTTAAAAAGTCCCTTTGATGCCTCAATTCTAAAGCGCGCCATCGAAAAAAAGCTTGTAGAAGTTCATCTGCACAACCTTAGAGATTTCACGGTCGGAAACTACAAGCAGGTAGATGATTACCAATTTGGCGGCGGTGCCGGTATGGTTTTAATGGTTGAGCCTATAGACAAATGTATTAGTGCCTTAAAAGCGGAACGGGACTATGATGAAATCATATACATGACCCCAGATGGCGTAACCTTGAACCAGCAATCTGCAAATGAGCTTTCGATCAAACAGAATATCATGATACTATGCGGGCACTATAAAGGAGTGGATCAGCGTATTCGTGATTTACATATAACACGAGAGATTTCGATTGGAGATTATGTGCTTTCGGGTGGCGAATTGGCTGCAGCTGTGCTTTCAGATGCCATAATTAGACTGCTACCAGGGGTGCTCAATGATGAAACATCGGCCCTGACCGATACCTTCCAAGATGGGATGTTGGCCCCTCCAGTTTACACGAGACCTTCAAATTACAAGGGAATGGAGGTGCCCAAGGTGTTATTAAGCGGCAATTTTAAAGCCATTGAACAATGGCGCGAGACAATGGCACTGGAACGAACCAAAGAGAAACGCCCCGACCTTTTGGAATAAAATATATTTCATTCCAAAATTTATTGTCAATTTAAAATAAACAACTAATTTTGCAGCCTATTAAAAGTAACCTCTGACGAAGGTCGTGTATGTTGCTCTTATACCATGAAAACCATTCAAAATGGAATCATTATTAAAATTTGTAGAAAACGAGTTTGTTGAGAAGAAGGATTTTCCTGAATTTTCATCGGGTGATACAATCACCGTTTATTACGAAATTAAAGAAGGCGAAAAAACAAGAACGCAGTTTTTTAAAGGTGTTGTAATACAACGAAGGGGAACTGGTTCAACTGAGACATTTACGATTCGAAAAATGTCAGGTACAGTTGGAGTTGAGCGAATTTTTCCGGTGAATATGCCCGCACTACAGAAGGTAGAGGTGAATAAAAAGGGTAAGGTGAGACGTTCAAGAATCTTCTACTTCAGAAAATTAACTGGTAAAAAGGCCCGAATCAAAGAGATTAGAGGCTAGCAAAAACCACACGATATATAGAGGCGTCCAATGGACGCCTTTTTTTATGAACAATTGTTAATAAGTGTGGTTCATATTATGTTGATTTTTAGTTCGTTAGAAATCTTGCATGACAACTTTTTTATTATACATTTACTTCAAGATAACAACAAGCACGCTTCGGTATGTGAGTTGGAGTCGAAGTAAAGTTGACGTTCTTTATGATGTTGTTTCACTTTTTAATTGGTTACACTACTAATCAAAAAGTATTGTAGCAGATGGGAAGCTACGGCAAACCAGAAACTACAAAAAGGTTTATGTGCGAACAGAAGAGCAATTTTCAGTTTTGATAAATCTTAGATGCAACAAACAGGTGTAAAACAGTGGTTTAGTTGAAAAATTAAAAACAGGATTACACTTAAACGTTGAAAAACAATACAAACCAGTCAATGGCTGAAATTGAGCGTCTGACGCGAAATTGAAGTTTGTAAGTTTTTCCTGAAAGCCATATCAATGTTCAGGCATAGGTATGGCTTTTGTTTTTATGACTTTCTTGTGCTTCGGACTCAAAGCCTATGTTGTATATTTGCACCGCTCAGAATATACCTATGGCAAAAATTTTCTATACCAAAACCGATGAAGCGCCTGCACTGGCCACACAATCATTTTTACCCATTATAAAAGCTTTTTCGAAAACAGCCGGCATTTCGGTTGATACCAAAGACATTTCTTTGGCTGCAAGAATTGTAGCGAAATTTCCAGAATATGTTGATACCGATAAGCAAATGACCGATGACCTTGAGCTCTTGGGTGAAATGGCAAAAACACCAGAGGCCAATATCATCAAGTTACCTAACATCAGTGCATCAATTCCGCAATTAAAGGAAGCCATAGAAGAACTCCAACAAAAGGGATATGGGTTGCCAGATTACCCAGACGAGCCTTCCAATCAAGAGGAAAAAAATATTAAAGCGAGGTACGATAAAATAAAAGGAAGCGCCGTAAATCCTGTTCTAAGAGAAGGAAATTCAGATCGTCGGGCCCCAAAAGCCGTTAAGAATTACGCCAAAAAAAATCCACATACCATGGGTGAATGGTCGCCAAATTCACAAACCCATGTGGCCACTATGTCCAGTGATGACTTTAGACATAATGAAAAATCCGTGACGGTTGACGTAGCCCAAGAAGTGGATATTGTTCTGCTAAATGAGCAAGGTGAAAAACAGCTTTTAAAAGAAAAGATAGCCTTGCAAAAAGGTGAAATTATTGATGCTACCGTGATGCACAAAAAAGCATTGGTAGCCTTCTTAGATAAAGAAATCAAGGATGCCCAGGATAAGGGATTATTGCTATCCCTACACCTCAAGGCCACCATGATGAAGGTTTCTGACCCCATTATTTTCGGTCATGTGGTAAAATCTTATTTCAAAACTGTCTTTGAGACCTATAAACACGAATTTGAAGCATTGGGTGTTAATGCCAATGATGGTCTAGAAAGTCTTTTTGACAAATTGGGAGATCTTGATGACGCCAAAAGAAACGCTATCGAATCTGCAATCAATCAGACCCTATCGGAAAAGGCTGACCTGGCCATGGTCAATTCAGATAAGGGCATCACCAACTTTCATGTGCCAAGTGATGTCATAATTGATGCTTCCATGCCAGCGATGATCCGGAATTCCGGAAAAATGTGGAATTCAGAGGGTAATTTGCAAGATACCAAAGCGATTATACCAGACAGCAGTTATTCTAAAGTGTATCAGGCAACTATTGATTTCTGCAAAGAGCATGGTGCTTTTGACCCTACAACCATGGGAACAGTGCCCAATGTAGGTCTAATGGCCCAAAAAGCGGAAGAATATGGTTCCCATGACAAAACATTTGAAATCCCTTATAGCGGGAAGGTTCAAGTGGTTTCCAATGCATCAGGTCACATTCTTTTGGAACATCAGGTGGAAGCAGGCGATATATGGCGAATGTGCCAGGTAAAGGATGCACCAATTCAAGATTGGGTTAAATTGGCTGTGACAAGAGCGAAGGCCACCGCTACCCCTGCGGTATTTTGGCTGGACTCGGATAGGGCCCATGATGCCGAGCTCATCAAAAAGGTGGAGTTATATCTGAATGACCATGACACCAATGGACTGAACATCAGTATCTTGTCGCCTTACGAAGCAACGAAATATACCCTAAACCGGATAAAGAAGGGGGAAGATACCATATCCGTCTCTGGTAACGTACTTCGCGATTACCTCACGGACCTCTTCCCTATTTTAGAGGTTGGTACCAGTGCCAAAATGTTATCCATTGTACCATTAATGAACGGTGGCGGTTTATTCGAAACAGGTGCTGGGGGTTCCGCACCAAAACACGTTGAACAATTTTTGGACGAAGGGCATTTGCGCTGGGACTCCTTGGGAGAATTTATGGCATTGGCCGTTTCCCTTGAACACTATGCTGAAAAAAACAACAATCCCAAGGCGGCAGTCTTGGCAGAGGCATTGGATGCGGCCACGGAGGCTTTCTTAGAAAATGACAAATCCCCTTCACGAAAAGTAAATGAACTTGACACCCGTGGCAGTCATTTTTACCTCGCTCTGTATTGGACCCGTGCACTGCGTGAGCAAGAAAAGGATTTGGATCTGAAATCCGTTTTTGACAAGGTCTATAGCGAGCTTTTGGAAAATGAGTCTAAAATAGTTCAGGATTTGATTGATGCACAAGGGGTTAGTCAAGATATTGGTGGGTATTACTTGCCAAATCCTGAAAAAGCCTCAAAAGCAATGCGACCAAGCCCTACCTTAAATGATATACTTGGGGCGATCTAAATCCCATGGATTAAGTGTTAAAATTGGCCCAAAGCCTTTTAGCTTCTAGGTTTTCTAAATATTTTTAGAGAAACCGAAGTCTTAATGCCAAACTTTCACAAACGCTTTCTGTTAGCACTTTGCATCAGTCTGCTTTCCCTATCTGCTTTTGCACAACAAAAATTCACACTTAGCGGTACAATTTCGGAAGCCTCCAGCAACGAAACCTTAATCGGGGTTACCATTGCCATTCCAGAATTGCAATCAGGGACAACCACAAACGAATATGGTTTTTATTCCATCACCTTGCCAGCTGGAGAATACGACGTATTCATTAGCTATTTAGGTTTCAGCGACATCAAACGAACCGTCAACTTAAATTCCAATAAAAAGGTTGATTTTAAAATGACCGAGAGTGCAGAACAGCTGGAAGAAGTTGTTGTTTCTGAAGATGTTGAACGCACGGATATTCGAAAGCCACAGATGAGTGTAAATACCATCGCGGTACAAACCATAAAGAAGATACCTGTGGTTCTCGGCGAGGCCGATGTGATCAAGTCTTTGGTTCTATTGCCCGGTGTGACCAATGCGGGGGAGGCCTCTTCGGGTTTCAATGTACGGGGTGGCGCCGCGGACCAAAACCTGATATTGTTGGATGAGGCAACCATATTCAATTCCTCGCATTTATTTGGCTTTTTCTCAGTTTTTAATCCAGATGCCATTAAAGATGTAAAACTTTTTAAAGGTGGAATCCCTGCGCGGTACGGGGGTCGGGTATCATCGGTTTTGGAGATTTTTCAAAAAGAGGGGAACAGCAAAGAATTCAAGGTGAACGGCGGTATTGGGGCCGTTGCGAGTCGTTTGTTGATCGAGGGCCCTATTGAAAAGGACCGGACCGCTTTTTTGGCAGGGGGAAGAGCTTCATATGCGCACCTTTTCCTGCCGCTTTTTGATATTGACAACAAAGCGTATTTCTATGATTTGAACACCAAAATAAATCACAAAATCAATGATAGAAACAGTATTTACCTCTCTGGATATTTTGGGCGGGATCTATTCAGCATCAACGATAGTTTTGTAAATATTTACGGCAATGCGGTGGGTAATTTTAGATGGAACCATCTTTTCTCAGATAAGCTTTTTTCAAATCTTTCCCTGATCTATTCCGATTATTTTTACGGATTGGAGCTCGATTTTGTTGGTTTTGAATGGGACTCGGGCATTCAAAATTTTAATTTGAAATACGATCTCAAACACTATATAAATGATAAGCTTCAGATCAATTACGGTCTAAATAACATTTACTATGTCTTTAATCCAGGGAAAATAAAGCCCAATAGTCCTGATTCAGGTATTCTGGAAGAACAATTGACCAAAAAATATGCGAATGAAGCTGCTGCCTATGTTGATGTTGAACAACAAGTCACCAAAGATCTAAGTGTTAATTATGGACTTCGAGTTAGTCAGTTTAATCGCTTGGGGCAGGATGAACTATTTGTGTACCAAAACAATCAGCCAGTTATCTTCGACCCCTTCCAGCTCATTTATCGAGAGGCAACTCCCATTGATACCATTAACCCAGGTCGGGGGACGAACTTAAAAACTTATTTCAATTTTGAACCTCGGGTTTCAGCAGCTTATGTACTCGATGAAAATACCTCTGTAAAGGCAAGCTATACAAGATTGGCCCAATACCTGCATCTATTATCCAATACCAGCTCCCCTACTCCTTTGGATGTTTGGACCCCCAGTGGACCTTTTGTGGAACCCCAGTTATTGGATCAATACGCCCTGGGGTATTTTAAAAACCTGAAAGGAGGAGATTATACCTTAGAACTCGAGGGCTTTTATAAGGATATTCAAAATCGAATCGATTATATTGATGGTGCCGATTTAATAGCCAATAATGCCATTGAACAAGTCATCTTGAACGGTGAGGCCAGAGCCTATGGTTTGGAGGTGTTGTTCAGAAAAAATGAGGGCCGTTTTCAAGGATGGTTGGCATATACCCTATCGCGTTCAGAACAACGTACCCCGGGTCGCGAACCGGTAACTGACAATGGTAGAAGTAACCAAGAAACGGGTATTAATTTTGGGGAATGGTACCCTACCCCATTTGACAAGACCCATGATGTTGCCCTTTTTGGCAATTATGAATTGAATGATAAATGGAGCTTTAATGCAAATTTTATTTATCAAACGGGTCAACCTACCAATTATCCTGTCGGACAGTTTGAATTTGAAGAGTTGGTTGTTCCCTTTTTTGGTCTACGAAATCAAACTCGGCTTCCAGACTACCACAGATTGGACATTTCTGCCACCATGCGGCCAAGGAAAAATAAAAACAGAAACTTTCAGGGAGAATGGGTGTTTAGCGTATACAATGTGTATAATCGTATGAATGCAGCGTCTATAAACTTTAGACAGAACCAAGATACCGGAAGAAATGAAGCCATTCGAACTTCGATATTTGGCGTGGTTCCGGCCATCACCTATAATTTTAAGTTTTAATCCATGAAAAAGTTCATTTTTCTTTTTGGTGTACTCCTTATTTTCCAATCCTGTGAAGATGTGGTCGATGTCGAATTACAGACTACCCAACCCCGATTGGTAGTGAATGGCCTTTTACGGGTTGACTTTGGCGAACAGTTTGTACCTGTTGAAATTAGGGTATCAGAGACCACAAATTTCTTTGATGATAATATTCCAACATCTTTAGATGATAATGCCGTAATATTTTATGGTCAGCCAAATCCTGACGCTCCAGAAATCCTTGAAAATTTGGCTTCTTCCTCCTTAACGGAACTCGAACCAGGCAGCGGGGTTTATGTACCTGACCCAAGTTTTGACGGTGACCAACGGATTCGAACCCAAGATATTTTTCCCAATACCGTATTCATTCTTGTGATGGAACATAAAGGAAGAAGATATGCCTCGAGAACGCCATTTTCGTTTTCGGTACCTATAGAAAATATCGAGCAGGGCGATGAAACACTTTTTGATGAAGATGATATTGAGGTAAAGATTACCATTAACGACATCCCCGATTTTGACAATTACTATGTTTTTGATTTTGGTGAAGGCGAGTTCCTTGCCCTGGATGACCAGTTCATTGATGGCCAAGAATTCGAATTTTCGTACTTCCCCCAACGAGATATACAGTCAGGTGAGCAATTGGAGGTTAGCATATTAGGTGCTGATCAGCAATTTTTCAACTATATGGACCTGCTCGTAGAACAGACCCAAGATGATGGGGGTGTTTTTGAAACCCCCGCCGCCACGGTCCGAGGTAATGTCTTTGATGTTACAGGGCTTGATAACAATTTACTGTTTGACAATGTGAATAGGCCCGACGACTTTCCTTTGGGTTATTTTGCAGTTGTCCAAGAATTTAAAAGCACCTTAATCATTGAATAGTTTTAGTGCTGTAGCCACACCTAAGTTTCTCCTGCCAATCATCGCGGTTTTATTGGTTTTCACCTCCTGTGAAGATGTTATCGATGTTGGATTACCCGAACCCGAAACCCGATTGGTTATTAATGGTGTTGTTCGAGTGGATGAAAATCAAGAATTCTTACCAATTGAAATAAGGGTCACTGAATCGTCAGGATTTTTTGGTGAGAATACCATCACACAACTTGAAAGTGCTGTTATTTTGGCCGGAGTTAGGGATTCGTTGGAGCCGACACAATTCCAATTGGGCACCTCAATTTTGCGTGAATATGTTCCAGGAACTGGTATTTATGAGCCTGATACCATCGGCAATGATGTCGATGACAGAATCCGAACCGCATCCATAAATGAGAACACCATTTTTTTTCTTGTTGTTGAACATAAAGGAAGGCGTTATGCAGGTCAAACCAATTATGCGCCCACTGTACCGATTGACAATCTGGAACAAGGCACAGAAACCCTTTTTGACGAGGATGAAACAGAGATTGTCGTCACCTTCACCGATGTACCTGATCAACAAGACTTTTATGTTTTTGATTTTGGCTTTGGCAACTTCTTGGCAACGGATGACCAGTTTATAGACGGACAAGAATTTAGCTTTTCTTACTTTTACGATGAAGAATTACAAAGTGGCACAGAACTGGAAATCAGTATTTTAGGTGCTGACCAGCAATTTTTTAATTATATAGATCTTCTAGTCGAACAAACGGAAAATGACGGAGGTGTTTTTGAAACCCCAGCAGCCACAGTTCGAGGCAATATGTTTGATGTAACGGGTTTGGATAATATTGAAATTTTTGACAATGTGGGCAGACCAGATTCCTTTGCCCTTGGTTATTTCGCAGTTGTACAAGAATTCAAGCGAACCATTCGTATTGATTAGTTGCTACAACCATTGGTACATCAGCAGTATGATAAGAATACCTACCAATCCTTGAAAAAATGTCGCTGTGGTATACCCTTTTAGGGCTTGTTTTACGTCAAGATTGGAAAATTGGGACACCACCCAGAAGTAACTGTCATTAATATGGGAAACGGTCATTGCGCCAGCTCCTATTGCCAAAACGCCCAGTGCCTTACCCATCATACTGTCTAAACCAAATGTGGCCAATAGCGGTGCTGCGATTGCTGCTGTGGTAATGATGGAAACGGTTGAAGAACCTTGTGCGGTTTTTAGGGCCGCAGCAATACCAAAACAAATCAATAAACCTCCAGAACCCGACGTCGCGTTTAGATTCAGAATGGTGGCAATATCAACGGTTCGCAAAATTGCACCAAATGCACCACCGGCCCCAGTTATCAATACAATAAGGCCAGCCTGTTTTAAGGCTGTCGTGACCCAATCTTGCTTCTGGGTCGCGGTATGATTTCTCCCCAACAGGAAAGCCAAAAACACCCCGACCAACAAAGCGATTATAGGGCTACCCAGAAAATCAACCAGATTGGAAAACAAGCCTTCACCAAAAGGTTGAGAGGGATAATTGACCACCGATTTCAAGGCAATCAGCACCAAAGGAACCAACAAGGGTAAAAAAGCCATAAATGCTGTAGGAAGGTTTTTTTCTTCGTCTTGTTTTGTGCTGATCTCCTTCTGCGCATTCGATTCAATTTTGATATACCCAGAGATAAAGCGAGCCCATAAATAACCGGTTAACGAAACGGGAATGGCCACAGCCAATCCACAAAGCAACACCGTTCCCAGCTCTGCATCCAATATTGCCGCTGCAGCCAATGGTCCAGGAGTAGGCGGAACAAAAACATGCGCTGCGTAGAGGCCGGTAGCAAGTGCTATGGCAAAAAAGAGGACGGGAATTCCTGATTTTTTACTTAATGACTTGTTTAGAGAAGAAAGTATGATAAATCCAGAATCGCAAAATACCGGAATCGAAACTACAAATCCGGCCAAGTTGATTGCCAAAGGCGAACGTTTTAGTCCAACCCATTTAAGAATTGTGTCGGTCAAAACCTTGGTGCTCCCGGTCTTCTCTAGATAAATTCCTATAATGCTCCCAAAAGCAATCACCAGCCCAATACCCGATAATGTCTTCCCGAAACCGTTCGCCATTTGCTCCATCACAGCTTTGGTATCCATTCCCAGAAGAAAACCCGAAATGACCGCTGCGAGCGTTAAGGATAGTACGGGATGCAGCTTAAACCGTACTGTTGAAATGATGATAAATAGAATTACGGCAAGAATGACTACGAGCTCCATCAAATGATACGTTTATTTATTATGGTTGATACCAGACCGATTTTGATAAATATAAACCTATTATTTTTACATTTAAAGTTAGTATGAAGACAAACAAAGACTTATTGGTAAAGGGTATGAAATCATTCGCCTATACGGCCTTAGTCATGTTTATAGCGCCCGTTGTACTTTATCAAGCTTTTAAGAACACAGATAAGCCCTTATTTATTCCGGTGCTTATTTTGGGCCTTATATTAGCGGGCTTTGCCATATACTTGGGGTTCCGTTCGGTAAATATTGTAATGGACGCAGTATTCGGTAAGAAAAAGAAATCTTAGTTTTCTTCTCTTGGAGCGGCCTTCCACTTATTGCTCAAAGAGGCATAATCATAATCCAAAACAGATTTTTGACGTTCGAGACGGTTGGCGGCAAAGGCCCGTTGAAGCACATCTTCAATGAGGTAGTCTTCATGAACCTCTGAAGGTTTGAACTCTCTTTTTAAATTGATTTTGAAGGCACGCGCAGTCGTCTGGTACCAAAACGCACGCCACCCACTCCGAAGTTCTTTCACCAAATCAAAGGCGGTACTTCCTGTTTGTCTGTGAATCAATTTCACCAAAATCTGACCTTCGGTTCGTGTCAGCTTTTTCAATTCTTCGGAAAATTCACCCTCAATATATTTCTGTACTTTTTTGGTATATCGCTTTCTTTCCCGCTTCTTGGTCATGTATTGCAGACTGTCGTTCAGTTCTACCAATCGTTCGGCAGCCATTTTGGCATACGGATATACTTTTAGGGTTTTCCTGCGGAGGATATAGTAACGCAACTTCTCCTTTCGATCGGCAAACTCAAGCTTGCCAAAAATATAGACGTCATCCAAGGCAATGGCCTTAATCCATGATGAATCTCCTTCCATACGGACATAATAGGCCGTTGAATCGATGGCTTCATCTTCAATCTGACCATGCGACCAAAAGAAAACCAAATAACAAACCGCAAGAAAGTATCGCTTCATAAAAGTCTTCCGTCCAAAAACCAAACCAAAAGTAATGATATTGCTACTCGCATATTATTAAATAAACGTGAATATTGCTAAGTTTGGTGTTTAAATATTGAACATGGCCAAAGAAAAAATCCTCACGGATAAATCCTTAAAATTTTTCGAAAAGTATTTGAACAATGCTGCTCCTACCGGTTACGAATGGGAGGGGCAAAAAATATGGATGGACTATCTAAAACCCTATGTTGACGATTTTATCACCGACACCTATGGCACCGCGGTTGCCGTTATAAATCCTGAGGCTGATTACCGTGTGGTCATCGAAGGCCATTCTGACGAAATTTCATGGTACGTAAATTACATTACTGACAATGGCCTGATCTATGTGATCCGAAATGGGGGCAGTGACCATCAGATCGCTCCCTCAAAATGGGTGAACATACACACCAAAAAGGGCATCGTTAAAGGTGTTTTTGGTTGGCCTGCGATACATACGAGAAGCAACGCGAAGGAAGAACCTCCCAAATTGGATAACATTTTTATAGATATCGGGGCCAAGGACAAGGATGAAGTTGAAAAAATGGGTGTACATGTGGGCTGTGTCATCACCTACCCTGATGAATTCCATATATTGAATAAAGACAAATTTGTATGTCGTGCGCTTGATAACAGGGCCGGTGGGTTCATGATCGCCGAAGTAGCCCGGTTGCTCCATGAGAATAAAAAGAAACTTCCTTTCGGACTTTATATCACCAACTCTGTACAAGAAGAAATTGGTTTGAGAGGTGCTGAAATGATTACGCAAACTATCAAACCCAATGTGGCCATTGTTACCGATGTGACCCATGACACCACCACCCCAATGATCGACAAAAAGAAACAAGGTGAAGCGTCGATTGGTAAGGGGCCCGTGGTTGCCTATGCTCCAGCCGTACAACAAAAACTAAGGGAACGTATCATTGAAACCGCAGAAGCCAAAAAAATTCCATTTCAACGGGCGGCAAATTCGCGATACACCGGAACCGATACAGATGCTTTTGCCTACAGCAATGGTGGCGTGGCGTCTGCGTTGATTTCCTTGCCCCTACGCTATATGCACACTACAGTTGAAACTGTACATCGTGATGACGTAGAAAATGTAATTCGATTGATCTACGAAACCTTGCTGACCATTCAGGCAGGTGAGACATTTAGCTATTTTGAATAGTACTGATGGATGAAGAGGTAGACATTTTAGATGATGAAGGGAACCCTACCGGAACATCTACCTTAAAGTCTGAAGCCCATAAAAAAGGACTTTTTCATGCTACCGTGCATGTGTGGTGCTATACATGTGATGGCCAAGTTTTACTGCAACAACGAAGTGCCCTTAAAGAAGCCAATCCCCTAAAATGGGATGTATCTGTAGCAGGACACATTGGAACTGGAGAATCTCCTGAATTAGCGGCTTTCCGTGAAGTGGAAGAAGAAATTGGCGTGATTATCGATCGCAGTCAACTTCAAAAAATAGGGCTCGTAAAAATTGAAAAAAAGTATTCCGAAATTTTCTGGGACCGCGAGTTCACCCATACCTATTTATATGAACTCAACCAAGGCACACCCCTGACCAAACAAGAGTCGGAGGTTGAAGCCCTCCAATGGGTTTCGCTTAAGGAATTTGAAAATTTGGTACAGCGGAATGACGAAAGGTTTGTTTCGAATTCAAAAACGCGTTACACCACCGTTATTGAGGCCATTAAATCACGATTGTAATTCCTGTATGAAGGGCTCAGGATTGTCTAGCGAATACAGCTTTTGCTCACCAGTGTGCATGTCTTTAACAACAAAATTTCGTTCCGCAAGTTCGTTGGCACCCAAAAGAATTACGTAGGGCACTTCGCGTTTGTCGGCATATTTGAATTGTTTTGGCACTTTGGCCGAACTGGGATACAAATCAGCGCGAACACCGCTATTTCTTAGTTTAGAAACCAAATGCAAGGCAGCGATTGCTTCCTGCTCACCAAAATTCAAACACAAGACATCCAAACTTTTGGCAATTGCTTTCGGAAAAAGATCCAATTCGTCCAAAACCAAATAAATCCGGTCCAATCCAAATGAAATTCCCACACCGCTCACGTCGTTGAGTCCAAATATTCCAGTAAGGTCATCATAGCGACCACCGCCACCAATAGAGCCCATTTGTACCTGCTGTGGGGCAGCGACCTCAAATATGGCACCGGTGTAGTAATTCAGACCACGGGCCAAGGTCACATCAATTTCCAGGGAACAGGAATCCAATTGTAGCTCTTTGAGCACATCAAGTATTGATCGCAACTCGGCAACACCTTCGCGTCCTATTTCAGATCCAGAAAGAAAGGTTTGAAGTGTATCGAGTTTTTCAAAATTGTCACCCTGCAATGAAAATAACGGTCCAGCTCGCTCAACCGCGGTTGCTGACATACCCTTTTCGAGCATTTCCATTTTAACCTTCTCCTCCCCAATTTTATCAAGTTTATCCAAGGCTACCGTAAAGTCTACCAAAAGATGTTTGGCACCAATTACTTCAGCGATACCTGACAAAATCTTGCGATTGTTGATTTTGATTGTTGTACCCGCTAAGCCCAGTTCGGTGAAAACAGCATCGTACAATTGTATAAATTCAACCTCTTGAACTATGGCATTGGCTCCAACAACATCGGCATCACATTGGTAAAATTCTCGATAACGCCCTTTTTGGGGTCTGTCGGCCCGCCATACAGGTTGGATTTGATAACGTTTAAAGGGAAAATCTATCTCATTTTGGTGCATGACCACGTAGCGCGCAAAGGGTACCGTTAAATCGTACCGCAGTGCTTTGTCTGAAATTCTTGGCGCTAAGGAGGTAGAGTTTTTTGAGCTATAGGTAACATCATCAACCTTCGAAATAAAGTCGCCTGAATTCAAAATCTTAAAAATCAAACGGTCGCCTTCATCACCATATTTACCCAACAAGGTCTCCGAGTTTTCAAAACTCGGGGTTTCAATGGGCATGAAACCAAATAACTCAAATTGTCTTTTTATAACAGCAAGGATGTGATTGCGTTTGGCAATTTCTGATGGTGAGAAATCACGGGTTCCCTTTGGTATGGATGGTTTTTGTGGCATTCAGAAAAATATTCGGACAAATATAAGGAATGTGGTTCCTGTCAAAACAGGAATCACAAAAACCTTATTCAATAATTTCATCAAACCATTGGTATAACTCACCCTTGGTTATTACCGCACCCTGTTGGATGATATTGAATTTGTCTTGGTTTTTATCTTGTGAATAGGCTTTGGAAGCGGTCACATACTCCACAAAATCAGATTGAAAATTGCGTTTGAACCATGCAAAACCTTCCGTTGTTCTCAAATCGATATTGGGGTTCAACACTTTGACCGAAAGCAACTTCATTTCCTTCTCGGTCAAATCAAAAAGGTGCATGTGCTGTTCTGAGATATTTTCCAAGTACCTGACATTGGCAAGTACACCCTCCCAAATCAAATCACTAAAAACATCGAGCTCCTCTTCAGCAACTTTGGGTTTTTCTTCTTTTAACCGACTCCATTCCTCAGCTGTAATGGATTGGGTAGCTAGAAAATTGATGAATTCGGGATGCAGCTCTTCCAACTGTTCTTTTGTAAGTCTTCTGTACTTCATAATCCAAAAATAAAGCCCCAACTTTTCAGTTAGGGCTTCATCACATATTTATATACGTATTACTTTTTCTCAGCGACAACCTCAAATGGGAAATCCACAGAAACCTCTCTATGCAAACGAATCTGCGCATTGTAAGGCCCCACTCTTTTAACGGTACCACCTTGAATCATGATATACTTTTTCTCAATGGTATGTCCTGCTTTTTCAAGAGCAGTTGCCAAATCAATATTGGTTACGGAACCAAAGAGTTTATCACCGGTTCCAACTTTTGCGGGTATCTTGATTTCAAGTTCTTTCAATGCACCCGCAGTTTTATTGGCCGCATCAATTACCTTCTTTTCTTTGTGGGCACGCTGTCTAAGGGTTTCTTCTAAAACCTTCTTCGCTGACGGTGTTGCCAATGCTGCCTTTCCTTGAGGAATTAGAAAGTTTCTTCCGTAACCATTTTTTACTGTCACGATGTCATCTTTAAAACCCAAGTCCTGTACGTCTTCTTTTAATATCAATTCCATGCTATCAAAATTTTATTTCAACATATCACCAACGTACGGCATTAATGCCAAGTGACGGGCACGCTTTACTGCCTGAGCCACCTTTCTTTGGTATTTTAATGATGTTCCTGTTAATCTTCTTGGAAGAAGTTTTCCTTGTTCGTTGACCAACTTCATTAAGAAATCGGGATCCTTGTAATCAATGTACTTAATCCCTGATTTCTTGAAACGACAATATTTCTTTTGTTTATTGGTCTCAATGTTCAATGGGGTCAGGTATCTGATTTCCCCATCTTTTTTTGCTTTTGCCTGTTGTTCTATCGAAGACATATCTCTTACGCTTTAGCTTTTAATTTAGTTCTACGCTTTTCAGCCCATGCAATAGCATGCTTGTCTAATTTTACAGTCAAGAAGCGCATCACACGCTCGTCTCTGATCAATTCGAGTTCGTAGGGTGAAATTGCTTCACCGGGTACGGTAAACTCAAACAAGTGGTAAAATCCACTTTTCTTGTGCTGAATGGGATATGCCAATTTTTTAAGTCCCCAATTTTCTTTGGAAACCATTTTGGCACCATTCTTAACCAAGAAATCCTCAAATTTCTTGACTGTTTCCTCTATCTGGGTATCAGATAGAACGGGATTCAAAATGAAAACAGTTTCGTAATGGTTCATATTCTATTTATTTTAAAGGAGCGCAAAAGTAACACTAATTCAACCCAATTACAAGAAAAGAATGAAAACTTCGTTATAGTAGCAAATAGTTATTAACAAGTTTAAAATTAATCCAACCTAAATCACATCTATTGCTAAATACACAACAGAATAAGCCATGTTTACATCTTTTGTTGCACTTGACCGTGTTTTTTGTGTAATTTGCCGATGATTTAAACCCCACAAATCACCCCAATCTATGAAATTACGAAGTATAATTGTTGACGATTCATCCATGCAGCGTATGGCTGTTGCCAAATTGGTGAATAACCACCCCCATTTGGCTCTTGTTGCTGAGTACAGTAACGCCATCGAAGCGAAGAATGGATTGAAAAACCATGAGATAGACCTTATCTTTTTAGACGTTGAAATGCCTATTATCAGCGGCTTTGACCTACTTGAGGCTCTTGAAAACCCACCTCAGGTAATATTGATTACTGGAAAGCCCGATTATGCATTAAAGGCATTTGACTATGATGTAACAGACTATCTGCACAAACCTATTACTCTTGCACGTTTTGAAGCTTCTGTAAAAAGAGCTGTGACCAAATACGAGCAAATGAACCGAGTTGACGAGGACGAAGAGCATATCTTCGTGAAAAGTAACCTTAAAAAGCGTAAGGTTATCCTCAATGACATTAAGTGGATAGAGGCTCTTGGAGATTATATCAAATTGGTTACCGATGAAGCCAATATTGTTATCCTTTCCACAATGAAGTCTTTTGAAAAGCAATTGCCTGCAGAAAAGTTCTTGCGCATTCATAAGTCGTACATTGTCAACTTAGAAAAAATTGAAAAATTCAACAGTAAAAATGTTGAGGTCGGAGGTCGTCAAATACCTTTGAGCAGAAACAAAAAAACAGAGTTAGCAGAGGCCCTGGCCAATGTGTAACTATATATGGTCTACATCGTAGACCAGTCTGACACTTTTATAGTAAGGAATGGCATCGAAGGATTTTTGAATTCTTTTGATGCCATTTTTGATTTTTGATGGCGATTGGTTCATCTCTAGCTTAAGCAACATGTTTTTTAGGTAGTACCTTCTGATCCTCGCGACAGGTGGGTGCTCAGGTCCCAGAATTTTTTGTGAGGGGAAGAGGTTTTTCAAACCATTATAAAACCAGGTCGAAGCTTCGTTCAACTTGTTAAAATCCTTATCCTTTAAAGTTATTTTAATGATGCGCTGCTGAGGCGGATATCCGAAATGCTCACGATCTACAATTTGGTCAGTGTACATCTGTTCGTAGTCATAAGAACACACCTGCTTCAAAATGGGATGGTAGGGATTATAGGTCTGAATGATAACACGACCGGGGTTATCTGCACGACCGGCCCTACCGGCCACCTGAACCAGTAACTGAAAACTCCTTTCATGCGACCTATAATCTGGAAAATTAAGTAAGGTATCAGCGTTCATGATACCGACCAAACCCACATTTCCAAAATCCAGTCCCTTGGTGACCATTTGCGTACCGATCAGCACATCGTATTCCCTGTTTTCAAAAGCCGTTATTATCTTTTCATGGGCATGTTTGCCTCGAGTCGTATCCAAATCCATCCTTCCCGTACGGATCTCTGGCAAATGGTTGGTAAGTTCATTCTGCACTTGTTCTGTTCCAAGTCCCAATTTGTCCAAGGTGAAACTGCCACAGGCTTCACAGCTTGCTTCCAAGGGTCGGTTATACCCACAATAATGGCATCGCAATTGATTTTGGTTGCTGTGAAACGTTAAGCTTACATCGCAATTGGGGCATTGCGGGGCATGGCCACAAGTTGCACATTGAACGATAGGTGCATATCCCCTCCTATTTTGGAATAAAATCACCTGTTGGCCAACCGCCAAGGTTTCTTGAATGTTGTTTAGTAATTCATTAGAAAAATGACCCTTCACCTGTTTTTTGCGAACGGCCTCCTTTAAGTTGACCAACTCGATTTTTGGCAAAGGAGATTGGGAATATCTTTTGGTCATTGTCGCCAAAACATATTTTTTTGAATTGGCATTGTACATGCTTTCCACACTCGGCGTCGCAGAACCAAGAATGCAAGCACATTCACTTAAATTCGCCAATACGATTGCCGCATCTCGGGCATGGTATCTGGGTGCTGGGTCAAATTGCTTAAAGGAGCTTTCGTGCTCTTCATCAATGACCACCAGTCCTAAATTGGAAAAAGGTAGAAAAAGAGAAGATCTCGCCCCAACAACAATTTGAGCCTTTTCTTTTTGATGCAACACGTTGTTCCAAACCTCAACACGCTCGTTCAGACTATATTTGGAATGGTACACCGAAGTTTTTCCAGCGAATTGGTTTTTGAGTTTTGTAATTATCTGTGTTGTAAGTGCTATTTCTGGCAAGAGATACAAGACTTGTTGCCCAGAATCAAGCACATCTTTGATCAATTTGCTATAAACCTCGGTTTTTCCTGAGGCCGTTACCCCATGTAACAACACCACCTTTTTGGCATTAAAACCTTGTTGCGCACTAGCGAGAGCGTTTTGCTGCTCTTCATTTAATGTTTTTGCACCAGTTACAATCGTATCGTTATCAGCCTGTCGGTCTTGTTGCAAATAATACTCCTCAAAAATGGTTTTGGAAATAAGAGAATTAATGACTGCTGACGAAGTTCCACTTTGTTGTTCAAGCGCTTTGACCGAAACGGGTTTTTGGGTCGTAGCCTGAAGCTGGAATAAATGCATTAATGCCTCACGTTGTTTGGGTGCACGTGATAACTGCTCTAATAGATTTTGGGTGGCCGACTCAGAGGAATAGGCGGGAGCCAATCGAACAAATCGAACCAGTTTTGGCTTATACTGCTCATAAAGTTCCTCTTTTTGATAAACAATACCTTTTTTTAGCAACTTGTTGACCAACGGCATCACGGTCTTTCGGCCAACAATGGCCGATATATCAGCAATTTTTAACTGTGATTGATGTCTTAAAGCTTCATAGATCAAAAATTCATCATCATTAAGTTCTTCTTCACGTACCTCAGCTTCTTTATTGGAAACGACTAAAGTTTCACTTTCCAACAAAAATGCACTGGGCAGGGCGCTTCGAAAAACTTCTCCCAGTGTGCACATATAGTAATCTGCAATCCATTGCCAATGTTTAAGCTGGATTTCATTGACCAAAGGATAATCATCAAGTATTTGGTAAATTTCTTTGGCTTCATAGGCCTGTGGGGCGTTGTTATGCACCCGAAAACTCAAGGCCGTTTGAATTTTTGATTTACCAAAAGGAACGGCTACACGCATTCCAGGTTTTAAAAGTTCAGCTTGAGCTTCAGAAATACTATAGGTAAAAGTCCTCGGCAGAGGAATGGGTAAGACGACATCCAAAAAATACTCCAAAACCATAGTCATTAATCTTTAACCCTGAGCCACGTTTGGGTACGATACAAGAAAGCCAGGTAGCCTCTCACCATGAGTTTGTCTTTGTTTTTTGGTTGGAGCCAAATTTTGCCGCGTACTTCAACACCATATTCGGGGTCAAAAAGCCGACCGCCCTTGTATTCATCCTTACCGTTGAACTTTAATCCTTTGATGACCTTGATGCCTACTATGGGCTTGTTCTTGTCTTCACCCTTACACTTTGTGCACAACTCATTTTCGCGTCCTTGCTCTAAAATTTCAACCACTTTTCCATAGACCAGTCCTTCGTATTCATAAATTTCAACAACGGCCTTTTCTATTCCTGATTTGTCATCAATTGTCTTCCATTTGCCAAAAATAGACTGCCCAAAGAGCAGCCCACAGCTGAAAAAAAATAGAATTAAAAAAATCACAGGTCTCATCCGCCTTGTTCTTTTTGATGTCGTTTTTTTAAAGAATTCAGGGTTGCATTGAGTTCAAACCCCAAGAGGAGGATGTTTGAATTTAACCAAATAAATACCATTAGAATCAATAAGCCTCCCAGAGCACCATAGAGTTCGTTATACCGGGCAAACTTTTCTACATAAACCCCAAAAAGATAAGAAGTCAAAAGAAACAATAAAGTTGTCATCAAAGCTCCGGCCGAGAAAAATCGCGCCTGTTTCCCTTCCGCCGTACCGAAATAATACAATATGGCTGTGGTCAAATACGATAGCAGCATAAAAAAGAAGACTTTTGAAAGCTGTAAACCAATAGCATCTCCTTTTTCAATATCATACCCCATGGTTTTACTAAAATACTCACTTGTATACTCGACGATGTAAAATTCAAAATAAACGAACACCACTGCTCCTATGATAAGTAAGATCGATAAAAGAAGCCCCACCATGAGCGCATAGGCATATTGCCTGAAAAAATTTCGAGTCAGTTCAACGTGGTATGAATTTTCGAACCCCCCAAAAATCGAATTGACCCCATTGGCCACCAAAAAAATTGAAATTAGAAAGGCCGATGAAAGCAAGCCTCCCCTTTTTTGATCTTTTATTTGTTGGTATATATCCCCAAAATAATCGCTGGTTGCCGTGGGTAAAAAAGATTCGAGAAACAATAAAAATTGACCATCGAAATTCTCATTACCAACGCTGGCATAAGGAATGACAAAGGGAAGTAACGTAACAAGGAAAATCATTAAGGGGAAGAGCGCCAAAAAAACACTGAAAGCAATGGCACTGGCCCGCGTCGAAAGGGTACCCTGTACGATGCCCACCACATACATTTCAATCAAATCATAAAAAGACAAGCCTTCAAAAGCTGGCAACTTTAACCGCTTGAGTAGGGCAACCACCCAGTTGACCACCGGAATCTTCTCCAACCTTTCTTCAACGGATTGGGACATCTATACTGCTTTTAGACTTAAATCCATATTGTATACGGAATGGGTCAAGGCCCCTGAAGAAATATAGTCTACCCCACATTCCGCATAACTGCGAATCGTTGTTTCATTAATACCGCCGGAAGACTCCGTAAGGCACTTATTTCCAATTAGTGCTACCGCCTCTCGGGTATCTTCAAAATTGAAATTATCAATGAGTATCCGGTATACCCCTTCAGATTTTAGAATTTCCCGAATCTCTTCCAAATCTCTGGCTTCAACTATAATCTTTAAATCACGGCCTGTTTCATTTAGGTAGGCCTTGGTTTTGTTAATGGCTTTGGTGATTCCCCCCGCGAAATCGATATGATTGTCTTTAAGCATAATCATATCATAAAGTGCAAAACGATGGTTCTCTCCTCCCCCTATTTTTACGGCCCACTTTTCAAGGGCCCTAATACCAGGAGTCGTTTTTCGGGTATCCAATATTTTTGTCTTGGTTCCATCCAACAGGTCTGCAAAGTATCGTGTTTTGGTGGCAATGGCACTCATTCGTTGCATCGCATTCAATACCAAGCGTTCAGCCTTTAGTATGCTTTGGGAATTACCCTCTACGTAAAAGACGATATCACCGTATTTTACGGCGGTTCCATCTTCGATTTGAATGGTGAGCCTAAGCTCTGGGTCTACGTAATGGAAAACCTGCCGTGCAAACGCTACCCCTGCAATAACCCCGTCATCTTTGACCAAGAGCTTGGCCTTTCCCTTCGCTTCAGATGGAATGCAAGCCAGGGAACTGTGGTCACCATCGCCCACATCTTCGCGTATGGCATTTTTTATAATTAGGTGCAGCTCATTTTGAAACTGCTCTTCTGAAATCATTGGATTGGGTTTCTTGCGAAATTACCAAAATACCCAAAGAAGGCATAGTGAGATCAAAAGCTTTATTTTTGAACATGACCATAACTCTATTGGTAGTAGGAAAAACAGACAGTAAAGACCTTCATGATCTTTTCAGATCGTATGAAAATAGATTGAAGCATTACATCCGATTTGAATTTCAAGTAATTCCAGACTTGAAAAATTCAAAAAACCTTTCAAAACAGCAGCAAAAGGAAAAGGAGGGGGTCTCAATATTAAAATTATTGAAAGATTCTGACGCATTGGTGCTTTTGGATGAAAAAGGAAAGCAATTTTCATCCATAGAATTCGCCCAGATGCTTCAAAAGCGCATGAACAGCGGTATTAAAAATTTAGTCTTTGTCGTAGGTGGCCCTTATGGTTTTAGTGAAGCGGTTTACAAACGGGCACAAGAAAAAATGAGTCTTTCAAAAATGACTTTTTCGCACCAAATGGTACGTTTGTTTTTTGTGGAACAATTATATCGGGGGTTTACTATTTTAAAGAATGAACCTTATCACCACGAGTAAACATATTTCGCAACAAAAGACCGTATTTCGCAATTAGATTATCCAGTTTGTTCATGGCGTTGCTGTAAGGGTGTTCATTCGGTATTTCGTTCTCTTTAAGCACATTGACCATTGCTTTTGAAACATCCTCTATTTGTTCGAGTTCCTCGAAAACAAACTCGAAGATTTCCTTCTTTTTTTCTGGATCCTTTTCGATCTTAAAAACATGTTTAAGTTCTTTGATTTGTTTCATATGGGAACCAAAAACGCGCGATTGGTGCCAGGCTATTTCCCTTAATTTCTTCTTTTGACCCATAATTCGATTGATTATCGGGTTGACGATAAAGAGAATTTCGAAAAGTACTATTAAAACTGAAAATACGGCAAGCTGCAATTCGACCATACCCATCACACGAATATCCTCTTCCGATTTCTTTTGAAATTGTAACACAACTTTGTCCATTTTTTCAAGAAATCGATCAGTGTGATACCGCATATCTACAAATGACACATGATTCACGTCGTCTACATCGTAAAGATTCGATTTGAACCAACTCACATGGGGCTGAAGACTTCTAAGGCCTAGGAGAATTTCTTCATTCTCCAGTTTTTCGATACCCAGTTGCTCATCACCCTCTTGAAGCACACGGTGCATATGATACAACTTGTTCAGCGTTAATTTTAACTCGGCATAATCACAATCATGGTATCTACAGGAATAGGTTTCATTGAGCAAACGTTGACTGAGCATGCGCTGCTTTCCTGCCAAGTTTACAATGAGGGCCGTTGAGCGTTGCTTATCTAAAGAATACTGAATTATGGTCTGTATGGCAATAGTTAAACCAATTATAGAAACGACCAATAGGTAATATGCCCTAAAACCCTTTTTAAAGATTTTAATCTTATTCTTCTTCAATGATACTTTTATAAGATTTTGCCTACAATGTACGTTGAAAAATAGGTAATCATTTAAAAATGTTGTGAAAACAGGGAATAAGCGGGTGAACACCTACTTTTTGGCAATTGATAAAATCAAACCACCTAATTCTAATAAAGAACTCTAAACTTAATGGTGTTTTCTACGTTCTTCAGCGCCTTAACCACTTCCTTATTGTAATCCTTGTCAAGGTCCGTGATTACATAGCCCAAATCACTGTCAGTGGAAAGATATTGGCCCGTGATGTTCATTTCGTATTCGGCCAAAACCTTGTTTATTTTGGCCATAATGCCGGGAACATTTTTATGGATGTGTAAAAAACGATGGGCATTGTTTTGTTTGGGCAATCTTATATTCGGAAAATTGACTGCATCCACCGTATTTCCCGAATTGATATAATCCATTATCTTGTTTGGCACAAAACTGGCAATATCCTTTTGGGCTTCTTCGGTGCTACCGCCTACATGGGGTGTCAATATCACATTTTCTAAGCCTTGCAGTTCGGTTTGAAAGGCTCCATTCGTTCTTGGTTCTTCCGGATAAACATCCACAGCGGCACCGGCGAGTTTTCCAGACTTTAAGGCCTCTACAAGGGCATGAATGTCAATCACAAAACCACGGGATAAATTCACCAAATGTGCCCCATTGCGCATCTGGGCCAGTTCGCGTTCACCTATAAAATTTTTATTGGCCTTATTGTCATCAATATGTAAGGTTACCACATCGGAAACAGATAGCAAATCCTCCAAAGAATTGCATTTGACTGCATTACCCAAGGCAAGTTGGTCGGCCACATCGTAGTAATAAACACGCATACCCATGGCTTCTGCCAAAACAGAAAGCTGCTTTCCGATATTGCCATAACCGACAATTCCTAAGTTTTTGCCGCGTACCTCTTTCGAATTGACCGCTGTCTTGTTCCAGACACCTTGATGAATTTCACTGCTTCGAGGAAATACATTTCGCATGAGCATGATGATCTGACCAATGGCCAACTCTACCACAGAACGGGTATTGCTGTAGGGTGCGTTAAAAACTACCACTCCCCTTTTCTTGGCCGCGTCTAAATCAATTTGGGTGGTACCAATACAAAAAGCACCAACCACCAATAATTTGTCGGCAGCGTCCAATACCTTTTGCGTTACTTGGGTCTTTGAACGAATACCCAAGACATGGATTCCCTTTATTTTTTCAATCAACTCTTCCTCGGTAATACTGTGCTTCACCAACTCTACCGAAAAACCATCCTCAGATAGATTATCGAAGGCATCATGGTGCACGTTTTCGAGCAACAGAATCTTAATTCTGTTTTTGGGATACGATATTTTTCGCGGTAAATCGTTCACAAATAAAAATTCATCCAAATTTGGCGCCACGTGATCGGCATTGTTTGCAGCCTTTTCACGGTGTACATTCTCAGTATAGGCAAAGAATTTATCCGCTATACCTGCTTCGCGCATGACATAATCACTATACCCATCACCAATCACCTGTACTTCGCCATCCAGGTCCATCTGTTTTAGACAGGCTATTTTTCCGTTGTGCTGTGAAAGCACGTTACCCTCATCAAAACCTACAATGTTTCCTTCATCATCGAATTTGAAGGTATTGGCATAAACGCGCTCAGAGGGAATATTATATTCAGCGACTATGGGATCAATAAATTCTTTGAATCCACATGAAATTACATAAATATCATCAGCAAACTGTTCAAAAAACTCTTTATTGGCAACAATCGATTTGGAAATTTTTTGACGCAATTCTTCAACCAAAGGGTTCAATTCGTCACGATGTGCTTTTAAAAGCTTGATCCGGCTTTCAAGAGACTCTGTGAATGAGATATCACCATCGATACCTTTATTGGTAATTTCCTGAATTTCAGCAATGACTTCAGCCTTGTCTTTCCTATTGTGCAAGGTAATTTCTGCCAATACATCAAGCGCCTCAACTTGGGTTAAGGTACTGTCAAAATCAAAAACATACTTTCGTGCCACCTCGATCATTTGCTAAAATTAAGCCTCAAATGTAAACATTAAATGTTGTCAAGAAGTCCTTGCTTTTGAAAAAGTAGAAGACCTTCAACAGAATCGAAATAATGGTGCAAATTTTATTTTTTAGTTGGGGTCAAATTATGATTTTGATAATCTAAAACCACCTTCGAACCGCCTTTTTGTACAATTGGTATTCTTTGCCAAACTGCTGTAAAAGTGCTTCCTCCTCGTACTTTATCTGAAAATGGTTCATGTAGTATACAAAACCCGCTGCCAACAGGGTGTTAAAGGCATTACCGAGTCGTAATCCCCAGGCAATCAGCAGCAATAACATGGTCAAATACATGGGATTACGTGTGAAGTCATAAATACCAGAAGTCACCAAAGCAGTGGTTTTATCAAGCTGGATTGGGTTTGTGGTGGTCTTGGCCTTTAAAAATTGAATCAAGGCAATGGCCATGATAATAAATGCCATGGCCGCTATGAGATAAACCAGTACTTTTCGCCCAAAAAAGTCAAATTCGCCCACGGGTAAAAAGCTGTCCAAGGCATACATCAAAGCGCCAAAAATAACCATCACCAATGGTGGTAGGATCTTAATTTTCATAGCCACTAAAATACTACTTTTGACAACAGATAAATCTGATTATGCAACTCGTTTTTGCCACACACAACCAGCATAAATTTCAAGAGGTCAAGGCCATGGTGCCAACTAATATTCAATTGCTTTCCTTAAAGGATCTAGGGCTTTTGGATGATATTCCCGAAACTGGAAAGACCTTGGCCGAAAATGCGCAAATCAAAGCAGATTTCATTACCCAAAAATTCAACATCGACTGTTTTGCCGATGATACTGGGCTTGTGATTGAAGTATTGGATGGTGAGCCTGGCGTATATTCAGCCCGCTATGCAGGAACTGAGAAAGATGATGATGCCAATATGCAAAAGGTATTGGCCAAACTTAAGGACCATCTTAACCGCGGTGCCCACTTTAAAACGGTATTTGCCTTGAATTTAGGGAAGAAAAAGTATCTTTTTGAAGGCATCGTGCATGGTGAAATAATCACTGAAAAACGGGGGAATGAGGGATTTGGATACGACCCAATCTTCAAACCAAGCGGGTATGAAAAAACCTTCGCCGAACTTACACTGGAAACTAAAAATAAGATAAGTCATAGGGCCAAGGCAATGCAGCAACTCATTGATTTTTTGAGTAATATGGGGTCGCAACGTTAAAATAGTGCTACCTTTGCCGACTTAAACACGCCGCCGGTATGGGCATTGTGTTGTAGATGGGCCAATTAGAAAGTTAATCGCTCGGGACAACACACCTTATTTGCGATAAAATTTTCTAAGATGACACCATTTGAAGCATTGGGGTTAGATCAACCTTTATTACATGCAATTTCCGATTTAGGATTTGAAAATCCTTCCGAAGTACAAGAGAAGGCCATTCCCATTTTGTTGGCCAAAGAAACCGATTTAGTGGCCCTAGCCCAGACGGGTACAGGAAAAACCGCTGCTTTTGGATTTCCGCTGATCCAAAAAATCCATGTTGAAAGCAGAACCACCCAAGGACTTATTCTTTCTCCCACCCGTGAGTTGTGCTTGCAGATAACTAATGAAATACAGTTGTATTCCAAATACATGAAGGGTCTAAATACGGTGGCTATTTACGGAGGTGCCAGTATTTCAGAGCAGGCCAAAAAAATAAAAAAGGGCGCTCAAATTGTTGTGGCCACACCTGGGCGAATGAAGGATATGATTGGTCGTGGCATGGTCGATATTTCAAAAATCGACTATTGTATTCTTGATGAGGCCGATGAAATGCTCAATATGGGTTTCTATGAAGACATTAAGGATATTCTTTCAAATACGCCCCAAGAAAAATCGACTTGGTTGTTTTCTGCAACAATGCCCAAAGAGGTTTCTAGTATCGCCAAAAAATTCATGTACAAACCACATGAAATTACGGTCGGTGAAAAAAATACAGGTGCGACTACCGTACAACATGAGCATTATGTGGTAGGGGGACGTGACCGCTACCCAGCGCTAAAGCGTTTGGCAGATGCGAACCCCGGAATCTTTTCAGTTGTTTTTTGCCGTACCAAGCGAGACACCCAAAAAGTAGCTGAAAAACTAATCGAAGATGGGTACAATGCTGGGGCCTTGCATGGTGATTTAAGCCAAAACCAACGTGATTTGGTCATGAATGCTTTCCGGAAGAAACAAATTCAGATGTTGGTGGCCACCGATGTGGCGGCACGGGGTATCGATGTGGATGACATTACCCATGTCATCAACTATCAGCTACCTGACGAAATTGAGACCTATACCCACCGGAGTGGTCGAACCGGACGGGCCGGAAAGTCAGGAATATCAATGGTCATAGTTACCCGAAGTGAGCTTCGAAAAATAAAGGCCATCGAAAAGAAAATAAAACAGGATTTTATAGAGAAAAAGATCCCAACAGGAATCGAAATCTGTGAAATTCAGTTATACCATTTAACGCGTAGTATTAAAGATACGCCTATCAACGAGGAAATTGAGGGCTATCTGCCAGCCATAAACGACGTGCTAAAAGATGTAGATCGTGAAGAATTGATCAAAAAGATCGTTTCTGTGGAGTTTACCCGTTTTTACAATTACTACAGTAAGACTCGAGACCTAAACGCCGCTGGCTCTCATAGTGAGGGCAAAGAGCGTTCGGGCAAAGGTAACTACGAGAGTACAGGCGATGGTTCTGTACGGTATTTTATCAACGTTGGCGAGCGCGATGGTTTTGATTGGATGTCCCTAAAGGATTTTTTGAAAGAAAATCTGGGTCTCGACAAGGAAGATATTTACAAGGTCGATACAAAAGACAGTTTCTCATTTTTCAATACCGATGATTCCCTAACTCCATTGGTACTGGAAATTTTCACAGATTTCAAGGTCGATGGACGATTTATCAATGTGGAGGTATCAACCAAGCCCGGACGAGGCGGAAAAAGTAAAAAACGCAACCGAGGCCGAAGGGATGACCGCAGGGGTCGGGGGGGCTCTAAAGGTAGAAACGCATCTAATTTTAAAGGAGGCAAGAATAAATCAGGCAAAAGAAAAAACAAAAACCGAAAGGGATTCGTTTAGTTAACAGAATACTAAATACTAGGCGACCTTAGGTTATTTTCTGTTGTTTCGTACCTTAGAAAAGAAAATTGCTGCATGAGAAGAATTTTACCGTGGTTGTTCGTTTGCGTCACCTACTTTGGGTTTGCTCAAGATGAAGAACCCCTTCCTGAGCAAGATTTAAATGCGACGGTCGTCAACGCCCAAACCGATTTTCCTCTTGAAAGTGTTCATGTGATCAACCTCAACAAGGTGGTCGGGACTATTACGGACCCAGACGGAAAATTTACCATTACAGCATCGGTCAATGATACCCTTTACCTTACCTATCTTGGTTTCAAACCACAAAAAATTAGGGTCACCAATGACATGTTCAAGTTTGAAGGTACCAAATTAGCATTGACAGAACTGGCCTATGCCCTCGAAGAGGTAATCGTAAGACCCTACCAATTAACGGGCTATTTGGATATTGACGTTAAAAACCTACCTATAAATAACGCCTATCAATACAGCATTTCTGGTTTGAACAAAAGTTATGAAGCGGGAAGTAAGAGTCCGAGCGCCGTCACAAAGGTTTTGGGCGCGATACTAAACCCAGCGGATTTACTCCGCAATCTATTTGGAAAAAAACCAAGGCAAATGCGAAAATTGAGGCAAATGAAGGAAGACGATGATATTCGCAATCTCTTGGCCTCAAAGTTTGATCGGGAAACCCTGACCGAACTATTGCAATTGGAAAAGGTTGATATTGAAGACATTCTCAATAACTGCAACTATTCAAGATCCTTCATTAGCACGGCCAATGACCTTCAAATATTAGATGCCATTAGCAGTTGCTACGAAGAGTATAAGGTCCTAAATCGCGGTTAACGCACTGGCATGTGCAGTATTACTGATTTGAAGCACACGCATCCCTAAATAAAATTTTATAATTCCGCATTCATTTTTTAGCTTTAGGCAAAATCCCTGAAGATGCGCAAACTACTTATCGCTATGTCGATGCTATCATTTGTGTTTGGTTGTGACAAACTGAAAAAGGAGGAACAAACTACCGTACAGCTTCCCGCGGAAAACCTAAAAGTAACCAAAAAAGATGTCCCTTTTGTTTGGGAAGGTGCCAATATCTACTTTTTGTTGACAGATCGCTTCAACAATGGCAATCCTGAGAAGGACATAAATTTTGAACGCACCGATAGTACTGCTGTTTTGCGAGGCTTTGAAGGTGGCGATATTCAAGGAATTACACAAAAAATTGAGGAGGGTTACTTTACTGATTTGGGAATAAATGCGATTTGGTTTACGCCAATCGTGGAACAAATACACGGTTCAACCAATGAAGGCACTGGCAATACCTATGGTTATCATGGTTATTGGACGAAGGATTGGACAGCTATAGACCCCAATTTTGGAACTAAGGAAGATTTGAAGAATTTGGTGAAAACTGCCCATTCAAAGGGGATTCGAATTCTATTGGATGTCGTGCTCAACCATACCGGACCGGTCACCGAGAAGGATCCCGTTTGGCCTTCAGATTGGGTACGTACGGATCCTCCTTGTGAGTTTACGACCTATGAAAACACTACGGCCTGTACCTTGGTCAAGAATTTGCCTGATATTTTGACCGAATCTGATGAGGCCGTAGAATTACCCGACGCCCTACTCGCCAAATGGAAGGGAGAAGGACGATTAAGTCAAGAACTTGACGAATTACAGCGGTTTTTCGAAAGAACAGGTTACCCGAGAGCACCACGGTTTTATATCATAAAATGGTTGACCGATTACATTCATGAATTTGGAGTTGACGGTTTTCGGGTGGATACCGTAAAACACGTTAATGAAAATGCATGGGCTGAACTTCGAAAAGAAGCAGACTATGCCTTTGAGACATGGAAAAAGAAGCATCAAGATGAAGTACTTGATGCGAATGGTTTTTATATGGTGGGTGAGGTCTATAATTACGGAATTTCAACAGGAAGAATGTATGATTTCGGAGATAAAAAAGTGGATTATTACGACCATGGTTTCAAAAGCCTTATCAATTTTGAGCTAAAAACCGATGGCCATAAAAATTACGACGTCATTTTTAAGAAATACAACAGCCTACTGAATTCTAAACTTAAAGGTAAAAGTGTTGTGAATTACATGACTTCCCATGATGACGGAAGCCCTTTTGATAAAGAAAGAAAACTGCCCTATAAAACAGCGAACGTTTTACTTTTAACACCCGGTGCATCGCAAGTTTACTATGGAGATGAGACCGCACGACCTTTGATAATCGAGGGTACAGAAGGCGACGCAACGCTGCGTTCATTTATGAATTGGGAAGATTTAGATAGTATTCCTGAAGTACAAGACATTCACAGACATTGGCAAAAATTGGGTCAATTTCGAGCCAACCATCCTGCTGTTGGTGCCGGAAAGCACAAGCGTTTGGCTAGAAAGCCCTATGTCTTTTCAAGAACCTATGTTGATGGTGATTACAAGGATAAAGTTGTTGTGGGACTAGACCTTCCGAAAGGTAAAAAATACCTATGGGTGAAAGGCTTTTTTGGCAATGGAACCAAGTTGTACGACACCTACTCGGAAACAGAAGTCACTGTTGAAAAGGGGCAAGTAGTTCTTGACAATGAATTCAATATCGCGCTGCTCGAAGTTGTAGAATAGTTTATTTTCGGGAGTGCAGGGCAATTCGGTTGTCTTCTGAATCATGAAAAAGACCCATAAAACCAATTTCATCGCTAATTTTGGTTTTCGGCTTTAAAATCCTTCCTCCCGCGGCCTCAACTCTATCCAGTTCGTTTTGCACATCCTCACTCGAAAAATAAATGAGTACGCCCTCTTTCCTATTTGGGATGTACCAATCGGGTTGTAGGATCAATGATCCTGAAGCACCTTCTTTACCTTCCTGCCAAGGGAACCAACCCATTTTAGTACCTCCAAAGTCTTGAACTTGTATTTCAATCTGAAAAACCGCTTCGTAAAAACCTTTGGCTCGGTCCATATCCACCACTGGAATCTCAAACCAACCTACCATATTTTGTGCCATATCCTAAGCTTCCAATATTGTTTTTAAATCATTGAGACCCTCTTCGAAATCTCCACCTACGGCTTTGTCCATATTCATAAAAAGCATGAATATGCTGAACGGAAACTTATTCTTGCCAGAAAAGCCCCAGGTCACCTTTGTACTGCCATCACCTGCATCTTCGGTAATCATAAATGCGTCAGAAGTCGATTTCCATGGTTTTAGAAATCGCAACTCGGATTCAACCCGTTCACCCTCCACAATTTTGGTGATTTCTTGCTCTCCTTCTCCAACATCTTTATTGCCGATCCAGTGACTTACCGAGCCTACTTCGCCGTCGGATCCACGAAATTCCTTTTGCATGTTGGGATCCTTTTTATTCCATGGAGACCACTCATCTTGTTTCTTCAAAGACCTAAGGTATTGGAATACCTCAGCCTTGGGTTTGTTGATAATTGCAGATCTGGAAACATTATAACTTTTGGGGGCAATCAAGGCCAAAAAGAGCACCAAGGCCACAATGCCGATAAGAATGTATAGCGCAATCATGTTGTTTACTTTTATTGGTTCCTTCTAAATGTACAAAAAACATCAATCTGACCGGTAACGATTGATAATTCCTTCCACATCTTTAATTGATTTTTTAGTCCAATCCAGCCTTTTTTCCAACAACTCGGTTTCCGAAAGTTGCCAGTCATAATTTGAGTGCACTAGTTTTTCCTTTAAGTCACGGATGGCTATGGCAGCACATACAGAGATATTCAAACTTTCTGTAAATCCTTGCATGGGGATGTGTATACTTCGGTCTGCCATTTGCAAGACCTCCTCGCTGAGGCCTTCCCGCTCCGTTCCAAAAAACAAGGCTGTTTTTGATTTGAATTCAAAAGCTTGCACCGTATGGGATTTTTCATGAGGTGTCGTCGCTACAATTTCATAGCCGGTATCTTTTAAGGCCTTGATACAGTCCTTTGATTTTGCATAACGGTTGACATCAACCCATTGTTCAGCACCCATCGCAATATTCTTGTCCAAACGTTGGCCAAAACGATCTTCGATCACATGCAAGGTTTGGATACCAAAAGCATCACAGCTTCTTAATACGGCGCTGGTATTGTGCAATTGAAAAACATCTTCGACCGCCACCGTCAAAAAATTGGTCCGATTGGCCAAAACCTCTAAAAATCGTTGTTTCCGGTTTTCGGTAAGGTACCCTTCCAAATAATTCAACAAATCATAATCGAACATGAGCAACAAGATACTAAAAACGGTATTTTTAGCTTATGGTAAAGAAGCATGTAGTTGTTCTCACCGGTGCTGGGATGAGCGCCGAAAGTGGCCTCAAAACCTTTCGCGATGCCAACGGACTTTGGGAAGGTCATGATGTAATGGAAGTTGCTTCACCTCAAGGCTTTGCCAAAAATCCGGAACTGGTATTCGAGTTTTACAACCAACGTCGTAGGCAATTATTGCAGGTTCAACCCAACAAGGGCCACAAAGCCTTGGTTGCGCTCGAAGAAAAATTTAAGGTGACGATCATTACCCAAAATGTAGACAACTTACATGAACAAGCCGGTAGTTCATCAGTTTTGCATTTGCATGGAGAACTGTTCAAAGTACGCAGTACCGTTGATGAAAATCACGTGCTCGATTGGACCCAAGACCTCGTTCTGGGTGATTTGGATGCTCAGGGCCATCAGCTGCGACCCCATATTGTTTGGTTTGGTGAAATGGTACCCATGCTTCAACCCGCCATTGAATTTACTGCCCAGGCCGATATTCTAATTATTATAGGCACCTCAATGCAGGTTTATCCTGCTGCCAGCTTAATCAACTATGTATCCCAGGGCACCCCAATATACTTTATTGATCCCAAGCCAAATGTAACAAGTACGGCTTTCGAAAACCTTAGTATTATCCCAGAAACAGCAACTAATGGTGTTCCTAGATTGATATCGGAACTGCTCGAATAGTAAATCCATATGACCAAAGCGAATCTAAACAACATCCTGGGTGCCGGTCGCATTTCAATGGCAAGGCGCGATGAATTGGTCAAGGGCATTGTTGCGAGCTCAGCATCCATCGATTTGACTGGACATCTACTTCAACTGGTTATTCAAGAAGACGATACCGATTTATGGCAAAGTAGTTGGGTTTTTGATAATGTCATGCGAAAAGATTTGTCGTTGCTATTACCCCATATCACAATTTTTTGCAATCGACTGGGCTCCCTAAAATCGGAATCTGTAATACGACCCATGGCACATATTTGTGAGCTTTTGACAATTCAATACTTTGTAAAAGAAAACCCTAAATACCGCCAGCAGCTTACTGTAGCGCATCTTGAGCAAATTGCCGAGGCTTGTTTTGACTGGCTTATAGGCGAACATAAAGTAGCCAGTAAGGTGTTTGCGATGACCTCACTCTTTTATTTAGGTTCATCCTTTGATTGGATACGCCCCGAACTAAAGTCGGTTATTGAACAGCAATTGCATCAAGGCTCTGCGGGATTCAAAAGTCGGGGCAAGAAAACAATTAAACTACTTACTGATCTAGGGTATTAATTATCTTTGCAACTTTTAAAGCCAACTCTAATGTCGCTTACACCTTTAAGTTCTATCTCTCCAATCGATGGCCGCTATAGAAATAAGACCGAATCCCTGGGCAACTATTTCTCAGAGGAAGCGCTCATCAAATATCGGGTTCAAGTAGAGATCGAATACTTTATTGCCCTATGTGAGATTCCCTTGCCTCAACTCGAGGATTTTGATAGCAACCTATTTGATTCGCTAAGAAAAATATATACCGAGTTTTCTTCAAAAGATGCCCTTACAGTAAAAGAAATCGAAAAGACAACCAATCATGATGTCAAAGCGGTGGAATATTTTATAAAGGAAAAATTTGACGCTTTAGGGCTTGGTAAGCACAAGGAATTTATTCATTTCGGATTGACATCCCAAGACATTAACAACACTGCCATTCCGCTTTCAATTAAGGAAGCTATGAATGACGTATATGTTCCAGCTTACTTTGAGGTTTTTGAAAAATTGAAAGCCTTGGTCGAAGAATGGCAAGCCATACCCATGTTGGCGCGAACCCATGGCCAACCGGCATCCCCTACCCGCTTGGGAAAAGAAGTCGATGTGTTTGTAGAGCGTTTTAAACAGCAATTTGATTTGCTCAACGACATTCCGTCAGCAGCAAAATTTGGGGGAGCAACAGGCAACTTTAACGCCCATCAAGTTGCCTATCCCGCCATTGACTGGAAAGCCTTTGGCCAGCAATTTGTTCAAGAAAAGTTAGGACTACATCATTCTTTTCCAACCACTCAGATAGAACACTATGATCATATGGGTGCCTTATTTGATGGTTTGAAACGCATCAATACGATTTTGATCGACCTGAACCGTGACCTATGGTCATACATTTCAATGGATTACTTCAAACAAAAAATAAAAAAGGGTGAGATAGGCTCTTCAGCCATGCCCCATAAGGTAAATCCGATTGATTTTGAGAATTCAGAAGGTAATTTAGGCCTTGCTAATGCCCTATTCGAACACCTTTCGGCAAAGCTTCCAATTTCTCGATTGCAGCGCGATTTAACCGATAGTACGGTGCTGCGCAATGTGGGAGTACCCTTTGCACACACCCTTATCGCCTTCAAATCAACACTAAAGGGCCTTAGTAAATTAGTTCTTAACCGAGAACGGTTCGAAGCTGATTTAGAGGACAATTGGGCTGTGGTTGCTGAGGCGATTCAAACCATTCTTCGTCGCGAAGGATACCCAAACCCCTATGAGGCCTTAAAAAATCTTACCCGAACAAATGAAAAGATAACTGCCTCATCAATAGCCACCTTTATCGAAGACCTTGATGTTTCAGATCCTATAAAAGCGGAACTCAAAAAAATAACCCCGGCAAATTATACCGGGGTCTAGTTGTAAAGCGCCTAATTACTTTTTATACACTTTTTGAACCTCCACCTCGTGCGGGTAAGGAATTTCAATGCCAGCCTTATCTAGGGCATTTTTACAGCCCTCATAGGTAGCAAAATATACATCCCAGTAATCTTCAGGTTTGGCAAAGGGCCGTACGGCAAAGTTTACGGAACTGTCGGCGAGCTCTAAAACATTTACCGATGGCGCTGGATCTTTCAAAACCTTCGGATTTGAAGTCAACACACTCATAAGCACCTCTTTCACTTCCTTGATATCTTCTTCATATGCTACACCAACTACCGTATCAACCCGTATTTTGCCTTCTGCGGTATAATTGATAATATTCCCATTGGCCATTGCTCCATTGGGTACGATAATCAACTTGTTTTCTGGGGAGACCATTTTTGTAGTGAAAATCTCAATCTCTTTGACTACGCCCAATTCGCCTTGGGCCTCAATTAAGTCGCCGATGCGATACGGTTTAAAAATCATGATTAACACCCCACCAGCAAAATTGGAAAGCGATCCCTGAAGGGCAAGACCAACAGCCAAACCTGCAGCCGCGATTATGGCAGCAAATGTGGTCACATCGATACCGAGTTGTGAAATAACCACCAAAATCAAAACCACTTTTAGGGCCCAAGACAATAAATTCAGCAGAAAGCGCTGTAAAGACTCATCATACTTGCTTTTTGCCATTACCTTTCGTAATGCCCCCATGATTTTTTTGATGATCCATGACCCGATGATATAGGTTAAAATTGCAACCAACAACTTGGGTCCAAATTCTTTGGCAAGATCAATTCCGTAATTGATCCATTCTTGCGCCTGTTCCATAATTTTTAGATTTTAATTAGTGTTCCGTAGATAAGACACTAAAGATAACCAGAAGGTCACCAAACTATGGAAGTTCGTTTTAGTTTTGAACAAAAAAATCCCGTGACATCAGCATGTCACGGGATCTCAAGTTAGTTGGATTGGTCTAACCTTTTAAAAACTTACCTATTTCACCCAAACCCTCACCATCATAATCTGACTTTTGGATGGCCTGCATTAACTGCACAATATGGGCCGGGTTCATTCCTTTTCCTAAAACGCGCACCAAGGCAAAACCTTTGTCCTTGCTATCGCCATAAATGATAACCTCGTCAATGGCATCTTCATCACCAATATATTTGATGACACCTTTACCATATTCAGAATTGATTTTCATCAACTCAACAAATTCATCATCCTTTAAAATTTCCTTTACCCTAGCCTTCTCCATTTTGTAATCCGCAGCATTGTCACTGGTTTTCTTGAAAGCCAACAGGTTAAATTTTTTCAAAGATTCCACTGCTTCTTTTTGAACACTGGACAACTCCACCTCTTCCATTTTTAGAATACTTGCTGGGATATCCAATGAAATGAAATTGGGGTTTTCCTTATTGTCAACGTAATACTCTTGTAAACTTTGTTGCGAAGCACAGGAACTAACCAGTACTACCACTGCTAGTCCAATAAACTTGATTATATGTTTCATAGTTCTGTTTTTGATTGATTTGATTGTTGCTTTATTTCTTTTTGTGTGCCTTGTGCATATGGTCCGGTAAATTTAATTTATTGACAAGAGCTCCTACCTTACTTAGTTCTATTTCTCCTGACATTGTTACAACTACCGTCTCAAAATTTTTGTTATTGTCATCCATTCCGGAAACAAACATCAAAAACTCATTTACGACTTCATCGTTGTTTGAGCTCTTGATATAAAAGTTAACACTGGCATCACCATCCTTCACTTTCATCAATTCCTCCATCGATGATTTTTTAAGGTGACCCTTGAGCGTTGACCTCATATCTGCTGTGGCTTCAGCATTGTTTGAAACAAACACCTTGATTTCATCAATCTTTTTTGCCATATCGATGAAATCTTTGGCCTCCTTGTTATTCGCATCCGACATTTCGGCGACGATGCCCAACATGCTTTTGTTGATGACGACCACACCTACATCATCAGAGTCCATATACTTGTCAAAGGCGGATTGTGAAAAACCCGCCGATGCCATTAATACTGTTAAAAGTGAAAAAATAAACTTCTTCATTGTCCTAAGCTTAATTGCCTTTTTTATCGGCCTTGTTCAACTCTTTGGGCAAGTTCATTTTATTGGTCAAAGAACTGATTTTGTTCAAATCAATATCCCCGGTCAAGGTAAGCAATACCGTCTCAAATTTTCTGTCACTTCCATTTACATCCACTTCAACATCTTTGATTCCTGTGACAAACATCAACAATTCACTTACATGATCACTATCGCGACCTTCTTTGATATAGAATTTCACATTGGCATCCTTGTCCTTGATGCGCATCAATTCACTCAATTTTGAAGACTTCAAATACTTGTCTACAGACGACTTCATTTCATCTCCAATTGATTTGTTATCCGTTGTGAAGACCTTTAAACTGGAAACACTGGTCATAATATCCATGGCTTCCTTGGCCTCTGGATCATCAATATCAATATCCATTTTGGCCAACAACCTGAACATATTTTCATTGACGACCACTGAGGTTACATCATCCAGATCCTCATACTTGTCAAATAAGGATTGCGAAAAACCCGTAAAGGATACAAATGCAACCGCTACTACTAGAATATACTTTTTCATCATAATTAATTTTCGTTATAAATTTTGCTTTTTGCGGCTTCAAACTCTTGTAAATACGCCACTTTCTCAGTGCCCTTACCAAAGTTTTCGGCCAACAGGTTCAATGCCTTTTTAGTCTCTTGATAGGCATATTCAGCCTGTTTTTGTTCTTGGTACGTCTGATAACCATTCGAACCAAAATAAATGCCAAAGGTCAAAACTGCCACTGCTGCAACGGAAATCCATCTGTAGTTACGTCTCTTTCTAGGGGTTAATGGAACCTGCTTGGTGTACCTTTCTTTTTTGGCGTTGGAAAAGTATCCGAACAAAGGCCTGTATTGTTCCAAATGGGGTGCAACCTCACTTGAAGTGAAATACTGCTTGAGTTCATTTTCTTCGGCTACCGTAGTGGTGGCATCAAAGTACCTTTCCAATAAGTTTTCTATGTTTTTATCCAATTCCATAGCTATGTTTTTCTACTAATTTTTCACGTACCGCTTTTCGGGCTCTTGACAAGGCAACTCGAACTGCGGTGGGCTTCATATCCAACATTTCAGATATTTCTTCGTAATCATATTCTTCAACATCACGCAACTGCAAAACCATTTTTTGTTGTTCCGGGAGTTCCTCCATAATCTTTCCTACCCATTCCACACTATCCTCAGCCTCCAATTGCTTCTGTAAGGAGGTCTTTTCGTCTTGATAATTGCTGTGAACCAACTTCAGGTTTCCAGCTTGTTTTGACTTTAAACGATCCAAACAAAAATTCTTTGTCATGGTCATGGCAAATGCTTCCACACTTTTCAGCTTCCCCATTTCCTCATTTTTCGACCAAAGCTTCATCAACACCTCCTGCGTTGCATCTTCAGCCTCTTCTCTAGAGACTAGCAAACGTTTTGCCATTCTGTAGAGTTTGTCCTTAAAGGGCATTACAACATTTAAAAACTCTGTTTGCTGCATGGTTTTGTTCAGTCGTTTTAAAACCTTTCTATCAGGTTTACAATATGCTGACGAAGCATATCGAAATTTGTTACAAAAAGTTTTAATTTATTTTGAATGTAAGTATTTTAGGGTTTTCCAAACTAAAGTTGTTATAGAAGTAGGCACCCGACAAGTTTGGAACACTAATTGATACTTCTAAGAAAAAATAGCTATGAAAAAATACCTTTTGCTCTTCGTAGGGCTCTCGATCCTATTTACCAGTTGTAACAATGATGATGATGGAATTCAAAATGGGGAAACCCCTGACCCAACATCAGAAGATGTTGTCGTCCAAAATTTTATGTGGCAAGCGATGAACCTTTGGTACTTCTGGCAAGCTGAAGTTCCAGACCTGGATGACAATCGTTTTGCAACCGATGCAGCATACACCCAGTTTTTGGCTGCCACCCCAGATCCTTTGGAATTCTATAACAGCATTCAGTTTAGCGAGGATCGATTTAGTTTTTCCAATGAAGACTATACGGCTTTGGTGAACAATTTAAATGGGATATCAAAAAGTAATGGTTTAGAATTTGGTTTGGTTCGTTTCGCTGATAGCGACGATCTATTTGGCTATGTACGTTATATCATACCAGGCTCTGATGCTGCCGGCAAGAATATTCAGCGTGGTGATTTATTTACCGGCGTGAACGGTCAAACCCTGAATCTCAATAATTATATTGATTTGCTCTTTGGTGATGAAGATACCTACGTACTGAACATGGCCTCGGCAAACGGCAATACCATTGAACCCAATGGTGAGGAAGTTTCACTGACCAAGTTTGAAGGGTTGGTTGAAAATCCCATTTTAGTGGCCACCACCCTTGATGTTAGTGGTACCAAAGTTGCCTATTTAATGTACAATGGATTTACGCGTGATTTTAATGATGAACTCAATAATGCCTTTGGACAATTTGTGGCCGATGGGGCGACCGAACTCGTTTTGGATATGCGCTACAACCCCGGTGGTTCGGTAAATAGTTCAAGATTACTATCCAGTATGGTCTACGGCACCAATACCAATGACCTATACATTCGGCAACGTTGGAACAGCAAAATTCAAGGGCAATTGACTTCAGAACAGTTGGAAGATTATTTTGCCAGCACCGTTAATGGCGCACCTTTGAACTCACTGAATCTAAACAAGGTTTATGTCTTGGCCACCAACAGTTCAGCTTCGGCCAGCGAATTGGTCATGAATGGGCTGGACCCCTATGTTGATGTCATTCACATTGGCGAAACAACGAGGGGTAAGAATGAATTTTCAATAACCCTAGTTGATGACGAGGATAACTCCTATATCTACAGTGCTTCAAGGGAAAACCAAATTAATCCGGAAAACAGCTGGGCCATACAACCATTGGTAGGTCGTAATGAAAATGCCAATGGGTTTTTTGATTACACCAATGGTTTAGCTCCAGATATTGTTTTGGAAGAAGACTTGACCAACTTAGGAATATTAGGTGACCCCAATGAACCACTATTGGCAAGAGCGCTTCAAGAAATAACCGGAGCATCGGGCAAATCAGCTCAGTTTCAGGTAAAACTGCCGGCAAAAGTGGTGACGGGTTCTAAAATGCATACCCCGGTAAAAGATATCATGTATTTGGACAAACCGCTCCAGATTAACTTCAAATAAAAACTAAAGCGGCCAAAAGGCCGCTTTTTTTTATCCTAATTAGCTTCTAAAAATTACCACTAAGCTGCCTTAAGCTCTCTTTCCAAGGCCAAATAGTGGGTTACTCCATCTTCTTTGCCAAGTATTGGTATAAGTTTAATTTGACATAGGTATTCCGCGCCGTTTTTCCGATAATTATAGACGGATTGGGTGAACTGTCCCCCATTTTTCAATCCTTTACGAATGGCATTTTTTGAGCTTTCAGTGGTTTTCGCCCCTTGTAGGAAATGGGGCGATTTACCAATCGCAAAGGACTTGGAATATCCGGTCATTTTTGAGAATCCGTCGCTGACCCATTGTATTTTTTGCAGGGCGTCAGTAACCACTAGGGCATCGTAAGCTTCCAATTTTATTTCATCAATGATCCAGCCTTCCAATTGGCGACCAATAATTGATTGTAATTGATTTACGTCCCCATTTGATTTTGAACCTGCAATCAACGAATCAAAATAAACGGAATAGATATCCCAACACAATAAGGGAGATAAATACTTTTTGTTTTTAACCATGATCGTATTTGTCAATTTAATTCAACGATTACGTTTTAATTTCGAAATCGATTTAGAGGCTTAGCTGAAAGCCCAATCTAAAGTTCCTTCCTCGTGTCGTAAAATCAAAAATTTCCAAATAATCCGAATTCGCAATATTTTCCAAGGTCAAAAAGGCACTAAGTCTGTTGTTGAACCGATGGCTGATATAGGCATCCAAAACACTGTAACTATCAAGAGTGACATTCTCAAACGTTGCAAAGTCTATATCCTCGCGGTCCGATGTTTGCTGGAACGAGAGGGATGCGAAGGTTCGCTCGCTAAACTGGTAGCCCAGTTGCGCATTGAAAACAGACTCAGGGATTCGCAGGGCAAGCCCTTCCTCGGCCTTGGTATAGGTGTAATTCGCGGTGAATGAAAGGTCTTCGATGGGCTTCACCTCCAATTCCACCTCAATTCCATTAAAAATAACCGACCCTGCAATGTTTCGATATTGACTTTCAAAAGTGGTCGGATCTATAGTTACAAACTGGATTCGATTTTCTTCATCCCGATTAAAATACAAGGCGCTTATTCGTAAGGCCGAAGACGGACGGTATTCCACTCCCCCTTCAAGAGTGGTATTCTCCTCTGGATCTAAATCAGGATTGGGTCCAAACGGTCCAAAGAGTTGTGAAAGGTTGGGTGCTATAAAGGAAGTGGCATAAGAACCAAAGAGTTTTAAGTACCCCTTACCCACATTCAGACGGTACGATGGATTCAAATTATAAATCAAGTTGGTACCGTATTCGCTATGGTTGTTCAAACGTGCCCCCGCATTCACGTTAAGGCCAAAGTCTGAGACCCAGACACCATTAAAATAGGGATCAATGGTGGTAGCTTCTTCCGTTTGGTTGAATTCGGTTTGGTGCTTAATTACATTTAATCCGATGATGGTATAAAAACGTTCTGAGAAGACATATTTGTTGTACAAATCAAAGGTGAGTGACTCTGAATCGAAGGCTGATGGAAATTCAGATTCAAAACTACGTGTAATGGAAGAAAAGGCAGCATTTAAATAAAGCCCTCCTTTGCCGTACTTATAGGAACTAGAAAATACGAAACGAGATTGTTCGCTATTGGATTTAAAATTGGCGTCTTCGATAGGAAAGCCATTGTCAAAATCTGCGTCATATTTATCGTAAAATGCAGCTAAGCCAAGCTGAAATTGTTTTGATACTTGATACCCCAACTTTAGATTGCCATTAATTCTTGAAAATGCATCCGACTCTTCACCAATGGCAGCAGAAAGACCGTCAGTAAATTGGTGTCCTCCAGATACCAATGCTGAAAACTTTTCATTTTTGAGTGCAATGTTCACGGTGTTGGAAAAATCAGCAAGTCTATAGGTGTCATCTTCTTGCGATTGGTTGGTGCCCAAAGTAGAAATCGTCTGCACGCGCACGCCATCCACCTCGCTCTTCTTGGTGGTTATGCTAATAACTGCAGTTGCCGCTGCATTTCCATAAAGTGTACTGGAAGCCCCTTTGATGATTTCTATGGATTCGATCTGTGATAAGTTCAGTTGTCGTAGGTCAAATTCTGCATTCACATTGGAGGGGTCACTTACTTGAACGCCATCAATTAATACCAGAACCTGTCTGTTGTTCCCGCCTCGGGCAAAGACAGAAATATTTTGGCCAGCTTGACTCCTACTCCCATTAATGGCAATACCACTTTTGTTACTGATCAGCTGGGCGACTGACTTTCCGTAATTTCGAGTAATCTCTTCAGCATCAATTTTAATTACCGTTTTACCTGAATTTTCGCGCTTTAAGGCAAATCGCGAATCTGTAACGACCACTTCATCCAACGTTTGTAATTGGGTGGAATCATTTTGCACCTGTTGTGCGCTTAGGGCTTGACAAAAACAGAATCCTGCCAATGGCCCAAGTAACCTTTTCTTCATTTTTTAATAAGGTTGCTCGGAATGTTCATACGAAACGTATGCTAACTTTTATCCCGAAAGTTTAACACTAAATGTTTGAATTTGGCAGGTCTCCTGACTTATCATTTGTTATTTGGCCTTCCCATCGGATTAGGACAGTGGCCCGAAGAAATAACAATCCATTAAAATGGAATGCAGTTGGCACTGCATATGCTTACAGTTGCGGGAACAGTTCCGGATTTGCACCGGATTCCCTTTTAATTCTTCAGATTTTCTCTTCAGAAACCAAAATTCGATGCGAAATTAACGATTTTAGGGAATATGCTACTTTTGGAACATGAAATTATTTAGGGCCGTACTCCCGTTCATTTTTTTGTCATTCACGTTTCTATCATGTACTGAGAAGGCAAAAGAAACGACATCTTCACTAGAATACACCAAGGAATCATCAAAAGAATTGGTACGGTATGCCAAAGGATTTTCCCTTGAAAAAAACAATGGTTTTACAATTTTGAAGATTTCAAATCCATGGCCAGATAGTGATAGGGAATTTACATACGCCCTTGTTCCTAAAAAGAATTTAGCAACCATTACGCTACCTTCCGATGCCTATGATGCCATTATTCCTGTCCCAATTCATGATTTGGTAGTTACCTCAACTACCCATATTCCGGCCTTGGAAAGTTTAACTAGTTTAGAACGTCTGAAAGGGTTTCCAGATACCAAATATATTTCCTCTAACAAGGCCCGCAGTTTCATTGAACAGGGCAAGATAAAAGAATTGGGGCGTAACGAAAGTCTTAACACGGAATTGGTATTGGAAATGCGGCCTGATTTGGTAGTGGGATTTGCCATCGATAACCAAAATCCTGTGTATCAAACTCTTGAAAATGCCAAAATTCCTGTGGTTTACAATGGCGATTGGACCGAACACACACCTCTGGGCAAAGCGGAGTGGATCAAATTTTTCGGAGCCTTATTGGGCAAGGAAAAAGAAGCCTCAGAAATCTTTGACCAAATCGAAACCTCCTATCTAGAAATAAAAAACATAGCCAAAAAGGCTTCCTCATCACCGACAGTTCTAAGTGGTGCACTGTATAAAGATGTCTGGTACCTGCCGGCTGGAGAAAGTTGGGCCAGCCAATTTTTAAGGGATGCCAATGCCAATTATTTATGGAGTGATTCTAAAGGGACGGGGAGTCTTTCCTTAGGCTTGGAAGCTGTATTAGAGAAGGGTCAAAATGCTGATATCTGGATTTCTCCTTCCCAATTTACCGCTTACAGCGCAATGCAGGATGCGAGTCCGCATTATTCACGATTCAAAGCGTACAAAAATCATACTATTTTTTCCTTTGCATCAACCAAAGGCGCTACCGGTGGGCTACTGTATTACGAATTGGCTCCACAGCGCCCTGACCTGGTGTTAAAGGACTTAGTAGCCATTTTTCATCCCGACTTGTTGCCGAACTACGAACCCCATTTTTTTAAGCCGTTACAAAGGTGAGGCGTAGCAAGTCATATCGCATATCGTTTGTTGTGCTTTTTATTGCACTGGTGCTTAGCCTTTTGCTAAACATCAGCCTAGGTTCTGTAAGCATCCCGTTTCCAACGGTCTTAAGGGCCATTTTTAAAGGTAGCATTGAAAATGAGTCATGGCTTTATATCATAACAGATTATCGGATTCCCAAAGCGATAACCGCAATACTTGTGGGGAGTGGTCTCGCTGTGAGTGGACTGCTTATGCAGACACTTTTTCGCAACCCCTTGGCCGGTCCGTTTGTGCTGGGTATCAGTTCTGGCGCAAGTCTGGGAGCCGCACTGCTGCTGATGGGAGCTTCTCTTTTCTCAGGGCTGGTTATTTATGGATTAGCCAGTAGTATAGCGCTGGCCTTGGCGGCAAGTTTAGGCAGTTTTCTGGTATTGCTTGTGGTTATTTTAGTTGCCAACTATGTCAGGGATACCATGGCCCTGCTTATCATTGGGTTAATGTTCGGCAGTATTACCTCCGCATTGGTAGGGGTGTTGGCCTATTTTTCAGATGCCGAACAACTGCAACGGTTTATCTTTTGGTCTTTTGGCAGCGTCGGCAACCTTTCGTGGCCGCAAATCTCAATATTATTGGGGATAACTGTCATAGGGTTTTTGATTGCACTGTTCTTGGTAAAATACCTCAATGCCTATTTGCTTGGAGAAAATTATGCCAAGAGTTTGGGCGTTCCACTTAAAAGATCAAGACTTTGGATCATCATCGCTGCTGGGCTTCTGGCGGGTGGAGTTACGGCATTCGCTGGGCCTATAGCATTTGTAGGACTTGCTGTTCCCCATTTGACACGACAAATCTTTGACACTACGGAGCATCGTGTATTGCTTCCCGCGGTTATGCTATACGGGGCTATTTTAATGCTCCTGTGTGACACCTTGGCTCAATTGCCGAGCGCCACCATTGTTTTACCTATTAATGCCATTACATCCATTGTTGGGGCACCAGTGGTTATTTGGTTATTGGTAAGAAAAAGAAAACTAATTTTCTGATGAAAGATCAATTCCTTAGCGTTGAAAAATTAGCGGTTGGTTATGGTAAGACAACAATCGTGAAAAACATCCAATTCGGACTTAATGAGGGTGAATTGTGCGGTGTTGTTGGCATAAATGGAATTGGCAAATCTACCCTATTGCGAACATTGGCCCGATTGCAGCCTAAACTTCAAGGAGAAATTTCGATTCGACAAAATAAATTGACTGCCCTTAGCAGCCAAGAGCTGGCAAAAAACATCAGTGTGGTGCTGACAGATCCAATCGCCACGCGCAATTTAACCGTGTTGGAATTGATTGCCTTAGGCAGACAGCCGTATACCAATTGGATGGGCAGGCTCAATGCCAACGATGTCACTAAAATCAATGAATGTCTGCAACTTTTTCAAATCGAGGCATTGAAAGGCAAAAAATGCTATGAATTGAGCGACGGGCAATTGCAACGTGTTCTCATAGCCAGGGCCATGGCGCAAGATACCCCTATTATAATGCTAGACGAACCAACGACCCATCTAGATCTTTATCACAAGGTTCATATTGTAAAATTGCTCAAGGATTTGGCACATGATTTTGGGAAAACAATTCTTTTCACTTCCCACGAAATTGAATTGGCCATTCAACTGTGCGACAAAATTTTGATTCTTGATGGTGCAGAAAACCCATTCGGTACAACCGCCGAACTGATCGACAAAGGAAGCTTCACCAGGTTATTTCCCCATGAGGTGGTCCAATTCGACCCAAATTCAGGTACCTTTAAAATAAGCAAATAGTTTTCCAATACTGGAATGAGTTTAATAGTATCTTTATCAGAAGAATCGTAATAATGGGTAGCGAACTTATCTTTATTCTCATTGGCATCGCCGCAATCGGAATCGGATTATTCCTGGGTATGTATATCCAAAAATTAAAAACGCAGTCTGATGAAAGTGTTTGGAAAGAACGGGTACAACAATTGGATAACGCCTTGCAAACTTTGAATGAAAAACTCTTGGTTGAAGCCGATGAGAAACGCAACCTACAAAGCGAGCGTGAACAACTCGGTCACCAACTTGTTCGCAAACAAGCTGACCTTGAGAATCTGGAACGCATCAACATCGAACAAAAAGAGGAAGTCGAAAAACTGCAGGAGAAATTCACCAAAGAGTTCGAAAATCTAGCCAATAAAATCTTAGATGAAAAGAGCGAGAAGTTCACGAAACAAAATAAAATCAATATTGAAAGCATTCTCACTCCCTTGGACAAAAAAATCAAGGAATTTGAAAAAAAGGTAGAGGAAAACCAAAAACAAAGTTTTGGCATCAATGCCGCCCTTAAAGAACAACTTCGCCTATTGCAAGAGCAAAATTTAAAAATCACCCAAGAAGCGGAAAACCTGACCAAAGCCCTTAAGGGAGATAGCAAAATGCAGGGGAATTGGGGCGAATTGGTCTTGGAACGCGTTCTCGAAAAATCAGGCTTGGAAAAAGATCGTGAATATACGGTGCAACAAAGTTTTCAGTTGGCGGATGGCAGTCGCGTATTGCCCGACGTTATCATCAATTTACCCGACGGAAAAAAAATGATTGTCGATTCAAAGGTGTCCCTAACCGACTATGAACGTTTCACTAACACCGAGGAGGAAGACAAAGCCAAGTTTTTAAAAGATCATATCAATTCGTTACGTAAACATGTCGAACAGCTTTCGGCAAAAAAATACGAAGACCTATACGAGATGGAGAGTCCAGATTTTGTACTCATGTTTGTTCCCATCGAACCCGCTTTTGCCATTGCTATAAATGAAGATAATTCCCTATACAATAAGGCGTTTGAGCAAAACATCGTCATAGTGACGCCTTCTACCCTCTTAGCCACTTTGCGGACCATCGATACCATGTGGAGCAATGAAAAGCAACAAAAAAATGCCATTGAAATTGCCCGCCAGGCGGGAGCCCTCTATGATAAGTTCGAGGGTTTTGTTTCTGATTTGACCCGAGTTGGCAAAAAAATGGATGAGGCCAAAAATGAATACCGTGGAGCTATGAACAAGTTGGTTGAGGGCCGTGGAAATATTGTTACCAGCATCGAACGATTGAAAAAAATGGGTGCCAAGGCAAAAAAATCTATTCCTGAGAATATTTTAAAGCGTGCTGAAGAAGATGCATCGCTAGATCCGCAAATTAACATTGAAACAGAAGAGGAGCAGCCCAAACTTAATTTATAGGTCTGATGCCGCCTCTTGATCCATAAACCACAATAGCCTTCCCGAATCGGGGTGCACCAAGGAAGCTGGGTATTTTTCGTAACCTGCTTTTTGGTTGTGTATTTCATCAACCTTTTGGGCCTTTCCGGTACCCGTCACCAAAAAAGCCACTTCTTTAGCGGTATTGATGACCTTACCAGTAATGGAAACCCTTTTTTGTCCGGAATCAGGATGTGTGGCCACCACACACTGATCGTCTGCTTGCCACAAATTGATCTCATGTGGGAATATGGAAGCCGTATGACCATCATCGCCCATCCCCAGTATCACCAAGTCAAATTGGGGTATTCCTTCTACCCTATCCAAGTTGATCTCAAGAAGATTGGCATAGCGCATGGCCTCACCCACTGGCTCCGCCTCTCCCAAGATGCGGTGAATATTCTCCTGGGGAATTTCGATTTTCGAGAACAAATGGTCAACCGTCATTTTATAATTGCTCTGTTCATCATCAGGAGCAACACAGCGCTCATCACCCCAATAAAAATGTATTCGAGACCAGACCACTGAATTTCCAAATTTCTCGGCCAAAACATCAAAAACAATTTTTGGTGTACTGCCGCCCGACAAAGCGACATGAAAGGAATCTTTTCCTTCAACCAAGTCAACAAAATAGGCTGAAAAGGCCTCTGCGACCTCCTGTTTATTCTTTACTATAAGTACTTCCATATTAACAAATCACACAAAAACCTGGGTCATCAGTCAAATTTGGACCGGGATTTCGCCAAAAGCCGATACCTTCAATTAAATCATCCGCATTTTCAGGGCCCCATACTCCTGCTGCGTAACCATACATGCGTACGGCATCTCCCCTTTTCCAATACTCCAATATGGGATCAACAAATTCCCATGCCGCCTCAACCTCATCGGCCCTGGCATAGAGGGTGGCATCACCTTGCATCGCATCCAATAACAAACGCTCATAGGCTTCCATAACATGGGTCTGGGCCAAACTCGAATAGTAAAAATCCAAGTTGGCACGTTCTACCTTGAAGCCTTGTCCAGGAACCTTTACCCCAAATTTTATAAGAACACCTTCATCCGGTTGAATTCGAATGACCAATTTATTGTCTTTGCTATTCATGCCCGCATCCTGAAAAATTTGATGGTGTGGCGTTTTGAAATGAATAACGACCTCGGTAACCTTGGTTGGCATACGTTTGGCGGTTCTTACATAAAAAGGTACATCACGCCATCTCCAATTATCAACAAAAAACTTGATGGCCGCATAGGTTTCGGTGGTTGAGTCGGGATCAACACCATCCTCTTCGCGATACCCTTTTACCTTTTCACCGTCAATGGTTGAGGCCATATACTGTGCACGAATGGTTTGATCATGAAGTGTTTTATCATCAGACATGATACGCAGCGATTTTAGTGCTTTTACCTTTTCATTACGGATGTCTTCAGGCGCATCACTGATTGGAGGTTCCATGACAATCAAAGAGACTATCTGCAACAAATGGTTTTGGAACATATCGCGTAGGGCACCAGATTTATCGTAATAACCGCCACGTTTTTCAACGCCAACACTTTCTGCATTGGTAATTTCAACATGATTGATATAATTTCTGTTCCAAAGCGGTTCAAATATGCTATTGGCAAATCGGGTGACCAGTAAATTCTGAACGGTTTCTTTACCTAGGTAATGGTCAATTCTATAAATCTGATGTTCCTCAAAGTATTGCTGCAAGCCTGAATTTAAAACCTTGGCCGTTTTCAGACTATACCCAAAAGGTTTTTCGACAATTAAGCGCTTCCAACCATTTTCTTGGGCATTGAGTCCGGCTTCTGCCAAATTCTTGGCAATGGTCTGATAAAGCGTAGGTGGCGTAGATAGGTAATAGATAATGTTCCCCGAGGTATGGTATTTGTTCTTTAAATCTTCAATTCGTTTTCGCAATCTATTATACGAGGTATCGTAATCGCCTCCCAAGTCCTCATAAAAGAATTGATTCGAAAATTTGGCAATATAATTCTCCTTTAAATCTTCTAGCCGATGTTTGAGGTATTTGCTCTCCAGAACTACCTTATCACGAAATTGCTTGTCGGTCATATCGCTCCGGCTGGCACCCAACACCACAAAGTTTTCAGGCAACTGTCGTGCAAGGAAGAGATTGAATAAAGCAGGCACCAATTTACGAGCGGTCAAATCGCCTGATGCCCCAAAAATGACAAGAATTTGGTTTTCGGTTTTTTTCATTTTCCGTAGTCCATGTGTTGAGCATAACGAATATAACGTTTATTTTAGGTTGGGATTTGCAGAATTCGTTTACTTAGCATTGACTTAACAGACATAACTAATATGTGACTATGACAAATACATACGATTTTGGTCTAGTGGGCCTCGGGGTAATGGGCAGAAATTTTATACTTAATGTAGCCGACAATGGCTTCAATGCCTATGGCAATGATTTGGATGAAGAAAAAGTTAAGGCCCTGATCGAGGAAGGTGGTGATGTTAGTCGTATCAATGCTTCAACTGATGCGAAAACATTTGTTGAAGCTTTGGCAGTTCCACGAAAAATTATGCTGTTGGTTCCTGCAGGTAAGATTGTGGATGCCGTAATCGAAGGTCTTGTGCCCTTACTCGATGAAGGAGACATTATTATTGACGGGGGAAACTCCTTTTTTACCGATACCGATCGACGCGAAGCGTATTTAAAGGATAAAGGCATCAACTTTTTTGGTGCAGGGGTATCTGGAGGCGCCAAGGGAGCCCGATTGGGCCCAAGTATAATGCCAGGTGGATCCAAGGAAGCTTACCAACATGTAAAACCTATTTTTGAAGCCGTTTCGGCAAAATACAAAGGGGAACCCTGTGTGGCCTACTTAGGGCCAAAATCGGCCGGCAACTATGTAAAAATGGTTCATAATGGTATCGAATATGGGCTTATGCAGCTCACCTCAGAAATTTATGATGTGCTTAAAAAGGCAGGAGGACTAACCAACGCCGAATTGCACGATACCTATGCGGCATGGAATGCAGGACGATTGCAATCCTTTTTGGTGGAGATTACCTCGGAGATTTTTGATCAAAAAGATGATTTGACCAATGGCGATTTGGTAGATTTCATTTTAGATAAGGCAAAGCAAAAAGGTACCGGTAAGTGGACCTCTCAAAATGCTATGGATTTAGGAATACCTGTTCCCACCATCGACATTGCAGTTAGCATGCGAGAGATTTCTGCCCTAAAGGGAGAACGCACCAAAGCCGATGAGCTGTATGATAGGCCAACCCCTTCTGCCGTTGATAAGGCCAAGCTAATTGACCAAAGTGAACAGGCCTTATATTTTGCCTTTATTATGGCCTATGCACAAGGTATGCACCAATTGGCAGACGCCAGTCAAGAGTATGGTTACGAGCTTGATCTGGGTGAAATTGCCAAAATATGGCGCGCAGGCTGTATTATTCGAGCTGCTCTTTTAGCAGACATTACAGAGGCCTATAAGGCAGAACCCGCATTGCAAAATCTTTTGCTATCGCCAGCTTTTGTTGAAAAGGTGAAAAGCACCGTAGACGCCGCAAGGGAACTGGTGAGTTATGGCGCAACCAACGGTATTCCCTTACCAGGACTTTCGAATGCGCTTACTTATTTTGATGCCTATACTTCTCAGCGCTTACCGTTAAATCTGATTCAGGCCCAACGCGATTATTTTGGTTCACACACCTATGAACGCCTAGACCGCGAAGGCATTTTTCATACCGAATGGGAAAAATGATGTAAACAAGAGCTATGGCGTACGATGAATTTATGGCCGATCGGATTCGTCAACACTTCAAAGATTTAAAATCACCCTTTGAAGAAAAGAAAATGATGGGCGGACTTTGCTTTATGGTCGATGAAAAGATGTGCTGCGGCACCCATATCGACAAAAAAACAAACACCCCTCTCTTAATGGCGCGCATTGGAACAGACTTTTATGAAGAGGCCCTGACAAAAAAAGGGGTGCTACCGATGAACTTTACGGGAAGGCCCATGAAAGGCTATGTTTTTGTGACCCCAGAGGGATGGGATACTGAGCAAGATCTACAATTTTGGATTCAAAAATGCCTTGATTTTAACCCCTTGGCCAAATCGAGTAAGCGCAGGACCAAATAAGTTTTCTTATTATTATGAACCAACCGGCGATAATTAATTGAAAAAGATACATTGTAAAAATTGTGATGCCTCTTTTGAAGGGAACTATTGCCCAAGTTGTTCTCAAAGCGTTGGTGCCAATTCGAGATTGGATTTAAAAACCATTGTAAGGGATTTCCTTGAAAACGCGTTCAATTTGGACAAGGGTTTTGTTTTCACATTTTTCAGTTTATTGAAAAATCCTGGATTCGTAGCCAACTCCTACATTAATGGTAAACGTAAAAAGTTTACCAACCCGATTAAATATTTAATCATTGCTACTGCCATTCAAATTGTTTTAATCTATGTTTTGTATTATGAGGAAGAAGGACTTTCATTTATAAACTATGCGTTTCTTTCCGATGAAACCAATCAGCAGATTAGATTATGGAATGAAATCTTAACACTTGAATATCCGCTAACGTACAATCTGATTTTACTCCTGTTCTTCCCATTACCTTTCTTTTTCTTATTCAGAAAGTTACGATACAACTATATTGAACTATTAATAGCAATGATTTACTTCTATGGGACGATTCTAATTCTCATTCAATTGATTGCCCTGATTTATAACCCAATGATGGGGCGCAATATTACCTTCGAAATAATTAATGCTATAGGGTTGGCCTATTTTTTATTCGGTCTTTTGACCTTTTATCCTAGAAAATCTGTTTCCTTTCGAATACCAAAAATTTTGTTTTCGTTAGCGGCCCTAGTGCTTTTAAGATTTTTGATTATCCCCTATTTACTAAGCGTATTAATCAATATCACCAATTAATTTAAATGTATGTCAAAACCTGCATATCGCATTTATGTTATTGAACTTTCGAAGAAGGTCTTTACGGAAAATAGAAAATTTCGGGAAGCCAATCCGCAATTTAATGGGGTATTGGAATGTCTTTATGTGGGCATGACCAGCAAAACCCCAAAAGAACGCTTTCAACAACACAAAACTGGTGCCCTGAGTAAAAAAGGATACAATTTATCTTCCAGTTTGGTTCGAAAATATGGCTCTTATCTTAGGCCTAGTTTATACAACCATATCGGTCCCTTGCACAGCAGGGCTGAAGCGCTAAAAATGGAAGCACAATTGGCATTGGAACTACGCAAAAAGCGTTATGCAGTTTGGTACAATTAAATCTATTTTGAGAGATACATCTTTCTGCGGGAATACAAGTTGTAAAACTCATCATCCTTTAAATCATCAATAAACAAAATACTTTCACCCGTACTCTTCATTTCTGGTCCCAAGTTTTTATTTACGTTGGGGAACTTGTTGAAAGAGAATACCGGCTGTTTGATCGCGAACCCTTCCAATTGTGGATTGAATTTAAAGTCCTTGATTTTCTTCTCACCCAACATCACCTTGGTAGCAAAGTTGACGTAGGGCTCCCCATAAGCCTTGGCAATAAAGGGTACGGTACGTGATGCCCGTGGATTGGCTTCAATGATATAAACCGTGTCATCCTTCACCGCGAACTGAATGTTGATCAAACCAACCGTATTCAAGGCCAAAGCAATCTTCTTGGTATGGTCTTTTATCTGTTGTATGACAAATTCACCAAGGTTAAAGGGAGGCAAGGTGGCATTTGAATCACCAGAATGTATACCACAGGGTTCGATATGCTCCATAATTCCAATGATCTGAACCTCTTCACCGTCACATATCGAATCGGCTTCGGCTTCAATTGCACCATCCAGATAGTGGTCCAACAACAATTTGTTATTTGGAATTTTACGTAACAAATCGACAACGTGGGCTTCAAGGTCCTCCTTGTTGATTACGATTTTCATCCCCTGTCCGCCCAATACGTAAGAAGGACGAACGAGTAATGGAAATCCGAGTTCGTCGGCAAGCTCCAAGGCTTCGTCAGCACTTTCGGCCACTCCAAATTTTGGGTAGGGAATGTTGTTCTCTTTTAACAAGGTTGAGAAACTGCCGCGATCTTCGGCCAAATCAAGCGATTGGAAACTGGTACCAATGATGTTGATGCCGTATTTATCCAATTTTTCTGCCAGTTTCAAAGCCGTTTGACCCCCCAACTGTACAATGACTCCCTCAGGTTTTTCATGTAAGATGATATCGTAAATATGCTCCCAAAAAACAGGTTCGAAGTAGAGCTTGTCGGCAGTGTCAAAATCTGTCGAAACGGTTTCCGGGTTACAATTGATCATTATGGTTTCATAGCCACATTCAGCTGCTGCCAGCACCCCATGAACACAGCAATAATCAAACTCAATACCCTGTCCGATCCGGTTAGGACCCGATCCCAAAACCACAATTTTCTTGCGATCGGTAACCTCGCTATCGTTGGCTACAAAACGATTGCCATCATTGGTTTCGATTTCTTCTTCAAAAGTGGAATAATAATAGGGTGTCATCGCCTTGAACTCGGCTGCACAGGTATCAACAAGCTTATACACCCGGTTGATGTTGAGTTCCATACGCTTTTTGTGAACTTCACTCTCCCAGCAATCCAACATATGGGCTATCTGCCGATCTGCGAATCCTTTTTGTTTGGCTTCCAACAACAAGAACTTGGGCAAATTGGCAATGGTATAATTCGAAATCTCTTGCTCAAGTAGATGCAGTTCTTCATACTGTTTCAAGAACCACATATCGATCTTGGTGATCTCGTGTATGCGACTAAGCGGGATTCCCAATTGAATGGCGTCGTAAATTACGAACACCCTGTCCCAACTCGGAACGGTCAACTTCTGGATGATGGTGTCATAATTCTTGTACCCCTTGCCATCAGCACCCAAACCATTTCTTTTGATTTCCAGTGACTGTGTTGCTTTATGCAAGGCCTCTTGAAATGAACGGCCAATACCCATCACTTCCCCCACGGCCTTCATTTGCAGACCTAAGGTACGGTCCGATCCTTCAAACTTATCAAAGTTCCAACGCGGTATTTTTACGATAACATAATCTAGAGTGGGTTCAAAAAGTGCCGAAGTAGACTGGGTTATCTGATTTTGCAGTTCATCCAAACTGTAGCCAATGGCAAGTTTTGCGGCCACTTTCGCAATCGGATATCCCGTGGCTTTTGAGGCCAAAGCCGAAGAACGCGAAACCCTAGGATTGATTTCAATAGCAATGATCTCTTCTTCTTCATCCGGACTAACTGCGAATTGTACATTACAACCTCCTGCAAAATCACCAATACTACGCATCATATGAATGGCCATATCGCGCATGCGCTGGAATGTTCTGTCAGAAAGTGTCATGGCTGGTGCCACTGTAATCGAATCTCCTGTATGGATTCCCATAGGATCCATATTCTCAATCGTACAGATAATGACCACGTTATCATTTTTGTCGCGCAGCAACTCCAATTCATATTCTTTCCAACCCATCATGGCCTTATCGATCATCACTTCATGAATGGGCGATACTTCAAGACCATGGCTTAATTGCTTGTCAAAATTTTCTTCCTCATAGACAATCCCTGCTCCTGCTCCACCCAATGTAAAGGAAGCCCGGATTACCAAGGGAAAACCAAACTCTTGGGCGATTTCCTTACCTTTTAAGAAGGAGGTTGCCGTAGCCTGAGGAGCCATACCAATACCTATTTTGGTCATCAACGCCCTAAACTGCTCACGATCCTCAGTGATATTGATGGCATCAATATCTACTCCAATGATTTCAACGCCAAAATCTTTCCAAATCCCTTTTTCATCGGCTTCAATGCACAAATTCAATGCGGTTTGACCTCCCATGGTAGGCAGTACAGCATCTATATCATCGTGATTCTTAAGAATCTCAATGATTGATTTTGTGGTCAAAGGTTTGAGGTACACATGATCGGCCATTGAAGGGTCCGTCATAATGGTGGCCGGATTGCTGTTGATCAAAATCGTTTTAATCCCATCTTCACGCAGGGAGCGCAAAGCTTGTGAACCCGAATAATCAAACTCGCAGGCCTGTCCGATAATAATGGGCCCGGAACCAATAATCAAAATCGTTTTTAAGTCGTCTCTTTTTGGCATTGTAAGCAGTTAATTTTTAGTCAAACGCAAAAATAAAATCAAAAAAAAGGTGCTAACCTTAAGAGTAGCACCTTTTAATTAAAAAGTTATTGACAGTCATCTATTTTTTGTGTCTTGGTTCAGATGATACTGTTAGTTTTTTTCTTCCTTTGGCTCTTCGTCGAGCTAGAACCTTTCTGCCATTGGCAGATGCCATGCGTTCTCTGAACCCATGTTTATTTCTTCTTTTTCGCTTTGATGGCTGATACGTTCTTTTCATTGCTCTGTATAATTAAAGTAAAGCCGTTTTTTAAATCTGGGCGCAAATATACGAAGACTTTTTACTTTGACAAGCGTAAAAAAATGTTCCTGCTGTTTTTGTTACTTTTGCTACCCCAAAATACATTCAAACAAAAGCAACAATTCCCATGTTCAATAAAAATATCAAAATCGTTATCGCCGCCCTAATTGTAGGTTATGCGGGCTATCAATTTTACGAAGGCTATATCGGCAATGGCATTGCCTTGGTGCTGCTCGCTGCTATCTTCGTTTTCCTTTATTTCAGGAATGAAATGATTTTGATGGCCTTTCTGAGAATGCGCAAGCAAGATATGGATGGCACTGAAAAATGGTTAGGTAAAATCAAAAGTCCTGAAGCGGCCTTGACCACAAAGCAACAGGGGTATTACAACTACCTGCACGGGATCATATTTTCACAAAAGAATCTGACGCAGGCTGAAAAGTATTTCAGGAAGGCCTTGAAACTTGGTTTGAACATGGATTACGACGTAGCCATGGCGAAGTTGAGCTTAGCCGGAATTGCCATGCAAAAAGGAAGAAAACGCGAAGCCACCACCCTGTTGCAAGAAGCCAAAAAATTGGACAAGAACAATATGCTGACAGAACAGATCAAAATGATGCAGCAGCAAATGAAACGTGGGCCCCAGGTGAGGCAAAAATACCGCTAGGCTTATTTCGATTCCCTGTAGTACCCTTTGTTCGGAATCTCAATCACATACTTTTTGCCGGAGGCATTGTTCAAATGCGGTTGGCGAAGCCATGGATTGTGACGCTTTAATATTTTGTAATTGATTTCATAAAGCGCAGCAAAATCTGCCCAGCTTTCCACACGCTCATCTACCTCTACCGAAAATGTTGGCACATCTTCATAAAGGTCTTCTTTCTCTATTTCAAATCCATATTTTCCAGGATCGGCCAAAATCTCTTTGATCGCCATGATACGAAACACATAGCGACCTGTTTCCTGTCCTAGCAAGAGGTCATAGTAATCGTCAACTTTCTGGATGTCCATATATTTTTTGACACCTGCCGGACCTGCATTGTATGCTGCTGCTGTCAAGGTCCAGGTTCCGAATCTTTGCTTCCACTTATTGAGGTATTCACAGGCTACTTGGGTAGCTTTTTCAACATGGTAACGTTCGTCTACATTGTCATTTACCTCAAGTCCGTATTCACGCCCTGTAGCTTTCATGATCTGCCAAAAGCCCGTTGCGCCGGCTGGAGAAACTACATTTTGGAGTCCGCTTTCGGCAACGGCCAAATACTTAAAATCTTCAGGAATACCATTCTTGGCCAAAATTGGTTCTATAATGGGAAAGTATTTGTTAGCTCGTTTCATCAGTAGAAGGGCATTGGATTGCCAATAGGTATTGACCAAAAACTCGCGATCCACCCGTTCCATAATCTCTGGATCATCCAAAGGCACGGCTTCACCGGCAAAATTTAGGTCTTCCGGAATATCAATGGCACTGATGCGATAACCATCAGTCACATTTTTATCCGCGTAATTCTGATGTGCTTCAAGGACCTTTTCGTTTTGGGTGGGTTTGTCTTGAACGGCATAAACCAATGTTGCTAAAACAAATAGCAACCCAATGGCAGCCAGTACGTTCTTGATATATTTCATGGTTTGGGTAATTTTTAAGCAAGTTACTTATTACAACTCATTCATTCTAAAATAATTGTGGGGAGATTTTCATTAAACCATTTGACCCGATGTATAATCATGGTATGCGTTCCATTTCTAACGGGTATACAATCTTTGATATTTGCCATTGGAAAAACAGCATCCCTTTCACCATGTATATGAACCACATTCTCGGGTGGGGACAGCTGCTGCCAATTGACAATCGAATCGATTGCCCAATCGATATACCGTTTATCACGAACCGACAGGTACTGCTCATAAAGTTCGAGCCTTTTGGTTACCGTTTCACCAAAGGCGTATTTGGCCAAAAGCTCCACATTGTTCACCAAACCCGTTGGCAAAAGGCGATGTACCTTGGTGTATTTGGCAAAGAGCATGCGTTTGGGTAATTCTTTCTTGCTCTTTACTGCTGATATGACAATAATTTTTCGAAAGCTCTTGTGCTTCGCCATTTCTTGTACCAAAAGCCCACCAAACGAAACCCCAACCAAAACTGAATTCGCTTCAACCTTTTCACACATCATTTTCGCATAGGTTTTAAGACCCATCCCCTTATCAGGTACCACCCAATGCAACCGCCTTACATCAAATTTATCTTCGGGTAAGGCTAGGCCATCAAAAATGCTAGGGTTGGCGGCCATACCGGGCATGAGGTAAACAATGGTTTTTACATCGCTCATAGTGCGCAAATGGTCGATTTCACTAGGATATTCACGTTTTTTTAACTACTTTTGTGTCCCGTTTGTATTGACCCTACAAAAATGCAAACATGACATAATGTTAAGAAATGGAAAATTACGATACGAACATCGTAATTTTTTTATCTGGCACCAATTTAAACTAAACTATATGAACGAAGTGGAAATCAAGGACAATAGTTTCTTACGCCAGTTTGAAACTAAGGTGGATGGACATTTGGCAAAAATTGAGTATTCATCGCAAGAGCGCAAGGTTTTTTTAACCAAACTGGTCATTCCAGAAGAGATTACACAACAAGACTTCAAAGAAAATTTTATTAAATCGGTTCTACACCACATTCAAGAGCAAAATTTGCGCGTGGTACCAACGAGTCCGCACATCGCAGGCTTTCTCAGAAAAAACCGACAGTATAAGGAAATGCTCCCGGTGGGCATCCGAATCTGACAAAAAAACCTCTCAATCGAGAGGTTTTTTTATGCCATCTCTTTTTCAATCACAAAGTCAAAACGAACCAACCCATCTGTATCAATGGTTGTCAATTTCACTTGCTGCAGGGTATTGACCAGTTCGGGGTTCCATGGTGCTTTTACCTTCACGTAATTTTCTGTAAAGCCATGAATGTAACCTTCTTTGTTCTCGCCTTCAAACAGCACCGTACGCATTGAGCCCAGCTGACTCTCGTAAAAGGCCCTTCTTTTTTTAACGGAGAGGCCACGTAGCATCTTACTTCGCTTGGCACGTATGTTTTTAGGAACAACGCCTTCTAAGCTTGCCGCCACGGTGTTTTCCCGCTCCGAATAGGTAAATACATGCAAGTATGAAATGTCGAGTTCATTCAAAAAATTATAGGTCTCTAAAAAGTCTTCATCGGTTTCACCCGGAAAACCTACAATAACATCGACCCCAATACAGGCATGGGGCATAACCCTTTTGATTTGATGTACCCTATCAACATACAACTGCGATAAGTACCTGCGACGCATTAATTTTAATAGCTTATCGCTGCCACTTTGTAGCGGAATATGAAAATGAGGCACAAAAGAATTGCTTTGCGCAACAAAGTCGATGGTCTCATTCTTCAAGAGATTTGGCTCAATGGATGAAATGCGGAGGCGATGGATGCCTTCTACCCTATCCAAGGCTTGGACGAGCTCAAAAAAGGTGTGCTCGTGTTTTTTATTCCCAAACTCACCTTTCCCGTAATCCCCAATATTGACTCCAGTCAACACTATTTCCTTAATATTCTGAGCAGCAATTTCGGCCGCATTTTTCAATACGTTTTCCAAGGTATCGCTACGTGAAATGCCTCGAGCCAAAGGAATGGTACAATAGGTGCATTTGTAATCGCAACCGTCTTGAACCTTTAAAAATGCACGGGTGCGGTCACCTATCGCATAACTGCCCACATAAAAATCAGCATCATCAATTTCGCAAGAATGTACTTCACCCTGCTCGTTTTTGGTCAGGTCGTTGATGTAATCGGTAATCTTAAATTTTTCGGTAGCCCCCAATACCAGATCCACCCCATCAACTGCTGCCAATTCTTCTGGTTTCAACTGGGCATAGCAACCCACTGCGGTAATAAAAGCTTCCGGATTGGTTTTTTGGGCCTGTTTGACAATGGTTTTGAATCGCTTATCGGCATTTTCGGTGACCGAACAGGTATTGATCACATAAATATCCGCCTTTTCAGAAAAATCGACACGCTCAAAACCTTCCCCCTGAAAGCTACGGGCAATGGTCGAGGTCTCTGAAAAATTGAGCTTACAGCCCAAGGTGTAAAACGCCGCCTTTTTTGTCATAACCATATAAAAATGGGAGTGCAAAGATAGTCATTAGCCCAGATACCCAACCCAAGTTGATCTAACTTGGTCTTGCAATCAATCCAATTAAAAATTTTTATACAAAAGATATTCGTGAGAAATAGAATTGTTCTGCAATACAATAAGAACCTATGCTTTTCGCCACTTTTGGGTCAACTCAAAAACATGTTCCAAAATCGCTTGTTCGTTTTCATCAAAGTCGACTTGTCGGCGCGCCATCATAGCCTTGGCGGCTTCAAAGGCCTTATTGGTTCTATAGGTGGTAAACCCCGAGGCCCCTCCCCAACTATAGCTGGGTACGAAATTGCGAGGATAGCCACTTCCAAAAATGTTGGCATTCACCCCAATAACGGTACCTGTGTTGAACATGGTATTGATACCACATTTGCTGTGGTCGCCCATCATTAAACCGCAAAACTGCAACCCGGTATGTTCAAAACCTTCCTTGCGATAATCCCATAGTCGTACCGGTGCATAGTTGTTCTTCAGGTTTGAGGTATTGGTATCCGCACCCAAATTGCACCATTCGCCCAATACCGAATTTCCTAAAAATCCTTCATGGCCCTTATTGGAATAGGCAAACAAGACCGAGTTATTTACCTCACCACCCACCTTACAGAAAGGTCCGAACGTACTGGGTCCGTAAATCTTGGCCCCCATTTTAAGTACCGCGCCCTCACCTAGTGCCAAACTACCACGAATGATGCAACCCTCTAAAATTTCAGCATTTTTACCTAAATAAATAGGGCCTGTTGAGGCATTCAAAATACTGCACGATACCTTAGCACCTTCTTCCAAGAAAATACGTTCGGGATTGATCACCGTATTTGATTCCGGTATGGGCTGGCTTTGACGACCTTTGGTCAAGAGTTCAAAATCGGCCTCAAGGGCTTCTCCATTTTTTGAGAAGATGTCCCATGTGTTTTTGACGGTCAATAGTGGACCTTCAAAGGCCAAGGCCGAATACTTTGAAGCTTCGAAACCAGCATCCGGTGTTTCGGTAACATAGGCTATGATTTCTTCACCCGCTACCAACATCTGTCCTACCCTGAGATCTTTTACGGCCTTGACCAATGCTTCGTTGGGCAAGAAGGAAGCATTTACGACCAGGTTTTCTTTGGCACCCTTTAAAGGAAACTTTTTGTTCAAATAGGCTTCCGTCAAAAACGACGGTTCTAACTGCAGCCAATGCTGCCACTTTTCGTGAATGGTTAAAATACCAATCCGAAGGGCACCCACGGGCCTTGTAAATGTGAAAGGCAACAGATTATCACGATATATACCGTCGGAGAGGATCAGATTCATGGTCACAGTTTATACCGTAAAAATAAAAAAACGCCCTCAAGCAAGCTTGAAGGCGTCGATATGTTTGTCAAAAAAACCGTTATTCCTCCTCTTGGGCAGCAGCTTTTGCTTCTACTGGAGCAGGAGCTTCTTGTGGCTTTGCAGCAGGTTTTTCGAATTTTTTGTATTTGTTCTTGAACTTATCAATACGACCGGCAGTATCCACCAATTTGGTTTTACCGGTGTAGTATGGATGTGAGGTTCTTGAAATCTCCAATTTTACCAAAGGGTATTCCACACCATCAACAGTCAAGGTCTCTTTGGCTTCGGCAGTGGATTTTGTAATGAAAACATCGTCATTTGACATGTCTTTGAATGCCACCAATCTATAGTTTTCGGGATGTATGCCTTTTCTCATCAGTCTTTTCTTTAAACTTAGAAAATTTTGGAGTGCAAATTTAGGCAATTTTTGATTCTGTACAACCCATGCTTCGTAAAAAAGAAAAAATCGTACTTTTAGTTGTAACAATTTTAAGAAAACAATAACTAATTCACCGTAAACAACTTTAAAATCTAAAACAATGGAAGAAAACCAACCTAAGATTGGAAAATACGCATTAAAATGGGGTCTTATTGCTGGGGTAATAGGCCTAGCTTTCAATATTATGCTTATGATCCAAGAGATGCATTATGAGCAAAATACGATTGCCGGGGTAATTGGCGTTTCGATACTTTTTGCCGTAATCGCTTTTGGAATCAACCAACTCAAAAAAGACAACGGCGGGTTTTTAAAACTTGGCCAAGGAATCAAGGCAGGTATTGGTATTGCATTGGTCAGCGGTATCGTTGGCTTAATTTGGTATGCATTGCTCACCAATGACATCGTCGAGGCTGGTTATATGGAGAAAGCTACAGAACTTGCCCGTCAAAAGCAGTTTGCCGCAAACCCTAGTCTAACACAAGAGCAATGGGACCAAGGATTGGAAATGCAAAAGAAATTTGCTTGGATGGCCTACCCTATCGTCTTAATTTTTAATATCATCTTAGGGTTGATCGCCGGATTAATTTTTGGTTTGATCATGAAGAACGACAAAGACGCCTAATAAATTCAAAAGTGCTACTTTTGAAGGGACATTACAGTCGAAAGGCATGCAGTTATCTATTGTAATTCCACTTCTTAACGAGCAAGAATCCTTAAACGAATTGTATGATTGGATTGCACAAGTGATGCAATCCAATCATTTTTTATATGAGGTCATCTTTATTGACGATGGCAGTACTGACGGTTCTTGGGAAACCCTGACACAGTTGAGTACCTCCCACAAGGAAGTGAAGGCAATACGTTTTTTCAAAAACTTTGGCAAGTCACAAGCCTTACATGCTGGTTTCAAAGAGGCGCAAGGCGAAGTGGTCATCACCATGGATGCCGACCTTCAGGACAATCCGGAGGAAATTCCGGAATTGTACCACCTTATAAAAAATGAAGGCTATGATCTTGTTTCGGGTTGGAAGCGAAAGCGATATGACTCCGTGATTACCAAAAACTTACCTTCAAAACTTTTTAATTGGGCGGCGCGGCGCACTTCAGGGGTACGATTGCATGATTTTAACTGCGGACTAAAAGCCTATCGCCGTTCTGTGGTCAAAAATATAGAGGTCTCTGGCGATATGCATCGGTATATACCCGTTTTGGCCAAAAATGCAGGCTTCTCTAAAATTGGAGAGAAAGTCGTCAAGCACCAAGCACGCAAGTATGGTAAGACCAAATTTGGCATAAGCCGATTTATAATTGGTTTTTTAGACCTCACCACCATTTGGTTCCTATCAAAGTTTGGCAGATCACCCATGCATTTTTTTGGGGCTGTTGGTGTCTTTATGTTTTTGGTCGGTTTCGGATTTTCGGTATACCTGGGCATTGATAAGCTCTTTTTAAATCCAGGTGGACGGTTGATTACCGAGAGGCCCCAATTTTATTTGGCCCTCATTGCCATGGTTATAGGTACCCAATTCTTCTTAGCGGGATTTTTGGGCGAAATTATTGTGCGCCGAAGAAAAGACACTACAAATTACAGAATTCAAGAAACACTTAACGCTTAAGGGCAAAAAAGCCTTTTACAATGCGCCCGTTGGCCAGTTTTAAATGGTACCAGTAATTATCTGAAGGCATTTGTCGGTCATTGAATGTACCATCCCATCCGCTATCACCACTTTGCATCACCTTGAGCAACTTGCCGTAGCGATCGTAAACAGAAAGTTCGGCCCCTGGGAAAAATTGTGGATTGGCTAGGGCCCAGTAATCATTGGAATTGTCCTCATTTGGAGTAAAAAATCGTTGTATGCCCCCTACCACAACCTCTTGCTCAAATCTAGTACAACCATTATCCACCACAATATCATAAACCCCTGGATCAAGATTCGAAAATGTATTGGCGGGTTGAAAAGTAATGCCCCCATCAATTGAATAGCTTAAGTCAACCGAGGCATTCCCCGAATTTGTTTCGATCCGAATGCTATTGGTTCTCGCAAAGTCATTCACCGCTATTTCATCAACTTGAATTTCTGGGGTGGGCAACACTTCAAACGATTGTACATAGGAACAGGTACCTTGGCTAAAGACCACGTCGTAGTTTCCGGGCGCATATACAAGGATTTGTTGTACTTGGTCTCCGGTTGACCAGGTATAGCTATCATAGCCGTCAAGAGCCGCTAGGCGCAAACTGCCGTCGCATAAATATGCAGTTATCGATTCCTCATAGGTCGGTGCTTCAAAAATTTGCACTGCCACACTTCCAATAAAAGAACAATTGAATCCTTCCTCAACTCTGAAATAAACAGTGGGAACTGTGCTATTGGCAAAGGTGTAATTCTGCTTAGGAAGCGCATTGGATTCATAGAGGGCATCCTCCTCCGTTCCGTAAAGTGTTATCAGGGCATCTCCAAAATCTTGTGAAAGTTGTTGCACAATATGGGTAAGATTTCCAGTAACACTGTCTTCGGCCCGAATACCATCACAAATAAACAAGGTGTCATAAGGGCCTAAATTGGTCATGGGTTCGCCAATAAGGCGTATTTCAACCGTACTAAAGCATTCAGATCCCTGAACCACCCGGGCATAAACCACATCATTGTAACCTGTACTGGTGTACCTATTGGAAGGCAAAGGGTTTGTATCTAAAATAGCATTCGCTTCAGAAGCAAAAAAAGTGGTGCTCAGGGATCCCATACCATTACTAAATGCTGCAACGGACTCGGCCAAATTAAATGAGGTAATACCATCGTCCAAACCGTCAATATCGCACTGCACCAATTCTACCTCGGACAATACATTGGGAGGCTCATTAATTTGGACCTGTTCAACAAAACGCCTTACCAATGAATTCGTATATGTAACATCAATGGTTATGGTAAATATGCCTGTGGTTGAAAACTCGTGTTGACCCAAAAGCGCATTTGAGGTGTTCGCGACGCCCGAATTAGGGTCACCAAAATCCCATGAAATACTGGCAATGTCAGTGGTATCTTCGGCCGTAAAGGTGGTAACCTCTCCCAAACAAAAATGTTCGATATCAAATATGGTCTCAAAAAAGGATTGTACAAAAGGTGGAAGGCCAAAAGAAGCCTGGCGCCCCCCTAATTCCACTTCGTATTTTGCCGCCCTAGCCGAGGCACCAAGGGCGTTGGGATTTTTGATTACTGAAAGTCGGGTATTGGGCAAGGTATGGTAGATGCGTTTATCCAACCCCATCTGCAATGCCCCGGCAACAAATATGTTACCAAAACTGGGGAAATCAAGCAATACGGTTTCGTTTGCAAAAATGTCCGCTGCCTCCAAATCAAATTGCACCACATCGATAGCCTTAAGTTCATTGGCGGCATTAAAATTAACACCGGAGGCATAAAGCTTCTTTGAATTGGAAGAAAACTCTAATCCATAATAAGCACGGGTGTGTCCACTAGCTTCAATGGGATTGCTGATAATTCCGGTATTGGCGTCAAAATCAAAGACAAATAAATTTGAATCGTATCTGGGATCAACGATTAAGTACGTCATTGCAATTTTGGTCGCATTTGGAGAAATTTTCAAGCTTCCCCTTCCATTGGCAAAATTGGTAATATTAGGGCCTACAACCGAAACTGTGGGATTGGGATCCACACCATTTTCATCTACCCGGTAGGCATAAAAGCGGTCTTCAAAGTGCGTGATGACCCAATAAAAATTACCGGTGAAATTCAGTACCCCGGTCACTTTTTCGGAACCCACCGGCAACAGATTGTTATTCTTGGACACGATATCCCCCCTTCCATTGTCCAATGACATATCTATTATCGAATAGTTAAAACCATTGAACTGTCCGGTATTGGAAAGCAAGGCATCATCTGTGGTAAATAGGTAATACAAATTTGGATCGGCCAAGTTGGGCACGATCAGTGCCGTTTGGGAGCCTGAAGGGCTTCCTTTCAACGCTGTCCCATTGGGCATTATGTCATGATCTTGATTCCAAACGGTAGTGCCTTCGGTATAAAAAAGAAGGTTGCCATTGGGATCTGAAATCGAGGCGCAACCTTCAACAGAGGCCAATTCACCATCAAGAAGCGGTGTTGGTGTTCCGGTGGTAAAGTTGAGCCCTGCATTTTGCCCAAAGTACCAGTTTGCTGCTTCTCGCTGGGCGTTGGAAACAAGCAGTATGGAAAAACACAAAATACAGCACAGCCGTGTTCTCATAGTTTTGTAACATACTAAAAAATCAACGCAATCCCAATTAATGAGGGCAATAAGGATTTTTAGAGGGTAACTTCCTGAAAATAATGGGAAACTAGTGTACTTTTGATTTGTAAATTAGGCATCGTCACAATAAATAATTAATTCATACATTATTGTAAGTATAATCTTACATTGTATTATTTGGAAAAACAACGAAAAGCATGAATCCAATTCAAACTGCAGCTCAAAAATGGTTGACTGATTTTTTTGATGAAGACACCAAAAAACAGATTCAGCACCTAATCGATAACAACGAAGAAGAACTGACAGACTCCTTTTATAAAGACTTGGAGTTTGGAACCGGTGGAATGCGTGGTGTGATGGGCGTAGGCACCAATAGAATCAATAAATATACCTTAGGTAAAAACACCCAAGGTTTGAGCAATTACCTGAAAAAGGTATACCCTGATGATGATATAAAGGTGGTCATAGCCTACGATTGCCGACACAATAGTGATACCCTATCGCAAGTAGTGGCTGAGGTTCTTTCTGCCAACGGTATTACAGTATTTCGTTTTTCAGAATTAAGAACCACCCCTGAACTGTCGTTTGCTGTGCGTCATTTAGGCTGTCATGCAGGTATTGTTTTGACCGCTTCCCACAACCCTCCCGAGTACAATGGGTATAAGGTGTATTGGACGGATGGCGGACAAATCGTACCCCCACAGGACAACGCCATCATTGCAGAAATTAACCAATTGGACTTTACCGATATCAAATTCAATGCGAATGCACATCTGATCCATTCCATTGACAAGGAGGTTGACGAGGCCTTTTTTGATGCTTCTGTTAAGGTTGGGAGTTTTAATGCAGCTGGCAAAGATGACTTTCATATTGTGTTCACTTCCATTCATGGCACTTCCATTACGGCCATACCCGAGGTATTGAAACGAGCTGGATATGCCAATGTCACCGTGATTGAAGAACAGGCAAAGCCCGATGGTAATTTCCCAACCGTAAAATCACCCAATCCCGAGGAACCCGAGGCCCTTGCCATGGCCATGAAAAAGGCAGAAGAAATTGGGGCAGATATGGTAGTTGGAACCGATCCGGATAGCGACCGCCTGGGAATCGCTGTTCGCAACCTAGACGGCAAAATGGAACTGTTAAATGGAAACCAGACCATGGTCTTGATGACCAAATTCTTGCTTGACCAGTATCAGGCCAAAGGATTGGCAGGAAATGAATTTATCGCCAGCACGATAGTTTCAACTCCCATGATGGCGCAGGTGGCCAAAGCATACAATGTAGGATTCAAAACGGCACTGACAGGATTTAAATGGATCGGGAAAATGATCAAGGACTTCCCCAAGGAACATTACGTTGGTGGTGGAGAAGAAAGTTTTGGTTATATGGTAGGGGATTTTGTACGTGATAAAGATGCGGTTACCTCTACCCTATTGGCTTGTGAAATAGCAAGTCAGGCAAAGGCTGACGGAAGTTCTTTTTACAAGGAACTTGTTGATTGCTACGTGCAGTTCGGGTTTTACAAGGAGCATTTAATTTCCTTGACCAAAAAAGGGAAAAGCGGTGCTGAAGAAATCAAGGAAATGCTAAAGAATTTTAAGGAAAATCCGGTGGAATCGGTACAAGGGGCCCCTGTGATTTGGGTGGAAGATTACAATACTTCCATTGCCAAAAATGTAAGAACAGGTGAGCAAAGAACCATAGAATTGCCCAAATCCAATGTATTGGTCTATGAAACCGAAGATGGCACTCGAATTGCGGCAAGGCCTTCAGGGACAGAACCAAAGGTCAAGTTCTATATCACAACAAATACCAAATTAGCGGACCCTTCAGATTTTAAAGCCGTAAATTCGCAGTTGGATGCCAAAATACAGGGCATTTTGGCTGAACTGAATTTAGGCTAATGAACAACATACTTGGAAAATTACTACGGTTTGCAAAACCGTATAAATTTTACGGCATACTAAACATTGTCTCCAATGTACTGTATGCCTTTTTTAATGTATTGTCGATTATCATTTTTATCCCAACCCTGGGAATTCTTTTTGATAATCAAGAAGAGGTTTTTGAAAAACCCGTATACCAAGGCTTTTCGAACCTTAAAGGTTACGCTGAGGACTCACTGAACTACTTTCTTACCCAAAAAGTAACCGATGATGGCCCAATGGCCGCTTTGGTCTTTATTTGCCTGGCTAGCATCGTCATTTTTTTTCTAAAAAACCTGTTCCGGTATTTGGCCATGTACTTTCTCGCCTTTTTGCGCACGGGTATGGTCAAAGACTTGCAAGACACCCTGTATCACAAAGTCGTTGATTTGCCCATTTCGTATTTCTCGGAAAAACGTAAGGGCGACCTTTTGGCTCGAATGACCGCAGATATCAAAGAGGTGGAAGGTTCTATTATCAATTCTCTAGAAGCCCTGATTCGGGAACCCATAACCATCGTTATTGTATTGGCATCCATGTTGTTGATAAGCACCAAATTAACCTTGTTCGTATTTATTTTTCTGCCAGTTACCGGCTTTATTATTTCGGCAGTGGGCAAGCGGTTGAAAGCACAATCCTTGGCTGCACAAAAAGAAAATGGGGTATTTCTTTCCTTTTTGGAGGAAACCTTAAGTGGGCTAAGGGTGATTAAAGGGTTTAATGCCGAAGCGCTGTTTGGCCAAAAATTTACGGCTTCTACACATCGATTTAAAGACATTATGACCTCGGTACTGCAACGCAAAGGGCTGGCATCACCGCTCAGTGAGTTTTTAGGTGTAGCAGTTGTCATTACCGTACTCTGGTACGGGGGTAGTTTGGTATTCGATGACAACAGTACGCTCAAACCGCAAGATTTTATGGGGTATATCGGCTTGTTTTATACCATCATCAATCCGGTAAAGGCAATTACTACGGTAAACTATAGCATCAAGAAAGGAAATGCAGCGGGAGAACGCATATTTGAGATACTGGAAACCGAAAATGATGTTAAAGAGGCCGCTGCAGCCAAACATCCCACAACACTTGCCCAAAGCATACAATTCCATAAGGTTTCCTTCAAATATGAAGATGACTATGTGCTTCAAAATTTTAACCTCGAGGTACCCAAAGGACACACCGTGGCCTTGGTAGGTCAATCGGGCAGCGGCAAAAGCACGGTAGCCAATCTGATAACCCGGTTTTATGACGTCAATGATGGGGAGATTCAAATTGATGGCACCAATATCAAGGATATTTCAAAAAAATCACTTCGTAATTTAATGGGGCTTGTTACCCAAGATTCCATTCTCTTTAATGATACCGTACGGAACAATATAGCCCTTGGCAAAGAAAACGCCACGGACCAAGAAATTGTTGAAGCGGCGAAAATTGCAAACGCCCATGATTTTATAACGGAGCTACCGAATGGATACGATACCAATATTGGAGATAGTGGCAACAAGCTAAGTGGCGGACAAAAACAACGGCTATCGATCGCCCGCGCTGTACTTAAGAACCCTCCCATTATGATTCTCGATGAAGCCACTTCGGCTTTGGATACTGAAAGTGAGCGCCTGGTGCAAGATGCCTTGGAGAAAATGATGCAAAACCGAACTTCGGTAGTGATCGCACATCGCCTATCCACTATTCAAAATGCCGATACCATAGTCGTTTTAAAAAAGGGCGAAATTGTCGAACAAGGTACCCACGAAGAACTCATGAAATCGAGGAAAGGCTATAAAAAACTAGTTGAAATGCAATCCTTGGGCTAAACCATTATCAAAAACAGCAGTCTTATTAGTAAACAAGAAACACTTTTGGTTGCGGACGAAGCCTTTGTAAACCGGCTCAAAAACAAAGAGAGCCAAGCGCAAGCCTTTGAGGAGTTGGTCAACACCTACAAAGAACGCCTGTATTGGCATATACGACGTATTGTGCTTGACCATGATGATGCCGATGACGTGCTTCAAAATACCTTCATCAAGGTATTCAAGAGTATTGATGGTTTTAAGGGCGACAGTAAATTGTATTCATGGATGTACCGAATAGCCACCAATGAAGCGCTTAGCTTTCTCAAACAAAAGTCAAGAAAATTGGGGGTGTCAAACGAAGCCTTGCAAGAACATATTGTTGACAACCTACAGTCTGATGTGTACTTTGAGGGCGATGCCATACAATTAAAATTACAGAAGGCATTGACAACTTTGCCCGAAAAGCAAAAATTGGTGTTTAATATGAAGTATTTTCAAGACATGAAATATGATGAAATTTCCCAGGTTTTGGAAACTTCGGTGGGCGGTTTAAAAGCCTCTTACCATTTAGCTGTAAAGAAAATAGAAACGTATCTTAGAGAAGATTAAACCTTTTTACGATTTGATGGTCAAATAGTTGCAATGAAAGAGAACCAAAAAAATAAATTTAAGACCCCTGAGGGTTACTTTGAAAACTTCAACGAGCGGTTGATGAACCGTATGGAAGCAGAAAAGGACCAAACAGCGGGCTCATTAATTCCAAAAACCGATGGGTTTGCGGTTCCTGATGGGTATTTTGATGGTATCGACCAGGCTGTCAAAAACAAGCTTGATGCGGGTTCAAAGGTCATCTCCCTTCGTTCGTATCGCAACTACTATTACGCGGCAGCATCCATAGCTGCACTCTTTGTGTTGATTCTGGCATGGAATTGGAACAATAATCCAGAAATGGGCTTTGATGATTTGGCCAATACAGAAATAGATGCCTATTTCGAATCAAATGAATTTGGCCTTAGTTCCTACGAAATAGCGGAGGTACTGCCCGTTGAAAATATTGGAATCGTTGATATAACGGATTCACAAATTGAAGAAGAAAATATATTTGAATACCTGAATGATAACATTGAGGATTTGGATGAACTAAACCTTGAATATGATGAATTGGAATAGAAAAGTGCTTATGACCGCGATACTTGCCGTTATGGTCTTTTCGATGGTAAACGGTCAGGTTAGGGACCGGGTAAAGACATTGAAAGTAGCTTTTATTACTGAACGTTTAAGCCTTACAAGTAGTGAGGCCCAGAATTTTTGGCCCATTTATAACGAGCATGAAAAGAAGTTGGAGCAAATACGTATTAAGGAGCGCACCCGATTTCGAGGACAAATGGCCGATTTAATGTCCATCTCGGATCAAGAGGCTTCAAACCTACTTTCTGATTATATGGCCTTGCAAAAAGAAAAAGTAGCCGAACAAGATGAATTTGTACGGCAATTGAAAGGGGTCATCTCTTCCAAGAAAATTATTTTACTCCTTAAAACCGAGGAGGATTTTAAAAAACGGCTGCTACAGCAATACCGCAAGCGACGAAATGGGGGTTGATACCTCCAAAATCGATGAACTACACAAAAAAGGGGCCCACGGGTCCCTTTTTTCATTAAACCATTCTCAAAAACTGTGGTCATAGGTATAGAAACCCAAATAAATAAATTGTTATGAAAAATTTGAAACTCATCCTATTGACAGTTGCCCTTATGGGAGGCCTATTGAGCATACAAGCACAAAGAACCGTAGTCAAAGTTTATCCGAAACACGGTACGGTCGTTACCACACTTTCAAAGCCCAAGTTAATTCTACACAACAAGCGAAACTTCTATTTTGCAAATGGAGTTTGGTATAAGGCCCGAGGCAGAAAATATGTGGTTTGCGCTGCTCCTGTCGGAATAAAGGTCAGAAACCTGCCACGGGGCAATAAGGTTGTCGTTGTTAATGGCAGAAAATTATATAAGTACAAAGGGATTTGGTACAAAAAATCAGGAAGACACTACGTTGTAGTAACTGTTTAGTTGATTGGATTGATAGTTGTCATGAAGGGAGCGCCGACAAGTGCTCCCTTTTTTTATGCGCTTACTATTATTCAGGCCATCTACCCCATCACCTTTGAGGTCATTTTAGCTTTTAGAGCGCAAGCCGTCTTGGTTATGGCCAACCCGCCTTTGCCTGTGCACTTATTGCAAGAAGGCATTTGTAGACTTACCCGCGACACGGTTTCAATTACTTCGTCCAAAGGAATTAGGGCATTAAAACCTGCTCGGGACATTGTGGCAGAAGAAAGGGCATTAACTGCAGCACTCACATTTTTTCCAAGACAAGGGGCTTCAACGCGGTCGGCAATGGGGTCACAAATCAACCCAATCATATTTTGAATGGCCATGGAAGCAGCATCTACACCTTGCTTGGCCGTACCTCCGAACAACTGCACAATACCGGCAGCGGCCATACCTGCCGAGGCACCACATTCTACTTGACAACCATGTTCCTCCGCAGAAAAACCTGGACCTTCGGCAAAATAGACACCAATGACACCCGCTGCAAAATAGGCCTGCAGCAACTCCGCTCGAGTCGCCCCTAGAGCTTTGGAAACTGCCCTCAAAACCCCTCCGACTACACCACAAGAACCTGCAGTGGGGTTCGCCACAACAACCTCCATGGCGCTCTTCGCTTCCATAATGGCCGATACATTCTCGATTATTTCATTAACAATCGAGGCTTCTAAAATCTGCTTCTCTTTCACTGCCTTAGCAATCAAATGGGATTGTTGGGGCAATAAGCGATCTTCATATTGGGTTCCTTGTAATCCTCGATCTATGCTGCCTTCGATAATTTGGACCAATTCATCCATTTTGGCAACAACCTGGGAGGGTTTAAGTCCACTCTGATACTCTTCATATAATAAACCGATGTCACCCAAACGCATTGCATGTTCCGCAGCGTACCGTAACATCTCAGAAACCGATGTAAAAGGAAGTTCCCTTTCATTTCCTGACACGATTGGGGTAACCGGGGCAACGCTCACAATTTGGTCAAATCTGTTCATTTCCTCCAGTGCTATAACTAACTCAGGTGGTGGTGCATTTGAAAATTTGGCATTTATTAGCCTACAATCACCCGCTACTTCTTCAATACGGTTTGCATTTTCCAAGAGGTCGTAAAAAGTTTCTGGCAGATCTTGATTGTCTTTTACATAGAGCAATAATTCATGACAATCACCGGCCATTTTAACAGCTACGCCATTAACAGTGATAATTTCTACAGATCCACCACCCAAGGAAACCGCAACAATTTGAAGCTGTTTTTGATACATCCCTTCCAATTGGAGCCGAAAAGTATTGGGATGGGCCGTTTTGAAAGAATTCACTTCGTAACGAATACTGATCCCTTGTTCTAAGGCCACCGCTTCGATTTCCTTCATACGATCATCGGCCAAATCAATATTAAGTAAGCCTCCTTCTATACCCAAGGTAGTTCCCTGTTCCCTATAGTTTGGTGCCCAAGCCCCGTCTTTATCAAAGTCGATGACGGCGCTCTTCAAGGGCTCGTTCAAAATATCTAAGGCCATTCTGGCGGCGCGCCATGCAGCAGCTGTATGCGAACTTGAAGGGCCTCTCATTACCGGACCGATGACATCGTTGAAGATTCCAGGTCGTTTTTTCATGTTTCTATGTGTCAGCTCTTTAAAAATACAATAAATGCAATTGCCGAATCTCATTTAGGGCGATAAGAGGTTATCGAAATTTTAATTACTTTGAGGGTTCAGCCAAATTGACCCTCATGAAAAAATTTTTTGTTCTACCCCTGGTTTTCTTGATTTCATCACTCTCCATTTCCCAAGAAAAGTTAACATTGGAGGCCATATATAAAACTGGGACGTATCGGGCCGAAGGTTATGGGCCGGCACGCTGGATGAAGGATAACAAAGGCTATTCAACCTTGGAAGGGAATGCGCGTGTTGGAGGAAAGGATATTATACACTATGAAGCAAAAACTGGTAAACGTAGGGTTTTGGTTTCCGCTGAAGCCCTAATTCCCAAAAACGGCAAGCAACCCTTGAACATCGTAAATTACCAATGGTCAGATGACAACGCCAAACTCTTGATATTTACCAATACAAGGCGGGTTTGGCGGTATCACACACGGGGTGATTATTGGGTGTTGGACATGGCTTCCGGAACATTGACCCAAGTGGGGAAGCAAATAGAGCGTGCCACCCTAATGTTTGCTAAATTCTCACCCGACGCCTCAAGGGTAGGTTTTGTAAGCAAGAACAACATCTATGTTGAACATCTTGATAGCGGCAAGGTAACACAACTGACCTCCGATGGATCCGACGTCATAATTAACGGAACCTTTGATTGGGTTTATGAAGAAGAACTGTCGTGTAGGGACGGGTTTCGATGGAGCCCAGATGGAACGCAGATAGCCTATTGGCGATCTGACACAAAAAACATCGGTACGTTTTACATGATCAATAATCTGGACTCTATCTATTCTAAGCCCATTCCACTGCCCTACCCAAAAGTGGGTACAAAAAATTCAGAAGTCAAGGTTGGTGTTGTAAGTGCCTCTGGTGGGCAAACAAAGTGGTTTGAGGTTCCTGGAGATCCCACCAATAATTATTTGGCCCGAATGGACTTTATTCCCAATTCGAATGAGGTAATGATTCAGCAATTGAACAGGAAACAAAACACAAACACGATTTGGATTGGAAATGCCAAAACCATGGCCTTGAACACCATTTTTGTTGATCGAGACGATGCATTTTTAGACATTCATGACAACATCATGTGGCTTGAAAATGAAAACTACTTTACGTGGACCAGTGAAAAGGATGGCTGGAGGCATTTGTACAAAGTCTCAAGAGATGGTAAAGAAATGCGTACAATTACGAAGGGTGAAATAGACGTTGTACGCATTAACTGCATTGACCCCAAAGGTGGTTATGTGTATTATATTGCATCACCCGAAAATTTTACCCAACGCTATCTTTATAGAAGTAAGATTGACGGAAGCGCACAACCCGAGCGGGTAAGCCCATCGGATCAACCGGGGCAACATGCCTATCAAATTTCTGCAGATGCCAAATTTGCCATCCATACGTTCCACAATACCGAAACACCCCGCACCATTTCCTTACTCAATTTAAAAGACCATAAGCCCCTTCGGGTTTTGGAAGACAATGCCGAATTAGCAGAAAAAGTAGCTGAGCTACAACTTACTACGAAAGAATTCATGCAACTCGACATTGGTGAGGTCAGTTTGGATGCATGGATGATCAAACCACCTGATTTTGATGCTACCAAGAAATATCCCATTATTTTCTACGTCTATGGCGAACCTGCTGGGTCAACAGTGCAAGATGCCTGGCAAGGTGGTGACCTATGGCATCATTACTTGGCACAGCAAGGCTATCTGGTGGCAAGTATTGACAATAGAGGCACAAAAACGCCCAGGGGAAGAGCTTGGAGGAAGTCCATCTATGGTCAAATTGGCATTTTAGCGGCTCATGACCAAGCTGCTGCTGCCAAGGCATTATTTAAGAAATACAGTTTTATCGACACCAAAAAGGTTGGCATTTGGGGTTGGAGTGGCGGTGGACAAATGACAATGAACTGTATGTTTCGCTATCCAGAAATCTATGGTTCCGGATTAGCCGTGGCCTTTGTATCAGACCAAAGGCTTTATGATAATATTTACCAAGAACGTTACATGGGTTTGCTTGAAGAGAATGAAGCCAACTATATCGCTGGTTCGCCCATAACCCACGCCAAAAACCTCGAGGGCAACCTAATGATTGTTCACGGTACGGCAGATGACAATGTACATTATCAGAATTTCGAACGCTTGGCCAATGAACTGATCAAGCATAACAAGATGTTTGATATGATGTCTTATCCCATGCGTGCACACGGCATCCATGAAAGGGAGAACACATCGTATCATTTACGTCAGCAAATGGCCCGTTATTGGAATCGGGTGTTGCCAACAAGCCACTAAAAATTTCGTTGAACCAAGCGTACACCCAAAATGAGGTTTGAAAGGTGTGGCTATTGAAATACCAATTTGGCAATTCGGTTTCGTCCGGCGGCATAGGCCACAGAATCATTCAGAAATCGAAGGGTATAAAAGCCCTCTTCGCTAAGTTGTGACCAACTTGAACCGCCATCTTTAGAATAGGTTATACCGGTATATCCAAGGGCCACCAAATCGGAACCGCCTGATTTGGGAACATACTGAACACAACTTTTATAACCAGGATCTTGGCCATCAGCGACCAATTGCCAGGTTTCTCCACCATCGATGGTCTTTATTTTATTCGAACGGTTGAGTTCTGGTTTGCTAAAATCACCACCTATTCCATAACCTACAAGCTCGTTGTAAAAATCTAGGGAATACATTCCCAAGTATTCCGAAGTAATGGAAATGGGAAGTTTTGTAGCCTTCCATGTACTTCCTTTATCCGCTGTATACAGCAATTGCTCATTCGAGGTAATGATCCATGCCTTAGAACCTTGAATGGCGATATTGGTATTGCTTGCAGCGAAGGCTCCGATACCTTCTTCAAATTGTGGCAAATTCGAACAGGGTACTTTCTGCCAGGTTTGACCCCCATCTCGTGTTACCAAAACCGACAAACAGCCCTTTACCCAGTCCCCAACGGCGATGCCTTCCAAATCGTTCCAAAATGTTAGGGCATCATAAAAAACACCTTCACCCTCTTCTTTGTAAACCAGTTGCATTTTGCCCTTATCACCTGTTTTATAAAGTAAGGCTGGATCAGCGACCGAGAGCATGAAAAAATCAGATCGGGTATGGCCTACCGCCCTGAATTCTGGCACAATGGAGTCATAGCGTTGCACATTGGTGCGTAAGCGTTCCGTTTGCAAATCGATGGTGCCATAAACCCCGTTACTTCCAGCAAAGGCAAGCGTTTGATCGTCCAAAAATTCTATGGCCCTAATGCTAACCGAATCTTCGAATATGGGATCAATTGCGACTTTGGTGTAGGCATGGGAAGTCTCTTTGGGTTGACATCCCAGTATGGCAATGAGCAGAATGAAAATAGCACTATGGTATCTCATGGGTAATGATTTCTCCAAAAATAAAAATCATTGTTTACCACCACAACAAGTAAAAGGTACAGTTATGCTTACCTTTGCCCCTTATTTTTGAATATGCGCCTTCACAGAAACTTGGTCTTCGCCGTTATTGATGCACTTAACCTCATCTTTAATGAGCATGAATATGCCGATAAAGTCATCGAAAAGGTGTTGCGTTACGATAAGCGTTGGGGTGCAAGGGACCGAGGTTTCATAGCCGAGACCACCTACGAAATTGTTCGCTACAAACGTTTGTACACTGAAATAGCGGATAGCAAAGCGCCCTATGATCGACCTGATTTGTTTCGCCTGTTTTCGGTTTGGGCAGTACTTCGTGGAATCAACCTTCCCGATTGGAAACAGTTAGGAAATCCGCCCGTGAGGCGAATTAAGGGTCGATTTGATGAGCTATCAAAAATCAGAAAGTTTCGGGAGTCCTACCCCGATTGGTTGGATGTACATTGCGAAAAAGCATTGGGTACTAAATTGTGGGATGCCGAAAGTGCCGCATTAAATCAACAGGCGCAAGTTATCTTACGGACCAATACCTTAAAAACAACCCCGACAGAATTAAAGAGGGCCCTTAAAGATGAGGGTATAGCGACTCAAAGCTTGAACAACCAGGCATTGCAACTGGTGGAACGCAAAAACGTGTTTACAACCCAAGCGTTCAAAGATGGGTTTTTTGAAGTGCAAGACGCCTCCTCTCAATTGGTTGCCCCCTACCTTGATGTGCAACCGGGTCAACGGGTGGTAGATGCCTGTGCCGGAGCTGGTGGCAAAACCTTGCACCTTGCTGCTCTGATGCAGAATAAAGGGCAACTTATCGCAATGGATATCTATGAAAGCAAGCTTAAAAAACTTAAGATAAGGGCGCGACGAAATGGAGTTCATAATATGGAGACCCGTCTTATCGAGTCAACAAAAACCATCAAAAAACTGCATGCCAAAGCCGATCGAGTGTTGTTGGATGCACCCTGCTCCGGACTAGGTGTTATCCGTCGTAACCCGGATAGCAAATGGAAGCTTGAACCCCAGTTTTTAGAGCGTATTAAAGGTGTGCAAGCCGATATATTAAGGGATTATTCCAAGATGGTAAAACCAGGTGGGAAAATGGTGTACGCCACATGCTCAATTCTTCCGGAAGAGAATACAGAACAGGTACAGCAATTTTTAACCTCAACGGCTGGCCAAGGTTTCGAATTGGTCAAGGAACAAAATATCTATGCTTCAGCACAGGGCCATGACGGTTTTTATATGGCCTTAATGAAACGCAACCAATAAACCCCTGCCGCTAATTTTCTTTGAGTGTAGGATATTCAATATCCAATTGTTCAAGTTAAGCGTGGTATTTCGTTTCATCATAATAAAATTTATCATTAAAGGAATAAAAAACCCACTCATTTGAGTGGGTTCTAACTTTTATATCAACCAAGCGATTAGTTATCGAACGTAGTGTTTGATAATTCTATATTGATGCCTTTGTTGTAATCGTTGGTCAATTCGACCAAAGCATTTAAAAAGGGCATATCGCAGTTCATGCCGAAGGCCGCTTGGCGTTGCAATTGGTTTCTGAACTCATAAGCACCGTCTTGGTATTTCTGAATGATTTCGGCGTTATCACCAAAATAGTTCTTAATGTTTACAGTTCTGATATTCTTCGGGTTCTTGTCGTTTTCATTTTGAATCAAGATTTCAAAGTTGGAGGTCATAAAATCGAGATGTTGCAGTCCTCCAGCCAATTTTGAATCCATTACAGGACCATGTATGACACCATTATCGGTACGATAAAACTTTCTGTACACCGTGACATCACCGTCTGCCATCACTTCAAACAAGAACCTTTTGGGCAACATGCCTATTTTCGTGGTAGCAGCCAAGTTTACATACTTTACTTGACGAAACTCACGTCCGTTTTCTAAGGCGAAGGCCTTAATTTCCTTAACCTTGAACTTTTCGATGACCTTATTTTTAATACGCTTGCCTTTTTTGTATTTGGCATAGGCCTTCTCATTGATTACCCGTAAACTTTGCTGAAAAAGATGGGGTTTACAGTCATTGATAAAAATATAGCCTTCTTTGGTCTTTCCGTTTTTAAGGGTGTATGTTCCTTTATGGTAATCAGCGCAACGGGCAGTTTCTTCTTCCTGTGCGATACCCATGGTCATGATACCAAGAACCATGATACCTATGAGGAGTTTACTTTTAAAATCCATGATTTGTAGTTTGGGGTTCGGGTTAATAACTTAAAAAATTGAATTTTAGTGTATTAGCCCTTTTTCAATCGATAAAAGGAAAGCCTATGCCCATGCGGTTTTTAGAAAGCGAAGGAAGTTACCATTCATGATTTTTGCTATGGCTGGGGCTTCATAGCCCCTATTTTCCAATAGTCTAGGTAAGCGCTGTAAATCGGCAATGGTATCCAAGTCCTTTGGGGCTTGCTCCTTCCCGAAAGCACCATCCAAATCGGTGCCAATGCCCACATGGTCACAATTTCCGGTCAACTGACAAATGTGGTCAATATGATCAACGACCTGCACCAATCCGACATTCATAGCTTCAGGTGTAGAAACACCACGCTTCCAATTTGGGGTTAACATCCAGGCATCCAAAGCGACACCAATGACCGCACCACGTTCGACAATCGCCAGAATTTGTTCGTCTGAAAACTGCCTATTATGAGCTACCAGCGCGCGACAGTTGTTATGACTAGCCCATAAAGAACCCTGATAAAGATCCAATGCTTCCCAAAAACAAGTATCACATAAATGGGTAACGTCTAAAATCAGACCCAGTGCTTCAATCTTTTTTATTAGCTCTCGGCCTTTTTTCCCCAGATTGCCATCTGAATCTGTTCCAAAGGCGTAGGTACCAGGGCCATAATGCGCCGGTCCTATGGCCCGCAAACCGCTTTCAACAGATTTTTCCAAATAGTCTAGGTTGACGATTGAATCGGCACCCTCTAAACTAAGAATGTACCCTATGGGTTGAGTTGATGCATCGGCATTCCAAAGGCCTAGGTGTTTTTCCAAAGCCTCCAGATTCGTGATTTGAACCAGTTCGCCGGCATCTTCCATAGCCTTGTACCAGGCGAGTTGTGCTTGGGTTTGGGCCCAAGCCTGTTCTGGAGAATCCCACCCTGGTAAGGGGCTTCCGGGCTTGACATAACGGGCAATCTGTGTGGCTACACATAACCCAATATTACCATTGCGCATGTCAGGAAAGGATACGGTGTTCTTACCTCTATCAGGTTTGTCGACCATTCCTTTCTCCCTATCTCGAATTGCAGTAACGGGAAGGCGTAAATCACGATTCCATTCCATCGCATTCATCGACAGGTCTAAATGGGCATCAAAAATGAAATTTTCACCCATTACACTGAAATTTTATGATCGCGAGCGGCAACTTTCCAAGTTTTTGAAACACGCCCATTCTCAACTACCAAAACCTCCGGATATTTCGCCACTGTAGGACAGATATGCATCGGTACAGCATAAAATATATCACCTATCTGATACTTTTCAGGGTTTTTGACCGAAACCACAAAATGTTCTTCGCTTTGGGATACTTGTTCAAAATCTGAAGTGTTCAAAAATTTCACGCGTGGAAAAGGCATTTCTGAAGCCAACGATTTATGGCCCAAATCCAAACAAAATTGATTTGGTTGCGGCTTACTGATCAAGCGGGTCACCAAAACTGCAGCATATTGGAAATTCATATCGGTAAATTTATCCCCATAGCCAGCGTCCCATAGCAGCACCGTTCCTGGTGATAAAGTGATATCTGCCCGATTATCATGCGCTGGAAAAGTGGGTGAACCGCCCACGACAATAGCCACTTCTTTGACACCTTTTGCCATCAGTTGCGCCCGAAGATCCAGTACAGGTTTTAACGCTTCAGAACAGGCCTTTTTGCGTTCGTCCAAATTCGGAATTCGTAAATGACCGTCATATACATGAAACCCTTTGGCCACCAAATTCGGAGCGTTTTCAATAGCCCTATATAGCGAAATAACATCCTCATTGGGGCTAATGCCCGTTCGGTTCATACCGTTGTTGATATCAATAAAAACACCCAGGGTCTTGGCATTTGTTCGAGTAGCATTATGCAAGTGCTCCAGCGTTAGGTGATTATCCACCAAACAGGAAAAGTCTTGCTCGGGAAACGCAATAGCAAGCTCGATAAGCCTATTGATATTCGGACCGACGGGCTGCATGGCCAATAATATATCTTTCGCCCCGGTTGTGGCCAATAATTCAGCTTCCGCAAGCGTAGCGCATTTAAATTTTTCAATGCCTTGCTCGCGTTGCATTTGAATAACCTCAGCCATTTTATAGGTCTTTACATGAGGTCGCAGTCTTTGCGAGTCTCCGGCAATTCGGAGCATTTCCTCAATGTTATGGGAAATACGTTCGGGATATACCAAAAGCGAAGGGGTATGTAACGCATCAGTGTCCTTAAGTAAAAACCAATCGTCTGACATCAGGGGTGCAATTCAAAGTGTGCCTCGATCTCAACCAATACACTACCGGGAAGCATCATACCCACAGCACTGCGTACACCAATGCCATGCTCTTTGCCAAAGACATCGGCCATCAATTCACTAAAGCCATTGATCACATAGGGTTGTTCTTCAAAATCTGGGGTACAGTTGACCATACCCAACACTTTGACCACCCGTTTGATGCGATCTAGATCACCAAAGTGGGTTTTAATGGTTGATAACATGGTAAGACCTACCTGTCTTGCGGCCAGTTTGCCCCCTTCTTTATCTGTACTTTCCCCCACTCTACCGGTCATGTAGCTCCCATCAAGACTAACTGGCCCTTGACCAGAGACATATAAAAACTTGTCTACCACCAAAATAGGGCGATATACCCCGGCCGGTGGTGGCGCTGGAGGCAATACAAGACCCAATTCCTTTATTCTGTTTTCAATTGAATTTTCCATGTATTCTATATAATCTGATTTAACACCAAGGTACCCAAGAGTCCCATTACCCCAACAATGGTCTCCATTACCGTCCATGTACGCAGCGTTTGTTTTACCGAAAGATTGAAATATTCTTTAAAGAGCCAAAAGCCTGAGTCGTTGACATGCGAGAGCATCAGACTTCCCGATCCAATGGCCAAGACTAACAACTCGGCATGAACCCCTGGCATATTGAGCAAGGGAAGCACAATACCTGCCGCCGTTAAACCAGCAACCGTAGCCGAACCCACACACACACGAATGACCGTTGCAATCAACCAGGCCAAAATGATGGGTGAAAAATTGGAGTCTTTCAATAGATCGGCGATATATTGACTGACCCCACTATCGATCAAAATCTGTTTTAAGGCCCCAGCACCGGCTATGACCAATAATATCATGGCAATACCCAACACCCCGTCCTTCAGCGTTTCCATCACCTCTTTCATTTTTTGACCCTGTCGAATACCCAAGGTATATATAGCCAGCAAAACGGAAAGCAATAAGGCGATGACGGGATTCCCTAAAAACACAAGAACGGTGCGGAGCAAACCATCGCCCAAAAATTGTTCGGCCCCTATAGCAATAAATATTAGAATTATAGGTGACAAGGCCGTAAGCAAACTGGTGCCTGCCTTGGGCATTTCATGATCCTCCAAAATATTGGGATTGTAAAATTTTTCCAAGGGTTTGACCTCAATCTTCTTTAAGGTCTGCGCGAACAAGGGGCCAGCAACGATAACAGCGGGCACCGCTATAATGAGACCGTACAGCAAGGTTTTTCCAAAATCAGCCCCAAACATGCCCACAATGGCTGTAGGCGCGGGGTGCGGCGGTAAATATCCATGCGTCACCGATAGCGAGGTAAGCATGGGCAGTCCAACATAAAGCAAAGGTAAGCGCGTGGTTGCAGCAATGGTAAATACCAAAGGGACTAAGATGACAAATCCCACCGAATAAAACATGGGAATACCTACAATAAAACCGGTAATCACAACCGCCCATTGCACATATTTAATGCCAAATGCATTGACCAATTTGGTTGTTATACGCTGTGCGGCTCCGCTATCTGCCACCAATTTACCCAACATGGCACCAAGGCCCAAGATAAGCACCAAAAAGCCAAGCGTATCACCAATACCCTTTTGGATGGAACCGACAATACTTAAGGGCTCCATCCCCTGAAGAAGGCCGACAAAAATGCAAACGATAATAAAAGAAATAAAGGAATTTAGCTTTAATCCGGCTATCAAGGCAAACAACAAGAAAATGCCGGCAATAACAATAAGTAAGGTCATAAATTGGTTCAGTTTGGCTTAAAAGTAGGGAATTTAAACGGATGAAAATTGATCAATTTGTTTATCTTTCCAAATGCATGAAAATCCTAGTCCAGCACTATGAAAAAATTATATGACTTTAAGAATTTCAAAGGAGATTTTACTGGTGGCCTTGTTGCCGGAATCGTGGCACTACCCCTTGCCCTGGCTTTTGGGGTACAATCGGGAATGGGAGCTGCTGCTGGGCTGTACGGAGCCATAGGTATCGGTATTTTTGCCGCTATTTTTGGAGGTACGCAAACGCAGGCCAGTGGGCCAACGGGTCCCATGACCGTGGTGTCTGCTGCCTTGGTTGCTGCGGCCATCGAGATTACCGGAAGTCTTGAAAATGCCATGGGTATTATTTTGGTCACCTTCCTGGTGGGCGGACTCATACAAATCGTCTTCGGACTGCTCAATATTGCTGGCTACGTCAAGTATTTTCCCTATCCCGTTGTTTCCGGATTTATGAGTGGGGTCGGTCTGATCATCATCATTTTACAAATCTTTCCCTTTGCCGGACTTTCCTCACCTAAATCAACAGTTGCCGTATTGCAGGATTTGCCAAGGCTTTTTGAAGAAGCCAATATATATGCCTTAGGATTGGGAGCATTAACAGTAGCTATTTACTATTTGTTCCCTAAAATCACCAAAGCAATTCCCAGTGCGTTGGTGGCCCTTGTGGCAGCTTCATTGGTGGCTTATTTCCTTAAATGGGATGTACCGATAATTGGTGAAATTCCTTCGGGTTTACCGGCCTTGGAAATTGGTACCATGCTCTCTATAGATGGCGAGGCAATCGGACTCATAGTTGAGTATGGCGTTGTATTGGCGGTTTTGGGAAGCATCGATTCCCTATTGACCTCGGTTATTGCAGATAACATGACCAAAACCAAGCACAATAGCAATCGCGAACTCATAGGTCAAGGTATTGGTAATATGGTTGCTGCCGTTATTGGGGGTATCCCCGGGGCAGGAGCCACCAAAGGCACAGTGGTCAACATCAACGCTGGTGGTACCACTAAATTATCGGGCACCCTGCACGGATTGTTCTTATTGGCCGTTTTGTTGGGCCTAGGCTCTTTGGCCGCACATATTCCGTTGGCCGTATTGGCCGGATTGTTGATTCCGATTGGTTTCAAGATCATTGATTTTAAGGGATTAAAGCACCTGCGTTCGGTGCCGAAGGCCGATACGTTTGTCTTGCTAATTGTTCTGTTGGTCACCACCTTTGGCAGTTTGATTTATGCCGTAGGACTGGGTATGGCCTTGGCTTCACTCCTATTTATGAAAAAAGCCAGTGATTTGGGAGAAAAAGGCATGAACATGGGATCGGTCTCTGAAATGGAAGACGACAAGCCTTGGCAAGACGAACTGGAATTTTATGAAAAGTATAAGGACAAGGTAGTCATTAAACACTTGTACGGTCCTTTCTTTTTTGGCTTTACCAGTACCTTCAAGGATAGTATTAGTAGCCTCCCAAATGATATTGACGCCTTGATCATTCGCATGGAAAAAGTGCCAATGATGGACCAATCTGCACTGTATGCCTTGGAAGACGTAATTCATGACTTATGTTCAAATGGGGTTGAAGTTCTCTTAGTTGGACTGCAGCCCGGACCATTAGATCGACTGCGTTCTATAGATGTCATACCCGACTTGGTGCCAGAGGATGATATATTTGAGGAAATCGATGATGCCTTTTTCTATTTAAAGGGAAAGTTGGGGTAATGAAAATACAAGGTCTTTCCATTGCATTGCTGTTATTTTTCTTGTCCTCCTCACTGATCGCCCAAAAAAACACCTACACCTATAAAGATGGCGACTATAGTGGCATTGGAAAATGGTATATGGGACGTGAAATCGCCCATGTTATGGGTTTTCAAGGTATGGCGTGGCTAGAACGTGATAGCCGTGAAGCAGAAGAAAACACATCCCAGCTGTTAGACAACATGAACATTGAAAGCAATGATGTCATTGCCGATATCGGAGCGGGTTCCGGGTATCATGTTTTTAAAATGGCGAAAAAAGCGAAGGATGGTACCGTTTACGCTGTGGATATCCAAAAAGAGATGCTAGCGGCCATGCAGGTGAAGATTGAAAATGGAAATATCCGAAATGTGAAACTGGTTAAGGGCGATGCAAAAAGCGTTAACCTCCCGAACAATTCAATCGACAAGATTCTCATTGTAGATGTATATCATGAAATGAGTCATCCAATCGAAATCCTCGCCAGTCTGAAAGCGGCATTAAAAGCAAACGGTCGACTTTTTTTGATCGAATATCGAGGCGAGGACCCCAAGGTGCCTATTAAGCGTTTGCATAAAATGACTGAAGAACAGGCGGTGAAGGAATTAAAGGCCGCCGGTTTCGTACTCAAGGAAAACATACCAAACTTGCCATGGCAACATTGCATGGTATTCGTTAAAAGTTGATTGAAGGATGCAAAAATTACTACCCCTAATTTTTGTTCTTACAGGACTTGCGATTTCCAGAATGCAATCGCAAGAAAGACCTTCATTTGCCTCAGGAAAACTGACCGAATCATACAATTTTGATGGGGCCCTAAATGAAGCGGATTGGAAAAATGCCCCCGTACTTACCGCTCTTACCACAACGGTGCCTGAAGAAGGGGGAACCCCCTCCCAAACTACTTTGGTACAAGTCATTGCCGACGCACAAACAATTGTAATTGGCATCACCTGCAACGATACGGACCCAGATGGCATTATTCGTTTCTCCAAATTACGGGACGCCAATATATCTGAAGAGGATCATGTCAAAGTGGTTCTCGATCCTTTTTTGGATGGCCAATCGGGTTACATTTTTGCAGTTAATTCATTGGCAGCCCGGTATGATGCCTTGGTATCAAATCGGGGGGAAGATGAAAACGATGATTGGGATGCAGTTTGGGATGCTAAAACCCAGATTACCGACAAAGGTTGGACCGTAGAAATTGTTATTCCGATACAAAGTATAGCCTTTAAAAAAGGGCTGACACAATGGGGTTTTAATATTGAACGCCGTATTCAGCGGAACCTTGAAACCATTAGATGGGCCAATGTCAAGCGCGACCAATTTTTTGCCCAAACGAGCAGGGCGGGCTTGGTAACTGGTCTTCCGGCATTTAACTACGGCGTGGGTCTTAACGTTCGCCCATCATTGATTGCCAATGCCAACCAATTAGGTGCAAATGGGGCGATGGTGGTAGACCCAGATATTAGTATTGATGCCAACCAGCGTCTGGGGCCAAATGTATTGGCCACCTTTACCGTAAATACCGACTTTGGTGAAACCGAAGTGGATACCCGTCAGACCAACCTCACACGCTTTCCGCTGTTCTTCCCTGAAAAGCGCACATTTTTCTTGGAGGGATCCGATATTTTCGAATTCGGTTTTGGAACAGGTCGCAGTACCGTGCTCCCTTTTTTTAGCAGGCGCATCGGCCTTCGAAATAATGTTCAGATTCCAGTGATCGGGGGCACCAAATTGAACGGTCGTATTGGAAAGACCGCTTTTGGTGGGTTGGGCATACGCACCAACGATTTTGATTTAAACGGAGATAGTTTTGGTGCTACGAATATGGGCGTTGTTCGGGTTCGCCGAAATGTGTTAAAAGAAAGCTCTGTGGGCTTTATTGCCTCTGCAGGAGACCCTTTAGGGCGCGATGGCAGTTTTATGTCTGGAGCTGATTTTACCTTTCAGACAACACGTTTCAATGGCGATAAAAATTTTATTGTGGGCGGCTGGGCGCTTTTGACAGATCGAGCAGATCTAACAGGTGACCGCTCCGCGGCGGGATTTAAAATTGATTACCCCAACGATCGCTGGGATGTTGCTATGACCTACGCACGAATTGGGGAGGATTTTGACCCTTCTTTGGGATTTGTTCCGCGACGCGGTGTCAATTCTTATCGATTGGGGGGCACTTTTGCACCACGCCCCAAAGCCCCCTGGTTGCGCCAAATGTTCCATCAATTGTTCATCACTTATATCAATACGATTTCTGGACCCTGGCAATCGTATAGCGTATTTACCGCCCCTATTAATTGGCGATTGGAAAGTGGCGACCGTATTGAGGTGAATGTGCGTCCGGTTGGTGAAAATATTCTAGAGCCCTTTGAAATCTCGGATGGTGTTACCATCCCGGTCGGCGAATATAATTTTATGCGCTATCGCTTGGAAGCAGAATTTGCGCGAAAACGTCGCCTAAGCGGTCAGGCCACCTGGTGGTTTGGTAGTTTTTATGAAGGAAATTTAGATGAACTTGAATTAAGTTTGAATTGGAACCCCAGCGCGCTTTTGGCCTTTGAATTTGCCGGCTTACATAACCGCGCGCGATTACCATTTGGTGATTTTGAACAGACTTTGGCAGGTCTTCGCGTACGTTTCAATGTGACCTCCAACCTCCAGTTAAACAGTTACTTACAATACGACACAGACAGTCGAATACTGGGTTTAAATGCCCGTATCCACTGGATATTCTCACCTTTGGGGGATGTGTTTTTGGTGTTCAACAACAATACCTTTAATGGCTTAAACCAGCAACCTTGGGAGCTCCAAAACCGGCAGATCTTATTGAAGGTCCGATATAATTTTAGGTTGTGATTGAAACTAACGGTCCAACACCTGGAAATTTAGGTAACCCTAACTTAATTGCATCGCGCTCATTGCAATAAGGATAAGTACTTTTAAACCAAACTGATTCGGATTTAAAAAGAATATCAGATTTCAACATCACTGGTTAACAACTCTCCCTTTTATCGCATTGGAATCGAAGGCAAAGTCGTAACTTTGCCCTTTCTTAATTCGCCCAATACGCGTACACTATGATTCACTTTTTTGGCGATGCAGCAACCAAAGTCTTTGCCCTGCAAACCCAGCACGACCTGACCTCAGACGATACTAAAAAATTAAGCTGGTTGTTCGGCAACCAACCTCAACTACAAACGGCGTCCCTTGACGCCTTTTTTGTTGGGCCACGAGCGGCCATGGTAACCCCGTGGAGCACCAACGCCACAGAGATTACCCAAAACATGGGTATACAAGGTATTGTCCGCATTGAAGAGTACCGCGCTGTTGCCGATGACTTTACAGATTTTGACCCCATGCTCTTTCAAAAATACGAGGGTTTGGGGCAGGGTATTTTTACGGTTAATGTGACCCCAGAACCCATACTGGAGATTGCTGATATTGCCGCTTACAACCAACAGGAGGGCCTGGCCTTGAGCGATGATGAAATCGCCTATTTGGAAGCATTGGCCAATAGCTTAGGACGTAAGCTTACCGACAGCGAGGTTTTTGGTTTTAGCCAGGTGAACTCCGAACATTGCCGGCATAAAATCTTTAACGGCACTTTTGTCATCGATGGGGAAGAAAAGCCCACCTCCCTCTTTAAGCTCATCAAAAAGACTTCAGAAACACATCCTAACGGCATCGTTTCGGCCTATAAAGACAACGTGGCCTTTATCAAGGGGCCAAAAGCGGTGCAATTTGCACCCAAACGGGCCGATATACCCGATTTTTACCAAGAGGAGGAATTTGACGCGGTGCTTTCATTAAAGGCCGAAACGCACAACTTCCCTACCACTGTGGAGCCTTTTAATGGCGCGGCCACAGGTTCGGGAGGAGAAATTCGCGATCGTTTGGCGGGTGGTAAAGGCTCGCTGCCCCTGGCCGGTACCGCGGTTTACATGACCTCGTATTCCCGTTTGGCTCAAGACAGACCTTGGGAAAAAGCCTTTGAGGAACGCAATTGGCTCTACCAAACACCAATGGATATTTTGATCAAGGCTTCCAATGGGGCCTCCGACTTTGGCAACAAGTTTGGACAACCCCTAATTGCAGGTTCGTTACTCACCTTTGAACACCAAGAAGAGGCAAAAGCATTGGGGTATGACAAGGTGATCATGCTTGCAGGGGGCATTGGTTATGGCAAGGCAGACCAAGCGCTAAAAGACACCCCCTCAACAGGTGATAAGATCGTGATTTTAGGTGGTGACAATTACCGTATCGGTATGGGTGGCGCAGCGGTTTCCAGCGCAGATACCGGTGAATTTGAATCGGCCATCGAGTTGAACGCCGTTCAACGTAGTAATCCTGAAATGCAAAAACGGGCCGCCAACGCCATCCGTGGTTTGGTGGAAAGTGACCACAATCCCATAGTTTCCATTCACGATCATGGTGCTGGAGGGCATTTGAACTGCCTTTCTGAGTTGGTTGAAGAAACAGGAGGAAAAATAGATTTGGACAAATTACCTGTAGGCGATCCTACGCTTTCAGCCAAAGAAATCATCGGCAACGAAAGCCAAGAACGCATGGGCTTGGTAATGGGTGAAAAGGATATGCAACTGCTTAAAGATATTGCAGCCCGCGAGCGCTCACCACTCTTTGAGGTGGGTGACGTGACGGGTGATCATCGCTTTACCTTTGAAAGCCAGAGCAAAGGTGACAAACCCATGGATGTGGAGCTTTCGGCTCTCTTCGGCAGTTCGCCCAAAACCATTATGCAAGACACCTCCATTCAGCATCAATTTAAAGATGCGGCATATAGCTTGGAACATTTTCACGATTACCTCGAGCAGGTTTTGCAATTGGAGGCCGTAGCTTGTAAAGATTGGCTCACCAACAAGGTCGACCGTTGTGTGGGTGGACGCGTGGCCAAGCAGCAATGTGCAGGTCCGCTTCAATTGCCCCTTAATAACTGTGGGGTCATGGCCCTTGATTTTAAGGGCAAGGAAGGTTTGGCAACCAGCATCGGGCACTCCCCTATCTCAGGTTTGGTTGATCCGGTGGCCGGAAGTCGTAACAGCATCGCCGAAGCTCTGACCAATATCATTTGGGCACCTTTGGAAGAAGGACTGAAATCAGTATCCCTTTCTGCCAATTGGATGTGGCCCTGTAAAAACCCGGGGGAAGATGCGCGTTTGTATGAAGCGGTTGAAGCCTGTTCCGAATTTGCCATCCAATTAGGCATCAATATTCCAACAGGAAAGGATTCGCTGAGCATGAAACAGAAGTACAAAGACCAAGAGGTGATTGCACCAGGTACGGTCATTATTTCAGCTGCGGGCCATTGCTCCGATTTAAAGTTGGTGGTAGAGCCGGTATTGCAACGAGATGGCGGAGACATCCACTACCTCAATTTAAGTAAGGACAGCCCTAAATTAGGGGGGTCGAGCTTTCACCAAATATTGAATGCGGTCGGTTCTGAAGCACCATCCATCAAAGATGCGGCTTACTTCAAAAAAGCGTTTAATGCCCTGCAGCAAGAAATCAAAGCAGGAAATATCAAATCTGGGCACGACATCGGTTCAGGTGGATTGATAACCACATTGTTAGAAATCTGTTTTGCCGACAATGGGTTGGGTGCCACAATTGATTTGACCGAGTTGGGTGAAATTGATACCATCAAACAGTTGTTTGCCGAAAACGTTGGAATCGTTTTTCAGGGCGACACCTGGGTTAAGGAACGCCTAAGCTCTCAAGGTTTGGATGTGGTCACCTTGGGCTCACCCAATTCAAGTGGCGAATTGACCGTAAAGAATAATGGAGTTGAAATCGGTTTGAACATCAGCTCGCTGAGAGATAGCTGGTATAAGACTTCCTTTTTATTGGACAGCAAACAGACCGCAAACGGTTTGGCAAAAGATCGTTATGACAATTACAAGCAGCAACCGCTACGGTATAGCTTTCCAGAAAATAAAATCAGTTTAGAACCAACAATTGGTACTTCAAAACCAAAAGCAGCCATCTTACGTGAAAAGGGAAGCAACTCCGAACGTGAAATGGCGCATGCCTTATACTTGGCCGGATTTGAGGTAAAGGATGTTCATATGACCGATTTGATTTCGGGTAGGGAGACCTTAGAGGATATACAATTTCTTGGTGCCGTAGGAGGCTTTTCCAATTCTGACGTACTCGGGTCGGCGAAAGGCTGGGCCGGGGCCATCAAATACAATGAAAAAGCCAATAAGGTCATCATGGACTTTTTTGCCCGCCCTGATACGCTTTCCGTTGGTATTTGCAATGGCTGCCAATTGTTTATGGAACTCGACCTGATTAATCCTGATCATGGTTCCCAACATGGTAAAATGACCTATAACGATTCGGGGAAACACGAAAGCAATTTTACCTCCGTCAAAATTCAAAGGAACAAGAGCGTGATGCTTTCCAATTTGGAGGAAAGCACCCTAGGGGTATGGATATCCCATGGCGAAGGGAAGTTCAGCCTCCCCCTATCGGAAGACAAGTACGATATCGTGGCAAAATATGGCTACCCCGAATATCCGGCCAATCCCAATGGAAGTGATTACAACACGGCCATGCTCTGTGATACGACCGGTCGTCATTTGGTAACCATGCCACATATTGAGCGGAGTATATTTCCTTGGAACTGGGCGCACTATCCCCAAGATCGGGAGGACACCATTTCACCTTGGATACAAGCTTTTATCAATGCAAGGGAGTGGGTGGAGCAAAATTCGTAACTTCCAAAGCATAGATAAACAAGCACCATGAAAGACAATCATCCTATCCTTAACAGAAGAAAATTTATACAAAATAGCTCCCTTTTTGCCGTTGGAGCCCTAGGAACTGGCAGCCTTTTTGCCGCCCCCCACCTACAACCACTCCCCGCCTTTACCCAAGACAGTGATATAAACATTGTTGGGCCCAAAGAGGGTTATACACCCCAAATCGGCACCTTGGTCTCTATGATGAATTGGATGCGGATGGTGATTCTCTATCCGGTTCAGGGTATGAGTATCTCAGACCTCGATTATTTGGTGGATGATAATGCCAACAGCATTGGTGCCATGCTCATGCATTTGGCCGCCACGGAACGCTTTTATCAAATACACACTTTTGAGAACAAAACATGGGGTGATTGGTCTAAGGAAGATGCCGACAAATGGTCTGTTGCCTCTGGACTAGGGGCACAGGCACGCAAAGAGATTAAGGGAAACCCCTTAGACTATTATATTGAAGAGATGACCAAAGTACGCGAGTACACTTTGGAAGAATTCAAAAAGCGTGATGACGATTGGTTAATGGCGGTCGACAAAGAATTTCCTTGGGGGCCCACCAATAACTATTGCAAGTGGTTTCATGTCTGTGAGCATGAGTCAAACCACAATGGCCAATTTAAGTTTATTAAAAGTAGAATCAGCTAAACGTGGTCATTCGCGAGGCCAGGAAAGAAGATGTACCCAGCATTGTTGAGATGTTGGCCAATGACAAATTGGGCAGTCAACGCGAACAGTTTCAAAATCCCCTGCCTGCATCTTATAACGAAGCCTTTGAACGAATTAAGACTGACCCCAATCATGAATTGGTCGTACTTGAGGATGCATCCGGCACCCTTATCGGTACCCTCCAACTGTCATTCCTGCCCTATTTGACCTATCAAGGTGGAACCCGAGCCCAGATCGAACAAGTGCGGATCCACGAGAATCAGCGTGGAAAAGGACTCGGCAAAATGCTTTTCGAATGGGCCATAAACAGAGCCAAAGAAAAAGGAGCACATCTTGTTCAACTTACTACGGACAAAAAAAGACCGGAAGCCCTTAAATTCTATGAGAGCTTGGGCTTTCAGGCTTCCCACGAAGGAATGAAACTAAAATTCTAATTGATAAAGGGGTCCGCGAATTTTTCATCATTGACAAAGGTCTCATCTGTTAGTGTCTCCAAAAAATCCACCAAACCTTGAATTTCAACTTGGGTCAAGTTCAGACGTCTGACATTGCCATTATTAATTCTTAAGCGGTTGTCAAGCGTTGGGCTATTTTGAACCCCATTATTGTAATGGGCGATAACTTCTTCAAGGGTTTCAAAACGACCGTCATGCATGTATGGGGCGGTCAGGGCAATATTGCGCAACGAATTCACCTTGAACTCACCCACTTGGTTGTTGTTTCCGGTCACACCGCCCACACCCAGATCTATAAAGGCAGCATCCAAGCCATTGTTTCGCGCGGCATCGCCCACGAATGAATTTGTGTGATGGCAATCCGAACAACGGGTACGATTGCTAAAGAACAAGTTCTTTCCCAGGTTCTCAGATGCCGTAAAATTGGGAAAATTAGCTTCTTCGTCATTCACCTGTGCCCTGCCTAGGTCATACTTGGATTGGTACGAAACCATAGCCCTGACAAATTGCGCCAAGGCCAATGAAACCCGGTTTGAGGTTACGGTTTCATCACCAAAAGTCAACCTAAAGAGCACTTGGTAATAATCCTCAGCTTGCAACTTTTCCTCCATTTCTGCCAGCGTAAGTCCCATTTCAACTTCATCTTGAATGGGAAGCAGCACCTGTTCTTCAAGACTAGCCGCCCGTTCATCCCAAAAAAAACGTCCGTTTTCATAAAAGCGCGCATTGGCCAATCCCATAGAGTTACGTCCTGTTAGTCCGCCTTCAAAGCCCAAACTAAATTGATCTGGATCTGAAAATCCATTTTCCTGTATGTGACATGAAGCGCAGGATATGGTATTGTTGGCAGATAATCGTCTGTCATAAAACAGCACGCGGCCCAAGGTCGCTCCCATATCGGTTACAGGATTGGTATTTGGGGTATTATCTTCGTTCTGTAACTGATTATCAAAAAAGAAATTGGGCAATTCAACCGTATAGTCTTCCAAATTCTCATCCAAAGATAAGGAGGCACTCAAAAGGGCATAATCTGCCGCGGTAAAATCACCAACAAGGGCATCGGGGTCATTCTGATTTTCCGAATTTTCTTGGGTCTCATCGGGTAACAAGACCTCAAATTCTTCATCGGCATCGCTGCTACAAGCGCTAAAAACTATTAGGGAAACAAAAAGGGGGAGCACAGTGCTTACTTTCATAATACATTGATTTAAAAAATAATAAAGTAATGATGTGCATAGGGGGTTTTGATTTTATACAGTATTAGATGAGGTTTTTAAAAAAAACTTGCGCCCATGATAACATTTCGCACGCTGCTTCGAATACTTCGACCTAAAATGGCATTTTAAAATCCCACTTCGTTTCCCTATTTTGCAGTTACCTATAAGAAACTAACTATGCAAGAAGTAACTCGGCTTTTCGATTTTCCTTATTACCAGCGTGACAAATATGATTTGCAAAAAGCATTGGTCACCAAAAAAAATGGAAAATGGGAAGCAACCTCAACCCAAGAATATATCCGTAAGGCCAATACGATTAGTCGGGGCCTCCTCAGAATGGGGGTTAAACCCAATGATAAAATTGCCATTATTTCGATGACGAATCGAACGGAATGGAACATTATGGATATTGGGGCCTTGCAAATTGGGGCGCAGACGGTTCCCATTTATCCAACAATTTCAGAGGAGGATTACGAGTATGTTCTCAACCACTCAGAGGCCATGTATTGTTTTGTGTCTTGTCAAGATGTCCTCAATAAGGTGCTCGCCATAAGTGGGAAAACCAAAAAACTGAAGGACGTTTTTTCCTTTGACCAACTGGAAAACTGCAACCATTGGAGCCAGGTGTTGGAAAAAGGTAAGGATGAGGCCAATCAAAACGAAGTTGAAGCCAGAAAAGCTGCTGTACAATCTGAAGATTTGGCCACCCTGATCTATACGTCGGGTACCACGGGTAGACCAAAAGGGGTTATGCTCACGCACAATAATATTGTTTCCAACGTGATTGCAAGTGAAAGGCGTGTTCCTTTACGTGCAGAATCTACAGCACTCAGTTTCCTCCCCGTCTGCCACATCTTTGAGCGGATGATCCTGTATTTATATCAATACTGTGGCATACAAATCTATTTTGCAGAAGGTCTCGATAAAATATCAGATAATGCCAAGGAAGTCAATCCACAGGTGATGACCGTGGTACCTAGACTTTTGGAAAAGGTATATGATGCCATAGTTGGCAAGGGTGAAGAACTGGAAGGCATTAAAAAGAAACTGTTCTTTTGGGCGGTTAATCTCGGACTGAAATTTGAACCCTACGGTAAAAACGGATGGTGGTATGAAAAGAAATTAGGCATAGCCCGAAAATTAATTTTCAGCAAATGGAAAGAAGCCTTGGGCGGTGAAGTCGAAATGTTGGTTTCTGGTAGCGCTGCCCTGCAACAGCGGTTGGCGCGGGTATTTGCCGCTGCGGAAATGCCTGTTATGGAAGGTTACGGACTTACCGAGACCTCCCCGGTAATTTCCGTAAACGAGCAGGCCAATGCCGGTTGGAAAATTGGAAGTGTAGGTCGGGTAATTGACGGCGTGGAGGTAAAAATTGCTGATGACGGTGAGATTTTGTGCAAGGGCCCCAATGTGATGAAAGGCTACTATAAAGATCCAGAAAAAACAGCTGAGGTTTTGAAAGATGGCTATTTTCATACTGGTGACATCGGCGAGATCGATGCCGATGGTATTTTAAAAATCACAGACCGTAAGAAAGAGATGTTCAAGACTTCCGGCGGTAAATATGTGGCTCCTCAGTTGTTGGAAAACCGTTTCAAGCAATCGCGATTCATAGAGCAGATTATGGTGGTTGGTGAAGGTGAAAAAATGCCAGCGGCACTGATACAACCGAATTTTGAATTCTTGCACGCATGGTGCGAAGAAAATAAAATCACCATAGGCCAAAATTCAGATATCGTTGTCAATGATAAAGTGTTGGAAAAAATGCAAGAAGAAGTTGATACAGCCAATGCTGAATTTGCCAAGTGGGAAAAAGTCAAACAATTTCGTCTGACCCCCGATGTTTGGAGCATTGATGATGGTCATATGACACCAACCATGAAACTACGTCGTAAAATCATCAAAGAAATGTATGCGGATCTGTACAATGATATTTACGGACGTTAATAACCCATTTTGCTAGTATGGGATTGGAGTCGCAAACCACCGAACAACTCTTACAAAATAAAAAAAAGGTCAAAATTGTACTGATGACCCTTGTTGGGATATGGGCGTTTCTTTTGGTCTCTTACCTGATATTTGTATTGTTCTACGCCAAGGAAGGTTCCTTCAGACCCATAACGGCCATTCCTTTTTTTATTGGTCCGATTACAGTCTTACCCATCTATTTATCCTATCAACGCATTCAACAGGAACTAAAAAAAAGAGAAAAGCCATAATCTGATTTTTACCTTTTAAAGTCATTTGGCGGCATCACTCCTGAATTCCATTGCATGTAAATTTATTATGCATGCATAATAAATTTTGTTATATTTGGGGTCGAATTTTGTCCTATGAAAGATTTGACTATAGATTGGGCCTTGCGTGCCACTTGGCAAGCAGTTACCCGTATGTACAATGAAGAGGCCAAAAATTATGGGCTTACCATGGCCATAGGATTTACACTCTTAAGTATCGACTCCAAAAAAGGCACCCCCAGTACCGCTTTGGGTCCACGAATGGGAATGGAGGCAACTAGCCTTTCCCGTATTTTAAAGAGTCTTGAAGATCGAGGTTATATTGAGCGACGACCAAATCCTAATGATGGTAGAGGTGTATTGATACACCTTACTGCCTTGGGAATTGAAAAAAGAAAGGAATCGCGAGATGTGGTAATGCAATTCAATGAAGTGGTAGGCGAGCATGTCAACAAAGATGACCTCAAAGGGTTTTTTAATACCATGGATGTCATCAACAAATTGATTTTAGACAAAAAAGTATATAACAAAACAACAACTAATTAATCCTCAAAGCATTCATGAAAAGGCATATCAATAAAGTTGCCGTAATCGGCTCCGGAATTATGGGTAGTGGTATCGCATGCCACTTTGCCAATATCGGGGTAGAAGTTTTATTATTGGACATTGTTCCCCGCGAAATCAATGAAAAAGAAAAGGCTAGCGGATTGTCCCTTCAAGACAAAGTAGTGAGAAATAGATTGGTCAACGATTCTTTGACCAAGGCGCTCAAATCGAAGCCCTCACCTATATACCATCAAAAATTTGCATCTCGAATTACAACGGGAAATTTAGAAGATGATATCGCCAAAGTGGCCGGTGTCGATTGGATCATTGAAGTGGTGGTAGAACGTTTAGACATCAAACAAAAAGTTTTTGAAAACCTCGAGAAGCATCGTACACCCGGCACCTTAATTACTTCCAACACCTCTGGTATTCCGATAAAGTTTATGAGTGAGGGGCGAAGCGAAGACTTTCAAAAACATTTTTGTGGCACCCACTTTTTTAACCCAGCACGATACCTCAAACTCTTTGAAATCATACCTGGGCCAAAAACGGATAAGGACGTACTCGACTTCTTGAACGGTTATGGCGAGCAATTTCTAGGCAAGACATCGGTGGTTGCAAAAGACACCCCCGCTTTTATTGGTAATAGAATCGGAACCTTTGGTATTTTCTCATTGTTTCATGCCATGAAAGACATGAACATGACCATTGAGGAAGTGGATAAATTGACCGGACCCTTAATTGGGCGGCCGAAATCGGCAACCTTTAGAACAGTGGATGTGGTGGGCTTAGACACCCTGGTACATGTGGGCAACGGCCTTTATGAAAACTGTAAGGACGATGAACGCCGTGAGGTTTTCAAGATGCCCGATTTCATCAATACCATGATGGAAAACAAATGGTTGGGCAGCAAAACGGGGCAAGGCTTTTATAAAAAATCCGTCAATGCTGACGGGAAGAAAGAGATTCTTTCATTGGATTTGGATTCGATGGACTATCGATCTAAGAAAAGTGCAAAATTTGCCACTCTTGAATTGACCAAACCAATTGATAAGGTAGTCGATCGTTTCCCCGTTTTATGTGATGGCAAGGACAAAGCGGGAGAATTCTTCAGAAAAAGTTTTGGTGCACTCTTTTCGTATGCCTCCCTACGCATCCCCGAAATAACCGATGAACTTTTTAAAATTGACGATGCCACTAGAGCCGGTTTCGGATGGGAACACGGTCCGTTCCAAATTTGGGATGCCGTTGGTCTGGATAAAGGAATCGAATTTGCCGAGGCTGAAGGTCTGAAAGTGGCCGACTGGGTAAAAGACATGAAAGCTGCAGGCATTTCATCGTTCTATAGCGTCAAAGATGGAGCTTCCTATTATTACGATAGTAGCACCAAAAAAATGGCTAAGATTCCAGGTCAGGATGCCTTTATCATACTTGATAACATCAGAAAATCAAATGAGGTTTTCAAAAACCCAGGTGTTGTTGTTGAAGATTTGGGTGATGGTATTCTCAATGTGGAGTTCCAATCCAAAATGAACACCATTGGTGCTGATGTGCTCATGGGGCTGAACAAGGCCATAGATTTGGCTGAAAAAGACTTTCAGGGATTGGTGGTTGGAAACCAAGCAGCCAATTTCTCGGTAGGCGCCAATATCGGAATGATATTTATGATGGCCGTAGAACAGGAGTATGATGAGTTGAATATGGCCATCAAAACCTTCCAAGATACGGTAATGCGTATGCGGTATTCCTCAATTCCTACCATTGCGGCTCCACATGGTATGACATTGGGTGGTGGCTGTGAAATAAGCATGCATGCCGACAAGGTTGTTGCCGCCGCTGAAACCTACATCGGATTGGTTGAATTTGGTGTTGGGGTAATTCCTGGCGGAGGCGGTTCTAAGGAAATGGCCATGCGGGCATCTGACTCTTTTAGAAAAGGTGATGTGGAATTGAACATCCTTCAAGAATATTTCCTGACCATTGGTATGGCAAAGGTTTCCACCTCGGCCTATGAAGCCTATGATCTCGGGGTCTTACAAAAAGGAAAGGATATAATCGTTGTGAACAAAGACCGGCAGATAGCGACGGCCAAAGCCCATGCGAAGCTTATGGCTGAAGCCGGATATACCAAACCCGCGGCCCGTAAAGATGTTAAGGTCTTGGGCAAGCAGGCCTTGGGTATGTTCTTGGTAGGAACAGATTCTATGGAGGCCAGTAACTACATCAGTGAGCATGACAAAAAGATTGCCAATAAATTGGCCTATGTCATGGCAGGTGGGGATTTGTCGGAGCCAAGCTACGTAAGTGAACAATACTTGCTTGACATTGAGCGAGAAGCATTTTTGTCACTTTGTACAGAACGCAAGACTTTGGAGCGAATCCAACACATGTTAAAAACAGGTAAACCTTTAAGAAACTAAAATGAAAACAGCATATATAGTCAAAGGATATAGAACAGCCGTTGGAAAATCTAAAAAAGGAGGTTTCCGCTTTAAGAGAGCAGACGAGCTAGCAGCCGATACGATTGAGCATCTAGTGGGGCAGCTTCCTGACTTTGATAAGAAACGAATTGATGACGTCATTGTCGGCAATGCCATGCCCGAGGGCTCCCAGGGCTTGAATATGGCGCGTTTGATATCCTTGATGGGATTGGACATCGTTGACGTTCCGGGCGTTACCGTTAACCGTTTTTGCTCTTCAGGACTTGAGACCATCGGCATTGCAACAGCCAAAATACAGGCCGGAATGGCCGATTGTATCATTGCGGGTGGCGTGGAGAGCATGAGCTCGGTACCCATGACAGGATTCAAAACTGAATTGAACTATGACTTGGTCAATTCAGGGCACGAAGACTATTATTGGGGCATGGGCAATACCGCTGAAGCCGTTGCCCAAGAGTATAAGGTGTCCCGTGAAGACCAAGACGAATTCGCCTTTAACTCCCATAGAAAGGCTTTAAAAGCTTTGGATGAAGATCGTTTTCAAGACCAGATAGTTCCTATAGAAGTGGAGCAAACCTTTGTAGGCGGTGATGGCAAAAAAACATCGAAAAAATATACGGTGACCAAAGATGAAGGGCCCCGCAGAGGTACTTCGGTTGAGGCATTGGCGAAGTTGCGCCCTGTATTTGCTGCCAACGGTAGTGTTACTGCAGGTAATTCTTCCCAAACTTCTGATGGAGCAGCCTTTGTTATGGTCATGAGTGAGGCCATGGTCAAAGAACTGAACCTTGAACCTGAGGCTCGCCTGGTGAGCTACGCAGCTGCAGGGGTTCCACCGAGGATCATGGGAATTGGACCTGTTGCCGCTGTGCCAAAAGCTTTAAAACAGGCCGGACTAAAACAAGATTCTATTGAATTAATAGAATTGAACGAGGCTTTCGCCTCGCAATCTTTGGCAGTAATCAGAGAGTTGAACCTCAACAATGACATTGTTAATGTAAACGGAGGCGCTATTGCACTAGGTCATCCCTTAGGCTGTACTGGAGCCAAGCTTTCCGTTCAACTGTTTGATGAAATGAGAAAACGTAAGATGCAAGGCAAACACGGCTTAGTCACCATGTGTGTGGGAACTGGTCAGGGTGCTGCCGGAATCTTTGAATTTTTAAACTAATACAAAAAGAAATTGCATGAGTACTGAAATAGCAACTAAAGAAATCCTTCGTGGAGGCCAATTTATAGTTAAAGAAACAGACTGTGAAGATGTATTCACTCCTGAAGACTTTAGCGAGGAGCAACAAATGATGCGTGAATCAGTCAAAGAATTCAACGATCGCGAAATCGTTGCCCACAGAAATCGATTTGAATCAAAGGACTACGGCTATACGGAAGAATGTATGCGAAAAGCCGGAGAACTTGGGTTTTTAAGTGTGGCAGTTCCTGAAGAATACGAAGGACTGGGAATGGGCTTCGTTTCAACCATGTTGGTCTGTGAATACATTTCAAGTGGCTCAGGGTCTTTTTCAACGGCCTTTGGTGCGCATACGGGAATTGGCACCATGCCCATCACCCTATACGGAACTGAGGAACAAAAGAAAAAATACGTGCCCAAGCTAGCTTCAGGAGAATGGTTTGGTGCCTATTGTCTTACAGAACCTGGCGCTGGAAGTGACGCGAACTCGGGCAAAACCACCGCAACGCTTTCAGAAGACGGTACCCACTATAAAATCAACGGACAAAAAATGTGGATTTCCAATGCCGGATTCTGCAAACTTTTTATCGTTTTTGCTCGCATTGGTGATGATAAAAATATCACGGGATTCATTGTCGAAAATGACCCCGAAAATGGAATCACTTTAGGTGAGGAAGAACACAAATTGGGCATTCGGGCTTCATCTACTCGACAGGTCTTTTTCAATGACACCAAGGTACCGGTAGAAAATATGCTTTCTGAGCGTGGTAACGGTTTTAAAATTGCTATGAATGCATTGAATGTAGGACGTATCAAATTGGCTGCTGCCTGTTTGGACTCCCAACGCCGGGTGACCAATTACGCCATCAATTATGCCAATGAACGGCAGCAATTTAAGACGCCCATAGTGCAGTTTGGGGCCATTAAATCAAAGCTGGCCGAAATGGCAACCAATTGTTATGCAGGTGTTTCAGCTTGTTATAGGGCGGCCAAGAATATAGAAGACCGTATCGCCATTCGTATTGCTGATGGTAATTCCCATCAAGAAGCAGAATTGAAAGGTGTTGAAGAATATGCTGTGGAATGTTCCATTTTAAAAGTTGCTGTTTCAGAAGATATCCAAAACTGTTCCGATGAGGGCATCCAAATTTTTGGTGGAATGGGCTTTTCAGAAGAGACACCGATGGAATCTGCCTGGCGTGATGCCCGTATTGCCAGAATATACGAAGGCACCAATGAAATTAATAGGATGCTTGCCGTGGGAATGTTGGTCAAAAAAGCCATGAAGGGCCATGTAGACCTACTTGGTCCGGCAACGGCCGTTGGTGAAGAACTCATGGGAATCCCTTCTTTTGATACGCCCGATTTTTCTGTTCTTTTTGCAGAGGAAAAAGACTTGATCGCGCGTTTGAAGAAAGTCTTTTTAATGGTTGCGGGCTCTGCCGCCCAAAAATTTGGCGCTGAATTGGAACAGCACCAACAATTGCTTACTGCGGCGTCAGACATTCTGATCGAGATTTATATGGCTGAATCTACCATTCTACGAACGGAGAAAAATGCCAAACGCTTTGGCGAAGAAGCACAGGCCACGCAAATTGCCATGGCCAAATTGTACTTGTACAATGCGGTTGAATTGATCAACCAGAAGGGGCGCGAGGGAATCATTTCATTCGCAGCGGGAGATGAGCAAAAAATGATGCTTATGGGCCTAAAACGATTTACGAAATATGCCAACTACCCTAACGTGGTTGCACTACGCACACAAATTGCAGATAAAATTGCCGCTGATAACGGCTATACGTTTGACTAATTCAAATATCACCTCAGGTGACGACCGTCTCGATAGTTGTATTGAGACGGTTTTTTTTTGTGCATAGGTCAACTTTAGCCTTTATTTTTGAACTATGGAAAGCGATTATTTTCAAAAAATATATGACAACCATTTTTTTGATGGTGAAGGTAGAGCGGTCATTGCGCAACTGACCGAACATCTCGAATACAATATCCATAATACCTCAAAAAAAACCATCGCCTGGAAATCGCCAGAGGAAGAATTGAATTTTTGGAGGCACTATTTCGAAAGTGGCCGCAACAAAGACTTCTTTGAAGAAACTTTAAGGCGAACCACCCATATCCACAATCCCAAATATGTTGGGCATCAAGTTGCTGCTCCGGCACCCATCACTGCTCTCACGGCCCTGGTTGGAGCATTGCTCAATAACGGAGGTGCCGTATTCGAAATGGGGATGGCTACCAATGCCATGGAACGCATTGTCACCGATGTTTTATGTGAAAAAATGGGCTGGGAAGCAGATGCCCGCGGAATCTTGACCTCGGGGGGCACACTGGCCAATCTCACAGCATTATTAAGTGCGCGAAGGGCCAAAATAGATGAAGATATCTGGAATGATGGTCTTACCAAACCTTTGGGGGTAATGGTATGCGAAGAAGCACACTATTGCATTGAACGAGCGGCTAAAATAATGGGACTTGGTGAAAAGGGAATTGTCAAAATTCCTGCTTCCCACAATTTCGCCATGGATGTCACCCAACTTGAAGCTGCCTATGCTCAAGCGACCAAGGAAGGTATTACAATCTTCGCAATAGTCGGAAGTGCACCTTCAACAGCGACCGGTGCCTACGACAATTTGGAGGCCATCGGTGCATTTGCCAACAACTACAATCTATGGTTTCACGTTGATGGCGCCCATGGTGGAGCAGCTATTTTTTCAAGGAAATACAGGCATTTGTTAAACGGGATTGAAAATGCTGACTCTGTGGTTATTGACGGCCATAAAATGATGCTGATGCCGACGATCACCACTGCCCTGCTCTACAGAAACGGGAATGATTCGTATGCCACCTTTAGCCAAACAGCAGATTATTTATTGACCGAGGTTGATGAGGAAGACTGGTACAATCTAGGGAAACGAACTTTTGAATGCACCAAGACCATGATGAGCATGCACTGGTTTGTTCTCCTAAAATTCTACGGAGAAGAATTGTTTGATAAGTTCGTGACTCGACAATACGACCTGGCAAAAGATTTTGAACTGTTATTGGAGCAACAGCAAGACTTCGAAATCGCGGTTTCACCAGCTTCCAATATTATTTGCTTTCGTTTTGTGAAACCGGAATTAAATCGTGGGGAATTAAACCATCTAAATGGTCAAATTCGAGAACAACTCTTATCCCAAGGTGAATTTTACCTGGTGCAAACCAAGTTGAGAGGGTCTCTTTTTTTAAGGACAACCCTAATGAGTCCGTTTACCGAAAAACAGCATTTACGTCATTTATTACAGACGATTAGAGCAACTGCGCATTCAATTAATTGATCGGTTCCAACAACTTTTCTTCATCTTGTTTTTGGCTGAAATTGATGGCGCATTCGATCAACGCCAGATGAGAATAAGCTTGGGGGAAATTGCCCAACAAACGCTTTGTTTCAAAATGGATGTCTTCACTAAAGAGCCCTAAATGATTGCTGTAGCCTAAAACTTGCTCGAACATTTCCTCGGCCTTATCATGCTCACCAATTTTGAAGAGCGCATTGATAAACCAGAAGGTACAAATGGTAAACGAGGAGGAAGGAAGACCAAAATCATCTTCATTTTTATAGCGATACAGCAGCCCATTGTTATTCAAGTCTTTATCTATGGCATGTACCGTGCTTACAAACTTGGGGTCCTTGGCATCAACAAATCCATAAGACTCCATCAACAGAACCGAAGCATCAAGATGATACGACCCATAAGACTGGGTAAAGGCTTGCACATCATTGTTCCATGCATTTTCATGGATGTCAAATTTGATCTCTTGCTCCAATGCAACCCATTCAGCTAGCTTGCGGGTTTTATTGAAAATTTTAGCCACTTTGATAGCCCTATCAATGGCCACCCAGCACAATACCTTTGAGAAAGTAAAATGACGATCCTCTTCACGGAATTCCCAAATTCCCTTATCAGGTTCTTTCCAGTGTTTGGAAACGATCCATACAATTCCTTTGGTTATGCCCCACAATTCTTCGCTGTTCTCAATATCGCTTCCAAACTTCGCCAGCTGTTCATAAATGACATCCATCAAAATTCCATAAATGTCGTTCTGGGTTTGTTTATAGGCCGCATTACCGACACGCACCGGTTTCGAGCCTTGATAGCCCTCTAAATGATCCAGTGTAATCTCGGTTAATTTCTTTTCCTTGTTGATCCCGTACATGATTTGGAACTTCTCATCCTTTTTGGGCATCAGATCAATAATGAACTGCAAATACCGTTTTGCTGAGTTCTTATGGCCCAACTCAGACATCACCTTGATCACCATCGAAGCATCACGGATCCAGCAAAAGCGATAATCCCAATTTCGAACTTCGCCAATGGTCTCTGGCAATGAGGTTGTAGCAGCAGCCAAAACAGCACCCGTCTTATTGAATGTGAGCATTTTCAAAGTAAGCGCACTTCGGATAATTTGCTCGTCAAATTTTTTATAGCGTGGCGTTCGTTCGGTCCAATCCAACCAATAAACCTTGGTGCGTTCCAATTCTAAGTAGATACGTTGCTGTGTTGGATTAAGCAACTTCTCATTATAGGAGATCAGAAAATAACCATCCCTGTTCAGCACAATCTCTTCTCCTTCCAGCACGCTTTCCATATCAAAAGACGTGTAAAGAAAAATGGTGTCATACTTTTCCTTGTCGGTTAAGCTGACAATAAAGTTTTTCTTTATGAACGTTTTGGTGTCTGCCAGTGCATATTCCAATTTAGGGTCATATTTAACTTTAAAAACAGGGCGCCCAAACTTCCGTTTAACGTATCTCACAATCTCAGGCGGCGCATGGTAATCATGTCCTTTCTTGTGGTAGCGCGGCATAAAATCATGAATTTCAAAAGCATCTACCCCATTGGAGAATGTGGTTACCAAAATATTGGTGCGTGATTCATAATCCTGCGAAATGGCATACGACTCATCTACAAGTATTTCAAAGCTCCCCCCCTTTTTGTCATCCAAAAGTTTGGCAAACGCAGAAGGTGAATCAAATTGTGGCAAACAGCACCAATCCAAGGAACCGTTTTTAGATATTAATGCGGAACTTCGACAGTTGCCAATTATTCCATAATTTAGGTTGTCCATAAGTATGTTCTTATAGAAATGGTGTTTTTGTAATCTTTTTCCTTCTTTTATATCGCAAAAACCCCACTTTTATTTTATTTCGTCTGAAAAAATCATCTATGAGTAAAACTATAATTATTTCCAATAGGCTGCCAGTACAATTAAGAATAAATGATGATGGGCTTACAGCGGTACCCAGTGTCGGGGGCCTCGCCACCGGAATGAAATCGGTACATCAGGGCAAGGAAAGTCTATGGATTGGTTGGAGCGGACTGACCGATGAGAACACACCTCCTGAACTGGAAAAAGACATCGATAAGGCCTTGGCTAAATTACAATGTGTCAAGGTGACCCTTAAGGCGGAAGAAATTGACAAATATTATTTTGGGTTCAGCAATCGCACCATTTGGCCACTATTTCATTACTTCATGGAATACACCGAATTTGAATTGGATTTTTGGAAAAGCTATGAAGCTGTCAATCAAAAATTCGCCGATGCTATTTTGGCCAACGCCGATGAAAAAGATACCATTTGGATCCATGATTACCAGTTGATGTTGGTTCCACAAATGGTGCGTAAGGAATGGCCAGAAGCCACGATTGGTTTTTTTCTCCACATACCCTTCCCCTCTTATGAGATTTTTAGAACCATGCCATGGCGCGAAGACGTCTTGCGAGGACTCTTGGGAGCTGATTTAATAGGTTTTCACACCTACGATTACGAACGGCACTTCTTGAGTTCGGTAAGACGCCTCTTAAACCTCGAGGTTAGCTTTAATGATATCTTTTTAGAAAATAGGGTCATCAAGGTGGACTCCTTCCCTATGGGTATCGATTACAATAAATTTGAGCAAGCGGCACAGAAAAATGCCGAAAATACGGAGGACAATAAATCAGATTTTCAAAAACGGCTCGACGAGCATAAAAAATCTGCTCCCGATACCAAGTTGATCCTTTCCATCGATCGGTTGGATTATAGTAAAGGTATTGCCAAGCGATTGAACGCCTTTGAATACTTTTTGAACAAATATCCCCAGTACAAGGAAAAGGTTCGATTGATAATTTTGGCAGTGCCATCACGTTCCAATGTACCGCAGTATCAGCTCCTAAAAAAAGAGATTGATGAACTGGTAGGTCGCTTGAACGGAGAGTTTTCTACGGTCAACTGGACACCGATCTGGTATTTTTATCGTTCGATGCCTTTTGAAAACCTGATCGATCTTTATACGACATGCGATATTGCCTGGCTGACACCCTTAAGAGACGGGATGAACTTGGTGGCGAAAGAATACATTGCCACCCGCACCGATAAAACCGGTGTTCTTATTTTAAGTGAAATGGCCGGATCAGCCTATGAGATGAACGAAGCCCTATTGATCAATCCCAATAATTTTGAAGAGCAGGCCAACACCCTAAAAGAGGCCATTGAGATGCCCAAGGTGAAACAAATGGCCCGTATTATGTTCTTACAACACCGATTAAAACGCTACACCGTGGAAACTTGGGCCAATGAATTTATGAATTCCTTAAAGGCCAAAAAGGAAAGCCCTTCTACCGTAGTTTCCCAAAAATTGTCCGATGCCATTTTGGGTGATATCGTAAAAGAATACAAAGGGGCGGAAAAGAAGCTACTCTTTTTAGATTATGATGGCACCCTTGTCGATTTCCACAAAGATCCGCAACAGGCCTCTCCCGATAAAAAACTATATGAATTGTTAGATGCCATCCACAACCAAGAAAACACCACCCTGTTCTTGATCAGTGGAAGAGACAAAGACACCTTTACAAAATGGTTTCTCCCAAAAAAATACAATATGATTGTTGAACATGGGGTGTGGATTTCAAGAGATGGTGAAGCGTTCAAAATGATGGAACAGGTAAAAGGAGATTGGATGGTTAAGATACGGCCGGTATTGGAATCGTTTGTAGACCGGACACCGGGATCGTTCATCGAAGAAAAAAATTATTCCCTAGCCTGGCATTATCGCAACACAGATCCAGATTTTGGCGAAAAAAGAGCCGTTGAACTCAATGATACCTTAACAGGTCTGATCGGTAACGATGATATCAGCGTTCTTGCAGGGAACAAGGTAATGGAGATCAAGAGCAGCAACGTAAACAAAGGTAGGGCTGCAGTCCGCATACTTGGAGAAGATGAGTATGACTTTGTTTTTGCTATCGGTGATGATTGGACCGATGAATTTATGTTTCAAGAATTACCTGACGAGGCCATTAGCGTTAAGGTTGGCCTTAAAAAGACCTCAGCAAAATACTATGTTGAGGGAACCAAAAGAGTACGAGAGGTTTTAAATACATTTACCACATAAGATGAGAAAAGTTCTAGCATTTATTTTTTGTTGTGGTTCCTATTTAGGAATGGCGCAGAATAACACGGAAGTCTATTTGTTTGATTTGGATACGGAAAACGGGAACATTGCCCTTACCAATCCGAAGAACATTTCAAATAATGAAGGGTATGATAATCAACCCTCTTTTTTAGACGACAACACCCTCTTGTTCGCATCAACCAGGGCTGGGCAAACTGACATTTTAAAGTTTGATATCACCAACGGAAGCACATCATCTTGGATAACAGATACACCAACGGGTAGCGAGTATTCGCCTCTAAAAATGCCGAATAAGGAGGCCGCCTCAGCGATTCGATTAGATTTGGACGGTTTGCAACGCTTGTATGAATATGAGCTAAAAACAGGCGAATCCAGGCTACTGGTAAAGGATTTAAAAGTTGGCTATCATGTATGGCACAATGAACATCTTTTGGTCTGCACGGTACTTGTAGACAATCGTATGGATCTGGTAATAGTCAATCTTTTGGATGGGACCCAACAAACCCATCAAAAAAATGTGGGTCGAAGTTTGCTAAAAATTCCCGGTACCGAATTAATAAGTTTTATCAGCAAGGAAGCGAAGGAATGGCAAATAAAATCCCTTGATCCAATTTCTGGTGCCACAGAACAGATTGCCAGTACCCATAAAAGGTCCGAAGATATTTGTTGGTTAAACGATGGAACCATTTTGACCGGTTTTGGTAGAACTTTGTTACGATTTGACCCAACAACTGATGAAGGCTGGAAGTCCGTACTGAGCTTCGACCAAAATGAAATCAATAACATAAGTAGAATTGCGGTAAATAATAGTGCCAACAGGTTGGTCTTTGTGGCGGAAGACTCAGCTGAGAAAATCGTTCAAAAACAACTTGATGCGTACAACGCCCGTGACATTGACGCCTTCATGGACACCTACGCGGAGACCATCGAACTATATGATTTTCCTGACCAACTCAGATCCAAGGGTAAGGAGGCCATGCGCGGGGGGTATGCCAGTTTTTTTGAAGCCACCCCTGACCTGCATTGTGAAATTAAAAATCGAATTGTCATCGGCAACAAAGTAATTGATGAAGAGTATCTTACGGTTAATGGGAACCACTTTAGCGCTGTTGCGATCTATGAAGTACAAAATGGTAAAATTGCCAAAGTCACTTTTTTACGATAAATTTCGATTGTGAAATTACCGCACAACATCAGTCGTGTTGAAGCCTTTAGCGATGCAGTTTTTGCATTTGCCGCCACCTTATTGGTCGTTTCTTTTGGAACCGGTGAAGATTTTTCGGTAATCCAGGTCCAAACAACTAGTTTTATCACCTTTGGAGTAAGTTTTTTTGTATTGGTAGGCTTATGGTCTGTACACTACAATTTCTTTAGAAGAACCAATTATATGGACAATTGGATAATCGCCCTCAACGCGGTACTTCTTTTCGTTGTCTTGTATTATGTATTCCCGCTGAAGTCATTATTAGACACATGGACAGGTGGCATGGGTCTTAGCTTTGAGGATTTCTCTTCCCTGTTCCAATTGTATAGTCTAGGGTTTCTATTGATCTTTTTATGCGTCTCTTTGATGTACCTCCGCGCCTATAAAAAGACAAAATCCATGAAAAATGCCTTGCAACTGCTCTTCTACACCCGGCATTTCGCGATATATGTAGGAGTAGCCCTTTTATCAATTTGTTTGGCCAAATTAAAAATTGGCCTACAATTTGCCTTGCCTGGGTTGATTTATGCCTTGTTGGGACCGCTTTGCTATTGGCATGGAATAACATTTGAAAAATACCATAACTCAAAAATTCAATGAGATCACTCTTCACATCTTTATTGCTGCTCGGATCTATCTTATGTTTTCCTCAGACCGATTCGCGTATTTATGACATCATAAAAGATGTTTCTGCAGAACGCATAGAGAACGACATAACCACCTTGGCCAATTTTGGCACGCGACATACCTTAAGCGATACCGTATCACAGACTCGGGGTATTGGTGCGGCGCGAAGGTGGATAAAATCAGAATTCGATAAAATCTCGACCGATTGCAATAATTGTCTAGAGGTTTTCTACCAAAAAGATTTGGTGAAACAAGGGGTTAGTGCACGAATTCCCAAAGATGTATGGGTGGTCAACGTGGTGGCGATCAAACGGGGCACAAAACATCCCAATCGTTTTATTGTCATGAGTGGGGACATTGATTCGAGGGTCAGCGACCCCAATGATTATACATCAGACTCACCAGGAGCCAATGACAATGCCAGCGGCACGGCCGGAACCATAGAGGCCGCACGGGTACTTTCGAAATATGAATTTGACAGCAGTATCATTTTTGTGGGACTCTCAGGGGAGGAACAGGGATTGTTTGGTGGAAAAGGCCTCGCTGCCTATGCAAAAAAATATGAATGGGATATTGTGGGCATATTGAACAATGATATGATCGGTAATATCAAGGGGGTAGATGGAGTTGTAAGTAACCGCGATTTCAGAATTTTTTCAGAACCTGTTCCGCCAACGGAAACTGCCCAACAACGAAGAGCACGACGTTTTTATGGCGGTGAGGTTGATGGTATTTCCCGGCAATTGGCCAGGTATGTGCACCATACTACCAAAACGTATATGCCCGAAATGAATCCCACGCTCATCTATCGTCTTGACCGTTTTGGACGCGGAGGTCACCATCGCCCATTTAACGATTTTGGATATGCTGGAATCCGCATCATGGAATCGCATGAAAACTATACACAGCAACATCAAGATATTCGAGTTGAAAATGGTATTGCATATGGGGATGTATTGGAGCATGTCAATTTTGAATACGCCAAAAAATTGACTGCTGTAAATGCCATTAATCTGGCTTCCATTGCTTGGGCACCTCCGGCACCGCAAATAGTTGAAATAGGAGGTATTGTTGAACCTTCGGCTAGACTCAAATGGAATGCGGTCGAAGGTGCAACAGGCTATAAAATCTATTGGCGTGATACCACCTCACCCACCTGGGATCATTCTAGGTATGTCGGCAATGTTACGGAAGCAACTTTAGAAGGCATCGTTCTAGACAATTATCTTTTTGGGGTGGCTTCAGTGGGCGCAGACGGCCATGAAAGCCCAGTGGTATTTCCCAACAAAATCTTTAGATAAACATTATGAAAAAACTTACGGTACTTTTTTTGCTAATGTGTTCCGCGGTATTGGCCCAGAGCAAACATAGCTATACCCAAGATGAATTGTTACGGGGAAGTATTACCCCAGAACGAGAATGGTGGGATTTGGTGTATTATCATTTGGATATAACCGTAAATCCGGATGAGGAATTCATTAGTGGGTCAAACACCATTGGTTTTACCCCACTAACCGAAAACGACGTAATGCAGGTTGATCTACAACCTCCTCTAAAAATCGAAAAGATACTGCATCAAGGAACCGAGTTGTCCTATAAAAAGAAAGGGGCCAATGCCTATATGGTTTTGTTTGAAAATAAGCCTAAAAAGGGCATTTATAACGAGATTAAAGTTTTTTATTCGGGAAAACCCAAGAAAGCGGTTAGAGCACCGTGGGATGGTGGTTTTTCATGGAAAAAAGATACCAATGGAAATCATTTTGTGGCCACCTCATGTCAAGGATTGGGGGCAAGTATATGGTGGCCCAATAAAGACCATATGTACGATGAAGTAGATAGCATGCTCATAAGTGTTACTGCACCAAAAAATTTGATGAATGTTTCCAACGGCAGACTCAGAAAAACGGAAGAAACAGATTCGACCAAAACCACCCACTGGTATGTTGACAATCCGATCAACAATTATGGGGTGAATGTGAATATCGGCGACTATGTGCATTTTTCAGAAAAATACCAAGGTGAAAAAGGTGAACTTGACCTTGATTACTGGGTCTTACGCGAAAATCTGGAAAAAGCAAAGGAACAGTTCAAACAAACGCCTATGATGATGAAAGCGTTTGAACATTGGTTTGGTCCCTATCCTTTTTATGAGGACGGTTTCAAACTTGTTGAAGTCCCCTACTTGGGAATGGAACATCAAAGTTCTGTCACCTATGGTAACGGGTACCAAAATGGGTATTTGGGCACTGACCTCTCCGGAACGGGTCAAGGATTAAAATTTGATTTTATCATTATCCATGAGGCTGGCCATGAGTGGTTTGCCAACAGTATCACCTACAAGGATATTGCCGATATGTGGATTCATGAAAGTTTTACCGCCTACTCTGAAAATCTTTATCTCAACTATCACTATGGTGAGGAAGCAGCCGCCGATTATGTTATTGGTACGCGAAAACGAATCATGAATGACAAACCCATCATTGGCCGCTATAATCTCAACCGAAGAGGTTCTGGTGATATGTACTACAAGGGTGCCAATATGCTGCACACCTTGCGCCAATTAATCGAAGATGATGAAGAATGGCGTTCTATTTTACGTGATATGAATCAAAAATTTTATCACCAAACGGTAACCTCTCAAGAGATCGAAAGTTATTTGAGCCTTAAAACAGGAAAAAATCTTTCGGCCTTTTTTGAGCAATATTTGCGCAGTACGAAAATCCCAACCCTAGAGTATACCTATGATGGCAAGAACATCAAGTATCGCTATTCGGATGTTGTTGACGATTTTGATATGCCCATACGGGTGATGGTTGATAACAAAGTACATTGGCTATTTCCCAAGAAAGATTCCGCTTGGAAAACAGAAAAATTACCGGGAAGTTCGTTGGTCATAGACCGCAACTTCTACATTAACAGCAAAAAGATATAGCTCATGTAGTTTAAGGGCACCAATAGAAATAGGGCATTCTAGATAGGATTTAGAATGCCCTTATTTTTTAATTGAAGGTTGCGTTTATCAACGCCATGGGGGCGGGCCCCCGGTCTTGACCTTCGATGGGTTTATGTACAAAGTAAAGACCTGTAACTTTTTGGTTGATTGTCTTTTGCAGGGGTATCACCACTGCCCCACCCTGCTGGCCAGGAACGGGTTTCGACATCATTCCTGAGCCCAATAGTTCCCCATCTGGAGCCCCTGATCGCAATTCAAATTGCAAACCGCTTCCGGGTAAACCTTGCCATCCTGCCATGAGCATAACACTCTTTACACCGGTCAAATCGATGTCTTTTAGGGCAAACCAACCTTCTTCTGCAGGGATGATCAATAAATCCATACCCCCAAACTTGACTCCCATAAAACCGTCGTTTTCCAGATCACCGGAAAAAGGCACTGTACTGCTCTGTAACGAGGCAGTAGCAGTTCCTGTCAACGGTTTGACATCACCTACACCTGCGTCCGTGTAACTGGCAGTCAATACCATTACGTTGGAACCTTGGGGCGGATTCGGAATTATCCTGCCTGAAGGAGGTAATGATTTGTTATCTGCAGGATCTGCAGTCAACGATTGAATATACAAGGCCATTTGCCTGGCATCTTCTCTTGTTACCGTAGGGTGCGCCGGCATGACTACCTCACCCCATACACCACCTCCACCTTCGATTATTTTCTTTTGAAGGTAAGAAAGGGCGTTCGCATCCTTCTTATAACGCTCCGAAATATCAAAATAATTGGGGCCAATAGAGGCTTCTTTTTCTTTGTGGCACGTTTTGCAATCCATCGATTCCGTTAGAGCTTTTCCCATGACAGCCGCTGATACTTGCTGATGGCCCAACGACATATTCACTTGGTCCATTCCTTCTAAATAATCAACAGAGACAAAAATATTATTGGGGTCTATAGCTGTATTGCCATCTGGGTCAGAAACGCTCACCTCGTAGTCTATGGGTACGCCCCCTAGAAAAAAGGAGGAATTGCCGCCTTTCAAATCTATGGCCACTTCAGGTCTTGAATTTCCTGCCGTAACAGAAACCAAATTGCTGTTTACCATTGCACCTTCATCATCCTTAGCCGTTACGGAAACCTTATAATCACCTCCTGTTTCATAGGTATACGAAATGGTAGACTCTTTGGTCTCCTTGGTTTCACCGTTTCCAAAGTCCCATACGTAAGTGACCTCATCTTTTTCGCGATCGTGCGCCTCGACAGTGGCCGCAATGGTCAACGGAAGACTTCCTGAAGTCTTGTCAACAATCAAATTGTCAATTACGGGTGGCCGATTACCTCCGTTGAACTCAATGTAGGAGAGACCTGAGTCGTCATTTTGGGTAAACCAACCGCTTCCATATTCCAAAAGATACAGCCTGCCATCATCACTTAGTTCCATATCCATAAGGCTATTTACTTTTATATCAGAAGCAAAAGGTTCCATTTTATCGAAGGTACCATCTTCAAACAAAGTCACAGCTGCCATCCATCCGCGCATCCACTCATATATAATAACCTTGCCGTCGTAATAAGAAGGCAAGCCACCTCCATTGTCATACCGATCCGAATAAAATATTGGTCCTGCCATGGCATTACGCCCTCCTGTTCCTACCTGGGGAAAATCGGGCGTGGGTGCATAGGGGTAAAAAATGTAGGCTGGTTGGGCAGGTGGCAATTCGCGCAACCCAGTATTGTTATTCGAATCGTTAATGGGTTTTTCAGGGTCAAAAGGTGCCCCGCTTTCACCAGTGGCGTAATCGTAATCTACATAGGGTTTGTTATCGGCAATAAACAATGGCCATCCAAAATTACCAGCTTCTCTGGCCTGTCCCATTTCATCATAACCCATGGGTCCGCGTTTGGCGATATCATCTTGTCTGGCATCAGGCCCCACATCGCCCCAGTAGAGGTAGCCATTTTTAGGGTCGACAGAAATTCGATACGGATTTCGATGTCCCATGGTATAAATCTCGGGGCGTGTTTTTTCCGTTCCAGGGGCAAACAAATTCCCTTCAGGAATGTCATATGACCCATCTTCATTTACCCGAATCCGTAAAATCTTTCCACGCAAATCATTGGTATTACCCGAAGAACGTCGTGCGTCATATTGCTCTTTCCCCGGAAGGTCATTTAAGGGGGCAAACCCATTGTTTACATAGGGTGCATCAGGTTCATCAAATGGCGTTGAATTGTCTCCTGTGGACAAATAAAGCAACCCATCACCACCAAAGGCGATGGAACCACCCGTATGACAGCAAATTTCGCGCTGACTCTCAACTTCAAGAATCACCTGTTCCGAATCCAAATCAAAAACACCGTCTTTGAATTGAAAACGGGCCAACCTGTTCACCCACTTGTCCCCAGTTGGGGCATAATAGGCATAGACCCAGTTATTTTCTGCATAATTGGGGTCTTTTTGCAGCCCCATCAAACCTTCTTCGGCATTTACTCCGGGCGTTTCCAAAGTCTTATGGTACACGTCCAATGCAGCTACCTGGGTCATCGCCTTGGTCTCATCAGAGTAATGCATAATTTCTCCTCTACGCTGGGCAATGAGCACATCATTATTGGGTAAAACGGTCATTTCGGTAGGCTCAAAGAATTCTCCACCTACCAATTGTACCTTCGAAAAACGGTCTGCATCCGGAGGAATCTGTGTAGTGGCCTTTTCATAGTCCAACACCAAATTTTTCCCAATAGCGTATTGAATGCCACCGAGCAGGTGCTTTAGGAAAAGTGCCTCTGAAAAACTTTCATCGGTATGTCCGCCTGCTGTGTAAAAAGCCCGTCCCCCATCAAATTCATGATACCAGGCCATGGGATGGTAGTCCCCATTTTCTCCACCTTCATAAGTAGATTCATCAACCGTCATCAAAACGTTCACCTTTGGATTCAGCTTTTTGAAATTGTAAAGTTCATCTGTGCGGTGCCAAATACTATCCGTAAAAAAATCTGTGGCAGGGTGGTTGGTATCCTTTATCACAAAATCAGCTTCGGGTGTGCCCACGGGATGACTTAAAAAATGGGCGCCCACCAATTTATTGTACCAACCCCAATCGTACTCGGTGTCTGTTGCGGCATGAATACCTACATAACCACCGCCAGCCTGTATGTAGCGCTCAAAGGCTGCCTCTTGCTTATGGTCAAGAACATTTCCGGTAGTTGATAAAAAAACAATGGCTGAATATTGCGCAAGATTTTCATCGGTAAACAAGTCTGCATTTTTTGTGGTATCGATGCTAAAACCATTTTCTGCCCCCAATTTGGAAAGCGCTTCAATCCCCTGTGGGATAGACGCATGTTCAAAACCCATAGTTTTGGAAAAGACCAATAGTTTGGGATCACCGTCACGCTTTTTTTCGCATGAAGTAACCAGAATCAACGCAAACGCGACAAGAGTAAAAAAAAGTTTTTTCATAAGAATGTTTAATGGGAAATTAGGTCGTAGTTTTTTGAATGAATAAGATGAAAATTGGATTGATCACACAAGATAATTAGTATTTTGTCAAAAACCTTGAATTGTTTTGGATCTTCAGGAACTTTATTTTGAAAATGACGCAGCGTTTAGGATATGGCTTCATAAAAACCATGACCAATCTGCGGGCGTTTATTTAATTTTCTATACTGTAGCCCATGAGATGCCCAGTATGCGATGGGAGGAGGCTGTGCGGGTGGCACTTTGTTACGGTTGGATTGACAGTACCGTTAAAAGTTTAGGCGACGGTAGACGCCGACAGTATTTTTGTCCAAGAAATCCAAAAAGCGTCTGGAGCAAGGTCAACAAAGACCATATTAAAGAACTGGAATTAAAGGGTTTAATGCATGAAAGTGGTAACAAAGCCATTCAAACTGCCAAAGAAAATGGCTCCTGGACCGCCCTTGACGATGTAGAAAACGGTGTGGTCCCGAAGGACCTAATGAAAGCCTTTGCTTCAAATAAAAAGGCTTGGGACAATTATCAAAGCTTTACTCGGGGGCAACGCAAAAGCTACTTGTATTGGTTGAATCAAGCCAAACGACAAGATACCAAGGCGAAACGAATAGCAGAAATTGTATCCCTTTGTGAACAGGGCATTAAATCAAGAAGTAGCTGGTAATTTTTTTCTACCGTATTTCCAATGGTACACAAAGGCCGCAACAGTTCCAACCAAAGCGAAGGCACTAAGCATCCAAAATACGTTTTGATGGCCAATTTCTTGTCCGGGATGCGCATCCAATAACATACCATACGCAGGACCTGCAAAGATATCTGGGGTATACCCGATGAGCGAAATCAAACCAACAGCTGTTCCTGTAAGTGTCAACGGAATTTTGCCTACCTGCATCACTCCAAAATAAAGGGCTCTGCATGCATATACTCCTGCTGCGATAACAACAACTGACATAAAGAATAATAGGGTCGTTGTAGGGGCAATAATACCCGAGGCAAAGAGTAGACCTCCCAATAAGGTCAAGACAAAACTGATGAAAAGCAACCAGGTGATTTTAAGCTTGTCTGCAATTAATCCGAATGCAATGCCAACAGCCGGACGAAGAAATTGCAAGAGCGTGCCCACTTTTGCCGAATTAACCTGATTGTACAACATGACCTCCTCGGCATACTGTGAAATAATATCTGTAATCTTATAACCTACATAACCACAAAGGATAATGACCATCAACAACCAAACTGATGGTAATCTGAGTACTTTTCCAAGATCTTGAAACGATATTTTATCAAGTACTATATGCTGCTCATTTTGATCCGTTTTCATAAAGAGCCAGACCAAAAACCCGACAATAATTATGATTACCGAGGCGGTATAAATGACATAGGTAAAGGCGATCTTACGATCTTCTAAGGAAGCCGTATCTGCAGCTTCGGAAAGAAAAAAGGAAAAAATGACAACACCCAACAAACCAAATAGCGCTCCTGTCAATCCGCGACCCCCATCAAGAAACCCGAAAGCCTTTCCTTGAGAATCTGAACCTCCCCAGACCCGTGTTGCTTTAATCATTGGCGCCCAGAATAAAAAGATGGTTGTAAAACCCCACCATCCGTACAATACCTGCAGTATTGACAAACTCGGATATTGGGCATAAACGAACCCCCCAATTGCGGTTAACCACAAAGCGATAGCAATCAATTTTCGAGGTGGATATTTATCAGCCAACGGCCCACCCAAGGGATAAGAAATCATGGATGCAATGCCGCAAACGGCTTGGGCAAGCCCATATTCAAAATTGGAAAGTTCAAAAACATCCAATACCGTGGGACGAAATATACGGGGCAACACATAAGGCAGAATAAAAACAGCTTCCCCGGCAAGGATAAGAAGGATTAGGTAGTACCAGGGTGCTTTTTGCTTCATCCCGTGCAAAGTACACAAAAATTAAGTCTTTGGTACAAGCCGTTTTTTCACAATGCTTCCAATTAAAAATAAAAGAAAACAGACCAAAGCAAAGAGGCTACCAAAGCCCATGGGAATGACAGCCCCAAAAGTAAAGGCAGATCCCAATACCCAACCCAATAAGAACTCCGAGTAATACAAAGGAAAAAACAGCCCTAAACCTAGAATGGACAGCAAGATGAAACCTGGAATCTCTATGCCCAAGGTGAAGCATACCGCAATTCCTATAGCCACTAGAGCAGCCATCAGGAACCGCAACCCAATCAATTTAAGACCGGGATTGGGGTCAGCCGCATCGCTTCGTTTTTGAATACGGTAAAGCAAAAACCAAGTGAAAAAAGGCAATATAATTGCCCCTACCCAATTTGGTATACCCGGCATGTCTTTGTCGTGAAATAAGTAATGCGTGGGTACACCCCCATGAAAATAATCCCAAATGACATGGCCCCAAACCAATAGGGTAACCAGTAAGGTGAAAAGTAGGCGATTTTTAAGAGTCAGCTTGTTCATGATGTTTTGGTTTGATTGATTTTGTAATTGGTCCTCGACCACACCAAAATGTTACAGCGTTCCATTTTTTTGATGGCAAGTTTTCATACCGAATGAAAGGTTTGACTATGGGAATTCAAATTCAAGGATTTCGTCTTCATGCGCATCATGCCGCCCTGTGGGTTGCCAACCTAGATGGCGATAAAATCCATATGCCCTAAGGAGTGGATTTGGGGAGGCAGCCAACCATACCTTTTTAAAACCCATGTCTTTCATCTGATTCAAGCAATGGGTTAATGATGCTTTACCAAATCCTTGGCCATCGAAATCAGCATGAACGGCCAAGACCAAAATTTCTCCTGTATGACTATTGGCAAAACAATACCCCACGACCCTTTCATCGCATTCGATAACAGAGCCTATGATCTCACCTACCTCCATTAAGGCCCGCCAACCTTCCTGGGTGACACCAAATTCACGAAGCCGTTGGGCATCGATAGGATTATCTTTGGTTTTTCCCCTGATTTCCATGCATATACCCAGGTCGTTTGCCTGAGCCTTTCTCAATCGTACTTGTTCACATTGTGTCATTCCGAAACGGGTAAAATCGTAGTCATTACTTTGGGTTTGGCTAAGTTACATTTTACTTTGTTGCCTTAACAACACTTTAAGAAATCGCACTGCCCTTTTCTTTATCTTTAGCCGACTAATTCAACCTAAAATGAAAAAACTATTACTTCTGATGCTATTCCTGGCATCTATATCCCTGTTTGCCCAAGATTTTTCAATGGATTTGGTTCAAGACATGAAACCAAGAAATATAGGTCCTGCAGGTATGAGTGGACGCGTCACCGCAATTGACGTTCAATTATCGAACCCCGATGTCATGTACGTGGGTACCGCTTCGGGTGGCTTATGGAAATCAACCTCTGGAGGCATAAAATGGGAACCCATATTTGATAAAGAGTTGACCGCTTCCATCGGTGCCGTGGCCATACAACAGTCCAATCCGTCAGTGATTTGGGTAGGTACGGGCGAAGGAAACCCAAGAAATAGCCTAAATGGTGGTTATGGCATCTACAAATCCTTGGACGGTGGCAAATCGTGGACGAGTATGGGCTTAGAAAAAACCCGTCATATTCATCGCGTCATTATTGACCCAACAAATCCAGATGTGGTATACGTTGGGGCCATAGGATCGCCATGGGGGGTTCACGCTGAACGCGGCGTGTTTAAAACGACCGATGGCGGTAAAACCTGGTCTAAAATTCTCTTTGTCAATAATAAGACCGGAGTTGCCGACATGGTGATGGACCCTACCAATCCGAATAAACTTATGGTCGCCCTATGGGAGCATAAAAGAGACCCTTGGTTCTTCAAGTCGGGCGGATCCGGAAGTGGCCTTTATATGACCCATGATGGCGGTGCCAATTGGAAGGAAATTACCGAAGAAGACGGTTTGCCCAAAGGAGACCTCGGAAGAATTGGTATTGCCATAGCACGAAATAAACCCAATATCGTCTATGCCTTGGTCGAAGCTAAAAAGAATGCCCTGTACAAATCGGAAGATGGTGGTTTTAAATGGAAAAAAATCAACGACAAGAATGATATTGGCAACCGGCCGTTTTACTACTCTGAAATCTACGTGGATCCTGAAAACGAGAATCGGGTATTTTCAATTTTCACCTACGTAAATGTTTCAGAGGATGGTGGCAAAAATTTTAAGCAATTGATGCCCGCTTATGGTGTTGACAATGGGGTGCATCCTGATCATCACGCATGGTGGATACATCCTGAGAACGGACAATTCATGATTGACGGTAATGATGGAGGAATGAACATTACCAAAGATGGTGGAAAAACTTGGCGCTTTATCGGAAATCTACCGGTGGCGCAATTCTACCATATCAGCGTTGATCAAGAATTTCCGTACAATGTGTACGGCGGCATGCAAGACAATGGTTCTTGGCGTGGCCCTGCCTACGTATGGCGAGCACAGGGCATACGAAACAGCTACTGGCAAGAAATAGCTTTTGGTGATGGGTTCGATGTTGTACCTGATAAAGATGATTCGCAATTTGGTTATGCCATGAGTCAACAAGGTTTTGTTTCGCGCTATGATTGGAAAACAGGGAACAATTACACGGTACGCCCTACCCCACCAGACGCTGAAACCAAACTTCGCTTCAATTGGAATGCCGCCATTGGTCAAGATCCATTTGATAATGCAACCGTTTATTTTGGCAGTCAGTTTGTACATAAGTCAACCAATAAGGGACAAACTTGGGAGGTCATATCCCCTGACCTGACAACAAATGACCCTGAAAAACAAAAACAAAGTGAAAGTGGGGGCTTGACCATGGATGCTACGGGAGCAGAAAACCACTGCACCATTCTTGTGATCGAACCTTCAGTGGTGGAAAAAGACATGTTATGGGCAGGCACAGATGACGGACGAGTACATTATACCCAAAATGGTGGGGCTTCGTGGACCGATGTGACTGCCAACATCAAAGGGTTACCACGTGGTAGTTGGATTCCACAAATAAAGGCATCCAAGAAAAATAAGGGAGAAGCTTTATTGATCGCCAATGATTACCGCAGATTCAACTACACACCTTACGCGTATCGCACAAAAGATTATGGGAAAACATGGACGCGTATTGTTGATGAAAATGATGTGGAGAGTTACACCCTCGCCATTATCGAAGATGAAGAAAACCCGAATTTGATGTTCTTGGGTACCGATGATGGCTTGTACGTCTCATTAAATGCAGGCAGTACTTGGCAAAAATGGACCGAAGGTTATCCCACGGTTTCTACCAAAGACCTAGTCATCCATCCAAGGGAGCAAGATTTGGTTATCGGGACCTTTGGACGGGCCGCTTGGGTACTTGACGACATTCGTCCGTTGCGTGAATTGGCGCGAAGCAAAGCTGCATTGCAGCAAGATGTTGCCCTGTTTGCCAGCCCTGACGCCTATTTAGCTGCCTATCAGCAAGGTACGGGAAGTAGATTTGGTGGTGATGCCCTTTATAATGGTGAAAACCGTAAGGGCGGTGCAATGATTACCTACTATCTCAAAGAGGGCAAAAAAGAGTTGGCCAAATCAAAAAAAGACCAAGGAGCGAAAAAGGAAAAAAGCGAAGACCAGGAAGATTCAGCAGCTAAAAAGAAGCTGACCGGAGTTCAAAAAAAGGATTCGGTTCAATTTGATTTTTATGATGGTGACCGACTGATTCGTACCTTGAAATACAAAACTCCCGATAAAAAAGGTTTTCATAGAATTTATTGGGGCTTAAATGAAAGAGGACCTGACCGTCCTGCCCGAAAAATCAGAAAAAGAAATTCGGAACCTGGAGGTACGACTGTAAAACCTGGCACCTATAAGGTCAAAGTAAGCTTCGGCGAAACCAGCGATTCAACCCGTGTAACGGTCAAAACGGATCCAAGAATAAATGTTTCCATCGCTAGCATAAATGAAGTGTATGAAACAAGAAAGCAACTTGAAACGCACATTCAAACCGCGGCAGATGCCGTTAAACAATTGGTAGAAAGCAAAGATTTGGCCAATAAATACCAAAAGGAATTGAATGATGCAGACAAGGAAGCCTACAAAGACCAAATAAAGGCCTCAAAGGATATTGTAAAGCAGATCGATTCTTTGGTTGCTTTATATATTGGCAAGGTAGACAAGCGTCAGGGTATCACCAGAAATCCAGAAATAACGGTAATGCAACGGTTGAATACGGCCAATTTCTATTCCGGCACCCGTAAAAATGGCATTACAGCAACAGAACGTCGCTTGATTCAATTTGCAAAAGATGATCTCGATGCTGCCCTAAAGAAAACAAATAGCTTCTTTTCAGACACGTGGAAGGGATACCGCGAGTCAATAGAGGCAGTAGACCTATCCCCTTTTAAAGAGACAAAAACATTCACTATCGATTAAAAACAAAACATCATGAAAAGACTAAGTTTATTGGCAACCCTAATTTTAATTTGGGGTTGTAACGAAGAAAAAAAAGAACCGTCTATTGCGGAAACCATGAAGACCTATACCATTGCCCAAATGATGGACAATGAAGCCATAGGTGGTGGAAGCTTTTCCTCAAACAATGACAAGCTTTTGGTGCACAGTAATCGGACAGGCATTTATAATGCCTATGCGCTTTCTATTGCTGAAGGTACTATGGAAGCCCTTACCGCATCAGATAGCTCTTCGGTGTTCACAACCAGTTATTTTCCGAATGATGACCGTATTCTTTTGAGCAAAGACAATAACGGTGATGAGATCTATCAAATCTACTTGCGGGATACGACAGGAGCGGTGACCAACCTCACCCCTTTCGAAGGGGCAAGAGCCAATTTTTATGGCTGGAGCAAAGATGAACAAAGCTTCTATTTTGGTTCAAACAAGCGAAATCCTCAGTATACCGATGTTTACAAAATGAATTTGGAAGACTTTAGCTATTCGATGCTTTACGAAAACAATGAAGGTCTTGATGTCGGGGAAATTTCAGATGATGAAAAGTATTTGGCCCTTGTAAAACCTGTAAACACCAACGACGTCGATTTATTTCTGTATTCCATTGATGATGGGGAAATGCTCAAAATCAATAAAAACCAAAGTGCCAATTCACCTGAGGACTTTTCAAAGGATGGCCAATATCTTTATTACACCACCGACGATGGCGGTGAATTCGGCTACCTAAAACGCTATAACATTGCTGACGGTACTTCAGAAAAAGTATTGGAAAAGGAATGGGACATTATGGGCTCATATTTCACGCGTTCTGGGAAATACCGCGTGACCTACATAAATGAAGATGGCCGAAATGTGATTGAAGTTTTTGATACAGAAGCAGGTGAAAATATCGATTTGCCAACTTTCGAAGGCGGTGCTATTACCAGTGTCGGTTTCTCAAAGGATGATGCAGCCATGCGATTTTACTTGGGTGGTTCACATACGCCCTCCAACCTGTACCATCTTGATTTGGCAAGCGGAGAATACAAAAAACTTACTGATGTGTTGAATCCAGAGATTCAGGGACAAGACATGGTAACTGCCGAAGTTATTCGATACCCATCATTTGATGGTGTTGAAATACCTGCAATCTATTATAAGCCGCATCAAGCATCCGCTGAAAACCCTGTTCCTGCTTTGGTATGGGTACATGGTGGTCCTGGTGGACAATCAAGGCAAAATTTCAACTCGATCATCCAATATTTGGTTAACCATGGTTATGCCGTACTGGCGGTAAATAACCGCGGCAGCAGTGGGTATGGAAAAACCTTCTATCAAATGGACGATTTGAACCATGGAGATAAGGATTTAAGAGATTGCGTAGAAGGTAAAAACTGGTTGGCGCAACAAGCTGAAATCAACGGAGAAAAGATTGGAATTATTGGTGGCTCCTATGGTGGTTATATGACCATGGCCGCGTTGACCTTTACCCCTGAGGAATTTGACGTTGGGGTTAATATTTTTGGTGTGACCAATTGGATCAGAACATTAAAGAGCATTCCGCCTTGGTGGGAATCGTTCAAAGATGCCCTTTACAAAGAATTGGGAGATCCCTATAGTGCAGATTCTGTGCGGTTACGGGAAATTTCTCCGTTGTTTCATACGGACAAAGTAACCAAACCCTTGATTGTACTTCAGGGTGCCCAAGACCCAAGGGTGCTCCAAGTCGAATCCGATGAGATTGTGGCCGGGGTACGAAAAAACGGAGTTCCTGTAGAATATGTGCTGTTTGAAGATGAAGGCCATGGTTTTATCAAAAAAGAAAATCAGATAAAGGCCTACAGTAAAATTTTGGAATTTTTGGACATCCACTTGAAAGCAGATGAAGGAGAACCCATTAAAGACGGAGAACTATAGGATGAGGCATTTTATTGGTATTCTATTTTTGTTCATCACTACCCTGGGCATGGCCCAGCAGTCAGGCGAAGATGAAACAGGAATCTGGTTTATGTATTTTGGTATGAATCGGGTCGCTGAACGTTGGAGCGTTCACACCGAGGCCCAATTTAGGTATTACGATACTCCGAAAAACTTTAATCAGTTGCTGCTTCGAACCGGTGCCAATTATCACATTAATGAAAATGCGATTGCCACCGTGGGCTATGCCTTCATCGATACGGACCCTTCGTTTGATAGTGCTGAAATTTTTGTGAACAACCTAAAGGAGCATCGGATTTTTCAACAGTTCATCTTAAAGAATAAGGTATGGGAATTTTTGTTTGAGCATCGGTACCGTCTTGAGCAACGATTTCTGACTGTTGAAAACCCAAACAGTCCATTTTTTGATGAACGCACTGAACACAGGGCGCGTTATCGCATTCAGATGACCTTACCCCTGACCGATACGTTTTTCTTAAATTTTTACGATGAACTTTTCATCAATTTACAAGACAATCTATTTGGACAAAACCGCTTGTATGGCGCCCTTGGAGTACATATAACCGAAAATAGCAATGTGCAATTTGGTTGGTTGCGCAACCAGTTCTCAACCGCTGTATTTGACCGCTTTCAGATAGGTTTTTTCTATAATCCCGACTTAAGGGGTATCTTTAAGAAAAGGTGAGTGGTTGTGGGCACTGGGTCTTACAACCTTTTGCCCACAAACCATAACCCAATAGAAATGAATACCGAAAAAGTTGAGTTTGTAAATGCCGAAGGTTTGGTTTTAGCCGGTAGGCTTGAATTGCCCGTTGATCGCCATCCTCATAATTTTGCCCTGTTTGCGCATTGTTTTACCTGCACCAAAAACCTTTCCGCTGTGCGTAACATCAGTAAGGCGCTCACTTCAAATGGATTTGGCGTGTTGCGATTTGATTTCACGGGTTTGGGAGAAAGTGAGGGTGATTTTGAAGACACCAACTTTTCAGGTAATGTTGAAGATTTGGTGGTTGCAGCTAAGTTTTTGGAAGACCATTATGAATCACCAACCCTGCTTATAGGTCATTCTTTGGGAGGGGCCGCCGTAATTTTTGCCGCTTCGGAAATCAATTCGGTCAAGGCTGTGGCTACGGTAGGTGCACCTTCAAATCCTGTTCATGTCAAACATCTTTTTAAAAGCGGTATTGCAGAGATCAAAGAAACTGGAAAGGCCGTAGTGAACCTCAGCGGACGCGACTTCACCATCAAAAGGCAATTCTTGGAAGATTTAGAGAATAAATCCCTTCCCGATACCGCCAAACAATTAAGAAAACCCTTGCTGATCATGCATTCGCCCCAGGATGATACGGTAGGCATCAAAAACGCGGAAGAAATTTACCGAGCAGCCCATCACCCAAAAAGTTTTATCTCCTTAGATGGGGCCGATCACCTGCTCTTCAATAAGAAAGATTCGACCTATGTGGGTGAAGTGGTCTCGGGCTGGGCAAAGCGCTATTTGACAATCAATGAAAAAGTATCCCCAACCCTTAAGACCAAAAGTCATGTGGTTGCTAGCTTGGGTGTTGAGGATGGCTTCACCACGCAAATGAAGGTGGGCAACCATTATATGTTGGCCGATGAGCCTGAGAGCTATGGTGGCAATGATTTTGGGCCTTCACCTTATGAACTGGTTTCTGCCGGATTGTCGGCCTGCACAGTGATGACCATTCAAATGTATACCAAGCGCAAAGGCTGGCCCTTAGCGCATGTAGAGGTGCATACCTCGTATAACAAACAACATGCCCAAGACTGCGCAGATTGTGAGTCAGACAGTGCCAAAATAGATACGTTTGAAAGGGCGGTTCGTTTGACAGGAAATTTAGATGAAAAACAAAAGGCCCGGATCATGCAGATTGCAGACAAATGTCCGGTACATAAGACGTTACATAGCGAAACCCAGGTTATCACAAAGCTTGTTGAATGATACAAAGCCCAATTTTTGAAGTCGCGGTTGATGGCATGCATTCCATTCAAATTCCAGAACACATAGCCCTAGATTTTATTGACAAAGGGCATAAACGTGTTCGGGTGGTCGCAACTTTTGGCGGAAAAAATTTGGCCTTTTACGCCGCCTTAAATCGATGGAAAAATGGTACTTACTCCATCATGTTCAGTAAAAACAAACAGAAGGAACTCGGTATTTTTCCCAACGATTATTTTGAATTGCAATTCTTTGAAGACACCTCCAAATATGGCGTCGAAGTCCCAGAAGAATTTGAAGCGGTAGTACTAAGTGATTACGAGGCCTATCAGATTTTTGAATCCTTCACCAAGGGAAAACAGCGGGGCATCATTTATATGATCGATCGCTTCAAGAATTCCCAAAAACGAATAGACAAAACATTACTCTTATGTGAAAACCTCAAACGGGGAATCAGGGATAATAAAGACCTACTTAAACCTCTTTAGTTTGACAGGGCCTAGTTAATTCGCTAACTTTAGCCAAAACCTTAAATTTCACGTAATGAAAAAAATAATTGCATTGCCCCTATGCTTAATGCTTCTTTTTTCCGTCAGCTGTAAACAAGCCAAAAAAGATGGCGACACTATGGATGCCGATAGTGTTGATACGGAAGAAGTTGAAAAAATTGTCATTTCACTGACAAAATTAGAAGGCTCCCCGGCCTACGAGGATGCTGAATTGATATTGCAATCCCAAACTAGTATGACGGTTGATGGGAATAGAGCAGTAGAATTTGATTTTGCTGTGAACAACTATGAGTTGGGTGCTCAGACAGAAAGTGAAAATGCCCAAAAATTGGCCAATTCTGGAAAAGGCCAACATATTCATTTTATTCTCAACAACCAGCCATATTCAGCTCATTATACACCAAAATTCAATAAGGAAATTCCTGATGGCGTGCACCATCTAGTCGCTTTTTTAAGTCGTTCTTATCATGAATCGGTAAAAAATGAGAACTCGGTTGTGGTGAGAAAAATGGAAATAGGTGAAAATCCGGAAAACACTCATGGCTTCGATTTGGATGCCCCCACCTTGATATATAGTAGGCCTAAAGGTGAATATACAGGGAAAGATACTGAGAACCTTATGTTAGATTTTTTTGTGTTGAATACTACACTTGCCGAAGATGGTAATAAGGTGAGAGCCACTATTAATGGACAAGAATTCATGATTACAGAATGGGCTCCGCACGTAATTAACGGTTTACCAATGGGTGAGGTCACCATTCAGTTAGAACTATTGGATTCGGATGGAAACCTTATTGAAGGACCTTTTAACAAGGTAACTCGAACGGTACTACTTAAGCCAGACGCCTCGTAACAAGGAAAAATTATGCATTAAAGCCACCGAAAGGTGGCTTTTTTTATGCCAATTCCTTACGCAGAACCTCTAAGGGAGTGCTTCGCAATACGGTGCGGCTATTCAAAAGGCCTATCATTAACACCAGCAGGGCAATACCCGGCAAGACCACCAAAAAAGGAACCATTGAAGGGGTAAACTCGGTGTCGAACACAAATTGCGCCAGCAAAAAACTACCCAAAAATGCCAAAATCACACCCATACCGCTACCCAAAACGCCCAGGTAAAAATATTCCAAGGCGGTTATCTTTAATATTTGCTTGTCTTTGGCACCCAAGGTGCGAAGCAGCACACTCTCTTTCATTCGCTGGTATTTGCTGGTACGAACAGAACCAATCAACACGATAATACCCGTGAGAATACTAAAAAAGGCCATAAAATTGATCACCCATGAAATTTTGTTGAGAATATCTTGAACAATTGCGATGACCTGTCTCAGATCGATGATAGAAACCGTTGGAAAGGCCCGTACCAATTTTCGCTGTAGCTGCGCAGAGCTCGATGCATCAGGAACATGGGTGGTCAGCACATGAAACTGCGGGGCGTCTTCCAACACCCCGGATGGAAACAAAATGGAAAAATTGATTTGTGCCCTGGCCCAATCCACAGTGCGAAGATGGGAAACAACCGTTTTCATCAAAACACCCTGAATATTAAATACGATTTTATCACCCAATCCAACTTGCGCACTTTCGGCAACATTTTGGGCTATTGAAATGGGCACATAACCTTCTTCAACCTTAGCAGCTGGCCATTGCCCCCCTTCTGTTGATTCAGACGGGATCAAAGAGTCTCTATAGGTCACCCGAAATTCATGATGCAATACCCATCTATTGACAGTTGACGTGGTATCAAGCAATAGTTGACGGGCTGGCGTCTCTTTGAGCTGCTGTATCCGCATGGTTATGATGGGTATGTTATTCAAAATGGCATGCCCTTCTTCCGAAATTCCTTGAATTGCTGCATCGCGTTGTTCGGTCTGTACATCCATCAAAATAAGGTTTGGGGTTTCTGATGACGTCTCCAGTGATGCCCGTGCCAATAAAATGTCTTTGGTAAAATAAAGGGTGCTGATCAAAAATGTGCCAACACCAATGGCCAAGATCAAAACCGCAGTCTGATTGTTCGGGCGGTACAGGTTTAACAGACTTTGCCTGGCCGTAAACCGCCACGTGGTGGGGAAGAACCGCTTTATGGCCTTCATAAAAAGGGTGGCCAAACCACTTAGCATCAAAAAGACCACTATGATGGCTACCACAAAAAAGATGGCATTGGTAAGATTTTCAATGAGCCAATAGGAAAATACAAAGATGAACAATACGATACCCGTCACCACCAAAGAACGTATCGCAAGAGATGCCCTACTTTTGGTATCATCTACCCGAAGTACCTGTAAAGGGGGTACGTACCAGGTTCCCAAAAGTGGAGTTAAAGCAAACAGTACAGACATCAAAAGACCCAATACCAAACCTAAAAACATGGCCTGGGGAGCCAAACTAATTTCTACTTCGAAGGGCAGAAAATCTTGCAGAATAAAGGGAAATGACTGTTGCAACAGCAAACCGGCCACGACACCTATAAAGCCACCCAAGAGGCCCATGCCAGCAATTTGTATCAGGTATATGAAAAACGTTTGTTTTCTGGTAGCACCAATGCACTTTAGCACTGCAACCGAACGTAACTTTTCCCGAACATGAACATGAACTGAACTGGCAATGCCCACACAGCCCAATAAAAGGGCTATAAAAGCGACCAAATTCAAAAACTTACCAAAGTTATCATAGCTCCTGCCCAGGCGTTGGCCTGTTGACAGGTGGGTGTCCAGATCATAGTTTTCCGCGTCTAAAAGGGGATCGACTTCTCGATCTAAGGCTTCGAGGTCTTGATCGGGTTTGGCCTTAAAGTAAAAATCATAGCCCAAACGGCTGCCAACCTGAATTAGCCCGGTTGCTTCAACCATGCGTTCCGGAATCCAAACGGGGGGAGCTATCGAAGCCCCTATGCCACCTGTATCTGGAGCCGATATCAACTGGCCAACAATAGGAAAAACAGTATTTCCAATTTTAATACTGTCCCCCACCTTGGCATTGAACTGCAAAAGAAGGGTGGCGTCGACCAAGGCACCCCCATCTTGATAGGAGGTCGCAGCAGCAACTGGTTCGGTCTCCAACGTACCATAAAAAGGATAGTTCCCCTCAACAGCCCTTACCCCTACAAGGCGCGTATCACCGGTTTTTGGAAAGAGCGCCATGGAAGCAAAACTAACGGCCTTGGCGTCAGCACCGCCCAGCGAGTCCATGATGGCCAAGACGGCCTCATTGGGCAGCTGATTGCCATCAATCAAAAAATCGGCACCCATCAATGCCCTAGATTGTAAAGCAATATTGTCTTTAAGATTGTCACTAAAGGATTGGATGGAAACAACGGCAGCGATTCCTAAAATGATGGAAGCCATAAATAAAAACAAGCGTTTCGCACTTGATCGGCTATCACGCCAGGCCATTTTAAAAAGCCAATTCCATTGCATCCCTGAAGCCTTATTTGTTTTTAAATCCACTAGGCCATGGTTTTTGCATCCGATAATACCTTGCCTCCCCTAAGCTTCAAAATACGATGGGTCTTATTGGCCAAATCCAAATCATGTGAGACGATAACCAAGGTGGTACCGGCATCTTGATTTAGCTCAAACAATAATTTTACCACGGTATCACCAGTATCTTGATCCAGATTGCCCGTGGGTTCGTCAGCAAAAAGGATGGAAGGTTTTGCAGAAAAGGCCCTGGCAAGGGCAACACGTTGTTGCTCGCCACCCGATAATTGTGATGGATAATGGTGAAAACGGTCTTTAAGGCCAACCCGATCTAGCAATTCCATGCCAATATGCTTTGGATTCTTCATACCGCGCAATTCAAGAGGAACGACTACATTCTCCAAGGCGCTAAGCGTTGGCAACAGTTGAAAATTCTGAAAAATAAATCCCACTTCCCGGTTACGTAAGAGCGCCAAGCCGTCTTCATTCAAATCCCCTAAATTTTGTCCGCAAAGTTCCACGCTCCCCGTATCAGGCCTGTCCAAACCTGCGCATAGGCCCAATAAGGTCGTTTTGCCGCTTCCCGAGGGGCCAACAATCGCAAAGGTCTCGCCCGCATCTAAACTAAAAGAGACATCTTCCAATACGGTCAATTCTTTTTGACCACTTGTATAGGTCTTTCCAAGATTGGCTACGTTTAATATCTTTGACATATGCTGTCTTAAGCTTACAGGTTAAGCTCGAAAAATAGGCAAATGATTTTGATTTATTGACCCTTTTACTATGTCCACCATCTTAAAGTTTCGTTATTTTTTCGTCCTACTCGTGTTACTCGGTTGTCAGGATGCACCCAAAACCGAATCGAACAGCAATAGCTCCGAAAATGAAGATACTACGGCAACAGAAGCCAAGTCCTCAGAGAAAGTAATTCTGTTTTTTGGGGATAGCCTAACTGCAGGTTATGGAATCGAGTTGGAAGAGGCGTTTCCGGCACTCATCCAAAATCGATTGGATTCACTTGATCTCGGGTACACGGTTATCAACTCGGGGCTCAGTGGTGAAACCACATCGGGTGGTCTCAATCGTATCCAATGGGTACTCAACCAAAAAGTAGATGTATTTGTTCTCGAACTTGGGGCTAATGATGGGCTTCGGGGTATCCCACTTGAGGAGACCAAAAACAATCTTCAAAAAATAATTGATCATGTCAAGGGTAAAAATGCAGAGACAAAAATCATCCTTGCTGGCATGCAAATACCCCCCAATATGGGGCCTGAATATACCAGTCAATTTCGGCAACTTTTTCCAGAACTGGCTGAACAGAACGCCCTTCCACTCATTCCATTTTTGTTGAACGGAGTTGCCGGCATACCCGAGATGAACCTTGAAGATGGTATTCACCCAACACCGGCCGGTCACAAAATTGTGATGGAGAATGTTTGGAAGGAATTGCAGTCACAAATTGAATAAACCTGATATGATGCGCATATTAATCATTGGAGGTCATGGCACCATCGGAAAAAAAGTGACCGACCACTTTAAGAAACAACATGAGGTTATTGTGGCCGGACGTACCCAAGGAGATGTTACCATGGATATTTCTGATCGTAAATCCATCGAAAATGCCTTGCGTTCAATTGGTCATTTGGATGCCATTATCAATGCTTCGGGTGAAGCCAAATGGGCACCTTTTAATGAATTATCGGAGGAGGATTACTATATAGGCTTCAGAAGTAAATTAATGGGGCAAGTCAATCTGGTGAGAATTGGGCAACATTATTTGAATACAAATGGTTCCATTACCCTGTCAACCGGATTTTTGGCAGATAGGCCAGTTCCTATGACAGCAAGCGCAGCCATGGTGAATGGAGCTATACACAGTTTTGTGCAAGCCGTTGCCCTAGAACTGGAAGGGGGTCTTCGCGTAAATGTGGTGTCCTCGGGTTTGGTAGAAGATGCTTATGAGCGCTACAAAGACTACTTTCCAGGCCATGCCGTTATTCCCATGGATACCATGGTCGAGGGTTATGTAAAAAGTGTTATGGGTAATGGGAGTGGTGAAATTATCCGAATCTATGATTGAGAACGATACAGCACTCCTTTTGATTGACATCCAAAAAGGTTTGGATGAATGGGATTTTTATGGGGGTAATCGCAACAATCACGAAGCGGAAACGAATGCTGCTAAAATATTGGACTTGTGGCGTAGTTCGAATGGGCTGGTAGTTCATGTTCGCCATAGTTCCCAAAATCCCAATTCGCCCTTGCATGCCTCAAAACCAGGTTTTGCGATTAAAGAATTGGTAGCGCCTAAGGCCAACGAATTGGTATTTACCAAAAACGTGAATAGTGCTTTTATTGGAACCGAACTGGAGCGTACACTTCGTGAGGCGCAGGTTTCAAAATTAATCGTTGTCGGCCTTACGACCAACCACTGTGTTTCCACAAGTGTACGCATGGCTTCCAACCTCGGATTTGAGGTGAATTTGATTGAAGATGCATGCGCAACCTTTGATTTTATAGGTTCCCAAGGGCAGAAATTTGATGCCGAACTTATGCACCAAACGGCCTTGGCCAGTTTAAAGGACGAGTTCGCCAATCTCATGACCACAGCTAATTTTTTGGAAAATAAGTGGTAAAGGATCTCTTAAGTAGTAGTCTTTTATTTGATGATTTATGATTCCGCTGTAAAATTGTGAACAGACCGAAAGTAAACCGTTTTTTTCGCGACATAACCATACGTAAAATGTAAAAGGTCACAGTAGACCTATTGAAAATCAATTATGCGCATAAAAAGCATCTTGTTTTCCCTTATGCTAATGTTTTCCCTATGTAGGGCTCAAAACAGGGAACAGAATAACCAAAAAATAAACCTCAATGAGCTATCTGAACAGTTTTTAGAGCGCATTCAACAGGGAGAGGACACACAAGAAATTCAGTATCAATTGGCCACACTTGACATGGAATTCTTGGTGGCAAGTCTTGAAACTGATCCCCAAAAACTGGCTTTTTGGGTCAATACATATAATGCTTTTATTCAAATCATCTTAACTGATAATCCTGATTTGTACGAAAACCGAAACAGTTTCTTTTCGAAAGACCAAATCACCATCGCTGGAAACGAGATTTCCTTTGATAAAATAGAGCACGGTATTCTAAGAAGATCAAAATCAAAACTAGGGTTGGGCTATGTAAACAAAGGGTTTCCCGATAAGTTAGAGCGAGCGCTGCGTGTTAAAAAACCGGACTACCGCATTCACTTCGCGTTAAACTGCGGGGCAAAAGATTGTCCACCTGTTGCTATCTACACACCGGAACAATTAGAAGCCCAATTTGAAAAAAGCACCTCCTTATTTTTGAAACAATCTTCAACATTTGACCCCGATAAAAAGGAGGTGTACATTACCTCTTTATTCAGTTGGTTTCGTGGCGACTTTGGGGGAAAAGATGGTACACGTGCCATTTTGAAAAAGAACGGAATTATACCCACGGTGGAAGGCATTGGACTTGAATACAAATCGTACGATTGGACTTTGAAACTCAATAATTTTATCGAATTGTAGGCAATAATTCCCTCACGCTTAGGCGTATTGATTCTTTTTGGTTTATTTTGAACCATCAATCAAAAAACCATGAACCCATCTTCTTCAGGTTGGATCAATAAATTTGGGCACTTGGTCCAAGATGAATCACAGGGCTATACTGATTTTGAAGCGCTCTACCAAGACCTCCGGGAAAATGGGTTTGTTTATGGAATTCATCTCTATCACCCTTATTTTATTAGCACTGAACACAAGCTAACCGAAGATGAGGTGGCCAAGATCAACTTATTGACAGCACTGTACTTCGTCTATAAATTCGAAAAAGTAACAGCTGATTTTGATTCTTTTGTAGAGACGGTGTTTAACTTTTACAAGGAGTTGGATTTGGGCAAGATTTCCTTTCTCAATAAAATATTGAGTGGTAAAAAGACCGAAGACCAACTTGAAAAGCTCATCGATTCCCGAATATACTTAGCGGATAATGTTTTTAGTAGGGCCTTGGGCAACAGTTTGACCAATTCTTTGCTCTTTATAGATGTTCTTATTTTCAAAAACTACCTTAAAGAGGGGTTTTACGTGCTTGACCACGCCCGTATCCTGGAGTTTGTGACCATTAATATTGCCTATCACGCCTTAAATTCAAAGAATGCCACACAAATCGATGATAAACTGATTCAAATCTTGGATTCGTCCCTTACCTATATAAATTTGGACAAAGCCGAATTTGATGGTTCTTATCGCAAATTGCTTAAAAGTCATTTTTCAGACTTCGAAAGAACTTATCTGTTGGATATTGCCTGTTTAACAGTTTGGGAAGATCAATCTTTAGAGTATCTCGAATCGGAATTTATCAACACCCTTGCCGATGATCTGGGCAGTTCAAAATTGGAGGCAAAATTGGCCCTAGAAAACGTCAAAAAATTCTTCGAAAAAAACTTTGAAAAAATACCCTATTTGAAGGAGCAAAATTTGGCTGCTCAGTATTACGATGGCATGTCAAAAAATGTAAGGCAACTTATTTTAAGAAACAGCAAACGACTCAAAAAAGAATTGTCAGAAAGCAAAGAATTGATGTCGCTATTATCCAAATCAACGACCAAGGAATTGACTGCCCAGGAAAAGAAAAAAATACAAAATCAGCTACTCGATATTTTTAAAAGCATTCCTTCACTTGCGATTTTTATGTTGCCTGGCGGGGCACTTTTGTTGCCCATTTTCATCAAACTTATTCCGACGCTCTTACCTTCGGCATTTGATGACAACAGAGTAGAGGAAAATAACTGATTTTAACAAAAAAAGCTACTATAAGAAATATTTATAGTGACTATTATGTTATTTATAATCAGAGTTTTAAATTAATTTACTCTAACCAAAGCTTGAAATCCTTCACCCGCTCCCTACTCACAATGATTTCTTGCTCTTTAAAGGTATTCATTTTAATTTGAAGACGCGAATTTGTGTACGAAATAATGTCATTGATGTGATTGATGTTGACATAGAATTTTCTGCTCACCCGGAAAAATATTTTTGGAGAAAGCTCCGTCTCCAAATTTTCGAGCGTTGTGTCAAGCAGATAATTTCGGCCATCTTTTGTTGCCGAATAGGTGCCTTTATTTTCACTGTAAAAACATTCCACCTCATCGGCATTTATAATTTTTAAGTGCTGGCCGACCTTGGCCGTAAATCGTTTTTTGTACTCACGTTCCAAGGGGTTGACCAACAACTTTTTTATGTCTTCAAAATCGACTGAAATTTGCTCCTTTTCGGGCTTTGTTTCCTCATACTGCCGAACCGCTTTTTCAAGCTCTTCATCATCGATCGGTTTTAGTAGGTAATCGATACTATTCAATTTGAAGGCTTGCAAGGCATATTCATCATATGCGGTAGTGAAAATAATAGCACTTTTTACCTTGATCACATCAAAAATTTCGAATGACAAGCCATCTGAAAGCTGAATATCCAAAAATATCAGGTCGGGATGCTCATTGTTTTGAAACCATTCGATAGACTCTTCAACAGAGTGCAACATTTCGGAAACTGTCACCCCAAACTCCTCCAAAAGTCTTGCCAAGCGTCTTGCTGCGGGTTTTTCGTCTTCAATGATTATTGTTTTCATCTGTATTCGTATTGATTATGCAAAGCTAGAGTTTATCTATCTTATCCCCTACTTATATTTATCCCGCTCATCCATTTCCTCATCCATATACTTTTTGATCTGACGTTCTTCCCAACCTTTGAAAAATTGGAGCTTTGGTGCAAAGACCACCAAACCATGAACCACCAATATCGCCAGCCAGATGAAAAAATTAGCGTGAATCCAATCAAAAAAGTAGGGCTCCAAAGGAAATCCATCAAATAATAAAGATTGGAACCATTCGCTTCTAAAAAGGTAAAAGAGCCCATTTATGACCAAGAAAACCTTGAGGTGGTCGTAGAACCCCTTGAGTTGCTTTACCCGTTTTTTGGCCCGTTCGTATTTGGTATTTTGATTGTTCATGATTGTTTATGAGAATTTATTGGCCTCTTCGCGGTCTTTGTCCATATACTTTTTGATCTGTCGTTCTTCCCAGTTCTTTCCAAAAAGGGGATTAAATTGAAACGCCACAGCAGCATGAACCAAGAGTCCAATGCCCCAAAAGAATAGGGTGAAAAAGTGACCCCACTGCCAAAAATTAATGCTTTGCAGGGCGATATTGACCAAGATAAACGCATTGATTACCACATAGACTGTTAAGTGTATATAGAATCCTTTTAATTCATCGACACGCTTCTTGGCTCTCCCTAATTTGTCATCGCTGTACTTTCCCATAACTACCTCCATTTTCTTTGTTCTTCGTCTTTATCCATGAGTTCTTTGATCTTGCGCTCTTCCCAATCCTTTCCAAAGAAGGGATTCCATCTAAAGGTATTCATAGCGTGGAAGAACAACCCTATACCCCATCCAAAGGCGGCCCATAAAAACCACATATAGCGCCATTCATTGGTCCAGTAATTCAAAGCGGCCAACCCTGAAATCACCAATACATAGGAAGTCAGGTTTCCATAGAACTTTTTAAGTTCATCAACCCGTTCTTTGGCGCGTATATATTTGCTTTCATTTTTATTGTTTTCCATTGTGTTGTTTTTAGTTGCAAATGAAGCCTTAAAATCGGTCGTCATCCATATATTGTTTAATTTTTCGTTCTTCCCAATCCCGGCCTAAAACACCATTCATTCCAAAGATTTTTAGGGCTTTTAAGGTCAGGTTCAAACCGACCCCGAAGACCACCCATAAGAACCAAGGGTAGTACCACTCGTTCAAATAATAGTTGATACCTGCGACTAATACAATGGCAATAAGGCCTCGTATTACCTGACCATAAAATCGCTTTAGATCGGAAACTCGCTCACTGGCCCTAAGGTACTTGCTTTGTTGGTTATTTGTGGAATAATCCATAATGTAATGCTTTTTAAAAATACTAAAATGTATCGCTGTCCATAAACTCTTTTATCTTGCGTTGCTCCCAGTTCCTGCCCAAAAAAGGGAAGTATTGAAAAGCTTGCATGGCATGACCCGCCAAGCCAATACCCCAGCCCACAGCGGGAAAAATCACCCAGGCAAAACTTGTGGTCCTGTAGTTAATGTAGGCCAAAATGGGTATTACAATACAATAAGCGAGCGCATTGCCGTAAAAGCCTTTTATACACGCTACTCGTTCTTTTGCCTTTTTGTACTTATAGTCATCTAAATTCTGCATGGTACTATATTTTTACTGTTCGTTTTTTGATTGTTTGATTAATAACACTCCAAATATCCTGTAGTATTTGAGATTCTTAAAAAGAGCCTTGCCGAGTTGTTCTTTTTTATGGATGGATTGTAAAAAGATGCAATTATTGCGACAATTCCTTAATTTGAAAATTCTAAAAAAAAAGGTTTTGAATCATTCCAATTCAACCCAATTGAAGAGTTTAGTAGTTTATCTAACCGATTCTAAGGAAAATTATGAACCAGAAACGCATGAATGAAGTTGAAGCTTCCAATTTTGAGCATTCCCAAAAAGAAATCTGCCTGTCTTATTTGAAAAAATATGAGGAAAAGGACCTGGGCAGTATCGAAAAAATGTTTTCCGAGGATATCGTATTACGGGATTGGAAGATTTATGTGGAGGGAAAACAAAACGCACTTCGCGAAACACAAAAGAATTTTGAGGCAGCTGACTCCATAATAATTGAAGTACTGGCCACCTATGAAAACGAGAACACGGTGGCGGCGGAACTAAAGATTACAGTGAATACCACAGAGGAACTTTATGTAGTGGATGTCATTAGCTTGGATGAAAGGGGTAAAATAAAATCGATCCGTGCCTATTTGGGTAGGGGAATTGAATAAGTATTGCCCGTCATTGCTCACGAATTGCGCTTTGACACTTTTAAACCTCATAATAGAACGCCTCCCTTAAAACTTCCAAACTTTTAGGTACAGCTGTATCAGGTGATTCAAGGCCTTCAAACTCAAGGGATATCCAACCTTTATAGCCCACATCACGCATCATTTGACCTATGGCTGGGTAATCGATATCCAACGCATACCATTTACCGCCACCATAGTAAGTTTTGGCTTGTATCAAAAAGGTTTGGGGCGCCATTAACTTCAACTGCTCCTCGCGATTTTCCAAAAAATTACCGGTATCCAATGTCATTTGTAACCATGGACTACCAATCGCATCAACAATGCGCTTCACTCCTTCAGCCGTGCGCCCGAGTCCCCAATGGTTCTCCAATCCCATGACAACCCCACACTTTTCTGCAGTTGGAATACACGCCTCAATGGCGTCAATCACCCATTTGAAGCCATCCTCATCGGTATACCCCTCCAATGTTGGTTCGATGCCTTTATTGGCCATCAAATCATCGAAATTCTTCGAAGTTCCCCATCGCCCTGTATTCAACCGCATGGTTGGTATACCCAAGGCATAAGCCAATTCGATTTGGTGAATGGTTTTGGCAATGTTCTCATCGCGTTTTTCCTTTTCAGGATAGACAAAACCTTGATGTGTGCTAAAACCCATAAGATCTAATCCGGCATGAAAGGCACGTTTTTTAAGATTTTGCAAATAACTGTTCTCCTCTGAGGCCATCTGTACCAAAAGCAATTCGATACCATCAAATCCCATGGCAGCGGCCTTATCAATGCACATCTCGATGGGAACCTCTTCTTTGGGCCCGTTAAACTGCCAGAACGAATAGGTGGAAACTCCTATGGGGTTGTGTCGTACCGAGTTTGGTTTTTCATTGGGTTGTTGTGGCTGGGATGCTGGTGTCGTGCACGCACCAAGAACGGTAGCCATGCCCAGCGTGGAGGCATTTTGGAGAAATTTTCTGCGATCGGTCATTTGTAAGGGATTAGTTCCCTTAAAGATAGCAAATAAGCGCTTCGATTGCATTCGGTTAATCTGAACCGACTCCCTTTATAAGGTGGGCGCCTGTAGATGGTAAAGATGAAAAATGGAAACAACAATCAGGTATCAACTTGATACATCGAGGATTAAAAGTCCTCATTTTCCATCAACTCCCTAATTTTACGCTCTTCCCAACGTTTGCCCCATATCGGGTTGTAACCAAAGGCTTCAAGGGCGTGCATGGTCAATCCAAAGCCCCATCCCAGGGTAGGAAAAAAGGCCCATAAAAAATCCGTCGTTCTGAAATTGAGCCACCACAGGGCAGGTATCACGATACAATAGGCAATGGCATTGCCATAAAACCCTTTTATGGCCTCTACCCGTTCTTTCGCCTTGAGATAGCGTTTTTCTTCAATATGGTCTTGTTGGGTCTCCACAATCGAGATTTGCTTGGAGAGCATGGGCAATCGCACACTAAATTCACCTCCGGCATCTGAAATTTGCATCTCCCGATCTGTTAAAATGGAATAGCGTTGTCTGATGTTCTGCAGCCCTACACCACTGCTTTTTTTGACCACCTGTTTTTCTTGAATGTTGTTTTTAACGACCAATGCCCCATTTTCTTCATAGACTTTCAATCGGAGCGGTTTGGCCGTGGTGACCACATTATGTTTAACGGCATTTTCAAGCAACAACTGTAGGGACAAGGGCACAATTTTAGCTTCTGGATTTGATGCCTTTTCAGGAATTTCAAAATCAAGGCTATCCTCAAAACGCATTTTTAAAAGGCGCACATAGGTGCGTGCAAAATTCAGCTCCTCGTCAACAGAGACCAAATCTTTGTTCTTTTGTTCCAGCACATAGCGATACACCTTTGAAAGGGATGTGGTAAACTTTTGTGCCGCATTTGGGTCTTCCTCTATCAAACTGGTCAAAACATTCAGACTGTTGAACAAAAAATGCGGATCCAACTGATTCTTTAGGGCATCAAATCGTGCAGATGCCGTACCTGCAATAATTTTTTGCTCCTTTACCTCACGTTTTTGCAGGGCACGATAAAAATAAAAGGCGTGGGTGAACAAAAATGCAACCAGGGTTATGATCAAGGCTATGATATACGAATCGGCCGTTTCCTTGCTCAAAAACACCGTAAACGAATCCCCAGTGTAGTAAAAGTGAATTAAGAAGCGTAAGAGGCCAAAGGTCAATATGGTCAGTACAAAGGAGCCAATGGCACCGATCCACAAGCGTTTTTTCGGGGTCTTCTCCCAAGAATAACGAATATTGATCCCATCATAGTAATAGGAATTAACAGCTGTTAGGCCAAACGAAAATATAAAGGCAATAATCACATTGCTGACTATGCTTTCCATGGAATAATCGCCATCACCGAACACAAAAATGCTCAGTATGGCGACAAAAATCGTAATGAATAACGATATTTTTAAAACCTTTAGAAAGCTTTTCATAGTTATGATTTGCATTGCTCCCAGACTTGCTTGGCACGATCTTCGCCCCAACTTGGGTAAAACGGTTCTTCAGACCCAAAGGTAGCGAATAGTTCAACTGCCTTGCCCACATCTTTGCAAAACGGGGCCGTATCCTTCCCAAAATAGCGTGCTGTTCCCATGTCCCACTCTGCCTTTGAGAAAAGTACCCTTGGGTTTTCAGGAGCTAATGTCAATGCTTGATTATAGAGTTGAACATTTTTACCTGAAAGCATGGGACCATAGGTTGCCCCATCAAATGCCATCCAGGCTGTATTGATCATGGCCTCCATAACCAACAACTCTGGGTTATTTGGAGAAATACGTTTTGCAATATCAACAAACTCTTTGGCCCTTTCCAACTGCTGGGTCAATTGCTTCTCATCCTTTAGATCAAATGATGCTGTGGTATTTACCATGGCCACATAATAGTAGGGAATCCAATTGTCTTCTTCGGCCATAGCTATTCGTTCAAAAAGGTTGGAAGCTTCATTGATTTTTTGCTGGCCCCATAAGTCCAAGGCTTTTGACATCCCTTTTGTGTATTGGTCTTGGGCCCAGCCGAGCGAAGTGATTGAAAGTGCTACAAGTAAAATTAATTTTTTCATGATTTTCGTTTTAAGGTGATTATTTGTTGTTCGTTTTAATTGATTATTGAAATTCAATTCGAAATTGGCTCATTCCAAGGTTTCTATGAATTTTCATCTACCGAACTGTTGAATTGGCAGACCCAGTTGTCATCTTACAGATTATCCAACTGATTGCTCTTGTTATCCGTACTGATGGTCCAAAAGAACCCAACAAAGAAAAAACTGTCTGCCGGTGGGGTAATGGCCCTTCTATCAAACACCCCATTGGCATTGGGCGTGTTGGCATATTGGTAGTTGCTGACATTGTTAAAGCCCAAAACATTGTTGACAGAGAAATACAAAATCTTCTGCTGGTCTATCAAATAGGCCCAATTCACACTTAAGTTATTGAACGACTTGGTTCGTTCTGCCAGAAATTCTGGTGTGTTAGGGTTGTCGTAAGGCCTGCCTGAACCATAATTATAGGATACGCCAACCTGTGATCGCAATTTGTTCCACCAGTATTTGGTGACAATTGAAAAGCTGTGGTTGGGTGCAAAATTAGGAGTGGCCCGTTCTTGAAAATTCTGAAAATCGCGTTCGGTATCCAGATAACTATAAGAAATCCAATAGTCTAAGTTCTCAACCGATTTATTATCCCTCCAAAAAACATCAAGTCCAGTGGCATAACCACTTCCAAGATTGGTATAGAGGGAATTGAATTGGGGAAGCTCGGTATTGTACTTGATCAAATCGTCATAATCTTTATAGTAGGCTTCTGCCCTGAAGGTTTTGCCATTATTCAGATACTGGTAGTTTAGGATGTAATGTGATGTTTTTTCCAATCCAAGGTTTTGGTCATACCGCAACACAGTGGTTAAGGGGTTTTGGTAAAAATCGCCATAGGCCAAAGAGAATTGTGAGTTCGTGCCGCTCTTATAGGCCAAAGAAAGTCTGGGTGAAATGGTAAACTCATCCAAAACTGAGGTATGCTCTACCCTACCGCCCAACTTAAGGGCAAAATCATTGTTAAAGAAAATATCACCTTCCAAATAGCCCGCCCAAAGGGTATCCTCAAAATCACTATCAAAGGAAAAAGCGTCGGGCGTGGTAAAGGTTTCTTCATAATTGGTGTTAAAAAGCTCAGTACCCACATTTAAGGTAAATCGGCTATTGAACATCTTTTTTGCCTTCAACTTGACATGACTTGCCGTTTCGTTGGCAACTATCGTATTATCGAGTAGGCCGATATCATTCGAATCCCAAGAAACACTACCGCCAGTAAAAATTGTCCAGTTGTTCTCAAAAAAATACTTGTAATTAGCGTTGAAATAGAGGTTGTTGTTTTTTAGTCGAAATCGCACGAAGTCCTCAAAGTTGATATCCTCTTGCTCGATATCCAAGGTGGCATGGTTGAAGCCTGTATAAAGTTTAAACATGCTTTTATCACCCTTGCTTCTAAAAACCGCTTCCCCTGCCACAGATTCATAGGGAGTATTCCAACGCATGCCATTGGTCGAAGGTATTAAGGTCTCATAGGGCGCCAAATTGATGTATTGGGTATTGATGCTCAATGATTCATCACCCCAAATCTCCGTATGGCCTAAACCTGCACCCACAGTCATCGCCTGAATATCCGTTTTTTCTTGATCCGGAACGTCGGTGGTATTCAACAACAAGACACTGGAAAGTGCTTGTCCGTATTCGGCGGAATACCCCCCCGTACTGAAGGTGATGCCCTTAAACAAAAAAGGTGAGAAACGTCCACGTGTAGGGGTATTGTTGGCGGTGGCATTAAAGGGTTGAAACACACGGAGGCCATCAATAAAAACTTGGGTTTCCTCAGCAGAGCCGCCGCGAACAAAGAGGCGACCATCTTCATTAACCGTAGTTGTGCCCGGCAAGGTTTGTAAGGCCGCAACAAAGTCACCAGCCGCCCCAGCGGTGGTAACGATATCCAAGGGTTTCAATACCGATACTTTTGAATTGTCACCGGCTTCAAAGGTTCCCGCCGATAGGGTCACCCCGCTTAACTGATTAATGGCCTCAACCAATTGTATTTTGAGGTTTTTAAAATAGGCTACTTCTCCCATTTCATAGTGGGTCTCATACGCCAAGGCCGAGATGACCAAGGTCTGGGTTCCCTGTTCTGAGGTTTCAAATGAAAATGTTCCATTCTCAACAGTTGAAGCGCCATCATAGGTACCCTCTAAATAGATATTGGCTCCAGAAATGGGATTTCCAGATTTATCGGTGACCAAACCACTAATTTCTGTTTGGGCAAAGGTGGTCATGGCGAGTTGTAAAAATAGAAGGGTTGAAAGTGCGTTTTTCATGACAGTTCGTTTTTGATTGATGGTGTTTTTTGATTGATTAACACCCCAAAAGTCAACTTGTAGGCAAACAATCAAGAATAAGAATGACCGAACTGTAATTTTTTGAGGATAGATTGTTGACTTCGCTATTTTTGATTTTACACGCAGGGGTGCAGAATTTGCTAACTTACATCCGAACCGTCTAGAATCAACCTTGTGACCAAACTCAAAAAAGCCCTTGGCCTAAGAGATTTAGTTTTGCTCAATGTGGCTACCATCATTGGCCTTTCTTCACTCACCCAAGCTGCCCAGTTCGGTTGGTCAAGTTTAGTACTTTGGATTTTGGCCGCTGTATTTTTCCTGATTCCGAGCAGTTTTATGGTTATCGATTTAAATGCAAGGGTGCCCGGTATTGGTGGCTTTTATCTATGGGTGAAATCAGCTTTTGGTGAATGGCATGGGTTTTTGGCCGCCTGGTGCTATTGGTTAAGCGCAATTGTTTGGTTTCCTACGGTTCTTTTTACCATTGCCTTATCGGCACTTTACATTTTTGGGGATCAATGGCTTCACTTAAAGGATAGTTTTTGGTTTGCCAGCATACTATCGCTAAGCCTGTTATGGTTTACCGTATTGCTAAATGTTTACGGCCTTAAATTCGGCAAGTGGATCCAAAACATTGGTGCCTTGTCCTTATGGTTGCTTTTTGCGCTCCTGGCCATTGCCTCTTTGTACCAGTTATTGACCAATGGGAGTTCGCATGAGGTGGCACCAGATAAATTCATTCCTGATTTTACAGATTTTGGGCTACTCCCATTCTTTGCAGCAATAACCTTTTCCTTTGGTGGTTTAGAATTATCCTCGGTCATGTCTACCGAAATGAAGGACGCCAAAAAAATAATGACCAAGGCGGTAGTGCTGTCGGCCTTGCTCGTTCTTGCCTTATATACCATTGGAACATTTTCGTTACTAGTGGCTATTCCTGAAGGACAGGTAGGTATAATCGACGGCATCGCGCAAAACTTTTATTTGTTGACCGAACAACTGGGATGGTCATTTTTGGGGCCCTTGGGCGCATTATTGGTTGCTTTGGGTACTTTGGGACTTTTTGCGGCCTGGATGAACGGCAATGCCCGGCTCCCCTTTGCCATTGGTATCGACAATTACCTCCCCCCGATTTTGGGAAAGGTGCATCCTAAATTTGGCACGCCATACATTGCCTTGCTGGTACAAGGGGTACTGGTGAGCATTTTATTATTGATCGCTGTTTCGGGAACCAAAATACAGGAAGCCTATTCGCTGCTCTACGATATGTCGGTTTTACTCTATTTCATCCCCTTTTTATATATGTTCTGTGCCTTTATTTGGCACAATGTGAAAAAAACCGGGGGGTCAAGTGTATTGCCGCTATTCTCAAAAAACAAATACGCTGTTTGGGTTTTTGGGATAATGGCATTATCTGTTATCTTGTTGTCTATTGTACTGGCCGTAATACCCTCCAATGTTGTAGGCGACAAAGGAAGTTTTTATTTCAAGATTTCGATAGTCACCACGCTTTTGATTGGCATAGGATTAGTACTTTTTAAATTAAAAAAGATCTACCGATGAGCCGTTTCCATATTGATCCAGATATTAAAAAGGCTGAAACATTACCAGCTTCATTCTATTCCGATCGGGCAATTTTTGATGAGCTGAAGGATAAAGTTTTCCGGACTTCTTGGCACTGGGTAGGTGATTTTGACCTTTTACCACTCACCAAAAGTGTGCATCCTTTTCAATTGCTTGATGGCTACTTGACAGAACCCTTGGTACTGGTACGCGACGAAAATGACGACATCCATTGTATGAGCAACGTCTGTACCCACAGGGGCCACTTGGTGGTTTTACATTCAGGGGTTCAAAAACAATTGCTCTGCATGTATCACGGAAGGCGGTTCGAATTTGACGGTACCTACAAGTCAATGCCCGAGTTTGAAGAGACTGAGAATTTTCCCAGACCCTGTGACAATTTACATCGCTTTTCAATCAAGAAATGGAATCCATTCCTGTTTGTTGGTCTTGAACCTGCATTTGATATTTCAGAAATTATTGAGCGGATGCATGAGCGGGTAGGTTTTCTGCCTCTAGATCAATTCCGGTACAGAAAAGACTTGAGCAAAGACTATTTGGTGAATTGCCACTGGGCCCTTTACTGTGATAATTATTTGGAAGGTTTTCACATCCCTTTCGTGCATTCTGAGTTAAACGAATTGCTCGATTACGGCAATTACACCACGGTTCTCTATGACCACATGAACCTACAGATAGGATATGCCCAAGGTGGGGAAGAAATCTTTGATTTGCCAGAAGACCATATGGATTATGGTAGCGAAATAGCGGCCTACTACTTTTGGGTCTTCCCCAACATGATGTTTAATTTCTATTCATGGGGCCTATCAATCAATATTGTCAAGCCCATCGATATGGAAAAAACCAAAGTCTCTTTTCTCACTTACCTATATGACGACAGCAAATTTCACAGTCGAGCAGGCGCTTTGTTGGATAAGGTAGAACGCGAAGACGAATTTGTGGTGGAAGGGGTGCACCAAGGATTAAAATCAAAGTACTATAAGGCAGGCCGATTTTCACCCAATCGCGAGCAGGGTGTGCATCATTTCCATAGGCTTTTGGCAGCATTTTTAGGATAATAACGCATTGCATTTAAGCGTCTTGCAAAAGTAACTATGAATTAGGTTGGTTTCAAAATGAATACGATAGACATCATTACCCTTGTAGCCATTATCCTTTTTGCCCGATTGGGCCTACGTTTGTATTCACGGTATCGAAAAATGAAAAAAGAAGACAAAGATCAAGCCAACACCAATGATTAAATTCTTTCGGAAAATTCGCCAATCATTAATTAATCAAAATCAAATGGGTAAATACTTGAAATACGCTATTGGTGAAATATTACTGGTAGTCATTGGAATTTTAATAGCCCTGCAAATCAATAATTGGAATGAAAAACTGAACAGTAACAAAAAATTAGTTAGCATTTACAAATCTGTAAATGCTGATATTAAAAATGACCTTGAAGACTTAAATAAACTTGAGGCCTTCTTTATGAAGAGGAAACCTATTTTTGAAAAGGTTATAAAGGACTCTATAACCCCAGATCTCTTAGACCAAGGCCTTTCTAGGTTATTAGGTGGCGGATGGGAAACTACTTTAAATAAATCTGGTGTAAATCAATTAAAAGAGCTGGCCACTAAAGACAGTTTAGCTTTAAAAGCCATAAACGTATATAATCTTTTAGAAGTGGAACTGATGAGTAGAGAAGATAATTTTAATGATATCGTCATAGAACATTCAAAATATGTAAGAGATAATTATAATTGGTATCCAGAATGGATAAGTAAAACAATTACGAAAGATAATAGTAGTAAGGAACTACAGGATTACTTTCTTAATGGGGACGACTATAGAAATAAGGTAATTTATGGCTATCAGCAATTATATAATGGTGATAACTACATGCCGACAACAAGCAAATTCATTAGGCAATTATCGGAATTAAAGGTGGAGGTAGAAAAATTTTTAAATGATGTAAATGATTAAATTCTTCCGCCATATACGGCAATCGCTTATTAATCAAAATCAAATGGGTAAATACCTGAAATATGCCATTGGTGAAATACTTCTAGTTGTGATAGGAATTTTAATCGCGCTACAAATCAATAATTGGAATGAAAATCGCATACAACGAAATGAAGAAAAAATAATCCTTCATAATTTAAAGGAAGATTATAATAGCGCTATCAATGAATTTCAGGGGTTAAATAACATTCGCAACGATATTATTGAAGTATCGAAGAAAATCATTGCCATCAATCCAAATGAAATAGACAAATATCCAAGTACCTACTTAGATAGCTTATTTAGTAGAACATTGTCTGCGCCAACGTTTAACAATGAAGCTGGATCTTTAAATGTTTTATTGACCTCAGGAAAAATAAATCTTATATCAAACGAAAGCTTAAAGAACGAGCTTATAGCATGGCCCGGAAATGTTGCCGACATGATTGAAGACGAAGTTTCCCACCTAAATGTATATATAGGACCATACTCAGAAATTTTGGCAAATTTCCTGTCTTGGAATGATTTAGTGAAGCAGTATACCACACTTGGAGTGCGTTTTAGGAAAATGAACCTTCAAATTATGCCAGATAATCCCGCAGTAACAAGTGACTATGTCTCATTGCTCAATAATAAACAGTTTTTAAATTTATTAAGCCGAAGAGCTTCTATGTGCGATATTTCAAATTACGAAACTGAAGACCTAATTAAGAAAGCTCAGAATATAATCAAACTGATAGACGAAGAACTTAAGCGTTGAAATTTATAATCAAATTCTTCGGTCATATTCGCAACTCACTAATTAACCAAAATCAAATCGGTAAATACCTTTAAGGCCAATGTACATTCCGCATTATTATAAAAACGAAAACCTAGACGAGGTCAAGGAATTTATCAAAGAAAACTCTTTTGGAATCTTGGTCAATCAAGTTGATGGCAAACCTTGGGCTACACATATCCCGTTGGAGCTGGAAGAAAATATACTGGAAGGTCATATCGCCAAAGCCAATCCACAGTGGCGCAGTTTCTCCGATCAGACCCAAATACTCTGCATATTTAATGGTCCACATGCCTATGTTTCTTCTTCATGGTACCAAGAAGAGGAAGTACCAACTTGGGATTATATTGCCGTTCATGTGTATGGAAAGCTTAGCATATTGGATGAAGAAAGTACGATGCAGTCACTGCATCGCTTGGTGAACAAATACGAGACAAGATCTGAAAACCCTGTTTCCCTAGCCAACATGTCTCCCAAAACCTTACGGCAAGTAAAGGGGGTGGTTGGTTTCCAAATTGAGATTTCTGATATTCAAGCCGCTTATAAATTGAGCCAGACACGCCAAGACGATCATGCCGCCATCATAAAAAATTTAAAAGAACGCGGTGTAACAGAATCCGAAATTGCGAGACAGATTAAGAAACATTCAAATAACAACTAAAACCAACACCTTATGTTACATAACAAATTTTGGCAAGCTTTTTTTGCCTTGGCTCCCATAATCATCGGTATTTTTTCAATAGTAGGCTACATTTATTTTGTAATCAATCTGGTAACAGATATTGAGGCGGCAGAAGCGACTGGAGATGCCTCAGCTTCAATGATTCTAGGCAATATCGCGTGGTTTATGGCCTTCATTGCCTTCGTCGTGGTAGTATGTTTGGGCAGCTTGATCTTTTATATCGTACATGCGGTGCAAAATCCTAATCTAAAGGGAAACAACCTGCTCATTGTTTGGATATTGCTATTCTTCTTTTTTAGCGGTATTGGCCAACTGATCTATTGGATTGTAGAGATTGTGGGTAAAAGAAATACCTTACCTACCCATTCCTAAAAAGAAATGACCCTGGGGCAAGGGTCATTTCAAAAAATCAGCTCCCATGGGGTGGGAGCGATTAAAAGTTTATTCGTCTTCAAAATGCGTTTCGGCAAACTTTAGGTATTTCGGATTATCAACATGCATGATCCAAAGATCTTCGGTATAAACGCCTCGCTTATACATATCGAAGGCTGTACGCGCAGCTTCATCTTCACTGAAACGCTTGAGGTATACATAGTTCAACCCATTTTCTGGGTTCTTGAAGTGTTGTGGTTTATGCCCGTCTTTCTTTAATTTATCAATGAAGAGATTCATATACTTTTCATTGCTGTATACATTGGCCACCAAATAATGCCCTTTACCAATACCTTCAAGGGTTATGAACTTTTCAATCGGTTTAAAGGCACCACCCACAAATACCCCTTTTTTGCGTTCGGGCTCGGTTGATACTAGTTCAACAGCGGGCTTTGCGTCTTCTGCCACAGCCAATTGTGAATTCTTGGCAAAAAACAATTTCGCAGCCTTAGATTCGTCAACCGGACTCTCATTTTTTCGATTGCGCTTGATAAGTCTCATTGTCATTTCAAAGCGCTTCTCAAGGTCGCGTTGTTGGTGGGTCTCAATGGAATCCAACTTAAAAATGAGCTCATCAATTAGGGCCAGATTCATCTGCTGTTGGGCCTTCAATTTTTCGAGCTCAACATCTATCGACGCTCTTTGGGGCGCTATTTCCTTGGCTCTCACCAGATTTTCAACCAAGGCTTCCTTCTTTTTTGATTTGATTTGCTCCTCATCGGCAGCAAATAAATTTTTGGTAAGATTTGGGACGAAGGAGTAGGCCAATGAAATTTCATGGGTTACTCCGAGGTTATTGAGTGAATTATTTAGGCTTTTTTCAAAATTGTAACCAAAAGACAAACGTTTGTTCAGATTAAATCCGGTTCCTGCCGAGGCACCATAAAATTGATCATACCCCCCTTGAATCCAGCCCAACTTGGGCAAATCAAGAATTAGGCCGCCACCAAATATGGGATCTCTATTGCCCTCGACCCGGGCGCGTGCCAAAGGCATCAACCGACCATCTTCAAAAATGCCCCCGGCGTTTTTGAATTCATGGGCATATTGCAAATGCCCAGAAAAGGTCTTTTGATTGAATTCGGTCAGGGTTTGACCACTTTTGATATCATAATCAAACAAGTTTTGGGCAAAAACACCAAAATCGAAGCTTCCCAGCGATAGGTTGACACCCGGCTGAAAGGTGATAATAGAGGTGTCGGTCAAGCCGTCTAAAAGTGGGTCTTCCGATTGGGCCACTGCCCTACTGGCATCAAAACTACTGCGGTAATACGGCAAATTGAACCCAAAGCTCAAGTCACTTTTCGCACCCAAGCGAACCCCGTAGGCATAATTGGCCATTACCCCAATATTGGATATAATACCTGATTGTTGATTGTACAGACTTAATCCCAAACCTGTTCGGTCATTCAACCGTGCACTATAGCTCAAAAAGTAATTTTGATCGTTGTCTTCGAATTGCGAACCTTGGCTACGGTGAAAAAAATTGAGATAGGTCTTGTCTTCCCTAACAGCTGAAAATGTGGGATTAATCAAAAACCGATTGAATTTGAGTAGGTTCTGAAAAGGCACATTATAGGCAACATAGGGGTTTTGCTGCTGTTCCTGTTCCTGTCCTGATGCGGATATACCGACCAGGGCAAGGGTAAGCGCTAAATAAACAGTAATTTTAGGGTATAACGGCTTAAAAGCAAATGTAGTTCTGAGTACCATAAGCTAAGCATTTTGTTGTTAGTTCGCACAAATGCAGGCTTACCAATACTTGGAAAACAATGGACAACCTATAAAAAATTAAGGGAGTACCATAGCGTTGGCCAAGCGGCTAAGTTTGAATTTGGGCTATGTAATATTACACAAAACATAGTTGAAATACCAATTTTTTCGATGAACGACATAATTCTTGAAAGTCATTTCGCACAATAGCAATGAAAGTTGAAGTAGTACCCTATACCCCTGCCTACCGTAAAGCCTTCAAATCATTAAATGAATGGTGGGTCGAAAAATATTTCAGAATGGAGGCCATGGACCATTATTATCTTGACCATCCGCAAGAAAACATTATCGATCCCGGGGGCTATATCGCCATTGCCTTATTAAATGGGGAGCCTGCCGGTGCTTGCGCCCTGGTAAAGATGAAGTCAGGGCCCTATGATTATGAATTGGCAAAAATGGGGGTATCTCCACAGGCCCATGGTAAGGGTGTCGGGTTTTTGCTCGGGCAACACATTATTGCCAAGGCCAAGGAACTTGGTGCCACTACTATTTTTTTGGAAAGCAACACAATTTTGGAACCTGCCATTCGCCTCTACCGGAAACTGGGGTTCCAAGAAATTGAAGCCATTGAGACCCCCTATGATCGCTGCAACATACAAATGCTATTGCCTCTTGATTGCTAACAATTCATTCCTAAAAATCAACAATTCGGTAATCAGAAGTTGAAGGACACATCCTAAAGCCTAAAATTTGTCGCATCATTAACAATCAAAAACAAAAGAAATGAAACTAGCAGTATCAATTTTAGCAATTGCCTTTAGCCTTTCTACATTGACGGCACAAAGTGACGAAGTAACCATAACGGTCACCATCGATAATGTCACCAGTGATGAAGGTAAGGTATTACTTGGCCTACACACCGCAGAAACTTTTATGAGAGGTCCTGGTATTCAAAATCTAGAAAGTGAAATCAAAGATGGTAAAGTTGAATTTACGTTCAAAAATGTTCCTGCGGGAACGTATGCCATCATGGCGTTACACGATGCGAACGACAATAAACAAATGGATTTTGAGGCCAATGGCATGCCCAAAGAAAGTTATGGCATGAGCGGCAACGATATGAGCATGGGGCCACCAACTTTTGAAGCAGCAAAATTTGACGTCGATTCAGAAAATTTAGACTTTACGATTCGATTCTAGACGTCTTATAGCAACACATTATTGGAAAAAGAGCAGTCAAAATGCCAACCCTTGGAAAATCCAAGGGTTTTTTTATATAAGATTTACTGATTAATATATTTATCTTGATAGAGTATTCTGATGCTTTTGTATTTTTAGGCAAAATTCTACCAAATGACCATCACCCAATTGCAGTATGTATTAGCCGTTGCCGAATATCGCAACTTCACTCTCGCTGCAGAAAAGAGCTTTGTTACCCAACCTACCCTATCTATGCAGGTACAAAAGCTAGAAGACGAATTGGACGTTCTGATTTTTGACCGTGGTAAAAAACCCATTGCCATTACCGAAGTAGGCAAAAAAATCGTGGCCCAAGCCAAAAACATTGTCGCCGAAGCGGAACGCATCAAAGACATTGTTGATCAAGACAAAGGATTTATAGGCGGTGACTTTACCTTGGGCATCATTCCTACGGTAATGCCCACCTTGCTGCCCATGTTTTTACCAACCTTTGTCAAAAGGTATCCGAAAGTCAACCTTATTATCAGGGAACAGTCAACCAATACGATGATTCGGAACTTGCAAGATGGTCATCTGGATGCTGCCATAGCTGCAACTCCATTAGAAATTGAGTTTCTTAAAGAACGACCGCTGTATTACGAACCCTTTGTTGGCTATGTGCCCGGCAATCACAGACTGGCCGTAAAATCGGAACTATCCGTTGAAGATTTGCATATAGAAGATGTTTTGTTGCTACAGGATGGACATTGTTTCCGAGACGGGGTCATCAATTTGTGTAAATCACCAAAAAAGGCACAAGGAGACCATTTTCAGATTGAAAGCGGCAGCTTCGAAACCTTGGTGAATTTATCGAACGAAGGTATGGGAATGACCCTGCTTCCTTATTTGAATACCCTAGAGCTTGATGAGAAAAAGAGAACCCATCTTAAACACTTTAAAAAGCCACCTCCTGCAAGGGAGATCAGCATTATATATCACAAGAGCGAACTTAAAATTCAAATTACTGAGGCCATAAAGGAGGTGATATCAGGTATTGTACGCGGGGCCATCGCTTTTGAGGACGTAGAGATCATTAGTCCCCTGAATTCAAAATAAAAAACCGCCCTTGGGCGGTTTTGTCTATGCTTTAAGATAAATCAGACTTTGCTGCAGTTCAGGTTTGTCATTGATGAACTGCATTATCCAAATCTTAAGTTCTTCGATTTCACTAGGCAGTAGTCTTGAAACTGCTTTTTTCACTTCTTTTGCGAATAGCTTCGCATCAAAACTGACCTTTTGCAGGACCGTCTTGGTGTACTCCAGCATAGCTCTAGCCATATATCAAATTGTTTATTGTTAGGTTGTCACCTAAATTACTCATAAAAGATATATCTTGTTCACTTAGCTTAGTTAAAAATTGGATAAGGGGATGTTAAATTCGACAAAATGCTTTTGCAATTCATTTTAAATCAAAGAGTTACAATATTCTTGATTGGGATATCCTTGGGGTCTCTGTTGCTCGGGTCCTGTAGCGCAACCAAGGCCAAGGTACCAGGTAAATTATTAAAAAACCTTACTGCTGACCCTCAAAACACCAACCATTTTATGGGGATTTTGGTCATTGACCCAGTTCAAAAAGACACCTTAATCAACTACCAAAGTGATCGGTATTTTACACCAGCCAGTAACGTTAAAATAGTCACCTTATACGCAGCTTTGGAACTATTGCCCGAAGTGCTACCCGCACTGCACTATGTGGAACAAAACGACACACTTTATATTGCGGGCACTGGGAATCCGACATTACTACATCCCGATTTTAACGACACCACCACACTTAAGTTTCTCAAGGCTCATAACACTATAGCGGTTCACCTTGATAACTACATTGGGAATAGGTATGGCCCCGGTTGGGCCTGGGAAGATTACGATACCTACTTTTCACCAGAAATGGGTCCTTTGCCCCTTTTTGGAAATGTTGTAACGGTCACTCCGAACGATTTAGTAGCGATTTCACCGCAATTATTCGAACCGAACGTCTTTTTTGAGAAGCGAAACAAACGAAGGGATGAATTTTCCAATACTTTTTATATACCCAACACCACAGATACATTACGTATTCCGTTTGTGACCTCAAAAAAACTGACCAAAACACTCTTGCAGGAAGCCTTGAAAAGCGAAGTCATCTTGGTGGATAAAATGCCTTCAACCGCTAAAAAAGCACTGCCCGGAATCGCTTCGGATAGCCTCTACAAACAAATGATGCTTGAAAGCGATAATTTTTTAGCCGAGCAAATCATGCTGATGGTGGCCTCGCAAGTGTCAGATACCCTGAGTTTTCAAAATGCCCGCAATCGGATCCTTGAAAATGAGCTTTCAGACCTAAGCCATGAACCGCGCTGGGTTGATGGTTCGGGCCTTTCCCGTTACAATTTGTTTACACCAGATGCCCTTGTACATGTATTGCAAAAAATACACAACAAATTACCCAAGGAACGTCTTTTTGACCTTTTTCCACGCTGGGATGAAAATGGAACCTTACAACGTTCGGAAGGGAACGCATCGTACATCATCGCCAAATCGGGGGCCCTGGGCAACAACTACAACCTCAGCGGGTATCTATTGACCAAATCGGGCAAGGTTTTGGTGTTCAGTTTTATGAACAATCACTTTCGCTTGCCAACAGCTGAAGTACGAAAAACCATAAGGAATACCCTTAGGGAACTACATGAAGCCTACTGATCGAAAAGTGAATTGAGTTGTGCCCATTGCAGTAGCATGATGGTCTTGGCATCTTTTATTTCCCCGTTTTGTACCATGTTGAGGGCCTCGGAAAATGACATTTCCAATACTTCGATATTTTCGGTTTCCTCTGCCGAACCTCCTCCGGCACTGACCTTCATATGTGAATCATAAGCGCCTATGAAGAAATAAAGAATTTCGGTGACCGATCCTGGTGACATATAGGATTCGAATATCTTTTCAACGCCCTCAATCTTATACCCCGTCTCCTCTTCTACTTCCATTTTGATGGTCTCCTCTGCATTTCCTTTTTCCAGTATTCCAGCGCAGGCTTCTATCATCATGCCATCTTGGTTGCCGTTTAGGTAGGTTGGCATGCGAAACTGGCGCGTGAGCACGACGCTTCCTTTTTTCTGGTTATACAATAAGATGACCGCTCCATTACCGCGGTCATAGGCTTCCCGAATCTGGGTTTCCCAGGTACCGTCTTCCCTTTGGTATTCGAAGGTGACCCGATTCAAGGAGTACCAATTGTCAGAGAGCAGCTCCTTTTTAATATTTCTTACACTACCGTATTTCATATGTACTTTTCAAGCTGTTATAACTGATTTAACTGACTCAAACACTGATTGCCTTATTAAGATAACGTCTAAAAGGAAGCATTTCTAGATAACTTTCAATTAAAAAAGCTTCAAAATCGCCGTTCAACACCCTTCTCGTGGAAAATTCAGTAGCTACCGCGAATGTCTTATTTCTTAACAAATCAATATGGGGGTGGTCTTTCGAAAAGCCTTTGGGTGCCGTTTTTAATTTTTCATCTTCATACAAACCTTGAAATAAGGTCTTAAAAGAGGGCTTGTTCAAAATAGCCTTTAATTCATCTCCATCATAGTCAATTGCCTCACGTATACTGAGCAAGCGCTTGGGGTCAGGCCGCCAAAGTCCACCGGCAAACATCGCCCTTTCAATACCAACCTCCACATAAAAATCGCCCGTATTGGGTCGCTTGTCAAATCCGGCACCAAAATGATCCTTATAAATGGGCTTGTTGGGATGAAACATCAGGTTATTGTTGATACGGTTGATCCCCTTTTTACCGGGCGTATCATAATAGGCCTCATCGAGGCCTGCCAATCTGATATTCATCTTATCGAGCCAAGCGATATAATCATCCCGAACCTCTTTATACCATCTGCGGTTGGCATCCATCCAATCCTTTGAGTTGTTCTGTTGCAGTTCCTTAAGAAAGCTGATAAGATTTTTGAAATTCATAGCGACAAAAAAAGATTCCCGCTTTCGCGGGAATCACAAAAATACCATTTGATAATTTATGGGAAACTTGAACGGATTGGTTTTTAAAATCCTCGGTCGCCCATGGCAATATCGCCCAGGGTTCCCAAGATACTGCCTTCACCCTTATCCTTGCCCCCACGTGGTATGGCAGCCAATACACGGCCTGCCAGCCTACTGAATGGCAACGACTGAACATAAACGGTTCCCGGTCCGCGAAGGGTGGCAAAAAATAGGCCTTCACCTCCAAACACCGTGTTCTTGATGCCCCCCACAAACTCAATATTGTAATCTACCGTATGTGAAAAGCCTACGATACAACCCGTATCCACTTTGAGCACCTCACCGGCTGCCAACTCTTTACGCGCCATAGTGCCCCCGGCATGCACGAAGGCGAGACCATCACCTTCCAATTTTTGCATAATAAATCCTTCACCTCCAAAAAGGCCACGACCTAGGCGTTTTGAGAATTCAATACCCACACTGACACCCTTTGCTGCACATAAAAAGGCATCTTTTTGGCAGATAAATTTTCCCCCTTTTTCTGAAAGGTCAATAGGTACTATTTTACCTGGATAAGGTGAGGCAAAACTCACTTTTTTCTTGCCTTGGCCCACATTTAAGAAGGCCGTCATGAATAGACTTTCACCGGTGAGTATACGCTTGCCAGCAGAAAAAATCTTGCCCAACACCCCTTGTTCTTGGTTCGACCCATCACCAAAAATGGTATCCATTTTGATATCGGTATCCATCATCATAAAACTACCTGCTTCGGCTACGACGGCTTCTTGGGGGTCAAGTTCGATCTCGACATACTGCATTTCCTCCCCATAAATAGTAAAATCAATTTCGTGTGCGTTCATGTGTTTCGTTTTTGTTCGACCTCTATTTGTTGTTAATTGAATTATTTTGTTACAAAAAAAAGCGGCCCTAGGGCCGCTTTTTATTTTGGATTCATCCTTTCTTAGCTGTTGTCAACTACATCAGCATCAGGTGCATTCTTCTTCACAGATTCAATACCATTTTCCATGGCAGAGGTCGAAGTGTACATTTCGCTCTTTCCGATAATTTGACCGTTGGTTGCATTCAAAGTAAAGAAGGGGCTTCCATCTTTCGCAGTTTTGCGCTCAAATTGGCCATCATCTTGAGAATTTTTTCTAACGGACTCAATACCATTCTTGCATCCATCCATACTGGCATAAGATTGGCTTGTCAATATAACCTGACCATTTCCGGCCTTAAGGTTGAACATTGGCTTTCCTGAGCTTCCTGTTTTAATTTCAAATTTTCCCATTGTACGTATAATTTAATTTATGGTTTGTCAAAATCGTTTTCAAATTACTAAAATTTTCGGGCCAATTGTGCACATTCTGGCCAATTCGATGATTTTAGTGGTATCATTTACTATTATGACACCGAAATTTTAAAAAGTCACAATTAACTTTTTAGGCGAACCGTCCATTCAAAATTAAAGGTGGATACCACTACCCCTTCTTCGTTGACACCGACTGATTTCATCCATATGGTTTGGCCTTCGCCCGTTTTTATGGTTTTACTGAGTGCATCGGTTATCAAGTGACCATCCTCACAGGTAAACCGTATGCGACCCGTGGCCTTTTTCGAAAAATTGGCGTTGTTGTTTTGAACCAGCATCGAAATTTTATGTCCACTTTGGGCAATGGCCGTTGACACCAGAATACCGGTGGAAAATTCAGCTGCCATGCCTTGAACTGCCCAAAACATGGAATTGAATGGATTTTGGTTGAACCACCTGTGTTTGACTGTCACTTCGGTCTTCTGTTCGTCCATGTACCTTAAACGAACTCCGCACCACCAGGCGGAGGGCAACTTAAAAAAGGTGAACAGATTTACTTTAAAGGTTGATGGGGGTTTCATATGCACTTGCTATTCGGTATAAAGGTCCGCAATTTCTTGGGCAAACTTCTTACGAATCACCCTTCTTTTTAATTTTAATGTGGGGGTGAGTTCCGCTTCGCCACCATCGGGGTGCAAGGGCAACCACTGCTGAGGCACCAAGGCAAATTTCTTGATCTGTTCGATATGGCTAAACTGCGGATTATAGCTATCGATAACCTTTTGGTATTTTTTGAGCACTTTTTTCTTCTGAATCATCGTATTGAGGTCTTGCCATTCCATCCCCTTATGCTCACACCAGTTTTTCAAGGCTTCTTCTGCCGGTACAATCAATGCGGTTACGAATTTTTGCTTGTCGCCCACAACCATCATCTGTTCGATCAAAAAATCTTCCTTCATTTTGTTCTCGATGGGTGCAGGAGCCACATACTTCCCACCCGAAGTCTTTAGAAGCTCCTTTTTTCGATCTGTTATTTTTAAGAATTTTCGACCCGTTGCACCTGTGATCAAGGTGCCAATATCCCCTGTGCAAAACCATTTTTCCCCATCAATTTCCTTAAATACTTTAGCGGTCTCCTCTGGTTTTTTGTAATAGCCCATCATCACATTGGGGCCATGGACCAAAATTTCTCCTTCTCCTTCCCGATAGTCACCTTCAGCATCTATTTTCACTTTAATACCATCTATTATCGGTCCTGTGGTACCCATGATCACGCCATCGGGTTCCATGGTATTGATCGAGATGGTTGGCGAGGTCTCCGTAAGGCCATACCCTTCTCGGATTGGAATTCCCGCCGCACAAAATACCTGAATTACTTTTACGGGACAGGGTGCTGCCCCTGTAATTATTGCCTTTACCTGCCCACCCAAGGCTTCACGCCATTTGCTGAAAATTAGCTTATCGGCAATCTTCCACTTTACCCTTTTCCCAAAAGACAATTTTTGATCTATGGAGTAGTCTTTGGTCATCTCCAAAGCCCAGAAAAACAATTTTTTCTTTGCTCCTGTAAGCAACAAACCTTTATTGTAGATGGCCTCGTATACTTTTTCCAAAAGACGGGGAACCGAAGAAAAGGTAATCGGTTTAACCGCCTGTAAATCGCCATCGGGTCCGCTTAAATTATCGGTACCCACAAAATGCACTTGCGCCCCTCCGTAGATGAAAGCCATAGAAACCGCCCTTTCAAAAATGTGGCATAGTGGTAAAAAGCTGATGACATTGTCACCAGGCATTGCGGTTAAATGGGGTACGGTTTTCTCGATTACAAACATAATATTGTGGTGACTGAGCATTACCCCTTTTGGATTGCCCGTGGTCCCAGACGTATAAATGATCGTTGCCAAATCTGCAGGTTGTATCTCGGCCTTTATTTTTTCAATTTCTTGCTGGTTATTGGTGTCAAAAACAGATTCCCAGTACTGCCCTGCTGTTTCTTTGTCAAAAACGTAGATATGTTTTAGGCTTTTCACCTTTTTCTGTGCAGCAGTGAGCTTGTCGATCAAATCGAGACCCCCGCAGAAGGCTGCCTTCACTTCTGCCTCATCCAAAATATACTCGTATTCCCCAACACTGATCGTTGGGTAAAGGGGTACACTGACCATACCGGCCATTTGAATGGCAAAATCCATGATCAACCATTCCGGTCGATTTTTGTAGGCCACCAAGGCTACCTTATCGCCTCGCTTTAATCCCAGGGTATGGAGCCCCGATGCAGCCTGTTCGGCCATTGACACCAGCTCTTGCGTGCTATAGGCTTGCCATTCGCCATTGGCGTTTCGCTTGTTTAAAGCTTTGGGAGATGGGAAATTATTTAATTGATGGTACAGTAAATCAAATAAACGGGTCATTTGGTTATCGAAGTTGAGTTAGTAGTACCGTAAAATACAAAAATGGAAATTAGGTTACCAAAGTGATATTTTGACACCTTGAGGTTACTCGAACATCAAGCTGATAAATTCGGCCACACAAGCAGGTTTATCCGAGTTTTCGATGGCCACTGTACAATTCCAAAGCACCTTGACCCCATTATCGCCATAAGCTTCGATCCCTTGTATACCACTTAGCAAGCGAACCCTGCTATCTACCAGTACCGGGCTTGGAAAACGAACCTTATTCAGCCCATAGTTCACTCCCATTTTTACGGAATTGACCTTGACCAAATCACCAAGCATTTTGGATAGTAGTGATAGGGAAAGAAAACCATGGGCCACGGGCTTTTTAAAGGGTGAGTATTTTTCTGATTTTTCCACATCCACATGAATCCATTGAAAATCTTGTGTGGCTTTCGCAAAATCGTTGATCATTTCCTGGGTAACAACCACCCAATCACCTTCGGGCAATTCTTGTCCTGCCCATGTGTTAAGTTCTTGAAAGTCTTTAATATTGAGTTTCGCCATGCCGCTTTTATCTTGAAGTTCCCCCATCAATGGTTAGGCAAATGCCTGAAACGAATCGGGCCTCATCTGAAGCCAAATACAAATAGCCATAGGCAATATCGATTGGATCTGCTACAGTCTTTAGGGGAATACTCGCCTTAATGGCCGCAAAATGCTCTTCAGGAATTTTTTTGACCATATCGGTCATGGTAAAACCAGGAGCGATGGCATTGGCTGTTATCCCGTATTTTCCCAATTCCATTGTCCAGGTTTTGCTCATGGCAATAACCCCTGCTTTGGTGGCCGCATAGTTGGTTTGGCCGAAATTTCCCCGCAGCCCCACGTTCGATGCGGCACTTACAATTCTACCATAGGTGTTGGCTTTCATGTATGGCGCTGCTGCTTGTGTACAAATAAATACGCCTTTGAGATTCACTTCGATAACGGCATCCCACTCATCCTCGCTCATTTTTTCAAGGGTACGATCTCGAGTGATTCCTGCATTATTGATTAAGATATCCAATTTCCCATACCTCGAATTGATCTCTGCAAAGAGTGCTTCGATGGCAGTTTTGTCCGTTACCGAAACGGAGTGGAATTCCGCTTTGCCGCCGTTGGCGTTGATTTGCGCTGCAACAGCGCTGCCTTGCGGCAACAAATCGATGATAATCACCGTGGCGCCCTCTTTCGCAAAAAGTTCAACCACGGCTTGTCCAATTCCTCTAGAACCACCAGTTACGATGGCCACTTTATCTTTTAGTCTCATGTGCTTGTTATACGGTTACTACTAATTTGCCCATCACCTTGCGTTGCATCATCTGTTCTAAGGCCAAGGGAGTATCTTTCAATTCAAATGTTTTATGGATATGGGGTTTCAATTTCCCCTCGGCATGCCAATGCATTAATTGCATGCTGTTGGCCATATTGGCCTGTGGTTCTTTCATGGCAAAACTGCCCCAAAATACGCCCACTATTTCGGCTTCTTTAAGTAACGGAAGGTTTAATGGTATTTTAGGAATGTCGCCCGCGGCGAAGCCTACCACCAAAAATCGGCCATAGCGGGCGGTCGCACGCAGTGCAGCCTCGGAGTACGGCCCGCCAACAGGATCATAGACCACATCAACACCCTTACCTGAAGTCATTTCCTTTAAAGTGGCCTTTACATCCACCTCGTTGTAATTCAAGGTTTGATCCGCCCCATAGGATTTGCAGAGTGCCAACTTTTCATCAGTAGACGCAGCGGCAATGACATGTGCCCCCATGCGTTTGCCCAATTCCACGGCTGCCAATCCTACACCACCTGAAGCACCCAAAACCAGTAAGGTTTCTCCTTTCTTCAACTGACCCCTATCTTTTAAGGCATGAAACGATGTACCATAGGCCATTAAAAAGCTGGCCGCTGTCTCAAAATCCATCTGCGGGGGTTTGGGGAAACAGGCATTGGAAGGTACCACCGCCTCTTCGGCCAGGCCTCCATAAGGAACGAAACCAAATACCTCTTGACCCACTTGTAGATGCTTGACCCCCTCGCCTACTTCTTTTACGATACCAGCGATATCACTACCCGGGGTAAAGGGCAGATCAGGCTTGAACTGGTAGAGACCCTGAATGATTAAGGTGTCGGGAAAATTGAGGCCACAGGCCTTAACAGTGACCACAACCTCCTTGGGACCAGCCTTTTTAGCCTCAATTTCCTCAAGCGCCAAGTTCGAGGGTGGTCCGTAGCTTTTACATCGAATTGCTTTCATAGAAATTAAGCCTCCAGTACCTTTAAAACCAATTTTCCCATTTTTTCTCCACTAAAGAGACGATCAAAGGTTTCAGGAAAGTTCTCTATTCCCTCATATACAGCCTCTTTGCTTTTAAGTTTTCCTTGGGCCATCCAAACACCCATTTGTTGGGCCGCCTCTCCGTAGCGTTTTGCCCAATCAAAGACCACCATACCTTGCATGGTAGCCCTATTAACCAAAAGTGATAAGTAGTTGCTGGGACCCTTGATGGCCATTTTGTTATTGTACTGTGAAATGGCCCCACATATTACTATTCGGGCGTGCATGCGCAGTCGTGTCAGGGCTATATCCAAGATGTCACCACCCACATTATCGAAATACACATCAATCCCTTTAGGGCAGAGTTCTTTTAAGCGATCGCGCACATTTTCGTTTTTATAATCAATGGCGCCGTCAAATCCCAGCTCATTTACAAGGTATTCACACTTTTGGGCACCTCCGGCAATTCCAACCACAGTACAGCCCTTTATTTTTGCTATTTGGCCGACAACACTTCCTACGGCTCCGGCAGCTCCCGACACCAACACCACGTCACCTTCCTTGATCTTGCCTACTTCTAAAATGCCGAAATAGGCCGTCATTCCCGGCATTCCCAAGGTACCAATATAGGTAGGCAAGGGCGCCAAATTGGGGTCAACAGGATAGTATCCTTTACCATCGGTTACAGTATATTGCTGTACACCCCCATTACCTGACACAAAATCGCCCTCCTTGAATTTTGGGTGGTTGTTTGACTTGATTACCTTACCTACTGATCCGGCACGCATGACCGAACCAATGGCCATGGGTTCTATGTAAGATTTGGTATTGTTCATCCATCCGCGCATGGCGGGATCTAATGAAATGTAATGCTGTTGGATGAGGACCTCTCCTTCTTTAGGTTTAGGGATGGGATTGGAAACTAAATTCCATGTATCTTCATCCGCTTCACCGATAGGACGTTTGACAAATAAAAGTTGTTTGTTCATGTGTTTCTTTTCTATTTTTTCTTGTTGGAAAAACTATTGACGTAGGCCTCCATTTTGGCTCGTATTTCTGGCTTCCACCACAATTCTGAGGCTTCATTCATGGCTTCTGCTGGGTTTTTCTCAAGATTGTTCAATAACTGTTTTCTCAATTTTCCTTTGGTACTTATCCAAATTTCTTGATCGGCCTGCAAATACTTTTGCATCTGCTTTTCTGCCCTTTGCAGCACTCCTTCAAGAGGGACTACCTCATCTACCAGGCCAGCGGCCACGGCTTCCTCGGTGTTCAAAAGTTTTCCTTCCAGAATATACCTGTGGGCCAAACCGTTCCCCAACCAAAATGCATAGGCGTTGGTCAGGTCTTGACTGATCTGCACGTTGACCGCTACTTCATTTAGTCCAATTCTAAATTTTTCACCTGCTGCCATATAGCGGTTGTCACAGGCTATTGCCAACACACAACCTCCTGCGGGCGAATGCCCGGTAATAGCGCATATCAAAGGTTTTTTAAATTTCAAAAGTTGTGCATACAACGAACCAAAAGATTGGAAGAACCGGGTCATTTGCGCTTTGTCATACCCGATAAGTTCTATTAAATCGAGTCCCGCTGAAAAGAAATTGGGTATGCCTGTTAAAATTGCCCCTTTTGTCGCTTTATCATATTCCAATTTGCGGAAAACCGCACTCAGTTCATTCACCATTTCTTGATTAATGGCGTTCACCTTGCCACGGTTCATTTGAACTATGGTGTAGCCTTCTTTTTGATGTAAGTCTAGTGTGTTCATTCTCAAATATTACAAAAGGGAATTTCCCCCATCCAATGTTATGGTCTGACCGGTTATAAACTTAGAGTTGTCTGAGGCCAACCAACAAATGGCCTCTGCGATTTCATTGGCCTGACCAAATCGACCCATGGGTATAAAACGTTTCAGTTTATCCCCCATATCGGGGCTAACAGACAACAATTGGTCCAACAGTGCCGATTCCGTAAAACCGGGGCAGACCGCATTGATCCGAATGTTTTTACGACCATATTCCAAAGCGGCCGATTTCGTCATCCCCACAACTGCGAATTTGCTTGCAGAGTAAGAAAGGTTGTTACCGGAAGCCCGTAGTCCCGCCAAAGATGCTACATTAACAATATTACCATGTCCTTGTTTCATCATTTGCCCCAAAACCGATTTCATGCAATAGAAAACACCTGTTTGGTTGACAGCTATCACGTTATGCCAATCTTCGTGTGAATGTTCGGCCGTTCGGGCTTGCTGTTTGCCCCCTATGCCAGCATTGTTGACCATAACATCAATTTGCCCATGGTTTGAAACCACTTGGGCAATCAACGATTCAACTTCTTCAAACTGGGTGACATCTGTTTTTACCACGGTAGCTTTACCATCGGCCATTAGGATTTCATTTGCAACGGCTTCAGCGTTTTTTTGATTGATATCGGAAACCACCACTTTGGCTCCATGTTCACCAAAAAGTTTTGCTGTGGCCTTACCAATACCACTTCCAGCGCCAGTTAGGACAATTACTTTATTCTTTAAATTCATGAATTAACGTATTGGTTTACAGTGTATTAATCTTGAGTCACTCAAGGCACGAGCCCTAAGGTGCGACGGATAGCCCTCTGCCGTTGCCATCGTATAAAAATCAGCGAACGAATTGTATTGTACCACAATTACGGCATCCCACCATTCTTGATCTTGAGGGCCGATCAACATATGCTCGGGAGTGCCAAAGAACAACACTTGTGCATCTACCTTTTCAAGAAAAGGAGCCGCTGCATTTAGATAGGCACTATAGGCCGCTTTGCCTGTTTCCCCTGTTTCTTCAACAACCTCTCGATATTTCAAAAGATTCAACATCACCAATGGCCCGGTCCCAACCTCATTTCTAAATTTTTGAAATTCATCCTGATTTACGCTGATAAATGATTCCATCTAATACAGATTATCAATTTTGTTTTTTTGAATGGCCTGCCAAGCGTTATTGCAGCATAAGGCCGCAGCTTTGTTTAGGTTGGCAAATTTTGGATCTTGGGTATGCCCATGTTTGTAACGAAAGTATATCTGCTGAGCAATAACAGCAATCTTGAACAAACCATAGGCGTAATAAAATACAATATTGTCGACAGACCTACCGCTTTTTAGGGCGTATTGATGCACTATTTCGCTTCGGGAAGGATTACCTGGCATTACTGTTGGCGAAGGTAGGCCTTGTTTCATGAAATCCGCGTCATCGGCAGTGGTCCAATACCCTAAAGATGTACCCAAATCCATTAGTGGGTCACCAAGGGTGCACATTTCCCAATCTAAAATTGCCGAAATGGTCAACCAACTGTCATCACTGAAAACAACATTGTCATATTTGAAATCATTGTGAATCAAGGTATGGTCATAAGACTCTGGTTGGTTTTCATCCATCCATTTCATGACCTTTTGGGCAGCGGGAACATCATCTGTGGCAGCAGCCATATATTGTTTGCCCCAATTGGACACCTGACGTGCCACATAGCCCTTGGGCCTGCCCAGGTCTTCAAGCCCCACCTTTTGGTAATCGATACTGTGAAACGCTACAAAGGCATTCAACCAAGTATCTGAGATGGTCTTAAACGCTTGAGGTGAAACCTCATTTTTGATAGCCGCCTTTGCCGTTAATATATGGCCTTGAACTTTCTCCATAATATAGAATGGAGCGCCGAGTACCTGAACATCCTCACAAAAAACATACGTTTTTGGAGCCTTATCAAAAGACCGATTCAAATTGGAAAGCACCTTATATTCCCTACCCATGTCATGGCCCCTTTTTGGAGCGGCGAAAGGTGGCCTGCGCAACACATATTCGAGCCCTTCGCATTGCAATAAGTACGTCAGGTTGGAATAACCATTCGAAAATTGACTGATGGCCAATTCACTTTGAATGTCCTTTATCAGGTTCTTTTCATGGAGAAAAGCCTTAAGACTTTCGGCATTCAACTCTTCCCCCTCACGCACCGGTTTTGTTGGATTGGCCATCATCGAGTTTGTGCGTATTGTTTAATAATACTTTTACCCAATTGGCTCATGTGTACCTCATCAGGGCCATCGGCCAAACGCAACATTCGAGCTGCAGCATAAAAGTGGGCCAGAGGGGTATCATTGCCCACTCCCTTTCCGCCTAAAACCTGAATTGCCCTATCTATTACATCGAGGGCCATGCTTGGGGCGACAATCTTGATCATGGCAATCAAATCTTTGGCTTCCTTGTTACCCACACGGTCCATTTTGTCAGCGGCGGACAACACAAGTAATCTTGTCTGCTCAATTTGGCAGGCTGATTTTGCAATAGCCTGACGAACGCTGCTATAGGTATCCAAGGTACGGCCGAAGGGCTTGCGATGTGTGGTCCGTTCTGCCATGATCTCCAAAGATCGTTGTGCCATACCGATCAACCGCATACAATGATGTATTCGACCCGGACCAAGGCGGCCTTGGGCAATTTCAAATCCTCGCCCCTCTCCCAATAACAGATTTTCCTTTGGTACGCGGACATTGGTCATCTGAATCTCGGCATGCCCTTCGGGAGAATCATTGTATCCAAATACGGTTAGGGGTCGAACAACGTTCAATCCCGGCGTATCTATTGGTACCAACACCATACTTTGTTGTTGGTGTCTTGGGGCATCAAAATCGGTCTTGCCCATTACGATGGTAATCTTGCAATTTGGGTCCATGGCGCCTGAAGACCACCATTTTCTTCCATTAATAACATAGTCATCGCCGTCGGAAACGATAGAAGTTTCAATGTTTGTCGCATCTGAGGAGGCCACTTCTGGTTCTGTCATTAAAAAGGCAGAACGAATTTTTCCTTCCAAAAGGGGCTGCAACCAACGTTCTTGTTGCTCGGGAGTGCCATATTTGGCCAAAACCTCCATATTTCCTGTATCCGGAGCACTACAATTAAAAATTTCGGAAGACCACAAATAGCGGCCCATTAATTCTGCCAGTGGGGCGTACTCCAAATTGGTCAGACCAGGACTAAACGCCCCATAGGCTTTAGGGAGAAATAGATTCCATAATCCTTCTGCCCGGGCCTTTTCCTTTAAGTCCTCAGTTCCTGGCCAACGTTTCCAAGCGTTTTTAGGATTGGCGTGAAAAGATTCAACCTCTTCTGCAACCGGTTGGATATGTACATTGAAAAACTGCTTGAGTTTCTCTTGAAGTTCCAGTGATTTTTCAGTGTATTCGAAATTCATGATTTATTATCCAGAAATTAAATATCCCCCGTCAGCTGTATACACGCCCCCAGTCATGTATGAACCTGCATCTGAGGCCAATAACATGACTAATCCGGCCATCTCATCAGGGTCAGCTACACGTCCCAAAGGAATATTGTTATTGTACATGCCCACCAATTTTTCATCAGACCATAGACTTTGGCTGAATTTTGTTTTTATCAAGCCCGGGCATACCACATTCGATCGAATGCCATACCTGCCCCACTCTTTTGCTTGATTTTTGGTCAACATGATCAACGCTGCCTTGGTCATACTGTAAAGTCCTAAGCGAAACCCGGGGTGAACCCCTTCTACCGAGGAAATATTGATAATACTGCCACCGCCATTTTCCTTCATTACCGGCTGCACCAAATTGGAAAGCAACCAGGGGGCCTTCACATTGACGTCCATAATTTTATCAAAGACTTCCTCACCCGTTACCTCCAAAGGACCATAGAACGGATTGATAGCCGCGTTATTGACCAATATATCAATACGTCCATATTCGGCCAAGGTCTTCTCCACCAAACTTTTTCGTTGTTCCGAATCACCAATATGGCAGGCGATACCTACCGCCTCCATGTCCTTAGATTTGAACTCCTCCGCAACTGCATCGACCGCCTCTTGTTTTCTACTGCTCACCACCACCTTTGCTCCGTGCTCAGCGAGACCTTTGGCAATGGAAAGTCCAATTCCCTTACTTGAACCTGTGACTATGGCAACCTTACCGGTTAAATCAAACTTTGATTTTATTGTACTCATTTAGGCAAATATCTTCTTGTTCGTGTTTAAGGTCAAGGCCTCTTCATCCATCAAAATTTCTGATAAACCAAGGGTTTTAGGCAACTCATATTTAAAGTAGAATTTCATGGTATGAAGCTTGCTCTCATAAAATTCTTCATCATATTTTTTGGCACCCGTAACCAAGGCATTTTGGGCATTGGTACCAATTACCAACCATTGCCAAGCGACTACAATGGTGCTAAAAAATTCCATAAAGGGTGTCGCATCGGCCAAAAACCTTTGGTAATCGCCTTGCATGGCATACTGCATTAAGGATGCCAAGACTTGCTCGGTGAGCTGCAAGGCCTCACCCAATTTCTTCGCATAAGGTATCAGCACTTCATGGCCCATAGCCTCACCTATAGATTCTTTGATTTCATCAGCAAGCAATTTGAGGGCCTTGCCATTTTCCATGGTAATTTTTCGGCCCAGCAAATCTTGTGATTGAATTCCTGTGGTTCCTTCATAGATGGCAGATATTCGGATATCCCGCAAGTATTGTTGCAATATATAATCAGAACAAAAACCATAGCCCCCCAAGACTTGGACCCCATTATTTACTGAGGTAATTCCAGCCTCTGACGGATACGTCTTTACCACAGGGGTCATAATTTCCAAAAGCAATTTATACTTGGCCCTTTCTTCGGCATCGGCCGCTGAAATGGACAGGTCATGGTATTTTGAACTGAGAAATACCAAACTCAGAGATCCCTCAGAAACCGCTTTTTGTAGTAGCAGCATCCTTCGCACGTCGGGATGGTTCACAATCAACGTCTGCTCGGTTGATGCATCCTTTTTACCCGAGCGTTGGAGCTCCCGCCCTTGAGGACGTTCATGGGCATAATTTAATGAGGCATGGTAAGCTGCAGTGGCAATGGCAGCCGCGCCTCGGCCAACTGCAATTCGGGCCCCATTCATCATTAAAAACATGTATTTGAGACCTTGGTTTGGCTCACCAACCAACCAGCCTGTACAGTCCTCCTTATCACCAAAGAATAGGTGCGTGGTGCAATACCCCTTTTGACCCATTTTTTGAAAATCAGCAACGGTAATGACGTCATTTGATTGCAAGGTGCCATCCGCATTTGGTCGCTTCTTTGGGACTACAAAGAGCGAAATTCCTTTGGTACCGGCAGGGGCGCCTTTAATTCGCGCCAAAACCAGATGTACAATGTTTTCAGCACCTTGATAATCACCACCGGATATAAAAATCTTTTGACCCTGTATTTTATAAGCGTCACCATCTGGGATTGCAGAAGTGACAATATCCGAAAGTGAACTACCTGCCTGAGGTTCGGTCAGGCACATGGTACCGCCCCATTGCCCTGAAATCATATGGGGCACGTAGGTTTCATTTAAGGTTGTATTGCCAAAATGAACAATAAGTTCAGCGGCACCCAAGGTAAGACCTGCATAGCCAGGCATATGATTGTTTGCCGCTTCTTGTATAAAAGTAGAAGCGTTTACGGCCATTACGGGCATTTGCAAACCACCAGCGTCATACGAAAATGGCCCTCCTATGAATCCCATTTCGCCGGCGCGTTTCATGTATTGGTTGATTTGGGGGTGCACTACAATTTCCCCATCATCGAAATGTGCAGGATGTTCATCCATTTCCTTGAAATAAGGAAACATTTCCTTGTCTGCGAATTCTTTAACGGAGTCAACGAACATTTCGATGGAATCTTCGTCGTACTCAGAAAATAGTTCCTGGTTCAACACCTCCTTTACGTGGTGCACATTAAATAATAGGAACTTTAAGGTATCTAAATCTATATACGCATTTGCCATATTTTTCAATTTTAGGCCTTACAGCTTTCGTGATGGATGAAATTACCACATATTCTGACCAATTTCATTAAACCTGTTTAATAAATACAGGTGAATGTGAAACACCCTATTACCCCTAAAGAAGTATTCACTATCTTTTCCTCAAATCACAACCAAAATGGCTGAATTGTTAAGCATGGTATTCTTGCCGCTATCGTTGGCGGTCATTATGTTAGGTATGGGGATGACCCTAACACCATTAGATTTTAAGCGCATCATTGTTTTCCCAAAAGCAGTACTTCTCGGGCTAACCAACCAAATCTTGTTGTTGCCGATTATTGCATTTTTGATTACCCAAATTTTCAACCTAGAACCAATAATGGCAATTGGTCTTATGGTTTTGGCCGTTTCTCCAGGCGGTCCAACCAGCAATTTGATAACCCATACCTGCAAGGGCAATATCGCTCTTTCAGTGACCCTGACGGCAATCGCCAGTTTTATAACCATCCTGACCATACCCTTAATACTTTCGTGGGCCCTTGATTATTTTGGCAGTGCTTCTTCCGTTACCATAAAGCTTCCGGTGATGGATACCATACTACAAGTAATGGTCATCACCGTGATTCCCATTTCGATAGGCATGCTCATCAAAAAATTACGACCGGTATTTGCCGACCGCATGGAGAAACCCATGCGTTTGGCATCCGCTGTGTTATTCATCTTGGTACTTGGCGCCGTAATTGCCGTTAATGCCGAAACCATTGTTAGAGGCATAAAAGAGGTGGGCTTGGTTACCCTTTTGTTGAATATAGCCACCATGGGTTTGGGATACCTTACTTCAAAAGTACTTCGCTTGGATTTTAAGAGTATCATTTCAATCACCATCGAAAGTGGAATTCAAAATGGCACCTTGGCGTTTGTTATCGTTACTACCATCTTAAAAAATACGGAAATGGGGATTCCCATTGCCGCCTATTCCATTTGGATGTTTATCACAGGAGGTATCTTAATGTGGTTTTTGGGGAGAAGGAAAGAGCAACAAAGCTAGATTTACCCAACCGGCGCGTTAGTTTTTAGCCGTTTGCGAAGTTTCGACAAGCCTACGGGCGTCATCCCCAGGTAACTTGCAATGAGGTAGTTCGGAACCCGTTGAAAAAGGTCAGGTCTTTTCTCGAGCAACCGCAAATAGCGCTCTTCATTGCTTCGAATGCTCATGCGCTCAACACGCGTAAATAATTTTAGAAAAGCCTCTTGCATCGACAAACGCCCAAAACGTTCCAATTGGTGCGAGGCGGTAAACAAACGTTCGGCATCAGCCTTTGCAATACCAAAAACTAGGGTGGGTTCAACAGCTTTAAGATAATGGGTGGAAGGCACCTCATTCACGTACGAAATTAAATCAGTGAAGAAGACATCTTCCGTATAAAACTCCAACACTTTCATTTCGCCATCTTCCATTTTATAATAGCACATACAACCTGAGGCCAGGTAGTAGAAGTGATTCATTTGTTGATTGGGTTTGACCAAGGTCTCCCCTTTTTTTAGCTCAAATTGCGCATACTGTTGCAGCTGGTTACCCAAAAAGGCTTCATCAACATGGGTGTAGGATAATATTTTTCTCTTGAGTTGGTCTAGTTGTAATTCCACGTGTGAAGTCATTGTTTATAGGGGGTATCTCCAAATGTAAGCATAAAAGGCGTATTCTATTAATGTTAATAAAATGTTAATTTATAGTACTTTGTTTTGCATAGTACCATCTTTTAGATATATATTTGTATCGTAAGCTAATAGGTAATCTATTAAATCATCAATCAAAAATGGCAACTGTACTTACAAAACATGAACGAAATTTGTCGGCAATTATACACGCGTCGACCTTTTCAAAGTATTTTATCCCTTTTGGGAACTTCATCCTTCCGCTCATCCTATGGATGGCCAATAAAAAGGAGTATGAATTTGTTGATTACAATGGGAAGCAGGCATTGAATTTTCAAATCAGCATGCTCCTCTACTCTATCATTGCAGGCCTTATCAGCATCCCTTTTTTCATTGGGTTTTGGCCCGAGGTGTTTGATGGCGATTTTTTTGGCTTTCATCGATTGAGTGACCTGAACAACCTGAATATTCATATCAGCAGTGATAACTTCAGATTTGGCCGACTGTTTTGGCCGGTTGGCGTCACAGGCATTATCCAAGCCGGCCTTGTTATCGTGAATGTGGTCTATTCCATATTGGCAACGATTCGAACCAATGAAGGTGAACGGTTTCAGTATCCATTTACCATAAAATTCATTAAGTAATGGGGACTCTGAAGAAAATATTGGTATTGGTTTTTATCATAGTGGCCATTGCATCACAGGCACAAGTCGCTGAGGATTCTGATCTGTATAAGCGAGTAGTCGCCTTAGACAAGGAAATGTTCGATGCCTATAATACCTGTGATATGGTAACCCAGGGCAAGCTAATGGACGAGGATTTGGAGTTTTATCACGATATGGGAGGGTTGGCCACATCAAAAAGTGACGTTTTAAAAAGCATCGAAGAAAATATTTGTGGAAAAGTGACCCGAACCCTGGTCGATGGCAGTATTGAAGTGCACGAAATACCTGGGTTTGGAGCTGTAGAAATTGGCATGCACAAGTTTCACAACAATCAAGAACCAAATGCCAAATCAATTCCAAGTAGGTTCATCACCATTTGGAAGAACAACGGTTCAGACTGGACCATTACACGAGTTATTAGCCTACATAAAAATTAAGGAGTTTACGCATCAATCAAAAAACGAATAGTAGTACATATCAAAAAACGAACAAAGACATCGATCAATCATCAATCAACCAAAAGCAAGTACCCACTCCCTTCTTTCATCACAGAGGGGCTGGGTGGGGACAAAAAAACGAACAGTTAATTTTATAGAACCATGCAGTTATGAACATAGAAAACACAAAAGCACAAATGCGCAAAGGGGTTCTGGAGTATTGCATCCTTTCTATTTTGAAGGACAAGGACAAATATGCCTCGGAGATTCTCGGAGCCCTAAAGGACGCCAAAATGCTTGTGGTAGAAGGCACCATTTACCCTTTACTCACTAGACTGAAGAACGCGGGTTTGCTCAACTATCGTTGGGAAGAGTCTACATCAGGACCACCGCGAAAGTATTATGCACTTACCGAAACAGGGCAATTATTTCTCAAAGAACTCAATGGCACCTGGGATGAACTTAGAAATGCAGTCAACTTGGTAACCACCACAAAATAGTATCAAAAAATGAACAAGACAGTAAACATAAATCTCGCAAATACCTTCTTTCACATCGATGAGGAAGCGTATACTAAATTAAGGCGCTATCTGGAAGCGATAAAACGATCCTTTTCAGGTACCAAGGGCAGCGATGAAATCATTGCCGATATCGAAGCCCGTGTGGCCGAACTCTTTTCTGAAAAGATGGAGCATGAGCGCCAAGTAATCACCCAAAAAGAAGTAGACGCCGTCATCGAGGTGATGGGCCAACCTGAAGATTATATGGTAGATGAGGACATTTTTGAAGATGCCCCGCAATCAAAATCTACCACTTCAAGGAGAAACGTCAAAAAATTATACCGCGACATCGACCATAAGTATATTGGTGGTGTATGTGCCGGATTGGAGTATTATTTAGGTTTTGATGCCTTGTGGATACGCCTCATATTCATTTTATTGGCCATTTTTACCGGTTTCGGTCTGATCGCTTATATCTTACTTTGGATATTGGTGCCGGAAGCAGGAACCACCTCCCAAAAACTCGATATGACGGGAGAGCCCATCAACATCAGCAATATAGAACGCAAAGTTAAAGAGGGGTTTGATGATGTTGCAGACAAGGTAAAAAACGTTGACTATGATAAAGTAGGCAACAAGGTCAAAAGCAGCTCCAAGACCTTTTTTGATACCATTGGTGATATCATCATGTTTCTTTTCAAAGTATTTGGGAAATTCATCGGTATCCTCTTGATTATAATCGGCGCAGCCTCTTTGATAGGCTTGTTTATAGCCATGTTCTCGGTAGGTGTAATAGACGCTGTACATTTTCCAGGGGTCGATTTTTACGAAATCGTAAATACCTCAGGAGCACCCGTATGGCTCGTTTCGATCCTGTTGTTCTTTGCCGTGGGCATTCCGTTCTTCTTTATCCTTTATTTAGGATTGAAGATTTTGGTCAACAACCTAAAATCGATAGGTAATATTGCCAAGTTTGCACTATTGGGCCTTTGGTTGATTTCAGTTGGCACCTTAATCGTTTTTGCGGTTAAACAAGCCGCAGAATTTTCGACCGTGGGGAGTACAACCATTAATGACGAACTGGTCATGGACGGTACCAATGATACCCTTCAGATTAGGATGAACGATACCCGATATGACTACGATTTGGAGAATATCCATTTTGGTCGAATGCGATTGTCGTACGATGAAAATGACAACCCAATTCTAATTTCCGATGATGTACGATTTAATGTCAAAAAATCAGAGGATTCGGTATTGCGCATTCGGGTACGCAAGGATAGTCACGGAAGAACCTTCAAACAGGCACGTGAACGGGCGGGTCAGGTAAATTACAATTATGCCCTTGAGGGCAATGAGGTTGTCTTGGATAAATACCTGACCACAGCGACCTCGAATAAGGCCAGACAACAAGAAATACGGTCTACCCTTTATGTGCCTGCCGGAAGGGTCATTTCTTTTGATCGATCTACAAAGGGACACATTGACCGTGGCACCCGAAATGACAGGGACTATTACAGAGGAAAGATTACAGAGTATATCTGGATCATGGGTGAGGATGGCGAACTTAAATGCCAAGAATGCCCCGATTTTGATGACAATGATTGGAATGACGATGACGATGGAAATGGTAAAATCATTATAAATGAGGATGGCATTGATATCAATGTTCAGGACAATCAGGATTCCTTTGAACTAAAGATCAACGAGGACGGCATCGAAGTGAAAGCTGAAGAAAAAAACAATAACTAATACAATTGGTCATTTATTTTCAACAATTCAGAAACCTTTAATACAGAAACAATAGAATAAATACGAATTTTAACCAATCATTAAAACAACAATCATGACAACACTAGTAAAAATTTTAGTCGCACTTGTATTGGCGCTCTTTGTCAGTTCATGTGCCTTCGATGTCAATTTTGGCAACGGAAAAAAAGGGAATGGCGTAGTAGTAGAAGAAACACGAGGCGTTTCAGAAGATTTCACCGTGGTTTCTGCCTCAGAGGGCATTGATGTCTTTGTCACTCAAGACGATGCATTCAGCATCAGTGTAGAAGCCGATGAAAACATTATTGATCTTATTGGAACCGACGTAAGAAATGGTCGTTTAAGAATACACGCCATTGAAAACATCGGCAGAGCCACGAAGAAAGTCTATGTCACCTTACCTGACATTACTGCCTTAGAGAGCTCCAGTGGAGCAGATTTAATAGCTCAAAATGTAATCGAATCAGAACGCATTGAGTTGGATGCTTCCAGTGGGTCTGACCTGCATGTGGAACTTTCGGCACGAGAAGTGGTTGCTGATGCGAGCAGTGGTGCTGACATAAAGGTCTCAGGAAAAACAGAACGTTTTGATGCTGATGCCAGCAGCGGTTCAGATATCAGGGCACGAGAATTGTTCGCCAAGAATTGCACAGCCGATGCAAGCAGTGGTGCAGACATTTCGGTCAATGTATCCGAATCGTTAATTGCGGATGCCAGCAGCGGTGCGGACATATCGTATACAGGAGAAGCTACGGTTCAAAAGAAAAAGTCAGTTTCTGGCAGTGTACATAAGTATTAGCAGTTCAAAATAATCAATCATTAAACAACCCAACCATAGTCAAAAAAGGCCCCGGAATCTATTCGGGGCCTTTTTATTTCATAAAATGAATATGACAATGAAAAGACGCTATCCCTATTAAATTGTTGATTTTCGGGTAATTTTCTTAATTATTTCTCACAAATATTGTAACTTATATGTGAAAATAATTCCTCACACATAACACTAGCAACCATGAAAAAATTACTCGGATTGATCTTTTTGATGTTGATTCTGGTTTCAGCCACTGAATTTGCATCTTCTGACCTGGACAAGCCCTACCATTCCATCGAAGGAACTTGGGAACTTCAAAGCTTTTACAACTATGATGACGGCGTCAATATTTCAGATACTGTTCCCAAGGCCCCGGGGTATCGACAAGTAAAAATGTTTTATAACGGAAAAGTAATGTGGTCGAGATACGTACCTGATGAGCCCAATGGACGATTTGGATATGGCAATTACTATATTACTGAAGACGAATTGCATGAAACCATTGTTTATGGAGACAACGAAATGATGAAAGCCTTGGACACCCTGACAGAGTTTATTTTTGAGCTTCAACTTCAGGGTGACACCTACAGCCAAATTAATATGGATGAAGAAGGCAACCGCACTTTCTCCGAGAACTACAAACGAATCGATTAAATTTTTAACGAAACAATTGACCAAAAAAAACGCCACATTTCGATGTGGCGTTTTCTTTGTTTGGTATCCTTATGACATCAAGATGCCACAGGTTCGTTGCTTTCAACAGTGGCGAGGTATCGCTCGGCGTCCAAGGCCGCCATACAACCCGTTCCAGCAGCTGTCACCGCTTGACGGTAAATTTTATCTTGGGCATCACCACTGGCGAAAACACCAGGTTTGTTGGTCTTTGTCGAATCGGGTTCCGTAATGATATAACCAACATCATCCATATCAAGTTGACCCTTGAAAATATCCGTATTGGGTTTGTGGCCTATGGCAATGAATAGACCGGTAATTGAAATTTCTTCTTTTTTCCCTGTTTGGTTATTTACCATTCGAAGCCCTTCAACAACCTGTTCTCCTAATACCTCATCGATTTCCGTATTGTACCGAACTTCGATATTGGGAAGGCTGTTAACACGGTGCTGCATGGCTTTTGAGGCTCTCATGTGGTCTTTTCGCACCAACATGGTGACCTTTTTACAGATGTTGGCCAAATACGATGCTTCCTCCGCAGCCGTATCTCCACCACCAACTATGGCTACTTCTTGGCCTTTATAGAAAAATCCGTCACAAACGGCACAAGCCGAAACGCCACCGCCCCGCAATCGCTGCTCGCTGGGAATATTAAGATATTTTGCCGAGGCACCGGTCGAAATAATAACGGTTTCTGCCTCAATCGTTGTGTTGTTGTCAACTGTAAGCTTGTGTATACCTCCTACTTCATCACTGAATTCTGCTGCGGTAATCATCCCAATACGCACTTCGGTACCGAAACGCTCGGCCTGCTGTTGTAACTGAACCATCATCGTCGGTCCATCAATTCCTTCAGGATATCCCGGAAAATTATCAACTTCGGTTGTTGTGGTCAACTGACCACCTGGTTCCATTCCCGTATACATTACCGGTTTCAAGTCGGCCCGTGCTGCATAAATGGCAGCCGTATAGCCAGCTGGCCCAGAACCGATTATGACAGTTTTTAAACGCTCTATTTGTTCAGACATAATTCTAACTCCTCTCGTATTTTATTCTGAAACAAAAGTAGGTTTTTTGTCTAAAAACTTACATTAATGAACATTAGTTATGAACAAAACAATCAATAATAAAATCATACAGTTAGTTGTAGCTACCAACCCTTAATGTGAAAGCTTAGCTTAAACCGCGGTACGTTGCGGATTGCCAATGGTTTTAACCGTTTTGTACAACAACTCCGAATTGCTTAGAGGTTTGTGCAGGTAGTCGTTTATCCCCATCTCTAAATTCTTGATCTTAACGGATAAATCCGTATTACCACTAACGACCAATATGGGTGTGGACCGCCTTAAGAACATCCTTATATATTTGACCACCTCGGTTCCGGTGCACTCTTCCATATTGTTTCCAGACATTTCTGGCATATTCATATCGAGCAACACCAAATCAGGCTCGAAAGTATTGAAGGCCATTATACCCTCTTCAATGCAATTGGCCGTTCTTACTTCATAGCCAATGTCCGTAAGCGCTTTTTTTGTGGATAATAAGAATAGTTTTTCATCATCAATGCATAGTATTTTCATGGTTCCTTTTTAATTTAATTTGGGTAAAACAAACCCTAAAATTACCGTTGAATTCCTTTGATTTTGGCTTCAAACAGTCGGAAAACCAGTTTTAGCGGTTGGATTGCAATTAGCTTTAGATAAAAGGAAATGACTATGCGGCCAATAAATTATTAGGTAGTGAACTGCACTAATAATCATCACATAAAGTCACTGAACATATCGCAGATATTGGTGCGTTTCAACACCGGTAGTATATTTTTATTGTTACGCCCAAAAATGGATAGGGAACAATCAAATTCTGATGCATTGGTCACTAGTTCTTTTAACGCGAAGGCGCCTTGGGCGTCCATCTCTTCAGTTCGTTCAAGATTAAGGACCAATCTACTTTTGCGCTTCAACAAGGTGTTCATGTGACGTTTGAATATGGGCACGTTATCCACATTCAACTTACCGTGGACTGAAAAAATACCAAGAAATTCTGAAATTTGAAACGACATATTATGGGGTTTTAAACGCGATTTTTGGACTTTTATTTCGATTGGGTGGTGGTAGTTCGTGCTTCTACAAAAAAAGAAAAGGGACGTGTTTTACCCATCCCTTTTCCAAAACAATAAAACAACCAAACAGCCTCAATCTAAATAGTTAACTCCAACCTATGATTATTGTATGTAATACTTTGAAGGATTAGATCTTATGGGTTTACACGCGATCTTGTGACAAAATATAGGAGGTATTCGTTTCGATAAAAGTCTCCATAATCTGGTCATTTGATCTGCCGATAATGTGGATAACGCGATTGGATTTCGCAAAATCGCAATACAATTGCTCTAAGGAATATGCAGCGGAAGCGTCCATAAAGGAGACATCTTCAAGACTCAATATGATCGAATCGATTTCACCAAGGAAGGACTCGAAGTGGTCCATCAGGATATTGGAGTTACTGCTATGCAACTCGCCCTTTACTTGTAACATTCCTAATTTATGCTCTAATTGTAATGCCATAATGTTATGATTTATAAAGATTTGGATTTAAAGGAATTTGAAAGATCACTAAAGTAAAGTCGCAAAAACCCTTGTTTATAATACGTTTCTAGCGTTGTTATTCGAATTTGATCAGACGTTTTCAAGTGCGTTGCGATCTACAATGGGTATACCGATAATGCGACTGATACGCACATGCAATTCGTCTAAGCTCACGGGTTTCCTCATATAGTCATCAATACCCAATTTAAAGCCCTCGTCAATAACGTTTTCGTCTATATTTCCTGATACCACAATAATAGGAGTGTTTGAATCACTTTCATTTCGAATATATCGTACCACATCCAATCCTGAAATACCCGGCATGTTGATATCGACCAAGACCAAATCTGGAGCAAAGGAATGGAATAGCTGAATTCCCTTCTCACCAGAGTCGGTTGTTTTGACTTGATAACCCAACTCCCCTAGTCGACGTTCCAACGCCAATAGGATTATTTCTTGGTCATCAATGGCAAGGACTTTTACTTCCATAAAATATTTTGTAATATTTTTCCTACTTATAACGCAATTTAATGCTACTTTATTATATCAAAATGCCAATTCTCGTCATACCTATCAAAGGAGATTTAAGCGCTTCATGAGTTCCGGTCTATTCGAACGGCTAATGGGTATGACATTTGATTTGATCAAAACACTATTGTCTTCGATATCAATTATCTTGTTGAAATTGATAATATAAGAGCGGTGTATCTGTAAAAAGGAGTCATTGTGCAATTTGTCCTTTATCTTTTTAAGGGTGGTATGTACCAGGTATTCCTTATTCTCGGTTTTGATGTTGATATAATCACCTTTTGCTTCAATTAATAGGATCTCATTGTAGTTTAATTTGATGAGACGCCTATCAATATTGATGTAAAGGTTATCAGAGGTCCTTGCATTCGCTGTTGCCTCCTTTTGAAGGGAAAGATTCATACTCCGTTTGATCTTCTCAATGCATTTGTCAAAGCGCTCTTGATGTATTGGTTTTACCAAATAATCGACAATGGCATCGTATTCATAGGAACTTGTACCAAATTCGGTGCAAGAGGTGGTCATTACTATTTTTGGAGGATTTTGAACACTCTGAACGAAATCAATTCCTGAAAACCCCGGCATGTGGATATCAAGAAAGATGAGATCCACCGAATTTTGGTTCAAGAATTTTAAGGCATCCAAGGCATTGTCAAATTCACGCACCACGTCGAATTCTTCATATCTTGAACAGAATTGTGCGATAATTGCCCTAGCGGCCGCTTCATCATCTATGATGATACATTTCATATTAAAGGGTCTTTAAATAGGATTCTATACCACGTAAAATTTCCGTGAATTCTCCAGAAAGAAGGTTAATATCATTTCGCAATTCGAACTCATGCTTAACGGCTAAGGAATGCCCGTCATTTAATCCCAAACTATTTAGCTTATGCTTTATTTTATGCACAATAAGGGATGCTTCCTTTAGCTCCCCGAGCTGTAGCTGTGCTAAATAATCATTCATCTCCTGCGGGAATTCTTCCTTCAGGATAGTGATATATTTTTGACGAAACTCCATATCGCCACCAGCCACTTCATCTACATAATTTAAGTTTGGCGTTTCTTTCATTTTAATTCCTTTTTTAATGTAAAATATATGGTTGTGCCTTTATCCACTTCCGATTCCAACCTTAAGACTCCTTGGTGGTGTTGCACAATTTTTTTGACCAGCGCCAAACCTATACCTGTTGTGCTGCCATCGTTTTCCAACTTTCGGAACATTTCAAAAATCTTGCTTTGATGTGCTTTGGCAATTCCCTTACCATTATCGGTAAATGTAAAGGCCCAATAGTCTTCATTTTCTTCTTGACTTATTTGTATCTGACCTTGCTCCATATGTTCAGTAGCCCTAATGGAATTGGTAATTAAATTGGAAAAAAGTTGTTCCAGTCTCAGTCGTTGAAAGGTTATGGATGGTCCATTATGGGTTACCTTAATTTCGATATTTGCGGGAACCAAAATTGTGGATGAAATTTCTCCGATCAAGTCTTTTAATTCAAATGTGGTAACCACCTCATCGGTGGTGCCAATAGTGGCATGCTGCAGGATTCCTGTAATCAGACGGTCCATTTTGTCAAGGTTTTGAACCACCAGCTGTCCATTTCGCATGCTGGGTTGAGATAAGTTTGCCCCGTCTTCCTCTAAAATCCAGTCCATCAATGCCGAAATATTTCTTAGTGGAGACCTTAAATCATGTGAAACCATGTGGGCATAATTATTCAAGTCTGTATTTCGAATCTCCAAATTCTTGAGAATCGCATCCTTATCGGATGAAATACGGGCCACCTCGCTTGCCAAATCTTTCATTCTGTTTGCCAGTATTTCGATATTCAATTCTTGCCCACCTAGCCCAAGAAATTCTTTCTCCTTTACATTTTCCGACAAATGGTTAATGGCGTCTTCGAGAGCCTTTATGGTATTCTGTTGTTTTTCGGCCTCCTTTTCAAGCTCTCTATTCGCTTCGAACAATTCTTGTGAACTAATTGCCGTAGCGCGTTGGATCATGCTCAATTTTTTATCAAAATCTTCATACGCACTAGATACTGACTTTAAGAAATCAGCGATTTCATCACTGTTTCTAAGTGCGTCAGGTATATGCTTGCGAATTTGTCTATTGAGCAATGAGTGCATTATTCACTAAATAAGGTCAATGTCATTGTTTGATTGTGCAACTTGCACTCCTTTCTGTCCTCAAAAGGCGCCATTTCTCCATAGGAATAAAAGCCTGAAACAGCTGAATTTTCACCCACTATAGAAACAACTTCTTCCACTTCCTCTTCGGTCCGTTGGTCCATTACCAATTTTCTTCCTACACAACTGACCAACAAGGTGAGTTCAGGGGAGGTGGATCGATTTTCCATCGCCAGCATGGCTGCCTTATTGGCACCATTGGCAATATCATCTACGGTAGACATCATCAATTGCACTTTGGAACCCTCAGGTACATCTCCGGCCAAAATCATGGTGTTATTGGCCTCATCGATGTTCAAAATGGTCCGAACAATAGGTTTCTCCCCATCTTTTACAGCTACATTAAGCGGATACAATAATGCAGATTGTGGTAATTCTTTGGCCTTTTCCCCCAGGTAACTTTTGTATAGGTCAAGGGCCGGTTTCCCATCAAGTTCAAACAAAACATTGTCATTTGACTTTGTCACCACCCGCTCAGGACCAAAAGGTGTCCAGCCACCATAGTTGGCGCTTGAAATTTCTAGACTATCGCCATAAAAACCAATCGCTATGACTTCCCCCTCTTTTGGTGGTTCATTGTAAGAAGCCAAGGTCTTTTCAAATCTGGCATCATCACCACATAACCCGCCTGACAAACCAATGCTTTGTTGTTTTACAGCTTCAATACCGTTGATCAAGGCGCTTCCGTTTACGGTGCTGCCCTCGCTGACAACAAAAACGTGTTTTAAATTGTCTTGTGGAAATTCTGACATTAATGCCTGCCCCAACTTGAAATCGTCTTTGGCAAAGTTGTTCGTGTTTTTCGACTTGACCAAGAAACTACTCCTATCAAATTCGATTGCGGTGACCACTATTGAATTTTCAGAAACCTCACTTCCTCCTATTTCTCCTGAGGTACTACCCATTACAATATGCCCCTCGGGAAACAACGATTCTATTTCCCCATACAGTTGGCTGTCTTCTATAAGGTGTCTGTTGCCGAAGGCTAAAACCAATGGGTTTTGTAATTCTTGCGGTTCAGACTTAAACTCGAACGGATTTGATCCTCTCTTTTGTGCTTGAACGATTTTCATGTTGCAAATTGATTTATGTTTACTAACTTTTTGTTGATTGTGAAATGAAATTGTGTGCCTACGCCCACTTCGCTATCGATCCAAACTTTACCTTGGTAGCGATCCACTATTTTTTTGACAATGGAGAGTCCAATTCCTGTCGATCTTTCATTACTGCCCACTGATTGGAAGATTTCAAAAATCTTTTTGTGGTACTTCTCCGGAATACCTACGCCATTGTCGGCAATCGTAAATTTTAGATATTTTTCATCTTCCTCACAGCGCACTTCGACCAATCCTTTCTCGCGTTCTATATGGGCCACGGCATTCGACATGATGTTTTGAAAAAGTTGTCGCATTTTGGTAAAATCTGCCACAATTGTTGGCAAGGCCTTAGGAATCTTTAAAGCAACATGGTCAGGTATGTAAATGGTGTTTTTAATTTCTTGAATGACCTCGTTTAGATCAACCTCGGTTTGGGCCAAGGCAGAACTTTTGGCGGTAGAGTATTCAAGAATACCACTGATCAACTTGTCCATCGACGCAATTTTATCTTGCATCATTTTAAGGTTTTGCTGGCCTGTTTCGTCAAGTTTGTCTTTGTAATCCTCATACATCCAGGTGGCCAAGGCACTAATGCTTCGTAGGGGAGATTTTAAATCGTGGGAGACGATATGGGCATATTCCTGTAAGCCCTTGTTACTCTCCTCAAGTTGTACCAAAAGAGCCTCCTTCTGAAACTCCAATTCTTTTTGATCGGTCAAATCGAGGTGAATGCCCACCGAACCCTTAACTTTATTATCATGGTCATAGGTAGGGGCCCCGCTTATCAACCAATATCGCGTTTTGCCTTCCTTGTTTTCTACTTCAACGGTATAGGAATCGGAAACCCCTTCCAACCGTTGGTTTGACTTTGCCTCAACCAAGTCCTTGTTTTTAACCTTCATGACATCCAAAAAACTCTTGTTCAAAAGTTCTTCTTCATCAAACCCGCTCATCGTACAAAAACTCTGGTTTGCCATTTGGATCCGGTTCTCTAAATCGACCTCTACCAAACCGAGATTCATATTGGCTATAATGCTGCTGTATTTGAGACGCTCCGAATCCATTTTTTTTCGTTGCTTGGCAACCAGGTCCTCAATTTCCATCTCTCGTGTAATGTCACGTATAATACCTTGTGCCGCACAGGGTTTCCCATTTTTGTCATAAATCAAACTCGCGTTGATCTGGACAAATTTTTCGACCTTATCCTTGGTGTAAATTTTTGCGGTGTAATTTTTCAATTTCCCCACCTGTAGCAATACTTGCATTGATTCGATGGTATATTGAAAAAAGTCGGGATGAACCAAATTGCTCAAATTCATAGCCTCTTTGGTATAGTCAAATCCTAGAAATTCTTTTGCAGATTGATTGGTTTTGATGACATTCATGTGAAGGTCCATGACGACATAAGGGTCGACAATATTGATAAAGGCATCATCGGTTTCTTTGGCATCGCCATCAACCAAACGCATGAGCCTGGCATTGACCTGTTTTAAATGTTCGGCCGTATCGTACAATTCTTTGGACTTCTCCTCCAAGATCTTTTCGGCCATTAACCTGGCCTTCTTTTGGCGTTCCAAGGCCCGCTCCAATAATTTAATATCTTTCTCAGGCATCTTGCACAATGTCAAATTTCACTTCACTGCCATCTTCCTTGAGCAGTTCATAGTTCACTGTCGCGGAGGCATTGAAATGTTCAAAACATTTTTCCATCAGGCCATGGGCCAATCGATACAAGCCACGAGAGGACGCGTATACCATTGAGATGGAGGTATCTGTTTTTTCAAGAATTTTAAAGGTGGGCAATTCAGCATCGGGGTAGAGCTTTTTCACATGTACGTGAATATGGTCTTCGATGGAATAAAGGAGCCCAATGGGTGAAGTATAGCTTTTTATAACTTCCGGATGGGCTTTGCCCAAACTGTTGAAGAGGTAATGACCGAAAGCATATATTAGGTCATCAATAGGAATTTGGACCCTGGCATTTAGGCTTTTCAGCAAAGAGACCATTTCATTAAACTCATAGGTCCCAACCGCGGTATAAGCACCACCAGATTCCAAATCGGAGGCTTCAATTATGGCATCTACTGTTTCGAGGCCAAATTCGTCCTCCACCATTTCCAAAAACTCTGCAAAAACAATTCCTTTCATTATAAGAATTTTACTCTTGCAAAGTAGGAAAAGATTTACATTTTAGTATTTTTTTTGTTGTGAAACGCCGATTTTTGTTAGGCTTTGACCAGCTCGTTGTTGTCCCAGTACTCCAGCACCCTTTTTATTTTGGATTCGTAGTCTTCATATTTAAGCGGTTTCAAGATATAACCTGCTATTCCAATCTTGTAACATTCAAGAAGGTCTTCCCGGTTTTCTGAAGTTGTTAGAATAATAGTGGGAAGGTATTTTATGGTTTCATGACTTTTCAGCTCATTCAAAAATTCGATACCATTCATTAGGGGCATGTTCAAATCGAGCAATATAATATCAGGCATTACATTACTGGATTGCAATTGATTCAATGCCTCTTCTCCATTTTTTGCTTCTACCAAGGTATGTTTGGCATCCAATTTTGAAATAGCACGTTGAAACTTCATTGTTTCAATCATGTCGTCTTCAATCAGTAATATTTTCATGGGGTTAAGATTTAAACTGCAATTTAGCTGTTAACAATCATAATGATTTGACTTTTCGGATTAGTTGATAGCAAGTGTAGACCAAAACTCAAAAAGTGTCGACGAACGGAAAAACGATTCAATGCCAATTTGCATACTGTGGAAGTTTTCTTGGCGTAACAGCCTAATACTTACTTTTCCCATTCCTTTAAATACTTAAGCTCATCGCCAAGATTCCTACAAACAAGCAGTATATGGCAAAATAAGTGAGCTTACTCCTCCTTACCAATTTTATCATCCAGGTACAGGCCAACAGGCCTGCGAAAAATGCGGCTAAAAAACCAGCGCCCATCGCCATGGTTTGGGTCTCATCAAACACCAGTGATCCACCCAATAGGTCTTTGCCTATTTTTCCAAAAATCAAGGGCACGACCATGAGAAATGAAAATCTTGCCGCCTTTGACTTATCAATACCCAACAGCACTGAGGTAGAAATGGTGGCCCCACTGCGTGAAATACCGGGCAACATAGCAATGGCTTGTGCTATCCCAACAATAAAGGCATTGCTGTAGGATACATGTTTTGAGGTGCTTTTGGCCCTATCTGCCAAATAGAGCAAAAAGGCCGTCACAATCAACATAAGTCCCACAAACTGAATATTGCCTCCAAAAAACCCTTCTAACTGTTCTTCAAAAAAGACACCAATACCTACCGCTGGGAGCATAGAAATAAGAATTTTTAACGAAAATTGGGTTTTTTCATTCCATTTGAACTGAAATAGACCCTGAAGTATTTCGATGACGTCTTTTCTAAAAACGACAATCGTACTTAGGGCGGTTGCAAAATGCAATACCACGGTAAACAATAAGCTTTCTTCGGGTATGGAGTTATCACCCAAAATGGCTTTACCCAACTCTAGGTGACCACTTGAGGAAACAGGCAAGAATTCAGTCAAACCCTGTATTATACCAAGAATAATTGCGTCGATCAGTTCCAAATGAATTGCTTTTAAAGATTCTTACTTTGACTATTGAGTTGAATTTACCCCTCCAAACTGTAGGCAGCTTTCGTTTCAAACAGTTTCGGAAAGGGACACATAATTTCTTATTTTCTTTTCCCATTCCCAGGCCGATTTTACAGCCTCATCTAAGGTCGATTCTGCTTTCCACCCCAAAACGCTATTCGCTTTTGAAGTATCCGCATAGGCTTGCACGACGTCTCCGGACCTTCTGGGCGCAATTTTGTAATTCAATTTTTCGCCCGAAACGCGCTCAAAACTGTGAATTACCTCCAGTACTGAACTTCCCCTTCCAGTGCCCAAATTGAACACTTCAAAGTTTTCCTTGTTTTTTCCGCCTACGAGGCGCTTAATGGCTGCAACATGGGCCTTGGCCACATCTACAACATGTATATAATCGCGAATACAAGTGCCATCTGGGGTTGGATAGTCGTCGCCAAAAACCGATAGTTGATCGCGGAGGCCTGCAGCAGTTTGGGTGATATAAGGCACCAAATTAAGTGGTACACCAATGGGTAATTCACCAATATGGGTTGTGGGGTGTGCTCCAATTGGATTAAAGTATCGCAGGGCTATAGCCGCTAAATTTGGAGTTACCCGGCAGGTATCTTGAATAATTTCCTCACCAACTTGTTTTGTATTTCCGTAAGGCGACTCAGCAGGTTTTACCGGAGCATCTTCGGTAATGGGCATTGTATCTGCTTGACCATACACGGTACATGAGGAACTGAATATCAGATTTGAGGTCTCTTTTTTTGCAAGTTCTTGCAGAATGTACGTCAAGACCCCAAGGTTGTTTTCATAATACAATAATGGATTTTCAACACTTTCTCCAACGGCCTTTGATGCAGCAAAATGGATTACCCCATCGACATCGGCATATTTTGAAAAGAATTTTTTCACCTTGGACTTATCCCTCAGGTCAAAAAGTTCGACAATAGGTTGCTTTCCCGTGATTTCAACAATGCCATCAATTACGTCTTCGGATGAATTGGAAAGGTTGTCAACGATAATTGCTTCAAAGCCTTCGTTCTGTAATTCAACAACGGTGTGAGATCCAATAAAACCTAGGCCTCCGGTAACTAAAATCTTTTTTTTCATCTGTATTGAATGTTATTATTTGGTGGTACTGTGGCTAGAATGAGCAACTTGAAAATGCCTTCATTGCTGCTTCAAGTCTTTCCTCCCAATGTAGGGGTTGAACACCAAGCTTGTTTTTAATTTTTGATTTATCCAGTACGCTATACTTTGGTCGTACGGCGGGAGTTGGATAGGCCGACGTTGGAATCGGGGTCAAGTCTATATCGATATTGGCAACTTCAAAAATCTTCTTGGCGAAGCCATACCAGGTAGTGATGCCTTCATTGCTAAAATGATAAGTGCCATATGCAACAGTATCCAATGAAATGATATGAAGAATAGCTGCTGCCAAGTCTTTTGCATAAGTTGGCGAGCCCTTTTGGTCATTAATAATGGATAAACTATCCCTTTCATTACCCAGTCGCAACATGGTCTTCATAAAATTATTCCCATATTCAGAATACAGCCACGAGGTTCTAAGAATAACATGATGTGGCAATAGCACACGTATCGCTTCTTCACCTTCCAGCTTTGTTTGTCCATAAATGCTCAAAGGGTCGCATATATCATTTTCTGTGTAGGGAACCTGTACCTTACCACTAAAAACAAAATCTGTGGAGATATGAATCAAAGTTGCTCCTATCTCATTACAGGCCTGAGCCAAATTTTTTGCCCCCCTACTATTGATTTGACGGGCAAGATCAATTTCAGTTTCAGCCTTGTCGACCTGGGTATACGCGGCACAGTTAATGCAAAACCGATATTGGTTGGTGTTGAAATCTTCACTTAGGGCTTTCTTATCGGTAATATCAAGCATTGAAGACGACTTGAATACAAATTCTATGGCATCCTTTGAACGTGCTTTAACCAATTCTTGTAGACATTGGCCCAACTGCCCACTACCCCCAGTGACCAAAATTTTCATTTCACTCTTGATTTAGCGTTAGACCATATTCTTCCATCGTTGGCAAAACCTTATCCTTTTCGGAAATGAGCAATTCGTTTGCATCAATGATCCAATCAATATCCAATGCTGGATCATTGTAAAGAATGCCACCTTCGGATTCATGGTTGTAAAAATTATCACACTTGTAAAAGAATAATGCGGTCTTACTCAATGTCACAAAACCATGAGCGCACCCCCTGGGCACATACAATTGTTTTTTATTCTCAGCAGACAAAACAGATCGTACGATATTGCCATAGGTTGCTGAATTGGAACGGAGATCTACTGCAACATCCAAGACTTCGCCTTCCAATACTCGCACCAACTTGGCTTGAGCAAACGCCCCTTTTTGAAAATGTAAACCGCGTAGCACTCCTCTTCTTGAGTAAGATTGATTGTCCTGCACAAAAAAGGGCTTTGCACCGGTTTCAAGTTCAAAAACTGACTGGTTAAAGCTTTCGAAAAAATACCCTCTTTCATCCTCAAAAACTCTTGGGGTCAATTCAAAGCAACCATCGATATTCGTTTTACTGATTTTCATAGTTATGATATTGCTTCAAGCATCGTTTTACTATAACCACTCTTTAAAAAGGGTTCACTGACTTTTTTAAACTGGCTCTTAGTGATGTAACCCATTTTATATGCTGAGGCCTCTATCGCGCCAATTTTAAGTCCTTGGCGTTCTTCTATGACCTGCACAAATTGTGAGGCCTGCATCAAGGAGTTAAACGTTCCTGTATCGAGCCAAGCCGTACCGCGATCCATGATGCTGACTTTTAATTTGCCCCGTTTCAGATATTCACGGTTGATATCGGTAATCTCCAATTCCCCTCGGGGACTGGGTTGTATGTTTTTGGCAATTTCAACCACCTCATTATCATAAAAGTAGATTCCCGGAACGGCATAATTGGATTTTGGTTTTTTCGGTTTCTCTTCTATTGAAATAGCCTTACCCTCTTCATCGAACTCAACAACCCCATAACGTTCAGGGTCAGTTACGTGGTAGGCATAAATTATTCCACCCTCGGGATCGTTATTGGACTGTAATAACTGATCAAGTCCGGAACCGTAAAAAATATTATCTCCAAGTATTAGCGCGACCTTGTCTTTGCCAATAAATTTTTCTCCGATCAAAAAAGCTTCCGCCAGTCCGTTGGGTTGTTCTTGTACGGCATATTCAAATTTGCAACCGTACTTTCTTCCATCACCCAACAATTTTTCAAAAAGCGGCAAATCGTATGAAGTGGAAATAATCAAAATTTCCCAAATTCCTGATTCTATAAGTGTGGACAAGGGATAGTAAATCATCGGTTTATCATAAACTGGCATCAATTGTTTACTCACTGATAAGGTCAAGGGATGCAATCGAGTACCTGAACCACCTGCCAAAATAATTCCTTTCATAATCTGGGAAATTTGATTTTTTAATTATGCTTTTATTCGTTTATCAACATATCGAGTGACATACCAGTCTATGGTCTTATCAATACCCGATTCAAAATTTTCATCGGCCATCCATCCAAGTTCGTCCTCGATCTTGGAGGCGTCAATTGCGTATCTGAAATCATGACCTGCCCGGTCTTTTACGAATGTGATTTGATCTTTATAGGAACCTTGCGCCTTAGGGTGTTTTTCGTCCAACAACTCACAAACCTTATTGGCTATGTACAAATTGTTCCGTTCATTGCGACCTCCAATGTTATAGGTCTCACCAGACCGGCCCTTTTTAAATGCCAGGGCAATTCCTTTGCAATGGTCCAATACATATAACCAATCACGAATGTTTGATCCATCGCCGTAAATCGGGATGTTTTCGCCACCAAGCGCTTTGCGAATAATGGTCGGAATCAATTTTTCATCGTGCTGTTTCGGACCATAGTTGTTTGAGCAGTTGGTGGTTACCACATTCATACCATAAGTATGGTGATAACTCCTGACAATAAAATCTGAAGATGCCTTTGAAGCACTATACGGGCTATTGGGAGCATACGGAGTAGTCTCCATAAATAGTCCTTCTTGTCCTAAGGTGCCATAAACCTCATCCGTGGAAACGTGATGAAAGCGTGAATTTTTATAGGCCTGCTTATATATTCCAGGCCCTGCCATCCAATGTTTTTTGGCAACGTCTATTAAATTGAAGGTACCTATAATATTGGTCTGCATGAAGGCATCAGGGTTGACAATCGAATTGTCAACATGCGATTCAGCGGCAAAGTGAATAACCGCCTTAATATCAAATTCTTCGAAAATGTTCTCGATTAAGCTTCTATCACATATATCGCCTTGTATAAAGGTGTATCGCTCGTGGTTTTGAGCTTCTTTTAAATTGTCTAAATTGCCCGCATAGGTTAGGGCATCCAGATTCACTAAATGAAAATCGGGATACTCATTAAGAAAGTAGGGTACAAAATTCGACCCGATAAATCCAGCACCTCCAGTTACTAGTATGGCATTCATATTAAATCTTTAGATTACGTTTTTTGTAAAAATATACCTACAAATAGGATTGATTCAATTTATGTTGTGAAAGAAGCCTTTTGTGTAGTGGAACAGCCAAAATTTGTTCTTTGCCTACCTCTGTGGCAATTCGTAAAATCGATATACTATAATGTAGGTTTTTACGTTATTCTTATGATTTATTTTCATACATAACAACCCCAAATCTCTTGAAAATGAACCTATCACCTACTAACAAACCCGTAGTTCTGGGTATTGATGACGAAAAATTAGGCCTAGAACTTATCCGTTTTATTCTTACAAAAAATGGTTTTGAATTCCATGGCACCGAACATCCTGAAGCGTTCTTCGACTTGTTGGAAACCAAAAAACCAGACCTCATTCTGTTGGATGTTATCTTACCCAACACCACTGGTTTTGAGTTGTGCAAAAAAATCAAAGCCTCCGAAAAACATAAGGACATACCTATCATATTCTTGACCGGGAAAATTGAGGTTGAAGACAAGGTCAAAGGTTTTGAACTTGGAGGTGTAGACTATATCACCAAACCCTTTAAAGAACATGAATTGGTGGCCCGGGTTCGAACCCATTGCAACCTTCAATTGGCCAAGGCCCAAATTGAAACACAGGCAGAAAACCTTAAGGAATCGAATGCCTTAAAGGATCGTATGTTCTCCATTATTGGACATGACCTACGTTCTCCCTTAAGCGCGGCCAAATTAAAAATGGATTTTATTACAAGGGGCATCATAGATCCCAAGGCTGATAATTTTGTAGACGAAACTGTTTTTGAACTACTCAATACCATGGATGAAGCCCTTAATTTGCTTCAAAACCTTTTGGGTTGGGCAAAATCAGAAAGCAACCAGATTCAGATCATTCCTGAAAACCTTGATTTGGGAGATATTGTCGATCAAACGTTTAGACTTCTTAAACTGGGTAGCGAGCACAAACAGATTGCGTTGATCAATAATATTCCTGAAGGAACCTTTGTTCATGCTGACCTGAATACCTCAAAAACGGTATTGCGCAATTTGTTGTCCAATGCCATTAAGTTTACACCGACAAAAGGAATAATTCAGGTAAATGGTATTCTTAAAGAAGATCGCATTGTAATTGAAGTCCAAGACAATGGTCAGGGCATCTCTGAAGAGGATATTGGTAAAATTCTAAATCCGAATGAGCATTTTAGCAAACTGGGTACCGAAAAAGAACCTGGTACAGGTTTGGGATTGGTGCTTTGCCAAAATTTCGTCAACAAAAATGGTGGTACACTCAACATAAAAAGTGAGGTAGGAAAAGGCAGTACCTTTTATTTTGACTTGCCTTTGGGGGAAGCAATCTTAGCTTAAAGAGCAGCTTCTGCAGGTTTTCCTCCACGTTGCGCCCGTTCCCAATTCACAGATTGATTTCCCTTTAAATACCTGTTGAATCCTAAGAATACAGAAAGGTTCATGATAAAGAAATAGTAGGGAATGAACAGTATTTTTAGCCGGATCTGTCGATTTTCCAAAAACCAACCCAATAAGGCAGCTGCATAAAATAGGACCTGCCCCCAAAAAAAAAGACTAAAAATCCCAAAAGACCAAAGCCCCTCATCCATTGCTAAAAGCAAATTCGCTGGAAGAATCAATAAAAGCAACAAAGGTGTCAGGGTCCAGCGCAGTACCCGATGCGAAATATATTGAAATGACAGGGTCCCATATTTAAAAAAGTTCAACAAGGGTGCCAATCGCACCACAGATTGTATACCTCCAGCGGAGATTCGTATTTTTCGTTTCAGTTCCTCCTTTACGTTCGCTGATGCATTTTCGATGGCGTAGGCCTCGGGGTTGTACTGAATGGTTCTTCCCTGCATGGCTACACGAAGTGAAATCATGAAGTCATCCAATAGCGTATCTTTTTCAACTTCTTGCCACAATTCAGTTCGTATGGCAAAAAGCTCTCCAGCAGCACCGACCACCGAATAGAGTTCAGCATCCCATTTTTTGAGCTGGGATTCATACTTCCAATACATGCCCTCTCCTGCACCTGCCGCACTGTCTGCATCTTTTGAATAAATACGTTTCTCACCTGAAACACAGCCCACTTTAGGATTTCGGAATAATTTTACAATTTCCCGTATCGATTCGCGTCCAAGAATGGTGTTCCCATCGGAAAAGATGACTATGGGGGTATCAACGTGTTTCATACCGCGATTCATCGCTGCTATCTTTCCATTTCTGGCGGGTTCGTGCAAGACCTTGACATCATCATACTTTTTCAATAAATCTGGTGTCCCGTCATCAGAACCATCAGTGACCCATAACTGGGTGACTTTTTCTTTGGCATAATTCAAACTACGTGAGTTGGCCACTTTTTCTTCCAAATAATCTTTCTCGTTATAAGCTGCAACGAATAGGGTCACTTCGGGCTCATAGTTTTCATTTCCTTGAAACGGCTTTCCTAAGCCTAAAACTCGGCGTATTTTAATGATTAAGAACAACAAAATGCCATATCCCAAATAGGAATAAAAAATGATGAACAATGCCACCCAGAAAAATATCTTTACTACTTCCATGACCGTATTATTTTATATTGTTAGGGCTTTTTTTTGTGTTACCCTTTCCCATTCCCCAGTATGATGATTGAACTGTTTGATCACTCGTGCAGGATTGCCCACAGCAACCGAATAGGGAGGAATATCCTTGGTTACGACACTTCCTGCACCAACTTGACAGTTTCTACCAATTGTGACCCCTGCCAAAACCACTGAATTGGCCCCTATATGGGCTTCATCTTCGATGACCGTGGGTCGAATATCAAGGGCTTGGTCGCTTGAGTTTTTATTACCATCAGCATACCCATGGTTAAAGCCCGAAACAAAGACATGTTGCCCCAAACCGGAGCCATGTCCCATTTTTACAGGACCTATGATTACACTGCCAATACCCACACGCACTTTGTCACCCAAGAGCACCGCTCCGGAGCCATTGTTTACGGTGCAAAAACTTTCGATGGTGGTCAGATTCCCAATTTCAAACCGATTCCAAGGAAAGACATCGATTCTACTGTTTCTTCGAATCACAGCGCCTTTGCCCTTTTTGTGTTTTAAGGGATTCAAAATCCATCGCACCAATAACCGTGGCCTTGGATTTCGTTTCGGAGCAATCATTCGAAGTACCAGTTGTTTCAATCTTGGATTAGACTTTATTTTTGCTACGATTCCCATAATTCTGTTTTTAAGCGGATACTTTTTCAAGCTGCAAAATGCGGCTGTAGATTTCTTTTACATTGTTCTCCCAACTGTGAGAAAGTCCATATTTCTTTCGTTCTTCCTCAAGTTTTTTAGAATTTTCATGAAGCGCTTTTTCAACAAGTTCAACATAGTCTTCAGGGGTCACACCCAAATAGGTATACTCCTTAAAATACTCCATCGCCTTGGTGGCAGATGCTACGGTAGGTTTGCCCATCGCCAAGTACTCGTCTATCTTTCTGGGGTAATTGCCCATGGTGGCATCATTGATCAATTGCGGATTTATGGCTACATCAAAGCCTTTGATATAGTTCGGTAATTGAGATGCATCGCGACTTCCAAGGAAATACACATTGTCTATTTCATGAAGTTCAGAAGTATTGAACCTATCATCTTCGGGGCCAACGAGAACTATGCTCCAATCAGGGCGGGCTTTGGCAAGATGAATCAGGATCTCAATACTTAATCGGCGGCTACTTAGAAAACCGACATAACCAATAATTGGACCGGGTATTGACCTTAAATCTTTGGGGATTTGTATCTCACGTTCGGCATCGTTGAACAAGGCGGTATCACATCCTTGTCCTACCATATAGGAATGTTCGGTAAACTGCTTTCCATATTCTGTATAAAGGGTAGAATTGTTGACGACACAGTCGGCATTCTTAATAAGTTTAGGTTCAAGACGTACTCCATTCTTTTTCCAATACGGGTTTTTGGTAAGGTAGTCCCGCATATAATACACATAAAACGAAGGCTTTAATAGGGTCTTGATATGCTGTCCCAAAAACATGGAACTATCATTGAAGATGATATAATCCTTGAAATTCAATCGATCGATGGCAGATTTGACATCCTTGGTAAAACGTTTGGCGTTCACCTTGTTGAAAAAGTCAAAAAGACGTTCGTTCTTAATAAAATTGATAGATTCGGTCAAGGTCTTGGGGTACAGATTCCACATATTCTCCCCAATTTCAACCAAATCGTTCGCCGCGCCCTTTTGAACCCTTCTTCTTTTTTTGATTTTCTCGGTATGTCGCTCTCTATACCTGGAAACCCTATCCATCGGGGGGTTGACGTAGAGCACCCTATTGTTTTTCGCCATTTCTGAAGCGATATTCTTGCAGTTGCTTCCAATTTCGATATCCCAGGCCTGGATACCCATTACAATTATATCCCTTCCTGTAATCATAATGGCATTTTTAATTCGTGGTAGACATCTTCGTATAGCTCAAGAACATTTTGTGCCATCACCTTCCATGAAAAGTTTTTGGCCCTTTCGATACCCTTTTCCGCCAAAACATTCGCCAGCATTTTGTCCTCGACCAAATTTCTCATGGCTTGTGCTATCTCTTTTGGATTAAAGGGGTCAATGATCAAGGCAGCGTCTGTTCCGGCTACCTCGGGCATTGACGAGGTGTTGGAGGTGATTACCGGGATACCACAGGCCATACCCTCCAAGATTGGGATTCCAAAACTTTCGCGAAGCGAGGGATATAAAAAAATTGTTGCCTGACTGATGATCGAAGGCAATTTGACATTGGGAACATAGCCTGCGAGATGAATTAACTTTCGTAATTCAGGGGCATTAATAGATGCCAATAACCTTTGCAATTCCGTTTCATCATAATCCAACATGACCAGTTTGTACTGGTCTGGGTAAAAGCTATTAAACTCAGCAAAAGCCTTTAACACCCCAATCGTATTCTTTTTGGGATCGGTATTGCCCAGGAAAAAAAAGAAGTTATCGGGTAACTCGAATTCCTTTTTAATGGATTGAAGGGTAAGCTTGTCAGTAACCTTTTTAAAATGATCGCCTACGCCATTGTAAATGGCGGTTAATCTGTTGTCATTAAAACCGAAGAAATTATTGATTCGATTTTTCTCGTAATTGGACACCGTAATTACCTTCCTGCTCCTTTTGATTACCGGTGGTACAAAAAAACGACGGTACATATTACCCAGCTTTTGGTACCAGGTTCCCTCTTTTTTGAAGATACTTACACTCTCCAAATAAATGATGTCGTGCAAGGTGGTTACCAAGGGTACCTTACAGAAGATTGGACCCGTATTACTGGTGCAGTGCAATACATCACATCCTTCTTTATAAGCGGCTTTGGGCAACTCAATTTGTTCCCAGCCGGGATACCCAAATTTTGAACTTAATTCAACTACTTTAAAATTTGGTGCTTCCGGGATACATGTATTATCCGCATCGGGCTTTACAAAGATGACATACTCATTAACCTGATCGATCTTTTGCAAATTCTTTATCAGTTCCAAGGCGACCATGTCCATTCCATGCTTTTTCTTTCTGAAAAGTCGCTGTCCTTCAATTCCTATCTTCATTCTGAAAGATCATTTTGTAATTGCCCCATGTTGGGTATGAATAAATTTTTTATTGGCGCCTTTGAGTCTAAAAAGGGACAAAAGCATTAATAGAAATGCCTTCGGAAGGGTGCTAATGGCATTCGCTGTTTTTAGGTTGTAGAACTTTGTGGGGATGGCCATAAAAAATGCCAAAAGGGTCAATACCATGATTCCAATCCATAAATATGAAGGAACAAAAAGCAACTTCGATCCTAGATAAAATTCTGCAAAAACATATGAGGTTGTGATCAAGCCTACCAATCCCAACAAAAGTATTCTTGGAGGCGAAATCATTTGATAGACCTTATCTGCGAAATCAACATTACCCTTTACAAAAAGTTCTTTGAGTCCGGATAGGGCAAATCGCCTAAAATATATGAACTGAGCGGATAACCATCGTTTTCTTTGGTTGGCAAAGACCTCTGATTTCTGTACTTTTTCATCGCGTACCAGTGCATGGTGCAAGTACTCAATGGTGTTACGGTCTCGTAGTAATTTAAGCTCCAACTCTTTGTCAAAACCACCAACGGCATTTACTCTTGCCATAGTAGTTTTGAAAAAATGATAATCAAATGCCATTCCTGAACCGATCAAGGCAGAAGACAATCCTAAAACCCGATGGCCTTTTCTAAAAATATGATTGTTAACCTCTTCACTTATGGCATCTAATATTGCCATGGGTGTATTCAGGTTTTTGGCCATGCGATGGCCTTGTACCACCTTATAGCCTTTATTGAAAGCATTATTGACCTTTTCAATAAAGTCATATTCCATAATGTTATCCGCATCTAAAATCAGGGCTACATTGTAATCATCACCAATGACTTCCATTGCCCTGTTCAACGCTTTTGATTTCGTGCTTTTTTCAAAAGAAACCTCTACAAGCTTGATTGGCAGATTGCCCAACTTGTACAGGGTAATGTCTTGAAAAGAGTCAGCGATAATCACTACATCAAACAATGCCTCAGGGTAACTCTGTTCGAGCGCTCGCCGGGCTACTTCAACAATGACATTGTCTTCTTTGTAACCCGGAATGAGCACAGCAAACTTTCGCTGTTTTTGAATGATATTCTTTCGCTGAGGTTGCTTAAAGAGTCCGGCCAGGGAAAACACAAAAACATAAATGGATGCAAAACCAAAATAGGTCAAAACGATTATTTCAATTCCACTGACCAAATATTGTAATGCATCCATTTTATTACCAATTAAAACTATCCTATGAATTCACAAGTTCCTTGATTGACCTGTCTTGTAGCAGGCCGTCGAAATAGGCTATGGTTTTTTGCAATCCCTCGCGCAATGCTACTTTCGGCTCCCAGCCTTCTAACTTCTCACGTGCCAGGGTTATATCGGGTTGACGCTGCATCGGATCATCGGAAGGAAGGGGCAGATGTACAATTTTTGAACGACTGCCCGTTAAATCAATGATGTTCTGTGCCAACTCCAACATGGTAAATTCGCCAGGATTTCCAATGTTAATTGGTCCAATAAATCCATCGTCAGTGGCCATCATGCGAATCATTCCTTCAACCAAATCACTGACATATTGAAAGCTTCGGGTTTGGGTACCATCACCATAAACCGTAATATCTTTACCCTGAAGGGCCTGAATAATAAAATTTGACACTACGCGACCATCGTCCGGCTCCATCCTAGGACCGTAGGTATTGAAGATCCTAATAATCTTTACCCGAACATCATTGGAATCGTGGTAATTGACAAATAAAGTCTCTGCACAGCGCTTGCCCTCATCATAACAAGATCGGATTCCGATAGGGTTCACATGACCCCAATAATCCTCGCGTTGCGGATGCACCTCGGGATCACCGTATACCTCACTTGTTGAAGCTTGCAAGATTTTGGCCTTAACCCGTTTTGCAAGCCCAAGCATGTTGATAGCGCCCATTACCGAGGTTTTTACCGTTTTTATTGGATTGTACTGGTAATGCACTGGCGAGGCTGGGCATGCCAGGTTATAAATTTCATCTACTTCAATAAAATAGGGATGCGTCACGTCGTGACGTATAAGTTCAAAATAGGGGTTATCGAGTAGGTGTACAATTTTACTTTTACGACCCGTAAAGTAGTTATCCATACAGATAACTTCGTTACCTTCATCCAATAACCTTTCACATAGGTGTGAACCGACAAAACCGGCTCCACCTGTTACTAAAATTCGTTTCATCGTGCTTTGTCTTTGATTAGGCCACAGCCGTTTTTTCAGTCTTCTTTATGGGTGTCCTACCTATGCTGTAGTAATCGAAGCCTTCATCTTCGATTTCTGCGGGATCGTAAACATTACGTCCATCGAAAATGGTTTTCCCGTTCATGAGTTTATCGAGAATTCTGAAGTTGGGCATCCTAAATTCTGACCATTCGGTAACCAAAATCAAGGCATCGGCATCAATACAGGCATCGTATTCATCTTTGGCATACTCAATTTTATCGCCCAATATGCGCCCGGCTTCTTCCATCGCTACAGGATCGTAGGCCCTCACCTTTGCCCCCATTGCGATTAGTTCATCAATGATCACCAACGATGGGGCCTCTCTCATATCATCGGTCTTAGGCTTGAAGGCCAAGCCCCATAGCCCAAATTGTTTTCCTTTTAAATCTTTACCGAAATGCTTTTTGATCTTTTCGACCAAGGTCTTTTTTTGACGATAGTTCACGGCTTCTACAGCCTTTAAAACCTCGAGGGAATGCCCGTACTCATCTGCGGTTCTAACCAATGCCTGAACATCCTTTGGAAAACAGCTACCGCCATATCCCGTACCTGGATAAATAAATTTGTTCCCGATTCGCGTATCCGAACCAATTCCTTTTCGAACCAAATCTACATTGGCTCCAACCAGTTCGCATAGGTTGGCGATATCATTCATAAAACTAATCTTGGTGGCCAACATTGAGTTTGCGGCATACTTCGTCATTTCCGACGAGAAAATATCCATGAACAACAAGGGATGGCCATTCATCAAATACGGTTTATACAAACGACGCATCACCTTTTCGGCTCGCTTAGTTTCAATACCTACCACAATTCGATCGGGCTTTAAGAAATCGTCAACGGCACTACCCTCTTTTAAGAATTCTGGGTTGGAAGCCACATCGAAAGGAATTTGTGTTCCCCGCTTATCGAGTTCTTCTTGCACCGCTGCCTTTACCTTAAAAGAGGTACCGACCGGCACCGTACTTTTAGTTATAATGACCTTGTAGTCATTCATGTGCTGACCCACTTCTCTGGCAACACCCAATACATATTTTAAATCTGCACTCCCGTCTTCATCAGGAGGCGTACCTACAGCAATGAATACCGCATCTGTATCCGCTATTGCTTCCTTGAGACTGGTGGTAAATGATATTCTACCTTTTTCGATGTTCCGTTCCAATAAGGTATCCAGTCCTGGTTCATATATTGGAACCAAACCGTTACGGAGCATTTCAACTTTTCTTTTATCGATATCAACACAGACGACGTTGACTCCTGTTTCTGCAAAACAAGTTCCGGTGACCAGACCAACATAACCCGTACCGATGACTGCAATATTCATAATGTAGTTTTTTTATTAATTTTTTGTAAATATTATCCTACATTTTAGGATATAGAAAATATTGTTGTGAAAGCAGGGCTTTACGTTGTCAACACCTATTTTCAGTACGAAAGACCTACTGTTCGAACCAATCGAGGTCTTGGGTTCCCCCAGAATTGGCCCAGTTTACGAATCGTGGATACTGTAGGGTAATCGGAATATTTTCGGGAGGAGGTTGAAAACCCTCATAGATATTTAAGGCCCAAGGTAGATTGGTTTCTGTTTTATAATACCTGCCCACCGAGGCATCGCTAAAATCATCGTTGGTACCCAAATATCCGGCTTTGCTCGTTGGCGCCAAATCTGGTAGGTGTACTTCCCTTGCCCTATCTTGATTAACAATGAGAAAGGCATTAAAAGGAACTTCACCCAACTGACTTGAAGCTATCGGCGCCGAAAAATCAATAGAAACATTAATGGTCTGCCCTTCCAATCCAAAGCAATCAGCAGCTACAAAGATCACGGTTTCATTGGCATTGGTGCCTGTTTCAGTTCCGTTAGTTGCAACCGACGCATAGTCCCCGTTTAAAATCTGACCCTGGGTGCTTTCCACCAGATTCGGATCTATCGGTAAGACGAAGGCAAAACCATTATGCAAAGACCCCCCAATGTTCTCAATGGTAAAGGTGCCATCAAGGGACGTTATCAAATTATCACTATTGGCAATTAAATTGAAGGCATAGTCAACTGCCAAATCATTGAAGTCATAATCACCCTGACTGGGCCAAAGATCTTCATAGACCAATTTGCCCGTTGAATTCACGGATGGTAAAAAGTTATTGAATGCCTTATCGGGGTCAAATGGAAAATCGTCCAACTCATCATTGATTCCATCACCATCGGCATCATTTGCTGTTTCAATGGCTGCAAAATTACCGACTTGAATTGCATCAGGTGGATTCGCCCTGGCATAAAAAACTGCATCATTAAAATCGTCATCTGTGGCCGCATCCCTTCTCAAATCTTCAAAGCCCAGAAGTGTTAATTCCCGCACCTCATCATAGAGCAAAACCATATGAGTTCTGGTAGCCTCTGTAGATTCAGGATTAAAGTCAGGGTTGGAGTAATACACACCATTACCATCATTCACTCCGCTTCCGAACCATCCGTTGGCAGCCAAAAACCATGAAATCACTGTATTTTCTGGAAACCTGCCCAAATACACGCGGTCACCAGAAATCAATCCTCCCCCAGAACCTGAAAAAGACACATTGGGAAAGATGACCCTGTGTTCCGTAATGTCATCGACCGTGGCGGGTTCATTGCCCAAGGTATAGGTATAATATCCGAGAACATTGCGATAACCTGCTCCTTCTGAAACAAAAGTGACCCAAACATCAGCCTCTTGCGTAATGATGAGGCTGGTTTCCTTTCCCGCTAAAAAGTCTGGATTTGTTACCGGAATTCCCCCTGGTACATTTTCGGGTAAAGAGGCATTGATATCGTCAAGTAAGTTTTGTTGGATCACATCTGCGAATGCCAAATTATCAGGTACGCCTTGACCATTGAATGTATCGATAAAGGTATATTCTGCTTTTGAACTTTGAGAAAAAAAGTTCCGCTTAGGTCTTTCGAAACTTTTGCCCGAGCCACCACTTCGCTCATAAAACGGACGGTAATCAAAACTGACCGTTTCGCCGATTACAGGCAAACGCACATCATCTATAAGACCGATATAATTGGTGAAGAGCATGAGACTGTCTAAGCGTGATGAAACCATGATTTGGGTTTCAAAATGACCCGTGTCATCAAAGGTTCCCTTACCCATCGACAAACTATCTTGTGCTCCTATTTTGCCATAAATTGAAAATGTGGCCCCTTTTAAAAAGTCAGGCGCATCTAGCACCAGGTTTACATTTTTACTGGTTGGGTAGGCAAAGGACGTTGAAACGTTCAAGGCCGACAAAGGGTCATCAACTCCACCATCATCATCGGTAATAACTATTTCGTCATCAACAATTGGTTGCTCCAAATCTTTTTCGCTGACACAGGCAACGAAGCCTATCAGTGCTGTAATACAAATAAATTTAACTAGCTTATTCATAGTTATTATTTAAGCGTGAATTATTTTGTGATGTGTGATGTTCCAGTAGATGGCCTGCCAAAAGGCCTTCAAATGCTGAAACTGTCTTTTTACGATAAAGGTCAAGGTGTTTTTGGGAATCGAAACGAAGGCCTGGAACAAAAGACTTACGAACAATTGGGCAGGTTTAAAATTGCGACGCGCAAAAACAATTCGGTTACGGGCAATGTAATACGTCTTAAGGGGACTAAACTTTCCTGTTGAAAGCGATTCTTTATGTAAAATATAAGCTTGTGGTTGGTAGTACACCTTGTACCCCGCACGCTTGATCATCGCTGCCCAATCATGCTCTTCGTAGTAGAGAAAATAAATTTCGGTCATCATTCCAACTTGATCCACCACTTGTTTGGGGACCATCATGGCGGCCCCGTGGATCGATTCTGTTTCTCCCGGCTGATCATAAGCCCCATCATCTTTTTGATGATACCCAATACTGCTGTTTCGAATCGTCCAATGATTCATAGGGGTATAGCCTGCATATTGTATCAAAGAGGCATCCCAATGGAACTTGATTTTCGGACTCACCATACCTATAGAAGGATCTCGCTCTAGCGTATCCACTAATGGTTGGATGAAATTCTCCGGAACGATTGTATCGTTATTTATAAAAAGCAGGTAGTCTCCTTTAGCCGCTTTTACCCCAAGATTGTTACCTCCGGCAAAACCTAGATTTTCTTCGCTTTTAATTAGGGTAACCTCTGGATAATTTTCTTTGATTACATCTGGGTTATCCTTAGGGGAGGCATTGTCTACAACTAAGATCTCAAGGTTTTTATAGCGCGAAGCCCTTAACGATTCAAGCAGATCCATTGTCACGCCTGATTCGTTATAATTGATGGTGATAATTGAAACTAATGGAAGGCCCATAATTCTTTAATTGATTACTACTCTTTCTATAAATCGGCCATCCTATGAAAATAGGACCGCTGGTATTCACATTTTGGCCAAAATCGGCCAAACCTTATTTTGTATCGTTTGGAACCGTTCATGTATCGATAATTGTTCTTATTCGGTATCGTTGGTTCCTGAGTCTGTTAAAAGTCCTTTTTGCTTTAAAATGTATTTGTCCATTTTAGGTGCGATGAACATAAAAACCATTCCGGTGTACATTAAAATGCAGGTGGGAAACTGTCCGAAAACACCATTCCCGTAGGAGGCTCCCATTATACCAAACATGCCACAAACAAGGGCTGCAATCTGGCCACGCAGCCAATCGTCACGCACTTTAAACATAACATTGTACGCCCCTGTAATCAGCACAAAAAAGAGGATAAAAAGGTGCAGGTAAAGTCCTACCACGCCGGTATCAGCCCAAATGGCCACAAACCAACTATCCGTTGCGGTATTCGCTAAAAAGGTATGGGGTGAAAAACGTTGTCCCCAATTCCCGGTTGAACCAATTCCTCCTCCAAAAGGTCGGGAAGCCAAATAATTGCTCAATTTTCTTTGATTGGCCAATCGCACCTGCAACGAGGCATCATTGGGATCAAAAGCCGTCCGCATCCTTCTTATCTGTGCATTGTTGTTCAGGATCGTGGTGTATTTGAAAAACACAAATACCCCGATACCCAACATTGCACCGGCCACAAGGATCGGTATGTTTTTACGCAAAATCAAAAACATGATTCCTCCTGCCGCTGGAACGGCTATCGCCCCTCTTGTTCCTGAAATAAGCATTCCATAGAGTCCGGCCAAAGCCACCACGATGCAGAAAATGCGAAACTTTTTGCTTTTTGTAAATAGGGCCAAGACCCCAAAAACGACACCAGCGTGCCCCTGTGAAGCACCAAACTGACCCGCATCTGAGTAGAAGGAAAAGATCCGCAGTTTACCAAAAAGCACATGGGTCAACGCCCCCCCGTTGTCCAGCCATTTTTGCTCAAAGGGATCTACACCAAAAAACAATTGCTGACAGCCCTTTAGGGTACCTAAAAAAGACATGATGCCCCAGATGATAAAGAATAGTTTTAAGTCTTTTGGTTTATCAAAAAGGATAAAAAGTAAGGGGACCACCATCCATTGGTACAATGCCAATCCGCGCATGGCGTAAAACCAGGCTGCAAAGCTCACCGCTTCTGGATTTACAGCTTGAAACAAAGCATAACCGAACCAGACGGATACGAGTATCGTTAGTTGCGACTTCGCTTTACTCCATGGCACTTTAACCTTAAAGGCTTTAAAGAAAAGGGCCAAATACATCAAAAACATGAGGCCATCGATCAAAAGGCCCCAGGTCATAGGCACATAGCGCCCCAAGCCCAAAATCAAGAAATTGAGTACAAAAATGGTCAAAAGACCGAGCTTTGGTTTTTGAAATAAAACGCCCAAATACACAATTCCAATGGGCAGAATGATCATGCCAATACCTGCCACCAGCCCTTTTGTAGCTGTTAAATGGGCACTAAGTATGGCAATAGAAAGTAATATAGCCACAGGAAGCGGATGCTTCAGGTGATCGGTGCCATATGTTCTTTCGAAAGGATTCATTAGCCGATATAGGTCTTTAAGTTTTTAAAGAAGTAAATGCCTTCGGGGAAAATTTGACGGGATTGAATCTGTATTTCCCTCTTCAAATAATGAAAACCCAAGACGATGCCCATAAGCGTGAAGAAGATGGTTCCAATCGCAACGGCCACCAGACTTTCAAGAACAAATACTGCTATGATATCGATCAGTACATTACTGACAGTCATAAAAATGACCTTATATAAATTCAATTTTGGACGGTTGATACTGTCCAATAAAACTCCGGTAAACCGATCAATGGGAAGTAATACCGTGTAAACTGTAAACACCCTGAAGACTGTGGTTAATAGCGGTAATGAATCTTTATATTCCGCACCGCCCAAAAAGAGGATCAAATATTCTGCAAAAACAAAACAAAACAGTGCTATTGGAATGAATAATAAGGTTATGGCCCCTGAATAGGCATAAAAAGTTTTTCGCACTCCCCCTAAATCACCTTCCAAACTTTTTTTAGACATCCTAGGGTAGGCTGTCATCGTGAAACTGCGCAAGGGTATCCCCAGTAGATCTGTCAACTTCAGCGGTATGGCATACATAGCAATTCCTGCTGATCCCAACACCGGACTCAGTCCAATAATTAAGGTGTCGGCACTTCGCAACAGACTAGATCCCACCAAGGTGCCCATCGAATATTTCCCAAAGTTTATCAGTTCCTTTTCTGTGGCACTATCGGCATATTTTAGATAGCTTAAACCGTCCCATTTTTTTATGCTGCACCATAAACTCGAAGCTAAATTGACCAAAAGGTTCACCCAAACTATCTCGATGAGTCCGAGTTTAAAGACCCACATGTTCAACAACAAAAACAACACAAAGAGCCCTATGCTGACCAACCGAACCCACATCATTCGGGTAAAGTTCTGTTCTGCCTGAAAAAGTGCAAATGCGGTATTCCAACCTAAATTGAAAAGTGCAAGAACAGGATACCAAGTAAAAAATAAACGGTACCCGTTGTTCATTTCCAATCCTAATCCGAAAGAGATTGCGGCAATAGACCAACACACCAACATGATCAAGGTCAATAACAAGAGGTTGATCTTATAGGCGGAACCCAAGAATTTTTTGAATGACTCTGGATCTGCACCCGCCAGCAATCGAACCACGGAAGTTCGCGTAAGTCCGAAACGCAAAAGATCAACAAAGGTGGCCAAGGTTACGAACAATACCCAATCTCCAAACTGTTCCTTTGGCAATTGACGGGTCAAGAGCATAAAACTGACCAATCCCAAAAAGGCAATCACCATATTGGTCAATAGGGAGGAAATGTTTTTTTCCTTGCCAAGATGCGTAATCTTCTTCCACATCAGGCAACGCTTTTTTTGGTGAAAAATCTAAATTGAACCACTTGTTTGACCCATTTTCGCAATAGGGATCTTTTCTTGGGAAGATCACCCAAAACGGTCTCCATTTCCAAGACTTTAACCCCATTAAGGATAATGGTGGGCTCTGGACCCGTGGTGGCTTCATTGAACAATTCCAATGCATTTATATCCGCTTCACCCCATGCCCTATTTGCCCGAGTCACCAAAAATGTATAATCCATCGATGCAGCCAGTTTTACTGGAAATGGATTTTTGATAATACTTGGAATCTCAAGGACAATAAAATCATAAATGGAATGGTCAGAAATGGTTTTCTCCCTATCAAATTCGGTAACATCAGCTATTTTATAGAGCTGATCACTTATGGGATATAGTATTTTATGGTAATAGGCATCGTCTAATCCGAAATCGTATGCATCATAGGTTATATGCAGCACCTTATAATCCAACTCACATAGTTTTGCTATCAAATGCTCACAAACAAAAGTTTTCCCCTCTCCCTCCTGTGTAGAGAAAAATAAATTGACCACAGGCTCATTCGTCTCTTTCTTTTTGAATTGATTCAGCAGTACATTGCGAGAAATGGCATTGACCGCCTTGTTCTGCAAATACTTGTAGTCTATTTTTTTCTTCTTCGCACTAATGACTGGAAAAATGGACGACACCTCAAGACCAATCTTATCTTCGGCCCTTGTAGCTGTATTCAAATTACCATCCAAAAATTCAAGCACCAGTATGGTAAAGGCGACCAAAATAAAGCCTGCCATCGCAGCAACAATGACCAGCAAAAAACGTTTGCTGGGTTTCGGATTGATGGGAAAAAAAGGAACCTCGGTCAATTTGAGGTTGGACTTCAATTCAACATTTTGTTGGCGCAATTTGGCCAATCCCAAACTATGCAAGAGCGATAAATATTCGCGTTCGGCAATGTCTATTTTACGTTCCAAACGCTTCATGGTAGAACCCAATGGGGAGAAGACCTGATAGAGTTTTTCAAATTCCAAGCGTTTTTGGTCCATCACCCGTAATTGCGCTTTTGAACCTTCGTAATCAATGGTATTGGCCAACCAATCTGTAAGAATATTGGTCATGGCAAGACTTTGTTCGTCATAGTCGGTTGTATACAGTTGATCTACTTGTTCCTGCAAACCGGCCTTAAGTTCCATGGCTCTTTTGGTCAAGACCACTACCTCATCGGCATTCTTTTTTTGCTTTTCCTTGTCAACCTCCACTCCTAAGGATTTCATGGAAATTTCAAAGTTTACATCTGCCAGCTCATTTCTGAGTTCCATGATCTGCTCACTTGAAAGTCGTTTCTTTTCGTGGCTTTGCAATTTGGATTCTAGGTTTTGCAATACAGCTTTTGCCGCATGATGCTTTATGAATACCTTCTGATATTCCAATTCAAAATGCTCTTTCTCAGACGCAATATGCTTGGTCTGTTCATAATAGTTAATGATGTTGTGGGTACGGTTAAAGTCCAACAACTCGTCTTCCGCTCCTTTTAGATCAGCAGTAGATTCTTGCAGCTGCCCTTCAAAATATTTAACAACGGCATCCGACTGGTTGACCTTGATATCAGCGTTCAACTTGACGAATACCTCGCACAATATCAGTAGGGTATTTTGGCAAATTGCGGGGTCATCGGCCTCAAACTCAATATCAACGAAATCACTGCTCAAAACCCGTCGCACCCCAATTTTGCCTACTATCTTTTCAATACTATAATCAGGATGCTTCAAGTTGATCAGTTCGTAAATGAAATTGGTATGGTCAGATTCTTTAAGCTTTTTAAAATTCTCATAGGTCTGTGCTGGATCTCCCTTTACAACCAATTGCTTGACTTCCTCAGGAACGAGTTCCATCAAGGTCGTATACTTCTCACGAGAAATGATTTTCGTATTGGCACTATCCAATGCCATATGTTGCGAAAAGAGTTTTAAGGCCACCGTCTCGATTGTGGTTCGGGCCTTGATCAAGTTCAGAAGGTTATCATAGGCTGTATTGGTAGCCCTAAAATCGAGTTTCGTATTGTCTAACTCAATGGTCGATCCTGAGGCGATACCCGTATAGACCCTAGCTTTTGAGTTAAATACCTTAGGCTCATTTTTAGTAAGCTGAAACACCAAAACGCCTAAAATTATGGGCACCATTACGAGCAGGCCGATATGCCGCAATAAAAGTCGTATAAAGAAAAGTAGGTTGAAATTTTTCATTAGATTTCAATTTGGATACCCACGGTACCTTCCAAAGATTTTAGGGCGATTAAAAACTCAGCGCGTTGCGATTCAAAAGAGCTGATGGCTTGATTTAACATTTGTTGCAGTCGCGTGTATTCGGTTACATTGATAACCCCGTTCGAGAAGTCTTTTTCAGCGCGAATAGACTGTACCTTATAGGTCTCCACAATTGAATTCGAAATAAAAAATAGGCGGTGCGCTCTAATAAGGTCATTGTACTGCCTCACAATCAATTGTTCCAATTCCCAAATGGCATATTCCTTATTGTATTTCGATTTATCGGCCTCGGCCTTGGCGTTTTTTATTTCCCTTTTTCGATTAAAGACCGATGACAGTGGGACTTTTAAAGATGCCCCAACAGTATACCTGCTTTGCTCTGTAGAAAAAAGGGTTTGACTGCCTGGGTCACCGGCAATCTGTTGATTGCTCAGGTTATCGAATATGCCATACCCGTAGCCCGCTTCAAGGTTGATATGACGCAACCAAGACTTCTTGGCCAGTACTACTTGGCCGTCCCAGTATTCGTAATCTGCATCAAAAAACTTTAATCTTGGTGAATTCTCGCGGGCTATGGTCATCAAACTATCCAGTGGCGGTAGTCTTTTTGATATATCATTGGCCTCAAGACCGCGCTCCACAAAATCATTGATTGATTGCCCAAACGAAAGGTTTGCAATTAAAATAATTGCCCATATTGCCCCGAATCTTTTCCCCATTGGTATTACACATTTTCTTTTTGGAATACGGCTTTAAACGTTCTTAGGATGATCCACATATCAATTAGAAAGGCATATTTACTGTTGGCGTATTCCACATATTTCACGTCCAACTGTTTGCGTTCCTCAGGTGACATTTTTGAGCTACGACCCCTCGCTTCAACCTGCCAAAGTCCGGTTATTCCGGCAGGGCCATTAAACCGCTCAGTCCATTCATCGGTGGTCAATACCTCGGCCTCATACAGTGGTAAGGGCCTATTGCCAACAATACTCATATCACCCTTTAAAACATTGATCAGTTGCGGAAGTTCATCAATACTCAACTTTCTGATGATTTTACCAACCTTTGTAATTCTTGGGTCATTGTCAAATTTCACAAAGGCGCTCTCGGCACTTTTTTTCCGCTTTTCATTGTGTAGCGCTTCATCTACCTCCTCTTCATCACCTATTAATTTTGTTCCATTTCCTGTTATTGAGGTTGCGACATCTGCCGCACTTAGCTGTTCCTCCTCTTCTTCTTCTTCATGAACATATTGGTTCAAATGTGCAAACTCCTTAAGCCGCTGATCGGCATCGGGATACATCGAACGTAATTTTAAAAAGTTGAATATTTTATAGCTGGTCCCTACCCGTTTTGAAATGTAGTAGACCTTTCCTTTTGATTCGAGCCGTATGGCCAAAATCACAAGTAATAAGAAGGGAGCAGCCAGTAACAAGGCGGTACCAGCCAAAACGATATCAAAGCTTCGTTTGAAGAAGCCTATTTTATAGCGGTTGATGTCGCCGATATTCGATGAGATATCTTGATCCCCCAAGTTCTGTTTTAGGTCTTTAAGGAACCGTACTCTGTCAAAGGCCTGTTTGTACTTTATGGGGTGTACGAAAATGTCGTCATACCCGCTACCCAAAGCTTCCATTTTTTCATGCCTATCTGCATTTTTGGTCAACAGTACGAATAGGATCTTTTTTGATGGATCGAATACCTGTCCCACATATTTTTTGAGCGATTCGAGCTCCGTTACATCTAGGCTTTTTTCACAAAAAATGGCATCTACATTTTGGTGTGCACCAGACCATTGCCCATTTTCAAAGTTGGCATTTTGGTGCATCCACTTTAAGGCATTAACGATACTATCTACCCTATTAACCTGAACCGATTCAATTTCACGCTCAAAGCCTGAAGCTAAATCATCATCATGTCCTATGTAAAGTAATTTTATTGCTTGCTCGGTTATAACCTCCATAATTATTGTCTTACCAGAAGTTTATCTACCCTAATAAGCAACTCTTCAGGATTAAAGGGCTTCACCATATAATCATCGGCGCCCAACTGTAAGCATTCGATTCGATCCTTGCTGCTATCACGACAACTTAAAACGATGATCGGAACATCTGAGAACACACCGCTCTGACGTACTTGTTTCAAAAGTTCAAAACCATCCATTTCAGGCATCTCCAAATCTGTAATTATAAGATCTGGTATATTCCCTTCTTGCATCCAGGTTAAGGCCTGAAGCCCATTTTCTAAAGTGACAACAGCATAAGATTGACCCAAAAATTGAGCGACCAGGTCACTAAGGGATTTCTTATCATCGATTACCAATATTTTCATGTTCAATTATTTTGTAGTATTAATAGAAACGAAAAGTAGGATTTATATTACTTTTTGTAAATTAAATGTTGCAAAACCCTATCTAGCTGTTGTAAGTTGCGCCTAGGGCATATTGACCGGTCTAATCAATCATGTAGGAATTTTCTTGTTTGGCGGACTGCTCGCATGCATGCCGTATGATGGTTTTCTTGAAAATAGCTATCACTATCTGTCATGAAAAGGTAATGCCCTTTAAAATCGAATTTGCGCTGATAATTCATGCAGCACAGGAATTCATTTTCAATTCTTACGGGAAAAGTCGAAGTGACATTTATCATATTTTTTCTCATGCCCCTCCTCTATTTTTAAGGGTGTATCGAGCTTGATACTCACAACAAGGTTTCATTAGCACATGAACCCCAGTTGTCTGAATCACAGAATGTTTTATATGACTGTTTAACTAAAAACGCAACAACTATGAAAAGTATAATCGTTCCCGTAGATTTTTCCGAGCAATCAAAATATGCGCTGCAAGTCGCAGCCGCAGTTGCCTCTAAAGGCAATGCAGAACTCTTGGTATTGCATATGTTAGAACTAGCTCCGGCGATATTGACCGAATCGGGCTACATACCCGAGGTTAAAATGGTGCACCTCATGAAAATGGTCGAGAGGCGCTTTAATGAATTTTTAAACGAACCCTACCTGAAGGGTTTAAAGGTCACTCCAATAATTAAACACTACAAAGTTTTTAGTGAAATTGAAGAAGTGGCAAAAAAGCACGATTCTGGATTGGTCGTCATGGGATCACATGGTACCGATGGATTGCGTGAAATTTTTATCGGCTCAAATACGGAGCGCGTAGTCAGAAACTCTGAGATACCCGTTCTAGTGGTAAAGGGCGAATTGAAAGATTTTAAGCCCGAGCGCATGGTATTTGCCTGCGACTTTACCCCTGAAAACCTTGATGTCATTGTCGAAGCCGTGGCATTCGCCAAAATGCTGGGTGCCGAAATCGAAATGGTCTACATCAACACCCCAGGTGATGCGTTCTTAAGCAATGATGCCATTTATAAAAGAATTTCAAAAACAATGCATCTGGCAAAACTCGGTTTGGAAGTGACCATTTACAATGATTATACCGTAGAAAATGGAATTTTGAACTATGCTGAAAAAAATGCAGCAGACCTCATAGGAATTCCGACACACGGCCGAAAAGGACTATCCCACATCTTTATGGGCAGTATTGGAGAGGATGTTGCCAACCACAGTACCAAACCCGTAGTCACCTTTAAAATATGACGGCATGAATTGCCGTATGTACCTGATAAATATCATAGTCTATACAAGCTGATAGATGTAATTTAATTGTATAATTTAAAATTGAATCCCATGAAAAAACGAGTTCCTGTATCGCAAATAATGACCAAAAATTTAGTAACCCTTACCACTAAAGATGACTTGGTCAAAGCGGAAGCGCTTTTTAAGAAAAATAACATAAGACACATTCCCGTGGTCAGTGGCAGTGCCATTATTGGAATGCTCAGCTATACCGATTTAATGCGCATCAGTTTCGCTGATGCAATCGATGAGGATGAGCATGACGTAGATACCATGGTTTACAATATGTTCAGTATTGAACAGGTAATGGTAAAGGATGTTGTTAGTGTAAGTCCAGCTACTACCATAAAGGAGGTAGCCCAATTTTTGGCAGAAAAAGAGTTCCATGCCCTGCCCGTTGTTGATCAAGAACGACTTGTTGGAATTGTCACCACCACAGATTTGATCAACTACTTGGTAGAACAGTATTGAAAATAGGTTGGTACCAAACCTAGGTACCGTTGATTGGTTAGATGATGTTAAAGGGAAGGTCGAAGGTTGACCTTCCCTTTTTCATGCCTTCAAAAGGTTTCCCGTAACCTCCTACCTGCCAACTGACGACAGGCTTTGATTGTATCAAAAAGCGAAAGGTTTTCATAAGAAAGTGAACTTTCAACGAAAACCTTCAACACTTTTGTTTGTCGGGATGACTGGATTCGAACCAGCGACCACACGCACCCCATGCGTGTACGCTACCAGACTGCGCCACATCCCGTAAAATGGATTGCAAAAATAAACATTAAATCCAAAAGAAAAACCACCTGCCTAAAAGCAGATGGCCTTCCTTTTCTAACATTTTGATTCTCTTATCTATACAAGGTGAAATGCCCAACGTATTGTTGCTTTTCATTGTCGTTGGCATTTACAACGTACCAATAATCACCTGTCGGTAATGGGGTACCTTCATAGTTTCCATCCCATTTTTTGACCTGGTCCAATCGCGCTACCACCCGACCATAGCGGTCATAGATGATTACCTCGATATTCGGGAAAAACTCTCTATTCCTTGGGGCCCAATAATCATTTAGGTTGTCGCCATCGGGCGTAAAGAAATTCGGAAAGTCGACCATCCCATCAAAGTCAAATGGAAATACCAGCTCTGCGTAACAACCTTGCGAATCTTCAACCCTTATGTTGATTGTGGCATCGTAGCTAATATTGAAAATATTATTGCTTCCCGTTGATTCTCCCTGGAAGAAAAATTCGTAGTCTCCAAAGCCGCCCGTCGCGGTAACGGTTACCTCATCGGGTCCTGTTTTTAAGGCCTCTACCATCAAAGGTTCGTAGGGATCAATGGTAAAATCGACCATGGTCGTACATCCATTCGCATGGTAAATATATACGCTGTGATCACCGGCAGGAAGGTCTCCCCAAGTATAATCCGTAGTTGCCAAGTTGATGTCATCCACATCCAAGGCAAACAAGACATCATTTAATGCCGCTTGATTTTGCATCTGAATGGTGACCGTGCTATTCGGGAATATGCCATCACAACCATATTGTACAATCGGTACGGCAGCAATATCCACACCCACATCAATTGGAACCACAATATCGGCAACACAGCCATTGGCATCACGAACGAAGAAGGCATAGCTTTGACCTCCTGCGAGATTATCGAAAAACAAACTGTCATTGCGTACAAAATCAACGTCATTCGTCGAATTGAAACTTACCTCATAATATTCAATGCCAGTTCCATCTACAAAGGGCGTTCCTCCAGTGATGGTCAATTGGGCGGTTCCATCGGCAAAGCCAAGACATATTTCTGGGGTCTCCACGGCACTTATCTGAATTTCCTCAGGTTCAAAAACTTCAACGGTAGCTGTTTCAGAACATCCCTGTGAGTCTTGAATAAGTATGGTATACTGGCGACCATTAGGGGCACCTGCCAGCTCATCAAAGGTGTAAACCCCTGGCGTGGTAGGCTCACTAAAGAATTCATTGAAGTTGGGACCTATGGCAAATTGCAACAAGCCTTCACCACCGCTAATAACTTCAATGGTAATGGTTCCATCTTCCTCACCGTTACAGGTAACCGGTGTTGCCACTGCATTGTAAACAATGGGAGCAGGTCTCATAATTTCAAATGGGCCCTCGATATCTTGGCAGGTTGCTCCACTGGTTACAGCCACATAATAATTTGGCGAATCGCTTAGTCCTTCAAAGGTTCCGAAATCGTTGCTATCAATGACCGTGGCACTGGCTGACGGACTAAAGGCATCAACGGGGTCTCCCAGATACAGGGTATAGGTATTAAAGCCAACCCCTCCAGAAGAAAACGACTCGATTCGACCATCAGTTTCATTGGCACAGGAGATATCATCTGGCAAATTAACCACCAAATCGATATTTTGGGCGTCGACCAAGGTCAATCCATTGGAATTGACCACCCCGCACGTATTGGTTGCATTTACTTTTCTGACTTCGAATTGATAGAACCCGGGTCCGCCGTTAATCAGAACGTCAGTATTACCTATGCCCATAGATGTAAAAGGATCTGAGGGGGCGGAACCGACGGGTCTATACTCATATTCGAATCCAGGTTCGGGATTTTCAATGCTCAAACGCATTTCACCCATACCCCCACAGCCTGGGGCTTGCACCTGGATCAAATTCGGAATTATTGGAGGTGGTGGATCCACATAGTACGGAATGGTCACACCCACACAATCAAAACTTGAAGTAACTTCGATGGCATACCAACCCTGACTGATAAATCCTCCACTCGTACCAACAAATGTGGGTGAGTCTTGCAACCCACTACGAGAAATTTCATCAGTTATATTGTTGCTTCCCAAATAAATCAATTGGTATTTGTAACCTGCTCCAGCAACCCCTCCTGAGGCACCTGCAGTTGCCGTAATGGCATCACCTGTTGTGGGATCGTAGGCTTCGAGCACTGCATTGTTCCCATCAGGGCATACCAGCGCTTGCGGTTCACGAATTCCAGCTACAATCGGATCAATTGGATTTAATGTGATATCAAAGAATGTCTGACAACCTTCCACGTCACGATATTCAACGCGGTAGTCACCACTGGCCAAATTTTCAAAAAGGTTCGTATTGCCCCAAGTAGCCACTTCCGTAGGATAACTACCTGATCCATCATCAACCAAAAGTCTGTATTCATAGGGTGATGTATCCCATCCCCCGGTCAAATTGGCCTCAATTTTACCGTTATCGTTGTCACAGCTAACATTCCCAATCTCGATTGCTGCTGGCACAAGCGGACCATTTGGAGTACGTACCGTCGCCAGGTTGCTCACATTGGCACAGAATGGATTTTGGGTGGAAGTAATGCGAACGACAAAATTTCCGCCAGTTAACCCGGTAATCGTTTCTGGGTTATTGGCCGTATCAAAATTTCCCGTAATTCCGGTGGAGGTCTCCAATCCTAAATTGTCAACTATGAAAACTTCATAATCATAGGTTCCCGTATAATTGGTCACCTCAATGGATAGTTCGCCATCATTACCGGGAACGGAGCAACTAACCGGTTTCGCCTCGGCTATGGTAATGGTAGGTACGATGGGTTCATGCACCTCATGTTTTGGTAACGGATAGGTACAACCACCAGTATTATCTACAATTTCTATAAGGTAGTCTCCAGCTGCTGGAAGATCGACAAATCCAAAACTGGAACCACTAACATTAACAGGGGGAACAGCAACCACTGCATTTGTTACGATGGTAAAATCGGTGGTACCCACCACATCGATACGTACCCGTTCCGGATTGGCACAATCCAAGACACTATCAACAGTAAGCGAAGGCACTACATCCGTTGGCGGGTTGATGGTAGGAACCGTAAATGTGGTTTGACAACCGTTCCCATCAATGGCGTAAACCGTTATATTTTGTGGTGATCCATTATCAATTATTTCAAAAGTGTTGCTTGACTGGTAATTTTCAAAACCTGTTATGCTGTATTGGTAACCGCCAGTGGCCGTACCAGGGTCAACTATAGTAACGGTGATAATCGTGGAACTATAGGTATTAACACCTGGTTCACAACTAAAGTCTGGAGCACTTGCCGAAATTGAAAATGGCAAGGGCTCATCAATTACAATTCCGTCTTGTCTTGTTGTACAATTTCGTGCCGTAACCACCTCCACATCATAGGTGCCAGGTGCCAGCGCCGTGAACGATCCCGAATTGTTTTGTTGTACAATGGTTGCCGTTCCACCTTGGTACAGGGTATAGGTGATAGGGCCATCAACATCAGTTCCCGCCTGAAGAATGACATCAATGCTACCATCGTTTGCACCATTACAAGAAATATCTTCTTCGATGATGGCTGAAATCACGGGTGGCGTTGCTGCCTCCAAGGTAATCCCATCAACCAAAAATGTACAGTTTCCAGAACCATCGGATACGATATTATCAGTGACCAAAACTTGATAATCGCCAGGCCCAATTCCATTGAAAACACCTGTTGCATTATCTGCTATATAGCCTCCTCCGCCATTTTGAAGCTCGAAATTGAAGTCCCCGCTTCCGCCATTGGTAGTAATGGTAATCTCACCATCGATATTGTTACACGAAGGCATTGCGGTGAAGTCTCCAGAAGCAGACAAGAACTCATAAACCTCGGCAATACCCGTGCTTGAACATCCATCAGCATCTTCAAGAAGAACATTGTAGTTACCAGGACTGTTCACCACAAAAGTAGCTTCATACACTGAACCATTGAGCACGCCAAACTGCGTACTTCCATTTACAGTAAATCGAGGCGTATCTGTAGTATCTGGTGTACTCACCACAATTTGGAAACTTGTAGCTGAAACATCACACTGGTTGTCCACAATAGGTGTATTGAGTACCGGTGGCAATTGTTGCTGAATAATTGTTGCAATATCAAATGAGGTACATCCCGCTATATCGCGTACATAAACATCATAATTACCTGCTGGACCTCCAAAGGTAGCCGTTGTTGAAAAATCGTCAGTTGGATCTGCTGGAGTAGCGGTACCATCATAATCTGGTGTGAAACCAGTTGGACCAAATGCAAATTCATAGGGACCTCCTGCGCCCCCGGCAGCTGTTACGGTAAACTGGCCGTCGGCATTACAATTTGCGGGATCTTGATCCAAGATAAATATTGCCGGAAGGTTCTGATCGATGGTGATTAATGCCCCATCGTTACAATCATCAGTTAAATCAGTAACGATTACCTGATAATTTCCGGGGAGTGTCTCAAATGTGTCCACATAAGGAATGGTGGTCACGTTCGTTAAATTTTGGGTATCCATCAATGTACCATCGTCAGCATTATAAATTTCTACCAGCAAATCGCTTCCGGATGCAAATCCTGTTATGGTATATTCTATTTGACCATTTCGAGAGGCATCACAGAATCCGGCAGTAGAAGTTGCCGTAACATCCAAGGGTGATGGGCCATCTATAGGATCAATTGTTTCGATATGGGTACATCCTGTGCCCAAATCAACAACCTCAACGGTATAAGAAACACCGTATTGAAGACCTGTAAAGGTATGCCTTCTTGGAGGACTGTTTAAGGGTGTAAATACGGTATTGACTGGACTTACCAATCGTATTTCAAAAGGTCCCGTACCTCCTACAACCTCTACGGTATTCGTAAAACCGCCAGGTGAACACACAGGAGCTGGAACAGGGTCAGGCACGACATCCAAATCGCCATCGTCGATGGTCACAAAATCTTGATCCACACAACCCCCGGCATCAAGGGTAACTACGGTATAATTGCCAACGGGCACCCCAGTAAAGGTCTCTGTTGTGCTCGAAGTGGGTCCGATACGGTCAATTTCATTGCCGAATTGATCGCGTAATATATAGGTAAAATCCGGCGTACCCCCAGTTACCGCGGTAACACTGATGGTTCCACCCACGGTATCGGATGGATCATCACAAACAGCATCCGTTGTGGCAATAGTGGCATCCGGTGCAGTACCAGGAGCTGGAACCGTAAAATTTTGGGGCACCGTCTCGCATCCTCGATCATCCCGAACAACATAGGTATAGGTTTGACCCTGGTTTAAGCCTGAATAAATGGTTTGTGAGGTAAAAGGTCCCCCATCAAAACTAATTTCATAAGGTGCGACACCACTGGTGGCATCGGGTGTGATAATTGCACGACCACTATTGGTCTCCCCACATGCAGGTGGAAAAACCTCAACAGATGCAGGGTCAATATTCACTGGAGGGTCTAAAACAAAAGGACTCGAAGTTGCAACGCAGCCCTCATTGTCGGTTACCCTAAAAATATAGGTTCCTGGTGTCGTTGTACTGTAGGTAAAATTATTTGAGGTCAAAGCTGTCGGGGCACCAAAAGAAACACCATTGTCTGAACTCACCTCATATTGTTTGGGTCCTGCACCGGTTAAATAACCACCCGTAACACTTACATCTATAGCACCTGGTGCACCACCACAAGGAATTTCGGTGTTTAAAGAAGCGGTTACCCGGAGTTGCGGATTAATTGTAAATGTTTCGGTATCGCGGCAATTATTTCCATCTCTAACCTCTATGGTATAATTGCCAGGAGCCAAACCTGTAAATACGGGGCTTGCTTGCCATGCTCCACCATTGATTCTAAATTCATAGGGTGCCCCGGCTGTACCATTGGTGGTAACCTGAACGCCTAGTGTTGCTCCCAACGTAGGTTCATAACATAAATCGGATGCTGTTGCATCAAAGTCTATAACAGGTGCATCTACAGGTGTTAGGGCGAACGCGAAGGTATCTGTACAGCCTTCCACATCTGTTACGGTTAAGGTGTAGGTACCTGTTTCGGTCAAGCTGCCGAAGGTCGTACCTGATTTCGGTCCGATAACTGTACCAGAAGGATATTCCAAGGCGTATTCATAATTGCCCCATCCTCCCGCAGCATTTGCCACTACGCGGCCAATGTTACCGTTATCACAGCTCATGTCTGTCACCGTACCCGTCAATGAAAGCGGGGTGGCCGGTTCTTGAATGGTAATGGTCGCAGTGTCCTGACATCCTGTATCCACATCGGTTACGGTAATGGTATAGTTTCCGGCTGCCAAACCATTAAGGTCAACCTCTAAATTGTTTTGTGCACCGCTCTCAGCACCACCATTGATGTTATAGGTATAGTTGTTTGCAAACCCATCAATTATGAAGGTACCATCGCCATCTGAAGCTCCCGTACATACATTGAAATCACCCCCGGATTTAACACGGGCTCGAATTGAGCTAATGACCGCTGGGGTAAAACTGTCCTCATAAATACAACCCTGGTCATCGGTAACCCGAAATAAGAAGGCTGTATTGGTATTGATATCATCAAAAGTATCATTACCACCATTGTCAACATAAGCTGGGCTAATTATTTCATAGCGAACAATGGGATTGGTACTTGTTACCGTTAATTGCACATCCGAAGTTCCCGCAGCACAATTTGTATCGCTCTGGGCAAAACTGATTGCCGTTGGTGGATCAACGTCGAGTATTGTAATCGGTGTCAACTCTAGGCGACACCCGCCACTATCCCTAATGATTGGGGTGTACGTTCCGGGCGCTAGATTGTCGTAATACGTCTGTGAAGTGAAATTGGAGGGATTATCACCAGAAATACTAAATACATAACCACTGCCCGAACCTCCAGAGAAAGGTCCTTGGAATTCGATAACACCACCAACGACCCCGCCGCTGCCATCACAAGTTCGATCTGCAATCTTAACTGCAGTTCCGGTAATAGCACCTACAGAAGTAACTGTTATCGTAGTCGGAATGGTGTAAATACAATCAAATCCGCCCTGCTGGTAGCGTACTTCAATAGTATTGTATGTTCCTGCTGGAACAGTGATCAAGGGATCAGTGCTCCATGGGTCTGCCGGTGTAGGTCGAAAAGACAAATTATATCCCTTCGCATCAATTACATTGATATCGATTTTTGCACCGCCATTGGTACATGTACCATCGATACCACTTGCCGTTACATCAGGTGGCGTAAGTTCGACCACATTGGCAGATGCGGTAACGGTACAGCCGTTGGCATCGGTTATCGTAAAATCATAACTACCCGCCGTGGTCACATTATAGGTGGTTGTTCCGGTATACGAACCTCCAGAATTACCGCCATCGCTAACCGTAAAGGTGTAAGGTGCCGTACCTCCAGTGGTGTTGACAATAATATCCACATTGGGAGCTCCACAACCCGGTTCAGAGCTCAAACTCTCATTAACCTCTGTAGAGGCAGTCAATTGTGACACCCCGTTACCTATTGTAATGGGGTTTCCATTGACATCTAAATTTTGTTGTGGTGGGGGAGGCCCCGTACATTGCTGTGTTTCAACTTGCACGCTATACGTACCAAAGCCAACCGCACTGAAGGTATAAGGGTTGGATGTTATAAATGTGGTAAACTCTTGAGGAACCCCCATATCATCAAGTAGGGTATACTTATAGGGTCCGGGCACATTGTTTACGGTAACCGTAATGCTACCGGTATCCCCGAAACATTGGGCATCAACAAACGAAACATCAATATCGATATCCAATTGGTCAATCACGATAGGCTCGTAGGGATATTCACAAGTATTTGGGGTACCCTGTAATCTTGCTTTTACGATATAGGTCCCTGGGGCCAATCCGTCAAAAATGGGTGATGCCTGCCAAGGGCCAAAACCACTGCCACTATCAATACTATATTCATATGAACTTGAGAGGTTGGTAATTTGGATTCTACCATCCACCCCACAAATGAAATCACGCTTTACAAAGGTTTGGGTAATCGTACTTTTCTTAACCTTGAAGAAATACTGCTGACCGTCGGCTACCACACGAAATTCGGCACCTGAACCTGCTGGAATTGAACTGGCATCTAAATTAAAAGTCTGTCCGGTACCCACGGTAGTGTAACACGAAGTGTTGGTGTTCGGACAATCTTCATTGATATCTGGGGAACATGAACCCCCCAAAATCTGCCATTGTACAACGCCATAGGGCCCTCCTGATAGCGAAATGGTGCGGTCATCGGAATCACCACAGAGATTAAAGCGTGCTACGGTAAATCCGTTGTTACTACAGCCCACCTCTTCATCAGCTCCTTGTATAATGGTAGTGAACATAGGACTTGGAGCCAGCGCTGGAGCGGTAAAATTTTCGGTTTCTTCAGCTGCTTCCACAGTTGGGGAAACAGATTCAATCAACAATGCAGCCGTATCTTCGAACAAACGGTAACCTGTGGTTTTAGCCACAACGGAAGAAAAGCCAATTGATAATAGTACCAATAGCACGACATACAAAGAATGCCTTGTTTTTGTGGGGAGCATAGGTTAATTGTATTATGGCAGAATACGCAGATTTGGGACCTTTATATTCTAAGAGTAATTATTTAAATCGAATATCTTTTAAGTTTTTTCTATCGACACAAAGCCGTAATTTGTCTATATTATCTATCCTTTCAACGTGAAATTATGAAAAAAAGTTCGCTGTATTGCTATTTTTTCGTTGTAATGCTTACCTCCTCTTGTGCCCAAAAATCGGATAAAAGCATTGTTTTACCCGATGAAATCAATTTTTCGGCCAAGTTGTTCGTCGATGACCTACAGAATCCATGGGGGATGGCGTTCTTGCCCGATGGAAGTCTTTTAATTTCTGAAAAAGAAGGAAAACTCATCCATTACATGAATGGAAAAAAAGTGTTAATTAACAACATACCAGAAATTTATGTGCGGGGACAAGGAGGCTTTATGGATATTGAACTGCATCCTCAATACGATCAAAATGGGTGGATCTATTTTTCCTATGCCTCATCGGAAGGAGAAGGAAGAGGTGGAAATACGGCCATAATGCGTGCCAAGCTCGATGGAAGCCGTTTGACCAATCACCAACAACTCTATAAAGGGGTGCCCAATACAACGCGCGGACAGCATTATGGATCACGATTGGAATTTGATCGTGAGGGTTACCTCTATTTCTCAATTGGAGACCGCGGCAATCGAGATGAAAATCCTCAGGATATCACCCGTGACGGTGGAAAAATTTATCGTATCAATGCAGACGGTAGCATTCCCAACGACAACCCATTCCTAAATAAATCAGGCGCCAAAAAAGCAATTTTTAGTTATGGTCATCGAAATCCACAGGGTTTGACCCTGCATCCTGAGACCGGCAAACTCTGGGAACACGAGCATGGGCCAAGAGGTGGTGATGAAATAAATATTGTAGAAAAGGGTAAAAACTATGGTTGGCCTGTCATCACTTATGGCATTAACTACGGGGGAACAAAAATTACTGATGAAACCTCTCGTCCGGGTATGGAACAACCACTTTATCAATGGACCCCTTCCATCGCACCGTCTGGAATGACCTTTGTAAGCTCAGACAAATATCCCGATTGGAAAGGCAATTTGCTTGTTGGATCGTTGGCTTTTCAATATTTGGAGCGATTGGAACTAAAGAACAATAAAGTGGTCCACCGCGAAAAATTGTTGGATGGGATGGGACGTGTTCGCAACGTTCGGCAAGGACCTGATGGGTACATTTATGTAGGTATCGAGGGAAAAGGCATTTATCGATTGGAACCCAAAGGGTAGCATTCATCATTTTTCCACCAACCACCGGAACTGCTTAGCTTCCGGCCCTGATCATTTTTAGATACTTCGATAATTCTTCTCTTGCTTTTGGATAGAGCAGCAATAGCCCTATAATATTTGGAAAAACAAGGGCCAATATCATGGCATCCGAAAACTTGATTACCGCGTCCAAGGTTATGGCCGCTCCCAAGACGGTGAACACCAAGAATAATAACTTATAGATCAAATCTGAAATTCTACTCCTTCCAAATAAGTATTTCCATGCTTGAAGGCCGTAATAAGACCATGAGATAATGGTCGAAAAGGCAAACAGAATTACCGCAAAGACCAATACATATGAAGATCCCGGTATGGTGTTTTCAAAGGCCATGGATGTCAGGTTCACCCCCCCTGCCCTAGTACCATCAGCCAGCAAGGCCTGTTGATTGATTACATCACCATACACAAAAGCACCATCAATATTGAAAATTATAAGAACCAATGCCGTAATGCTGCAGATCACCACGGTATCGATAAAGGGTTCCAATAAACCCACCAAGCCTTCTGAGGCCGCGAATCTGGTATTTACTGCAGCATGGGCTATAGCCGCTGATCCAGCTCCTGCCTCATTTGAAAATGCAGCCCTGCGGAAGCCCTGTATCATCACACCAACGAACCCACCGGTTATTGTGGCCCTTGGTGAAAAAGCCTCTGAACCTATCAGTGCTATAGCTTCGCCAACCTTATCAAAATTGAGACCTATTATCAACAGGGCGGCGCCGACGTAAAGTGCAGCCATAAAAGGAACAATTTTTTCGGTAACCTTGGCAATTCTTTGAATGCCACCAATAATTACAATGCCCACAAAGAAGGCGAAAATCAACCCAATAAGCGTTCCTGAACTTGCCCCGTTGATGGCAAAACGATCCATTATTTGGGCTGCGGCCTGATTGGTCTGAAAAGCATTTCCCCCTCCTAGGGATGCCCCCACACAAAGCAGTGCAAAAGTTATGGCAAGAACTTTCCCAAGCCACTTGTAACCCCGTTCTTGAAGTCCTCTTGATAAATAATACATGGGGCCACCAAACACATGACCCTTTTCGTCAATATCGCGATAGGCCACACCTAGGGTACATTCAACAAATTTTGATGACATGCCCAATAGTCCAGCTAAAATCATCCAAAAGGTAGCCCCAGGTCCACCTATGGATATGGCCACAGCGACCATTGCGATATTCCCAAGACCAACCGTGCCCGACACTGCCGTTGTGAGGGCCTGAAAATGGTTCACCTCACCGGAGTGCGGCAGCGCCGGGACAGAAGTATCAATTTCTGCCTGCTGTTCCAATGCATCAAAGGTGCCCCGAACCACTTGTATGGCCATGGGAAATAGCCGAATATTGATAAACTTGAAGTAGATGGTAAAAAAGCTGGCTCCAGCCAGTAAAAGCACCAAAACTACTGGGACACTAAACCCAAAAAGGGAGATTTCTGAAAAAATGAGGCTTTCCCACCATAAGGCAAAGGGCATAAAAGCCTCATTTATTTTTTCATCAAAACCCATGTCTTGAGAAAAAGCCGGGATGGGCGCACAAAGACAACTGCAAAGTGCTAGCAGAATTTTATTGCTTTTGAATTTCATACGTTGCTGTTTGATGCTGGGCAAATTGGCAACGAACCCGTAAAAATGGGTAAATGGTCAGAAAAAGTTTAGGATTGTCGGAAAGTGACTTACTGACATTTAAAGGAAAATCCTTTTATATCTGAATGTTAGCAGCAGGTATTCTCAATCGTATTTTACGCTCTCTTTTGCTCGACAGTTCAAACAGCGTTTCCTTAAGAGGGTTTAAATGTATATCCTTACTCCAGTTACCCTTGCCGAACAAGCCATCTAAAAGTGCAACAAGAAGTCGTTTTATCTCATTGTAATCCGCAATGTCGTAGTGTTTATTTTTGGCTGGATTGTTTTTCGGTTTTACCTCAAGCCAATCATCACCAAATTCCTTTTTACGTTGAGCGAAGGATCGCAAAAGTTCAAACTGGGTGGCCGTCAGTTGTACAAAACGTTCATTCTCGCCCGAGAACCCCTTCAATTGCAACAGTCGTTCAACCTTGTCTTCCTTTCTTTTTGTTAGAAACGCAATCATGAGATTTTCGGGTGGCGGTATGGTATTTTCTGAAAGCTCTTTCACCCAGCTAAGTGCAAGCGCAAAAAATATCATGATGAGCGAGGTTTTAAATATTGCCGAAAAGAGCGTAAGGTTGATGGCAGAACCAGTCAATTTATAAACCTGGGCCAACAGTGTGATACCAATACAGATAAGGGATAAAATTGCCATGGCAATCAATCTTCTTTTGGAAAAAGAATGCCAAAGCACCAAACCCAAAAAAACCAGGGTAAGCACGGAGTAATATACATCTAGTTCGTTAACAAACCCCTCTTTTCCCATAATGATCTTGTTGAGGGTCGGCAACAATGAAAATAGAAACGGAAGCCCTATGATTATGCTCCAGTATTTCAATTTAATAATGCTTTCAAGGGATTGCGGTAGGTAACGGAACCAGGGCAATGCCAATAAAATAAACAGGCTATTAAATAAGGAGAAAACGCTTCTGAACCCATCTAACAATGGGGTTTTTTCAGGGGGAAACTCCGCAAAGTAGACTTCGACCAAACCCGAAAAACTCCAGCATAATACGGACAAGGCCAACCATACTTGACCGAAATCATTTTGTTTTTTGCCAATGTGCCACCAAATTGAAAGCAAAGCCACAAAAGCAAAAAGGCAGGTGCCAAACTGCCACCAGCCATAAAACAAAAATGTTTCTTGAGTACTTAAAAGAACGAGTGTTTTGATTGCAAGCACGTTTTTTGGGCTAAAACCAAATATAAAAATTCTGTTTTTCCTTGAATCACATGGAAGCCAAAGCTTTGTTCGCCGTTTTTGCGACCGATTTGCGGTCATCTTTGGCAAGTCGCTCTAAATGAGGATGTATCGCCTGTTTCAATACCGGATCAACTTTTGCCCAAAGCACCAAGGTTTTTATGGTTTCGTTTAAAACAATCCAATCGTGGTGGTGCGCCAAATTATACATCATGATTTCCTTTGCCAATCTGAATTGTTGGGCATCCATGTCCTTCTCCAATTGCAGAAACAAATTGGCCAGTGTCCACTGCGTTGATGCCTGGTCAATCTTTGAAATTTCTTCCAAAAATCTATTGAGGTAAGGTAGCAAAAGTTGTTTTTGAGCCTTACAGATGCGCTTCATGGCATTGGAAACCCGAAGTCGAACAACGGCATCATCAGAAAAGTAACAGTTGAAAAGTTCTTCAAAGCGCTCTGGGTTGGCCAAAACTTCTTCTACAACCTCCACCGTATTTCCTAAGGAATTGGGGTGACCACCCGTTAAACGCCCTTCAAAATCAATTTTCATTGTAGTGCTTTTAAAGCGTCGCGCACAGACCCATATTTTTTGAGCGCATTTTCAGCAGCTGCATAATCGATGTGCAAGGCTTCGACCAAATAGCGGGTACCACGGTCAACCAATTTGTTATTGCTGAGTTGCATGTCGACCATTTTATTACCCTGAACCCGTCCAATTCTTATCATCAAAGCTGTTGAAATCATATTAAGTGCGAGTTTTTGACTGGTACCGCTCTTCATACGCGTACTTCCGGTTACAAACTCTGGCCCCACTTCGATGGCAATCGGTATTTCAGCGGCTTCGGCCAATGGTGACCCAGGATTGTTGGTGATTCCAGCTGTTAAGAGTCCAAACTCTTTGGCATCAGCTATACCACCAAGTACATAGGGGGTAGTTCCTGAAGCGGCAATACCTACCAAAACATCGTTACTATTGACATCGTATTCCAACAGATCTTTCCAGGCCTGTTTGGTGTTGTCCTCGGCAAACTCCACTGCTTTTCTTATGGCACCATCGCCTCCAGCAATCAAGCCTATCACTCGATCATGGGGCATACCAAAGGTTGGCGGAATTTCTGAGGCATCTAGAATACCCAATCTGCCGCTGGTTCCTGCCCCTATATAAAAAAGTCGCCCACCCTTTTCAAAACGGTCAACCAAAGCATCTACGAGTTTCTCAATTTGGGGGATAACTTTTTCAACCGCTTTTGCCACCTTTTGATCTTCCGCATTCATTTTTTGAAGCAGATCGGCGGTTGTTTTCAACTCCAAGCCGTCATGATGCGAAGGCTGTTCTGTAATTTTAATATAGTCTCCCATTACAACAATTGTATTTCCTGGCTTTTAAAATTGGCCAATAAGGTATGGTTGGCCTCTAGCTCGGTGATTAGGGTATCAATGGCATTTAAATCGCAAGTTTTGAACCGATGCTGCGAATTTAATTTTTCTGATATACATAAGAGGATGGTCTTTTTGGAAGCTTTGATCACCGCTTTTTTTGTCTGTACTATATCCCAATCAAATTCAGTAAGTCCAAAAGCTGCATCAACATAACCGGTACCAATAAAACTATAATCAACCTTTATTTCCGAAAGGTTATGAATGGTATTCGCGCCCATGGTAATCTGTGCATCTTTAGACAGTTGCCCTCCGATAAAGATGGTATCAATATTGGGTTTGGTCAACAACTCCATGGCAACAGGCAAACTCAATGTAAAACAGGTCAATTTGATATGTGGTGGTAACAAACGCGCCAATTCCAAACAGGTGGTACCCCCATCTATCAAAATCACACTTTCAGGCTTTAAAAGTGACAGTGCCTTTTCTGCAATGGCTATTTTTTCATCAAGCGCATATACGTTGTTTCGGGCCGGGCTGTAGTTTGAAAAACCGAGAGAAACCGCGCCACCATGTACTTTGCGCAAACGATTTTCGGTATCAAGTTCTTTGACATCCCTACGAACTGTATCAATCGAAACGTCCAATTTTTCGGCGATATCTGTCAACAGTACCCTATTGTGTAACTCGACTTCGTTTAGAATGGTTCTTTGACGTTCTTCCTTTAGCATTTCTAGGGGTAAAATGAATTTTGCGGTAAAGATAATCAATTTAAAGAAATGCTGTTTTATGCTTTTTTAAGGTTAAATAAATGTTATTAAAAGCATAAAACAGCACATAAAAAAGCAAAAAACAGCAAAATGTAGTATATTTGTTGCCAGAATAAACAGCAATCGATAAAATTATGACACAAACGCTCCCTGAAACACAAACGCTAATTGAGCCTATGGAAGAGGAAATCAAAAAATTCGAAAAGGTTAATACGCTGATTCACAATGACTCCGAAAGTGCGTCATTTTATGTGGCGAATGAGATTGCCGCATTGATACGCAAGCGACAAAAAGAAGGCAAAATGGCCATACTCGGACTGGCCACTGGATCTACACCTACCAAAGTATATGATTACCTCGTTAAATTTCATCAAGAAGATGGTCTAAGCTTTAAGAATGTGTTCACCTTTAACTTGGATGAGTACTACCCAATGCAGCCCGATTCCATTCATAGCTATGTGCGCTTTATGAAAGAACATCTATTTGACCATATTGATATTCCAAAAGAAAATGTTCATATCCCCGATGGCACCCTTGGCAAGGATGAAATTCGGGAGTATTGCAAAAACTACGAGCAAAAAATTCAGGACCTGGGTGGGATCGATATCCAAATCTTGGGAATCGGTAGAACCGGACACATCGGATTTAACGAACCTGGATCTACAATAACCAGCAAAACCCGATTGGTACGTCTTGACCGGGTAACCAAATTAGACGCCGCCAGTGACTTTTTCGGGCAAGAAAATGTACCCTCACGAGCCATAACCATGGGGGTAGGCACGATAATGAATGCCAAAAGGGCAATTTTGATGGCTTGGGGTGAAGGGAAGTCTGAAATCATCGAACAGGCCGTAGAAGGAAAAATTCGAGAATCAGTACCGGCCACTTTCCTTCAAGAACACAGCAATTGTGATTTTATAGTGGACGCCGCTGCAGCATCTTTTTTAACTCGGGTAAAAACGCCATGGTTGGTTGGTGAATGTGAATGGAATGACAAGCTAATAAAAAAAGCTACCTTATGGTTATCTGAAAAACTGGGAAAAGCCGTACTGAAATTGACCAATGAAGATTACAACGAATACGGCATGGGGAATTTGGTCGCTGAAATTGGCTCTGCAGAACAAATTAACCTAAAAGTCTTCAACCAGTTACAGCACACTATAACGGGTTGGCCCGGTGGAAAACCCCACGCTGATGATAGCCAGCGACCTGAAAGGGCTTTCCCCTACCCAAAAAGATCATTAATCTTCAGCCCCCACCCCGACGATGACGTCATCTCAATGGGAGGTACCTTATTGCGCCTTGTTGATCACGGCCATGAGGTGCATATTGCCTATCAAACCTCGGGGAATATTGCCGTATTCGATGATGAAGTGATCCGTTTTATGGACTTCGCCACTGATATCGAACAAAACGATAAGAAGCTGCAAAAAAAATTCAGCGAAGTGCGCAAATTTTTAAGCCAGAAAAAACCGGGGCAGATCGATAGTCCTGAGATTCAAGAGTATAAGGGGCTCATTCGAAAAGGAGAAGCCCTGGCTGCCTGCCGTTATTGTGGTGTGAAAGAAGAAAATGCCCATTTCTTGAATCTGCCCTTTTACGAAACGGGAGCCGTTAAAAAGAAACCCCATTCAGAGGAAGACATTAAGATTACTATGGATTTGCTTGACAAGGTGAAACCCCATCAAATATTTGCAGCGGGTGACCTTTCCGATCCCCACGGTACCCACCGTGTTTGTCTGCAAATTATTTTTATTGCTTTGAAACGTTTGAAGGAAGAAGGGGCGCAATGGTTGAACGACTGTTATGTATGGTTGTACAGAGGGGCATGGCAAGAATGGGACATCGCTGATATGGAGATGGCCGTTCCCATAGGACCCAAGGATATGACACGTAAAATAAAGGCGATTTTTAAACATCAATCCCAAAAAGATTCGGCCATGTTCCCTGGTAATGACGAAAGGGAATTTTGGCAAAGGGCCGAGCAACGAAACAAAGAAACAGCAGAAAAATACAATGCACTTGGCCTTGCTGAATATGAGGCTATGGAAGGTTTCGTACGCTATCACTTTGCTTAAGGTAAAATGGGTATTTTAGTGCCAAAGACCTATTGATGATTCAAAAAGACAAATGGGCTTGGGCTTGGGTACCCATTTTATACTTTACCCAAGGACTTCCTTATGTGATAGTGGTGACCGTTTCGGTCATCATGTATAAAAAATTGGGCATAAGCAATGCCGACATAGGTCTTTATACCAGTTGGCTTTACCTGCCCTGGGTATTGAAACCTTTATGGAGTCCGTTTATCGATTTAAAAAGCACAAAGCGCAAATGGTTTCTTTGGATGCAACTATTTATAGCGCTTGCCTTGTTTGGGGTCGGATTGTCGTTGCCGACTAATATTTTCTTTACCACCACCCTGGCCTGTTTTTGGATGGCCGCATTTGCATCGGCAACCAACGATATTGCGTCCGACGGGTATTATTTGATTGGTCTTACCCAAAAAAAGCAGTCCTTTTTTGTGGGTATACGGAGTACATTTTATCGGTTGGCTATGGTAACTGGTGAAGGTTTAATCGTCATTTTGGCCGGATTTCTGGAAAACAGATACGGTGACAATACCAAAGCGTGGAGCATGACAATGGTTGCAACGGCCTTCTTGATGCTGGCGCTGACGGTTTCCAATTTTTTTGTGGCACCCAAATATGAAAGCTCGGCCACCATTACTCTTGAAAAGCCAAAAGGGTTTTTAGAGGTATTTACTTCCTTTTTCAAAAAGCCACATATTGGCATTGCCCTGGCATTTATATTAACCTATAGACTGGGTGAATCGCAGTTGGTGAAAATGGCCGCCCCATTTTTGTTAGACCCCTTAGAAAAGGGAGGCTTGGCCTATTCGACAGAACAATTGGGCACCATTTTTGGAACGGTGGGTGTCGTTATGCTCTCCTTGGGAGGCATCCTCGGAGGCATACTCATATCAAGGGATGGGCTGAAGAAATGGATGCTGCCAATGATACTTTCGTTGAACGTGCCCAACATACTTTATGCGATTCTCGCTTGGACACAAACAACCAATATATTTGCTGTCACTGCAACAGTCGTTTTTGAAAAATTCGGCTATGGTTTTGGCTTTGCAGCTTTTTTAATGTACCTCATTTATATTGCAGACGGTCAGTCAAAGACCTCGCATTATGCCATTGCCACAGGTTTTATGGCCTTGGGCATGATGTTACCGGGAATGCTGAGTGGCTTTATGCAAGAATGGCTAGGATATAGCGGGTTTTTTATCTGGGTGGTTATTGCCGCCTTACCCGCGGTTTTTCTGCTACCTTTTTTGAAATATCCCGCTGATTATGGAAAAAAAGGGAAGGAAGATGCCTAACCTGCCACGCTTTGCTGCCATATCAGATCAGCTTACCCCAATACAAAAGGTGGGGCAATTGTTTATGCCAGCGGCATTTATAAACGATACTGAGGCGGAAATCCAAAAATTGGAGCGTCTTGTCAAATCGCATCATATTGGAAGCCTCTGTTTCTTTCACAGCCGGGCGAGTGCGGCCACCAATTTTGAGGGTAAAAAAGTCGTTATTCACAATGAAGATAGCTACGAACGATTGATCTATCTCATCGAACGTTATCAAAAAGCCGCAGCATACCCCTTGCTGATTGCCATAGATGCAGAATGGGGATTGGCCATGCGTGTTGAAAATACGCCCCAATACCCCTATGCGATCACCTTGGGCGCCATGCAAAATCAAAGTGAATTGGTTTTTGAAGTGGGGAAGTATATTGCAAAAGACTGCAAGAAAGCGGGGATACATTGGAATCTTGCCCCCGTTGTTGATATTAACCTTAACCCAGAAAACCCTGTTATCGGATATCGCTCGTTCGGCGATGACAAAGAAGTCGTTACGGAGTACGCAAAGGCCTATCGTCAAGGCATGCGATCGGAGGGTGTCTTGAATTCGATAAAACACTTTCCCGGTCATGGTGATACAGCAACCGATTCGCATTTAGGCTTGCCCATTATTGACAAGTCGAAAGAAGTACTGCTTGAAAATGAACTGTTTCCTTTTGTGAAGTTGCTTGATGAGGATCTGGATGCGGTAATGGTGGGGCACTTGGCTGTTCCCGCGCTCGCTAATAACAACCGGGTTTCGGCGTCCATTTCGCAAGAAATCATGACCGACTTTTTACGCGGTGAATTGGGGTGGAACGGATTGATCATATCAGATGCGCTGAACATGCATGCCATTTCCAAAGACTTCACCGAAAAAGGAACCTTAGAACTTTCAGCTTTCAAAGCTGGGAACGATGTACTTTGTTTTGCTGAACATGTAGTTGAGGGCATTGAACATATTGCACAAGAAGTTGACGACTTACGCATTCAATTAAGTTTTGAACGGCTTTGGCGATTGAAGGAGCGAGTCATTGACCAAGCAGCGAATATAAATGCATCACCAACAAAGGAGCACTATGAACAATTGATGGCGAAACTGGCAAAAAAGTCGCTAACCGAACTTCACGGTGATGTCGAAAGCATTAAAAAGTTTCGAGAGTTAGGGTTCCGAACGCTTCAAATTGGAAAACAATCGGGTTACTTCATCGAATCCCTTTCTTTGGGAAATAACGAAAAAGATCAGGTTTTAATAAGTATAGTTCCCAGGCAGGTGAAACCCAACAACAATTTTGGTTTTTCCGGTGAAGAACTTGACGCGCTGCGAAAAACCTTGAATTCCGGCACCGCTATCATGTATCTTTTTGGAAACCCATTTGTATTAAATTTACTTCCTTGGAAGAAGGCATTGGCGGTTGTTGTGGTCTATCAAGATTTTAAAGCCTTTCAACAAAATGCTGTGGCTCATTTCCATGGAAAAAGTTTGGCAGAGGGAAAGCTTCCCGTAACCTTAAAAAACCAAGATGCATAGCTACGATGTATTGGGAATGATGTCAGGCACATCGCTCGACGGATTGGATTTGGCCCATTGTCAACTTAGGTACCAAGATGGCCAATGGAGCTTCACCATCAAAAAAACAGCTGATGTCAGCTATTCTAAACACTGGAAATCGCTTTTAAAAGATGCCATTCACCTTTCCGATAAGGAACATGCAACCTTGCATCTCGAATATGGCAAGTGGCTTGGCGAACAAGCCTTTGAATTTCTCAAAAAAAATGACATTGCGGTTGATTTTATCGCAAGTCATGGCCATACGTCGCACCATAGACCGGAAGAGGGCTTTACCTTTCAACTTGGCGATGGGCAACAAATGGCAAATAGCTCGGGACAGAAAGTGATTTGCGACTTCAGAACCATGGATGTCGGACTCGGGGGTCAGGGTGCCCCTTTGGTTCCAATTGGCGATGAACTGCTATTTGGTAAATATGACTTTTGTTTGAACTTGGGTGGCATCAGTAATATTTCCTTCAAAAGAGATGGCCATCGAATCGCTTACGATATAGGTATGGCCAATATGCCTCTGAATCATATTGTACGGCAATTGGGAATGGAGTACGATGAAAACGGGAACCTGGCAAAAGAAGGGCAATTGGACCTCCGATTACTGAAAAATTTAAATGATCTGGAATATTACAAGCTCCCCTATCCGAAATCCACGGGTTACGAATGGTTTTTAGGAAAAGTACGCCCCATTCTGGAGGCCTCAGAAGTTCGTCCTCAAGATATATTGCACACCTTGATTCACCACAATTGTGTCCAAATAGCTACGGCAGTAAACAAAAATTCGACGAAACCAAACAACGCGCTCATGGTTTGCGGAGGAGGTGCTCTGAACACTTTTTTTATGGAAGTCTTAAAAGAAAAGCTAGGAAAAAGCTGCGAGCTTGTGATTCCGAACAAAGAATTAATCAGTTATAAGGAAGCTCTTGTGTTTGCCTTGATGGGGGTGTTACGGGAAAGAGCCGAAATAAATATATTGAAATCCGTAACCGGGGCTTCAAAAAATTCCAGTAGTGGAGTTATATTCCATCCTACTCACTAACGGACACCAACGCTCTTTTTCTTCTCGCGATGAGCATAATCATCACTGATAAGAACCCGCAAATGGAAAGTCCAATAAACAGGGGAAGTGCAGTTTCATCCAAATAAGCACCTATCCATGAGGCAATGGGAACTGAAATGAGTGTTGAGACAAAACCGTTGATAGCCGCACCAATACCTGCGATATGGCCAATGGGCTCCATAGCAATGGAACGAAAATTACCCCACATAAAGCCTAGACAGAAAAACTGAAAAAACAGAAAGGCAACCAATACTCCGACATTCGGATTTGGAGAATTCCAAAAAAGTAAGACGTAGACCAAAGCGATACAGCTAAATGCAATGGTAGCAGCCAAGGAAAGGTTGCGCATGCCAAAACGAAGTACCATAGTGCCGTTGGTAAAAGTCGAAGAACCTATTGAAATGGCCAAAGCCGCGAACAAATACGGGAAGGCTTCGCGCATTTCGTATTGATCTTCAAAAATATGTTGTGCCGTACTCAAATACACGAGAAATGCCCCCGTGACCAAGCCTGAAACAAAAGTAAAGGCAACGGTTTCTGGAAATCGCAGCATTTCCTTGGTGCCTTGAACAAAGCTTTTTGGTGAAAATTTAATCTTGTATTCTGGTTTCAAAGTCTCTGGCTGACGTTTCCAAAACCAAATCCATAAAATAAGGGCCAAAAACAAGTGCACATAAAAAATGGCTTGCCAATTAAAAAGATCGAGAACAAACTTTCCAATAGCAGGTGCAACCACGGGAACCAAGATGAAAAAAGCGGTCACGAACGACATGACCCGCGCCATATAATCTCCTTTGTACAAATCACGGATGATCGATATGGCAATGGTTCTATGCGATGAAAGTCCGATCCCTTGAAGTATACGTCCGACTACCATGACCTCTAAATTTGGAGCTGACAAACAGATGGCACTCGCTATTCCAAAAACGACGAAACCAGCATACACCATAGGCTTGCGACCGTACTGATCCGATAATGGCCCAAAAAATAGTTGACCAACACCCAGGCCCAAAAAAATCATGGTTACAAAGAGTTGATGTTCTCCAGCATCATAACTATTGATTGTTGCACCAATGTTTGGGATTGCGGGCAACAGGGTATCGATAGCCAAGGCCACAATAGACATTAAAGAGGCCATTAAGGCAATAAATTCAAAATTGGGTTTTGGCGCTGTTTTTTGCATGGCGCAAAGGTACTTAGACCGTTAGGTTTAGTGAATTTTTGCTCCTAGTATTTTTTGAAGAAAATGCTTTTTGGCCAACGCCTTTGAAATAGTTGTCAAATCAGTATTTTTGAAAGCAAATCAAGCGTTATGCTCATTATAGGAATTGCAGGCGGTACAGGTTGTGGTAAAACTACTGTGGTCAAACAGATCGTGGATGAATTGCCGAAGGATGTGGTTGGTGTAATATCGCAAGATTCATACTATAATGACCTATCGCATATGTCAAAAGAAGAACGGGGAGCCGTGAATTTTGACCACCCAAACTCCATTGATTTTGAACTACTGATTTCCCATCTCGAGCAATTAAAGGCAGGAAAATCCATCGAAAAACCCAAATATTCGTTTGTCGAGGAAACCCGTTTGGCAGAAACGATTTTGACCCACCCAAGAAAGGTGATGATCGTTGAGGGGATTTTGGTGTTGAGCAATCCAAAATTGCGTGATTTGTTCGATATCAAGATTTTCGTTCATGCCGATTCTGATGAGCGCTTGATTCGAAGGCTGCAACGCGATATTAAAGAGCGGGGGCATGACCTTGAGAAAGTACTGTATCGCTATCAATCTGCAGTTAAGCCGATGCACGATCAGTTTATTGAACCGTCGAAAGAATTCGCCGATATCATTATTCCCAATAACCATTACAATACCGTTGCTGTTGACATGGTACGCACAATCATAAATAATAAATTGCACTGATATGGGTTGGCGAGATGTAAAGCAAAAAAAATGGTTTCGGCTGTTTACCAACACCTATGTTTTTGTCTTGACCATATTTGCGATTTGGATGTTGTTTTTCGATACCAACTCGGCCCTTATCCATATGGAATTACGAAAGGAAATCAAGAAATTGGAAAAGGAAAAAGACTTCTTAAAGGCTGAAATCGAAAAGGACAAAGAGGCCTTGGAAAAGCTGGACACCCCTGAAGGGCTCGAAAAATTAGCACGGGAAAAATACTATATGAAAAAAGAAAACGAGGAAATATACCTTATCGAGTACGAGGACAGCCTAAAGAATGAGAATAAAGTGAAAGGTTGAAATTGTTATGGATAAAATCAAATCCCTATTTTCTGAATTTGCTCCGGTTTCTGCCAAACAGTGGAAGCAAAAAATACAATTTGACCTTAAAGGGGCTGATTATAATGAAGCCTTGTTATTCGAATCATTGGAAGGAATAACGGTAAAACCATTCTACAATTCCGAGGATGTAGAAAACAAAGTGAATTATACGCTTCCAGAAAATCATCTTTGGAGCATTGCACAACAGGTTTATTCAGGAAATCACGAATTGGCCAATAAAAAGGCTTTAGATGTATTGCAAAGAGGTGCTGAAAGCCTCATTTTTCATGTTCCAGAAGCTTCTGTAGATTTTGCTCAATTGTTGAAAGACCTTAATTTAAATGCCACTAGGATTCACTTCCAATTTGACTTTTTAGAACCTGAAAGACTACAAGCCTTATTTGGGTTGATCAACAGCAAAAGTGCTGGCATACATCTCAACCTTGATATTATTGGCAATCTCGCTAAGACCGGCAATTGGTACCATAACAAATCAAAAGACCATCAATTTGTGGATGAAATTCTTCAGATGGTCAAAAAACAAGATGCTGTTTCAATCATCAGTGTAGATATGGCCTGCTATCAAAATGCAGGGGCAAATATCGTTCAACAATTGGCATATGGTTTAAGCCAAGCCAACGAGTACCTCAACCATGGACCGGAGATGGTATCACACATCAATAAAAAGTCCATAACCTTTAAAGTAGCCGTTGGTGGCAACTATTTCTTTGAAATTGCAAAATTGAGAGCCTTGCGCTGGCTTTGGAAGAGTCTAGCCCATGAATACCAATTCGAGGTTGAACCCCATATTGTTGCCACTCCTAGCCTTCGCAACAAAACCATTTATGACTATAATGTCAATATGCTACGCACCAATTCCGAATGCATGGCAGCGGTTTTGGGAGGTGCCAATACTGTATGCAATCTCGCCTACGATGCAGTGTACCATAAGGACAATGAATTTGGTGAGCGAATAGCGCGCAACCAACTGCTCTTATTAAAGCATGAAAGTTATTTCGATGAGGCAGTACATGCAGCCAATGGCACCTATTTTATTGAGGCAATAACCAAACAAATAGCGGAAGAGGCCCTGGCGCTTTTCAAACAATTGGAAGCTGGTGGCGGGTTTTTAAACCAGCACCAGAACGGAACAATTCAAAGAAAAATTAAAGAAAGTGCCCAAAAAGAACAAGCCTTGTTCGACACAGGTGGTCAAGTTTCAATCGGAACGAACGCCTATCAAAACAAAGAAGATTGTATGAAGGGCAATCTGGAACTCTATCCATTTGTTAAGACCGACAAGCGCAAAACAGAAATCGAGCCCGTGATTCAAAAAAGATTGGCAGAGGCGATAGAGATTAAAAGACTGAAAGCAGAACAAACCCAAACGATGTAAACCCCAAAACATGAAATCACTACTACTTTTATTTGCCCTCGCCCTATGCTCCCTGCAACTTAATGCCCAAGAGAGTTACATTGAACTGACAAAGAATTCGTCTGGTAAAACAAAAATCATCCAAGAGTTAAAACGGGTAAAAATCAAAACAATAACTGGCCAAAAATACATTGGTAATTTGGTCATTGTAAATGAAGAAACGCTGCGAATCGACAAGACCGAAATACCAATCTCTGAAGTGGTTCGAATAAAACGAAAATCTGGTGGTGCAGTGGCTGCCAGTATTGTATTTTATACCATTTCAGGTCTTTTACTAACTATTGGCACTGTTGGCTTCATCGAAGGCGGCTATGGGGTAATTGCCGGTGTTTTTGGGTATACCGGAGGGACCCTTTTTGGGGCGTTGGGTATCCTGGTGAATGATTATCCCGTTAATAATTCCAATTCAAAATGGAGTTATAAGATTGTATCAAATGAGTAGAAAAAACCTGCAAGATATCACCTTAAAATTGGATGAGAGCAAAGTTCATACTCCCAAATTTGGGCATGAGGATTTTGCTGCGGGCATTGCGCCTTTTCTTCGTGGGCCATACACAACAATGTATGTTCGCCGACCTTGGACCATTCGTCAATATGCCGGTTTTTCTACAGCTGAAGAAAGTAATGCGTTTTACAGAAGGAATTTGGAGGCGGGACAAAAGGGGCTTTCGGTTGCTTTCGACCTACCCACGCATAGAGGATATGACAGTGATAACGAACGCGTTGTAGGTGATGTGGGCAAGGCTGGAGTTGCCATTGACACGGTTGAGGACATGAAAATATTATTTGATGGCATTCCTCTTGAATCCATGTCGGTCAGTATGACCATGAATGGGGCCGTGCTTCCAATAATGGCCTTTTTTATCGTTGCAGCTTTGGAACAAGGTGCCGCATTGGAGCAACTTTCAGGAACCATACAGAACGACATCCTCAAGGAATTTATGGTGCGTAACACGTATATCTACCCACCTACCCCATCGATGGCTTTGATTGCGGACATTTTCGAATATACGAGTCAACACATGCCCAAATTCAATAGCATCAGTATTTCGGGCTATCATATGCATGAGGCCGGTGCTCCTGCTGCAATGGAGGTTGCGTATACCCTTGCCGATGGTATCGAATACATACGGACAGGATTAAAAGCCGGTCTTAAAATTGATGATTTTGCACCGCGCCTTTCTTTTTTCTGGGGCATTGGAATGCGCCATTTTACCGAAATTGCAAAAATGAGGGCGGCAAGAATGCTCTGGGCTAAGCTGGTCAAGCAATTCAATCCCCAAAATCAAAAATCACTGATGCTCAGGACCCATTCACAAACCAGTGGTTGGAGTCTTACCGAGCAAGATCCCTTTAACAACGTGGCCCGCACAAATATTGAAGCTATGGCAGCCGTTTTTGGGGGCACCCAGAGCCTACATACCAATTCGTTGGATGAGGCCATCGCCCTACCTACAGATTTCTCTGCACGGATTGCGCGGAACACCCAACTTTTTCTTCAGAAGGAGTCTAAAATCACACAGACAGTTGACCCTTGGGCTGGCAGTTATTATGTTGAACAACTTACACATGACATAGCCAACCAAGCTTGGCAACTGATTCAAGAAGTCGAAGAACTGGGAGGCATGACAAAGGCCATCGAAGCTGGTATTCCTAAAATGCGAATTGAAGAGGCAGCTTCACAAAAGCAAGCGCGCATTGATAGTGGACAAGAAGCAATCGTCGGAGTTAACAGCTATGTGTTAGAAGACGAGGATGAACTTCAAATTTTAGAGGTTGACAATCAAAAAGTTAGAAAACAACAACTTGAACGCCTAAAACAAGTAAAGTCTACTCGATCAAATAACACCGTGACAGAACTATTGGATCAAATCACCACTGTCGCCAAACAAAAAATGGATAAGGGCACTAGTGAAAATTTACTAGCTTTAGCGGTGAAGGCGGCACAGGCAAGAGCAACTTTGGGGGAGATTAGTGATGCGCTTGAAAAAGCCTTTGGCAGGTATAAAGCTAATGTTCAATCAGTTTCAGGAGTGTATTCAAAGGAGATAAAAAGTGATGAGCTGTTCAAAGAAGCTCAAAAAAGGGCTAATGCATTTGCGCAAGATGAGGGCCGCCGACCACGAATCATGATTGCTAAAATGGGGCAAGATGGTCACGATAGGGGTGCGAAAGTCGTGGCATCGGCCTATGCAGATTTAGGTTTCGATGTGGATATTGGTCCATTGTTCCAAACACCGGCTGAAGTCGCAAAGCAGGCTGTTGAGAATGACGTACATGTTTTAGGTGTTTCTTCCCTTGCCGGGGGACACAAAACCCTTGTTCCGGAGCTCATCCTTGAGTTGCAGCAGTACGGACGATCTGACATTCTTGTTATTGTGGGCGGAGTCATTCCGAAGAAAGACTATAACTACCTTTTTCAAGCTGGAGTATCAGCCGTATTCGGACCCGGCACCAAAGTCAGCGAAGCAGCGATCCAAATCTTAAAAACACTGTCAAATAACTGACAAACAAAGGCTTTATCATTTTTTGAACGAAGCTTTAACTTTATTTAACGCGGCATCTTCCAGTTATTCACTTTGTGTTAACAAAATACATTATTTAGCTTCATAATTAATTGTATTTTTAGCCTCTAACTCGCTGATGAAATGGGCAAAATTATTGCTATTGCAAACCAAAAAGGAGGTGTTGGAAAGACGACCACAACAGTCAACCTTGCCGCCTCACTTGGTGTATTGGAAAAAAAGGTTTTATTGATCGATGCCGACCCCCAGGCCAATGCTACTTCAGGGTTAGGAATTGATGTTGAAGGAGTCGAAAGAGGTACCTATCAGGTGTTGGAACATACATTAAGCGCAGGCGAAGTCATTATTGAAACCGAGTCGCCCAATGTAGATTTGATACCCGCACATATTGATTTGGTGGCCATTGAAATTGAATTGGTTGACAAAGATAACCGTGAATACATGCTTAAAGAGGCTGTAAAAGGTCTCAAAGAAGTTTACGATTACATATTGATCGACTGTGCACCATCACTAGGTTTATTGACCTTGAATGCCTTGACAGCTGCAGATTCTGTGATGATTCCCATTCAATGTGAATATTTTGCGCTGGAAGGATTGGGCAAACTCTTAAATACCGTAAAAAGTGTTCAAAAAATCCATAATATGGATTTGGATATCGAAGGCATGTTGTTGACCATGTACGATTCCAGATTACGATTATCGAACCAGGTGGTCGAAGAGGTCAAAAAACATTTTGGTGATATGGTTTTTGACACCATTATTCAGCGCAATGTGAGATTAAGTGAAGCACCTAGTTATGGGGAAAGTATCATCAAATATGATGCGAGCAGTAAAGGTGCAGCCAACTATTTAAATTTGGCCAACGAATTGTTGAAGAAAAATAAGGAGAAAGTGTAGATGGCGAAGGCAACAAAAAAACAGGCACTGGGAAGGGGCTTATCTGCTCTTTTAAAAGATCCTGAAAATGATATTCAGTCGGTTTCCGACAAGAACGCGGACAAGGTCATTGGAAGTGTCGTCGAACTCGATGTCAACTCGATCGAGGTCAATCCATTTCAACCCCGATCCAATTTCAATGATGAAGCCCTTCATGAACTGGCCAGCTCGATTCGTGAATTGGGAATCATTCAGCCCATAACCGTAAGAAAGTTGGGGTATGACAATTACCAACTGGTTTCTGGTGAACGCAGGTTTAGGGCAGCCAAATTGGTGGGTCTAGATACCATTCCGTCATACATTCGAATTGCGAACGACCAAGAATCGCTAGAAATGGCCTTGGTTGAAAATATCCAACGTCAAGACCTTGACCCTATTGAAATTGCACTTTCGTATCAACGGTTGATCGATGAAGTTGAAGTTACCCAAGAAAAGCTAAGCGAACGGGTAGGTAAAAAACGCTCCACGATTTCGAATTATTTGCGTTTGTTAAAACTAGATCCAATCATCCAAACCGGGATGCGTGACGGATTTATTGGCATGGGGCATGGTCGTGCCCTGATAAATATCCAAAAAAAGAAAGACCAGCTGAATCTTTACGAACAGGTTGTTTCCAATGCCTTATCTGTTCGAGAAACCGAAAAATTGGTAAAGCAATATCAAGGTGGTGGTGAACTTAAAATTGATTCCGCAAAGAAAAAAGAGATGCCCGGCTTTGTAGCCAAACATATTGATTCGATGAAAGAACATCTGGCCACAGATGTAAGCATATCAACCAGCGCGTCGGGAAAGGGAAAAATTGTTATTCCTTTTCATTCGAAAGAAGAGTTTCAGAGACTAAAAAAAATACTGGTAGGTGATTAGGCAATTCCTTTTTTGCTGTTTGCTGTTATTTTCCCATGTTGTTTTGTCGCAAGAAGAGGGCAAGGAGGTATCTCCCAATCCGGTAGACTCCTTGACCACGGGTATGGAGCAAAAGGGGGTGGTTGTTGACATCGAAAAAATAGAAAAACAAGCCATCAACCCGCTTGCCCCCAGTAAAGCGGCATTTTATTCTGCTGTCTTGCCGGGTCTGGGCCAAATCTACAACAAGCGCTATTGGAAATTACCCCTCGTTTATGGCGCAATTGGTGGTGGTGTAGCCCTCTACTCCTACAACAATACCGAATACAATCGTTTTCGTGATGCCTTTAAAAAGCGGAGGGCCGGTTTTGAAGACCCAGATTTTGCCATTTTCGCAGATTCTGCCTTACAAGATGCCCAAGAACGGTTTCAACGTGACAGAGACCTATGGTTGTTACTGACCATTGTTGCCTATGCCTTAAATATAATTGATGCCAACGTTGATGCCCATCTCAAGCAATACAACGTCAATGAAAATCTTGGTTTTGACTTCAAGCCTTATTTGGAACTGAATACAGTTACCCAAAACCCCAATTATGGCCTGACAATGATTGTAAAATTCTAGCCCATGAATATTGGTCTTTTTGGTTATGGCAAAATGGGCAAAATGCTGGATCATTTGAGTCGGCAAAGAGGACACGAAATAGTTGCAAAAATCGAGCTGGGAACTACCGAAATAAATTTCGAAGCCATGGACGTAGCCATCGATTTTAGTTCGCCTGGTGCAGCCTATGATAACATCATAAAGTGTTTGGATCATAATGTTCCCGTTATCAGCGGAACAACCGGATGGTTAGAAAAATATCAAGATGTGATAAGGCATTGCCAGAAGGTGAATGGCGCCTTTATATACGCTTCCAACTTTAGTCTAGGGGTGAACATCTTTTTCGAATTGAACAAAAAATTAGCACAATTAATGGGTGAAACCGAAGGTTATAAGGTCGCTTTGGAGGAAATTCACCATACCCAAAAATTGGATGCCCCCAGTGGCACGGCCATAACGTTGGCAGAAGGTATTATCGCCAATAGCGACTACAAAAATTGGGTCGAGGGGCAAGGCGATGCGGATGCCATTCCCATTGTATCGAAACGGATCGAAAAAGTGCCAGGTACGCATGTTGTTTCCTACCAAAGCCCTATTGACAGCATACAGATTGCGCATACCGCCCACAATAGAGAAGGTTTTGCTCTTGGGGCAATTATAGCTGCCGAGTGGCTCATGGGTAAAAAAGGAGTTTATACCATGAAGGATGTTCTTGGCATAAATTAACAGTTACAAAAACTATCTTTGCACGTCTAACACCAAATAAACATCATGAACGGTACACAGTGGATCATCTTCATTCTATTGGTTCAAGTCATACACTTCGCAGGCACATGGAAACTGTATGTAAAAGCTGGACGTAAGGCTTGGGAAGCGGCAATTCCCATTTACAATGGTATTGTTCTAATGAAAATCATAAACAGGCCAGCCTGGTGGGTGTTTTTGCTATTTATTCCAATCATCAACCTCTTGATGTTTCCTGTGATATGGGTCGAAACCATAAGAAGTTTTGGAAAAAACAAGCTTTTGGATACTTGGTTGGTCATCCTAACCTTGGGTTTTTATACCTATTACCTGAATTATGTTGAAGATGTACAATACATCGAAGACCGTAGCCTAAAACCAAGAACTGGTTTGGGTGAATGGGTAAGTTCGATTGTTTTTGCAATAGTGGCCGCCACATTCGTACACACCTATTTTATTCAACCGTATGTGATTCCCACAGGATCCTTGGAACGCACCTTGCGCATAGGTGATTTTCTTTTTGTAAGCAAAATGCATTACGGTGCCCGTGTACCCATGACTACCGTAGCCGCCCCCATGGTGCACGATACCCTGCCCCTATTGGGCCTTAGGTCATACTTGCGGAAACCACAATTGCCCTATATGCGCCTACCCAAATTTCAAACTATAAAGAAAAATGACATTGTGGTCTTTAGTTGGCCAGCTGACACCGTACGTCAATTTTTTGTGGCTGAGGATGGGGTGCGAAAACCTATTGATAAAAAATCGAATTATGTAAAAAGATGTGTGGGTACCCCAGGAGATTCGATGAAGATTATAGATGGTATTGTTTATGTTAATGATAAAGAGTTACAGCTTTCTGACCGAGCTAAGGTAATGTACGACCATATCGTTTATGCCAACAATGGGGTGTCAAGCAAGTTGCTAACCGAAGTTGATGCAACCGATTACACGCGTTTCTATGTTCCTTCCAACCTCAACCAAAATCAACTAAATGCCTTACGGCAATTGGGATATCAAGTCGGCGCGGATGAACAGGGCAATCCAAAAATATATACCGATGAAAAGGGAATTCCAACTGAGGTTATACGGCAGCTAAGACTATCACTAAAAGAAGAGACCCCTCGAGCACGAGTGGCCAATATGACCTTGGAAATTGCTGAGTCGCTAAGAAACAATAGTGGGGTTGACTCGGTTAAAATCCAGCTTGAACCCTCCGGAAAAGCCGGTTACAATATCTTTCCACAAAATCGGGCCTTTGCGTGGAACAATGATAATTTTGGCCCTATATACATTCCCGAAGAAGGCAAGACCATCAAATTGACGCCCCAGACACTGCCTATTTATAAAAAAATCATCAAAGACTACGAACACAATACCCTTAGTGTTTCAGGCAATCAAATCAGTATAAATGGGGAAATCACTGACACCTACACCTTCAAACAAGATTATTATTGGATGATGGGTGATAATCGAGATCATTCTGAAGATAGCCGAACATGGGGCTATGTTCCGGCCAATCATATCGTAGGGAAACCCGTATTTATCTGGCTAAGTTTTGACAATTTTCAAGATGGGATCAGATTCAATGAAAAACCAAGGTGGGATCGTATTTTCACCACGGTCGGTGGAAGTGGAGAACCGGTTTCCTATTTCAAGTACTTCTTGATGTTACTTGCCGGATGGTTCATTTTTGATTTCATTAGAAAGCGACGAAAGTCCAAAGCATAGCCCATTTGGAAATTTTACTGCATCCCGGGTATTTTCCCAATTGCGCCACATTTGCATTACTGGCTCAAACAACGGTCACATGGGAAGTACATGATAATTACCAAAAACAAACGTTCCGTAACCGAACCCATATTTGTACCGATCGTGGTAGGCATATGCTAAATATACCCATTGAACATGTTGGTGGCGATAAAGGGCGACAAAAATATAGTGATGTACGGTTGAAAAACGAATATGCCTGGCAACGACAGCATCTTAAAACCTTACAAACGGCTTACAGAACCTCACCTTTTTTTGAGTTTTATGAAGACGATTTGGTTCCCTTCTTTGAACGGCAGTTTACTTTTTTATTGGATATGAATTTTGAAGGGCTACAATTAATGGCATCCCTCTTGGGATTTGAACTTTCATCACAAAAAACAGCGGCATATCAAACAGACTCGAAACCGAATATTGACGCAAGGTTTATGATCGGTGCCAAGCAAGATCTCTTATGGCAGCAACAAACCTACACCCAGGTATTTGATGACCGTCATGGATTCATCCCTAACGCCAGTATTTTAGACCTGCTTTTTAATGAGGGGCCCAACACCTTATCGTACCTTAAAAATCAGGACCTCAGTTTCATGGATGGTCAATAGATTTGACTTATTCAAGGCGTAAAATTGCCTGCACTGGATAATGATCGGAAAGCTTTACGTCAAAATTTTTGTGGTCGATGATATCAAAGGAGTCATCGGTAAGAATATAATCGATTCGCATGGGGTAATTGAGCAAGCTGTATGTTTTTCCAAATCCTTTCCCTTTTTCCAAAAAAGTATCTGACATGTCGCCCTTAATGGTTTGGTAGACATTCGAAAACTGGGTATTATTAAAGTCTCCGACCACTATTTTGGGCAAAGCCGTAGCATTAAGATGTTCCTCCAAAATTTCCGCCTGTTCCAACTGTTTGGCAACCACCTTGTTTAAACGTACAAACAGTTTATTTGAATTCGCTTTTTGAATCGTGCGCACTTCAGGCCTGATCTTAAAGGATTCTAAATGTATATTGAACAAACGCAGGGTATCACTACCAATCAGAATGTCAGAGAACATGGCTGAGTTATGACTTTTAGGAAAGTCGATTATCTGATTGTCCAAGATGGGGTATTTGGAATAAATCCCTAAAATCACCCGGTTGGTCGGTTCACCGTATACGTAATCGATGTATTTGTAATCATAATTGAGCAACAGCTTGCTTTTATGACTCTTTAATATATGCGGGGCCTCTTGTAAGCAGAGAATATCTGGGTTCTCGGTTTCAATAAAATCAACGATCAAACTATCAATATCCGGTATGTCCAACTGATTAAACTCATTAAACCCACGGACATTAAATGTCATTAGACTTATTCCTTTGGAATCTCCATCACTTTGATGGGTTCCAATCCGAAATACCGGTCCCAAAAAGAGAAATCCCAAGAATAAAGCCAGGCCCGATACCAAAGCCTTGCGATTTTTACCCAATAACCAATAAATCAAAAAAAGGCCGTTTCCCACAACAAAAAAAGGTACGGTCAAACTTAGTAGGGAAAGAAAGGTGAAGTTAATTGCCGATATATGCTTAACGGCTATAGACAATACCAGAAACAAGGCAAAAACTAAATTGAGCCAAAAAAGGAGCTTTTTAAGAATTGATTTCTTCCCCAACAATTAATCTTCTTTACCAGCTTTGAACAGAAAGTCTTTCTCAGCTTTGGAAAGGCTCTCATACCCAGACTTGCTTATTTTATCTAAAATAGCATCAACTTTACGTTGATGGGCTACTTTATCATAATCCGCAGCAGATTTTGTGTTCTTTGACCTGTTCTTTTTGTAAACTGTTTTTAACGGGGGATCCTTTTTTAGGGGCTTAAATAAATTGCCCAATCCTTTCGTGAAGTTTGAAAAACCTTCACCAATATCCCTGCCATTAAGCAGTTGACGCGCATAAACATACCCCAACAAAGCACCTCCTAAATGTGCCAACCTTCCACCGATATTACCCCCGTAAGGTATTTTAAGCAAATCCATCAGCACAAAAAAGGCGCCTATATACCACAGCTTAATGGTCAATATTCCAAATAGGCGTACTTCTTGATTGGGTATATAAGCACAAATAAAAATCAAAACAGCCGTCACCCCGGCAGAAGCACCAATCAAAGCGGTGCTTTCGTCCAAAAGTGTGGGAAATACATTGTAGCTCAAAAGAAAGACTAGCCCGCCAAGTATAACCCCAAGGAAATAAACATTCAAAAATCGTTGCGAATCAAATAAGTTCAGAAAAATGCGCCCCACAAAATATAAGATCATCATATTCCAAAACAAATGCCAAAACCCACCATGGAAGAACGAATAGGTAACTAGGGTCCATGGTTGTTTCAGAAAGGCAAAAAATTCGGTTGGTAATTCAACCCAGTTCAACACCGCATTTTCAGAAACGCCAAAAAGCACTACCGCAAGGCCGACCAAAATAAAAATGGCTGCATTGGCGGCGATCAGTTTTTCTGCAACATTCAGTCGCGCAAAATAATATCGAAGTCCTCCACTTGCCATTATTGGTCCCAGCGATTTTTATTGAACTGATTTTTTTTCCAATACCACATCATTATAAAACCAATTAATGCTCCTCCGATATGCGCAAAGTGCGCAATACCGGTGTTGGTATTGGTAAAACCAAAGAAAAGATCTCCCGCAATAATAAGGGGTACGAAATACTTGGCTTTAATGGGCACCGGTAAGAATATAAGCATGAGCTCAGCCTGGGGAAACATAAAGGCAAATGCAACCAATACCCCATAAACAGCACCTGAGGCACCAACCGCCGGAGTACTATAGGCACTTAAAAAACTATCGACAGAGCTTTTTGACGTTGCTTGGTACCAATCAGGACTAAACTTGCCGTCGGCTATGATATCTAAAATCTGTGCTTTAGGAATACCCGTACTGACCAGAGCTTCTAGTCCTTGGTTAAAAAAAAAGTAATTGGCGCCCGTATGTATTAGGGCTGCCCCAATACCGGCCGAGAAATAAAAAAATAGAAATTTATTCCTTCCCCATGCCCGTTCCAATGGTGTTCCAAAAGCCCATAAAGCATACATATTGAATAAAATATGCATGAAGTTACCATGCATGAACATATGCGATAGGGTCTGCCACCATCTAAAGTTTGGATTCTCCGGAAAGAAGAGAGAGAACCATTGGTACATTTGATCCCCGTACAACAATGTCGCCAAGAAAAAAAGGACATTGATAATAAGCAGATGTTTTATTGCTTCGGTTAGTCTTCCCATTCGTATTACATGAATTTCTTTTCAATATCACCTCTGGATATGGTGATGTAAATCATTTTCTTAAAAGGACTGACCAAGGTCTCCTTACAGCTAAAAAGGTCGCTTACCAAGGCCATTTGTGATTCGGGCTGCAGCAAATCACCATTTTTGATGGCCAATTTTTTACACAAAATACCTGCTAGTAGCTCTGCTTGGGTAGACAATCCTTCCAACTCGTCTGATTGGTATTCGGCAATAATCTGATGCAGTAATTCAACTGTATTGTTCTCAGCTATTCCTGAGGGAACGCCCTTGACCACAAGCTTCTCACTATCGGTTTCCTCAAAAATAAAACCAATATTGACAAGGGAGGTATAAATTTCATTGATTGTGGCCAATTCGTTTTTGGTTATTTCAATTTCTACCGGAAAGAGCAACTGCTGACTTGCTCCTTTTTCTACCGTCATGGCGCCTAAATACCTTTCAAATAAGACACGCTGATGGGCACGATTTTGATCAATGACCAGCATACCTGATTTGACGGAGGTTACCACATATTTTCTATGGAGCTGAAATATGGGTGGGTTTTGAATACGTAGGTCATCCATTGCTTCAATGGCCCCCTGCTCAACAGAACTCGATTCAAGTTGCATTCCCTCCAGGGTTTCCGTTGGCAATGACTCGTATAAGGTCTCCCATCCTTTGACACTGCTTTTTTTGAAATCTTGGGTAATTCGCTCTCCTTTTTCAAAAGGGTTAAAAGAAGAATCTACCGATACTTTTGGAAAAACAGCTTCCTTTTGAACATACGAATAAGGTGTGTCCAAATTTTGATCTCGTTCAAAATCCAAGGAGGGCAACACATTAAATTGACCCAAACCGTGTTTGACCGTCGACCTAAGAATGGCATACAGGGTATTTTCATCCTCAAATTTCACCTCAGTCTTGGTGGGATGAATATTGATATCAATGGAAGCCGGATCCACATGCAAATTCAAGAAATAACCTGGATTGGAATCTGGTTTTATTAGTCCTTCAAAGGCATTGGCCACGGCATGGTGCAAGTAGGGGCTTTTAATGAATCGCCCATTGGCAAAAAAGAATTGTTCCCCCCTACTCTTTTTTGCGAATTCAGGTTTGCAAATAAAACCGGATATCGTAATCACTTCGGTTTCTTCCTCCAGTGGCACCAAGCGTTCATTCATTTTTGAACCGAAAACACCTACAATTCGCTTTCTAAAAGTGGTTCTAGGCAAATTGAAGATCTCACTGCCATTATTGAATAAATGGAATTCTATATCGGGGTGGGCCAAGACCACACGATGGAACTCATCTATAATATGACGAAGTTCAACCTGATTCGATTTCAAAAAATTGCGACGTGCCGGAATATTGAAAAATATGTTTTTGACTGAAATTGATGTTCCTATGGGTGTGGCAGATGGCTCTTGAAATATGACCTTGCTTCCTTCAATTTTCAAATGCGTGCCCAGCTCGTCATCGGCAATACGGGTCTGCATATCAACGTGTGCTATGGCAGCTATTGATGCCAAGGCCTCTCCACGAAAACCTTTGGTTTGAAGATTGAAAAGGTCATTGGCACTCTTTATTTTTGATGTGGCATGGCGTTCAAAAGAAAGCCGGGCATCCGTGGCCGACATACCACTGCCCGTATCCACAACTTGAATAAGGGCCTTGCCGCCCTCCTTCACGATTAGTTTAATAGTATCGGCACCTGCATCTATGGCATTTTCAAGGAGCTCCTTTACCACTGACGCGGGTCGTTGAACCACTTCACCAGCAGCAATCTGATTGGCTACATGGTCAGGTAAAAGTTTGATAATATCAGCCATTAAAAAAGAGAAATTCCAATCCAAAATATTTGATGGCCGAATAAGCGATCAAACAAAGAATGCCCAAAATCACAAAAAACCTACCTGCATTGTTGCCCGCCGGTTTGAATGCTTTTCTATCGTTCCATTCATCACGAAAATTAATACGTCGCCTTCGTTCGGCAAAGCTCGTATTATCTGGTAAATTTTCGTATTTCTTACGCAGGTGTTCTAAGCGTTCCTTGCGCTCGTCATAATAACGCGGAGTATAATTGAAAGTGTTGTTTTTTAAAGGTTTGAAAAGACTAAAGCGCATAAGTAAATGTACTTAAAATCAATCTTAATTCTAAAGGATCAATGCCAAAAAATGTTAACAGTAAAAAGATTCTTATTGGCCGAGTGTGGCCATTTTTATTGCAGCGATCGCGGCCTCAACACCTTTATTGCCATGTTTTCCACCACTTCTGTCTTCCGATTGCTGTAAGGTATCATCGGTCAGCACGCAAAATATAACAGGAATATCGTATTGCATATTAAGGTCTTTGATTCCCTGGGCGGTGGCATCACAAACAAAATCAAAATGACTTGTTTCTCCCCGAATCACACTTCCCACGGCAATTACGGCATGTACCTCTTGGGTAACTATCATTTTCTTGCAACCAAAGGTCAATTCAAAACTTCCCGGAACATCCCATCTAATGATATTTTCTGCATTAAGGCCACAATCCAAAAGGGTGTCTTGTACGCCCAAGAACAAATTCTCAGTAATGTTGTTGTTCCATTCCGAAACTACAACACCTATGCGGAGATGTGCCGAATCAGGAAGGGCTTCCTTATCGTATGAAGATAGATTTTTGTTATGGGTTGCCATGGTGGCTAGCTTTGCGACTGGCCAATAAGGACGTCGATATTAGTGGCCTCCTGCGATTCAGGGAAATCATTCTTGATACGCTCAAAAAAGCCCAGGGCTTTTTCCCTTTGATCGAGGTTCAAAGCAGCCACTCCGGCTTTGTACAAAAATAGCGGCGCCGAAAAACCGTTGTCACCAGCGGCAGAAACTGCTTTTTCGTAGTAATCAAGAGCCTCTTCAGGCTGGTTTAATTGGGAAAAGGCATCACCAATACCTCCAGTAGCCAAGGCCACATAAATGTTATCGTCAGATGAAAAACGCTCTAAATGTGAAATGGCCTCTTCGTAGTTTTGCAATTTTAAATAGGCCATTCCAGCAGAGTAATTGGCCAGGTTGGCGGCTTTGGTACCATTGTATTCTTCTATAATATCAAGAAAACCGTACTTACCTTCTGCACCGTTCAATGCCAAACTCAGTAAAGAATCCTTGGCCTCCTCATTAAGTAGGGCTTGATCAAAATATTGTTGCGGATAATACAGTTCGTTGGCAGCTGTTGTTTCCTTCGGTTCCTGAACGAATCGCCCGTAAGCCAGATAGCCCAAGACACCCAAGGCTATTACGCCTATGACACCCAAGATGTAATTTTGATTCTTTGATACCCAGGCCTCAGTTTTCGAAGCACTTTCGTCCAAGGTGCTGAATACTTCAGCCGTTGTGCTGTCATGCCTATTCTCGAGTAATTCCTCAGCTTTATTTTTGGGTTTGTGTCCTCTCTTTTTGTATGTCGCCATCCTACTTCTGATTAATCGCGCAAAAATAAAGGTTTTATCTAAAACCAAAAGGCAATTTATTCGTTATTTTTGGCGGTTATCCGAGCTTCTTGCTATCATAAAAATTCTTTGGAGGAGTATCTTTCATGTTTTTAAAAGCTTTAACCTTAGTCAATTACAAAAATTTTGATTCAAAGTCATTTGATTTTGACCCTACAATTAATTGTTTGGTAGGGCAAAATGGGGTGGGAAAAACCAATGTATTGGATGCCATATACCATTTGGCTTTCTCCAAAAGCTATTTTAATCCTGTGTCGACCCAAAATATCAAACATGGAAATGACTTCTTCATGATTGAAGGTACGTTTGAGAAAGAGGAACGGGAAGAAAAAATAGTGTGCAGCTTCAAAAAAGGGCTCAAGAAAATCATAAAGAGAAATGGAAAGACCTATGAAAAATTTTCCGACCACATCGGTTTTTTGCCCTTGGTCATTATTTCGCCTGCTGATCGAAATTTGATCATCGAAGGAAGCGATACCCGCCGCAAATTTATGGATGGCGTAATTTCTCAGTCTGACAAGGGGTACTTGCAAGATCTCATCAAATACAACAAAGTTGTATCGCAACGTAATTCGCTATTAAAGTACTTTTCTGCCAATCACACATTTGATGGTGATACCTTGGCCATCTACAACGAGCAAATGCATTCACTTGGAAGTGAAATCTTCAAAAAAAGGACGGCCTTCATGCAATCTTTTGTACCCATATTTGACAAGGAATATGAAAATATTGCAGACAAGGGCGAGAAAATTGGGCTGGACTATCAGAGTCAATTACAGCATGGAAATCTTTTGGATCTTTTGGAATCATCATTGGAAAAGGATCGAATGTTGCAATATTCAAGTACGGGTATTCACAAAGATGATCTTGACTTTTCCATAGATGGGCACGCCATAAAAAAATTCGGTAGTCAAGGCCAACAGAAATCATTTTTGATCGCCTTAAAACTGGCGCAGTTCCATTTTATAAAAGAACAGGCCAAAACCAAGCCGATTTTACTCTTAGATGATATTTTTGACAAGCTTGACGAATCAAGAGTTGCCCAAATTGTGGCCTTGGTCGATAACGAAAACTTTGGCCAAATCTTTATTAGCGACACCCATCCCGAACGAACAGAAAATGTGGTGAAATCGATTGATCAGAGCTACAAAATATTTACCTTGTAGCATGTGGCGTTTTGTAAGCTTCCTAATTGCAATTCTTTTCGTCGGCTGTGCCGAAACCGTAACAAAAGAAGATCTTCATTTGTTAAATGGGTATTGGCAAATCACCAAGGTAGAATTCAGCTCTGGAGCAATAAAAGAGTACACCTTGGGCAACACGGTTGACTTTATATATCTGGAAGAAGGTAAAGGCTATCGCAAAAAAGTACAACCAAATTTAAAAGGGGGATTCAACACTTCGGATGCCAGTCAAAACTTTGAGATACGGGATTCACAAGGTGCACAACTAATGTATTACATGGGCAGTGAAACCAGTTGGACCGAACGACTTATAACTTTGGATGCAAATTCGTTTACTGTCGCAAATGAAGAAGGTGTATATTATAGTTACGAAAGGTATGAACCCCTAGAATTGTCGAAATAATGCCCAAAAGACAGAATTCTCATATGAAACTAGACGATGCCTTGAAAGAGTTTATCAAGGAAAATAAGCTTCAAAAAGGAATGGATCGCGTTAACGTGCGCGATGCATGGACCTCATTGATGGGCAAGGGTGTGAACAACTATACGACCTCAGTGGAACTTAAAAACGAAGTGCTCTATGTTTCGTTGACCTCTTCGGTATTACGGGAAGAGCTTTCCTATGGTAAAAGCAAAATAATTGCGATGATCAATGAAGCGCTGGGTAAGGAGCTGGTTAAAAAGATTGTACTGCGATAAAAAAAGCCGCCAATGGCGGCTTTTAACTTATACTTCTTACCAGATGCTAAAAGATCTCACGGCCTGAAAAGTGAAAAGCGCCTTCGATATTGGCATTTTCATCACTGTCAGAACCATGAACGGCATTCTCGGCAATATCAGTTGCAAACAATCTCCTAATAGTACCCTCTGCAGCCTCTGCGGGATTTGTTGCCCCAATTAATGCCCTAAAATCCTCAACGGCGTTATCTTTTTCCAATATAGCGGCAACAATGGGGCCTCGAGTCATAAACTCAACCAATTCACCAAAGAATGGTCGTTCTTTATGAATGGCATAGAACTCACCTGCATCCCGCTTACTCAATTGGGTATATTTCATCGCCACGATTTTAAAACCAGCTGCTGTAATCTTCTCCAATATAGCACCTATATGACCTTTTTCAACGGCATCGGGCTTTATCATGGTAAATGTTCGATTTCCTGTCATTTCAAAAAATTTTGTGCAAAATTACGCTTTTTGTTAGAAGCAGCAAGGCTAATATTGTTGTTTCATTTGTTGCAGCACCTCACCATTATCTCCCATCATCTTGAAGGTTGCCTCTTTCATTTCTAGATTGAGCTCAAGTAGACCAAAACTGGTTGTAAAAACAACCTCACCCGACCTATACGGGTTTGGTTCTCCGGTAAAACCGTTATAGGCATGTGTTAATCCACTGCTGGTAAAGTCAATAATGGGATATTCCAGACCATCTATGGTACGCTTCGAAAATTCAGAAATATGACGATCACCAGACAAAAATATCACACCCTTGGCCTGGGACTCCTTCAAGAGCTGGGTCATTTTATCAACTTCATGCGGAAAATTGGCCCATTTTTCAAAGCCGTGGGCGTTCGATAAAAATTGAATACTGGTGACTATCAGATTGAAATCTGCCTTCGAATTCTTAAGTTCTTTCGCCAGCCATGCCCATTGCGCATCGCCCAGCACCGAACCCTGACCATAAGGGTTCGCTTCATAACGTTTCCCTTTTTCGGAGCTGTTGGTTAGCCCATCCCTGAAATAACGTGTATCAAGATTAATTACCTTTATTACACCAGCTGGTTTCGAGATTAGCTGACTTGAATAAACCCCCTCACGGGTTCTTCTTGGGCTGCTCTTCGCAACGTCTAAAAAATCTAGGAATTCCTGTTGACTTTCTTGCTTTGCCCTAAACTCAACACCTCCATCATTAAGACCATAATCGTGATCATCCCAAGTGCCAGTGATAAAAACATTTTCCATTAGTGCAGCATAGGCAGGGATTGCCCTTTGGGCATCATACATAGCTCGCAGCTTTTGCATATCGTCGGTATCGGCATAAATGTTATCACCCCCCCAAATAAATACATCAGGGTCCAACGCTAAAATATCATCCCAAAATACATTCTCAACTTCGTACTTGTTACAGGAACCAAACGTAATGAATGCGGTAGATGTAGAATTGCTTTTATTTTCGATGGTATCAGAACTCGTTGGTATTGCTGTCTTACAAGACAGTAGGCCAAAGAGTAGCAATGTTAATGCGTAGCGTTTTTTCATAAGCTTGTAAAACCCAAAAATAAACTAAAGCAGATTACCTCAACATTATATTATTGTATCTTTGCGCGCATGGATTCAGCTGATGCAGCCAAGGTCAGGGAACTGCTTGACCAACCACAAAAAATTGTTATCATTCCTCATAAAAACCCCGATGGTGATGCCATGGGTTCATGCTTGGGACTGCACAACTTCTTAACATCCATTGGAATTGAATCTGATGTAATTGCCCCCAATGACTATCCAAAATTTTTGAAATGGTTACCCGGCGATGCCAAGGTTTTGAATTTTGAGCGTGAAAATTCGCAGGCCAAAAGGAAAATTGAAGAAGCCACATTGATCTTTACCCTAGATTTCAATCATTTATCAAGGGCAGGTCAATTAGAGGAGCCCTTATCGGCTTCCAAGGCCAATTTTATAATGATCGACCACCACCAACAACCAGACAGTTACGCCCTAATCACCTATTCGGATGTGCGTATGAGTTCGACCTGCGAAATGGTCTATAATTTTATCGAGTCACTAAACGGTACGAATTCCATCGATGCTGCTATTGCCACCTGTTTGTACACTGGAATTATGACAGACACGGGTTCTTTTAAGTTTCGATCAACCACTGGTAGAACCCATCGCATCGTTGCGGACCTTATAGATAAGGGTGCGGACAATACCCAGATCCACCAAAACGTTTTTGACACCAATTCGGCCGGACGGTTACAGCTATTGGGAGCTGCGTTGAAAAATATGGTTATCCTTCAAGATTTTCGGTCGGCATATATTACATTAAGCCAGGACGATCTCGATACCAATAACTTCAAAAAAGGGGATACCGAGGGATTCGTAAATTACGGTCTAACGCTCGAAAATGTTGTTTTTTCAACCATCTTCATTGAAAACAAGGACGAGGGAATCATTAAAATTTCATTTCGTTCTGTGGGCGATTTTTCTGTAAATGAATTCGCCAGGGCACATTTTCACGGTGGCGGACATACCAATGCTGCCGGGGGACGTAGTACCGATGATATGGCAACTACCGTCAAAAAATTTGTTGCCTTGCTTGCCACGTATAAAACACAACTTGTACCATGATGCGATTTGCTATTTTTGGTTTACTCCTATGTTTGGTTGCCTGTAAGGGTCCAGAACCACGAAAACCTGTAAAGGTCAAGTCGGGTTCTTATTTTACCGAAACTGTTGAACGCAATAAAAAATTGTTGGCGCAAGAAGAAGCTTTGATTCAAGAAATCATCGAAGCAGACACAGCACATGCCTATATGAGCAGTTCAAGTGGGTTTTGGTACCATTATGAAATTGCACAGGATTCTACGCGAACACTACCACAACCTGATGATGAAGTTATTTTGGTGTACAATATAATGACCTTTACCAATGATACCATCTACACCCATGATGACATAGGTGTAGTTCAAATGCTGGTTGATAAAGAGCAACTGTTTCCAGGAATGCGGGGAGCGGTTAAACTCTTAGGTGAGGGCGAAAGGGCAACATTTCTATTTCCTTCATCCCAGGCCTATGGATATCATGGCGATACGAACAAAATCCCACCCATGACGCCGTTAAAATCGTCTGTAGAAATCATTAAAATCAATAAAAAACCAGATAGTCTTAATTTAAAATCAAATCTGTAATGAACCGAAAAATCATATTCCCCATTATTCTACTTTTACTTTTTACGGCCTGTAAAACAAGTAAATATGCCGATTTGGGAGATGGCATTTTTGCCGATATCCAAACCACAAAGGGAGACATCGTTATTAAACTGTACCATGATGCAACACCTGTAACCGTGGCTAGTTTTGTATCCTTGGCTGAAGGCTCGAGTCCTTTTGTTTCCGATAGTTTAAAGGAAAAGAAATACTACGACGGACTTATTTTTCATCGGGTCATGAAAGACTTCATGATTCAGGGTGGGGATCCCTTAGGTATCGGTCGCGGTGGGCCAGGGTACCAATTCAAGGATGAATTTGTAGATTCCTTAACCCACTCGGGCAAAGGAGTTGTTTCTATGGCCAATCCCGGTCCTCCGAACACCAACGGAAGTCAGTTTTTTATCACCCACAAAGAAACACCATGGTTAAACGGAAAGCACACCATATTTGGTGAAGTGGTCAAGGGAATCGAGGTGGTCGACACCATAGCCGACGTCGAAGTGGCACCACCGAACAAACCTGTTGAAGATGTGGTGATGAACAAAGTGGAAATCATTCGCAACGGAAAGGAAGCAAGACAATTTGATGCCATTCAAGTAATGAGCGATTATTTCAAGGAAGTGGAGGAAAAAGAGGCTGCCATTTTAAAGACGAAAACTGATTTCCTTGCGGAGGCACAAAAACAAAAAGAGACTGCAGAAAAGACGGCATCAGGCCTTATGGTCTATAAACTTAGGGAAGGAACAGGAGAAAAACCTAAAATAGGCCAATGGGTCATGGTGAACTACGCAGGTTGGATCGCAAATGATGGAAGTCTTGTGGATACCAGCGTTGGTGAAATCGCCCAAAAATTTGGGAACTATGCACAAATTTATCAAATGCACCGGGGTTCATTTGCTCCTTCAAGAATGCAATATAGCCCAGAAGCCCGTTTAATTGCAGGCTTTAAGGAGGGCCTTCAAACCATGAAGGTTGGTGATAAAGTGCGACTGTTTATTCCACCACATATTGGTTATGGAGCATATGGGAGTCCACCGGTAATTCCGCCCAATGCCGATTTAATCTTCGATTTGGAATTGGTTTCCATAGCTGAATAAGAGTGAGGGCAAGGCTAAAAAATGGCATTGCCCTTTCCTTACTGCCCCAACTAATTTTGGTGAAATGGTTTGGGAGCTATCCCTTACTTGTAGAAAAGTGGTATAGCGAAGGCTTTTACCCGTTCATCTCCAGGTTTCTCAGAACGCTTAATGGCTGGATTCCTTTTTCGGTTGGGGATTTGTTATATCTGGCTTTTGGCCTTTTGGCCATTCGTCATATCTATAAAAATTGGAGCGTGATCCGTAACAAACCCTTACTCTTTTTAAGGGACACTGTCATGGTTTTTGCTATCGTGTATTTTACATTCCACTTGTTTTGGGGCATGAACTATTATCGCATGCCCATTAATGAGAAAATGGGCTTCACCGCCGATTATACCAAGGGAGAACTGATCAATTTTACCGCGGAACTCATCAAAAAAACCAATTCCGTTCATCTTGCCTTGACCAATGATAGCACTGCAGTTCAAATTCCATACGACCCCAAGACCATTTATCAAAAAACCATTGAGGGTTATGATTTGGCTGCCTCCTTTGTTCCTGAATTGGCCTATAAAAACCCGAGTTTAAAGTCATCGCTTTTTTCGCTACCCCTTACCTACATGGGCTATGGGGGGTATCTTAACCCATTTAGCAATGAGGCCCAAGTAAATACGGTTGTGCCGATTCTCCGATTACCCACAATTAGTGGGCATGAGGTCGGGCACCAAATTGGGTATTCTTCAGAGTCTGCAACGAATTTTATTGGCTTTCTGATAACGGCCAACAACCAAGACCCCTATTTCCGATATGCAGCTCGTTCCCATGCCTTGGCCTATTGCCTTTCTGAACTAAGGCAGGTGGATAAAGAAAGTTTCGATTTGTTGTATGAAAAGTTAAATACTGGAGTCAAAAAAAACTATCAAGAACTGCAACGTTTTTGGGTACGATATGAAAATCCGACCGAACCCATTTTCAAAGCACTTTTCAATACCTTTTTAAAGGTAAACAACCAAGAAGAAGGCATTCAAAGTTATAATCGCGTGGTAGGTTTATTGATAGGTTACGACCGCCGTTATGGCTTCTAAAATCATATTTGTCCCTTCAGATTTCAACCCTTACCTTTAGAAGGAACTAATTCAATTCCGAACCTTATGAAAATGCGACTTTTAGCGCTTGCACTTTTCTTGTGCGGTGGGCTTTTGTTTTCACAAGATTACTTTCCAGAAAATGAAGGTGTAAAATCAAAAAACAACAACTATTGGGCATTTACCAATGCCAAAATCTATGTTACTCCGACCCAGGTGGTCGAAAATGGAACCTTGCTTATCAAAGGCGGCAAGGTCATTCAAGTTGGGAATTCGGTCTCAATACCAAAAAATGCGATTGTCGAAGACCTTAAAGGCATGGCCATTTACCCCTCCTTTATTGAAGTTTTTTCAAGTTTCGGAGTAGAAAAACCAAAACGTGCGCAAGGTGGTGGACGATCGGCACAATACGGACCCTCTCGCGAAGGCTTTTATTGGAACGACCACATCATGCCCGAAAACAATGCTATCGAAAAGTTTAAATACGATAGTAAAAAGGCCGGCACCCTAAGAAAAGCTGGTTTTGGGGTTGTCAATACCCATATTGCGGATGGTATAGCAAGAGGCACAGGGGCCTTGGTAGCCCTGAATGATAGGGGAACGGAAGGCGAGCGCGTCTTGGAGGATGAATCTGCCCAGTACTTCTCGTTTACTAAAAGTGTGGCCAGTCGTCAATCTTATCCAACCTCTTTAATGGGAGGTACCGCGCTCATGCGCCAAGTTTACCATGATGTGAAGTGGTATGAAAGTGGTAATATGGAAACCAAAGATCGATCACTTGAAGCGCTTATCGCCAACAAAAACCTTCCTCAAATATTCGCGGCTGGAGATAATGGCAATGTGCTTCGGGCCGATAAGATAGGCGATCAATTTGGCGTACCTTATGTGATTTTGGGAGGCGGCGATGAATATGAGCATATCGATGCTGTACAAAACGCCAATACCACTCTTATCTTGCCTATAAATTTTCCGAAGGCCTATGATGTCAGCGATCCTTATGCCGCTTCTTATGTGAATTTGGCCGAAATGCGCCATTGGAACATGGCACCATCCAACCCAAAATTGGTCAGTGATAAAGGCATTCGTTTTGCATTGACCACACATGACCTTAAATCGGCATCCGATTTTATGGGTATGCTCGCAAAAGCTCTTGAACGAGGTTTGAGCAAGCAAAAAGCGTTGGAAGCATTAACAACTGTACCTGCCAATATTTTAGGGAAATCTAATGAGATTGGCTCATTGCAAAAAGGGCGATACGCCAACTTTTTAATTACCTCTGGGGATGTTTTTGACAAAAACACCACGGTATACGAAAATTGGGTACAAGGGCAAAAATATGAACTTGCCGATAAGAACGTAAAAGACGTTCGCGGCAATTACGATTTGAAAGTCGCAGGCACTACCTACACAATGGGGATTACAGGCAAAACCACGAGTCCTTCGGTAGAAATTAAACAAGACTCCGTAAAATTAAAGTCAAAACTTTCCTATAAGGATGGGTGGGTCAATCTTTCATTTTCGACTGATGAAGGAAGCAAGAATTACATGATGAAGGGTCTGATCACCGCTTCTGACAATATTAATGGTAGGTTGATATTACCCAATGGCAAAGAGAGCTCTTTTATGGCCATAAAAACGGGTGACTTTGAAGAGAAGGAGAAAAAAGAGGCCATGGCCATGGAAGCACCCAAACTCATGCAGGTAACCTACCCCAATATTGGCTATGGCAACAAAAATTTGCCACAAGCCCAAGATTGGTTGTTTAAAAATGCAACCGTTTGGACGGGTACAGAAAAGTTGGAAAACACCGATGTTCTGGTTAAAAATGGGAAAATAAGTAAAGTCGGACAAGGATTAAGTGCTGGAGGTGCAACTCAAATTGATGCTACAGGAAAACACTTGACTGCAGGTGTTATCGATGAACATTCGCATGTTGCCGGTATATCGATTAACGAAGCCGGTCAGAATTCTTCTGCCGAAGTTCGAATGACCGATGTACTTGATCCCAAAGACATTAATATCTATCGAAATTTAGGTGGTGGAGTGACCACATTTCAGCTGCTTCATGGCTCGGCCAATCCCATTGGAGGGCAATCTGCCATTATCAAACTGAAATGGGGTGAAGATGCCGAGGGATTGCAATTTCCTGATATGCCTAAGTTCATCAAATTTGCGCTGGGTGAAAATGTGAAGCAAAGTAATTGGAATAGCTACTCACGATTTCCCCAGACACGAATGGGAGTTGAACAAGTGATGGTCAATTACTTCCAACGGGCGAAGGAATATGATGCCAAAAAGAAAAGTGGGCAACCTTATCGTGTTGATGAGGATTTGGAAGCCGTGGCAGAAATTTTGAACGGAGAACGCTATATATCGTGTCACTCTTATGTGCAAAGTGAGATCAATATGTTGATGAAGGTGGCCGACAAGTTTGGGTTTAAGGTCAATACCTTTACCCATATTCTTGAGGGCTATAAGGTGGCAGATAAAATGGCCGAACATGGTGCTGGAGGTTCGACTTTTAGCGATTGGTGGGCCTATAAATACGAAGTAAAAGATGCGATTCCCTACAACGCAGCGATTATGGCCAAAGAAGGTGTAGTGGTGGCCATCAATAGCGATGACCGAGAAATGAGTCGCCGGCTGAACCAAGAGGCTGGCAAAACCATGAAGTATGGTGGAATGTCAGAGATAGAAGCCTGGAAAACAGTCACGCTAAACCCTGCCAAATTATTACATATCGACCACCGCGTGGGCAGTATAAAAACGGGAATGGATGCTGATTTGGTTTTATGGTCCGACCATCCTATGAGTGTTTATGCAAGAGCCGAAAAAACCATAATCGAAGGAGCGGTGTACTTTGATCTAGAGAAAGACAAAGCACAGCGCGAGGCCATTCGAAAAGAACGGGCTGAGCTTACCCAAATGATGCTCAATGCCAAGGCTGGTGGTGCCAAAACCCAAAAGCCCAAACAGCGCAGCAAACGAAACTTTGAATGTCACACCCTTTAAAATTGAAAAAGATGAGAAGTATAACATTAATATTTACCGTTTTATGGGGTTGTTTGGCAATGGCACAGCAAACCCCGGCTGGTCCTCAAACCCAAGCGATAACTATTGAAGGTGCGACAGCGCACTTGGGCAATGGGGAGGTTATTGAAAATTCACTGCTTATGTTTTCGGCAGGAAAACTCACCTATGTGGGCAGTGCCGATAATGAAATTGCACGTCAGGGCAAGGTAATTGATGCCAGCGGAAAGCATGTGTATCCCGGTTTTATTGCTCCAGCCAAATCATTGGGGCTTATTGAAATCAATGCGGTACGTGCCACAAACGATCAAGACGAGATTGGTGATTTGATACCGCATGTACGCAGTTTGATTGCCTACAATGCCGAGTCACAAGTGGTAGAAAGTATGCGCCCCAATGGGGTTTTGATTGGGCAAACCACCCCCTTGGGCGGTACCATATCGGGCACTTCTTCCATTGTACAATTTGATGCATGGAACTGGGAAGATGCAGCCATCAAAGTAGACGATGGCATTCACTTGCATTGGCCCAATTCATTCCGAAGAGGGCGATGGTGGTTGGGTGAAGACCCCGCCTACAAACCAAACAAAGAGTATCAAAAAGAAGTGGATGAAATCAAGGCTTTTATGGCCAATTCGGTGGCGTATGGCCGTGCAAAACCCGAAGCCAACAATCCTGCCTTTGCGGCCATGCAAGGCGTTTTGGATGGTTCCAAAAAAGCATACGTTTATGCGAATTTAGAGCGCGAAATTATTGATGCAGTGACCACGCTTAAAGGTGCTGGAGTGCAACATGTGGTGGTAGTAGGCGGCTATGACACCCATAAGATCACCGATTTCATCAAAAAACATGAGGTTGCAGTATTGGTGCAGCGCACCCATAGTTTGCCTGCGCGTGAAGATGATGATTACGACATGCCCTATAAACTACCCAAGCTGTTGGCAGACGCAGGTGTTTTGGTCGGATTACAAAATGCTGGAGCCAGCAATTTCCAAACCCGTAACCTACCCTTTTATGCCGGTCAAGTGGTCGGACAAGGCATGGATAAAGAAGCGGCATTACAGCTTATCACGGGCAATACGGCAGAAATTTTGGGGATAAGTAACGACTACGGCACCCTCGAAGTGGGTAAAAGTGCCACGCTATTTGTATCGGAAGGCGATGCCCTCGATATGCGTGGCAACCAATTGACCCATGCTTTTATCGATGGACGTGAAATCTCTTTGGAGACCCATCAAACAGAGCTTTGGAAACGTTATATGGAAAAATTCGAAGGAAAATAAAGTAAAAATGAATTGCCAAAAGCTTCCATATCCACTACGCGGGAAATGGGAGCTTTTTGGTTGGTTTTAGAAGAGCATAAATTCTACGAAAAACTAGGATAATTGTTGTTGAGTTCTATCAGGGATGTTTTGAATACGGAAAATTTTCTGTTCCCACACAACGCATCAGCAGGACAGTTCGGAAGAATAAATCAACAGGTATAAAGATCACGGAACCCTAATTAGCAGAAAATATGATTTTACAGATTATACGATTGAAGTCCAATCTTCCCGAAGATGAATTGTTAGCAAAAGCCAGGGAAAGGGAATCCAGATTTAAGGCCATTTCGGGTCTTGTTCAAAAGTACTATGTGAAAACTGGCAAACCAGGCGAATATGGCGGTATATATGTTTGGGATTCTATGGCGTCTCTTGAAGCATTTCGCGAGTCAGATCTGGCAAAGAGTATACCTGCAGCCTACGAAATAATTGAAGCGCCAAATATCGAGGTAATGGACCTTCTTTTTCAATTAAGGGAGGCGTAAATTTCATGACATTCTTGCTAACTTTAGAACACTAAATGACAACCCATGCAAGTAACGGCCAAAAAAAATGAGCAAGTGGCAAATATGGTTTTTGCCTCCATATATCCCCATTACCTGAAAAGACTGGTCAAAAATGGAAGGACCGAAGAAGAATTACATCAGGTCATTGAATGGTTAACCGGCTTTGACAAATCTACACTGCAAGGACTTATTGAAGAGAAAGTGACCTTCGCGACCTTTTTTCAACGCGCTAATTTACATCCCAATGCACACCTGATCAAAGGCGTTGTTTGTGGATATCGCATTGAGGAAATAGCTGATGAATTTGCAGTTTACAAACAATGTCGGCAAATGGAAAAGTTGATTGACGAACTAGCCAAGGGTCGAAAAATGGAGAAGATTTTACGCCAAGCCTAACGATGGCTATATAACGCGCTAGGATTGCCTTCTCGCTTTCCTATTCCTACTACTCCGGAAATTACGACTGTTACGAGTCCAATAATGCACCAAACCCAGACCTATGGCAACCAACACTAAGGTCGTCATTACAGGGTAGATTTCTACAGGTAGTTCCATACCTAAAGATACCAAAAAAAATAGTAACCCCTTAGTTACCAGTACAGTAATGACTAGTTGCCATCAGGTTTTGCCCAGTATTGGCCTTCTTCAGGTTTGGCATAAAAAGAAGCTGGTTTTGTTTCTTCGGATAAATGCACTTCTTCGAACTGAACAGTACTCCTTGGTGTCTTGATATCGCGACCCTCATAATCATACCATGAAATGGATTTTGGCAATACCAAACCATTGAAGGTGCCCCAATCATCATATCGAATCCATTTGATATTATCGGAATCCTCTCCGGTGCGATAGGTCACTGTATAACCTAACCAGGCCATGCGGTTTGTTTCGGGATCATAATGAATGTAATATTCGTCCTTTGGTGAGGTTCCCACCCCATCGTTATAGGTGATCTGTATACCTGGATACGTTTTTCCCTCAAACTGCAAGGGTGCTGTTTCCCCATAATTGATACCATCATCAGCCAAAACAAAAGGCATGGCATAAAAATAGAACATGAGGTTATGGTAGAATTCAGGATTGCCCTTATAGGGTTCCGGCCCATTCGTTAACCAAACCTTTCCATCAAATCCCATGCTGTAGTTTGGTGTGAGGATCTTGTCATTTCGCGACCACAAATCGGTAATATGTATTTCCGGATTCTTGTCTTTTGGTATGGTGTACTGCAAGGTGCGTTGTTTTCGCCATGGATTAATGCCCCCATGCGCCTCGATAATAGCTCCAAGCGCATCAGGATATTGAGGTGCATCAACAGCCTTTTCCTGAGTGGTGGTTTCCTCCGCACTTGTTTTGGGCTGCTGCTGGCAAGCAGCTGCAAATAGCAATAGGGTAAATAGCAATGCTAGTCGTTTCATGAGTAGTTGTTTTGCGAATAGGTCGAAATTTGGTGCAATACTTTACACCATGCATTATAATGTAAAGATAGGTATCAAAAGTCAGTGAGACGCCCAAAATGAATGGCTTCAAAACTTAAAGTACCAAATCGAAATATCCCTTATCTTTAGGCAACTTTCAAGCACTGTGCTATGTACACCAAAAAAGTCTACAAGGCCAAGGATATGGCCAAATGGACCCGTTTTGAAACCTTTTTATTTTTTGTTTTTGTTGCCATCGTGGTTGCACTTTATCATTTTTTTGAACTGCACTGGCTAAAGATTCCATGGACTCCCCTAGCCCTTATTGGTACTGCGGTAGCCTTTGTTATTGGTTTTCAGAACAATTCGGCCTACGGCCGAATTTGGGAAGCCCGTAAAATATGGGGTGGCATCGTCAACACTTCAAGAACCTTTGGAATGTTCGTACAAGACATGGTTACCTACGAACACAGTGCTAAAAAGGTCGGTGTCGATTCGCTACAAAAAGAGATTAAGGCATTAACCTATCGACATATCGCATGGATGGTTGCGCTGCGACATGCCATGCGTGCACCGCGCCCATGGGAAACAGTGATTCACGAGCGCACCAATAGGGAATGGACAAAATACATACAGCCGCCGGAACGCACTTCGACCCTCGAAGATGACCTCGAACCCTATCTATCAAAAGAGGATATGCAATACACCATGGGTAAGGGAAACAAACAAACTGCCTTACTATATCTGCAATCACACCACTTGCGAGAATTAAAGGAAAAAGGTCTTGTTTGGGAATTTTCCTTTTTACAATTGGAAGGTGTTTTAGAAGAGCTGTTCACACTTCAGGGAAAGTCAGAGCGCATCAAAAATTTTCCATACCCCAGACATTTTGCCACGCTGAACCATTATTTCATGTGGCTCTTCGTTTTTTTATTGCCATTTGCCCTCGTCCCCCAATTTGGAGAGATTGGAGTTGAAATTGGTGAAAAATTCCCACTTGTGGGCAAGTATTTTGTCTGGTTGAGCATTCCATTTTATGTGATCGTTGCATGGATTTTCCATACCATGGAACGCATCGGAAGAACCGGAGAAAATCCGTTTGAGGGATCGGCGAACGATGTCCCCATTTCAACCATAGCGAGAGGTATTGAAATAGATTTAAGGCAAAATTTGGGTGAAAGCGATGACGAAATTCCAGATCAATTTCCGGTCATCTACGATACCCAAATGTAAGCGCTCAAACGATTCAATGACCGAACCGAAAACAATTACGAGCCTTCAGAATCCTTTGGTCAAAAAGGTACTGGCACTCAAAGAGAAATCTAGAGAACGCAAAAAGACAGGCCTTTTTGTTATCGAAGGCCTTCGCGAATTGCAGCTCGCTGTTAAAGGGGGATACCCAATAGAAACTTTATTGGTCTGTACAGAAATTGCAGGCACCCAAGATATTAAAGGCTTGCGAACTCCCATGATTCAAATAACCAAAGGGGTTTACGAAAAATTGGCCTACCGTGGCGGCACTGAGGGAATTTTGGCCTTGGCCCAGAGCAAGACCCACGATTTAAATCATTTGGAATTCGGCAAGAACCCACTCATTTTGGTTGCCGAATCTCCCGAAAAACCAGGTAATCTGGGTGCCTTATTACGAACAGCTGATGCCGCAAATATTGACGCTGTTTTGGTAGCAGACCCAAAATCTGATTTGTATAACCCCAATGTCATTCGTTCAAGTGTAGGTTGCCTATTTACGACGCAGGTGGGTTTAGGTAGCTCGGCCGAAATAATTGAATTTTTAAAAAATAAAGACATCGCCATTTTCAGCGCGGCCTTAAGCGCTTCTCAAAATTATGTTGATGTAGACTTTAAGAAACCAACGGCCATTGTAGTAGGAACCGAATCTACTGGGTTAACCCAACAATGGCTTGCACATTCACATCAAAATATCATTATTCCCATGCAAGGCGAAATTGATAGTATGAACGTATCTGTTTCAGCGGCAATACTTATATTTGAGGCCAAACGCCAGCGCGGATTCTAACCCATGGAAAACAGCTCCCTCCTGTACATCATTATTGCGATTCTGATTGTTCAATACCTAATTGATTTGGTTTTAGACTTTTTGAACGCAAAAACCTTCAACAGTAAAATTCCTGAAGAACTAAATGATGTTTTTGACAAGAAGGAGTACGAAAAGTCCCAGGCTTATTCAAAGGTTAACCACCGTTACGCTTTGCTCAGTGATAGTTTTTCACTACTACTGACGCTTTCATTTTTGCTTTTGGGTGGTTTCGAATGGGTTGATGCTATGGTTCGTGATTTTACCGAAAATCCCATTCTGATGGCTCTTTTGTTTTTTGGCACTATTATTCTTGGAAGCAGTCTGATTTCAATTCCGTTTTCATATTATCAAACCTTTGTAATCGAAGAACGATTCGGTTTCAACAAAACCAATAAGGTTACATTTTTTTTCGACATCGTAAAGGGGTGGCTGATAGCGGCCATTTTTGGTGGAAGCATCCTGGCACTGGTCATGCTTTTTTTACAATGGGCTGGCACCAACTTTTGGCTATATGCCTGGGGTCTCATCGCTGCGGTTATGCTTTTTTTAAATCTGTTTTACAGCAAGCTGATTGTGCCCTTATTCAACAAGCAAACACCGTTGGCTGCTGGCAACCTCAAAAATGCCATTGAAAGCTACGCACAGCAGGTAGGTTTTGAACTTAAGAGCATCTTTGTCATTGACGGTTCCAAGCGCTCAACAAAGGCCAACGCCTATTTCTCGGGTTTTGGCAGTGAAAAAAGAGTGACCCTTTTTGACACTTTAATCAATGATTTGGATGAGGATGAAATTGTAGCTGTATTGGCCCACGAAGTCGGGCATTATAAACGTCGTCATGTTATTGTGAATTTAGCAGCCTCTGTGCTTTTGACAGGATTCACCTTATTCATTCTTTCCCTGTTCATTAACCAACCTCAATTATCCCTCGCCATTGGGGTTAAAATTCCAAGCTTTCATGCTGCCCTTTTGGCTTTCGGGCTTTTATACAGCCCTATTTCTGGAATTACCGGTTTGTTGATGAACCTACTTTCGCGAAAGTTCGAGTTTGAAGCCGATGATTTTGCCAAAAGAACTTTTGCAGCCCAGCCCTTGATAACTTCTTTAAAAAAACTATCTAAAAATAACCTGAGTAATCTAACGCCACACCCTGCTTTTGTCTTTGTAAACTATTCGCATCCTCCCTTAATCGAACGTATCCGCAATCTCAAGGCATAATTTTTGTTGGTAGTACATAAAGTGGTAAATTTAATTTACTATGGCTATAACTGCGCTCGAAAAGGAAAACAAGGAAATTGCCAAGCAGTATAAAGAATTGCTTCGCATTAGCTATCAGACACTTTCCGCTGAGGACAAGAAACTGATACGCTCAGCCTTTGACGTAGCCGTAGACGCCCATAAAGATCAGCGTCGGAAATCAGGTGAAGCTTATATTTTTCATCCCATTGCGGTCGCTAAAATAGTAGCTTCCGAAATTGGCTTGGATGCTGTTTCAATTGCCTCTGCCCTATTGCATGACGTTGTTGAGGATACCCCATACACCCTGGCAGATATCGAACGTATGTTTGGAGAGACGGTGGCCCGCATTGTAGATGGACTCACCAAAATTGGCCACCTCAAAAAAGACAAGGATATCAGCCAACAGGCTGAGAATTTCCGAAAAATGCTGCTCACCCTGCATGACGATGTACGCGTGATCATCATCAAGATTGCAGATCGCTACCACAATATGTTGACGATGGATTCGATGCCTGAAGACAAACAGGTTAAGATAGCCTCGGAAACCCTGTATATCTATGCCCCTTTGGCGCACCGTATTGGTCTGTACAATATCAAAACCCAACTCGAAGATTTAAGCTTAAAGTATACGGAGCCCGAGGTATATCAAGACATTTTCAACAAGATTGAAGATACTGAGGAAGAGCAGCAAAGCTATATCAAGAATTTTACCAAAATCATCAAGGATTCCTTAGATAATGAAGGGCTTAATTACCAGGTCAAAGGGCGAATGAAATCGATCTTTTCGATTCGGCGCAAGATGAAGGCCAAAAGTATATCCTTTGATGAGGTTTACGACAAATTTGCCATCCGGATTATTTACAAATCGGATCGGCAGAATGAAAAATTCTTGGCCTGGAAAATTTATTCGATTGTTACCGACCACTTTACCCCCAACCCAGTTCGGTTACGCGATTGGATTACCTCACCAAAATCAACCGGTTATGAAGCCCTACATATTACGGTGATGGGCCCCGAAGGAAAATGGGTCGAAGTACAGATACGCAGTGAGCGTATGCACGAAATAGCGGAAAAAGGATATGCGGCGCATTTTAAATACAAACACGGGGATCAAAAAGAACAAGGGATCGAAGTTTGGTTGAATCGTTTGCAGGAAGCATTGGAAGGGGCCAATGGGAATGCTGTTGATTTTGTAGAAGAGTTCAAGTTGAACCTGTATTCAAAGGAAATTTTTGTTTTTACCCCCAAGGGTGAACTTAAGTCTTTACCTAAAGGGGCCACTCCTTTAGATTTTGCCTTTCACATTCATACCGAGGTAGGTATGAAAACCAGGGGCGCCAAAGTTAATGGCAAATTAGTGCCGCTCAATACAACACTAAACAGTGGTGATCAAGTAGAAATTATTACTTCTGAGGGTGCAAAACCCAACCAAAATTGGTTGGATTATGCAAATACGGCCAGGGCCCGATCCAAGATTAAATCTTCCCTCCGCGAGGAGAAAAAAGAAATAGCGGACGAGGGCAAGGAAATTTTGCGGCGAAAACTCAAATCCCAAAAAATCACCTTAAGTGAGGATGTGGTCAATAAAATGGTGGTTTATTTCAAATTGAAGACCAGTTTGGACTTGTTTTACCGAGTTGGTCATGGCATTATTGACAACCAAAAAATTAAAGATTTCGTTTCCTCCTATAACAATGCGTTTCTCAACTTCTTCAAGAATCGTATTCGAAAACCGCAGGTTCCAGAAGATGTGGATAAAGATGAGATCACATCTAAATACGATATGCTTGTGTTTGGAAGTGAAGAGGAGAAATTGAACTATAAACTTTCGCAATGCTGTAACCCCATACCAGGAGATGAAGTGTTCGGTTTTGTAAGCGTGGCAGATGGTATCAAAGTGCATAAGAAAGACTGCCCAAATTCGATATCTCTTCAATCAAATTATGCTTATCGAATCATAAGCGCACGATGGATCGATTCAACACAAGAAGGGTTTTCGGCCGATATACAACTCACCGGAATTGATCATTTAGGATTGGTCAATGACATCACCAATGTAATCTCTGATGCCATGAACGTGAACATGCGAAATCTTAACTTTAGCACCGATGGCGGTACCTTTAAGGGTAAAATAACCGTGGTGGTCAAAAACAATACGATTTTGAAAAAATTGATCGACAACTTAAAACAAATCGAAGGGATTGATAAGGTCGCCCGAAGTTAATTTTTAACCTTAAATTTGCCACATACCACAGGGTCCATTATGGGAAACAACAAAAATCAAGAGATAGTAAAAAACGTTTTTACGACATTTTTGGAGGAAAATGGGCATCGCAAAACACCCGAACGTTACGCTATACTTCAAGAAATCTATGATAGTAACGATCATTTTGATGTGGAATCCCTTTATATCAAAATGAAAACCAAAAACTATCGCGTAAGCAGGGCGACACTGTACAATACCATTGAACTTTTGCTCGATTGTAAATTGGTCAGAAAGCATCAATTTGGCAAGAATCAGGCCCAATATGAAAAGTCATATTTTGACCGGCAACATGATCATGTGATCTTGACAGATACAGGTGAAGTGGTGGAGTTTTGTGATCCACGTATACAATCGATAAAAAAGACTATTGAAGAGGTTTTTGACATCAAGATCAACAACCATTCCTTATATTTTTACGGTACCCGAAACAAACAAGAAAAAGTAACCGACTAACCACTACATTTCATGGTAGATTTATTGCTTGGGCTCCAATGGGGCGACGAGGGAAAGGGAAAAATTGTTGATGTCCTAACCAAGGACTATGATATTATTGCTAGGTTTCAAGGCGGTCCCAATGCCGGTCATACCTTAGAATTTGATGGCATCAAACATGTATTGCATACAATTCCTTCAGGGATTTTCCATAAAAACGCCATCAACATTGTGGGCAATGGGGTGGTTATTGATCCTGTAATTTTCAAAAAAGAATTGGACAATCTTTCCCAATTCGATATTGATATTGCTTCAAAGCTATTTATTTCAAGAAAGGCACACTTGATCTTGCCTACACATCGACTATTGGACGCGGCCTCTGAAGCGGCTAAGGGCAAAGCAAAAATTGGATCTACCCTTAAGGGCATTGGCCCCACCTACATGGACAAAACAGGTCGAAACGGAATGCGTGTTGGAGATTTAGAATTCGATACTTGGAAAGAAAAATACCGCGCATTGGCGAATAAGCATGAAGGTATGATCGATTATTACAATGTTGATATCCAATACGATCTTAAAGAACTGGAAGAAGAGTTTTGTGAAGGTATCGAAACATTGAAAAAATTAACCTTCATCGATAGTGAACAATACATGTTCGACGCTATGGCCGAAGGTAAAAAAATACTGGCTGAGGGTGCCCAGGGTTCCCTGTTGGATATTGATTTTGGAACCTATCCCTACGTTACCTCATCAAATACAACAGCTGCAGGAGCTTGCACCGGTCTGGGTGTTGCACCAGGTAAAATAGGACGGGTTCTAGGCATTTTTAAGGCGTATACGACCCGCGTGGGCAGCGGTCCGTTTCCTACTGAATTGTTTGATGAAGACGGTGCCACCATGGGAAGGGTTGGAAACGAATTCGGAGCTACCACTGGAAGGCCGAGACGCTGTGGCTGGTTGGATCTGGTCGCACTGAAATATGCCGTTCAAATTAACGGCGTGACAGAATTGATGATGATGAAGGCGGATGTATTAAGCGGCTTCGACACCATTAAAGTATGTACAGCTTACCAATACGGTGGTGAGGAAATCGACCACCTACCCTACAATATTGAAGATGGTAATGTAAGTCCGGTGTACACTGAACTGCATGGTTGGTCACAAGACCTTACGAAAATGACTGATGCCAAAGATCTACCAGATACGTTGAACAGCTATATCTCGTTTTTGGAAAAGGAATTGAATGTGCCCATTAAAATTGTATCTGTTGGGCCCGACCGCAAACAGACAATCCTTAGATAAGGGTTAATCCGAGGTATTTTGTATTTTGTTGGAGTTATCCAACCCATTGCCCATATGAAACGGTTTGTATTCATCAGTGCATTATTGCTTTTCTGCTGCAATCCCGAAACGAAACAAAAGAAGACTTTCGATGCAGTTTCTGAAGTACAATATGTTGAAGCTGTTACACTTTTAGGCGATACCTTACGAACACCAAAGGCACTACCTGGCAAAACACTTGATAAGTACAAAAAGGCCAAAGAACAATTCGACAAAACACCAGACTCCGTAGAGGCGGTAATATGGTATGGTCGAAGAACGGCCTATCTGCGGCACTATCAAAAAGCCATTTCCATATATACAGACGGCATAAAAAAATTTCCTGAAGAGGCTCGTTTGTATCGTCATCGCGGTCATCGCTATATTTCAGTGCGTGAATATGATAAAGCCATCCACGATTTTAAAATGGCGGCCAAACTTATGGACGGCCAACCGGATCAGGTTGAACCTGATGGTATCCCAAATTCAAGAAATACCCCTATTAGCACATTAAAAGGTAATATTTGGTACCATTTGGGTCTCGCGTATTATTTGAAAGGAGATTTAGAAAACGCTCTTTGGGCCTACCAGCAACGTGAAATGACCAATACCAACAACGACAATTTGGTTTCAGAAGGGCATTGGTTGTATATGATTCAAAGACGAATGGGTGATAAGGAAGGGGCTGCAGCATCGATTCAAGATGTTGCAATGAAAATGGATATTATCGAGAACACAAACTATCACAAAATGTGTCTCTTCTACAAGGAACTCCTTGATCTCAAGGACCTGAAAATAAAGGGAGATGGTTCCTCTTCGGACGATGTATTCTTGTACGGATTGGGCAATTGGCATTTGTATGAAAAAAATGATACGGTAACAGCCAAGACCTATTTCAAACGCCTTTTGGAAGAAGGCAACAAATATTCGTTTGCCTATTTGGCAGCTGAATCAGATTGGAATCGCTTGTTCGAATCGCCATAATTTGCCAAACCTTTCTAAATCACCTTCTCCACGTTGTTCAAAAATTTTACTTTTGGTCAAAATTTATTGCCCTTGAAAAAGGTCCTAACCATCGTATTCTTAGTTGGTTTCTTGCTGGTCGAAGCACAGGAACAAGCACCCCAAAGCCGTCAAATAAACATCGTTTACGGAGCCAATTTCACCAAGGATGAAGCCCAATATCCAGGTGCCTCTATTTTCACCAAGGATAATGAACGCCAAGTTCAGTTTGAACATCAAGGTGCAGACTTATGGTGTGACATCGCCGTTTTTTACAGTTCAGAGAATCGATTGAAAGCCATAGGCAATGTCAGACTGCAACAAGGAGACTCCATCGAAATGAATAGCGGCAAGTTGGATTATGACGGCAATACCAAATTGGCCCGTGCTTGGGAAAAAGTTGACCTGACCGATGGTCAAATGACCCTAACCACCGACACACTCTATTTTGATCGGGAAAAACAACTATCGTATTACCGTTCACAAGGAAAGGTTGTAGACTCAGCAAACATTTTGACCAGTACCATTGGCACCTATTTTATGGAACTTAAAAAGGTGCAGTTTTTAGATAGTGTACATATTGACAATCCTGAATACATCATAGATTCAGATCGATTGGATTACTATCGCGTTTCAAAAAACGCCTATATGTATGGTCCTTCCACCATTACTGGCGAAGAGTACAAAATATACTGCGAGCGCGGCTTCTATGATACCAAAATTGAACAGGGCTATGGTGTGAAGAACACCAAGATAAATTACAGCAACCGCATCATAGAAGGCGACAGTGTTTATTTTGATAAGGCCACTGAGTTTGCTTCGGCCACCAACAACATTACTGTTACCGATACCATCAATAATGGCGTGATTCGCGCGCATTATGCCGAAGTCTTTAAAGGGCGTGATTCTGTTTTTGCAACAAAACGTGCCGTATCAATCAACCTTGTGCAACAAGATTCACTTTACATGCATGGCGATACCCTCATGGTGACCGGTAAACCCGAAGAACGTATTCTGAGAGCGTTCCGTAACGCTAAATTTTATAAAACCGACCTAAGTGGCAAATGTGATTCCATCCACTTTGACGAACGAACGGGGGTTACCCAATTGATTACCAATCCCATCCTCTGGAATGTTGACAATCAAATGACAGGCGATAGCATTCACCTAATTTCAGACATGGAAACCGAAAAGCTTGATTCCCTAAAGGTTATCAATAATGCCTTTATCATTTCGCTTGATTCCATCGGTAAGGTTGGCTATAACCAAGCAAAAGGAAAAAACCTCTTTGGTCAGTTTGTTGAAAATGAACTCAAAATCATTGATTTGGTGAGCAATACCGAGGTCATTTATTATATGTACAACGATGACCAAGAACTGGTTGGTATTGATAAGACCATTTGCAGTAAAATACGGTTGCTTATGGAGAACAATGATATTGAGGACATTACCTTTTTCATTAATCCTGATGGCAATATTTTTCCTGAAAAAGATTTACCGGTTGAAAGTCGCATCCTCAAAGGTTTTATCTGGCGGGGTGACGAACGCATCTATTCAAAAGATGAAATTTTCGATGAAGACGACAATAACATTGAACTGGTAAAAATTCGCGGTATAGACAATCCTATCGATATTGATATGGAAGAACGTGAACGGAGTGGTTTGCCCCCAATAGACCCAAAAACCAAGGAAAATACCAATTCCAAGGCAACATCACCCAAGCGTCAAACCCTTAAAAAAGTCGGCGGCGAACCATGAAAGATGACTTTCTTCAATACCAAGCGCAGACGACCCCTCGCCCACTGGCACTTGAAGTGTCGCATGCCAAAGGCAGTTTTATCTACGATAAACAAGGAAAGGCCCATTTAGATTTTGTTGCAGGGGTTTCGGCTTGTGGTTTGGGTCATTGTCATCCTAGGGTGGTCAAGGCGGTTCAGGAGCAATCCGAAAAATACCTACATGTGATGGTCTATGGGGAGTATATCCAACAGCCCGCCGTTGCCTATGCAAAATTATTGGCATCACTACTTCCAAAAAGATTACAAACCACTTATTTGGTCAATTCTGGAACCGAGGCCATCGAGGGGGCCATAAAATTGGCGAGGAGGTATACGGAGCGCTCTGAAATTATTGCCGCCCATCATGCTTATCATGGCAATACCATGGGCAGTTTAAGCCTCATGGGTTTTGAAGAAAGAAAGAGTGCTTTCCGACCCTTACTACCTGATGTTAAGTTCATACACTTTAATAAAGCGCAAGACTTGACGCAGATCACGGAAAAAACAGCTGCTGTTGTATTGGAGACCATTCAGGGAGGCGCCGGTTTCCTTGTTCCGCAAGAAAATTACCTTGAACACCTAAGACAACGCTGTGATGAGACTGGCACCTTGTTGATATTGGATGAAATACAACCGGGTTTTGGTAGAACGGGCAAACTTTTTGCCTTTGAACACTTCAATTGCACCCCGGATATTTTGGTTATGGGTAAAGGAATGGCCTCAGGGCTACCGGTTGGAGCCTTTACAGCTTCGAACAAGATGATGCAAACCCTTCAAAACAATCCAAGCCTGGGTCACATTACCACATTTGGCGGCAACGCTGTCATTGCGGCAGCTTGTTTGGCTACCCTTAAAGAACTGACTGAAAACCAATTAATTGAACAAACCCTACAAAAAGAAAAGCTCTTCCGTTCCCTTTTGGTACATCCTTTGATAACTGAAATAAGAGGAAAAGGGCTAATGTTGGCCCTCATACTTCAGAATGCTGAAATAGCCAATGAATTGGTGCTTCAGGCTGCTAAAAACAGATTGATTCTTTTTTGGTTGCTTTTTGAGCCAAAAGCGGTGCGCATCACCCCACCATTGACTATTAGCGAGGATGAAATAAGGCAGGGCTGTGAGCAAATCATCAGTATTTTAGAGGGTTGCACTAATATTCCTGTTAACTAAATTGTTGATAACAAACCCAAATCCTGGACTTTAAAGAGGCGTTTAAAAAGCTAATTTTAAGTCCATAGTACAACCAAACCCGGTCCTATGGCGTTAGAACCTAACGAATATTCAGATAATTCCATTAAAAAATTCGAATCGATGTTAAAGACAGATGATGTCTATTTTTTCGATGCGGAGGACTTTGAGGAAATTATACACTACTACCTGAATATGGGAAAGATTGCCTTGGGCAAAAAGGCAATTCAGTTTGGTTTGGAACAACACCCCAATTCACAGGAATTGAAGTTACTACGGGTGGAAGTGCTTGTTTTTGAAGACAATTACGAAGAGGCCGAACAGATTCTTGATCAGTTGCAAAATATTGATTGCTTTAATGAAGAAATCTACATTCAAAGAGCCAATATTCAATCAAAGCAAGACAATCATCAAGGAGCTATCGATCTCTTATTGGAGGCCCTAAGTCTTTCCGAAGACAGCTTTGACATTCATTCCCTTTTGGGAATGGAATACCTTTTTATGGACAACTATGAAAAGGCCAAGCACAGTTTTATGCGTTGTATAGATTTTGATGATGCGGACTATTCATCGCTTTACAACGTGGTATATTGTTTTGAATTTTTGGAAGATTTTGATGGAGCCATCCATTACTTGAATGAATATTTGGAACGCAATCCGTACTGCCAGGTAGCATGGCACCAATTGGGTAAAATGTATCTGTCGATAGAAATGCACAAAGAAGCCTTAACAGCTTTCGACTTTGCCATTATTTCTGATGACACTTTTATTGGAGCGTACTTTGAAAAAGGCAAAGTGTTGGAAAGTCTGGGTCGATATAACGAAGCCATCGAAAATTACGAAACCACCATCACCATCGACGATCCCACCTCACACGCCTATTTGCGCATCGGTAAATGCCACGAAAAGCTGAAAAATTTTGATTTGGCCAAGCACTATTATTACAATACGGTGCATGAAGACCCCTTGCTGGACAAAGGTTGGATTGCAATTACCGATTTTTACTTTCGCCAGAAAAACCTTAAAAAGGCCTTGAAGTATATCAACAAAGCCATTAACATTGATGGTGAAAATCCAATGTATTGGATACGGTGTGCTAAAATTTATGTAGGGCTTGGAAACTATGATGAGGCTGATTTTGCTTTTAAGCAAGCCGTAGATTCTGGCAACTATGAATTGGAGACTTGGTATGAATGGGCGCAAACCTTAAAAGTGCTGACCGATTTTGAATCGGCGAATCAAGTGCTTCTGCAAGGTTTGGAATTTTACCCAGAAAGCGCCAAACTGAATTATTTACATGCAGGCATTTGCCTTAAAAATGGAGATGCCACCACAGCAAGACAAAAATTGAAACATGCCGTTCAGCTTGATGTGAAATCAAAAGCCATGTTTAAAAAAGAATTTCCCGAATTGGGAAAAACACCGATGGTCATCGAAGTTTTTTCTGAGAATAAAAAGGCGTCCACCTAACACTATTACCAAACCGAATTTATTTTGGCAGCAAGAAAGCTCGTAGATTATATCATCATAACACTCAAGGGTATGGCCATGGGGGCGGCAGATGTGGTTCCCGGTGTGTCAGGGGGTACAATTGCGTTTATCTCTGGTATCTATGAAGAGCTGATTTCGTCAATTAACAATATCAATTTGTCTTTGATTCCCACTTGGAGAAAAGAAGGTTTCAATGCTTTTTGGAAACAATTGAATGGCAATTTTCTGGTGGCACTCTTTCTTGGCATCTTCATCAGCCTATTTTCATTGGCCACTTTTGTAAGTTGGTTGCTTGAAAACCACCCCATTTTATTATGGTCATTTTTCTTTGGCCTCGTCGCGGCAAGTATATTTTTTGTAGGAAAGGAAATCAAAAAATGGAACCTTCAAGTTATTTTCTTTTTCGTTTTAGGCGCCGCTATTGCCTTTTGGGTGACTAAATTACCGGCGAGCGAGAATATAGACAGTCTTCCCTACCTCTTTCTTTCAGGAGCATTGGCCGTATGCGCCATGATATTACCTGGCATATCAGGTGCTTTTATATTGGTATTGCTCGGTTCGTACAAAACAATTTTAGACGCTGTACACGAGCGTAATTTAATTACGGTGGCCGTTGTGGCGCTCGGAGCCATTTTCGGTCTTTTGAGTTTCGCACGATTGTTGAAATGGATGTTCAAAAACTACCGAAATGTCACCTTGGCACTATTAACAGGATTTATTTTGGGCTCACTGAACAAAATTTGGCCATGGAAAAAGGTGTTGGAGACCAAGGTTTTTGATGAAAAGACCATCCCGATTAAGGAACAGAGTATTTTACCCAATGCCTTTGAGGGCGACCCTCAATTATTGCCTGCGATTGCCTTAGCCATCTTTGGTTTTTCGCTTATTTTTATCCTCGAAAGATTGGCCGCTAAAAAATAGGCCGAATTATTTTCTATGCATAGATCCAGAACATTATGGGACAAGATTTATCTTGTCATTAAAGGACTTTTCATGGGTGCCGCCAATAAGGTGCCTGGGGTCTCTGGTGGCATTGTGGCCTTCGTCGGAGGGTTTTACGAAGAATTTATCTACTCCCTTCAAAAAGTTAATGGTAAGGCCTTCAAACTGCTCTTCAACGGCCGTTTTAAAAGTTTTTACCGCTATACCAATGGAGAGTTCTTGGTGCTTTTGATACTGGGGATGCTGGTCAGTTATTTTAGTGTTTCCCGTTTATTGGACTACTTTTTGGAGCGAAAGGAACTGTTTGTGTGGGCTGCCTTTTTCGGTATGATCTTGGGATCGATTTACTACATCTCAAAAGATTACAACCATTGGAACAAAAAGACCATTATGTATGGGCTGATTGGTTTAGTGGTGGGCATTTCAATAAGCTTTTTAAGTCCGGCCCGAGAAAATGACAACCTTATTTTTATCTTTTTTTGTGGCATTATTAGCGTTTCCGGAATGACCTTGCCCGGACTATCGGGTTCCTTCATTCTCATCCTACTTGGCAACTACGTTTTGCTTTTGGTTGATTCGGTAAATGCGCTGTATAAAACCTTTGCCGATATTTTGCAGGGAGATTTTGATTTTGTGTACAATGCGAAACGCATGGATACCCTAAAAATATTAGCAGTGTTCACTTTGGGGTCCGCAACCGGCTTGGTTACCCTATCGCATTTATTGGGATTTTTACTGAAACGGTATAAGGCCATTTCTACCGCTGTCATCATTGGTTTTATTACAGGTTCACTTGGGGTGCTATGGCCTTGGAAACGCACCTTATATAAAACGGATGACATGGGGCAGTTTTTGTTGGATTCGAACGGTGATCAAATCGTTCAAAACTACCAACGGTACTGGCCCGATATTTGGGCCATGGAGACCTGGGGAGCCATCTTTTTTGTGATTTTTGGGGTTTTTGTGCTATTATCGCTTGACTGGTATGGAAAAAACAGATTGGAAAGAAAACAGATACGGGCTAATCGGTAAGAATATCGCCTATTCTTTTTCGAGAGGCTATTTTTCCGAAAAATTTGAAGCGTTGGGCCTAGACAACTGCAGCTATGAAAATTTTGATTTGGCTAATAGTTCCGATTTTCCCAAACTTTTGGCTACCGCGAACATCAAGGGGCTGAACGTCACCATTCCCTACAAACAAGAAATTATTCCCTTTTTAGACGATTTAGACCCAGTTGCCAAGGCCATTGGCGCCGTAAACACCATAAAATTTACCAAAAAGGGCCTAATTGGGTACAATACCGATGCTTATGGTTTTAAGCACTCTTTACAACCCTTGTTAGGAGAACTGCCTAAAAATGCCTTAATTCTAGGAACCGGCGGGGCTTCAAAGGCGGTACTTCACGTGCTGAATGAAATGGGCGTTCATGCAAGCTATGTGTCAAGAAGAAAAATTGAAAAAGGATTCCAATATGCCGAGCTTAGTGCCGAAACCCTGGCCAACCATCAGCTCATCGTAAATTGCACGCCCTTGGGCACACATCCCAATATATGTGCAAAACCCGACTTGCCCTATGCATACTTGGGTTCACAACATCTACTGTACGACCTCATTTACAACCCGAAAAAAAGCGCCTTTTTATTGGAGGGTGAGAACCGAGGGTGTACCATAAAAAATGGGTTGGAAATGTTAGAGCTCCAAGCCGAAAAATCATGGGAAATCTGGAATACCTAGCTTTCACTGGTAAAAGAAGATCAATTATTTTTGCCTGTGGTAGGTATAGTTAGTAACTTACCCTAGAATGCCATCGCCTAAACCGTACCAGTAAATAAACAAGGATGGATGAAAAAGAGCACAAACTACAGGAAACTGTAGGAGAAGAAAAACATACGTCAGAAACTCCTGAAAACAACGAAGAAGAGACCAAAGAAACCAAGCAAGATACTGTAGTCGAACCTCAAGCTGAGGAGGTTAAAGAAGATGTACAGGAAGAAATTGACGAATCCAATGCCGAGGATGCCGAAGACGAGGAAAACGAAAAGCGGCACCATATCCCCTTTTTGGATTACCACTCCATGTCTATGGAGAACCTGGTTGGTGAACTGCAGCGACTGGTAAAAAATGAGAAAGTTCAGGCCATTAACAAGCATGTAAATGGTATCAAACATGAATTCGACCTTAAATTCCAAGAATTTTTAGAGCACAAAAAAGAAGAATTCGTTGCCAACGGTGGCAATGAAGTTGACTTCAGATACAATTCCGTAACCAAGCGACAGTTTAATGAGGTGTATTCAGAATACCGTGAAAAACGAGATTCGTATTATAAAAACCTTGAAAAGACCCTAAAGCAAAACCTTGACAATCGCTTGGAGATTATCGAAGAGCTTAAAGGATTGGTCAATGTCGAAGAAGACATGAACACCACCTATAAAAATTTCAAGGAATTACAGGGCAAATGGCGAAATGCTGGTCCGGTACCTCGAAGCAATTACAACGATGTATGGCGCACCTACCATCACCATGTCGAGATTTTTTATGACTTTTTACATCTAAATAGAGAACTCAGGGACCTTGATTTCAAGCACAATCTTGAAGAAAAACTGAAATTGGTTGAACGTGCAGAGGGCTTGGCCAAAGAAACTGATTTAGGTAAGGCATTTCGCGAACTGCAGACACTCCATAAAATATGGAAAGAAGATATTGGTCCTGTTGCAAAAGAGCAACGTGAAGAAATATGGGAACGTTTTAGCAATGCTACCAAGGCCATGCATCAGCGTCGCCAAGAATACTACAAGGAACTGGACAAGCATTACGAACAGAACCTCGAAAAAAAGAAAGAGATCATAGCCGCCATAATTTCGGTTTCAAGCACTGCAGCTCAAAACCATAAGGCCATTCAGCAACAGATCAAAGAAGTAGAAGCACTTAGAGATCAGTTTTTCAAAGCTGGGAAGGTGCCCCAGAAAGACAATGAACCTACTTGGGCAGCCTTCAAAGAGGCCGTTCGGGCATTCAATCGCAACAAAAACGCCTTCTATAAAAACCTTAAAAAAGAACAGCACGAAAATCTGGAAAAGAAAAAGGCCTTATTGGGTATGGCACTCGCACTAAAAGACAGTGAGGACTATGATATGGCCACGCCAGAAATGAAGCGCATTCAAGCCGAATGGAAAAAAATAGGGCATGTACCCCGAAAATACTCCGATAAGATTTGGCAAGAATTCAAAGAGGCCTGCAACCACTATTTTAACCGTTTGCATGCCCAGCGCAATCAGGCCCAAAAGGGGGAGTATGACAATTATGAAAAAAAGAATGCCTGTTTGGAACGCCTAAAGGCATTTCAGTTGACCGATAATACCAAAAAGGATTTGGAAACGGTGAAGGCCTTTGTTGAAGAATGGCGGGGCTATGGTCGTATTCCGCATAACAAACGGCACATTAATGGCAAGTTCAATAAAATTATTGATGCCTTGTTAAAAAAATTAGGGGTAAGCCGACAAGAGGCTGAATTGTTGAAATACGGAAATAAAATACAGCAATTGGCCAGTGGTGACGATAATCGGGCCATACGAAATGAACGGACCTTTATACGACGTAAAATCAACGAAAGCCAAGATGAGATTCGCCAGTTGGAAAACAACCTCCAATTTTTCTCCAGCGCCTCCGAAGACAATCCTGTGGTGCAAGAGGTAATAAAGAACATCGACCGGCACAAAGCTTCCCTCGAGACTTGGAATGCCAAATTACAAAAACTCAATGTGATGGAAAACAAGCGGAACAAAGCCGCTGCTGAAAAGGAAAATTCACCAAGCGCTGAGGAAGAATAGGCCTTAAAGTTGTCCGTTGAAAGTTTTATTACAAAAATAAACTAAACCTTTGCACGTTTAAGAAGTCCTATTTTGAAAGTTTGTTATGAAAACCCTTTCTTGCTTTTTGGCTTCTGCTCTACTTTTCATTTCCTGCACTAACAACGATAACGACCAACCAAGTGACTCATCCAATGAAAGCATTTTAACCGAAGGTCTAATAGAATTTGGTGTCGCATATGGTACAGAAGACCGTCAGTTTCTAGATATTTATAAAGCAGCGTCCGAATGTCCAACCCCAATCTATTTTGATGCACATGGCAATGGTGGTACTACGGCCATGCCCAACGATATTGTTGAAGAACTAAATGCCATAGGGGTAACGGTTATCGCATGGGAATCCCTAACCTCCGTAAACACTCCGGAAGAAGTTGAAACCGGATGGGAAGATGCAGAATTAATGTTTCAATGGGTAATCAACAACGCTCAAACCTATAATCTTGATGTTTCCAACATTATCATTGGTGGCTCTTCGCGTGGAAGTATATTAAGCTGGAAATACGGGCATACTCCAAATCAAAATATCAAGGGGCTTTACATGTACAATGCCCTACCCAGTTCAGTATGGAATTTTCCAAGTTGGTGGTTACCAACTGAAAATGTCAACTCCGAATCGCCACCAATTTATTTTGTTTATCGAAGGGAACCCGGATCTTCAAGCGACCCAATAGAACCAGATATTCATGATCCAAATAACGGCATTATTATAGTCGAACAATATGAAAGTCTTGGAATTCGGGACGAGGCAACACTGGTTCATAGTATAGGTGAGACCAATAATTCAGATAAATATCAGTTTCTTGTTGAGTTTGTGCTTTCTGTTCTGGATAGCTCATGCCCTTAATTGATTGATTGAAAAATAATCAGCGCCGTATTCTACCCTAAAAATTGCCACACTAATAGTTTAAGCAATGCAAAATGTCACGCAACTATTCGGTGACATGGGCACCTTTAGGTAAAAGGCCATGAAACGAAACCCAATTTTTGTTCTTAGCTTACTACTGGTCGCGTTAATCTCAAGCTGTGATGATTGCAATGATTGTCTGGATTTACAACAAAAGAACATTTTGGTTCTAGACACCGATGGAAACAACTTACTGTTTGGAATTGACGCAACTTTTGACCCCTCTACCCTCACCCTAAATTTGGGAGATGGATCTTCAAGATCTCTATTTATCGACGAGGAATCGCAAACCATATCCTTTACCTTGGAAGAAAATGAGACAACCTATATGCTGCAGTTCGACAATGAAACCTTGGCCACGATTGTATTCGAGTTGGGAGAGCGCAAAAGCGAGCGTTGCTGTGGCAATCTAATTTGTTCGACAACCACTCTAGTCAATGGGGCTAGCGTCGAGAACCTTGATACCATAACCATAGTTAACTAGTCAAGCAGCTATTTCAGTTCTACAGCATAGCAACTAAAGTTTTGCAACAAAAACAATCATTGAAAAGAAATAACCCTCAAAAAAGTTTCCTTATTTGGCTACATTGACGGCCCGAGTTTCTCGAATCACAGTGACTTTTACTTGCCCTGGATAGGTCATATCGGTCTGTATTTTTTGCGAAATATTGAACGATAATTCTGCGGCTTTGTCATCATTCACCTTTTCGCTTTCCACAATCACGCGGAGTTCTCTACCGGCTTGAATGGCATACGCCTTTTGTACCCCATTGAAACCAAAGGCGATGTCTTCCAAATCCTTCAAACGCTGAATATAAGAATCCAATACCTGACGTCTTGCCCCGGGACGAGCACCGCTGATCGCATCACAGACCTGAACTATGGGTGATATTAGGGTATTCATTTCAATCTCATCGTGGTGGGCACCAATAGCGTTACAAACCTCTTTCTTTTCCCCATATTTTTGGGCCCATTGCATCCCCAGTATCGCATGGGGAGTCTCGACCTCAACTTCAGCCATAGGCACTTTACCGATATCATGTAAAAGTCCGGCTCGTTTCGCCAATTTCGGGTTCAGCCCCAATTCAGCAGCCATGACACCACATAGCTTGGCCACTTCTCGGGAGTGTTGCAATAAGTTTTGTCCGTAAGAAGAACGGTATTTCATTCGACCCACCGCTTTTATAAGTTCGGGGTGCAGCCCATGAATGCCGAGATCAATTACCGTACGTTTCCCTATTTCGGCGATTTCTTCATTGATTTGTTTTTCGGTCTTTTTAACGACCTCTTCTATACGTGCCGGGTGGATACGACCATCGGTGACCAGACGATGCAAAGACAGTCTGGCAATTTCACGTCGCACCGAATCAAAGCACGAAAGGATGATGGCTTCGGGGGTATCGTCAACAATAATCTCCACCCCAGTAGCCGCTTCGATGGCCCGAATATTTCTTCCCTCTCGACCGATGATGCGCCCTTTAACGTCATCAGAATCGAGATTGAAAACCGAAACGCAATTTTCAACCGCTTCTTCCGTGCCAATGCGCTGAATGGTATTGATTACAATTTTTCTGGCCTCTTGTTGTGCTGTAAGTTTTGCTTCTTCCAAGGTGTTTTGCAAAAAGGCCATGGCATCGGTCTTTGCAGTTTCCTTGAGCGATTCAAGCAATTGGCTTTTAGCATCCTCAGCCGACAGCCCTGAAATTACCTCGAGTTGCTGTACTTGACTTTTGTGTAGCTTATCTACTTCCGATTGTTTTTTGTCAAGTATCTCGCTCTTGTGTTCATTCTCTTTTATTTGCCTATCCAGTTGATCGTTTAGGCGTTTGTTCTTTGAAAGCTCATTGCTTATCTGTGATTCCTTATCACGGGTGCGCTTTTCAGCTTCAGCAATCTTTTTGTCCTTGTTGATGATGACTTTTTCATGTTCGGCCTTGAGTTCCAAGAACTTTTCTTTAGCCTGAAAAATCTTGTCCTTTTTAATATTCTCCCCCTCTTTCTTTGCTTCGCTGACGATATTTGCAGCTTCTTTTTTGGCTCCGGTCAAGGTTTTTCCGGCCTTGCCTTTTTCAAGTGCTTTGGCCAAAACAAAGCCAATGACCAAGCCAATGACTGCTACTATTATGATGATTATGGTATTATCCATGATGTAGTGTTTGGTTAAAAAAAAACCCACATTGGCCGAAGTTCTGTACAAACTCCTAATGACAGGTTTAGGGCTAACAAGCTGCTCAAGAATCCCTATACAAGTAGGGCCCGCTTTTACAACCTAAACTCACCCTTTTTAAATGTAATAATGTTGAGTTTGTCAAAAAATATATACCAATGTGGGTAGTAACAATATGTTATGTAAAAGAACTTATTCTGATAATTTTGAATGTACCAGACCATCCAACGCCTTAAGACGTTCAATGGCTGCTTTGGAATTTTCCGAACGGTCAATTCCATTCTGCTCTATCTTGGATGCGAACTGCAAGGCGCACATGGCTAAAACATCCTGTTTGTCTCGAACCGCATAGTTCTGTTCAAACTTTTTGGCCAACTGCTCTATATTCTTCGCAGCCTTTCTCAAACCTTCCTCCTGCCTTGGGTCAATCGTCAACGGATATACCCGGTCCGCTATTGAAAGCTTGATTTTGAGCTTTTCATCCATATTATCGGCAACACTATTCGGCCAGTTGGGAAATGCAATGATCCAAATCCCGAATAAGTGTGTTTATCTTGAGTTTTGCCTCAGTTTTTGTTTTATTACTACCGAGCATTGAATTTGCCATTTTGAGCGAGTTGTACTTTTCCTCCCACTCTTGGACAGTGCCCTTGACGATTTGATTTTCCTTTTCCAAAGTACTCAGCTGGTCTTTTAATTTTGCATTCGACTGGTGTAACAGTTCCAGTTTATGAAGCAATTTGCTGATTTTGTTTTCAAGGGAATCAACTATTTCAACAAGTTCACCCATGTATTGTCATCAATGCGTACTACACAAATTTAATTAACCTTGACCAACCCACCAATAATTTTTCAATTATTCTAAGAGCTAAAATCAGCTACTTTTAAAATTACTATGGTTATGGTACTTTAGTAAAAAAATAGCATCATCAAAATGGTCAAACATTTACTGGGCACCTTTTTTTTCATCACATTGGTTTCCCTAAACGGGCAGGAAAAGTACCCCCAAGACTATTTCGATTCTCCTTTGGACATACCCATTGTTCTGGCAGGAACCTTCGGGGAATTACGCTCAAATCATTTTCACGCAGGCATCGATATTAAAACACAACGCAGGCAAGGGTTGCCCGTTTATGCCGTAGCAGAAGGCACGGTGACACGTATTAAGGTATCCCATTGGGGTTATGGCAAGGCCCTGTATATCGCCCATCCGAATGGCTATACTTCGGTCTATGCACACCTTCAAAAGTTTTCTCCTGAAATTGAAGCCTATCTCAAAAAGGAACAGTACAAGAAAAAATCTTTCGAAATCGAACTCTTTCCCAAATATGGGGAACTGAGCGTTGATCGCAGAGAGGTGGTCGCCTTTTCCGGAAACACGGGAGGTTCTTCAGGACCACATTTACATTTCGAAATACGAAGTAGTTTGAGTGAAAAACCAACCAATCCCCTACTCTACGGATATGAAGTGCGCGACGCCACCGACCCCTCTTTGGTTGGATTGTTTGGCTACCCCTTGTCTGAAGGGTCGCATGTAAACAACAACCAGGAAAAAGTTCAATTAAACTTTAAAAAACAGCCCGACGGTTCTTTTTTGGCAGATGAGGTAGCTGCGCTTGGCACAATTGGATTGGGCTTTAACGGATTTGATCGTCAGGATCTGGCCGCCAATAAGAATGGTGTTTTTTCGGTTCGCCAATCTGTTAATGGCAAAGTGTATTCTGAATATAATTTTGAGTCCTTTTCGTTCGGGGAGTCGCGGTATATAAATACCTTGATCGATTATGCGCACTACGCCAAACTAAGACAACGGGTACAAAAATGCTTTAAAGAAAAATCAAATTTTTTAAGTATCTATAGCACCTTGTACAATGATGGAAAAATAACGATCAAAGAAGGACTATCCTATAAGGTCGAGATTTTGATATCAGACTTTAAAGGCAATAAGACAAAGGTGGTGGTGCCCATTGAAGGGAAAAAACCAATTGGGTTAAGACCAAAAAACAATGACACCACAGATAGTTATTTATTAGCAGCCAAGCCCAACAATTTTGATTTGGGAACGGCAAAGGTTTACTTTCCTGCCAATACATTTTACAACAGCTTCTATATTGATTTGGAAAAAGGACAGGATACCGTCAAGATTCATAACAAGACCGCAGGGGTGCACCGAAACTTCACCCTAACATTTGATGTTTCCAAATACCCTGAAAATGAGCGGCAGCAAATGTTTATTGCGCGGATCGATGATGACGGAAAACTTCAATACTCCAGAACGTTTAGAAGAAATTCAACATTCACCACCCGAACCCGTAATTTGGGTACCTACACCATAGCAAAAGACACCACGGAACCCAAGATCCGTCCCCGAAATTTCAAAAACAACAAATGGTTGGATGGCTATCACAATCTAAGTCTTCAAATAAGCGATGACCTAAGCGGTATTGATACTTATACGGGCACCCTTAATGGGGAATGGATTTTGCTGGAGTATGAGCCAAAAACCAAAACAATCACTTACAATTTTGACGACCGCATTGCCGATAAAACACAATGCGACCTGAAAGTTACCGTTACCGATAATGTAGGCAATTCAAGTACCTTTGAGAGTACTTTTTTCAGAAAATAAGTGGTGACCCCTGTCAAATCGGTTCTTTTTGTAGGTTTTCTTTTGTTCTGTTTTGGACTTAGGGCCCAAACAGCCATTTTGACCGGCGTAATCTTAGATGAGCAAAACCAACCCATACCAAATGTGAACATCAGTTCAGGTGAGTCGGGAACTATCAGCGCCTCAGACGGCTTTTACCTGCTTCGACTCGTTGCCGATCAAGAAAATACCATCATCTTTTCGCACGTTGGGCATAAAAACGTAGTGTTAGAGGGCTTGCTCTTGAACACCAATGAAACTTTCGAGTTTAATCCGATTTTAAAAATTGATGTGGTGCAGGTATCTGGCGTGGTGGTCACGCCAACAGGAGAAAAAAGCGTGTCTGGCATCACCACAGTAACTCCTGAAGTCGTTCGGAAAATTCCGGGTGCCAATGCCGGAATTGAAAATATTTTAAAACTACTTCCGGGGGTGTCCTTTAATAACGAACTCAGCACCCAATACAATGTTCGTGGTGGAAATTTTGATGAGAACCTGGTTTATGTAAATGGCATTGAAGTATATCGCCCTTTTTTGGTACGATCTGCTCAACAAGAAGGGTTAAGCTTTGTGAATAGTTCGATGGTTTCACAGGTTGATTTTTCGGCAGGTGGCTTTCAGGCACAGTATGGCGACAAACTCTCTTCGGTTTTGGATATTACCTACAAAATACCAACAGAATTTGCCCTTCAGGCCGATGCCAGTTTACTAGGGGCAAGTGCAACCGTCGAAACCTTGTCCAAAAACAAAAAACTCAGTAGCATTACCGGTGTACGTTACCGTACCAACGCACTTTTTGTAAATAGTCAACAAACACAGAGCAACGTTCGCCCCAGTTTTTTTGATGCGCAAAGTTATTTTACGTATCAGCTATCCGATCAACTCCGCTTGAACTTTTTAGGGGGCATCGCGATAAATGATTATCAAAACCAACCCTTAAACCGCCAGACCAATTTTGGCACCTTGTTGGCACCCCGAGCCCTGCTTGTTTTTTATGAAGGAAATGAGAACAACAGGTATGACACCCAAATGGGGGCCCTTAAATTGGATTACAAACTGAATGAAAAGATCGACCTCAACGTTACCTCATCGATCTATCATGCCACGGAAGAGGAGTTTTCCGATATTATTGCGAGCTATGAATTGGGCGAAGTAAACACCAACCTTGGAAGTGATAGTGTGGGCGAAATTACCACGTCTTCAGGTTTGGGATCCCAGATCAATAGGGCGAGAAATGAATTGGATGCCCTTATCGTTTCTTTGGCCCATCACGGTAAATACAGGGTTGACGAAAAGCTTTTACAATGGGGCATACGCTATAACCATGAGGATTTTAGGGATCAATTGCGTGAATCCGAATTTTTAGACTCGGCCGGTTTTTTTATTCGACCTCCCAATCCGGAATTTGTGAACAATCAGCCTGATGAACCCTTTAATGGAGCGCTTGTTCCCTTTGAAGGTGTACGCGCCCAAAATCAGGTAACTACCAATAGGTTTGCCGCTTATGTTCAGTTTGGAAATCGAACACAATGGGGTGGCCACGAAGTGTATTACAACCTTGGGGTAAGGTCACAATATTGGTCCCTTACCGGTGATGGTTTTACTGGCAATACATTTTTCCTTCTAAGTCCGAGGGGGCAATTCGCCATCAAACCCGATTGGGATAAGGACATACTTTTTCGATTGGCCATAGGCAGCTACCAACAACCCCCTTTTTATCGAGAGTTAAGAGGGCCTGATGGGAATATCAATCCGGATGTTAAGGCGCAAAAATCTGTACATTTTGTATTGGGCAATGAATACAGTTTTAAGCTTTGGGATCGCCCGTTCCGGCTTACAAGTGAGGCATACTTTAAAGATTTGACGAATATCAATACCTATACCATAGAGGATGTTCGCCTTCGCTATCGCGCCAACAACAATGCAAAAGCCTACGTTTATGGTTTCGATTTTAGGCTCAATGGAACCTTTGTTCCTGGTGCGGAATCATGGGTTAGTTTGGGCTATTTAAAAACTGAGGAAAATCAAGATAACAGAGGTTATATCTCCCGTCCCACAGACCAACGCTTCAAATTTGCCATGCTTTTTCAAGACTATGTGGCCAGCATTCCGAATTTGAAATTGTATATGAACTTGGTCTACAATACCGGCGTCCCTGGCGGTTCGCCCAACAATGCCGACTCCTATCAATTTCAGAGTAGGCTGCGTGATTACCGAAGGGCTGATTTAGGAATTTCATATATTTTTGTCGACAGAAACACGAGTTACCCAAAAGATCATTGGATGGGTCGATTTAAGGAATTCAGTTTGGGGTTTGAAATTTTTAATCTTTTTAACAACCAAAATTCCATAACCAATACTTGGGTACGAGATGTGGATACACAGAATCAATTTGCTATCCCGAATTTTTTGACATCGCGGGTACTCAATCTAAAATTGAGCATGAGATTTTAATTATGACGAAAAGATTATTACTTTATTTTTTGCTTTTCAGTCTTGGTGTTCAGGCACAAAAGGAGATTTATGAAAGTAGTCGGTTTGACGAATTGAGTGAAGACCATCAAGTCTTGGCCATTATTCCTTTCATCACCCAACTCGAATTGGAAAAAAACCTATCGCAAGAGGAATCAAAAAAACTGGCCGAACGTGAGGGATATGCCGTGCAAGATGCTTTGGAAACTTACTTTTCAAGGCGCAAGAAAAGGAAGAAATTCAACGTTGAGTTCCAAAATGTAAAAAACACCAATGCCCTGCTCAAAAAGAAAGGAGTTGACTACAACAATATTGATATCTATACGGCAAAAGAGCTTTCGCAACTCTTAGAGGTTGACGGAGTCATTAGCGGAAGTCTAGACCTGAACATTTTGTTATCAAAGGGTGTTCCCACCGATTTTAGCCTTTTAGATTATTTCAATGGTGCTTCCAATTATGGCCGTATTGGCATTAAAATTAGTGATGGCGCCACAGGAAAACTACTGTGGAAATATGAACGCCAAATCACCAAAAAAACAGGTAAAAATACCACGGAACTCATCGATAAGATGATGAAAAAAGCCTCTCGTAAATTTCCTTACGACCGGGAGAAAAAAAGAAGAAAAAAGAAAGTCTAGCTTGCGGCAAATTCTTTTAGCACCCCCAAGGTATAATCCAACTCTTCTTTAGAATTGTATTTCGAAAATGAGAACCGCAGGGAAGGACGCTGCAATTCTTCATCGTCAAGAATTTGGGTCAAAACGTGAGAACCCATTTGACTACCCGATTGACACGCACTACCCTTGGAACAGGCAATGCCCTTCAAATCCAAATTAAAAAGCAGCAATTGTGACTTTTCCTTGTCAAATGGCAAGCAAACATTCACCAAGGTATAGGTGCTTTTATCAAATTCTCCAGACAAACCGTTGAATTTGACCCCGGGTAATTCTTCCTTTAGTTTTGAAACAAAGTATTTTTTGAGACCCAACACATAGTCACGTTCGTTGTCCAAATTATCGTAGGCGGCTATAAATGCCTCTTCGAGTCCGACGATATTGTGGTACGGTTCGGTTCCCGCCCGAAAACCACGTTCTTGCGCTCCACCAACGATCAAAGGTTTTAGGCCCGAATTTTTTCTGACAAAGGCAAAACCAATGCCCTTGGGCCCATGAAATTTGTGGGCCGCAGCAGTCATAAAGTCGATTGGGGTCTCGTCAACATTCCATGCAAAATGACCTATAGACTGTACCGTATCGGAATGGAACAATGCCTCATGTGATTGACAAAGCTCAGCCACTTTTTGCACATCAAGCAAATTGCCTATCTCATTGTTCACATGCATCAAACTGACCAATTTTTTGGAGGTGTCTTTTTGAAGTAATTCTTCCAAATGAGCAAGGTCTGGGTTACCGTAACCATCAAGCTTAACAAACCAGAGTTTGATGCCGTATTCACTTTCCAGTTCTTCGGCCGTATGCAAAACTGCATGGTGCTCGACCCGTGAGGTGATGATCGTTGTTATCCCAAGATCTCGAACAGCACATCGCAATATCATATTGTCTGCCTCGGTACCCCCTGAAGTAAATATAATTTCTGCAGGTTTCGCATTGAGGTAGGTGGCTATCGTCTTACGCGCCTTTTCAATAGCCGTCTTAGCTGAGCGCCCATAACTATGTGTCGAAGATGGGTTGCCATAACAGGTCGAAAGTGCCTCGTTCATTTTGGCAATTACCTCATCACGAACACGCGTGGTTGCGGCATTATCGAGATATACTTTTTGCATGGTATTAGCTATCTTAAAAGATTCGGCTAAAATAGCGGAATTAAGTTAATTTCTTCAAAAAGGGCCAGGTATAAATAGGATATTCAAAATGAATTGGTTTAAATTTGGATCGATGAAAAAGAAGCTGCTTTTCATTTTTTCTTTTGCCCTGATTTTAGGTTGTAGCGATGGTGATCTTCAAATCGAAACCATTGATTTTGATAGTGTAGCCATTCAGGATTGCGCTAACATTGATGTAACCACCGGCAACGTCTTTTTCAAAATCAGTACTACCGAAGCACTTATTTTGGAATTGCAAAGTGGTGTTTTGAATAATGGTAACTCTATAACAGATACGGTGGAGACCGTTAGTTCAATACCTGGAAACTCCCAATTGGTCTACCGAATCTTCTCTGATAATGTTACCAGCAACTATTTCTGTGACGATGTACCTCCAGCTACGCCAACTGTAATCGAAGAAATCGAGGCCGCAGATGGTAGCGTCATCATCAAATCTATTGCCAATGCAGATTCAACTGCCTTTTCGCATACCATTCAGCTAAGTGGTATTTCCTTGGTCAATGCTGCGGGCGAACGTATCACGGACTTATCCATCAGTGATTTTGGGGAAATTACCACTACAATTTCGAACTAAGGGTTCTGATAAATATACACCTCTGTGGCCCCAAGGCCATATTTTTTATAGTCGGCATCGTAAAATTTGACAACTTCATATTTGTTGAACAGGTATTTCAATTCTTCCTTTAGCACACCTGCTCCCACTCCATGTATAAACACCACCTTTTGAATACGTTTTCGAATCGCAAACTCAAGTTGTCGTTTGGCGGTCTCGAGTTGCTGGTTTAGGATTTCAAAGTTGTCCATACCCTTGGTTGATTTCACCAATTGGTGAATATGTAGGTCAACTTCAAGTTTTGGGGTGTTCCGTTCTTTGGGTCGACGGGCAACTGGTGGTTTCTTTTTGGGTGTTTCTTTTTCTTTTTTTACTTGAAAGGCCTCATAGTTGGAGACTTGAATGGCATCTCCTGTTTTCACCAATTGTGAACTGGCAAATTGCATTGGAAACCCCTCTTCGGTCTGCAGGGTGACCACTGCGCCTTCAACGGCAATCACTTTTCCTTGGATGGCCTCATCCAAGACTTCAACATGGTCTCCAATTGTAAACGCTTTCATAACCTCAAAAAATGATTTTCATGCCTTTCAAATCCAAAAATAATAGTATTTTGAACGCCTAAACGGGTTTGTTCATGGAATCAAGTGCAGAAATAGCGTATATGGGCCTTCAGGACTATATGATTCCCTGTGCAACCAAACAAATATTGGGTTTTGATTGCCCAGGTTGCGGTTTGCAGCGGTCTGCTTTACTTCTTTTAAAAGGTGATTTTATTGGAGCTTTTTACATGCATCCAGCCATATATCCCATTACCTTGGCCTTGCTATTCGTTTTATTCGAGTTTTTTGTCAAAACAAAATATAACATGAAAATCAGAATGTATATTTTAATCTCGATTGGATTGACAATGATTGTGAATTACCTAGTAAAAATGAGTCAATTTTTTTAATAAATATTTTATCAAATGGAACAACAAAAGTTACCTAACTCTACACTTATTTTAGTATTCGGTATTTTATCGATTGTCGGTTGCTGCTGCTTTTATGGTGTGGTAGGTCTTATATTTGGAATTATTGCCCTAATTTTGGCGAAGAAAGCTACTTCTCTTTATCAAGAAAATCCGGAGGCATACGAAGGTTATAACAATGTTAAAACTGGTAAGGTTTTAGGGATTATTGGAATAATCTTAGCGGCGCTTACATTGGTAATGAGTATAATTTTGATTTCTAAATTTGGTCTTGAAACCATGCAAGACCCTGAAGCAATACAAGAAGCACTAGAAGAATACTTTGGTCAATAAAATAAATCAAACTTAATGAATCAACAACCATTACCCGGGGCAAGCGCCACCCTAACGTGGGGCATATTATCAATCGTGCTCACTTTAGTATGCTGCGGCCCCTTTGGTGCTATTTTTAGCATAGTTGCCTTATCAAAAGCAAAAACAGCTGAAAAGTTGTACGTGCAAAATCCTGAAAGTTATACCGATTACAGCAATGTAAAAACCGGAAGGATCTTGGCCTATATTGGCCTGGCCTTGGCCCTAATCGGCCTGGTCCTTTTGATCTTGTATTTCGGTGTTATTGCGGCAATGGTCGCCTCAGGAGAATTTGCAACCTAAATGTAGAAGGAAAAAGCCCGAAAATTTCGGGCTTTTTTTAGTTTGCTACCTCACTAATGAACTTTAGTCGATAAAGGCGCAGCTCTTCATCTTCATAGTCTCCATCAAATTCTTCCATGGCCACATCAATGCGGTCAGTTTCCGCTTCTAGAAAATAATCATGGATTTCTTCTTGTTGGTCTTCGTCCAATACCTCATCAATCCAATAGGATATATTTAATTTGGTGCCGCTAAAAACAATTTGTTCCATTTCCTTAATCAACTCAGAAATTTCGAGCCCTTTAGCCGCGGCGATATCGTCGAGCGATAGTTTTCGGTCAACATTTTGGATGATATACAATTTCAGTGCAGAGTTGGCACCGGTACTTTTTACTACCAGATCATCGGGCCGTACCACATCATTTTCTTCAACATAATTTTTGACTAGTGCTATGAAGGGTTTCCCGTACTTCTTTGCCTTTCCTTCCCCTACGCCATGAATGTTCAACAGTTCCTCTTGGGTTATAGGGTATTTTAGGGCCATATCGTCCAATGATGGATCCTGGAATACCACAAAAGGTGGCACTTCATGTTTTTGGGCCTCACGCTTACGTAGGTCTTTCAATAAGGCCAGTAATTTTTCATCTGCGGCACCTCCACCCGATTTACTCACTGTAACGATAGAATCGTCATGCCCTTCGTCATATACATGATCTTTGGTCATCATAAAAGAGCTTGGACTTTCTAGAAAGTTTTTTCCTTTGGGTGTTAGGTGAAGCACACCATATTGCTCAATTTCTTTTTTAAGTAGGCCCGCCACCAAAGTTTGTCGGGTCAAGGCCATCCAATAAAGTTCATCCTTGTCTTTACCAGATCCAAAACACTGCTTTTCGTCGGCCTTGTGCGAAGATATCAACGCATTAACTTGGCCCACCAAGGTTTTTACGATTTCCTTTGCCTTGAATTTTTCATTGGTTTCCTTAATCGTAGTCAAAAGTTTCAATACCGCTTCTTGGGCTTCTTCTTTTGCTTTGGGGTTGCGGGCATTATCGTCCATATCGGCGCCCGCACCATCTTGTTCGTCAAAGGCCTCACCGAAATAGTGTAAGATGAATTTGCGGCGCGACATCGAGGTCTCGGCATACGCTACAATTTCCTGTAGTAGGGCATTGCCCACTTCCTGTTCGGCCACCGGTTTTCCCGACATGAATTTTTCGAGCTTCTCTACGTCTTTGTAGGCATAAAAGGCAAGGCAGTGCCCCTCTCCCCCATCTCTTCCTGCGCGGCCTGTTTCTTGGTAATAACTTTCTATACTTTTGGGAATATCATGATGGATGACATAACGTACATCGGGTTTATCGATACCCATTCCAAAAGCTATAGTGGCCACTACAACATCAACATCTTCCATCAAGAACATATCTTGATATTTTGAACGGGTTTTGGCATCAAAACCAGCGTGGTAGGGCACAGCACTGACTCCATTGACCTGCAATACCTGAGCCAACTCCTCAACCCGTTTTCTGCTCAAGCAATATATGATACCCGACTTTCCGGAATTCTGTTTAACAAAACGAATAATATCGGCATCGACATTTTTGGTTTTTGGGCGCACTTCATAAAACAGATTGGGTCTATTGAAAGAGGCTTTATACACCATGGCCTCGCCCATTCCCAAATTTTTGATGATATCTTCTTGCACCTTCGGCGTAGCCGTAGCGGTGAGTCCGATGATGGGTATGTCATCACCCAAACGATTAATGATACTTCTCAAGTTTCGGTATTCAGGACGAAAGTCATGGCCCCATTCTGAGATGCAATGGGCCTCATCAACAGCCACAAAAGACAATTGCACCCCCTGAAGAAAATCTACATATTCTTCCTTGGTCAATGATTCGGGAGCCACATAAAGCAACTTGGTCACTCCATTGACAATATCTTCCTTAACCTGACGAACTTCTCCCTTGGTCAATGATGAATTCAATACATGGGCTATACCCATTTCTGATGAAACACCGCGAATGGCATCTACTTGATTTTTCATCAACGCGATGAGTGGTGAAACTACAATTGCAGTTCCATCTTGCATCAATGCCGGTAATTGGTAACATAATGATTTTCCGCCTCCGGTGGGCATGATAACAAAAGTGTTCTTTCTTTCAAGAACACTTTTAATGACATTCTCTTGCAATCCCTTGAATTGTGAAAACCCGAAGTATTTCTTTAGAGAAGTATGTAAATCCGTTGTTGTAAGATCCATTGCTCAGTTGACAATTTATCTAAAAATTCTTGTGCTTACGGTTAAAAAACAAAGTGCAGGTTTTAAATAATGGGTTGGGGGTTATTCTATGTAGCTATAAAATATAGTTTGTTTAATTTTGTTTCTTAAATATAAGACATTCTTTCAGGAATACCATTAGATAATCAGAATAATACCTTGAACGACACTTCGTCCATTTTATCCATTGCAAAAAGGACTATCGAAACCGAAAGCAATGCCATTGCCAACTTAATACCCAAATTGGATGACCAATTTGCCCAGGCTACCGAATACATCTTGAACTCGAAAGGAAGGGTTGTCATCACAGGAGTTGGCAAAAGCGCCTTGATTGGTGCAAAAATTGTTGCCACTTTTAATTCAACAGGTACACCTGCCCTATTTATGCATGCTGCAGATGCCATTCATGGTGACTTGGGCACAATTCAGCAAAATGATGTGGTCATTTGTTTATCTAAAAGTGGGAATACGGAAGAAATAAAAATGTTGGTACCGCTTATCAAAAGAGGAGACAACAAGCTCATTGCCATCACCGGAAATATGGATTCTTTTTTAGCCAAACAGGCTGATTTTGTACTCAATACCTACGTGGAAAAAGAAGCCTGTCCGAACAATCTTGCACCAACTACCAGTACCACGGCGCAATTGGTCATGGGAGATGCGTTGGCGATTAGTTTATTGGAATTAAGGGGGTTCAGCAGTGACGATTTTGCCAAATTTCACCCAGGAGGTTCCTTGGGCAAACGGCTATATCTTAGAGTTTCGGATATTGTCGGTAATAATTTAAAACCACAGGTCAACATTGATGCCAACGTAAAAGAAGTCATTGTTGAAATCTCTGAGAAAATGTTGGGGGTAACCGCTGTAGTAGAAGGCGACAATGTGGTTGGGATCGTCACCGATGGGGATATTCGTAGAATGCTCAACAAATACGAAAACATCAATGAACTTAGGGCTCGAGATATTATGACTACCAATCCCAAAACAATCAACCCTAAGGTTTTGGCCATGAAAGCCAAAGAAACCATGCAGCAAGAGGGAATTTCGCAGCTATTGGTAATGGATGATACCCAATACCTCGGCGTGATTCATATTCATAATCTAATCAACGAAGGCATTTTGTAATGGCGAAAGTCAAAAAAGATCCCAATGAAATGTCTTTTTTAGACCATCTGGAAATACTCCGATGGCATCTGATCCGATCGACACTTGCAGTGGTGATTGTAGCCTGCGTGGCATTTGTAATGAAAGATTTCATATTTGGAATAATCTTTGGCCCAAAAAGCCTTGATTTTCCCACCTATCAATTCTTCTGTAATGTGGCCACTTTTTTTGGGATAACCTCTGATTTTTGTGGAGACGAACTGCCGTTTACGATTCAAAGTCGATTGATGGCCGGACAGTTTTCAGCCCATATTTGGACCTCGATTTGGGCAGGGGTCATTGTAGGTTTTCCTTATATTTTATGGGAGTTATGGCGTTTTATCAGTCCTGGATTGTATGAAAAGGAGCGAAAGTATTCAAGGGGATTCATCTTAACTGCCTCGTTACTTTTCTTCATGGGGGTACTTTTCGGATACTATGTTGTGGCGCCGCTATCCATTAACTTTTTGGGCACTTATCAGGTCAGTGATGTTGTAAACAACGAAATTGATTTGGCCTCATACATTGGAACCGTCCGATCGGCAGTAATTGCTTGCGGAATTATGTTTGAGCTTCCCATAATCATCTTCTTCTTGACCAAAGTTGGATTGGTCACACCGGAAATTTTAAAGAAATACAGGAAGATTGCGCTGGTTATTGTACTCATCCTATCTGCAATTATAACTCCTCCCGATATCACCAGTCAAATATTGGTAGCGGTTCCCGTGCTTTTATTGTATCAAATCAGTATTTATATATCCAAGCTTGTCGTAAAACGGGAAGCAAAAAAAGAATTGAAGAATGCCAAATAAGGTTGAAGAGTTCAATGCCTATCGCTCTAAAATGAACGATAAATTATTGAACGAGAACAATAAGCTCATTAAACGCATTTTTAACTTAGACACCAATGCCTTTATGGCCGGAGCCCTTGACGTGAAAACCAAGGAGCTTTTAGGGTTGGTGGCTTCTGCCGTTTTGCGTTGTGATGACTGTGTAAAGTACCATTTGGAAAGTTCCAAAAAGGAAGGTGCAACCAAGGAAGAGGTGATGGAAACACTTGGTATTGCCACATTGATTGGCGGCACAATTGTCATTCCCCATCTTCGGAAAGCCTATGAATTTTGGGAAGCTTTGGAAGAAACGGAAAACTAAAAAAATCACAAAGTCGCACCTTGAATCGTAAATAGCTGTAGTTTTGATGACCAGAATGAAATTGCGTGCCGATAATATAATGAAAGCCTACAGGGGCCGAAAAGTGGTCAAGGGCATCTCCCTGGAGGTCAATCAGGGTGAAATTGTGGGCCTTTTGGGACCGAATGGTGCCGGGAAAACCACTTCATTTTACATGATTGTTGGTCTGGTCAAACCCAACGGCGGAAAGATCTTCTTAGACGATAAAGAAATTACCGATTTTCCTATGTATAAAAGGGCACAAAATGGTATCGGTTATTTGGCCCAAGAGGCTTCCGTTTTTCGAAAATTAAGTATCGAAAAAAATATTTTAAGTGTGTTGCAGACCACCAATCTAAGCAAGAAAGAACAGCACATGAAAATGGAGTCCTTAATCGACGAGTTTGGCCTTGGTCACATTCGTAAAAATAGAGGAGACCTTCTTTCGGGTGGGGAACGCAGAAGAACCGAAATCGCAAGGGCCCTGGCGACAGATCCAAAATTTATACTTCTTGACGAGCCCTTCGCAGGGGTTGACCCTGTGGCTGTTGAAGACATCCAACGCATTGTGGCACAATTGAAAAATAAGAATATTGGCATTTTGATTACCGACCACAATGTTCAAGAAACCTTGGCCATTACAGAACGCTCTTACCTCATGTTCGAAGGGGGCATTTTAAAAGCAGGTATTCCAGAAGACCTTGCTGTTGACGAAATGGTTCGAAAGGTATATTTGGGTCAAAACTTCGAGCTCCGAAAAAAGAAATTGGACGTCTAGTTATTATGAAAGGAGTTGGTATCTTCAGCTGACTTTTTCTCGCTCAATTACCAGTGAAAACAAAATATAAAGAATTATGATTGCTGGTATCGCCAAATACCTCAAGACGACAATCAGTACCAGACTAACGATCAAAAAAATATATTTCCCCCCATTCTCCTTAATATCAAGAGCTTTGAGTTTAAGGGCAAATAATTTGATTTTTGAATTCATCAGCAATGCACTAACAAGGGTAAGTCCCATCAAAAACCACTGATTTAGAATGATTGCACTTGCAAGTTCGCTGTTTTGATGCGCCAAAATCAAGGGTAGGGATAAAATCAAAAGTGCATTCGCGGGTGTTGGCAAACCCGAAAAAGATGCTACCTGGTTTTCGTCTACATTAAAATTTGCCAACCGATAGGCTGCAGCCATGGTGATCAAAAACCCGCTAAACGATATCCAGGCGATATTGTTCCCCTTCCAAGCCAAAAATTCGGTTCCTTCCGCCAAAAATGCATTGTTCCAACCCCCAAAATGCGCCATATTCAACAATTGAAACATTACGATTCCAGGAACCAAACCACTCGTAATCATATCGGCCAGGGAATCCAATTGAACACCAATTTCAGAATATGCATTCAACGCGCGAGCCGCTAGACCATCTAAAAAATCAAAGAAAATCCCAATAAAAACAAACAAAGCAGCCAGCTCCAATTGATTCAATACTGCAAATACGGTAGCGATACAACCTGCCAATACATTCAACAATGTAATACAGTTGGGTATGTGTTTCTTCATGGGTTGGATTTCGGATAAAAATAAACTAAAATAAAATCTTAGGTTTTTGTTGTAATCAGGATGTTGTTTTTATTTTGATATTTGCCCAACCAAATTGCAAAATGTATAAGAAGGCTTTTCTTTTAATGGTGCTTTTGCTGCAGCTTCAGACCACCTTTTCTCAGCTGCCCAAACTGACCAAAAATTCTACAATTAGCGTACTTACTTGTGCCACCAGTACCGAGTTGTATTCCGCTTTTGGACATACAGCCTTTCGGGTTCAAGATCCGAAATTGGGCATTGATGTGGTATACAATTACGGCACATTTGACCCTGATAAGCCCAATTTTTATGTCAATTTTGCCTTGGGTGACATGCAATATTCCCTTTCGCGTCGAAGATTTGAAGATTTTTTATTCACCTATGAGTTGGAAAAAAGGTGGGTCAAGGAACAAATCTTAAATCTAACGGTTGATGAAAAAAATGACTTATTCGCATTTTTTGAGCAAAATTACCTGCCCGAAAACCGCGATTATGCCTATGATCCCCTGTTCAACAACTGTTCAACCATGGTTGCCGATATCTTGATAAACAAGTTTGGTGCTGCCATCGATTTAAAAGATACCCATATCGAAGCACCATTTACCTTTCGCCAACTTATCATGCAACATTTGAATTGGAATTCATGGGCTGCATTTGGTATTAATGTTTGTTATGGGGCTGTGGTCGATCGCAAGGCATCGGCAAAAGAGCATACCTTTTTACCTTATTATGCCATGTATCAACTTCGGAATGCTTCCAAAGATGGCAAACCACTTTTATTGCGTGAAAGAGAGGTTTTGAATTATCCTGAAAAACAAGCACAGGGTTACTTTCCCACAACCCCTCTTTTCTGGATTGTTTTGCTTCTGTTGTTTACAGTGGCAATCACCTATCTTGATTATGTGCACCAAACAAGAAACAAGTGGCTTGATTTTATCTTATTCTTGGTCACCGGCTTCATGGGAATTGTTTTGTTATTTTTTTGGGTCGGAACGGCCCATTCAGGTACCCCGAACAACCTAAATGTGCTCTGGGCTTTTCCCCTTAATTTGGTCGTTGCATTTTACCTTCTTGGCAAAAAACTGCCGCATTGGCTTCCCAAATATCTGTGGACGGTAGTAGGACTCATGGGTTTGCTGCTAATTCTTTGGATTTTTAAGGTTCAAATTCTTTCACCTTTGTTTCTGCTCTTGATGGTTACGTTAGGGATTAGATATTGCTTTTTATTGTTTGGTAAAGTCTCTCAATAAAGCTCATGAATCTTTTAACGGTAGAACAAATTTCAAAATCTTACGGCGAGGTAGTTCTGTTTTCAGACATTTCCTTTGGGATCAACCAGGGACAAAAAATTGCCTTAGTTGCTAAAAATGGTACTGGCAAGACTTCCTTATTAAATATTGTTGCTGGAAAGGATGCACCGGAAACTGGTCAAATTACCCATAGAAGGGGCATTCGAATCTCGTTTTTGGAACAGGAACCCGATTTAAATCCGGAGTTGACCATTGAACAGACCATTTTTGATTCTGGTAACAAAATACTCGATGTAATCTCGAATTATAATCGAGCTTTACAAAATTCCGAAGATGAAGAAGCCTATCAAAAGGCCTTTGATGCCATGGAAACGCATAACGCTTGGGACTTTGAAACACAGTATAAACAAGTACTTTTTAAGCTTCATCTGACGCAATTACATCAAAAAGTTGGACAACTTTCGGGGGGACAAAAAAAACGATTGGCGCTGGCCAATGCATTGATTAACAAGCCAGATTTACTCATTTTAGATGAGCCTACCAATCATCTCGATTTGGAGATGATCGAATGGCTTGAAAGTTTTTTTCAGAAAGAAAAAATCACCTTGTTCATCGTGACACACGACCGTTATTTTCTTGAACGGGTCTGTAACGAGATTATCGAACTTGACAACAACCAGCTCTATACTTATAAGGGCAATTACTCCTACTATTTGGAGAAAAGGGAAGCACGTTTGCAAAGAGAATCTGTTGAACAACACAAAAACAAGCTTTTATATAAGAAAGAATTGGATTGGATGCGGCGTCAACCCAAGGCGCGAACTTCAAAATCGAAATCAAGAATAGACGATTTCCAGGAAATAAAATCACGTGCCAAACAACGCAGAAAAGAGCACGAAGTTCAACTCGAACTAAACATGGAGCGCCTTGGCAGTAAAATTATTGAATTGCACAATGTTTCGAAATCCTATGGTGAATTGGATATTGTTTCAAAGTTCAGCTACAATTTTGTACGAGGTGAGCGCGTGGGTATCATAGGAAAAAATGGTACGGGCAAATCCACATTTTTAAACTTGTTAACGGGACTTGAGGGTTTAGATTCCGGAAAAATTGTCGTTGGTGAAACAGTAAAATTTGGTTATTACACCCAAAAAGGAATTCCTATAAAAGAAGGGCAAAAAGTGATTGACGTCATCCGCGAATTTGGTGATTACATTCCCTTGAAAAAGGGCAGGCAGATATCGGCGCAGCAGTTGTTGGAGCGATTTTTATTTGATCGCAAAAAACAGTATGATTTTGTCGAAAAATTAAGCGGTGGAGAGCAAAAACGGCTTTATTTATGCACCGTGCTCATACAAAATCCGAATTTTTTGATTCTTGACGAGCCAACAAACGACCTGGATATCATTACCCTGAATGTCTTAGAGAGCTTTTTATTGGATTTTCCTGGATGTTTGATTGTGGTTTCCCATGATCGTTATTTCATGGATAAAATTGTTGACCACCTCTTTGTATTTAAGGGGAATGGTGTAACCGAAGATTTTCCGGGAAACTATTCAGATTACCGGGCTTATGAAGATAGCATAAGCATTGAGAAAAAGTCTGTAAAAACCAAAGATGGGGAAAAGAATAAGAAAGAATGGCGAAAAAAGGACACTTCGCCCAGCTTAACTTACAATGAACAAAAAGAACTAAGTTCCCTTGAAAAATCTATTGAAAAAATCGAACGGGAAAAAACTGAAATACAGGCAAAGTTCAACGAAATTGATTTGAGCGGAGAAGAAATTAACGAGCTGTCTATACAATTAGGTCAACTTGAGAATGAATTGGAAGAAAAAACCGAACGTTGGTTTTACCTCTCTTCAATTGCCGAGGGGTAATTCTAAGTATGAAACGCGGAAATTTTACCATCCAGTCTGAAAGTCCTAAATTAGAATAGTACAAAGCAAATGTTATGAACAACACCATTTATTGGGTTTTAGGTGTATTGGCAGTGGCTTATTTTTTAATTTTATATGCCAATAGAAAGGGTAGAAAACGCAGGAAGTCTAGAAGTTTTATGAAGGGAAAGCAGCGACATGACACCCGTGATTGAACAACAATAATCACTGCCAAATGAAAATTTACACAAAAACTGGCGATAAGGCCACTACTTCCCTATTTGGGGGAACGCGAGTGGCAAAACACCATATTCGCATTGAGGCCTATGGTACCATTGATGAACTGAACTCGTGGTTAGGTCTGATACGAGACCAAAAAATCGATACCCACTCCAAGGAAATTTTGACGGCGGTGCAAGACAAATTGTTTACTGTTGGAGCTATTTTGGCTACAGAGGCCAAAAAGGAAAAGAGGCTGAACATTGCTAAAATCAATGAAGAAGACAGCGCGGTCTTAGAACGGGAAATAGACGCAATGAACGAATTATTACCGCCCATGACACATTTTATACTTCCAGGGGGGCACACCACAGTGTCATACTGTCATATCGCACGAACCGTTTGCAGAAGGGCCGAACGCATCATTTCCTTACTTCATGAAAATGACCCTCAACCTGAACACTTGTTATCGTATATAAATAGGCTCTCAGATTTTCTTTTTGTTATGGCACGAAAATTGTCTAAGCAGTTGCAAGCCGAAGAGGTCAAGTGGATACCCGAAAAGTTAGACTAATAATTTCTTCCTTTCTACGTTATCTTTTTTGTGATTTGTAATTTTTTTTTAAATAAATCGCAAATCGCTTGGCAAATTGGGTTTAAAAATTATTTTTGCAAAAATTTTAAAATCAAACCGTTGCTATGTATTGGACATTAGAATTGGCATCCTATTTAAGTGACGCACCGTGGCCCGCCACGAAAGATGAATTAATAGATTATGCCATTAGAACAGGTGCCCCTCTTGAGGTGGTTGAAAACCTGCAGTCGATGGAAGAAGAAGGTGGTGAAATTTACGAATCCATCGAGGAAATTTGGCCTGATTATCCGACCGAAGAAGATTATCTTTGGAACGAGGATGAATACTGATATTTACATTATTCCAGAATACAAAAAGTCTCATCTGAGGCTTTTTTTTATGTAATTTTGACAGCCATTCTGGCATTTTTCTGCCATTCAATACTATGGAATGGCTTTTGAGCACCTAATGAAAAATTAATCCATGAGCTTATTAAACTCTGTACTAAAGGCATTTGTAGGAGACAAATCTGAAAAAGACGTAAAGGCATTGCAGCCTTTGGTTAAAGAGATTAGGTCACATGAGGCAGGCCTTGAAGGCTTATCAAATGATGAACTTAGACAGAAAACCTTAGATTTTAAGAATCGCATACAGGAAGATTGCGCTGATATCAATACCAAAATAAAGCAATTGGAAGAGGAGGTGCAGACTTCTACCGATATTGACCGCAATGAAGAAATCTACGCAGAGATTGATACCCTGAACGAAGAGGCCTATGCCCTGTCAGAAAAGGCACTCAATGCAATGTTACCTGAGGCATTTGCCGTGGTCAAGGAAACAGCAAAACGATTTGCCGCCAATGAAACCCTGAAGGTTCAGGCAACGGAGTTTGACAGACAATTGTCTGGAGAAAAGGAATATGTGACCCTTGAAGGAGATCATGCGATCTGGAAAAATTCTTGGGATGCCGCAGGCAAGGAAGTCACTTGGGACATGGTACATTATGACGTACAGCTAATTGGTGGCATAGCGCTGCACCAAGGTAAAATCGCCGAAATGCAGACAGGTGAAGGTAAGACACTGGTGGCTACGCTTCCACTCTATTTAAATGCCCTTGCCGGTAAAGGTGCCCATTTGGTTACCGTAAATGACTACTTAGCAAAAAGGGATAGTGCATGGATGGGTCCAATTTTTGAATTCCATGGGCTTTCCGTGGATTGTATTGATAAACACCGACCGAATTCTGATGGCAGACGAGCTGCCTACAACGCCGATATCACCTATGGGACCAACAACGAATTTGGTTTCGATTACCTAAGGGATAATATGGCGCATACGCCCAATGACTTGGTGCAACGTCCCCATCACTATTCAATTGTTGATGAAGTAGACTCGGTACTGATTGACGATGCTCGAACACCATTGATTATTTCAGGTCCTGTGCCTGAGGGTGACCGCCACGAATTCAATGATTTGAAACCCAAAGTTTCAGATATCGTGCAAAAGCAACGCCAACATTTGACTGGTGTACTTGCAGAAGCCAAAAAACTTATAAAAGAAGGGGACACCAAAGAGGGTGGATTTCTTTTATTGCGTGTACACAGGGGACTGCCCAAGAACAAGGCCCTCATCAAATTTTTAAGTGAGGAAGGTGTAAAACAACTGCTACAAAAGACCGAAAACTTTTATATGCAGGACAACAATCGCGAAATGCCAAAAGTGGATGAAGATCTATTGTTCGTGATTGATGAAAAGAACAATCAAATTGAGCTTACCGACAAGGGTGTTGAATACATATCTGGCGATCAAGACAAGGATTTCTTTGTCATGCCCGATATCGGGGGTGAAATTGCAAAAATTGAGGACCAAAACCTTGAGATTGAAAAGGAAGCTGAACTCAAAGAAGTACTTTTCAAAGACTTTGCAGTAAAGAGTGAACGCATTCACACCATGAGCCAACTCCTTAAGGCGTACACCCTCTTCGAAAAAGATGTGGAATATGTTGTGATCGACAATAAGGTAATGATTGTTGATGAGCAGACGGGTCGAATCATGGACGGTCGACGTTATTCCGATGGTTTGCACCAAGCCATTGAAGCTAAGGAAAATGTAAAGATTGAAGCCTTAACCCAAACCTTTGCAACCGTAACCTTGCAGAACTACTTTAGAATGTACAGCAAACTGGCCGGTATGACCGGTACCGCTGTAACTGAGGCAGGTGAATTTTGGGAAATCTACAAATTGGATGTCGTTGAAATACCAACGAACAGACCTATCGCCAGAGACGACAGACACGATTTGATTTACAAGACCAAACGTGAAAAATATAACGCCATTATCGAGGAGGTCACCGGGCTTTCAAATGCGGGCAGGCCTGTATTGATCGGTACAACCTCTGTTGAAATTTCCGAATTGCTTTCCAAACTTTTAAGTGTGCGGAAAATTCCACACAATGTCTTAAACGCGAAACTGCATAAAAAAGAAGCTGACATTGTCGCCGATGCAGGAAATGGTGGCGTTGTCACCATTGCCACCAACATGGCTGGTCGAGGTACCGATATTAAACTTTCGCAACAAGTTAAGGACGCAGGAGGGTTGGCCATTGTGGGAACAGAACGGCATGACTCCCGTAGGGTTGATAGGCAGCTTAGAGGGCGTTCTGGTCGTCAAGGTGACCCAGGAAGCTCGCAATTTTACGTTTCGCTCGAAGATAATTTAATGCGTCTGTTTGGCTCCGATAGGGTGGCAAAAATGATGGATCGTATGGGACTTGAAGAAGGCGAGGTCATTCAACATTCGATGATGACTAAATCAATCGAAAGGGCTCAAAAAAAGGTCGAGGAAAATAATTTCGGCATCAGAAAGCGACTTTTGGAATACGATGATGTTATGAATGCACAACGCGAAGTGGTCTATAAACGTCGTCGTCATGCCCTGCAAGGAGAGCGTTTAAAGGTTGACATCGCCAATATGATCTACGACACTTGCGAGGTTATCGCCGAAACCAATAAAATGGCTGATGACTACAAGAATTTTGAGTTTGAGCTTATCAAATACTTTTCGATCACCGCTCCGGTATCGGAAGAAGAATTCAAAAGACTAAGTTTTCAAGAAATCGCTGGTACGGTGTACAAAAATGCCTACGACCATTACCAGCAAAAAATGGAGCGCAGTGCTGCGATCGCATTTCCTGTTATAAAAAGGGTGCACGAAGATAAGAGCAACAATTTCGAACGCATTGTGGTTCCCTTTACGGATGGCATAAAGACCTTAAATGTGGTCACCAATCTCCAAAATGCCTACGATAGTGAAGGAAGACAATTGATTGCCGATTTCGAGAAAAATATCAGTTTGGCAATTATTGATGATTCGTGGAAAACCCATTTGCGTAAAATGGATGAGCTCAAACAATCCGTTCAATTGGCAGTTCACGAACAAAAAGATCCTTTGTTAATCTATAAGTTTGAAGCTTTTGAACTGTTCAAAAGCATGATCGACAAGGTCAATAAAGAGGTTATCTCCTTTTTGTTCAAAGGAGAACTGCCCACGGAGAATCAAAATCAAATACAAGAAGCGGGAACAGTACGTCGACCTAAGGAAAAACTTCAGACCTCAAAGGAGGAAATTCCCAACAGTGACGAACTAGCGGCACAAAATAGAGCGGCCGGGCAAACCCAAAGGCAACGCCACCAGGTTACGGAGACGATTGTTCGTGAAAAACCAAAAATTGGTCGTAATGAACGCGTTACGATAAAAAATGTGATGTCGGGAGAAAGTAAAGTGGTCAAGTACAAACAAGCTGAGCCTCTGATAGATAAAGGCGAATGGGTTTTGGTTAATGAGTAAAGACATTAATTTGGAGGTGCTTTCAAGCTCCCTTTTTTGATTATCCCGTAAAACATATTTAGATTTACAGCTAAGAAAGTGCCCTCAAATTGTGGTTCACCAATGCTACAAATAAACCCAGCATTTGATATAACCACCTAACCAAACCCTGTATGAGCATTCCGAATAAGGATGATTATCGGTTGAAAGACAAGACACAGCTGGTATTGAAGGTCAACTACTTTGCTTCGCTCTGTTCACTACTCTTTGGTTTAATCTGTTACTTTTTTTTAGATATAAAGGGGATCATCCCTTATACATTCTGGGGGTTCGCTCTACTCAATTTGATCAATACTTTTTTATTAAAAAGCCATCAAAGGCTGATCCATACCTATAACATAACTTCGATTCTGGCTATGGTTTCGGCCCTGATCATCACCTTATTTAGTGGCGGCATTCAAAGTCCCTTTATTTATGTTTTGGGTATTGTGGTATTTGCCGGATACGTAACTACGCGGGTATATGGTAGAATTTACCTAATTATCAATCTGGTTGTCGTTGGTCTCATTTTCATGCATGACCTGAGTGATTTTAATTTGGCGAAAGATACGGTACCAACCGAATCAAAAAACTGGTTTGCGTTTCTGAGCATTCTACTTGCAGTTTATTTGTTGGGTGGGGTCTTTGGACGGAATTTATTAAAGGCACACCATAAGTTGTACAAATCTCGAAAAGAAATTCAGGAGCGAATAGATGAAAAGGAAACCTTGCTTAAAGAGGTACATCACCGTGTGAAAAACAATCTACAGACTGTTTCCAGCTTGTTGAGTCTACAGTCAAGGTCAATGGAAGACAAGAAAATCAGTGGGATCATTAAAAGCAGCCAAAACAGGGTGGTTTCGATGGCCATGGTGCACGAGATGTTGTACAAACGCGATGATTACCTTTCTAAAATTGAGCTAAAGCCCTATGTTGAAGAACTATGTGAATATCTCATCCGTTCGATCAAGGGGAACGATAATAACATTGATTTGAATATTGATATTCCCAATTTTAAATTGAGTATCGATACCGTTATTCCCTTAGGCCTTATTATTAATGAAACAGTGACCAATGCCCTTAAATATGGTATTCCTGGCGAAGAAAAAGGGGAAGTAACGGTTGCTTTGAGCAAACTAAATGAAAAGGAATACCAAATGTCATTGGGCGACAATGGTGTGGGCTATCCTGATACTATTGACCCCAAAAACATTCAATCGCTCGGGCTAAAGCTGATCCATAATTTGGCCCGTCAACTGAGGGGAAAAGTTTCAAAGGATACCAAGAAAAAAGGCACCTACTATGTGCTCACCTTTGAAGAAATTATCGAAGAGTTCAGTTCGGTTGATTAATTTGTTTTTCTATCTTTAGAAACACACTTCAACCACACTTTTATGATCAAAAGAATACTTTTCTCAGCATTGGTGCTATGGGCCATTAACGGCTTCGCACAAGATTATTTTTATCAAAAATTTGCCCCCTTCAATTCAGAGGTACCTACACCCGAAGAATTTTTAGGGTATGGTATTGGTGATCAACACACCCGACATGACCTAATGGTAGCTTATTTTACGAAATTGGCCGAGGTATCCGATCGGGCTACCATATATGAATATGGTAAAACCCATGAGGGTAGAAAGCTGGTTATTTTGATGGTTAGCACCCCTGAAAACCATCAAAATATAGATGAAATCAAGGCAAAGCATCTTGATTTCACAATTCCCTCAAAAAGCCCAACCAATTATGACGAAGTACCCATATTTGTGAATTTGGGCTACAATGTTCATGGTAACGAACCTTCAGGTGGGGAAGCAGCTTTATTGGCCGCATACACCTTTGTTGCATCCAATAATCCCGAAATTATCAATTATTTGAACAATGCCGTTTTGTTCATAGATCCTGCCATTAACCCCGATGGGCGCGATCGGCATACGCATTGGGCCAATATGTACAAGGGAAATCCGCTGGTTTCCGATTCTTATGATGCAGAGCACAATGAATATTGGCCAGGGGGCCGCACCAATCATTATTGGTTTGATTTAAATCGAGATTGGTTGTTGGCAATAAATCCAGAGAGTCGTGGAAAATTAAGTTGGTACCATGAATGGTATCCGAATGTGGTTACTGATTTTCATGAAATGGGTACTCAAAGTTCCTATTTTTTTGAACCTATGAAAGATAATGCCTCCTTAGATCCAATAATGCCAAAGGAAAACTATGTTGATTTAAACAATCTATTCGGTGATTACTTTGCCAGTGCTCTCGATAGCATTGGTTCTTTCTATTTCACGAAGGAAGTGTTTGACGGTACATATCCTGGTTACGGTTCCTCCTATCCTGATCTTCAAGGTGCCCTTGCCCTTTTATTTGAACAGGCCAGCTCACGAGGGCATATGCAAAAAACGGCTTTTGGAGAAATCACCTTTCCATTTACGATAAGAAATCAATATGTTTCCAGTATTGCTACGGTAAAAGCTTCCGTTGAGAATAAAGCGGTTCTTAGAAAATACCAACAAAACTTCTTCAAGAGTGCTTTGGGAAATGCAGCAAAAAGCAGGATAAAGGGGTATTCCTTTTCGGATGAGTATGACCAAAATCGAGTCAGGGCATTTGTAGACAAGCTACTCTTGCATAAAATTGATGTCTATAAGTCAGGAAAGAACTTTGTCGTTCCAACCAACCAACCCCAATACCGCATGGTGCAAACCATGTTCGAAACCTACAATAAATACCGTGATAGTGTCTATTATGATGCCTCGGCGTGGTCGGTAGCAAATTTCTATAATATGGATTATAAAACGACGACCAACTTAAACCTTGGTGAAAAGATTACGTCTGCCGAGGAATTGATTTCTGTGACTCCCATTCAAAAAACGGAATATGCCTACATCATCGATTATGATGATTACAATGCAACGGCTGTATTGAATTATCTTCAAGCCAATGGGGTTACGGTTTCAAGTTCACTTAAACCGTTTACTGCCAAAACAACTGTTGGAAACAAAGCCTTTAATTATGGGGCCCTAGTTGTTCCGGTATCATTGCAAAAGAAAAATTCCAATGAGGTTTTTGAGCTAGTGCAGAAAGCCCAAAAGAAATACAAGGTGCCCATGTTTACGGTTCATACGGGTTACAATGCTCAAGGAATTGATTTGGGAAGTCGCTATGTAAGCCCATTGACCAAGCCTAAGGCAGCTATGTTGATTGGCACGGGGGTGCGTTCTTATGAAGCCGGTGAGGTTTGGCATTTACTCGATACCCGGGTTCATATGCCCATCACCAAAATTCCCATGCGCAATTTTAATCGTGTAAATTTTAATAAATATAACACCTTAGTTATGGTCTCGGGCGGCTACAATCTTAGTAAAAACCAAGAAAAAGCCTTAAAAGAATGGGTTCAAAAAGGGAATACGTTGATTACTATTGGATCTGCCTCAAAATGGGTCATTGACAAAAAAATAGTCGACGAAAAACTAATCGAGGAAGAAAAAGAAGATTCCACAAAAGTGGTGAATCGAAAACCGTATGTGGATGCTCCTGAAAATTTGGGCAAAGAAAGGGTTGGCGGTATCATTTTGAAGGTTGATTTGGATGTCACCCATCCCTTGGGTTTTGGTTATCGAAATCAACAAATACCGGTCTACAAAAACAATTCTATTTGGTTAAAGCCCAGTAAGAACGAATATTCCACGGTGGCCCAATACTCCAAAAATGCCCTTGTAGATGGGTTTATTACCAAAAAGAATACAGAAGCGTTCTTGAATAAATCAGCGTCACTGGTGGTTAGTAAATTGGGCAGTGGTAGAGTTATACTATTTGCCGACAACCCGAATTTTAGGGGTTCATGGTATGGCACAAATCGTTTGTTTTTGAATGCCCTTTTTTTAGGGGATAAAATCAGAATACCCGAATAGCATGAAAAAAATAATCCTTTTATCGTTATTGATCGTTTCAGCATCCGTTTGTTCTCAGGAATCCTTTTCTGAGGGCCCCTTTTCACAGCTGATCATTAGAGGGGTTACCTTAATTAATGGGAATGGTGCGCCACCTAGGGGGCCCATCGATATTGTTGTTGAAAACAACAAGATTGTTGATATTCAAGTGGTCGGTTACCCAGGAGTCGAAATTGACCAATCCAAAAGACCTCAACTCAAAGCGGGAGGTAAGGAACTGGACTGTACAGGTATGTATCTTTTACCTGGATTTGTGGATATGCACGCGCATATTGGTGGCAACTCCCAAGGGGCTGATTATGACTATGTGTTCAAACTTTGGATGGCCCATGGCATAACGACTATTAGGGAAGTGGGCGGTCGTGGTTTGGACTGGTCCAATGACTTAAGGAAAAAAAGTGATGCGCATAGCATACTTGCTCCTAGAATCTTTACCCATACGGTTTTTGGACAGGCAAGTGACAAACCCATTAGCACTCCTGAGCGGGCCCGGGAATGGGTAAGAAAAAACGCAGCAAAAGGAGCCGATGGGATTAAGTTCTTTGGTGCTCCGCCTGAAATTATGGCTGCAGCCCTTGCCGAAAACAAAAAGCTAGGGCTACGCTCTGCCTGCCATCACGCACAGATGGATGTAGCTCGATGGAATGTGCTGCACTCGGCAAGAGCCGGTCTTACCTCTATGGAACATTGGTACGGGCTTCCTGAAGCATTGTTCGAAGACCGAACCGTGCAAGATTATCCCTTGGATTACAATTACCAAAATGAGCAGCATCGTTTCGAAGAAGCAGGAAAATTATGGGTACAAGCTGCCAAGCCGTATTCCGATCATTGGAACAAGGTCATGGACGAATTGATTGCCTTGGATTTTACCATAGATCCAACGCTTAATATCTATGAGGCCAGTCGCGATTTGCATAGGGCTCGGCGGGCTGAATGGCATGAAGAATACACCCTTCCCTCCCTTTGGGAATTCTACAAACCCAGTAAAATAAGCCATGGTTCGTACTGGCATGATTGGGGTACCGAGCAAGAAGTTGCTTGGAGAAAAAATTACCAACTTTGGATGACCTTTCTTAACGAGTATAAAAACCGTGGTGGTAGAGTAACCACAGGTTCTGATTCAGGATTCATTTATCAACTGTATGGTTTTGCATACGTTCGTGAACTTGAACTACTTCGAGAAGCAGGTTTTCATCCTTTGGAAGTGATTCGATCAGCAACCTTGAACGGAGCTGAAGCCTTAGGTGTTTCTGATAAAATTGGGACGGTGGCCATAGGAAAACTGGCCGATTTTGTTGTGGTAGACCAAAATCCGCTCAAGAATCTAAAAGTCTTATACGGAACTGGAGCAGTAAGGCTAACGGAAGATAATGAGGTTGTTCGCGTCGGCGGGGTGACTTATACCATTAAGGATGGTATTATTTACGATGCCAAGCAACTCTTGCAAGACGTAAAGAATACAGTAGCCCAACAGAAACAAAAACAAGGCTACAAAATAGTACAACCTGGGATAAAACAGTGATAATTAGCATAGCAGAAAAGATTTAGGCCAATTTGGCTTTGTTATTCTTGGTAGTAAAAACAAGTTCTTTCTTGGCTCTGGTATTCTTGAACTTATGAATGGCCACTATTTCTCTGAGGTTTACATTAAGTTCAACAGTCTTGATGTTCTCAATAAGAACAACACCCTCTTCTATTGTTTCAACTTTTTTGTCTGATTGTGTATGCTGTGCCATCATCGACACATGAAAAAGAAGAACCGATACCAAGGTTAAGATTGTTTTCATGATTCAGGTAATTTGGGTTCTATAAAGAACGGGCAGCAATTTTTCGATAATGGGATAATCCGTCGAACGGTACATATTTTTCGATATGCGACTTCAAAACAGATAAAACGTAAAGAAACATCGATAAACTGCAACGAACCGTTCATCGGTTCATCGTAAAAAAGTGTTTTTAATCGGTTAAAAGCGTTGGCTTATTTGGTAAAATTGAATCAATAAATGGGAAGAAACGGTATGTATTAGGCCAACTTCGACCTATTTCTTTTGGTCTTGAAAGCAAGTTCTTTCTTTATTCTCGAGTTTTTGAACAAATACAATCGGGCCACCTCTTTTTCTGACTTGCTAATTTTGTTGGCAGTGCTGTTCAAAACTACAGTAGCTTTTGTAGTTGACACCTTTTTTTCTTCCGCATTTTGGGCAATTGCCGCAACGCTAAAGAAAAAAACTACTGTTAAGGTAATGACTGCTTTCATGACTTGAATTCTTATTACAGTGTAAAATTACCTTCGTGATGAACCCCAACTTGATTTAAGTCGTTGTGAACCCTTTAAAGTCGGTAAAAAACAAATGATTGGATAAACTGTAATAAAGCATCGACGACCGTTTCAAAGCCATTATACAGCATGCCGAAGCCTGGTGCATTTCATCGATACTATCAAGTTATAGCTTGAACAGTAAGTTTGGATTGGGGCAGTTTTTGGCGTAAAAATTCAAATCGGTTTCATGGCATACCCCCGGATAGTCTCCATCATATTCCTGAATGTCTACTATCAGTTGAAAGTGCAAATGAGGGGCATACCCCCCATTTACCTTGGCAACACCCAAAGTACCAATTTGGTCACCTTGATGAATTATTTTAGATTTTTTTAGTCCATCAAGCGAAGCTTCAGAAAGATGACCGTATAGGCTATAAAATTCGAAATCCCCAAGGGTGTGCCTCAAAATAATGGTGGGGCCGTAATCACCTGGGGTCGTATTATTGCCAAAACTATGCACTGTACCTTCAAGAGGTGCCAATACCTTTGTTCCTGCGACACACCAAAAATCCATACCCAAATGAATGTTACGCGCAGTCGGGCCCGCAAAGTTTTCAGATTTGGAATATAAGGCCCTCTTTTCCAGATAACCACCATAAGCCACCCTTGCATGGTTGGCTTCCAAAACTTGGTCTATATAATGTTGACATTCTGAAACAGCGGTTATATCTACAGTTTTTAATTCGCTGTTGTCAACCGATAGATCTAAGGGAACATAGGAAGCATGCGGGATTTCTGCATCCAATAGATGTATTGGATCATTTTGGATGGTTCGAAGAATTTGTATGACATCCATTCAATAGGTGTATTAACATTTTTTAACTTGCCGGAGGCGTAATGGTAGGTATCTTATGCCTACTAAACAAAAAACAATTAAAACAGTATGAAAGCACCGCATATCCTATTGGCTATCCTAAGTTTTGTTTCCGTAAACTGCCAACCCAAAAATACTGCAAACGAAAAATCCGAGGCCACTGCCAAGGTAGAAATTCCTGAAAAAATCAATCTTTCACAAAAAGAGATGCAGGAGCTTGAAACGGCTTATTTTGCGAGTGGTTGTTTTTGGTGTGTTGAAGCAATTTTTGAAAGCGTTAAGGGCGTTAAGGAAGTTGTTTCCGGATATTCTGGTGGTCCTGAGCAAAACCCAACCTATGAGCAAGTGGCCTATGGCCGAACCCGTCACGCTGAAGCAGTGGAAGTATACTACGACCCTGAGATCATTTCGTTTCAAAAATTGGTTCAGGTATTTTTTGGATCTCACGACCCGACCTCTTTAAATCGTCAAGGACCCGACCGAGGTGCGCAATACCGTTCCATCGCATTTTATAAGAATGCTGATGAAAAAAAACTTATTCAAGACTATATTGATTTGTTGGTTTCCAACAATGCCTATGATAGGCCCATTGTTACCGAGGTTACAAAATTTGACACCTTTTGGAAAGCTGAGGAATACCATCAAGATTTTGAGAGAAAAAATCCGAATAATTCTTATGTCCGGGCTGTTTCGATACCCAGGTTAAATCGGTTCAAAGAAAACTTCAAGGATTATTTAAAGGAAAATGCCCATTAAAAGGGTATAGGTCAAGGTGGCTTTGGATTTGGGAGAATGCATTTATTCTAGTCTTCCAAAACCACCTCGCTGTACTTCGAGTTGATTTTGATAAGTTTTGGAGCTTTTTTATTAACGTGATATCCAGAATGCTTTACTTTTCCAAATCCCTCGGAGCGCTCTACCACCAAAGTTCTCGGATAGCTTAGTTCTGAATTGGTTTCATCAACTTCAACCAAAAAGGCACTATTTGGCATTTTACAACGTACTTCGCCATTTTTTACCACAATATCCATATCACTGAAGTTATTTGATACAGAGTTGATAACCAATTCACCAAGATTGTTGGTGAGGTAGGCCTTGTTGTTTAACTGATCGATGGTCACATTGGAAGAATTGGAGTTTAATCGCAAAACACCCACTTCCTTCAGATTTACATGATCTGAATAATCGGTTTTCAACTGCCCATAGTTCCATTTTTGAACCAAGACCGGAGAATAGGAAGCTCGAATATCGGTTGCACTGCCTTCAATGGTCGAAGCCAGCAAGCTTGCGTATCGCAAGCTTGCATTGACATTCTTAGCGGTCGCCGCCAATTTTACTTCCCCATGTTTTACATTCATTTTAAGTTTGACAGATTTGGGCAACTTCACCTTAATCGTCTTCTTTACTTTGTACTTTTTACCCTCTCCATCTGAAGAAAAGTAAAATATACTGGGCGCTTCATCCCCATCTTCTGAAATAATGACATTTCTGTCAACGCTTCTTCGAATGGAGTTTCGCCGTTCTTCAGCAGCTTCTCTTCGCTCTTCCATGACTTTGAGTCTTTCTTCCATGGCCTTGGCACGCTCTTCGGCCCGCTTTTCCATTTTCTCCAAACGCTCTGCATTGCGCTCCTCCCATTTTTTGGCACGCTCTTCCATACGTTTCCCCCACTCTTCCATACGTTTTTGGTAGTCTTTGTCGAAGCTCTTGTCAAACTCTTTTTTCCACTTCTTCATATAGGCATCGCTATCCTTCTTATATTCATCATAATCAAAATTGAAAGCGATTGGAGGCATCGGCGGAAGTTCGGGCATTTCTGGTAAAACTGCTATCTCAGGAAGTTCGGGCAATTCTAGTTCCTCAAATAAAAATTCCACTTTGGGTGCATAATTAAAATCAAAATCGCTATTCCATAAACCTCCGGTACTATGCTTGAAGAACCAAGAGTTTTCTATACCGGTAGTAACTTCAATTTCCCTGCTGTTTCCAACGATTTCAATTGGGACTTTTTCAAAGTATGCGGCAGCTTCTTCATCGGAGGCGCCATCCAGGGTAATCACTGCAGTGATTTCAACTTGGTTTTTATCCCAAGTATCAAATTCGATATCGGTATGACTGGTATTGATCTCCAACACTGCATCATCGGATACATTAAAGGTCTCCTTATAGGTTTTTGATTTTTCTTGTGCCAAAAGCGAGAACCCAAAAAGGCCCACCGCCGCACTAAATAATATTTGCTTGCTGTTCATTTTCTGATGATTTTAATTGATTCAACTTTGTTTTTAATTTTTGTATCAGGGTGAGCTGTAACTGAAAATTATTGATCAACGCCTCAATGGTCTGGTCATTGGGCCCTATTTCATTAAGCTCTTCAATCAACTGGTTATATTCTGTGCTTAACTCGGAGAGCTGTTCCATATAACCGTCAACTAAATCCTTGTTTTCATCCGAGACCTCCAAACTGGCAAGTTCTAGGTTGATGTTTGCCAAATAATAGGTTTCCAATTTTTGAAGGTCTGGGGAAAGGTCTCCCAAGGAAATATTTTGTTGGGTGTCTTCAGGATTTTCTCGTTGTACCACTTTGGTGTTCGGATCGTTGATTTTTTGGTCTGTATTAAAAAAGAAGAAAGTCCCAATGCCCAATAATACAACAACTGTAGCCGCAATGCGCAACCATTGTCTCGAGGAAGTTTTCTTGCGAACTGGCATTTCATTGTCCAATCGCTCTAAAAAACGAGCGCTATGCCCCTTTTTCATTTCAAAGGTTTCCTCATTTCGTTTTTGCTCAAAGAGCTTTTTAAGATCCTGTGCCATAACTCTTACTATTAAGCGATTCTTTTACATAATTTTTGCCGCGAAGCAACCGTGTTCTCGAAGCGGTCTCCGAAATTCCCAGTATGTGCGCTATTTCTGAATGATCATAGCCTTCAATTAGAAATAACTGTACCACATAGCGGTATTTATCTGGCAATTGTTCAATCTGTTCCTTTACTTCCTCTACACCCACTGTTGCATCTACTTTCCAATCATCATCTTCAGTGATATGCATATAACCCTCATTCAGTTCAATTGTTTTTTGATGCTTCGATTTCAAGAAATCGATACTTCTATTGACCACGATGCGTTTCAGCCATGCCCCAAAAGTTACTTCACCCTTGAACTGGTCAATTTTTTGAAAGGCCTTGATGAATGATTCTTGCAACACATCCTCGGCGTCATCTTGGTCCCTTAAAAATCGCATTGCTACATTGAACATACCTTGACAGTACTGCTCGTACAATCTCAGTTGCGCCCTACGATCGTTGGCCTTGCATTGTTCTACCAATTCAATATGTAACATGGTCAGTAACCGGTTTGGTTTTAGTTGTTTGCCTTAAGGACGGGAAAAAAAAGACGCCGTTGCAAAATTGTATCTTTTTTATGCTTTTTTAACAAACCAGACAAAACTTGCTACCTTAGCTTCACACACCCAATGGCTTTGAAGACCAGAAAAAAAGAAATGCAAGCAACGGAACTTGTCAAAAAAATAAATGCCGGCGACAGAACTGCGCTGGCCCAAGCGATTACACTGGTTGAAAGCACCAAAACCGAACACGCTGAAATTGCCAATATCATTTTGGAACAATGTTTGGCAAAAAAATCAAGTTCCATCCGCATCGGTATTACGGGTGTACCCGGTGTGGGCAAAAGTACCTTTATCGAAGCTTTTGGAAAGTTGATGACATCGATGGGCAGTAAGGTAGCCGTACTTGCCATAGATCCCACCAGCACTATCAGTAAGGGTAGCATTTTGGGTGATAAGACCCGCATGAACGAACTGTCAAAAGACCCCAACGCTTTTATCAGGCCTTCGGCATCTGGAGAATCTCTGGGCGGTGTGGCACAAAAAACCAAGGAAAGTATTGTGTTGTGTGAGGCCGCAGGCTATAATGTGATATTTATTGAAACGGTTGGTGTGGGTCAAAGTGAAACCGCAGTCAACAATATGGTGGATTTCTTTTTATTGTTGAAATTGGCAGGTGCAGGTGATGAGCTTCAAGGCATAAAGCGTGGTATTATGGAGATGGCCGATGCCATTGTCATCAATAAAGCTGACGGTGATAACATAAAAAGCGCCAAATCAGCCAAAACTGAATTTACCCGTGCGCTTCACCTCTACCCCCCTAAGGAAAATGAATGGGTACCACAGGTTCTAACCTGTTCCGCTATCGAAAACAAGGGGATCAAAGAAGTTTGGGAGTTAATTTCAACCTTCGCCCAAACTACAAAGGAAAAGGGTTACTTTGGGAAACGCCGTAAATCGCAAGACAAAGATTGGTTTATCGGGCATGTAAATGAATTGCTAAAAAAACATTTTTATGAGCAGCAAAAAGTCAAATTCGACCTAGAGCCCCTTTTAGCAGATATTGAAAATAACTTGATTTCTCCCTTTAAAGCGGCACAGCAGCTTGTGCAAAAACACCTGGATAAAAAAAATTAAAAAATCGTAAGGAGTTTTATGGCCTAATTGGCCTGGTATATCCCCATGACATACAAATGACCTGTCTTCTCGAATAAAAAAGGTACATTTGCCGCGTTCAATACATGCGCATGGCCCTAGTAACAAATGCCTTCTTATCTATTGTTGTTCCCTTGTATAACGAAGCGGAAAATGTTGGGCTGCTAACAGAAAAAATACACCAAAGCCTCGAAGGCTATAATTACCAAATCGTTTATGTAGATGACTTTTCTACGGATCGTACCAAAAAGGTCATCAAAAGCATGAACGACCAGAAGGTGCATTTAATTGAACTGAAAAAAAATTATGGGCAAAGTCTGGCCTTGGCAGCAGGCATTGATTACGCCTCTGGGGAGTATATCATCACCATGGATGGGGATTTGCAAAACGACCCCTCCGATATTCCTCAAATGTTGGAATATGCCGTTGAAGGCGAATACGATCTAATTACCGGCATTCGTCAAAAAAGAAAAGACTCCCTAGTCAAAAAAATACCTTCCAAAATTGCCAATTTTTTGGTGCGAAGAGTCACCAAATTGGATATCAAGGACAACGGTTGTGCCTTAAAGGTTTTTACCAAAGACATTGCAAAGGGGCTAAACCTGTACGGTGAAATGCACCGGTTTATTACACTTTTGGCACATTTGGAAGGCGCCCAGATCAAGCAACTACCCGTTAAACACCATGCCCGCCATGCAGGGGTTTCCAAATATGGCCTCGAACGGGTCTTTAAGGTAGTAGCAGATATGATGTTGCTTCTTTTCATCAGAAAATATTTTCAACGACCCATTCATTTATTTGGCATTTTTGGTGTGCTCTTAATTTTCTCGGGCATTTTGATGGAACTCTATCTTTTGGTCGTAAAATTTGGCTTTGGCGAGGATATTGGCAACAGACCTTTATTAATTTTTGGGATGATGTTCATACTGGGGGGAATTCAATTGTTCACCATTGGTATTGTGATGGAGTTGTTGATACGCACCTATTACGAGTCGCAACAAAAACGCCCTTACCGAATCAAAAAAATAAGCATCGGTGACGGAGAAGCAGCGTAAACCACTGTTTGCAGCACTTAAAATTCTCATTAGTGCTGCCCTAATCTACTTCATTTTTACGAAAATAGATTTTGGTGATGTTTTCCAAATCTTAAGATCGGCCAATCCCATTTGGTTGCTTGGGGCCGTTATATTGTATACCTGCTCGAAGATTATGAATTCGTTTCGATTGAATCTATATTTTCACGCTATCGGAGTCAAACTAACCCAACAAAGTAATCTTAAACTGTACTTATTGGGTATGTTTTATAACCTTTTCCTACCAGGGGGCATTGGAGGGGATGCTTACAAGGGGTATGTGGTTCAAAAACAGTTTAATGCGGGCACAAAAAAGGTTATTGGAGTCTTACTGCTCGATCGGTTAAGCGGAATGCTACTAATCATAATTTATGCCCTTCTTTTGGCTGCATCACTGGATTGGAGCAATACCTATGCATTTTTTAATTGGGCTTATTTGGTATTGACCCCACTGGGTATATTTGTTTTTTGGTGGATAAACAAAAAATGGTTTTCCTACGCCATCAAGGTCTTTTGGGGTTCTTTTTTCTATTCTGCAGCCCTTCAACTCGTACAGATTCTCGCGGTCTTTTGTATCATGAAAGCCTTGTCTGTTCATACTGATGAATTTGCCTATCTCTTCATCTTTATGGTATCATCAATCGTATCTGTAATTCCTTTGACCATTGGAGGTTTTGGAAGTAGGGAGGTGACCTTTTTATACGGATCCTTGCTTTTCGCGTTAAATCAAGACGTTTCCGTTGGAATTAGTTTAACATTCATGGCAATAACTGCCTTCATCTCACTAATGGGAATGCTGTATCATTTCAAAAAACCGAAACTGGAAACCGTTTCTCAATAAAGGTGCACAAGATAACGCTTCGAAAGTTGCTTATATCGGGTAGCAGGATCTAAGAACTTTAGACTCAAACGTGTTATTCGAAACTGGTCTACCATGATTTGTTCATCCCAGTCAAAGCCAGCAGTTTTTAACTTTTCCAAATCTTTCTCCGTGCCGTATACCCAAACATTGTTTTTACCAGACAGCTCGATGAGCGAAGTTATTTTAACGGGCTTCTGATTATAAAAGTCAAGCGCCCAGGTGTGGAACTCACCCAACTTATAGATCGATTCAACATCAATATTGTTTTCGGCAACTCGTTCCGCCATCTCTGATCCGCCCTGATAATTCAATAATTCTGGATAAAAATGACCGTTCAAGACCACATTGACCAAAAGCGAACTACATACCGAAAGCGTTATAATTCGCATATAATACGCTTCTTGCTTAAGGCAGAAATAGGTGATACCAATTAAGACTGCAAACAGCAATACATAATTCCATACGGAAGCATGTTTAAAAACATAAAAGCACACCAACAAAACAAAAATGAAGACCAGACTCAGTATGAAATACTGTAAGCCCAATAAAAAACGTATTTCACGACCCTTTTCACTTTCGTACAATCGATGTAAATAGGATGCGGTTAAAATCGCATAAAGCGGTATAATAATATTCAGGTAATGGGGCAGCTTAAACTGGGCAAAACTGATGATGAAAAATATTATGAAAATACCTCCAAGGGTGAGGAACTCAAAGTTGGTTCGGTACCGGAATTTTATTTTCAAAAACGTTTTGGTGCGCCACCAGATCGCAAAAATTGCCAGCACGGTCCAAGGCAAGAATACCCATAAGAAGGTGTGAAAAAAGAATAGAAAATCACTGCTATTTTTACCATGCCCATCACCACTCAAACGTTCAAAACTCTGTTCCCACAGGATAAAGAATACACCACTTCGCCCACTTCTACCCCGAATAATTTTTTCAGGATGCAGATCAAATTGTTGGTAGTAGGCATAAAGCATGGGTGAAATGGCAAGGCAAAAAACAACCAAGGCCAACAATACTTTCCAATTTGCCAAACGCTCCCATTGTCGTGAGTAGGCCAAATGACATAGCAAACAAATACCTATGACCAGAATGGCTATTTGTCCCTTTGTAGAAAATGCCAATCCTGCTCCCAAGGCACCCAATACAATATGTATCCAATGTCCCTTTTCAACATAGCTGACCAATTGCCAAATTGAAAATATGGTAAACCCTGTCAATACGGCATCCGTACGCACATCAATTGCCGACAAAACAATGGTCTGGGCCGTCATAAAGATCAAGGCAGAAAATCGACCAACATCCTTATTGTAAAGCAACTTACCCAAACCATAACAGCTATAGGCCGCTAAAAAAGTTAACAACAGGCCGGGTATGCGATAGGCCCAATCATGAATACCAAAGACTTTGAAAGAAAGTGCTGCAAGCCAATAGTGCATATGCGGTTTATCCAGGTAATCATTGGGACCTTTGAAAAGACTCATGAAGTCATTTTCCTGGACCATTCGCATGGCCATTACAGCAAATTGGGCCGAATCATTTTCAAAAAGCGTGGCAAACAATCCTATGATATAGACTGTGAAAACCAAAACCATCAAAAACCAGTATCTGGCAGACGAAATCATACCCCAATTTTGGACTGTGCAAATATATGCAACCTGAAGAACAACCAACCGAAAAAGCTGCCCACCAACATACCCGTCAATACATCTAAAGGAAAGTGGACGCCAATATAAATCCGACTGTAGGCCACCAAACAGGCCCAAACCATCAAGAGAATTACAAGAACCCTATACTTTTTGATGAACAACAATGAAAAGAACGAGGCTACCGCAAAGGAATTGGCTGCATGGGCCGAGAAATAGGCAAATTTCCCACCGCAATAACTTTTAACCAATCGCATAATTCCACTGATATCAGAATCATGGCAGGGTCTTAAGCGACGTATTCCATATTTAAAAAAGTTCGATAGCTGATCGGTAGCCGTTATCAAAAGTGCTATGGCCACAATGACCACCAGTGTTTTTTTCAGGCCTAAGTAACGATAGGTCAAAAAAAGTAGCACTGCGTACAGGGGTATAGAATTCTTACTTCTCGTGGTAAATAGCCAGAAACTGTCCCAAGTTTCCGTTCCCAAACCATTCAAAAACAGAAATAATTCCCTGTCCCATTCAACCAAGGTCTCAATCATAATCAGTCGTTGTAACGTGATACTTCCCGGTCATAAAAAGCTGTGGCCGCTTCAATAACATTTTGAGTCTCGGCATCGAGTTCTGCTTCGTCTTCCTTGCTGAATTCCTCAAGCCATTCCACCTCATCATTTTCAAGATTGATGATGAAGCGCGGGAACTCTGTATGCACAATAAAAATGGCATTGGGGTAGTCGGTATTATCTCCTAGAAGAAATTTGGGTACTTCCATTTACGAATTGTTTTCAATCAATTTTTTGGTCAACCTATTAAATCGAAGATACAACAATAGTGCTGATGTGGTTAGACCTGAAAGAAGGCCTATCCAAATACCAATACTCTTTAGTTCGGTATGCAGGCCCAAATAGTATGAAATGGGAAATCCCACCACCCAATACGCAACAAAGGTCAACGCCATGGGTGTCTTCACATCTTGAATGCCCCGTAAGGCACCAAGCACAACAACCTGAATACCATCTGAGATTTGGAAAAAGGCAGCCACGAGCAACAGTTTAGCTGCCAGTACAATCACTTCTATATTGTCTTGCTGGTTGCTCATATCATTGGCATCCAAATATATCGTGGGCAACCAATCCTTACCTAAAAGAAAAATTGCGGCGAATACAATTTCCACCAAAAATGTGAGTAGAAAAACGGAGATGCCAATACGCCTCAACTCGTCAAATTTTTGAAGCCCCTTTTGATTTCCCACTCTGACCATAGCAGCAACACTTAGCCCTACCCCTACCATATAGGTCATACTACTTAGGTTAAGCGCGATTTGGTTCGCCGCTTGAGGGTTTTTTCCCAACACCCCGCTTAGCCAAATGGCTCCAGTGAAAAGGGCCACTTCAAAGAAAACCTGCATTGACGAAGGCAAACCCAAGTCAACAAGTTTTTTGAACATACTGGTGTCACGAATCTTAAATTTAAAATTGGTCACAAAATCTTTGTATTCTTTTTTTGACCACAATAAATAGTATAAAAATGCCAACATAACGCACCGCGATACCAAGGTGCCCACCGCCGCGCCAACTATACCCATTTTGGGAAAACCAAAGGACCCAAAAATGAGCAGGTAATTTAAAACCACGTTCAATACATTGGCCAAAATAGTGGCATACATGGGGAACTTCGTCTGCGAAAGCCCCTCTGAAAATTGTCGGAAGGCTTGAAAGATAATCATGGGAATGATGGAAAAGGCCACCAAATTCAAATACGGAATGGCCAGTTGTACCACCTCTTCAGGCTGTTTGGCCAGGTAAAGAAGGGGCTTGCAAGCCATTATAACACCAAACAAACCAATACCTAAAAGAATACACAGCAAAACACCATGCTTCAATATTTTTTTTGCTTCCGGTTTGTCATTCGCCCCGTCCGCTTCGGCCACCAAAGGGGTAATGGCGGTTGAAAAACCGATACCAACATACATAAACATTAAGACCAGGCTATTACCCAATGATACCGCTGCCAATTCTGCAGTACCCAACTGGCCAACCATAATATTGTCAGCAAATGCAACCAGGGTATGCCCCAACATACCTAGCACTACAGGATAGGCAAGTCTAAAATTATACGGGAATTCTTTTGTGTATTTTGAAAGGTTCAAAGTAGCGCGAATATAAGTGGTTTAAATTGCTGAATCCAATCAATTTTTATCCTTGGCAAGCTTAGCTTCTTCCCAAAAAACATTCATCTCATCCAATGACATTTTGTGGAGTGTCTTCTGTTGCTCCTTCACACGATTTTCCAAATGCGTAAACCGTCTCATGAATTTTTTGTTGGTACGCTCCAAAGCATTTTCAGGGTTTACGCCCAAAAATCGAGCATAATTGACCATACTGAATAGCACATCGCCGAACTCATCTTCAATTCGTTCCAAATTTGCCGCCTCAACCTCTTCCTGTAGTTCACCCAATTCTTCCTTTAATTTTTCAAAGACCTGTTCTGGGCGTTCCCAATCGAAACCCACTCCCGATACCTTCTCTTGAATTCGATTGGCCTTTACAAGGGCAGGCAGACTATGGGGCACCCCTTCCAACACGCTCTTTTTGCCTTCTTTTAATTTAATTGCCTCCCAATTCTGCTTGACATCATCCTCATTGTTGACCTCAACGTCACCATAAATGTGCGGATGACGGTTTATTAATTTTTCACTGATGCTATGCGCGACATCACCAATATCAAAGTCTTGGGTCTCTGACCCTATTTTGGCATAAAAAATTATATGTAGCAAGAGGTCACCAAGCTCTTTTTTCACTTCACTTAAATTATGCTCCAATATGGCTTCACCCAATTCATAGGTTTCCTCAATGGTTAAATGCCGCAGAGACTGCATGGTCTGCTTTTTATCCCATGGGCATTGGGCGCGTAATTCGTCCATGATGGTCAATAATCGATCAATGGCCTGTAGTTGTTCTTCTCGCGTATGCATAGTAAAGGTATCGTTCTTCAAAACTAAGAAGTACTGCCAAATTAAAAGGGCTTAATACCACAAAGAGTACCCTAAGTTATCAACCTAATAAGTAAGCAGAAGATTTCTATTAAGTTGCCTATCGATATCTATTAACCAAATACCATGTAATAGCCCCTGGAACAATCACGGTTTGCCACAAAAAAAACAACAATTGTTCCCAACCGCCCAGTTCGGTAACATTTCCTTCTACAATGAATAAAGAGTTCCCCAAGGGACCTGCGGATAAAACCACGATGCTTATAACAATCCATCCAAAGTGCAGACCCAAAGGAGCAAAAAGTGATTTTGTTTTGGCAAAGGCATAAGCAAACATCCAACCCCCAGCTCCAGTTAAGAAAAAAACATAAATCATTGGTATCAATCCACGATCAAACATTTGGTAGCTAAACCAATGATAAATACCAAAGGCTATAGCACTGATTATACATGCCCATTTCGCGCCTATTTTTTTTATCAATAGGTACAACAATGCTCCCCTAAAAACCAACTCTTCAAAAAGGGCAGCTTTTAAGGTCCACCAAACACCATTTAGGGCTTCCCAAAACCCATAATCAGGGTTCCTCACATAACTTATTCCCGTAAAGTAAGATTGGCCCAATAGATTTATCAGACAAAAAGCCCCCATTAGAATTGACCCAATTAAAAATTCTGTGAAACGCTTCTGATTGGGCACAATTCCCAATACGGTAAGGTGTTCTTTTGAAAACAGCCATAGAAGTAACCAAGACAACGCTAGAACAACGAGTATACCTACCATTTCTTTGAATTGAATAATAGGCGAATATACCGCAATAATTAAATCTTGAAATATAGATGGTAGCGTAAAAAAAGTATTAATAAAGCAAAGGTTGGTCAATTTCAATGCTATCGCGTCAATTTATCAATAATGACCTTTGCAATAATTTTGTTCAATGAAAATCACGGTAAGATATCAATTGGATTTGCCGCTCTTTCCATTCAACAAGTCGCGACATTTTGACTACCTTCAATCCTAATTAGCATTTAATTGTAGGTATTTGGCACTCAGAAGGGTAGTTCTGTTTCAAAATATTTGATGCTATTTGGAAAAGTGGGGGTACCTAAACTATAAAATCAGACAATCATGGAAATCGTAAAAATAGCTGTTGAATGGGCTAAGGCAGAAGTCTTTTCATCACGTTTCTTCATCTTCTTCGCCCTTTTGTTTATACTGGCAAGTATCGGATTTTGGCAGTTGGGGAAAACGGAAATGGCAAAGGCATACATCATTCCCACATTGGTGGCAGGTATCTTGTTACTAACCGTTGGTGTCGGAATCTTTTTTGCGAACAAATCGCGTGTAACAAACTTTGAAAAGGCCTACAACGCCAGTTCAGCTGATTTTATAACTTCAGAATTAGAACGAACTGAAAAGTCAATAGGTGAATATAGGACCATTGTTTTCAAAATTATCCCGTTTATCATAGTAGCTGCAGCATTGACAATAGTTTTTGTCGACAAACCTATTTGGAGAGCCATCTGCATAACAACCATTTCGATGATGATGGTTATTTTATTGGTAGATAGCAACGCGAATGCTCGAATAGAATCTTATAAAAAACAATTGGAAATGGCCGTTAAGAATTAAAGGGAAGATTGGATAAAAAAATGAATCGAACAAGAAGAATTAATATCGTGCCATTTATCAAGTTTCAAACCGTTTTTTGGGGTTTAATAGGGCTTTTCATGGGTGTATTATATTCTTTTGGCGGCCTGTTCATCGATACCTTGGTCACCTTGGGCTGGGTAAGTACCGATGAAACCCCTGGCCTGAGTTATGGAAGTTTTTTGGCTTTTGGAGCCCTAATTGGAATGCCATTACTTTTTGCCGCCTTTGGATTGGTGAGTTCTTTTGTAGGAGCACTACTTTTCAATTTATGTTCAAAATGGTTGGGTTGGGTCAAGATTGATTTTGTTTCGAAAAATCGATAATGACAGATCTAGCAACCGTCAGATAAATGCGAAATCAGTATTTTTAGAACTTCATTCGCTTTAATCATGAAAGTCTTATTTGTCTCGTTGACACTCCTTTGCAGCTTGACCCTGTGCAGTCAAACTGTTGTTGAATTGCCCCAATCAGAAGTGCCGGGCGTAACATGGACCGTTGCAGAAAAGGAATACTATTCCACAATTTGGCAAACCGAGGTTGTTACCAATGTTACCAAGCCCACCATGCAAGTGTTCAAAGCCGATAGTGAAATAAATACCGGGACTGCCGTAATAATCGCCCCAGGGGGTGGGTTGTATGCCCTAAGCATAGAAAATGAAGGCAACTTGGTGGCCAAATGGTTAAATGAAAAGGGTATTAACGCATTCGTTCTGCGCTACCGCTTGGTGCCCACGGGAGAAGATGGTACCGCAGACATTGCGAAAGATTGGGGTGAAACGCCCGATATGATGTATGAAAAAGTAGCTTCGGTTATGCCCCATTCCATTCAAGACGGCCTGAACGCTATCGCCCATGTTCGTGAAAACGCCGTGCGCTATGGGGTGCATCCAGATAAAATTGGATTTATGGGCTTTTCCGCTGGAGGTGCCGTAACCATGGGAGTCGGTTATGCTTACGACAGCGTCAATAAACCCAATTTCTTGGTTCCCGTCTATCCATGGACAGACGCCATGCCCGTAAAACCTGCAAAAGCAGATGCACCTCCTATGCTGATTGTTTGTGCTACGGACGACCCCCTAGGATTGGCCAAAGGTGCCGTTGAATTATATAGTGCATGGATCGCAACCCAGAAATCTGTCGCCTTGCACATGTTTGCCAAAGGTGGACATGGTTTTGGAATGAAACAGCAAGGGCTCCCTTCAGACCATTGGATAGAGCGATTTTATGAATGGGCACTAACACAAGAATTAACCTCAAGTACAAGTAAATAATGAGAAAAATACTGCTGGTCTTGGTATTGGGAAACTTTTTGGCCCAAGCTCAAAATTCTAGTTTTGCCGATGAGGTAACGGCTATCAATAAAAAGTACGACACCCTTTGGGATGCTTCAAAGCCCACAATTGTGTTTACGGGCAGTTCGAGCATTCGCCTTTGGAAGGATTTGGAGGAACGTTTCCCAGAGCACCATATTTTGAATACTGGATTTGGAGGTTCAGAAGCCTATGACCTACTGGTACACCTTGATGATTTGGTGCTGAAATACAATCCAAAAAAGGTATTTATTTATGAGGGCGACAATGACATCAGCAACGGAAAACGTCCGAAGCCCATCATTAAAACTTTTGAGACCATTATTTCAAGAATAGAAGAAAAAAATCCGGAAGCCCAGCTCGTCTTAATATCGCCCAAACCAAGCATATCGCGGTGGAAATTGAAAGGCAAATACAAACGCTTGAACAAAAGACTCAAAAAACTGGCTGCAGGTCATGACAAGCTTGTATTTGTTGATGTATGGCATATCATGCTAAACGGTCGAAAACTAAACAAAACCCTCTTTATCCAAGATGGGTTGCATATGAATACCTCAGGTTATGACCTCTGGTACAAACAACTGAAAAAACACGTAAACCTAACGAGAAAATGAAGCATACCCTACAAAAAATATCCTTTCATCTTTTTTTGTGTTGTCTAGTTTTGGCCTGCGCGCCCAAAAAGAAAGAAATCAATTATCCGACAACCGACCTTGCACAAAATTCGCTAATTCCGAAGCCTCTTGAGGTCATTGCGACCAACTCAGCCTTTGGGTTGGATAGCAAGACGGCCATATTTACCAATCAAACGACGGAGGGTTTTGAAGATGTAGGCATGTACTTAGCCGAAAAAATCAAACAAAGGCTACACCTTGATATTCCCGTTAACAGCACTTTGGATGAGACTGTAGAACGTATCATCTATATCAACCAAACAGATAGTTTAGATTCCGAAGCTCCGGAGGCCTATCAGTTATATATCAAAAACGATTCTATTTTGTTGAACGCTACCACTGCGGCAGGCGCCTTTAGAGGCATACAAACTTTGCGGCAGCTGATTCCTGAGGAAAGCAATGATACAGTGGCGGAGCAGCCCATGTGGTTGATTCCTTCCGGAAAAATAGTTGATGCACCCCTTTTTGAATATCGTGGGGCGATGCTTGATGTGGCCCGCCATTTTTTTACAGTTGAAGAGGTTAAGAAATTTATCGACTTACTGGCCTATTACAAGTACAATAAATTTCACATGCACCTAACTGATGACCAAGGATGGCGCATAGAAATTAAGTCGTGGCCAAAACTGACCGAAATTGGGGCCCAAAGTGAGGTTGGTGGTGGGCCTGGCGGATTTTACACCCAAGAGGAATTTAAGGAATTGGTGCAATATGCTGCTGAAAGGCATATGGAAATCATCCCTGAGGTTGATATGCCGGGGCATACCAATGCTGCTTCATTCAGCTATCCGGTATTGAATGGCAATGGAAAAAAGCTTTCGTATTATACGGGAACCCATGTGGGATTCAGCACCTTTGATGCCAGAAAGGATACCGTTTACGCCTTTCTTGATGATGTTATTCGGGAAATAGCGGCCATCTCCCCCAGCCCATATTTCCATATTGGTGGCGATGAAAGCCATGCGACCAAAAAGACAGATTATATCCATTTTGTTGAAAAAGTGGAGGCCATCGTCAGAAAGCATGATAAGGTGATGGTGGGATGGGAAGAAATTGTTCAAGGTAAGTTGGATAGCGGTTCGATCATCCAATTTTGGCAAGATTCCGTTAATGCAAAAACAGCCGCTTTAAAGGGACATCAAATCATCTTTTCACCGGCGCACAAGGCGTATCTTGATATGCAATACGACACCCTCTCAAAACATGGGTTGCATTGGGCCGCCTATATTCCTGTAGATACGGCCTATAATTGGGACCCAAGTAGCTACATTAAAAGCCTGCCAAAAGATCATATATTAGGCTTTGAAGCGCCCCTTTGGTCCGAAACCATAAGCAATAGTGCCGAGCTGGAATATTTGGCATTTCCGCGCGCCATAGGTTACTCAGAACTGGGATGGACGCCAGCAGAAAGTCGCGATTGGGAAGGGTATAAGGCCAGGTTGGCCGATCAGACTGCTTTTCTCAAACGTATGAATGTAGCCTACTACCCTTCAAAACTTATAGATTGGAAGGAACCCAAAAATGTTTATAAAGAGATAAAGAAAGATTAAATAAGGTTATGAAAACAATGACTTGCAACCAATTAGGAGGAGCTTGTGATCAACCATTTACTGCTGAAACCTTTGAAGAGATTGCTGAGATGAGTAAGCAACATGGAATAGAAATGTTTCAAAAAGGGGACAAACCGCATCTTAGAGCCATGGCGAAAATGAAAAATCTGAAGCAAACCCCTGAAGCATTGCAAGCATGGTTTGAAAGCAAACGCAACGAATTTGATGCGCTCTAAGGTCGCCAAGGGTTGGGGGTAAACGCTTTAACACGAATCCTTACCGAGTACTTAAGAAAGATGGATGAATTCTATTCTTCTTCGGAACTGGAAGCATCTTCATCATCCGATTCTGAGAAATCGGTTATCCCCTTGTCATGAAGGATATTGTACCACTGAATGATTTTTTTGATATCACTGGCATATACCCGATCTTCATCGTAGTTGGGTAGTACATCAAAGAAATACTCTTCAAGTTTTATTTTCTCTTCCTTATGCCCGATAGAGGTCTTGCCGCCTTCTTCCTTTTCTTTAATCTTTTGAAATACTTCGCGAAGGGGTACTTCTTCTTCGAGCGTGTAGATGGCAATCTCAGACAGTAGGCTTACATTGTTTCGCAAACCGACTGAAATGCGTCTTCCATCCAAAAGTGATTCACCCACAAATCCAGAGCGGGTTTGGGTCAATAGTCTATAAAGTCCGGGTTTACCTCCTATTGATAAAATTTTTTCAAGAGCCATTTTTCTTTATTTCAGACGGGCAAAATTAGGCTTTTGCACTAAATCGCAAACTTTTTAACGTCCTTTTTTGAGATTGGGGAAGCGCATCTTATAATCAACGTTTATTTTTCCCTTCGATATTTTTTCAAGACGACTTTTTAGTAATCTTTTTTTGAGGGAAGACAATTTATCTGTAAACAGAATACCTTCAATATGATCATACTCATGCTGAATGATTCGTGCTGCCAAACCATTGAACACCTCGGTATGATTTTCGAAGTTTTCATCTTGGTAGCTGATTGTAATCGTATCCTTTCTGCTCACATCTTCACGAATGTCGGGTATGCTCAAGCAGCCTTCATTAAAATTCCAAGGGGTTCCTGTTTCCTCTTTAATTGTGGCATTTATGAATACCTTCTTAAAATCTTTCAATGAATGCTGTTCCTCTTCTGATAAATCTTCATCATCGGCAAAAGGAGAGGCATCAACCAAAAACAATCGAATAGGCACTCCAATTTGGGGAGCGGCTAGCCCCACACCACTCGCATGATACATTGTTTCGAACATATTGCTCAAAAGCTCTGCCAATTTTGGGTAATTTGCATCAATCTCTTTGCACTTCTTTCGCAATATGGGATCTCCGTAAGCAACAATTGGTAAAATCATAAATCTATTTTCTATCTAAGTAGGCTTGCAAAATTAAGGTCGCACTTATTTCATCGATCAAGGCCTTGTCTTGCCGTTTCTTTTTTCTCAAGCCCCCGTCAATCATGCTTTGAAAAGCAATTTTTGAAGTAAAACGCTCATCTTGCCTTTCAATTGGCATCGTTGGAAACACCTCCATCCATTTTCGTAAAAAAGGTTGTATGAACTGCTCAGATTCAGAGGGCTGTCCGTTCAATTTCTTAGGTTCACCAACTACCACCAATTCCACCGATTCCTTTGCAAAATAGCTTTCGAGATAGGCAAATAAGCTTTCTGTAGCCACTGTATCTAGCCCTGAAGCAATAAGTTGCATTTCATCAGTAACCGCAATACCAGTGCGTTTTACACCAAAATCAAGTGCCAAAATTCGAGCCAAATTGCAAGTTTTGGCAAAAATAGTTCTAAAAATGTTACAGGTTAAAATTTATGTGGACTATTCTCAACTACGGAGTATCTTTGCCCAAATTTTTACACGAACTTTTAAATGACCGGACTGAGAGACATTATCGAAAAAGCCTGGGATAACAGGGACTTACTGCAAGATATGGCTACCCAAAATGCCATACGAGAGGTAATTGATTTGATTGATGCAGGAGAATTGCGCTGTGCTGAACCCACAAACGATGGATGGCAAATTAACGAATGGGTAAAAAAAGGGGTCGTACTCTATTTCCCCATTCAAAAAATGGAGGTGCTCGAGGCCGGTATTTTTGAATACCACGATAAAATTCCCTTGAAAAAAGGGTTTCAAGAAAAGGGTGTCAGAGTTGTGCCTCACGCCGTAGCTCGCCATGGCTCCTATATTTCTAAAGGAACCATCTTAATGCCCAGTTATGTCAACATTGGCGCCTACGTAGACGAGGGAACTATGGTTGATACATGGGCCACAGTAGGCAGCTGCGCCCAAATTGGCAAAAATGTCCACCTTAGTGGGGGTGTGGGCATTGGCGGCGTCCTTGAGCCCCTTCAAGCCTCACCTGTGATTATTGAAGACAATGCCTTTATAGGTTCAAGATCTATAGTTGTTGAAGGTGTTCGGGTTGAAAAAGAAGCCGTACTGGGTGCGAACGTAGTTTTGACGGCATCAACTAAAATAATCGACGTTACCGGAAAAGAACCTAAGGAACTAAAAGGTAGGGTTCCCGCGCGCTCAGTTGTTATACCAGGTAGTTATACCAAAGAATTTCCGGCAGGAAAATTTCAGGTTTCATGCGCTTTGATCATTGGGCAACGAAAGGAAAGTACGGACAAGAAAACCTCGTTGAACGACGCACTTAGAACCCATAATGTGGCTGTATAACTTGTAAGAAATTTACTATCCCACATAATTTTTCTGCTATTTTTTTGTTATAGCTTTGTATTTACTGAACCATATAATCCAAAATAAACTGATTTTGAGCACCCCAAAGCAAAAAGTTTCAGCACTGATTATCACCTACAATGAGATGGGCTATATTGAGCGTTGTATCGACTCGATTGCATTTGCCGATGAAGTGATAGTCATAGATTCGTATAGTACCGATGGCACTTTTGAATATTTGCAAAACCATCCCAAGGTACATGTGCTTCAAAATCCTTTTGAAAATTTTACGGCGCAAAAATCATTTGCGCTTAAACAAGCTTCAAACGATTGGATTTTGTTCGTCGATGCTGATGAGGTCGTTTCAAATCCGTTACAGAAGGAAATTCTTCATACAGTAAATGATCCCAATGCCTGCGAAGCCTATTGGTTTTATCGCGACTTTATGTTCAAAGACCAAAGACTTCGTTTTAGTGGTTGGCAAACCGATAAAAATCATCGTCTTTTTCGAAAAAGCAAGTGTAAGTTCACCGATAAAAAAATTGTTCATGAAACCCTCGAGGTTGACGGCAACTCCTGTATCTTAAAGGAACGGCTAACCCACTATTGCTACAAAAATTATGAAGACTACAAGGGTAAAATGCTCAAATACGGAAGGTTAAAAGCAAAAGAGGCATTTTATCGGGAAAACCAATTCAATTACTTGTTCATGATTTTGAAGCCCGCCTGGAAGTTTTTTAACCACTATATTTTGAGGTTAGGATTTCTTGACGGAAAAAAGGGTATCACCATTTGTTATTTGAATGCGCTCGGCGTTCTCGAAAGATATCGCGAATTGAAACGCCTTGAAAAGAAAAACGAATTGGCGTACTACTTGGTTATGCCATAATAGGTCCAGACTTGTTTTTTCTTACGGGTCTCTTTTCTTATGGCCTGGTTTTTAGCAATCGATTCCGGAGTTTTATACCCCCGTTTATGGTCTAAATGAACGCATACTGCGCTGTAGCGCAATTGTTTAGACTTAATCCCAAAATTAAATAGCCGTTCCCCAAGCTCACGGTCCTGTCCTCCGTATTGCATACGCTCATCAAAACCATTCACATTAAGAATATCCTTCTTCCAACCCGAAGAGTTATGGCCGTTCCAACTCGCGTTGGTCGGTGTAAAGGTGTTTAACAAAATCGAGGTGATCCCTCTGGCCCGAAGCTTATTATTTTTAAAGGTCTTCGGAATGCCTTTGGCTTTTAACCAATTGATGTTGAAACAATTTTGTTCTTCAATATCCTCCAAGGTAATCATCTTGGATATGTTCATGGGCAACATATAATAGCCCCCCGAAATAAAAAAACCAGGTTCTTTATTTATATAGTGCACTTCGACAAAATCTTCACGGGGAATACAATCCCCATCGGTCATAATAATATATTCTGCACTACAGGCATCGACTGCTTTGTTCAGAATCCTCGATTTTTGAAACCCATCATCCTCTTGCCAAACATGTATAAGCGGATACGATACTTTCGCTTTCAAAGAATCGATAAGGTTTTTGGTTTTAGGCCCTGATCCATCATCGGCAACAACCACCTCGAAATTCTTAAAGGTCTGACAGTGAAATCCCCATAGCACCTTTTCAAGCCATTCCTCTGCATTGTAGGTGCTTACTATAACCGAAATTTTGGGTTTCTCCATTATATCGATGTTCTCCGGTCAAAAATAGGAAAGTCTAATGTATATCTTTGCTTTTCATTAAAATTGCCCCATGATCCGAAAAATAATATTGGGATTTTTAAAAAAGATGAAGTTTCTGCCGCCCGAAACTTATGTAAAAATCTACTATGAATATTATACCGGTAAAAAACTCGACTTGGAACATCCTATTGAGTTTAATGAGAAAGTGCAATGGCTCAAAGTTTATTATAAACCCAAAATATTAAATCAACTTGTCGACAAGTATCATGTGCGGACCTTTGTTAAAGATCGTATTGGGGATGAATACTTAAACGATTTACTGCAAGTCGCCTCAACGGCACGGGAAATCGATTTTGACCAACTCCCCAACCAATTTGTAGTCAAAGGGGTGCATGGTTGTAACTTTAACCTTATTGTTGGCAATAAAGAAAAGGTAAACAAGACGAAAGCAAGGTTGCTCTTTAGAAAATGGCTTTCAAAAAACCAATATTACCGCGGTGGCTTGGAATGGGCCTATAAAGATGTAAAACCCCTTCTTATTGTCGAAAAATTCCTTGAAGAGCCCAATAAGGAGGTATTGGATGATTATAAGTTTTACTGTTTTGATGGGACGCCCACACTAGTACAAGTCGATGTTGACCGTGGAATCGATCACAAGGGATTTTACTATGATATGGAGTGGAATAAATTGCCCTTTACCAAAGGAGTTAAACGACTACATGACAGTGATTTGGAAAAACCCGAAAAACTTGACGAAATGATTCGTTTGGCCAGAAAATTGGCCAAGGGGTTCCCTTTTGTTAGGGTAGACTTTTATTATGTAAACAACCGCGTTATTTTCGGCGAAATGACCTTTTATCCCGGAGACGGCCGACGTGATTTTAGGCCTGATGAGTACAACAAGTATGTGGGAGATTTTTTGAAACTTCCAACAATTCCCGAAGGTGAAACCCATATTACAAATTGGAACGGATGAGCACTTTTCAAGACGAAATAAAAAACTGTGTAACCACCCTGGCTAAAGGTGGACTGATACTCTACCCTACCGATACGGTATGGGGCCTCGGTTGTGATGCCACCAATGAAAATGCGGTAAAAAATATTTATGCACTTAAACAACGTGAAGATTCCAAAGCCCTCATTTGCCTTGTTTCAAGTCAAGCCATGCTTGAACGCCACGTCAAACAGGTTCCAGAAGTCGCTTATGATATTATGGATTTTGCCACCAAACCCACAACTCTAATTTACGACAAGCCTATGGGTGTCGCCAAAAACCTTGTGGCTGAAGACAACTCCTTGGCAATTCGGGTAGCGTCAGATAAATTTTGCAAATACCTGATCACCAATTTTGGAAAACCCATTGTATCTACCTCGGCCAATATCTCTGGTTTTCCAACACCAGATGGTTTTGAAAGCATTGACCCCAAGATTTTAAAAGGAGTAGACTATGCCGTAAATTTGCAACGCACAAAAAAGATGACGACACCCTCGTCTATAATTAAGCTGGGGAACGACGGCACGGTGCAGGTAATAAGGTCTTAAATTTTTCTCTTCTAGAATATTTGATGAATTACGACAAGGCGCTAGCGCATAATATTTTCCAAGTGATTGGCTCAACGGCCGATGAAATGGGTGTTGAAGCCTATGTGATCGGTGGGTTTGTACGCGATTATTTCTTGAAGCGTGATTCGAAGAAAGATATTGATATTGTTGCCGTTGGAAGCGGTATACAACTCGCTGAAAAAGTTGCTCGTAAGCTTAAAGGCAGGCCTGAAGTAACCGTTTTCAAAAATTTTGGAACCGCTATGATCAGGCATGGGCAACTCGAGCTTGAATTTGTTGGGGCACGTAAGGAAAGCTATCAAAAAGATAGCCGTAAACCCGTGGTTGAAGATGGCACACTGGAAGATGACCAAAATCGAAGGGATTTTACCATCAATGCACTGGCACTGTCCCTTAATGCAAAGAGTTTTGGCGAACTTTTAGATCCCTTTGATGGCCGGATAGATTTGGACAAAAAAATCTTACGAACCCCCTTAGACCCTGATATAACCTTTTCAGATGATCCTTTGCGGATGATGCGCGGGGTTCGATTTGCAGCGCAATTGGACTTTACCATTGAACTCAAATCACTTCAGTCCATTACCCAAAACAAAGAACGCATCGCGATAGTTTCAAAAGAGCGTATTGTTGAAGAACTCCATAAAATTCTATTGACCGAAAAACCATCGAATGGGCTTGGTTTGTTGCACAAGACGGGCTTGCTACAATTGATCTTACCTGAACTGACCAATCTTCAAGGTATAGATGAAGTTGAAGGCCAAAGGCATAAAGACAATTTCTGGCATACCTTGGAAGTGGTTGATAACATTGCCCAAATGACCGATAACCTTTGGTTGCGATGGGCTGCTCTATTACATGACATTGGCAAGGCGAGAACCAAACGATTTGATAAAAAAATTGGGTGGACATTCCATGCTCACGAATTCGTCGGCAGCAAAATGGTTTATAAGCTATTTAGACGATTGCACATGCCCCTAAACGACAAGATGAAATATGTGCAAAAATTGGTGTTGATGAGTTCAAGACCCGTCATCTTATCTGAAGAACATGTCACTGATTCTGCGGTCCGACGGCTGGTTTTTGATGCAGGAGACCACGTTGACGATCTCATGACACTCTGTGAGGCAGATATTACCACAAAAAATCTGAAGAAGCAGCGGAAGTACAAGAACAACTTCAAAATGGTTCGTCAAAAAATTGTAGAAGTAGAGGAACGCGACCGCATACGAAATTTTCAGCCTCCCATTTCAGGTGAAGAAATTATGAAAACCTTCGACCTTCGACCTTCCAAAGAAATCGGAATTATCAAAGAAGCGATTAAAGAAGCTATTTTGGATGGTGTCATACCCAATGAACATGAAGCGGCCTATCAATTAATGCTGAGTGAAGGTAAAAAACTGGGATTAAAAGCAATTGCCTCATGAAACGATTTCAAAAAGTAGCCAAAGTTACGCTCGTTCTTGTGTATTTGGTCATCGTTGCCGGAGCTGTGGTACGAATGACAGGCAGTGGAATGGGATGCCCTGATTGGCCAAAATGTTTTGGCTACTACATACCCCCAACATCTATTGAAGCACTACAATGGCAGCCCGATCGAGCCTTTAAAAAAGGTCAGGTTATCATAAAGGATGAGAGGCTTTGGATCGCTACCGCTGATTTTACCACTGCAACATCTTACCAAGATTCAAATTGGCAGGAATACGACAAACACGATTACGCCGAATTCAATGTATGGCATACTTGGATCGAATATATCAACCGTCTGGTTACCGTAGTATTGGGTATACCCATGCTTCTTCTTTTGGTGCTGTCCTTTTTTCTGTATTCCAAAGACAGAAGTATAACATACGTCACCCTATTGACCATTGTGGTCTTAGGTATTCAAGCGATTTTGGGAAAGATTGTTGTTGATACCAATCTAAAAGCCGGAATGATAACGATTCATATGGTTATCGCCTTTGTTTTGATAGCCTTGCTCTTGCTATTGATTTTTAAATCTGGAGGTGAAAAAACCGCATTAAAAATTTTGGATAAGACCACAAGAAACTTGTTGCTGCTAACCACACTGATTACCATGGCGCAGGTGGTGTTGGGTACGCAAGTACGGGAATTTATCGATCAACAAATTGATCTATTGGGTGAAAATTCAAAACACCTATGGTTGCAAAAGCCGACACTAAAGTTTTATGTGCATCGGTCTTTTTCAATTGTGATTGTATTGCTCAACGTTGTCTTGGCATTGAGATTGCTCAAAATCAACCCCAAGTACACCAAAATAAAATGGGCCCTTCTATTTATTGGGCTTTCGGTGCTATCAGGTGTTGCAATGTCATATCTAGACTTTCCATTTGCAACACAGCCAATACATTTGGTTCTTGCGGCCCTATTGTTTGGTGTCCAGTTTTACATTGTTTTAGAAACCCTAAATACGTCAAAAGGAAGCAAAACTTTGTAACTTTGTCTCCACCCAAAATTTAAGGATGATATACAAAATCAGGATAATTCTTGATGCTGAAGAAGATATTTTCAGGGATGTTGAAATCGAGCAACACAACTCCCTTGAAGAGTTGCACAACAGCATTACCCAAGCCTTCGGTTTTATGGGTAACGAAATGGCTTCCTTTTATACCTGCGATTTGGATTGGAACCAAGATGAGGAGATCGCCCTTTTTGACATGAGTGAGAATGGTACCAATGTTCGTTTGATGAATGAAACATTCATAACGGATGTGTTGACCGAAGCATCGCCAAAGCTGATCTATGTCTATGACTTTTTAAGTATGTGGACCTTTTTTGTTGAGTTGGCCGATATTGTTGAAAAAGAGGACGGCCGTTCGTATCCGAATCTGCTATTTAGTTACGGTGAACTTCCCGATACCCCACCTGAAAAAAACTTTGAGGCAGAGCCATCAATGGATGCTGATGAGGACATTAGCAATTACGAAGACCTTGATTTTGATGAAAATTGGAATTAGGCGAATTACAATTCCATAATTTTTTACGTTTCACAAACCCACTATGTTAAACTTATTCCCAGCACAAATTGAAACCTTATCGCTGCACCAGGTCGGCAATAAAAGTCGGTCCGAAAAAATGTTCATTTCGGCCAAGCCCCATTCTTTGGACGACGAATTGGCTTCCTTGTTAAAAGAATATTTTTTTAGGCCGTTTCGCGTCAAGGAAGAGAATTATTATAATTTTTCTCATGAACAAGATTTAGAGTTTCACGAAATCTTTCAAGCTGCCAAAACAGTGTTTGATAACCCGGCAAATTTGCACGAGGTCTCAAAAAAAATCACCCAGCATCTTTTTGAACAATCAAACCACCCCCACATCAAAAATGGCGAGCTTTATGTCGTCCATTTTTCAAATGTTTTGCTCGATAATGAAAAGGTTGAGGCTCTTGGCATATTCAAAAGTGAGTTACAGCATGATTTCTTGGAATTCAAAAAAGGAGAGGATGTTCTAGAGATAATTGTCAAACAAGGGATCAATGTGAACAAACTAGACAAGGGTTGCCTTATTTTCAATGCAAACAAAGAAGATGGTTTCAAGGTTTTAAGTGTTGACAACAATCGCTACGACGCCAAATATTGGCTAGAAGATTTTCTGGGCATACGACCCCTGACAGATGAAAATTTTTACACTAAAAATTACCTCAAGTTTTGTCAAAATTTCGCCAAAGATGTTGTGTTGCCTGCTGAAGATAAACAGCAGGAAGTTCTTTTCATGAATCGGGCCGTAAACCACTTTGCAAAAAATGATGCCTTCGAAGAAAGTCAGTTTTTGAATGAAGTAATGGAAAATCCTGAATTGATACCCGAATTCAAGCATTATAAGGTTGAAAAGGGTCCGAAATACAGTATTGAAGATGTGTCCAACTTCGATATCGCGAACAAGGCCGTTTCTGATGCCCGAAAAAAGATAAAAAATGTAATCAATTTAGATACCAACATTCAGATTAAAATGGATTTTATAAATCCTGAATCTGCTGAAAAATTTGTGGAAAAAGGTTGGGATGAAGAACGACAAATGTACTATTACCTGGTTTATTTCAACAAGGAGCAAAAACGTTAGAACTTTTTTTCAATAAGCTCTCTCATACTCACATCCTGATAATTGCGCTTTACAAAGTCCAATGCCAAAGAAAGCACCTGCCCCATCTTTGTGCTTTTTTTAAAATTGAGGTCCAAGGTCAGGTCGTAAATTTCACCCTTTAGTTGGTCAATGTTCTCATTTAACGATATATCATCGGTTTTGGCAATTTCAACCAACCGTTTGATACGTGTTCCAGAGCTAATAATGCGCTTCGCTACTATGGATCGTTCCTCAATTTTATATTGGTCCACTGAATTTTTTTGGAGCTTTTCGCGTACCAATTCGACCATTTGAAAATTCTCCTTAAAAAACTGAGGGCGGTAAACCTTCAGTTTTCCTTCAAAACATTGTTGGTCAAAGTCTATGGCACGGATACGATACACCACATGATCAAAATCGTGTACGGGAACGATCACGTAATTGTACGATCGCATATCTCCCAAAAGCCGTATCATACATCGTTCATTGAACTTTACAAATTCTTTGGCCAATTGGGCCTTCTCACGTTCATTGAGTTCGGGCAGGGAATATTTAATGAAAACATCGCCCGGAATTCCCGCGATATGCTCCTCGATCAAGGTGTCTTTATAAACCAAAAAATTAAGGTTGTACGGTGAAAGCATATGCTCCAATTCGAGGCCATAGATCCGCGATGCATCTGTCTTTTTCACATAAAAGTAAGTGTAATTGTCATTTAAAATATTACGGACCTTGATGCGAAAAGGCTTGGAGTTTCCGAAAGTGCAATAATCAACCGCATCAATGTTTAAATACTCTAAAATGCGTTCGCTACCATCTGAATGTAAAATCGAATAGACCTTTTTGAGGCTCATATCAATTTCTTCACGTTCAAAATCGGAATAATACACGCGAACCCAAAGGGTATCTTCCCCGTCTTCATCGTAAACAGCAACCGAGCCCTGAAACCGCAATAAATCCTCATAAAATATGGGGATTTCAATCTTTCTATTGTACTTCTCAAGATACCCGTCCAGTTTCTTACTTACGGGATATGCTGGTTTTTTTTTGGACATCAATTTATCGTCGGACATGACTTGCGCTTGATAATGACAAATATAAAGGGTTTGCAATCCTTTTGCCCAATTCGGTTTACCGATAAAATGCAACCACATATCACTAGGGATTTACCACCCTAACTCAGCCATTGACAACATTTATGCGGAAATATTGTTAAAACCCCCGTTTTTCGTAGCGAAAACCGTACTTCCCAAACTATGGACACCACAAAAAAGGGTAAAAAAAGTAATCTTAAGTATCTTTTTTTATTATTTGTTTTATGCATTGGTCAATTAGCCCAATCACAGCTTAGTGATTTACATTACCTGCCACCCTTAAAACAGGGTCAAAACAATGCCGGTATCCGAGACCAAGCCATATACCTCTCTACACCGGAACCAACCACCTTTACGGTCAATGCCTATCAAGGTACCAATCCGACCCCAATAGCAACATTCAATATTTCAAATGTTAATCCCGCGATTTGGACGCTGGCCGATGGTGATAATAATATCACTTTGGTCAACAATGCCAATACGGGGATTGTGCTACAAAACAGTGGATTGCGGTTTGAATCACCAAGTGGCAATCGATTTTATGTCAACTATCGGGGTAATTCGAGTGCCCAGGCAGCTTCCTTGACAGCCAAGGGAAGACAGGCCATGGGAACCGAATTTAAATGGGGAGGTGTACCCAATCGTGGAGCGCATCCCTCAAAATCCAACACCTTGGGAATCATGGCCACGGAAGACAACACTACAATTGATGTGTACGGTTACGATCCCGGTTGTCAGTTCAGGGTAGGAAATAATGTGGCAGGGATAACTGCCAATACCTACCAGATTGTGCTGGATGCCAATGAATCTTTTGTCTTTGAAACCTATATTGGAAATTCACCAACCCAAGCCCACGAAGATGGATGGATCGGTGCCACCATCGAGTCCGATAAAGATATTGTTATAAGTAATGGATCCATCAACTTTGGAAGACAGGTAGGTGCCAGCAATCGCGATGCGGGAATTGACCAACCGGTACCCGTAAATAGATTGGGAAAAGAATATGTATTTATTCGAGGTAATGGAAACAGCAATGGCTGGACAGAGTTTCCGCTCATCATTGGTACCTCCGACGATACACAGATTTTTGTGAACGGTAACGCTACCCCAATAGCGACCATTGACGATGGTGAGTATTTCGAGATTCCAAGTACTTTCTACTCTGCCAATACCGTTGGCGCCAATATGTTAGTACAGACGTCAAAAGACGTTTATGCCTACCAATGTATGGCAGGGGCGACCACACCGTACACCCAAGGTCTCAACTTTGTAGCTCCGGTAAACTGCTTGCTGCCGGATGTAATGGATAATATTCCTGATATCCGTGATATGGCAGGTCTTGATGTGACCGGAGGTATGACCATTATCGCTGCAGTAAACACTCCAGATGCCAATATTATTGTGACGGACGGCAACGGAACGGTGACCTTACCACCTTCAAATCCAGTGGCCGGCTCAACAGACTGGAAGACCTTTTATGTTCCGAATTTGAATGGCAATGTAAGTGTTCAATCAACTGGACCGATGGCAGTCGGGTTTTTTGGATTTAATGGAGCCAGGGGTGTGGCCGGTTATTTTTCAGGTTTTGACACGCTTCCTGAAGTCACGCTCGAAATTCGGGGTGGAACAGGTTGTTTCGTTGGGTCTGAACTTTACGAGGCCACAAGCAACAATTTTGACGCCTTTCAATGGTATGAAAATGGTGTAGCAATTTTAGGGGCCAACGGGCCCAGCTATGCCCCGCAAGGCGCAGGAGAATATTTCCTTCGGGGTACCAAAGGACCTTGTACCTATGACAGTAACCCGATACAAGCTTTGTATTGCGATCCAGATGTTGTTTTGGAAAAAACAGTGGACAACCCAGAAATTATGGAGGGGGAAACCGCAACCTTTACGATTGAAGTCACTAACAACGGAGTTGGCCCACTAACAAACCTCCAAATAACTGATAATATTCCCGCCGGACTTACTTTGATTAATGCTTTTACCATTACAGGGAGCTTTAGTGGCAATATATGGAACATCGGCACTCTTGATGGTGGTGATTCAGCGACCCTTGAACTCGAGGTTCAAGCAGATGAGATTGGAACCCTACCGCTATTGAGTCTTATAAATACAGTAACGAATTCTCAGGATCAAACCGACGCCAATATCACTCCCGACAGTCCGTCAGCAATTATTACCGTACACAATGATTTTGACAATGACGGTGTGCGTGATATCACCGATTTAGATGACGACAATGACGGTATATATGATGAGGATGAATGTGAAACTTTAGTTTTTAACATCGCCAACGGAGCAACACATTCAAGCCCTTTAATTAGTGTTGACAATTACCTCATCGTTGATATTTTTAGTATCGATAATTCGTTCAACCTCAGTGTCAATGGAAATGACATAGCTGGGGAAATTCAATTCCAATTGGGCGCTTCGGGTAACTTTGCCCGTTTTCCGGATGGTACCACCTACGGCGAGGCTGGAAACCCAGATATTTGGACCGTTACCGGATCCAATGACACTCCCATGCTTAGGGCAATTATCGATCAATCCGGACAATTTCAATTGTTTGGGGCCAGATCTTCAAATGGCCCTCTTGAACCCCTGGTTTTGGATACACCGGCCAGTACCATAACATGGAATCCTGCAGGAAGTAATAGCATTTCCATAGGTCAAAGTGTGGTAGGCCCAACCAACTTGCAAGGGGTTCTGTTAACTGCAGGCTGCGATACCGATAGCGACGGTTTACCCGATCATTTGGATTTGGATAGTGATGGTGACGGTTGTAGCGATGCCAATGAATTCTACAAAGACAACAATGCCGATGGCAATGATGGTGGTGAATACGGAAGTGGCGTTCCTGTTGTTGATCCTACTGACGGTTCGGTAAACGATGCCTCATACGTTCAAATATTCGCTCCCGAAATAATTTTAGGCAACACTTCTGAAGATCTTGGCGGAACGGATATTAACGGTTTAGGCGTGAATCTTGGTCAAACCTTCCAGTATGTGCTCCGTTTTCAAAATACCGGCGACGATGATGCGGTTAATTATACCATCAGGAACCTTCTTCCAGAGAATGTTACCCTTGACAATATTGATTTTTCAAATGCCCCTGGAGTGACCTATTCACATGATCTCAATACCAATGAGATCACCTTCCAAGTTCCTGACAATCTGGTTGAAGTAGGTGACCCGCAATATATTATAAGAATAATTGTAACCTTATCAGGTAATTGTTCAGACTTCGTGAATGCCTGCGCTACCTCTTTACAAAACCAGGCCTATTCCACCTTTCAAGGCACCGTAAATACAACGGTTTTTACCGATGAACCTGGCACATCCAATTTTCCATGTACCACGGTTCCCGAAGTGGCTAACAACAACATCTTAGATGATTTGGCGAACTGTAGCCAAGCACGCACCGTTCAATTGTGCGGTGATGATGTAATTCTAACTGCAGGAGCAGGGTTTACCACCTATACCTGGGCCTTGGATACCAATGGCAATGGTCAAATAGATGCTACTGAACCTCCTATAAATGATGGGGACCCCGATGGTGACCCAAGCACCTTGCTGGTAACTGACATCGGGAACTATATCGTTGAAAAATCAGGCGCATCAGGTTGTGCTGATTTGATCGAATTGATTACCGTAGAACGTTTTGGAACTACCCAAACCAATCCCATTATTGAATATTTCAACCAAGTAAATTCGGATAGCAATCCGGATAATGACTTGCAAGGGGAAATTGTAACGTGTTCTATAGACGGTGACCTTTTACCCAAACTGTTTTTGTGTGGAGAAAACGATGAAGCGACAATTCAATTGGGAATTACAGATGCTGATAGTATTGTATGGCAACAGTTGGATGAAGCTAGCTGTTCAGACACTGGCGATGATTGTGCCAACAAGAACAGTACCTGTGGTTGGACAGATTTGGCAACTCAGGACAATTATACGGTGACCGACAGTGGTGAATACCGAGTGGTCATCAATTACCAAAACGGATGTTTTAGTCGCTTTTATTTCAATGTATTTAAAAACACCTTGGATATCGATTATACCTCAGAAGATATACTCTGCAGTACGCCTGGGAATATTCGAATCACCAATATCGGTTCGGGTTATGGTTTTCAATTGGTAGATGCCCTTAACGATAATATCATTGTTCCTTTCGCTGATAACAATGGTCCTAATTTTGATATTGCAACAAGCGGAACGTTCAAGGTGCAGGTCACGCAACTAAATCCAGTGACTGGTGACCCAATTGTTGGGAGTTGCATCTTTGAAACTGAAGACATAGGTATTCTCGAAAGAACCTTTCAAGTTGATATTACAACCATAGCCGCGGAATGTAATATCCTTGGAACAATCGATATACAAGCGCTCAATGTGTTACCAAACTATTCGTATGAGCTACGTCTTGATGATGGCAGCAATGGTGGCGCAGGTACCTTTGTTGATAGCCAGGTGGCCACGAACGACAATACCCATACGTTTAACAATGTAAATCCTGGAGATTATATTGTTATTACCACTACCGACGATGGGTGTAGCGACACACAAAATATTACGGTTGGGGAAGTCCCTCAATTAACTTTAAATGCTGTCACTACAGATCATATAACCTGTAATGATGGTGTAATTACACTCACTCCAACAGGTGGGAATCCCAATCCAGATTATGAACTGGCCATATGGTCCAAGGATGGGGTACCACTTTATGCCACAGCCGGTGATGTGCCTAATAGCGCCAAGCAAACCGCAACAAATTTTGTTTTCGCTCCTGGAGAAGGTGGCGACTATCAATTCATTGTTTTTGATGACAGTGGCTGCAACTCCCTCTCAAACATTGTCAATATACAGGACTTAGGAACAGTTACTATTTCAGCATCCCATACCGATATTGTTTGTGCCGACTCATCGACATCAACTTTGACAATTTTGGCATCTGGAGGAACGGCTCCCTACCAATACAGTCTTGACGGCGGAACCAACTATCAATCGGCCAATACATTCGTAAATCTACCTGCTGGTTTCTATACCATAACCGTAATGGATTCGAGCGGTACACCAACCTCACGATGTATTGAGACCCTAGATTATGAAATTGACCAACCTTTTCGATTGACAGCTTCGGCAGCAATCATTGAAGATGCTTCTTGTAATCCAAGTGGTGCGCTAGTTCGAATCTTAAATGCCAATGGGGGACAAGCACCTTATGAATATAGTTTTGATGGTGGCAGCAATTTTGGAGCCCTTAATGAAAGAAACTTGGTCTCGGGTACCTACCAATTCGTGTTAAGAGATGCCCTAGGCTGTACGTTTACCATGGATTTAACTGTTCCAACTGAAACTGCAGATCCCAATCTCTCCTATACGGTAGATTACGATTGTATTGGTGAAGGATCCATTACCGTGTCAACATCGAATAGTACAGACTTTGATTACACCTATAGTTTAAACAGTACGGTGAACACACCGGCAGATAACAATATCTTCGCCAATGTGAGTGCTGGCACCCACACGGTGACTGTTGATTATACCAGCAACCAAATGGTACAAAGCACCTTGTTCCTTGAAAATTTCGGAGCAGGAGCAACAACCCAAATCGCTGAAGTGGGTGCTGATTATTGCTACGAACCCCAAGATGGTTCTGCAACCTCGTGTAATCGTGGGCCAGCAGGTATATTGGTCAATGGAGAATATACTGTAACCAATTTTGTAACCAACCCTGTCCCCTCATGGACAAGTCCACAAGACCATACAGGATTAACAGATGGTAGGTTCCTGGCCATAGATGTAAGTACATTTTCGGATACAGGTAACCCACAACTCAATAATATCTTATGGTCAAGGAGAGATATTGAAGTATTGGCCAATGAAGAAGTCACCCTTGACTTTTGGGCCTATAACCTGATGAATCTTACTGGCGCAGGAAACAATCCGGAAGTCTTGGTTGAAATCTTAGACAACAGTGGGGCCATAATACATACTGAAGTCGCTCCTGAAATTCCAAAAAATACAGGGGATACAGACTGGCACCAACGTACAATAACATTTAATCCGGGAGCGAACACAGCAATTGATATCGTTTTCAGAACCAACGTCAACAGCAATGATGGCAATGATTTGGTTTTGGACGATATAACAGCCTTTCAAATTCTTCCAGTTTGCCCAAATTCCCAAGACATAGCTGTCATTGTTGAAGCAAATCAAGAATTTACAGCAAACCTGTTGAGTGTTGTTGATCCTAGTTGTAATGGGAACGCTGACGGTGCAATTCGTTTTGAAGTGCTCAACTTTGATGCAGCAACCGGCTTTGAATATTCAACCGATGGCGGAACAAATTGGACCACATCATTAACCTCACCGATAACCACACCAAACAATCTATCTGACGGCTCATACACTGTTCAGGTTCGAAGAGTAAACGACAATACGTGTACAACAGACTTCAATGCTACATTAACAGAGCCAAGCGCATTGGTTCCTGCATTGATTCAAACCGCAGATTATACCTGTTTTAATTCGGGAGCAACCTTACAAGCCGATGCAACAGGGGGAACACCGAATTACGAATATCAATTGGAAGATACCACTGGAACCATCATTGTTGCTTTCCAAACCAATCCAATATTTACCAATGTGACGGATGGCAGTTATGTGGTTCGGGTGCGTGATGACAATAATTGTGAAGAACTGCTTCCTTTGGTGAATGCGGTAACAGTTGCACCGCCAACGACAATTGCTTTTAATGTAACTCCTTCCGCATGTTATTCGGGGGGTAACGACGCCACAATTTTGGTGGATGTAACCGCTGGTAATGGTGGCTATACCTTTAGAATCAATGGTGGAGCATGGTTGACACCCACACCCGCCAATGGTACGTCATATACCTTTACAGGTCTTTCCGAAGGAAGTTATGACATTGAAGTTAGCGATCAATTTGGTTGTCCTAACCTTCCCAATATTCAAACCGTCGTCATCGAACCCCTTATTACGGCTCAAATTGATGTACAGGATGTCACGAGTTGTGCCGATGGTACCATTACGGTTACTCCTTCAGGAGGTGATGGAAGTTACGTATATGCGTTTGTTACTTCTGGATCCACGGTCTTAGATAGCGATTTTGCCGCTCCAAATAATGTTTCAATTGCAGCCGCAGCAGCAGGAAACTACGATGTATATGTTAGGGATAATGGGGGTGTCGCACCTTACTGCCAACACATGCAAATGGTAAGTGTGGCAACTGCACCTACCCTAGCCTTTACGGCAACTCCAACGGACCCCGAATGTCATGATGGCACCGGATCTATTGATTTAAATATCACCAGTGGTGATAGCCCCTATACCATTCAAATAATTGATTTGGACAATGCCGGGGCTTCGGACCAGACGGTAACCAATATTTTGGCCAGCACCTATTCGTTTTTCAATCTAATGCCTGGTGACTATTCGATCATTATTTCGGATGCCTACGGATGTAACCTTACCGATACACCTATCACCTTAAACAATCCTGATGAGCTGACGGCCACCATTATTGGTGTTACGCCATCGACATGTACCGGCGTTAGTTCAGATTTTGGATTTGATCTGACCGGTTACCCGGGCACCTTGGGAACGATTGAATTTAGTGATGATGGAGGGGCAACCTGGCAGGCATCCGACCAATTTAGGGGCTATATTTCAGGAGCAAGCGTTAATCCTTCATTGCGTACCGTGGATGGTTTTGGAAATACCATTTGCCAAACGGACTTACCTGAATTTATTATTCCGCATCCATTGGATGACTTGGATATTACCATTGCTGCGTTAGTCGTGAACTGTAATGAATTGCAGGTGACAGTACAGGGAGCTGAAGGTACACCCGATTACCAATATACCTATTCAGAGGACCCTTCAAACTTTGATCCCGTGACTCCTGCGAATCCATGGACCACCCCCGCGACCGATGCATCTACGCCACACATTTTCAACGGATTGGTACCGGGAAGAACCTACATATTTTATGTCCGTGATGCAGCCGGTTGTGTACGACAGAGCAACGTGAATGTGAACAATTTGATTACACAACCTTTAGGCATTACGGCTGATGTCACCCCTGCTTGTAATGGAAGTGCCAATGGAAGTTTGACCTATACGGTTGTTGAAAATACGGTGTCTCCTGGTTCCGAGATGCAATGGTCGTTCTACAACATTTCAACAGGAACGCCCGTATTGGTAAGCAACAGTGGAGGTAATGTACCCTTCACGTCACCACAGACTATAACCTTCACAGGTTTGGCCACTGGAGACTACTTTATTGAAGTAACCAAAATGGATGGAGTTACAGCAAGCTGTGTCAGCGCCTCTGAAAATGAATTTTTGGATGAATTGGATGCCCTATCTGGCACACCCAATGTTACGCAACATATAAGCTGTGACAGGCCAGGACTCATTGAAATCCCTGATATTTCGGGAGGTGGTGGTACCTATTATTATGATGTCACAGGACCCGCTACGTTTACTCCAATCGTGGGAACACTCGATAACCCAATCGAGATTCCTGCCAACTCCCCATCCGGCACTTATACGATTACTGTACAAGATCAGTATGGTTGTTCAACAAATCTTGGCGATGTGGTTCTCAACCTTTCGGCAAATCCAACCATTGATGCGATTGTTGTGGATAACTGTGCGACCCAGACCCAAGTGACGGTTACTGCCACAAGCGTGGCAACACAAATTTTATATTCTATCGATGGTGGGGCTACCTACCTGAACAATGGAGGGGTATTTGATAATATTGCCCCAGGAACCTATTCCATTGCCATTTTGGATAGCAATGGTTGTACGGACACTGATACGGTTACCGTATTCCCAAGCCTACAGGCCAATGCCCAACTTGCTACCTTGTTAGGCTGTGGTGTTGGAAACGAAGGGCAAATTGAAATTGAAGTTTCAGCAGGTTCAGGAACTTATGAATATGAGGTAGTAGGAACTGCAAGCACCTTGGTAACAAGACAGGCGTTGGCAGCTCCACTGACCGTTCCTGTAACAAGCGCAGATACCTATACGGTAACTATTTATGACATTGGCGTTATGGGTCCTGAATGTGCCAGAAGTTTTACCGTTGAAGTAGCCGCTGCGGTAACGCCTGATTTCACCCCTACTCCTGAAGATGTTAGCTGTTCTGGTGCGTCCGATGGTAGCATTGCCATTGCGGAAGTAAATAATGGTATTAGCCCATTGACATACACCTTGAATCCGAATATAGCGCCATTCAACGCGACAACCAATGCTTTTGAAAACCTTCCAGGAGGAACTTATGAGGTTACAGCGGTGGGTCAAAACGGTTGTACTACAACCCTTAGTTCCATTGTTGTTGGTGAACCGAATATCATATCGTTCGCACTTCCCACCGTAACTGACTTTGGCTGTGCATCAGGCAACACAACAAACAACGCCACAATTAGTATCGACCTTACCAGTATTACCGGCGGTAGTGGAACCTATAATCGTTATGAGTTTGTAGATGTTGGTACGGGCACCACCTTACAGGATGGGACAACCCATACCCTTTCCTATACTGACTTTGGTGGAGGTGATGTTCGGGTAATCGTGTATGATACTGAAGGTTGCTCTGCGCAAATGACGGTAACAGTGCCTCCATATGATGAATTGATTTCAACCTCAGTGCATATAATTGATGCCATAAGCTGCATCAGCAGTGGGGAAGATATTTCAATTGATGTGACAGGAAGTATCACCAATTATGGCTCACATCCGGCCAACTATGAATTTAGGTTGTTGCCATCGAGCACATATCAAAACTCAAATCAATTTATCGATTTAGTACCTGGTTCATACACCTTTGGTGTGCGTAATATAAATACAGGCTGCGAACTGACCATCACCCATGTGGTAGAAGAACCAAATACCTTTGATGTTGCTGTTGATAAATTATCCGATGTTGTTTGTTTTGGTACTAATGGTTCCATTCGCCTCTCGATAACCGATGCGACCTATACAGGCGGGTTCACATGGAGCATCTACAATACAAATGGCACACCTACCGATCGTACTGATGATGGGCCAGCCATTTTAACTGGAAGCTCCGTAAACCTAGGACCAACCGCGCCGATTAGCGTAGCTGGAGGCAATTATTTAGTTGAAGTAACGCAGGATGCCTTTCCGGAGTGTAGTCAAATACGACTGTTTAATATTGCCGCTCCACCGGCAGCCATTACTTTAAATCCGTTGGATTTGACCGATGTCGGCTGTACAAATGACCAAGGTGCTGCTATCATTACGCCAGCAGGAGGACAGGCACCCTACACCATCGATTTAACGCATCTCGGAACCGGTGTCACAACCAGTATAAACAATGTTAATGGACACCTGTTTTCAGGATTGACTGCAGGCCAGTATGACATCACCGTGACCGATGCCTTGGGCTGTACCGAGGTATTCGCCACTGCCTTTGAATTATTGTTGCCGGACCCTATTACCGGAACTATCGCCAATACCAACCTGGTTTGTCAAGGTCATACCGATGCTTCGGTTTCCTTTACTTTAACTCCAAGGAACATTACAACCAATTATCGCCATGTGTTGAACACCTATAGTGATATCACAGGAACAACCTTGCTTAGCAGTTCTACCGCACAGACGAATCCGAACTTCGATAATCTTGGGGCCGGTTTCTATAGCATATCGGTAACAGATGATATGGGTTGCACCTTCGAAACTACAATCACCGAAATAGTAGAACCCTCGGAAGTAGAAGCCTTATTGGTGACCAACCAAGCCATTACATGCCAAAACAATGCAGAATTGCTTTTGATAGCTACGGGAGGAACAGCACCTTATGTTTGGAGTACGGATGGTATTTCATTTAACCCTATGAATGAAACCATTTCAACAGATACCCATTTGTTCCAAAATGTGGTTCCAGGCCAATATCAATACTACATCAGGGATAGTTTTAATTGTGTATCGATTGTCTCCAATTCCGTTGGCGTTGAAGCGGTGGAAGCGCTTACTGTAAGCTTAGACATCTCAGCCGCACGAATTAATTGTACAGGTGACAGCACAGCTTTAATTGATGCGGTGGCCGATGGTGGACTCGGCAACTACCAATATGCCCTGTTCAGAGATGCATTGGCAACTGACCAAGTACGACCAAATCAGGCAGATGGTACGTTTAGCGATCTACCAACAGGAACCTATTATGTTAGGGTACAAAGTGGGGATTGTGAAGTGATTTCCGGACAAATTCTGGTTGATGAACCAACCCCATTACAAGTAAATTACAGTATTACTGAGATCAGTTGTGCCAATTCCGATGACGGTGGTATCACCTTTGACCTACAAGGAGGAAGTGGTGATTATCAATTGGCTATTTCGCCCAATCTCAACCAATTTGATGATGTACTGGGTTATAGTGAGTTAGCTCCAGGCAATTATACCGTAATTGTACAAGATGGGAATGGCTGTTTTGAAGTAGTGGAATTTAGTCTCGTTGCTCCGGACCCTTTAGCGGTTACGACAACAACTACAGATGAAATCTGCTTTGAAAGTGCCGATGGTACCTTGACGATTTCCGTTAATGGAGGAACGGCTCCATATGCTACGAGTCTTGATAGCAATGCGGATGCAGATTTTACACAGGATGTATTCGACTATTCGGATTTGAGCAGTGGTACCCATGTTATATTCATTAGGGATGCCAACGGTTGTGAAACCACTGAGGTGTTTGAGATCAATCCGGGTGTAAACCTAGCTGGTGAGGCCCTAGTAAGCTATGAATGTGAAGATGGCATTACCACGAATGCTGTACAAGTGGTATTCGAAGATGATAGCGTCGGTGCCAATGTACTTTATGGATTGGACACTACAGATACCGCCCAAATGCAATTGGAACCCATATTTGAAAACCTTACAGGTGGGCCCCACTCTATTACGGTCGCCCATAGTAATGGCTGCATAAACACCTTTGATTTTGAGGTGACACTTTTTGACCCTTTGCAGTTAGAATTGAGTGAAGTTGACATCAATACCATCGGGGCGATGGCCATAGGAGGTTCGGGTAACTACCTGTTCAGTTTCAACGGTGAACCGGCTACAGCAGATAATGAATATTACATTACAGAAACAGCCACCCATACGGTAACGGTGACCGATGAAAACGGTTGTAGCATTACACAAGAAATCTTTATGGAATTCATTGATGTGGAAATACCCAATTTCTTTACCCCAGATGGGGACGGGCAAAATGATGTTTGGAGGCCGCGCAACATTGAGCAATTCCCAGATATATTCGTTACCATCTTTGACAGGTATGGCCGTGAGGTATATCGGTTTGAAGATAATGAAGATGGTTGGGACGGTTTGTACCAAACCAAGGATTTACCTACAGGAGATTACTGGTACATCATCAAATTAAACGGTGAAGATGATACCCGAGAATTTGTGGGGCACTTTACCCTATATCGATAAATGAATTTGGTAAGAAAGTTACTTGTATTACTTTTTCTGGGGATGGGACTGGTTTCCCATGCCCAGTTAAGTGACTTGCATTACCTACCGCCACTTAGGCAAGGTTCTAATAACCAAGCCATTCGAGACCAGGCAATCTATTTATCCACCCCGGAAACCACCACATTTACCGTGAATGCTTATCAAGGGACCAATGCCACGCCCATAGCAACCTTCAACATTTCGAATACCGCACCTGCGATTTATACCTTGGCCGATGGAGATAACAACGTGACCTTGGTCGATGAATCCAATACCGGGATTGTTCTAACGAATAGTGGATTACGATTTGAAGCCCCGGGAGGTGAGAACTTTTATGTGAATTATCGAGGAAATTCGAATTCGCAGGCCGCTTCCTTAACTTCTAAGGGTCGCGTGGCCATGGGGCAGCGCTTTAAATGGGGAGGCGTACCCAATTTAGGGACACATGTTTCCAAATCGAACACCTTAGGTATTATGGCTACTGAAAACGGCACCACCATCGATATTTTTGGCTATGATCCCGACTGTGAATTTAGGGTGGGGAGCAATCGCGCAGGAATCACCGACGACACCTATCAGATTGTTCTTCAAGCCAATGAATCGTTTGTGTTTGAAACGTATATTGGAACTACGGCCACGACGGCCCATGAACGTGGCTGGATCGGGGCTTCTATTGTTGCCGACAAGGATATAGTTATCAGCAATGGTTCGCTAAATTATGGACGTCAAGCAGGGTCATCCAATAGAGATGCCGGTATTGACCAACCTGTACCAGAAAATCGATTGGGAAGGGAATACGTATTTATCCGAGGAAACGGTAATGCCAACGGATGGACCGAATTTCCGCTAATAATTGCAACGGCAGATAATACGGATGTCTTTATTAACGGTTCGGCTACACCAGCCGCTACCTTGAGCAACGGCGAATTTTTTGAAGTTCCGAGTAGCAACTACTCGTCCAATACCGTTGGTGCCAATATGTACATAAGAACCTCTGAAGATGCTTATGCCTATCAATGTTTGGCGGGTTCTGGAAACCCCTATACCCAAGGTCTGAACTTTGTGGCCCCCGTGAATTGTTTGCTACCAGATACCATGGATAACATTCCCAGTATCACCGATGCTGCCGGAATTACCATTACGGGCGGTGTTACGATTATCGCCTCTACCGCAACACCAGATAGCAATATTGTGGTGACCGATGGTGGTGGAACTGTTACCCTTCCCGCCTCCTCTGCGGTGGCAGGAACCACAGAATGGAAGACATTTTACCTAGCAAATCTCACGGGCAATGTAGACGTGCAATCAAGTGGTCCGATAGCGGTGGGATTCTTTGGTTTTAACGGCGCCCGTGGCTTAGCGGGCTACTATTCCGGTTTTGATACCTTACCCGATGTCGATTTGGAAATAACAGGAAATACCTGTTTACCCGGTGCCTCGCTTCAAATTGCAGATGGGGAAACCTTTGATGCGTATCAGTGGTATCAAGACGGAACCTTGATCCCCGGAGCAACAACCTCCACCTATAACGCAACGGATGCTGGCGATTATTTTGTTAGGGTGACGCGAGGCTCATGTAGTTATGATTCCAATGAATTACCCGTGTATTACTGCGATCCTGATGTGGTGCTCAACAAGACAGTCGACCAAAGCAATGTGCAGGATGGTACCATAGTCAATTTTACCATTACCGTGCAAAGTCTTGGCATTGATCCGATAACTAATTTAGTCGTCTCCGATGTGCTTCCTTCAGGTTTTCAATTCGAATCAGCAACAGTTTCCACCGGATCTTTTTCGTATCCTAATTGGACAATTGGAACAATGACCTCCGGACAACTTGAAACCATGACCTTATCCGCCAAAGCGGTAATGACCAACATTTACCTTGCGGCAATGACCCATACCAATACGGTGACCAATTCACAAGACCAAACCGATACGAATCTCACAACTGATGACCCTAGCGAGGACGTAACGGTTAATAGGATTGCCCCAACAACAATTATTACCAATCGCAGGATAACCGTAAGGGTCAATAAAAATTAGACTTCCTGTAACAAAATTCTAAAATCATCGTCAAGTAAGCATAAACCAACTAAATAAAGCTGGCTTGAGCACAATACTAACGGTTAACGACCTCACCAAAAAATTCGGTTACCTTACTGCAGTAAAGAACCTTTCGTTTACGATAGAAAAAGGGAACGTTTATGGTATTTTAGGTCCAAATGGAAGTGGTAAATCCACAACGCTGGGCATCATATTAAACGTTGTCAACAGAACTTCTGGTGAATTCAGCTGGTTCGAAGGGAACACATCAACCCATGATGCCTTAAAAAAGGTAGGGGCCATTATTGAAAGGCCGAATTTTTACCCCTATATGTCAGCCGTTAAAAATTTGAGGCTCGTCTGTAAAATCAAAGAGGTTTCTGAGGATAAAATTCAGGAAAAACTTGAGTTGGTGGGCCTTTGGGAGCGTAAAGACAGTAAATTCAAAACCTATTCCTTAGGGATGAAACAACGCCTGGCAATCGCCTCTGCGCTTTTAAATGACCCCGAAATCCTGATTCTTGACGAACCAACCAATGGACTCGATCCTGAAGGGATTCATCAAATACGCGAAATCATAAAGAAAATTGCTGCCCAGGGAACAACCATTTTGTTGGCCTCCCACCTGCTTGACGAAGTAGAAAAAGTTTGTAGCCATGTCGTCATTTTGCGAAAAGGTGAAAAATTATACTCGGGTCCGGTTGATGAAATGTTGGCGAGCTTTGGATTTTTCGAGCTGCGCACCGCTGATATGGACAAACTGAGAGACGCCCTGGAAAAGCACGCGAGTTTTGGAAAGATTACGGGAGAAAATGGAACACTTACAGCTTATTTAAAGGAGGAAATGAATGCCGAACAACTGAATCAATTGCTTTTTGATAAAGGGATTGTATTGTCGCATTTGGTCAAAAGAAAGGAAAGTCTGGAAGAGCAGTTCTTAACACTAACCAAGAACAAATAAATTATGGTTCGATTACTAAACATAGAGTTTATCAAGCTTTGGAACAATAGGGCAAGCAAGGTGCTTATCATATCTTATTTCATCATCCTAACTTCCATTGCACTGGTTGCCGCAATCAAATTTGATATTGGACCGGTAAAGTTCCATTTGGCAGAAGTGGGCATCTTTAACTTCCCCTACATCTGGCATTTCAACACCTTTGTTACGGCCTTCTTCAAATTGTTCCTCGCCATTGTAATTGTTTCGATGATGGCCAATGAATACAGCAACAAGACTATAAAGCAAAATTTGATTGATGGACTTTCGAAAAAAGAGTTCATCTGGTCCAAATTTCTGACGGTACTTTCTTTTGCAGCAATCTCAACCGTTTTTGTATTTGTGGTATCCCTCATTTTAGGATTGGTCTACTCTGACTATAATGAGTTTTCAATTATTTTTTCCGACCTGGAATTTTTACTCGCCTTTTTTGTAAAACTGGTTGGGTTCTTTTCCTTTTGCCTCTTTCTGGGAATTCTGGTTAAAAGATCCGCTTTTGCATTGGGTTTTTTGATCTTATGGCAAATTATCGAAGGAATTACAAGAGGACTTATCCGGTGGAAACTGTTCGATGGCGAGACTACCGAAACGGTGATGAGCTTTTTCCCGCTGCAATCCATGTTCAATCTGATCAAGGAGCCTGTGACTCGTCTTGAGGCGGTTCAGACCGTCGCCGATCAAGTAGGGGAAACTATTGAACTGAACTATCACGTACATTGGTATGAATTTTTGATCGTGCTCGCTTGGACGGCAATTTTCATCTATTGGTCCTATGCACTTTTAAAAAAGCGTGATTTGTAGTATCTTACGGTGTTTGAGGATGCCGGACGATGAAAAAATTGCTACTTACATTTTGCCTCTTCGTGACTTTGGTCGCCGCTGCCCAAGAATGTCCTGATTTGTTGAGCCCAGTAAATGGTGCAACAAACGTTCCTGTGAATACGACCATTACATGGGAAGCAGTTGATGGCATTCCAGGATATCGCATACTGTTGGGTACCATACCCGGTAGTAGTGATTTGGGCCAAGCCTCGGTGGGAAGTGCCACCTCCTACACCCCGCCTTTGGGATTGCCCGACAATACACAGATTTATGTAACAATAGTCCTTGATTTCCTATTTGAGGGAGGGATGGATATTGTTTGTGATAGCCAGAGCTTTACCACCGAAGATGTGACCACCGTACCTGCCTGTACGCAATTGAGAACCCCAGATGACGGTTCGGTAAATGTCAGTGTTTTTACCAATATCATATGGAATTATGCCCCAACCGCAACGGGATATCGCATTTCTCTTGGAACAGCACCAGGCCTGGGGGATATTGAAAATAATTTGGATGTGGGCAACACGCTGTCTTATAACCCACCCTTGGAATTACCAGCGAATACGACCATTTACGTAACCATTGTACCCTACAATGAAAATGGTAATGCGGTAAGCTGCGAAGAATTTGATTTTACCACGGGAGAGGTGGCGCCCTTGCCCGGATGCACCACACTTACCAGCCCACTGAACGGCGCAGTCAATGTGCCCTTGACTCCCTTAATTGAATGGGTTGCAGTGCCAGGAGCAACGGGTTACCGGGTCACGATCGGAACTACCCCTGATAACGCTGATGTACTAAACGAGGCGGTATTTACGACCAATTCGACCTTCGTCATCGATTTTGATCCCAACCTCACATTTTTCATAACAATTACGCCCTTCAATACCTCTGGAGATGCCATTGGTTGTTCCCAAGAATCCTTTTCCACCTTGCTGGGATGCGGACCCTTTTTGGATCTGGATACTGGGGAGTTTGTTAGCTTAAATCCGGAGTTTGATTTTCCACCGCTCTTTTCCTTTTGTGAAAATGACGACCCTTTGGTATTGACTGCCCCGGTGATCGCCGATGGCTATCGGTGGTTTCGGGTTGACCAATTCGGCAATGCTTCATTGGCCTCCGAAGACCGACAATTAACTGTTTCAGAGGTGGGCGATTACCAATTGGAGGTCTATGATTTGGTATCGCAGCCCGGTGATGTCATCGAATGTGCCACCTTGGTGGATTTTGAAGTTGTTTCATCGGAAATTGCTACCATAGACAACTTAAGGATATCAGATACGGCCTTGGGCCTCAGAATTGAGGTCGTTGCCTCAGGAAATGGCGACTATGAATATGCCCTTGATGATAGTAATGGCCCTTATCAAAACAGTAATGTATTCAACAACGTACAGCCTGGCAACCATGTGGTCTATGTGCGGGATAAAAATGGCTGCGGTATTGCAGAAGAGGTATTTGAGCAAGATTTAACCGTTGAAGGATTTCCGAAATTCTTTTCACCCAACGGTGACGGAATCAACGACTTCTGGCAGTTCATACAGCCCGAAGGTCAAAACATAGTTTTGACCAGCATCCAAATCTTTGACCGTTATGGCATGTTCATCAGGCAGATAGACCAAAGCTCAATAGGTTGGGATGGCACCCTCAATGGGCGAAATCTTCCTTCATCGGATTACTGGTTCTTGGCCATTGACGATGAGAACAAGGAATTTAGGGGTCATTTCTCTTTAAAAAGGTGAAATTCGTCCCCTTCGATTCCCCTACCCTTTGTATTTTTAATTCATGAAATTTAAGGTTGTTGCAGATTTTAAACCTACCGGTGACCAACCTCAGGCCATAAAACAGTTGGCCGAGGGTATTGCCTCCGGTGACCCCCATCAAACCTTACTTGGGGTAACGGGTTCAGGAAAAACATTTACCGTGGCCAATGTGATTGAGAATGTCCAACGGCCCACTTTGGTCCTTGCGCACAACAAAACCTTGGCTGCCCAATTGTATTCTGAATTCAAACAGTTTTTTCCAGAGAACGCAATAGAATACTTTGTCTCATACTATGATTATTACCAGCCCGAAGCCTACATCCCAACAAGCGGGACCTATATTGAAAAAGACCTGTCGATTAACGGGGACATTGAAAAATTGCGCCTTAGTGCAACCTCCTCTTTGCTTTCGGGTCGTCGGGATGTATTGGTAGTGGCTTCCGTCTCTTGCCTGTATGGTATTGGAAACCCGGTCGAGTTTCAAAAAAATGTCATTTCAATTCATCGAGATCAGGTCATTTCGCGAACCAAATTTCTAAAACAATTGGTTCAAAGCCTTTACTCTAGGACTACGGCAGATTTCCGAAATGGCAACTTTCGGGTGAAAGGCGATGTTGTTGATGTTTTTCCAGGATATGCCGATCACGCCTTTCGCATCCATTTTTTTGGCGACGAGATTGAAGAAATCGAAGCCCTTGATCCTTTTAATAATAAGGTGATTGAAATTTATGACAATCTCAATATTTACCCGGCCAATATGTTTGTCACCTCACCAGATATTTTGCAAAATGCCATTCACCAAATTCAGGACGACCTGGTAAAGCAGGTGGATTACTTTAAGGAAATTGGCAGACCCTTGGAAGCCAAACGCCTAGAGGAACGCACCAATTTTGATTTGGAAATGATACGGGAACTTGGCTATTGCTCAGGAATTGAGAATTATTCCCGCTATTTGGACGGTCGGGAACCCGGTACCCGTCCTTTCTGTTTGCTCGATTATTTTCCCGAAGATTATTTGATGGTTATTGATGAAAGCCATGTTACCATACCGCAGGTTCATGCCATGTATGGTGGAGATCGATCAAGGAAAGAAAATTTGGTGGACTATGGATTTCGATTACCCGCCGCTATGGACAATCGTCCGTTGAAATTTGAAGAGTTTGAAGCCCTACAGAACCAGGTCATATATGTTAGTGCGACCCCAGCAGAATATGAACTTCAGTTAAGTGAGGGAATTTATGTAGAGCAGGTAATTCGCCCCACCGGCCTTTTGGACCCTGAAATTGAGGTAAGGCCGAGCATGAACCAAATAGATGATTTGGTCGAAGAAATTCAAAAGAGGGTTGAATTGGACGAACGAACCTTGGTCACCACCCTTACCAAAAGAATGGCGGAGGAATTGGCAAAATACTTGGCTCGAATCGATATTCGGTGTCGCTACATTCATAGTGACGTGGACACCCTTGAACGTGTTGAGATCATGCAGGATCTCAGAAAAGGACTCTTCGATGTACTTATTGGGGTGAACTTGCTACGAGAAGGTCTTGACTTACCGGAGGTGTCCTTAGTTGCCATTCTTGATGCCGACAAGGAAGGCTTTTTACGTAGCAACCGGTCATTGATTCAAACCGTGGGCCGTGCGGCAAGAAACCTCAATGGAAAGGCCATCATGTATGCCGATACCGTTACAGATAGTATGCAAAAGACCATTGATGAGACCAATTATCGTCGTGAAAAACAAGGCACCTATAATCTTGAAAACAATATAGTTCCAAGGGCTCTCAACAAAAGCTTGGATAATGCTTTGGCCAAGAATTCGGTTTCCACCTATCATTTTCAAAAAGAAGAACTACGGGCCGCAGAACCGGATTTGGAATACCTGACACCCGACCAAAAGGACAAACTGATTCGTGAAAAGCGTAAGGCCATGGAGAAAGCCGCCAAGGAACTCAATTTTATGGAAGCGGCAAAACTACGTGACGAAATCAAGATGTTACAGGAGCAAGACTAAAAGAAAAGCCCTGCAATTATGCAGGGCTTTTCCAAACTAACCAACTAAACAAACCAACCATCATGAACACCTGGTCGGTGCCATAATTCGTTATGAAATCGCTATCATGCGCTTGGGTTTGGGCAATGCCTCTTCCCTTTTGGGTAAGGTCAATCGCAAAACACCAGCCTCGTAATTGGCATTGATTTTACCATCGTCTATAGTCTCAGGTAAGGTAAATGCTCTTTTAAAGGCGTTGTATGAAAACTCGCGTCTGGTATACTTGTTTTCATTTGTATGGTTTTCAGATGTAACCTCAGATGATATTGTAAGTATGTTTTCGTCTACTTCAATATTGAAATCATCCTTTTTAAAACCAGGAATAGCCAATTCCAATTCAAAATCCTTTTCGTTTTCTTTGATATTTACGGCAGGTACCGTAGTATTCAACGTCTCCATTCCTCCAAACCAATCCGGTTTGAAAAACTCATTCATCAGTGATGGAAATAACAGATTGTTTCTTTTTACTATACTCATGGTGATTCATTTTATATTATAAACTCTAATCACAATTGTATAGTCAAAGGGTGTACCAAGACTATTTTAATGCCGTTATGTCAGTTCAATGAAGTGTTTTAGTGACGTTTTGTCATTAATTGTAGTGTGCAGTGAAGATTTTCAAGAGCACATCAGGCGGAACCACCTTATTTGGATACTGGTGCATAACCTCTAATACCTGCCCAATGGCGGAGGGTGGCAATCCCATCCATAGGCCCATATTGTGCAGTTTTCCAATTTCAGAGGGATGCTGTTCACCGTCGATGTTCATCAAGAGCACTAAGCGATGAAATTGAACGATGCGTTCAGCTTGGGTTTGCGGAATCTTATTTTCGGGACGATCTTGTAAAAGCCTATCAAAAGCATCTTTTTCAACCCCCAAACTCGAAGCTACGCTTAATAAGAAATAATATTCGGAAAGTTTGAGTACATTATCTTCTTGAGCAAAGGAAATCATTTGTGACAGCATGCTCAATTTTTCTTCGTGGGTGCTCATGGCTAATGGTTGATTTGGTCTTATTACAACTCAAAAAATGACATTTTAGTATAAAAAAAATCCCGGGTTCCCCCGGGATTCAGCTAACTAATTCAAATAATCACTGTCTTTTATGCGGCAATCCGCACAGAAACCGTGTACATTTTACCCTCGGTAATATTTTCTGCTTGTACTTTTTTGTAGTTCAGCTTGCCTTTCACAAACCCTTCCAGGTTGGAGTTTTCAGTATCGACGGACAATACCACGATTTCACCTTCCTTATTAAAGGTAAATCGTACTTGGGCATGTGCACCTTCATAAGCCTCACCGAAAGAGTTACGGTTCAACATTTTTTGAATCTGTGTAGAAAGTGCTTTTGTTGGCGCTTCTGGATTAGGATTGTTTGCTAAAACATTTCCAGAAACAAATAGCAATGCTGCGAATAAAACTAAACTGATTTTTCTCATGATGATTTCGTTTTTTGAGATTGATAAATTTGATGAATATATATAGAAGACGGCCGAAAATTCAGAATGTTACATGAACACCATTTTTTTAACAGAACTTTAATGGGTGTCCTTCCGCGTCGGCAATAAAATAAGGTCTTCCCACAGCTTTCGTCAGGGTAGTATGGATAGCAACCAACCCCAGATTATTGGCATCGGGTTCGCTGTTGATACCACCAAAAAAAAGGCACCGAATGGTGCCTTTTTCAATATCTTAAAATCTTAGGAGGTCAAACCAAAACTTCCTTGACCTTATCGGCAGCTTCTTGGAACTGCACTGCCGAATGGACGGCCAAACCTGAATTATCGATAATTTCTTTGGCCAGTTCGGCATTGGTGCCTTGCAATCTAACAATGATCGGCACCTTGATGGCATCACCCATATTCTTATAGGCATCAACAACACCTTGTGCCACACGATCACAACGCACAATTCCTCCAAAAATATTGATGAGGATGGCTTTCACATTCGGATCCTTCAAGATAATGCGAAAGGCCTCCTCTACTCTTTTGGCATTGGCAGTGCCCCCAACATCAAGAAAGTTTGCCGGTTCTCCGCCTGCCATTTTGATCAAATCCATGGTCGCCATGGCCAATCCGGCACCGTTGACCATACAGCCTACATTGCCATCCAAATCCACGTAATTCAAACCAACTGCCCTTGCTTCGACCTCAATTGGATTTTCCTCCCGTAGATCCCGCATTTCAGCATAGGATTTTCTGCGATACAAGGCATTGTCATCGATGGATACCTTTGCGTCTACCGCCATAATTTTATCGTCTGAAGTCTTTAAAACCGGATTAATCTCAAAAAGACTGGAATCACTTTGCTCGTAAGCTCTATACAGTGCTGTCACAAATTTCACCATCTCCTTGAAGGCCGTACCTGATAGCCCAAGATCGAAAGCAATTTTTCGCGCTTGAAAAGGCAATAAACCTGTAGCAGGTTCTATTTCCTCTGTAAAAATCAAATGCGGGGTTTTTTCAGCAACTTCCTCTATATCCATACCGCCTTCGGTAGAATACATAATCATGTTTCGTCCAGTAGCCCTATTCAATAAAACCGACATATAGAATTCACTGGTTTCACTATCTCCTGGGTAATACACATCCTCTGCAATGAGCACCTGATGCACTTTTTTACCTTCTGCTGATGTTTGCGGAGTAACCAAGTTCATTCCAATAATGGCGCCAGCAAGTTCCTCCACTTCCTTCAGGTTCTTGGCCAATTTGACCCCGCCACCCTTACCGCGGCCTCCAGCATGAACCTGTGCTTTGATAACATGCCAACCTGTTCCGGTCTCCTGTGTCAATTGTTTGGCCGCTTCAACGGCCTCTTTGGCATTGTGCGCTACAATTCCGCGTTGGATGCGCACGCCAAAACTGGCCAAAATTTCCTTACCCTGATATTCGTGAAGATTCATGTACTGGTGATGTTAAAATTGGTGACAAAAATAGGAAACATGAGGTAATTACCCTAACCCATTTCAATATCAATTTGCATCAAAATCTTTAAAGTCAAGCGGGTCAAAATTTCTGAAATGGCCATTCATTTCAATAACCGCCTTCGTACGGTCAATTTGCTCCAATACCGCAATGGTCGTATCTAAATGGGATTTGATGAATTGTAACCTGTGGGTTTCGTTGGTCTGTTGCAAGAGTTCATATTCCTGCTCAAAAGTCAATCCCATTTTGTGGGCAAAGGCATAACTGTTGAATTTATCGATGGGTGTTGGCGGAAATTGGACCTGCATTAAATCGTATAATTTTTTAATCTTATCCAAAACCTCACTTCTCAAATCATCACCGGCATCATTGTCCGATTCCATAAACTCCACAATACCGCCCGCATAGAGTTTTCCATCCATCTGATTGTCAAAGGTGAGCACCTTAAAGACTTGGCGGGCCACACATATAATGTCCATTTCCCCGCCTTCATAGGTATTGACCACCTCGACCAATTGCACTTCGGTGCCATAGGCTATGGCGTCATTGATGTAAACCGGAATGCCGAAGGTAATTGCCTCCGACCTGCAATCATCAACCAATTGCTTGTAACGTTCCTCAAAAATGTGGAGCGGAACAGTTTCGCCGGGGAAGAAAACAGATTGCAAGGGAAAAAGGGGCAATTTCATACTCAGATTTTCATTAAAAATACACAGCTCATGGGCAACCCGCAACTTTTATTTTTGTTACAAATACAACATTTTGTTGTATTTTATGGTTCTATGGTTTTATTTTTGTTGCGGAAACGCTAACCACTAGTTTTGTATAAATTGCCAAGGCATGAAAGCATCTGATTTATTAAACATTGCAGGGGAACATGGTGCCCCAGTTTACGTATACGATTCGAACACCATTCAATCACAATACAAGCGCTTGACAAAAGCTTTTGGAGGGGTGTCCAACTTGAGATTGAATTATGCGGCAAAGGCGTTATCGAATTTATCCATCCTAAGGCTAATGCATAGCCTGGGCAGTGGGCTCGATACCGTTTCAATCCAAGAGGTGAAATTGGGCTTAATGGCTGGGTTTCAACCTGAGTCCATTATTTACACCCCTAATGGGGTTTCCCTGGAGGAGATTGAAGAGGCCGCTGCACTTGGGGTTCAAATTAATATTGACAACCTATCCATTCTAGAGCAATTCGGCAGTAAACATCCGGATATTCCAGTTTGCATCCGCATCAATCCGCATGTCATGGCTGGAGGAAACACCAACATATCCGTAGGGCATATTGATTCAAAATTCGGCATTAGCATACACCAAATCCCTCATTTGTTGCGCATTGTAGCGCTCACAAATATGAATATCAATGGCATCCATATGCACACAGGAAGCGATATCTTGGATATAGATGTATTCCTATATGCTTCTGAAATTCTTTTTGAAACTGCAAAAAATTTCAAAGAATTGGAATTTATTGACTTTGGAAGCGGATTCAAAGTCCCTTATAAAAATGGGGATATTGAAACCAACATTGAAGAATTCGGAAAAAAGCTCACCGCTCGTTTCAATGATTTTTGCAAAGAATATGGTAGAGACCTCACCCTGGCTTTTGAGCCTGGAAAATTTTTGGTGAGTCAGGCGGGCTATTTTTTGGCCAAGGTGAACGTCGTCAAACAAACCACCTCAACCGTTTTTGCCGGTATTGACTCCGGTTTCAACCATTTGATTCGCCCCATGTTATATGGTGCAGCCCATGAGATAACCAATCTATCAAATCCGAAAGGCAAGGAACGCTATTATTCCGTGGTCGGATACATTTGTGAAACCGACACCTTTGGAAGCAATCGAAGAATCAATGAAATCTCTGAAGGCGATGTGCTTTGTTTTAGAAATGCAGGGGCATATTGTTTTACCATGGCCAGCAATTACAATTCACGCTATCGTCCGGCAGAGGTGTTGTGGCACAATGGGCAGGCACATCTTATCCGACAAAGGGAAACCTTTGATGATATTCTTAAAAATCAGGTAGATCCAAAAGGATTGTTTGCCAATAAGAAAGAACAAGTAGGGGTAAAATAAATGACTTTCATAGCGGCAAGCATTGCCTTCATATTTACTATTTTGGCCTGTATTCACTTTTATTGGGCTCTTTTTGGTCTAAAAAACCCCGCGCTGGTGCTGCCAAAAAAAACTTCGGAAGAAAAAGCAAAACTCCCAATTGCACCCCTAACGGCATTGGTAGGTTTTGGCTTGCTGTTGTTCGCATTGGTTTTTTTAAATGAAGTTGTGCACCTGATAGACCTAAGTTGGCTCACCTATATTCAGATGGGCATTGGTATCCTCTTTCTTATACGTGCCATCGGAGATTTCAAATACGTTGGCTTCTTTAAAATGGTAAAAGATTCGCAATTTTCTAGGAGGGATACATTTTATTATTCACCGCTTTGCCTTTTACTTGCCCTGCTTATCGGGTGTCTGATTGTGTTGGGCTAAATACTTTTTTGGTACAATTTTCGTTAGTTTTGGTATAGTCTATGGACTAAAACCTCAAATTATGAAGATGCGGACGATTACTTTTTCCTTTTTTGCGCTTTTCACCTGTATCCTGAGTGCCCAACAAGTAGATTGGCATACTTGGGAAGATGCCGTCGCACTAACCCAAAATGAAGGCAATACCAAAAAGGTTTTTGTTGATGTTTACACCGATTGGTGCGGATGGTGCAAAAAGATGGATAAGGATACCTTTCAAAATCCTGAGGTCGCCGCCTATATGAATGATAATTTCATTATGGTCAAAATGGATGGTGAGGGTAAAGAACCGCTAGATTTTAACGGAAGAACCTTCAAATATATCCCTTCGGGGAAGCGAGGCTATCACGAATTGGCTGCAGCATTGCTACAAGGGCGACTGAGCTATCCCACCGTAGTTTTTCTGGATGAGGATATGAAAATGTTATCGCCTGTACCCGGGTATCAAAAGGTAGGTCCGTTTTTGCAAATAGCGCGTTATTTTGGCGACGATATCTACAAGACCCAAGATTGGAAGAGTTATTCGGGTGTGGGAAAATAAACCGTCCTACCGGCTGTAGTTCGGGCTTTCCTTTGTAATGGTCACATCATGTGGATGGCTTTCCTTAATACCACTAAAAGTGACTTTGACGAACTTTCCTGTTTCCTTTAAAGTGGCAATATCTTTGGCACCACAATAACCCATTCCGGCACGAAGCCCTCCAATAAACTGATGCATACTTTCATAAAGCTCACCTTTATAGGGGACACGCCCAACAATCCCCTCAGGAACCAGTTTTTTAATATCATCTTCCACATCCTGAAAATACCGGTCTTTACTACCCTCTTTCATGGCTTCAACCGACCCCATACCGCGATAGCTCTTGAACTTACGACCTTCATAGATTATGGTTTCGCCAGGAGATTCTTTTGTTCCCGCCAAAAGTGACCCCAACATAACCGTATCGGCACCTGCAGCGATGGCTTTTGGAATATCTCCAGTATATCGGATACCCCCGTCTGCTATTACCGGAACACCGGTACCTTTTAACGCAGCTGAAACTTCCAGCACAGCCGAAAATTGGGGAAAACCGACACCTGCAACCACTCGAGTGGTACAGATTGAACCGGGTCCTATACCTACTTTAACAGCGTCAGCCCCAGCATCAGCTAAATATTTTGCTGCTTCACCTGTGGCAATATTTCCTACAATAACATCAAGGTCTGGCAAGGCTTTCTTAACAGCTTTCAAGGTATCGACCACCCCTTTTGTATGACCATGGGCGGTATCAATTACAATCGCGTCAACCCCGGCCTTAACCAAGGCAGCTGCCCTATCCACAGCGTCCCAAGTTACACCGATGGCAGCGGCGACCCGTAACCTTCCATATTGGTCTTTGTTGGCTATCGGCTTTTGGGTCAATTTGGTAATATCTCGAAACGTGATCAGCCCGACCAATTTATTGTCAGCGTCAACAACCGGTAATTTTTCGATCTTTTTTTCCTGAAGAATATCCTCGGCCTCTGCCAAGGTTGTTCCAACTCCAGCAGTTACCAAATTTTCAGTGGTCATCACTTCTGAAATGGGTCGGTCATTGTCTTTTTCAAAACGCAGGTCGCGATTGGTGACAATGCCAAGAAGTTTCTGGTTGTCATCAACAATGGGAATTCCCCCAATACTATTTTCACGCATTCCATCTTTGGCATCCTGTACCACCGAATCAAGGGGTAGTGTAACAGGATCCATGATCATACCACTTTCTGCACGTTTCACTTTTCGCACTTTCATGGCCTGCTGTTCGATGGTCATATTTTTATGCAACACCCCTATGCCACCCTCACGAGCCATTGCGATAGCCATTTTAGACTCCGTTACGGTATCCATTGCCGCAGAGACTATAGGTACATTAATGGTAATGTTGCGCGTGAATTTTGTTTGAATATTGACCTCCCTGGGAAGTACTTGTGAATAAGCCGGTACGAGCAGGACGTCATCATAGGTGAGACCTTCGCCGACAATTTTTTGATGGTGGGCTTCCATGGCAATTACAAATTAATTGCGTGCAAAGATACCACAAAAAAAATCACCAGAATTTCAATGAGTTATTGGTAAATTTTTATTTTTATTTAGACTTATTATAAATAAATAAGTACATTTGAATGTAATTCATTTTTATGTGTCCAAGCGCCCAAACCGTATCCCAAACCAAGAATGGCATATTGACCTATTGCGATCACAGCAAACTATTTCAGTTGGTCTATAATAACCTTTGTTTTGAATTGTATGATTGGGAGTTGATCGCATTTAAAGAGTATGTTTTTGATATTGATCCCGATTACTGGGAAGTACAATTAAAGGAAACCATGCACAACAAAAGAATTCCTATCTCGATAGGCACCAAACATTGCATTGTTGTGGTCAACCGTGAAGAACTTCTAGAATTAAAACAGCTTCTTCGGGAAAAGAAAAAACATACGCATCTTCTTTCTTCACAAGAGATTGCGTATAGGCATCTACAAAACTAATGTGCTTGATATATATTGTATTGAGAGTTATTAGGTTCACGCGAAAAGCGGTCCGATGGGCCGCTTTTTTAAATTTTAGATAAGTTCTGTCTGGCTTTTTCTGCCCACTCAATGAGCAATTCCTTTTCTTCTTCGGTCAAGTTCCCATGAATCCAAGTATAGGAGTCTTCAGGCATATGGCCTTCCTCTACCTCCTCAATCAACTCCTCCAGTTTATGGTCTTTCTTTTTTAATTTCCATGAAGCCCAATCGGAAACATTAAAGTGTTCCTTACCTTCTTCTACATGACCATCAATCCAAAGCGAAACAGGTGCAACTTCAGCATACCAAGGATAAACAGTGTTATTGCTATGGCAATCATAGCAATATTTCTCTAATGTGGCCACAACCTCAGGGCCCGGTCTTGTCTCCAACTCAAATGCGGCTACTACATTTTCAGAAGATTTATTTTTTTCAGGCCTCCAAAATTGAAGTAGTACCAAGGCAATTAATAGAACGGTCAAAATTCTCTTTACAAGTTTCAATTGGAATAATATTAGAGTTTCAATTGCAAGGTAGTATAAAATGTTCTTGGTTCGGCCGGAATAATTCCTGGCCCTGGATATCCGGTTGCTCTGCGGGTAAAGTATGAGTTATCAAGCAAATTATTGATGCCCGTTTCCAGTTTTAGTCGTTTCCACGAGTATGATAATGAGAAATCTATAATATCATATGAGGGAATGGTGCCCTCAATACCTCGCTGGTTATCATTAACATCTTGGGGTGCGTTGGTAGCATCGGTAAATTGTTCGGATAAATAAGTGTACTGCAGGCTTCCCAAAAAATTGCCATATCCAAAGCTCAACCCCGTTTTAAGGTTGATATCAGGAATAAACTCCACTTCATTACCTTCCACATTATTTTGATCAGACTTTGTATACTCCGAATTGGTTAATGCCAAATTCAAAAAATAGTTCAGCTTTAATTTTTCATACCCAGGAAAAAAAATGGATTTAAGGTTGATCTCTGCAAAGGATTCCAAACCATAAATAAAGGCTGTTCCAATATTGCCTCGAAAGCGCACCACCCTGCCGGTTTCTACCTCTTCCCCATCTGGATTCGTACGCGTTTCACTTTTTAATATTTCACCCAAACGATCATCATAGAGCAGTCCAAAGGCGCTTACATCATAGGTGATAACATTTTTCAAACGGCCACGAATTCCGATATCAGCCGTGAATCCGTCTTCATCGGAAATATTTGGGTCTATTTGGAAAGATGGATTTACTACGCGAATATCACTAAAGGTAACCGAGCGGTAGTTCTGTGAGAAATTGCCATAGAGTTCGATAGAGTTCGTAGGCTTATAGGAAGCCCCAAGGCCTAAAAGCAAAAAGCTGCGTTCAAAGTTTCGATCATCTGTTACTTCTTCATTTAATAAAGGATTTCCCGCTAAATCCAAAACGATATTTCGAAAACTACCTTCACTTTCTGTTTTGATGTATTCGAATCGAAATCCTGGAGTCAATGAGAAGTTATCTGACAAATTGAAAATATGTTCACCGAAAAGAGCCAGATTTAGATTGGGAAACTCAAACTGGGATTGGCGTTCGTAATTCGGAAACTCAGAGGCTGCAAAGGTAAAGTCAGGATTAGCGGTTGCACTACCCGGGCCTTGCCGCTGATCATTGGAAGTCTGATAGTACTTGGCACCCAAAAGTAAAACTGAATTGCGATTGCCTACGGGATACCGATGTAATATCCGGGCTTCAGCGCCCCAATTGTTAAAGTTATCCACCAACAATTCTCGAGGTTCATTGGGATCATCAAGCTGGGAAACGCGATTGGTTCGAAAACCCAAGGCCTTTCTCGAAGCATCTAAGGCAAAAAGATTTAAACTGAAATCTGTTTTATTGGAAAATTGATGGTCTAAGCGTAGTGAAAACAATTTCCAATCCACATTGAACCAATTTCGTTCACGGTTACTGAATTCTGGATTATCGAGGAACTGCGCATCAGTAAGACCTCCAGGCTGTTTGGCCAAATAGTTCAAAAATGTTGTCTCCAGGGCCAAACTTGTTTTATTTGACAATTGATATTCAAAGTGCCCAAAGTAGTTTCGGCTACTAAATCGCGAATTTGGACGAAACCCATTCCCTTGCTTATAATTGAAATAAGTATAATAGCTGAATTCGCCTACCGTACCCGATAAGCTATTAAAGCTGGTAAACAAATCAAAAGAACCCAAGGTCTGCCGGGAAGTCCAATCTATTTTTTTGGTTGGATTGGGTTTTTTGAACTTAAAATTGACCAGTCCGCCAAATTGGGGACCATACTGAAGGGAGGCAGCCCCTCGCACTATCTGAATTTGATCTAAGGCTTCTGCCGGAGGGGTATAATAACTTTCAGGATATCCCAGCGCATCAGCGCTGATATCATAGCCATTTTGACGAACATTAAAATTGGCGGTCCGGTTCGGATCCAAGCCTCTACCTCCAATATTCAATTGTAAGCCCGCATCACCATAATCAAAGATATTTAGGCCTGCTACCTGACTATAAATTTGCCTTGGATTATTTGCTGCCAGATTACCGGGTACATTACCAACTAAAATAACCTCACTCTTTTTTCCGGCATAGATAGCGGTGCCCTCAACAGTTTTTAACTTTTGCAAGGCGAATACTTTCTCCCGTTCTTCAGTAAGCACAACTTCTGAAAGTTCTTGTGCCTCCAATGGTTCCAATCGAAAACTCAAAGTTGTTGCAGCCGTAATCTCAAGTTGTTGTTCGAACACACGATGTTCAAAGGCAAAAACAACCACATCGTAGGTTCCCTCATCGATAGCCTCCAATACGAAACGACCATCTTCTGAAGTGATTGCTAAGATTTGAGGCTGTCTCAAATAGATCTCGGCATTACTTAAGGGACGGTTATTTTCATCCGTTACGAAACCGGTAATAGTGAACTGGGCAAAAGACGAAAAGCCCATTAAAAAAGAAAGTAATGCTTTAAATACCTTTGATTTCATCAGTAAAAGGAATAATCCATTTTTTATGTCGGAACGATTCCCGTTCCTTCACTAAATTAACTTTGGGATCAATGTAAAATGTGCTTCGCCGACCATTCAGGCTAACATAGCTCTCTACATAAATCTCAATATTTTTGTGCCCTTGTTTTGCAAAATGGTTTTCAAGGTAGTGCGCATATTCCAAAATAAAATCAGGTTGGAATGACATTTGTTTTTCTTGGAAAGGCGTCAAAAAATCGGAATTATCTACATAAAACCATTGACCCGTCTTCCCATCAACAATCTTAAATTGACAATAACCAGCTTTTTCCATCAACATAACACGCCATGAGAACCGGTAACCTTGTTCTGTCCAAAACAGTTCACCAGGATAAGCCAAATAACGCCATGGTAAAATCAATTGAATAACAAAAAAGAATGCAACTACCACATAGACCAGTTTTTTTCGAAATTTGGGCAGCAATTCAAATTGGCGACCGTTATCAAACCTTATTTGATCAATTTTTAAGATTGAGGCAAAAAAACGCAATATTTTCTGATGCACCGCGGGACTAAAAAAGATTAGAGTAACGACAATCATGATATAGGGGAACATGCCTATATTAAATAACACCCGAGTCATTACATGAAACACCACGACAAAAAAGAAAGCCACCCAACGGCTTGGTTTGTATAACAATAAAAAGGGAATGGTCAAATCATAAAGCGCGCCAAACCAGCTAAAAACATAATGTATCCATGGGTAACCCATCAACCCACCAATAAGGGGCAAATCAGCCTTTGAAGGCAACCAAATCCGCAACGGCGCAGCATCGACCAACCAATCGGAATTTAATTTCGCCAAACCAGCATAAACATAGACCAACGCCAACAGTAGTTTAATGGCATCAACATTCCATTTGGGAACAAACTGAAACCTATTCTTTAATTGCCGAGCAGCATCCAATGAAAAGTAGGCATTGGCTGGAATAAAAATTAAAAGGAACGAGAGGATACTGATAAAGTAATAGTGGTTCAGGTACGTTGTCTTATCCATCAACTCGATATAGGTAAAGGACAGAAAAAAAGTAATAATTGCCACTTTATACTTATAACCGATTGCAACACAGAAAGCGGCGATGCCACAAATTATGAACAAAAGATAGGTCCAATTTCCTAATGGCTGTACCCATTCGAAACCATAATAAGAAAAATGAAATTTTGGCTCAAGGTAAAGGCTCTCAATCCAACCATGGTACCAAAACCGAATGATGCTCCAAACCATCATCAAACCAAAAAAAATGCGAAAGACCGCCAACGGGGCGGCCTCTACTTTTTTAGAAAGATATGTTTGCAAAGCGCTTTTCATCTAGTCCCCATCCGCATCCACGAAATCGATGGCAATGCTCATTGAAGAGACCATATCTACCTTTAACATAGCCACGGCTCGCTGAACTTCATCATAGGCCGACAACATGTCAATAGCTGGGTTATTCGTTTCAATTTCTGTTCTAAAAGGCTCAAGAGCCTCTATTGCAGTTCTCGCGAGTCCAAACTGGTTCAAAATATCATCTCGAAGTGCTTCTTCACCCAAGGAAACAAGGTAAGATGATAAGCTCTCTCCTAGGGCCTCCGAACCAAAATGCTTCCCGTTGAAAAAGTCTTCCACCGCGTTCAACCCTTCTAAGAACAAATCATTTGACAATTCTGGATAGAAATAAGACTCAATAGTGTTTGGGGCTTGTACTCCTGTAAAAACTCCCAGGGGAATTCCCATTTTTCCGGCCCTAAGAAACTTTTCATAATAAAAAATGAAGTCATTAACAAAACGGTCCGTTGATGCTGTGGCCGAAGAACCGTTATTGGCTACAAAGGTGTCTCGATAACCGCCTTGCCAGGCATCCCGAACTGCGGCAACCCTTGTTTCAATATCGTTCAGGACATCGCTTAAATAGGTGATATAGGCAGCTCCATTTGTCCCATCATTAAAAACAGCAACAATTTCCAAATCTGTTCCGGCCATCCCATTAAGCAAATAATCCAATGCTGGAAAACCTTTGGAATCCCTGTTCGAAGGGAGATCAAAATTATAGGTGCCACTTGCAATATGATTTTCAATCAAAGCAAAATCAGTGGGGTAAGTATTTACATTCAACCGGAGCCCATTGTCTTCGGCGGGGCCAATCTCGAACATTGAGATATGTTGCCAACTTTTATAAGCGGCAATCCATGCTGTTCTTAGGTTGACCAGATTAGCTTCATTGACATCGGCCTGAAAGGCATCAAACTCAAGCTTAAAGGTTGCAAAAACAGTTAGAAAATTATCATAGGAAGGAAGGATAATATTATCTGCCCAATTGGCCAACATGGTACCACGCTCAAAGGTTACCGATGATCCATCATCATCTGAATTACCACCATCATCATCGGTCATGCCAAGGTCGTCGGTTGGATCTTCGGAATCATCACCATCTGAAGAACAAGCCCATATAAAAAGGGCTAGAAATACCGGAAGAAGCCATACAAATCTTCTTTTCATTGTGCTTTTTTTTTCAAATTAAAATTTTTCTGGAACAAAAATAAAGGATGCAGAACATGATGTAGTGCATCCTTTATTATTTATTCTTATTTCGAGATTACGATAGTCATGTATTTGCTATGGAATTAGTCAACTTCCGCAGCTGTAAAGCTAAATTTGGCAGCTATTGCCTCTGCAACCTCATCGAGATTCTCAGTGGTTACATTCCAAAATCCATTCGTTGGTGTATTGTAAATGGTATCCAAGTATCCAAGAACTTCATCTCTTGAGAAATAGAACGCTAAATCAGAACCTGGCGATCTTAGAAATTGCAAACTGTAAATAAAGCCGTAAGCTTCAGACAAATCATGAAAAGTACCTCCTTGATTTGTTCCACCAACACCACTCGCACCTGCTTTTAGGTAATGAATTGCTCGTACCGCAACCAACATGGCTATCTTCTCCCTTAGGATATCGGCCTGGGCATCGCGCTCGTCATAATCCTTGTTAACGATAGCAGTTCTCCCTGCTTTGTACGCGTCAAAAATAGCTGCGGCGGTTCCATCGAAATTGGCTTCTACATTATCCACATACTTGTATAGGAACTCGTCAGACCCAGAACTGAAATCACCTGGATCACCACCATCAAGCAATGCAGCTACTGGATTTTCGCCATCGGCTGCCACACCAAAGAAATAACCATAGGCTTCATCCCAATCGTGCTCCATGTCGGTATAGGTCTTACCATCAACAATAACATCGTTATCATTATCGTCTTCAAATTGGGCCAGCTGACCAGGATCGGTATAATTATTAAGAATTTGATCAGACACAAAGGCTCCTGTCAAACCTTTGATAAAAGCTTGATCAACTTCCAATCCTCTTGCATTCACATAACGTGTTGAAGAACCATCAGGCAATTGACCGGCATTCCCTTCTGTAGCTACTTGGTTCCAAAATGGGAACACCTCGTTGACCTGTTCTGCGATATAACCATCAAAATCTGCTTTGACGGCAATTGAGGCAACGGCCGGTAAAAGTTGGCTAAAGACGTATGATCCTGCAGTTTTGTTTCTTACTTGCTTATCAGAAGCATTTAAGTCATCATCACTAAAGTCCATAGCACCTTCTTGGTGGTCAAATGCGGCATCGATGTCAGCCTCAGTAGAGGTATTGTCCCTAAGCAGCCCAAGCACTTCACGCGCCATCAAGAGACGTGTTGTTTGTCCACTAAAGCTTACCGTAGATTCGCCGTTACGCTCAAACACATAGGTCGCCGGAATTTCAATTCCGGTGGTACAGGGCGAACAGGAACTTCCACCACAATCCACACCTTCTTCATCACCGTTTTGGATGCCATCGTCACAAGTGGCCGCAACCTCGCAAGGGGCACAACTGCCCCCGCAATCGACGCCGGTTTCATCGCCGTTTTGGATGCCATCAGTACACGTAGGCCCGGTGGCGTCATCGTCATTGGAACAAGCCACGAAAAACAAACCTGCCATCAGAACTATTGAAAAATATTTTAAGGTTTTCATAATTATTTTTATTTAGACCAATTATTAATTGTTTTGAGTTGCGAATATATAATGCCGTGATCTTTTGGCAAAGACTTATCTAAATTAATTCTAAATAAAAATGAAATTTAACAATACGACGTGGAGCGAGCTTACTTATTTCCTCACCTTTACTTCATTCCGTATCCCATAGAAATACAAGGAGTGTTCATCAATATTGATATTAAAGACCTCTTCAATAGTCTCTTTAATATTTTGAATACGTGGATCACTAAATTCTAAAACCTCGCCTGTATCTGTTAATATGACATGGTCATGCTTGCTACTAAATAGTGACTTCTCGTACTTGAACACCTTATCTCCAAATCGATGTTTACGCACTAGATTACATTCCAATAAAAGTTCCATGGTATTGTACAAGGTGGCTCGGCTAACACGATACTTTTTCTCTTTCATCAAAATATAGAGCGAATCAATATCCAAATGATCATCACTATTGTAAAGCTCTTCCAGAATAGCATAGCGCTCAGGCGTTTTTCGATGCCCGTTTCTTTCCAGAAATTCAGTAAACACTCCCTTAATAATCTTATAGCTACTTACACAAGCCATAGTTTAGGTTTTCCTCAAAAATAGTTATTTTTAATCATTCTAAATAACAAACCCTGCGAAGAATGAATGAAAACGAATTGGATTTAGCCAAATTTGAGGGGAAACGAGCCAAAGGTTACGATGGTTTTGTGCAACAATGGATACCCAATTACGATTACTTTATGTCCATTTTTCCGAAAATATTGGCAGATGTTTCCAAAAAAAACATGCTTGCCGTGGGTTGTGGCACTGGCAATGAATTAATAAGCCTAAAGGAGTTTGATCCAGGATGGTCGATAACGGGAGTAGACCCCTCCCCGGAAATGATACAAATTGCTAAAAAAAAGTTGTCCCCATACGATGGTATTGAATTAATAAACGGACAAATTGGTCAACTGAATACCAAATTACGCTTTGGAGCGGCTTCGCTGATCCTCGTACTTCATTTTATTAAATATCCTAATGAAAAACTTGCCTTATTGCACCAAATTAGACAAAGGTTACTGCCTGGTGCAACTTTTGTTATTATGGGTATTTTGGGCAATAGGGATCAATTGAAGGGCAACCTTGATATACTAAAAGCAATACTGCCAAATCACCTTCCTGAAAAAGAAGTTAGCGAACGCATTGAGCGGATTACGCATAAGTTATTTCGTACCACTGAAGAAGAGTTGGAAAAACTTTTGGTCAAATCAGGTTTTGAATCACCTACTCGCTTTTTTCAAGCCAGCATTTACAGTGGTTGGGTGACAAAAAAACTGTGAAAAGCTCTAAATTTTTCTATGTGATGCCGTCCAACTCCCAATAAATCACTGGAATTTTATAGAAATGGGTGTTGTTGATAAAATTGTTGAAATCCCAAATTCGACAACGTAAAATAAATGTGAACAAAATGTGAATTTTACAATGTCGTTAAGTTGACGATTCTTTAGCAAATCACATTTTTAATGGAAATTACCTATATCACTAAAAGGGATTTTAGTCAGCAACCTTTTGCGCTTTATAAGATCACCAATGCCGTTTTAAAGGCCATGACAGCCGTCGATAATGGTCAAATGTCTGATGCACAACGAATTGCCGATCAGGTATATGAAGTGTTGTTGCAACGCAAAGGAATGGATGAAAATTACATCCCAACCATTGAAGAAATTCAGGATGTCGTGGAACATAAATTGATGCAGAGCGAATTTCAAGATGTGGCCAAAGCCTATATCATCTATCGAAATCAACAGGCCCAAAGCAGACAATCCAATGTTTTTGAGAAACGTATCAATCTTAAACCGTACGAATACCCAGAACTTTATGAGTATGTTCCGGCCATTCGTCATTCGTATTGGATCCACACCGAATTTAATTTTACCAGCGATATTCAAGATTTCAAATCACGGTTGACTGAAGTTGAGCGAAGTGCCATCACGAATACCATGTTGGCCATTTCACAGATTGAGGTAGCGGTAAAGACATTTTGGGGTGATATCTATCAAAGAATGCCCAAACCTGAAATAGGATCGGTTGGAGCCACCTTTGCAGAAAGTGAAGTGCGCCACCACGATGCCTATTCACATCTTTTGGAAGTCTTAGGGTTGAATACCGAATTTGAATCACTCAAAAAGAAGCCGGCCATCATGAAGCGGGTTCAATATTTAGAATCTGCTTTGAAAAATGCCAAAAGCGAAGACAATAAAGAATATGCGGAGTCAATTCTTCTGTTTTCATTGTTTATTGAACATGTTTCCCTATTCTCCCAGTTCTTGATCATTATGGCGTTCAACAAGCACAAGAACATGTTGAAAGGCATTTCCAATGTTGTGGAAGCCACTTCAAAAGAAGAACAAATTCACGGAGACTTTGGCATAGACCTTATCAAGATCATTCAGAAAGAACACCCTGAGTGGTTTGATGAAAATTACCAGTTGGCCATACAGAACCTATGTGAAGAAGCATTCACTGCCGAAAGCAAGGTAGTAGACTGGATCTTCGAGAATGGGGAGTTGGATTTTCTACCCAAAGCGGTGGTCAATGAATTTTTGAAGAACCGATTCAATAACTCGCTTGAGAGTATTGGAATCAATAAAATATTTGATGTTGATCAAAAACTGCTGGCAGAGACCGAATGGTTTGATGATGAAATCATAGGAACAAAACACGGGGACTTTTTTGTAAAGCGCTCTATAAACTATAGTAAGAGAACACAAAGTATAACTAGCGACGACCTTTTTTAGCACATGGAAAAAATCAAAATCGAGAACCAAACAAACCAAACAACCGAAGAGAACAGCACCCAACAGCTTGTAAATGCAAGAAAAACTGCGTTGACAAGTCTCAAGTCTGAGGACGAACAGGGGTTCGAATGGTTAAACGAATACAGTCAACAGTTTCTAGCGTCAGGTTACCTGACCGAAGGGGCAACACCCAAAGGACGTATTCGTGAAATTGCAGAACATGCGGAACAGATTTTAAAAATTGACGGTTATGCCGACAAGTTCTACAATTATATGTCCGAAGGATTCTTTTCACTGGCCTCACCGGTTTGGTCAAATTTTGGCAAGGAACGCGGATTGCCTATCAGTTGTTTTGGTTCTCATATTGATGACGACATGGGCAATATTCTCTATACACAATCTGAAGTAGGCATGATGTCGAAGTTGGGTGGTGGCACATCAGGCTATTTTGGGAAAATTCGTCATCGAGGGGCCCCAGTAAAAAATAATGGTGAAGCCTCGGGTGCCGTTCATATCATGCAATTGTTCGAATCTATGGTCGATGTGGTCAGCCAAGGTTCGGTGCGAAGAGGACGTTTTTCTCCCTATTTACCAATTGATCATCCGGATATCAAGGAGTTTTTAGAGATCGGTACCGAAGGAAACCCCATTCAGCAGTTGACGCACGGGGTAACCGTCAGCAACCAATGGATGCAAGAAATGGTGGATGGGGATGTTGACAAACGAACCGTTTGGGCAAAGGTGTTGCAGAGCCGAGCTGAAATGGGTTATCCTTATGTTTTCTTTAGTGACAACGCCAACAATGGTGCTGCAGATGTGTTCCGCGATAAGCAACATCAAATTTACGCCAGTAACCTGTGCACTGAAATCATGTTGCCCTCAAATGATAACTGGTCCTTTGTATGTGTGCTTTCGAGCATCAACCTTTTGCATTATGACAAATGGAAGAATACCGATGCTGTAGAAACCATGGTTCACTTCTTGGATGCTGTGATAACAGAGTTTTTAGAAAAACTGGAAGCCTATCGTGATTCAGCAAATAGAGATGACCGTCAAACCTTCCTCTTTATGGAGCGTGCCTACAATTTTGCAAAGGAAAATCGTGCCCTTGGTCTAGGGGCATTGGGTTGGCATTCCCTATTGCAATCCAAAAGAATTGCGTTCAACAGTCAGGAAGCCTATGATTTGAACAGCGAAATCTTTAGAACCATAAAAGAGAAATCGTATAAAGCTTCGGAAGCTTTGGCCGAAAGATTTGGTGAACCAAAAGTATTGGAAGGGTATGGGCGTCGAAACGCCACCTTGAATGCAGTAGCACCAACTACTTCTTCAGCTTTTATTCTTGGACAGGTATCACAGGGAATCGAACCGATTTGGTCAAACATCTATGTAAAAGATATTGCCAAAATAAAAGTGACCATCAAAAACAAATATTTGATGGAATTGCTCGATGAAAAAGGAATGAATACCCCTGAAATTTGGAAAAGTATCCGTGATCGTGATGGTTCCGTGCAACATTTGGAGTTTTTAACCGAGGAGGAAAAGGCTGTATTTAAGACCTATTCTGAGATTGACCAAATGGATATCGTTTACCAAGCGGCCAACCGTCAAAACCATATCGATCAGGGACAATCGGTCAATATTATCATTCACCCCGACATGCCGACCAAAGAAGTCAACAAAATACATGTGACGGCATGGAAACTGGGCCTAAAGTCATTATACTATCAACACAGCATGAACGCTGCTCAAAAATTTAAGCAGAAGAAAGAATGTGTGAGCTGCGAAGCTTAGATAATACAACAACAATTAGTATTTATGAGTATCAAGGGGTTACGATTGTTAACCCCTTGATGCATTTATAATGGCACCCTAATAACAATCCATTTTTAATTGTTCTTGATGTTCAAATTCGCTCAAGGGCTTATTTAAAAGAACATTACTGATCTGTTCCAAAACGTCTAAAACTTCGCGTTGCATGGCAATAGAACCGCAAATCATCACTACCGCCCCAGCATTTAATTTCTTTGCGATTTCCGATTTGTCTTTTCTTAGCAACTCCTGCACATAGGTTTTGGCCTCAGCGTCTTGAGAGTACGCATAATTGACGCGGGTAAGTTTACCGGAGTTCAAGGCCTCATCTACATATTCCTTATAAATGGCAAAAGAACTCTTTCGCCTCCCACCCCAATACAGGTGTAAAGGTTTATTGTTCACATTTTCAGAGATCATCCCCAAGAAGGGGGCTATCCCCGTTCCATTTGAAATGCATATGATTTCAGGCGCGTATTTGGGATAATGAAATTCTTTGTTCTTTATAACGGCAGCTCGAATAATGCTGCCCTGTTCCAGTTCAGCAAGTGCTTTGGATACCACACCAAACTCATGCCTTTTAATGCTCAGTAAAATCTCTTCTTGGACCTTCGCTATGGAGTATTGCCTTGGAAGGCCTTCTTTTTCTGGTGTATAAGCAAGCAAGTCGCCAGATTGGAATTTGGTCTTTTTTTGTGGTTTAAGCCTCAAAAGATAGGTTTTATCTTCATTTGGCTCTGTACAATGGACTACTTCGAAGGGTTTTCGCTGCGGGTATTTCTTTTCCTTTTCAAAGGGTTTAATTTTTAAGTCGACTCCTGTCTCATTTCCCCAAGACTTCGACCAATCGATAAATGCCCCGATTGATTGGTTATTGATTTTATAAAGGGGCAGAAGTGCGTCAAAGCGTTCTTGCGCTGCCAAGAGTTCATCCACCTCAACGCCAAACCGGCAATAATCAGGGTACAGCAAGGACCCAAAAGCCACAACACTAAACGAAAGTTGGTTTTTAGGAGTGACTTGATGGACCAAATCTTTGAAATTTCTGGCGTTGGTAGGAGCCTCCCCTTCCCCATAAGTTGCCGTAAGCACGATGATATGTTGGGCTTTCGCATAGGTTGTATAGGCATTCAACTCCGATACGAAAACGGATTTTCCTCCCTCGATCAAGGCCTTTTCCAAAACCTGGGCAAATTTGAAGGTATTGCCCGTTTCCGAACCCACCAAAATGATATGGGAACATTCGTCCTTATCCTCTAAGGCCTTTTGAACTTTTGTGCTTTTCACACGTTTCCTCCACATTATGAATCCTGAATACATGAAGAACAAAATCGAGCCACTTGCAAACAACAAAACTATTGACCAGATTATAGAGCCCTGGCCTGTATGCAAGATCATACTCCAACGGCTGGCAAGTGCTGTGAACGGATATGAACGGTCACTTAAAATGTCGCCCGAGTATTGATGTATATATAACTCCCTATCCTTTAAGGCAACTTCAAAGTAATCTTCGGGAAACTCTGAAAACGGAAAGGTAATTGAGCGAACCTCATCAAGCTGCATGGCCTTAAAAACAGGTAATTCTGAAGGAGACAATTCAAAATTCGAGCGAGCTTCTGGTTCAACGGTATCATGTATAACTATTGTTGAAGGAAGCAAGGAAAATTTTTCAGCAGAAAGATAGACCCCGGTCGCAGCCAAAATAATAATAGGCACTAAGAACCATCGTCCAAAAATGACGTGATAGCGCATTTCGAAATAGTCCCTTTGCACTTTCGAAAACAATTTGAATAGCCCTCCTTGTCGTTTTGTAATGAGAATCAAACCCGTAATTGCGATAAGACAGAGTAGGAAGGAAACCAATCCCACAAAAAAGCGACCGACACCTTTTAAAAAGAGGGAACGATGTAGGTTGGTCGTAAATTGGAAGAGCTTGGATTGTGGTTTGGGAATACCCAACTCCTCACCGGTTTGGGGATTGGCAAAGATTCTTTTGCTCTCCCCTTGGTGCGTCACCACTTCGGCCAGCAGAAAATCGTTTTCATCAACTTTGAGCGATAACACCTCATCATACCGTTCCTGAAAAATGCCGATGGTTTCGGCTACGGAAACCTTAGAAAGATCAACGGTTTGATGGGACTCGGAAGCACTCTGAATGGGCTCAAAGGCAAGAATGATACCGGTTACTGATGCCAGAATCAAAAAAAGGCCCGATGCAAGCGCCAAAATAAGATGACTGTACCTCCAAATAGAGATGGTCATGAATAGAAGCTATTGTTGAATCATGCGAACATACCGAATAAATCCCTTACCCTCTTTTTTTGAGGAGAGATTTTCCTTGGTCAGTTCAAATTCAATATCATCTTTATAGTATTCTTGGTCTTCAACGGCCGATTCAAACCGAAGTTTAAAACCCGCATCGATCTTATCCGTTGGAATCTTTAATACGGCCATTTTTCGTTGCCCACCGGTCACGGTCTCTCCCACAATGGCATCTAAATTAGGCCTTCGAATACCATATAAATTTTTCCACCATTCTTCAATATCGCGGTACCATTCTTCATCTTCGCCTTGAACATATAAGGTTTCCAAATAGGTGTCAGTGCTATCCAAAATAGAAACGACCACATAGGCACCCTCTCCTTCATAATTGGTCAATTGAATGAGGCATTTATAGTTTGTAGTCTCAACAGGGGATTGCGAAAAGGCAACCAACCCCATGCAAAAAACACCTAAGCTTAGCTTTATAAAAGTCTTCATCTAGTAATCTCTTTGTTCTTATGATTTCAAGAAATCAAGTGTCAAGTTCTGTTCTTGTAACAATTCGTTCTCTTTGGCCAAATCATAAACTGTCTCCTCAAAATCAGTCTTTAAGCTGACATCGGCACCTTTTGATATCAAGTATTTCAGAATATCTGTATGCGTCGTGGACATGGCTGCCAAATGCAAGGCTGTGATCCCTTCATCATTCTTTTGGTTGATGTCAAAACCAAACCCTTCCAATCGTTGTAACAAGGCAAGATTATTGTCTTTAGCTGCTAAATGCAACAAGGTATTCCCTTCATGCTGAGCCTCTGTCAACAACAATCCAGCCTTATTCAAAAGTGCCCATTTGGCTTCAAAGGCTTCGGGACTCTTGGCATTGTAACTTTCTTTAAGGTAAAAGGCCAAGGTGTTTCCATTATTATCAGTGGCAGCAATACCGGCGCCTTGCTTTAAAAGCAATTCGACAATTTCAGGTTTATTTCTTGAAACCGCCATAGCCAAAGCAGTGCGTCCCTTATTGTCTTTGGTATTGACGTCCTCAACTTGATTGCTAAAGAGTTGAACTACCTCAAGAGAATTACCACGAGCTGCGTTATGTAAGGGGGTATTTCCATCAACATCTTGGGTATTAATGTCCAATCCCTTTTTTATGAAATGCTCGTAAACCTCCATATTGTTATTTCGGACTGCTAAGACATGCAACAAATTTCGTCCACTTTTATTCGTCAAATTGGCATCAAGGCCCAGCCCTTCAAGATAGTCGAATAGCAACTTTCCATGTTGCTTGCTACGCGAACCTTGGGCTGCCATGAACAAAGCATTCTCCCCATTTTTATTGACACGATTGACATCAGCTCCTTTAGCAGCCAACATTTTTAACAACTGAATATTGCCGCCTCTTGCTGCCAATTGAAAAATGCCATTATCGGCATCATCAAGACTTTCAAACGAAAGGCCTTTGTCCATGAAATAGTTGAGAATTTTTTCATTCTTGGCTGATGCGGCAGCCAGTAGGAGCGCGTTCGCTCCGCTACGCGTTGTGGCATTGATATCTGCCTTATGCGCTAAAAGAAAATCATACAATGCCGTATTGGATTGACCGGCGTTGGCCGCAAAATTTAACACGGAATAGCCATGCGCATCTTCGATATCAGCTCTGGCACCATGGGCCACCAACCATTTCACCATTTCAAGATTGCCTTTATAGGCCGCCCAAAAGATATAGGTACGGCCATCATGGGTGATTTTATCTACCTCATTCCCTTTTTTGCCTAACAAATGAATGATAGAGGTATTATCAACCTGTTCCAAAAAGGCGTAACATACCCCATCAAAAAGATTGCGGTTCAGCTCAGTGGCATCATTTCCTGCTGCAATGGCCTTTTCAATCTCAGCAATCGAGGGATTCTCCTTCCAAAATGAACGTTGTAAAAAAACATTCTCTTGAGCGTATCCCAGGCTTAGGGTAAAAAGAAATACAAAAGGTAAAATCTTGATGTTCATGGTCTATTTCGTTTTTGAAGCTTGTTCTGTAGTATTCTTTACCACAAAAGCTTCGATTACTTTATCGATATCTTCCTTAGCGGTCATTTCCTCATTGAACAAATGCTTGTACAATACCTTATTTTCAACTTTTTCCTTAAGGATTAAATTGGTATTTCTTCCAAATACCTCATCCCACTTCGCGCGCACATCGGCCCATTTATCATTGTGCGTCACCCACCAATCCGCCGCTGCTTTGCAACGCTCATCAGCCACCTTCACATAGGTATTGTAGCCCTTTTCTTTGGCCAATACAAAGTCATCTTCCCCTCCTTTTCGAAGTATTTTTGAATTGTCTTGGTCATGTACCCAGCCTTCCGGAGTAATTTCATGGCGGTTGCCCCGCATTGTAATGTTATAGTCAGCACGGGTCGTATATTCTCTTCTTGGCAAGGGAGCAGGTGTCGTATTCTCCCAATAGCTTTTTCCATCAACGTGTACCCAAGTCGCTGTACCCTCATAACGTGGGCTGTCATCAACTTGAAATACCTTTTGTGTCCACTGACCCGAAACTTCTTGGGCATCTTTCTTCATGTAGGTCCAATTGTTGTCCCCATTGTACAAATACAAATTGGTGTTTTCAAACAACCAATCTTGTCTCCAATGCTTCACAATATAAGGCTCAGAAGGCTTACCCACTTGTAAAATGTGCTGTATGACCACCTTGTTATCGTCATCGGTGACCAATTGCGCCCATTCTAGGCCTTTGTCTACCTTTGTTTTTGAAGGTTTATACAAAGAATCTTGACTGTAGTTAAAGGTTTCGGCAAAGTTGAAGGTGACCTCAAAACACCCACACATACCTTTTATGGCCTCTTTATCCAAATCCTTTTTGCTTTGGGCCTGAGTTGCAATCGCGGAGCCGATAAAAATAATCGCTAGTGTTAAGTTCTTCATTTTCATGGTATTGTTTCTCTAGTTAATACACTTTAAAAAAAATGTTTATTGTTATTTAGACTGATTTAAAATAAGAATCTATATTTGCTTCAAATTTAAGTGGAATGAGTCTAAATAAAAATTATTTGGCGATAATTTTATTTACAATTGTGCCTTTTTTTGGTCTTGCCCAAAAAAAGGTGGAAAAAGACTCCATTCTTACTGAAAATCTAGACGAAGTTGTGGTCACCGCAACGCGCACCATCCGACAACTTTCTTCGCTTCCCTTACCTGTTACCCTAATTCCAAAAACGCAATTACAACGTACTGGGGTAACACGGTTGAACGAGATACTTTCCGAACAGACCGGAATTGTTGTCACAACAGATATAACTACAGGTGGTGATGGTGTGCAGATACAAGGAATTGCTTCAGATTATATACTGGTATTGATAGATGGTGTTCCCGTTGTAGGCCGAAGCTCTGGCAACTTGGACTTAAGTAGGTTCGCCATCGGCAATATCAAACAAGTTGAAATAGTCAAAGGCCCTTCCTCTAGCCTATTTGGATCTGAAGCGCTAGGGGGCGTCATAAATATTATAACGGAGCGTCCTACAACTGAAAAAATTTCGGGACAAGTTTCACACCGCTCTGCCTCATTTAACAACCAAAACACCAATCTTCGTATTAATCAACGCCAAGGAAAGTTTGGATATGCTTTATTTGCTGACCGTTTGAGTACCGATGGGTTTGATTTGGCTCCGGATGCTGAAGGTCAGACCAACAATGCCTTTTTTAACTATACATTTAGTGGTCGTGCTTTTTTTGAAGCTTCTGAAAAACTGGACGTGTTCGCTTCAGGGCGCTACTTTTTTCAAGAATTTGATGTTGCACCTAGTACGAGCGAAGAAAAAGATGCAAACATTCAACTTCGTTTGAACCATGACCCTGCGGAAAAAACCAACCTGCAATATGAATTTTACTATACGAACTACATAACCGATGAACGTTCCATCGACCCTATTAACGAGGAATTACTCATCGAGAACGATTTTAACCAAAAACTGTTTCGCCCAGAAATTCGTTTGAATCAGACCTTTAGCCCCAACAGTATGCTAACCATAGGGGGCGGCTACAACTTTGAGAGTTTGGACCGCTCCCTCTTTGCAGAACAAGTAAGCTTTGATTCACAATACCTTTTTGCCCAGTACGATTTTAAGCCCGTAAAAAACTTAAATGTAATTGCAGGGGCACGTTTTGACAACCATAGCGAATACAATTCGCAGCTTAGTCCAAAATTATCCGCCCGTTATGAAATCACCGAACACCTTGCCCTTAAAGGATCTGTAGGAAGTGGTTTTAAGGCTCCCGATTTTAGACAACTCTATCTCGATTTCACCAATGCATTGGGAGGTGGTTATTCGGTTTTTGGCAAAGAGGTCGAAGTTGCCGGTATAGAGCGCTTGCAGGATAACGATGAACTTGCTAATCTATTTGTTGCCACTTCAGAATTGGGGCGACCCTTAGATGCCGAAAGCTCAGTAGGCTATAATTTGGGTCTCACCTACAAAAAGGGCAAACTATCTTCAGAAATCAACTTCTTCAGAAATGACATCAAGAACTTGATCGATACTCAAATTATAGCTACCAAAAATAATGGTGCCAATGTGTTTGGGTACATTAACAGGGAGCGGATTTTGACCCAGGGACTTGAGTTCGATTTGAAATACCGTCTTTTTAACAACGTAAATCTATCCGCCGGATACCAATTGCTATATGCTTTTGACAAAGACCAATTGGATGCCATTGACAACGGTGAAGTATTTGCACGGGACCCCGAAACACTACAGACCTTTCAACTGTCACGTTCCGATTATTTTGGGCTCATAAATCGCTCGCGCCATACACTAAATTTCAAGGCTTTTTGCGAAATACCCAATTGGAATGCCAATGGCAATCTGAGGGTTGTTTACCGCAGTCGATTTGGCTTGACCGATTTAGATGGAAATGCCATTCTTGATGATTTTGACCAATCTTTTATAGACGGTTATGCATTGGTCAACTTGTCGTTTGGAAAAACTTTTTTCAAAAACTATCAGCTACAAGTGGGTGCGAACAACCTTTTTGATTTCAAAGGTCAATTCCCCCAAGCCTTAAGCCCAATAGACGCCATTTCTGGAACAAGAATTGACCGGTTCGTCAATCCTGGTATACAACTATTTACAAAACTTAATATTCAATTTTAAATTTCTATGATTATGAAAACAAGATTTAAATTTTTTACACTAGTATTTGCACTATTTGCCTTTGTTGCCTGTAGCGAAGATGACGAGGGTCCACAACTTGACCCTGTTGAGAGTAGTACTGCATCAAACATACCAGCTCCACAGGTAGGTGGTCAAGGACAAGGTGAAATTTCAGGGGAATTCACAAGATTCAGTTTTGCCACAGGTGCTGTAACATCAAGCGCAACCGAATGGGATCTGGCCTTTCGAGGAACAACCGTGGCTGTAAATGGTGGTAGCGCTACGGGAACGAATGATGAACCCGGACGTACTGGAAACGGTGGTGCGTCAGTTGTAGATGGAACTTTCGCTAGCGTGACCTCTGCTGACGGGTTATCCTTTGCACAAGATGCTGATGGGGCATTTGCTATACCAACGGGGAGTGACAACGGATGGTACAACTATAACTTTATGACCAATGTAGTAAGTGCTATCCCCGGTAAAGTCTTTGTTATACGAACCCATGATGGTAAATATGCGAAAGTTGAGTTTTTGAGCTATTATGAAAATGCTCCAGCCAACCCTGATGGATTTGCTGATACCCCTAGGTTCTATACGTTTAACTATGTCTATAATCCCAATGAAGGAGAGACCTCTTTGCAATAAAGTAATAACGATTAAGATCAATCGAAGTTGAGTTAGTTTAAGTTCATTTGGAATGTCGGGGGCTTTATGAAAAGTCCCCGGCTTACAAAATTCTATGTTGATGGAATTAATATATAGAAATGATTACGGTGCATCCTATAAAATAGAAAATGCGCCAAATCCTATTTGTACGCTGCAACTAATTGTGGATTCTGTTGGAATTTTTATGTCCGAAGCTGACTTGGCACACCTTTTGGAAATTGTGCGCGATTCTGACAGGCCTTGCTTTTGTGATGAATGCAATGGAAGTAAATGTTCAAAAATTTGGTGTACAAGCGCGATGCATGACTTATGTCTAAAAATTGATGAAGGTCGATTGCAACAACTGGAAGATTTAATTGTTGGCACCCAGTTTATTCTCCATATCGATGATACGCTTAGTCAATATCGCATAAATTAATTACTCATATTTGATCCATCTACCAATACCAGTACCAACATTTACAGTGTGGCAGAAGGTGGTGTTGCAACGCATTTGTTCAAATTGCAGGAATGATATTAACTTGAACGAGTTTAAATTAGAAAGCCCCATTTTTGGGGCTTTTTTAATGGTATACCGAAAATAATTCGGAAGCTTTGTTATAGGCTGCTTCGAAAACCATCCAATTCACATTGGTCTCGGCTTTCTGCTCTTGAAAAAATGAGAGCATTTTTTCGGTGGGCATATTCCCTGTCAATTCGTCTTTGGCCATGGGACAGCCTCCGAAACCTTGAATTGCTCCATCAAACCTACGACATCCAGCATGATAGGCTGCCGCAACTTTTTCATGCCATTGCGTAGGTGTGGTATGCAAGTGGGCGCCAAATTCGATATTGGGGTATTTGGGAATGAGATTTGAAAACAAATAATCAATGACCTCTGGGGTGGAACTTCCAATGGTATCGGAAAGTGAAAGAATTTTTACCCCCATATCGGCCAAACGTTCGGTCCACTCCCCTACTATCTCCACATTCCATGGGTCACCATAGGGATTGCCAAATCCCATAGAAATATAGGTCACCACAGCTTTGTTTGTAGCGCTGGCAATGGCCAAAATCTCTTTTAAAATAGCTACAGACTCCGCAATTGTTTTATGGGTATTCCGCATCTGAAAATTTTCAGAAATCGAAAAGGGATAGCCCAAATAATCAATTTGGCTGTATTGTGAAACATCTTTGGCTCCCCGAACATTGGCGACAATTGCCAATAGTTTGGATTGGGTTCTGCTCAAATCCAATTTTGACAGCACCGCAGCGGTATCGATCATTTGCGGAATAGCCTTGGGCGACACAAAACTTCCAAAGTCTAAGGTATCAAAACCACAACCCAACAACGCTTGGAGGTATTTTACCTTTTCATCGGTGGGAATAAAGGGTTTGATGCCCTGCATGGCATCACGGGGACACTCGATTAGTTTGACTTTTTCAGGCTTTGCAGCCATAAGCATTGTAATTGTTCAATGTAAAAATAAGAAACCCCTCACTCAGTACTTCCTTTTTTGTTGTGAAGTATGTCATTCAAGACCATAAAAGGTACACCGCAATGGCCAAGAACACCACAATCTGAAGCCATTTAAAAAAGACACCCGATTTCGGATTGTTGGTGATATACGACGAAATGGTTCCTGCTGTGAGTGCAATAGACCCAAAAACCATGGCCGAAATTAATATGAATAGGAAGCCGAGCATATAAAACTGTACCACCGGGTCTACGCTCGTGCTAAATAGAAAGCCTGGAAAAAAGGCCAAAAAGAATATGGTCACCTTAGGGTTTAACACGTTCATCCAAAAGCCTTTTTTGAACAAATCAACCAAGCCTTTTTTTTCATCACTTGAATGCTGTAATTCGATCTTGCCCTCACTCTTGAAGACAACATAGGTCAAATAGAGCAAGTAAGCCACTCCCAACAATTTGATGATAAAAAAAACATTCTCGTTCTCCTTGATCAAGGTCGAAACACCAAAGGCAACCAAGGTGGTATGAATAAGACAACCTGTCATCAGTCCGGCAACAACTGCTAAACCCTTTTTGGCCCCTTTCGCCAGGCTTAGGGTAAGTACAAATATGTTATCCGGACCCGGAGAAATGGCGAGTGCGGCAGTAGCAGCGACAAATCCAAAAAGAATCTCAACATTCAAAAGCATCGGCATTACCAGGTATACGCTGGAGGTTGTATATCGTTCATACGAACGTAAAGGTTCGATTTAGACCTGTGGTTGGCCATATGATCTTGTATATAAAAAAAGGCAAAAGCCCGGCTCACCACATTCCCGCTGTGGTACATTTTACAGGTTTCATCCAACTGTTCTTGTTCGATGGTATAAATAACAGCTGTAGTATAGTCGAAGCTTTCTTCCAAGAGTTGTAGAATTTCCGATTTGGTCATTTTCGAAGCATCCATCGGGTTTGGTGTTACATCCATGCCCTGCACATAGCGCTTTGTCAATAATACTCCGGCGTTGGCAATATGTACCATTTGTGCTCCAAAAGTCTTACTAACGGCGGTAGGCTTATAGTTGTACAATTCCTCGGGCATCGCCTTCGCCACTTCCAGGCAGTGGTCTTTGGCTTCTAGCCAAACCGGCAAGTACATTTTTGTAAAATCTGTTTTGGGTTCCTGAGTTGATTGCGCATGCCCAAGAAGCAAAAACAGGAATGCAACACCAAATAAGCAATATTTCATGGTGAAAAGGGATTAAGATTCCTTTTCCAAGATAGCTTTATTGATTTTTTTGACCAAACTTGGACCCTCATAAACGAAGCCTGTATACAGCTGTATCAACGCTGCACCGGCCTCCAGTTTGTCCAGTGCATCTTGAGGGGAGTGAATACCTCCCACCCCGATAATGGGAAAAGCCCTATTACTTTTCTCAGCCAAAAACCGAATAACTTCCGTACTTCGGTTTGCCAAGGGTTTCCCACTTAGCCCCCCTTTTTCTTCCACGAGGGTAAGGTGTGATTTCAAATTCTTACGGGCAATGGTGGTATTTGTTGCTATCACCCCATCTAGTTTGGTTGCTTTGACAATATCAATTATATCCAATAACTGGTCATCGGTAAGGTCAGGAGCAATTTTTAGCAATATCGGTTTTTCACCAAGGCCAAATTTCGAGGCGTTTTTTTTGTTTTCCCGTTTCATTTTCTTCAGAAGCTCCATTAGCGGTTCTTTTTCCTGAAGTTCGCGAAGCCCTGGTGTATTAGGTGAGCTAACGTTGACCACGAAGTAATCTACATGCTTGAAAAGCGCTTCAAAACAAATTAGATAATCCTTTGCTGCCGCTTCATTTGGGGTGACTTTATTTTTTCCAATATTACCACCCACAATGACCCGATGTTCTTTTTTCAACCGTTCAACGGCGTCAAATACGCCGGCATTGTTGAAACCCATCCGATTGATAATGGCTTTATCTGCCTTAAGACGAAACAGTCTTTTCTTCGGATTTCCTTTTTGTGGTTTTGGGGTTAAGGTCCCAATCTCAATAAAACCAAAACCAAAATCTGAAAACTCATTATAAAGCTTGGCATCCTTATCAAAACCTGCAGCCAAACCAACTGGGTTTTTAAACCGAATACCAAACACTTCGCGTTCAAGTCTGGAGTCTTCAATTAAAAAAAGTTTCCTAAAAATGCCAGAAAAGCCAAAGGCCGATAGGATTCGTATTGAAGAAAAAGAAAAATGATGTGCCGTTTCAGCATCCAACAAAAACAGCAAGGGTCGCACAAAGGACTTGTACATTCACAATTATTTTATGTAAAAATAGGAACTCTAGAAACCAAAACAGTCAAAAGTGATCATTTTTCGTTAACCGGCCTTGAGGTAAAAATGGGGCTTAGCGTAACCGTATTACACAATTGAACATAGAGATTGTATTGTTCATTGTTGAACATGGACAACACCCGTTTATCAATCATGCGCATATTGCTCCTCATGCTATCCAATAAGTCCTGAAACTGATAGGACATGGTCAGTAGGTCTTCTGGCGAACTTTGCGCATGCTTTTTTAAGAGCGCTTTGGCCTGATCCTGAAGCAGGCTATTTCGGTAGTCAAGTTCGGCACTCCAATTCCTTAGATTTTCGGTTTGCTCCTCAGTAAGTTGAAAAACCTCAATTATGGTCTTGTCATCTTTACCGCCTACCCCCAAATAACAGTCCTCTTGGCCAAGAGCCACCCCATTAATCAATATAAAAAGTGAAAAGAGTAGTTTTCTAATCAAAATGATATTGTTCTAGCCCAGAAAAATAGAACAAGTTGTAACAAGGGGACCTCAGTATCGGATGAATAAGCATTATTTTTGATGAAAAGCATGTTTATGGAGAAGTTACTGCCCCGTTTTTTGGAATATGTTGCCATAGATACCCAAAGCGAACCCACCTCAAAAACGACTCCCAGTACTGAAAAACAATGGGATTTGGCCAAAAAATTAATCATGGAACTACAGCAGATAGGGATGAAAGAGGTTTCCATAGATGAAAATGCCTATGTTATGGCCACCTTACCCAGTAACATAGACCGCAAGGTTCCAACCATTGGATTTATCGCCCATTACGACACTACGCCCGACTTTACAGGAAAGAACGTAACACCAAAGCTTGTCGAAAATTACGACGGCTCAACCATAGTATTGGACAAAAAAAACAACATCGAGCTTTCTCCCGACTATTTTGAAAGTTTAAAGCTTTATTTGGGTCAAACTTTGATCACCACAAACGGTAAGACTTTACTTGGTGCTGATGATAAGGCCGGGGTTGCAGAAATCATAACCGCAATGGAGTACCTGATAACCCATCCTGAAATTGAGCACGGTACCATTCGCGTGGGATTTACACCAGACGAGGAAATTGGCCGGGGTGCCCATAAATTTGATGTGAAAAAATTTGGGGCAGAATGGGCGTATACCGTTGACGGCAGCCAAATTGGTGAGTTGGAATACGAAAATTTCAATGCTGCCAAGGCTACAGTAACCTTTATCGGAAAAAGTGTGCACCCAGGTTTGGCAAAAGACAAAATGGTGAATGCGATTTTGCTTTCCAATGAGTTCATATCGTTACTACCCCCAAGAGAGGTCCCAGAACACACCCAAGACCGCGAGGGTTTTTTTCATATTCATTCGATTCAGGGTTCCATTGAAAAGGCAACAATTGAGTTGATCATTCGGGATCATGATGCGACCCACTTTCAGGCGCGAAAAGACTTGTTACTAGATATTGCCCATAAAATCAATGCCAAGCATCCCAACAGTGTTGAAGTCGCTATTGCCGACCAATATCAAAATATGCGTGCGAAAATCGAGCCGCATTTTCATATCGTCGAAATCGCAGAAGAGGCAATGCTAGAGGTTGGTGTTACACCGATCATAAAACCCATACGGGGCGGTACAGACGGTTCACAACTGAGCTTTATGGGCTTGCCGTGCCCGAACATATTTGCAGGTGGGCATAATTTTCACGGAAAGTATGAATACATTCCGCTTGAAAGCATGCAAAAAGCAGTTGAAACCATTGTAAAAATTTGCGAACTTACTGCGGAGAAATTTGTAAGTCATGGAAAAAAATAAGACTGCGGAAGAATACTACGCCAGGGAACACAGGTATCAAAGTGAAATAGCCCATTTAAGGCAATTCGCGCTACAAACGGAGGCCGTAGAGACCTGCAAATGGGGCATGCCAGTATATACCATCAACAATAAAAATGTATTTGGTATTTGCCGGTTCAAGGAATTTTTTGGCATCTGGTTTTACAATGGCGCCTTATTAAGTGACCCAAAAAAAGTTTTGCGAAATGCCCAAGAGGGTAAGACCAAGGCCATGCGACATTGGAATTTTACTTCAATGGAAGAAATTGATGAAAAAGGAGTGAAGTTTTATATCGAGGAAGCCATTGCCAATCAAAAAGCGGGGCGGGTTCTGGCTCCGGCCAAACCTAGCAAAAAAGTGCTTGTTCCAGCACTTCTTCTTGCAAGAATAGAAGCTGACGCCAAACTTAAGACCGCATTCGAATCTTTTTCACCCTACAAGCAAAGAGAGTTTTGTGAATATATAGATCAGGCCAAACAGGAAACCACCAAATTGCGGAGATTAGATAAAGTAGCACCCATGATTCTTGAGGGTATTGGTCTGAATGATAAATATCGGTAATCCCTAAATTTTGGGTAACTCCCAACCATTGTGATAGGTTGTTCCGAGTAAGGGGTTCAAATTAGTATCTGTAAGGGATTTGGCATCACTGTCCCAAAATATTTTATCCTGTGATTTATAGGCCACATTGCCCAAATGACATACAAAGGCGGCATCATAGCCAACTTCGATGGGGGCTTTTAACACGGATGCGTTTCTGGTTTTTACGGCTTCTATAAAATTTTTGGTGTGATTATCAAGACCGTTTCCTTCATTGAACTGCATGGGAATAGCTTCGATTTTTGGGCCCAAATTTTTGGCCCATCCTTGACGTTCGTCCTCTGGAATAACTTCCCAGCCGCTCCGATCCAAAACAAGGGTACCGTTGTTTCCAATAAACGCAATACCGTGATCTCTGCCATAGTTTCCACCATCAATTCCGGTAGCGTGTTCCCATAGTATCGAATAGTTATCATATTCGAAAACGGTTTGAAGGGTATCAGGTGTCTCCTGGGCATCCTCAGGGTACGCAAATTTCCCTCCAATGGCCATTACCGATTTAGGGATTGAGGCCTCCATCCCGTATAAGGCATAGTCCATCAAATGTACTCCCCAATCGGTCATTAATCCACCTGCATAATCCCAGAACCATCGAAAACTAAAATGAAACCTATTCGGATTAAAGGGTCTTTTTGGTGCTGGCCCCAGCCACATATCATAGTCAACACCCTTGGGTGCATTGCCATCTGGCATTACAGGCAAAGAATTCATCCAACCTTGATAGGCCCATGCCTTGGCCAAACGAATATTTCCGAGCTCGCCTTTTCTTAGGTAATTTATGGCGTCTACAAAATGGGGCTGACTTCGTTGCCACTGCCCAATTTGAACCATACGATCACTCGAGTTGACCGCATTCAACATTAGATCACACTCTTGGATAGAGTTGGCAATGGGTTTTTCGCAATAGACATCCTTGCCCGCCGAAATGGCATCGATCAATTGAAGACAATGCCAATGATCTGGTGTACCAATGATAGCAATATCCACATCCTTATCGTCAAGTAGTTTCCTGTAGTCCTTGTATAATTTGGGAGGTTTGATGTTTGCTTTTTTAAGCTCTTCGACCTTATCATTAAGAACCGTCTTATCCACATCGCAAAGGGCCACAACTTGTACCTCACTCAGTTTCAATAGGGAAATCAAATCGGTAAAACCCATTCCTCGACAACCAATGAGCCCTACTTGAATATGATCGTTGGCACTTGTGCGTTTTCTCATTTGGGCCAACAATTCAACGGGAAATACCAGGGAAGCCCCCAAGGATAGTGCAGATAAAGAACCTTTTTTAATAAAGTCACGCCTAGTGTTCATGGTATGGTTTGTTTTTCACCAAGAAGATACAGAATTAATGGGTAAAAAAACAAAACCCAGCCGAAGCTGGGTTCCATACTATTCGATGTAGAAATTTACTTTTTCGCTGGAGCATTCATTTTTTGGCTCATCTCCATAGAAATCGCAGAACGATCAAACTTCAAGCGACCTGCCATGGTTTCGATAACACATGAATTGTCCTTGTCATTTAGATCAACCACTTTGCCATACAATCCGCTTTTGGTAATAATACGGTCTCCCTTTTTTAGCGCTGCAGCAAACTTCTTTTCATTCTTTTGCCGTTGAATTTGAGGGCGAATCATAAAAAAATAAGCCACCACAAAAATCAACATTAGGGGCAAAAACTGTCCCAATCCTTCCATAAACTGTTAGCCTTTTTTAACAGGACCGGCTACTGCGCTACCTGCTTTAGGGTTTACAAAAGCTTTGATACGGAGCAATTCAGAACCTTTTTCTGTATTCGCTGTTACCGTAACCGTTTTTGTCACTTGGTTTTGTCCCGAGCCATTGAATTTTACCAAAAGTTCACCGGTTTCTCCAGGTGCGATTGGCGTGTTCTTTGGATACTCTGGCACTGTACATCCACAGCTGCTTCTAGCATCGGTGATAATAAGGGGTGCATTACCCGTGTTCGTGAACTTAAACGTAGTTTCTTGCGGGGTCCCCATTTCAATGGCACCAAAATCATGCTCTGATCTATCAAAAGTCATTACAGGCAGATTTTTCTGCTCTGCATCACGATTTGCAGCTACTTCAACATTGTCTGTTTTGATTTTTTCAGTTGCCTTGTCTTTACAAGAGGCAAAAACACCTACAAGTACCAAAGCACTAAATAAACTGACTATTCTTTTCATTATATCACTTTTTGATTTCTACAAAAATAATTAATTCTTCTTTAAAGCAAACCCCTGCCCACTTTTTGCAACCTACCACTTGACTTATATTCCTTGACCAATTTATCAAGCACCCCATTGATAAAAATGCTACTTTTTGGTGTTGAATACTCTTTGGCAATTTCTAAATACTCGTTTAAGGTCACCTTTTCTGGAATTGAGGGAAAGTTCAATAGTTCACAAATCGCCATTTTGAGTAAAATGAAATCAACCTCTGCAATTCGATCATTGTCCCAATTTGGGGTTTTTTGTTCGATTTCAGCCTCCCATTGTGCATCATTCAACAAAGTTTTGGTAAGCAGATCATTGGCAAAAACCATGTCTTGCTCATCTTTCAACAATCTGGGCAAGAAAAAACGATCCCCTACGGACGAAGTAGCCTTTTTTAAATGCTTGACCAAATAGGTATTAATAATGGGGATATCATCTACCCAAGTCAGTTGATCGTCCTCGAAATATTCATAAATCTTTTCATTGGGCGCCACGATTTGCTTGAAGATGTCAATCAAAAAATCCCTGTCCTTTTCATAGCTGTTTTTTTGATCAAGCATATAGGACTTGTATAGATCACTCTCACAAATATCCTTGTAGATGATCTTTACATAATCGGCATGCATATTCCAATTATCAAGCTTCCGCTTTTTGAGTTCGTTGCCTAATATGGGGTTGGTCGCTATTTGGAGCAATAGCTGGTTATTTACAAACTTTTCCTTATCGGGGTATTGATCTTCCGCTGTAGAAATGTACTTTTTTTCTGCATGGCTGACATGCTTTTGGGCCAATTGATGCAATTCAGCGAGCAGCCCCAACACCAAGAGATAAAGGGTGTACATATTCTCGATGCTAAATCTCAAAAACTTCTCTTGTTTTTGCAGCGATTCATCCTTGGCTTGAACCAGCGCATAAATGCACTGCATTACCTTTACCCTGATATGCCTTCTGGTGAGCATGTTAAAGAACTTTTGGTGCAGATTGATTAAACTTCACGGAGCAAAAATAAGGCTATAATCGGTTTTCGCCTAGGGGATGAAGTTATCTTATCAGTTTGATAACATTTCTATTCTTGTTAAACCCATATCTTTGACGAATTGCATCTGTATAAGGCTACACCTATCTTTTTAAATGAAAGAACTTAAATACCTCAATAAGTATTTAAAAAAATACTGGCTCAAACTTTTCGTTGGCATCATAATTACCATAATAGCTCGGGTTTTTTCCTTAGTGATGCCTTCCTATGTAAATAAGTCGATTACTGCAGTTGAGGGATTCTTCGCCAAAACACTGACCGCAGATCAAGCCAAGGACTTGTTGCAAGAATATATTCTGATCATCATTGGTGCGGCACTGCTATCAGGTTTGTTTACATTTTTAATGCGCCAGACCATTATTAATGTTTCGCGTTATATAGAATACGATTTAAAGAATGAGGTTTTCGACCATTACCAATTGCTCAGCTTGAATTTTTACAAGCGAAATCGCATTGGTGATTTAATGAATCGAATAAGCGAAGATGTTGGGCAGGTACGATTGTATGCCGGTCCCGCCATTATGTACGGCATTCAGACCTTGACACTGTTTGTTTGCTTGATTCCCTTAATGTTCATCAAGGCACCAACGATAGCGTTTTACACCTTGGTGCCCTTACCGGTGTTATCGGTTTTGATCTATCAAATTAGCAGAATCATTCATAAGCGAAGTACCAAGGTTCAAGAGTTTTTATCGACCCTTTCCACCTTTGCCCAAGAATCCTTTTCTGGAGTGGCTGTCATTAAGGCCTACAGCCTTGAAGACAAAACAAACCAAGAACTTACAGATTTAGCCATCGAAGGCAAAGATACCAGCATGGCACTTGCCAAGGTGAATGCCTGGTTCTTTCCGTTGATGATTTTGTTGATTGGGATCAGCAATGTCTTTGTGATTTATATTGGAGGCAAACAATACATAAATGGCGAGATAGAGTCCGTGGGAATTATCGCTGAATTCATACTCTATGTGAACATGCTGACTTGGCCAGTTGCCGTGGTGGGTTGGTTGACCTCAATCGTTCAGCGTGCCGAGGCCTCACAAAAACGAATTAACGAATTCTTGCAAGAAGAACCGAGCATTGCCAACTCGGTGCGCGAAGAAACACCCTTAAAAGGAAAGATCGAATTCAAAAACGTTTCCTTTACTTATGAAGACACCCATATAGAGGCTTTAAAAAATATTTCCTTTACCATCGAACAAGGTCAAACGGTGGCATTCTTGGGGAAAACAGGTTCTGGAAAATCAACAATTTTAGATTTGGTGGCCCGGCTTTATGATGTGGCTGCAGGTGAAATTTTGATTGATGATACGCCGATCCAACACCTCAATTTAAATAGCTTACGCAGTTCCATAGGGGCAGTTCCCCAAGACGCATTTTTGTTTTCTGACACCATAGAAAACAATGTTAGGTTTGGTGATGAAAATGCCACCATGGACCAAATCATTGCCGTAGCCAAAAAAGCTGTGGTTCATGAAAATATCATGGGCTTTACCAAAAAATACGATACTATTTTGGGGGAGCGTGGGATAACACTCAGCGGGGGACAAAAACAACGGGTATCGATTGCAAGGGCACTATTGAAAAACCCTAAAATATATCTGTTTGATGATTGTTTGTCTGCGGTAGACACCGAAACCGAAGAAGAAATCCTGAACAATCTTAAAGAAGCCTCCCAACATAGGACCACACTTATCGTTAGCCACAGGGTATCTTCAGCCAAAAATGCCGATAAGATTATTGTGCTCGAAAATGGGAAAATTTTACAAGAAGGAACCCATGAAGAATTGAACAATATCGAGGGCTATTACAAAGATCTGTATCTCGATCAACTGTCAGAGAAAGATTAGGCAAAAGTTGGTGAATTAGCAATTTTTTTACATTTTTGGTAGGATTAACTAACACAATTGCAATAAACACTACATAAATGGGCGACAAGGAATTGATGGATCAAGAAGAGATATATTCCAAAGTTTTACGGGCAGGGAGAAGAACTTATTTCTTTGATGTGCGAAGCACAAAAGCCGGTGATTACTACCTCACCATTACAGAAAGCAAAAAATTCACCCATGACGATGGGTCGTTTCACTATAAAAAACACAAAATTTACCTCTACAAAGAAGATTTCCAGTCGTTCCGAGAAATCATGGAAGAAATGATGGATTATATCATTGATGAAAAAGGATTGGAGGTCATATCAGAACGCCACAAAAAAGATTTCAAGAAAGAGGACGAAGTGGCTCCAAGTGAAAATGGATCCGCTGAAAACTTTACCGATGTAGATTTTGACGATATCTGAAATGAAATGAAAATTATATTTAAAAACGACCTGTTTCTGCAGGTCGTTTTTTATTTTTAGAATCGACTAATTCACAATACCTGATTTTATGAAAAAAGCCACGCTGCTAGTAGCCTGCTTTGTTTGTCTGCAGCTATTTGCACAGAACGATGTGACCCTTGATTATTACTTACCCCAAAATGTCACCTATGACCCTTCGATACCCAAACCAAAAGATGTGATTGGACACGAAGTGGGTGAATGGCATGTTACCCATGATAAGCTGGTCTACTATATGCAGACCTTGGCCAATGCCAGCGATAGGATGACCATCAAGACCCGTGGCAAAACTTTTGAAGGTAGGCCCATCTTGTTGGTAACTGTGACGGCTCCAAAAAACCATCAAAAACTTGAACAGATTCGCAGGGATCATGTGGCCCTGACCGAAGCGGGGAGTAATGGGTTCGATACCGCATCGATGCCTGTGGTGGTCTACCAAGGGTTTTCAATTCACGGCAATGAATCGAGCGGTAGCAATGCCTCATTGGCCTATGCCTATTATTTAGCCGCGGCACAGGGTCAGGAAATTGAGAATATGTTGGATAACATGGTCATTTTACTTGACCCCAGTTTTAATCCAGACGGGCTGCAGCGATTTGCCTACTGGGCCAATGTTCATCGAAGCCAAAATTTGAATCCAGATGCAAACGAGCGGGAATATCACGAAATTTGGCCAGGAGGCCGTACCAATCACTATTGGTTTGACATGAACCGCGATTGGTTGCCTGTTCAATTACCAGAAAGTAGGGCGCGCATTGAGACCTTTCATAAATGGATGCCCAACATATTGACCGATCATCATGAAATGGGAACCAATTCCACCTTCTTTTTTCAGCCAGGAGAACCTTCAAGGGTACACCCCTTGACCCCAAAAATGAATCAAGAATTAACAGCTGAAATTGGAAAATACCATGCAAAAGCCTTGGATAACATAGGATCATTGTATTACTCTGAAGAGAATTTTGACGATTATTATTACGGCAAGGGTTCAACATTTCCGGATGTGAATGGCGGTATAGGCATCTTGTTTGAACAAGGGAGTTCTCGCGGTCATATCCAAGAAAGTGAAAATGGTCTTTTGACCTTCCCATTCACCATACGAAACCAGTTTACCACAGCCGTGTCGACCATTGAAGCGGCAAAAAATATGCGTGTTAAAATTTTAGATTACCAAAGGAAATATTTTAGTGACATAAAGAATGAAGCTGTACGGGATAAAACCAAGGGATACGTTTTTGGAGATGCCAAAGATAGGGCCAGAACATGGCATTTGGCTGAAATTCTGAACCGTCATAAGATTAAATTTCATGAATTGGCCAATGATGCCACGATTAATGGAAAATCTTATAAAAAAGGAGCAAGTTATGTGGTTCCTATGAACCAAAAGAATCCAAGGCTTATCAAAGCCATGTTTGAAAAACGAACCACCTTTACCGACAGCCTTTTTTACGATGTATCTGCATGGACATTTCCATTATCCTTTAATATGGATTATTCCGCTTTGACTTCCTTATCCAATGCGGGCCCTGAAGTTGCAGACTTCAAAACCCTATCGGGAGAAGTGAGTGGAAAAAGTAACTACGCCTATCTTTTCGAATGGCACGGGTATTACACCCCAAAGGCACTCAACCAAATTGTACAAAAGGGTATACGCGCCAAAGTGGCCAAATCTCCCTTTACCTTGGAGGGAAAACAATATGATTATGGCACCATCATGATTCCTGTTCAAAATCAAAAATTAGATCAAGATGAACTCCATAAATTTCTTCAAAAAGTGGCTGCAACCTGTCAAATTGATTTGACAGCTGTTTCTACCGGCCTGACAAAAGGAATTGATTTGGGAAGTAACGATTTTGATCCCGTCAAGAAACAGAAGGTTGCTATTCTGGTGGGTGATGGGGTACGTTCATATGATGCAGGTGAAATTTGGCATCTATTCGATACCCGCTATGACATGAAGATTACCAAAATAGATACGCGTTATTTCAATAGTGTTGATTTGAGCGAGTACACCGACTTGATATTACCCAGTGGCTGGGGCAGTGGAATTTTGAATAAGTCCGGGGCAGAAAAAGTAAAACAGTGGGTAAAAAACGGTGGTACCCTGATCGGGTATAGAAATGTTGCCAATTGGTTCAACAAGTATGAGTTCCTAAAACTTGAAATGAAAAAGGACACTTTGGTGGCCAAGGATATCCCTTTTGATCAAAAAGGGGATTTTTTGGGTGCACAAGTTACTGGGGGTGCCATATTTGAGGCAAAATTAGATCGCTCACATCCTGTTGGATACGGCTATAAAAACAATCGTATTTCGATGTTCAGAAACACGAACATTTATTTAAAGCCAGACAAGGATAGTTACAACAATCCCATTCAGTACACCAATGATCCCTTACAGAGCGGTTACATTTCAGAAGAGAATGAAGCCCTCATAAAAAACAGTGTTCCCTTTAAGGTCAAACGAATGGGTAAAGGTCGCGTCATCTTATTTACAGATAACACAAATTTTAGGGCCTTTTGGTACGGCACCAATAAATTGTTGATGAACGCTATTTTCTTTGGTCAGATGATGTAATCCCAATAACCTTGATGAGCACAATGTTTAGTGCGAAATGCCCGAGCACGACAAAAAATGCGCTAAGTAGGCCAAAGGATTTGGAGATGACCATGAAAAGTAAAACATAAAATAACGGGTAACAAATCATAGAAAATCCGAATCTGAAGGTAGCCATGAATTCAGGTTCGGGGACCCTTGGTTTTACCATTACCCGCCAAATAAAAACTTGGGGCAAATTCAATAGGTAAAACAAGAATCGATTTGGGCCTCTTGAGATTCCCAAAATTTTGTTGTTTTTTACGAATTTGTTGTTACGTAGCATTTTGTTAACCTTCGTAGGATTTAGATAGTCAACACCAACTGAATCCATTTGGTCTAAAATCAACGCATAGTTCTCCTCATCATCGATATGCGTGGTCAGCTTTTTTAGTGCCGTTGAAACTACCTTTTTAAGGTGTATTGAATTGGTACCATATTGGTCAGAAGAAACACCGATCGGTTTTCCAAAATGAACCGATGCACTATCCCCTATTTGGGTCGGATTCTGGTAGTTTTGTCCAACGGGAACCAGTTGTAAAACAAGATTTGGTCGCTCTTCCAGTGTTCGGTCAATAATTCTTGTAAACCCCTTGCTTAAAGGACGCACACGGCGTTTTAAATTGTGGTTCGCTTCTGGAAAAAGTAAAAGTGACTCGTTATTCGCCATCAAATCTGAACAGCGGGCAAAAACTGCATGATTTTTTGATAAGTTTTCTTTCCCGTCCCTAATCCGGTAAATTGGTATCATCTGCAAAAAACTGAAAAGAGCTCTTAAAAGCGAATTGGAAAACACATCTGAACGGGTCAAAAACCAGGGTTTGCGCTGGCATCGAGTGGCCAACAACAACACATCCATAAGTGCATTTTGGTGATTTGAGAGAAAAAATACCGGTTGATTTTGGGGTACATCTTCAAGACCTTCAACGCGTATTTTTTGGTAGTAACAAAACAACCCAATTGAAATCCAGCGTTTGAAAAGATAGTACCCCAGCTTTTTCAAACCACCTCCTTTTGTTGAACTCCTTTATATCCCCAAAAACTGGCGAGGGCCAGACCAGAAATAAGGTGCCAAATACCCCAAAACGCTGCCAAAAGCGCCATGCCACCCAAACCATCAAAAAAGGTAAAAATCAACAATAATCCCAGTCCCGAGTTCTGGATTCCTGTCTCTATTGTTAGACAGCGCACATCGGCCTTATTGAAGCCCAAAAAAGTTGCAATGGAAAATCCTGTAAGCATGGCCACCAAATTATGGAACAGCACCAACCAAAAAACGTAGAAGACGTATTCGAAAAAAATATCCATGTTTTTTGAAAGTGCTAAGAACACCAAAGCAATAAAAAATAATAGGGAACCTATTTTGAAACCCTTTGCCATCTTCTTTGCTATTGTAGGCATATAATGACCCACCAACATACCCAGCACCAAGGGAACTCCTAAGAGTAAGGCCACCAATTTAACCATTTCCAATGGTTCAATAGACACTTGAGTTAATATGGATGCGGTAGGCTCATAAAGGCTCCCCCAAAAATTGAGATTAAAGGGGGTCATTACGACAGCCAACAAGGTAGCAATAGCTGTCAAGGTAACCGAAAGAGCGGAATTGCCACCGGCCAAATGGGTGAAAAAATTTGAAACATTGCCGCCTGGGCATGCAGCAACCATAAACATACCAAGAGCAATACTGGGCAAAGGTTGAATTACCCAAACCAAAAAGAATGTAAGTGCTGGAAGCACCAAAAATTGGCAGGCAACCCCTGTGAACACCAGTTTAGGCTGTCTAAATAATTGCTTGAAGTCGTTGGTATTGATCTCTAGGGCAATACCGAACATGACCAAAGCGAGTGCCAAGTTAAGTGTCCATAGTGATTGGGTATCAAAATTAATATGAACTTGATCTATGAGTTGTTCCAAAATCTTATTTCTGCTTCAATATAAGGTATTCCATGATTTCATCGGAGGAAATGCGTAATGCTTAATTTTGTAAAAAAAATTATGGCCAGAACACCAAGCAATATGCTTCCCTTAGGAACACTTGCTCCAGACTTTTCATTGTATGACACAGTAAGTGGTAAGACGCTCACCTTATCAGAACTTAAAGGTGAAAAAGGAACGGTAGTCATGTTCATCTGTAATCACTGCCCTTTTGTTGTTCATGTTAATCCTGAAATCTCAAAAATGGGCAGGGAATATCAAAAAAAAGGAATTGGTTTCATCGCTATTTCAAGCAACGATGTGAAGAACTATCCACAGGATGCCCCGAACCTAATGACAGAGGTGGCCAAGGAAGAAGGCTACACCTTCCCCTATTTGTATGATGAAACCCAGGAAGTTGCTCTGGCCTATGATGCGGCTTGTACACCCGATTTTTATCTCTTTGATTCGGAATCAAAACTCGTATATCGAGGGCAACTTGACGATTCTCGACCTGGCAATGGGCTACCCCTTACAGGAAACGACCTGAGAACAGCAATCGATGCCCTCATTTCCGGTGCCGAGATAATGGAAAATCAAAAACCTAGTATCGGCTGTAATATTAAATGGATCAGTTCCGAGCATTGATCCGAATAAAGGAAGCACATGAAATTGGATCCAAAAGCTGCTCTGGAAAAATTGAACAACCAAAAATCCCCTTTTTTGGAATTGTTCGCCCATGGAAGCCTTACTGTCGAAATTTATAAACCAGAAAAAATTGATTTACAAACGCCGCATAGCCGTGATGAAGTATACGTCATCATTTCTGGCTCTGGTGAATTCTTAAATGGCGAGGTACGCACCACCTTTGCACCGGGAGATTTTCTTTTTGTCCCTGCGGGTGTAGACCATCGATTTCAAAACTTTACCGAAGATTTTGCTACATGGGTGATATTTTATGGGCCCGAAGGAGGTGAAAAAAAATAAGGAAATGACCAAGGTAAGCTTTGAAGCCCTTACGCAAAGTAAGGTTGCCACCTACATTGAGGTTGGAACCCGGTCTTACAACGCGCATTACCTTCACCTTTGGAAAGATCGCAACCCAACATCCTACTTGGCCACCAGCTTTACCCAACAAATTGTACAAGACGAGTTAAAAGACCCCAATTGTGCCAATTATCTGGTCAGGTATGAAAACCAAAATGCGGGTATCCTTAAAATATCCCATCATCAAGGTTGGGGCAACTGGTCGGCAAAAGAGGCCCTATACCTGCACCGGATTTACTTAATGAAGTCTTTTACGGGTAAGGGAATTGGAAAAGCGGTCTTGGATTTTACCCAAACCATAGCTGAAAGTTTAGGAAAAAAAGTGATCTGGTTGGAAGCCATGAACAACGGTCCTGCACTGCATTTTTATGTTCAACATGGCTATACGATTGTTGGTAAATCTGAAGTGGATCTTCATGGAATACTAGCAACTGAAAAGGCTATGCGGGTTCTAGCCAAATCACTTTAAACTACCATCCTTCACGATGTATTAAGTTATTGATATGTGCAAAATGGTGGTTTCCATGCCAAACATAGCGACCAATATTCTCAAGTAAAGAAGTCTCAGAATTATCTTCAGGATGCGTGAACTTGCGTTGCAATTGTTCCCTTGAAAGTCCACGTAGCAAATACACCAATTTGTGATGCACCACTTTCAAATGGTCCAGCGACATTTGAATGGGTGCAATTCGGGAATCGAACAGTTCGGCCCACCCGCTTTGTAAATAGGGCTTTATGGTTGGATTGTCTTCGGTCAGGGCCCATTTAAATCGGATGTAACTATGGTGATGGCTATCGGAAACATGGTGAATGACCTGTCTGACGGTCCAACCTCCCGGACGATAGGGAGTCTCCAACTGCGCTTCGGATAGAGGTTCAACAAGTGTACTTAGGCGCTGTGGCAAGTTTTCCAAAATCGAAATCCATTCTTCTAAATGCTTATCTGTAATTGGATCGGGAATTTCATATTTTCCAATTGGGTAGCGTAACTTTTCGAGAGTCTCTTTTTCCATAGCCTAAAGATACCCTTTCTTCATCGTAATTATCGGTTAATTTTGAAGTTCGCCCGACCTCGCATAACTCATATATAATAAACTGATTGCCAAACATATATAATTATGAACAACTTGTACACAACTTGCACCTTTTTGGGCGCAACCCAATTATATTTGTCCATCTCTTAAGAAAACACCCCACAATAAACAAACAGGACAATGGACATCTTTTTGGGTATTATTACCCTTTTGCTACTGGTAAATGCACTGATATTGCTTATCAGCTTCGACAGACAAAAAAATAAAGGTCAAACGTAACATCTGAAGTAGGGTTTTTTAACGTACAAGTGTTCGTTGTATAAACCCCGTGTAATACTTTGGACGATGCAAACCTTTTTTACCATTTTGATTATGCTGTTGTTGCTTAATCTGCTTCTTTTATTCGTGAGCAGTAAGCGCGCCAAATAAAAAGGACCTTCCGAATCGGAAAGTCCTTCTCATCAGTTGTGCAGTCATACGACTGTCTAAATTTTTATTAGTTGACATCCATCAACTCTACGTCAAATATAAGTGTGGCATCAGGTGGAATGACACCTCCGGCTCCTCGACTTCCATAAGCCAAATGGGACGGAATGACAAAACGAGCCTTATCCCCTACTTGCAATAGTGCTATACCTTCATCCCAACCAGGAATCACTTGCCCTACGCCCAATTGAAAATCAATGGGCTGGTTGCGACTATAGGAAGAATCAAATACTTGACCGTTAGTCAAACTACCCTCGTAGTGCACGGATACTTTTTTTCCTTTTTCTGCCTTTGCACCGCTACCAGTATTTATCTTTTTATACCGCAATCCACTTTCGGTTTTGTCGAAACCTGCGGCCAATTTTTCCAATTCAGCTTCTGCTTTAGCCTTTTGTTCTGCCAATCTTTTTTCCTTTGCAGCATCGAACTCTTGAAACGCCTGCATGGCATCCCATTGATTGGCGGCCTCACCTACTCGAACAATTTCAAGACTGTCTATGCTATCGCCTTGGGCAATGGCGTCAACCACCTCTTGACCATGATCTACATGTCCAAAAACGGTGTGTTTCCCATCTAACCATGGGGTTGCCACGTGGGTGATAAAAAATTGACTGCCATTGGTACCTGGCCCAGCATTGGCCATGGAAAGTACCCCAGGACCATCATGGGTCAGTTCATCATGGAATTCATCGTCGAATTTATAACCCGCATCACCTGTTCCTGTGCCTTGCGGACAGCCTCCTTGAATCATGAAATCGGGAATGACCCTATGAAACGTAAGCCCATTGTAATAGGGCTCACCTTCAGCTTTGGCAGTATTTTTCATACTCCCTTCGGCAAGGGCCACAAAGTTACCTACCGTACCCGGTGTTTTGTCATGAGTGAGTTTGACCAAGATTTCTCCTTTGGTCGTATTGAATTTGGCGTAAATACCATCTTGCATCTTACATAATTTAAATGAGGGGCAAAAATAACAAATTCGAATTATCAATTATCTTTAAGGTCAGTCGGGTATTTTGTGTTGAAAAGGTTAGTGGACATTCACATTGACATTGACTAAATTGAATAGATCAACCATTGTATTTCGTCCTTAAAAATTTTAAGTTTCTAGAATGAAAGGGAAAGTTGCCGTAATAACCGGAGGAAATGGTACCCTGGGCACCACCTTTACAAAAGGGTTGGCTGAACGCGGTGCAAGGGTTTATGTGTTGGGCCGGGATGCTGAAAAATCGCAAATGCTGAAAGAAGCCCTAAAAAGTCAACATCTTGAAATCCATACCCTTACCTGTGATGTACTGGATCAGCAAGCTGTTGAAACGGCTGTACAAGCCGTTTTAAAGCAGGCCCAAAGGGTCGACATTCTGATCAATGCAGCGGGAGGTAACCACCCTCGAGCAACAATCAAACCAGATCAAGCCTTCGCCGATGTTTCCCTTGAAGCATTCAAACAGGTAACCGATCTAAATTTGTTAGGAACGGTTATTCCATCTATGGCCTTTTCAAAACCGATGATTGCTCAGGGCACGGGATGTATCATAAATATTTCCTCCATGGCAGCCCAATTGCCCCTTACACGGGTTGTTGGGTATTCCGCCTCCAAAGCCGCCGTGGATAATTTCACGCGCTGGCTGGCAGTTGAATTTGCAAGCAAGTATGGTGAGGGTATTCGGGTGAACGCTATTGCCCCTGGATTCTTTATCGCTGACCAAAATCGTAAATTATTGGTAAATGATGATGGCAGTCTGACCCCAAGAGGAGAAACCATATTAAATCAAACTCCGGCAAAACGATTTGGCAAACCAGAGGAGCTGTTGAGCACCTTGCTTTGGCTGTGTGATGATAGATCAAGTTTTGTAAATGGGGTCATCATTCCAGTAGATGGAGGATTTAGCGCCTTTAGCGGTGTATAAGAAGTTGGTTTTCAAATGAGAAAATTAGAAAAGACTTGGCGTTGGTACGGCCCTGATGACGGGGTAGATCTTTCCGCTATAAAACAAGCGGGAGCAACAGGTATTGTCACCGCCCTACATCACATACCCAACGGGGAAGTTTGGCCGGTAGAAGAAATCCAACAACGAAAGCTGCTCATCGAAGGGGCGGGTCTGCGCTGGTCGGTTGTCGAAAGTATCCCGGTGCATGAAGACATCAAACGTAAGTCTGGAGATTATAAAACCTACATAAACAATTACAAACAGAGCATTCAAAATTTGGCCCAATGTGGTATTCGAATTGTTACCTACAATTTTATGCCCGTATTGGATTGGTCGCGTACCGATTTGACCTATCCCATGCCGGACGGGTCAACCGCCCTGTATTTTGATAAAACGGCATTTGCGGCCTTCGATTTATTTCTGTTGCAAAGAACGAATGCCTCTGAACATTACAGTAAACCCGAATTTCAAGCTGCGCAAACATTTTTTTTGGCCTTGTCAACAACGGACAAACAAAAACTGACCGAAAACATCATTGCCGGTTTGCCCGGTGGGACAACAAATGGTGTCTCTGATTTAAAGACGTTTCAAGGCATTTTAGATAGTTACGCAGGCATAAGTGCGGAAACTTTAAGGGCCAATCTGGTGCACTTTTTAAAAGAGATCGTTCCTGTTGCTGAGCAAGCGGGGGTTAAACTGGCTATTCATCCTGACGACCCTCCATTTCCACTATTAGGGCTTCCTAGAATTATGAGTACGGCAAAGGATGTTGCTTATATTTTTTCCCAAGTACCTTCAACAAACAATGGGCTATGTTTTTGTACAGGTTCGTTCGGGGTACGGCCCGATAATGACTTGCCACAAATGGTGGGTCAATTTCAAGACCGCATTCATTTTATTCATTTACGTGCTACCAAACGAGATGCGAAAGGGAACTTTTATGAAGCCAATCATTTGGAAGGGGATGTTGACATGTATACCGTTATGAAAAAGCTATTGCAAGCTGCAAAGTTGCAAGACTGCTCCCTTCCAATGCGTCCGGATCACGGACATCAAATGTTGGATGACCTCAAGAAAAAAACCAATCCCGGGTATTCTGCAATCGGTCGTTTACGTGGCCTTGCAGAGCTTCGCGGATTAGAGTTAGGCATCATCAAATCAAACATGTAACAATGCAAATGAAAAAGGCCTTTTTAGATCATCATTTCCTGCTGCAGAATTCAAGTGCTGAAGTTTTGTATCATGAATATGCGAAGCCACAACCTATTATCGACTATCACAACCATCTCGACCCCGCCCATATTGCATCAAATAAGACATTTGAAAACATAACGGAACTCTGGCTGAAGGAAGATCACTACAAATGGCGGGCAATGCGGGCCAATGGCATTGCTGAAAAATACATAACGGGTGATGCCTCTGACAGGGATAAATTTCAGCACTGGGCCGAAACGGTCCCCTATACCCTAAGAAATCCTTTGTTCCATTGGACGCATTTGGAATTGCAACGGTATTTTGACATACATGAGTTGCTCAACGGCAAAACGGCCGATGCCATTTATGATCGAACAAAAGTTCAATTACAACAAAGCTCCTCAACTGCTCTTGGGCTTTTGCATAAAATGAAGGTCGAGGTAATTTGCACCACCGACCAACCCACCGATAGTTTAGAAAATCATATTGCACATAAAAATTCAAATTCGGACCTAAAAATGCTTCCAACATTTCGGCCCGATAACTTAATGATTATTGATAACCCTGACTTTCTAAATCATTTAGCAAAGTTGGAGGAAATTGAGGGAAAAGAGATTACCACCTTCGAAAATCTGATTTCGGCTTTAGAACAACGTATTTCATTTTTTGAAAATCACGGATGTCTATTGGCAGATCATGGTTTATCACAATTGTATGATATCGAATACTCTGGCAAAAACCTCGATGTAATTTTGCTACGGAGAAGGGCCAATGAAAGCCTATCACCTGATGAAGTCGCCCAATTTCAAATGGCAACCCTTTATGAACTGGCTCAAATTTACCATCAAAAAAACTGGACCATGCAATTTCATTTGGGAGCCTTGCGCAATAATAGTAACCGTTTGACACGGATGCTTGGAGCAGATGCAGGGGCAGATAGCATCGGTGAATTTGAACAAGCGAGAGGCCTATCTGCCTTTTTGAATCGCTTGGATGACCAAGGCAAACTGGCCAAAACCATTTTATATAATCTGAATCCAAAAGACAATGAACTCTTTGCCACGATGGCTGGAAATTTTAATGATGGTAGTTCCGCGGGTAAAATTCAATGGGGGTCGGCTTGGTGGTTTTTAGACCAAAAAGACGGTATGGAAAGGCAGATCAATACCCTAAGCAATATGGGCTTATTAAGCAGGTTTGTGGGAATGCTTACTGATAGTCGTAGCCTGTTATCATTTCCGAGACATGAATATTTTCGAAGAATTCTATGCAATCTTTTGGGTCAAGACATTGAAAATGGGGAATTGCCCAATGATATCAAATGGATTGGAAACATGGTAGAGGACATTTGCTACAGGAACGCAAAAAATTATTTTAATTTCTAGGGTATTACATCTGCCAACATTAGTTCAAACCGCTGGGCATAGGTCTTAAATATCGAATAGGCATATTCATCATCTTGATTTTGTGATGCATCGTGAAAAACTTTTCCCATATGGGGCTCAACGGCAAACATCCCTTCATAGCCGTTATCAATTAGATCCTTTACAATCGTTTTGACATGACCAAGGCCCTCTCCAGGAAAGGTATATTGTGGCGTATTTTGAGCCGTCATTACAGCATCTTTTATGTGAACATGGGCGATGGCATGCTTGACTTCATGATAGAACTCCAAGGAATCTTGCCAAGGGTAAGGCGCTTCTTTAGATCGATCTTTTTGGAAGATGGGATTCCCCGTATCGAAAACCAACTGCAGATCAGGTACCGCATTTAGAAGTCGAAGGGTATGATTCGCTGAGAAACCACCCCAATTCATGCAATTTTCATGTAAGGCGGTCAAACCTGCATCCTTGAAGCGCTGGACGATATAATTCAGCCGCTTAAACCGCTCTTTTTCATATTGTTCTTCGCCCCAAGGTTCTTGGGCATAGGACATCACCCTTACGTATTTCACCCCCAATTTTTTCATTCGAGGAATACACGCATCGATTTCTTTTTTAGTGATTTCAAAATCAGACTGTATTGACTTTGCCCAGTTGCCAATAAGGCTGCCAAACTCCACCACTCTTATGTTCGCTTCGGACAAAGCATTTGCGGTATCCTCAAAAGCGGAATCGGAAATATCATGAATATTGGCTGATCCAATTGTCCGGGCCGAAATAAAACTCCAGCCAAGCTCCTTGGTCAGTTTAATCTGTTCTTTCAAATCAGGGGAAGCTTCATCGGTAAATCCTGAAAGTCTATTTTTATAATTGCTGTCCAAATCGATTTTTCTCCTTAAGATTAAAGAGCAATCCAAGCTCCATTATTGCGTGCTGAAGCATATATTGCTGTTATCAGTTGAACGGACTTCAATGCCTCTTGACCTGAAATCAAAGGCGTCCGGTTATTTTGCACCGCTTCGATAACATCCTCGAAATTTCGCTGATGCCCGATATAGTTAATCGCTTTTGGATCACTGGCCCCCAATGCCTTTTCGTTGCCCTCCATCAAGGTGTTATGCACAATGGCATCTTCTGGTAAGCTATCCTTAAAATCCCAAACACTAAACTTTTCGTCCTTCATAAAGACCGAACCGCTTTCGCCACAAATTTGGATTTGGGCGGGATGACCGTCCGAAGCATAGCATCCCGTAGAGGCTTGGATACTTCCTCGGGCACCATTTTCAAATTCCAAGAGCGCAACAGCAGTATCTTCAACTTCAATTCTGGTATGGGTTAAAGTGGCAACCGACCCGGACAAACGTTTCACAGGACCAACCAAATAAAGCAATTGGTCAATGGTATGTATGGCTTGATTCATAAGGGTCCCGCCCCCATCAAGATCCCATGTTCCGCGCCATGCTCCCGAATCGTAATAAGCTTGGTCTCTAAACCATTTAATTTGGGCATCACAAAGGGTGAGTTGACCAAATCGGTTATTTTCAAGGGCCAATTTTAAGTGTTGCAAGGCTGGGTTGAAACGCCTATTGAATATCCCACTTAAGACCACCCCGGCTTCTTTCGCTGCATGGATCATTTGTTGAATTCGGTTCGGATTAATTTCCAGCGGTTTCTCACAAACAATATGCTTTCCTGCTTTTGCTGCTGCCAAACAAGGTTCTAAATGTGCCCCAGAAGGGGTAGCAATGGTGACAATATCAATTGACGGGTTGTTGAGCAATTCTGCTAGATTGGAATAATACCGACAACCAAATTCTTTGCCAAGCGCTTCCGCCTTGGCAGGATCGCGCGCATAAATACCGCCCAATTCAGACCCTTCTAATGCTTGAATGGCCCGTGCATGAAACTTTGCGATCATTCCTCCCCCAATTATTCCAAAAGTCATAAACTCTTTTTTTCCTTCCTGTAAAAATTATAACACCCCATAAGAATCAAAACCAGCAAAAGAACTATGGCCCCAATTGCCAGGAATCTTTCAAACGGATTAGGACTACCCATTTTTCCCCACAATGCCCAAAATGAGGCAAAGCTGGCAAATCCCATGGCAATAAACATAAGTAAATTTATAGCGAATCGGTTTCTCGGTAGCTCCGATTGTAAAGCCGAGCGCGAATTCATTAACAAGACTATGATCAAATAAGCAATGGGTAGTAAGGTAGTGGCGATTACCGAAGCGGGGATCACCAAGGCACTTTTAATACTCCCAGACCAAATTATGGGGGATACAAGACCCATAAAAGCAGGGATTAATGCGCCCAAGAAAAAAACCTTTCTATTTCCATATTTATTGATCGCTTCACTAAAAGCATAGCCGTTCATCATCATATGAACGATCATGGTGCTCAGGGCCATGGCCAATATTCCAATGCCAAAAATCAATTGTGCCCATTGCCCCAAAAATGGTTCCAATGCCACAGCCAAATCTTTCGCATTGCGCTTTGAAAGCAGTATTGCCAATTTTTTATCTGCTTGGCTAACCGTTGTTCTTAGCTGATTTTTTTGTGTTATGGTGTAATGGGCATAACCCTTATGTTCTTCTAATAATCGTGCATCCAAAACCTCGTGGTAAGCTTGTTCGTTAACCGATGCGCTTTCATTGGCATGAAATTGAGAAGCAGAAGCGATTATTAACGCAGAGGCCCCAAGGATAAAAGGCAATAATAGACCCAATAGCAAATCGAATCGAGCCAATTCACGATGCTTCTTACCCCACTTCCTTTTCAGAATGGTATAGGGCAATAAAAAAGTCATATTGATTCCAACTGCTGTGCCGAAGGCCCCAATGATAATATTTCGTTGATTGGTCACGATATATTCTGACCAAAAGGATCCATAGCTCCCTGCCTTCGCAATAAATGGTTCGTAAGCTTCTGTTGGGTGGAACAAGGCGCTGAAATCTGGTAGCAGTCCCGAACCAATTTGACCCCAAGCAACTTCACCCTTGGCAATCAATAAAACGACAACCGCAATAAATGCCAAAACTATTACGGCAACAAGCACTTTAATGATCTGATCAATTAACACGGCACCTCTGCCCTTTCCTGAAAACTGCCAAATCAATGTCATACTCACCAAAAAAAGTAAGGCTGTAATCAAAAATGGATTGCCGTCAAGACCTAAATTGTTTTGTATGGCATCGGTACCCAGGGCAAATTGTGAAGCACAAAACACTACGTTGGCTACTACGGTAGCTACCAACCATCCCCAAGCCAGCACAGGTGAAACTCTTTTTTTTGCGGCTCTAAAGGGTCGCTCTTGAATGCTCAAAGTAATGTATGAAAGCGCAGACAGCATGATTACGCCGCACAGCATGGCCAAAGGCTGTAACCAAAGGAATTCAAAACCTCCGATTACCCCAAGGTAAAGGGCACTTACAAGTGTGCCACCTCCCAAGGTGACAGCGGCCTGTATCCATCCAGGGCCACTCATACGGGCATAGTGCATACCACGCTTAAATAAAGAATCTGAGGAAGGTAGTGGCGAATCGTCTTTCATTGAACTATACTGAACAATTCTAAAAGTAAAAAATCAAACGTGATTTTGGGATGGTATTGTCAATTATAATCAGTTCGTACCCCAACCATGGTGCCTATAGCGGATATTCAATTTGGCAACCCCAGTAATGCCCATAATTTATTGCCACAATTGCTTAACTTCAAGCCTACTAAGCGTAAAGAAACATTCATATATAGCAATAGAAAACAAATCAATGGAACGAACCTTAGAGCAACAGCGAATTGAATTTGCCAAACAAAAATTTCTTGCCACTCCATTGGCCGGATTAATAATCTGGACCATTATAGGTTGTATTGGGATATTTTTCTCGGATTTCATCGCAGTTTGGGCCATATTTATCGGAACAGGTAGCATTGTCTATCTTGGATTATTTATCTCGAAGTATACGGGCGAAAACTTCCTTGACAAGACAAAACCAAAAAATGAATTCGACACCCTATTTCTTTTTACAGCGGCCCAGGCCATTCTGGTATATGCAATAGCAATTCCCTTTTTTCTGGTTGATCATACTTCCTTGCCCATGACCGTGGGTATTTTAACGGGATTAATGTGGTTGCCCTTCTCATGGATTATAAAGCACTGGTGCGGAATTTTTCATACCTTGACCAGAACAGTATTGGTACTTGCACTTTGGTATCTCTTACCAGACTATCGGTTTGTGGCCATACCTTTTGGGATTGTTTTGATTTATATTATCACATTGGTAATCTTAAAGAACAGGGAGCATACTTGGTAAGCAAGACCCAACTGCAACAGGGTTTTCAACCTTTGTTTTGAACCAACCGAACAAGGATGACGTTTTACGAATCGGAAATAAAGCGGATAAAGGAAAGTTGCTTTTCCAATGACAAACAAATCGAGACTGTCATTGGTATGCGAAATTACATTGACAACAATTATGAAAGTAATTTGAATTTGGATTTCTTATCCCACACCCGTTTTGTCTCAAAATACCATTTACTGCGTCTCTTCAAAAAGCATTATGGCGTGACGCCAAGACAATATTTGATTGACAAGCGAATCGAAAAATCAAAGGAATTGCTCCTTAATAAACTATCGGTAACGGAAACCTGTTATGCCGTGGGTTTCGAGAGTGTGGGCTCGTTTAGCACTTTATTTAAGACCAAAACAGGCAAATCACCTAGTCAATTCCAAAAAGAGCAACTTTCAAGAAGTAAATTGCGTATCGAATCCTGAACTTTGATTCGCAACAAACAACCTAAAGATGAAAGTAACGGCAATTAGCATTCCAGTACTGGATCAAGAAAAGGCTTTAAAATTTTATACAGAAATACTCGGATTTCTTAAAAAGCGTGATATTCCCTTAGATGGTGGTAACCGATGGCTCACCTTGGTCTCTCCCGAATGGCAAGACGGACCTGAAATATTGCTAGAACCCGCACCGCTTCATTTTGAACCTTCAAAAGTTTATCAAAACGCCTTGAGGGAAGCAGGCATACCCTGGACACAATTTGATGTGGACAATGTTGATGCTGAATACGAACGCCTTATGAAATTAGGGGTTGAATTTAGTGTTAAGCCTACCGTTATGGGAACCTCAAAATTCGCAGTGTTCAACGACACCTGCGGAAATAATATGCAAATCGTTGAAATGCGCTAACAAAATAAAACACAAACCATGAAAAGAATCGCACCCTTATTGTCCGTAATACTGTTGGTTTTTAGCTGTTCCAACTTCCAAAAAAAAGTTGATGCCAAAGAGGCATTATTGGCGTTGAATGCGCCAAGGGACGATGCCAAATCTACAGACCTGAAACCTCCAATTGGTGCCAAGGGACAAATCGCCACATTCTTGACATTTCAAAAAGAGGATGCTGAGCAAGCGATGAACTTTTACATTGCGCTCTTTGAAAATTCTGAGATTAAAACTGTAAAACGTTGGGGGAAAGACGGCCCAGCGAAAGAGGGGACCATTATGCATGCCAGCTTTACCTTAAATGGAAAGCTGTTTATGTGCAGTGATAGTCCACCGATTCATGAATGGGGTTTTACACCAGCGGTCTCCAATTATGTAGCCTGTGAGAGTGAGAGTGAACTCGAACAATTATTCACCAAATTGTCTGAAAACGGTAAAGTGTTGATGCCCTTGAACAACTATGGCTTCAGTCAAAAATTCGGTTTTGTCGAAGACCAATTCGGAGTGTCTTGGCAACTCAATTTAGATTAATACAATTGCAATTGGCCGTCAAGCCACACTAGGCAATTTTTAACCTTTGATCTTTGTAGGTTGCACTGTGCCATATTTGTCAATAAGGTATACCAAACTGGTCATTGTAGCAGCACCAAGTTCCAACTCACGCTTATTGACATGCTCAAACGTATCGTTTTCGGCATGATGATGATCAAAATACCTTTGGGAGTCAGGACGTAATCCTGCCAAGACCAAGTTTTCATCTTTTAATGGACCAATATCTGCTCCGCTTCCACCTTTTACGAAAAGATGTATCAGATAGGGCTCAAAGAGTGATTTCCAGCTCTGGACCTGTTTAAAATTAGCCTCGTCGGTATCAAATGAGAATCCTCTTGGAGTGAAGCCACCGGCATCACTTTCTAGAGCAAAAACATGGTTTTCTTTTTTACTTTTTGCTACTTCAGCATATTTATTTCCGCCGCGTAAACCATTCTCCTCATTCATAAATAAAACGACGCGCAAGGTCCGTTTGGGTTTGTACCCTATTTTTTTGAATAAGTGCAATACTTCCATACTCTGTACGCAGCCAGCACCATCATCATGGGAACCGTCACCCAAATCCCAAGAATCTAAATGACCTCCCACGACCATAATCTCATTCGGAAATTCACTGCCCCGTATCTCACCAATCACGTTATACGATTGAACATCTGGATATTGCTTACAATTTTGCTTAAAGAAAAATTTAATTTCGGGGTTCAGTTTTAAGGTTGTACTCAACAGTTCTGCTCCCTTAGTACTGATTGCTGCAGCAGGAATACGTTTTTCAACTGGGGTATCTCCATAACTCATTGATCCTGTATGGGGATAATCATCCAATCTTAAATTCATGGAGCGAACAATGACTCCAGCAGCACCATACTTGCCGGCTTCGGCTGCACCAGAGTAGCGTTGATCCACACAGCCCGAATAGGATCTAAAAGTACTGATCGAGGTAGGATCCATTGGGCGATTATAGAACACAATCTTTCCTTGAATTTTTTCTTGGCCCAAGGCCTCAAGTTCTTCGATACCCGTTACCTCAATAACTTGCGCTTTGAGGCCAATGTCTGGGGTGGCCACGGAACCTCCCAGCGCGCAGATGGGCACATTGGTTGTGCGACCAGGCTTAGTTTCGATATACGCAAATTCTGGGGTTCCCCGTACCCATTTGGGTACCATGACCGGTTGTAGCCATACACGGTCTAAACCTAGGGAGTCCAATTGGTCCCGTGTATATTCTATTGCCTGTTGTGCCTGAACAGAGCCCGAAAGTCGCCCTCCGATTTGGTTGGACAAATGATTGAGCCAATCATAAGCTTTGCTCTGCGTCAATGCGGCATCATATATTGCCCGCAACTGTTTTTCATCTTCAGATTGCGTAAAACCCAATGCAAAGGTCAGTAGGGCTAAAGTAAGTAACGGTAGTCTCATTCTTTCTCTTTTTCAAGCTCGATTTTGAAAGATTCTAAGTTAGCCTTTATTTCTTCGTCAAGCTCAGGTTCTTGAACATCTTTGTATTTTTTTAACGCTCCCAGCAAAATACTTGTCAAAATAACACGGGCGGCAGGTTTGTTGTCTGCAGGAACAATATACCATGGCGCATGCGATTTGGAGGTTTTGTTTAAGGCCTCCTGATAACAGGTTTGGTACTTGTCCCAAAGCTTGCGTTCTTTTAAATCACCTGGTGAAAACTTCCAATTTTTTTCACGTAAACGCAACCTACGTAACAATCGTTGTCGTTGTTCCTCTTTTGAAAGATGCAGGAAGAACTTAAAAACCAAGGTGCCATTTTCAGCAATATGGCGCTCAAAATCATTGATTTGACGGTAGCGCTTTTCCCAAAATGCATTATCGATCTTAGCGACAGAATCGATTCCTGGAATCTGCTCTCCAAGTATATATTGGGGATGTACCTTGGTGACCAGCACGTTTTCGTAATGGGTTCTATTGAACACACTGAATTTGCCCCGCTCCGGAAGTGCAATATAGTGCCGCCATAGGTAATCGTGTTTTAATTCCTTTGGGGTGGGCACCTTAAAGCTGTGCACCACTACCCCACGCACATTAAAATCTTTGAATACCTCACGAATAAGACTATCCTTACCCGCTGTATCCATACCCTGAATACAAATCAAAACACCATACTTGCCATGCGCGTATAGCGTATCTTGAAACTTACCCAGTTCCCTTCGTAGTTTTTTCAGCCCCTTTTTGAGTTGTTTTTCCGTTTGGCCCAAGTCTTCATAAGTGGGCCTTTGGGCGAGTTCAACAGCAGTTGTTACTTGGTAGTCTTTTATTTGAATGTTGTCCATAATTGAAATATAACCATTTTGGGCGTATTGACCGTTTAAAGAAGAAATTGACACCTTAAGCGATAATTTTAGCCAATTATCGATTTCTGAAATATTTTTAAGAAAAATACTACGCAATATCCCAAATCTTGCGTGATGCATTTAAAACGATACCTACATATCATATGCCTGGCTATGGCAGTAATAGGGATTCTTCCCTTGTTTTCCTTCTTTACGTTTAATGTATGTGAGGTAGCCAACAGCAATGTCATTTTCGTTAAGAATCAAACTCAATTGGCCCTAGATACCCAAGATTTTCAAATGTCTCGTTATCACGCCTTTAAGGCCATCAGTGGTATTTGGAAAGCGCAATACAGTTTTTCGGAATGTGAATGCGATGGGTTGGCCACCAATATGGACCTGGCCGCAAAAAATTTAAAAGAGGCCACCAAGGCCCTTACACTCGAAGACCAGAAAGTATTCCTAAAAATTGCCATGCAGAACACAGTAATTGGTATGACCGCTATTGAAGGTCGCCATAAAACTGGGAAAAGGAATACGATACAAAATGAAACCATTGAAGCTGCCAAAACAGTTGACACTTCTCGAAAACTGGTCGAAGAGACCTATTTAAAGCAAATTGAAGAGGCATTGTCAAAATTTGAAAATTCACTGAATAACGTTGTTGCTCTGGAAGACTGCCAAAACGCTTACAAGTTTATTAGGGCCATGCAAGATGAAACCCATGAAAAGTTGGGAAAAAAGAATTTGACAAATCGCAAAATATACTATTTGACACGAGTGGTTGAAATAACCAATGCCGCTTTGCTTAAGATTAACAGTGACTGCAGTTCGTTATCACTTACTGGCAAATAATTTGACATCTTCTTCGGTCACTTCCTTTCCGCCCAATATAATTAAGCGTTCCACTACATTTCGTAATTCTCGGACATTGCCGGTCCAATCGTAACCTTTGAGCAGTTCGATTGCTTTTTTCGAAAAAGATTTTTGTACAGCTCCTTGTTCAGCCGCTATTTGGCCAGAAAAATGAGCTACCAACAGCGGAATGTCATCTCTTCTATCATTAAGCGAGGGCACTTTTATCAAGATGACCGCCAACCTATGATACAGGTCTTCCCGAAACTTATTTTCAGCGATTTCCTTTTTCAAATCCTTATTTGTCGCTGCAACGACCCTAACATCTACCTTAATATCTTTGTCAGAACCTACCCTTGATATTTTATTCTCCTGCAAGGCCCGAAGTACTTTGGCCTGAGCAGATAGACTCATATCACCAATTTCATCCAAAAAAATAGTCCCTTTGTTGGCGGTTTCGAATTTACCAGCCCTGTCTTTTACAGCAGAGGTAAAGGCGCCCTTAACATGCCCAAACAACTCACTTTCGATCAATTCAGAAGGGATGGCAGCACAATTTACCTCAATGAATGGGGCTGAAGACCTTGGGCTTTTTTGGTGCAACCAGTGGGCGACTAATTCTTTCCCGGTACCATTGGAACCTGTAATCAATACCCTGGCATCGGTGGGGGCAACCTTTTCAATCATCTCTTTGATGTTCGAAATTTCTTTGCTCTCACCAATCATCTCATAATTTTTACTGACCTTTTTCTTCAGTATTTTATTCTCTACAACCAATTCTTTTCGATCCAGAGCATTGCGGACCGTGGTAAGCAATCGATTCAGATCTGGTGGTTTTGAAATATAATCAAAGGCTCCAAGGCGCATTGTATTGACCGCAGTATCCAGATCACCATGACCCGATATCATGATAAACGGAGTTTCTGGTTTTATTTTACGGGCAGCTTCCAATACTTCAACACCATCCATTTTGGGCATCTTAATATCACATAGTACCAGGTCAAAATCTTCCTTTTTGATGGCTTCTATACCTTTTAATCCATCTTCAGCCTCCAGAACTTCGTAGGTGTCACTTTCTTCGGTCAATATTTTGACCAGCACCCTGCGAATGGCAGACTCATCTTCTATTACTAAAATTCTTGACATAAGTACTTTTAAAAAATTGATATTTTGAACCCTCCCCGAAGATAAAAATTCGGTTCATCATTCAATAAAAAAACATTGTCTCGTTGGTCATTACGCAATATTCCCTCTTGTAGTATCGAACGGCCGGCCAAAACAAAAAACGAAGCTTTTTTAGTCACATTATATTGATATCCCAATGCACCCACCAAAGAGGACAAGGAAATTCGAGAACCCACCTCATTAGTTGACAGCAAAATATCATCTTGGATATTAATAAAATAACCATCGAACAGCAATGCAAATTGAAGGGTATGCTTTTCAGCAGGATGGTATTTAAAGTTCATTCTTGGGATGCCCAAGGTATAGGACCATTTTGGATGGAACCTGTAGTAATAACTCACCAAGGGCAACGGAAAAGGTAGGCCTGTTGTACTGTTGAATGACAATCCGAGAACAAGTCTAAAGGGGTTTTCCTTTCGTGTTCCCTCTTTCCAAAATGTTGCTGTTGCATTGATGAAGAAATCATCATTGCGCACCCCATCGGTAAAGTTTGAGGCCAATCGCGGGGTCACAATGGAAATTAACCGCCAATTTTCATTCCAACGGGTGATGTATCCCAAATTAAAATCCACTACATGGAAAGAATCCAATTCATCTCTATCGAAGGGGAAATCTTCTGGGAATTCGGCCTTAAACTTATTGTACTCAGCCCCCAGCACCAAATAGTTATCCCAACTCAACTTGATGGGGTAATTCAATAAAAACTTATAGCGTTCCGTTTTTATACCCGAATCATTTTCAGGTATATTGAGGTATTCTACCCGAACAAGATCGGTACTCTGGGCTAAGGCACAATGGCCCAAGAAAATGAAGCATATGAGAAAAGCGGCAAAAAAATGATTTTTAGCCATTAACACCTTAGTTTTTATCTGTTGGCCCTTGAAATAAATGTACATCGCGTTGTGGGAACGGTATTGTAACGTTATTTTTCCTGAATTTGGTATCTATTCGATACCGCATTTCACTTTTAATTCTTGGATCGGTAAAGCTGTCATTCACAAAGAAGTGAATTGAAAATTGTAATGCGGATTCCCCAAAATCTTCAAACAAAACAAAAGGTTTTGGGTTTTTCAACACACCTCGTTGCTCTTGGGCCACTTCGAGTAACAACGCGGTCACCAGCTGAACATCACTACCGTACGCCACTCCTACGCCTACCTTTTCACGGGTGGTTTTATGATTTTGTGTATAGTTATATATCGTATCACTGATTAATTTATGATTGGGAATGATGATGACCTTGTCATCTCTTGTAATCGCTCTTGTAGTTCTTAATTTTATTTCAAACACCTTACCAACCTTCCCATCAACCTCAACAATGTCACCAACCTGCAATGATTTATCAATGATAATAAAAACGCCTCCGATTAAATCTTGAAAGAGTTCCTGAAGGGCAAGGCCCAAACCAACAAACAAAACAGCTGATGCTGTTATCAATACGGTCACATCGATACCGGCCGCACTCATGGTCAGTAAGATCACTGCCACATACACCACATACTTGATAAATTTGAAGACGCTTATGAACTTTAGTTTGTCATCTGTCTCCATTTTTCTAGTGAAAATGGTTCGGACCAACTTCAGGGCAAAACTGGTAGCAAGAAAAGCTAAAATGAGCAATAGTATCAGGCCGATGGTAATATGGATGGACTTGCCGTCTTCCGTCCAATGAAAACCCCAACCCAAAAACTCCTTAATAGAGCCCCAAATATCTTCTTTGATAACTTCTTGAAGGCCTTCGGATTCGTCCTGTTGCATGTGCTAATATTTTAACCATTTGAGAAGTTCTCGATAGGTTGGTTTTTTGCCATACATCAAAATTCCAACCCTATAAATCTTGGCAGCGAGCCATACGATTCCTATAAATGTAACTATTAACAGGAAAATCGAAGTTAAAAGTTGCCACCAAGGAACACCACCCTCACCAATCCCGCTGGGCAATCGCATCAACATCACAATGGGAGAAGTTAATGGAAACAATGAAAAACCTACGGCAATCGGACCGTGAGGATTGCTAAATACCGAGAAAAACCCAACGTAAATGGCCAGCATCAAAGGCAGAATTATTGGAAAAATAAACTGTTGCGTATCCGTCTCGTTATCAACTGCTGCCCCGATTGCGGCATAAATAGAACTATATATCAAATAGCCCAAAACAAAATAAATGATAAAAGAAACAATTAACAGCATCCAAGGTATTTTCATCATTTCATTGATATAAGGCTGCATTTCGTTTACCGGTTCTGTAGGCAAGGTGGCCATGCCACCCATTGCTGGGCCTGCATTTAATGCGCTTAGGTCGATATCCATAAGCAGCATCGCAATTACAAGTAAAAGTGAGGCCGAAAAAATCCATATGGCGAATTGGGTCACTCCTGCCAATGAAGTACCTATAATTTTACCCAACATGAGTTGAAACGGTTTGACAGAGGATATAATTACCTCAATAATTCGGCTTGTTTTTTCCTCAATCACACTTCGCATTACAAACCCGCCATAAATAATTATGAACATCATGATCAAATACCCAAATCCCCCTCCAATAAAAGCTCTGATTTCAGTTATGCCCTTAACGCTTTTTTCACCTTCGAAAGTTTGGGTTCTTATCTCAAAATCTTGTTCTATGTGTTCAAATTCTGCAGTCGATACTCCCAAATCTTGAAGGCGTTGTTGTCTAAGCTTACTTTGGAAGGTCGACTCTAAACGATCCAAAACATAACTCACCGGACTGTCTTTGGTGTATAAAAATGCATTGCCTGCAGCGGTCTCTAATTTCTCCTCGGGCGGAATGTGCAGCAATCCATAATATTCCATCGCCAAGGTGGTGTCTCGCGCTTGTTCTAATGTCAAATCACGTAATTGAATAAAGGACAGGGAGGCTGTGTTTTTAAAAGTGTCTTGAAAGTATTCACCTTCATTCAATATGGTGATAACCCGTTGCTCGCTATCATTGACTTTAGCTAAATAAGCAATCAACACAATCATGCCCACCATAAGAATGGGACTTAAAAATGTCATGATGATAAACGACTTGTTCCTTACTTTGGCCAAGTACTCACGCTTGATTATTAGTTTTAACTTACCCATGGCCATTTCTTTGGTTTACGGTTTGGATAAAAATGTCATTCGCAGATGGCACATTTTCCTCAAAATGGTTGATTCTGCCCCTCTCAGCAAGTTTTCCCAAAAAGTTTGATGTACCTTCAGATGGTAGTTTTACCTCAAAACTTAATTGTTTTTCTTCAGCATTGTAGACGTCATTCGATGGTTGAAATTCATCGAATGTCCGCAACAATCCATTAGGGTCACCATCGAGTTGGATGCCCACAGAAAATACATTGTTTTTATAGGCCTTTTTGATATCTGACAGCTTGCCATCCAATATTTTTTCCGAATGGTTCAAAAGGGCGATATACTCACAAAGTTCTTCCACAGATTCCATGCGATGAGTTGAAAAAATGATTGATGTTCCCTGTGCTTTCAAGTTTAAAATTTCATCTTTTATCTTGTTCGCATTAATAGGGTCGAAACCACTAAAAGGCTCATCGAAAATCAATAATTTGGGTTGGTGCAAAACGGTAACGATAAATTGAATTTTTTGAGCCATACCCTTCGAAAGCTCCTGAACCTTTTTGTTCCACCACCCATCAATTTCAAGCCGCTCAAACCAATATTTCAACCTTTTTTTTGCTTCTACTTTTGAGAGCCCCTTGAGTTGTGCCAAATACAACGCCTGCTCCCCAACTTTCATGCTTTTGTACAAGCCGCGTTCTTCCGGAAGATATCCTATGCTGGCAATATGTTCTGGTGCCAAAGGCTTACCATCAAAATATACGCCGCCGGTATCGGGATGGGTAATTTGGTTTATTATGCGAATCAAGGTGGTTTTACCAGCCCCGTTAGGTCCTAAAAGACCATAAATACAATTTTTGGGTATTTCAAGTGAAATGTTGCTCAAGGCTGTGTGCGATCCAAACTTTTTTGATACGCCCTCGGCAACGAGAATGTGGTTCATCCAGCTGATTTTTTCAAAGATAATTAAATCATTATGGCCTCCATAAGGCTCTAAAAAACAAAACCCACCCTTAAAGGTTTAAGGATGGGAAAAAAATTGCTATGAAAAAGAAAATTAAATATTGGTTACCCAATATCAAAATCAAATATACGTTTTTTATTTAAAAGCGAATCGCTAATTCGTCAAGAGAACATGTCCTTGACTTTTTCAAAAAATGATTTGTCTGATTTCTCAGGTTTTGGCTCAAAATTTTCATCATTCTGCATGCGCTCAAAAAACTCACGTTGCTCTTTGGTCAGTTCCTTTGGCGTCCACACGTTGACATGAACCAAAAGATCTCCGCTTCCATAACTATTTAGGCTAGGGATACCCTTTCCCCTTAAACGGAGAATCTTGCCCGATTGAATGCCCGATTCCAATTTGATGCGAACTTTACCACCCACAGAATCAATTTCTTTAGAGCTGCCCAAAACCGCTTCTGAAATACTGATATAAAGATCATAATGCAGGTTATCCCCTTCTCTTTTCAAGGTTGGATGTTCTTCAGTCTCTATGGCCACCAAAAGATCCCCGGGTATACCATCGCCAGGAGCTCCATTTCCCTTTCCGGAAACCTTCAGCTGCATCCCATCTTCAACCCCAGCCGGAATTTTTATTGAGACTGTTTCTTCGGCCACCTTCAAGCCTTGGGCATCGGCATCACTTGGTCGCTTATCAATGGTCTGACCAGCACCACCACAGGTACTACAGGTAGTTGCCGTTTGCATACGGCCCAATATGGTATTGGTGATTTTTGTCATTTGGCCTGTTCCATTGCAGGTAGGGCAGGTTTTGTAGGTTACCCCATCTGCTTGGACTTTACGGCGCACCTTAACTTTTTTCTCAACCCCATTGGCAATTTCTTCCAAATTAAGTTTCACACGGATACGCAGGTTACTTCCCTTTACCCTTCGTTGACCGCCAAAACCACCAAATCCACCAAATCCGCCGCCGAAGGCACTGCCAAAAATATCTCCAAATTGACTGAAGATATCATCCATATTCATTCCGCCTCCGCCAAAACCACCTCCCTCAAAGGCAGCGTGGCCAAATTGGTCATATTTGGCACGTTTGTCAGGGTCACTCAAGACCTCATACGCCTCGGCCGATTTTTTAAAGAGTTCCTCTGCTTTGGTATCACCTGGGTTTTTGTCGGGATGGTATTCCAAAGCTTTTTTGCGGTAAGCTTTTTTAATTTCAGCCGCAGATGCCCCTTTCGACACCCCCAATACTTCGTAGTAGTCTTGTTTCATGACATATCTAGTTACCTACCACCACTTTTGGGTGTCTAATAATCTTATCTCCCAGCTTAAAGCCTTTCTCGACCACATCAATTATCTTCCCTTTCATTTTCTTGTTGGGGGCCGGAATTTGTGTTATGGCATCATGAACCTCAGCGTCAAAAACATCACCCGCTTTGACTTCAAACTGTTCAAGCCCTTTACCTTTCAAAGTCTCCTTTAATTTGTTATTGATAAGTTCAACTCCTTTGAACATTTCTTTATCCTCTGATTTAGAAAGTTCGTTTAAGGCGCGGTCAAAATCATCAAGCACAGGCAAAAGAGCAATGATAACTTCTTGACCTGCGGTCTTGAACATTTCAATTCGTTCCTTTGAAGTTCGCTTCTTAAAGTTTTCGAATTCAGCAAATAATCGAAGAAACTTGTCCTTTTCTTTTTCCAATTCCTCACTTAACGCTTCTTCAGGTGAAAGCGCCCCTTCAGTTTCCTCCCCATTAAGTTCCTCGTCTTGAATGGTCGAAGCATCTTTTAATTCCTCATCCATTTCTTGAACCTTATCTTTTTTGCTCATTGTGCTTTTCTTGATTTAACAAATAAGAGTCGGCAAAAGTACTGCCAATTCCTGAAAAATGTCAAAATGTCATTGTAAAATCAGCGAATCACGACAGAAACAGAAAAATAGTCTTGTCCTACACCCTCACTGGGCAAATTCATTCAGAACTGAGGATTTCGACCCAGAATCCTTGTGATTTTCACTAAGAAGAAGGTCAGATAAAGCACTTTGCAAATTCGAGTGATTAAATTCAAAGCCTGTTTTCTGAATCTTTATACTGCTCACCCTTTGGCTTGAAAACAAAATATAGGACATCTCGCCAAGTGCAATTTTCATGGCTATCTGAGGTATGTTCGGAAGAAATAAAGGGCGTTGTAAGATGGCTGCTATTTCTCGGGTCAGTTTGGTATTGGTCACCGGGTTCGGTGCGACACCATTAAATATTCCCTCAAATTTGTTTGCTATCACATGAAGAAACATACGAGCTAAATCATTAATGTGAATCCAAGATTGCCATTGCTCTCCCGATCCAAATGCTGCGCCCACATAATTCCGAATGGGTTGGGTCATTTTGTCCAAGGCACCTCCTTCGGCTGCCAACACCAATCCTATTCTTATGGTTGCCACAGGAAAACCAAAACTTTTTATGCCATCAAGTTCCTGCTCCCAGTTCTTGACAACGCTGCCCAAAAAACTTTCATCGACCTTAATTTCGTCTTCGTCATACAGCGAATCAAATGAACTTGGGTAAATTCCAATTGCTGATGCGGAAACAAACGAATCGATTTTTAAATGTTCCGCATTTTCGATGGCCCTTTTCAAGGTCGCTAGGCTATGGGTGCGACTATCTTGTATTTGTTTTTTGTATGCCTTGGTCCATTTTTTTGTGACCGTAGCTCCAGCCAAATTAATTATGGCATTTACCCCTGTCAAACTCTCCATGTCCATTTCTCCATTCCTCGGATCCCAATAAAAACCCCGATAATTATCTTGGTGAACGATTTTTTTTCGACTGGTAGTGAGGTAGTGAACAGCATGCCCCTGCTGATGAAGTAAGCCTGTGATGGCCTGTCCTATAAGACCTGTGGCACCTGTAATCAAAACACGCATAACAACTTTTTTTACAAATCTAGGGGTTTTAACATCTTGAATTTGGGTTATTAAAATAGGTTTAACGAATGGCGCTGTTTTTTGGGTTAATTTTTGCAAATTAAGGCCTTGTTGCTCGTAACATTTCCCGTTTGCCAGGGGGGCCAGGAAGCCGCTCCACAGCATACCCAACTTCTTGCATGGCCCTTCGCACACTTCCTTTGGCTGCGTAGGTGACCAAAACTCCTTTGGGTTTAAGCGCATTGTACATGATACCGAACATTTCGGCTGTCCATAATTGAGGTTGCACCCGGGCCCCGAAAGCGTCAAAATAGATCAGGTCGAAAACTTCGACATCGGCGACTTCAAAGAAGTCACAATTGCGCTTTTGTAGACTAAAATTGTTTGTCAATTGGAGTTGCTTGCCCCATTCGAAGTCGTGCATTCTTTTGAACTGTTGCCTAACTTCATGGGCATTCAGTTCCTCGACATAATTTAGTTGGTCAAATTCCATTTTCGAAATAGGGAAGGCCTCCACTCCGGTATACTTGACGTCAAGTTTTAATTTATTGGATTCCAACAAGGTAATGAGCGCGTTTAGCCCTGTTCCGAAACCCATTTCAAGAACATGTATTGAAGGCTGTTTAAACAAGTGAAGGCCATTCTGAATAAAGACATGATAGGCCTCTTGTATTGCGCCATGTTTAGAGTGGTACTGCTCATTCCAGTCTTCAATATGAATCGTGCTAGAACCATCTCCAGTGGTGATGATCTTCCGACGCATCTATTCGTCAATAAGGACCCCCGATGCCTGAAAACGAAGCGTTCTTTTGGGTGTTGTAATTTTGGCTATTTCCGAGGCAGATTTTCCAGCATCCTCGGCGTAATGCCTTTGTTCCTCCACTGAGATTTCATCAATAAAGGCCTTGCCCTTGACCGTGACCTCTTGCTTGTCCCAATCCGTTGGCACAAAAAAGCCATAGTCCTTAAATTTTACCAGCACCTCGTTTTCGTCATCTAGTTGCAAGGTCATCCAACATCCTTTAGCTTGACAAACCTTAGTTGTTTTCGCACTGAAAACCGTCTGAATTGAATCTCCTGGTGCAATATTCTTAAATTCCGAAAGCATTTCTTTGGCAGTACGAACCTTACTTGGAACAAAGGACTCACCATATACCGAAGTGGACTGTTGGCTGTCATTTTCTTGACCAAACATGACATTAACCGCTAAGAATGCTGCAAGCATTATGTTAAAACTTTTCATTATTGAGAATATTTATTTTGAACCCTTAGCGAGTGGGTATTTTCAAAGTAAAAATGCAAATTTAATTGACTTTTATCGCTAATTTTAGAGTATAAAGTTATGGGTATGTCGACACTTATTGAAAATATTCCTGTTGAAAAAGTCAAATCGTCCCGCATTCATGAGGTGGATTTTGACAATTTGTCCTTTGGGAATGTTTTCACCGACCATATGTTGGTGGCCGAATATAAAAATGGTAACTGGGAAAATCCAAAGATTGTTCCCTATCAGCCCTTGAGCCTAAATCCATCAGCCAAAATTTTCCATTACGGGCAATCCATTTTTGAAGGAATGAAAGCCTACAAGGATGCTGAGGGGTCTGTTTGGCTTTTCCGTCCGGAAGAAAACCGTAAAAGATTCAATATATCTGCCAGTCGTATGGCCATGCCCGAACTACCAGAACACATTTTTATGAATGGTCTTGAGGCACTCATAAAATTGGAGAAGGATTGGATCCCTTCAGATTTGGGAAGTTCGTTATACATACGTCCCTTTATGTTCGCCTCTGGTGAGGGATTTCACGCTTCACCTGCTGACTCCTATACATTTATCATTGCCCTCGCGCCATCAGGAGCCTATTTCAGCGGTAAGGTGCGTGTGTTGATCGAAGAAAAATATTCCCGTGCCGCCAACGGTGGGGTCGGGTATGCCAAAGCCGGTGGAAACTATGCCGGACAGTTTTACCCTACTCAATTGGCGATCGAAAAAGGATATCATCAGGTGATTTGGACTGATGACAATACGCATGAGTATCTTGAAGAAGCAGGTGCCATGAACGTTTTTGTTCGAATTGGGGACACCCTTTTGACCGGACCTACAAGTGATCGGATTCTTGATGGTATTACAAGAAAAAGTATCCTTGAAATCGCCAATGACTTTGATATTCCAACTGAGGTCAGAAAAATTTCAGTAACAGAGGTCGTTAATGCCGCAAAGGAAGGAACACTCAAGGAAATGTTCGGTGCTGGTACTGCTGCAGTGGTGTCACCTATTGCCGCATTTGGTTATCAAGGTGTTGACTATTCCCTGCCTGAAGTGGATGATAGTTATGCAACCTTATTGAAAAAGCAAATTACCGATATCCAATACAATACGGGAGAAGATAAATACGGTTGGCGCCACAAGGTCGTCTAAGTCAATTTTCAAGTATGGCCTTAATGTTGGGCTTAAAATAATTGGGGCCTTTTAAAACCTTGCCATCTTCGCGATAAATAGGTTTTCCGTCCAATCCAAGTTTGCTCATATTGCTTTTTTGGATTTCTTCGAATACCTCCTCGATTTTATACTGCATACCGTGTTCCAATATCGTGCCGCATAAAATATAGAGCATATCGCCAAGGGCATCGGCTACTTCGATCAAATCTCCTTCATTGGCGGCTTCCAAATACTCTTTGTTCTCTTCATCCATAAGATTAAAGCGCAATTGGTTTTTGCCTTTACCAAGGTTGGCAACGGGCTGTTTTGAAACACCCAACCCAAAAGAATTATGAAAAAGTTCTACAGCTTTGATTTTACTTTCCATTGTTCAGTTATTGCATTAGCTTTGCCAAAACTAGATATATGTTTAGTAAGGGTCAACTGATATTTGCAGCACTTTTCATCATTTTTTTCACGATCTTTTTGGCCTTCGCATATAAAAAAGATAAAAAGCTTCATCTTAGGAATTATAAAGGTGTGAAATGGGTGCTAATATCCTTTATCACATTCGTAATTATCCTTTTTCTGATCAAACACTTCCTCAAAAATTAACACAACTATTGCCTACACCACAAAAATTGGTCATTACACAACATTATTCGCTTTTCCCTCGTTCAGTATAGGAAAAGACGTACTTTTGTAGTGGACAACAAAAAACAACATGACCACATTTTTAACCATTCTTTTTGTCCTTTTGGCAGGCAACGCCACGCTTTTGATTTTTGGCACCAAAGGCTTTAAAACTTCTGTAAAAAAGCCGCTTCAAGATATGGCCAAAGCATCAGATATCAATTTATTTGAAGGGCAATATCAAGAAACCGAATACAAAGAAGCGGTATAGTTCATACCTTAGCTGTTCATGAAACAGTTTTTATTGGTTTTTTTGGGGGGCGGTCTTGGAAGCGCACTACGTTTTCTTATTTCAAAATATTTAAATCCACTTTTTACTAATTTTTACCTGGGAACCTTCACGGTCAATGTGCTTGGTTGCCTTATCATGGGTTTTGTTCTTGGGTACGCCCTTAAAGAAAATACCCTCTCCCAGAATTATGTGCTCTTACTTGCTACCGGTTTTTGCGGTGGCTTCACCACTTTCTCTGCATTCGCCCTTGAACAAAATGAACTGTTGAAGACCGGACAGTACATCAACTTCACCATTTACATTGCCTCAAGTTTGATCCTGGGCGTTCTTGCTGTCCTTTTAGGACTATGGCTTTCTAAACTTGCTTAAAGCTAACATTTTATCAACTTTTTGTTAATAACATTGATTTAATCGTATCATTTTACCCTTTTCATCAAATTTTTTTCAATAAAACAGGACTATTATTCGCTAAAAATTGTCAATAATTAATTTATTACAGTTTTAAAATTTTATACCCCTAATTTTTTAGGGGTATTTTATTCATATGATAAAAATTAAGGACATACCCCCTAATTTTTTTAATACATACATCAATAATTTATATTTGGCCCCGATTAATAACAAACTGAATTATGAAAAAAGTTGAGGCAATCATTAGAAAATCCAAGTTTGATGAGGTCAAGAAAGCACTTCATGAGATTGAGGTAAACTTCTTCAGTTACTGGGATGTAACCGGAGTGGGAAATGAAAAACAAGGACATGTATATCGCGGTATTTCTTACAGTACCACCGATATACAACGCAGGTATTTGGTCATAGTCGTTTCAGACAGTTTTGTGGAGCGCACTGTGAACACGCTTTTCGAAGCGGCATCTACCGGCAATGTGGGTGATGGTAAAATCTTCGTGTCCGATGTTATCGAGGCTTACCGAATAAGAACTAAGGAGAGCGGCAGCGCTGGAATCAACTAAAGAAAAACTAACTAACAAATTATTGATATGGAAGCAGGATTATTTACAGCAAATAATTTATGGATGATGGTCTGTACCGCATTGGTGTTTTTTATGCACCTAGGATTCTCTTTTTTGGAGATCGGGCTTACCCGTCAGAAGAATACAGTGAACATATTGTTTAAAAACGTATTCATTATCACAGTGGGATTACTTATTTATTATATAGGTGGATTTAATTTGATGTATCCAGGTGACTTCAACGGCTATGTTGGTTTTGGTGGTTTTGGATTACCAGCCCCAGTGACACCCGAAGGTGCTTTGGATTTAACCTATAATGAAGGATACACCTATTGGACAGACTTTTTGTTCCAAGGCATGTTCGCAGCAACTGCGGCCACTATTGTTTCAGGGGCGGTTGCTGAGCGTATAAAACTGGGAAGCTTTATGATCTTCACCGTTTTGTATGTCGGATTGGTTTATCCAATCGTAGGTTCATGGCAGTGGGGCGGCGGTTTCTTATCGTCACTAGCCTATGGTGAAGCCGAAGGATTCTACGATTTTGCAGGTTCAACCTTGGTACATTCTGTTGGAGGATGGGGAGCATTGATTGCCATTTATCTTCTCGGAGCGCGAATTGGAAAATTTGGCGAGGATGGAAAGCCAAAAGCCATACCCGGGCACAACCTTCCACTCACCGCTGCAGGTGTGCTTATTTTATGGTTGGGCTGGTTTGGATTTAATGGGGGATCCGTGCTTTCAGCAGATCCAGCATTAACCTCCCTAGTATTGGTAACAACTTCTTTGGCCGCAGCTGCTGGAGGTGTATCGGCATTCTTAATGTCGGCCGCCCTTTATAAAAACTATGACCTGACCATGTTCTTGAATGGTATTTTGGGGGGATTGGTAGGAATTACTGCAGGAGCAGACCTTATGTCACCCAATGAAGCTGTAATGATAGGCTTGCTGGCCGGTATCATTATCGTATTGGGTGTTGCATTAATCGACAAATTGAAGCTTGATGATCCCGTTGGGGCCGTAGCTGTGCACTTGATTTGTGGTATTTGGGGAACCTTGGCCGTAGGCTTGTTCGGTGACAAAGCTGGTTTGGACCAATTCCTCGTGCAGCTTGCAGGGGTTGGAGCGGCAGCCGTTTTTTGTTCCGTATTCGGATTCCTAATCCTATTTGTGTTGAAGAAAACAATTGGGCTTAGGGTATCTGAGCAAGAAGAATTGCAGGGTCTTGATATCCACGAACATGGAATGGATGCCTATGCTGACTTTAGAATGAACCAACATTAATATAGAAAAGTAACGGAGCGTTTGGCAGAACGCTCCGTTGGTAACCTTTTCAAAATCTATTATCAACGTAAAATAACGCTTCCGCTAAGCGGGGCATTAAATTTTTGAAATATGAAAGCGATTACAATTACAAAGTACATAAAAAAATTATTCTTTTTCACCCTAAGCCTTACTACCATTGGTGTTTTTGCCCAAGAAGAAGATGAATCGAAAAGTCCTTTCTCTTTGTCGGGAAGTATCGACACTTATTTCAGGACAACATTCAATGATGCCGGACTGGCCACGACAGCAACACCAACCTCGTTTGCCAACCAAACTGGTTTTGCCCTGGGGATGGCCAATCTGGTGGGAAGCTATGAAGGCGAGTCGACAGGGTTTGTCGTTGACTTGGTTTTCGGACCAAGGGGTACGCAAGCCACCTTTGAAAATGATGTATTAAATGGCATCATCAACCAGGCCTATGCCTATTGGAATGTATCTGATAAAACCACATTGACCATCGGTCGTTTCAATACCTGGGTAGGCTACGAGGTAATTGCACCACAAGCCAACTTCAATTATAGTGTTTCCTATCTGTTTTCAAACGGACCCTTTTCGCACCTTGGGGTTAAAGCCGACTTTGCATTGGCAGATGATTGGAGTTTAATGCTCGCAGTTACCAACCCTTGGGACACGAATAACATCAGCGCTACGGGTGAGTATGCCCTGGGTGCCCAATTGGGTTTTTATGATCAGTACTTGAACTTCTACTATGATAGTGGTGCAAACGGCGGTTTAGGATTCGAAGTTGACTATACCGGTGGATTTGATCTTTCCGATGACTTCTTCTTGGGTATCAATGCAGCCTACAATGACAATTCAGAGACTGAGACTGGCTTCTACGGTGCTGCTCTTTATCCGCAGCTTACAACATCTGAAAGTTTCGCCATTGGGTTAAGAGGTGAATATTTTGTTGCCACAGCCGACGGATTTGACGATGTTCCCGTAACAGCATTGACCCTCACAGGAAGTTTTACAAAAGACAACCTTATTATCAAACCTGAAATCAGATTGGATAGTTTCGGTGATGACAATGAACCCTTCTTAGATAGCGATGGAGCGGCCACCAATAGCTTATCTTCATTCTTGATCGCAGCAATCTACAGCTTTTGATAGATTGAGAATTTAGTTGTTGTGTATGAATCCCCTAGCAGTTGCTGTTGGGGGATTTTTAGTTGGGAACAAAATCCTTCACTCCTGCCCTTACCGGGGTGCCCAAAAAGTTTTGCCGCGGCACGAGTGGGCACGAATACTTTTTGTTATACACACAATAGGGATTGTAAGCCTTGTTAAAGTCAATTACCAGAGTATTGCCCTCAGGAATGGTTAAATCGATATAGCGACCACCTCCATAGGTTTCAGCGCCATTGGTTTCGTCAAGAAACGGCAAGAACAGATAATCCTTATACTGCGTCTTTCTTACTAGGTCAAGACTCTGGTAAACCTCAAGTTTATGGGGCTTTCCATTCAATTCAAAATGGGCAATACCGTAAACCACTTCATGGGCTTTACGATCTGTAGTGGTAGCCATTAAAAAAGGAACGGCATCCGGGGTACGTTCAAATCGCGCTATAACCACATAGGTGGTATCCGGTGGAAAAAAGTCTAAGGTCTCGAAAGTTTTGCGGTGTTTATCCAACAAAGGAGAAGTTTCTGGGTCTCGGTATTCGTCATTCAACTCCTTCTGAAATTGCAATACAGCTTTTATCTTTTTGTTGTCAGACGAAGCCAGTTGTTGGGTGTCGTGATACCGTTTTTCCTGTCCACATCCTATAAGTACGACACAAAGAAATAGACTTAATAAAGCTGTTTTTAAATTCATACGGTAAAATTACAACTTCTCTTTTTCCCGATAGATTGTTTTTCTTTGTACTAGAAAGTGACAACTATGCGGTTTACTCTATTTTATTTGATTTTCAGCCTCTTATTGAATGCATGCCAAACCAACGGGGATAAAGACACCCTCCCTGAAAGCAAGCGGGAAACCCCTGCGCTAGTTGAGGGCCGATACAATGTGGCATTCCTGATTATGGAAGGTACGTACAATACAGAATTCACAGCACCCTATGACATTTTCCAACATACACAATACAGGCAAGGCATAAAGGCAATGAATACCTTTACCGTAGCCAACACCCTTGAGCCAATTACCACTTTTGAAGGGGTACGTGTACTTCCCGATTTTGATTACACCCAAGACCAATTGCCACGGATAGACATTCTTGTGGTTCCGAGCGCGGAACATCATTTGGATACAGACCTCGAGGATACCACCATGTTGAATTTTGTGAAACAGGTTGACCAAGAGGCCCTCTTTGTCACCTCGCATTGTGATGGGGCTTTTGTATTGGCTAAAGCAGGACTTCTAAATGATGTTGCATCCACAACTTTTCCCAGCGATATCGAACAGTATAGAAAGATGTTCCCCCAATTAGAGGTTATCGATAGCGTTTTGTTTGTACATGACGGAAAGTATATTACTTCAGCCGGAGGGGCAAAAAGTTTTGAAGCGGCCCTTTACTTGTGCGAATATTTGTATGGCAAAGAGATCGCAGTATCCTTATCCAAAGGGCTGGTCATAGATTGGGATTTGGACACTGTAGCCAAAGTTAGTCCTTGATGACATCGTAACGTGCGTCGGCCAAATATTTCGAGACAGTTTTATTAAAGTCGGGAGTAATTCTAAAAAGTGCCGTATGTTCCAAAGAATACAGTCTTTCCTTATCCTTAAAACCGGTTTTCAAAAGTTCTTCAAGATAAAAAAGCGCTGTTCCGTAATCTTCGTTTTTGGCACTAATGGAAATTACTTTTAAGTAGTAATCGGGCTTTGCTGGTTCTGTAATGGTCTTCAACATCCATAAAAAAGTAAGTGCATCTTCATCAATGGTCTCTTCTGCCTCAATACTATTTATATCGTCTTCAACCAGTGCATTCGCAAAACTCATCAGTCTTTTGCCCATTTGTTTTTCAAACCTATTTGAGCTGTTCATAAACTTATTGAGTTCTCCCATTTGATAATTCCACCAACCCAGGTTGTTAAAGTTATGGGTCAATACATCTTCTTCTAAATAATATTGATAATCCTCCCTTACCAAATTTTCTTTAAAGAATACCGCATTTTGTGCCCTTCGTTGCGAGCGATAATCTTTTTGTTTTCTCAGTTCTTTTCGAGCCTCCTTCAAGGAGTCAATGTTCGTATGAAGACGGTAAACAGATTGCATTTCACCCATCAACTGTTCAGCCAATAAAAGGGTGTTTGCTTTTACGAGTGCATCCACTTTTTGGTTGTCTTGCGCAAAAGCCTTCTGAATAAAGACCGAATCTTTAGGCAATATGCCTTTTGCCATATCTGAAAGTTTCAACCACCGCAACGCACGCACCAAATGGGACTGCTCAGGTAATTTATTATCGGAATCAAATAATAGGAGTTGATTTTCAAATTTGAGCTGGTTTAATATTTTTTTCGATTGGATGAGATTGCGAAAACTAAATTCTTCCCTTGCGACCATACCCACAAAATGAAAACGGTTTTTCGTGCTCAACAATTCTGCGTTGGGTAGTGAAGCACCTATTGAAAGCACACCATCCACTTCTTTAATAAAGAGGGGTACAAGACTGGCAAATTGGGCGCCTGAAGAAAACCCAGCTGTATAGATTCGATTTTTATTGATAGGCAATATATCCAGCACCTTTTGGAGCATTGTTCCCAAATGCTCTACATTTTTAGACAAAGGGATGGTATCGGATAAGGTATTGGGTGAAGCCAAAACAAAACCTTCGGCCTCTGCTGCTGCAGTGAACATCGATAGGGCCTTTCTCCCTCCGCCTTTCAAATCAAGTACAGTTACAACGGGCCAATTTTTATTGACATTAAAGGAGGTGGGTAAAAAAAGTGAAAACGTCCCCTCACCAGGCTCATTTATTGGAATCGAGTCAAGAACAGTACCTTTTTTTAGGGTGAGTTGCTGAGCACTTACGCCAGAAATCGCAAAAAATAGGAAGAGTACGATCCAAGAGTTTTTAGTCATACTCCTTTTGCTGCAAAAACCTAGCCAAAATATCTCAATCAGCGCCATGTGCTACAATTAATTTCTAATTCGGTTTCATGGTTACTGTGTCAGAAACGACACTGGACAAAATAATATGGGTACGACACTCTCCATAAACGATTAATTCGTCAATAAATTTCTCAAGATGTTCCTGATCACGCAACAGCACCTCCATGATAATATTTTCATTGCCCGTAATTCGATAGCAGTTTTTGACTTCATCAAATGATCGCACCTTATCCAAAAATGGCTTCAACTTTCCAACAAAAGCCCGTAACATGATCACGGCCTTAAGTTGATAACCCACCAAAAACGGCGAAATCTCGGTTCGATACCCTTCAATAATCCCCATATCCTCCATTTTTTTAACGCGTTCCGCAACAGCAGGGGGTGTAAGGCCAATCTCCCTACCAATGCTAGAAAAAGATACACGGGCATTGGATTGAAGACATTTTAAGATACGCCAATTCAAATCGTCCATATTAAAAAGAAAAAGGAAATTTATCTTTAAAATTAAAGAAAATTAAACATTTAGCTTTAAAAATAAAAGTGTTCTTTACATTTTCGAACGTAATTTTATGTTATAAAAATTGTTTTGAAACATGACACCAGGTTCGGTCAATTCCCTACCCATTTATAAAAAATCGTTGGATTTATATGATTTGAGCAAGGCTATAGCCTCTTATTTTTCATATAACAAAGATGTGTTCTCACTTAAAAGTTCAACGAGTTTTAGGGATAATCTATCAGAATCTCTTTTGACCGATTCCCAAATGATTACCAAAGAGATTGAGATTGCATTTAGAAGCAATTCGTACACGGCCAAAATGAAGAGCCTTACCTTCATCAATATCATGACGCGAAATATTTTGGCTTATTGCAATGGTCTAGAGCGCGATGGTGTGAAAGAGAAAGAATATTTAAATCTACTCCGAACCGAAATCAAAACCTTTAGGAGTTCCTTTAAAAATTGGAGAAAATCCCTTAAAGGAGGCGAAGGTCAATAGCACCCTATTTTACTCGCTCTAACTTCCGTTACTACCAACTGTGTACAACGGTTCTGTATTGTTGAGGATAGCATCCATTTGCACCCCTTTTTACGGTGACCAACTTACATATTTCTTCGGTACTGACCGCCAACTTCAAAGAGCGCATGGGTAATTTGACCCAGTGAGCAATATTTTGAAACCTCCATGAGCTTCTCAAAAATATTTTCATTTTTCACGGCAACCTCCTGCAATTCTTTTAAAAGTTTCGGTGTCGCGGCCTCGTTTTTGGATTTTAGATCCTGAAGGGTTTTTATTTGATATTTTTTCTCTTTCTCCGTGGCCCTAATTACCTCTGCGGGAAGAATTGTAGGTGACCCTTTAGAACTTAAAAAAGTATTTACGCCTATAATGGGGTAGGCCCCTGTATGCTTGAGGGTTTCATAATGTAAACTTTCTTCCTGGATCTTTGAGCGCTGGTACATGGTTTCCATGGCTCCCAACACACCGCCTCGTTCCGTAATACGATCAAATTCAATGAGAACGGCCTCTTCAACCAAATCGGTAAGTTCTTCAATAATAAAAGATCCCTGTAAAGGGTTTTCATTTTTGGCCAAGCCCAATTCCTTATTGATGATCAATTGAATGGCCATAGCCCGGCGAACAGACTCTTCCGTTGGGGTGGTAATGGCCTCGTCATAGGCATTGGTGTGCAATGAGTTGCAATTGTCATATATGGCGTACAAGGCTTGAAGCGTGGTACGGATGTCATTAAAATCAATTTCTTGGGCGTGCAAGCTTCGTCCTGAGGTCTGAATATGGTATTTCAACATTTGGGCACGCGGACCTGCGCCATACTTCTCACGCATGGCCTTTGACCATATCTTTCGGGCCACCCTACCGATCACCGCGTACTCAGGATCAATTCCATTGGAAAAGAAAAACGAGAGGTTGGGTCCAAATTTGTCAATATCCATGCCCCTGCTTAAATAGTATTCCACATAGGTAAAACCATTGGCCAAGGTAAAGGCAAGCTGTGAAATCGGGTTAGCTCCTGCTTCTGCAATATGATAACCTGAAATAGAAACAGAATAAAAGTTTCGGACTTGGTTTTCAATAAAATATTGCTGCACATCACCCATTAATCGCAGTGCAAACTCAGTTGAAAAAATACAGGTATTCTGTGCTTGATCTTCTTTAAGTATATCGGCCTGAACCGTTCCTCGCACCTGATTTAAGGTTTCCCGTTTTATTTTTTCATAAACGTCTTCTGGAAGTACCTGATCACCGGTCACACCTAACAACAATAATCCCAGCCCATTGTTCCCTTCCGGTAATTTACCCAAGTATTGGGGTTGAAGTTTTTTCTTGCCTTTGTAAATCGCACCTATTTTTTGCGCTACCTTTTTTTCAAGTCCATGGGCTTTAATGTACTTTTCACAGTTTTGGTCGATGGCTGCATTCATGAAAAATGCCAAAAGCATGGGCGCCGGACCGTTTATTGTCATACTGACCGATGTCATCGGATTGCTCAAATCAAAACCAGAGTATAACTTTTTGGCATCGTCCAAACAGCAGACCGATACACCAGCATTTCCGATTTTTCCATAAATATCTGGTCTATGATCCGGATCATTACCATAAAGGGTTACAGAATCAAAGGCGGTTGAAAGACGTTTGGCATCCATATCAAGGCTTACATAATGAAACCTTCTGTTGGTGCGTTCTGGCCCACCTTCGCCCGCAAACATTCTTGTGGGGTCTTCCTGTGTTCTCTTAAAGGGATAAATACCAGCGGCAAACGGAAATTCGCCTGGTACATTCTCTTGTAACATCCATAACAACAAATCGCCCCAAGCCTTCATTTTTGGAAGGGCTACTTTCGGAATCTTGGAGTGGGAAAGGGACTTCGTATGCGTCTCTATCTCAATTTCTTGGTCTCTAACCTTAAAGGTGTATACATCGGATTTATAACGCTGTTTTTTGTCGTTCCAATCTAAAATGAGCAACCAATTGTGTTGGTCAAGACCTACTTTAATAGTATCAAATTGATCAATCAAGGATTTTAGGAGCGCGTAATCGCCATCATTGGCAACCTTAGACAAAATCTTCTTTTCATCCAACCCTGATTTGTTCAAAATATCAGTTTCGTTCTGGTCAATATGAAGCAAGGAGGCTATGGCCATAAAAATACCATACAACCGCTGCGCAATGCTCGATTGCTCCAAACTTTTGGCATCATAATCACGATTGTTTTCTGAAATCTCAGAAAGGTATCTAGTTCTTGCAGGGGGAATTACATAATTCTTTTCATCCGCACCAGTACCAACTTTAAAAGCAGATTTGAGGTCAACACCTCCCTTGTCAACCAATACATCCATTATTTTTTTGTACAACCGATTCATGCCTGCATCGTTAAACTGTGATGCTATGGTTCCGAAGATGGGCAGATCGGCTTGATCCACATCCCACAGGTTGTGGTTCCGCATATATTGCTTCTTGACATCGCGTATGGCGTCAAGCGCGCCACGTTTGTCAAATTTGTTGATGGCAACAACGTCAGCAAAATCAAGCATATCTATTTTCTCAAGCTGTGTAGCTGCTCCAAATTCTGGCGTCATTACATACAGCGACGCGTCACTATGCTCGAGTATTTCTGTGTCAGATTGCCCAATGCCTGAAGTCTCCAAAACAATTAAATCGAATTGTGCTGCTTTTAGCACTTCAATAGCTTCACTCACATGCTTTGATAGTGCTAAGTTTGACTGCCTTGTGGCCAAGGAACGCATATACACCCGTTCATTGTTAATGGCATTCATTCGAATTCTATCACCCAATAGGGCACCGCCAGTTTTCCGCTTCGAAGGGTCGACAGAAACAATTGCCATGGATTTTTTTGGGAAATCGATCAAAAATCGCCGCACCAGTTCATCCACCAAGCTGGATTTTCCCGCTCCTCCAGTACCTGTGATACCTAAAACCGGAACTTTTGACTTTGGTTTTAGGGTATTAAAATGTCCTTTAAATTCTTTGGGCCTATTCTCCGCTAGGGATATTAAACGAGCAATTGTTTTGATGTCTTTATGCTCTAAAAGCGCCTGAATAGATTGTTCGTGATCGATATTCAATGGGGGAACTTGATTATCTATGGTTTTCACCAAATCATTTATCATTCCCTGAAGCCCCATCTTCCTGCCATCATCGGGTGAGTATATTCGGGCAATGCCATATTGCATTAGGCTTTTAATTTCTGCGGGCAAAATCACACCTCCACCACCACCGAAAATCTTGATATGTCCGGCACCTCTTTCCTGTAAAAGGTCATGCATATACCTGAAATATTCATTGTGCCCCCCTTGATAGGAAGTAATGGCAATGGCGTTGGCATCTTCTTGAATGGCACATTCAACCACCTCGGCAACACTCCTATCATGACCCAAATGAATCACCTCCACCCCAGTCGATTGAATAATTCTCCGCATGATATTGATGGCCGCATCATGACCGTCAAATAAAGAGGCCGCGGTCACCACTCTAATCTTGTTTTTGGGTTTGTAAGGAGGTATTTGCTTCATTACTAAAAAGAGATCGAAATAAGTCCTGCAATTTACAGAAAACGCAAAGAAAAATGACTTATTATCAGAATTTTACAAAAACATTAATTATTTAGGACTTGCTTTTTAGAATATCATAATTTTATGTCCTGTTGCCTGGTGCCTATGGAAACAGATACCATTCATCATCCAAATCGAGTTGACAATGCTATTATTTTTGCCCTAAACCCTGAATAATGAAAAAAACGCTCCTTTTCCTTTCAATTCTATTTATCGCTTCTTGTGCCGAGTTGCAACAGGTGGTCAATCAATTGCCCCAGAATGTTCCTATGACCAATGAACAGATTGCAGCTGGCCTGCGAGAAGCGTTTCAAAAGGGAATAGATCTTCAGGTTACCAAATTGTCTCAAGAAGATGGATTCTTTAAAAATGAACTCGTCAAGATTCTATTGCCCGAAGAACTGCGCAAGGTGGATAAAACCCTTCGAGATATTGGTCTTGACAACTTAGCAGATGAAGGCCTACGTGTGTTGAACCGGGCCGCTGAAGACGCCGTTAGTGAAGCAACCCCTGTTTTTATCAATGCGGTAAAAGGAATCACCTTCGCTGATGCCAAAACCATTTTGTTTGGTAATGACGAAGCCGCCACTAATTATCTTAGAACGACTACCCAAAAAGAACTTTATGATCGGTTTCATCCAATAATCCAGAAATCGTTCTCCAAAGTTGGTGCAGATATGGTGTGGAGTGAATTAATTCGAAGGTATAACAGCATTCCCTTAACTACTGATGTCAACCCCGATTTGACCGATTATGTGACGCGTGAAGCACTAAGTGGTGTTTATGTTATGATTGCCCTTGAGGAAAAGGAAATACGAAACAAAATTTCATCTCGGACAACAGATTTACTTCGAAAGGTTTTCGCGATGCAGGATTAAAATGCTGAAGCGTATACAATAACCCGAAACAAGCTGCGTTATAACATCAAGAAAACAAGGCAATTATAACAAATTGCTAAAATAAAATTAACCTCTTTTCAGAGGAAAAAATTGAATTTTGTTTTAAGTTATCTGAGTTAGCATTTTTTTGAGTTAGTTAGTTTTAAAACCGGCCAAATGGCCGGTTTTGATTTTTTATAGACCTCAAATATTTAGCGTTCAGTGCATTACTCAAAAAAAGGAAACCGCGAATTTCTAATTTAACACAGGTAAATTCTTATCGGGAGTTACTCTATTAAGGTTTTTTTAACATCAGTTGCATAACAATTTGTTAATTTCAAGTAAGTGCTAATTCATCAATCAAACAATGAGACTCCTAGGTTTTATAACCTTACTACTATTCCTATTCCTGGCCGGGGGTGTAAAGGCAGCCTCTACGGAAAAGAATGCCGCATTCGCAATGGAGTCCTTACAAGATTCCTTGGCATGGGCCGATTACTATTACAATGTACATCGCTATAAAAAGGCCATTTCGATTTATGAAAAAAGCCTAGAAAACCAAGGCGCGGACAAACCGCATATTTTAAAGAAATTGGCATTAAGTCATGCTGCAATCGAAAATCCGGAAGCAAGCTTGTCGAACGTTTACGCTTACCTTTTTTTAGATTTTAATCCTTCTTTTTTGGCCCATGAGGGCTTCGATAATATTCGTGAAGACGAGGGTTTCAAAAAACTCTCTGAAGCCATTGTGCCCAAAATCACATTTTGGGTAGTCTTGTACCTTTTTGTAGCGCTTGTTGGTTTTTATGTGATTGCCCTAATTCTCTTGAATCGGAAAATTAGGCCGGTAGCTGGGTATCTTATAGGCGCATTTATTTTTATTCACTCCATATTTATCCTAAATATAGCTGTCAACAGAGCCAATTATCTATTTGATTTTCCCCATTTTTACCTGATTTCAACCTGGGCTATATTCTTGTATGGTCCGCTTCTTTATTTTTATTTTAAACGAACCACCCAGAGGTACTCCTTTCGTAAATGGGATTTGCTTCACTTACTGCCCACTGCGATATTATTGGCTTTCCTGATTCCGCAAGTCTATGCCATTTCTGGTTCAGAAAAAATTGCCCTGATGCTTACGCGGCTCCAATATGGAGTTGCACCGCATGATTCAAATAAATTAACCTTACTGGTTGTTTTAAAAATCATTTCGTTGGTAGCCTACGGGTATTTTATCCACCAGGTTTACCGATCCTCAAAAAAGAGAGAAGATTTTGACCCCATTAGCAAAACGTGGCAAAAGAACATTTACCACCTCCATATATCCTATGTATTGATCTATGCGGTTTACGGTATTATAATCATCAATGGGCAACCTTCTGGTATTTTATTTCATGCCTCGGTAGCGGCCATGGCCGTCATGGTTCTTTATGTGGGCTATTCCGCCAACATACAACCGCAGGTGTTCAGTGGCGCCTATTCTTATGTGAACCGTTTGTTTCCCAAATATGAAAAATCAGGTCTAACCACAAGTCTTTCGCACGAACTGAAGGATAAAGTGGAATATTTGTTTTCCAAAGAGAAACTGTACAAGGAGAACAACATCAACCTCGATATGTTGGCAGAACGGCTGGATACCACAAGACACAATGCCTCACAGGTCATTAACGAACACTTTGATATGAGCTTTCATGAGTTGGTCAATAAATATCGTATCAGTGAGGCCAAACAGCTTTTGGAGGATGATTCGAAGTTGAATTGGAACATTATCGAAGTGGCCTATGAGGTGGGTTATAACAACAAGGTGACATTCAACAAGGCTTTTAAAAAAGATACCAATCTTACCCCCTCAGAATACCAAAAAAATAGTTGGGGAACCTAAATGCTTCCATTTAGGTCGGCAAGAAGTAAGGGTTGATAGGTGTTTTCCAATTTCTCAGCTTACCCCACTACTTTCAACTACACCTTTCAAACAGTCCTGTAAAATGTATTACAATACACTTTTTTAGTCTCATTTTCAGGTGTTTTTTGAATTAGTCATCAAGATGCATTACAGGACTGTTTTTACCTTTCTACCTTGGTATACAGCCCGTCAAAAAGAACTTTCCTTACCTGATCCCCTTCCAACAACTCCCAAAGCTGCCTCACGGTGCCATTCTGATTTTTTGTCCAGGTAATTCGATTGGTATAGGTAATGCCATCAGCTTGCTGAAAAGGCGCCGATTCAAGTATCATTTGGTCTTGTGAGGGCATACCCTTTAATTTTAAATGGTTTCCTGAATTATCCACCCAAAGTTGTTCCCATTGTTTGTCGGTCGCATTGTAAAAATTGAGACTTGTACCCGTAAACCCAGTTTTGGCACTTATCCAGTTCTCTCGGATGACACAACCATCTTCTTCTTTTGTGATCAAACTCTGTCCTGCAGGCGATCCATCGGCATTATTGACGGTCCACGCGCCCAACCAAAAATCAAATCCCTTATGGTCTGTGGAACAACAGTTGCAATCATTTTGCGCAAAGGCAAAGATGGGTATGCAAAGAAAGAAGAGGAGTAATCTTTTTGGATTCATGATCTAAAATCAGAGATATACGCAATGACCTTGTCGTTGAAAATTCGGGATTGCTCCACATTGACCACATGGCCACAGTTCGGTACTACAAACAGTTCAGAGCTTTGATGTGCTTTTGTAATCTTCTTGATCGAGGGTAAAAAAAGGTAGTCTTCACTGCCCATCACATAAAGGGTGGGTATTTTGATATCTACCGACCTAAAAAAGCGCAATAATGGATTTATTTCAGAAGTGAGCTTGTACCAACGCAAAAACTCCTTTTGATACAATTTTTTGGCTTCCCGCACAAAGAGTAAACGGGACTCCCTATGATTTTTATTGGGCAGAATGATAAATGCAAAAAACTTGTACAACCACAAATAAGGAACAACAGATTTAAAAATGTTACCTAGTCGCATCAAAACCTGTGACCTTAAATTGAGTTTCATAATAGCCCCGCCCATAATCATACTATCCACACGTTCAGGATGATTTTCCGCCAAATTCCGGATTAATATGGTACCCAAGCTGATTCCTACAAAATGCGACTTTTTGATGTTCGCATGATCTAAAACTTCAACCACGTCTTGGGTGATGTTATCAAAGGTATATTTTTCGTCAAATGCCTCTTTGATACTGGGCTTTGAATTCCCATGCCCCCTTAGATCAAGTAACAACACATTGAAATGCTTTTTAAAATCTCTAAGCTGCTTGTACCAAATAGTTGAACTTCCTCCGGCCCCATGTATAAAAGTGACCCATTTTTTGGAATCGGAATGCCGGTATTCTGTGTAGTGAAGCATAAAGAATAAAAGTACGTTAATTTTTAGCCAACGAAACCTGAAAACATTCGCTCTTTTGCCAAATCTGCGTTAAAATTAGATGAAGTCCCTGATTTTTAGTTGAATACCATAGTTATGCAACATCCAAAACCTCGTTTTGAACGTATCTTTGGTAGAACAAATCTTTTGACTATGGAAAAGCAAAATTGTAGGGTTGGAGCAGTTACCCCAATCACGAGTGGCACACAAGCTGTAGCAGTCTTAGAGTACCGTTATCAAAGTTTTATCGAAAAGGCTGCTGATGCAACTTATATTGGCACTGCACTTGGAGAGTTTTTCGAGAAAAAAGCCCAAAACATCAAGAAAGTTCTAGAGAGTTTGGTTTAATCGCTATTCGCTTAATCGCGCTAGCTCAACCGCCATTAGTTGCTGAATTTCTGATGCTTTTTTTGCTGCTGTTTCGGCAAAGTCTGTGCGCTTCGAGGCATAGATGATCCCACGTGAGGAATTGACCAATAAGCCCACATTTTTGGTCAAACCATGCGCACACACTTCTTGAAGATTTCCGCCTTGTGCACCCACTCCGGGCACCAATAAAAAGCTTTCGGGAATGACTTTCCTTATTTCCCCTATATATTCGGCCTTGGTCGCGCCGACGACATACATGAGGCGATCGGAATTATCGTAACTTTTTGAGACCCGAATTACATGCTTATATAATTCAGAACCCTCCATTTTTTTGGACTGAAAGTCAAAGGCTCCCTGATTCGAGGTAAGTGCCAAAAGAATAGCGTATTTATCCTCAAATTCAAGAAAGGGTTCCACAGAATCTTTGCCCATATAAGGGGCTATGGTAATGGAATCGAAATTTAATTCTTCAAAAAAAGCTTTCGCGTAACGTGTTGAGGTGTTTCCAATATCCCCTCGTTTGGCGTCTGCGATGGTAAATTGTTCAGGGTAATTCTTATTCAGGTACGCAATCGTCTTTTCTAAAGCCTCCCATCCTTTAACACCATAGGCCTCGTAAAAGGCAATATTGGGTTTGTAAGCTACGCAATAGTTGTGGGTGGCATCTATAATTGCTTTATTAAAGGCAAATATGGGGTCTTCTTCATCAAGCAAATGGGATGGAATTTTCTCCAAATCCGTATCGAGGCCGACACATAAAAAAGACTTTTTCTTCTTTATTTGAGCTACTAAATCTTCTATTCTCATGTATTAGAAAATTTCAGAGGCTTCCTTTAATTTTTCGGTATTCTCTACAAGCATCAATTCGTCAATAATTTTTTGAACATCACCGTTAATGATGTTTTGCAAATCATATAACGTAAGCCCAATTCTATGGTCCGTTACCCTACCCTGCGGATAGTTATAGGTGCGAATTTTGGCAGAACGGTCTCCACTGCTAACTTGGGAGTTTCGCTTCGCCGCATCTTCTGCTTGCTTTTTTGCCAATTCCAAGTCATACAAACGTGACCTTAACACTTTAAAGGCTTTGTCTTTGTTCTTATGCTGTGATTTTTCATCTTGGCATTGGGCCACAATTCCGGTTGGCACATGTGTCAACCGCACTGCGGAATAGGTTGTATTAACGGATTGCCCCCCTGGACCCGAAGAACAGAAATAATCGATTCTCACATCCTTGGGATCGATTTGCACATCAAATTCTTCAGCTTCAGGAATCACCATGACCGTAGCAGCACTGGTATGAACCCTACCCTGTGTCTCGGTTTGTGGCACACGCTGCACCCTGTGCACCCCAGCTTCGAATTTTAAGGTACCATAGACATCTTCGCCCGAAACCTCAAAATGTATTTCTTTGTAGCCCCCTGCTGTTCCTTCGTTTAAATCGATGATGTTGGTCTTCCAGCCTTTTGACTCGCAGTACTTGGCATACATTCGATACAAATCTCCTGCGAAAATACTGGCCTCATCCCCACCGGTTCCGGCGCGTATCTCCATGACCACATCCTTTTCGTCCTCAGGATCTTTTGGAATTAGCAAAAACTTGATTTCATCTTCCAATTTGGGAAGTGCACCCTTGGCCTCATCCAACTGCATTTTGGCCATTTCAACCATTTCAGGATCACTACCATCTGCGATAATTTCCTCAGCTTCAGCGATATTTTGTGTTAACTCAATATACACATCGCGTTTATCTACCAGAATTTTTAGGTCTTTGTATTCTTTATTGAGTTTCACGTAGCGCTTTTGGTCCGAAATGATATCGGGTTGAATAATCAAGTCCGATACTTCGTCAAAACGCTGCTTAACAATGTTGAGTTTTTCAAGCATATACCTGCTTTATAAAGCCTACGAATTTACGACTTTTAATAGGATTATTTGGTCATGAAATGATAAAGGGGCTGCCCTTAGTTACCAACAAATGTGGTGCCCATTGTGATAATAAAGGCATTCAGGCCATCGCTGCGATCATATTGGTTGAACCGTAACTCAATGGATTTTAAACCAAATGAAAAAATCTTTGCCTTGTTAAAAATATCCCTGTACTGTAATCCCAGGCCGTACTGATGTGCATCGTACTTTGAAAGATCATAATCAGAGGTATAAAATTCAAAAGTAGATAGGGCACTTTCTTTTTCAAAAAAGTAGTCGGCTTCACTTTGGGTGTAATAACGGTAGGTCGGGTAGACGGTGAAACTGTCACTAAGCTTAATTGGCGTTTCCAAACTTGCCGTATGCGAAGTAACACCCCAATCATCCCAGTAAAAACGATAATAGGAACGTAAAACCACCACATCGTTCAAATAGTAGTTTAGGCGGCCACCCACTGGGATTTTAAAACGACTATCGGGTAATCGTTCGACATCATCTGCCAATTGAAAGTCATCAATAAAAAAGTCAGGCACATCGCCTAAGTAAACCCGCTGAAATGGGGTACTTAACAGACCGTTCTGCTGCACCAAATCCATAAAAAGCGCAGCTTGCATCCGTTTTCCCAAAATCTGAGAAAAGCCAAGGGACAGCGCGTACGAGTTTCTGGTTGTTCTATCAAATTCAGTAAAGCCTGGGGCATAGGTTCCCGGCCCTGTGACCCGATCATCAAAAAAACCACTACGAAGTTCAATGGGGTATTGGGGGTTCCAACGGTCGAGGTAGACTTGTCCACCTATGGAGACTTCCGTATTCTTTTCGTTGAACAAGCGCGCATAGGTGCCACCAAAACCTACCGAATTGTAATCATATTCGGCTGAAAAATAACCATTTACACTCCAAATCGTATTGCGATCTTCTGAACTGCGTTGATAGGTTGGATTGATATATACCAACTGATCTTTTCTAGATTCTCCTGATGAAGCGTCAAACGGGCTAACGTTGGTTGAATTTCCATCTAAGGGGTTCACATTGCTTGAAGATGCAGAGGTATAGGCCGACAGGCCCACATCTACGGTCAAAATAGCGTCTGCATTCAGGGGCATTCGCAATACGATTGACGATGTGGCGTCGGTCAAGGCTTCGGTTCCTTCACCTCCGGTAACGGCAGCATTGTTCCCATCCTGATTGTAATAACTAAGCAGCAGATCCACCTCACTGGTCTCCAACACCCGCTTTTGGTAGGTAGTCGTGTTCTGTTGCGCACTGAGCACCCAACTAAAAAGAAGAAATATGGGTAAATACTTCATTAAAAGCAATCACTAGTTACAGCCACAGCCACCTCCGGTTTTTCCACCATTGGCTCCTGCTGATGCCTCTCGATATATTTGAAAATTAGTTTCAAAACGTTCAGTGCCCTTGGCACCCAATTGCATATCCAAGTCATTGATATAGACCTTGTCATATTCCCGAACGGCCACACAAGAGCTGGCGAATAGTAGCAATAGACCAAAAAAGAACAAGCGTACCATACTTTAAAGTTACTGATTATTGTCAAAGACTATACCCGAGCTTTTGTGCAATTTGTTGTCCGAATCTACCACAACGGCCTCTACCCCTCCTATTTGATTGATAAGGTGCAAACCACTGTCTCTCCCCATCACGAAAACCGCAGTAGCCATCGCATCGCAAAGTTCAGCGTTCTTTGCAAAGATGGATACACTTTGTATGCCTTTTGTGGGATACCCGGTTCGTGGATCTATGATATGGGAATACTTCTGGCCCTTGAACTTCACAAACTTCTCATAATTGCCCGATGTCGCCACAGCGGACTCAATAATGGGAAGCCAACTAAATACCTTTTCCTTACTGAGGGGGTTGGCAATGCCCACCATCCATTTTTCGCCGGTGGCCTTGGTGCCCCAGGTTGTCAAATCACCAGATGCATTGATCAATCCGCCTTTGACCTGTTTTGACATTAATAATTCTTTGGCCTTATCGGCAGCGTACCCTTTACCTATTGCCCCAAAACCAATTTTCATTCCTTTTTCGGTTAAAAAAACGGTTTTGGCATCCGCGTCCAATCTAATTTTTTGATACCCGATTTTTTCGATGGATTTTTGGATTTCGAGCTCGGTGGGCATTTTTTCCATGCTGCCATCAAATTTCCAAACCCTATCCATTGAAGCATAGGTTATATCAAATGCCCCATCGGTGATTTCAGAGATCTTTTGTGCCCTTTCGATTAGAGCATACAACTCATGGCTCACCTTAACTGGTTTGATACCCGCATTCTTATTGATCAAAGAAGTTTCAGAATCAGGGTTCCACGAAGAAATCATTTTTTCGATGCGTTCAATTTCGGAAACCGCTTCACTGATATTGATATAGCCGATGTCTTCATTTTGGGCAACCACAGTTATTTCAAAGGCTGTACCCATCAATTTCATGGCCTTCTTGACCGACACATATTTCTTTTGACCACTCGCCACAGTAAGCACCAGTGAAAAAAATAAGGCGAGGTATATTCTCATCTTAAAAAGGAATTCAGTCGATTAATATAAGCCTTCGCAGAAAGATTCTCATAGCCCATGGTACCCAATACCGAAGTTGCCGGATCCAATACCAATACCAATGGAAAATATCCTCGTACGTTGTATTTTTCTGCTAATCCTTTGTTTTGATCGATCCTATGCTGTGGCAGCTGATTTTTCTTCTTCCGGGGAAAGTCGGCTTTGTATAGTACATAATGATCTTTAGCATATGCCTTAAATTCTTCTGTGGCCCAAATTTGTCTTTCAAGCTTTTTGCACGGGGCACACCAATCTGAACCGGCGAACACCAATACAATTGGTTTTTGCTCCTTTTTTGCCAAATAGACGGCTTGCGTGAAGTCTTCATGCCAATCTTGCGCCAGTAAAAGACTAGAGAAACCTAAACAAAGTAAGGTCAGAAGCGATTTCATTTTCAGTAAAAATAGTATCCTTTATCTATTCGAACACGCGTAACAGATCCCCATTGAGTTCGGTATTGAAAACCTTAAGGGGGTTGTTTGTTACCGAATTTAACGGCGTACCGTTTTGAGCAAACCTCGAACCATGTGTCGTACAATTAAAAATACCACCATCTTCTGTAATAAAACGGACTTCCTCTGTCTGTTGATGACTGCAAATTTTACTTGCCGCTATCAAATTGCCCTCCAGGTTTCGGGCTACGACGATATCAAGATAGGTCAATGCTGGGTCAGATTTTATGGATATAAAACCACCATTGTTTGCCAATGGGGCCGCCTCTGGTGATGTAAGATCTACATTGAAATCAACACCATCGGGTTCCGGAAAAGTTTCCAGGTCTTCACCATCTGTGGAACAACCACTAGCGCATGGAAAAAGCAATGCAAAGGCTGCACCGGCTCCCAGGCTCTGTAAAAATTCTTTTCTTTCCATAGTATTCGGGGTTTACCTTAAAACGCTAAAACATCCGAAATCGTATGGTCAGTATTCAAAAAGGCCGTACTCGCTTTGGATGGTTAGTTTTTTAGCATCAGCTGCCGCTACCCTTCCTATAATCTGGGCATCGACTCCAAAGTCTTTCGAAATCTGGATAATATTTTCTGCGTTGGTCTCATCAACATACAATTCAAGCCTATGACCACAGTTAAAAACCTGATACATTTCTTTCCAATCGGTACCCGATTCTTGCTGAATCAGTTTGAACAATGGGGGTACCGCAAACATATTGTCCTTGATGATATGGAGGTTGTCAACAAAATGTAGAATTTTTGTCTGCGCACCACCACTGCAATGCACCGCCCCGTGAATGGTTTTTGAATCAAAATGTTCAAGAATTGATTTCATGATCGGAGCGTAGGTTCGGGTGGGCGAAAGTACCAATTTACCGGCATCCAAAGGCGCACCCGAAACTGGATCGGTCAACTTCTTGCTTCCCGAATAAACCAATTCGGAAGGTACGGAAGGATCAAAGCTTTCTGGATAGCTGTCGGCAAGGTATTTTGAAAATACGTCGTGCCTCGCAGAGGTCAAACCATTGCTGCCCATACCACCATTATAGGTGTCTTCATAAGTTGCCTGCCCATAAGATGCCAGGCCTATGATCACATCCCCAGCTTTTATATTGGCATTATCGATCACGGCACTTCGCTTCATTCGTGCTGTTACCGTGCTATCTACAATAATGGTGCGCACCAAATCCCCTACGTCGGCAGTCTCGCCTCCGGTAGAATGTATGTTGATGCCGTGGTTGCGCAAATTGGCCAATAAGGCCTCGGTGCCATTGATAATGGCTGAAATTACTTCGCCCGGAACTAAATTTTTGTTTCGCCCAATGGTTGAGGAGAGCATTATATTTTCGGTGGCCCCAACGCAAATCAAGTCATCAATATTCATGATGAGGGCATCTTGGGCAATACCTTTCCAAACACTGATATCACCCGTTTCTTTCCAGTACAGATAAGCCAAAGAGGACTTGGTACCCGCACCATCGGCATGCATCACCAAACAATGGTCTTCACTGCCGGTCAAATAGTCTGGCACAATTTTGCAAAATGCTTTGGGATACAAGCCCTTGTCAATATTCTTGATTGCATTGTGCACGTCTTCCTTTGAGGCAGAAACCCCACGTTGTGCATATCGTTTGCTGGTGTCTGAAGACATGAATTGAATTTGGGCAAAAATAGAAAAATGAAGGTTGTGGAGCGAACAACCGTATGGGAATTCTTATTTTTAGAAAAACGAAATACCAATGACCCGAAGTCTCCTCCTGATTTCATTGCTCAGCATCCTCTTTTTTAGCGCCTGCAATTCCAATAAAAAAACAGAAGGGCCAATATGGCATACCAAGAAAATGGCTGTAGAAAATGCCGTGCACAATGAATTGATGGCCATTGAAAAACAACAGGGGTGGACCTTATTGTTCGACGGAGAGACCTTAACGGGCTGGCATCTGTACAACAAACCGGATGCTACCCAACAATCGGCCTGGGAGGTACGAGAGGGCACCATATTTTGCAATGCCACTGATGAAACCAAAGTTTTTGGTGATTTGGTCACAGACAAGGAATACGAAAACTATGAATTGGTTTTTGATTGGCAAATGGCCCTTAGGGGTAATGGTGGTGTATTTATCAATGTGCAGGAAACGCCAGAATTTGCAGCAACTTATACTACCGGACCCGAATACCAACTCTTAGAACCTGCCCATTCTGATACCAAAACCCCTTTAAAAAGACCAGGATGCCTGTGGGGTGTTGCACCGCAACGCAATACCGTTGAAGCGAAGCCTGTTGGACAATGGAACACGACAAAAATTATACAGCAAAACGGGCAAATTGAATTTTATTTAAATGGCATTTTAACGGCCAAGGAAGACCTTACTTCTGAGGAATGGCGGCGGAAAGTGGCCCAATCAGGTTTTGCGGAAAACCCAAATTACGCAAAGGCAGCCAAAGGCAAGATAGCCCTTCAAAACTGGTATTTTGAGGCCCGATTTAGAAATATGAAGATTCGTGAACTATAGCGCTAACTAGGATACTTCTTTGGTCTTTTCTAGGTCTTTATTCTTGTGAAGCATTCTATAAATCATTTCACCACTTATCCAACCACCCAAGATTCCAGTGGTTACTCCAACCGTAATCCAGAATATCATATCATTAGTAGTATTCTGCATATCCATATTCAAATCGAAAGAGGTGAAAATTAAAAACAAAATAACTTCACCGACAAAACTCGCAATTGGAAAGCTTAGAACAGCAATTAGCCATTTCATTTCGTTTTCATTGAATTTAATTTTATGTGTCCAAAGTCCACTACCCAGCACCACATAGGCAAATAAGATATCATAATCAAGTTCACCTGGAACAAAAGTTTGATAATAACCAACCCAAAAAAGCCCAATAAAAGCAACGGTTGCTAGGACTATTCTTATAGAAGAAATAGAGAAAAAATGCTTAAGTACATTTTTTTGAAATGAGAATAAAACGAGTGCGACCACGGCCAATGCTAGTGTATGTGCAATTATCTGGTTGGCACTTAATTCTCGGCCATGATTCCCTGTAATACCATGCCCTATTGGGGTATACAACAAATATCCAATCAAAAATGCCAAGGTATTGGCTGAAATCCATTTCTTAAGGAATCGTTTCTTGGTCATCTTTAACTACTGTTCCATTTTGCCTAGGATAGATGACTTGGGATTCTTCTTATTTTAAGTAGGTTACACGATTTAAATATATTGATTTATAAACATTTAATTCAATTTTCTTGAATCAGCTCCAAAGCTTTTACCAAAACCTCATCGGTCTTTATTGAGGTCTGTATTACATAATTTTCGGGCACGTAGTATTCCCGTGGTGTTCCGTTTAAATGGAACAATTTTTCAGTCATAAGCTTGTAGTTCAAATTTTCATTGTTGAGATGAAAATCATTCGTTGAGCCGCCAGCGAGTCGTTTCATTTCGGTACCAACAATCTCGGCCCGGCCCAAACCATCGAAACCAATGGCGAGCCCTTCACCCATACTTCCTGTCCATCGGCCAACAAGTATGGCAACCGGTTTTTCATATCGCTTCCCCCGAGGGCTAACGTACTCTGCCCAACTTCTTTTGATCACAGGCTGATCGTCCCAACTCTCGTCAAAAATTTGATGCAATTGATAGGGAAGGCTTTTCTCAACAAACCTGCTCATGATGCCACGGGCAACATAAGAATTACCTCCTCCTGTGGTGTTCCGAAGATCGATGATCAATCCCTCGGTGTTCATCAAGCTATCCAACGCGGCGTCGAATTTTTCGATCAAACGATTTTCACCCAACGCATTATTGATCCTAAGGATACCGATATTGTTTCTTTTGGAGACCGTTAAGAAGTCACTCTCTTTTTTTAGGGTGATTTGATCCAAATCAAATTCAAGGATTTTACCGGTACTTAGTTTTAGCGTCAATATTCTGGGTTCACTATACCTCCCCGAAATAACCTTGTTGGCTATCCAATTTCTTGTTTCGGGATCTTGTTTGTCGGCACAGGTGGTAGGAAACTGCGCTATTTTGGTTGCGATGTCCACACCGTTGATTTTTAAAACCTCGGCGCCCAACACATTGACATCCAAGGATTCAATTTGGGTTTGCCAGAGGTTGGTGATTCGCGTTCTTCCATTTTCGGTAACCGCATAAATGGGGGCATCAAGTCGATACGACGGCCAAATGGCTTTCATCAATATCATGTGACTATCATAAAACTCATCAAGAAGATATTCAAAGAACAGCAAGCGGTCCGATTCTGAAGTTATGGCCGCAATCTTGGCTTTGTATTGACTGTAAATACAATCAATATCGACTTTTTTATCCTTCAAATAAATGTAGTTGTTCTTGATATCGGATACCATCTGTTCAAAATCCTCCTCGATTTTTTGATGATCTACCGCACTTTCTTGGGCATAGGCGTACGAAAAGGTCATGAGAAGGGTTAGGGCTAAAATGAGTTTTTTCATCTTTATGTCAAATGTTGGTTCAATTCGTGCAACGCACCTAAAATTTTTCTGAATTGTGGGTTTTACTTAACGGATTGAAGGAATATGGGTTAAATGATCTTGCTCCCAAATTTTTAAGGTGGTGGGTTGGTCAACATTGCCACCGGATACAATCATCAATACCCGTTGTTTTGTCTTTTGTGTTCGCAGCCATTCACAAATAGCGCCCATGGGCATGGCGCAGGTAGGTTCTAGCCTGCACTTGAGCAAATGGGTCAACCACTGGGTCCAGTACACCAATTGTTCTTCCGATACTTCATAAAAACCATTCAATTGTTTCAAATATCCAAAAGTAATGTCACCAACGGCCATGGTCATGGCCCCATCGGCCAAGGTATTGGGTATACCGGATAGGCGTTGAATACTGCCCCTGCGCAATGATTCAGCGGCATCATTGGCGTTTAAGGGCTCTACGCCAAAAACCTTGGTACTTGGGGATAGGCCTTTAGTGGCTATCAAAGTACCCGAAGTTAGCCCTCCCCCACCGCAAGGGGTAAAAACGGCATCGATGTCTTTTAATTCCTGTAAGGCCTCGAAAGCCGCCGTACCCTGCCCAGATATAACCTGCTCGTGGTTAAAGGGCGGTATCCAATACGTGCCTTCTTTTTCGGCCGCCGCACGCACCAATTCATCAGTGATATCACGGGTTTCGCTGAGCACCACTTGAGCACCATACGATCGGGTCGCCTGGATCTTCACCTGTGAAGAATACTCGGGCATAAATATGGTGGCGGGAATGTCGAACTGCTTGGCGGCATAGGCCACGGCCTGGGCATGGTTGCCCGAACTATTGGCCACAATATGCTTGGGTTTTTGACCCTTCTCAACCAACCAAGCCACGGTGTTCAAGCCCCCTCTGGCTTTGAAGGCCCCTATTTTTTGGAAGTTTTCACACTTGAAAAAAATCTCGTGTCCCAACCAATTGTTCAATTGGGTGGAGTGTAAAATTGGCGTTTCATTGATAAAAGGATCTATACGCCTTTTGGCCGCTTCAATATCAGAAAGTGTCAAATCCATGCTGTGAAATTATGGATTCCTGTGTTCTAAAAAAATGCCCAAAAGAGATTATTTGCTGAATAACAACTCTCGGTACTTGGTGAACGGCCATTTCTCGTCGGCTACCAATTTTTCAAGTTTGTCACAGGCCACCCTAATATCTTCGAAATATGGTTTCACCTTGGTACAATAGGCCTGTGCCTTGCGGCTCGCCGTTGCCATGCCATTGGCGCTTTTGCGGGCTTCTACCATGGCATCGGTTAACTTTTTTGCGGTGTTAATATGTCCACCTATTTTTTCAATGATATTTAGCTGTGCCTCGGTAATGTTTTTGTGTGCTGCCCCATATACTTCCTTTAAGCCGTTGACATTTTCAAGCAAAACATTTTGGTAGGCTATCGCCGCTGGAATAATATGGTTATAGACCATCTCGCCCAAAATGCGACCTTCAATTTGGATGTGAAGCGCATACGCCTCCAATTCAACCTCTTGACGTGCTTTTAATTCCGCCTCGCTGAGCACCTCAATCTCTTCAAAGAGGTCTATGGTATCTTTGGCCATAAGTATCTGTAATGCCTCAGGAGTATTCTGGTTGTTGCTCAGTTTTCTTCGCCGCGCTTCTTCAGCCCATTCATTGCTGTACCCATCGCCATCAAATCGGATTCTTCTTGAGGTCTTAATGTATTCGCGCAACACATTAAATACCGCTTCGTCCTTTTTGAGTTTCTTTTTTTCAATCAAGGCGTCCACCTCCTTTTTGAAGTCGTTTAATTGCTTGGCTACAATGGTATTCAAAACGGTCATGGGCTTGGCACAGTTCATCCCGGAACCTACCCCCCTGATCTCAAATTTATTTCCGGTAAAGGCAAAGGGAGAGGTGCGGTTGCGATCGGTATTGTCAACCAATATCTCGGGAATTTTACCTACTACATTCAACTTTAATTCTGTCTTTTCCTCTGGCGAGAGTTTTCCTTTGGAAACCCCTTCCAGTTCATCCAAAACATTGGCGAGTTGCTGGCCGATAAAAATGGAGATAATGGCCGGTGGTGCCTCATTGGCTCCCAAACGATGGTCATTTCCTGCCGATGCTATTGATGATCGTAACAATTCTTCATAGGTATCCACAGCCTTGATCGTATTCACGAAAAAGGTCAAAAACTGAAGGTTCTTCATTGGCGTTTTGCCCGGGCTGAGCAAGTTGACCCCCGTATCGGTGGCCAAGGACCAGTTGTTATGCTTGCCAGAACCATTGATACCGGCAAAAGGCTTTTCATGAAATAAAACAGAAAAACCATGTTTCGACGCTACTTCATCCATCACATCCATCAATAACAGATTATGATCCACCGAGAGGTTGGCCTCTTCAAAGACAGGAGCAAGTTCGTATTGGTTGGGCGCCACTTCATTATGTCGAGTCTTAACAGGTATGCCAAGTTGCGTACACTGTTTTTCCAAATCACTCATAAAACCCAATACCCGCGGCGGAATGACACCAAAATAATGATCGTCAAGTTGTTGCCCTTTGGCAGGAGCCGTGCCCAATAATGTGCGTCCTGTGATTAAAATATCGGGGCGTGATTGTGCCAAGGCCTTATCAACCAAGAAATATTCTTGTTCCCATCCTAAGGTGGCATTTACCTTTCGAACGTTCTTGTCAAAGTACTGTGCCACTCCCGTGGCCGCTTCATCAACAGCGTTTAAGGCGCGTAACAAAGGTGCCTTATTGTCCAATGCCTCTCCGGTGTAGGACACAAAAATGGTAGGGATACAAAGTGTCGTTTTGTAGATAAATGCCGGTGAAGTCGGATCCCATGCGGTATACCCTCTTGCTTCGAAGGTATTTCGAAGTCCTCCACTTGGAAAACTGGAAGCATCGGGCTCTTGCTGAACCAGTTGCCCACCACCAAATTTTTCCATGGCACGACCATCTGGCAACAAATCAAAAAAGGCATCGTGTTTTTCAGCTGTTGCCCCTGTCAGTGGTTGAAACCAATGCGTATAATGGGTGGCACCCATAGATAGCGCCCAGGCCTTCATTCCTTCGGCCACTTGATCGGCGATCTTACGATCGATCTTGCTGCCCGAAAAAATGGCAGATTTCACCTTCGAGTAGGCCTCATCGGTCAAAAACCGCAACATTTTCTCATCATTAAAAACCAGTTTCGCGAACAGTTCTGACCGCTTTACAGTCTCTTCAATTTCTGTTATTCCAGTATTTCCGGTGTTTCCCAGAGCCTCAAATCTTGCTTTTGGCATTATCTTCTTTTTTTATGGTCAGAATTAACAATTTGACAAAATAAATGAAAAATATTGTTTTTTACACAATACACCCCCTTATCAACAGGGGTGTTGAAAAATATATCGATATTTCTGTGTATTTAACCCTATAAATCGATTGATATTATACATAAAAATATATTTTTGTCCATCTTTTAGCATTTGAGAATCAAAAATTACAGGAATTATGAACAAATCAAAACTTGAGTACATATGGTTAGATGGGTATACGCCAACTGCCAATATGAGAAGCAAGACCAAAATTGAAAAAGATTTTAGTGGCAAATTAGAAGACTGCCCCATGTGGTCTTTTGATGGTAGTTCTACCCAACAAGCCGAGGGTGGTTCTTCTGACTGTCTCTTAAAGCCAGTTGCCATTTATCCAGACCCAGCCAGACATAATGGTTATTTGGTAATGTCAGAAGTACTAAACCCTGACGGCACACCTCATGCATCAAACTCAAGGGCTACCATTGACGATGAGAATGATGACTTTTGGTTCGGTTTTGAGCAAGAGTATTTTATCATGGATACGGAAACGCAGTTGCCGCTAGGGTTCCCAATGGGTGGATATCCTGGTCCTCAAGGATTGTACTATTGTTCCGTTGGTGGGAAGAATACCCACGGTAGGGATTTGGTCGAGCGTCATGCTGACATGTGCCTTGAAGCGGGATTAAACTTTGAAGGTATCAATCAAGAGGTTGCTTCAGGACAGTGGGAATTCCAAATTTTTGCCAAAGGCGCCAAAGCTGCAGGTGATCAGATCTGGGTAGCGCGTTATATGCTGGACCGATTGACTGAAGAATATGGGTACTACATCGAGTACCATCCAAAACCAATCAAAGGAGATTGGAACGGTTCAGGTATGCATGCCAATTTCTCAAACAGTGTATTGAGAGAAGCAGGTAAAAAAGAGACTTATGATGCCATTTGTGAGGCTTTCAGACCTGTAACCAAAGAACATATTGAGGTATACGGTGAGTTTAATGACCAGCGTTTGACCGGTTTACATGAAACCCAATCCATTAATGAATTCAGTTATGGGGTTTCTGACCGTGGCGCATCGATCCGTATTCCAATTGCAACCGTTGAAAGCGGATGGAAAGGATGGTTGGAAGACCGTCGTCCTGCCTCAAATGCAGACCCGTACAGAGTTGCGGCACGAATCATTACAACCGTAAAGTCTGCCAAGGTTTAATAAATTAGTTGTTGATTATTTTGAAGCCGCTTTCCAAAAGGAAAGCGGTTTTTTTATGTGATGGTCAGGTATACAAAAACCACATAGCACAATAGCAGCACTACCCCATCACGCCAGCCCAATCGAAGCCCTTTTGGAAAGAAAACAAGAGGTAATATCAAAAACGAAATACCCAACATCCACCACACATCGGTTGCCAGCAAGCCCTGATCCATAACATTGATAGGGGTAATCAAAGAGGTGATCCCCAAAACTGCCAGCAAGTTGAATATGTTTGAGCCGATAAGATTACCCAACGATATGGCCTTTTCTTTCTTCAATACAGCAATAACCGATGCGGCCAATTCTGGAATACTGGTCCCAATCGAAACGACTGTTATACCGATGATGCGATCACTAACCCCAAAATTGGTGGCCAACCCAACAGCACCATCTATCAACAACTCTGAACCACCCCAGAGACCCAGGCCTCCAATAATTAGAAAAAGTAAGGTTTTTGAAAGCGCCAAGGGCACATCGTCTTCAGGAAGTTCGTCAACTACCGCATCCTTCTTTTGAAATCGCAACAAGTAAACAAGGAATGCTACAAGGGCTATAACCATAATACCACCTTCATAACGTTGCAGGGTACCGTCAAAATAAATAAACCCAACGAATAACAAAGATGCCACAATCATCACAGGCCAATCGGTAGTATAAAAGGACTTCCGCACCTCAATACTTCCCATCAATACGGTTACCGCCAACACCAGACCAAGATTTGCGATATTGGACCCCACAACATTACCCAAAGCCAAATCAGGAAAACCATCCAAAGCCGCTTTGATACTCACGATGAGCTCGGGGGCTGAAGTTGCCAACGAAACTATGGTCATACCTATTATAATTTTAGGAATCGCCAATCGCAACGAAAGGGCAACGGCCGCTTTTAGCAGCCAATTACCACCGGCAATTAATAAAACCAACCCTAAAATGATGAAAAGAATATCGGTCAAAATGTGAATTTGAAGCAAATATAGAAGAAGATATCGAGTTCCAATTTTTAAACATAAAACTAAAAATATAGTTAAATAACTATAAAAATAGTTGTATAACTAAATGCATAGTACTATGTTTGGACCATTAAATTTAAAATTGTGCAAAGACTAACGAACAAAGAAGAAGAAGTCATGAAAATTCTTTGGCACCTTGACAAGGCTTTCGTCAAAGAAATTTTACATGAGATTAAGGGTGAGAAACCCCATTACAATACCCTATCCACGATTGTGAGGAACCTCGAGGAAAAGGGATTTGTTGACCATGAGGCCTTTGGCAATACGCACCGTTACTTTCCTTTGGTAACCAAAGAGGATTACCGCAAAAAGTTTGTGAATTCTGCCATTGCCGATTACTATGATGATTCTTATAAATCGTTGGTCTCGCACTTTGCCAAGGAAGAAAAAATATCAGTGGCCGAACTTAAAGAAATCATTGATCTAATCGAAAAGAAAAACTAATGGAGCCTATTCTCATTCACCTCGCAAAATCATCTGCCCTATTGTTGCTGTTCTTGGTCTCTTATTTGATTTTTCTGCGAAAAGAGACTTTTTACACCTCAAATAGGTTGTACCTGATCGGCGGAATATTGATATCCCTGTTTTTGCCATTTTTTCAGTTGACCAAAACTGTGCAGACGCCCGATGCCCTGTTAGCCTATGGCGATTTCACCATTGTTGAGACTGCCGCACAGACCGAACTTAGCCAATTCGATTGGATGGTCGCATTGCCTGTAATTTATATCGTGGGGTTCATCTATTTTTATATCAGGTTCGCCCAACATTTATGGAAAATCAAAGCTTTAAAATTGAAAAGCGACGTTATTCTTGAAGATGATATTCGGCACGTACATGCAAAAAAGCAGTTATCACCCTTTTCCTTTTTCAAGAATATATTTTACTGTCCTGAACAATTTGATGCCGAAGAACTTCATGCCATCCTTGTTCACGAAAAGGCCCACGCCAGACAACATCACAGCATAGATGTATTATTTATCCAGGTGGTATGCATCGTATTTTGGTTCAATCCGCTCGTTTGGCTGTACCGACGCTATATCAAACAAAATCTCGAGTTTTTAGCCGATCACGTTGCCCTACAACAGGTAAAGGATAAAAAACACTATCAATATTTGATGCTACGGCAAACCGTCGGGGCCGAAAAATTTGCAATTACAAACCCATTTTACAATTCATTAATTAAAAAACGAATAGTCATGTTAAATCAAAATCAATCAAAAAAAATGAATACACTTAAATTTTTGTTGGTCATACCGGCTCTCGCCCTTTTTATGATGGCCTTCAACACCAAAACTATTTATGAACAGCCCACACCCATAGAGGAGATGGCACCCGCAAATTTGGAAGAGGGCAACTCGGTCCGACTGGTCATTAATAAGGACACTTCAAACGATGAGCTGGATCAAATGAAAAAAGATTTGGCCAAGGATAATATTGATTTCAGCTATACGGTGGCCAGAAACGATGATAGGGAGATTATTGATATATCCATGCAGATCAACGCCAAGAGTGAAGATGGTGGAAAATTTAGCGGGAATTACAATTCAAATTCCAATGAAGCCATTAAACCGATTATGGTATTCATTGACAATGAATCCAATTCCATCTCCTTTGGTAATGCAAGACACAAACGCATTGAGATACATGAAGATGGAGATCATGTCAACGTTTGGAGCGGACTTGATGAAATTGGAGAACATGAAGACATCACTATTATCAAAAGCGATGGCGCCAAAAAAATAATCATTAATGGCAAGGAGCTTTCCGAAGAGGAAATGGAAGACATGAATATTGATATTGAAGAAGGCAACGACTTTATTTTCGAATCGGATGAGGGGAAAAAAATAAAGGTCAAACGGATGAAGAAAGGTAAGGGTAAGGACAAGAATGTCTTTATTCTCAAAGATTCTGATGATGATGCTGACATTGAAGTTATTTCTAGTGAAGGCAATGGCTTCTTTTTCGTTGACAGTGATGGAGAGGGAGATCCACTTTATATACTAGATGGCAAAGAAGTCTCAAAAAAGCAGTTTAAAAAACTAAAACCTGAAAACATCGCAACCATTGATGTACGAAAAGGCAAAGCTGCTGCAAAGAAATACGGCAAAAAAGCCAAAAATGGTGTTATAGAAATTACAACCAAGAAAAACTGATTCAGAATACGTTCAATGTAACCAAAAACCGACCTTGCCTCAGGTCGGTTTTTTTTGATCCACACAAACGAAATTGGCGAAAATGGCCTTTTTTTCAACGAAAAGCCCCTTGGTTTTCAAAAATTGCCTAAAAAACCCCCTACAAATCTTATGGATCCCAACCTAAATTGAGTTTAATTCTTTCAAAATGTAAATTTGAACAAGGAAGTCACTTATTTATTGTAACTAATAGTATTTTTTTAGTTACTATTTCGTATTTAATTTCATTAATTTCTTTCGATTTTCTTGGAAACATGACAAAGGTCATTTTATATTGAAAAAGATTCAATTCAAAACAGGAGTTTATCCAATCAAAATTCGAAAAACTATGATCGCTATTGTCAAATTCTTATTATCGCTTTTTATCATGCTCGTGACCATATTTCTTTAGGTAATCTCGCCTACTTTAGTACCTTTACCCTAAATGTAAATACCTAAAAATGTATACGTTTTTGGCCAAGGTCAATAAAATCATTTTTCCCTCTTATTCAAAAAAACGCTTGGATCTTTCAAAGGCGTCTAAATTGCAATTGGCCATAATAGCTTGGCGTTATTTTGTTACGGTTCGTGCTATTGGTCAATAGATCAATAGGTCAATAAGGATGAAATAGTGTAATCGGGAAGATTGCTACGACCGTTTAAAAACTGCAGCTCAATCAAAAAGTTGCACTGCACCACTACCCCACCCAGTTGCTCCACGAGTTTACAAACCGCACTGGCAGTGCCCCCAGTGGCCAAAACATCGTCATGAACCAACACCTGTTCCCCTTGTTCAATACCATCTAAGTGAACTTCAAGGGTATCCGAACCATATTCAAGGTCATATGACTGTGAAACCGTTTTGTAAGGTAGTTTCCCGACCTTTCGAACGGGTACAAATCCTGCATTTAAGCGCTCTGCGAGCATGGGTGCGAAAATAAAGCCTCGGCTATCTACACCAACCACCTTTTGGATGTTAGAACCCTTGACCATTTCAAAAAGGGCACCTGCAGTGGCCTTTAGCGCCTCGGGGTCTTTCAGTAATGGGGTAATATCCTTGAAAACAACCCCGCGTTCAGGAAAATCAGGTACATCGCGAATATAGTCCCCTAAATTCATGTAAAAGGTTTATGAGGTTTTGTCGTAAATTTAAAAAGAAATATATTTGCACCCCTGTTTAAACGGCCTCGTGGCGCAACTGAATAGCGCATCTGATTACGGCTCAGAAGGTTGCAGGTTTGAATCCTGCCGAGGTCACGAATAAATAGTTCAATAAGAAAAAACGCCAAGGTTCCTTGAGCGTTTTTTTTTTTTTGGCTATTTTCAAAGCGGAGCTCTGTATGCATTGTCAAAGCCATTCCGACAAGGGCAGCACCGTTGCATCGCCTCTTACTTATTCCTAAAAAACGTACCTTAGAAAAAAAAATGATATGAAATTCCCACGGTTATTTGTTTTGTTTGTTACGATTGCCAGCGTTTCAATTTCTTGCTCCAGCGATGATTCAGGTGATGGTGGGGGTGACCCAGGGGCTGCCCTAGTCGGTACTTGGGTACTCACCGAAATCAATATAAGCGCAGCCATAGATACGAACAATGATGGATCCACCACCTCAAATTTACTTACCGAGGTAGATTGTCTTAGGGATACGTTGACCCTTACAGCAGATAATAACTGGTCTTCATCAGGGGTCTTTCCGTCATTTATATCGCCCATTACCGGAAACCTGTACAACGTTTCCTGTTCACCGGTTATCAACAGATCGGGTACTTGGGGATTCTCAGGCTCTTCACTTTTTTTGAGTGGCGATTTTTTGGCTACCTTTTTGTTTGACGGAAGTCGTTTGACCTTGCCCATTGGCAATGAATTGCCTGGGCTACAAAGTTTGGTTTACGAGCGGCAATAATTATGGGTTGCCCGTTTCGGTCAAATCGACTTCATTGGCGCCTAGAAGCGTGTCTTGTGCAGCCTGAGCTTCGACGGTACTGAAAAGATCCTCTTCCTTAGCTTCTTCTGATTGAATTTTCTCCAAGGCCTTTGTCAATTGGTCATTGGTCACATATTCCTCTTTAAAAAAGATGCCTTTGACCAAACTAAAAACCGTAAATAGGAAACTAACTGCAACGGCCCCTATCAAGAGTTTCAACAAAATGCGTTCTTTCTTTTGGGGCGCTTTGTTTGTTCTTCCCAAATGCACCTTTTCTTCACGAGAAAGTTTCTTGCTATCCGACAGTTGTTCTAAAAAGGCATCCCATTTTTCCTCTTCCCGTACATAAAGTTGGGTAAATCCACCCTCCTCCAAAAAATCTTCCGTTAAGGCCGTAGCAGAAAGCATAAAGATTTTGATCCCGTTGCCACTCATGATATCCAAGAGTTCTGGCTCATGATCAATAATCTCCTTAATGAGCCTTTCTACATAGGCTAGACTATAATTGGGCCGCAAATACTCATCGTAGAGCAATCGGGTTTCAAAATAGTCTTCCCGCTCTGATGCGTATCTTAAAAACTTATCCTTAAGTTCTGCCTTAAAAAACTCACTCATATCAACCCTGAAGCTATCAAATTGGTTTTACCGAAGTGTTACAAAGGTATTTGAATTAGGCAAGTAACCTATTGCCGCACGCAAACAATTTCAACATCAGTTTTTATAAACCCTGATATAATCAATTACAAATTCTTGCGGAAAAATTGAATTATCGATATCATCGCCACCAAAATGACCTCCAATAGCGAGGTTGACCAGTACATAAAAAGGTTGGTCAAAGGGCCAAGTATCTTCATTCTTAAGGTCTGGGCTATAGGTATAGGTTACCTCGCCATCGATGGCAAATTCGATTTTATCCTCAGACCAATCGGCGGTATATATATGAAAACCGTCTTCAATATTGTCGATAACCATCTTTCGGGTATTGATGGTATTGCCATGACTTGACTGGGTATGTAAGGAAGTGAATATTTGATTGGGTTCCTTACCTACGTATTCCATGATATCAATCTCACCCGATTTTGGCCAACCCACCTCATCAATATTACTTCCCAGCATCCAGAAGGCAGGCCACACCCCATTGCCCACAGGCAACTTTATGCGGGCTTCAATTTTCCCATATTTAAATTCAAATTTGTCCTTTGTGGTAATTCTTGTCGACGTATAGCCATCATTTTCATGTTTTGCCCTGATCGTCAAAAACCCATCTTCCAACATATGATTTTCATTCGTATAGATTTGCGGTTCGTTGTTCCCCCAACCGCATAAATCTGGACAACCATCACCAAGTTCAATACTCCAGATTTCTTCATTCAATGCTGGCGCGTCAAACTCTTCAGCGAAAATAAGTTCGGCTTGGTTTGATGAACATCCCAATAACAGGATGCCGCAAATCATAGAAAGGAAATAATGTTTCATTGTATTCAATTTAAAATCAGTTGAAATTTCTCGTTCCCTATACGCGTCGGTACTAAGGTTGTTATTTTTTCCTTGCTTCCAATTGGGCGCGAATTTCATTGGCCCGATCTTCGGTGACATTGTAATTGCGCATGATCAACATGGCGACAATGGTTCCTGCTACAGGGAAAAAGCAAAAGAACAAATGCAAGCCTTCAATGGCCCCTGGTTGTTCAACTGCAGTCAAATCAGGATTGAACCCAACTATGGCAATTATCGCGCCGCTCAAGCCACCTGCAATGGCAAAGCCCACTTTAACCATCCACCAGTAAATAGCCCCGAAAATACCTTCCCTTCTTTTTCCACTATTGAGCTCATCAATGTCTATCACATCAGCGGTCATCGACATCATTATGGTGAACAAACTTCCGATACCAAATGAAAAGAATGGCAATGATATTATGTACAACCAGGGTTTACCGGGAACAAAAAGAAAATACATCATAATGTACCCCACAATCGAAATGGCTTGCGCCCACATAAAGGCTTTCTTTTTGCCCATTTTTTTAGACATCCAGGTCACCACAGGTATTACAATAAAAGTGGTACCCAAGGCCCCCAAACACCCAAATAGGGAAACCCATATTCCGGTAGCTTCTGCATCACCGTTGAACAATTTATATACGATAACAAAGAACGTTAGCGAGGAAACCGCAAAAAAGGCATTGTAAATAAAGAAGGTTGAAAAACAAATCTTTCTGAACTCAGCGATTTTAAATGCCTCCTTGAAGCTTTCCCATATTTTCTTTAAACTACCTCCGATATTCGCGGCGTTCAGAGGCTCATAATCTTCATCAAGTGTTGACTTGCTTTTGATAAACAGGGCGGGCACCATCGCACAAATGGCACAGGGGATGGCCACCCATATGGCCAATTCCCTTACCGCCACGTCGGCCGACGGAAACCATTCGGGATCATACATGATAATCCAAAACCAGGGGGCTATTACCCAAGCCCATTGACCGATCCATTGGGCAATGGCCATAATATTGGTACGCTCGTGAAAATCATCACTCATCTCATAACCCATGGCCACATAGGGAACACTAAAAAAGGTCAATCCGAGATAAAAGACAATCGACCATATAAAGAAATACCAAAAGTTGTACTGCAGGGTATCTTCCTTATACAGCTGCCACATAAAGATATAGGCCACACCCATCAGCAGGCCCCCAATCATAACATATTGCCTGCGTCTTCCCCATTTTGATTTTGTGTTATCCGAAATAAAACCCATGATCGGATCGGTAATGGAATCAAAGATTCTTGGGAAGAAATAAATCAAAGCCCACATCCATCCTGGGAAACCCAAGTCTTGGACAAGAACCACCATAAATATTCCCAAAATGGCGGGAAACATTTGATTGGCGAACATGCCGATACCGAAAGCCACTTTTTGGCCCATGGGTACTGTTCGCGTTGCTGATAATTGGGTCGACTTACTCATAATTTGTTCTGGTTTGGTTCGTAACTATTGATTCGATTGGTTTTTTGATTTTAAAGGAGGCGTATGCACCTGGGCCATCAATTCCTCAATATTGCCATTATATGTCTTTTCGATGTGATTCCCTCCACGCGTTAATCCTTCAAAGACGCCCTCGTCAACCAAGTCCCAAATGGCATATTTTGCCTTGCCATCGACAGTGATTAACCCGAAATGATTTTCAGAACCTCCTGGGTTTTCAGCATCTTTCCAAAGTTCATCAAAGGCCTCAAAATAGAAGCACGAAATGCCTGCTTTATTGGTCCAATCTCGCAATGATCGATAATACAGGGCCTCCTTATATTCATCACAGGCCTTGGAACCTTCTGGGCCATAGAATCCGTTGGAAAAGCTTGCCCAACCTGTTTCACCTATGTGCACTGGTTTTTCGATGCCAAGGCTATTCATATAGGCGACCACATTCGAATATTGTTCTTGCGCATAACGCGTGGCCCGCTGCATCGCCATCTTTATTTGTTCCCTTTCATCCAGATTGGCCTCCTCATCAAAAACACCCCAAAAATCGGGATTGTAGTGGGTGTCGTGCATCGGGTAGGTATGAATGGAAAGATAATCCACCGAAGTGATGAGTTGATTCAAATCTTCTACATGGTACTCCTCTCCGCCTCCACCCCAGGAAGCAAAGTTATCTGAACTGGTTATCCATAAATCTTTGGACAACTCTCCTTGGCGTTTTAAATCTTGTAAATGATTCACCCATTTCAAGATTACCCCCGGTTGTACATAATAACTGGTAGCCCATTTAACCATGGCTTCATTGCCTACGGCAATTACTTTAACAATATCTGGATAGGCCTTGGCCAAACGGACCGCTTCTTTGATCTCCACCGCGTTCCGTTCACTTTCCACATCATGATCGGGTGCTAGGTCCGTCCAGGCATTTTTACAGTCGATCCAGGCACCCAGCATCACATACATCTCAAAATCAGGGTCCTCTTTTTTAAGCTCGCTGATTGCTTGCAATACATTGGCTGCATGGGGCAAGTGCACCTTATACGTTCTGAGTACTTTAATGCCCATCGCGGCCAGCAACTTCATATCTTCTTTCAACTGGTCTAGTGTTGGCTCGATATCATGATTGCGGTCTCTATACCCGCCATAGGAGATTGCCAGATAGTTCGGATTGCCCAAAATATCTTTTGCGGTCATTTCCACTTGAGGTAAAATTTCACTTTTCTTTTCCTGAAGACAGGAAAACAAATTCAACAAAATGACGACATAAGCAATAGTTCGGATGCATCTCATAACACTATCATCTTAATTGGTCTGCTGTAAGTTGTACATGAACCTGTTGCACTTCACCGGTTCTCCTAAAAATTGATTGCGATATTTCATGGTCCAAACAAAGGCTGTTGATCTCTTTTTTCGTTCCGTTTGAATGTATCACCCTTATACCATTTTGCCCAGCAATTTCATATACTACCGGTACCTGACAATAGGTAAAACCCAACGAATCTACAGGTAGAGTCATTTCTTTTTGCTTGCCTTGAACATCTACGAGTTTGAATACTTTCGATTCCTTCAAGAATTCGCTTTTTCGAAGCAAAACAGGTTGAAAGCAAAGCTGCCCGTCCTTTACCAATACGCCCAGTTCTCCAAACCTACTTAGAACGTCTTCCTTTACTTGACCGGTCATACCCGGTTGCTGGGCTCCTTTTCCGCCCGGTGTATGAGAATAGGGGTCCGTTGGGAACGCCCCATAAAGTTGCGGAGATTTATGCACACCAATTCCTGCGTTTATTTCGTAATAGTGCTCCAAAAGTCGTCCCACGGTTTCAGCATCGGCTTTTGCTTCAATTGCCTGCAGACAACATTCTTGCGTGGCCAACAAAAGTTTTGAAACCATATGCCAGTATATCGATCCCAGCCCTTCATATCCGAAAAACGTACCAGACCTACCCGTGAACGATTTGTGGTCAAAAACCTGTTCAAAAATGGCCAAAACTTTCTCCTTTTCATCATCACTTACCCCAATGCCATTGGCATGAAGATCAACCAGGGCATCAGCTACATCATTGGCATTCTTAAAGTTTCCATTAAAATGAAATTCACCTTGGACATCTTTTTCAATGATCTGGGTGTTGCCAGCATCAATCAAGGTGGATAACAGTATGGATTCAGCGACCAAAGATGCCGGAATCGTGTTCTTTTCCAAAAATCCGGGCAGCTGTTTGTTGGGGTACAACATATAGCTGTACTGGTCTTTCCTAAACATGGCACTGGCCTTAAGGCCATCCAATACCGCCAAGGCTTCCTTGGCTGTTAGATACCCCGAACTCAACACTGCAACTTGCCCCTCCAACATCTCATTGAGGTAGTCGATAGCCACACCATCTCCATCCGTACTCATGAGGTTATAGGCATGGTAAAGGTTATCTGGCCTTTTATTCGCAGCAATCGAATGTTCCAAATATTTCAATCCCAAGGTGCAAAACTTTTTAAGCTCATGTAAAGTCACCTCTTGCTTTTCACCGGAGAACGAATGCTTATAGATTTTTTCCCTAAAATCGCTAGCAGCATACCCCATGCCATCTAGAATCACTTTTCGTTGTTTATCGGAAAACTGTTCCTTAAGGCCATCGCTATGGGTTAAGAGCGTTTGTTGAATGGTTTGAAACAGGTCATTGAGCTCTGTAGAAATGGAGATGGGTAAATCTTCCTTGGAACCTAATAATTCCTCAAAAAATTTAAGATATCTCCGCAAATAATAAAGTGTCACCATAGATACGCCGTTACCCACCAAGGCATTGTTGGCATCGTTCCATTCCGGTCGTTGGGTATTCAACCAAATTCCGCCTTCTGGAATAAAGTTTGACACCTTTGCCAAGACAGAGGCCAGCATTTTTTCAATAAAGTTGACCGAATGGATGGCCCCGCTTTTTCCTTTGAGCAAGGCGGCATCTGCTCCCAGTTGTGTTCGTTCATGTCTGATTTTTAAATCAGCATCATGATCAAAATCGATTGTATCCTTCGGATTATCTAGAAGTTTTTCGTAGGATTTTATTTTGTAGGGAACGTTGGCATAAACGAAGGTTTCCTTTTCAAAATAGCCCTCCAGTTTCCCTGGGTGGTGCTTGTTGATGAACTCTAAAAACTTAAGGGAATAAATGATTTGGTGATCTCCCCAATAGCCGATATACGACCAAGGATCGTCTGGTTCGATCACTTCCCAATCAAAGCCATCTTTGGTTACCCGGTACGGATTGTACCCATCAAATGTTGAGGCATTGAAAAATTTAAAGATCATGCCATCAATAAATTCGGGAAACGCATAAGCCAAGGCCTCCCAATTCTGGAAAATATCACGCCAATTGCCTTGATAATCCAGGATTTTAGAACCATCTACCTCACTATTCGTATTGATCGAAAAAATATTCCAAGGCCGACTTGGATCACCGTGCCTTCGGCTGAATTTGAGGGGTAGATATTCTTTGGACAGCCGTTCAAAATCAGCATCTTCAACTTCATTGGCCCATGCTGTCAATTCTTGCAGGGTGAAAACATCGGGCATTTTGTCTAAAACTGTCTTATTGCGTTCGACAACTTTTCGATTTGCTTTGGACAAGTAGTTGTTAAAGTCATGCTTTTCGATTTGGTAGTTAAAATCGAAAATACCGCCTCGCATAATATTGAACAGCGTATTTGAAAAGTGGCGCGTATCGCGCAAGGAATCAGCTGTGCACTGTAATCCATCGGCAGAAGCGTTAAGCCCTATGAGGCGTTCTGAGCCTGCTTCCACATCATTTAGCACCTGTTGCCTGATGGCTGACCTATCTCCCTTTAAGGATTCACAGAGGGAAACAATACCTGCATGGTTTTGATTGACATTGGCAATGATCATCCATTGTCTATCGCTGTTGGCGGCCATGGTGAAGGAATCACATAAAAAATAGGCCCCTTTTTCTCCCTTAACATCGGTTTCTTGATGTAAAGACAGTCCTTTTCTGAAATTATCCAATTGAAGTGAAGAAACCAGATGCTTACTATTTTCCATGCCCAATGACCAAGCGATATTGGCCTTTAACGCCTCACTGGGTTCTGCCTTATCAACGATAATGGCGCTCAGGGCAAATATGGATACACCGACCTCTGGTACAAGCTCACTTCGCTTATAGGCATCTACCAAATTGCTTGCCCTATTTTGAGTGTCACTACCGACACCATAGGGTACAATATTTTGAATGCCATCAACTATATGAATTTCCCTTGATGTAGTGGCATTATTGATGAGTTGGGCCTCTCGAACGAAACCAAATAAATTGCTGGAGCTCCATTGGTATCGAAAGGTCAGTTGTAGGTCTTCATTGATTTCTTCAAAAAGTACTTTGTTGCCTATAGCATTTTTATACAGATTTCTGCTTGTCGTATACCTGCCTTCGTCACGGTTTGAAAAAGGTTCCCACAATAGCTCTTTCTCGCCCTCTTTTATTCTCAAGATCGTTTTGCTTCCGGTGATGTCAGCCGACTCGGTTATCTTGTCATCGGTATAATAAGGGAAAAAAGAAAACTGTGCGTTTTTTCGTCCAGCAGTCAATCCTCCATTGCTCGATATAAACATCCAGTGGTTGGAATCACTAACAATGCTCATAAAAAATGGCCGCATCAAATCACTGTCCGCAATCTTAAAAAAGCTTTCGGTTCCTATTTGAACTTGTGCAATCGTATTTTCAATTGGTTCTTTAACTTCGGGCATATCCCTTTTTAGCTTTAGATTTTTGGTTTATTTCCTTAAGAGCAATTCTTCTACCTGCTCCAATGTTTTTCCTTTTGTTTCCACAACGTATCTGTATACAAAGAGTATCGCCAAGAATGAAAGCAGGGCATAAATGGCAAAAGTGGTGGTCGGGCCAAGATTCGACAATTCCCAAGGAAAGATTTGCGTTACCGAAAAACTCACCAGCGAGTTAAAGAAACCTACAACTGATATCGCAATCCCTTTTATCTTACTGGGGAATATCTCCGAAATAAGCGTCCACATTACGGGGCCCAATGAAATGGCGAAGGCTGCGACATACAATAGAATGGCAATCAGAACCAAATTGGCGTTAATGTTGATGAATCCGGTGATTTGATTTCTTCTGAAATCGAGAAATTGGTCGCTATTCAATTCATCTTCCAGAGCTTCGAACAACTCAGCCTGATTGGAAAAGGATTGGCCTTCCATACCCATCAAAACCTCACGGACTTCGGCGTTATCAATGGTTTCGATCTTCTCTTGCGGAAAATCATAGGTAGCATTGTAAAAGGCCAATGCAGCCATCGCCAAGGCAATGGTCATACTAAAGGTTCCGATCAATAACAAAGGTTTTCTACCCAGCCTATCGATCAACCAAATGGCAACCAGGGTAAAGACTAAATTCGTTAACCCAACTACAATTGCTTGTAAGAAAGAGGAATCGGTACTGCCCCCGGCCTGTTCAAATATGGTTGGCGCATAATAGAAAATCGCATTGATACCCGTAATCTGCTGAAAAAAGGCCACCCCCAAGGCGATGATCATTATCGTGCCATATTTACTCTTGAACAAATCAGAGAATTTTCCTTTTTGTTCTTTTTGGTCTTGTCCACGTTGTATTTCGGCCACCGTAATTTCAGCATATTCAGCACCTCCAATTTTTTGTAAAATTTTTTGGGCCAACTTCACCTTGTTCAATTTTAAAATCAGCCACCTCGGACTTCTGGGAACCGTAAAAAGGGATACAAAGTATATCATGGCCGGTATGGCTTCAACCCCCAACATCCAACGCCAACTTTCTTCGCCGTAGTTCACCAAAAAATAATTGGAAAAGTAGGCCACAGAAATTCCAATTACAATATTGAGTTGATTGAATGATACCAAACTGCCCCTTAGTTTGGGCGGTGCAATTTCGGCAATGTAAATAGGCGCTATTAAAATGGCACCTCCAATACCCACACCACCTATGATTCGAGCAACGATGAATTCGGTATAATTTGTCGCCAAGGCTGACCAACTTGCCGAAACGGCAAACAAAAAGGCCACCACGATGAGCACGTTTTTACGCCCGAAACGATCCGCCATCGGCCCTGCCAGTAAATTACCAGCCATGGCACCAAAAATGACACAGCCCACGGCAAACCCCAACATGGCATCGGTCATCTCGAAATAATCTGTTATGCCTTTTACGGCACCTGAGATTACTGCACTATCAAAACCCAGCAAAAAGCCACCCAAAGCCACAATTAAACTAATCAGGATGGTATAGGGCCTATTCATTTTCACCTTATAGTTATGTTCTTCCATTGGTAAGTTGTTTATAGAATCATAATGTAAAAATCGGAATGTACCAGTATAAATACCACTCATCTTCAAGTGGTTAACTCCCTTAAATTACAAAATAGATGGATTAAAAAAAGGCCGGCAGTAGTATTTACACCGACCTTTTTTCAGTAGCTAATCAAGCATAACCATTATTGGTAAAATCTGATATAATCAACTTCCATAGATGATTCGGTAAAAGCCGGATCAATGGCGCCACCAAAACTTCCTCCCATGGCCACATTAAGAATAAAGAAGAAATCTTTATTAAAAGGCAATGTGCCATCATTTGATACGGTATGGAAAACGATGCCATCAACAGCGAACTTAATCTCGGTATCGGTCCATTCCATTTCATAAACATGAAATTCATCAGACGCCCCTTCAACAATGGTCGACCCTGTTCGTGCATTGCCTCCAAAGTTATTGGGATCGTGTGTTGAAGCAAATACAACATCCTGTGAATTGCCAACGTGCTCCATAACATCCATCTCACCTGCTGCTGGCCAAGGATTTGTCAAGTAATCTGCACCCAACATCCAAATAGCTGGCCATGTTCCGCCCCCTGTAGGCAGTTTGGCACGTGCTTCAACCCTACCATAGGTAAAGGCATGTAATCCTTCGGTTTTAATTCGTGCTGAAGAGAAGCCCGGACCTGCTGTTCCTGGATTTCCAAAATCAAAGAAGATGACCACTCTATCATAGGAGAATGCACCTGCACCACTAAAGTCGAAAGTCAATTCTTCCCAAGCACCAGCTACCGTGGTAGTGGCATCTATTTCAGCGAAATTTGCGCCATTGGTAGAATCTTCGATTTTCAATCGAACCACCGCATTGGCAATTGGCGACCATGTTTTTACCGTAATGGTCGGATTCGTTGGCACATCCAATGGAGCAGCCAAGTCAAAGAAAGAAGCTGCAAAAGTCTCTGAGCCTTGTGGCTTTGTAGTTTGACCCACGGTTGCCGACATATTAATACCACTCATATCAGGGTTAGCAATAACCTCTGAAAATGCACCACCGAAATCTGTGAAGGTTGGCGCTGTGCCCTCAAAATCTTGGAATATGGATTGACTCATTCCTCCGGCATCCCACAATTGGAAATCATCAAAATAGTAGATACCCTCACCGGTCGAAGATTCTGCTCTAGCGGTTATTTTAAGATTACCACCTTCAACAATTACGTTGGAAGGATCATCTGTATAAGACTGGACTTCTCCATTTCCCCATCCATTATCGCCATTGCCCAAATCATAGGCCCAATTCGCTGGGTCAGGAGCACCATCAGTGTCAAATTCATCAGCCCAAACCAAATTGGTGAAAACAGTTTCCAAGGGGTCACCTCCGGATCCAACATCACTGCCATCACCTTTGACCATTTTATACTGCCAGTACACACCTGTACCTGATTCTATGACCACATTCATCGTCTCGCCATCTTCAGATAGTGTTACATCGTAGGTAATCGCATCGGGAACAGCAACGTTCGGTAACTCACCTTCATTTACTGCCTTAGGTAAACCTAAATAGGCACCTGCACCACTAAGGGTCAATGTTCCCGCTGTTGGGTCGTAGGCATAAGTTGCCGATGCCGAACCATCATGTGGAGCAACCGGAGCACCACAGGCATCTGCAGCACCACTTTGCCATCCTTCCAACCAGGTATCATCACCCAAAACATTCATAAAGGAACCGTCTTCTCCAAAAACATAGGTGTCGTTAAAATAGCATGACCTCTGTGTTAGACCCGTTCCGTCTATAGCAAACCAACTGATATCGCCAGGCGCGGGTCCTACTCCGAGAGAACCTGCTTCATTGGCCATGACCCAAGTACCGAATACGGCTTCATTGGGATCGGCATCAATGACCACAGTAACTGATTGTGTGGTTGTCGCATTACCCAGGCCTTGTCCGTAGGCCACTATCGTAATTTCATAGGTGCCGCTCGCAGCATAGGTATGCGTTGCACTTTCACCAACCTTTACAACAAAGGACACACCTTCTTCAAAGGTGATTAAAAAACTGTTTGCCCCTTCAGCCGTAGGTGTCACGGTGACTGTACCTGAACCGTCTGCAATTGCATTAACGACTGCACTTACATTTGAAGGGGTTATGACCTTCTGTGTAATGTCATCTTCCTCACAGGAGACAAGAATAGCCGAGAAGCTAAAAATTGAAAAACATAAAAAAAGAAAAATCTTTCTCATAACGTTACTTTTAAGTTAGAATAGTTGTTGGCATACTATTATTTAGTGTATAGCGATAGCAGCCTATTTCGATGTTCCCAAAGTATACTGTTATAATCAAAAATCCATATTATCTGCCCCTACAAAAAATATACAAATTGAAAATTGATTCGCCTTTTTTGCCAATAACGCAGTTTATCCCTGTAAATATTGAGGAATTGACAAGGACTGGGTTCTGGCAATAGGGGTATTTAAGAGCAATCCTTTACACTTTGTATAGGTGATGTTGTGGTAAAATAATTAGGTGTTGTAGTCTTACAGGGAGATGATGTACTCAGTCAAACTGTTTTCATGGGGTAAATCCATCTTTTTTCGAAGTCGGTATCGCTTTACCTCAACACTTCGAACCGAAATATTTAGTAAAGGCGCTATTTCTTTCGAAGAAAGATTGAGACGCAGGTAGGCACAAAGTTTAAGATCATTAGGAGTCATTTCGGGATGTAACTCTTTCACTTTTTTCAAAAAATCCTTATCGGCATTGTTGAACGCTTCTTCAAAAAACTTCCAATCATCCGTACTATTTAAGTTTCTATCAATGGTACGAATCACTGACTTCACTTTGGGGTCATCAGCCACTTTATTCAAATCGGATTTAATTGAATTTAAAAATTCGCTCTTCTTGATCATGCTCATGGTCGCTACAGCCAATTCCCTGTTTTTTGATTCTACCTCGGCCCTGAGTTTGTCATTACGTAGTTTTATCAACTCCTTTTCAGCTTTCAGTTTCTTTCTTTTCTGCTTTCTTTTTTCAAGGTCGAGTACGCGCTCTTGCTTTTTAGTGTAATACCCTTTATAGATCCTATGAATTGCGAAAAATAAACCACAAGTGGCCAGCACATATACTAAAATGGCAAGGTTTGACCAATACCAGGGTCTGTCTATGGTGAAGTCATATTGTGCTGTATTGGAGGTCAAGGTATTTCCTGCCTTGGCCCTAACCTGAAATTGATAATCTCCAAATTTCAAATTATTAAAGGTTACCTCACTTTCATTGGTAAAGGGACTCCAATCATCAAAAAGCCCCAGCAAGCGGTATTGATAGCTAACCTCGGTGTACTTGTTATACTGCGGAACCGAATAAGAGAATGAAAGTGTGTTTTGCTCATATTCTAGCGCCTGCGGAGAAAGTAAATTCATGGGCACAGGTGCTTCCAACCCCTTGTTGTTGACCGCACTATTCAACCGTATTGAAAATGAGGCATCCCTCAGTTTGTTCAAATCCAAAACCACAAAACCATTCGACATTCCAATGATGTATTTTTCATCTCCAATATTGGTCAAGTTTTCGAAGCCTGACACACCTAAGCTACCCTTGAAAAAAGAAGGAATCGGAATGGTGTTTAACTGCAATGAGGAACTGAAGGTTTGTGGTTGTACATAGGAAAGTCCGCTATAGGTAAAGCACCACAGTCTGTTAGAGGCATCATCAGGTATCGAAATACTGGTCACACCGCCCGAGGTCGTAAAGAACAGTTTCAACAAGGTGGTATCCGGAATGAATGAAAAATCTTCCTTCTCTTTTGAAAAGGCACCATCTAACGAAGTATATACGATTTGATCATTGTATCGTACCATGCTCGAACCATAGCCCATTATGGGCAAAGATTCCTTCTTAACGACTCGGGAATAGTCATCCCTCAAGGTGAGCTGATGTATTCCCTTATACTCATGGTTAACCAATACTTCCCTGTCATTTATCACCTCTACAAACCGACTGGAAATGGAAAAACCCTCAATAGTATTTGACAGCACCCAATTTCCGTTTTGTTTTCTCAAGATTGAGAGGCCATCGTAATTGCCTTGAAGCAAAAGCTCTGGGTGCCCATTTATTTCTTTCACCACCCAGGTGCCGGGCAAATCAGAAATGAGCCTTGCATTGGTGTTCTGCACAACAAAGGTACCCTTGTTGTGACCGCAAAATAAGGCACCTTGGATTTCAGTCAAACTCCAAACCTGTCCATCTGTGCCTTCAATGATGCTGAAATCTGTTTGGTTATCCAGGGGCTTCACAAAAAGCCCTTGGTTGGTACCCAAATACAGGTGTTCTTCATACACTTTTGCCGCATAGACCAAGCCCAGTTTTCCTGAATTGTCTCGAAACTCATTAAAAGGAGATTCAATATTAACTACACTCAAGCCATTGTCAAGACCGAGCCACAAATTTTTATCCCTATCCTGAAAAGCAAACAGCACAGTGTTATTGTTCAACCCATTCAGTTGATTGATTCTTCGTAAGATGGTTCCATCCGTTCCTATTTGGTACATACCATCGGCAATGGTTCCCAAAATAAAGGTGCCATCAGTCAGTTGTGCCGTGCTGTACACATTCAACTCCGGCAAATCCAAGACTTTATTGTTCCAAGGTTGAACTCCATCATCCCCTAGGACCAAAAAGTTGGCATTATCCAATATCATTAGAATTTTATTGTCGATCCCAAACATACCCACAACATTGCGATCATTGATCAGGTTGTGATCCACCATAAGTTTCGGCTCGCCATTTTGGATTTTATACACCCCCAAATTCTGGTTTTGAAAGTATACGGTCTGACCCACTTTAAACAAATGGGCCTTTGTAGATTTTGCTTCCAACACCTTAAATTCCCGCGTGGCAATGTTGTAGCTATAAATCCTGTCTAGGGATTGGAACAAAATCCAATCTTCGAGAACAATAATATTCCAAAACTCCTCATCCTCAATCATTTGGGTGTTCATACCCTTAGAAATAGAGGTGTATTCCAGGCTTCCAAAAGAGTTCTTTTTCCAAAAACCAAACTCCATGTATTGCCCAGTAAAAATCAAGGAATCGTTCGCTGCAACGGATCTAAAAATAGAAGCGTTGGGAGATGCATAGCCGGACCATCGTACGCCATCAAACTCCAATAATTTATGGTTGTTCGCCACGTATATATGCCCATCAGGGCCCTGGGTGATCGACCAGTTTTGATTCTCCCCGTTATAATCTTGCGGAAGATAATTTTTTATGGGTGGCAGCTCTTGAGACTGTAAGAGGAACGTAAAAAGAAAAAAGAAAACGAAATACCGCGTGTTCATACACCTTGCAACGATTTCCTAAAGATAAAAAAGTAATTTGTGATGAAGACCTTGACCAAAGATGCCTATACAATTTCAGCACTTAATCCTGCCTGAAGAAGACGAGTACAACGGGGTTTCAAATCATCATATTCACCCGTCTTCACCGTACATTTTCCATTGTAATGTACAATCAAAGAGCATTGTTCAGCCTGTTCGGCGGTATGGTCGCAAACGGCAATAAGGGTTTCGATGACATGGTCAAATGTATTTACATCATCATTAAAGAGAACGATTTCATTTTGATTTACCGTTTCTTCATCAAGCAATACTTCTTCAAAAAGTTTCTCTTTTGAGCCCATCACCTATGATTACCTACCTAAAATACATATTTTGCCGAAACCCATTTATTTTTCTGGATATTTTTTTCGAATTGCATCCCGTTTGCTTCACAAGCGGCAGTAATCGCGTCCAAATCTTCACTATAAAAGCCACTGACAAAAAGGATTCCGTTTGCTTTCAAACTCTTGACATAAGCCGGTATTTGATCCGTAAGCACATTCCTATTGATATTGGCCAAAAGAACATCGTATGCCTGCTCTTGTATTAATTCAACGCCACCTTCCTTGGCTTCAATGTGTTGGCAGGAATTCAGCCCTATATTCTCATTGGTGTTTTCAACACACCATGGATCTATGTCGATTGCACTAATTTTAGAGGCGCCCATTTTTTCTGCCAGTATGGCCAAAACCCCTGTACCGCAACCCATATCAAGTACCGTTTTTTGATCAAAATCGTGCACAAGCATATGCTGCAACATCATGAAGGTGGTCTCATGGTGACCTGTCCCAAAACTCATTTTGGGGTCAATTATGATATCATAGGTCTCCTCTCCTTTCGAATGAAAAGATGCCCTGACCCGGCAACCACCATCGACCACAATGGGATCAAAATCAGCTTCCCATTTGGCATTCCAGTTTTGTTGTGCAATGGTCTTTTTGGTGTAACTGATATCAAAAAGGTCATTCCGCAAAACAGCCATTTCCTCAAAATGATCGGGAGAAAAGTCTTCCTGTTTTACATATGCCTGAAGGCCATTCGGGTTTTCTACGAAGCTTTCAAAGCCAATTTCGGCCAGTTCAGCAATCAAGATATCAGAACCTGGCTGAAGGGGCGTAATCTTAAAATGAAACTCTAAATAGGTCAAATCGCCTTAATGATTTCAACAAAATCATCAGCCTTTAGGGAAGCCCCCCCAATAAGGCCACCATCCACATCGGGCTTGGAAAAAATATCACTGGCATTGGCAGGTTTTACACTACCACCGTACAAAATGGAAACCGAATTGGCAATTGCATCACCAAAGGATCCAGCGATTGTTTTTCTGATAAAAGCATGCATTTCCTGTGCTTGTTCAGGAGAGGCGGTTTCACCCGTTCCAATTGCCCAAACGGGTTCATAAGCCAATACTATCTGTTCCCAACTCTTGGCTTCCAAATGGAACAAGGCATTTTTCAATTGTTCTTCAACAACGGTGAAGTGCTCCTCTGATTTACGTTGCTCCAACTCTTCTCCAAAGCAAAAGATAATGCGCATGTTGTTTGCTATCGCCGAATCAACCTTTTGCTTAAGAATGGCATCTGTTTCTCCAAAATGGGAACGTCTTTCGGAATGTCCTAAAATGACGGTCTCAACACCAATATTTTTGAGCATATCAACCGAAATCTCTCCGGTGAAGGCCCCATTTGGGGCAAAGTGCATATTTTGGGCAGCCACCTGAATTATAGAGGATTCCAAGTGCCGAACGGCTGTGGCCAAATTCACAAAAGTCGGTGATACGATTATTTCTGCATCGGTATCTGGTCTTTTTGCGGCCAATTCGGTTAGAAGGGATTCAGTCTCTTCCAGATTCTTGTTCATTTTCCAATTGCCCGCTACTATTTTGGTTCTCATTATAAGCTTGTCTTTTAGATTCGAATATTAAAATTGTACCTCCTGAATATCATTGTGGTGTGCCTTCTCGATTATCGTTCCCTTGTTTAGCACCAAAATTGCCGGATTTGATCGCACAATGGTTTTTAGTGTAGTTTCATCTGTAAAGTAAAAATCAAATGGCAACCGATATCTTTTTGTTAAGGTGTTGCCCACCTCATCAGACGAGGCGGAAAGGCCGATGACCTTAAACCCACTTTTAAGGGCTTTGTCGGTTGCTTCTTCAACTTTTTCAAAGGCCTCCAGATCGGCCTTGGCCAAATCATAGGCGACCACTACTACCAATTTGGGTTCTTGAAGCATGGCCTCAGTAAAATCTTCGCCATTTTTTTCTATGGTAAAATCATGGATTGGAGGTTCATACCCTTTCTGAATCTCGGTAGTTTCAACTCCAATAAACTCACCCTGAACTGTCGGGTATTCACCATTGGTCACCACAACTTGCTCCGATCCGTCCACGTCAAACTTCCATGCATATTCATATATCGCCTTTGGCGCATCCTCTGGCACAGACATACCTTCTGTAATGTTCGCTCCTATTTTGTAGGGTCTGAAATCTACTGAAGGCAAGTGATTGAGCACATGGTAACAGAAATAGGAACAGCCAGCTATTGAAATCAACATAATCGCATTCCGCAGCTTTCTTTTGAATAACGGTTGGATGTGCTGAATGCCAAACAATAGCAGTACGATCAACAAAAGGAGTATGATATCTTTGGTAAACGATTCCCAAGGGGTCAGTTTTATGGCATCTCCAAAACAACCGCAATCGGTTACTTTATTGAAGTAAGCAGAATAAAAGGTCAAGAACGTAAAGAATACGATCATGGTCAACAAGCTATACACCGTAAACCGCGGTTTGTAGCCAATCAACAACATCACTCCAAGGATAACCTCGATAACGACCACAACAATCGATATGGTCAATGCGTAGGGCATCAAAAACGGAAGATCAAGCACACCCTGACTAAAATATTCCTCCAATTTAAAGGAAAAGCCCAGAGGATCGTTGAGCTTTATCAATCCGCTGATAATAAATAAGATTCCGACAAAAATTCTAGAAAATGCTACCAAGTATTTCATTAGGCCTCAGATAAATGAATTAATGCAAAAACCGAATAATTGATAATGTCTTGATAATTGGCATCAATACCCTCACTGACCAAAGTTTCCCCTTCATTGTCCTCAATTTGTTTTACGCGAAGTAATTTTTGAAGGATCAAATCCGTCAAGGAACTCACGCGCATTTCACGCCATGCCTCACCATAGTCATGGTTTTTGTCTTCCATCAATTTTTTGGTCACAGCTACTTTTTCGTCATACAATTCAAGGGCTTCGTCAATCGAAAGGTCAGGTTGTTCTACAGCACCTTTTTCCAATTGGATCAAGGCCATCAGTGAGTAATTTATAATGCCCATAAACTCACTTTGCTCGCCCTCATCTACCTTTCGAACCGCATTTTCTTGAAGACTTCGAATGCGTTGGGCCTTGATAAAAACCTGATCGGTCAATGAAGGAAGTCTAAGGATTCGCCATGCGGTGCCGTAGTCTTTGCCTTTTTTGTAAAAAAGCTCACGACAACTTTGAATGATTAAATCGTATTGTTCAGATGTATTCGACATTTATCTTTGTAAGCAGTAACCGTTAGAATGCTGTTCAAACTTTTCGCGGTCAAAGATAAACTAAAGTATGAAAGATGGTACGACCCTTAGCCTAAACTGTAAAGGAAACCTGATTGATGTTTCTATGCCGAAGGTGATGGGAATCCTCAATCTCACCCCTGACTCATTTTTTGACGGTGGCAAGCATGGCACTGATACCGCAGTTTTAAAACAGGTGGAACGTTTTTTGAAGGATGGTGCCACCTTTGTCGATATTGGGGCTTATAGCTCGAGGCCCGACGCCAAAGACGTTTCAGAAACGGAAGAATTGAATCGGATTCTCGGGTCGCTTGAAAAAATAGTTGCCAATTTTCCCGAAGCGCTGATTTCCATTGATACCTTTCGCAGTCAGGTCGCTTCGGCCTGTTTAGAACGCGGCGCTGCCATGATAAATGATATTTCTGGGGGCGCTATGGATGCAAAAATGCTGGATGTGGTCGCCCACTATCAAGTACCGTATATCGTCATGCATATGCGGGGCACCCCGCAAAATATGGCCCAAAAGACCGATTATGATGATGTGACGATTGATGTGATGCGATCGCTTTCACAAAAAGTATTGGAGGCAACGACCAAAAAGGTAAATGACATTATTATTGACCCCGGTTTTGGCTTCGCCAAAACCCTGGAGCAAAACTATGAGCTGCTCAACCGTCTTGACCTCTTTCAGTCTTTCGAATTGCCCCTATTAGTGGGCATCAGCAGAAAGTCTATGATTTATAAGCTCCTCAAAACCTCAGCAAAGGATGCCTTGAACGGAACCACCGCCTTGAACACCATTGCCTTGCTCAAGGGAGCCAACATTCTCCGTGTACACGACGTCAAAGAAGCTATGGAATGTGTTCAACTTGTGGGACAACTTCGGACAAACGGCTAAAAGCAGTTGTCTATTTTTGTTAATTTTACAAAAACGCAGCGATTGGATTTTCTCAATTTTCTAGAGTTCAAAATTACCGATGTCATCGACATTGTCCTCGTCGCTGTTCTGCTCTATTACATTTACAAACTGGTACGGGGTACGGTAGCCATCAATATTTTTATCGGTATTGTTATTGTTTGGGCTCTATGGAAACTCACGGAACTCCTACAGATGAAAATGATCAGTAGCATGGTCGGTGGATTTATGAACATTGGCCTGATTGCCCTAATCATTGTTTTTCAACAAGAGATTCGGAAATTCTTGTTGATGATCGGATCGACCAATTTTGCCTCCAAGCGAAACTTTATACGGCATTTTAAGTTTTTACGTCAGGAAGCCCTTCCGACCGATACCAATGTAGATGCCTTGGTGGGTGCCTGTAAAAATATGGGGCAAAGCAAGACTGGGGCCATTTTGGTCATTGAGCGCACCAACAATTTGGATGTGATCAAATCTTCTGGGGATAAAATGAATATCGAAATCACCCAGCCCATTATCGAAAGTATTTTTTACAAGAACAGTCCCTTACATGATGGGGCCGCCATCATACAGGATAATTATATTACCGCCACACGGGTCATTCTACCGGTGTCAAATGAGCGTAACATTCCCTTGAGATTTGGCCTGCGACATCGCGCTGCGGTGGGCATTACCGAAAAGACCGATGCCGTTTGTTTGGTAGTTAGTGAGGAAACGGGTCTGATTTCCTATATCAAAGGCGGTGAATTTGTCTTGTACAAGGGCTTGGAACAGCTCACCGAACTCATCAAAAAAGACTTGGCCTAATGCAGTGTAAAAATTGTGACAACAACCTTCGTACAGACTTTAGCTTCTGTCCCGCTTGTGGGGCCAAGGTGGTTCGAAAAAGAATTACATTAAAAAACCTCTTTTACGATGTGGTCGAACGTTATTTGAATGTCGACAATACCTTTCTCAAAACGGTCTTTCATATGATATCAAAACCCCAATATGTCGCCGATGGATATATTTCAGGGGTGCGCAGAAAATACCTGAACCCCATTAGTTATATCGCCATTGCCTTATTCCTATCGGGTATCAGTGTTCTTATCATGAGAAAGTATGCCTGGGATAAAATTGATTTTAGTGTCTTGGCAGGTCAGGCCAATGGTGAGGGCATGCGCAAAACACTAGAGTTTACGATGGACTATAACAACTTGATCTATCTATTATATGTGCCGGTAATAGCAATTGGCGGTATTGCGCTATTCAATAAGAAAAACTACAATATTTCGGAGCACATCATCATAGGTTTATATATCCTAGCTACGTTTAGTCTAATTTCTTCGATAATTGCCATTGCGTGGTTGATCATACATCCTGAAAACTACTTCAATTCGTCTTATTATGTGATAGCGGCAATGTTGTTTTACAGTCTTTATGTTTATATAAAGATTTCGCCTTTTGATAGATCCGCCACTATTTTTCGGAGCCTAGGTTATATGCTATTGTTCTTTTTTGGGTTTCTTGGTGTTGGCATTGTAATCAATATACTTTTATTAGTATTTGGCGTCGTAGAATTTCAAGATTTTCTGCCAAAAAAAGCCTAAGCCACCTCTTCGGCCAAAAACTGGGCCTCGTACAAATCACTGTAGTACCCACCTTTTTTGAGCAACGCTTTATGGGTCCCCATTTCAACGACCTTACCGGCATCCATGACCAAAATTTTATCGGCCTTTTTGATGGTTGCCAAACGGTGCGCTATAATGATCGAAGTTCTACCTGCGGTAATTTTGTCTGTAGCCTGCTGAATAAGCTGCTCTGAATAGGTGTCGACCGATGAAGTGGCTTCATCTAAGACCAAGATGCTCGGATTGCTTACATAGGCCCTTAAAAAGGAGATCAGCTGTCGCTGACCACTCGAAAGCATGGTACCCCGCTCTTTTACATTGTAGTGATAACCGCCCGGCAGGCTTGATATAAACTCATGCACCCCAATTTGTTTGGCTGCTGCCTCTATATCTTCAAGCGTTACCGATGGGGCCTTTAACGAGATGTTATTGGCGATGGTATCGGCAAACAAGAATACGTTCTGCAAGACCACAGCAATATGGGATCGAAGGGATCTTAAGGTGTATTCGCGGATATCAATGTTATCGATAAAAATATGCCCGGAATTGATTTCGTAAAAGCGGTTCAATAAATTGATTATGGTTGATTTTCCGGCTCCTGTGGCGCCCACAATAGCGACCGTTTCACCAGCTTTTACCTCAAAAGAAACCCCGTGCAAGACCTCTTCGTCCTTGACATATCCAAATCGAACATCGGCGAATTTGATACCCCCTTTGATATTGGTTTTTTCAAGCTGCCCTTCGTCCGAAATATGGCTTTCAGTATCCAATATCTTGAATACCCGATTGGCAGCCACCATTCCCATCTGTAAGGTATTGAACTTATCGGCAATCTGGCGTAATGGTCGAAATAACAAATCCATCAAAAAGAAGAAAGCCACAATGGTGCCGATATTGTTCTCCTGCATGGCATCAATGTTCTGGATGACCCCAAAATACACCACCAAACCAATGCCTAGGGAATATGAAATCTCGGCTACCGGAAAAAAGATGGAATTGTACCATACTGTTTTCAGCCAGGCATTTTGATGTTTTTCATTGATGGTCCTGAATTTTTCCTTTTCTATTTCTTCGCGATTGAAGAGTTGTACGATCTTCATACCCGCAATACGTTCCTGAACAAAGGAGTTCAAATTGGCGACCTGTGCGCGCACTTCGATAAAAGCCACCTTCATGGCTTGCTGAAACAAGCGGGTCGCAATCAAAATAACGGGAAGTACTGCAAAGACAATAAGGGCCAATTTCCAACTGAAATAGATCATGGCTATGGCACCTGAAATCATTTTTAATACATCGGCCACGATGACAAAAAAGCCCTGACTAAAAATCTCTCCGATACGCTGCATATCAGCCACCGCCCGGGTAACCAAAACCCCAATGGATGACTTATCAAAGTAGGTCATCTTAAACGACATCATTTTTTCGAACAGCCGAATCCGAATGTCCTTAATAACCGATTCGCCCAACAAATTTGCATAGTAATTGAAGAAGAGCTGAAAAAATACCTGCCCGAACAATACGGCGGCCATCAACCAAATCAAGGTGACCAACTGATTCAACGAATTACTGGGTAAAGCAGAATTAATGATTTCCTTGACGATAAAGGGCGTGAAAATGGCAAATGCCGACAACAAGATCGCTGAAAAGGCCACCCCATAGAAAATCAATCGATACGGCTTGGTAAATTCAAAAACCCTTTTGAAAAGGCCAAAATCAAATGCTTTGCCTATTTCTTTTTCGTTGCTCATGTAAAAATCGAATTTGGATAGACTACCCTAGTCAAATATAGTCCTTTTGCTGGCACGGATGCCCCCGCTTTACCCCTATCCTTGCTTTGAATAATTGTGTGCATGTCATTCACCTCAAGCTTACCAAGACCAATGGCTACCAAGGTACCTACAATGGCCCGAACCATATTGCGCAGAAAACGGTCGGCGGTAATGGTAAACACCAATTTTTCATCCTTCATTTCCCAACGAGCATTTTTGATGGTACAGAGAAAGGTCTTCACATCAGTATTTGATCGAGAAAAGCACTCAAAATCATCATATTCCATTAGAATTTGAGCTGCCTCATTCATAGCCTCCAGGTTGAGCGGGAGGTTTATTTGATGTGCATAATCGGTTAAAAAAGGATTCTTTTGCTGCACCACCCAATACTCGTAGGTGCGTTCCACCGCATCAAAACGTGCGTGGGCCTCGTGGTGCACCGCAAGAAGTTCTTGCACTGCAATATCTTCGGGTAAAAAGCTGTTGAGACGCTGTACAAATTCGGTAGGGTCTGCTATTGGGGAACAATCAAAATGCCCAAACAGTTCCTTTGCATGCACACCAGCATCGGTGCGCCCTGCGCCCATAATTTCGATAGGGGTTCGCAGCATCGTTGAGATGGCGCTTTCCAAAACCTCTTGAATGGTAATCGCATTGGGTTGGCGTTGCCAGCCATGATAGGCCTTTCCGAAGTATGAAAAGCGAAGAAAATATCTCAAGGGAAACGCTTATTTTTAGCGCGTTAAAGATACATTAATAAGGGGCAACCCTTACTGTAGGGGTTCACTTTAGACAATTTTTAACGCATGACCAAAATTCTACTTCTTTCTGACACCCATGGGTATATGGATGCCTCCATATTGAAATATGCGGGGGAAGCAGATGAAGTATGGCACGCTGGAGATATAGGCGACCTTAAGGTGAGTGATGCCATCAAAGCAGTCAAACCCCTACGTGGGGTCTATGGAAATATTGACGATCATACCCTACAAAAAGAATTCCCTGAACACAATCGGTTTTTCTGTGAAGGGGTTGATGTATGGATCACCCATATTGGGGGATATCCCAACAAATACAATGTTCGTGTCAGGGACGAAATCAAAAAGAACCCGCCCAAACTTTTTATCTGCGGGCATTCGCATATTTTGAAAGTGATGCGTGACAATAAACTTGACGTGTTGCATATGAATCCGGGGGCATGCGGCAAACACGGTTTTCATCATGTGCGCACCATGCTTAGGTTTGTGATCGATAAGGAAGAAATTAAAGATTTGGAGGTAATTGAATTGGGAAAACGATGAAACGCATAGTATACATCCTTTTTCTTTTGGCGCAAGCTATGTTAGGCCAGCAAAACAAGGTTTCATTGGTTGTTTTAGGTACCGTGCAAGATGGCGGCAGTCCCCATATCGGGTGTCAAAAAGACTGTTGCGCACCCCTTTGGGATGCCCCAGATCCTACGCGTAAAGTCGTAGCGTTGGGTGTTATTGACCATGAACATGGCAAAACCTTCTTGTTTGAGGCCACCCCCAATTTACCCGAACAACTTAAGTTGCTCAAGGCTGCTGCGGGCACCGAAAGGGAAACACCTGACGGAATTTTTCTAACCCATGCCCATATTGGGCATTATACCGGCTTGCAGTTCTTGGGGCGCGAAGCCCTTGGCGCAAAAAACGTGGCCGTATATGCCATGCCCAAAATGAGCTCATTTCTGGCACAGAACGGACCCTGGAGCCAATTGGTGGCCCTACACAATATTGCCTTACAAGATTTAAACGACCAACAGCCCATTCAACTTACCAACAATATCAAGGTAACCCCATTTTTGGTGCCCCATAGGGATGAATTTTCGGAAACCGTCGGCTATCTCATCGAAGGGCCCAATCAAAAGGTACTTTTTATTCCCGACATCAATAAATGGTCGAAGTGGAAAAGCGACATTAGGGAAGAGATCAAAAAGGTGGATTACGCCTTTCTCGATGCCTCTTTTTTTGATGGGGAGGAAATCAACAATCGGGATATTTCAGAAATACCCCACCCATTTGTTATCGAAAGCATGGCCCTGTTCAAAGATCTGCCCACAGCAGAGAAAGAGAAGGTTTATTTTATACATCTCAACCACACCAATCCGTTGCTTGACCCAGAAAGCGAAGCCTCAAAACAGGTGTTATCACAGGGCTTTCATATTGCACGTTTTAAACAAGCCATCGGATTATAAAAAATAAAAGCCCCTGAAGATTCAGGGGCTTTTCGCACTAATACTACTAAGATGTTAGGTCTAACGTAAACGATCAACAGATTTTACAAGATCTTCATCCTTTTTGATGGCTCTGTTGGCCAGAACCAGAAAAACGATAGAAAATACAGGAATCAGCATCCCAATACCCTTCTCAGAGACCTCAGCCTCTCCGGATAAGTTTAGCGACCGGTAAACGAAAAATCCTAGTAAAAAAAGATTCACTATCATATTCAATCTGTTCAGAACAAATTGATTTTGTCGTTTTTTATACATAAATATTGCTACCAAGGCCAAGAGTGCAGCACTATAAAAAGCAATACTCACCCCTAGCTGGCTTTTGGCAAAAACGGCTTCCCCATCCATACCTGTCCAAAGGCTTAAAAAAAAGGGCAGCACACCGACCAAAATTGCAGCCAGTAGCAGATAGAACGTTTGAATTCGTTGAATCATTATCTTAATTCAAATTCGGACAGCAAAAATAGATGTCTTTTCGTTAAATAGCAGCATATCTTGAAAAATAATTTGTATACTTGCAACGTTATAAGAGCGATTACTTACCTCGGGATACCTTTCCCACAGTAGATTACCGAATAACATATTACTTCATAACAATCATAATTCAATAGTTTAATTTACATTCCTTTCATTGATGTTTGAGATTTCTGATCTAAAAGCAAAAAAATTACCTGAATTACAGGAAATTGCGAAGGACTTGAAAGTTCCAAAATTCAAGACCTTGAAAAAATTGGATTTGGTCTATCAAATCCTTGACTTACAGGCTTCTAACCCAAAAGCCTTGCTGCAAGCCGATACCAAGAACGCACCGGCAAAAGCAGAACAACCAAAAAGAAACAAGCCCGAAAAAGAGCAAAAAGCCAACGAATCAAAGGCCGAGGCTCCAACTACCGATGAAAAGCCGTCGGAAGGTGGGGACAACAAGGGTCAAAAACCCAAAAAAGAGCACCACCATCAGAATGGGCAGCATAAGAATCAAAATTCGAATCGGAGGGGCCAAAACCAGCGTAATAACAACGAAAAGAAGAGTAGCAATTTTGACAAGGATTTAAAAAATCGTTACAAAGCGCCTGAATTCGAGTTCGATAGCATTATTGAAAGCGAAGGTGTACTTGATATCATGCAAGACGGTTATGGATTTTTAAGATCGTCTGATTACAACTACCTCTCCTCGCCTGACGACATATATGTGTCGCAATCACAAATACGGTTGTTTGGCCTAAAGACAGGTGATACCGTATTGGGTAATGTAAGACCGCCCAAGGAAGGTGAAAAGTACTTTCCACTGATCAAGGTCAACAAAATTAATGGTCTAGATCCCCAAGTGGTTCGTGACCGGGTATCGTTCGAGCATTTGACGCCCCTATTCCCAAAGGAAAAATTTAATGTGGCCGACCGTCAAAGCACCTTGTCAACACGTATTATTGATTTGTTCTCACCCATTGGTAAAGGACAACGGGGTATGATCGTGTCGCAGCCCAAAACGGGTAAGACCATGTTGCTCAAGGATATCGCGAATGCCATTGCGGCCAATCATCCTGAGGTATATCAAATTATCCTTTTAATCGATGAGCGCCCAGAGGAGGTGACTGACATGCAACGCAACGTGCGTGGGGAAGTTGTCGCCTCAACCTTTGATAAAGAAGCGACCGAGCATGTTCGTGTGGCGAACATCGTTATTGAAAAAGCCAAGCGTTTGGTAGAGTGTGGCCATGATGTGGTGATTCTATTGGATTCGATTACCCGATTGGCCCGGGCCTACAATACCGTGCAACCTGCTTCCGGTAAGGTATTAAGTGGTGGTGTTGATGCCAATGCATTGCACCGACCCAAGCGATTCTTTGGTGCCGCCCGTAATATTGAAAATGGCGGATCCCTTTCGATCATTGCCACAGCATTGACAGAAACAGGTTCTAAAATGGACGAGGTTATTTTTGAAGAATTCAAGGGTACGGGTAATATGGAACTCCAATTGGATAGACGTATCTCTAACCGTAGGATTTTCCCGGCCATTGACTTGATTTCATCTTCAACCCGTCGCGATGACCTGTTGTTGGATGAGCAGACCATACAGCGTATGTGGATCATGCGTAAGTATTTGGCAGACATGAACCCGGTTGAAGCCATGGAGTTTATGGAGCAGCGCATGAAGCAAACGAAAAACAACGAAGAGTTTCTTTTGACCATGAATAATTAAAAAGGAACTACTTATAAAGAATTAGACCCCATCCATAAACGGATGGGGTTTTTTCTTAACATTTCTTAGGTAAAAGCCCTAACTTTAACACTTAACCTAACATCCTAAAGACACTATCATGAAAAAAATCAATTCCATTATCCTGGTATTGGCAGTTTTGTTTTTTGTTTCCTGCCAAGAAACCCCTAAAGAAGAGAATACGCGCGAAATGGCGCAAGAGGAAGAAGTCAAACCCCCTGCGGGCATCATTAGCCTTGACGAAGCCAAAACGCTATGCGATAACTATGAAGAGCGCAGAATAGCGGGAATCAAAGAATTTGAAATGGCCAGTAACCCAGAAGAAGAATTTGTGCCCACCCAATTTATCGACTTCGATTTCGAAACCATTGACAACTATTTAAAGTATGTGAAACAGGAGGCGAAAAAGGCCGGGGTAAGCCCCGATAGCCTGCGCATTTATTTGGGCAACTATGGCAAAGAAGGTAAAGAACCCAATAGAAATACGGTCTTCTTATTGCCTACTACCTCCATTGATGGCGAACGTGGCGGCTTTTATATCAATGATGATGGCAAGGCAGCTTTGATCCGCAATTATTGGCCCGAAGACGAAAACGGGGGTCAAGAAGGGGAACCAAGATCTAAAGCCTCCCTTATGCCTGCTTTTAACACAGCACTAATGATGAACGGGGGCAGTCTAACGCTAAATTTTGGACAAGGTGGTCCTCCTCCTTTTGGAGATTTTTAGAATATGCTTAATGAGTTACTTGGCTTTGTAGTTGAGCATTTCAACATACCTTTATATCTGATTACATTAGTAATCAGCATCAAGTATTACAAGAAGTACTATGATACGGTTTTGAAATTCTTTCCAATCATCATTGCCTACACATTTTTTAACGAGCTCCTTGGTTATTTTATTAGATATACGGATTATGCCTTTTTTACCGAAAATCAAATAGCCAACGACCTAATATATAACCTGTATTCAATTATATTTTTTGGTTTCTTTTATATAGTGTATTACCAATCGGTTTCATCACAAAAAACCCGAGTTTTGATGAAATGGCTAGCCGGATTGGCCTTTTTATCATTTGTGATTAATGCACTGTTTACAGATCCATTAAAGGTCAGCCTTTTTTATGCCAACTCCATAAATTCATGGATTTTGGTAATTTTTATCGTCCTCTATTTGAAGGATAAAACAGATTGGAAATGGGAACGGGAGAAATACAATCTAATGACGTGGATATCCATTGGATTAGGTACATTTTATTTTTTCTTCCCCATTTTATATCTAATAGGATTTTTAAAATATGAAATTTGGCAGGAATACCATTTAAGAATGGTTTTGCGAATGCTAATCGTTCTTATGAATCTGCTTTTTTGTATTGGCTTTATAAAATCTCATAGAAGGGCTTTTGGGTAGCATTTTCTTGCCTTTTGGTCTAAGATGCTGCGCCTATTTTTCTTACATTTAAGTGAAACATTAAAACAATAGTCTTATGAAAGAACAAGCAAATGCCATGCACCGCTCTAAACAAGATGTCGATGCACCCTCAAACATCATTTCAGCCGACGAGGCCAAAAACCTACACAAAAATTATATGGCCAATAGGGCCACGCTTATTGAAGAGCATGAGCGCAACGTAAACGATAATGAGGGATACCAGGCAACCCAATATGTGGAATGGAACATCAAAGATATTGAGCAATACCTGGCCTATCTAAAAGAACAGGCCGCCCTTGCCAATACCACCGTAGAGACCATTCGCATTTACCAAGGCCAATACTGCTTGGGTAACAACCATAATGTCGATACCATGGTATGGGTACCCACCACCAAAATTGAGGGTAAGACAAGAGGGTTTTATATTGACCAAGAGCAACATGTACAACCTGTGGGCAACCAGCCTGAAGTGGATGAGGAAACGGTCTGCAGCTTGTTCTTTAACAGAGGTCAAAGTGGCCCTCCTCCAATGAGTGATTGGGATTAACCACACCGTCTTTGGTATGGAAAAGCCACTTGTGGGTGGCTTTTCCATATTTTAATTGCCTTTCAAAGCTTCGCATTTCGAAATACCCTTTTTTTGATACCCTACATCCTAATATTTTACTTACTAGCCCTAATTGTCGCGGTTGCTACCTTTAAAAAATACTTTGATACGCCCCTGCGTTTTTTCCCCCTATTGATTGCGTACACCTTGTTCAATGAGATCTTGGGTTACTTCGTTTTGCATTTTGAAGAATTCTCCTTTTTTGACTCGCCTGAATACAGTTGGCATAATGTTATCATTTATAACATCTACAAACTGTTCTTTTTTGGTTACCTACTATGGCTTTACTTCAAACTGTTCTGGAAAAAAAGCCATAAAAATTTGGTACGATCCTTTGCATTGCTATTAGGGCTGGGATATGCAATTTCCCTCGTTTTTCAGGATCCCTTTCATACCGATCTTTTTTATGCCGATAGTCTGGCATGCGTTTTTATGATAACGCTAATTCTCATACATTTCAAAAACCTGCTCGAATCAAATGGGAGTCAGCCCAGCCGATACAACCTTATGGTTTGGTTTGGTTTGGGCATGTTGGTCTTTCACCTCTACTTTCCCTTTTATTTGCTGAACGGCTACCTCAATGTTGACTTTTTTCTGGATTACCAACTGCGTCAAGTGTTGTGGGTCATTGTCTGTATCATGTATGGGCTGTTTAGCATCGGTTTTCTTATCTCCAAGCGCAGGGCATTTCGGTAACAACTGCGTTCGCACCACCTTTTTGGGGTTTCACAACATTTGATCGTCGTTCGTCGTATTTTTTAATGTTTTTGTAAGATTTTTCGTTCATTTTGTGCTTAGACTCTTATGCCATGAACAAAAAACAGGCGCGAATCTTGACGCTTTTACTCGTGTTATGTCTTGTATGCAATTCCTGTCTCAGGGAAAAGTATGATGACTATTTGCGATCATTGGACGGTCAACCAACCGACTCCATTGTCGATACGGGTGTTGTATTGGCTGAGCTGCAATTTCCGGCCGATTTTCAGTTTAAAACAGAGCGAAAGGTATTGATCACCATAAATGACCCTGCAGACCAGATCAGCTATGAGCTCTATGCCCATAGCAACGAACTGAATACCTCGCTCGATAGCCTTATGGGTCCTTTGCCACATCAATTCTTTGAAAGAAAACCCAGCAATGGTCGTATCCTAGAACAAATTTCGATACCCGCTTATGTAGACAGTCTGTTGTTGGTCAGAAAATCGAATAGCTCGGTACAATCCTTTGTGGAACCCGTTGGAGAATCGAGTGTGACCTTTACCTATTCTGGTACGGCAGGCAAACGAATTCCAACTTCAGCAAAACAATCCTTTGGTGCCAACTCTGATTGCACCAATATATATGGGCAAGCGCTTCCGGTCGACTTGTTCAACACGAATACCTCGGTAAATGGCGCAGTACGGTCTATGGGCAATATTCGTTTTCCGCATCAAGGGGTCAGCGCCAATCTGGTAGCGACCTCGGTAGATGGGGTCGAACTCAAGAACTCATTTGTTGTCAACAGCACCTGGCTAGCCACGCCTATTTATACCGTAAAAGACTATGTGAATTGGATCAGTACAAAAATCGACACCAATAACGATGCTGATGGCTATGTGGAATTCGTCATGAATTTTGACCAGCCCGTACAGAACATATTGCTGCACGTGCGCAGCGTTGATTATTCGATGTTCCAATTCACAGGAGCCCAACATACCGAACAATTGTTATCAGGGGGCTACGAATTTGAATACGATGAGGTACAGCGCATCTTACGCGATACCGAACCCAATTCGAGGAACAGGTACTATCGCGATGGGTACGGAACCATTCTAATTACTGCCAATTCGGGCACTTTCGATCAGCTGGTTTGGCGGCGCATTGATGATCCCAATACCACCAGGCAAAACGACTCCAATTGGATCACCTTTACCGAAGTCCCAACCTGTAACGACAGCGATGGTGATGGTGCAGAAGATTCCATTGATCTATATCCGCAAGATCCCGATAGGGCTTTTGCCACCTACTATCCTACTGAAACTACCCAGGCTACCATGGCCTTTGAAGATCTTTGGCCATTTCTTGGAGATTACGATTTTAACGACACTGCCCTTGACTATGCCATAAAGACGATTTTGAATGCGAATAATGAGGTTGTAGCCTTAGAAATTGATTACGAGGTGACCGCTGACGGGGCCAGTTTTGTAAATGCCTTTGCCTTTGAACTTTCGGGCATAGCCCCAAGCGCAGTAGCCTCAGTTACCGGACAAGTCTTGACCAATGCCGTTTTCAATATAGCGGCAAACGGCACCGAGACAGGGCAGTCCAATGCGGTCATCCCATTATTTGATGACCATAGCGCCCTGGTTGGGGTCAACGGATTGGTACAAATAAGCTTTTCGAATCCGATTCCCGAAGGCCAACTCGGCAATGGCCCATTTAATCCCTTTTTGGTGGTTAATGGGGAACGCGAGATCGAAATTCACCTCGTTGGAGATTCCCCCACGGACTTGGGCAATAACCAACCTTCGGTTACGGGCAACAACGGAGACAGTGATGGCAATTACGCCACTGAAGAGGGGCTTCCTTGGGCCATCAATGTGGCTGAGTCATTTCCTGTATTAAAGGAAAAAGAGACCATAGACCTTGGGTATCTATTTTTTAGGCCCTGGGCCATTTCAGGGGGAGTGAACAGACGGGATTGGTATAAGAATATTCCAGGATACAGAAACAATGAAAAATTGGTAACCAATTAAAAAAATAGGCCAGATAATGCAAAAATCGGGTTTGGCTCGTCGACAGCAACGCGCCTTTCATCCCTACTTTGATGGAGTGCATGTCATCTGACCAAAAAAATAAAATTCAACAATGAACCTTTGTATAAATAGTAAGTTATGAAGAAGCAAAATTTAATCGTAACCTTGGCCCTACTTTTTGTGGCATTGACCGCTTTGGAATCTTGTGTCAAAGATAGTTTAGACCCAGCTCCAGAGGACGAGATCCAACAAGAGGAGGAAGAACAAGAAGAGGAAGTTGACGAATCCTTACTGGTCAACCTTGAAATTCCTGAAGGATTTGAATTCAATACCGCCGAAACGGTCACCTTGACCATAAATGATGCATCTACAGATGCCATTTATACCGTTTATGCCTATAATAACTTTCAATACGATGTTCAGGAAACGACGGTCATCAACGATGATGGCGAATCGGAAACCGAAACCAGTTTTGAATCGGATGAATTGAATCAGGTATTGTTTACCGGAAGGCCCGTGAACGGCACCTTGGAATATACAATCCCTACACCTTCCTATTACTCCCAACTCTACATTCGACGTCGGGAAGGGAATGTGTTTAGTTCTGAAATCGTGAACATATCCGGTGGAACAGCAAGCTATACCCACTCTGATATGTCTGGAAAGGCGCGAAAGGCAGAAGTGGCCAGGTTCAAATCGAATGCGCTTCTTAGAAATTCAAGGGGTAGCGGAATTAATGTGGATTCCCTCTATTGTGTAAATGGTGGAGGCCAACTCTTTACGGTGAACCCATTAAACGGAAATTTGACCGATTTAGCAGCAATGCCCCAGGGTAGCTGGACCGCAGCTGTTGATGAAGCCAATATGTATTTGTATTCTATAGGAAGAAGCAAACCCTACCCCCTAATGCGATATGACATGATCAACGACAATTGGACCACAGTTGGGAATGTTGGCATGGGAGGACCACGATTGGATTTTAGAAAAGAAGATGGCCTTTTGTATTTTTCAACCAAGGCGAAGCTCTATACCATTGATCCTACCAATGCAGCGGTACTTTCAACTTGGAAAATCAACAACCTTGATGTGACCACGGGAGGTGATTTGGCCTGTTCGAATGACGGCACTTTATTCTTAAGCAGCTTTGGTGGGTTATATCGTTTGGACCCCAATGACGACAGTTCTTTTCAAGCCACCCGAATAAGTGCAGATAATTTGCCCTTTAACCCCACATCAATGACCTTTGATTCCAATGGAGAGCTTTGGTTGGCCAATAGCAACAACAGTTCAGATTTGATCATCATGGATACGGTAACCGGTGGATGGGAATACATTTACGGCCCGAATTCTACCTCAGGGGTAAATTTTGGACGAACCATCAACGATTTAGGGACCCTTACCATAAGCTTAGATATTGAAGATCCAGATACTGACGGTGATGGGATCACCGATAGTAACGATGAATACCCTGAAGATGCCGAAAAAGCTTTTGAACAGTACACCCCAAGTAAATATGGCTGGGGTACGGTGGCCTTTGAAGACCTGTGGCCCTATTTAGGGGACTATGACTTTAATGATACAGCGGTCAATTATCGCTTTGTTGCGGTTCAAAATGCCCTAAATGAAGTGGTACAGCTCGACATCCATTTTGAAGTGACTTCAGACGGTGCGGGTTTGATCAACGCTTATGGAATTGAATTTGAGAGTATCGCTCCTGGACAAGTAGCGTCTGTAACCGGTACCGTACTGACCGAAAACTACATCAACGTAGAACCGAATGGTGTTGAGGCCGGGCAAAACAGGGCAGTTATTATTTTGTTCGACAACAACGAAACCATGCTTAATGTTGCCACCACGGTCACGGTACGTTTCACAACGCCTTTAAGCCTTGCCCAACTGGGTATAGCTCCGTTTAACTCTTTTTTGATCGTCAACCGTGAAAGGGGTCGTGAAATACACCTTCCCAACCGTTTGAGAACCAGCTTAGGCGAAAATATAGTGGATACGGAGGGGGTCAATCGTGATCCCGATGGAAACTATCAAACCGATTCACGACTGCCATGGGCCATCAATATTGTACACGATTTTAAAGTACCTAGAGAGCGTGTTCCGGTGAACCAAGCATACAATTTCTTCAACCAATGGGCCACCTCGGGCGGTACGCTTTATGCAGATTGGTACAAAGACAATGCAGGTTACCGAAATGCTTCTGACCTTAAATAAAACCAATAGATAAAAACAAAAAAAAGCCCTTCCAGTTTGGAAGGGCTTTTTATATCCGTACAATCAGCGCTTACATAGCAGCAACCCTGCTCGCCAATTTACTTTTAAGATTGGACGCTTTATTGGCATGAATGATGTTTCTTTTTGCCAATTTATCGATCATTCCCACAACAATAGGTAATTGTTTCTGGGCTTCTTTCTTGTTTTCTTCACCTCGTAGTTTCTTGATAGCATTACGCACGGTTTTGTGTTGGTAACGGTTACGTAGGCGAACGGCTTCGTTTCTTCTGATTCTTTTAAGCGCTGACTTGTGATTTGCCATTTTCTCTATTTATTTTTTTCCTTGTAGCCCGTAGGGGAATCGAACCCCTGTTACCAGGATGAAAACCTGGCGTCCTAACCCCTAGACGAACGGGCCAAATAGTTTTGGTTTCAATAAAAATTGAACTTTGTAGCCCGTAGGGGAATCGAACCCCTGTTACCAGGATGAAAACCTGGCGTCCTAACCCCTAGACGAACGGGCCCCTAAGGTCGCTTATTAGCGGATGCAAAAATACAACTATTTTTAAGTATTGCAATAGCTAAAAACTAATTTTTAGTCTGTTAGTAGGCCTTGGCAAAGAGTACGCGATAAGGCGAAGGTTTTCCAGTAACCATACATTTTCCAGCCTCGGGTTCCACATTAATGGGTATGCAACGAATCGTTGCCTTGGTTTCCTGTTGAATTTTCTCCTCTGTTTCTGCCGTTCCATCCCAATGGGCAGCAATGAAGCCACCTTTGCTATCAATCATTTTTTTGAATTCGTCATAGGTGTCCACAGATTGGGTGCTAGCCTCACGATGCTGCAGGGCCTTGTTGTAGATATTCGCTTGAATTTCTTCCAAAAGGGATATGATCGTGGTAACCACGTTTTCGGCCGGAACTGATTGTTTCTCCAAAGTATCGCGACGCGCCAGTTCATAAGTACCGTTTTCCAGATCGCGCTGACCTACGGCCAAACGGATTGGCACGCCCTTTAATTCATATTCATTGAATTTAAATCCGGGTTTATGGGTGTCGCGGTCATCAAATTTTACCGTTATTCCCTTCTCACGGAGCGCTTTGACCAAAGAATCAATTTTTTCAGCTATGGCATCAAGTTGTTCCGTTCCCTTGTAAATGGGAACAATTACCACCTGAATAGGTGCCAGTTTTGGAGGCAGTACCAGACCATTGTCATCACTATGGGTCATGATCAAGGCACCCATAAGTCGCGTGGAAACACCCCAAGAGGTCGCCCAAACATAATCTTGTTTTCCTTCCTTATTGGCAAACTTCACATCAAAGGCCTTGGCAAAGTTTTGCCCCAAAAAATGTGAGGTACCTGCCTGAAGGGCCTTACCATCCTGCATTAAGGCTTCGATACAAAACGTTTCCTCTGCCCCGGCGAAACGTTCACTTTCGGTCTTGGTGCCCTTGATTACGGGTAAAGCCATATGGTTTTCGGCAAATTCAGCATACAAATGCATGATCATCTCTGCTTCTTCCATGGCTTCTTCCTTGGTGGCATGTGCTGTATGGCCTTCTTGCCACAAAAATTCAGCCGTACGCAAAAACAAGCGGGTACGCATCTCCCAGCGCACTACGTTCGCCCATTGATTCAACAAAAGCGGTAGGTCTCTATACGATTGGATCCATCTGCGATAGGTATCCCAAATAATGGTTTCTGAAGTAGGTCGAACAATAAGTTCTTCCTCTAATTTGGCCTCGTCATCGACGACAATGCCGCTGCCGTCTTCCGCGTTTTTTAAACGGTAATGGGTAACCACGGCACACTCTTTGGCAAAACCTTCCACGTGGCTCGCTTCCTTACTTAGATAAGACTTTGGAATAAACAAAGGAAAATACGCATTCTGATGGCCTGTTTCCTTGAACATTTTATCAAGTGCCGCCTGCATCTTTTCCCATATGGCGAAACCGTAGGGTTTGATTACCATACAACCCCGTACACCTGAATTTTCTGCTAAATCCGCCTTGACTACCAGTTCATTGTACCATTTAGAATAATCCTCGGTCCGACTCGTCAAATTTTTACCCATTAATTGTAGTTTGGCACAAAACTTGTGACTGTATTATGAAAAATAGAACGGTAAAACTAACTATTTTAAAAATGTCCAACAATAAAAATTACTAGGATGCAGCATACATTACCCCGCCCAAAACTCCTCAAATCACTGGCTTTTCTATCAGTTGCGATTTTATTTGCCTCATGCGGTTCGTACCAGCAAGCTTCGTACTACGAAGATGATGGTATTTACGCCAGTGGCAATCGTGTGGTCAGTGTTGAAAAGAAAAATGCCGAAGCGGTCAGAGCAGAACGCGTCGAGGATAATATTTATGGGGAATATTTTGGCCAAAAAGCGGATCAGTATGGCGAAATCTTGGACAGTGAAATATTTACCGATGTAGACGAGTACAGCAGTACCGCTCAAAATGATTCAATTCCTCTTGGAGAGCAAACGGATTACTTTGCCACCAATAACACCTATGAAGGTGCTGGCGGATGGGGTGATAATCCTTCCAATGTATCCATCAACATCTATGACAACGGTTGGGGCTGGAATGACCCATGGCTTTGGAATGGTGGTTTTGGTTTTGGCTGGGGCTGGAACAACTGGGGATGGGGCTGGTACCGTCCTTGGGGTTGGAACGCTGGCTGGGGCTGGAACAACTGGGGATGGGGTTGGAACCGTCCTTGGGGCTGGAATGCTGGCTGGGGCTGGGGTTGGAACGCTGGCTGGGGCTGGAACGCAGGCTGGGGTTGGAACAACTGGGGCTGGAGAGGCTTCTATGGCAACCGTTGGAATCGTGGCTTTAACGGAGGTTTTTACAACAACTATGCCTTCAATCGCAGTAGAAGAGGATATAGCAACAACAGAATTGCTGGTACTTCACTACGCGGAAGATCGAATATCAATAGAACAGGAGCAAATTCAACCAGATTGCGCTCCAACAGTGGCCGCTCGAATGTCAATAGAGGTGCCACCTCAAGAAGCTCTCGAAGCTATCGAAGCAATCTTTCGAACAGGCGCTCGGTGAGTGCAGATGCCATTGCCCGAAATCGTCAATATCGCAGCAGTCGAAGTACACGCACTACGCCACGGTATGGCACAAGTACACGTTCAAGTCAATCGTATCGCGGTACCACACCTAGAAGCGGATCGTCAAGATACAATTCAGGCAATCGAAGTTCTTCGTACCGTTCCTCAGGAAATCGAAGTTCATCCTATCGTTCGTCAGGTAACCGAAGCACCCGAAGTTATCAATCTTCAGGCAGGTCGGCACCACGGAGCAGTGGGTACCGCAGTTCTGGTAGATCCTCACGTAGCAGTGGGTATCGAAGCTCGGGTGGAGGCTCACGCAGCAGCGGCAGCTTTAGAAGCTCTTCGCGCGGTGGTTCTCGAAGCTCGGGAAGTTTCAGCAGATCAAGTTCAAGTCGGTCTTCTGGTGGACGTTCCTCAGGTGGTCGAAGCAGCGGAAGAAGGAACAGATAAATTCAACCGTTTCATTTAAATCAAAATAACTAAAATGAAAAAGTCTATACTATTCATCATGGGGATGCTATGCTTTGCAGTAAGCGCCCAGAACATTAATGATGTAGTGCGTTATAGCACCGAAAACCTGCAAGGAACGGCACGCTTTCAAGCCATGGGAGGCGCATTTGGCGCCCTAGGTGGTGATTTATCGTCCCTGAATGTTAATCCGGCAGGATCTGCGGTTTTCAACTATAGCGAGTTCACCATTACTGCTTCGAACTACAATCGTAACAACGATGCCTTTTTCGGCAGCAGTGTGCAAAATACCGAAATCAATTCCTTAGAGCTCAACCAAGCCGGTGGTGTTTTTGTATTTAAGTCGTCGAATAGCCCATGGAAAAAACTCACCTTGGCCGTAAACTATGACCTGGTTGAAAATTATGACAATGAGTTTTTTGCATCGGGAAATACATCGCTGGGTATTGACAATTACTTTTTGAATTTTGCCCAAGGGGTACCCTTTGGTAATCTCTTGCTGGGTCAAAACGAATTTATAGAGCAGGGATACCTGCGCATTGGAGCTGATCAAGGTTTTGGCGACCAACAGGCTTTTTTAGGCTATTTCGGTGGTCTGATCAACCCCGTGGATGAATCAGACACCTCAGGCACCACGTATGTGAGCAATGCCCAATACGGCAGCGTAAATCAAGAATATGTGCAAAGCACCAATGGTTTCAATAGCAAATTTACCCTGAATATGGCGGGGCAATACCAAGAGAACCTTTATGTGGGTGCCTCGCTGAATTTTCACTCGGTCCTATATGAAAGACTCACCTTGCTTGATGAAACTGGTTATGATGCGGGATCGGAGATACAGTTCACTACATTTGACAATTTTTTGCGAAGTGAGGGAACCGGGTTTTCATTTTCCTTGGGTGCCATCGCCAAGCTTAATGACAACGTTCGTGTGGGCGGTAGCTATCAATCGCCTACTTGGTACTCCTTTTTTGACGATACCTCACAACGTATAGGTTCGGATTTAGCCGATGACGATATTAGCTTTATCGATTTCAATATTGTGAATCTATTTGATGAGTACCGCATTAAAATTCCATCAAAACTAACAGGTAGCATCGCCGTAGTGTTCGGCAAGGAAGGTTTACTGAGTTTTGACTATGGGTACCAAGACATGTCACAAGCCGAACTTCGCCCTATCACAGACCCTAACTTTACTGATGAAAATCAATTCATCGCAGCCCAATTGGGAGCTGTTAACTCGTATCGTATCGGGGGTGAATACCGTATTGACAATGTTAGCCTTAGAGGCGGGTACCGATTTGAAGAAGGCCCCTATGAAAACAACGCCATTGTTGGAGACCTCGAGGGGTATTCAGGTGGTATCGGATACAGTTTTGGGGGTAGTCGTTTAGATTTGGCGGTTAGTCGCACTGAACGTGATGTCAACGAGTTGTTCTACGATTCAGGCATTGCCAGTGCCGCCGATGTGAACCGCATCAATACCAATATCACATTGGGGTACACCTTCAAATTCTAAAAAATATTGGTAAAATGAAGAGGCCGGGTATCCGAAGGACATCCGGTTTTTTTTATCGCATTAATGAAAAATGCCGTCGTACCTGAGTGGCCACAATTACACCGCTATCATCTCGGTCATAATCCAATCTGAACCAATAGTCTGACGAGGGCAAAGGCCTGCCATTATAGGTACCATCCCAACCTAGGGTAGTCGCATCCAACTGTTTGACCAGTTTACCATAACGATCAAAAATAAACACCGCAGGATTGGTCAACACCTCAACGCCAAGAACGTTCCAATTGTCATGAAAACCATCGCCATTTGGCGTGAAGAACTTGGGGTAGCCCACCACTAAAAATTCAATGGGTTCTGTAATCCCACATCCATTTTTATCGTTGATAACAACGGTATTTATGCCTGGAGGTACATCTCGAAAAATAGGGTCATCTTGAAATTCGCCGCCATTTATGGCATATTCATAATCCCCGGTGCCCACAGCAACGATTTCAATATTGTAAGGATCGGTTTGATCACTATTGACCAAATCATCAATGACACGAACCTCATCCAATTGGGGCACGCCATAAAATGTAATCAGAATGTCGTCGGTAATAATCTCACCAAAGGTCGTTTCGATAGAAACAAAATAACGACCTGAATTCGGACTGGTAACCGTGAATGTGGTTGCTGCAGCTCCCGTAGCCAAGATTTCATCAATAGTTCCGTCATCATCCCTGTCCAAGGTCCAGGTAATATTGGTAATATTAGGTCCGGCAGGAGAATTTTCAGCACTTAATATGATATCAGGATCTCCTTCACAGGCAATGATATCCAATCCCAAAAATTCATCACGCAGGGTGCAATCTAAAGCGGTATCTTGATTGGCGTTCACCGAACTTCCTGTGAAAGTCAATGAAAAGGGTTCGGGATCACCGTCAAAATTGGTGTTGAAATTGTTTATAAATAGGTAATAGACCTCTCCTGCGATAACATCAAGCCACTCATCGTAGGTATTTTGGCTTCCTGTGACATGAGGTGCCCCCACCTGGCCATTTTCAGGATTTACACCGATACCGGTAAACGAAGTCGTATTTACCTCATAATTACAACGTATGGGATCCACAGTGGCGTCTCCTATCAATTGGCAAAAATTTTGACCCGAAGTTTGATCAAAGGGCCCGTATAAGGCAAAGTCCCATTCGGCAGTTGCCGAAAGTGATTCTATATCAAAGCCTATTTGACCGTCGGTTCCTGCTCGAAAAACGAACCAAGACGAATTGTTTTCAATATTTGCCGAGCTCACACTCCCCTTTTCCAAACATCCTGTTTGCCTTACGACATCGGGATCAAATTCATCAATATCTCCCCCTCCATCAACAAAGGGCATAATGGGCTCACCATCGGCACAGACCGGTATGGCAGTACGACAATCACCTGAATTGGCGGTTTGGGAAATACCAGAATATATAAAAAGAAAAAAGCAACAAACAGCGGCAAATAGTGTTCGCATGGGATATTGGGGCTAAATTGTTATTCTTGCTTATAACAACTATAACTGCCCAAACCCTAATTTTATTATTAGTTTATCGTAAAAATTGTACACTTAATCGATGAAATGCACAACTGCCCCTTACTTCATGGAATTATCGCCTCAAGGAAAAGTGGTTTTGAATGTATTTGGCATAAGTGCGCACACCCTCTTGATTTACATAGGAAAGCTTGAACCAATAATCCGTTGCGGGCATGGCCACGCCACCAAAATTACCATCCCAGCCCGATGAATTTGCTGTTAATTGTATGAGGAGCTTACCATACCGATCATAAATGGTAACGACCGGTGAATTTAGACTAGATAGCTCTTCAACATGCCAGCTCTCATTTACCCCATCCCCGTTGGGCGAAAAGTGTTTCATAAAGCCCACTACTACGATTTGTTCTGTAACCACACCACATCCGTATAAATCGCGCATGGTAACACTATGGGCCCCCGGCAAAACATCACTGAAGACATTGCTAGATTGAAACGCACCATCATCGATGCGATATTCAAATTCGCCCACAACATCGGTAACAACGGTAACCGTATTGTTTAATTGGGGTTCATCGATCAAAATATCCGTAATTCTTGGCGATGCCGAAACGTAAACCCGTACTGTTCGTACCGTGTTACAGCTAAGTCCCGCAGCAGTCGTTGTGGCCGTAAGGGTATAGCTGCCCTCCTGATTTACATCAATGGTTGGTGTCGTTTCACCCGTACTCCACATATAAGTGTAACTGGGGTTTGGCATGGTCTCCCCAATCGTCACCATGGGACCGTTATCACATATGGGAATATTGGTATTGATGGTTAACACCGGGTTTTCTATGGCATTGAGCTCAAAATATTGGGAAGCATCAAAGCAATTCGAATTTTGAAGTGAGCTCAGACGCACATAAATGGTTTCGGAACCGGCGGTTTTTTGGTATTGTTTATCCAAGGGATATAGGCCCGCTAGGGCGTCAGCTTGAGAACTATGATAACTTACAGTCATCAAGTTCGGGTCTTGTGTGCCCAATACTTCCACATCTTTGGCCTGTAGGTCATATATCATGCCTTCTTCATGGCAAAGAACATCATCGGCAATAGGGGCTGCCAAGGGTGAAGGGGTAAAGGCTACCTGCACATCACTTATGATATTGGATCCAGAATTCAGTACTTCGACACGATATAAGGCTCCAGTGGTTACCGAATATGTTGGGTTGTTCGCACCTGAGATTGGTTGAAAGCCAGATCCATTGTCAACGTACCAGTTGTATCCCATGGCCCCAGTGGTAGTTGCATCCAAAACAATGGTATCTCCTTCACAGGCTGCAACTGGCGGACCCAATAGATTACTTATTATCGAACAATCAAGGGCATCATAAGGATTGGTCACCCAAATATCACCGGAAAACTGAATGGAAAATCCTGAATTGGTGCTACTGAAGTTATTCACCAGCAAATAGTAATCTTCCCCAGGACCAACATCGAGCCAATCTTCATAATTCACCGAAACAGCGCCTGAGGGGTCTTCCCCTACTCCGGTATAGGAACGCATATCGCTATTGTCAAAAAAGTTACAACGAATGGGTTCGCCAAGATTACCACAGTCATCGGACTGGTATAGCGCAAAATCCCAGTCTTCAGCAGGATCATGGCCAATGTTGAATCCTAATTGACCTGAGGCTGAAGTACGAAATCGGTACCAAGCCGAATTTGACTCTATGGCCCCAGATGTCGTCTGCTCCAAACATCCACTGCGCGACGCTCCATTGAAATCATCATTGCCATAACCACTGGTGCCTCCATTTACAGGAGTATTGCTACAAATGGGAACTGCTGAGACGCAATCATTGCCCACCTGTGCACAGACCATTTGCCCAAGAAGCAAAAAGGCGATGATGATGTTGTGGAAATTGCGCATAAGTGGCTGTTAATTTGGAAGTTGTAAAATTATATGACCCTTGGGGTTAACAATAATTTATGTTGTCAAACCCCGTAAACTCGATGTTAAATCACCTTTTAATACCTATCTTTGCTTCTTTTGTTGTAAAGACCATGAAAATAGAAGAAGCCCTGGAAGAACGACACGATGAAATTGGCAATGACCATATAGGTTCGGCTGAAGATACCCCGTTGCGTAAAGATGCCTTTGTTTTGGAAGATGACGAGAAAATTCACCGCATCGAGAAAAACGTAAGGGAGATCATGTTGACTTTGGGATTGGATTTAGACGATGATAGTTTGAGTGGAACCCCCAAGCGGGTTGCCAAAATGTTCGTGAAAGAGCTGTTTGGAGGGCTGCACCCGAAAAGAAAACCAAAGGCATCGACCTTTGACAACAAATACAAGTATGGTGAAATGTTGGTCGAAAAGAACATTACCCTCTATTCAACCTGCGAACACCATTTGCTGCCTATCATTGGCCGGGCCCATGTCGCCTACATTTCCAATGGTACCGTGATTGGTCTTTCAAAAATGAACCGTATTGTTGACTACTTTGCAAAACGACCTCAGGTTCAAGAACGACTGAATATTCAGGTCGTAAAAGAGTTGCAGCGGGTTTTGGGCACCGAAGATGTAGCCTGTGTAATTGACGCCAAACACTTGTGCGTTAACTCAAGGGGTATTCGCGATATAGAGAGCAGTACCGTTACCGCAGAATACGGAGGTAAATTCAAGGAAGAGGCCATACGCCGCGAATTTTTGGATTACATTAATCTAGAAACCGAATTTTAATGCAGCTTTTCAAAGAGCACGAACTAAAGGTTACCAATTCACTTTCAGGAAAAAAAGAGGTTTTCAAACCCATTAAAGAAGGTTATGTAGGCATGTACGTCTGTGGCCCTACCGTGTACAGCAATGTGCATTTGGGAAACTGCCGCACCTTTATGTCATTCGACATGATCTTTCGCTATTTCAAGCATTTGGGATATAAGGTCAGGTATGTTAGAAACATTACCGATGCCGGGCACTTGGAAAATGATGCTGACGAAGGAGAAGACAAGATTGCCAAAAAAGCCAAATTGGAGCAGATTGAACCCATGGAGGTCGTTCAGCGCTACACGGTAGACTTTCATGAAACGATCAAAAAGCTAAATCTACTGCCGCCCAGTATTGAGCCAACAGCCACCGGACACATTATTGAACAAATTGAGATCATAAAAGAAATTTTGGACAAAGGCTTTGCCTATGTGGTGAATGGCTCTGTATATTTTGATGTCGTGACCTTCAACGAATCAAATGACTATGGCAAACTAAGCGGGCGAAAGCTCGAAGATATGATTGCCAACACTAGGGAGCTTACGGCGCAAGGAGAAAAGAAAAATCCACAAGATTTTGCCCTTTGGAAAAAAGCCGAACCACAACACATTATGCGATGGCCTTCGCCCTGGGGCGACGGTTTTCCTGGTTGGCATTTAGAGTGTACTGCGATGAGCACCAAATATTTAGGTGAAAACTTTGACATTCACGGTGGGGGTATGGATCTTAAATTTCCGCATCACGAATGCGAGATTGCCCAAGCAGAAGCCCGCTGTGGACAAACGCCAGTCAATTATTGGCTACATGCTAATATGTTGACCTTGAATGGCAAAAAAATGTCCAAATCAACGGGCAATAATATCTACCCTTCAGAAATGTTCAGTGGAGAAAACGATATTCTGAGCAAGCCCTTTTCACCCTCTGTTGTGCGCTTTTTCATGATGCAGGCCCATTATACCAGCATTTTGGATTTAAGCAATGATGCCTTGCTGGCATCAGAAAAAGGGTACACCAAGTTGATGGAGGCCATGGGAAGTTTAGACGGATTGAATGGCGGCAACAATTCAGATTTTGAGGTAATGGCTTGGAAGGCCAACTGCTATGCAGCCATGAATGATGATTTCAACACACCCATTTTGATCGCCCACCTCTTCGAAGCGGTAAAACATATCAACCTGATCAAGGAAGGCAAGGAACAACTCATTAAAAAGGATCTTGAGCTTTTGAAAGCTACCATGAACAGCTTTGTTTATGATGTACTGGGTCTCATAGATTCAGCGGCAAATCAAGATGATTCAGCATCACTCGAGGGCGTGGTTCAGCTTTTGATAAACCTTCGCAACCAGGCTAGGGAAAATAAAGATTTTGCCACCTCCGATACCATACGGGATGAATTATTGGCCTTGGGCATTCAGCTCAAAGATGGAAAAGACGGAACTACTTTCAGCATCGTCAGCTAAGATGAAAAAAGCCCTGATTACGCCATTTATTGTTTTGATTCGCTTTTATCAAAATGCCATTTCACCATATACCCCGGCATCATGTAGGTACCAACCCACCTGTTCGGCATATGCCATTGAAGCCTTACAAAAACATGGTGTTCTAAAGGGGGGCTGGTTGGCTACCAAACGTATTTTTAGTTGCCACCCTTGGGGAGGAAGCGGTTATGATCCCGTGCCCTAATGAAAAGACAGACATTCTAAGTATGCAACCATTCAAAAAAGCTATCTTCGTCTAAAACTAGAACTACATGTATTTTTTGGGCTTTAATTGGAATCCTGATGATATTCTGTTTAGCATAGGATTTATTCAAATAAAATATTACAACCTATCGTGGATCTTGGCTTTTGTTTTGGGCTGGTACATCATGAAGCGCTTTTTTATCAATGAAAATAAGTCGCTTGACAAGCTTGATTCCCTATTTGTTTATGGTGTGGTTTCCATAATGCTTGGGGCTCGATTGGGCCATGTTATCTTTTACCAATCGGAACTATTTACAGAAGATCCCTTATCAATCCTATTACCCATAAAAACCGTACCTGAGTTTCAGTTTACTGGATTTACCGGTCTTGCCAGTCATGGTGCAGCTATTGCTGGGGTTTTTGGATTGTACCTTTTTTCGAGAAAATTCAAGGATATCAGCTTGTTATGGATTTTGGACCGCGTCGTCATAACCTGTTCGATTGGTGGGGCGTTCGTGCGCTTGGGCAATTTTTTCAATTCCGAGATCAATGGAAAAATTGTTGAAGAATCATTTCCCTTGGCCACCCGTTTTATTCGCGATTCAGACGATATGCCCGTCTATAAGGCTTTGCAGATTACCGGTGAAAAAACTGCCGATGCCGCTTATCATGCCTTGGAGCATAGTCCCCAGTATGCGAGCATACTCGAAAATATTCCCTTTCGGCACCCAGTGCAATTGTATGAGGCCATAGGTTACATTATCGTATTCTTGATCATGTACTTTTGGATGTATTGGAGATCTGAACTTAAAAAGAAAGAAGGTTTCTTGTTCGGATTTTGGTTGGTCGCCATGTGGGGGCCCATTCGATTCATGTTGGAATATTTCAAGAAAAGTCAAGGTGGCTTTGAAGAAACATGGGGCACCTTCACAACAGGACAATGGCTAAGCATCCCTTTTGTTCTACTGGGACTTTATTTGATGTTCAGACCGGATCCTGTTAAAAAATAAACCCCATGAAAAAGGGAATTCTTCAGCTATTTGTGCTTCTGCTGCTCGTTTTTTCCTGTAAAGAAAAGGCGAAGGTTGAAATCAAAACGGAGGCTGTTTCTTTTACCAAAGAGGGGGAACTCAATATCTTTAAAGGGGATTCGATAGCTGCCCAATTTGCTATTGAGATTGCGGAATCGGCGTACGAAACCCAGACAGGGCTTATGTACCGTGAATCGATGCAGGATGAACAGGCCATGCTCTTTATATTTTCGCAGGAAGCGGTACACTCCTTTTACATGAAAAACACTGAGTTTTCAATAGACATTATCTTCATTGATGGGAACTCCAAAATTGCTACCATCCATAAAAATGCCCAACCTTATGACGAATCAAGTCTGTCATCAGAGGTGCCCATTAAATATGTACTTGAAGTCAATGCCGGTCTCTCCGATAAATTTGCCTTAATTGAAGGCGACAGTATATCATTTTCCAGAAATTGAGACCTAAATGGCGACTGACAAGCATCTTTTACTCGATGGGGAAAGCACGAACCGCTTGCTGTTTCGAAAAATAGTGCCTGAAGATTTTGACCTATGGCTCCCCTTTTTCGACCATCCCGAAGCGACCAAATATTGGGATGGAATACCAACTGTCCCAAGAGTTGCCTGCACCGAACAATTCGAGCGTATTTTCGAGCGCTATGAAAATGCTATGGGCGGCATGAATGCCTTGATCCTTAAAGACACAAATGAATTGGTGGGTATTTGTGGGCTGCTGATTCAAGAAGTGGATGCAGCTGAGGAATTGGAAATTGGTTATTCGGTACTTCCAAAATATTGGAGAAAAGGCTTCGCTTTTGAAGCTGCACAAAAATGCAAGCAGTATGCCTTTGAAAACAAACTGTCTGATTCCTTGATTTCCATCATTCATGTAGACAATCTACCATCAAGAAAGGTTGCCATGAAAAATGGTATGCATCTCGATAAAAAAACGCGCTACAAAAACAATCCTGTAGATATATTTCGAGTGGCTCGCACTTCGTTGTAATGGTTATTTTTGGAAAAAATCGATACGTGGAACACGCCATCATTCTGGTCGATAACCAAGTACGCACGGTTACGTTGGTCGAAGAGATCCTTGCGAACCGACAACAATTCTTTGATACTCCCCTTAAGGAGAAACTTGGTGTTTTTTCACAACAGCAATTGGCTTTATTTATTGAAGAAGAGGAACGTCACGACCTCAAAATTTTAACTGCATCAACTTCTCAGTCGTTAAAATCGATGAGCAGCGGGGAACGTAAAAAGGCACTTTTAGATCATTTGCTCTCACAAAACTTCGATGGTCTTATTTTGGTCAACCCTTATGACAATCTCGACGTGAAAGCCCAATCCGAGCTTAAGGACAGGTTCTGTGCGTTGGGCCAATCAAAACAGTTGATCCAAATCCTTTCAAGGTCTGCCGATAGGCTTCCGATACCCGCTAACCTCTATCGTTATTCGAATGATCAAATTGTTAAGCATACTGATTTCAAGGACCCTCAAGACGCTCAGGAGCATTTCAATATTCTATCTAACATTGCGATTCCCCCCAACCCGAATCCCATTTCTGATACCCATGAAAACTTGGTAACATTCAAGAATGTAGCCGTCAATTTTGAGGGTAATCACGTATTGAACAACATTAATTGGAACATCAAAAAGGGAGATTTTTGGGAGCTATTGGGACCCAATGGAAGTGGGAAAACCACGATTTTGAATATGATTACTGGTGACAGTCCTAAAAGTTACCAGCAAGATGTGACCATCTTCGGCCATAAAAAAGGTTCGGGTGAAAGCGTATGGGACATCAAAGAATATATTGGCTATTTCACACCGGCTATGACCGATAGGTTTCGGGGGTATCATTCTTTGGAGCATATGTTGATATCAGGCTTGCATGATTCCATCGGCCTGTACCAAAAACCTACCGGTGCCGAAAAAAGATTGGCCCAAACCTGGTTACAACTGCTTCATCTTGAATCAAAAAAGGATTTTTATTTTCAAGATTTGAGTTTAGGAGAAAAGCGTTTGCTTATGACTGCCAGAGCGATGGTAAAACACCCTCCCCTACTGATATTGGATGAGCCAACATCAGGGTTGGATGATCAAGCAGCAAGTTTTTTTGTCGCTCTAGTCAACAAATTCGCGAAGGAGAGTGATTCGGCAATTGTTTTTGTTTCACATCGAAAGGAACCGGGATTGCATCCGAAGCAATGCCTAGAACTCGTGCCCACAAAAAAAGGTTCCGTAGCGAAAATCCATTACATTTAAACCATGAACATACAGGACATTTGTGATGAACTAATGGTGCATCACGATAACTTCATTGCCAAAATAGAATCGCTTTCCGATGCTGATTTCATGCGAAAACCTGGTGACAAGTGGACGGCAGGTCAGCAGCTCGAACATATTATCAAATCGGTCAAACCGGTGGATATGGCCTATGGCCTACCCCTTTTTGTATTGAAAATGAAATTCGGTTTGGCGAATCGCCCAAGTAAATCATACCCGGCATTGGTCGAAAAATACATCAAGGTCTTGGAAGACAACAAAGATTATGTGCTCCCCGATCGATTTGCACCTGACGAAATTTTAAGCAAGGACAAGGCGAAGAAATTGGCCAAATTATCCAAATTGGTTGCAAAATTATGCGGCCGACTTTCGAGCTATAGTGAGGAAGAATTGGATGCCTATATTTTACCGCATCCTGTTATGGGAAAACTTACCCTACGCGAAATGCTGTTCTTTACGATTTACCACGTACAACACCACGATAAGCAAATTTTGGAAAACCTCGCGCTATGAAACTAAAATTGGCCGATGAAAAAGATGCGCAAATCATAGCGCTTCTAGGTCGAATTACCTTTGGTGAGACCTTTGGCCATCTATTTACAGACAAGAATGATTTGGTAAGCTATCTGGACCAAACGTTTGGGGTAAAAAAAATCAAGTCTAGTTTGGCCAAAAAGAACAATGTGTTTTGGTTGGCCTATTGGGAAGGACTTCCTGTTGGCTATGCTAAACTTAAGTTGGATTCACACTCCCCCTTTCTTGAGGGCGATGGGCATTGTCAATTGCAAAAAATTTATGTGTTAAGAGAATTCATAAGCAAAAAAATTGGTGTTGCTTTGCAAGAGGAGCTTTTGAAACACGCCACAAAATTGAGGTTTCGCCAGCTGTGGTTATCGGTTTTAAAAAGTAATGACCGAGCGATTGGATTTTATAACAAACATGGATTTACCGTCAGCGGTGAACATACCTTTCAAATTGGAAAGCAAGTTTTTGAATTTCAATTGATGTCAAAGGGGCTATAGCATGTTGAATTCCCGTATTTTTAGACTGGTAAATTTGATCCAATGAATGAAACACTCGACTTTTCCGAAAACCAATTCAAAGATATTTTGGCCAAAAGCACGGAGTTGGTGCTTCAACAATTTGAAAACCTCGATGCGCATAAAGGGTATCATTTTTATCCTCAAAAAGAAGTTGAATCTTGGTTTGATGAAGGCATACCCGATGCTGGTATGAATGCCATCGAGTTATTGGATGAGGTGGGCAAAAAAGTATTGCAGACGGCAACAGGTAACTTGGGGCCACATATGTATGCCTATGTCATGTCGGGTGGTAACCAAATGGCCATAGTTGCTGAAAAGCTCGCGGCAACCATTAATCAAAACCAAACCAAATGGCATCTGGCACCCGCAATGAACGAAATTGAAAAACGGGTCATTGCCTGGACGGCAAAATTGCTCGATTTTCCCGAAGATTCAGGGGGCGTCTTGGTAAGTGGTGGTTCGGCAGCCAACTTAACAGGACTCACGGTAGGACGTAATATTTTCTTCGAAGCTATTGGAATTAGAAAAACCGGTCTGTTTCACCAAAAACCCTTCGTGGTTTACGCCTCTGAAGAGGTTCACAGCTGTGTTGACAAAAGCGTCGAGCTTTTGGGCATCGGTAGTAATCAGCTGCGTAAAATTGAAACCGATGCTGATTTTAAGATCAGACTCGACCTATTAGAAGAACAGATTAAAAATGATATTGCCGATGGTCTTCGACCTTTTTGTCTCATCGGCAATGCTGGAACTGTAAATACGGGTGCTATTGATGATTTGGACGCCCTGGCAGATTTAGCCAAAAAATACGAACTCTGGTATCATATCGATGGTGCGTATGGTGCCTTAGCCGGAATTCTTGACAGTTTAAAAAAAGAATACAAGGGCATGGAAAGGGCAGATTCAATCGCCCTTGATTTTCATAAATGGCTTTATGTTCCCTTTGAAGGAGGCTGTACTATAGTGCGAAGTTGGGACAAGCTAAGGCGCACCTACTTTAAAAAAGCCGCCTATTTGGATACCGAACTGGCCAACGATGGCAATAGATTGGAGTATAATGAACATTATTTCCAACTCTCACGAAATGCCAAGGCTTTTAAAGTATGGCTGACCATCAAAGCTTATGGCATGACCCGAATCAAGGACATGATCCAAAAAGACATTGACCTAACCAATTATTTGAATGAACTTGTGAATGCTGCTGAAGATTTTGAATTGGTGGCCGATTCGAAACTTGCTGTATCCTGTTTTAGGTACATTGGTAAAATGCGTTCGAAAAGTGAGATCGTTGAGTTTAATCGTGAACTGATGCCAGCACTTGAAAAAGACGGGCGGGTCTTTATTATGGGCACCTCGCTAAAAGGTGATTATGCTATCAGGGCATGCCTAATTAACCATCGTAAGACCAAAAAGACCATAGAACATTTGATTGAGGTGATTCGCGAAATTGCCCAAAAGTTGGAACTGAAGAAGCAAACCGTAATTCAAAAATGAGTTGGGAAGAAGCCCTAAAATTGTTTGATGAAGCTGCAAAGGTGGCTCAAATTGAGCGCAAGGGAAAAACGATGCCCTATGCTTCTGCCAACGGACATATGTTTGCCTTATTGAACAAAGATGGCCAATTGGGTATTCGACTTTCAAAAGACGAACAACATCAATTTGATCAAGACCACGGGGCTGCACCTTTGGTATCTCATGGAGCGATCATGAGGGACTATGTGTTGATACCTCAAAAATTACTTGCTAAAAAAGAGTTGTTGGCCGCTTATTTAAAAAAAGGGCTAAGCCATGCAATGCGTCTTCCCGCAAAATAAAAAAGCCGCTTAAAAGCGGCTTTTTTTATCTAAAGGTTTATTGACCCTATTTTTTATCAGTCGCCATTTTATTTTTCAAAGAATCGAACATTATCGGAGTCGCAATAAATACCGATGAATAGGTACCGATAATGACACCTACAATCATGGCGAACATGAATCCGCGCAATGATTCCCCTCCAAAAATGAAGATGGCCAAAAGCACGATCAAGGTGGTTAACGAGGTGTTCAAGGTACGGCTCAAGGTGCTGTTAAGGGCTTGGTTGATATGCTCCCCGTTTTTCCATCCCTTAAGGTTAACTACCTCACGAATACGGTCGAATACCACCACGGTATCGTTCAATGAATAACCAATTACCGTAAGTATCGCAGCAATAAAGGCTTGGTCGATTTCCATATTAAAGGGCATGATGGCACTGGTCAATGAGAATATACCCAGTACGATCATGACATCATGGAAAACCGCCACTACAGCGCCCAATGAAAATTGCCATTTTCTAAACCGCAGCAAAATATAAAGGAATACGACTGCCAAGGATCCTATTACGGCCCACAAGGCATTCTTTTTAATATCATCTGCAATTGTTGGTCCTACCTTTCGGTACTTTAAAACCCCAATATTGTCGTTAGACCCACCTGGTTTAAAATCATCATAGGTGGTACCCTCGGGGAGGTATTTTTGAAGAGCGTTGTACAAAATATCCAATATCTCGTCGTCTACTTCATTTCCTTGTACGTCAACCTTATAGTTGGTGGTGACCATAATTTGATTGGCCTCACCAAAGGTTTTGGCATTGGCGCTACCTAAGGTTTGTACCAATTCTGAAGAAATATCGGAGGCACTAACCGCATTCTCAAATCGAATTTGGTAGTTTCTTCCCCCAACAAAATCAACACCCTGCTGCAGTCCTTTGGTAAAGAGCGAAAAAGCACCTACCCCAACAAGGATTGCCGATATGACATAGGCAACCTTTCGTTTACCCAAAAAGTTGATTTTGAGATTTTTGAACAAGTTCTTGGTAAGTGATGTGGAAAAATCGAGGCTTCTCCCCTTTTTAGACACATACCAATCTACCAGCAATCGTGTAATAAAGATGGCCGTGAACAATGAAGTTACGATACCTATCAAAAGCGTAGTCGCAAATCCCTTGATCGGACCAGATCCAAAAATAAACAGGATGATGGCCGTCAGACCTGTGGTTATGTTCGCATCTAAAATGGAAGACAAAGCATTGCCAAAACCGTCGGCAACGGCCTGCGCTTTGCCCTTTCCACGGGCCAATTCTTCCTTAACACGTTCAAATATCAGTACGTTGGCATCAACCGACATACCAATGGTCAATACAATACCCGCAATTCCAGGCAAGGTCAACACCGCACCAAGGCTCGTCAAAACACCGAAAATCAAAACAATGTTCAATATCAAGGCAATGTCAGCGAAGATCCCTGCTTTTCCGTAGTAAAATATCATCCAAAGCAGTACAAAGGCCATGGCAATCAAGAATGACATAAAACCACTGTCGATCGCTTCTTGACCCAATGAAGGCCCAACAACAAAGGAGTCGATAATTTCAGCTGATGCTGGAAGCTTACCTGCGCGGAGTACATTGGCGATGTCTTTGGTTTCATTCACCGTAAAGGTTCCGGTGATTTCTGAACGTCCTCCCGAAATCGGACCAGAAGAAACACCTGGCGCCGTATAAACCTTATTGTCCAATACAATGGCAATACCGGTCTGATTGTTAAAGGCATCTCCAGTTAAGCGCTCCCACTCCTTTGCCCCACGGGTGTTCATGGTCATGCTAACTGCTGGCTTGTTAAACTGATCAAACGTATCCTGGGCATCAGAAACTACGTCACCGCTAATTCGGGGTAGATTGTCACGATTTGATTTCAACGCATAAAGTTCAGCTGTCTCAGCATCCTTTGGTGGACGCTCCCACGTAAATTTTGTGAATTGGACATCTGCCGGCAACATTCGCCGAATTTCCGGCATTCTCAAATACGAACCCACTTCGGCCGTATCAGATACAAGTACACGGGCAATGGCATGACTTCCAGGACTTGCCGGAATCAATTTACCCAAGAGCGGATTCGCTTCTGCCGTAAGATCCAACGAATCTTGGGCAACATCGGAGAGTAAAGAATCGATCTCAGATTCAGCAGTGGTTAATGTATCGGTCTGTTGCTCTTGAGGTTCTAAAATATCACGCAGTCTTTCATTTGCATTAAAGAAAAACTGCCCTATACTTTGATTGCTTTGTTGATAGGTTTCCCAAAACTCGAGTTGCGCAGTACTTGATAAAAGGTCACGAGCTCTTTCTATATCGCGTGCTCCGGGCAATTCAACAACAATACGGCCCGAGTTCCCCTCACGTTGAATGTTGGGTTGTGTAACTCCGAAACCATCAATACGTTCGCGAAGCACTTCAAAGGCTGACACCACAGACTCATCAATTTTTCTTCTGATAATGGGTTTAACCTCATCATCAGACATTTGGAAATTGATTTCATCGCTTAGGCCTTTATTTGCAAAAATATCGGGAGAAGCCAATTTGGTATCCCCTTTAATGGCATCAAAAGAATCAAAGAACAATTCAAGATAGGTTTCATCACTGCTCTTTGAGGCTTCGTCTGTATCCGCTATGGCTTTATTGAAAATCGGGTTCTTGGTATTGTTCGCGAGACCTCTGAGGATGTCCTTAACCGAAATCTGTAGGGTAACATTGATACCGCCCTTTAAATCCAAGCCCTTGTTCAACTCCTTTGTTTTGGCATCATCGTAACTGGTGTAACCCAAAATAGGATTGCTCCCAATCGAATCCAGGTAGGATGCTTCCAATGCTTCCCGCTTCGACACATAATCCTCTTCCGCCTCTGAAATTTGACTGATTGCATAGTTTTCGGCATCCGTCTCAACCTTGCCAGTAATAAAGGTGTACGAAAGTTGGTAAATACTTACCAACCCGAAAAGCAGTGCAAAAAGCTTAACTAATCCCTTGTTTTGCATTGATTCTTAATTTTTTAGAAGTTTTTGTAAACAGCGTGCAAATATAGCATTCCAATCAAGATTTGCCAATATAAATCTTGTATTGTGGTGTGTAACGAAATCGGAATGAATTATAGTTCAAGTAGCTGGTTCGTTTTGCTCACACCTGCAGCGCTCTCTTGCATTTTGGCTTTTTCGGCCTCAGTCAGGTCGATATCCACTATTTTTTCGATACCATTTCGACCCAAGATTACGGGTACGCCAATACAAATATCATTCAAGCCATACTCACCCTCAAGGTAAGTGGAGCATGGAAACATTTTCTTTTGATCGTTAGCAATGGCCTGTACCAAACCGGAAACAGCTGCACCTGGTGCATACCATGCACTGGTGCCCAACAATTTGGTCAGGGTTGCACCACCAACCTTGGTCTCTTGCACAACATAGTCCATTTGCGCTTCTGACAAAAATTCAGAAACCTTCACACTATTTCGTGTTGCGTGTCCAATAAGAGGCACCATACCCTTGTCACTATGACCGCCGATTACCATTCCATCAACATCAGAAATTGGTGCTTCTAAGGCCTCTGCCAAACGGTACTTAAATCGTGCACTATCTAAGGCCCCGCCCATTCCGATAATGCGGTTTTTGGGCAAGTTTGTGGTTTTGTGCACCAAATAGGTCATGGTGTCCATCGGGTTGCTAACAACAATCATTATGGCGTTGGGTGAATACTCGATAAGGCTTGAAGAAACCGATTTTACAATACCTGCATTGATACCTATTAATTCTTCACGAGTCATTCCGGGTTTACGCGGAATACCTGAGGTAATCACAACAACATCACTATTCGCAGTTTTTGAATAATCGCTTGTGCTGCCTGTGATTTTGGTATCAAAACCATTTAATGATGCAGTTTGCATCAAATCCATGGCCTTACCTTCAGCATAGCCCTCTTTAATGTCTAAAAGAACTACTTCTGCTGCAAAATTTTTGATTGCGATATATTCAGCACAACTGGCACCTACAGCCCCAGCTCCAACTACGGTTACTTTCATTGTTTTCGGTTTATAAATTTGAGTGCAAAAATAGGACTTTTTACCCCAAAATTAAGCCTGTAATTCAGAATCATAGGTTTAATTCACTGCCTGACCTAAAAAAGGAAAATGGGAGCTGAATGTTAAAATAATGTGCATTTTATCGAAGAATCTAAAAATTAAGATGCTGTATATCGATAAAATATACTAGCAAAGCGCATAATACCGTTGTTCTAGTCCCAAATTAAAGCAAAACCTACTGCTATGAAAAAGCTCTTTTCATTGTTGACTATTGTTGTGCTCATTTCAGTGAGCAACTGTTCTGAAATACCTGAAAATAATGATCCTGTTTTGGGTATATGGGCAAAGATTGAGTCGGAAGGCAGCAATCAAGAACAAACCTCCGACAGGGAAGAATGGATATTTAACGATGCCTACCTGGGCCGTTACCAACAATACGAAGGCAATAACATCACATTTTACACTGATTTTGGCTGGACCGTTGAAAATGGGGTCTATACCATTGAATATAGGGGTACCGATATTGAAACCCAACGGGTAATGCTAGTTAAATCAGATAATCCGGAAACCCTGGCCTACGAAAATGGCAGTCACTTTGCTACTCGTGAATAACAAAAGTTAGCCACTATATCAGAATGAAAAAGCCCTGAACTTACGAACAGGGCTTTTTTTTATGTTATCTAAACGGGTTACCTGAATCCGAAGTTGATTCCTAGGGTGGCCGTACTAAACTCTGCAATGTTGTATTCGCCGTTAAGCCTGAAAAAGCCCAATTTGAGCTTGAAACCCAAATTTGCCGTTACTCCATTTACACTATTGGAAATGGAAAACGGATCGGTGTATGTGGTTTGGAAAGGTCCAGACTGAACGCGATAAGTACCCAAGATATCCGTATCCGATTTACCGGTAATATAGCCTATGCCGCCATAAAAGTTGATGACCGGTATTTTGGTAGAGACCACCGCATTGAAAGCCCATGTATTTATTGACGCGTCAATTCGTTGGTTTTCTCCATCAATGATATCGGTATCTGTAAAATCATATTCTCCGGTCAGACTGGTATATCCAATGACAGCTGAAATCGCAACAGGAAGTACCTTATCGGCAGGTAAGAGTTTCGTAAATTCATATTGGATACCGGCCCCAAACAGCCCAATTTCGGCACTATCTTCAAATTTCAACTTGGGTAAAAATCTTGCTTTAACCTCTAAACCTTTGATAAGACCAACGCTTGCCTGCAGGTACCCCGATGGAATAAAGTTAAAATCTTCAGAGGCGAGACCGGCCGGTAAATCAAACTCTTCGCGAAACAGACCATTCTCATCTTCAATAAAAACCCGAACACCCTGAATATCACCAAGTCCTGATGAAACCAAAACTTCATCCGTACGCTGGTCACTGCCACCTACAATTTGTAAATTTTCATAATCACTTTCCCTAAATAAAAATGCCTTCTTATCACTCTTATTTTTAAAAGGGGAAATATTACCGACAATAGAGATTTCAAATCCTCCCAAAGGTTTGGCATCACCGGTGTTATACCAACCGTTTGAGATATTGTAAACGGCGCCTTCGGTTACCGGACTTAGGTACGCCCCTGTAAATCGTTCCGCATCGTTCAAACCCGACGCTAAAAGGTCACCAATATTGTTCTGTGCCCCAACGAACGAAACACTCAATAACGCTATACATGCAATTATTTTTCTCATATCGAAAAATTTTTGCTTAAAACTAAAAAACCCTGACGCTTTGGTCAGGGTTTTTGTTGTGAAACCACGGATAGTTATACATCAATGTTCGCATATACGGCATTTTTCTCAATGAATTCTCGCCGTGGTGGTACTTCGTCACCCATTAACATTGAAAAAATGCGATCCGATTCGGTTGCATTTTCGATCGTAACCTGGCGCAAGGTCCTAAATTCGGGATTCATAGTGGTATCCCATAATTGTTCCGCATTCATCTCTCCAAGACCTTTATAGCGCTGTATTCCGGCGCCTCCTCCCATGCTTTCAATTATTTCATCACGTTCCTTGTCGTCCCACGCATAGCGCTTCTTCGCTCCTTTTTTAACAAGGTATAAAGGAGGGGTGGCAATATACACATGACCATTCTCTATCAATTCACGCATGTAGCGGAAGAAAAACGTCAAAATAAGGGTCTCTATGTGACTACCATCAACATCGGCATCACACATGATGACCACTTTATGATAGCGAAGTTTTTCGAGGTTTAATGCCTTACTATCCTCTTCGGTACCAATGGTTACCCCCAGTGCGGTATAAATGTTGCGTATTTCCTCGTTTTCAAAAACCTTGTGTTGCATGGCTTTTTCAACATTGAGAATTTTACCCCGCAATGGAAGAATCGCTTGGAAATTTCTGTCACGACCCTGTTTTGCTGTTCCACCTGCGGAATCACCCTCAACTAAGAATACCTCGCATTGGGTAGGATCTTGTTCCGAACAATCGGATAATTTACCTGGCAAACCTCCCACACTCATGGGGTTTTTACGCTGCACCATTTCGCGCGCCTTGGCCGCTGCATGGCGTGCTTGGGCCGCCAGTTTTACTTTTTCAACAATTTGTTTGGCGTCATCAGGATGCTCTTCCAAATAATTGGTCAACATTTCAGAAACGGCCTGGCTTACCGCAGAGGTAACTTCCCTATTCCCTAATTTGGTCTTGGTCTGACCCTCAAATTGAGGTTCGGCAACCTTCACCGATACTATTGCTGTAAGACCTTCACGGAAATCATCCCCTGAAATCTCAAATTTCAGCTTGTCAAGCATTCCCGAATTGTCGGCATATTTTTTCAATGTAGAAGTCAAACCCCGTCTAAATCCGGAAAGGTGCGTTCCACCTTCATGGGTATTGATGTTATTGACATAGGAATGCAGGTTTTCAGAAAATCCGGTATTGTAGACCATGGCCACCTCAACCGGTATCCCATTTTTCTCCCCTTCCATTGAAATTACACTCTGAATCAAGGGTTCACGGGTTTCATCCAAGAACCGGATAAACTCTTTCAAGCCCTCCTCAGAATGGAAGGTTTCACCCATAAACTCACCTTTATCATCCTTATGGCGCTTATCTGTGAGGGTTATGGTCACTCCCTTGTTCAAGTACGCTAGCTCACGCATTCGGTTTGCCAGCGTCTCATAGTTGTATTCAGTGGTTTGGGCAAAGATTTCATGGTCAGGCTTAAAAGTTACATGGGTTCCCGTTTCCTTGCTTGTGCCAACACTTTTTACGGGGTAAAGGGTTTTACCACGTTCGTATTCCTGTTCCCATATTTTGCCATCACGATGCACAGTAGCCTTTAAACTTACGGATAGTGCATTTACAACCGATACACCCACCCCGTGCAAGCCACCGGAAACCTTGTAAGAGTCTTTATCAAACTTACCCCCGGCACCAATCTTGGTCATTACCACTTCAAGTGCAGAGACGCCTTCCTTTTTATGCAGACCTACAGGAATACCCCGTCCGTTATCTTGAACAGTAATAGAGTTGTCATCATTTATCGCAACACTGATGGTATCGCAGTGCCCAGCCAAGGCCTCATCAATGGAATTATCCACCACCTCATAGACCAAATGGTGCAGCCCCCGTGTCCCTACATCACCAATATACATTGAGGGTCGCATTCGAACGTGTTCCATGCCCTCGAGGGCCTGAATACTATCCGCCGAATACTGCTTTTTTTTCGCTTCTTCGCTCATAAAATTTTGCCTAGGTTATTTTGTAATTTTCAAATCTTACAAATATAACCAATCCCTAGTGAAATTAGGGGTTTGAAGCACTTTTAACCCTTAAGTTATTAACAAATATCTGTGGAAAAAACCAGGGTTGTTTCGTATCGATTTTTGTCGCGTCAAAAGTCCTATTTTTCATAGGCATCTTCATGTACTTGCGCCACTGCCCTTCCCGATGGATCATTCATGTTTTTAAAGGCCTCATCCCATTCTAGGGCAATCTTGGTGCTACAGGCCACTGAAGGCTCCTGTGGCACGCTTAACGCCGCGGCATCTGACGGGAAATGCTCCTCAAAAATAGAGCGGTAGTAGTACTCTTCTTTTGTGGTTGGGGTCTGTAAGGGATACCGGTAATGCGCATGCTGCATTTGCTCATCTGATATTTCTGTTTCTACCAATTCCTTCAAGGTATCGATCCAACTGTACCCCACACCATCGGAAAACTGCTCTTTTTGGCGCCATGCGACACTTTCAGGCAAATACGACTCAAAGGCCTTACGCACCACCCATTTTTCCATGCGCTCCCCATTGATCATTTTATCCTTCGGATTGATTTGCATGGCCACATCTATAAATTCCTTATCCAAAAAGGGCACACGACCCTCAATACCCCATGCAGCCAAGGACTTATTGGCTCTCAGACAATCGTACATATGCAGTTTGCTGAGCTTTCGAACGGTCTCTTCATGAAAATCCTTGGGGCTTGGCGCTTTGTGAAAGTAAAGGTACCCACCAAAAAGCTCATCAGCCCCTTCTCCCGAGAGCACCATTTTTATGCCCATCGATTTAATGACACGAGCCATTAGGTACATGGGGGTGCTGGCACGGATTGTTGTAATATCGTAGGTTTCGAGATTGTAAATCACGTCGCGAATAGCATCCAATCCCTCTTGGATCGTAAACTTAATTTCGTGATGTACCGTGCCAATGTGGTCTGCGACCAATTGTGCCGCAGCCAAATCTGGTGAACCTTCTAAACCTACCGAAAAAGAATGTAGTTGTGGCCACCAGGCCTCTTTGGTATCGTTCGATTCAATGCGCATCTGAGAAAATTTCTTAGCCAATGCAGAGGTTACTGACGAGTCTAATCCACCAGATAACAGCACCCCATACGGCACGTCGGACATCAATTGTCGTTTCACAGCAGCCTCCAAGGCATCATGAACTGCACGAATACTGGTTTCATTTTCTTTTACCGCCTCATATTCCATCCAATCTCTTTGGTACCAACACACGAATTCGCCTTTTGAACTGTGTAGGTAATGGCCTGGGGGAAATAATTCAATTTTTGTACAAACACCTTCCAACGCTTTTAATTCAGAGGCCACATAAAAGGTGCCGTTCTTGTCCCAGCCAATATAGAGGGGTATGATACCCATATGATCTCTCGCAACAAAGTATTCATCCTTTTCTGTATCGTATATGGCAAAACCAAAAATGCCATTCATCTCATCAATGAAACCAGGACCTTTTTCCTTATACAGGGCCAAAATTACCTCACAGTCTGACTTTGTTTTAAAATCATAACGGCCTTCAAACTGTTTCCGTAGCTCCCTATGGTTATAAATTTCTCCGTTTGCAGCCAATATCAGGCTTCCATCTCCGCTGATAAGCGGTTGCTTTCCCGAAGCTGGATCTACAATGGCCAATCGCTCATGGGCCAAAATGGCCTTTTCATGGGCATAAATACCATTCCAATCCGGACCTCGATGCCTTACTTTTTTGGACATCTCCAATAATTTGGGCCGTAATACATCTACTCCCTCCTTAAGCTCAAAAGCACATACAATTCCGCACATAGGTAAATATTTATAACATTTAGGTTACAAAAATGAAGTTGATATTTCAATTAAAAAACATAAAACGTTTAAATGATAATAATTTGAAACTATTTTAATTAAAATAAGAAATATATGTAATATATACTGTAATTAATGGGCTATAAAACGACAAAATGAAGGCAGTAAATTTTAACTACTTTTTAAAAGAAAACATCTGAAATACTGCATAGTTTTAAAACTTAAAATCAACTATTATGAAAAGAGCATTCTTACTTACATTTTTTGCATTGACCCTTGTTTTTTCAACTGAAGCAGTTGCCCAAAAATTTGGGGGACTGGACAAGAGTCCTGCCGATATAGCATCATTTCCGACCAGCTATAGGGTCTCTGATAAAGCGGTACGTGTCATTTACAGCAGGCCACAGCTAAAAAACCGAAGTTTGTCTGAGCTGGCTCCCGAAGGAAAAGTATGGCGCACTGGGGCCAATGAAGCTGCAGAAATCACCTTTTACAAAGACGCCACTATTGGAGGTGAGGCTGTCGCTGCGGGAACCTATTCGTTGTTCACCATACCTGGGGAAGAGGAATGGACGATTATTCTAAATAAGAACCTGAACCAATGGGGAGCGTATTCTTATGACGCCAATGCCGATGTCATTAGGGTCAAAGGTAAAGCGAGTACAGATTCAGAAAGCTTAGAAGCCTTCTCTATGGCGTTTGACGATAAGGGTAGCTTGCACATGGGTTGGGGAACCGCACGTGTCGAAGTACCGATCGCAACGGGTATGTAAAACAAATTATGTTTAAAATAAAAACCGGGGCCTTACCCCGGTTTTTTTTATTTTACCTGCACACCATTTACATAAACCTGTTTGGCTTTCAGGTAAGGAATACTGTCAACTGGCATTGTCATAATGTTTTCGCTGAGCATCACAAAGTCGGCAAATTTTCCGATTTCAATACTTCCTTTTTCCTGTTCTTCAAAATTGGAATAAGCGGCCCATATGGTCATTCCTTTCAACGTTTCTTCGCGAGATAAGGCATCTTTCATTTGAAATCCACCTTCGGGATAGTTGTCGAGGTCTTTACGGGCAACTGCCGCATAAAAAGTCAAAAAAGGATTCACTTTTTCAACTGGAAAATCAGTCCCCAAGGCAACGATTCCCGCCTTTTCCTGCAAGGTTTTAAAAGCATAGGCTCCAGGCATTCGTTGCTCGCCCAATCGATCTCCCGCCCAATACATATCGCTTGTGGCATGGGTGGGCTGCACCGATGGAATGATACCTTTTTCGAAATAATCGAAATCGTCTCCCGTGATGACCTGAGCGTGCTCTACTCTCCAGCGTCTGTCCGGTTTGCCCTGTAATGCCTTATCATACGCCCGTAAAACCACAACATTTGCTGAGTCGCCAATAGCGTGTGTATTCATTTGGTATGCTGAAGCCGCAATACGCTTTGCCAAGGCTGCCATTTCATTGGTCGGGGTAATCATGGCCCCGAAATGATCCGGTTGGTCGGTATAGGGCGATTTTAAGGCGGCCCCACGAGAACCCAATGCCCCATCTCCATAAACTTTGACTGACCGAACATTCAATCGATCCGTCTTAACAATTCCCTTATTCAGGTAATAATCCAAATTTTCCTCATTGTTGCTAACCATTGCATACATTCGAATACTGAGGTCACCGGTCTGGTGTAAACTATCTATCAACTCAATGGTAGAACGATTGAGACCGGCATCGTCAACGGTTGTAAGCCCATAATCAAAACAAATCTCTTCTGCATCCTTCAAGGCTTGAATTTGGGTGGCCAAACTGGGCCGCGGCATGACCGCATCAACAAGGGCCATCGGGGTGTCGACCAAGACACCTGTGGGCTTGCCTTGGACATCAACAACTACTTCCCCACCGCTGACCTTTGTATCACCAGTTATACCGGCAAGATCTAGGGCTTTTTGATTCACGAGATATGCATGGCCATCAACACGTTCTAAAGCCACCGGTATATCGGGAAAAAGTTGATCTAGCGCAGCTTTGGTCGGAAAAACTTTCTCCTCCCAATCATTTTGATCCCAGCCCCTGCCCAATATGAAGTTCGAAGGCCGTTCTTCTTGAAAGGCGCGCACCTTGTCCAAAACCTCCTGGTAACTTTTGGTTCCCCTGAGGTTGACGACCTGTTGGGTCAATCCTAAGCCATAAAAATGACAATGGGCATCGATGAGTCCGGGGATGATGGTTTTCCCTTCCGCATCAATCTTTTCCTTGGGTTCGTACGTCTTGAGCAATTCATCTGAAGCGCCCAGGGCGACGAATTTTCCATCGGCTACGGCAAAACCGGTAGTTTGTGCAAACGTACTGTCAACCGTGTAGACGTTTGCGTTGTAAACAATATAATCTACCTGCTGTTTCGTTTCACAGCCGATTGCACCAATGAGGCAACTTAAAAACAACATTTTTTTTATCATGGTTTATGATTTTTTCTGGGATTTTTTAATCCAATGATTAATCTTTTTTTCTAATAAGGTCAGGGGCAAGCTTCCTGAGTTTAAGACTTGGTTATGGAACTCACGTATTTCAAAGGATTCACCAAGGGCATTTTCTGCCTTGGTACGCAATTCTCGTATTTTCAATTGACCCACTTTGTAAGAGAGTGCCTGCCCTGGAGTCGCCATATAGCGTTCGATTTCGGCGGTTATGCCTTCCATGGAGTCCGCCTCATTATCCAAAGAATATTGAATTGCCTCTTCTCGTGTCCATCCGAGGGCGTGCATGCCCGTATCCACAACCAAACGAATGGCACGGTGCATTTCCATACTCAACATGCCAAAATATTGGTAGGGGTCGTCATAAAGACCTAGTTCCTTGCCCAGCGATTCGGCATACAAAGCCCAACCTTCCACAAAAACCCCTAAACTTTCAGGATGCAAAAATTCAGGCAGCTCTGCATTCTCTTGCTGGAGCGACAACTGAAAATGGTGCCCCGGAATGGCCTCGTGTAAAAATAAAGCCTCACTGGTCAACACATTAAATTTTTCGACATCGGGAATGGGTACATAGAAGGTCCCTGGTCTGGTGGCATCCTTTGATCCCGGAACATATTCAGCACTGGCAGAAGCCTCCCGAAATGCTTCCGTCCGTTTTACTTCAAAACCTGCTTTGGGTCGTAATTCAAAAATGGAATCAAGCCGCTTCTGAATCTTGTCCTCAATATTTTTAAAATGACTTAGGACCTGTTCGGGTTCGGAATAGGGCATTAACTTCCCATTGTTTCTGATGTACGCAAAAAAGGCCTTTAAATCACCCTTAAAACCAATTTGATTTTTTGCCTTTTCCATTTCCGCCCGAATACGCAGCACTTCGCTTTTGCCCAATTCATGTATTTCTTCTGGGGTCATAAGCGTTGAAGTGTGCAATCTTACCAAGTACGCATAGGTTTCCGAACCTCCTGGCAATACTCCAATTCCGGCGGTACTTCTTCCTTTTGAGATATACTCTTGTTCTAAAAAAGATCTCAATTCTTGGTATTTGGGAATGACTTTTTCCGCAATCAGCGCACTATACGCTTGCCGCAGCCTTTGTGCCTCTTCTCTGGTTATCGATTCGGGTAGCCGGAGAATTGGTTTAAAAAACAAATGTTCGTCTACCGAGCTATCAGCAAAGTCATGCAATTGGGGTATCATCTTCTCAATCAATGCCTTGGGCAACACCAAATCACTTGCCAAACCTTCTTTCATTTTAGCCATGCTGGTATCTAGGAAGGTTAGATAGTCTTCAACGCGTTCTAACCAATCTTCATAATCCTTGACCGTTTCAAATGGATGTATGCTCGTTCCACCGGCCAATTGTGCAACAAACAGATGAAGGGACTGTATTTGACCTAAAGGGAAAAGTTCTAGTGTGGGTAAATTGTATATGGGCGATGTCACAACAACCAACGGTTGTTGCAAGCCTTCTTTTTTAATTTGGCAGTCCCACTGCATTACCTCCAGCGCCAATTGCTGAGTGGCGCTCAAGGCATTCACATCAACCCGCTCTATGCGGTTTAAAAAAGAATCATACTGATTTAAAAGATGGTTTTGATAGCTTTCGGAAACATAATTTGCTATGGTATCGTTATATGCGGAGTATCCACCCTTGGTCGCTTCAATGGGATTAATACCCAATTTGAATTGCTGATAATCCGCAAACAATACGCTACTATCCTCGCTATTTTCTGCGGTCGTTTCTTTCTCCACACACCCGTAAATGAAAACGAAAAAGAGGATGAAATAGCAGTGAACCTTTTTTCCCATTAAGAAAGTATTTCTTCAAAAATAGGAAATAAAAAAACCCTAAAAACATAGCTTTTAGGGCTCCTGAAAATGATTAGGTTTCTTGTGTTTAGTTGTCATCAAACTCGGTCATCACGAACTCTACGCGACTGTTTGCGAGGTGACTTTGTTTTATTTTTCCATTCTTGAGCGGTCTTGACTCGCCCAATCCTTCCCAAACAATTCGGCTTTCGTCTATACCTAATTTTTTTAGATACAACGCAACCGCTCGTGCTCGCAAGGAGGATACAAACTTGTTATATTCAGGGGTTCCCGCGTCATTTGAATGTCCGGTAATCTTCAACTGAACCTCACTATTTCTCTTCAAGTAATCAAATATCTTTTCAACACTGGCCATTGCCGAAGCGTCAAGCTTATAACCTTTTGGCTCATACGGATTTCGTTCGAGCACATAAATTTTATCACTATCGTATTGGGTGATGGGAAGTTCGGTCAATGAAACGTCATCAAAATAATAATAGGAAAAATCACCGGTCTCCCTTTGTTTGGAAGTAGCTAACAATTGGGTATCAACGTTATTCTGAAAATTTCCCAGAATCATATGGTTTTCAAAACCTTTGGCCACGAACTCTGCACTTAGGGTAACCCAGCCATCTTTTTCGCCCAACGATCCATCTGCAGTAAGATTCACTCGATAGAAATCAAAACCCTGCATCAAATCAAGTTTGGCGTATGACAATGCACTGCTACTAGGTCGAACGATTTTGCGATTGCCCAGTACCAGGGACATGTTTTTCAAAGCCAGTGCTGAATGGTCAGCAAGACTAACTCTGATTCGAACCTTATAAGGATAGCCTTGTTTCAAGGTTTGGGCGGTATTCAATTGAACATATTCACGATAATCGTTCAAAGCATACAAATAGATACCCACATAGCCGTCACCTTCTGCGGCTTCTTGTTCACCCTTAAAATTTCCTGGCACACTGTAATCAGAACTACCGCAGGTATTGAAATAATCACCTGAGCTTGTTGTCGGTGCCGAAATATGGTCAAAATAGTGGTGGAAACTTGACGTTTTTGAGGGGCAACTGTTGTACTCCTCAAAACTGCCGTCAACTATTAAATTTTGTGCGTTGGAAAAGTTTGGCAAGGCCATAAAACAGACTGCCAAAAATGCCCCGAAGTACTTTCTTTCCATATGCTTTGGTCATTTTGATACTATTTCTGAACGTTTTTGCGTCTTTGTTTGTTACTAAATGGGAGGTTGTTTGTTGTGAAACCCTCTATTTATGTGGTAAAAAACATAAATTGAAGTTTCTTTCAAGATGGAATACTATCAAATACACAATGACGTTATAATAGACCCAAGTCTTAAAATATGCTACGGCTAATTGTCATCCTGATAATTTTTGCTGCCCAGCCATGTTTGTCACAAAACAAGGTAACGGGGACAGTCGTTGATGAACTAGGCTTCCCTTTATACAAAGCTTCAATCAGCCTAAACGATACCGAAGAGGTGGTTTTTACCGACTACGAAGGAAATTTCACCTTGGAAAGCCCAAAAAAGTTTCATTGGAAAGTTACCGTTGCTTCACAGGGTTTTGAACCTGAAATATTTTTTGTTCTTGATGGCGGTTCGATGGAAACCATCGCCCTAAAATTTGATCTGGGACTTCGTGAATTACTTGAAGACGAACCCGAAAAAAAAGAGCCCAAAACAACCGGCAACTAATGGCGTATTGAGTAGCTCGCCCCAACCACCATAACGCATCTTAAAATCCAACACTTCATAGGTGGTGCGGAAAATATTCAGCAATTAATGAATGAAGCATTTCTTCATTCATCGGTTTGTTTTTATAGGCGTCGATTGACGTGAGTTCCTTGGCGGCTTCCTTATCAAATTTACTCAGGTTTGTGGTCATCATAATGAACACAAACTTAGCGCGGCATGCCAAGGGTAGGTTTTCATAGGCTTTCAAAAATTCCCATCCGTTCATTCCAGGCATATTGATATCCAAAAAAATAATATCTGGATTGGGATACTTCCCTTCCACTTCGGTCTGCAAATATTCCAAAGCTTCAAAACCACTTTCAACCGCTACCACATTTTCAACACAATCGGTTTGTTTAATTATTATCCCATGGATGTAGTTGGTAACCTCATCGTCATCGATAAGTAAAACAGACTGCAGTTTTTGTTTAAGTTTCATTTAAAAATTAAAGCGCATAAAACGTTACTCCCTCGATCGAATCGGAACGTTTTATTTCAAGGTAAAAGAAGTTCGCAAATCGAAATTTCGTCAAATTTATCAATCTTTTTTTTCTAGGAGTTCAAACTCTGCCCTCCTATTTTTTCGCCGTCCTTGTTCGGTGGAATTTTCAGCGATAGGTCTGGTGCTTCCATGCCCTTGCCATGAAATACGGGAAGTTGGCAATCCGAGATTGGCGAGATGGGAAGAAATGGTCTTGGCCCGACTTTCAGAAAGATGTTGATTGTAATTAGCAGTTCCTTGGGCATCCGTATGGCCATGTATGGTTATGGTCAACTGAGGGTTCTTTACGAGGTAGTCATAAATCTGGGCCAGTTCAGATTTTGCATTTTCGTCCAATCGGTACTTATCATACTCAAAATGAACGTTTTTCAAAATATGGGTAGTATGGGTTGCCATTGTTTCTGCTTCGGCCATTGCTCCTTCACCTTTAAGAGTTATCATGTCAATGTAGTAATAAGCTCCCTTTTTTGATTCCCTCCGCTTCGTCCTTACTTTTCGGGTTGAGGCGTTGTCACGAAGATTGCCCAATATGAGAAAGTTCTCAAAGCCTTTGGCCTCAAATTCCATCTCAATTTTGAGCCATTCTCGCTTGTCTTCATGAAATTCGGGATGATTTATTTCGATAATATGATGCTTGTTGCCCTTAATCCGAAACAATTGCCCCCTTGTAATATTTTTTTTGGTGTTGATGTTCAATGCTGTTTGCGAGAAAAGCACCCCGAAATCTTTGACCGCAAAATCTGAACCTTCGGCCAAACTGATGTAAAAATCTAAAGTATACTGCTTCCCTTGCACAAGTTTTCTGTGTAAGGCCACTTGTATGTATTCCCTGTAGTCCCCTGGGGCATAAAAATAAATTCCTGAATAGGCATTGCCAAACTTGGGATCTTGTACGCCATTAAAGTTTTCAGGAGCACCCATTACCTTGCTACAGGTGTTAAAGTAATCCGTGGTTCCTCCTGTGGGTGTCGACCAATGTTTCACATTGGCATCAAAGGTGCCCAAGGCATTTGGGCAATCGGTAAAGTCTTCAAAGCTAGGATTCTTAACCAAGTTTTGCGATGTTACCCACACGGGTAGTAACAAACAAAGTATATGTGCACTACATGCCCATCTTGAACTCATCGCGAAGCATATTATATCATAAAATTAAGCTATACGGGCCAAAAGCTACTTTGCTACCCGAATCCCATCCACCATTTTATGGCAAGTACAGTTATTAGCCCTATAGAAACCTCGGTAATGAAGTGATATTTTTAAACTTTCGATAGGCTTTAAAAACAGCGTATCCTTCAAGGTATATCCAAAGTTATTCACACTTATTGAAGTATCAAGAGACTTGACATAATGCCACCATCCCTGCGGATTGAAAAGGACATCTCCTGGTTCCATTTCCACTTTTAAAAATTCAACATCAAGAAGGTCGGGGTGTGCGGATTTATCATAATTATTGATGTCTACTTCACTAAGGGTAGAGCCCAAGTCAAATTTCTTGCTCGGATACATTTTTTTATTGAACGCAGGCGCTGCTATCAAAACCAATTTGCGGCCCATAATTTGAGCCAACATATTGTTGTAATTATCCGTATGGAAGCCCGTAATGGTACCCTTTGGGCCAATCCAGGCTGCAGGAACATCATCTAAAGTGTTCTTGGTTAGGTATGAGAAATCAACATCATTGATTAATTCTGGGAAATACTCAAAAACCTCAAACATCGAAAGGTAGGATTTATCCTTGGCCTTGTCCATTTCGGGATGTCGGAGTCCGTGAATGTAGTCTTGAAAATTTTGATGTTCAAAATCGGATTCTTTTTGCATCACATTGCCGATTTCAAGCTCGACTTTTTCTTTGAATTCTAAATTTTCAAAAAAGTCCAGATTCCATTTTTGGTAGGCCGGCCACTGTTTGGCAAACCCTTTCAAGAGCACTGGTCTTTTCTTGTTAAAGTAGTTTTTCTCAAAAGTGTTTTGATCAATGTCATATACAATTTCAAGCAACTGACTCTTTTCAAGAATGTGCGGTAAAAGGTCCATCAATTTGGCTATTAGCGTTTTAGCAACACCTAAAATAGAGCCAGGACCGCATTTCAAAAAAGATTCATGGGATTTTACGACAAATTGTATCAAAATGATGTCGTAAGACCAATATTCTAAAAGTCAAACTTATAGGAAACACCTGCTAGCGCCTGAAAACCCTGCACATTAAAATTAAACCATTGTTGGTAATTGTTGTTCGCTATATTGGAGGCCTTTGCAAATACTGAAAGTTGATCGTTAAACCGGTACCCCAAATGGGCGTTGGCATCAAAAAAGCTATCAAGGGTTACTATTTGGGCCGGAAAATCGGCGGGGGTCGCATTCGCTATCGCCTGTGCCTGCAAATCCTCACGCTCTCCAACGAAGAACAGGTTGGCCCCAAAAAACCACTGTTCATTTATCTGATAGTCAAGCAGTAGTGAACCTTTCAAATTCGGTAAATTCCATGCGGGATTGTCTGTTTCGGTATCGTAATCATAAATTTCTGCGTTGATGCCCATGGTAAAATTTCGGTTGACATCAATGTTGAGTTCTCCGAAGATGCCCAAGGTTTTTATATCATCATAAAAGACTTGAAAAGAATTTCCGAAATAGTAGCCCTTCGCATCGTTCCGAAACTGGTTTTGTGGATTCAGTAAAAACAAGGGTCTTCTGTTTTCGGCCATATAGGAGCCTTTGATATTATAGCCTACCCCAGAAAACAATTCTCCTTTCAAACCTACATAACCTTCATATTGTTGATCTGTTGGCTGTATCCCCAATGTGGGCGAGACAAAGGGATTGTCTTGAACCAAATCATAATATGAATTCTGTCGCAATTGCCCTTCGATTCCTCCATAGGCGATTACGGTTTCATCGACCAAACGGTACGAGGCTGTCACCGCTGGGTAGATATAGAAATTGCTCGTACTATTTTCAATATCGGTGCCGTAAACAATGTTCGCACCCAAATTCAAGGTTAATTCATCACGCAAAACCAACAAACTTGGATTTACACCTACCTGAAAATGACCGTAATTAATGCCGCCAGTATTACTGGTGTTGTTCAAATCTGCGTTTTGAAAACTACCGCCAACATAATCCAATTTTGTGGTAATGGTGACCAGTTCACCCGTAATCGGTAACTCAAGTACTGGTTGGAGCACTACCCGATTCTCAGCCGACTCGGTTTCATCCCAAAATCGTCTCAGAAGCAGTGTTCCCTTTTTAAAAAAGGAGTCTTCTAAATTGATATGGGCTTTGGCATCGGCTGTAAAATAATTCTGTCCTTCGTCAATACTTGCCAGTGTTGCATCGTCGAGTGCACCGTTCTCAATACCATACCAATTGTATAGCTGATGTTGCAATCCTAAACTCGTTCCCCAATCAAGGTCCCTATCTTTTTTCGCATAGGAAACATCCAATTTTGAATTGTAAAAATCCGTATCCAAGGGGGTACTGGCTATATCGCCCCGTGAAGAATGGTGGCTCAGCCCTATATCCAATAAATCTTCACCACGATTAAATTCCCTACTGGTATAAAAATCAACCAGTGCGTTGTTAAAGTTGCCCAAACCAATGGAAACATAGGAATTGTACAGGGTTGGCGGTGGGGTTTTTTCAACCCTGGCCGCTTTTCCTTTTGCAGGGGTATAGGTAGACGCCACTGGAACCGAAAAAATGGTATAGTCTATTTTCTTCTTTTGCAATACAATCGAATCGTTTAGACTGGGTAACGATTTAATCTTAAAAGCGTCGGAAACAGTGGGGGAATACGGTTTTACAACGGTTACAGTTTCTGTACCGATATCATCCGTTTCCTGTGCCCGTATTCCACCCCAAATAAGGCTCAAAAGTAAAAGGAAAGTTATAGTGATGTGCTTGCGCATAGGTTCTCGTTTAATTTCCATCTGAATTGATTGATGAGTTTGTTTCTGCTTCCCTTGATTTAATGATATTCAGTTCGCCTTTGGCTTCGGCAATGATCTCGGGAAAATCAGTAAAATTTTCATTCACACTTTCTAGGATATAAGTTGCTTGAAAAGCGTCCCCCAAGGCATAAAAGTTTTTAGCCATAATAATAAGTCCTTTACCGCCCCATTGTTTATAAGCGGAATAGTCCTTCGCCAATTTTTGTACAGCACTATTAGACCCTTCAAAATCTCCATTTTTATTCTTGAAGAAAGCATCATAATACCAAGCCTCGGCAGCAATTTCTCCAGTAGCAATTGTTTTGACCTCAGCAAATGCTGTTTCCGCCAATTGTTCGTCGCCCGTTTTTATGGCCGACCGCGCAATCATAATTTGGGCATCACTCTTAATTCGATTATCGATATTTGGAACCTGTAGCACCTTTTCGGCATATTCAAGTGTACGTTGGTAGTCATTTTGACCGTAGTAGCCCTTCATTAAGTTGGATTGGGCAAAGGTGCGATTCTGATCGATCTCTGCAGTGTTTTCAAGTCGTTGCAGATATGGGAGAGCCGAATTATAGTCTTTATTGCCGACATATATTTCACAAACTCGGGTAAGGGCCTGTTCGGTAAATTCTCCCTGGCCTGACTCTGCAACTACTTTAAAACGTTTGAGGGCGTTATCCTTCTCGTTTTTAGAAAAGTAGAGTTGGGCCAGCACAAAATTAGCTTCAAGGGCGTTTAACCCATTGGGGAATTCTTTCAGGTAATCTTCATAACTGCGTATGGCTGCATCGGTCTTTCCCTCGGCATTCTTTCTACTGGCTGCTTCAAAACTGGCCAGATCTAATTCGGTATCTGTAACTTCAACGAAATCTAGGTTTCTTGCCCATGCGGCATACTCACTTACCCTGCCGAGGTCAACATATACCAGTTTGGCTGTAGCCACAGCTTGTTTGGCCTCTTGGGTATTGGCATACTCGGCAACCACTCTTTTTAATTTGGTGAGCGCTTCTTCATTTCGCCCCGAATTGTAATGCACCAGTCCCTGGCGGAGCATCGCCCTTGGTGCAAACTTGCTTTTAGGGAATTGTTGGATCAACCGGTCATAGGTCTGTAAACCCAATGATTGATTGTCAAGCTTTACATAGGTATTTCCCAATTCAAAAAGGGCATCATCCCTGAATGAAGACCTTGAATAACGTGCGAGAAAGGTATTTAGGCCTTCAATTTTCGCGTTGTTATTGCCAAGAAATCCCTGGCAAATTGCCTTTTGAAAGGCCGCATAGTCTCGTTCAGGGCTGTTCATTTTAGAGGCCGCATCATATGCGGTAATGGCCGGACGATATTGACTGGTGACAAAATAACTATCTCCTAATCTCAGATAGCTATCGACCACTTGGGCATTATCAGACGATGGATTGTTGGATGCATTTTTGAAATACCTAATGGCATTGGCATACGCTTTTTGCTTGAAATGGCTATATCCCAGATTGTAATCAAGGTTTTTATATTCTTCGGTGTTTGATGCCAAAGGATTGCGTTGAAATGTTTCAAAACCCGACAATGCCTCATCAAATCTATTGAGTCGATAGGCCGATTCAGCCAACCAATACTGAGCCCTGGCACCATAGCTCCCGCTATTTGATTTTTTCAATGACTTGGAAAAACTCTCGAGAGCTGTTTGAAAATCACCATCAATAAACGAGGTTACCCCACTGTAAAAAGCAACTTTTTGGTACGTTTCGGGGGTTGCATAACTTTCATTTTCCTCTAAAAGCTTCATTGCACCCTCAAAATTTCTCGAGGTGATGTAAGAATCGACCAAAAGGCCCTGTATTTCTTGGGTATGTTCGTCTTTGGGGTATTTTTCCAAATAGGTAACCATTACCTGGGGAACGGGTTCGTAGGCGTTACCGATTTCATAACTCAACCGGGCGTAATTAAGCAAAGCATCTTTTTCAATTTCAGCGCTAAAAGCCATTTGTGAGGCATTGCGAAAGGCATTCAGGGCCTCGGGTTTTTTGTCCAATTTCAAATAACATTCGGCCAAATGGTAATAGGCGTTTTGGGCCACGCTGTTGGTGCCACCAATAATTTTATTGAACTGTCCTATGGCGTTTTCAAATGCTCCCTGCTTATAGTAACTGTAGCCCAGTAAATAAAAGTCTGTGTTGCTCCACTTGCCCCTTTGCCCCTTATATTTTTTTAAATAAGGAATAGCTTCGTCATATTGCCCTAAATTAAAGTAGCTTTCACCAATGACCTTATTGAGTTCTGATTGCTCTCTCCGATCCGATTTTGGAAGCTGTTTTTTTGCCATAGCAATGGCTTCCTCAAAATTTCCTGATTTAAAATTCAGGTCAGCCTGGTAGTAAGAAAGTTTTTCCTCAAGCATTTTTGGATCGGCAATTTGGTCGAAACGTGCACTAGCCTCGTCATAGTCGTCTTGCTCATACGCGATAAAACCTAGGTAGTATTTGGCCTGTGAACCGTAGGATTCGGTATTGCTTACGCGACTCAAATAGCGCTCGGCATCTTTCGGCCGATTTGAGGCGTAGTAGGCATAACCCGTATTAAAATCAAAGCGCTCCCCGTCTTTGCGCGACATGGTGCTTTTATCAACCTTCTTATACCATTTGAGTGCATAAGGATATTTGCCTATTTCAAAATAGTAATCCGCAACATCAAGAAAGGCAGAATTCCGTTTGGTGGAAGTCGGATAACGCTCCACAAAATCTTCCATCAATTTATCAGCCCCACGTTGATTTCTGCGTATCGCAGAATTTGCGGCATAGTAGGCACTGTTCGCCTCCGTTTCATAGTCATTGGTCTTGGCCTTAACTTTTTCGAACAAAGCTTGAGCGGCCTGATACTGCTGGTTGTTGTAGAGTGTCAGTGCATCTTGAAACTCCTTTTTATCGTGTGAATAAATTTGGGTTTCCTGGGAAAAACCGGCAAAATGAAAAACAAAAAATAATACGGAAAATACTTGGGCAGTTCGATTCATAGTGTTCTACGCTGTTCTCGATTGATGGTATCATAACGTCAAAATTCGCGCCAAAGTATATTTTTGATTATTGTGCAATACTAATTGCGTGTTTCCAGCTTTGAAATTTTTGATCTTAGTACCTTTATCCTTAATAATCTACAAGACATGCCAGAATCCATTTTAAAACTGCAGGATGTTGCCATTTTTCAAGCGCAAAATCTTATTCTCAGCAATATAACTTTTGAGGTAAAACCTGGGGAATTTGTTTATATCATTGGAAAAACGGGAAGTGGTAAAAGTAGTTTTATGAAAACCCTTTATGGAGATTTACCCTTAAAGCAAGGATATGGCCATGTTGTTGATTTCAACCTTAAGACCCTACAAGAAAAAGACATCCCCTTTCTCAGAAGGAAGCTGGGTATCGTATTTCAAGATTTCAAACTCTTATCTGACCGAAACATCAACAACAACTTAAAGTTTGTACTCAAAGCAACCGGCTGGACCGATGTGGTCAAAATGGACGCAAAAATAGAAGAGGTACTTGATAAGGTAGGAATGAAAACCAAGGGTTTTAAATTTCCCCATGAATTATCGGGCGGCGAGCAACAACGAATCGCCATAGCCAGGGCCCTGCTGAACGATCCCGAACTCATTCTTGCCGATGAGCCCACTGGTAACCTTGACCCCCAGACCAGTGTCGAGGTAATGAAAGTGCTTCAAGAAATCAATGAAAGTGGCCGAACCATTATTATGGCTACCCATGATTATGCCCTTATTTTAAAATACCCGCATAAGACCATCAAGTGCGATCAAGGCAAAATGTTTGAAGTCATTCAAAAAGCGGTATAAAATAGTTTTCAATTAAAATTAACAGAAGCATGGCAAGAACAACTTTTTTTGTTCTTTTGCCTCAACCAATCACTTTATATGGAAATTCTCGGCATTGATGTTGGTGGATCCGGCATGAAAGGCGCCCTTGTAAATGTTGAAACAGGGGAAATGATTACCAAACGACATCGCATACCCACCCCGAAATCTAGGGAGCCAAAGGCCATGGCACAAGTAATTAAACAATTGGTCGAACATTTTGACTATAACGGCCCAGTCGGGTGCGGTTTTCCTACCGTAATCAAAAATGGGATCTGCAAATCTCCTGGAAATTTAGACGCATCTTGGTTGGGAGTTGATGTGGACAAGCTTTTTGAGGATACCACTGGTCTGCCCTTTAAAGTGGTGAATGATGCCGATGCCGCAGGGCACGCGGTCATGAACTATGGCATGGGACGAGATTTATCAGGATTTGTACTCATCATTACCATAGGCACCGGATTGGGTAGCGGAGCGTTTTTAAATGGAAGGTTGATTCCCAACTTTGAATTAGGCCAAATCCCTTATAAGGAATTCAAAAAAATAGAAACCTGGGCAGCAGGTTCAGCCATGGATCGCGAAGGCCTCAGTTATAAAAAATGGGGCAAACGCTTTAATAAGTTCTTGAAGATCGTAGAGCTTTTGGTCTCCCCTGATCATATCATCTTAGGCGGTGGGGCCTCAAAAGATTGGGATGAGTTCAAGGCCTGTATAACCATAGATACTCCGGTTACCCCTGCTGTATTGCAAAACCATGCCGGTATTATTGGGGCAGCTTCGGCCTGTTACCGATTGAAGGTAAAAAAGGACTAGTCGGCTTTATTCCGTTTCCGGTCAACCTCCTTTAAATATATTTTACGCAGGCGAAGATGGTTTGGGGTTACCTCAACCAACTCGTCTTTTTGAATATATTCCAAGGCTTCTTCCAAAGAAAACTTCAGGGCAGGTACAATTTTAGATTTATCATCTGAACCTGCGGCTCGCACGTTTGTCAATTTTTTAGTTTTGGTGACATTAACGACCATATCATCTTGCCGTGAATTTTCACCAATTACCTGTCCTTCGTAAATATCTTCTCCCGGATCAATAAAAAACTTACCTCGTTCTTGCAGTTTATCTATGGAATATGGTATGGCCGTTCCGTTTTCCATGGATACCAATGAGCCATTGATGCGCCCAGCTATTTCACCTTTCCAGGGTTGGTATTCCAAAAATCTGTGCGCCATGATCGCTTCACCGGCCGTTGCGGTCAACATTTGATTTCGCAAACCGATAATACCCCGTGATGGAATAACAAATTCACACAGCATTCGAGATCCCTTGGCTTCCATACTCACCATTTCCCCTTTTCTGATTGAAACCATTTCAACCGCCTTTCCAGAAACTTCTTCTGGCAAATCAACCGTTAATTGCTCAACCGGTTCGCATTTTTGACCGTCAATCTCTTTAATGATTACCTGAGGCTGTCCAATCTGAAGTTCATAGCCTTCTCGCCTCATCGTTTCGATCAATACCGAAAGGTGCAATACACCACGACCAAAAACCATGAATTTATCGGCACTATCGGTTTCTTCAACACGTAGGGCCAAGTTTTTCTCCAACTCTTTCTCCAAGCGTTCTTTGATGTGACGAGAAGTAACAAACTTTCCGTCCTTTCCGAAAAACGGACTGTCATTTATGGTAAATAACATACTCATGGTTGGCTCGTCAATAGCAATGGTTTTAAGCCCTTCCGGATTCTCGAAATCAGCCACAGTATCGCCAATATCAAAACCATCCATTCCAACCAAAGCACATATATCTCCCGTTTGTACTTCTTGAACCTTCTTGCGGCCCAATCCATCAAAAACATAAACTTCCTTAATACGTGACTTCACAGGAGTTCCATCACGTTTTACCAAGGTAACCTGTTGTCCTTCCCTAAGCATGCCTCGTGTGAGTCGTCCAATGGCGATTCGACCCGTAAATGAAGAGAAATCCAATGAAGTTATCAGCATTTGGGTTGTTCCTGTTTCGGGCTTAAATTCAGGCACATGTTCTAAAACCATGTCGAGCAAAGAAGCTATATCTTCCTCAGGTTTTTGCCAATCTTCACTCATCCAACCTTGTTTCGCTGATCCATAAACTGTGGGAAAGTCCAATTGCCATTCTTCTGCACCCAATTCAAACATCAAATCGAACACTTTTTCATGTACCCCTTCAGGGTCACAATTTTCCTTATCCACCTTATTGATCACTACGCAGGGTTTCAACCCCAAGTCAATTGCTTTTTGCAATACAAATCGCGTTTGGGGCATGGGTCCTTCAAAAGCATCCACAAGCAGTAGTACGCCATCTGCCATATTTAGAACACGTTCAACCTCACCTCCAAAATCGGCGTGACCAGGGGTGTCAATGATATTGATCTTGGTATCCTTATACAGGACAGAAACATTTTTCGAAACAATGGTAATACCACGTTCCCGTTCCAAATCATTGTTGTCAAGTATCAAATCACCTTTATTTTCATTTTCACGAAATAATTGGCAGTGATACATGATTTTGTCAACCAAGGTGGTCTTTCCGTGGTCAACGTGTGCAATAATGGCAATGTTCTTAATCTTCTGCATGGCCTTGTTTTGAGGCTGCAAAATTACATTGTTTTTATCCAATTAAATCATAAGGGGCAAAAAAGTAACTTTGCAAAAAATATTTTTGATGGATTTAGCCAAGATTCCGCAACTAAACCACGCCCAGTCAGATAACTTCTTTTTGCTCTCGGGGCCCTGTGCCATTGAGGGGGAGGACATGGCCATGCGTATTGCTGAACATATTGTCAAGGTGACCGATACCTTAAAAATCCCCTACATTTTTAAGGGGAGTTTCAAAAAGGCCAACCGAAGCCGAATTGATTCTTTTACCGGTATTGGGGATGAAAAGGCATTGAAAATTCTCAGAAAAGTATCGGAAACTTTCAAAGTTCCAACCGTTACTGATATTCATGAGGTATCAGATGCTACCATGGCAGCCGAGTATGTCGATGTGCTGCAAATTCCTGCTTTTTTGGTGCGCCAAACCGATTTGGTGGTTGCCGCGGCCGAAACGGGAAAAGTGGTCAACCTTAAGAAAGGACAATTTATGAGTCCTGAAAGCATGAAACATGCGGTGACCAAAGTGACCGACACCAAAAATGAACAAGTGCTGATCACGGAACGTGGCACCATGTTCGGCTACCAAGATATGGTGGTTGATTTCAGAGGTGTTCCAACGATGAAACAATACGCTCCTGTGGTATTGGATGTGACCCACTCTTTGCAACAACCCAACCAAAGTTCGGGGGTGACCGGTGGAAGACCTGCCCTTATTGGTACTATGGCCAAAGCGGGCATTGCCGCAGGCGTAGATGGACTGTTTATGGAAACCCATTTTGACCCGGCCAATGCCAAGAGTGATGGGGCCAATATGTTAGATCTTAGTTTGCTCGAAAAATTATTGACAGATTTGGTCGCGCTTCGAAATACAGTCAACGCATTTTAATTGCGTTTGTAAAACCCTTTTTCTTTTAGGGCGTAAGCTTCCTGCAATACCGCAATGAGGACCTCATCGTTAATTTCTTCCAAGCTATTATAGCGCAGTGATTTGACCACTTTGCGGTCTTTGGTCACCATGAGCTCGATGTGTTTTGTCAAATGGGCCGAATTCCAAAAGGCGATATCCACGTAGCCCTTTTTAGCGACCGAATTCACATAGCAAATGGGCTGCTTACCGGCATAAAAACAAGGAATACCCCATTTGTATTTCATGGCAACCTCAGGAATAACAGCCTCTATCACAGCCCTTAAATGAAGAATAATACTTCGAAAGGGCTCTTGTTGGTTTAAAATATATTCTTCAGCAGGATTCATGCAATAGGGATTGACAAGGACCAAAGTTACGTATAGTAGTAAAAAGAGGGTGTCGCATTAGGCAATGGACAGTCTGCGGTCGCCATTGATGACCACATCAAAATCGGTGCTTAATTTAGCGGCCAATTCGTGGGGAGTGCGGGTATTGACCCAAACGCGCTCTGTGTGGACATCTACGTCAAAGTAAAAATTCGAAAAGTCTCCTCCACATTCGTTTTCAAAACGTTCCAGTAAAAATCTAGTGATTCTTGGCCGAAGGGTATATTCGAGCTCAATACAGCGCTTCTTTTGGTTTTGGTCAGCTTTTTTGGAAAAAATCCAATTGAATTTCACTTGGTCTTATCTTCAAAGGTGCTGGAAGATATAAAAAGTAGATCCGTATCCAACTCATTGTTAATAAGTAACGTATTTGGTTAACAACCTGTCACTTACCTACATAGTCCTTGAGATATGAAAATGCTTGGGTGAGCTTCCCGTTTCGCGTCATTTGCGACCGTTCCAAAATACCCTCTTCATCATCATTAAAAAAGGAGGGTATAACATATTTTGCGAAGGCATCACCAAAGCCATTACTGGCATCACGCGGCAATTCAGCGGGCAAGTTATCGACCGCCATAACAGCTATGGCCTCATTGTTTTTATAATCGATAACCGTTTCTTCATGTGGTTCATAGCCGTAGATTGGATCGGCAATGGTTGAGGGCTGGATCGTAGTTGCCACGGGACCGTCAATATCACAACTAATATCTGCAACAACCTTTATTTTAAAATCAGGATGTTTGGCATCGTCACGTGTGTAGAGAAAGGGAGCCCCATCACCATAAAAGTGTCCGGCAATATAAAAATCGGTTACTTCGGCAAACCGAAAAAAGTTGGATTTATACGCCTCAGGATTGGCAAAAAAATCAGCTTTGTTACCTCGTACCCCATCTTTTCGCTTGTTATATTCTGATGCATCGATCTGACAGTAGACAGCCTCATCAAAATCCTCATTTAGGTATTCGGCAACAGTTACGCGTTTCAGGTTCATGGCATCCAACATTTCCCTGGCTCCATTACCTACACGTCCCTTACCCGTGAGTAAGATTTTACAATTAGGCAATTGGATTTTGTTGATTTCGGTGATCAGCGCCTGTTGATCCTTTAAGTGTTCCGCCTTGGGTAATTCAAAAAGGTCAAATTTGAGACCATAGGCCCTTATCCCATTGTAGGCCCCAACAATTCCGGCATAACGGCCAAAGGCCACCAAGCGTTGGCCCTTTGTATTGGTAATTACCTCATGGTCAAAAAGCTCAATATTTTTTTCTAAAATGGCTCGAAGCAGATCACGGTTATAGGGCTGCTTTTTAATCGTATGCGAAAAGAAAAAGTATTTTTTATTGGGAATCAGTGCATTGATGGGAACCTCCTTCACCCCCAGCAGTACATCACATTCCTCCATTTTAGGGGCCACTTCAATTCCGGCATTTCGGTATTCCTCATCAGAAAAAACCCGAATGGGTGACGGTTCAACAATAATTTGGGCCTCAGGATGTTTTTGCATGACTGCCTGACAAAGTGATGGGGAAAGTACTACGCGTTTATCAGGGGGGTTCTTTCGCTCTCTAATAATTCCGAACTTCATGAAGTAAATGGTATAATTATTGCCGAAAATAAGGGGATTGTGAAGGGTAAACAAACTTTTCTGCCGAGGGCAGATAATTGATTAACTTTGCCCTCCCGAAAAAAGTTCATTGAAAATATTGGGGCCGACTGGTTTTGACAGCGAGACCAATGGCAATGTAAGCATGCCGAGCTATGGGAATGATGCTCGTAAATTCAATATCCCACACTTTTAAATGGCGAGTCTAACTACGCTTTAGCTGCTTAATCGACTGAATTATAGTAAGTCTTAGCCTAGTCCGCCTAGGGCGGAAAGCTAAATGTTCCTTGGTAGCCCTTGTTGACGGCGACCTTTTTTGGAGCACCATAAAAGTCAACACAGAATTTCTAAGGCTTCGATAGAAATTCTAAACTTAAGAAGCTAAGCATACGATAGGCTGTTTTGGGTCGGTCGTATGTCGAAAACTGAACCAAAACTAAGCATGTAGAAAGCTTTGTTATTGCTTGTTTGGACGAGGGTTCGAATCCCTCCGGCTCCACTACAAAAAGCTACCTGTTTGGTAGCTTTTTTTGTTGCGCCTTCGGGATTCGAAAGCCAATACGCAAACTCGCTCCTTCACTATAAAGGTCTACTAGACCTTTTCTAAACGCTCGGCCGTCTCCGGCTCCACAATCACTTACAGCTGCCATAAGGCAAGAGCATAAGAAACCCATCAAGTTTACTTGAATCGGTTTTGATGTTTTTTGACATCAATTTTAAAAAATATTGGCAGTTGTATATGCAGTATGGGAGCTAAATAGCGGTGTTCGCCCTGATTCATCTGAAGTCCGCGAATACCAGTATCTTCGAAACCAACAACCCATAGTTATGGCGAAAGGTAAATCGTGGCTACGCACCTTGATCGAGCTCATCGAGGTCTTCTTGAACAGTGCCCAAAGCAGTAAAAGGAAACGAACTTGGCACCAACATGTGGTGCCCTATGAAGACGGTTGGGCGGTAAGACGCGAAGGCAATAAGCGGGTCACCAGCAAACACAGAAAGCAAAGCACCGCCATTCGAAAGGCCAAGAGCTTGGCAAAAAAGTACAAGGCCGATGTTGTGATCCACCGAGCCAGCGGCGGTATCCGAGAGCGACTCACCTATGGGGATTGAAAATTAGGGGCGTTCTTTCGAAGTAGGGCTTGCATACTTCCTCGTGCTTGCCAATGGGCAGTTTTGAAATTCGATAAAACACGGGTAAAATCGATGAACATCGTTCAAGGTCGACATGGTCCATTATATACTTGATCTCATCGAATTTATCGACCCCAAGGCCATGAATAGCAGAACTTTGTAAAAAAATTCCCCAAATGAAAGTTCTTGTATTAAAATTAAAAAAGGAGTTTACACCTTCGAACCGTCTTGCAGCCATCAGCTGTTTGATCATTTCAATAACGGTCTATTTTATCATGGGCGTATTGAGTAGAGAGATACCCTTATAAATCATAAACTAAAAATACTAAAAGCCACCTATTTGGTGGCTTTTTTCTTTATACCTAACTTCAATGTCCATTCATTGAAGCGGCAATTGTATACTATTATCGACATAGAAACCACTGGAAATGGCATCAAAGGGAACAAAATAACCGAGATAGCCATTTTTAAATATGATGGTGTGCAAGTAGTTGATGAATTTACCAGTTTGGTGAATCCTGAATGCCCCATTCCGTATTTTATCACGGGCCTTACAGGAATTGATGACCAGATGGTGGCCAGTGCACCGACCTTCCAAGAAATTGCCCCGACCGTTTACGACATGACCAAAGACAGCATTTTTGTTGCCCATTCGGTAAACTTTGATTACGGCGTCATCAAAGAAGAGTTTCGGCAAATCGGGACGGATTTTGTACGCAAAAAACTATGCACCGTTCGCCTTTCACGCAAGTTGATTCCAGGCTTGCGATCGTATAGTTTGGGTAAGCTCTGTACCGCCCTTGGCATAGCCATCTCAGACCGGCACCGGGCTGGTGGTGATGCTGCCGCTACAGTGACTTTATTTAACCACTTACTTGGCAAACCAGATGCCGAGACTACCGTGGCCAAATTTTTAAATGCCCGAAGCCAAGAAGCCACTTTGCCGCCAAACCTTGATCGAAAAATTGTCGACAACATACCCCATGCTCCTGGTATCTATTATTTCAAGAACAGCACCGGCACCATTATTTATGTAGGTAAGGCCATCAACTTAAAAAAAAGGGTGTTAGGGCACTTTTACGATAAAAGCAACAAAGAAATTAGAATGTGCCGAGAGGTGACCGATATCGACTTTGAACTTTCGGGCAGTGAACTCATAGCATTATTGATGGAAGCTGCAGCCATAAAAAAACATTTTCCAAAATTTAATAGTGCCCAGAAGCGCATTACCAAACAATATGTGATTTTTAGTTATGAAGACCGAAGAGGTATCGTGCGTCTTGGCTATACCCATGCCAAACAAATTCAAAATCAGTTGGCGGTTCTTTACGCTGTAGGGGAATGCCGCAGTTTTCTTCATGACCTATGTATCAAATTTGAGCTTTGCCCAAAATTTTGCCAACTTTTGGATTCAACTTCCGATTGCCGCAATTACGCGGGTTCACAATGTGATGGCATATGTAGCACAGTAGGGACAATTGAGGCATACAATGAAAAAGTACGACAGGCCATTGATTCGCTCAAGGCGGACAACGATACCCTTATTCTGAAACAAAAGGGAAGAACACAGACCGAATCAGCATTTATACTCATCGAAAATGGCACCTATTTAGGGTATGGTTTTATAGATGACTATTTGGAAATTAATTCGAATAACGATATAAGACCCCATCTTATACCCCAAAAAGACACCTTAGAAACGCAACAGATATTGAGAAAATCGATTCAAAAAGCCAAGCTTGCCCTTACTCTCGGTTAATTTCTTACCTTTCTTTTTTAAACCAATTAAATTCAACCTTTTAAATTGTTCTCAAATCCAAAAAACATACTGGGGTTTGATGACCGAATTTTAGCCCTATGTGGAGTTTTACTGAACACGCATACGGTAATGGGCATTTATTACACAGGATCTTTTTTTGAAGTTCCTTTTAAAGACTATGCCAAGGTATGGTTTGGTGAATTTTTGGCCATCGTTATCTTATGGGTGGTGCTTCGCTCTCTGTACTTGCAGCTTCTTAAAAAAAACAAAGGTGTCAAGAATCAAAAAAAGCGATTTTTGGCAATAAGCCTGTTTCTTATCCCCTTATTTCTGATCTGCCTACTTTATATCGAATATGTGCAGCCTCTTTTTATTTGGGATTACGAACAGTATGCCGCACCCTCTGTGGCCGTGCAATTGGTTACCGGAACGGTTATTTTTTTGGTGGATATGGGCCTTTATGAAGGCTTGCACATTTTTGTCGAATTAAAAAACGCCAAACTGAGGGAGGCGCAATTGAAAAAAGAAAATGTGACCAGTCAACTCTATTACTTAAGGAGTCAAGTGAGTCCACACTTTTTGTTCAACAGTCTGAATACCTTAATGCACCTTATTGATGAAGACAAGGAAAAGAGCAAAATTTTTGTGCATAGCCTGGCAAAAATTTATGCCCGCATATTGGAGTTTTCCGAAAAAGATCTAGTATCGGTTCAAGAGGAACTGGATTATATTAATGAATATATGGCCCTATTAAAAAAACGCCATGGAGAAAACCTGAGCTACCAACTCAAAGTATCTCCGAGTTGCATGAACAAAATGATCGTTCCCCTTTCGGTGCAAATGGGCATAGAGAATGCCATTAAGCACAATGTCATTTCAAAGAAGAATCCGTTGAAAATTAGCATCAAAAACATTGATAATTATGTGGTTATTGGGAACAACCTCCAAAAGAAGAAAAACCCAACAAAAAAGGAAGGCTATAGTCTGGCAAATATTCGAAATAGGTACAAGTTATTGTCAAAGGCAGAATTGGTTATTGAGGAAACAAAATCGCAGTTTAATCTGATGCTTCCCCTACTTGAAGTCGAAACAAATTCAGTCTTATGAGCGAATTGCTAAAAATTGTTGTTGTAGAGGACGAGCCCATCTCTTCAGCCTATTTAAAGAAGTTGATAGCAGACACGGGCATTCCGCATGAGATCCTTGTGGAGTTGGACAGTGTAGCGGAAGGGGTAGAGTTTTTTGGGACCCAACCGAACTATGACCTAATTTTCATGGACATCCATTTGGGTGATGGAACCTGCTTTGAATTGTTGAATGAAGCAACCATTGATAAGCCCATTATTTTCTGTACCACCTTTGATTCCTATGCTGTAGAAGCTTTTAAATACAATAGCATCGACTATTTGATCAAACCGGTTAAAGCTACTGATTTGAATAATGCTCTAAACAAATACCGCAATCAAAATCAAATCAATTACGAACAATTGCAGCAAATGCAAAATTTGATGAAATCGCTGCAAATCCAAGAGTACAAAAAACGGTTTTTGATCCGCACTAAAGAGCAGCATACCATCATGGATATCAATAATGTCATCTGCTTTTATTCAGAAGATGGCCATAGTTATTTGGTAGATACCTGTGGTCAAAGTCATCAAATTGATTTTATTTTAGAGCGTTTGGAGGCCTTGGTCAATCCAAAGGATTTTTTCAGGATCAATAGAAAAGTGATGGTGGCCATCGACCACATACATGCGGTCAAAGATTATTCGAACAATCGTTTGGAAGTTAAACTCTCAGAAGATCTGCCAATTGAAATGGTTGTTAGCCGAAACCGCGTGAAACAGTTCAAAATTTGGCTAAAAGGGTTGACTTGAGCTATTTCTTTAATTTCTTGTACATGCGTACAACGAAAAGAAACCATACCACAAATATCAGGGTAACCAGAATGGAGTAAATGAGGATGAAATCCATTATTTCTTATACTTGAGGTAATTCATAAAGCCCAAAATGGTTGGTGCCCAAAATGCAATAAAAATGGCATCTATCTTGTTTCCCTGAAGGAAAAGTACATTAGAGACGATGATGATCGATACAACGACCAATAGCATGATGCAATTCATCACCCCTATATTTTCAATAAAATTTCTGAACATTAAGTGTAATCGTAAATTTTGATACCCTAAGTTATGTATTTTAACGTATCGGAAAGTAAAAAAATTGTGATTTTTTTAACTTTTCTTTTGTAGGAAAGCCTAGGGTTCCAGTTTCACCTTGAAAACTCGTGGTGTGTCACCCAAAAATTCAAAACCCTCGTGTAGCTTTTGCTGGGGCACGGCATAGGGGTAAAACGAAATGGGCTCGATACACACCATATTCCGCACCTCGGTCCAACACATAAAATGCCCGAATCCCTCGGTTTTTATCGTTATGGACTTTTCGTCCCTTAGTGTAATCGAGTTGCAATCGGCCACTTGTAAGGCACGACTGCCCACTGCCAGAACCTCATCTAAGGTGATGTCACCTTTGTTTGTAGTTAGTATAGGGGTATCGGTATGAAGTTTAAAAGCAGGATGATACCCCAACATAAAAGGCATATCACGTTCACCTGCGACTTTAAATTGAATTTCCAGACCCTTATCATCCAACCTAAATGTCTTTTCAAACTGAAAGGCATACGGCCACATCAGCCAGGGTTTGGTGGAATTGTCAGGAAATTTTGAGTTTTTAATTGGTGTGCCGGCCGTATACAGTTTTTTAAAACTCGCCTTGGTTTGCGAGGAAGACATCAATTCGTAACCAAACTGTCGCAACAGTCCGTGTTGGTCTTGTATGGCATTGCCCCGGGGTACTTGTACCGCAAAATTTGCCTCATTGACCGGACCTATAATGGGAAACATCTCGGTATCGGCACTGTTCCACCCCGGACTGCCTTTTTGGTGTATATATTCATGCCCGTCTTTGGTGTAACCGACCAATTCACCCTTATCGATCTTTACTATTTGGGTACCAAGACTAAGTGTGACCATAATTAATCAATAAACCCTTGGGCCCGCATCCAATCGTCATTAAACATTTTACCTACGTATCGACTGCCGTGATCATGGAATAAAACAACCACCACATCATCTTTGCCAAAGTGATCGCTGAGTTGAAGTACTCCCTTGATGGCAGCACCGGCCGAATTGCCCAAAAACATGCCCTCTTCCTTAGCCAGGCGTTGTGTATAAACAGCGGCATCTTTATCGGTTACCTTGGTAAACCCATCAATGATATCAAAGTCAACGTTTTCAGGCAAGATATCCTCGCCAATGCCTTCGGTGATATAGGGATAAATTTCATTTTCATCGAAAACCCCGGTCTCATGGTATTTTTTAAATACAGAACCATAGGTATCAACCCCCCAAACTTTCACATTGGGATTTTGCTCCTTTAAATATTTTCCAACTCCCGAGATGGTACCGCCTGTTCCAACACCAACGACAAAGTGGGTGACCTTCCCTGCGGTCTGCTCCCAAATTTCGGGACCTGTACTTAAATAATGTCCCTTTGCATTTGAAGGGTTATCGTACTGGTTGACATACCAGGCATTCGGAGTTTTCTCGCCCAATCGCCTAGCTGTCGAATAGTAGCTCCGAGGATCATCGGGAGCCACATCGGTCGGGCAAACATGAACCTCACTACCCACAGCTTTAAGAATATCTATTTTTTCTTTGGATTGCTTATCCGTGGTCACACAGATCATTTTGTAGCCTTTCACAATGGCAGCCAACGCCAAGCCCATTCCCGTATTTCCTGAAGTTCCCTCAACAATGGTACCCCCCGGTTGCAGCCTGCCATCAGCTTCAGCATCCTCTACCATTTGCAATGCCATACGATCTTTGACAGAGTTGCCCGGGTTGAAGGTCTCGTATTTGGCCAACACTAGGCAAGGTAGCTCTTCCGTAAGTTTGTTCAACTTTACCAAGGGCGTATTCCCAATGGTTCCAAGTATATTTTCTGCGTAATCCATAATGGCTGCAAAGGTAAGTTTCTGAAATCAGAAGAGCGAAATTAGAACTGTGAAATATTACCCAAGATCAGAAGTTTTGACAGCTACTGGCAATTGGCTCATTCAAACCGAATGGCCTTCACTGGTGAAATCTTGGCTATCGCATACGAAGGAAGCACCAACATAAGCAAACATAGAACCAATACCCCAACATTCAGCAGCAGAATAATGGGCAAATCGATATGAACAGGGATGTACTCGATGTAATATTCTTCAGGATTGGGAAACCTTAAAAACCGAAATTGCTGTTGTAGCAGTATGATTCCCAAACCGATTAGATTTCCCCAAAACAGCCCAACACCGATCAAATACGCAGCATTGTACAAAAACACCTTTCGTATGCTCCAATTTTCGGAACCCAACGCCTTTAAAATACCGATCATCTGAGTCCGCTCTAAAATCAGCACCAAGAGGGCCGTAATCATATTGATTCCCGCTACGATTATCATGATCCCAATGATCAGTGCAGCATTGAAGTCGAAAAGACCGATCCATTCAAATATTTTATAGTACTTGCTCTTTATACTTTGCGAATCAAGCTCTGACAAGGTGTTGTCATAAATTTCAGCCGCCTTTTGATCGATTTGATCAAAATCTTCCAAGAAGACCTCAAAGGTACCCACCTGATTGGCTTCCCAGCGGTTCATGCGCTGAATATGCCGCAGATCAACAAAGACGATATCTCGGTCGAACTCTTCAAAGCCGCTATCATAGATGCCCACCACGGTAAACTTTCTGTTGTTTGGGGGTTTTGAGGGGTCGTTATCCTTTAAGAAGACCGCAAAAAACGAATCACCAACGTTCAACTGCAAAAGATTGGCCTTTAACCTTGAGATGAGTACCTCCTCATTAAGGCCATCGTTGTAATTAGGAATTCTTCCTGACACTAGATATTCTTGAAACACCGACCAATTGTAATCTGAACCGACGCCTTTGGCCAGCATGCCTTCGAAGGTATCTTCGGTGCGGATGATGCCTGCCTTGGTCGCCACCCCTTGAACATGGGCAATTCCTTCGACAGTTTTAAATTCGGGGTAAAATTCCTGTTCTAGGGAAACTGGCACCACGGAAACATCAGAAGTATTGTTGTCGTAATTGAAGATTTGAATATGCCCGTTAAAGGCCGAGACCTTTTCGCGTATCTTTTGTTTCATCCCAATGGTACTGGCAATTGCGATAAGCATCATCACCAATCCTATGGCAATAGCCGCGATGGCTATTTTAATTATCGGCGCCGAAATGCTAATTTTATGCTCCTTACCTGTTATCAGGCGTTTGGCAATAAACCATTCAAAATTCAAGAGATGTTCTATTTTTCGGTTCTCAAAAGTACAGCTTTCTTATTGTTTCTGGTCTTTTTGGGTTGCGTGCCGAAGCAGAAAGAACATACAACTGCCCCACCCCAAAAAGGCAAGGGCAACCAAAACCAAATTGTGGTGGCTGCCAATCGAACAGAAGCCTATTTGCCCTTACTGCAGGGGAAAACTATTGGTGTGGTGGCGAACCAAACAAGTGTGCTATTTAAGGAAAAGGGATATACCCATCTGGTAGATACCCTGCTTTCTATGGAAGTAGCCATCAAAAAAGTCTTTGCCCCCGAGCATGGGTTTCGCGGCAAGGCCGATGCCGGAGAAAAGGTGAGCGATGGGGTAGATCTCAAAACCGGCTTGCCCCTGATCTCATTGTATGGAAAAAATAGAAAACCTACACAGCAGCAGTTGGAAGGCCTGGATATGGTGGTCTTTGACATTCAAGATGTGGGCGTTCGCTTTTACACCTATATTGCCACCCTACAGTTGGTGATGGAAGCATGTGCCGAGGCAAAGCTGCCCCTTTTGGTATTGGATCGACCTAATCCTAATGGACATTATGTAGATGGTCCCACGATGGAATCTGCACACACCTCCTTTTTAGGGATGACTGAAATTCCGTTGGTTTATGGCATGACCATAGGAGAATATGCGCAAATGATCAACGAAGAAGCTTGGTTGGCTAACCAAAGCAAGGTTGAACTGATTATAATTCCATTGGAAAATTACACCCACGATTCGACCTATGCCTTGCCCATTCGCCCCTCACCCAACCTACCCAACGATACTGCAATCAACCTTTATCCCAGTTTAGGATTATTCGAGGGCACCAATGTCAATGCCGGACGCGGAACCGAATTTCAATTTCAACGTTATGGCGCCTCTTTTTTAGATAGCACAGCCTATAATTTTCGGTATGTTCCCCAACCCAATTTCGGTTCAAAATACCCCAAGGAAGAGGGTAAAACCTGTTATGGAAAAGACCTGTCCGCACGGCCAAAAATGAAGGAAATGTCGTTGCAATGGTTATTGGATGCTTATAAAAACTGTTCTGACAAGGACCAATTTTTCAACACCGCCGGATTTACCAAACATGCCGGTACCGAAACGCTTCAAAAACAAATCGAAGCCGGACTATCAGAGAATGAAATCAAAGCCTCTTGGCAAAAGGGTATCGAGCGATTTAAGGCAATTCGAAAGAACTACTTGATTTACGACTGACCGGTCGTTGGTTTTCGATATTTGTGAAAGGGTTGTTTCAACAGCCCCCAAATACTACCATTTTCCTTCTCGTCGGGAAAGGTATCTACCCCATAGGTTATTTTATCGGGATCAAGTTCCATATAGGTGCCAAAAAGCCGATCCCAAATGGAAAAGATGTTGCCGTAATTGCTATCGGTATAGGGCAATACAAAGTGATGGTGCACCTTGTGCATATCTGGGGAGACAATAACCCAGCTCAAGGCCTTATCCACTTTTTTGGGCAATTGGATATTGGCATGGTTAAACTGTGATAGTACTACTGACAAGCTCTGATATAACATGATAATTCCAATAGGGGCACCCACAGCCAAAACGCCTACCAGGGTGAAGAAGTACCGGATCATACTTTCCAAAGGGTGATGGCGGTTTGCCGTGGTGGTATCTACATTATGGTCTGTATGGTGCACCAAATGAACCATCCAAAGCGGTTTTACCTTATGCTCAACCAAATGGGCCGTATACGCCCCAATTAGATCCAATAGCATTACGCCCAAAACCACATACAACCACAAGGGCATTTCTGGCAACCAATTGATAATGCCAAAATTATTGGCCACGCTCCATTCTGAAATTTTAAACAATAGAAAAGCCAAGGGTAGGTTCACCAAAATCGTGGTTAAGGTGAAAAAAATATTCGGTACGGCATGTTTCCATTTTTTGTATTTCAAATTGAAAAGCGGTACGATACCCTCTAAAATCCAGAAAAAGGTAATCCCTCCCACAATGATCGCAGCGCGGTGTGAAGAGGGTATGTTCTCAAAATAGTGAATCATTTGCTCCATAGCCTCTAAAATTACAAATCCAAAACCTAAAACCCAATGGTTTATGCCAGTCGTTCCTTCATTGCCTCAACAATATTGTATGCCGCTGGGCAAATGGCCACATTTTTTAAGGTCAGGTGACTTATTTGGTGAAACTTCTTTCGATCTGTATGGGGAAACTCTCGGCAGGCTTTAGGTCGCACATCGTAGATCGAACAATAATTATCAGCACCCAAAAAAGCACAGGGAACTTCTTGCAACACATGATCCCCTTCTTCATCAACTCGGAGGTAGGTTTCGATAAAGCCCGAGGGTTTCATTCGAAAATGCTTGGCAATGCGTTCAATATCGTTTTGGGTAAAAAGCGGTCCAGTTGTTTTGCAACAATTGGCGCATTCAAGGCAATCAGTGCGTTCGAACTCTGCTTCATGAAGTTCTTGCATGATATAATCCAATTTTTTGGGAGGCCTTTTTTTGAGTTTCGAAAAGAACTTCTTATTCTCATTTTTTTTCTGGGCAGCCTTCTCAGGAAGTTGATCTAAATCGTCTTGCATGGCGCTACAAACTTATAAACCTTTGACCACTTCATTCAAATAATAATGCCACATTTGCACCATGGCCGATATTTTTGGTATTGCACTTTTGGATTATCTCAACAACAAACGAAATGAACTGATCCATACCCATTCATCACTGGATGAAAAAGACACCATTCCGGTGTCTTATCTTTTTCGTTCTTATCAAGAAATGCCCGCCTTAGAGCAACTTGCCCTACAGCAATGTACTGGAAAGGTACTGGATATTGGGTGCGGTGCAGGTTCGCATGCGCTCTACCTTCAAAATCAAGGCTACGATGTTATCGGATTGGACACTTCGGCCGGTGCTGTAAAAGCCTGTCAGCTTAGGGGGCTTCAGCAAACTGTAGAGGCTCCAATCTTATCGTATGCGGGTACAAAGTTTGATACACTTTTGCTTATGATGAATGGTATTGGTATTGTGGGCAAGCTAAAATCTTTGCCAACCTATCTCGACCATTTCAAATCGCTGTTGCATCCAAACGGACAAATTTTATTGGATTCGAGTGATATCATCTATATGTTCGAAGAAAATGAAGATGGCAGTTATTGGGTGGATGGCCATCAAGATTATTATGGGGAGGTGGAATTCCGCATGACCTACAAAACTTTTGAAAGTAGGGTTTTTCCGTGGTTATATGTTGATTATAATACATTATCAAAGATTTCGGAACGGCATGGTTTTATATGTGAACTTGTAAGCAATGGAGAACACTACGACTATTTGGCAAGACTCACGCTTAAACCATAATAGAAGTCTTATTTTCACGTTCTGATAAAGTAATTTGAAGCTATGAAAAAGAGTTTTTGGGCCCTTTTGGCCGGTGTTATCTTTTGTTTTGTCCTTGCCTGCTCAAGCGAAGGGAGTAATCCTGATGATGGAGGTACGGGAACGTCGGATGACGACGGAACAACCGTGGTTGACAAATCCGGTAATCTTTTGGTGACCGGGGCTTCGGCAAATGACCTTTTATCAAATTCCAACTTTGACGCCCTTTTGATCGAGGTTGGTTTCGTCACTGGTTTCCGTCCAACGGTGGAGGCCATGACCAACTTCGAAAACTTTCTCCGCGAGCGTACCTTCAAACAGAACATCCAAATTTTGTACAACGAACTTCCGTCACCTGGTGAGGAGACGTTGACTTTACAGGAAATAGCCGATCTGGAAGAAGCCAATAGAACCGCTTATAATGAGGGTTCTACCTTGGCGGTATACATCTATTTTGCAGATTCCCCTTCTGACGGTGACGATGAAGAACAAGGCCTGGTGACCCTGGGTGCCGTTTACCGGAACACCTCAATGGTCATTTTCGAACGAACCATACAAACGCTGGCAGGTCGAAGCCTCACCATTACCGATGAGGATGTGGAAACCGCCACCTTGAACCATGAGTTTGGGCATTTGTTCGGTTTGGTCGATTTAGGTACTGTACCTGTCAACGACCATGAAGACCCAGACGCCGTAAATCACTGTAATGTAGAAGGTTGTTTGATGCGTGCCGAGCTTCAATTTGGAGATTCTTCCTCATCCTTAACTGGAAAATCTGGGAATGATATTTTAAGATCTGCCTGCTCCATATCGGGTCATTCGATTTTGCATATGCTGCAATCACAAAACAATAGGGCATTGGCAAATGTCCCAGGTTTGGACGCAGAATGCATCTTAGATCTTCAAAATAATGGAGGGCGCTAACGCCTTATGGAATAGGAAGGTTATCCTTTTGCTTTTTCTGACTCCATTTCATCCCGAAAAGTACACGGGTGATACCTGTATGACGAATCACGAAATGGTACACCAACCAAATGGTCAGTACACAAATCAAAATCAATAGTAATAGTTTAGGGAAAATACCGATGTCCCACTGTAGTACATAATAGCCAGAGGCAACAATAACAGCCTGATGCAAAATATAAAAGGGGTAAATGGCCGTATTTAAATAAGTCAACTGAGCATTGGAATAGTTTAGATGCTTCATGGTATATCCAATAGCGCTAAGAATAAGCGTCCAAATATGAAATCCATTCAAGAGCGCATATTGGTACAACCATTCATCTTTTTGAGTGGGTCTAGAGATTTCCCAGTTCCAATAGAACTTCCAAATTAGAACAATTGCCAAACTAACCGCAATCACCAAGAATAGTTTACGATACCTTTTACACGTCACCCAAAAACTACTTACCCCACTCAGTAAAAACCCAAAAAGGTAAAATGTAATAGAACTGACGAATACGTACCAGTCATCTATCAAACTACCTTGTTCCGGCCAATCTATGAACAATGTAAGGATATAAATAACAAAAGGCACTCCTAGAAACAAACATACCCATGGGTTTGAGAATAGCCTATTTAATTTCGGTTTTAACCCATCAAACCATTTTACTTTAGATAATGAAAAAATGGGTAACAACAAAATAGTAAAAACGAACAGGTAAGCCACAAACCACATATGACTCCAGGTAAAAGCACCCTCAGGATACGGCACAATATCATAAACAGAAGGATAAAACGCCCAATAGCCCGGTGAGATCTTACCTTCTTGGAGCCATTCAAAGTATACCTGTATTGGGGTGATAAAAAATATAGCAAAAACCAACGGAATAAAAAGACGAATAAAACGCTCACCGAAGAATTTCAAAATAGATCGCTTTCGCAGTGAAAAGCGAACCCCTACCCCTGCAATAACAAACAAGAGGGGAAGTCGCCATTGATGTAACCACCAAATTATTCGTGTAATCCAAGGAGAAGTCTCATCGTTGTTTATTTCCCAATGATAGTGCTCCACAAAGGGAACTGCACAGTGAAAAAGTATCAGGGTGCCAAAGGCGATAACCCGCAACCAATCGATATAATGAAGTCTTTGATTCATCTTGTTCAGTTCATGTGAACATAATTAAAGACGTCAAAAAAGAACAATAGGTTGCCTACGCCTTACGGAATATTCAAGTATTTATGTGTCTGTAGGGAAACTTTCCATTTGGGGTTTTTCATCACATAATCCACAATCATGGGCATTACCTTATCACGTACGCTCCATTCGGGTTGAAGAAACAATAGGCAGTCTGAACCCACCTTTTTTGCATGTTCTTCGGCAAATTCAAAATCACTTTTGTTATAGACGATTACCTTAAGTTCATGGGCCTTGGTATGGATATCCCCTACCGGTGGTTTGATTTTTTTTGGGGAAAGGCAGATCCAATCCCAAGTTCCGGTCAAGGGATAGGCACCCGAGGTTTCGATGTGAATTTTAAGATTTTTGGCCTTTAAGCCTTCGGTCAAGGGCGTCATATCCCACGTCAAAGGTTCGCCCCCTGTAACCACAATGGTATCTGAGTAGTTGGCGGCATTCGCAATGATCTTATCAATTGGGGTTGGGGGGTGTAGTTCAGCATTCCAACTTTCTTTTACATCACACCAGTGGCAACCCACATCACAACCGCCTATACGAACAAAATAAGCTGCTGTACCCTTATGAAAACCTTCTCCTTGAATGGTGTAAAACTCCTCCATCAAAGGAAGCATCAAGCCTTTTTCTACCAAATCCATTGTATCCTTCGCAATCATGCTGCAAAGATAATGCTACTTAACGGCAATTACATCAATTTCAATCTTTGCCCCTACTGCCAAACCGGCCGCTGCATAGGTGGTACGGGCAGGCTTTTTGGTAAAGTATTTTACGTACACCTCATTAAAGGCTTTGAAATCATCAATATCACTTAAAATAACCGTGCACTTGACCACATTATCAAGGGTAAGTCCGTGGTATTGCAACACCCCTTGTATGTTTTTAATGGCCTGCTCTGTTTCGCCTTGCACACCGCCTTCGGCCAATTTCCCCACACGCCTATCCATCCCGATTTGGCCGGCAAGAAAAAAGAGGTTGCCTGCCTGAACAGCCTCACTAAACGGGGCGGATGCCCGAGCCGGATTTTCGGGCTTATGAAAAATGAGTTCGGTCTTTTCCTGGGAGAATGCACTAGTGCAAACACCCATTAAAAAAACGATGGCCAATAGTTTGATAAGATTCTTCATATGTATTGTACTTTGTGATTCAACCCTCTTTTGTCTTCTGCCAAATTACCCTATTTTTATCGGAAACTATAACCAATGGAACGGAAAGAGCAATTCTTCGGGCAAATCGAAAAAGGCTATACGATGAAAGGTGACTTTATCACCATGGGTGCCGGAATGGTGGATGGAGAAACCGTCAAGGAGGCCTTTATCAAAGTGCCCCTAAAAACCTTGAACCGCCACGGTTTAATTGCGGGAGCCACGGGTACAGGAAAAACCAAAACCCTGCAGGTTATTGCAGAAAATCTTTCCGAAAAAGGAATACCGGTGTTATTGATGGACCTAAAAGGAGATTTGAGCGGTATTGCGCAGCCCAGTCCGGGTCATCCGAAAATTGATGAACGCCATGCTGCGATAGGCTTGCCTTTTGAGCCCAAAGGCTTTCCTGTAGAGATTCTTTCGCTTTCAGAACAGGATGGGGTGCGCCTACGAGCCACAGTTTCAGAGTTCGGACCTGTGCTCTTATCCCGTATTCTTGATTTGACCGTTACCCAAGAAGGCATTGTGGCGGTAGTCTTTAAATACTGTGATGACAACAAATTGCCATTGCTAGACCTAAAAGACTTCAAAAAGGTACTGCAATATGCCACAGGTGAAGGTAAAAAAGAGTTTCAGTCTGCCTATGGCCGTATTTCCACCAGCTCTACAGGAACCATTCTAAGAAAAATCATTGAGTTGGAACAACAGGGTGCCGATCTGTTTTTTGGTGAAAAGTCTTTTGAAGTGGATGACCTGACCCGCATCGATGAAAATGGACGGGGCTACATCAACATCATTCGCCTTACCGACATTCAAGACAAGCCTAAGTTATTTTCAACTTTTATGCTGAGCCTGTTGGCAGAAATTTACGGTACTTTTCCTGAGCAGGGCGATAGTGATCGTCCTGAACTTATTCTTTTTATTGATGAGGCCCATCTGATCTTTGACAATGCATCAAAAGCACTTTTGGATCAAATTGAAAGTATTGTAAAACTGATTCGATCAAAGGGGATTGGATTGTACTTTGTCACCCAGAATCCTACAGACATCCCCGATGATGTTTTGGCACAATTGGGATTGAAGGTACAACACGCACTACGTGCTTTTACCGCCAAGGATCGCAAGGCCATTAAGCTAACTGCCCAAAACTATCCTGATTCCGAATTTTATAAAACTGAAGAAATATTGACCTCATTGGGTATTGGCGAGGCCCTGATTTCAGCCTTGGATGAAAAAGGGAGACCTACCCCACTGGCAGCTACGATGTTGCGGGCACCGATGAGCCGGATGGATGTATTGACCGATAAAGAGCTGAAAGAAGCCATTGGGCAATCTAAAATCATCAAAAAGTACAATGAGGAAATTGATCGCGAAAGTGCGTATGAAATCTTAAATGAAAAAATAGCGGAAGCCGAGCAGGAAGCTGAAAAGGAGAAAGAACGCGAGGCAAAAAGCAAAGCCTCGTCGCGCCGAACCTCATCGCGTCGAAGTACGCGAATGAACCCTGTTGTAAAGGTATTGACCAGTGCCACTTTTATTCGTGGTGTTTTAGGAGTGTTGAAAAAAGTAATACGGTAAGAAGTAGCATGGGAAAGAAGTTTTTAGGTTTTGGATTTTTGATTTTGGTCGCCCTTTCATCCTGTGCCGAAAAGGACACCACCTTTTTAATTACCGAAGAAAAAGTCGGAAAATTGGACAAAATCAGTCTTGTTCGCGATCTCGAACTCATCTATGAGGGTGACTCAATCGTCAAGGATACCTTCCAAAGTCAGTTTGGTTCGCAGGCCAAGAAGATCATGGTTTATGAAAAAGGCGGGAAGCACCTTGTTACCCTCACCCCGTCTGATGATAGCATCCCCACGATCCAAAACGTGCGTGTAATCGATAAACGATTTGAAACGGTTCAAGGCATTGGCTTAAACAGTACGTTCAAGGATATTCTTGACACTTTTACCATTAAGAAAATCACCACAACACTCAACAACGTGGTAGTTTTTGTCAAAGAATCTGATGTGTATTTCACCATTGCAAAGGACGAACTGCCTGCCAATCTTCGATTTAGCACCTCAAATATTGAAGCTGTTCAAATACCCGACGATGCGAAAATTAAATATCTGAGTATGGGTTGGCACCTATAAGTGTTAATTTATTCCCAAGTAGTACGTGGCTCGGTTTTGATTTCAATACTTTCTACAAAAACAAACCCTATGAAGGCCAACTACGTTCTTGTTTTATGCTTTTTACCGCTTTTTTTAAGTGCCCAATACGATTATGAACCTTCGACAGAACATCCTTTCGGACTTCCGAATCCTGAAGCACCATCTGAAATTATGGACTTTGCACCCATGATCGGGGAATGTGATTGCAAATCGCAAAACAGAAATCCCGACCAAAGTTGGGCAGAACCTGTGGACATGGTTTGGCGTTTTAAGTACATTATGAACGGCATGGGTGTTCAAGATGAAACGCTAAAAGCTGACGGAGGGCATTCCGGTAGCATTCGTCAGTTCGTATCGGATAGCACCAAATGGTATGTTCATTATTATAGCAATTGGGCACCTACAACCACCCTTTCGACCTGGGAGGGCACCAAAAATGAAAACGGAAACATCGTTCTGTACCGCGAACAAAAGGCACCAAACGGCATGGAAGGCTTCTACCGTTTGACCTTTAGCAATATGAGCGAAAAGGGGTTTGATTGGGCCGGAGAATGGGTAAACCCAGATGAAAGCATTGTGTACCCGACCTGGAAAATTCAATGTGCCAAACGCACGAGATCTGCGCATTTCGAAGAAATGAAAGAAGCCATTATTCAGGCTTCACAAAACTTTTCAAAGGCCTATATAAATGGTAATCTTGACGGTATAATGAATAGTTATACGACAGACGCCAAAATATTTCCAAACAATCGTGAAATTTTGGATGGGGAAGCCCTAAAAAGTTATTGGACGCCACTCAACAATGGCACTAAGACCCTGCACCATAAAATTACCTCAGAGGAGATCAAATTTTTTGGCAATTATGCACATGATTACGGGTACTACGAGGGAAAGACACAGAATCAAGATGGCACTGTTGCATCGTGGCGTGGCAAGTATGTTGTGGTTTGGCGACATGAAGGAGGCGCATGGAAGATGTACCTCGATATTTGGAACGCCATCCGAAATTAAATCAAACCATATTTTTCGCGATTGGCCAATACCTTCGGACTATTTTGTTGCATCCATTCCGTAAGGTCCAACAAACGTTTTACATACGATTTTCCAAAATCAGTTAGCCCATACTCCACCCTTATGGGTACTTCGGCATACACCTTGCGAGAGACATAACCATCGGCTTCCAAAACCTTCAACCGCTGACTTAATACCTTGTTGGAAATTCCGTAGACATACTTTTTCAACTTATTGAAACGAAGTACAGGATAATAACCCAGCCAGAGCAAGATCAAAATACTCCATTGATCGGAAGCAACTGACATCACATCGCGAACCGGACAAAGTTCAGGTGGGTTTTTGTAGTCTAAATGCCCAAACATTTTTTCCAATTTTTTTGGTACCGCAACCCTTTGATTTTCAATAAGAGTATCCATAATTCAACCTAGTTTTAGAATAGTAACCCCTTTTTTCTTACAAAATGAATACTTAATTTTAGTTTCATTTATAGAGTAAGTTACAAAAAGTAACCAATTATGCAAAATCTGATAGCACGAACCATTCCACTGGCATACGGACAACTTTTTAATCTTATCGCCCTTGTAGATAAAAGGGCAGCCGCCATCAAAGCGTTTCGGGTATTTTGTACCATTCGAAAAGGTAAGGTCTTACCCAACCAACGCGAATTTTTGGAAGAGGCCAAGCATGACCGCATCACCATTGCCGATCATGAAATTCAGGTATACAACTGGGAGGGGTCAGGCGAGACCGTTTTGCTGATGCATGGTTGGGAAAGCAATTCCTTTCGGTGGCGGAACCTCATCAAAAAATTGCGCGAAAACGATTTTAACATTCTCGCCTTTGATGCTCCGGCCCATGGCCATTCAACGGGTAAGTTTTTACATGTACCCTTGTACGCAAAGATTACACGGCATATTTTGGATCAGTTCAATCCAAAATTTGTGGTGGCACATTCTGTTGGGGGGATGACCATTCATCATGTGCATTTTTTATACCCTGTTTCTTCCTTGGAAAAGATCGTGACCATCGGTGCGCCTGCCGAATTTGAAAAATTCATGGATCATTATCAGGGTCTATTAAAATTCAACAATAGGGTCAGAAACGCAATGAACCATCGCTTAAAAGAGTGGTTGGGGTACTATTTTCACGAATTTACCAGCATGCGCTTTGCAGAAAAAAACACCAAGAAGGGGCTGATATTTCACGATGAAGAAGACAAACAGGTTCCTGTCGAGGCGTCAAAAAAAGTACATCAGCATTGGAAAGGAAGTCAGCTTATTACCACTAGAGGACTCGGGCACTCGATGCACCAAGAAAAGGTGAACGATCAAATTGTTACATTTCTACACGAATGAATTGCACGGCCAAAAACTATCTTTTACTTTTAGTTTATGCAAAATTGTACTCCTTTCCATGTAGCCATACCCGTGCACAATCTAACCGCATGTCGTGCTTTTTATCGTGATGTATTAGGTTGCGAAGAGGGTCGAAGCAGCGACCACTGGGTAGATTTCAACCTTTTCGGACACCAAGTGGTCATTCATTACAAACCCAAATCGGCAGAAGACCTACACACCAATGCCGTTGACGGAAAAAATGTTCCTGTCCCCCATTATGGTGTTGTATTGCCCTGGGATACCTTCCAAACATTTTCAGAAGAATTAAAATCAAAGGGGGTAGCCTTTGTTATCGAACCGTATATCCGGTTCGAGGGATTACCCGGGGAACAGGCCACGATGTTCTTTCTAGACCCAGCTGGTAATGCGCTTGAGTTTAAGGCTTTCAAGGATATTGGCCAGTTGTTCGCCAAGTAATTCTCAATCTGGTTTTTGAAACTGTGATGGGTTTTGGCCGGTCATTTTTTTAAATACCCGATTAAAGGTTGACTTTGAATTAAAGCCTGATTCATAAGCCAAACCCAAAAGAGACATTTTATTGCTGCCTTTTTGAGCAACCAAAGACTTAAATTCCTGTACGCGATATTGGTTCACAAAATCAATAAAGGGCACCTTCAACCCATTATTGATACAATTTGATACGGCTCGCTTGTTTTCGCCTATTCGTTCCGCAAAAAGGTTAAGGGTCAATTCTGAATCCAAATAGTATTTTTCGCTTTGCATTTGTGATTCAATTTTTTCCAAAAGCTTTTTATCAAAAGGTTGATCCTTCCCTGATCTTGGCATTTTTTTTTCTGCAAACCTACCTAGAATACGTTGTTGCAGGAGCCCCCCTCCTGCCATAACCAAGACCAACACACCCATGGGAATTGCCATGAAAACAGTATCCGGAAAGTAATTGTAAAAGGTTCTTAAGAATGCTTCGCCCAACCATAGAACACTTAGCACAATCAAACCAACAAAGAGGATGCGTAGCCACCTTAGATTGATTTTTGAAATCTCTGAATATTCATTTTTTATCCAATCTTGATACCGATTCAATAGCTTTTTTGCGAAGACCAGGTAAATCACGAGAGAGACCAACGAAAGATTAAATTCTAAATCATAGGTAAAGGGTTCGTGAATTTCGAGCCAAAACCACCTTCGTTGTTCGTAGGTACCCAATCGCAACACTACGTATAAAATGAATTGCAAAAAAGCGGGAACAAAATGCCATAGGTCCTTTTTGGAAAAAACAAAGCCCTTGACCACCAAAGCTCTTGTGTAGAAGTACACCAAGGGCCCAAACGACAAAGAGAAATAGATGGGTAAAAAATAATAGTTCGGGTTTTGACCATATATTCCGGCGAGCGAAAAGAAAGAATCGCAAAGCCAAAGCGAAAAAACCAGCACTAGCGCACCCAAAAACCGATTGGCCACCGTATTGGTTTTACTTGCCCCAAGCAAAATTGATGCAAAAATGCCCTGTGAAAGGATTGCTCCCAATACTACTACCAGAAAATTGAAATTAATGGTCATTTTCGTTTTAGCTGTAGGCTGAATTTGACGTCAAACTTGTCTTTTATCGCATTCGAACCTAAATTCTTAAAAAAACTGTCCGAATTATAATTAATTCCAAATTGTGTGCGATCCACTGCAATTTCACCATTTATTTTTTTACCAACAGCATCCGTTGTTTCTTCAAAAGGAACTTCAATGGTTTTGGTAATTCCTTTTATGGTCAATTTTCCTTTTATTTTGCCTTCAATTACGTCCTCAATCTTAAATCGGGCTTGGGCATATTTTTTGACTTCAAAAAAGTCTTTGTCCTTTAAATGCTTGACCAATTGTTTGTTTTCATGCGCTATTGATTTCATATCAAAAACAAGGGTTCCGGCTACTAACCGATCAGCTTCAAAAATTAAGAAAGAATCTTGTGCAAAATTCAAGGTACCTGATAGGCTGTACCCACCGATCGCTCCATAACCTGTCCAATTGATTTGACTTGATGACAGTTCCAATGTCCGTTTTTCAGATTGTTGACCTTGAAGGCTAGCAAAAGACAACAAGAATATTCCGATTAAATTAATTATGGTTCTCATATCAATTTTTTAAAAGTTCGCCTTCCGTTTCAATTATTCCAATTCCTTTGAAGAGCTGTCCTTGCTCATCCTTGGCCAATACATACCATAGGGCATCCCCTGCAAAGAGTTGGTTCCCAAATCGTATGTTCTTTTCATAGCAATAGGTTTCATTTTGGAGAAGAAGTTTTTGTTTGGTCTTAAACCGTTTTTTGAACTCCCTGGCATCAAGGTTCATATTTGGAATCCAACCCTGGCTTTCGGTCCAAATAAAACTGCCTACCTCAACTACTTCGAGATTGGGAAGCATCGGTTGAATACAGGTGGTGTGGTCCCATATGTATTTGGGACCCTTATTGGGATTTAATTCTGGATAATTGGGGTTTGGGCTATGCGTGAGGATCAATGCTGTTGCTATGCCCCTTAATTTATCGGGTAGTATCCGGTTTTTTGATGTCCACGCTTCTTGGCCATAACTGAACTGGAATCCCAATACGATGAGTACTACAATTTTTTTCATGATTTAGAATTTTGATACCCAAAAGTGTGGAAAAGTAAAAAGCGAGTCGACCTAAAACAGGTTTTGGGACCCATTTTAAACAGGAAAGAAACCAGGAAGCCATTAACCCAACAAGAGGCCCTTGCGACGGACCCAAAAATGCGCGAATATAATATTGGGCACCCAACAGAGCCAGGCCACTATTTTGTAAGCTATAAGAAACTCACCAAAAGTTACTTGTAAAAGCGGTAACCAAATACGAAGGGTAACCGCGGCGAAGCAGGCGGCATAACTGTAAATCATCATACCTTGATGCAGCTTCAAATCTTTTTGTTTTATCGCCGAATACGCTTTGAGGGTCGTGTACAACCATACCAGTCCCAAAAGAATAAAACCCAAGGCCGGAAACCAGCCACCGGTGGCTTTAAAACCAATTCCAACACCACAAATACCACTGATCAGCACAGACACAATATAGATTTTACCCAGATTACGGTGCAGGTCCAACCGTTTTTTGCGCAGCTTTTCACTGAATTGCGACCAACCCGTCAAAAGGGCAAGGCCGCCGAAGGTGACATGACCATAAAACCCAATGTTCCAAAGGGTACTGGCCAACAAGTCTGGGGTTTTTGACAATCGTAAGCCCACCTCAACATCTTGAAATGCCGTAATGATATATAACATGGGGTACAAACCCACCCCAATTGCCAAAAAGACAAAAACGAACCAAGCTACTTTATTTGTTCTTCCAGCCATTTATTGATACCTCCAACTAGTTAAATCGGCCCCCTCGGGAGCAGATGCGGCTATTCGTTTCATGATTTTTGGGACATACATGCTATTGTAGCGTAATCTGCTGATATGATTCGGATTCTCTTGGTCACCATTCCAACAGTGTTCGGCCCGATCGCCATAGTCTACCTCACCATCGTAATAGGGATCGGTAGTGCCTTCTAAAAAATCTTCCATAAGATAAACCGCATTATTCAGGTAATAGTTGTCCATATCGCCACAGTAAATGTGAATTTTACCTTTAAGCTTATCCCCCAATTTATCCCAATCGCGTTCCAAAATATGTCGTAAATCATAGTTTTCTTTCCAATAGTCGGCCACTTTGTGATCGATAGCACCGCTCATTTTATCCCATAAGCGTTGGGGGTAACCATCTTCCCCCTGAGGCGAATAGGTAGCCTCCCAAATATCCCATTGTTGGCCCGAGCGGCTCTTGGATCCCAATACCAGCTCTAAATGATTGTATTCTTTGACCGAAATATCGGTGTGTCCCAAATAATCGCGATGTCCGGGCACTTCAAATTGTTTGTGCTCGCTTTCATAAAAATAGGCGTTGTCGTCTTCATAAATATTGGTCAGGCAATACGCCCTAAAATCGATGGGGTCAGGACAGGCTGCAAAACAGCCATTATATTCATCAGGATATTTGACTTGTACGGCCAAGGCTTCCCATCCTCCGGTGGAGCCGCCATACAAAAACCGGGACCAACCCTCTCCCATGCCTCGAAACTCTTTCTCGATATGCGGAATCAGCTCATAGGTTATGGCATCTCCATAAGGGCCCTGACTGGCCGAGTTAACGGCATACGAATCATCATAATAGGGTGTTGGATGCTGTATCTCAATGATAAGGAACCTGGGGAAATCAGGGGCATTCCATCGTTGGTAGAAATCGTAGGCTTCTTGCTGTTGTATTACATTGTACCCCGCAATGTTGAAACGCGTGGAAAAATCCGGTTCTAAATTCGGGTCTGGTGGCGAAGTTCGAAATCCGCCAAAATCACTGGGGAAATGTCCATGAAAAATCATCAATGGATATTTGGCCTCCGGATGTTCATCAAAACCCTTTGGTAATAAAATATGGGCTCCCAAATACATATCTCGCCCCCAGAACTCAGAAAGCAGTTCAGATTTGATCTTTATATGTTTTATCCAGTCGGTATCCTCAGGTTCTTCAATAGGTGGAATAACCTGATCCATGACGACCTCAACATCGTTGACACCATTCTTGCCTACTGCAATCTTAAAGGGTTTGCTATACAGGTTCCCTGGAGACCGGTTCCATTGCTGGCCTTCACCATTATCCATGGGCAATTTCACCGTATGTCCTGTACTCAGGTCAAAGGTTTCATAGGTATGCAACAGGGCCTGAACATAGTATTCACCTTCGGGAACATCTGCCAAACTGGTGTAGGGAAAGCCAAAAGTTGACTCATCGAACACGATTTGTTCACCTGGCTGCATACCTTCCACATCCAATCCAAATATGAGTTGGGTGTTAAGACCTGCATTTATTTGGAATCTGGGTTCTTTTTCGTCATCTGTCGACAATAACAGCAACAACCTTCCGTCTTGGGCTTGCTCACTTGTATTGGCATCAAAGGAAACATGGATCTCGGTATGCCCCGAAGGATTTTCACAGGACATCAGGGCAAAAATAAAAAGGGCAATAAAGGTCAAATTGCGTATCATGAGCATTGATTTGACCTCAATTTATGAAAATTAAAACGATGTGAATTACTATGCCAACAAGGTATTTTATCGAATTGACGGGTCTGAAAATAAGAATATTGCGGATTTGGGCGTTTTAATAGATAGCCCAAAGTACCTTACTATGAAAACTGTTATGTTGTTACTTGCTGTTGTTTTTACCTCTATGGCCATCACCGGTTGCACCAATGACGAGGGTGATGAGGATATCGATGTTATCACCCCCAACGATGAAGAGGAATTATTGATAGAGCAGCAGAGCTACAGGGCACGGGAAAACTAAATCATGGTTCTCCCAAAGGCTTAATTCCAATAGCGATTCAGAAACCCAGTTCTGCTATCTTTTGTTCCACCTTATCCGTTATTTCTTGCATGCGCTCCTCATACTTTGAATTTTGGGCACATGAAACGGAAATTGAAAGCCATTGTTGCGACCAAGAAGAAGCCCTTTGCATCATTTCTTGGTATTCCTTTGAAGTTACTGCCTTCATGGGATCATCTTTATACTTGGATAAAAATGCCACATATTCTTGCGACCATGCCTCATATTGATCTATAAAGTCGTCACAATCTTTTGCGTTTTCTACCGAATTGTTCTTTAGAGATTCTTGGTCCTGTCTGCTTGAAACAACAATTTCCGAATCGTCTTCACCAACCGATTTAGAAGTTGGTTTGTTCCTGCAAGAAATCCCTAGAAGCAAAATGGCACATAAAACCAGCAAGTACTTATTTTTCATTGGTTTGATTTTAACAAATTAAGGCTCGTCTAATTCGGGGTGTTCGGCTTATCGAAACGCTCGAATTGATGAAGCACTCGTATTATTCTCGTATCTAAAGTCAAGAAACAAATATAACTCCCCGCCCTTTGGTAGCGGGGAATTGGTTATATCTATTATTATTTACGGACCACAAATTCAACTCTCCGGTTCATTTTCCAGGCTTCTTCATTATTTCCTTCAACCACAGGTTTCTCCTCACCATAACCTACTGTAGAAATTCGCGAACGCTTCACTCCTTTGGAAACAATGTAGTTACGAACAGAATTTGCTCTGTTCTCCGAAAGAATTTGATTATCCTCTTCAGAACCGTTGGCATCGGTATGTCCCTCAATCGTAACTTCCATTTCTTCATGCTTTTTAAGCATATCCACTATTTTATCCAACGAAGCATTCGAATTGGATTTGATATCGTATTTGCCCGTATCAAAATAAATATCACGCACCACTATGCGCCCATTGGTGACCATACGTTCGTACAGTGGCAAACCTTCTTTTGCAATCATAAAATAATTCACGCGTGCCTTGGTAAACCCATCCCCAGAAGCTGATCCCGGTGATAAGGTACGTAAGGCAACATGGGTCAACTCCCTTACATTGATATCAGGATTGTTTACCAATTGCTGCCCATTGACAATCACTTTTAAATTGCCTTTATTGAATGAAATTTGGGAGGTAAACCAACCTGGCGACTGTTTCCCTGCCATATACACCACATTATCGGACCCTGGAGCCACATTGTTGCTCCTGAGGTAGATAGCGTAAGCTGGTCGTGAGCTTTGCCTGCCATAGAACTCAACGATGTAGGCTTCATTGCCCTTTTGCCAAAACAAATGTTGGAGCTCTATTTTAAAGGAATCTCCCAAATAGTCATCCTCGTCAAAATACGGTTGGATCGCGCTCCTGCTCGAAACCATTTGCACTACACCTTCTGTTTTACCATTGGTCTCAAAGAGTGCTGTTTCTACCGTTCCACTAATTTGTTTCCATTTTTTTGGAAACTCTCCGGAGCGTTCATTCTCAAAATCATCAAAGAAGATAAGATTGGACCTGTCAATGAAATTACGGTCAATCACATTAGTCTTACCTTGTCCAAAGACCGTACCTTCACCACTCTTAGCATCTTCTTCTTTCTTTTTTTGTTCTTCTTTTTTGTCTTTGCCATTTAATTCTTCATCAACAACGTCAACTACTTTATCCTCGACTTTATTCTTAACCTTTTTAAGCAGCTGACCTTGTGTTTGGCCCAGGCCAATACAAAAAATAACGGCAATAGCTATTCGTATTCGCTTTGTTGTTCCCATTTCTTGGATTTTTATTGATTAACGCTTCAAATGTCTGTTTTTGAACAATTTGCGTCAATCACCCATATGGGGTAATTAGTAGAATGAGATCAAATAAGTTTTTGTTTGATGGCCTTATATATGGCTTCTGCACGGTTACCTACGTGCAGTTTGGAATAGATATTTTTGATATGGCTTTTTACCGTGTGCGGGCTAAGGAACACTTTTTCTGCAATCTCCTTATAATTCAACCCTTTCGAAAGCATGCGTAATATTTCGGTTTCACGTTCTGACAATGGGTTTTCAATCACCCGAAATGAACTAATTATACGTCTTGCAATGGTACTGCTCATCGGTGCACCCCCTTCAAAAACTTCACGAATATGAACCAATAATTCTGCAGGACTGGTGTCTTTTAAAAGATAGCCCGATGCTCCGGCACATAAGGATTCAAATATAGAATCGTCATCAGATTGTACCGTGAGCATAATAATATCAAGCTCAGGGTTTTCGGCCTTAAGTTGACGGGTGACCTCAATTCCGGACCTACCAGGTAGGTCTATGTCCATTAAAATTATGTCAACGGGAAGGTTTCCAACGGAGGCCAAAGCCGATTCTCCATCAGGAAAGGCATATTTGCATGTAAATCCAGAAGATCCATCAATAATAAGGTTCAGGGTCTGCCGAATCTCATTATCATCCTCCACTAGGGCAATATGGATATCCTGTATAGACATTTTATTACAAGTTACGTATCCTTATGTGGAAATTCATCACCCATATGGGGTATTCTATCCAATAGGATATGGGTTCCGTCTTTCGAGGATATTATTTGTAACCCCGCACCAATGCTCTCTGCTCTTGTCTTCATATTCTTAAGTCCCCTTCCTTTGGATTTTTTAGTCAGATCAAAACCAGATCCATTGTCAAAAAATTCCATTCTAAAGAATTTGTGATGAACCATAAGTGTGAGTACGGCTTCACTACCATTGCAATATTTAAAACAGTTGTTCATGGCCTCCTTAAAAATCATCACAACTTGTTTTTTGATTTTGGGATTTAACATTTTGACAGTAAAATCTTCCTTGAATTCGCTGGTTTTAAAATCAATATTGCTTTGCTCAAATAAATCTTCACCAAATTCCTTCAATCGCAAAAAAGTATCCGCCAAACTATCTTTTTGGGGATCAATAACCCAAAGCAAGTCTCGAAAACCAGAGGAAAGCCCTTTTGCGTTGTCTCTTATTTTTTGAAAAAAGGGTTTTGGGTCTTTAGACTCTTCCAGGCTGCGCTCAGCCATCGTCAGAAACATCGATATTTTTGTGACCATTGAACCCAGTTCATCATGAAAATCAGCAGCATTTTCCTTTCTTAATTGCTCTCTTTCATTGACAACTGCTGTTTCCAAAGCCACCTTTTGTTGCCATATCTTCTGTTTTTTTCTGATTCGTGAACGATCAACATACCAAATCAATAGCATCGTCAGCAACAAGTAGATACTAATAGCCCAGCCCGATTTCCAAAAAGGGGGTTTTATCTTAATCTTTAGCACAATAGGTGCATTTGACCATATACCTCTGCTATTGGCAGCATCCAAAACCAATTCGTAGTCACCAGGGTTTAAGTTGTAGTAGTATATTTCTGGATTTTTGCCTGCTTCAATCCATTGATCGTCTGTAGGTAAAAGTTTATGCCGATATCTATTGTTCTCTGGTTTTACATAATCAAGAACCACATATTTTATCTTCAATGAATTCTCATCAAATGGCAGTACCAAACCACCATTTTGGAGCTTGTGCATGGCGGAAGAGAAACCAATTTCTTTTTTCTTGGTGCTTTGAATTTCGGTAATTTTCATAGCGAATTCGCCTTGTTCTGCTTCCAACCTACTTTTATCAGCCTTAAATACGCTAATACCATCCCTGCTTCCAATGAAAACGTTGTCCTCGTCATCGATCAGAATAGAGTTTCTATAGGGAATATTATCTGCCAGTCCATCATGAACCGTATAATGTTGTGAATTCACAAAACGGGCTGTTAGCGGATTGTATTTGGCTCGCAAAACCCCATTGGTGGTACATATCCATAAGTAACCATCTGAATCTTCACTTATGCCTAAAATATATTCGGAAGGCAATCCCTCGGCATGGCCAAATTGAAGGAAGGTATCATCTTCGGCTTGGTATAGGTTCAATCCTCGTTGGGTTGCTATCCACAGATGATTTTTACTGTCTTTAAATATGTTTTTGATTGAATTGTTACTAATCCTTGTTTGGTCGCCAAATTCACTTGTATAATTTTTGAAATAGCCATTTTCAGACGGATTCACCAATGTGCTTAAACCGCTAAATGTACCGAACCATAGATTGCCATCCCCATCTCTCCCAATCTCATGCGTTTGGGAATTGACGAGACTATTGGGTTCATTTTCATTGGCCGTGTAAATCTTAATCGATGGGTTTTTCAAGGTGCCATCCTTAAGGTTCAACTGAACAAGACCATGGTTATTGCCTACCCAAAAACTATCTTTGGCAACTTCATAAATTCTATTGTTGGTATCGTGGGGCAAACCATCTTTTGTTGTAAATCGCCTGAACTTTCCGGGGTTGAATTCAGCATCAAGTTGTGCCACAAACAAACCCCCATCTGCTCCAACCCACAACCTATTGGCGGTATCAACCAATAAATAACGTGCCAACTGCATATTTTTATCAGAAAAGGACAAAAAATCTGTTGGACAATTATTTTTCAATAGATCGTCTTTTTTGAATCGAAATAATTTGGTGGGTGTTGTGACCCAAATGTTACCTCCTGCATCTTCATGCATGGCGTAGATGCCATATAAATCTAACGAGCATCCATAGGGTGGAAAGATGGTAAGTGCCCTATCATCATAACTCAATTTAAATAGACCGTTGGTATTCGCCGCCCAAATATTGTGTTGCGAATCTTCATAAACCGAATGGGTGGTACCGGACATTTCTTTAAATCCGTTAGAGGAAACTATGGTTTCCTCAACCAATCTGCTTTCGATGATGTTGAATTTTTTTAAGTCGTTTTTCCAAGTACCAATCCAAATTTTTCCATTGGAATCGATTATGGAACGTTCAACCGAAAACTGACCGATTTGTTCTCCTTTTTCATCCAAAAATTGCTCGATTGACAAAGCATTTTCGAATCGTTTACCTTTCAAAAGACCATGGCTGGTATCCAAAAGAAATAGGCTGTCATTATATTGTTTGATATTGTAATACCCAATATCCTTAACGTTCAGGGAAGGGTTTAGTAGTAACTCTACTTTATGAAAACCATACTGATTTTCTGCATTTCGGAGATAATATCCGTCGTTCGTTGCTGCCCAGATATTTGCCGAATTATCTTCTGTAATGGCCCAAACTGTCCCGCGAGCAACTGCTTTACCATCTTCCTCAGTTAAAAAATGAATGGCTTCCTTACCAGGTTCAATCAAGAAAACACCCCCATATGTTGCGATCCATATGTTTTGGTTTTTATCCTCGTAAATATTGAGGATGTACTCCTCATTTTCTGTGGGATTATCAATTATGGGTACATAACTAATTTTTTCATTTTCTAGGATGTGGACTCCCCTTGGTGTACCTATCCAAAGTTTACCATCTTTTGATTCGGCTATTGTATTGATCTTATTGTCACGGAGTCCGGTTGTATCTGTTAAAGATGACAAATAGGGTTTGAAGTGTTCTCCGTCAAACCGATACAACCCATTATTACCAGCCACCCAAATAAAACCGTTAGCATCTTGAATGACATCTCTTACTATACGTGATGGTAGTCCGCTATCATCAGCATATCTGGTAATTTCATAGGATTGGGCAATACATAGCCCACTGAATAACATAAGTGTCGATAGCGTAAATAGCCATTGAACCCATTGGTTAATCAGCCGTATTCGATTGATTGAAAATGACATAAGCAACTTTGAAACCTCGGTGCTGTTATGCCAAATGTAAAGATTTAAATGTGTGAAAGTCAATCACCCAAATGGGTGAAAATCAATTTTGCTTTTTATGGCGCTCCCTTGCCAACAAGGTATTCTTGAGCAACATGGCAATGGTCATAGGCCCAACACCCCCAGGTACTGGTGTAATATAGGAAGCTTTCTTACTTACATTTTCGAAATCAACGTCTCCTGTAATATAATACCCGCGTTCGCGCGATTCATCGGGAACACGCGTGATGCCGACATCAATGATAACAACGTCATCTTTGACCATTTCCGCCTTTAAAAAGCCAGGTACACCTAACGCAGAAATAATAATATCGGCCTGAGTCGTTATTTGACTGATATTTTTGGTTCGACTATGGGTAAGGGTTACCGTTGAATTACCGGGAAAGCCTTTTCGTCCCATCAAAATGCTCATAGGCCGGCCCACAATATGGCTCCTTCCAATCACCACCGTGTGTTTTCCCTGGGTTTCTACGCCATAACGCTCCAACAATTCAAGGATTCCGAACGGTGTCGCTGGAATAAAGGTGCTCATATCTAAGGCCATCTTTCCAAAATTCATGGGATGGAAGCCATCGACATCTTTATCAGGATGCACTGCCATCAAAACTTCCTGGGTGTCAATCTGTTCGGGCAGGGGCAACTGTACGATAAAGCCGTCTATATCATCGTCATTGTTCAGCTCACGTATCTTTTTTAAAAGCTCTTGTTCAGAGGTTGTACTCGGCATACGCACCAAGGTAGATTCAAAGCCTATGCGTTCACATGCCTTGACCTTACTGCCCACATAGGTCAAGCTCGCCCCATCATTTCCAACAATAATGGCCGCCAAATGGGGTACTTTTTCACCCCGTTCTTTCATTTTGGCCACTTCAGCAGCAATCTCTTCCTTGATCTGATTGGATATTTTTTTTCCGTCCAATAATTCCATTAGCGCATATTTTGCATCATTTGCATCATTTGTTTGCCTTTTCCACCTTGCATCATCTTCATCATCTTGCTCATTTGATTGAACTGTTTCAATAGTTGGTTCACCTCTTGAATCGTGCGACCACTACCGGCAGCAATCCGCTTTTTACGGCTGGCATCCAACTTTGATGGATTTGAGCGTTCATCGGGCGTCATTGAATAGATCATGGCCTCGATATGTTTGAAGGCATCATCATCAATATCCAAGCCCTTGAGTGCCTTGCCCATACCCGGTATCATGCCCATCAAGTCTTTCATGTTCCCCATCTTCTTAATTTGATGGATTTGACTTAAGAAGTCATCAAAACCGAAACGGTTTTTGGCAATTTTTTTCTGGATTTTTCGGGCCTGTTCCTCATCAAACTGCTCCTGGGCCCTTTCAACCAAGGAAACAACATCACCCATCCCCAAAATTCGATCTGCCATTCGCGATGGATAGAACACATCGATCGCTTCCATTTTTTCACCGGTACCGATGAATTTGATGGGTTTGTCAACTACTGATTTTATGGAAATTGCCGCACCACCGCGGGTATCTCCATCAAGCTTGGTGAGGATGACACCATCAAAATTCAAAACATCATTAAAGGCCTTTGCCGTATTCACCGCATCTTGTCCGGTCATTGAGTCGACAACAAAGAGGGTTTCTTGAGGGGTAATGGCCTTGTGGATGTTCGAAATTTCGTCCATCATTTCCTGGTCAACAGCCAAACGACCAGCGGTGTCAATAATGACCACATTACACCCTTGTTCCTTGGCATGTTTGACTCCAGCTTTCGCAATGGCTACCGGGTCATTATTGCCTTTGTCTGAGTAGACCTCAACACCTACCTGCTCACCAACAATGTGCAATTGATCAATCGCAGCAGGTCGATATACGTCACAGGCTACAAGTAAGGGTTTTTTAGTCTTCTTCTTTTTGAGATAATTGGCCAATTTCCCTGAGAAGGTGGTTTTACCAGAACCTTGAAGACCAGACATCAAAATCACAGAAGGACTGCCAGTAAGGTCAATTTCTTCAGCCTCCCCGCCCATTAACTGGGTCAGTTCGTCTTTTACAATCTTGACCATCAACTGGCCAGGTTGTAATGTGGTCAATACATTTTGCCCAAGGGCTTTTTCTTTGACCTTATTGGTAAACTCCTTGGCTATTTTGAAATTGACATCCGCATCTAACAGGGCGCGCCTGACTTCCTTGAGGGTCTCGGCAACATTTATTTCGGTAATCTTACCGCGGCCTTTTAAATTGTGTAAGGCCTTATCTAACTTCTCGCTTAAATTATCAAACATACCATCATTTGAAGGAGCACAAATTTAAGCAATACCCATAAATTAAGATTCGCTAGAAGGTAAAATAGATGCTGTGACAATGAAATAGAAATGAAAAAAGGACGGTCTCTGGGGGGAACCGTCCTTTTTGTAAAGATGTGGGGCAAAAATTGTTACATATTCTTTTCGAATACCAATACTTTGCTTGGAATATATTCATCTTCATAGACCAACTCAATTCGATCAGCTGATACCTCAGTGATGTACCAGGCTTCGGTCAAATCGTCAAATGGTGCATCTTCACCCATATTCAGGTAAAAAACCAAATGATCGTTGTAATTTCTGATGACTCGCCAAAGTCCCGTGGTAATTGGATTATCATTTTCATCAACCTGAACTTGGTGCATCGCATTGAAGTAAAAATCCAATCCGGCAAATTCTTCAGTACCTACGGCCGTATTTCCATCATTGGTAACTGTTTCCAGCATGGCAACACTCCATGAGCCATCCATCATGATGCTTCTGATCTCAACTACATCGCCGTCATTCGCATTATCGTCACACACCCTTTGTAGGATCAATTCATAATCGATTTCTTCAACTGAAAATTTCAAGCGGTCATCATCAAGATCTCGAAGCGGCCAGTTAAAGTTTACTGCTGGTTCATCTCCAAAAGATATCAGTAAGGCCAATACCTGTTCTTCATTGTATCCCACTTCCCAGGTACCTTCAGAAACAACGTCACCGTTTGTAAGTGTGGCAACACCACCTGGCAAGAACTTAAATTCAAATCCTAGCAATCTTCTGATGGGTTCATCTTGTAGTTTAACTCTTTTGATTATCCATTCGCATTCCTTTAGAATTTCTCTCAAAGAATCAGGATTTACATCAGAACCATCATCCTCACAAAGTTGTTGCATGATGATTTTGTTACCACCTTCAGCAAACAATTTGATTCTGTGCTCACCTACTTCATAAACCAACCACTGCAAGCTAAAGTCAACAAGGGTATCAAATTCAAGGGTTAAAAGCGGACCTCTATCGGTAAACGTGGCACTCCACTCACCATTCAATACATTACCTTCTCTATCCTTTACAGTAACACCTCCGTCTTCAGTAAAGTTCATCAAGTAAGCCTCGTAATCAACGGTTCTATCATTGCCATCCCTTTCAACGGTAATTACCTTCCAAGGACACTCGGTCAAACAGAAATCAAAACGGTCTTCATCAAAATCATCATCATTAAAATCGTTGTCATCGTCTTCATCACACTCATCTTTGGCAGCTTCAATAGTCATGGCCAATTCAGCGTTGCTATTTACCTCAATGGTGGTACCATCGTACTTTTTAAGGGTTACCGGGTAATCGATACCAACCAAGTCTTCACCTTCAAGACCGGCAAAAAACTGACGCAGTTCTTTATCACTTTCGACTACAACACTACCTGTTTGTTGTGAATTGATATCGTAAGTGAACAAGGTAATGGGGTAAACAAAGTCGATACATTCAATATCGTCATCATCTCCACCTTCACGACATTCTTCAGCCAAGTCAATAAGCTGTTCAACGTTTTCGATAACAATCTCGGTAAAATCACCTAAAGTGATGGTAATGGGGAATAAAATGTCAAGAACATCTTCATCGGTATCAAACTCATCAAAAATGTCTTCAATCAATTCTAGATCTTCTTCTGAATCGATAGTAATTTGAATACCGCCTACATCAACGGTATAAGGGAACTTTACGGCAAAACAACTGGCACCATCAACAATATTGTCAAAAGAACCATCGTTGGTAGACGTATTAACAATCAAGGCAGCAGTGTCAGAATTCGCCATAAGCGTTTCCTGTTCATTACCGCCAACTTCTTCAAATTCCTCTTGGCAAGAGGTAAAACTAAGCGCAGCAATAAACAAGCCGGCAAATAGTAAGTTGTGGATCAACTTTTTCATAACGATTTGGATTTTTTTTGTTGTCATATGCTTCTTAAACAATCCTATTTTAAAAAACCCTACTCCCATTTTAATTTTTTTTAAAATATCTTTGAGAAACCGATAAGCCCACCTTTGATAATGGACAATGTTTGTGAGGAGCAAGTCTTTAGCTCTGTGTTCAAAACCAATTCAAAAACGGTATTCAACTTTATATATTATAAGTTTGGTAATGAGGAGAAAGCGCATGATGCTGTACAGGAGGCTTTTGTTAAACTTTGGGAGAACTGTGCCAAGGTAAGTCCCGAAAAAGCCAAGTCTTATTTATATACAGTGGCAAACAATTTATACCTTAATGTTATCAAGGCAGAAAAGGTGCGCATGAAATATGCAGATCTGCATTCGAATTCGATTTCAAATGAATCGCCTGAATTTGTTTTGGAGGAAAAGCAGTTTCAACAAAAACTGGATGACGCCCTTAATGCCTTACCCGAAAACCAGCGCACTACTTTTTTGTTGAATCGTATCGATGGTAAAAAGTATGCCGAAATAGCAGATATGGAAGGTGTAAGTGTCAAGGCCATTGAAAAGCGAATGCATTTGGCGCTAAAGACGCTGCGGGAACAAATTGATGGCATTTAAAAAAAATGGGATTTTAGGTAGGGTTTTATTTATGTAGATTGTTATACCCCTGTAAAGCATAAAAAAATGCAAGAGAATTATTTAGCAAAATGGCTCAACAATGAACTCTCTGAGGAGGAGTTGGCAACTTTTAAAAAGTCTGCCGAATATGCTTCGTACCAGAGAATTCTTGAGGCTTCCAACAAAATGGAAGCCCCTGAATTTGATGTTGACCTAGCTTGGGACACCTTTAAGGGCAATCAAATGGGTAACGAACCCAAGGTTGTTCCCTTACGTCCATTCAAACAATTCTTGCGCGTAGCTGCCGTGGTTGCGGTCATGATAGCGGGTTCTTACTTCTATTTGAGCACCCTAAATGAAACTTTTACCACAGATTTAGCCGAACGTTCAGAGGTAACGCTTCCTGACAGTTCTGAAATCATCTTGAATGCCGATTCAGAAGTTAGTTTTAGCGAAAAGAACTGGGGTAAAAATCGTGAGGTGAGGCTTGAAGGTGAGGCTTTCTTTAAGGTAGCCAAAGGCAAAAAGTTCGCTGTTCTGACTGAAAATGGCACCGTAACTGTTTTGGGCACTCAATTTAATGTGGAAAACAGAAACGGTTTCTTTGAAGTTACCTGCTATGAAGGTTTGGTAAGTGTTAGCTACAATAATTCAGAACAAAAACTACCGGCCGGTTCCTCATTTGTGGCAATCAATGGCGAAATTGTCGGTTCACAAGGCATCACCGCTACACAGCCCTCTTGGATAACCAACGAGAGCTCTTTTAAAAGCATTCCATTAAAATATGTATTGGCCGAATTCGAGAGACAGTACAATAAGGTCGTTAAGACCGAAAATATTGACGTGGAGCAATTATTTACTGGAACTTTCAGCAACACCGACATCAATTTAGCGTTAGAAAGTATAAGCACCCCTTCTCAAATTCGTTATAAATTAGGGGATGATAATGTGCTTTTCTATGCTGAGAACACACCGTAGTACTTCAATCGTAGTTTGGGTGGGATTACTTCTCCTGCTCATTTCCACTACCATTTGTTCAGCACAGGAATCACCCTTAAAGGGGTTGAAGCCCTATTTGGCAGCACTTGAGCAACAGTTCAATATCAAATTTTCCTATGTGGACGAAGATTTGAACGACGTTCAAATCACCCTACCCCAAGCCACTGATTTAGCGCAAATTCTTGAGGAACTGGAAGCCCAGACCCAAATCAAAATAGAACGCCTGAACGATCGGTACTATTCTTTGGTCAAAACCTCCTTGGTGGATATATGTGGCAAAGTACTTGACAATTTTGCCGAAAACACGGTTCCGGGGGCGACCATTGAGGTTTTAGGAGGCGAAGTAGCTGTCGTCACTGATATTTACGGAACCTTCAAAATGCAGCGCATACCCCGAAATGCCTCGCTGAAAATTCGCTATTTGGGCTATATCACAAAATACATTCCTGTCGAAAACCTTATCGGTAAAGACGACTGCCCGGTTATACTTCTTGCACAGAATTATGAAAAATTGGAAGAAGTCATCGTTTATGAGTTCTTGACCGCTGGAATTGTAAAGGAAGATGATGCCAGTGTCACCTTAAATACAGGTGCCTTGGGCATTCTACCTGGTCTTATTGAACCCGACGTGCTACAGACCATTCAAGCCTTGCCCGGCATTAAGAGCATTGATGAAACCGTTTCCGACATCAATGTTCGTGGTGGGACCAACGATCAAAACTTAATACTGTGGAATGGCATTAAAATGTATCAATCCGGACATTTTTTTGGACTTATATCCGCCTTTAACCCCTATTTGACCGATAAAGTATCGGTCTACAAAAATGGTACCCCGGCCCAGTACGGTGATGGTGTCAGCAGTGTCATCAGCATGGAAACAAAGAATGATATTGATGGGCTATTTTTTGGGGGAGCGGGCTTTAACCTTATTAGTGGTGATGTGTACGGGCAGTTTCCCATAAATGACCGCCTGGCATTTCAGTTTTCAGCACGTAGATCCACAACCGACTTTTTGAACACCCCTATTTATGACAGTTTTGAGGATCGGGCCTTTCAAGATAGTGAGGTGACCAACCAGCAAAACCAATCTGTAGATCGGCAGTTTGATCAAGAAACCACCTTCTTTTTCTATGATATCTCTGGTAAGTTCTTATATGATATCAACGATGACCATAAACTGCGTTTGAGCTTTATGGGTATTGATAATGACCTGCTCTTTAAGGAAACCGAAGTGGCCACGGATCTCACCACCCAAAGCTTGATCGATCAAACCAATATATCGATAGGGTTACAATCGCAAAACCAGTGGACAGACCAGTTTTCCTCTCATCTCAACGTGTATTACACCAAATACAATTTGGACGCCCAAAGCGTTTCGGCTGATCAAAGACAAATTTTGTTTCAACAAAATACGATTGAGGAGAATGCCCTCAAGCTGGACATCCGCTACAAAATACTTGATCGGCTAAGTTGGAGCAACGGTTTTCAATTTATTGAAACAGGAATTACCAATGCATCAGATGTCACTCGGCCACCCTTTCAGAGCGAAATCAAAGATGTCGTTCGCAATTTTGCACCATACACCGAGGTTGCCTATCGCACCGCTGAAGATAAATTTATTGCTTCTGCTGGGCTTCGGGCCAACTATATTATGAATTTGGGGACTTTTGATGAATTGGTCTTGGAGCCACGTATCAACATAAATTTTCGATTGGCAAATTATGTGAGGGCCCAAATTTTGGGTGAATATAAGAGCCAATATACCAACCAGGTGATCGACTTGGAACAAAACTTTTTAGGTGTCGAAAAACGCCGATGGATTCTTTCAGATGGCAGTGCCCTCCCCATCACAGAGAGTAAGCAGGGTTCCGTTGGGTTAAATTATTCGAAAAATTCCTTGTACATCGGTTTGGAAGGGTTTTACAAACAGGTTGAGGGCATTAGTACCCGAACGCAAGGATTTCAAAATGAGAACCAGTTTGCCGGTGAAATAGGAAGCTATAAGGTAACCGGACTTGAATTTCTAATCAACAAAATAGGGGGCAATTACAGTACTTGGCTAAGTTATACCTACAATAAGAATGACTATACCTTTGATGCGGTTGTGCCCAGTACCTTTCCCAATAATTTGGATGTGCGGCACACATTGACTTTGGCCAGTACTTATGACATCAAAAACTTAAAATTGGGCATTGGTGTTAATTATCGATCGGGAAAGCCCTATACCGAACCCCAAGACGACACCCCTTTAAATGTCAATGTCTTCCCCAATCAAATAAATTATGAAGCACCCAATAGCAGCCGCCTTCCCGGATATTTTCGAGCCGATGCTTCCGCAACCTATGGCTTTGATTTAAGCCGAAGGGTAAAGGCCACTGCCGGAGTTTCCTTGCTGAACCTGACCAATCGAAAGAATGTTTTGAATCGTTATTATAGGGTCAACGACGACAATGAAATTGAACAAGTTGATAATTTTTCATTGGGGTTTACACCCAACCTTAGTTTCAGGATAAGCTTCTAGCCCTTGTCCAACTTGGACATCACAATGACATGTGGAAACGTAATGGCAGCAAGCACATATAAGACAACAGTGATGAAATAATCAATTTCGTTCCTCAATAGAAGATAGAGTATAAGAAGCCCCAATACACTCACCGTCCAATATATCCAAGAAGTCTTCAAATAGTTGAGCAAGTATTTCGGTTTCGAACTTCCGTATAAAACCTCCATTTGATCATTTAATGAAGGTATACTGTGCCAAAGAATAAAATAGATGGCAAAGGCCCAGAGCAAGGAAGCGACCTTAAAAACAATAAAAAATACCAGAAACATGAACAGTTCCTTCACTAGTTCAACCTTTAAGACCTTGGTAACTATCAAAAAAGCGAACGAACAGAAAAACCCAACCATATTTATGAATAAACCTACTTCGATATATAGGGCATCAATATAGTAGCCGCTTAGGTCAAATATGATCTGTTGCACCTCACCCATGCTCGTATAAAAAATCATGAACAAGATGGTCAACCCATAAAACGTATAAAGCACACGTGCCAGTAAGTGGGAGCTTTTAAGCTTGTCCTTATAATGCTGTTCCCCAAAGTGATATCCACTTATCAGAATAAAAAGACCAAGCACCAAGGCCTGCGAATAAAAGAATAATAGGGTAATTGCTATAATCACCAGTATATAAGGGATAAGGGCTCTAAAGGTTTTTAAATCCTTGTGTTGCTTTGTGAGCAATACGATGTCATTGGCACCATGCAACACCCCAAAAGTCAAAATAAAAAAATAGGCCAAGTAGTCTTGATAACCCACCGACAGTTGTGTCGAAAGCCACAAACTAAAAAAAGTTGCTAGAAGCACCCAATTTTTCATTTTGACAAAATTTCAAGTTTTGTTTAAAGTTATAACAAAAATTTTAAACAAATTTTATCATTTTCTTGTTTAACTTTTTATACATTTGATTAAACAAAACTAATTAACCCATATATATTATGTATTCATTGTTATTAAAATTGCCGCTTTTGGCGGACGTAACCAAAATCGCTAGTGACGATTATGTTGGTTTTACTTTTTTTGTAGGTTGTATGGCCATGATGGCCGCATCGGCCTTTTTCTTTTTGTCAATGAACAGTTTTGACAGAAAGTGGAAAACTTCGATCCTGGTATCTGGACTTATTACGTTTATCGCCGCTGTTCACTACTGGTACATGCGCGACTATTGGGCAGGGGTAGGTGAATCTCCAACATTTTTTAGATACGTCGACTGGGTATTGACCGTACCGTTGATGTGTGTTGAGTTTTACTTGATTCTAAAAGTGGCGGGTGCCAAAAAGTCCCTTATGTGGAAACTTATTGCTGCTTCTGTAGTGATGCTGGTAACCGGGTACTTCGGAGAGGCCGTATTCCGCGATAATGCTGCCTTATGGGGCTTATTATCTGGTTTGGCCTACTTTTATATTGCCTATGAAATCTGGTTGGGCAGCGCCAAGAAATTGGCTGTCGCAGCAGGAGGGTCGGTACTCAAAGCCCACAAAATGTTATGCTGGTTTGTATTGGTAGGATGGGCAATCTACCCCTTAGGATATATGGCCGGAACACCAGGTTGGTATGATGGTTTGGCCGGACTTGGCCTCAACATGGATGTTATATACAACATCGGTGATGCCATTAACAAAATTGGCTTTGGTTTGGTTGTCTATGGTGCTGCTGTTGCTGCCCAAGACGAAAAATAAATGTAAACTTTTGACAAAAGTTTGGATTTTTAGTTGGTTACTGGAAAGGCCCTTGTTAAAGCAAGGGTCTTTTTTTACATACGCTCGGGAACATTTATCCCTAAGAGTATAAAACTATCGCCTATTACCTCGCCCACTTTTTTCGAAAGCAGGACCCTAAAATGTCGTTTCGCAGTATCAGTTTCACCTAAGATAGAAACCTGTTGGTAAAAAGAATTGAATTCCTTGACCAAATCGTAGGTATAATTCGCAATTAGGGCTGGGCTATAACTATCGGCTGCTTCAAGCACTTTTTCTGGAAAAAGCTGTATCTGCTTCAACAATTCTTTTTCTTTCTCATGAAGCACCAACGAAGTTTCCACTGGCCTCGAAACCGTTATTTCTGCCTTGCGAAGGATCGACTGTATTCGGGCATAGGTATATTGAATAAATGGTCCGGTATTACCTTGAAAATCAACTGATTCTTCAGGGTTAAAAAGAATGCGCTTTTTTGGATCTACCTTAAGGATATAATATTTTAAGGCCCCTAGACCAATGGTTCGGTAAAGTTCTTGCTTCTCCGCCTTCGAATAACCATCCAGCTTGCCCAATTCTTGGGATATTTCTGCAGCGGTGTCTTCCATATTCTTTATTAAATCATCAGCATCTACCACTGTACCCTCACGACTTTTCATTTTACCAGATGGCAAATCTACCATACCATAACTCAGATGGTACAGTTTTTCTGCCCAAGAATAGCCCAATTTTTTTAGAATCAGGAAAAGTACTTTGAAATGATAATCCTGTTCATTACCGACCGTATATACCATGCCATTGATATCAGAAAAATCAGTGACCCTTTGAATCGCTGTACCAATATCTTGGGTCATGTAAACCGCCGTGCCATCTGAACGCAACACAATTTTTTCATCAAGGCCTTCTTCTGTCAGGTCAATCCAGACACTTCCATCTTCTTTTTTAAAGAACACCCCTTTATCCAAACCATCCGCGACCACATCTCTACCCAACAAGTAGGTATCACTTTCATAGTAGAGTTTATCAAAATCGACACCAAGATTTTTATAGGTCGTATCAAATCCTTGGTAAACCCAGCCATTCATTTTCTTCCATAAAGCAACCACCGCTTCGTCACCTGCTTCCCATTGTCGAAGCATCGCTTGGGCTTCCAATAGAATTGGGGCATCTTTCTCTGCTTCGGCTTTAGTTTTGCCTTCGGCAAGAAGCTGGGCAATTTGCGCCTTAAAGGCTTTATCGTATTCCACATAATACTTGCCTACCAAATGGTCACCTTTCAAACCTGAAGATTCCGGTGTTTCCCCATTACCAAATTTTTGCCAGGCCAACATACTCTTACAAATATGAATACCCCGATCATTGATGATTTGGGTCTTATAGACCTTATGCCCCGCCGCTTTTAAAATTTCGGCAACGGAATACCCCAATAAGTTGTTTCGTATATGCCCCAAGTGTAATGGTTTATTGGTATTGGGAGACGAATACTCAACCATAACGGCATCCTTTGAGTTGGGTGCCTGATATCCGAAATTCTTATCTTCAATTATAGCATTGAAAAAATTCAGGTAAAAACCATCGGCAACAACGAGATTTAGAAAACCTTTGACCACGTTGAATTTTGAGATTTCATCTACGGTCTCTTGAAGATAGGTTCCTATTTTGGTCCCAATCTCTACGGGATTCCCTTTTACAAGGCGTAGCATCGGAAATACCACCATGGTTATATCGCCCTCAAAATCTTTTCGTGTGGGCTGAAATTCAACAGAAGGTAAGTCCGCATCATATACAGACTTGACCGCTTCCTTCACCTTAATCGCTAAATCCTGCTGCAGCTTCATTAAATTGCCTTTTTCAGTTGGCAAAACTACGTTTTTTTGCCCTGTTTTAGGGAAGTTTTAAGAAAGAGGGACATCCATTTCATTAATTTTAACCAATGCTTTTGAACGTCTCTTACACTGACAAAAAAATCACCCAAAAAATTGATGCCGAAGTTGGCAAACCTTTTACCCTGAAAGAACGGTTTCGGTTGGGAGGAATAGGATCGCCCAAATTGCAGATTACAGAGGCCAGCATTCAAATCAAAAACCTCTTGATCTTAGACAACAATGCAGATTGCTGTAATATTGAAATTCGGCCAAAAGGTATCATTGTTGGTTTTCGGTCGCTATTGGAATCGTATGCCTTGGTCATACCCTATTATAAGTTGACAATTTACAAGGGTGATATGGCGGTTTATTCGATCTATCGCGACAATTACTACGTCAAGGTCAAATCAGACACCAAGGCAGTACAAAAATTCTTTAAAAAGCTTCTAGGCTACAAGGCAGATAATACACCAACCTCCATTGAAGATTTATAGGCCGTGTTCAAAAAACAACCAAAAATTGACGTTAAGCCAACAGATAAGGACCGCAAAATAATCCAAATCGGATGGCTGTTGTTGATGGTTAATTTTATTCTTGTTTTTGCCTTTTATTTTAAGTTGCCCGATACCATACCCATCCATTTTAATGTGAAGGGAGAAGCCGATGGCTTTGGCAGCAGGTCTTCCCTGTGGTTAACCCCATCTATAAGTGCGCTCACTTACCTTTTAATGGTAACGATAATCAAAAACATGAAACCCTGGAATTTTAATTACCCCACCAAGGTTACAGAAAAGAATGCCCCTGAATTGTACCGCATGGCACTTCAAATGATGGTTTGGTTAAACTTTGGAATCGTCGTCATGTTTTTGGTAATTACCCTTGAAATCATCTTAAAGGCGTTACGGTATGATGGTATATCGTTGGGGTCTTCCTTCATTGGGCTAATTGCAATCATAACCTTGTTACCGCTCTGGTATAGCTATAAAATGATAAAAGTCCCCAAGGAATGAAAATCTTGTTAACAGGTGCTAACGGATATATTGGCATGCGCTTGCTACCGCAATTGCTTGCGTTGGGCCATGAGGTCATTTGCACCGTTCGGGATAAAGCACGTTTCTCTATTGATGCCGAAACAAAACAGCGGGTTCAAATCATCGAAATCGATTTTCTTAATGAGGTGGATGCCCGTAAATTACCCGTTGGAATCGATGCCGCTTATTTTTTAATACATCTGATGAGTGCGAATACAGCCAACTTTGGAGAACTCGAAGCCAGGGCAGCGCACAATTTTAACGCCTATGTCAAACATACCAATATCAAACAGGTCATTTATTTGAGCGGTATCGTGAATGACAAAAATCTCTCAAAACATCTGTGGTCAAGAAAGAACGTTGAGAAAATTCTTTATCAGGGCAGCTTTAGCCTTACGGTGTTAAGAGCTGGCATTATTGTAGGTTCGGGCAGTTCTTCCTTTGAAATTATTCGTGATCTGTGCGAAAAATTACCTTTCATGATCACACCCAAATGGGTGTTGACCAAATCACAGCCCATTGCCATTCGCAATGTCATCGAATTTTTGGTGGGGGTCTTGGGCCATGAAAAAACGTACAACCACTCTTTTGACATTGCAGGACCTGACGTTCTTACTTACAAAGAAATGTTGCATCAATATGCTGAAGTTCGTGGATTCAAAAATTGGATAGTCACGGTTCCGGTTATGACACCAAAGCTTTCTTCCTATTGGCTCTATTTTGTAACATCGACTTCGTACAAACTAGCCTTAAATTTAGTTGACAGTATGAAGATTGAAGTTGTGGCCAAGGACAATGAGCTACAACAATTGCTGGGCATTCAAACCTACACTTATAAACAAGCCATTGAAATGGCGTTCAGAAAAATTGAACAGAATTTAGTAATAAGCAGCTGGAAGGATAGCATGGTCAGCGGAAGTTTTAACAAAAACCTTGAAAAGTACATTCAGGTACCCAAATATGGGGTGTTGAAAGACGAACAACGCATTCAGGTGGACAATGCCCAGAAAGTACTTGCCAACATTTGGAAAATAGGGGGCGAAACAGGTTGGTATTACGGAAGTTGGCTTTGGAAAATAAGGGGGTTTTTAGATAAACTCAATGGCGGTCCTGGTTTGCGTAGGGGGCGCACCCACCCCGATAAAATATTTCCGGGTGATGCACTTGATTTTTGGCGCGTACTTTTAGCCGACCAGCATAAGAAACGCCTTTTGTTATTTGCTGAAATGCGATTGCCAGGAGAAGCCTGGCTTGAATTTAAAATAGATGAAAATAATGTATTGCACCAAACCGCTACATTTCGCCCCAAAGGCCTTAGAGGCAGACTGTATTGGTATAGCGTATTGCCCTTCCATTATTTCATTTTTGGGGGTATGATCAGAAATATTGCCAAAGCATGATTTTTGGCTCGAGTTTTGAAACAAATTCCACAATTATTCGTCAAACCCATCTATAACAGACAACCATTTTCAATCAAAATACGTCTAACCTATATGAGTCGATTACATTATACCCTTAGTATGGTTTTCATGATGCTTACCTCGGTGACATCAGCCCAAGCCATAAGTTCAAAGTTACTTGATGGCAAAACTAAAAAGCCAATTCCCTATGCAACCATTCAATATGGCGAAAACAGAGGGGTCATAACCAATGAGGAAGGTACTTTTAGTTTTTACCTCGAGGAAGGTGAACAAATGCTGGATTCGGTTTTTATCTCAAGCATGGGCTATTCGAAGACAGGTTTTAGTTTAGCACAATTGCGGGACAGTGTGATTTATTTGAAACCAAGGGCCATTGAGCTGAGTGGGGTTTATCTCTTTGATAAGGAACTAGGGGTTGATGCCATTATTGAAAAAATGAAGGAACGCCTTCCCGAAAACATCAACAAACAGCCTATCAAGCAACGTTATTTCTTAAGACAATCGATTTTTGGCAACATTCAAAAAGTGGATTTTGGTTTCGAAAAATCTACTATAGAGGAGCTGAACAAAGAATTAATTGATAGCATTGCCATGGCCATTCCTAGAAGTTCGAGTCACTATACGGAAACCCTTGGCGATTTCTATAAAACAAAGGGTGCTTATAAGGTCAATGTCTTGAAGGCAGCGGAACTTTATGACAAAAAGAACATTGGGTCTTTTGAAGACTTGGGCAAGCGTATGGAAACCATGTTCAAAAGGAATGTAAAACCTGATTCCTACCTTAAGATCAAATCAGGAATTTTTAGCGAAAAAGTGCAGGTTGAAGAAATGTTGGAAGACCTAGAAGAAGAAAACGCAACAGCGGAAGATGCCGAGGCAATCAAGGAAGAAATCAAAAATGATACGATTTCAGGATTGGTAGATGGCCAAAAACACATTTTTGATGAGCTATTGGGTGAGGTCTTTTACCAAGAGGATACCAAACTTGATCTCATTGACAAAACACGCCGGTATGAATTTGAACTGGCGGGCTATGCCGAAATTGATGAAACCGGGGTTTATGTGGTTGATTTCGAACCCAAAGGAAAGGCCGACTTTAAAGGCCGATTATTCATCAATATTGAAGATTTTGGGGTAATGCGCATTGATTTTGAAAATGTGAAAAACCTTAGAAATTTTCGCCTACTGGGCATTTACTATCGTGAGACCCTGTATAAAGGGAGTATGCAGTTCGCAAAATTGTCAAATGGCAAATATGATTTGAAATTTGCTGACTTCAATTTTGGCCGTTGGTTTCGAATGGACCGGCCCTTAGATGTTATCGAAAAGAACAAAAATGTAAAGGGACGGCGCAAGCAGAATGAACTACGGCTCAACATTGATTTTCGAATGGCAAACACCAACAAATGGGAACTGGTTGTTTTTGAAAACACGCTAATCGACCAACCCACTTTTGAAAATTACAAAGAAGACAAAAGTAAAAAGGCAACCTACATGCCGGCGTACAACCCTGAGTTTTGGGATGGGTACAATATTATGGAACCCAATCAGGCCATTAAAGAGTTTACGGTAACTGCGGAAAATTAGGCTTTTGGCAAAAACACCTCGGCCATCATACAACGTGCCGAACCTCCACCACAGGTTTCTATGAGTTCAATATCACTATGAACGACCTGGCAACGTTTTTCAATTGCCTTTAATTGATTTGATGTCAAACTATTGTAGGCGTCGGAGCTCATTACCATGAGTCGTTCCTCATTTGCGCCAATCACCTGGAGCATATTGCCCGCAAAATGCGCAACTTGGGTTTCACTAATCGATATGATTTCCTTTCCGTCTTCCTTTAAATGATCTAGTACATTTTTGCGTTCCTTTTGGTCGTCTATACTGTCTAAACAAATAACCGCAAAGTCTTCGCCCAAAGCCATCATAACATTGGTATGATAAATGGGCAATCGTTCTTTTTCCACAGATTGATTTGCCGTAAATACTATCGGAGTGTATTCAAAATCTTCGCAAAACTCAATAAACAATTCTTCATCGGCTCTCGGGGAAATAGCACAATAGGCCTTTTTATTAACACGGTCCATAAGAATACTTCCGGTGCCTTCCAAAAAGAACCCATCATTCTCAGCTGCTGTATAGTCGACAATAGAATCAATACGAAAGCCTTTTTCTTCGAGAACATTCAAAATTTCTTCCCTTCTTTCGCGTCTTCTATTCTCAGCAAACATGGGGTACAAAACCACGGTGCCATCAGCATGAAACGATACCCAGTTATTAGGGAAGTGTGCATCTGGTGTATCATCATCCACTACCCCATCAACCACAATTACATTGACCGATTTGGCTTGGAGTTTTTGTACAAAGGCATCAAACTCAGCTTGGGCATTTTGTAACAAATCTTGGTGATTACCCCCAGATTTTTGGTAATAATTGTTTACGGCCGTCTCTTCATTGGAACGAAATGTGGCTGGACGAACCATTAAAATGGTGTTGGTAATTTGACCCATTCGACACTATCAATTTATACCAGCGAAATTAATGATTTTGAAAAAGTTGATTATACCTCTAAACGAGATAAATTTCGAAAAATAATATACATTTTATTTTGATACATCATAATTTGATGTATATTTGTCCTATGTATTCAAGAGAACTATTAAAAGGCATTTTAAAACCCATCATTCTGAAGCTCCTTTCAGAAAATGATCGCATGTATGGATATGAAATCGCTCAGACAATAAAAAAGCTGTCCGACGACAAAATATTGGTTAAGGAGGGTTCCTTATATCCGGCACTTCATACCCTAACCAAGGAAGGGCACCTTTCTGTGGAATCGGCGCGGGTTGGCAATCGAATTCGAAAGTACTACAGCCTGACCGCCAATGGAAAAAAACAAGTGGTTCCTGCCATGAACGAGCTTTTGGCCTTTTCAGACACCTTACAGACCTTATTTGGTCCTAAAATAACCTTACCGACATGATCAACACTCAGCAACTAAACATCATTAAAGGCCAGCTGCTTGAAGCCGGTGTAGTACGAATTCCGCTGCAAGACGATCTAATAGATCATATGGGCTGTGTTATTGAGGAATACTTGAACGATGGGGTTCCCTTCGATGAGGCTATTGAAATGGCAAAGGAGCGCATCGCACCCAATGGATTTAAAACCATTGAAAATGATTTGAATTATTTATTAACCATAAATAGAAATACCATGATACGTAAAATTGTATTTATCCTAGGTTATGTAAGTGTACTCGAAATTATTATGGCTATCGCCCTCTATACCGGTCAAATCTTGGACAGGGAAGTTTCGGGATTAATTGCGATGGGAGGGCTGTTTCTTTTCTCGGTCAGTGTGGTGCCCTATTTTTTCTATCAGCAATATAGAAAATCGCTACACAAGCTTCAGCAATCTTAAGGATAGCCCAGCGGCCGCTACTAGGCGCGAACCAACGGTAAGGTGCTGCACCTGAGCAAGCCCTCCTGCTTGGCTATCTCGGCATATGGGATTTCTTCAACGGTAAAGCCTTGGTCACGCAGCCAATTGTTCAACCGTGTGAATCCTTGTTCGGATACAACCACCTCTGGCGAGATAGAAAAGACATTACTGAACATTTGGTACATTTCGTCAGCGTTAATTTCAAAAACATTTTCCTGACCAAAAAAATCAATTAACCATTGGTATTCTTCCTCAACCAAAAAGCCGTTTTTATGAATAATGGCTTTGTCTTTTCCAACAGGTTGAAAACAACAATCCAAATGCAATGCATTTTCTTTGGCCTTGGTATTGGATTTTCTCAATTCGAAAGCCTTAACCGTCTTATGCGGAAACTGTTCTTGTAAAAACTCCACCGCCGCTTTATTTGTACGCGCTGTAATAAAGTCTGGATAATCGGCCCCTGTATAGGTGCCCACAAAAATATAATTGTGCCAGGGCATGACATCGCCTCCTTCTATATGTACTTCTTCTGGTGGATAGACCACTTTGCTTGGGTCTATTTGATCGACTACGTGCTGAATGGCCTGAAATTCCTTTTCCCGATCGGGAAGAATATTGGCATGAAATAGTCGATCCTCGATAACAAAGGCAATGTCTCTAGAAAAAATCTGGTTACAATTTACCAAAACGGAAGGTCGGAATACCGTTACACCATGTTTTTCAAAAACTGCTGCAAACGCCTCCATTTCTTTCGTCATATCGGCTTCCTTCGGGTAGGTGCCTGCTAAAATATGCTCTAGCGACTTTGGATCATAGGCCTCCTCAGGTTTTGGGATTGGTCCGCAGCTTTCTGCTGTACCCAGCACCACAGCTTTCAAAGGGGCGGTTTCGTCTATGACATTTAACTTTAGCATTGTATGGGTTTGGCATTAAAAAAGTCCGCCAACTAGAAGACGGACTTTCAACTTATATCAAATTCTTTAATTAACGTTTTTTGAGGGCCACAAAATCGCGATAGTTCTCCCCAATATAAATCTGTCTCGGACGTCCAATTGGCTCCTTGCGCAGGCGCATTTCACGCCATTGCGCAATCCAACCCGGAAGCCGGCCCAAAGCGAACATTACCGTGAACATATCCACGGGAATTCCTAGAGCCCGATAAATAATTCCGGAATAAAAATCTACATTGGGATATAGTTTTCGATCAACAAAGTATTGATCTTCCAAAGCTTCTTTTTCCAATCCTTTGGCGATTTCCAAAATGGGATCTTCTATACCTAAGGCACCCAACACCTCATCCGCAGACTTTTTGATGATTCGTGCCCTGGGGTCAAAGTTTTTATACACCCTGTGACCAAAGCCCATGAGTCTAAATGGATCGCTTTTGTCCTTGGCCTTGGCCATATATTTTTTGGTGTCTCCACCGTCTTCCTCAATCGCACGAAGCATCTCGAGAACCGCTTGGTTTGCACCACCATGTAAGGGGCCCCAAAGTGCAGATATACCTGCTGACAAAGAAGCAAAAAGACCTGCATGTGACGATCCTACAATACGAACTGTCGAAGTAGAACAATTTTGCTCGTGGTCGGCATGCAAAATCAATAACTTATCTAGGGCATCAATGGCAATTTTATCTTTTTGATATTCTTTGTTAGGCCGTTTGAACATCATTTTATGAATGTTCTCTACATAACCCAATGAATCGTCTCCATAATCTAGGGGAAGTCCCATTTTTTTCCGCATGGTCCATGCAACCAATACTGGAAATTTGGCCAATATGCGTACGATCGAATTGTACATGGCCTCTTCCGAGGATACATCAACAGAAGATGGATTAAAGGCCACCAAAGCACTGGTCAGGGAAGAAAGTACCCCCATCGGATGCGCCGACTTTGGAAAGCCATCCAAAATCTTTTTCATCTCTTCATCTACATGCGATTCAGCCTTGATATCTTGGTCAAATTTGGCAAGCTGCTCCTTATTTGGAAGCTCTCCGAAGATGAGTAGGTAAGCGACCTCTAGAAAATCAGCTTTTTCCGCCAAATCTTCTATCGAATACCCCCGATAACGCAAAATTCCTTTCTCACCATCTAAAAATGTAATGGCGCTCTCACAGGAACCCGTGTTTTTATATCCAGGGTCAATCGTGACGATACCCGATGTTCCGCGCAGGGCTTTTATATCAATTGCCAGTTCATTCTCTGTTCCTTTTATTACCGGAAACTCATATTTTTTGCCTTCAAATTCTATTGTAGCGCTGTTCGACATGTATGTATTTTACTAGTATTTGGAAAAGATGATAAATTTACGAAAAAGCCAAGGCTTTAACAATTCAAACAATCAAATTTGAATTATTCTTAACAATTTTCAACCCTCTTTGTAAATCTTAAATCAGGTACAATTGTTCATAGTACTTGTCCACTGATTTTTCCCAGGTGAAACGTTTTCTTTTGGCAGCTGCTTGAATTTTTTTCCATTGTGGTTTATCGTTCTGATAAATGTCCAAAGCCACATCAAAAGCCTTCAGCATATTTGTTATTTTCTCATCATAGGTTTTCCCGTCAAAGGCGAAGCCTGTTTTTAGATGGTCGACCGTATCGATAAGTCCACCGGTATGATGTACCAAACAAGGATTGCCATTTCGCATGGCCAACATTTGACTGATACCGCAGGGTTCAAAAAGACTGGGCATAAAGTATAGGTCGCATTCTAAGTACATCGAATCAATCAAACTTTCTGATTGCCCGTTGGTGAAAATGAAGTTTTCGTTTTCATAACTTATTTTTCGGAACAGCTCTTCATATTCAGGCGCTCCCGTACCCAACAACATAAAAATACCCTCAACCTTATTTAGCTTTTTGAGAATCTCAACGAATGCTTCTGGAGATTTTTTGAAGAAGTAAAACTTTTGTTCGGTCAGTCGCGCAATACTCGAGACAATAAATTTGGGTCTATTGCCTACATATTTCATGATCTTTTCACCGGTATGTGCCAAAAAATCGGCCTTGTATTTTTTGTCTTCATCTTGCAACCAGTTGAAGAGGGCTTTAACGGTATTTCGATAAATCTGCCCCTGAGCCTCGACATTGATGTTCTTGTAATTACAGCCGTTTAAAATACCGATCAATCGACCCTCTTTATTGGCCTGTTTTAAATCACCTTCAAGACCTTCACCTCCAATAAACTCTGGCGGTGAACTGGGAAGCATTACGTCCTTTTTATAAGAAGGAGATACCGTGTGTACCGAATCAGCAAGACGAATTCCGACAGCCATAAGGTTAATACAGTCTGTATACCTGTAATCTTGCAGTCCTTTTTCATCATAGGGTACATTGGGGTACCAATTCTTCACCGATGAGTAATTATTCTCGAAGGGTCGAATACCTTGAATGGCCAAGTTATGAATGCTGTAAACGAATCTTATTTTCTTAAGACTTGTATAATCTCGGTGGTATTCCCTCAAAAACAATAAGAGGCTCGAATGCCAGTCATGTAAATGAATCACATCGAGTTTACCGAATGCCCCCTGTTTTACTGCTTCGGCAACCGCCGTGCAAAAAATAACATATTTGATGAAATCGGTATAAAAAGGCTCTTCAGGGTCATCGTGATAAATATGGGCAATGCCTCCTGCCTCAATTTCAGGATGGTGAATTACATAATGCTGAATATTCTTAAATTCTTTTTTCGGGGCAACCTCATAAAGCTCAGCTTCATACCCCATACCCCTTAGTTCAAAATGGAGTGTGGCCTTCAATCGACCTCCTCGGTGCAATCGGTTGTACGAAGGAACCACCACATGTGTTTTATCACCTCTTTCAGAAATTTGACGGGGAACATCCCGAACCACGTCACCCATCCCTCCTGCCTTACAATTTGGAATGGCATCGTTTTCGGCAGCAGCAAAAAGAAAATTGCTCATAATTGGATCACTGTTTACGTCAGATTAATATACAGCATTAAGGGCGCAAAAAAAAGCCTTTCTCATTTGAGAAAGGCTTTTGTTATGCTAAATAATCGTTACGATTTGACTTTAAATGCCTTTTCCCTAGGATAATAAGCTACGTGGCCCAACTCCTCTTCAATGCGAAGCAATTGATTGTATTTTGCCATACGGTCACTTCGGGAAGCCGATCCGGTCTTAATTTGACCCGTATTTAAGGCTACGGCCAAATCAGCGATGGTATTATCTTCCGTTTCACCAGAACGATGCGACATCACAGAGGTATACCCTGCGTTCTTGGCCATATTGACCGCCGCTATGGTTTCAGACAAGGTACCTATTTGATTTACCTTGATCAAAATAGAATTTGCTATGCCATTTTCGATTCCTCTTGACAAGCGTTCCACGTTTGTCACAAACAGGTCATCGCCCACCAACTGTACCGAATTACCGACCTTATCGGTAAGCATCTTCCAACCGTCCCAATCGTTCTCATCCATCCCATCTTCGATTGAGATTATCGGATATTTATCACAGAGCTCTGCCAAATACGCAGCCTGTTCCTCTGAGGTCCTAACTTTGCCTTTGTCACCCTCGAAAATGGTGTAATCGTATTTGCCGTCGCTATAGAATTCTGCTGAGGCGCAATCTAAGGCAATCATCACGTCATCACCAAGCTTGTATCCTGCTTTGTCGACCGCCTTTGCAATGGTATCCAAAGCATCTTCTGTACCTCCAGCAAGGTTTGGAGCAAAACCACCTTCATCTCCTACTGCTGTGCTCAAACCTCTATCGTGCAATACCTTCTTTAAATTGTGGAAAATTTCAGTCCCCATTTGCATGGCATGGGTAAAATTCTCGGCCTTGACAGGCATCACCATAAACTCTTGAAACGCTATTGGTGCATCTGAATGCGATCCTCCATTGATAATATTCATCATAGGAACGGGAAGGGTATTTGCACTTACTCCTCCTACATAGCGGTACAAAGGCATGTTTAATTCATTGGCAGCCGCTTTTGCCACCGCTAAGGAAACGCCCAAAATTGCATTTGCCCCTAACTTCGATTTATTTGGCGTACCGTCTAAGGCTATCATAGCTTCATCAATGGCGTTCTGCTCAAAAACTGAGGCGCCAACAAGTTCTTCGGCAATACTTGTGTTCACATTCTCAACGGCCTTGGCAACACCCTTGCCCATAAAGGAATCACCCCCATCGCGAAGTTCAACGGCCTCGTGTTCGCCAGTCGATGCACCAGAAGGAACGGCTGCACGACCCAAAACACCATTTTCGGTAATTACGTCAACTTCAACTGTAGGATTTCCTCGTGAATCCAGTATTTGTCTTGCATGAATATTGATGATAATGCTCATAGGTTTCTTATGTTTTCAAATAATTAGACGAAGATACAAAAGGGTGGCCTTTTCAGCTTGCTGAAACGGCCTTAAGTAACTGAAAATAACCTAAAAATAAACTAAAACGTTTTAGTTGGCACTGGCCTTTATGGCTTCAAAAAACTGATCGAAAAGATAATCTGCATCATGTGGTCCAGGACTTGCTTCAGGATGGTATTGTACCGAAAACACATTTTTGTACTTCATCTTTATCCCAGCTACCGTATTATCGTTTAAATGGGTGTGTGTCACCTCCAAATCTGGATGGGCCTCGGTTTCCTCCCGATTAATGGCAAAACCATGGTTCTGCGACGTGATTTCTCCCTTACCCGTCATCAAATTCAGAATGGGGTGGTTAATGCCTCGATGTCCATGATGCATTTTATAGGTTGACACTCCATTGGCCAAGGCCAGTACCTGATGGCCCAAACAAATTCCGAATAAAGGCTTGTTTGTCTTAAGGATCTCCTTTGTGGTATTGATGGCTTCCTTTAAGGGTTCAGGGTCACCGGGTCCGTTTGATATGAAATAGGCATCTGGATTAAAATCGGTCATTTCTTCATACGAAGAATTGTAGGGATAAACTTTGATATAGGCCCCACGTTTTGCCAAGTTCCTTAAGATATTCTTCTTTATTCCAATATCTAAGGCAGAGATCTTAAAATCCGCTTTTTCGTCACCGTAGAAGTAAGGTTCCTTTGCCGAAACCTTTGAAGCCAATTCCAATCCTTCCATACTAGGGACCTCTTTAAGTTCCTTCTTTAAGGCGGCTATATCGTCTACTCGGGTAGAAATAAGGGCATTCATGGCGCCATTGTCCCTAATGTAACTCACCAAAGCTCTAGTATCAACATCAGAGATGGCCAACAAGCCGTTATCCTCTAAAAACTCTTCAAGACTTTTGTCTGCCGAAGGTCTTGAATAGTTATAACTAAAATTTTTGACAATCAACCCCGCTATTTTAATGGAATCGGATTCGACCTCATCTGCATGGGTACCATAATTGCCAATATGGGCGTTTGTTGTCACCATCAATTGACCATAGTAAGAGGGATCTGTAAAAATCTCTTGATAGCCCGTCATACCCGTATTGAAACAAACTTCTCCGTAGGCGGTGCCCTCTTTATTGCCAACAGCCTTACCATAAAAAATAGTACCATCTTCCAATAGTACAAGTGCTTTTTTTCTTTCTTGATATTTCATATTAGGACAAAAATTTTACAAAAAAACATAAAAAAAGGATACGTTTTTGGCGTATCCTTTTTTGGTTATCAAATAGTATTTAACATCTTATTCTTCTGAGTCATCAACTTTAGTTTCAGCAACAGCCGGAGCAGCTTCCGCTTTAGCCTTACCACCACCTCTTCGACTTCTTCTCGTTGATTTCTTTTTGGGCTTACCGGCATTGTAAAGTTCGTTAAAATCAACTAACTCTATCATGGCCATGTCAGCATTATCACCCAATCGATTTCCCAATTTGATGATTCGGGTATACCCTCCAGGTCGATCACCCACTTTTTCTGATACCGCGCTAAACAATTCAGTTACCGCATGTTTGTTTCTAAGCTTACTAAAAACTACACGGCGGTTGTGCGTACCTTTCTCAGTGGTTTGGTTATTCTCCGCTTTGGACTTTGTAATCAAAGGCTCAACAAATTGCTTCAAAGCTTTGGCCTTGGCAACCGTAGTATTTATGCGCTTGTGTTCTATAAGGGAACATGCCATATTCGCAAGCATTGCCTTACGGTGTGCAGCTGTTCTTCCTAAGTGATTGAATTTTTTTCTATGTCTCATTTTTCTATTCTTATCATCTTGCTACCAAATCCCATTCTAAAACTGGGAGAGCAAATTATGATTATTAATCTTTGTCGAGTTTGTATTTGGTCAAGTCCATACCAAACTGAAGTCCTTTGTTGATAACCAATTCTTCGAGCTCAGTCAAGGATTTTTTACCAAAGTTTCTAAACTTCATCAGGTCATTCTTATTGAAGGAAACCAAATCACCCAAGGTATCAACCTCGGCAGCTTTCAAGCAATTCAATGCACGTACAGAAAGATCCATGTCAACCAATTTGGTTTTCAACAACTGACGCATGTGCAATGACTCCTCATCATAAGTCTCGGTCTGGGCAATCTCATCAGCTTCTAAAGTGATGCGCTCGTCAGAGAACAACATGAAATGGTGAATCAATACTTTGGCTGCCTCAGTTAAGGCATCCTTAGGATGGATCGAGCCATCTGTTACGATTTCAAAAACCAATTTTTCATAATCGGTTTTCTGCTCTACCCTAAAGTTTTCAATGCTATATTTTACATTCTTAACAGGAGTGAAAACAGAATCAACCGCAATGCTACCAAGCGGGGCGTTTGATTTCTTGTTTTCTTCTGCAGGCACATAACCGCGGCCTTTTTCGATAATTACTTCGAGGTTGATGGCAACCTTTGCATCCATATTACAAATGACCAAATCAGGGTTCAATACTTGGTATCCTGAAATGAACTTTTGAAAATCTCCAGCAGTCAATTGGTTTTTTCCACTCACAGAAACTGAAACAGTCTCACTTTCTACATCATCAATCTGTCTTTTGAAACGGATTTGTTTTAGGTTCAAGATGATTTCGGTTACATCTTCAACAACACCAGGGATAACCGAAAACTCGTGTTCAACACCATCAATTCGTACCGAAGTGATAGCAAAACCTTCCAAAGAGGAAAGAAGAACGCGTCGCAATGCGTTACCAACGGTCAGACCATAACCGGGCTCCAAGGGGCGAAATTCAAATTTCCCCTCGAAATCCGTCGAGTCTATCATTATAACCTTATCGGGCTTTTGAAAATTAAGTAATGCCATAATTGGATCTGTGTTGTTTTATTTTGAGTATAATTCGACAATTAATTGTTCCTTGATGTTCTCAGGAATCTGAATACGCTCAGGAGTGGTCACAAAAGTACCTTCTTTCTTATCTGAGTTCCAGGTAATCCATTCGTACACACTACTATTTGCCGAAAGTGAATCGTTAATTGCCTGAACCGACTTTGATTTTTCACGTACCCCAACAACATCACCTGGTTTAAGGGAATATGATGGAATGTTTACCACACCGCCATTAACGGTGATGTGTCGGTGGGAGACCAATTGTCTTGCACCACGTCGAGATGGGGAAATCCCCATTCTATAAACCACGTTATCTAATCTAGATTCACATAACTGTAGCAATACCTCACCAGTTACTCCTTCTTTTCTTTTCGCTTCAGCAAAAAGATTTCTAAACTGTCGTTCAAGAATACCGTAGGTATATTTTGCTTTTTGTTTTTCCATCAACTGGATAGCATATTCCGATTTTTTACCTCGGCGACGGTTGTTTCCATGCTGTCCAGGAGGGTAGTTCTTTTTTTCGAATGATTTGTCATCTCCGAAAATTGCTTCGCCAAATTTACGGGCGATCTTTGTTTTTGGTCCTTTATATCTTGCCATCTTCTAAATTTTTGAAAGTGCGATTATGAATTAAGGCTTATCCTTCGATAATCTTCAAGCACTCTCTTGAGAATTCCCGTTACTTATAGGGAAATTGTTAGTACTAATTAAACTCTTCTTCTTTTTGGAGGTCTACAACCATTATGCGGTAGTGGTGTTACATCTACTATTTCAGTAACTTCAATACCTGAATTATGAATGGTTCTAATTGCAGACTCACGACCATTACCTGGTCCCTTAACAAATACCTTTACTTTTCTAAGGCCAGCTTCATGGGCGGTTTTAGAACATTCCTCGGCAGCCACCTGAGCAGCATAAGGAGTGTTCTTTTTTGAGCCCCTAAAGCCCATCTTACCTGCCGATGACCATGAGATTACATCTCCGTTCTTATTGGTCAACGAGATAATGATATTATTGAATGATGCAACAATATGGGCTTCACCCGTTGAATCAACAATGACTTTTCTTTTTTTGGAGGTCTTTGAACCTGCTTTACCAGTAGTCTTTGCCATAATAATCTAGCTATATTATTTAGTTGCCTTTTTCTTGTTGGCCACTGTTTTTCGCTTTCCTTTTCGTGTCCTAGAATTGTTCTTCGTGCGCTGTCCTCTCAAAGGAAGTCCTGAACGATGACGAATGCCTCTATAGCATCCAATATCCATTAGACGCTTAATGTTTAACTGGGTCTCTGAGCGAAGTTCTCCTTCGATGGTGAATGCTGATACAGCATCACGAATTTTTCCGATTTCATCATCGTTCCAATCCGAAACTTTCTTATCCTCACTTACACCAGCTGTTTCCAAAATATCTTTGGCACGGCTTTTACCAACGCCATAGATATAGGTAAGCGAAATTACCCCACGCTTTTGTTTTGGTATGTCAACACCTGCGATTCTTGCCATAATTACCCTTGTCTTTGTTTAAATCTAGGATTCTTCTTGTTGATTACGTACAGTCTACCTTTTCTGCGAACAATTTTGCAGTCTGCACTTCTTTTTTTTATGGATGCTCTAACTTTCATCGTTTTAGTATCTATATGTAATTCTTGCCTTGGTCAAATCATATGGGCTCATCTCAAGTTTTACCTTGTCACCAGGAAGCAATTTTATGTAATGCATACGCATCTTTCCTGATATATGTGCCGTAACAATGTGACCGTTTTCCAATTCAACACGAAACATTGCATTTGACAATGCTTCTATAATCGTTCCGTCTTGTTCTATGGGTGGCTGTTTTGCCATACTTTATGCTACTTTTCTATTTTTACCCGTTTTCATCAGACCATCGTAATGTCTGTTCAACAGATATGAATTTACTTGTTGTACCGTATCGATAGCCACACCTACCATAATGAGTAGTGAGGTTCCACCATAGAATAGCGCCCATCCCGCTTGAACGTCCATTAACTTTACCACAATTGCAGGTAAAACTGCAAGCAAGGCCAAGAAAATTGAACCAGGGAATGTGATCAGGGACATAATTTTGTCTAAATAATCACCTGTTTCCTTACCAGGACGTATACCGGGAATAAAACCACCACTTCGTTTTAAATCGTCAGCCATCTTGTTGGTTGGTACCGTTATAGCTGTATAGAAATAGGTAAAAATGATGATCAATACTGCGAACAATACATTATACCATAATCCAAAAATATCAGCAAACTGCACTTCCATCCATTGGCCTACTGCCGTGCTATTGAATGTTCTACCGATCAAACTTGGCGCGAACATGATCGCCTGGGCGAAAATGATGGGCATTACCCCAGAGGCATTTAACCTCAATGGAATGTATTGTCTAGCACCCATAACATTTTTTTCATAGCCCCCGGAAGCACTGCGTCTCGCATACTGCACCGGTATTTGGCGAATGGCCATATGCAATAACACACTAGCCAAAATCACAAGGAACCAAACAATAACCTCAATCAAAATGAACATGAGTCCACCGGTATTGTTCGTAGTTCTTGAAATAAATTCCTGAACAAACGATTGGGGCATGGTTGCTATAATACCAATCATTATCAACAATGAGATACCATTACCAATACCTTTGTCCGTTATCTTCTCACCCAACCACATGGCAAAGACACAGCCTGTGACCAAAATGACTACAGCCGGCACAATGAAGTCGAGTCCTTTGCCTAGCACGAATGCACTATTTGGAACACCAAGAGCCTCAAGACCATACAAATAGGCAGGTGCCTGAACTACACAAATGGCGATGGTCAACCATCGCGTAATCTGATTCTTGGTTTTACGACCACTCTCGCCCTCTTTATCCAATTTTTGAAGATAAGGAATGGCAATACTCATCAACTGAACCACAATGGAAGCTGATATGTAAGGCATAATTCCAAGGGCAAATACAGAAGCATTTGCAAAGGCTCCGCCCGTAAATGCGTTTAGAATACCTAATATTCCCTGACCTGTATTATCTGCGAGCTGTGCTAATTGAGATGTATCGATACCTGGCAATACCACTTGTGCACCAAATCGGTATACAACTAGCAAACCCAAGGTGACGAGGATACGTCTCCTTAGCTCTTCGATCTTCCAGATATTTGATATGGTCTCAATAAATTTCTTCATCCGAAATTTGGTCTTATAGTGTTATGGCTTCACCACCAGCTTTCTCAATAGCTGCTTTGGCAGAAGCACTAAATTTATGTGCAGAAACCTTCAATTTGGCCTTTAGCTCACCATTGCCCAAAATCTTGACCAATTCATTTTTTCGAGCCAATCTGTTCTCGACCAAAGTTTCAAAGGTTACTTCATCTTTAACAACTTTGTTGTCAACCAAGGTTTGAAGCTTATCCAAGTTAATAGCTTGATATTCCTTACGATTAATATTGGTGAAGCCAAACTTAGGCACACGTCGTTGCAACGGCATTTGACCACCTTCAAATCCAATCTTTTTTGAATATCCAGACCTTGACTTGGCACCTTTATGACCTCGTGCGGCAGTTCCTCCTTTACCGGATCCTTGTCCTCTTCCCAGTCTTTTCCCAGCTCTATGTGTTGAACCTTCGGCAGGTTTTAAATTATTCAAGTCCATCTTTACGCTATCATTTAAGCTTCCTCAGTGGAAACCAAGTGTTTTACTTTGTTTATCATTCCCAAGATGTTGGGCGTGTCATCATGCTCAACTACTTGTCCTATCTTACGCAAACCCAAAGCCTCCAATGTACGCTTTTGATTTTGCGGCCTTTTAATGGCACTTCTTACTTGCTTTACCTTGATTTTGGCCATTTGTCTTATCCTTTAAAAACTTTTTCTACACTGATTCCTCGCTGCTTGGCAATTACATTGGCATCACGCAACTGCAATAAAGCATCAAAAGTGGCCTTCACCACATTGTGCGGGTTCGAGGATCCCTGCGATTTTGAAAGTACATCATGTACGCCTACTGATTCGAGTACCGCTCTTACAGCGCCACCGGCGATAACTCCCGTACCCTGTGATGCAGGTTGAATGTATACGCGGGCACCACCATATTTTCCCTTTTGTTCGTGAGGCAATGTGCCTTTTGTCAAAGGAATACGAACCAAATTCTTTTTGGCGTCTTCAATAGCTTTGGCAATAGCTGTGGCAACTTCTTTTGATTTGCCTAATCCGTGGCCCACAACACCGTTCTCATCACCCACTACTACAATGGCAGAGAAACCAAATGCACGACCACCTTTGGTTACCTTGGTCACCCTTTGTACACCAACTAGACGGTCTTTTAATTCTAGACCACCTGGTTTAACCATTTCTACATTTTTGTATTTTCCGTACATATCTTGTTCTAGAATTTAAGTCCTGCTTCTCGTGCCGCTTCTGCCAAAGATTTAACCCTACCATGGTAAAGGTTCCCTCCACGGTCAAAAGCAACTGTTTCAATACCTGCTTTTTTAGCTTTTTCAGCAATCGCCTTACCAACGGCATTTGCCACTTCAACGCCAGTTCCTTTGGCATCGATTTCTTTATCCCTTGAGGATGCAGCAGCCAAGGTTACGCCCTTGTTGTCATCAATCAATTGGGCATATATTTCTTTATTGCTTCGAAAAACGGCCAAACGAGGCTTTGAATCAGTTCCAAATGAAATCTTTCTGATTCTTTTTCGAATACGCAATCTTCTTTCAGTCTTAGATAGTCCCATAATCTTATTTCTTAGGCTGATTTACCTGCTTTTCTTCTAATTTGTTCACCAACAAACTTGATACCTTTTCCTTTGTAGGGTTCCGGTTTGCGGAAAGATCGGATTTTAGCTGCCACCTGTCCCACTAACTGTTTGTCATGTGAGGTTAACTTCACTATCGGATTCTTACCTTTTTCGGAAGTTGTTTCAATTTTCACTTCAGGAGCGATATCCATGACAATGTTATGTGAAAATCCAAGGGCCAGATCCAATTTTTGACCTTGGTTAGAAGCTCGATAACCTACCCCAACCAATTCAAGCTCTTTGGAGAACCCTTTGGAAACACCTTCTACCATATTTGATACCAATGCTCTGTAAAGGCCATGTTTTGCCTTGTGGTCTTTTGATTCTGAAGATCTGGTTACATTTACCTCACCTTCTTCAACCTTGATATCCACCTCAGAGAAACTTTGGGTCAATTCGCCCAATTTTCCTTTTACGGTAACTACACCATCGTTGACCTCAACGGTAACTCCTTCTGGAATCGAAACTGGATTGTTGCCTATTCTTGACATCTTCTTTAACTCTTTATTTTAGTATACGTAGCAAAGTACTTCGCCACCCACATTATCTTTTGCTGCTTGCTTACTGGTCATCACGCCATGCGATGTAGAAACAATTGCAATTCCCAAACCGTTCAAGACTCTTGGATAGTCTTGTGAACCTGAATACTTTCTTAGTCCAGGTTTACTTACCCTTTGCAATTTCTTGATAACCGGTTCTTTGGTCAATCTGTCGTATTTCAAGGCAATTTTAATATTTCCTTGAAGCTTATCTTCTTCGAACTTGTAGCTTAAAATATAACCTTGATCGAACAAAATCTTGGTCATTTCCCTTTTCAAGTTGGAACCTGGAATATTCACTACCCTATGGCCTGCCCTACTGGCATTGCGAATACGGGTCAAATAATCTGATATTGGATCTGTTAACATCTTCTACTCTTTATATTTTTTTACCAACTTGCTTTTTTAACTCCTGGAATCAATCCTTTGTTAGCCATTTCTCGGAATGTAACCCTTGAAATACCAAAGGTTCTCATATAACCTCTTGGCCTTCCGGTCAATTTACAGCGGTTACGCATACGAACCGGGGATGCATTTTTTGGCAGTTTTTGTAACGCTTCGTAGTCGCCAGCCTCTTTCAAAGCCTTTCTCTTTTCAGCATATTTTGCTACCGTTTTTGCCCTTTTTCTTTCACGGGCTTTCATTGATTCTTTGGCCATGTTAATTCTTTTTAAAGGGTAATCCCAATTCGCTTAACAATGATTTTGCTTCCTTATCTGTTTCGGCTGATGTCACGAAAGTGATATCCATACCGTTAATTCTGTTGATTTTATCGATGTTGATTTCAGGAAAGATAATTTGTTCGGTAACTCCTAAATTATAATTCCCTCTCCCATCAAATCCAGTTGCCCGAACACCTTGGAAGTCACGAACCCTTGGAAGGGCACTGGTAATCAAACGATCTAAAAACTCATACATACGTTCTCCGCGAAGGGTCACTTTTGCACCAATGGGCATACCCTTACGAAGTTTGAACGATGCAACATCCTTTTTAGACATTGTGGCAATGGCTTTCTGACCGGTAATCATGGTCAGTTCATCAACCGCATGATCGATCAACTTCTTATCGGCCACCGCGGCACCAACACCACGACTTACCACAATCTTTTTCAATTTAGGCACCTGCATAACGTTGTTGTACCCAAATTCATCAGAGAGTGCCTTTACTACACGCTCATTATATTCTTTCTTCAGTCTTGGAATGTAACTCATGACTAAATAATTTCTCCTGTTTTCTTAGACACTCTGACTTTCTTGCCATCTTTAATTTCATAGCCCACGCGCACAGCTTCCCCATTCTCCATCAACGAAAGGTTCGAAATGTGGATAGGAGCTTCTTTTTCAGTGATACCTCCTTGTGGGTTTTGGGCACTTGGCTTCTCGTGCTTTTTCACAATATTGACGCCCTCAACAATGGCTTTGTTCTTTTCACGGTCAACACGCAATACTTTTCCTTCGGAGCCTTTGTGATCTCCTGCGATTACCGTTACCGTATCTCCTGATTTTATCTTCAACTTCATGTTCAGAATTTTATAGTACCTCAGGGGCCAATGAAACAATTTTCATATACTGCTTATCACGAAGCTCTCTTGCAACAGGTCCGAAAACACGTGTTCCTCGCATCTCACCAGTTGGGTTCAACAATACACAGGCATTGTCATCAAATCGAATGTAAGAACCATCTGGTCTTCTTACTTCCTTTTTAGTGCGAACCACTACCGCAGTAGATACAGCGCCTTTTTTAATGGTGCCGTTTGGAGCCGCTTCCTTTACAGTTACAACTATTTTATCCCCAATGGAGGCATATCTTCTTTTTGTTCCTCCCAGTACGCGAATCGTAAGCACTTCTTTAGCACCTGTATTATCCGCCACTTTTAATCTTGATTCTTGTTGTACCATGATTATTTAGCTCTTTCAAGGATTTCAACCAACCTCCAGCACTTAGTCTTGCTCAAAGGTCTAGTTTCCATTATTCTTACGGTATCGCCTTCGTTGCAATCATTCTTTTCATCGTGGGCAACGTACTTTTTGGTCTTCAAAACGAATTTACCGTACATAGGGTGCTTTACGCGTTTCACCTCAGATACTACAATGGATTTCTCCATTTTGTTACTGGTGACAACCCCAATCCTTTCTTTTCTTAGATTTCTTGTTGTGATTTCTTCCATAAGGCCGAATCCGTTATTGTAATTCCCTTTTTGTTAACTCAGTTGCCAATCTTGCGACCGTTCTTCTTGTTTGTCTTATCTGCATTGGATTTTCCAAAGGCGTCACTGCGTGGGCCATCTTCAAATCAGCATATTCTTTTTTCAATTCAGCCAATCTTTGCTGAATTTCCTCAACCGATAGTTCTTTTATCTCTGCTTGTTTCATTTCGTATCAGTTTATTTATCCAGCGTAATCCCTTGCTACGACAAATTTTGTCTTCACTGGTAATTTTTGCGCTGCCAAACGAAGGGCTTCCTTGGCGACATCATGCGGTACACCGGCCACTTCGAACATTACTCTACCTGGCTTAACAACAGCCACAAAGTATTCCGGAGCTCCCTTACCTTTACCCATCCTTACTTCTAAGGGCTTTTTGGTAATTGGCTTATCTGGAAATATTTTGATCCACAACTGCCCTTGACGTTTCATATATCGCGTCGCTGCAATACGTGCAGCCTCTATCTGACGGGAAGTAATGAAATGGGAGTCCAACGATTTGATGCCGAACATTCCATTGGAAAGTTGGTGTCCACGCTGTGAATTTCCCTTCATACGACCCTTTTGGGCTTTACGAAATTTTGTTCTTTTCGGTTGTAACATCTCTAATTCGCTTCTTTACTTATTATTTTCTGCGGCGCTGTCTTTTTCCTCCATCTTGCTTTCCTCCCTTAGATCCTCCTTTAGACAATCCAACGAGTGGGGAAAGCTCTCGCTTACCATAAACCTCACCTTTCATAATCCATACTTTCACTCCTAACCTACCATAGGTAGTGTGGGCCTCAGTCAATGCATAGTCAACATCTGCACGGAAGGTCGATAATGGAATTCTTCCTTCTTTGTAAGACTCCGAGCGTGCCATTTCTGCACCGTTCAAACGACCAGAAATTTGAATTTTAATCCCTTCGGCATTCATTCGCATTGCTGCGGCAATGGCCATCTTGATAGCACGACGGTACGAGATTCTACTCTCGATCTGGCGCGCTACACTTGCCGCAACCAAATTTGCGTCAAGCTCTGGCCTTTTGATTTCGTGAATATTGATCTGAACCTCCTTATTGGTAATCTTTTTCAACTCTTCCTTCAACTTGTCAACTTCTTGACCTCCCTTACCAATGATAATACCAGGTCTTGCCGTGGTAATTGTAATGGTTATCAATTTAAGCGTACGCTCAATGATAACACGTGAGACACTGGCTTTTGCCAAACGAGCATGGATGTACTTGCGAATTTTGTCATCTTCAGCAAGCTTATCGCCATAGTCATTTCCACCATACCAGTTTGATTCCCATCCTCGGATGATTCCCAAACGATTTCCTATCGGATTGGTCTTTTGTCCCATACTATTATGCTGTTGTTTCTGTATTAATGTTATTTGCAGCCAATACCATTGTTACATGGTTTGAACGCTTTCTAATTCTGTGCGCACGCCCTTGGGGAGCAGGTCTTAGACGTTTCAACATGGTTCCGCCATCAACCCTTATTTCCTTAATGATCAAGTCAGCATCTTCGATACTTGCTGCCTCATTTTTCGCTTCCCAGTTGGCAATTGCCGAAAGTAAAAGTTTCTCCAATCTCCTAGACGCCTCCTTTTGACTAAATCTAAGGATGGCCAACGCAGGTTCAACTTGCTTACCGCGAATCAAATCGGCGACCAATCGCATCTTACGAGGAGATGTAGGGCAGTTATTCAATTTGGCAAAGGCCAAATCCTTTTTCTCTGCTTTGAGGCGTTCAGCCATATTTCTTTTTCGAACTCCCATTGCCTAATTACTTTTTACCTTTATTTTTTGCACCTGCATGACCACGGAACGATCGTGTTGGTGAAAATTCACCCAATTTGTGTCCTACCATATTTTCAGTAACATACACAGGAACAAATTGTCTTCCGTTGTGCACTGCAATGGTTTGGCCCACAAAATCAGGGGTTATCATTGAAGCCCTTGACCAAGTCTTAATGACGGATTTTTTTCCGCTTTCGACATTTTGCTGGACTTTTTTCTCTAAACTATGATGAACGTACGGTCCTTTTTTGAGTGATCGTGCCATTTTATATCAATTATTTCTTTCTACGTTCGATAATATATCGGTTACTATCCTTAGTCTTCGAACGTGTTCTAAATCCTTTTGCCGGAATGCCATTCTTAGATCTTGGGTGACCTCCTGAAGCCCTTCCTTCACCACCACCCATTGGGTGATCAACAGGGTTCATCGCTACTGGTCTAGTTCTTGGTCTTCTACCCAACCAACGGCTACGGCCAGCTTTACCTGAAACCAATAATTGATGATCGGAATTGGAAACTGCACCAATGGTAGCTGTACAATTGGCTAATATCAATCGTGTTTCACCTGAAGGAAGTTTGATAGTCACAAACTTGCCGTCCTTTGCCATTAGTTGTGCAAAGGTTCCTGCACTTCTTGCCATTACAGCGCCTTGGCCTGGTCTTAGTTCAATACAAGAAATTATGGTTCCCAAAGGAATTTGACTCAAAACCATTGCATTCCCAATTTCAGGTCCTGCCTTTTCACCAGACATTACCTTTTGGCCCACTTGAAGGCCGTTGGGGGCAATTATATAGCGCTTTTCACCATCTTTATACTCAACCAAAGCAATAAATGCACTTCGGTTTGGATCATATTGGATTGATTTTACCTCGGCAGCAACACCGTGCTTATCCCTTTTAAAATCAATAATACGATACCTTCTTTTGTGACCTCCACCACGATGGCGTACGGTCATTTTTCCTTGACTGTTTCGACCCCCGGTCCTTTTTTTCGGAGCAAGCAAGCTTTTTTCCGGCTTATCAGTAGTAATCGCGTCAAATCCGTTTACTACTCTAAAACGCTGTCCTGGGGTTACTGGTTTTAATTTTCTAACTGACATTTGAGTCTTTATAGATTACTGTAAAAATCAATTACATCACCTTCAGCTACATCAACTATAGCCTTTTTCAAAGCATTGGTCTTACCGTGCTGTATACCTGTCTTGGTATATCTCGTGCGACGGGTGGGACCATAGTTCATTGTTCTCACCTTTTCAACAGAAACCCCATAGGTAGCCTCAACGGCTTCCTTAATTTGAAGCTTGTTCGCATTGGGATTTACATAAAAGCCATAGCGATTGAAAAGCTCACTATCAGCTGTCATCTTTTCCGTAATAATAGGTTTAATTAATACACCCATTTTCTGTTATTTACTTAGGTTTGACTGAATTTTCTCTACCGCGCTTTCCATCAACACAAGACTTTTTGCATTCAAAATCTTGTAGGTATTCAATTCTGTGTTGCTAACAACCTCAGATTTTTTCAAATTGCGCGATGACAAATACACATTATCGTTTTGGCTGCCCAACACAACTAGAGACTTTTTGTCTTCTAGTCCAAGTGATTTCAAGACCTTAATGAAATCCTGTGTTTTTGGGGCCTTCATTTCAAAGTCTTCAACAACCAAAAGCTCTTTTTCCTTAGATTTTAGGCTTAAGGCCGATTTACGCGCAAGTCTTTTCACATTCTTGTTCAACTTTTGCGTATAATCTTTTGGTCTAGGGCCGAAAATTCTACCACCACCTCTAAAAATTGGTGACTTGATACTACCAGCTCTAGCGGTTCCTGTACCTTTTTGCTTTTTAATTTTGCGGGTACTTCCTTTAATTTCAGCACGTTCTTTAGCCTTGTGCGTTCCTTGACGTTGATGGGCTAAATACTGCTTGACGTCCAAATAAATGGCGTGCTCATTAGGCTCGATACCGAAAACATCGTCAGAAAGGTCTACCTTTCTGCCTGTTTCTTTTCCTTTACTGTCTAAAACTGCAACTTTCATGAGCTTATTTTTCTACAGTTACGTAAGCATTTTTGTGCCCAGGCACTGCACCTTTGACAACTAACAAATTCTTTTCAGGTACTACTTTCAAAACACGAAGGTTTTGAACGGTCACCCTTTCATTTCCCATTCTGCCAGCCATTTTCATTCCTTTGAAAACTCGAGCAGGATAAGAAGCCGCACCAATAGAACCTGGTGCACGCAATCTGTTATGCTGACCGTGAGTTGCCTGACCGACACCGGCGAAACCGTGTCTTTTTACAACACCCTGAAATCCTTTTCCTTTTGAAGTGCCAACGACATCAACAAATTCACCTTCATTAAAAAGGTCAACACCAATGGTGTCGCCCAATTTGTATTCACCTTCAAAATCACGGAATTCAACAACTTTTTTCTTAGGGGCAGAACCAGCCTTTTTAAAGTGACCTTGCTCTGCCTTGTTGGCACGATTATCTGCCTTGTCATCGAAACCGAGTTGAAGGGCACTATACCCGTCTACCTCTTCGGTTCTGACTTGGGTAACCACACATGGTCCAGCTTGAATAACGGTACACGGAATGTTCTTTCCGTTTTCGTCAAAGATGCTGGTCATGCCGATTTTTCTTCCTATTAACCCAGACATATTTTAATTTTTACTTTTTTCTTCAATTAAAGCCAATTTCTTGGCAAAAAAATTGGGTCAAAGAAAACATTCTGTGACCCAGATATTTTTTCTTATCTCCCGTTTTTCCTTCGCTCGCAGCTCAGGACATGTAATTCCCTTTTTTAAAGGGCGTGCAAATTTAAACTTTTATTTCGACTTCTACACCACTTGGAAGCTCTAATTTCATTAAAGCATCAATAGTTTTTGAAGAAGAACTGTAAATATCAAGCAATCGCTTGTATGAACTCAGTTGAAATTGCTCTCTTGATTTCTTATTTACGTGTGGTGAACGCAGTACTGTAAATATCTTTTTGTGTGTTGGTAACGGAATTGGACCGGTAACCACAGCACCCGTAGTCTTAACTGTCTTGACTATTTTTTCAGCAGACTTGTCCACCAAATTGTGGTCGTAAGACTTTAACTTTATTCTTATTTTTTGACTCATCTCCTGAAATTTAAACCGTTGTTACTCCTTTGGCTGCTTTTATTACCTCTTCAGCAATGTTAGCCGGTGTTTCTGCATAGTGAGAGAACTCCATGGTTGACGTTGCACGACCCGAAGACAATGTCCTCAAGGCTGTCACATATCCAAACATCTCCGATAAAGGCACATCTGCTTTGACAACTTTTGAGCCTGCTCTATCGTCCATGTTGTTCACTTGGCCTCTTCTCCTATTCAAATCACCAACAATATCACCCATGTTTTCCTCTGGCGTCAATACTTCCAACTTCATAATAGGCTCCATCAATACAGCTCGAGCAGCTTTCGCAGCCTCCTTGTATCCTATTTTGGCAGCCAATTCGAACGATAGCGAATCTGAATCCACCGGGTGGAATGAACCATCCTTTAAGGTGATTTTCATCGAATCCATCTCAAATCCGGCCAAAGGTCCATTTTTCATGGCTTGCTTAAACCCTTTCTCAACAGATGGGATATATTCTTTAGGAATGTTACCTCCTTTAATCTCATTAATGAATTCCAAGCCTGCTTTGGCATCATCGCTTGCTGGTTCCATGGTAAACACAATGTCTGCAAACTTACCGCGACCACCAGTCTGCTTCTTGTAAACCTCTCTGTGATCGGCAGATTGCGTCAATGCTTCCTTGTATTCAACCTGAGGTTGTCCTTGATTAACTTCAACCTTGAACTCTCTTCTTAAGCGATCAACAATGATGTCTAAGTGAAGCTCACCCATTCCAGAGATGATCGTTTGCCCTGAAGCTTCATCGGTCTTCACCTGGAATGTTGGATCTTCTTCGGCCAATTTTGCCAAAGACATCCCCAATTTATCCACATCAGCCTTGGTCTTAGGCTCAACAGCAATACCAATTACCGGATCTGGAAAAACCATACTTTCCAAAACAATTGGATGCTTTTCTGATGATAGGGTATCCCCTGTTTTTATATCCTTAAATCCTACCGCTGCACCAATATCACCAGCAGAAATGCTTTCAATTGCATTTTGCTTGTTGGAGTGCATCTGATAGATACGAGAAATACGCTCTTTATTTCCTGAACGGTTGTTCAGCACATAGGATCCCGCATCCAATTTACCGGAGTACGCTCTAAAGAATGCCAATCTACCAACAAAGGGGTCAGTAGCAATCTTGAAAGCCAAAGCCGCAAATGGCTCGCTTGGATCAGGTTTACGTGATACTTCTTCTCCTGTATCCGGATTTTCACCAACGATGGCGTCCTTATCAAGGGGAGAAGGCAAATACCTACATACAGCATCCAATAGGAACTGAACACCTTTATTTTTAAAGGCTGAACCACATACCATTGGAATAATGCTCATATCCATAACTGCAGCGCGAAGTGCAGCATGAATTTCCTCTTCGGTGATGGAATTCTCATCCTCGAAGAACTTCTCCATTAAATTTTCATCGTATTCTGCAACAGCTTCGATCAAAGCAGCACGGTGTTCTTTCACCTCAGCTTCCATTTCAGCAGGAATGTCGATAACATCGAAAGTCGAACCGAAGTTTTCATCATGCCATACAATCGCCCGATTTTTAACCAAATCAACGATACCTCTAAAATCGGCTTCATCCCCAATAGGCAATACAATGGGAACGGCATTTGATTTCAACATATCTCTAACTTGCTGACATACAGCAAGAAAGTTAGATCCTTGACGGTCCATTTTATTGACAAAGCCCATTCTTGGTACTTTGTAGTTGTCAGCCAACCTCCAGTTGGTTTCAGATTGCGGCTCAACACCGTCAACAGCACTGAATAGGAATACCAAACCATCCAAAACACGTAGCGATCTGTTTACCTCAACGGTAAAATCTACGTGACCGGGAGTATCAATAATATTAAAGTGATAATCTTTGGCATCGGCGGTAGGTTTCCCTTGCTCAGTAGGGAACTGCCATGTACAGGTGGTTGCAGCAGAAGTAATGGTAATACCACGCTCCTGTTCTTGCTCCATCCAGTCCATTGTAGCGGCTCCGTCATGAACCTCTCCTATCTTGTGACTCACACCTGTGTAAAAAAGAACACGTTCGGTGGTCGTTGTCTTACCCGCATCAATATGCGCAGCAATCCCTATATTTCTTGTGAATTTTAAATCTCTTGCCATTGTCAATTAAAATCTGAAGTGTGAGAATGCTTTATTGGCTTCGGCCATTTTGTGCGTGTCGACGCGTTTCTTAACGGCAGCACCTTCCTCCTTGGCAGCTGCCAATACTTCAGCAGCCAACTTTTGGGCCATTGATTTTTCATTTCGCTTTCTAGCAAAACTGATCAACCATTTCATGGCCGTTGAAATTTTCCTGTCGGGACGAATTTGCATGGGAATTTGAAATGTCGCACCACCAACCCTTCGGCTACGAACCTCAACGTGCGGCATAACATTTGAAAGCGCATCTTTCCAGATTTCAAGCGCTGTCTTTTCGTCATCTGTTTTTTTCTCTTCTACAATATCTATGGCATCGTAGAAGATTTTGAAGGCAACGGATTTTTTACCGTCCCACATCATCATATTGACAAACCTCGTTACCAATTGGTCATTAAACCGTGGATCTGGCAACAAAGGTCTTTTCTTTGCTTGTCTTTTTCTCATCGTTTCTTACTTTTTGGGCTGTTTTGCACCGTACTTCGATCTACGTTGTGTGCGTCCGGCAACACCTGCTGTATCAAGTGCGCCTCGCACAATATGGTATCGAACACCTGGCAAATCTTTAACCCTTCCGCCTCTAACCAATACTATCGAGTGCTCTTGGAGGTTGTGGCCCTCACCAGGAATATATGCATTCACCTCTTTGCCATTGGTCAACCTTACCCTTGCCACTTTACGCATGGCTGAGTTTGGTTTTTTTGGCGTAGTGGTGTACACACGGGTACATACCCCTCTCCTTTGTGGGCACGAATCCAAAGCAGCCGATTTACTCTTCTTGGTAATTGTGGCCCTTCCTTTTCGTACTAATTGTGAAATTGTTGGCATTAAATTTCTTTATAAATGAAATAAACCCTCATTTTGAGGGCTGCAAATGTAGTGATAAATGAGAATAATTCAAATAGTCAAAAATTATTTTTTGACCTGGGCAAAAAGATACCCCTAGAAGGTGCGACAAAGTTAAGTCGATACATCGACCAAATTGTATTATTGAGAGGAAATGGTGTTGGCATGCGAAACCAATTGGAGCAATTGTTCTTCGCTACCCAAATCAATCTTGTTTGCCTTCATATAATGCTTGATTTTTTCACTCGGGCCATTGGCTAACATTTCAAGCACACTTGATTTTTTCAACTTAAGGTATCGTGGATTTTTACCCTCCTGCTTTAAATAGTATTCAATTTCATCAACAAACCGATGCGGAAAGGATGCCTGCAGTGATGTTTTGGCGGGCTTAGCTTCTTTAAAAATTTTCGCATACCTTTTATATAAGGAATACGATTGGCCCTCAACCAAAACAATAAGGTATCCTCTTCTACTTTCTTGCTTCTTTCCCAGGTACTCCATATACCGTAATCTATCTCCTAAAATTTCACAGGATATTGCAAGGCTTTTATGTAAAGCCTCCAAACTGTTCGAACTGCCCCTTTGAATTTCTACCTCATCATTATACGCATCATACCGCAGCATAAAACTTTCATAAAACGCATCATTGTAAAATACTTTGCCCTGAACAAACTGCTCATTGAGATACACCGTACCTTCAATATCTTCCAATTTCACCTCACTTTCACGACCGAGGGCAGCGGTTTTCCGTCGCAATTCATTGAACCATTCGATTCCTGCCGGATTATTGCCCAACGAACCTTCACCTGTCTTTAAGGCTGCGAGTCTTGATTGGGTAAAAACCCCACCTTCGCCCTGTGCATGCAAGGGACCCATCAAAAAGATAGTCATGGTTAAAAACAAAAATGAAGGACGAAACATATACCTTAATATATATATAACCTAAAAGTACATGGATTTTCCCTCCTTAGAACATGTCATTCGCAAAAACAAGTCCTTTTAAATCGGGATATTTTTGATTTTTAAGAAAATGAAAAAAAATACGTTGCCAATTACACCAATATCAATGCAGGATTCGCAATTTATCAACATGACAATAATATTATCATAGTGTGAAATTTTATTAAAATTAGTTTGGATTATTAACATGAAATTATGATTTTAGCGGCTAGCTAATTCAAATAATTTAAAAATGAGAACAAAACTTAATGGATTGTTAACGCTGTTATTGGCGTTCTTTGTGCATCTTTCTTTTGCACAAGACAAGACGATTACAGGTACGGTTACAGACAGCAATGGTTTGCCACTACCTGGTGTAAACATCGTTGTTGAAGGAACGTCAAGCGGTACACAAACAGATTTTGATGGTAACTATGCCATCTCGGCAAGTGAGGGGCAGGTTCTGCTTTTCTCCTACATTGGCCAAAAGGATGAAAGACGCACGGTCGGTGCCGGTAGTACGGTGAACGTGCAAATGGAAGAGGATGCACAGGCGCTTGAAGAGGTGGTCGTAACTGCCCAGGGTATTAAAAGAGAAAAGAAAGCCCTAGGTTACGCCGTTACCTCTGTAGGCCAGGAAGAAATCCAGGACAGAGCAGAAGGTGACGTTGCCAGGGTCTTGGCCGGTAAGGCTGCCGGGGTACAGATTACCGCTGCAGGTGGTGCCGCTGGTTCTGCAACTAACGTTGTGATCAGGGGTCTGAACTCGTTCAGTGGTAACAACCAAGCCTTGTTCATCGTTGATGGGGTGCCTTTCAGTAATGACACTAACCAACAGGGTAGCTTTATTGCTGGTAACACTGGAAGTTCAAGATTCTTGGACTTAGATCCTAACAACATCGAGAGTATCGAGGTTCTTAAGGGTCTTTCTGCTGCTACACTATACGGTACGCAGGGACGTAACGGGGTTATCCTTATAACTACTAAAGCAGGTGCAGCCAATGCTGCAGGACCGAAGAAGACGGAGATTACGGTTACACAATCGTTCTTCGCCAACGAAATCGCCTCATTGCCAAACTATCAGAAGCAATACGGTAACGGTTTCGACCAGTCTTTTGGATGGTTCTTCAGTAACTGGGGGCCTAGCTTTGACCGTGACGGTACAGCAGGATGGGGAGCTCAATCAGCTATTGATGACCAAGGAACCTTGGCTCACCCGTATTCAACTGCTTCTGCGGCAACTGGAATTCCACAGGCTTTCCCTGAGTTCGCCGGTGCACGTTACGATTGGAGACCTTATGATTCAGTGGAGAATTTCTTCCAGCCAGGTTACACTACCAATACTAACGTAAACGTAGCAGGAACTTCTCAGGATGGAAACACTTCGTTTAACGCCAACGTTGGTTACTATAACGATGATGGATTTACTCCAGGAAACACTTTTGACAGGTTGAACATCTCCTTGGGTGGTGTTGCGAAATTGAGCAACAAGTTCACTATCCGTGGAACAATGAACTACGCTAAGTCAGATGTGAAAACTCCTCCGATTGCTTCAAGTAGGGGTAACGGTACGGATGGTCTTTCGATTTATGGTAACGTATTCTTTACACCTCTTAGTGTTGACTTGATGGGGCTTCCTTTCGAGAATCCAATTACAGGAGGTAGCGTTTACTATCGTCAGAACAACAGTATCATCAACCCACGTTGGACTGCCAAGAACGTTGTATACAACCAGGTAACGAACAGGTTCTTCTGGAATCTTTCTGCGAATTATGAAATCAACGAGAACCTAGGTCTTAACTGGAGAACAGGTCTTGATTTCTACAACGAAAGAAACATCAACAGTTCGAACAGAGGTGGTGTTGCATTTAACTCTGCAATATTTGGTTTCTTGCAAACTTATGATAACAACAATACCATTTGGGACCACTTTATCTCTATCAATGGTAACTATGACCTTTCTGAGAAATTGGGTCTTTCATTTACTGCTGGTGCTACTGCCCGTTCAGACGTTTTCGACCGAAGCGGGGTTTCAAGTACAGGACAGATTGTATTTGGAGTTAAGAGACACTTTAACTTCCAAAACCAAACTCCTTTGCAGTTTACAAGAGAAAGAAACATTGTAGGTCTTTTAGCTCAGGCAACTTTGGATTATGATGATTTCTTATTCTTTAACCTAAGCGCAAGACGTGACTGGGTATCGAATTTCCAAAGAGCGAACAACAACATCACCTATCCAGGTGCTAGTGTATCGTTCTTGCCTACCAATGCCTTCCCAGGACTTAAGTCTGAGAACGGAATTAACTTCTTGAAGGTAAGAGCTAGTTATGGTACTTCTGCAAACTTTGACACTACTGCTTCTTATCCTACTGTTGGATTTACCGAGCAGAACACGCAGATCTTTAACGATCCTCTAGCAGGTACTTCAATCACTACCAACCAGGTTGCTGGTTTCAGGGCTAATCCTAATTTGAAACCTGAGCTTTTGGAAGAAGTTGAGTTTGGTATCGAATCGAAGTTCTGGAAAAACAGAATTTCCCTTGATGCAACTTATTTCTTCAAGACAACCAATGACTTGATCGTGACTGAGCCTTTAGCTCCTTCTACCGGATTTACCTCTACTCAGAGTAATATTGGTGAGATCGAGAACAAAGGTTTCGAAGCTGATTTAGGTATTGATATCTTCCAGAGTGAAAACTTCAGCTGGAATTCAAGAGTGAACTTCTTTACCAATGACGTAACAGTAACTGAGCAAGAACAAGATGCGATTTTCTACGCTGGTTCTCTTGCAGTAGGTGGTGGTCTATTTAGAGGTTCGAATGCAGCTATCAAAGGTGAGTCTCTTGGTACTATCGTTGGTACAGCGATCCAAAGAGATGATGCCGGTAACTTTATTGTGAATGCTGCTGGTTCTTACCAGGTAGCTGAGCAAGATGCTGACGGTAACGTGCCAATCGTAGGTGATGCGATTGCTGATTACCAGATGAACTTCATCAACAGCATCCGTTACAAGAACTGGAACTTGAACTTCCAGATCAACCATACGAAAGGTGGTGACATTCTTTCAAGTACGGTTGCTACCTTGCTAGGTAGGGGTCTTATCGTTGAGACTCAAGATCGTTTGCAAACTTACGTTCTTCCTGGTGTGAAGGCTGATGGTACGCCAAACAATACGCAGATCAACAACTCTACGTATTTCTTTAGCAACTTGTTATTCGGTCCAACCGAAACAAGAATTTACGATGCGTCTGTAATTCGTTTGCAGGAAGTATCGTTGGCATACAGCTTCCCTCAGAAGTTCTTAGACAGAACTCCTTTCGGTTCTTTGACGTTTACATTACAAGGATTCAATCTTTGGTATGATGCTTACAACACGCCTGATGGTGCGAACTTCGATCCTAACGTACAGGGTGTCGGGGTAGGTAACGGTCAAGGTTTCGACTTCTTGAACGGCCCAAGTGCTAGACGATATGGTTTCAGCATCAAAGCGTCATTTTAATTAAAAATTGATAAGAAAAGATCATGAATAGAATATTTAAAAGAATTACGATGATTTTTGCGGCCGGCGCTCTTTTTACCGGTTGTGAAACGACAGATTTGGACTTGACCGTAAGTCCGAACCAGCTCTCGCCAACGCAATCAGATCCTAATCTGTTGCTGAACTCAATGCAGTTGGCCTATGTATCAAACCAACACTTCTTGTCAGAAGACGTTGGAGAATTGACACGTATTGAATATTTCTTTGGAAGGAACTATTTCAACGCCCTTCCAGGTAACCAACTTAACGGCGTTTGGTCAAGAACCTATAGTTCTGGTGGAAATACACCAGGTGACTTTGTCAATGTAGGTATCCAGACCAACTTGCAAGCACTTGAGCAGATTGATGCAGAGAGTGATACAGATTATTCCTTTCACATTGCATTGGGTAAAATCATGTATGCGCACTCACTATTCCAGTTAGTGGATATGTTGGGTGAGGCTGCATTCTCACAAGCAGGTAACCCTGCTGAGTTCCCAGCGCCAACCTTAGACAGTGGACAGGATGTGTACAATGCCGCTTTTGGACTGTTGAGTGAAGCAGAGGCTTTATTGGCTTCAGGACCTGGTTTACAAGGAGCTTCTGATATGTTTTATGGTGGTGATACCGCTGCTTGGATCAAAGTGATCAATACCATGCGTTTGCGTTCATACAAAAACACTGGTAATAAAGCTGCTTTTGACGCGATTATCGCTGGAGGAGATTATATTTCTTCTGAGGCTGATGACTTCCAATTAGGATATGGTACTAGCGAACTACAGCCAAGTGACAGGCATCCTATTTTTGAGGCTGCCTACACACCAACTGGTTCAGGTCCTTACCGTTCAAACTGGTTGATGGATTTGATGTTACAAAACAACGATCCTAGAATTCGTTACTATTTCTATCGTCAAGCTGATGGTACGCCTGGTGCTAACGATGTGAACGGAAATCCAGTTCCTCCAAATGAAGAAACTATTTCTTGTTCGTTGTTCGTTCCTCCCCCGCATTATGCCGGATTTGTTTACTGTAGTGTAGACAACGGTTACTGGGGAAGAAGCCATGGTAACGATGAAGGTGGACCACCAGACGGATTCTTGAAAGCTGCTCCTGGTGTTTACCCAACAGCTGGTCGTTTTGACGATAGCATGTTCAACGCTGTTGACCCAATTACGGGTGTAAATGTTGCTCCTGGTGTTGGTCTAGGCCAAGGTGGTGGAGGTGCAGGTATCACACCTATTTTCCTTTCTTCCTACGTGGATTTCTGGATTGGAGAGATGGCAACTTCAGATGCTGAAAAATCAGCAGCACTACGTGCAGGTCTTGAGAAGTCAATTGCTAAAGTACAGAGCTTTGGTGCATTGGATGGTTCAGCTGACCTTTCGTTCGAGCCTTCTGCAGCTGACGTTACTGCTTACATCGATGGAATCGTAGCTGATTTTGATGCTGCTACTGGCGATGACAAGGAGAACATCTTTGCTGAGCAATACTTCACTACGCTATATGGTGGAGCGTTCGAATCATACAACTATTACAGAAAGACGGGATATCCTACAACTGTATTCCCTAACTGGGAGCCAGATCCAGGACCATTCCCAAGAACATACTTGTTGCCACAGAACGAGGTGTTGAACAATCCTAACCTTACACAGCGTACGGATTTAACAACGCAAGTTTTCTGGGACACGAATCCGGCTAGCCCGACATTCCCACCAGCTAACTAAATTCTGTGATGATGAAAAAGATGTTGAACAAATTCATGGGCTTAAGTGCACTAGCCATTGTGCTAGTGCTTGGGGCCTGTGAGGAAGGAGACAAGGTCTTCGACCAAATAGTAGAGCAAGAGACCCGAGGGGCGATCTTAAGGACCACAAACCTTATTTCAAATGACCTGCCCATCGGTGACGCTTCAGGTAACTTTAGCGTTGAATTGGAAATCCAAGACCAGGAAAATGGTACTTTGGTTACTGATGTAGAAGTTTATATTGGTTTCCTCGATAATACTGCAGACATTGGTCCTGGTACCAATGTAGCCGAGTCACTTTTCGAGACCGTATCAAGCTCAACCTTTTCAGTAGGTGAATTTGGATTGCCAAGGTTCACGTATATGGTAGGATTGCCTGATATGTTGTCTTTTGTCGGAAGAAACGACAGTGAAATTACTGGTGGTGATCAGTTTACTGTTCGATTTGAATTGGTATTGAGCGATGGCAGAAGGTATTCTGCCGCCGATAACTCAGGTACCCTAACAGGTTCATACTTCAATTCACCGTTTTTGTATACACCAACTGTGATCTGCCCTCTTACCGCTTCCTTCTCAGGTACATTTGACTTGAGCTTAGCGAATCCAGGGGTATTTAGTGGCGGTGTGTTTACGGAAGGAAATGTTGAAATTTCAGAAGTAGGTACAACCATCAGGGAAATTGCGACTGTTAACTATCCACAATTTGGAGGGTTTAACCGTACATTCCAATTTGATTTGATCTGTGGTGCCGTGGTTGTTCTTCCAGAGCAAGATCAAGGCCTACAATGTACTGCTGGTGTTCCGTTGATTTACAATCCATCACCGAACACTACTACATACGATCCGACCGATGATTCCTCACTTACAATTATCTTCTTGGAAGATACCGAAGGAACATGTGGTGGACCTGTTGAAGTTACATTTACCTTAACCAAGGTATAGTATAGCTATAAAACAAGGGCCCGTTGAACAACGGGCCCTTTAGAAATAAGTTTTTCAAATCTCATTTGAACAGTGTTCATGATAGATTTGATTCCATAACATAAACAGATATAAATGAAAAATATCAAATTACTTTACAGCTTGGTTTTGACATCCCTCATCGTTTTGGTGAGCTGTGAAGAGGGTGACAAGGTTTTCGATCAAATCGTTGAGCAGGAAACTCGTGGTGCCATATTGCGGACTATAAATGTAATTTCTAGTGAAATTCCAATTGGTAGTGCAGATTCCAATTTCTCGGTCGAGCTAGAGCTACAAGACCAAGAAAGTGGTGCATTATCACAATCCGTTGAAGTATGGGTTGCTTTTGCTGATAACTCAATTGCGGCTGGAGGAACTGACCTCTCAACTGCTGAGGTATTGGCTGAAACATTGGATGTTGCAAGCATGTCTATTGGTGAGTTTGGTTTACCAAGATTTACGTATACCATTACACTTCCAGAATTGATTAGCGTTCTACCTATCGCTGATTCAGATGTGGATGGTTCTGACCAGTTCACTGTACGATTCGAAATTGTAATGGCTGATGGCAGACGCTATTCGGCAGCGGACAACTCAGGTACCTTGACAGGTTCTTATTTTAGTTCGCCTTTTGCCTATGCTGCTGTTGTTGTTTGTCCTCCAAAACCTCCTACTGCCGGTACTTGGACAGTAGAGATGCAGGATTCTTATGGAGACGGCTGGCAACCTACTACCAGTGGTGGTGGTGGACCAGGTTTGGTTGTCACTTTGAGTGATGGTACCGTTTACGAAATCGGACTTTGTACACCTTACGAAGCACCCGGTTACGATTGCACCGATGGTGCCAGTGCGGGAACTGCAACATTCGATGTACCTGCTGGACTAACTGAAGCTGCTGTATTCGATTTTAGGGGAGATTTCTGGGGTGAGATGTCATTCCAACTTATTACTCCTAATGGCAATACTGTTGCAGATATCGCTGCAGGAACAGCTGCTGGTGAGATTGCAATTGATTTTTGTAAAGACTAAGCTAAATAAGCTTTTCTATAAAAAAGGCTGTCTCTAACGAGACAGCCTTTTTATTTTGAATGAAGTGTTCGCTAGAGGTGCCTTTTCCATAGCACTTCCCCTACTCCAACAGCTTTCCTTTTAACACGCCAGGCTACCATTACCTTTTTCCAAATTAGTACATTTACCACCTATAAATTGGATATATGAGTTTCGTCCCATTCATTGTTATACAGGGATTCAAAAAATATCTTAGAACCAATACCCTGTTGGTATTTCTTTGCCTGAGCATATTGAGCTGTGCAGATCCATCAGCTCCAGACAATTCTACTTTGTCCTCAACAACAAAAAACACTCCCATATTCGAAAGGATTCTGCCCAATCACAGTAAACTTTATTTTGAAAACACCATCAAAGAAGATGTTGCGAGTTTAGAAAATCTCTTCAACTACGATTACTTCTATAACGGGGCCGGAGTGGGTGTCGCTGATTTGAATAATGATGGGCTGCAAGACATATTCTTTTGTGGCAATCAGGTGGAGAACCAACTGTATCTCAATAAGGGCAATCTGGCCTTCGAAAATACCTCTGAAATTGCGAACATCAACCAAGGTAAAGGTTGGTCAAATGGGGTAACCTTCGTGGATATCAATAATGACGGTTGGCTTGATATCTATATTTCACAAGGAGGGCCCAAACAACGCGCACAAAGAAAAAACCTTTTATACATCAATAATAGCGATGGCACCTTCAAGGAAATGGCTGAGTTGTATGGCCTTGCTGACATGGGTATCAGTACGCAGTCTGTTTTTTTTGATTTCGACAACGACGGTGATTTAGACTGTCTTGTCATGAACGAGAACGAACTCTACGGATTTGACCCCATTAACCTCTACAAAATGGTAGCGCAAAATGAGGAATCGAAATACTTTAACAGTTCGCATTTGTATCGCAATGACGACGGAAAGTTTGTGGATGTCACTAAGGCAGCTGGCGTTGAACGGCCCATTTTTGGTTTGGGGGTAAGTGTTTCTGACATCAATAATGATGGCTGGCTTGATTTTTACATCGCCAGTGATTATTACATTCCTGATGGCCTGTTCATCAATAATCACGACGGCACCTTTACCGATCGGGTTAAAGAATACACCAACCATATTTCGTTTTATGGCATGGGGATGGACATTGCTGACATCAACAATGATAATCGGCAAGATATCTTTGTTTTGGATATGGCTGCGAACGACCATATACGATCTAAAACCCTAATGGCGTCAATGAACACTGGCCGATTTGATTATTTAGTCAACAAAGCAGGGTTTCATCACCAGTATATGTACAATTCATTGCAATTGAACCTTGATGACAACAAATTCAGTAATGTAGCCCAAGCGACTTCAATGGCAAATACCGATTGGAGCTGGTCTGTACTTATGTCTGATTTTGACCATGATACCGACAGGGATATTTACATCACCAATGGGTATCGCAGGTATGCGCTCGACAACGATTTACAACGTCGGGTTTTCGAAGCGAAAATGAAGTACAAAGGTCAGGTTCCGCTTGCCATTAAAAAGCAACTTTATGAATCTATGCCCTCGGAAAAGTTGCCCAACATTGTGTATCAAAATAAGGGCAACCTAGAATTCGATGAGACGGGAAAAGACTGGGGGCTTGCAGATTATTCGTTTAGTAATGGCGCGGCTCAAGCAGATTTTGATAATGATGGCGATTTAGATTTGGTGGTCAACAATATTGACGAGAATTGCTTTTTGTACAAAAACCTAACTGTTGAAAACGGAAAAGGCAACTACCTTAAGGTCGAAACAAAAGGCGTGTTATCCGAATCGTTCCCACGAATTACCATTAGGTATCAGGGGAAATCACAATTTTTAGAAGCAAGAAGAGTCAGGGGCTATCGTTCATCACATGAAGATATTGGGCATTTTGGATTGGGGAATGTCTCAACAATAGATACCATTCAAGTAAAATGGCCAAGTGGTAAAATTGAAGAAAAGTATAATATCAGCGTGAATACCCTGGTTAGCTTCGACGAAACCGATGCCATCAGCCCAGAAAACCCAAAACAAAATAGCCCGGCTTCACTATTTACCAGAACACAAAGCGCAGCTTTAGGTTTGGCCTATGACCATAATGAGAATATTTACGATGATTTTGAAAAAGAAGTGCTACTGCCTTACAAACAATCTTCTTTGGGGCCCTTTATCACCAAAGGTGATGTAAATGGTGACGGACTTGATGATATTTATGTGGGTGGTGCTTCTGGACAAAGTGGTGGGTTGTTCCTACAGCAAAATGATGGGAAATTCCGAAAATTAACCATCCCCGTTTTTGTGAATGACAAAAACTACGAGGATATGCAGTCTGTTTTCTTTGACTTTGACAATGATAATGACCAAGACCTTTTTGTGGTGAGTGGTGGCAACGAATTTGCAGAACATTCGTCGCTTTACGCAGATCGTCTTTATTTGAATGACGGTACGGGCCAATTTCAAAGAGCAGACATTAGCGCACTAAGCGTGAGCCCAAAAAGTGGTAAATCAGTTGATGTACTTGATTTTGACAAGGATGGTGATATGGATATTTTGGTAGGAAATCGGATTATCCCCCAAAACTACCCTCAATTTTCTGCTTCCACCCTTTGGGAAAACAAAGGAGGCGAATTACAAAATGTAACCCAAGACAAAGCCCCTGATTTGGAAAACTTTGGCATGGTTAACCAGCTGATCAAGACAGATTTCAATGCGGATGGATGGACAGATTTTATAGCCGTTGGTGAATGGAGTGGCCTCGGTTTTTTCACAAACAACAAGGGCTCCTTTTCGCTATTACAAAATCAAGAACTCCTTGAAAGCAAGGGATGGTGGTTTACCGTGCAGGAAACTGATATCAACAATGACGGCCTACCGGATTATCTTGTAGGCAATGCAGGCCTGAACATCAAATTTAAAGCCAGCGAAAAAAAACCATTTAAAGTCTTTGCCAACGACTTTGATGACAACGGCACACCTGATATTGTACTGAGCAAGCAATACAATGGCGAATATGTTCCGGTTCGGGGACGAGAATGTTCGTCACAACAAATGCCCTTTATCCAGCAAAAATTTGAGACCTATTCCGAATTTGCCAATGCCAAACTGGTGGATATTTATGGTGAAAAGCTCAACTCGGGCTATGAAGGTGAGGTGAACGAATTTCAATCACTAATTTTAGTCAATAAAGGTGATGGCGTATTTGTAAAAAGATATTTGCCCATTGAGGCACAGTTATTCCCCACCTTAAAAGCGATATTCAAGGATCTGAACGGAGATGGGTATGAAGATGCCGTCGTGGCTGGAAACATTTACGAAACTGAAGTTGAAACGCCGCGATTGGATGCCTATTCGGGAGTGGTACTGCTTTCAAACGGAAAAGATGGCTACTACACCCTTCCTGAGTTAAAATCAGGCCTTCTCCTTGACGGAAACATCAAAGACTTAGATTGGGTGGAATCGGGGAAGAAATCCCTTCTAATCGCCGCTCAGAACGATGGGCCGCTCATTATACATGAGCAAATAAAATGATTTTGTACCTTTCGCAGCTAGAAAGGCCTAATCTTGGCTAAAATATTTGCTATGAAATACAACAACGGCTTTAACCGGTTTTTGTTATTCTTTTTGTGTGTCCCTATTTTGCTTTCTTGTGGTGATGACGATGGCACCAACTTCAACGACGATGATGTCATTCAAACCGATGATGGTTCTTCCGGTACTGATGATGACCCGGTGCTTGCGGAAGGATTGGAAATATTTGATGCCGAAAAAGTCTATGACGGCTTGATTTTGGTCAATGACGCCTCAGCCAACAGAGTTTATTTACTGGATAAGGCGGCCACGGTGGTGTACGAATGGAATCTAAACGGCAAACGATTGGGCAATGATGTTTTTCTTTTACCCAATGGGCAGCTTCTTGCCAATCTGGAATCAGAAACACCTGAAATTACCCTTGGTGGTTTTGGTGGAGTTCTGGCCTTGATACAACCCAACGGGGAGCTTAGTTGGAGTTATGAATACTCAAGCGCTGACCATATTGCCCACCATGATGCTGAACTACTGCCCAATGGCAACATTTTATTCCTTACCTGGGAGAAAAAGACGGTTGAGGAAGGTAACGAAGTAGGTTTTACGCCCGATACCGAAGTAATTTATGATGCGGTTTTTGAAATCAACCCGACGACCGATGAAATTGTATGGCAATGGCACATGTGGGATCATTTGATCCAAGATGTTGACGATACCAAGGCCACTTTTGGTGTCGTTGCTGACAATCCACAGTTGATCGATATTAATTATTTAGAGGTGCCCAATGATGAGGGTGACGTAAGCCACGCCAATGGCCTGGCTTATGATGCCGAAAATGATTTGATTTATATAAGTGCCAATTTCTATAGTGAAATATGGGTTGTTGACCATAGCACCACCTCAGAGGAAGCGCAAACCGGTGCCGGTGGAAATTTTGGAAAAGGGGGCGATTTGGTATACCGTTTTGGCAATCCTGAAGCCTATGACAACACCATGGGTGTTAGACGATTTGATCGCAACCATCATCCCAACCTGTTATCTGGAGAAAAAGCAGGTAACATTTTGGTCTTTGCCAATGGTTTTTCAGCCGAGCAATCGACGGCTTATGAATTTCGCCTTCCTGAAAATTTATTACTAAGCCCAGCGACTGACAACGAACCGCAAGAAGTATGGAGCTTTACAGACCCTGAATTGTACTCCGGACGTGTCTCTGGGGTTGTGCTCCTCCCCAATGGCAATAGATTGATTGCTGAAGGCGATTTTGGATATTGGGAGGTAACGGAAGCCGGAGAGGTGGTTTGGCGGTACACAACGCAAGGCTTCTTTTGGAGAGGATACCATTATGACCGGGATTCTGAGGCCATCGTTAACCTTGGGCTACAATTTTAACATTTAGATTGTTAAGGTTTCTGCATTTTAACCGACGTCTTTATCCGATGGTCTATTTTCGATTTTATTAACATTTTGGAACTCGATTTCAATGCATATTTTATTTAGATTTGCGACCTATTATTAAAGAAGTTATGAGAAATTATTTGCTATTATTCAGTTTTGTATTATCAATCGCATCGGCGAATGCACAGACCTCAGGGCAGCTGGCGAACAACCAGATGAGTGCCGGTGGCGCAAACAATGACTTGGTTGGTTACCTTTTGGGAGATATCAAATCCGGTGACGAAAAAAGAACCTTAGGCGATAGCGACATTCAGGGATCAGCGTATACCACGGATAACTTTTTACCTGGTAAATTATATTACAAGGATGAGTTTCAATCGACAGTATTTTACAGATACAATGCCTACGCCGAAGAAATTGAGGTGAAAGATGTTGATTTCGATGGGGCACCGGTTCGCGGTTTGACCCGTGACAAAGCCGTGAATTTGATTACGGCTGACGGCAAATCGTTTAGCTTTAGCACCTTTATTGATAAAAAGGGATTGACCCAAAACGGGTATTTGACCAAATTGGTTGATGGCAAGTATTCTTTCTACAAACGTTACGATGTAAAGTATACCCAAGGTCAAAAAGCTATGAATTCTTTTGTAAAAGCAACGCCTCCACGTTTTTCCAAGTTTACCGAATACTATTTGGAGATGGATGGCAGAAATCGAATTGATGAATTGGAGCTAAGCAATCGAAAACTACTTAGACTTGTTGATGTTGACCAAAGGGAAGCCTTGAAACTTTATTTAAAAGAGAATAAAATCAAGATCAATAAAGAAAGTGATGTTTTTAAAGCATTGGCGTTTCTAAACAAATAAGCTGTATTTCAGCGCATAGATAAACCCATCTGTAACAAGGATGGGTTTTTTTGTTAAAGCTCTGTTGGCGAAGTACCTATATCTCAATTATTTTCTTTAACTTAAGACAAATCAAAATTTATTCATTATGAAAAAAACAGGTTTATTGGCACTGTGTGCCCTTTTTAGCTATGCCCTTTCAGCACAAACTTCGGGGCAAGTGGCCCAATACAGTTCAAATGTTGGCAATACTGACGGCCTTTACAACCATGCTATGGGAGCGATTGGTGACAAGCTGGAAAAGTTGGATTATTCAATCGAATCCATTGAAGGCTCACCTTATATGGACAATACCTTTAGCAAAGGTCAGCTATACTATGGCGATGAGCAGGTCGGGAATATTTACTTCCGTTACAATGCCTACAACGAAGAGATTGAGATAAAGCAACAGAACCTAGAGGGAGAACCAATCCGAGGATTGGGCAAAGACAAAAAAATCAGACTTGTGGCCAATGGCGAAAGCATGAGCTTTAAGACCTTTGTCGATAGTCAAGGCAATACCCAAAATGGGTATTTGACCCTTTTATCTGATGGAGATTATAAATTATACAAGCACATCGACGTTGTTTTCAAGGAAGCCAAAAAAGCGGAAAATTCATTCGTGAAGGGCAAACCAGCAAAGTTTATTCAGTTTGTTGAATATTATTTGGAAGGGCCCGATGGTAAAAGAATCGACCAAGTGGAACTCAACAATAAAAAAGTCTTGAATGTCATTTCAGAAGATAAAAAGGCTAGTTTATCATCTTTTCTCAAGGAAAATAAACTTAAAATCAAGGGAGAACAAGATTTGATGAAAGTCTTATCTTTTCTGAACAGTTAATTGTATCCCGCAATACCAAAAACATAACCCACCTATTTAGGTGGGTTTTTTGTTTACATTTGCGGCACTTTATGAAAGCAAACACTAAGATTTACGGGATTAGGGCGGTAATGGAGGCCTTGCAATCGAATAGCCCTATTAATAAGATCTATCTTCAAAAAGGTCTTCAAGGAGACCTGTTCAAAGAATTGGAATATGTCGCACGTAAGATGTCGGTTAGCATTTCATATGTTCCCTTGGAAAAACTGAACAAATTCACCAAGAATAACCATCAAGGTGCGGTGGCCGATATTTCTCCAATCGCCTTTCGAAATTTTGAAGAATTGATCGAGGAAATCATCGCGAAAAACGATGCTCCGTTAATGCTGTTATTGGATGCTGTATCCGATGTGCGGAATTTTGGCGCAATCATAAGAACAGCCGAATGTTCGGGGGTTGACGCCATTGTAATTCCTAAAAGTGGCAGTGCGCCCATTAATAATGATACGGTAAAAACATCGGCCGGTGCGGTATTTAATATTCCTATTGCCAAGGTAGATCATTTAAAGGATGCACTATTTTATTTACAATCGTCTGGTGTTACCCTTTTGGGCGCCACTGAAAAATCAGAAAATCTTCTTTACGATGTTGATTTGTCAGGTCCTTTGGCGCTGGTCATGGGTGCAGAGGACAAAGGTATTTCGCCCTCAATTCTTAAAATGATGGACCATAGTGCCAAATTACCCATGAAAGGGGAAATAAGTTCCTTGAACGTTAGTGTTGCCTGCGGTGCCTTTCTTTTTGAAGTTGTACGGCAACGTTTGTCTTAATCGTCACGGTTTTTTGTGGTGCGCTTGTAATGATAGGTGATTTTCATGGGACTTTCATCCTCAGGCAGGTTCTCAATAAAATTACCTTCATCATCAAAATGTTTCATAAACTCGTCCTCCTCTTCCCTATAATCTTCCTTTTCCCAATTGTATTTGGGTTCTTCGGGCACCTTGGTTTTCGTCATTGCCGCCAAAAGCAATCCTGTTAAGAAGCCAGACAGGTGGCCTTCCCAAGAAATCCCATCCTTTATTGGAAAAATATACCAAATCAACCCACCATACAAAAAGACAACAGCCAATGAAAGGGCTACAAGTCTATAATGCCGTGCAAAAATCCCCTTAAAAAAGACAAAACTGGCCAAAACATAGATTAGACCACTGGCCCCAATATGGTAGGAGGTTCTTCCTATAAGCCATGTGAACAGTCCGGAAAGTAAAAAACCGATCAAAAGCACCCGAAAGGCGGTTTCCTTATAGAAATAGAACAACGCTGCTGTGAGCACGATCAAGGGCAATGTATTGTTGTACAAATGCTCTAGGGAACCGTGAATGAACGGACTGAAAAATATACCTTTCAACCCACTGATCCTCCGCGGAAAAATGCCCCAATCATTTAGGTTAATCCCCAGGCGGATTTCGATCCAATAAACGCCCCATATCAACAAAACCGATACCATGGGTACCAGTAAAACCCAATTTGAAAACTTGAAACTATTTTGCTCCTTCATTGTTGACGAATACATGCGGCCCCAACAAAAATAATGGAATTTAAGGTGCCAAATTTGTTTTACATTTATGGCATGAACGAACCTTTGGCAGAGCGGATACGGCCAAAAGACCTGAGTGAATACATCAGTCAAGGTCATTTGGTTGGAAAAGACGGCGCACTCACCTCACAAATTAAAAACGGAGTGGTGCCCTCAATGATTTTTTGGGGACCCCCAGGGACTGGAAAGACAACTCTGGCCAATATCATTGCCCATGAAAGTCAACGTCCTTTTTATACGCTAAGTGCCATTAGTAGTGGGGTAAAAGATGTTCGTGAAGTCATCGAAAAAGCAAAAAAGGGCGATGGCCTTTTTACTACAAAAAACCCAATCCTTTTTATTGATGAAATACATCGATTTAGCAAGTCGCAACAAGATTCACTTTTAGGGGCTGTTGAAAAAGGATGGGTAACCTTGATCGGGGCCACTACCGAAAATCCCAGTTTTGAGGTTATTCCGGCCTTGTTGTCGCGATGCCAAGTATATATTTTGAATCCTTTTGGAAAAGAAGACTTGGAAGCACTATTGCATCGGGCTTTGGAAAAAGATGAGGTGCTCAAATCAAAAAAAATTGAACTACGGGAGACCGAGGCCTTGTTGCGATTATCCGGAGGTGATGGACGAAAATTACTGAACATCTTTGAACTTCTGGTTAACTCTGAAAATAACAGCACAATAACCATTAACGATGCGCTCGTTCAGAGTAAGGTCCAAAAAAACACGGTACTTTATGATAAAACCGGTGAACAGCACTATGACATCATTTCAGCGTTCATCAAATCCATCAGGGGCAGCGACCCGAATGCAGCCGTTTATTGGCTTGCGCGTATGATTGAGGGCGGTGAAGACGTCAAATTTATTGCCCGAAGAATGGTAATTCTTGCCTCTGAAGATATCGGTAATGCCAACCCTACTGCTTTGGTTTTGGCCACTTCAACTTTTCAGGCCGTTACCACAATAGGGTACCCGGAAGCACGCATAATTTTAAGTCAATGCGCTACCTATTTGGCCAGCTCGCCTAAAAGTAATGCTAGCTATAAGGCTATAGGCCTGGCCCAACAAAAAGTTCGTGAAACAGGAGATTTATCAGTTCCGCTTCCCATTCGGAACGCACCTACCAAATTGATGAAGGATTTGGGTTATGGAAAGGACTATGCCTATGCTCATGATCATCCCGAAAATTTTGTGGCCAGCGAATTCTTGCCTGAAGAAATTTCAGGAACTGCTTTTTATGAACCTGGAAACAACCCCCGCGAGAATGCTATTCGGGAATTCTTAAAAAAAAGATGGAAGGATAAATACAAGTTTTAAAACTTGATATTCAGCTCTTTGGCTTTTCCATTCTTATCGTCCATCTCAATGAACCATTTACCCTCATTTTTATAGATGATCCCATTCTTGCCCTCTGTGTTTACCAAATATACATCGGGAGCAGAGGTCTTTTTCAAGACATAAACGACTTTTGGAGAGGCATCAACCAATTGATAGCCGTTTTCGATGGGTTGGGCATAAAGCACATCCTTTTGTTTTTTGGAAGCGACATTATCTGAAATCACGGTTGCCTCAGGCATCACTTTTTCCTTAGCGGTCTCAACAGCTGAACTTGTATTTTCTTCCAAGGTTTTGACGTCATTTTTAAAACTGACCGTAATGGGCGCGTCACTTTTGGTATCCTCTGGCGGTGTATAGGAATAGTTCAAGCCCCTGAAAGACCCAAATGATTCTGAAATGGCCTCTCTATAGGCCTGTTCATATTCTTTGACCTTTGACTTTCCCTCTTGGCTCATCATAATCAGCGCTCCGTTACAATCAATCAATGAAATTTGGGTTTTGGTCGCCAAAAGACCCGATTCGTTGATCAACTCAGCTTGAAGACCCAAACAAGGGTTATTTCTTAATTCGTCAGGCATCGCATTGCCATAAACCGTGGTAAAGCCTTCATTGGCAAAAAGATATTTTACCAACGTACTCGTACGAAATTGATTGTCATTTTTAAACCCTTGAAATTTTATGGGCACAACTATATATTTATAGTTGTTCAATTGTGCATTCAGGCCCATATTGACCGCAAAAAAAATAAGCAAAACTGCTGTAAAATGTCTCATGTTGAAACGATAATCAATTATCGTTCCAAGATATGATATTAAATCCGAATTGGAAAGATGCATAGTGACTGGCGGCAATATTACGGTATCCCAGAAGGTTATCGGCCAACACATAAAAATTTACCGGTCCAGCCTGCAGACTTAGACCAAGACCTAAATTGGTTAACGAATATTTACTTGCCGTGTAGGTAGTTTTTAGTGCCAAAACACTACCGAGTCGACGTTGGTAAAAGGCTGTTATCGCTGCTTGGGGGCCCTTGGGTCTTTGGATCATGAACAAATGCCCCCCAACCGCATTCACATAGTCAAAACCGTCAGTTGTATTGACCGTGGAATAGCCGCAATAACAATCCTCGGTTTTTTGCCCACGCTCACCCCAATTGTATCGAACCGATGCATTGAGTTTAATTGGCCTTAACGAGAGATAAGACTTTTGGTTGGTCTCAAAAGGAACCAACCGTTCCAAATCGTCAACCAATTCTTGCCAAAGGTCATTACTACCATTGAAGAGGTCTTCGGGAAGAAAAATTTCGATTCCCTCATTAGTTGCCGCACCATTAAGGGTGTAATTCTCAAGACCATTGCTATGGTATATAAAACCGACATCTAACAGGCTACCCGTTACGAAAAAGTTTTGCTTGAATTCATAGGTAAAGCCAAAATCGGCACCGAGGCCCAAATTTCCACCAAAAAAGGAACGGCCCAGCAACCAACGTGGCAACTCTTCGCTGGCCGCTATATTGTCGTCGGTTAAAATATCTAGCGCTTCTTGTACACCAGAAGTTTTCAGCTCTATATCGGCAACAATGGTATTGGCCAAAATATTGTTCTGACCTTGCGTAGTTACGAAGTAACCGCTATTTCTTGTCGATTTAAACTCAAATACACTCGAATATAGTTTGGCTCGCAAGCCCAGGTTCAATTTGTTGTTTACTTTTCGATTTACACCAAAGTGAAACACATTCACCGCCTCTCCTTGAAGGGTAATATCACCTAAATCAAATCGGCGGTTCAAATTATTGGCATTGCCCTCAAATCCTAAAATAGCCAAATCCCTGGGCCAAAAAACCGAGGCATATCCCTCGCCATACATCCCAAAGGAATAGTAGTCATTTGGACGGTTTTTTCCACGGAAACCACCACTAAAGACTTCTATTTGACCGCTACCACCGAATTCATCGCGAGGGCTCAAACCATTGATAGCGCGTTCCCTGACCTTGGTTGTAAAGTCGATACCATCATTGGCAAAAAGATCATTAACACTGATGCCACTAGCCCCAGCTTGTAACCCTATTCCTGAAAGCAATGGCAAACCAGCATGCCATTTGTAGGGTGTTTTTACTCCTGGATTCTGCATCAAAGATTGCGGAATTTCATAAAAATCATACAAGAGCTGCTTGTGTTGCGCACGAAGCCCAACCGAACTTAATAGAACGGTTACTAAAATTGCCAGATTAATTCTCATTGTAGTCTTAACCGGAATTCTGCGCTTGATCTTAAAATTATTCTTGGATTGGGCTGCGAAGATACACTGGTGTCATCGCCCTGATTTTGACCACCCACCCTAATATTGGTGGTGTTTCTTAGAATATCTAAATTTCTTCCCCCATTGCCATAGGCAATCTGGCGTTCCAGTAACGGTGCTGGTTCTGGTTGAATTGTGAAGGCTTCTGCATCGAGCACATTTCCTGCTTCATCCAAAAATTCAACTAAAATGTCAATCTCCTTACTTGTGGTGTTTTCAACTTGATAGGTAATCGTTCCGTCTAAAACATTATCGGCGATAAAAGGTTCATTGAAGGCTTCAAAAGTAAAAACCTGCGAATAAAAATTGCCGGTTCCAGCCAGGTTAATAGTACCTTCATCAGATTCAATATACAAAAGACTTGTCGCCAATGTGGGAACTACATTCAGGTCGTCAATCTGATTGAAATCCTGCTCTTCAGAACACGAAATAGCCGGGGCCATAATCATTGCCAATAAGAATAGGGTTGTCAACTTTTTCATGACTGCAATCTGGTTTGTTAGTTAACAATCTGGAATTGCTATACCCTACTATAACTCTATAAAAAACTTTTTATTTCGTCAAGAGAGGTAATCATCGGACATATTTCATGCGCTGGTTCTTGATTGGAATTAAAATGCAGCGCGTGAAAACCAATTGCGCGAGCCCCGATAATATCGGCTTCAAGGTTATCACCTATCATCAAGGCGCTTTTTGCCTCGCATTTGGCCTTTTGTAAAGCCATTTCAAAAATTTGCGGGTGCGGTTTTTTTACCCCTGCCTGTTCTGAGTTGACTATTTGATCAAAATAGCCGTAAATATTGGACTTTTTCAGTTTTTTATCTTGAATTTCTTGGAAGCCGTTGGTAATGATGTGCAGTCTGTAGTTTGGGCTTAAATACCCCAGAATTTCCTGAGCGTAAGGAAAAAGGTTATTGTAAGATGACAAATGTTCTATGTAGGCATCGGAAAGTTGGTCGATAATCAAATCATTTACTTTAACCCCTACTTCATCAAAGGTCTTTCGCAATCGTTGGTAGCGCAGCTCCTGTTTGGTTACTTTTTCATCACGGTACAATTTCCAATAGGCATGATTTATCGGTACATAGGCCGTCAAGAAATCATCAAGCTTAACATTGACCTTATGGTCAATGAGGATTTTTTTGAAGGTTAGGGCCGAGTTTTTCTCAAAATCCCAAAGGGTATGATCCAAATCAAAGAAAACATCGGTGACCAAACTTTTAAACATAGTAACGTTTTAAAAGGTCTTGGTAAAGTTCGATCCAAATAATTTTATGGCGTTCACCCAAAAGTTCATTGGAAAATACAGTTACCAGCTGCCCATCAACTTTTTGAATATTTCTGTAAAGGGTGTCTATTTTTTCAAATACCTGTTCCTTTTTTTCAAAGGAAGTCAGGGCATAATCATGAACCGCAAAGGGGTGCACCTTTAGCGGCTGTTGTACTTCCAGATTGATGTCATAAAAATAAAATGGCGTACAGGTACCTGCCCTGAACCCGATTTCATGGGTATAGCCCATGGTATAATCATCAGTGAACTCGGCTTCAATCAAATTTCTATAGGTGGTCGGTATATTTACCTTGTTATACCGCAAACGCGAGTATTTTATAGGTCGATTTATCAGGCTTGCCAGGCTTTTCTTCTCTTCAACAAGCAAATCTTTGTCCAAATTGGCCTTAAACGAAGCACTTAATGAAACAATGCTATAGTCTGCCACTGATTTGATCAGGTATCTGAACTTGTTATTGTTGGGTGAAATATTCTTGTCATGGGTCGAATATTTGGCGAACTGAAAGAAGAACATCGTTTTGATAGGGTGTCTTTTATGTATTTCCACCAAATCCATAAAATTGTCATAGGGGTCTTTTTTTATTCCAAGCCCAACCGCTAACCGGCGAAACACCCGTTTCAGCCTAAAAGAACCCAAATCGATGAAAAAACCACCTAAACTGCGAATCATACCGCGATAGGCGAAGCTATGTGAGGTTGTCACATTTATTATGGACGTAAAGGCATACTTCCTTCTAGGTTTTGGAATATCATCAAATCGATCTGCTAAAGCTTGTTGAAATTGATAGGCCCACATATCAATCAATGGAAGCTCCAATAATCCATTTTTATAGGCAAGGCTTTCCTTGGCCGGAAATCTGCCTAGGGCATCTTTAACATGGGGCATATACTCTTCATACCTGCTCAACAAGAAAAAGCTGGCGGCAAATATGTCAAAAGGAAGGCTGCTTCGCTCACCTGTTTCGAAAAAGCAGGGAGTGCCGTTCCAATCGCCAATTTTGATATCCAAGTCACTTATTCCCTGCTCAAAAAGTAGGTCGTGACTCCTTATAAAAAATTCGTTTTGAAGCGGTTGCTTCGTATAGGTGATCTTTGGTCCCGTATGCTTTATAAAATCTTCGACCTTTGTCGAAAAAACAACTTCGATACCCAAAATACCTTGGCATAGTTGCCGCATGGTATAGGTGAATCGTGAAGTAATCTTATGGGTATAAATGAGCAGCATACGTACCTAAATCATTTGTTCATCAGCAAAACTAAAGTAGGCTTTATTCGTAATAACCAGATGGTCCAGTACCTTTATATCCAAAGCAGCGGCAGCCATTGTTAATTTTTGGGTTATCTCAATGTCCGATTTGCTTGGACGTAAGGCCCCAGAGGGATGATTATGGGCCAACAACAAGCCTACTGCCCCATGTTCCAAGGCCTGTTTCAAAACCAAGCGTACATCCACTAAAGTTCCGGTTATTCCGCCCTTACTTAATTGTTCTTTGTGCAAGATTTTGTTCGAATTGTTTAAATAAACAATCCAAAACTCTTCATGTGGCAATTCGCCCAATATTGGAAACAATAGGTCAAATGCATCTTGGCTACCCGTAATCTTGGAAATGGCTTTGACATCCTCTCCCCGTCTTCTTCTGCCGATTTCCAATGCGGCAGCTATTGCTACTGCTTTGGCTTCACCAATTCCCTTAAACATCATTAATTGTTGTACCGAAAGCCTGCCCAGCTCATTTAGGTTACCGGCTGAGGCTAAAATTCGTTTTGAAAGTTGAACGGCACTTTCTTGCCTGCTTCCTGAGCCTATCAAAATGGCGATAAGCTCAGCATCTGACAATACCGACCTTCCTTTTTGAAGAAGTTTCTCCCTAGGTTTATCATCATCTGCCCATTGTTTTATGGAAAATGAGGTCGGCTTTTCTTGCATCTGTTAAATATAATCACTTCTCTTTTTATCGTAACTTTCAATGGATTGAAAAAACGTTTGTAATGAAATCACTTTTTGAAACATCGGCCTACAATGAAATTATGGAACGATTGGAAGTATTAACACCAGAATCAAAAGGCCAATGGGGCAAAATGACGGTTGGTCAAATGATCTGGCACTGTCAATATCCTCTAAAAGTTGCCGTAAAAAATGAAGATCGAGGGGTAAGTGGAAACCCTTTGATACGATGGTTCTTTAAAAAATCACTGTACAATGACAAACCATGGCGGAAAAACTTACCTACCGCACCCAATTTAGTTGCCAGGGAAGAAAAAAGTTTTGAAGATGAAATGCCGAAACTTAAAAAATTGGTCAAAGATTGCCATGAATCCAAAGATCGCGAAGTATGGAACCCACATCCTTTGTTCGGTAAAATGACCCGGCAACAATGGGGTCAAATGGAATACAAACATTTGGACCATCATTTGAGACAATTTGGGGTCTAACCATGGCCAATAAACCTAAATCCTTCGAAACCGAAAGACTGGTCGTTATGCCTACCTCCATCCATGATGCCAAATTCATTCATCGACTTATGAATACTCCCAAATGGATCAAATTTATTGGTGATAGAAATGTTCATTCGGTTTCAAAAGCAAAAGAATATATTGAGGTCAAAATGATTCCCCAACAAAAGAAATTGGGTTTCTCCAACTATACCATCGTCAAAAAAAATGGAGGTGATAAAATAGGCACATGTGGACTATTCGACCGAGCGGGACTTGATGGGCTGGATATCGGATTTGCGCTACTCCCAGAGTTCGAAGGAAAGGGATTTGCCTTCGAAGCCACAAAAAGAATCTTTGATGCAGCCTTTCAAGACTTTGGCATTACCAAGCTTAGTGCAATAACCACCAAAGATAACCGAGGCTCCCAAAAATTACTTGAAAAACTGGGACTGCGAAACAAAGGCACTACAATGCTCCCCCATACCACCGAAGAATTATTGCTTTATGAAATCAAAAAATAGCTAGGGATTATTCCTCTTCGGGTTCGACAATTTTTTGTTCAACTTGCATGCGGGTATCATGGATACTTCGATCTTCTTCCATAATCACATTAGACACCCCTATCATAAATGAGGCAACACCTATCCAAAAAAGTCTTTTGGTAGCTTTCGCAATCGAGTTGAAATGTTTGATAAGGAACAGTTTCACACCTGTATTCGAGCAAAATGCATTCCAAAAGATTTCACCTGACAAAATTTCCTATAGCAGCCCCACAAGCTGCTCAAAATCAAGACCACCGTAGTTTCCTGAACTCATAAGTAGCAGTGCAGTATTTTTAAAATCTTGGGTAAATAAAAATCGTTGAAATGCCTCGGGGTCGGCAAAGATTTTCAAATCAGTTCGTTTAAAGGCCGCAGCTATTTGATCTTCGGTGACCTCATCCAATCGCTTAATTTTTACGGCCTCAGGAGAATAAAAAACGACAGCTTCATCAGCTGCATCCATAGTACCCCTATATTCTTCCAAGAAGGTGGCATTCAAACTGCTATAGGTATGAAGCTCCAAACACGCCAATACCTTATGGTTTGGATACTGCTCTCGAACCGCCTGGGTAGTTGCCTTGACTTTACTGGGCGAATGGGCGAAATCTTTAAAGGCTACAGCCGTTTTCGATTCCGCTAACTTTTCCATTCGTTTACTGGCACCCTTAAAAGTGGCAATCGCCTCATAGAAATCAGTTTCATCAACTCCCATTTGCTGACAAACCCATTTGGCACCCATCAGATTGCTTAAATTATGCTTTCCAAAAACTTCTAAAGGCATCGGCCCATCCTCGGTTTCCAGATAGGTGACACCATTGTCAATAACATGTTCTGGAATGCGGTAGGGAAACTTTCTTATGGTATTTTCTGAAGCTTCGACTACCCGCTTAAGTTCTTCATCTTCCTCATTGTAGGTAATGCTTCCGCCCTGGACGATACCGTCTACAAATATTCGAAACTGTTCCACATAGTTATCGTATGTGGGAAATACATTAATATGGTCCCAAGCAATACCGCTGAGTAAGGCGATATTAGGCTGGTATAGGTGAAATTTGGGTCTTTTATCGATTGGAGAGCTCAAGTACTCATCTCCTTCTAAAACGATAAATTCATTTTCTTGAGTCAGATGTACCATTCGATCAAAGCCCTCCAATTGGGCGCCTACCATATAATCTACGGCAATGGCATTGTAATTTAACACATGCAGAATCATTGAGGTGATGGTCGTCTTACCATGACTGCCCCCAATGACAACACGAGTCTTTAATTTGGACTGTTCGTACAAAAACTCCGGATAAGAATAAATTTTTATCCCCAACTCTTGCGCTTTGTGCAATTCAGGATTATCTGGTTTTGCATGCATCCCTAATATCACGGCATCGAGTTCGGTAGAAATCTTATCTGGAAACCATCCAAACGTATCGGGCAACAAACCTTTATGAGCCAATCGTCCTTTTGAGGGTTCATAGATAATATCGTCGCTTCCCGTAATCTGATAGCCCTTATGTTCGAGAGCCAGGGCCAAATTGTGCATGGCACTTCCCCCAATAGCGATAAAGTGGATTCTCATAGTAAAATTTTCACTTCAAAGATAGCCATTGCCCTTGAGGAATATTTTTATCTTGAGCCTAAAATCGCAACTATGAATTTAGCAGATATTGAACCAAGGGAAATAATGCCGGGTTATCATGGCAAACTGGTACATGCCGAAACCATGAGCTGGGTCTTTTGGGAGGTAGAAGAGGGTGCCGAGGTTCCCGAACATCACCATCACCATGAACAGATAATGCATGTGGTTGAGGGACATTTTGAATTTACCCTTGGCGGAGAAACACGACAGTACCGCCCAGGTGACGTTGTCATAATTCCTTCGAACACTCCCCACGGTGGAAAAGCCCTTAGCCCATGTAAACTAATGGACATCTTTTGTCCTGTACGAGAAGAATACAAATGAATATAGCACTTCAAGGAAAAAAAGCCTTGGTTGGTGGAAGTAGCCAAGGCATAGGCAGAGCGATTGCGATACAATTGGCTAAAAGTGGAGCCAGTGTAACTTTAATGGCAAGGAGTGAGGACAAAATGAAGGATGTCATTAGTGGACTTGCTACTTCTGCATCTCAAAACCACCGGTACTTGGTGGTCAATTTTAATGATTTTGAGTCCTACAAAACAGTGATTGCAGGGTACTTTAAGGACCATTCAGTAGATATCCTGGTCAACAACACCCAAGGTCCTGAGGCTGGGGGTGCGTTGGAAAAATCGGTCGATGACTACCAAACCAGTTTCGATTTATTGTTCAAATCAGTGGTTTACACAACAGAACTGGCCTTAAAAAGTATGCAACAGCACAACTGGGGGCGGATTATTAATGTCGCCTCAATATCGGTAAAAGAGCCCTTGAACTATTTGGCCCTATCGAATACCATTCGAGCTGCAGTGGTGACCTGGGCAAAAAGCTTGGCGATAGATGTGGCCCAGCACGGCATAACGGTTAACAGCGTACTAACGGGTTATTTTGACACCGAACGCATCGCCCAGCTAAATGCCAAAAAAGCCGAGAAAATGGGAATCAGCGAGGCTGAAGTTCGTGCTGCCATGGAGCACCAAGTGCCGACCCGCCGGATAGGTTTACCCAAGGAATATGGGTATTTAGTGGCCTTTTTAGCTTCAGATAATGCTGCCTATATCAATGGCACCAATATTCCAATTGATGGAGGTTTGTTGCGATCCCTTTAACCAAAGAAATTATCATATTCTTAGTTTTTTCTACCTTTATCCATCAACTAACTAAAAATTTAATATATGAATTCAAAAGTTTTTATGGTAGTACGCATTCTTTTGGGATTGTTTGTACTTGTATTTGGGTTGAACAAATTCTTCAATTTTATTCCCATGGGGGAGATGCCGGAAGCTGCGGGAAGCTACTTTGGTGCATTGGCCTCTGCGAAGGTAATCCCCTATTTGGTAGGTGTCGTTGAAATTGCTGCAGGTGTTGCCTTACTGCTCAATAAATATGGCGCATTGATGGCCTTAATACTAATGAGTATATCGGTCAACGCGGTATTGTTTCATGCAACCTTAGCTCCTGACTCAATAGCCGGTGCCCTTTTACTATTGGTATTGAATGTTTTGGCAATAGTGGGATACAAGGATCGCTATGCAGATCTCTTGCGAGCCTAACTTTCAAAGCATTCGAATAAAAACAAAAGCCCTTCGTCAAGGGCTTTTTTTATAGGCTCATTTTATCTCTAAAAATATAGGATTGTCGACGCGATACTTCGACCTCCTCCCCATTTTTCATTTTCAGCTTTAACTTTCCGTTGAACCATGGAACAACCTCAGCCACAAAGTTGGTATTTACGATTTGCTGCCGATTGGCTCTAAAAAAAGAAGTCTCTGGTAATTTTTCTTCCACTTGATGCAACGATTTGTAGAGCAAGGGTTTATTTTCATTAAAAAACACCCGAGTGTAATTACCCACAATTTCAAAATGTGAAATCTCTCCAATTTTAACCAGCCAGCACTTTTCTCCTTCCTTTATGAAAATTTGGCTGCTTTCCGAAAGTTTTTGCCTTTCAGAATCAACTTCGATCGCACCTTCCAATTTGGACTTTACCTTTGCTATGGCCAAAGCAAAACGTTTGGCATTTATGGGTTTGAGCAAATAATCGAGTGCGTTGTACTCAAAAGACTTTATGGCATACTCATCAAAGGCGGTAGTAAATACGGTAATTGGCACATCATCAAGCATCTCCAGAAGTTCAAAACCATCCTTTTCCGGCATATTAATGTCTAAAAACAAAAGGTCAGGGTTTGAAGCTTGTACCAGTTCAAAACCTTTGTCCACATTTTCTGCCTCTCCAAGCAATTCAATTTCAGGGTGACCTTTGATCAACTCTTTCAGTTCATTTCGTGCCAAACGCGAATCCTCGACAATAACTGCCTTGATGTTCATGACAATGGAATTTTGATGGTTGCCACCACTTCATTGTTCACTTCCGTTAAGGAGAAACTGCTGGTATCTCCATAAAGTAATTTCAAGCGTTGCTTGATGTTCTTTATACCCAATTGTGTAGAGTCTTTATCAATTTTCAATTGACCGGTATTTTTTACTTTAATATCAAGGTTTTTCTGGTTCTTGTGAATGTTTAGGCAAATAGTGCCTCCCTGCTTGAGATTAGCGATGCCATGTTTGGCAGCATTCTCTACCAACAATTGAATGATCATGGGCGGAATTTGTGTTTGCAATACCTCTGGCCCGATATTTTTAGTAAACACCAACCGGTCCTCAAATTGAATTTTGGAGAGTGCGATGTAATTATCAACCATTTCCAACTCTTCCTCTACAGCAATTGCATTCACATTGTTCTTGGTCAAGGAATACCGCAACATTTCTGAAAGTTTGGTCAGCATTTCACGTGACTTTTCTACATCTTCAAGCATCAACCCGCGAATATTATTCAAGCTATTGAACATGAAATGAGGATTAATTTGCCCTTTTAGGGTATTCAATTGGGCTTGCTTGAGGTTGGTATTCAATTCTAACCGTTCCAATCGATTTTTGTTGGCTCTGAGCAGTAGTTTGATGACCAAATAGCAAATGACCCAGGCACTCATCATAAAAATGGAATTGAAGACCAAAATCAAAGGATTATCAAAGGCCTTCAGCATTTCTTTTTGGCCTTCGGACAAATCCATTCCCATTTTTCCATAGGCCAGACCAAGAACAAAACTCAATCCGCCGTAAATGATGGCCGCAACAAGAATTGCGCCCCCGATTTTCAAAAACTCTTTTGCGCGAAAATCATCTAACGAAATGTTTCGCTTCAGGTAGTACCGTAATAAGGTGGTTGACAAGATGCCAATAAAAGTTCCCGTAAAGACCGAGAAGATGACAAATTCAGGACCAAATTTTCTCAGGAAGACAATCGAGAACATATTAAGGAATCCCCAACCACCAAGCTGCAGGATCCAAAAAATACGATTGCGTTTCTTATCCGATAAGTTCATTACAACTTGCTAACTGCATTAGATCTGTTGCGACCAAAGATAGATAAGTTTCCCAATGGAAAAACCCAAACCGAAAAACACAGCGACCACGAATAAGGTGACACCTAAAACTTTTCCATTAGCGGGTCTTTTAGTCAGACAGGCCCGAAGCCTGCCCTGGTCCCTGCGATACCCATTGATGAGAAGGCCAATGGCGATAACCACCAAGAGGGTTGAGACAATTAGATTGGAGTTTTCAAAATCCCCTAAAGCAAATATTGCGGAAGCTACCAACATGGCTCCCGCAATAAGCAATGCGTTTTTTATTTTTAGATTCATAGATTTAAGCTTCTATACACTTCTCTTCTTTGTTCAATAGAACAGTTCCGATGAGTACAAATCCGGAATAAATTGGAAATAGAAATTCTACTACGCTCATGTTGTTTATTGCGCCTACGGAAGAAGCCACAACGGCTACACATCCTATTCCCAATACGGTCATTCTTGTTTTGTCCATTCGTTTCATAATTGTAAGTTTTAATTGATTGATTATTTGATTGTTGATTGATTAAAATATGATACTTATTAAAAGGCTGATGATCAATTTTACCAAGGCTATCATGACGGTGTTGTTTTAGTTTTTATTTGATTATGAAACAAATGTATAGGGATATAAGGGGCTAAAAAACTAAAATATGACCAACGGTAATTTTTCGTTACCGAGCGGTATTTAGGCTTGGAAGAATTGTAAAAGGAGCCTATTTCTCAGGAGGAAACTTGGCAAAAACTTTGGCAACCACCTTTCTTAATTGCGCTTCTCTGACACTTGGGGATGCATTATCGCGATAGCCACTTTCGCTAACCGCTTGCCAAAACAGGGCGTCTTTCTCTGCGTCTACAAAATCAAATTGTATGTTTCTTGTAAGCCCCGAACCCCCTATGGGTATACCTACCGATACACCCCCACCTACATTTCGACCCGTACCCCCAATACCGACACCAACGGAATTATTTGGTGCCCTTTGATAAGATGAGCTAAGGATATTAATCAAAAAATCAGGTTCTTCTGCCAACAAATACCCTTTTGCCTGTAGGGTAGAATCCAAGACGCGAAGCAAACGCTTTTCGTCTAGACCACTAAGGCCAGAATCCATATCAGAAAAGTAATTGTAGGTGGCATAATTCGAAAAATCTGTGGCCCGATCATAATCATAGTTCACCTGCACTGCACCGCAGGAAAATAGAATAACCAATGGTATGACCCTAATCAGATATCGCATACAAATAGACCTTCATCTAAAGTTACGACTATTTACAGTTGTTGCCTCTGGGAGAGGAGATTATTCGTTCAATAGCAACCAAAGCTTATCTTTCAGTTCGAGGATTCCTTTTTGCGCCACAGAAGAAATAAAAAGGTAATCGACATCGGAAAAATCAGGTTTCATGAGGTCATCCATTTCTTGGATCAGCTCATTATCAAGCATATCGCATTTTGAGATTGCAACAATCCTTTTCTTATCAAGGAGTTCAGGATTGTATCTTCTTAATTCATCCAGCAAGATTTGATATTCTTGGGAGATATCCTTACTGTCGGCCGGAATCAAAAAAAGGAGGGTGGCATTGCGCTCGATATGTCTGAGAAAGTAATGCCCTAGCCCTTTCCCCTCTGCAGCCCCTTCGATAATACCAGGAATATCGGCCATAACAAAACTTTGAAAGTCTCTATATTCGACAATGCCCAGGTTGGGCTTTAAAGTGGTGAATTCGTAATCGGCAATTTTGGGTTTTGCCGATGTCAGTACCGAGAGCAATGTAGATTTTCCGGCGTTTGGAAAGCCGACAAGACCCACATCTGCCAAAATCTTAAGTTCTAAGGTCAATTGGGATTCCTTACCCTCGATACCCGGTTGGGCATAACGCGGTGTTTGGTTCACGGAACTCTTGAAGTGCCAATTGCCACGACCCCCCAATCCACCTTCGAGTGCTATTTTTTCTTCGTTGTGTGCTGTTATCTCAAAAAGGACTTCATTAGTTTGGGTATCACGTACTACGGTTCCTAGGGGCACCTCTAAGAATACATCAGCACCATTGGCACCAGTTGAGCGTTGTTTTCCTCCATGACCGCCATGTCCGGCCTTAAAATGCCGTTGGTGTTTGTAATGAATTAGTGTCCATAAATTTTCGTTGCCTTTGATGATGACATGGCCACCCCGACCTCCGTCACCTCCATCCGGTCCGCCTTTGGCAACAAACTTTTCGCGTCGAAGATGTGTTGAACCCTGCCCCCCGTTTCCGGAGGCAATGCTCACTTTTACATAGTCGACAAAATTACCTTCGGTCATCCCTAGAGGTGTTATAGGTTACGGATAACTTTTCGAACTTTGGATCGCCACAAAATATGGGCGTTCCGGTTCATTTCTTATAAAGCATCGATCACCGCACTCAGGCGTTTGGTAATCTCTTCAATATCACCAATTCCGTTTACAGCATGAAATTTTTCTTGTGCCGCGTAGTAGTCGCGTAGTGGGGCCGTTTTTTGATTGTATTCTTCAAAACGGTTGCGAATTTTATCTTCGTCCTGATCATCGGATCGACCACTTTCTTTTCCACGTTCCAACAAACGGGAAACCAGAACATCATCATCAGCCTCCAAGGCGATAGTGGCATTTACTTGCATATCTTTCGACTCCAAAAAATTATCCAAGGCCTCGGCTTGTGCTGTGGTACGAGGAAAACCGTCAAAAATGAAGCCTGCAGCATCAGGATTTTTTTCTACCTCATCCTTCAACATACTAATGGTAACCTCATCGGGTACTAAATCTCCATTATCGATATACGATTTGGCCAATTTGCCTAATTCCGTTCCATTTTTGATATTGTATCTAAAGACAACACCGGTAGAAATGTGCACCAAATTGTAGGTTTCCTTTAATATTTCTGCTTGCGTTCCTTTTCCTGCGCCTGGTTTGCCGAAAAGCACCAGATTCATCATAGTAGTTTGGTTTAATTGGTATACTTCTTTCATATTTCTGCCCAGCTCCATGTAATCCAGCCCATAACCCACAATAAAACTATTGGGTATCTCAATACCCACGTAGTCTATATTGTATTCGCCATTGTAAATCTCTGATTTATAAAACAAGGAGGCAATCTTAAACTCCTTTACGTTGGTATTGGAGAACAAGTGCACAAGTTGTTGTAAGGTACGTCCGGTGTCGATGATGTCTTCCAGAATAATAACACTTCTTCCTTCAATATTTTCTGAAACATCAAGAAGGGTCTCGACGATCCCAGTTGATGTAAGACCTTGATAGGAACTCAATTTTACAAATGTCACCTCACAGGGATACTGGTATTCCTTCAAAAAATCAGAAACAAACATGAAAGAACCATTGAGTACTCCGACAAAAACAGGAACTTCGTCTTTGTAATCATTGGCAATTTCCTTGGCCATTTGTTTAACCGCAGCTTGGATATCAGCTTCGCTCAAATATGGCTTGAATTGTTTGTCATGTAGCTTTAGCACTGTGTTCCCAAAATTTGAAGGTTGGCAAAGATAACATTTTTAACCACTTCTTTTTTAGGCGCATGTGGCACGATTTGCCCAATTCGCCCTATTTTTGCAACCACGCGATATATTTATGGATTATTTCTCTTCGGATTTTAAATTGGGAATTCTTGGAGGTGGGCAATTGGGTAAAATGTTGCTCTACGAGACCCGAAAATGGGATATTTATACCAAGGTCATGGATGCGTCAAAAGATGCACCCTGTAGTATGGCCTGCAACGAATTCGTCATCGGAAGTCTGTTGGATTTTGATGCCGTTTACAACTTCGGTAAAGACGTTGATGTGCTGACCATCGAGATCGAGAATGTTAATTTAGATGCCCTTGAACAACTTGAAGGAGAAGGGATAACGGTTTATCCTCCAACCAAGGCCTTGCGAACCATACAAAATAAGGCTACCCAAAAATTGTTCTACACAGACAACAATATTCCCACTGCACCATTTTCACGGTTTGCCTACCTATCTGAAATTGAAGATGCCCTATCAAATGGAGGGATTACCTTACCCTTCGTTTGGAAAAGTGCCCGTTTTGGTTATGATGGCCAAGGGGTGAAGATTGTACGCGAGTTGGATGATTTAAAGGGTTTGCCTGCTGGTGAATGTATCGTTGAACATATGGTCAACTTCAAAAACGAGTTGGCGGTTATTGTTGCCCGTAGTTCCCAGGGGGCTATCAAAACCTATCCGGTGGTAGAGATGGAGTTTCATCCTGAAGCCAACCAGGTAGAATATGTTATTTGCCCGGCGCGAATTCCTCCCGCTGTAGCGAAGAAAGCCATTGATGTAGCCCTTAAGGTATCTGCGGGCATTGAGCATGTAGGACTTCTGGCGGTAGAATTGTTTCAAACCCAGGATGACGAAATTTTAGTGAACGAAGTTGCTCCCAGACCACACAATAGTGGCCACTACAGTATTGAAGCCAGTTACACCAATCAATTTGAGCAGCATATTAGGGCCATACTAGGCCTTCCGTTGGGCAACACTGAAAGCAAGGTGGCGGGGATAATGGTGAATTTGGTTGGTGCTGAAGGACATACGGGAGATGTGGTGTATGAACATATGGAAGCTGTTTTGGAAATTCCCGGGGTGACCCCCCATATCTATGGAAAAAAACAAACGCGTCCCTTTCGTAAAATGGGCCATGTGACCATAGTGAATGAAGATATGGCCAAGGCAAGACAGGTGGCCCAAGAGGTCAAAGAAATAATCAAAGTTATTTCCAAATAAGACGAACAATGACCAAGATTGTTTTATTCTTTCTGATTTTGACCCCATTTTTTATAATGGGTCAAGATGTTGTATTCGAGGATAACGATCAAATCATTACCGGACCAATCTCAAGTGACTACTCAGGTTTGGTTACCTATGAAGAAGAAAAAAATTATTTCTTACTTAATTTTTTAAAAGATGATTTTTTAAGAACCTGTATTTACGACAATGAGTTCCGTTTGATTGAAAATATGCTCATAGAAAAAGAGAATTCGTTGGAGTATAACACTTTTGTTGAGAGCTATGGAAGCAACAAAAAGCATGTTTTTATCTATCGAAAAAAATCTGGGCGGAAATTTTATGCCATATCCGTAGACTTTGAGAATAATTTGACCTTTCAAAAATCGTTGGATTTTAAATTAAAAGGAGAAGATTTTCTAAGTACCTTTTCACAAGGAGATAAGTTCTATGTTATTTCTAAAGTTGAAGATTCAAGGCTATTGAGGCTTCACATTTTAGATGTAGATTTAAAATATCAGATTGAGGAAATTGACATCAACAAAAGTGAATTTTATTTAAACGGCAAAAGACTACCGGCCATGCCACCTTTAAGGGTGGGAATGAAAGACCCTGTATTCCATTTTCCAAAATTTAGTGGAAATAGTTTATTGACGGCACTTTCCTCCAATAAACCTTTGTCCAATGATTTGATCACCGCCGCTAATAAGTTTTATGTTAGACCCGATCAAGTTATTATGACTTTGGATTTTGATGATGATCAAAATATTGTGATTGAAATTAACCTTAATGATTATTCCACGGTTTTAAGAAAAACCTTGAAAATTTCAGATGAAAAATTCAGTACCTCAAATACAAAAAGTAATAGTTTTTTGTTGGATGATAAACTCTTTTTATTCAAAGGAAATAAAAAGACATTATACCTAAGGATTTTGAATAGAGCAGACAATACTTTGCTTCATCAAGATAGCTACGACCTGTTTTTACCTTATCTATCTCAAGAAAACCTAATGGTAAAGTTAAGTGACTTTCTTACATACAAACAGGAGGGTGAAGAACAACAAAGTGTAAGAAAAAAGTTTTCCAAATTAGTCAAGGCCAAAGATCGGATGGGCCTCAGGGTTTCTGAGGGTAACAATTCTTATCGCCTTTCGTTTGGTGTTTTTGGCACACGAAATATTTCTGTTCCTATAGTTTCTGCGGCCGTTTCTCCAGCTTTGGTTGTTGGTGCTGGAATTAATTTTACCTTCAACAAAGAAAATTCACTTGACTTTTATCTCAACAAACCGGGATATGAATTAACATACGACACGTTCAAAAATCATTATGATTTAATGGATGATTACCTAAATGAGAAATATGATGACAAAGTCAAAAAAAGTATTTTGTGGAAGGTATTTTTTAAAAAAGGAGCGAATCATTTCGCAGGGTATTATGATAAGGCAGATGAAAAGTTTTACTTAAGAAAATTCAATTAAATGAGCAAAGTAGCAGTTATCATGGGCAGTACAAGCGACCTACCGGTCATGCAGCATGCCATTGATATTTTGGAAGAATTCGAAATCGAGGTTGACGTGGACATTGTCTCTGCACACCGCACCCCAGAAAAAATGGTTGATTTTGGAAGCAACGCACATCACAATGGGTATGCAGTAATCATTGCTGGGGCCGGAGGCGCTGCCCATTTACCCGGCATGGTTGCTTCGCTTTCTCCTTTGCCTGTTATAGGCGTACCCGTCAAAAGTTCAAATAGTATTGATGGTTGGGATTCAGTACTCTCCATCCTTCAGATGCCAGGCGGTGTGCCCGTAGCCACCGTTGCGTTAAATGGTGCAAAAAATGCCGGAATTTTGGCCGCACAAATAATCGGAAGTTCCGATGCATCCGTGCTACAAAAGGTAATCAATTATAAGGAAGGCCTTAAACAAAAGGTAATTAAAGGAGCCGAAGAAGTAAAAAAGAGAAATTAAAACCCAGATAATGCAGAACCCTCTTTTAGCGCCTTTTGATCAAGCTCCCTTTTCCAAAATCAAGAATGAACATTTTAAGCCTGCCCTTGTTCAAGGCATCGACATGGCCAAAAAAGAAATTGATGCCATAATTGAAAATCAAGAGGCTCCCACATTTCAAAACACCATAGCAGCCTTGGACTACTCAGGGCATCAATTGGATCGAATTACAAGTGTATTCTTTAACCTGAACAGTGCGGAGACCAATGCGGAAATTCAAAAAATTGCACAAGAAGTCTCACCCTTACTTACCGAATTCAGAAATGACATTACCCTCAATGACAAACTTTTCGAAAGGGTCAAAAACGTTTATGAAAAGCGAACTGCACTCGACCTAACACCAGAGGAAATAACCCTACTCGATAAAAAATACAAATCATTTAGTCGGAACGGGGCCAATCTTCCCAGTGACAAAAAGGTACGCCTTCGCGAAATAGATACTGAACTTGCGAAATTGAAATTGACTTTTGGAGAAAATGTATTGGCTGAAACCAACAAATACCTAATGCATCTTACGAATGCCTCAGATGTGGAAGGACTTCCCGAAAGTGCAAAAGAAGCGGCGGCACAACTGGCAAAATCGAAAAATAAGGAAGGTTGGTGCATTACGCTGGATTATCCGAGCTACATACCCTTTATGAAATATGCCAACAATAGGGAGCAAAGAAGAGAACTTTCATTGGCCTTTGGCAGCAAGGGATTTCACAATGATGATTTGGATAACCAACAGCATGTACTCAATATTGTCAAGCTTCGTCACGAACGAGCCCAACTTTTGGGGTACCAGACCCATGCCGATTTTGTACTCGAGGAGCGTATGGCCGAAACACCTGAAAAAGTATCTGAATTTTTAAACGAGCTTTTAAAAAAGGCCCGTTCAGCGGCACATCGTGAATTCGAACAATTGCAATCCTTTGCCAAAGAAATTGATGGCATTGACCAGTTACAAAAATGGGACGGGGCTTACTATTCAGAAAAGTTGAAACAAAAGCTTTTTGACCTGGATGACGAACAACTCAAACCCTATTTCAAGTTAGAAAACGTAATGGATGGGGTTTTTAAGGTTGCCGAAAAACTATTCGGGCTCACCTTCAAGGAAGTAGCTACGGTTGACAAATACCACAAAGAGGTCAAAACCTTTGAGGTCTATGATGCAGCGCAAAATTTTGTTGCCCTTTTTTATGGAGATTTCCACCCCAGAGCGGGCAAACGTGGGGGCGCATGGATGACCTCATTCAAATCGCAATTCAGAAAAGAAGGGACCAATGTAAGACCGCATATTTCCAATGTCTGTAATTTTACGCCTTCCACCGCCAGCAAGCCCTCATTATTGACCTTTAACGAGGTAACCACTTTATTTCATGAATTTGGCCACGGTTTGCACGGCATGCTTGCCAATACAACCTATCCCAGCCTTTCAGGGACCTCTGTTTATTGGGATTTTGTTGAATTGCCCAGTCAAATCATGGAGAATTGGTGCTATGAAAAAGAAGCCTTGGAGCTTTTTGCCCACCATTATGAAACCGGAGCACCCATTCCCATGGAATTGATCGAAAAAATAAAACGCTCATCAACCTTTCAAGAGGGAATGCAGACCTTGAGGCAATTAAGTTTTGGTTTGCTGGATATGGCTTGGCATGCTCAAGATCCTTCAAAAATCGAAGATGTCAAATCTTTCGAAGCCCAGGCCTTCGAAGGCACCCAATTGTATCCTGAAACACCCGAAACCTGCATGAGCACTTCTTTCTCCCATATTTTTCAAGGTGGCTATGCGTCAGGCTATTACAGCTATAAATGGGCCGAAGTTCTAGATGCCGATGCGTTCGCCTACTTCAAGGCAAATGGAATATTTGACCATGAAATTGCAGAAAAGTTCAAAGAGCACGTACTCTCTAAAGGAGGCACTGAAAATCCCATGACCCTTTACAAACGTTTTCGAGGTCAAGAACCAAAGATTGAGGCGTTGTTGGAGCGCTCAGGGTTGATAAAAAAATCGGCCTAATCCCAATTGAATTACTGTTAAGTTTTACCTAAATCCCTAATCTGTAACATTTTTGTGATATTTCGAAGGGTTCTTTGTCGTAGAAAGGAATCATTAACTAAAAACCGTAATTTTGGGACTTCTTAAAGGACAAATGCCTACACACGAGCTACATCCTGAAACTTGGGTGGATCAATATGCCGATTACCTATACAATTATGCCGTAGTGCGCGTGAGCGACGCGGAAATTGCAAAAGATTTGGTTCAAGAAACCTTTTTTGCGGGCTTGAACTCTGCAAAAAACTATAAAGGAGATGCGGCTGAACGTACTTGGTTGATCGCCATATTAAAACGCAAGGTAATCGACCATTACCGCAAAATCAATTCAAAAAAAGGCAAGGCTGAAGTGCGCATGAACTATAGCACCCAGACCGATGCTGAGGGCGATTGGCTTGAAGAACAGGTTGCCGATCCCTTTGACAAAGGAGGTGACGAGACTATAGAGAATGAAGAATTAGGCATCGCTATTCAAGATTGCATTTCAAAATTGCCCAAAAAACAGGGCTTGGTTTTTAAAATGAAGACCATTCAGGGAATGAGCACTGAGGATATTTGTAATGAATTGGGAATTAATCCGTCCAATCTCTGGGTAATGATCCATAGGGCACGAACTGGTCTTATGGGCTGCCTAAATCAAAATTGGTTTTAAAATGAAAATTAGCTGCGAGGAAGCCTCAGACATCTGCAATAAATCCCAATACAAGGAAGCTAGCATATGGCAAATAGTTAAGCTGCAATTTCACTTTGTTTATTGTAAGGTTTGCAAAAAATACAGCAGAAAAAACAGCCAACTGACCTCGCTCTGCAAAAAGGCAGACTTACATACCATGCCAAGCAACGAAAAAGAAGCCCTAAAACGAAGTTTGGAAGAAAAATTTCAATAGCGCTTAAGCCGCAATCAGTAGCAGGGCCCACCACCCGATAGGAATTCCCTCGACCCAAAAGGATGCAAAATACCGCGTTTGATTTTCCCTGGTATTGTAAAGCAGGTAACACAGCAACACGGCCACTAGCAGCCTACTGCCAATTTCAAGCAACGAAATGTCATCTTTTAAGAAGGTCAGGAGAAAGAATAAGCCTGTTAGTACATAACCAAATCTAAGGCTGCCCTTGAGACCCATTCGTTGGGGAACGGTTCGCATTTCGGGGGCATCATACTTCATATCACGAATTTCGAAAGGAAGAATTAAGGCCAAAACCAACAAAAAGCGTTGTATAATAAGCAGAAAAGCATCCCATTTTATTTCGATTTCCGCATCCAACAAAGGCAGTATCACGGTAAATCCGGCCCAGACTATGGCCACGATAAAAATCTTTAGGACCCCTAAACTCCTTAAGTTCCTGTACCTCGGTAGCACAGGAAGGGCATAGAAAATTGATAATACCCCAAATACGCCAACCCAGAGCACAATCTGGAACTGCAACTGCAGGCCAAAGTAAAGTGCGATTCCGAAACAGCTAAAACTAAAAACCTGTATGATTTTGTGATACTTGTTCGATAGGATCAGATATTTTTCGGCCTCCACACCATATTTCATGAAATTGTAGCAAACTACCGTACTTAAGCCCAGAAAGGCCATCAAGCCTGTATTCGGTGATAAATCCAATAATATTACGCTCACCCCATATAGTGAAACGACTGCCAAGGCCACATGAATACTGGCGTCCAGGTAAAAATCAAACAACTTTTTGACCCATCGCATAAGGCAAAAATAGGCAAGTTTTTCAAGGTTAATTTTCGGTTAACAACTTTAGGTGTCACTAGGTCGAAAATTGACCATTTTCAATGAATTATTGGCTAATTTTGTGCACTTTATTGATAACGCATGAATACTGAATCATTTGCCCTTCGCCATATAGGTATAAAGGAAGATGACCATACAAAAATCTTCAAAACCATCGGAGTTGAAAGTCTTGACCAACTCATCAAAGACACCATACCCGATGATATCTTGTTAAAAGAACCTTTGAACCTGCCAGAGGCCATTAGTGAACATGAGTTTTTACAGCACGTTCAAAAGCTTTCGGAACTAAACAAGGTATTCAAAACCTACATAGGTTTAGGGTATCATGAAACACTGACTCCATCGGTAATCAAGCGTAATATTTTAGAAAATCCAGGTTGGTACACTGCGTATACGCCCTACCAAGCTGAAATCGCCCAAGGTCGTCTTGAGGCGCTTCTTAATTTTCAAACCATGGTCTGTGATTTGACCGGTATGGAAATAGCCAATGCTTCGCTTTTGGATGAAAGTACTGCTGCCGCGGAGGCCATGACCATGCTTTTTGACCTACGATCCAGACAGCAGAAAAAAGATCAGGTTTTAAAATTTTTCGTTTCCGAAGAAATACTTCCCCAAACCCTAAGTCTTTTAAAGACCCGTTCAACACCCTTGGGGATAGAATTGGTTGTTGGCAATCATGAAGATTTTGACTTTTCAAAAGAAGTATATGGTGCCTTACTGCAGTATCCCGGTAAATATGGGCAAGTAAATGATTATTCGGCATTTGTAAAAAAGGCACAGGAACACGAAATTAAAGTCGCTGTGGCTGCCGATATCATGAGTCTCGTACTTCTAACACCGCCGGGAGAATGGGGTGCTGATGTCGTCGTTGGGACCACACAACGATTTGGTATTCCCATGGGTTACGGCGGACCACATGCTGCCTTTTTTGCGACAAAGGAAGCTTATAAAAGAAACATTCCCGGTCGTATTATCGGGATGACCAAAGATACTGACGGAAATCCTGCCTTGCGTATGGCCCTTCAAACCAGGGAACAACATATCAAAAGAGACAAGGCCACTTCAAATATTTGTACTGCCCAAGTACTGTTAGCCGTAATGGCAGGAATGTATGCCGTTTATCACGGCCCCAAAGGGTTGAAATTCATTGCTGATTCAATTCATGAAAAAGCCAGGTCTGTAAGTGCTTTGTTAAATGAGTTGGGTATCACACAATTGAATTCGAGCTACTTCGATACACTCAAACTTAGGGCGGAACACATTGAACCCATTCGACAGAATGCAGAAAAGTTAGGCATCAATTTCAACTATATTGACGAGCAGACTATTTCGATTTCGATCAATGAAGCCACTACAAACAACGATATCAACCAGATTATCGCCTGTTTCATCGGGGTCAATGGATTTAGCAAGAAAAAAATGTCAGAGTCCCTGGCTGAAGTTATTTCAGGGCCTGTTAAGCGAACTGCCCCATTTTTAACGCATCAAGTCTTCAATTCATACCATTCTGAGACAGAATTGATGCGGTACATCAAAAAACTGGAACGAAAAGATTTGGCGTTGAACCACTCCATGATCTCTTTGGGCAGCTGCACCATGAAATTAAATGCTGCTTCAGAAATGCTACCATTAAGTTGGTCAAACTGGGGAAATCTGCATCCGTTTGTACCGCTTGATCAAGCCAAAGGGTATCAAATTATGCTCAAGGAGCTCGAAGATCAACTTACCGAGATTACTGGTTTCGCAGCTACATCCTTACAGCCCAACTCGGGTGCCCAGGGCGAATACGCTGGCTTAATGGTGATACGCGCGTATCATGAATCACGCGGTGAAACGCATCGTAATATTTGCCTAATACCTGCTTCAGCCCATGGAACCAATCCGGCTTCAGCAGTTATGGCCGGGATGAAAGTTGTCGTCACCAAAACCGATGAACGCGGCAATATTGATGTTACCGATTTGGAGGAAAAGGTTAAGGAACATGCATCCAATTTGGCTGCCCTAATGGTGACCTATCCTTCAACTCATGGGGTTTTTGAATCTTCCATAAAACATATTACCCATTTGATCCACGAAAACGGGGGTCAAGTATATATGGATGGCGCCAATATGAATGCTCAAGTGGGGTTGACCAATCCAGCCACTATTGGAGCCGATGTTTGCCATTTAAATTTACACAAGACCTTTGCCATTCCTCATGGAGGTGGTGGACCTGGCGTCGGCCCAATTTGTGTAGCTGAACAGTTAAAACCCTTTTTACCATCAAACCCAATTATTGAAACGGGAGGTGAACAAGGCATTACTGCCATTTCTTCTGCCCCATGGGGGAGTGCTTTGGCATGTCTTATTTCATATGGCTATATTAAAATGTTAGGGGGACATGGAGTAACAGAGGCCACCAAAATTGCCATACTAAATGCCAATTACATCAAGGATCGTTTAAAAGGGAAGTATGAGGTGCTCTATACCGGTGAAAAGGGAAGGGCGGCCCATGAAATGATTATTGATTGCAGACCCTTTAAGGAAAATGGAATCGAAGTTACTGACATTGCGAAACGTTTGATGGACTATGGTTTTCATGCACCAACAGTTTCATTTCCGGTAGCGGGCACCATTATGATCGAACCCACAGAAAGTGAAAGCCTGGCCGAATTAGATCGCTTTTGTGATGCCATGCTCTCCATACGGGAAGAAATTGACCAGTCTGACAAGGATGATCCGAATAATGTGCTAAAAAATTCACCACATACCTTGCAAATGGTGACCTCTGACAATTGGGATTTTCCATACTCAAGGCAAAAGGCTGCTTTTCCCTTGGATTTTGTATCGGACAATAAATTTTGGCCTACTGTACGAAGAACGGATGAAGCCTTTGGAGACCGTAATTTGATGTGCACCTGCACCCCTATTGAGGCATTCGTTGAGGCTTAAAACCCCTCATATTTATTGGGCTTTCCCTTCATTTTAATTGAACTGTGGGATGTACATTGGCTTTCAACGAATAGCAAAGTAAGGTTTGAACATCGTATTCAATACTATGCACACATAGCTTTTCAAGCCTTTCTGGGTTATCTTCACACAAACACTTCCTTATGAAGATTGGTATAACCGGAACGGGCAGTTACCTTCCCACAAATGTTACCAAAAATGAAGATTTTTTGGAGCATCGATTTCTCGAACGCAATGGCGAGGCCTTTGATCAAGAGAACACTGTTATCATCGAAAAATTCAAGGCGATAACCGGAATCAAGGAAAGACGGTACGCCGACCCCAATCTCAACACATCCGATCTCGGCTTTTTGGCGGCTGAAAAGGCCATTGCCGATGCCGGAATTGACAAGGAAGAACTTGACTACATCATTTTTGCCCATAATTTTGGGGATGTGACCCATGGTAAAATTCAAGGCGACACCCTCCCTAGTTTGGCCACTAGGGTGAAACACCTCTTAAAAATAAAGAACACCTCGTGTGTGGCCTATGACATGCTTTTTGGTTGCCCCGGATGGGTTGAAGGAATCATTCAAGCCAGTGCTTTCATTAAGAGTGGACTTGCCAAAAAATGTTTGGTTATAGGTGGGGAAACCCTCTCGCGGGTAATAGACCCGCACGATCGAGACAGTATGATCTATTCGGATGGAGCTGGTGCCTGTATTGTTGAAGCAGATCCTGAATCTGGGCAAATATTAAGTCATGCTTCCCAAACCCACGCCAATGGTGAGGCCTACTACCTCTTTTTTGATAAAACCTATGATCAAGAGGGTTGTTCCGATACACGATACATAAAAATGTACGGCCGTAAAATCTATGAATTTGCCTGCACCCATGTGCCCCAGGCCATGAAAAGCTGTTTGGACGAAAGCGGAGTGCCCATAGATCAGGTAAAAAAGATATTGGTTCATCAAGCCAATGAAAAAATGGATGAGGCCATTATCAAACGTTTCTACCGTCTTTATAAAAAAGAGGTGCCCGAAAAAGTAATGCCGATGATCATTCAAAATATGGGCAACAATTCGGTTGCTACCGTACCCATTCTATTGGACCAGGTCAGAAAAGGTGAATTAACAGATCATCAGCTACAAAAAGGGGATGTGATACTATTGGCCAGTGTGGGTGCCGGAATGAACGTCAACTGCATAACGTACCAAGTTTAATTTCGTCTGGTTCGCATTACAGCATCAGGTTTCAAATCACGATTTTCTTGGGATTTGTCATTTGAATTTTGGAATTTGGCACTATGTACGAAGGAAAATACCCGCTTAAACGCTACCGTCTAACCTTAGCATTCTTAAAAAAGCATATCTCAACCCATGAATCAATTTTAGATCTGGGTGTCGAAAACCCTTTTTCAGAGCAAATGAAATCGGAGGGCTATTCGGTGACAAATACTTCTGGTGAGGATTTGGATCTAGATTTCGATACAGTTCATCAATCTACGGCCAAGGTGGTCACCGCATTTGAAATTTTCGAACATTTGGTAGCACCTTTCAACGTCTTACAAGAAATCAAGGCTGATAAATTGGTGGCAAGTATACCCTTACGGCTGTGGTTTGCCCCTGCCTATAAAAGCAAGACCGATCCCTGGGATAGGCACTACCATGAATTTGAAGACTGGCAGTTTGATTGGCTGTTGGAAAAATCGGGCTGGAAAATCAAAGATGCCATGAAATGGACCAATCCGACAAAAAAAATAGGAATACGCCCTATACTCCGGTATTTCACCAACCGGTATTATATCGTTTATGCCGAAAAAGTACGGTGATGTTAAAACCTGGGAATCAAAGAAAATGCCCAAGTGAAATTGTGGTACCATTCCTTTACCGACAGCAAGAACTTACGAATCGCTATTTTTAACCCATGCACATTAGCATTATCATTCCGGCGCACAATGAAGAGCAATATATCGTAGATTGTCTCTTTTCATTCGTAAGGCAATCCCAACCGCCGGATGAGCTCATTGTGGTGGATGACAACTCCTCTGACAACACCTTTTGGTTGGCTACCGATATCGCGCGGGACCATAACTGGATAAAGGTGGTACAACGCTCCAGCATTGATGAACATATACCTGGGAAGAAAGTAGTTGACACCTTTAATTTTGGACTTCAGCAGCTTTCTGAATTTGATATAATTGGAAAATTTGATGCGGATATTATTTTGCCTTCCAATTACTTTGAGCAAATGCGCAACCATTTTCAAAGTGACTGGAAGTTGGGCATGTGCTCTGGTTTATTGTATATCAAAAAAAATAACGACTGGGTCTATGAAACCGTCGCTAAAAAAAATCACATTCGAGGACCTATCAAATTGTACCACAAGGCCTGTTTTGACCAGATTGGAGGCCTTAGAGAAGGGGTAGGCTGGGACACCGTAGATGTACTTTTGGCACAATACCATGGTTTTCACATAAAAACCGATGCATCCTTACAAGTAAAGCATCTGAGACCTACAGGTCATGGCTATCGCTCAAAGGGGTATCAATCCAAAGGCGAAGCCCTCTACAAGATGCGCTACGGATTGCCCTTGGCTAAATTGGCCTTGTTCAAAATGATGTGGCAAAGCCAAAATCCCTTGATTTATATTCAAGGTTTGGAAGGCTACCTAAAGGCTTGGATTTCGAAAAAACCTCGGTTTGTCGATTGGCAGCAAGGTAACTATATACGCAAACTTAGATGGAGAGGGGTTTGGGGGAATTAAATTTATTTTGTTCCAAATCTTTATTGGAATTCAACTTGGAATTTGGATTTTGCTGAAGAACATAATTTCAACAATTTTCTACAACACAATTTAAAGGTTGATTTTACAATCGAATTATATCATAATTCATACCTTCATTTAAGAAATCAACAGCATGAAAATATTTCGGCATTCAGCGAGAGCTTTAGCTTTAATTGTATGGCTATCCATAGTTTCCATAACTGCCCAACAAAATTACGAAGGGCTTCATCATTGGGAGATTCCCAGTAAAGACCCGGATCGGATTATTCTAACATTTAATGGGGATCCAGCTACTAATCGAGCTGTTACTTGGCGCACAGACAATAGTGTGACAAAGTCGGTCGCTCAGATTGCGCAGGCGACCGTTAATTCGGGTTTTGAAGAAAATATCAAGAGTTTCGATGCCACAACCGAATCTTTTGACTTGGGTCAGTATAAAGGAAATTCCTCTTTTACGGTACATTACCACAGTGTCGTTTTCACAGGTTTACAACCGAATACACTTTATGCCTATCGCGTTGGAGATGGCGAATCTTATTGGTCGGAATGGATACAATTTAGAACAGCAAAAACCAATTATGCCCCAACACAATTTGTATACTTCGGTGATGCCCAAAACGACGTGCTGGCCCATTGGTCCCGTGTAATTCGAATGGCATATCAGACCGCTCCGAATGCAGAATTTGTTATTCACGCAGGGGATTTAATCAATAATGCACATCGTGATATGGAATGGGCTGAATGGTATAAGGCAGGTGGGTTTATTCATAGTCAATGGACAGCAATTCCCGTTGTAGGAAATCATGAATTCTGGCATTTAATGGACCGGGAAGGAAGACGTTTATCCATCCAGTGGAGACCTCAATTTACCTTGCCTGTTGCGAAAGACCTACCAAAAGAATTGCATGAGACGGTTTATACAGTAGACTTTCAAGATGTGCGAATAATTGTCTTGAATTCCAACGATAAACTTGAAGAACAGACGGCATATATAGAAACAGAGCTTAAAAATTCCACTGCAAAATGGAATATCATCACCTGCCATCACTCAATATTCTCTCCGGCCAAAGGCCGAGATTTTCAATTTGCACGCCAAAACTGGAAACCAATACTCGATAAATACAATGTTGATTTGGTATTAAACGGACATGATCATACTTATGCGAGAGGCCATGTCCCCATACGCTCAGCGGATGCAGTTGGTGATAACGATTTAGGAACGGTTTATGTTACCTCGGTAAGTGGGCCTAAACAATATCCCTTGGATAAAGAGCAAATGAAGTCTTATACTATTGATGGTTATAAACCCGATAAAACCGCTGAGCAAACCCAGTTTTTTCAGGTCATTACTATTGATGATAATAAGCTTACCTATATTGCCTACAATGCTTTGGGCGAAGAATATGATAGGGCGGTAATCATCAAAGACTTTGAATCTGGGAAAAAAGAATTACGTCAAGAAAGTGATTGATCACACTATTTCAAAACTTCCGCAATTGGTCTGCCCGTGGTTCCGTTAGGGAATGCCATGCCCATCATGACCGCCAAAGTGGGTGCAATATCCGGTATTTCGGTACGCTCAACCGTTTCGCCCCTTTTGATGCCATTGCCCATAAATAACAATGGCACATGCGTGTCATATATCATGGGCGAACCGTGTGTAGACCCCGTTCTAGGATAAGCGATATAACCCGGCTTTTGAACATAGACCACGTCACCTGAACGTTTTTGATGCCATCCTTGTTGGATCAAATAGGGTATACCAGACGAACGCGTATAATTATTCTTCCATAATTGTGAACCTGTAAATACTTTGTCAATGCTCCCGTAGCGGAGAATTTCAAAAGCTATTTCCTCTTGCACGCTTTCCAAATCCATATCGAGGTTATCGATTACCTTTTTATCTAAAAACACCTGAAAGTTGCTCAGGGTCTTTACGATATCTGTGGTGTTGTATTTATATTTTAAAAACTCGTTGAAACGCGCCTTCATCGTTGCAGAATTCAAGTAGCCCGCAGGTATCTTTTTGTCTTTTAAATAGGACGGTACGTGTATTGCACCATGGTCTGCGGTTAAAAACACCGTATAATTTCCTTGTCCAACTTGAGAATCCAAGGCATTGAACAGTTTGGCCAAATCTGCATCCAAGCGGATATAGGTGTCTTGAATTTCTTTCGAGTTTACCCCATAAAAATGACCTACATAATCTGTACTTGAATAACTGATCGCAAAAAAATCAGTATGCTCGTCCTTGCCCAAACCTTCATTTTTCAAGGCCTGAAGCGCAAAATCTGTAGTAATCGAATTTCCATAGGCGGTGACCCGCAATAGGCTTGTTCCTCCATTATTATCCCAAAGGGCGGGTAAGTCGTGTGGAAATGTCGTGGTGGCCTCTCCCCTATGCCGACCCTCGTACACATTTTGGTCGGTACCACTCTCGGTATATTGTGCAATTGGTTTTAGCGTCTCCCAGGGCTTTTTGTATGCCTCAACGGCATCTGAAGCATTAAAGTCTTGGACCCATTTGGGTAGTTCATCCATATAATAGGAGCTGGTAATCCAATTGCCTGTTGCCCCGCCTTCAAACCAATAAGCGGCGTTAGCGGTATGCCCTCCTGGCAAAACAGCGCCCCGATCCTTAACTGCTACTGCAATAGTCTTTCCACGAAACTGGGTATGCAAACGGTTTTGATCCGTTATGGTCGTGGTCAACATGCGATGCGGTGACATTTTTCCAGCATTGGAGGTCGTTCCGACTGAATTGTATGAATCATCGGAGGCCACATAAACCTCCTCGCCCGATAGTTTATCGTACCAATTGTTGCCAATAATGCCATGAACTGCAGGTGTTGTACCGGTATAGACCGAGGCATGCCCAGGACCCGTACTGGTGGGGGCATAGTTAAAATGATGGTTCTTACAGGTAAACCCCTCATTTACCATCCGCTTAAATCCACCATCACCATAGTGGTTCCAAAATCGGGTCAAGTAATCATAGCGCATTTGGTCGACCACAATGCCAACCACAAGTTTCAGTGACTGATCGACTTGTTGTATTTCTGAATTCTTACGATTCTTTCGTTGGCCATCAACACTAATGCTTGTTAGAAAAAATAGACTTGTTACTAAGAGCACAATTTTGTTCATAGGAGCAGGTATATTGTCGTGTTAGACAAAACTATCGATTTATTCCATTTAAAGATGAATTCAAGGTTAAATCAAAGCATTGTGCTATTTTTACCCAACGAGTACCCTTGGTTGCATGAACTACCTAGCAGATATTGGTCGATACTTTATTATGATTGGTGAGGTTTTCAAAAAACCTACCAAATGGCGCATCATGCGTTCCTTGATATTGAAGGAGATCGATGAGCTGATCTTCAACAGTTTGGGTATCATAATTTTCATTTCCTTTTTTATCGGTGGCGTAGTAACCATCCAAACGGCGCTGAATTTGACCAACCCTTTAATTCCAAAAAGCTTGATCGGTTTTGCGACAAGGCAATCTGTAATCTTGGAGTTCGCGCCTACTTTCACCTCGATCATTATGGTTGGGAAAGTTGGATCTTATATTACTTCAAGCATTGGTACCATGCGGGTAACAGAGCAGATCGACGCCCTTGAAGTGATGGGTGTCAATTCATTGAATTACCTAGTATTTCCAAAAATCATAGCCATGTTTATGTACCCCTTTGCGGTTGCCATAGCCATGTATATGGGTGTCTTGGGAGGTTGGGTAGCGGCTGTTTTTGGCAATTTTGCCCCGAGTGGTGATTTCGTGCAGGGATTACAGCAAGAATTTATACCCTTTCATGTGACCTATGCCTTTATAAAGACCTTGGTTTTTGCCTTCATAATTGCCACAATACCCTCGTTTCATGGGTATTTTATGCGAGGAGGTGCCCTTGAAGTTGGTAAGGCCAGTACGACATCATTCGTATGGACCAGCGTGGTGATTATTGTTCTGAACTATGTATTGACCCAATTATTACTTGGCTAATGATCGAAGTTGACAACATCCATAAATCGTTTGGTGATACTACCGTTCTCAAGGGAATTACAACTGTTTTTGATGAGGGTAAGACCAACCTGATCATCGGGCAGAGCGGTTCGGGAAAAACGGTGTTGCTCAAGTGTATGTTGGGCCTTTTTGAACCCGAGGAAGGAAGTATTTGCTATAGTGGAAATCGCTATGCCGATCTTAGCCTTGACGAACGCCGCGACCTACGCCAAGAAATGGGTATGGTTTTTCAAGGAAGCGCCCTTTTTGACTCGATGACCGTTGAAGGCAATGTAATGTTTCCCCTTGAGATGTTTACCAAGCAATCGAAAGCAGAAATGCAAGATCGCGTAGACTTTGTACTGGAACGGGTTAACTTGGTCGATGCGCATAACAAGTACCCCTCAGAAATTTCTGGCGGGATGCAAAAAAGGGTGGCCATTGCGCGTGCCATTGTAATGAATCCGAAATACTTATTTTGTGATGAACCCAACTCAGGCCTAGACCCCAAAACCGCCATATTAATTGACAACCTTATTCAAGAGATCACCAAAGAATTCAACATCACCACGGTTGTGAACACGCATGATATGAATTCGGTCATGGAGATTGGCGAAAAAATCATTTTTCTAAAAAATGGCATCAAAGAATGGGAGGGTACCAACAAAGAAATCTTTAAGACCGATAATGAGGCGGTAACCAATTTTGTATACTCTTCGGAACTCTTCAAAAAAGTACGGCAGATGTATATTGAAGAACGGAATTAATCCGCTACCCGCTTTACCTGAAGTTTATCATTTTGCAATCGAAGTTTGAGCCAATCGGCAAGTTTCTTTTGGTCTTTCTCCAACTGCCCTGAACTGACACCTTGCTTCCATTTCACCTCAAAAACCGGAACTGTATCCAACTTATTAAAATCGGTCTTGATTTTATACGAAAAGCCCAACTCCGCTAAATTTTCATGATTTATCCGGGCTTCTGCACTTATTTCTTGAAAGGGTATCTGTTGTGAAGCGGCACTGCTCAAATTGGCCAATTCTTCCTCTAAAACGCGAATACGCTCATCTTTGGTCAACAATTCGGCTTTTTTGGCCTCATACAACTCGCTGACATAAGTGAATTTTTCTTCAGAATCATCCTTACCACCTTGTAATACCCGGAAATTGGCCTCGGCCAAACGGGAAAAGGAATTTTTCTTGGCTCGCCAAGAGTTTATAATATTTTCTGGAATTTCTTCATTGCCCATGCAAACCACTTCGATATAGGGGTTTTCACCATCATCAAAGTTTACCTCCGTCAAATTATCTACATAGCGGCCGTTCTTTGTGAATTCGTATAGCTCAATAGTTTCAGCCAAAAATACCTGGGCCTGCTTTTTGAACAACGATTCTTGAAAAACTTGATAAAAGGTGAATCCTGCAGGAATCATTACTGCCAAACCTACCACAGAGGCAATACGGGCTATGAACCTTCTCCTTCTCGAATTGGCGTACCGCACCATGGGAAAGCGCAGGTATTTAATAACCAAGAACGTAGCCAAACCTATAAAAATAGTGTTGATGGTAAAGAGGTACATGGCCCCAGCCGCATAGAGCGGCTTTCCAATGGCCAACCCAAAACCAACAGTACACAATGGCGGCATCAGTGCTGTTGCAATGGCAACACCAAAAATTACACTGGCGATTGTTCCTTTTTTAGCTCTGGCGATTACAAGGGCCAATCCACCAAAAAAGGCAATGAGCACATCACGTATATCAGGCTTGGTACGGGCCAAAAGCTCCGAAGATTCGTCCCGTAAGGGAAAGAAATAAAAAAACAAAAATGCGGTCACGACACTCAAAACGACCATGACCACAAAATTTTTGACCGAGCGCCTAAGCGTATCAATATCATTAATGGCCAGCGACATACCCATTCCGAGAATGGGACCCATAAGTGGCGAAATAAGCATGGCACCAATTACCACGGCTGTTGAATTGGCGTTGAGCCCCACAGAAGCAATAAAAATAGAACTGATCAAAATCCAAGAGGTATGCCCCTTAAAAGGAATATCGGCAATTATTGAGTCTTTGGTGGCCACGGGGTCCGTATTGCTACGTATTTCTAAGAGGTCAGAAAGAAATTTTCGAACACTGCCCAGTAGTCCCTTAAAATCTTTTCTTACCTCCTCAGAGCCCTTTTCGAGCTTCTCATCCTCGTCAAATAAGTTTTCGGCCATTCTTATGCATATTGATCGCCAAACGTATCCTTAACCGCTGCGCGTACTGCTTTGATTTCTTGCTGTTTTGCCTTCGGATAAATGAGCAACACATCTTTGTCATCCACAATGATGTAATCTTCTAGACCATCAACCACAACAATTTTATCTTTTGTGGTACGGATCATATTTCCAGAAGCTGATTCCAACAATGGCTGACCATTCACCACAGCATTGCCATTGCCGTCTTTATCCAATTTTTCATACAACGCACCCCAGGTACCCAAATCATTCCAATCAAAACTTGCCGGAAGGGTAAATATGGCATTAGATCGTTCCAAGATAGCATAATCGATGGAAATGTTATCGGCCTTGGGATAGTTTTCCTCAATAAAGCCTTTTTCATCAGGGGTGTTATAGCTGGTATAGCCTGCCGAAAAAAGTTTGAACTGTTCCTGTTGATAAGCTTCAAAGGCGTTTAAAATGGTACTCACACTCCACATAAATATCCCCGCATTCCATAAAAAATTGCCCTGCCTTAAAAACTCCTCTGCAGTTTTCAAGTCGGGTTTTTCACGAAATTGCGCCACTTTTTTCAATTTTGCTTCGCCTCCTTTCTCAAACTCAATATAGCCAAAACCTGTGTTCGGATACGATGGCTGAATGCCGAGGGTACAGAGCACTTCCTCATTTTCGCATTTCTTGAAACAAAGGCTTACATCGTTGGCAAAAGCCTGCTCATCTTCGATCCAATGATCACTGGGTGCCACGATCATAACTGCATTTTCATTCCTCTTCTTGATCTTCATTGCCGCATACAAAATACAGGGCGCCGTATTGCGCATTGCAGGTTCAAGCACCACTTGTTCTTGTGTTGCCTCAGGGAGTTGCTGCAACACCAGATCATTGTAGCGTTCGTTGGTGAGGATCAAAATATTTTTGGTCGGCACAAATTTGCTGAGTCGACGAAATGTCTTTTGGATCAGCGTTTGGCCCGAACCCAACATATCGTGAAACTGCTTGGGATTTTCAGTGGTACTCACAGGCCAAAATCGGGAACCTACTCCCCCGGCCATGATTACCGCGTAATAATTATCGTTCATAGTTTTGTTGTTCTATTTCCAAAGACCCAACCTACAGAAAACGGGTATGACGTCTATTTTTTGCCCTTCTGATCCACCTGGAAACCAAAGTTAATGTACGGGTTCTACCTCGGCGTTGGGCTGGAACAAATATAACCTTCCTGTAGCCATTTCCGTACATTCGTAGCGTTTGATTCGTTTCTTGCCCTTTTTAAAAACTCGCCCGTTGTACAACCGAAAGGCACTCCCTTCAGGTAGTTCAAAGACATAACTTTTGGTCCTTTCCTCGGAATCAAACGATTTTAAGGCCAGGGCCAATCGGGTATCGGTACTGCTGCTGGCCTTGGGGTTTTTAAAATGATGGGCTATTAAGGGTAATAGCTGATGTGGAAAAATTTCAGGTCGAATAAAGGGAAGCATCAGTTGCTGAAAGGTTTGTTTCCATTCTTTGCCATGGGGTTTTATTTTTCTTCCGAAGCGTTCAAAAGCCACTAAATGGGCTATTTCATGCACCAAGGTGATCAAAAAACGGTATTGATTGAGGGATGCATTAACTGTAATCAGATGCATACCATCGGGCATGCGTCGGTAGTCACCATGTCGGGTCACCCTATGGTTTACAATTTTTAGATGCACCCCATGGGTTTTGATCAATTCAAAACAGGGTGCAACAGCGCGCTCAGGAAGGTACTTGGCTAAAGTGGCGTTCATTGCTCAGCTACTTCGATAAGAACGAAGTTAGTGCAAAGTGCGCTTCTAGTTGCTCCATTCTATGTATTTTTAAGAAAATTTGAATCATGAGAATCCGTTTCCTTATCCCATGTGTTTTTTTGGCAGGTTTTTTCTTAGGATGCAATTCAGAAAGAAAGGAGGCTACTCTGGCCGCGATTTTGGCTGATAGTCCCAATATCAGCGGCAAATCAGAATATTTGAATTCACCTTATGTCACTGCTGGGGATCGGGTGTATATGGTAGGGCATCAAAACGGCTCGTTTCCTGAATTGGGGTGGCACATTACTGGCGAAATGGGGGGTATTTGGAACCACCCGATCAAGCTTATGGATGGGTTTGATCTTACATTGAACTGGGAAGACCACACGGCAAACTTGAACCAGGCCACCTCCTTTACCAATTACCCCATGGCGAATGCGCATGCGTTTGAGCTACCCGAAAAGACCCTTAAAATCAAGCGCTGGCAGTTCGTGCCGGATCACACGGAAGGTCTGTTGATACAACTCGAAATACAGAATGAAGGTGTCGAAACACAAAACTTTTCCCTCGACTTTATAGGATATGCGGATCTGCGCCCAACCTGGTTGGGCGAACGCACCCAAATGATCGATTCAACCGATAGGGGTCATTACGATACCGCTATAAACGGTTGGCGCATCAAAGACGCCGGCAATCCCTGGTTCACTTGCTATGCCGCTGACGTAACCCCTGATACCCATACTGAGGCAGAAAGCGCTTATGCAGGAAAAGGTGTGGCCCATAAATTGAGTTATGCTTTGGAACTGGAAGCCAACGCCAGCCGAACGATTAATTTTGCCATTTCAGGTTCGTACACCTCAGCGGAAGAGGCGACAGAGACTTTAAGAACCATTTTAAACGAATGGCCTGAGCTGGCGCAGACCAAAAAAGAACGTTACCAAAGCTTGGCCGAACAAACAAAACTGACCGTGCCCGATACCAACATGCAGGAGACCTTTGAATGGCTTAAGTACAATAGCGATTGGTTGGTACGTACTGTACCAGAAGTGGGAACCGGAATTGGTGCAGGCATACCTGATTACCCATGGTGGTTTGGCGTAGACAGCGAATACGCCCTTCAAGGGTATATGGCTATTGGGCAAGATGAAACCGTATACAAGACCATTGCTTTGTTGGATAGCGTATCGAACGCCTTGAACGGGAACGGCAAGATCATTCATGAAATGTCGACCAATGGAGCTGTTTTTAACCCAGGAAACATCAATGAAACCCCGCAATTCGCTTCACTGATCTGGCAGGTGTACCAATGGAATGGCGACCGGGCTTTTCTTGAAACCTACTTCCCTACCATAAAAAAAGGATTGGAGTGGCTGATGAAAGAAAATGATGCCGATGGCAATGGATTTCCAGAGGGCTTTGGTATGATGGAGATCCATGGTCTGGACAGTGAAATGATTGATGTTGCCGCCTATACCCAAAAGGCCTTTGTCGATGCCGCCAAAATCGCCGATGTTCTAGGGGATTCAACCGCTGCCAATACCTATGAGGCCATCGCTGCCAACCTAAAGCACAAAATAAACGCTGATTTTTGGTCAGAAGACTTCAACTCTTATGCAGATTTTATCGGTACCGATGAACAGGCCCTGCATTTGATCGATGATGCCATTATTCGCGCCGATACGCTGAACAAACCGTGGGCCATCGCCGAAATGGAGGAGACCAAACGATTTATTCAACAAAACCCCTCGGCCACACCCCGGCCTTTTGTACTGCACCACAATTGGGTGGTGAACACGCCTATGGAAGTCGGTATTGCCGATTCGGTAAAGGCCATTAAGGCCTTGGATACCGGTAAAAAGTTTGTCAATCCCTTTGGGGTATTTGTGACCGGTATTGATCGCGATGCATCTGCGGGTTCCAATGACGGGGCCTATAAAGCGCCCCCTATTTTTACCTATACAGGTGCTGTGATGACACTGCCTACTGGGGTTCAGGTACGGGCCGAAAACAATTATGGGCGCCCCAATGAAGCTTTAGATTATTTAGAACGCATGACCCGTTCATTTAGCTATGCGCTGCCCGGAAGCATGTACGAAGTATCACCCGATTTTGGCATGATGACACAGGCCTGGAACATCTATAGTTTTGCCTACCCGATTGTGCACCAATTTTTTGGCATACAGCCCAACGCAGCAGAAAAAAAGGTGTCCATAGCACCTAGGATGCCCGATAAATGGAATGAAGCTTCCTTGGAAAACGTTAGGATAGGAGACAACACAATTTCAGTATTTTGGACGAATGGCAAAGTACGCGCGACACAGACCAATCCGAAATGGGAAGTGACCCTTCACCTGGCCAATGGAGAAGAAATCACAGGGAAAGGAGAAGAAATTACCAACTAAACAGAGACCAAAACCATTAACCACACTACACTTGAAAAAAATTTGTCTTATCCTAATCCTTCTCGCCGGCATTGCCGGTTGCACCTCCTCCAGATTCAATACGAAATGGTTGGGGGAAACAGCACCAGCAAATTTTACCACCGTTTTTGAAACCTCTAAAGGGCAATTTACAGTGGCCGTTGAACGGAAACTATCTCCCGAAGCAGTGGACCGGTTTTACCAATTGGTCAAATACAAGTACTTTGATGGCAATCTCTTTTACCGGGTAAATCCTGGTTTTGTAGCCCAGTTCGGCACCAAGGATTCCTTGGCCCTAAATTTTTGGAGCAGCAAAAAAGTTGTTGATGAACCCGTAATGCAGGGCAATGCCAAGGGCACACTAAGTTTTGCCCGAGGTGGGCCTAAAACGCGAAGCACCGACCTGTTTATCAACCTATCGGACAACCACCGTCTCGACACTCTATTGTGGAACAAGGTGCGGGGGTTTCCCACTTTTGGGAAAGTTACACAAGGGATGGAGGTATTGGAAGCCTTGTATTCGGGATATGCCGATACCACTATGGGTAAATTGGAGCTGATGTATGCTGATGAAAAGGCATTTTTAGCCGCATTTCCAAAACTTGACACCTTACACAAGGCATATTTGTTGCACTAGATCAAGGAGTACTGTTACTAACCTGAAGTAATTTGCCATTGTACAGGGTCTGGCCAGTCAATGCAAAATCCTTGATATAGGCCGCCATTTGGTTCGCTGTAGTGGGTGCTTGGTAACCCGGAAAGGCCTCTTCGAGCATTTCGGTCTGTACGGCACCCAAGGCCAATACATTAAAACTGGGGCCCGTTTCCTTAAACTCCTCTGCCCAGAGTTCGGTCAACGTAATCACCGCCGCCTTACTTGAACTGTAAGCGGAAAGGCCTGGGAATTTCATACTGCCCTGCACACCTCCCATTGAGCTTATGGTCACGACATGACCTGTTTTGGGCATTCTGGGCTGTACCATTCGGGTCAACTCGGCTACCCCGAACACATTTACTTCATAAACGGCTTTGAAATCTTCTGGGGAAGTTTCCAAAAATGGTTTGTTCAGCAAGCGCCCCGCGTTGTTGATAAGGACATCCACACTGCTCCAATCTTCTAAACACTCGGCAACCTTTTTATAATCTTCCGAATTTCCCAAATCAAAGGATAATGACGTTACATTGGGCAGATTCAAATCGGCACAGGGCTTATTGTTTCGGGAAAGGGCCAACACCTGGTGCCCCTCGGCTGCGAACTGTTTGACCAATTCGAAACCTATGCCACGGCTGGTTCCTGTAATGATGATATATTTTGACATTTTCTTACGCGTTACGCTGAGCCCTCTACTTCATAACAACTTCTTGGGTTGGGGCATTGGTAATGCCCTCAACCACCGGAATCATTTTATTGATGATCTTCGCCATATGGCCCATATCCATTTCTGATACCTCATCGCCTGGCTTGTGATAGAATTCAAAGTTGGTGAAATCGAAGGTGCAATAAGTATGTGAGGGTACCCCAAACTCTTTATAAAAGTCATAGTTATCGGAACGCTTAAACAAGCCGTATTGCTTTGCGGTAGGCAGGTAACCGATCAAATGGTCCCCGGCATATTTATTACTTATCTCGGCTAGGTTCGATTTTTCATATCCCGTAATGTAAAGCTCGTATTTCTTACTTCGCAATGAAACCCCGATCATTTCAAAATTGAGCATGACATATAGATTGAGTCCGGCCTCCTTCATATTTCGCGCCATATGTTTAGAACCCAATAGTCCTTTTTCTTCGGCACTGAAAAGTGCAAAAATCAAACTACGTTTATTGGATTTGTTTTGCCCAAAATAACGGGCCATTTCCAACACAGCTGTAGTACCTGAGGCGTTGTCATTGGCACCATTGGCTATATAATCGCCATTTACCGGTTTCGTGGTGCCTATATGGTCGTAATGCGCCCCAATAACAATAAACTCTTTTTTGAGCTCTGGGTCAGTACCTTCAATAAACCCAACAATATTATAGGCAGGTTTGGAAAAATTTGACAGGGTATCGCGGAACGATTTGTAATAGGGTTGAATGTCGTTTTTGGTAAAATGGGTTTCAATAAATTGAGCGGCCAACTCGATACCTTCACTACCTGAATCCCGTCCCTTGAGCTCATCAGAGGCCAAATAATTCATGATTGCTCCCACTTTCTCCGCGGAAGTAAATGCCGGTTCTGAAACTTCCTCCTTTGGCATTTCAGCTTTTAACCCATCAGGCCCAGAAGGGGTGGGCGTTTCCGTGTTGGCAGCGGTAGGAATATTATCTGGGTTAGTGGTTATCATTTGCGTGGAACCGCAGGCCACAACAAACAAGGTTCCGATACAAAACAAAAGGTATTTTGACTTCATATACATGTCAACTTTCGTTAAAGATAAAAAAAGCATCCACCAATGGGGATGCTTATGTGATTCGTGTTTTCTGAAAACATCGTTAGGCCAACATCGTCACCGGATTCTCCAGGTACGCCCGTAGCGTCTGTAGGAACTGTGCCCCGGTGGCACCATCAACCGTTCTATGGTCATTGGCCAAGGTAATCTTCATAGTACTTCCAACAACAATTTCACCATTACGCACCACGGGTTTTTCTTCAATGGCACCTACCGAAAGTATGGCCGAATTGGGTTGGTTAATAATTGAGGTAAACTCTTGAATACCAAACATCCCCAGGTTGGAAACTGTAAAAGTACTGCCCTCCATCTCATCAGGCTTGATTTTCTTGTTGCGCGCACGACCTGCCAAATCTTTTACCGAAGCTCCGATCTGTGTCAAGGTCATTTGGTCTGCAAATTTGAGTACTGGAACAACCAATCCGTCATCAACGGCAACGGCTACCCCCATATGTACATGGTGGTTGTAGATGGTCGTATCGCCATTCCAGGTTGTATTGACTTGCGGGTGCTTCTTAAGCGCCATGGCACAAGCTTTCAACACCATATCATTAAATGATACCTTGGTGTCGGGCAAATTGTTGATTTGTGCACGAGAAGCTTTGGCATTGGTCATATCGATCTCGATGGTCAAATAGTAATGTGGTGCCGTGAATTTAGATTCGCTCAAACGTTTGGCAATCACCTTGCGCATCTGAGAGTTTTTCACTTCCTCACTACTTTCTTGACCCACAGGTAGATTTATTGGAGCAACGCTTGCCGGAGCCGCAGATTCTTGGGCAACAGGGGCTGCAGCAGGCTGTGCGGACGCTGCTGGCTGGTAATTTTCCACATCGCGTTTTACAATCCGGCCATGGTCACCAGATCCGTTGACCTTGGTCAAATCGATGCCTTTCTCTGCCGCTATTTTCTTGGCTAAGGGAGAGGCAAGAATTCGCCCTCCATTGTTAGCAGTTGTAACCGCTGTAGTGCCACTGGCTTCTTGAGCTGGTGCCGCTGCTTCCTGTGCTGGAGCAGCTGGTGTCGCTGCAGCTTCATTACCACTGCTTGTTGCACCACCGCTGGCTATAACAGCGGCAACATCGGTACCTTCCGGACCAATAATGGCCAATAATGAATCAACCGGAGCGCCTTCTCCTTCTTGTATGCCTATATGTAATAGGGTACCGGAGTAGAAGGATTCAAATTCCATGGTAGCCTTATCGGTCTCTATTTCAGCCAATATATCGCCTTCTTCGATGGTATCACCTACTTTTTTCAACCATGAGGCTACTGTACCTTCTTCCATGGTGTCACTTAGGCGTGGCATGGTCACGATTTCAACCCCTTCTGGGATTGCAACAGCTGCGCCTTCATTGGCTGGTGCCGGAGTTTCTGCAACTGCTTCTTTTCCAGGTTCCGCAGCAGTTTCGACTGCCGGGGTAGCACCACCATTTAATAAGGCTGAAATGTCTTCTCCTGCTTCACCAATGATAGCCAAAAGTGAATCAACCGGGGCCCCATCGCCTTCTTCGATACCTATGTGTAACAGTGTACCTTCATGAAAGGATTCGAACTCCATAGTAGCCTTGTCTGTTTCGATTTCGGCCAAAATATCCCCTTCCTCTACCTTGTCACCTACTTTTTTAAGCCACTTCGCTACCGTACCTTCTTCCATGGTATCGCTCAAGCGTGGCATATTGATAACTTCCGCCATTCAACTACAGTTTATGTTGTAAAAATGGATAATCTTCTTGTTCGTATACTGTGTCGTATAATTGCTCCTTTGGAGGAAAGTCTGATTCTTCAGCAAACTTTTCACATTCAGACACTAGATCCTTCACCTTTTTATCGATTTCCTTGAGTTCATCTTCCGTGGCATACTTCTTCTCAAGAATGACATCCTTTACCTGCGTTATCGGGTCTATTTTCTTATACTCTTCAACTTCCTCCTTGGTACGATAATGTTGGGCATCTGACATTGAGTGTCCCCGATAACGATAGGTTTTCATTTCCAAGAATGTTGGACCCCCACCTGTTCGTGCCCTTTCGATAGCCTTGTCCATTTCTTTTGCGACTATTGCCGGATCCATACCATCAACAGGGGCGCATGGCATTTCGTACCCAAGACCAAGTTTCCAAATTTCAGTGCTGTATGAGGTTCTTGCCACTGAAGTACCCATGGCATATCCGTTGTTCTCACAAACAAATACGACCGGCAATTGCCATAGCATCGCCAAATTAAAGGCTTCGTGAAGCGAACCTTGGCGCACTGCACCATCACCCATATAACATAAGGTCACTGCATCACGCTTGAAGTACTTATCCCCAAAAGCAAGACCGGCCCCCAAAGGAATCTGTCCTCCGACGATACCATGTCCGCCATAAAAGCGATGTTCTTTCGAAAAGATGTGCATTGAACCGCCCATCCCTTTTGATGTTCCCGTCACCTTGCCGTACAATTCAGCCATGACCCTGCGCGGATCAACACCCATGCCAATAGGTTGCACATGGTTCCGGTAAGCCGTGATCATACGATCCTTGGTCAAATCCATGGCATGCAGGGCTCCGGCCAAAACCGCTTCCTGCCCATTGTACAAATGCAAAAAGCCTCGAACTTTCTGTTGAATATACACCGCGGCAAGTTTGTCTTCAAACTTGCGCCAGAATAACATATCCTCGTACCACTTAAGGTAAACCTCTTTTGTGATTTTCTTCATTAAGCTGAAATCTTAGTTTATCGCCTTTTTAAGCGAAAAACAAAAATACACAAACATCCTTTGTTGAAAAACAATCGGAATAAGAATCCTACAAAAAAGAACCATCAAATCCCAAAGGCAATAAATCGGCCATGGAATCACATTTGTAAATGGGGCCGGTTTGCCCCTTCATTAAGATTTGAATTGGGCTTCCCTGTTTCTTTTCATATTCGGCAATGGTCTGCCTGCAAATACCGCATGGTGCAGCAGGACTGGTCAAATTGTTTGAACCTGATGCGGCCGTCACGGCAATGGCTTTGATTTTTTCATTGGGATAGTTAGCTCCCGCACTGAATACGGCAACCCCCTCAGCACAAAGGCCCGCAGGGAAAGAAGCATTTTCTTGATTGCTGCCGGGAATGATCTTGCCACTTTCCAAAAGCAAGGCAGCCCCTACACTGAATTTGGAATATGGGGCATAGGAATTTTGACGTGCCTTTTCAGCCTCCTGTAGCAGCAATGCATCGGTATTCGATAGTTCATCCATCGAATTGAAAATCGAAAGTTCAAAACCAAGGTGTTTTTTCTCCATGAATAGCTGTTCTTGTCTAAAAATAAAAAACCCCAACGATTGTTGGGGTTTTTCTATCAAGAATGTTTCTTTTAATCATTTACATATTCCTCACCTAAATTAAAGGTCAAGGAGAATCGCAAGGTATTTTCCAACGGATTTCGCACCTGCGATGTTGAGAACAAATAAGACAAATCAATTTGTGCAGACTTAAACTGGAATCCTGCTCCGAGGGTAAAGAACTGTCTAGACCCCTTAGCCTGGTTTTCATTAAAGTAACCAGAGCGCAACATGAACACATCGCGGAAGCTATACTCAGCGCCCAAGGCCCAAGTTATCTCTTGAAGTTCCTCGCTAAAGCCATCAGGGGCATCTCCAAAAGATTCGAAAACCCCATTGAAAAAACTGATTTGCTGATACTCATCGTTATCTGCTGAATCGATATCCCCATCACCATCAAAATCACGCGGTGTAGGAACCAATAATTTATTGAATTCTGTATTCAATGCCAAGGTGTTATCAGCATCAAAGATGAAATCAAAACCGGCACCAAACTTTAAGTTTGTTGGCAAAAAGTTTTCCTGCCCTCCTTCATCATACTGGATTTTTCCACCAAGATTGGAAAGGTTGAAACCTGCCCTCCAACGACCATCGAAAGAATTGTAGGCGATTTCCCGTGAGCGATAAAAACCGGCCACATCAACCGCAAAGGCATTGGCAGCCTGCGAATCAACATTCTGTATTTCTTGAAATCTCAAATTTGAGCTTATGAATCGCCCGCCAACAGCCATGGAAAAAGTTGGACTTAACTTCAAGGCATAGGATCCATCAATGGCAAATTCATTCGGTTTCACCAAAGTAGCCTCTTCATCAATAGTCTGGCGAAGTTCAATTTCACCCAAACCAAAATAGCGCAAGCTTACTGCAAAAGCACTTTGTTCATTTATTTTGTTATAGTAATTGGCATTCAAAAGGGAGACATCGTTTACAATGCTTTCCAAATAGGGAGTGTAGCTCACCCCAATGCCCATTTTTCTTTCTGCGAAGGCAAATTTTGCAGGATTCCATTGTTGTGAATACGCATCCACTGATGTGGCAACACCCATATCACCCATACCAGATGCCCGTGCATCGGCAGCTATGGTTAAAAATGGAACTGCGGTGGTGATAACCCTTTCCTGCTGTGCAAAGCTGAAAACGGTAGCGAATAGCATTAACCCTGCTAATAATTTTCTCATCTTTCTCATAAGTTTTTAAAATGGTCTCAAAAATCTAAAATAGCTGTTAAAAGCTAAAATATATTAGATGTATTACCTGTAAACGGTCATTTCAACGAATTCTTGTACTTTTTCCCCTCTTTTTTAACAATTTCTTTGGCACGACCAAAAATAGGGACCTCGCGACTTCTCTTTTTTAGTTAAAACATGCCCGTTGAACAAAAATGCCATACTAAGTTACCTGCTTGTGCGTTATGGTTATGTGACGGATTTTACGATTTGTGGTAATAATTTTTGATACACAAAATATATTGCCCATTTCTTCGTTTTATTGCCGACACATGTAGTATTGCATAAAATTGAAATTAACTGACTTCGTCTAAAAACCGACAGTCTAAAGTATTCAAGCCCAAATTATGAAAAAGCACTTTATCAAAGTTGTACTTTCAATAACAGTTATTGCAGGGGGAATCTCAAGTTGTAAAAACTCTTCTTCCTCCTCTTCAAAAAATTTATCGAGAGCAACTGGATGGAAAATCAATGCCAAGGATGGCGGTTTTCAATACAACTCCGACTTCAAAGAGCAGGAAACTCCTCCTGGTACCGTCTTTGTTGAAGGAGGAACCTTTACCAAAGGAAAGGTTCAAGATGATATCATGCATGATTGGAACAACAGTCCAACCCAACAGCACGTTCAATCGTTCTATATGGATGAGACTGAGGTGACCAACAAAATGTACATGGAATATCTAGATTATCTTAAAAAGGTATATCCTCCAGAAAATCCCATGTATGAAAATATTTATAAGGGGGCATTGCCCGATACCTTGGTTTGGAGAAACCGTCTTGGGTTCAATGAGACAATGACCAACAATTACTTGCGTCACCCCGCCTATGCCGAATATCCGGTTGTTGGTGTGAATTGGGTGCAGGCCACACAATATGCCGAATGGCGTACCGACAGAGTTAACGAATATCAGTTGGCGAAAGAAGGCTTTATTCAAGAAGAAGCGCTTTACAAAGTATTGAATGGAGAGTCTTCAGGTACGTTTAGCACGGAAGCTTATTTGAACAACCCAGAATCTGTTTATGGTGGGGAAATCGATTCCCTTCAAGGAAAACAGAAAAAAGACTCGATCAACACCTTTGCAAAAAGAAGTAGCGGTGTGATCATGCCCGAATATAGGCTGCCTACTGAAACTGAGTGGGAATATGCTGCCCAGGCCTTAATTGGTACTCGTGAGTACAACAACTACCGAGGTAGAAAGAAATACCCGTGGGAAGGGGATTATACCCGAAACGGACAGCGCGTTGGTCGTGGTGATCAATTGGCCAACTTTAAGCAAGGAAAAGGTGACTACGGCGGAATCGCCGGTTGGTCTGATGATGGTGCCGATATTACTGCCCAGGTTATGTCATACAAACCCAATGATTTTGGACTATATGATATGGCAGGTAATGTTTCAGAATGGGTTGCCGATGTATACCGTCCTATCGTAGATGATGAAATCAGTGATTTCAACTATTACCGCGGAAACATTTACACCAAGAAAGCGATTGGCGAAGATGGTAAGGTTGAGATTTTGACCGATGAAATCGTCTATGACACACTGCCCAACGGAAAAATTGTTGCCTTGAATTTACCAGGTGAGATCAAAGAAGTTGCTGTTGGTGAAGAAGAAACATACCTAAGAACAAACTTTGATAAAAGTGACAACCGTGGCTACCGTGATGGTGACCCAGGTTCTTCACGATTCTTCCAGCGTTTTAGTGATGAAGAAGACAATAGAAAAATGTACGATTCACCAAAGCACAAAGTTGAGCGTGACTCTACAGGGAAGATCCTAAGACAGTATGACACCTCGAACTACAGAACTTCATTGATCAATGATGAGGTACGTGTATACAAAGGTGGTTCTTGGAGAGATAGAGCCTTCTGGTTAGATCCGGCACAACGAAGATATTTGCCACAGTATATGGCTACCGATGATATCGGTTTCAGATGCGCCATGTCGAGAGTGGGATCAAAATCTAAATCGAAGAACAAATCCGTTCGACATAAAAAAGCAAAATAAGAATCGCTTTTGAAAAAGACAGACCCTGACCTTACCGTCAGGGTTTTTTTTATCTTCGAACCATGAAATTGACCCAACTTCACGAACTTTTTCTAAACCATCCCAAAGCCTTTACCGATACCCGAAAAATTGATGGAACAGGCCTATTCTTTGCCCTCAAGGGACCCAGTTTCAACGGAAATGCCTTTGCGGAACAAGCCCTCGAAAAAGGAGCAGCGTATGCCATTGTTGATGAGGCGGCCTATGCCAAGGATGATCGCTTTATATTGGTTGACGATGCCTTGGAAACCCTTCAGCAATTAGCCGTTCACCATCGAAAACAGTGCAAGGCAAGGGTTATCGGATTAACGGGCAGTAATGGCAAAACCACCACCAAAGAATTGATATATGCTGTTTTAAGCGCAACCTATAGGACCATAGCCACCCAAGGAAACCTCAACAACCATATTGGAGTTCCCTTGACCCTATTGACCATAAAGAAAGATACCGAGTTTGCCATCATTGAGATGGGTGCCAACCATCAAGGTGAGATTGCCTTTCTATCGAGCTTGGCACAACCTGATTATGGTTACATCACCAATTTTGGAAAGGCCCATTTAGAGGGATTTGGAGGCGTTGAAGGGATCATCAAAGGAAAAAGCGAGCTGTACAACTACCTCACAACAAATGACAGGCATGTCTTTTTAAATGCCAATGACCCCATTCAATTGGAGAAACTTGCGACTTACATTAAAAAGTTTGGTTACAGCACCAGCAACCATGAGTATTTTAAGATTACCCTGTTAGGAGCCGATCCTTTTGTCGTGCTCAAGGCAGAAGATACCGTCATCACTACCCAGTTGATTGGCACCTATAATTTTCCCAATTGCTGTGCCGCGGTTTTAATGGGAAAATATTTTTCAGTTCCCCTTACTGATATTAAGAAAGCCATTGAAAACTATGTTCCTGAAAACAACCGATCGCAACTCATCAAGAAGGGCGATTACCATATCACCTTAGATGCCTATAATGCCAATCCGACCAGCATGGAGGCGGCGCTCCAAAGTTTTGATACCTTGGATGCCAGAACCAAAGTTATCTTTTTGGGTGATATGTTCGAATTGGGTGAGGAGGCAGAAAAGGAGCACCAGCGGATTGCAGACCTGGCCATGAACAAGCAATTTACAATGGTCTTTTTGGTTGGTGAAAACTTTGCCAAAACCAAAACCGAAGCTTTGCAATTTAAAAGCTTCGAGCTGTTGGCAACCCACTTGAAAAAGCATAAGATTCAAGACGGTCATTTGTTGATCAAAGGTTCTAGGGGGATGGCCATGGAACGTATCCTTGAATACCTCTAAACTCTGAAATATTAAAAAAATCGGGGCAGTTTGAAATGAATCGTAGCGCTTTACGACCAATTGCCCATGAAAACCAATACCATCATCTTCGACGGGGAATGCAATTTGTGCAATGGGGTCGTTGGTTGGTTGCTCAAGCAAGCACCGCATTCGCGATTTGAGTTTGTCCCTTTTCAGTCTTCAATGGGCCAAGATCTGCTTTTTCGGTATGGTTTTCCAACAGATGATCTTCAAACGGTTATTCTTATTGATGGCAACCAGGTGTATACCCATTCTGATGGCTTTCTTAAAATCATCGCGAAAATCCCAGGATGGGAGCCAGTAGCCATGGGTTTTAGGTTGGTACCAAGACTATTTCGGGATGCGATCTATAAAATTGCCTCTAAAAATAGGGTACGCTGGTTTGGCAAATCAAGCGCCTGTACCATCAGCATGTAAGTATTGGCCTTTTCGAACTTAGAGATACTTTCCCTCCCCGGTTCGTCGTTACTACTATATGAATGTTGTTAAGCTATTCGTATTCTTGGTTGTATTTGGTACGTATTGCCATGGTCAGGTGACCCAACAAGAACTCATCGGACAATGGAAAGTGAATCGGGTCGTTCAAAAATCGCCTAACGCCGAACTTCGTGGAGTTTTGGAAGGATTTAAAAGTGCGACCTTCCATTTTATGGATAATGGTGACTTTAAGTTAAGTACTGCATCTAAAGCACCAACCTTTCAAATGTTGTTGCGCATGACCGAAAACGCCCAATGGAAATTCAACGCTGAGGGACAACACATAAAAATCGGTCGCGAAGCAGATGGCTATTCGATTATGGGCATTGCCGCTTCCCTAAACGAAGGCAGCATGCATTTTTCGATGGAAGAAAGTGAGATGGTGTTTGAAATGAAGAAGGCACAATAAATTCGAATGTTCATCTGCCCAAAAACGGCGATTTATATAGTTATCGGCGAAGTTTGAATTTCAATCAATCGACTACCTTAATAAATTTATCACTATCAATTACGAAAATCTCATCAGATATTTCTTGTTCAATTATGTCTGTTGCATATGAAACTGATTTGAAAAGCCCCTCATATTCGTGCTCGTTCCTGATACTAATAGCGTTTGCTTCATTAACATACTGGTTCCAAAAACCGCTTTTATAGTCTTTATACATTTTGGAATTGAGTCTGTATTTTGGGTTAAAATAGTGTTTGCCTCTGACTACCTTGAAAAAAGCATTTGGGTCCCCAGTTTTATAATCTAGGATAACATAATCACACATTTCCCCAAATACCTCCTTCTTATCATTTGTAACGATTTTTAAGTTCAATAGTTTGTCATTGATAATTTCCAATGAAGATTTATATATCGTATCTGAGTTTTCATAAAGTAGGTAAGAGAATCCCTCGTCCAATCGGATAATGGATTTCATTGCCCCCAACTAACCTTTGCCATTATAAATCATAACATATTTGTCCTCCTTTACATAGGCATCAAAAGAATCTCCCATTTGAATTTCCAACAACCCGTCTGGAATATTTTTGTTTATTGTTTCGTATTCAATTTTGTAATGAATTTTTCCTTCAAAATACTCCTGTGACTGGCCGTTAAATTGGATAAGCAAAGTTATGGTCAGCAAATATTTGATAAAATCTGTCATTATATTATTTGTAAAATTTCAAGCTTTAAAGGTACCCCAGCCTACATCGAAAATAAAAAAACCCTGCTTTCTTAAAAAATGCAAGGTTCTTTAAATTTCCAGTGGAGTATACTGGATTCGAACCAGTGACCTCTGCCCTGTCAAGGCAGCGCTCTAAACCAACTGAGCTAATACTCCAAAAAGTGCTGCAATATCGGAAAAATGTTACCAATCGCCATACTCGGCCGCATTCTTTTGTGTTTCGTGCAAGGTTATGTGCAACTGATGGCCAGCTTCCAATTTTGGCTTTAGGATATCGTAGATGATCTTTACAAAATTCTCGGTTGAGGGCATGATACCTTCAAACTCCTCGCAGTCTTCGTTCAGGTTTTTATGGTCGAACCGCTCTTCTACCTCGGTCTTAATCCATTGGCCCAAAACGGCCAAATCCATGACAAAACCGGTATCTTGGTTCACCTCGCCCCGCACCCTAACTTCTAGATCAAAGTTGTGGCCATGGTAGTTTGGGCTATTGCATTTCCCAAATACTTCTTCGTTTTTTTCCTCGCTCCAATCGGGGTTGTGTAGCCGATGGGCAGCATTAAAATGGGCCTTTCTACAAATGGTAACAATCATGCTGCGAAGTAACTAAAAAGATTCAAACCAAAAAAGGGCCATTCCCTAAGAGAACGGCCCTTCAATCAAGCAACTAAAACCTCACTACAAATTGTTCAAACAATAATCAAGAAGTTCCGCAGCTGCGGCGGGACTTGGCTGTAGGTCGACTACTGTATTTCCGTTTGCTGAAATCACCTGGGCTGTAACCTCCTCATCAAAAGCTCCAGATACAAATACGATTGAAATTTCCTGTGCGCCATCGGGCACCTCAAAGGTGGTAGAACCAGCTGAACCGGCATCCAAGGTGTAACTTGTGGCCGACCCATCAATGGTTACCAAAAGTGCCGCGTCGTTCCAGCCATCACCAAAGGAGTCTTGGAAATTGATGGTCCATGTGCCCGCAGTGGGTACTGTAGGTGGACATACCACGGTTGACACATAGGCAAAAGGCGAGCTAAAGAAAGACCCTCCTAAAACAGTACCCGCGGCATTGTTGGTATAAACACGGCCATCGGTAAGTACTGCTTCTAGACGATAATTGAACTGATCCCCACCTTCAATATCTGCAAAATCGATTCCTGTGGCAGCCAATGCCTCAGCAAAGCTCACAGTCAAATCTGCTCTTGGAAAACCAAAAGGTCCCGTGCTAAAGGCAGAAGCTGGCAAAGTAGTTGCGGCTACCTCACTGGTACTTAAATCGCCCCCGGCTGTTGAATTGTCGGCAAATGCAACAAAAACACGAACCTCTGATAACAAGTTTCCGCCTTCTTCATCTTGCACTTCAAGGGTCACCCCCCATTCGGAAGTCGTGTCAAAGATGTTGTAACTTGAGCTTAGGGTGGTTACCGTTCTTAAAATGAGTCCTCGATCAACCGTATCAAATACCTCATCTATTATTTTATCTTCTTGACTACAGGCAACCACCAAGATTCCCGCAGCGAGTACTACATATTTTTTTATGTTGTTCATAAACCTAGATTTTAAATTTTTAGTTAGCTACTGGGAATGAAGGTCCCGAAGGGTTCGTATCCCAAAACACCTGAACTGTATGATCCGATTTTTGCGTTATGTTCGGATTGGCCGTTACCGGCTGGTTCGGATAAAACATGGATCGTGGAAAGGCCCCAGGACTTGGCTCCCGATTGGGTTGCAAGGTGGTTGGGAAACCTGTTCTACGATAAAAATTGTAAGCCTCAATGCCGTTGCCATAATGGCTAACCAAGAATTGCTCTCCAAACACATCCCATTTATCATCACCAACTGCCGCATTGAAGCTCGCGATGGCATCACTTACAAACGCAGTAACATCGGCTGATGTAGGTTCCAATGATAGATCGCTTCCCGTATCATTTGCACCAAAGGTTTGAACCTTGGTGATCTGTTTCGTCAACGCGTTTTCGAAAGCGATGGCAGCTCCCCCAGTGTCACCCGAGGCTAGGGCCATTTCGGCAATCCAAAAATCCACCATAAACGCATTCAAGATGGGTGTAATCCCAAGGCCACCGGCCCCAAAAGAATTCGGATTGGCATTTTGGGCAATCGCTTGAAAGCTGTTGTCGTCAAATCGTCCTCCCGCAGGATACACACCATAGGTGCTTCGTAAAAGCCCGTCTGGTGGGGTTCCTTCATCATCACCATGATCTCTGCCCCAATACCCATTGGGCAGGTTACAGAAGGTATAACCGCCTGAAACATAGTGGGCTGGTGGCGTTTGCAAAGAACACCGCAAGACCTCTTCATTTGGTGGGTCTTCCTGACCCGGTGATGTTGGTGATTGCCTATAGAAATAATAGCGGATCCTGGGATCGTCATTGGTCTGCATTTGGTTCATCAACCAATTGGAGTTGTAATCCCCGGCACCTGCAGAGGCATAATTCAAGCCGTATCTTGGGTGTCGGGTATCTGGTTGAGAAGCACTGGTGCCTGTCCAGGTCCAATCCAAGTCATCGGCACTATCTTGAATATAATTGCCCGATGCCACAATGTCATTGAAACTTGCCATGGCCGAAGCATCAACCAAACGACGTTGGTTGTAAATCTTCAACTTCAAGGTATTTGCCGCCCTTACCCATTTGGAATAATCATTTCCATAGAAATAATCAGTGCTTGGATTCGAGGAAGCCGTATTGGTAAAGTTGACAATAGCTTGATCGAGAAGAACCAATGCTGCCTCATAAACCGATTCACCACTATCCAAAACAGGATTCAAAATTTCGGGAGCCTGTACCGCTTCGGTATAGGGAATATCGCCAAAGAAATCAACCAACGAGACTATGATATATGCCTCAATAAATTGAGAGATTCCCAAATGACGTGTCAGCCCGGTTTCTTCTGCGGTGGGCGTCATATTACGGATATCAAACAAAATACCCCGATAGGCATTATCCCATTCGTCATCGGTGTCTATATCTTGATATCCACTTTGGTAATCACGACTGTTGTACGCCTGCAAACGAGTCAGTTCCATACCTAGAACAGATAAACCATCACCATTCACGTTACCGCCGGTTTGAAAGTTATCGGCCGGATCACCAGTGGCATCCCCTTCGATATGTCTTGCAAAGTCTTCTTGTATCGAATTCAAGAAGAAATCAGGGCTAGCTTGCTCCGGGGTCAAAAAGTTGGGATCTTCGGTAAGGTCCAACTCATTGGTTTCGCATGATGTCACCACCAGCAGTACGGAACAAAAAGCCAATTTGAAATATGTATGTAGTCCTTTCATTTTTCCTTCAATTTTTTTCATTCTTAAAATGTTGCTTTTACACTCAAACCATATCTTCTTGAGCTAGGCCCATTAAGGAAATCAAATCCAAATCCGTTTCCTACCCCGGTACCTGATACATTGGGATCAAAATTGGCCCCATCAGGAGTATTGATGGCATCCCACCATAAGTTCTGTCCAGAAAGCGTCAGGGAAAGTGATCCAAAAGGAGTCTTATCCAAGAACTTCTTTGGAAGCGAATACCCTAGCGATACTTCTTGCAAACGAATTACCGAGGCATCATAGATTTGTAGCTCGCTCGGACCAAACAATACGTTATTGAAATAATAGTCCGAATTGTTGATCTGTACATCGTTTGGTGTACCGTCACTTTGTTTTACCCCTGGAAGGATAAAGGTGTTTTCCCTATCCAGAGTCTCGGTGATAAGCCCACGACCCAACAAGGTGGCAATGGTACTTGAATACACGTCACCGCCATTGGTATAGTTCAACTGAAACCCAAGACTAAAATTCTTATACGACAGGCTATTGATCAAGTTGGCCACCCAATCTGGATTGGGATCACCGATCACACCATCTTGCGAATCTTGAACAAAATCACCCACGGCATTGGTTACAAAATTGCCATTGGCATCACGCAAGATCCGACTACCGTAGATCACACCTAAGGGTTGCCCTTCGATGGCGGCGTTACCCAAGTTTCCAAAACCGGAATACACAATGAGATCGGTATCTTGACCCAAATCGGTCACCTCAGTCTCATTGGCCGTAAAGTTCAGGTTGGTATTCCAATTGAAACCGTCTGCCGCTTCACTTCGAAACCAGTTGACACCAAGATCTAACTCAATACCCTCCCCCTTAATTTCACCAACATTGGTATTGGTTCTAAAGAAACCTGAAGATGGGTCTAGTGGTTGTGATACGATCAAATCGGTAGTGGTGCGTTGGAATACGGAAACATCAAAGGTGATTCTATTGTCCCACCATCTCGATTCTAAACCAACTTCGATTTCTTCTACCTGTTCTGGTTTCAAATTCGGGTTACCCAAGGTGAGTCCCGTAGAATTGGTTACAATATTGGTACCCGTATTGTCTTGAAAATCTTGGGTATCAAGCGAAAGCCTATTGGCTACGGGGTACGAATCTGAATTTTGATCCGGGAATCCCGCTGAAGTACCGTAACCCGCACGGAATTTCAAATAGCCCAAAGCGTCTCCCTTAAGCTCTTGAAATGCGGTTGTTGGAACAAAAGACAAACTGGCACTTGGATAAAAAAGCGTTCTATTATCCTTAGCCAAGTTGGAAACCCAATCGTTTCTCCCCGCAAGGGTCAGGTAGAATATGTTGTCATAATCAAGCTCGACTTGACCATAAAGACCGATTACGTTTCTTTCAAAGGAACCTTGAATTTCATTTTGGTTCAAGAAATTGAAATGTCGTAAAACGCCGAACACCTGTTGACCATCACTTGAAACACCGCTCTGGCTAAAGGTTTCACGTCTTCCGTTAAAACCAACATTAAAGGTGGCTCCAATCATTTCGGTAATGTCATAGTCGCCGTTTAGGGCAAAATTGTGATCCCAAATGGTGTTGTTATTGGTCCATGTTTCATAAACTCCACTTTGAAGACGGATATCATTACTGTTACTATTTACCCCGCCTTTATTTTGGAAATTGGTGTTCGCCTCGCTGTAGTTATCGATTCCTAGGCGGTAGATAATGTTCAGGTTCTCATTCAGGTCATACTGCACGCCCAAATTTCCAAATACCCTATTCGTAGACTGTCGCGTGCCCGAATTGGCAACTGTCCACAAGGGATGTTGAATGGAGTTGTTCTGCCGATAGTAAACACTGCTGCCATCAATTGGATTTTGGAATGGAAGGCCGGCCACATCAACGGATCTAGGGGTAAAGAAAAGATCCCCAAATACGGAGGAACCACTTCCTGTAGCCCCGTTACCCTGACTTAAGGCAACCGGAGGTGAAATAAACCGCGTCCTAGCATAGTTCAGGGTTCCGGTTACTGTGAATTTATTGCTCAACTGTGCCCTACCCCCAATTCCAAAATTGTTTCTGTTCAAAGAATTCCCTGGTGTAAAACCTAAATCCTTGAGGTGACCGTAGTTGGCATTGTAGCTTATTTTTCCATCATCAGAGGCGCCTGCCACGTTAATGGAAGTGTTGGTCACCGTTCCAGTTCTAAAAAAGTTGCCAAAGTTATCATAGGCTTGCCATTTGTACCTAGCCCCGGCAAACTCGGGAAAAGCTGCCGAAAAAGATGCCGTCGAATACGGGTGCGGCAAGGTACCCTGGGCATCAAAGGCGGAACTATTGCCCCAACCAGCAACACCATCGCGATCAAAGCTTGGCCCCCAATTACTAAAGAACCAGCCAAATGCCTGATCAAAACCATTACCGTATTGATTTTGGTAATCTGGTGTTGAGGCCAATTCATTGAAGAATAGAGAGGAGGTTACCGTTATTTCGGTCTTTTTCACACCGCGACCGCCTTGACCGGCCTTGGTGGTGATAAGAATAACCCCATTTCTACCCAACGAACCATAGAGTGTCGAGGCCGCCAATCCTTTCAATACATTCACACTTTCAATGGCATTGGGATCTAGGTCTAAAAATCGGCTGGAACCATTGTTACCATTAATAAAGTCTTGTCGAGAACCCTGTCGCCCAGACGGATTGGTATCCGCATTAAAGGGAACCCCATCAACAATGAAAAGGGGTTGGTTGCTCTGACTAAATGAGTTAAAGCCTCGGATTATAATATTGGTACCTGAACCTGAAAGTCCACTTTGTTGGGTGATGTTGACCCCTGAGGCCTTACCGGTTAGTACACGACCAATGTCACCTTCAGGTCGTTCCTCCAATTCTTCGGAACCTACTTCGGCAACGGCATACCCCAGCGCCTGCTTTTCCCTCTTGATACCAAGGGCGGTCACAACCACCTCTTCAAGGGCCTGGGTATCTTCCTGCATTTGTACATTGATGACATTTGGGGCCCCAACGAGTCTGCGCTCATCACTTTGCCCGATATAGGTATAGAGCAGGGTAGCACCCACACTGGCATTAATGGCGTAATTTCCATCAAAATCGGTTTGGGTACCTGTTGTGGTGCCCTCAACTAAAATGTTGACCCCGGGCAAGGGTATGCCCCCTTGATCGGTAACCGTACCAGTTATTGTTTTTTCTTGGGACTGTGCAGATGCAAAGCATATCAAAAAAAGCATCAATGCCCCAAACAGTGTCTTTACTTTCATAGAGTTAAAGTTTTATTAGTAAATAATGAGTCAGTGCAACTGAGAAAGGCAGGCGGGAGGAGGAAGATGATAGCTAATTCAAATAATACCTCTTATGTAGAAAACAAAACTTAATGGAATGTTGTTTTGGTTAAAGAAGTAAGGCCTCTCACCGCCTTACCTTTACAATTGCAATAACAAAACAATCGCATCATGTAGTTAGCCATGTACTTCTAAAACGGCGAGTACCTCAAAAAAAGTGACGCCTATCGGGCATCACCGTTTTTAACATTTCTGGGGAGGCATACACGAGAACAAACTCGTGCGAATCTCCAACAAACGGGATATACCAATCGGCGTTTGAGATTGCTTTTGCTTGTATGCCACTTACAAATAGCGTGTCCTCTTAAAATACAGCTAGAGATTGCTAACCGTTATGGTATGCTGTATTGATACATTGGAAATGATACCGAGCTTTGCGCGAAACAGGTACTTCGTGAAGCGCATACATTTAAAGCAGCACATTACATAGAAGACCATAAATGAAAATCCTATTTTTTGGCTAAAGAAGTCCATAAAAAAACCCCAAGGTTTCCCGTGGGGTTTGATTCACTTGAATGTGGAAGAATACGCTTGAAATTACCCTTTCAAATCACTGAAATTGAAGTTGCCCAAGGGCATCACCACCATAGACCCACATATTTCTGTAATCATTAGGACTAAGACCGGTGTCTTTTTTAAAGGCATTATAGAAACTGTTCTTACTATTAAAGCCCACTTCATACATTATGGCCTTAACACTTGAAAACGGCTGGGCCACCAAGAGTTCTTTTGCCTCTTTAATTCGATAATAGTTCAAAAGGGCATAAAAGTTTTTAGCGTAATATTTATTGATTACCTCTGAAACCTTGTACCTGTCAAAATCTACATACTTCGAAAGTTCTATAAGTCCGATATCATTTTGACGGTACATATGTTCGTCTTCAAAAGCAACCTCGATCCGTTTTCTGATGATCAAAGCCTGCTCTTTGGTCAGACCTGACTTTTTATACTTTTCTACCGGCTGATTTTCTTTTTGCCGTTCTTGATCCAATAAATATTTCTCTGCCAATGTTCGTAAGAGTTGTTTCATTGTTAACTGTGATTTTTGATTGATAGGATATAATTAGCAAGAAATAGCTGTAAATAGGGTTTTCCCGATAAGAGTTTACCTCATCAAGTGCATTCAAAAATCTTGTAAAACACTGTTTTTATAGCAGTTACGAATAAAAATGACCGAAGCCATTTTGAAGCGGGTAAGAGGTGTTATTGAAGCCATTCACATGGCTATGCGGAACAATCTTTTCGATTCAAGACCTGGAAACAGGCAAAAAAGTATACATTTAAATTCCAGTGATATACCTAGTGCAATGGAACCCCATCCGCAACTCCAAGAATTTATGGCCCCTTACGACGAAGAGATCCAGCAGTTGGCCCTTCAATTGCGAAATTATATTGTTGATTTGGTACCCCAAGCCAATGAACTCATTTGGGATAATTACAACGCGGTTGCCATTGCTTACTCCAAATCGGAAAAGTTGAAAGACGCATTTTGTCATCTTGCCCTTTATACACATCACGTTAATTTCGGATTCAACCGGGGCGCAGAGTTAACAAAGACAAAGGTAATCCTCGAGGGAAAAGGAAAATTAATTCGGCATATTTCAGTCAAGGACTTTCAATCTTTTCCCAAAGAGGAGCTAAAAAACATGATTTGGGAAGCTGTCGGCATCGCTGAGCACCGGAACAAAGATTTGCTCAAACCAGGTGCCGCTCCAAAAAGTATCGTAATGTCGATCTCAGAAAAGAAAATTAGGCCCCATAAAAAAACCCAGAACTAGTGTTCTGGGTTTTTTCTTGATGTGGGCGCGAAGGGATTCGAACCCCTGACCCCCTGGGTGTAAACCAGGTGCTCTGAACCAACTGAGCTACGCGCCCGTCTTAAAAACGGAGTGCAAATATAGCATCATTTTTTCGTTAGCAAAAACAAAACCTTTAAAAAGTCAAACTACTTCAGCTACAACAAAAGTGCTTCCTCCAACAAAAACAAAATCATTGACAGCAGCACGTGTTAGTGCGGCTCTTAAACCTCTCCCTACGGAAGTGTATGACTTACCTATAAGCCCGTGTTCCACTGCTTCTTTTTCCAGTTTATCGACCGCCAGCCCTCGAGGTATATTAGGTGTCACAAAATAGTAGCGGGCTTCTTTGGGAAAGCACGACAAGATGGCATCCAATTTCTTATCATCGACCAACCCCAATACGATATGCAAGTTTTCAAAGGGTTGTAATGAAATCTGATGCATCACCATTTGTATGCCTTGCGGATTGTGTGCGGTATCACAGACTACAGTTGGAGATCTTTGCAACTGTTGCCACCTACCCAAAAGACCGGTGTGTTCGACAATTCGCTGCAAGCCGTTCTTTATATGTTTGGCAGTTATGTGAAAGTTTTTCAATTCGTTTAGGGTGGCTACAACCCCTTTGCTGTTTTTTTGTTGATACGCACCCAAGAGGTCTGTTTGATACGCTTGTTTCACTACCTCCTCGGCAAATACGAGTTTTGCTTGGCGTGCAGCAGCCACCTCAAGAAACACCGGTGTCGTCTCAATTTGTCGTTCACTAATTACGGCAGGTATGTTCTTTTTAATAATACCGGCTTTTTCAAAGGCAATCTTTTCAAGGGTATTGCCCAAAATGTGTGTATGGTCAAACCCGATATTGGTTATCAAACTCACCTCTGGGGTTATAATATTGGTACTATCCAACCGACCCCCTAGTCCAACTTCAATTATAGCGATATCAACCTTTTCCTGGGAAAAATAATGAAATGCCATGCCCACGGTCATCTCAAAAAAAGACAATTTGTTATGCTCTAGATATGACTTGTGGTGCTTAATAAAGGATTTGACGGCCATTGTGGAGATTACCTCCCCATTTACTTTGATGCGCTCCCTAAAGTCTTTTAAATGGGGCGAGGTATATAGCCCAACTTTATAACCAGCCTCTTTCAGAATTGCTGCCAACATATGGCAACTGGAACCCTTGCCGTTGGTTCCGGCCACATGGATACTCTTAAAATTTTCATGGGGGTCTCCTAAATGCCTAGAAAAATCACGTATGTTCTCAAGCTTATGATTTAGTGCCGCCTTCCCCTTAAGTTGATACATTGGAAGTTGGGTAAACATCCAATCGAGGGTTTCCTTATACGTCACTACTGACCCAGTTTAAAATTGACCACCACAAAACCGATCTGTTGGGCCGGGGCGTTGCCATCTAGGTTCCATTTGTGTAAAAATGCTGTTTTTCGGGCAGGTTCCAACAAGCAGGGTGCATTGTTGGTCGTTCCTCTAACCCCTGGTGTGGCCTGAATAACTTTGCCGTTGCGATCCACGACAATCCGAACCACGACCCTACCATCTTCATTGCACTCTTGCTGTACCTTACCACTACTGACCAATGAACGCCCATTCAGACCATAGCCCCCTCCTCCACTGCCACTACCTGGCGCTCCGTAATAGGTGGTCGCATAGGGATCCCCATCGGGTTGCCCCTTATCTCCGGGTCGGTTATCATTGCCTTCACTACCAGAAGCAGCACCATCGGATTTTCCGATGCCCCCAATAAGGGCATCAAGTTTTTTCTTTTTGGCCTCTTCTTCTTGTCTTTTTCTTTCCGCAGCAGCCTGCCGCTCCCTTTCCTTGCGTTCCGCTTCGGCTTTCGCCTTTCGTTCAGCTTCCTCGGCCTGGCGCTTGGCTTCCTGTTGTTGCCTTAATTTGATAGATTCTTCCGATTCTTGCGTTAGTACCTTTTCTGCAGGTTGGGGCTCCTGTGCCGCTTCCTTTACCGGCTCTGGATCAGGCAGTTCCTCCTCAACCTCTTCAACCGGCTGTTCGGGTTCATTTGGGGTTTCGGGAATGTTCAAGGGTTCTGATTTGATCTTTTCCCTTGGTTGATCCGCACCACTTCCGAAATCCATTGTTCCAAAATTAACGGCAATACCTTGCTCCTCCGGAGGATCCAGATAGGTCAATCCAATATAAAAAAGGAGAAGTACCAAAATGCTCAGCAGCAAGGTGGTAAGCGTAAAAGATTTTTTCTTGTGTCTCGTATCTAAAAACGACATTTCCCGTTTATCGTGTTTAGCGCTCCCAACGCCTGCGTCAAGAAGCAAATTGCATTTTCATATCAGCCTTTCGGCAATCTCGCTAGGTCAATTACTTTGGCCGTACAGCCAAAATGACCTTGTAGTTGTTCCTATTGGCGATGTCCATAACATTGACCGCCTCTTTGATGGCTACACTCTCTTCGGCCCTAAGAATAATGGTGGGCTTATCTTGGCCCTCCAACGCCTTTCTTAGTTCAATTTCGATGTATTCGCCATTGATCTGTTCATTGTTCACGTAGTATTTCAGGTCTTTATCAATGGTAACCGAAACGTTCTGTGTATTGGTAGATTTCCCCTTGGCTTTGGGAAGCAACAAATCCAGTGCGTTTGGTGCATTTGACGTCAACAGAAAAAAGACCAGCAACAGAAATACGATGTCGGTCATTGACGACATGCTAAATTCAGGACTTACTTTATTTCTACTTTTCAGTTTCATTTGTGCACTATACAGGTTCGTTCAATAAATCAAGAAACTCTACGGCATTGGCCTCCATTTTATGGACCACCTTATCGGTACGATTCACCAAATGGTTGTACCCGATGTAGGCTATAATACCCACGATCAAACCTGCCACAGTAGTGGTCATCGCGGTATAAATACCTGAAGCCAATGAGCCCATTTCGGCTTGCCCTCCGCTGCTTGCCATTTCATGGAATGCCAAAATCATACCAATAACCGTTCCTAAGAAACCGATCATTGGTGCGGCCCCGGCCACTGTTGCCAAAATGCTTACGTTTTTTTCTAGTTTGTAAACCTCAAGGGTACCTGCATTTTCGATAGCGGTATTGATATCATCCAATGGTTTGCCAATTCGCGAGACTCCTTTTTCGGTCAATCGTGCCACTGGCGAATCTGTTTGAGCACACAACAATTTGGCTGCATCAAGCTTACCGTTCATGACATGGTCACGAATCTGGTTCATGAAGTTTTTGTCTATTTTGGAAGCTGCCTTAATGGCAAAAATGCGTTCAAAATAAATGTAAAGTGCCACAAACAGCAATACAAAAAGAACGATAACAATTACCGAACTGGCTGCACCACCATTAATGATCAAATCGACTACGGAAAGTGTTTTTTCTTCCGAAATAGTTGTACCCACTTCGGAGGTTTCCCCCAAATCTTGAAATAATACCATAAATATCCCCAATTATAAGTTGCAATAATAACGGAGATTTTCGGAATTAATTATGCTGAAAAAAGAAAATCGCGCATTGCAATAAATACCAAGGCCCCTGCAAGAAAACCTGCAAATGCCAGCCAAGCGATTTTTTTCAGGTACCAGAAGAAATCTATCTTTTCCATTCCCATGGCCACAACACCTGCAGCTGAACCAATAATGAGCATACTACCCCCTGTTCCTGCAGAGTAGGCAATAAAATGCCAAAGTGAGTCGTCAAGCGGTTCAGAGAACATGCCCATACTGGCAGCTACCAAAGGAACATTATCGATTACGGCGGATCCTATACCCAATAACATGACCACAATATCGGTCTGAGGGATGGCTTCGTTCAGCTGTTCTGCATAAGTGAACAGAATTCCCAAAGATTCCAATGCAGCCACGGCCAATAAGATTCCCAAGAAAAATAGGATACTGGGCAATTCTATTTTTGTCAATGCCGAATGTACAGGACTATGGTGTGCCGCAGCATGATGGTCATCATCAATGGCAGAACTAATGCTGAACTTGGCGTTACTGTATATTTCTGCAAAGGTGGCAACGATGGCCAATGAAAGCATCATTCCTACATAAGGCGGTAAATGTGTAATTGTTTTAAAGAACGGAACAAATACGATGGAACCCAACCCTAAGTACAACATGGCCGGGCCGTATTTTGATTTGGGCGCATCAGTTTTTCCCTCAACTTCAACTTCACCTTTGAACACCTTAAAAGTACTGGCAATCATGGTGGGAACAACGGTACAAATTATAGATGGCACCAATACCCTGGCAACCAGGGAACCGGCCTCTACTTTTCCAGCAATCCACAACATCGTTGTGGTAACGTCACCAATTGGCGACCAGGCACCACCAGCATTCGCATTGATAATGATCAGACCCGCAAACCAAAGTCGCGTTTCACGATCTCGAATCACCTTTTGTAAAATGGTAATCAAAACAATGGTCGCGGTAAGGTTATCGATTATGGCGGAAAGGATGAAGGCCAAAATTGAAAATATCCACAACAACCTGGTCTTACTTCGTGTTTTAATATACCCCTTTATGGTGGCAAAACCATCGAAATAATCGATGATTTCAACGATGGTCATCGCTCCTAATAAGAAAACCAGTATTTCTGCCGTTTTGCCCAGATGGTGCAGTAATATCTCATCAATATGGGTGGGTTCCAGTTCCTTGAGCTGGGCGTTTACCTCAAAGACATCCAAATGACCCAATGCGATTATCGCCCATAGAATGGCCATCATTGCCAAGGCGGGAATCAATTTGTCAATTTTGAGATTATGCTCCAAGGTGATTGCCAGATACCCTGCCAAAAAAATGATGATAATGATGGTTTCCATATTCAGTTGGTTTTAAATCTTGTTTTGCTTTCGCATTTTTAGGTGAAAGCTAAAGATATTAAAAATGATGTTTTGACTCTAACCCTAAATCAAGATAAAATTTTTCTTGGAACAAATTTTCCTTAATGCGCAAATGCATTAAAATATTCTCATATTAAGATTCTTTCCTTTAAATAATCTGCAGCTTAACCGTATATTTGTCCTGTATTTTTGTTTACTCTTCAATTTTATGGATTTTACACTTTCCGAAGAACAATTAATGATTCAACAAGCGGCACGAGATTTTGCCCAAACTGAATTGCTTCCTGGCATCATCGAACGCGATGATGAACAACGTTTTCCTGCTGAGCAAGTAAAAAAAATGGGGGAACTGGGATTTATGGGAATGATGGTCGATTCGAAATATAACGGCAGTGGATTAGACACCCTTTCCTATGTTATTGCGATGGAGGAACTCTCCAAAGTAGATGCATCGGCCTCGGTCATTGTTTCGGTAAACAATTCATTGGTGTGTTGGGGTTTGGAGACCTATGGTAATGAAGAACAAAAGCAAAAATACTTGACACGTTTGGCCTCTGGAGAAATTATTGGGGCCTTTTGTTTGTCAGAACCGGAAGCCGGAAGCGATGCCACCTCCCAAAAGACGACCGCTCTGGACATGGGCGACCACTATGTCTTAAATGGCACAAAAAACTGGATCACCAACGGAAATTCAGCAGAAGTATATCTTGTGATTGCACAAACCGATGTTGAAAAGGGACATCGAGGAATCAACGCCCTAATCGTTGAAAAGGGGATGGAAGGATTTGAAATTGGCCCTAAGGAAAACAAACTTGGCATTCGAGGAAGTGACACCCATTCGTTGCTTTTCAATGATGTTAAGGTTCCCAAAGAAAACAGAATTGGAGAAGATGGCTTTGGTTTCAAATTTGCCATGAAAACCCTGGCCGGTGGTCGTATTGGTATTGCTGCACAAGCTTTGGGCATTGCAGCCGGAGCCTATGAGCTTGCCTTAAAATATTCGAAAGAGCGAAAGGCCTTTGGCACCGAAATTTCAAACCACCAGGCCATTGCCTTTAAATTGGCCGATATGCATACTAAAATTCAAGCGGCACGCCATTTGGTGTACAAGGCTGCATGGGATAAGGACCAAGGCAACAATTATGACCTTTCTGGGGCCATGGCCAAACTCTACGCCTCCGAAGTAGCCATGGATGTTACGGTTGAAGCGGTGCAAGTTCACGGTGGCAATGGATTTGTAAAAGACTATCATGTGGAACGTCTAATGCGTGATGCCAAGATCACCCAGATTTACGAAGGCACGTCGGAAATTCAGAAAATTGTCATTTCAAGAAGTATCTTGAAAGATTGATTTTTTACCCCCCCATAATTAAGGGGGGTATGGCATAACATTCTTCACTTTTTTGCAGTTCAAACACCATTGTGGTTTACCAATTGGTCAAACGCTACCCAAAATTTTCATTTATCCCCCGATTTTTACCTCACGATATGCGATAAACTTGCTGATTTTATCATATTCACAATTTCACTACCCCAAAATTCAGAGAATGAATTATTTTTAACCTTTTTCATTATTCATTGATTTTTATCTTGTATTTGTTTTCAAACACTGAATATTATTTATTGATTATGATATTTTTGAATAAATACATCAATAATGGGAATTCAGAAACAAGGGCTTTATCTACCTGAATTTGAGCATGACAATTGCGGGGCAGGATTCATTTGCAGTCTAAAAGGAAAACAATCCAATGACATCATTCACAAGGCACTCGAAATTCTAGACAAACTGGAACATCGTGGTGCGGTAAGTGCCGATGGCAAAACAGGCGATGGGGCCGGTATACTAATCGATATCCCCCATGCTTTCTTCAGTGATGTCTGCGCCTTTGAATTGCCCCAGCGTGGTGATTATGCGGTTAGCAATGTCTTTTTGCCTCAAAAGGAAAACCAACGCAACTACTGTATTGATGTGCTTGAGCGGCATATTGCAAGCCAAGGGTTGAAACTCCTTGGATGGCGCAACGTACCCGTCAACAAAGCCATACCGGGCCGTATAGCCGCTGAAACAGAACCTTATGTGAAACAGGTTTTTATTGCAAAAGGGAAGGGTCAAGACGATTTTGAATTCAACAAAAAGTTATTCATTGCACGCAAGCTAACCGAACACACCATAATTGCCTCTAAACTTTCACAAAGTGATTTCTTTTATGTTCCAAGTTTATCGACCCGAATTATAATTTTCAAAGGGCTCTTGGTACCCAACGACATCAGTCGCTATTATGAAGATCTTTTAGATCCCCGGGTGGTCACACGTTTGGCCCTGGTACACCAACGATTTTCGACCAACACCTTTCCCACATGGGATTTGGCACAACCCTTTCGATATATGTGCCATAATGGAGAAATCAATACACTGCGGGGCAATGTTGCGCGGATGCGATCACGTGAAGAATTAATGCAGAGCGATTGGTTTGGTGATGAAATTAAAAACATTCTTCCCATTGTGCTACCCGGTAAGTCGGATTCTGCCACGATGGATATGGTCGTAGAACTTTTGTTGATGACAGGCCGATCATTACCTGAGGTCATGATGATGTTGGTTCCTGAGGCCTGGGAGAAAAATACGGAGATGTCCGAAACCAAAAGAGCCTTCTATGAGTTCAATTCTTGTCTTATGGAGCCCTGGGACGGACCGGCGTCGATTCCCTTTACCGATGGGAACTACATTGGTGCTGTTTTAGATCGCAACGGACTTAGACCCTCACGCTACTCGGTCACCAAAAATGGGTATGTCATCATGTCTTCTGAAACCGGTGTGGTCGACTTGCAACCTGAAGACATTGAATTTCACGGTAGACTGGAGCCTGGTAAAATGTTTTTGGTGAATATGGAGGAAGGCCGTATCGTAAATGATGAAGAAATTAAGGAATCGATAGCGCAAAAACACCCCTATAAAAAGTGGTTGGATAAAAATTTGGTGCACCTAAAGGATATTCCGTACAATGAATGTCCTGTTTTTATGGGTGAATTTCCTTTAGAAACACGGGTGGCTGCCTTTGGGTACACCCAGGAAGACATTAACACCATTGTACTCCCAATGGCCAAACAGGGCAAGGAGCCCATAGGGTCAATGGGATCGGATACTCCAATAGCCGTGCTTTCAGAGCGTCCGCAACTCATCTATAATTACTTCAAACAATTGTTCGCCCAAGTGACCAATCCGCCACTGGATGGGATTCGTGAAGAATTGATTTGTGATATCAGCTTAACCTTAGGCAGTGACCATAACATCTTTGACATTCATGAAAAACACTGTAAAAAATTAAAAATCCAAAATCCGGTCATCTCAAAAGAAGATTTGGACAAGATCAAGAACTACGACCGAAATCCAGATTATAAGGTGGTATCCATATCCACCCTGTATGAAATTGCTAAAGGGCATAATGGACTTGAATCAGCATTGGAAAACATTCTGAAACAAGCAGAAAATGCCGTGGATGACGGGGCCAACATTATCATTCTATCTGACAGAATGGTCAGTAAGGAAATGGCTGCCATACCAGCTTTACTCGCCTGCTCGTTCGTAAATAGTGGATTGAGAAATCACAGCAAACGGTCAAAGCTGAGTATCATAATCGAGTCTGCCGAACCCCGTGAGGTGCATCATTTTGCCTTACTGTTCGGATTTGGCGCTAGTGCGATCAACCCCTATATGGTGAATGAGATCATTCAACATGAAATTACCACCAATGACAGTGTTGACTGCACCTTTGACCAAGCCATCAAAAACTACAACAAGGCCATAGGAAAAGGAATACTGAAGGTGATGAATAAGATTGGTATTTCAACACTCAACTCCTACCGCGGTTCCCAATTGTTTGAATGCATCGGATTGAACTCACAGGTAGTAGCGAAGTATTTTCCCAATACCCCGACACGGATTGAGGGCATTGGATTGTACGAAATTGAAAAGGAAGTGGCCAAACGACATCACAAAGCATTCGACAAGCGCGATGTGGCCGCCAATCTAGACCTTGAAATTGGAGGTGAATACCGTTGGAGACGTGATGGTGAAAAACATGTGTTTAACCCGCTGAGTGTAGCCAAACTGCAAAAAGCAGTTCGAAACAATGAGCCCCAAACCTTCAAGGAGTACTCAGACCTGATCAACGAGCAATCGCAAAACCTAATGACGATACGGGGCTTGTTCGAGTTTTCAAATTTTGACCCAATTCCGTTGGAAGAGGTTGAGCCTTGGACGGAAATTGTAAAGCGATTTAAAACCGGGGCCATGTCTTACGGCAGTATTAGCAAAGAGGCGCATGAAAATTTGGCCATAGCCATGAACCGTATTGGTGGAAAAAGTAATTCGGGAGAAGGGGGTGAAGATGCAGAACGCTTTTACAAAAATTCGGCTGGTGATTGGAAAAACAGTGCCATCAAACAGGTGGCCTCCGGCCGCTTTGGGGTCACTTCAAATTATTTGACCAATGCCCAAGAAATCCAAATCAAGATGGCCCAAGGTGCGAAACCCGGTGAAGGAGGGCAACTGCCGGGGCCCAAGGTGAATCCGTCCATTGCAAAAACACGTAATTCAACACCCTATGTGGGGTTGATTTCACCGCCACCCCATCACGACATCTATTCTATCGAAGACCTTTCACAGCTGATCTATGACTTAAAATCAGCGAACCGCGAGGCGCGAATCAATGTGAAATTGGTATCAGAAGTTGGTGTAGGTACCGTCGCGGCCGGAGTGGCAAAGGCAAAAGCAGACGTTATTTTGATTTCGGGCTACGATGGAGGTACCGGTGCATCACCCCTAACCTCTCTTAAGCATGCCGGACTACCTTGGGAACTAGGCATTGCAGAAGCACAACAGACCTTGGTTTTAAATGATTTGAGAAATCGTGTTGTACTTGAGTGCGATGGACAGTTAAAAACGGGACGTGATGTAGCCATTGCTTGCCTTTTAGGTGCCGAAGAATTTGGTTTTGCCACGGCTCCATTAGTAGCATCGGGTTGTGTGATGATGCGTGTATGCCATTTGAATACTTGCCCGGTAGGAATTGCCACCCAAAACCCGGAACTACGCAAAAAATTCAAGGGAAAGCCCGAACATGTTGTCAATTATATGTACTTCGTCGCCCAAGAACTGCGCGAAATAATGGCAAAATTAGGATTTCGAACCGTGAACGAAATGGTGGGTCAGGTACAAAAGTTGAATCGAAATAAAGCTATAGAACACTACAAAGCTTCTGGCATCGATTTGACACCGATTCTCTTTCCGATCGATGTGCCCATGCATACCAAATTATTCAATACTACCAAGCAAGAGCACAGCGTGGCGAAATCCATCGAATTTGACATTATTGCAAAGGCGCATCCTGCCTTGTTCCGCAAAGAGAAAATTGCGCTTGAATTTCCGATACATAATACCGATAGGGCGGTCGGAGCCATAATCAGCAATGAAATTTCAAAAATTTATGGTGCCGAGGGACTACCGGACAATACCCTCAGACTGAACTTTACCGGCTCAGCCGGCCAAAGCTTTGGGGCCTTTGCAACCAAGGGTTTGACCATGATTGTCAATGGCAACACCAACGATTATTTAGGAAAAGGCCTATCGGGTGCAAAATTGGTTATCAAAATACCCTATAAGTCGACCCTTAAACCTGAAGAGAATATCATTACAGGCAATGTAACCTTATATGGTGCCACCTCAGGTGAGGCCTATATCAACGGAAAGGCAGGAGAGCGGTTTTGTGTCAGGAACTCAGGGGCGAAAGCCGTTGTTGAAGGCATTGGAGACCATGGTTGTGAATATATGACCGGAGGTGTTGCAGTGATTCTTGGTGAGGTTGGACGAAACTTTGGTGCCGGTATGAGCGGAGGAATCGCCTATGTATTTGATGAAAAAGAGCTGTTCCATAAAAAATGCAATGGGGAATCCTTAAACCTTCTAAGAGTTGAGGAGGACAATGATATTGCCGAACTAAAGACTCTTATTGAAAACCATTACAACGCAACGCTGAGTCCATTGGCGCAAAGGATTTTGGAAAATTGGGAGGTTGCCCTTCCAAAATTTATCAAGGTCTTACCTGAAGAATACAAGCAAGCGTTATTACGTCTGGAAAAAGAAAAAATAGAAACCTATTAAGTGTAAAGCAAATGGGAAAAATTACAGGTTTTTTAGAATTTGATCGTAAAGAAGAGGGTTACACAGCGGTTGAGAAACGCATCAAAAACTACCAAGAGTTTACAAAACCCCTCAAGGAAGCCGAACTAACAGACCAAGGTGCCCGATGCATGGATTGCGGAATTCCGTTTTGCCATAGCGGATGCCCCTTGGGGAACTTAATTCCTGATTTTAACGATGCCGTATATCAAAAGAAATGGGAAAAGGCGTCAAAAATTTTACATGCGACCAATAATTTTCCTGAATTTACAGGAAGACTTTGCCCCGCACCGTGTGAGGAAGCCTGTGTATTAGGAATCAATGAAGACCCCGTCACCATTGAGAATATTGAAAAAAATATTGCCGAGACCGCATTTAAAAAAGGGTGGATAAAAGCGGAGCCACCAAAGGTAAGAACAGGGAAAAAAGTAGCGATCATAGGATCCGGACCTGCCGGATTGGCCGCTGCCCAACAGCTGAACAGAGCGGGTCACTGGGTCACTGTTTTTGAACGTGACGAAAAGGTAGGAGGTCTTTTGCGCTACGGCATTCCGGATTTTAAGATGGAAAAGCATATCATCGACCGCCGGTTGTCAATTTTAGAAGAAGAGGGAATTCAATTTAAAACAGGTGTTCATGTTGGAAAAGATGTAAATGCCAAGGATTTAGAAAAAGAATACGATGCCCTGCTGCTCAGCGGAGGCGCTACAATTCGCCGAAAACTCCCCATTTCAGGGGCGGATTTAAATGGTGTTGTTCAGGCCATGGATTTTTTACCGCAAAACAACCGCCGGGTTGATGGAATAAAAGACCTGGGCAACGAAATTTTGGCTGAGGGTAAGGATGTCATTGTCATTGGAGGGGGTGATACCGGTTCCGATTGCATTGGAACTTCAATAAGACAGGGCGCTAGCAGTGTCACCAATTTTGAAATTATGCCCATGGCTTCCAAAAATCGTCCTGAAAATCAACCTTGGCCTTTTTGGCCCATGCGCTTGCGTACAAGTTCTTCACATAAGGAAGGAGCCGATCGGGTATTTAGCATTTCCACGAAAGAGTTTATTGGTGATGATCAAGGAAACTTAAAAGCACTAAAAACAGTTGAAGTCAAATGGGATATACAACCTGGACAGCGCCCAAGATTAAAGGAAATTCCCGGTTCAGAAAAAGAGTGGAAAACGGATTTGGTCTTATTGGCTTTGGGTTTTACCGGTTCAGAAACCAATGTTGCGGAGCAATTGGGATTGGAGATGGATGACCGAACCAATATTAAAGCTTCGACGAATGACTTCAAAACCAATTTACCTGGGGTTTTTGTAGCTGGCGATCAGCGTAGGGGACAGTCGCTAATTGTTTGGGCAATTTCAGAGGGCCGTGATGCAGCGCATCATATGGATACCTATTTGATGGGTTCGTCCAATCTTGCCTTGAAAGGTGAGGGCGACCTACCTCGCATCTAATTCAGAATTCTTTTCCTCTATAAAACAAAAAAGCCCCCTCACTGTTGTGAGGGGGCCAAGGAAGGCGGCGACCTACTCTCCCACCTGGTGTGGCAGTACCATCGGCGCTGGCGGGCTTAACCGTCCTGTTCGGTATGGGAAGGGGTG
>RHLF01000001.1 GCA_003712125.1 Allomuricauda sp. | reverse complement strand
TCGTAGTATTCCCAATATGTATATGAACTTCTTTTGCTTCGTTAAAACCGAAAAAAAATTGGCCTCTAAAACCAATTTACCTCCCGTTTCAACAACCCCGCATCACTGCAAAGCGGGTGCAAATATAATCACGTTATTTTTAACCCACAAGTTACTCTGGTTTAAAACTGAAAAATAATTTTAAGTTTTTTTCAACCCCTTGATTGCAAATCACTTAAAAAGAGAAGTTGTGAAAAATTTATGAGAAGAAATTCCACACCAATCCAAAACGGATTACAAAGTCACGATACGGATAGTTTGGCGCTGCATAATAATTGTATTCTGAACTCCATAGGGTATTGAAATGTTCGGCCTTTAAAAAGATACGGGTTTGACGCACTTTTGCATTGATAAAGAAGTCCATTAAGGGGTAGCCTCCCAATTCTTCTCGGTTCTGAACAAAAAACTCACCCAATAGCGGATGATAGGCATTCATATTATATGCGGTAAAGTATTTAAAGGTAACCCCCGTTTGCACGAACATCGCCTTTTTGAATACATCACTCGAATAGTATAAGGTGTTCCGGGTTACCAGTTCCGGAACATTCAATAGCGCGTTGGACTGGGAAACATTTTGGTATAGCACCGTATTGTTCAATGCCCAGTTGCGCCATTTGAATTCTTTATTGAGTTTGACCTGCAGATAATTTAGGGTGTTGCCCTCTTGAAAAGGACGCACATAGGCGGTCTCCAACTCGCCATTGGCCAGTTGCTCATCGGTAATGGTCGAGGCGAAATAGGTATAGTTATCAATGGTACTATAGGTGGCCGACAATTTCCCCAACAACTTAGAATCAAGGGTCAGTGCCAATTGCTGTACATTTTGCTTTTCAAATTGGGCGGTATTCTGCCAATTAAAATTCAGGTAATCGCTTTGGTAGAGCAAATAATTAAAATTGGGCAATCGGGATGAAGAATGAATGGCGGCAGAAATCAAATTCGATTCATTCAGTTGATAGCTTGCCCTAGCATCAAACTGGTTGCCTGAAAGTTCTCCGGTCATGGTAATATTGAAATCACCCTCGAGTGAAAACTTACCGATTTGGTTGGCATAGGCACCACCCATCACCAACTCCTGCCCTTCAAGTTGATTGGTAATGGTCTGGCTTTCGGTGATTAGAAGGCTATTGAAGAAGTAATCGTAGTCATAGAAACCGACCTTCCCCACCACCTTTCCCAAGGTCTTATTGTAAAATTCAGCCGATAACTGATTGTACATCGTTTTTAAAGTGGATTTATCATCAATCGCCGAAGAAAACGACTCATCACCAAAGGCCGAATTGGCCGTAGATTGTAAAAACTGATAAAACTTTGACTCATAGTTGAATTGGTGCCCAATGGCCAAACTGGTGCCGCGTGTCTTCACCGAATCGTTCCGGGCCTTTAACAACACATACTTATGATCCAAAAAATAGCGGCGCCCCAAAAGTCGATTATCCGCATTGGTGTAACGCACATCAATTCGTGAACGATCCGTAAAATCAGCTAAGCCCGATTCGAATTGACTGCGGTCCAACAAGCCCCCGTTTTCTTCCGTATCGAGATTTTGTGCCGTGATATGCCCCTTGGCGAAATACCGCTTGTTCTTGGAACTGTAATTAAAGGTCGTTCTGAAATTACCGGCCTGTGATTGTTCAAATTGATATTTACCCAATGAGCGCACTCCCGTAAAAGCAATTGAAGCATTAAAGCCCGGGGAGGTATTAAAAGTGAGCAAGGCATCTAAAAATTGTCCCTGTTCAAAGGTAGTCTTGAACATAAGATCCGTCAATGGGGTCGGTACATGGTAATAAACAATCTCATCAGTCTCCTTATAGTTCACATGTTTGGCCACGGCACCAAGGTTGGGGTAAAGACTACCTATTTTAAAGTCATGGGCCAACCGATTGTAAGGCTGCCCAACATTGGCGAAGGGCATGAGTTCAAAATCGTCCTCACGCAGAAAATTGTATTTGTATTCTTTTTTTATCGATTGGGTGGTATCCAAAAAGGTGGTGTCGCCCTTTAGGGTAATGATCTTATAATCTTCAATAGCAAGTGCCTTGGCTTCGCTTTTCTTATTGATGGCCGTACTATCTGGGGACTTTCTTTCAGGCAAAGGAAAGGTGTCCAAGTTTTTAAGTCTGGGCTTGGGTAAGGAATCGTTCTGGGCTTGAACAAAAGAACAAACAAAGAAACCCAGCACTAAAAAGAAAAGTCTCATTCACTTTGACTTGGTCGAACAAAGGTATATTTTTTGATTCTAAGGAAATGTGAAAATTTTGTGATAAAGGAATCCAAACTTTGTCTGTATGATCAAGACGTTTCATCGTAATGTCACCCAATTCCACATAAAGAACCGAAAAAAATCCATATTTTAACCTCCTGTTAAAAGAATCATTATGAAAAGAAAATTACTTCTTCTTTTATTTATTTCATTCTCAATTTCTTACGGGCAGTTCAACTCGAACGCTCCTTGGATGAAGGATTTAAAAAAGAAAAAAGGCCCCATTAGTTTCAGTAAGGGGGCATCTGCAACTCAAAACTATACGTTTAAAGAAATTACGGATGCCTTTGATAACTATTGGGTCGGAAAAGACAAAGACGCCAAGGGAAGCGGTTACAAACCCTTTATGCGCTGGCGCAACTACTGGCAACATTTTGTGCGCCCCGATGGCACCTTGCCAACAGCGGCTGAGCAATGGCAAGCTTGGGAAAACTTCAGCAATGCTGCGGGACCTGTAAACCCAACCAGTAATTGGACCGTGTTGGGCCCTGTGATCAATGGGGAGCTCAGTGGCTCATTACCGGGTATTGGCCGTATCAATGCCATTGCCGTTGACCCAAACAATGCCAACGTCTGGTATGCGGGAGCCCCGGCTGGGGGTATTTGGAAAACCACGGATGGGGGGTCAACCTGGACCGGACTTTTTGATGAATTTCCTCAAATCGGGGTATCGGGTATTGCCGTGAATCCTGACGATTCCAATACCATTCTGATTGCCACGGGAGATGATGATGCTTCAGATTCCTTTAGTGCGGGCGTGTTTAAATCGATTGATGGGGGTACCACTTGGGCATCGACCGGTATTGATCCCGCCTCGCAAAACACCTTTGATGTGTTGAATGAAATTCTTTACGATCCCACCGACTCGAACATTGTTTGGGTAGCCGGTTCAGACGGTTTGCAAAAATCAACGGATGGCGGGGATACCTGGACCGAGATGCTGACCGGAAATATCACTGACTTCAAGTTGAAACCGGGCGATCCGAATACGATCTATGCCGTGGGTGGTGAAACTGGTGCTGCACCCAATGGTGGAGATGCCATGTATTACAAAAGTACAGATGGGGGTGCCAATTTTACCCAAATAGAGAGCACGCTTCCAACCAACGGCGGTCGTATGGTATTGGGCGTTACACCGGCGGCTCCTGAAACGGTTTATATCTGTGTAGCTGATGCCACGAGCCGTAGTTCAGCCTTCTTGGGCATTTTTAGATCCACCGATAGTGGGGATAACTTTACCAAAACCGACGAAAGCGATGATATTTTTGGCAGCAGCCAAGCATGGTTTGATTTGGCTCTAGAGGTTTCACCAACCGATGCCGATGAGCTCTATGTGGGGGTTTTGGACGTTTGGAAATCGACAGATGGTGGTGGTGATTTCACCCGTTTGAACCGATGGTTCACCAATAACGACGCGTACACCCACGCTGATATCCACACCTTAAAATTCTTTGGCAATCGCTTGTTTTGTGGTAGTGATGGGGGGCTCTTCGCCTCGGATGATGGTGGAACGACCTTTACCGACTATTCCGATGGCTTGGCTGTAACCCAGTTCTACCGCATTGGCATCGCCAAAAATGATGCCAGCAGATTGGTTGGGGGTACCCAAGACAATTCTGGTTTTGTTTACAACAACAATGAATGGAATGCCTGGAGTGGCGGTGACGGGATGGATTATGAAATTGACCCCACCAACGGCAATACAGCTTATGGCTTTGTACAATTTGGAAACCCCTTATTTATTACCAATAACCTTGGTGAAACGGCAGGTTCGGTAAGTTCGCCAGACAATGGAAATGTAACGGGAAATTGGATCACCCCTTTGGCCATTGATGGCGAAGGCACGGTTTATGCAGCTTACAACGCAGTGTACAAATTGGTAGGCAGCGATTGGGAGCAGGTCTCCAACAATTTTGCGGACGGACGCAATATTGACGATTTGGAAATAGATCCCAACAATCCTCTAATAATGTATGCGGCCGATCAGGGTGACCTCTATCGAAGTGAAGATGGCGGGGTGACCTTTGTAAAGATCAACGCCCCCAACGATACCTTTGATTCACAGATCTCAGACATTGCCATCAACGAGGGCAATAGTAATATTGTGTATTTGACCACCTCATTTAGAGCAGGTGCTTCACAAGCCCAACAAAATACGATTGGCAGAGGGGTCTACAAGGTTACCGTGGCTGGCAATACCTTGGTCAGCAAAGAAAACATCACCTTGGATCTTCCTACCGACCAGGCCTATTTATGTATTGTGCACCAACCCCGTGACGCAAACAACCCCATTTATGTGGGTACCAGTTTGGGGGTTTACCGATTGGATGATACCCTGACCGAATGGGAGCAATACTCAACCAATTTGCCCAATACGGCAGTGAGTGATCTAGAGATCAGTCCAGATGATGAAGTGTTGGTGGCCAGTACCTACGGGCGTGGGGCATGGCAAACACCGATACCTTCGGTTCAGGCTGACGATGACATTAAATTGGTTTCGCTCTCCACCAACACTGGTTCAGGAGTTTTGACCTGTGATGCCATAGTACCTGCGATCAATGTTGAAAATAATGGTGTAAATGCCATTACCCAAATTATCGTTGACTATACCTTGAACGATAATGCGCCGGAGCAGGTGACCTTTGATCAAACCATTGCAAGTGGTGCCACCGCCTCTTTGGACTTGACAGGTTTGGCTTTGAACATTGGTGTCAATACGCTTTCGGTCACCACAACGGTGAACAATGACGCGTTTGCCGACAACAATACCCAAGAAATCACTTTTGCCATCAACCAGCAGGGAGCAAGTGATCAACTCTTTGATATGGAAGCTGAGGCTACAGCGCTTTTTGCTGCGAATACGGCTGGGGTTGCCCCAATTGCTGGGGCCAGTTTATGGGAACGAGGGGTGCCAACGGGCACCTTACTCAATACCGCAAGTTCAGGAACCCAGGTGTATGGCACCAATTTAGATGGAGAACATAGTGATAACACAACAGCAATATTATTTAGTCCCTGCTATGATTTTTCAAGCATGTTGGCACCACGATTGAGTTTCGACATGGCTTTTAATTTAGAAAACAATTTTGATATAGTGTATGTCATCTATTCCACCGACAACTTTGAAAATTTCGAAGTTTTGGGCTCTGTGGATAGCCAACCCAATTGGTACAACAGCAATCGTACCAATGCCTCTTCTGGGGCGGACAACGATTGCCAGAACTGTCCCGGAGCACAGTGGACCGGAGAAGACCCTGCCAATGCGGTTATGACCAAATACACCTATGACTTTGCCGTAAACGCGGGTCGTGGAGAAACCGATTTGACCGGTGCCACCAACATACAATTTGGTATCGTATTTGTGTCTGACCCATTTGAAAGAAGAGAAGGTGCGATTGTGGATGATTTTCTTGTTGAAGCTTTTGTTGATGACGACGATGACGATGATGATGGGGTATTGGATGTAAACGATAACTGTTCTTTGGTGGCCAATGCCGACCAGGCTGATAGTGATGGTGACGGTGAAGGAGATGTTTGCGACAGTGATGATGACAATGACGGCACCTTAGACCTTCTAGATAATTGCTCCTTAACGGCCAATGCCGATCAGGCTGATTTTGATGGCGATGGCATAGGAGACTTATGTGATGACGATATCGATAACGATGGGGTGCCCAATGCTCTTGATAATTGTAATCAAACTCCTTTAGGAACTGTTGTAGATGTAGACGGTTGTCCGATTTTCACCTTGCCTGCGACGAACTTTAGCCTCAAGACCATCGATGCCTCATGTATAGGCAATACGAATGGTGCTGTTGAATTGACCGCGGCAGAAATGTTGGATTATACCGCAACACTGACCGATGCGGATTCGAACACCACCCAAGTAGCGTTTACGGATACAGCAGCATTTGCTGATTTAAGTCCTGGTGATTACACCATTTGTCTTACCGTGGACAGTCAACCTGGTTATGAACTGTGTTTTGATACCCGAATTTCTGAGCCTGAGGCTTTGGATGTGGGCTCAAAAGTAAGTTCGTTGAGTGATCAGGTGACATTGAGTCTTTCGGGAGGTAAGGAATACTTGATCGAGTTGAACGGAGAGGCTTATATCACTTCGGAAAGTGAAATTACTTTACCGCTTAACAAAGTCGAGAACATACTTACTGTACGTACAGATAAAGAGTGTCAAGGCACCTATTCAGAGACCATTGTGTTGAGTGATAAGATCTTTATCTATCCGAATCCGAATACAGATGGTCAATTAAATGTGTATTTGGGATCTCCAGAGTTTGAATCGGTAGAAATGTCAATTTTCACCACCACTGGAGTACAGGTATTCAGCAAACCTTTTAGACCTGAGAATGGTCATGTAAGCATGAATGTATCCAACCTACCCGAGGGTATTTACTTACTCAATATCAAAACTGACAATTCACTATTGAACTATAAAATTTTAATGCGATGAGAAAGATTCTATATATAACATACTGCCTTAGTTTGTGTCTTGCAGTGGGTTGCAGCAGTTCAGGAGGGGGTGACGACACCCCTGCTCCGCCGCCGCCCACCGGAGGTAATGATGATGGGCCAACCATAACAGATCCCTCAGCGGCCACTTTGGTATTTCCGGCTAACAATACCGAGTGCAATACAGGAATCGTGGATCCCAATGACGAAACTGTGAGTACGGTAACCTTTGAATGGAATGCCTCGGCAAACACAGATCGCTACACGGTGAATATTACCAATTTGAATTCTGGAACCACAGGATTTTCCAATTCGAATACAAATTCGGTAGACATCACCATTTTGCGCGGTGTACCATACGAATGGTGGGTGACTTCGAGGGCCACGGGTACTACAGCTACTGCGGATAGTGAGCGTTTTCGGTTTTACAACGAAGGACCTGGTTTAGAGAACTTTGCCCCTTTTCCTGCTGTGGCTATAAGCCCTGCGAGAGGGGTCAACCTTGACGCCAGTACGACTACCGTAAACCTCGACTGGGAAGCCAGTGATGTGGATGACGATATTACCGGGTATGAGGTATTTTTCGGTACGGATGCCAATCCTACGACTTCAATTGGCACCCCCACCGAAAGTAGTTTGGCTGATGTTGCCGTAGCTTCTGGTTCCACCTATTATTGGATGGTGGTCACTACCGACAGTCAAGGCAATACTTCCAACTCTGAAATATTCACGTTTAGGGTTAACTAACAAATTTGAACAAGCTCGAGCCTTATTATCAACTGCCCGCTCTCGAAGCGGGCACTGATGAGGCAGGGCGTGGTTGCCTGGCAGGACCGGTAACCGCTGCGGCCATACTACTACCCGAGGGGTTCCAGAACCCCATATTGAACGATTCGAAACAGCTGACCGAAATCAAGCGCGAACGCCTCAGGCCTATTTTACAGGCAGAAGCTCTTACCTACAGTGTTTCCCACGTGTTTCCAGAAGAAATTGATGAAATCAATATCTTAAATGCTTCTTTTTTGGCCATGCACAAAGCCTTGGAAAACTTGGCTACCCCACCTGAATTCATTCTCGTTGATGGCAATCGATTTAAACCCTTCAAAACCATTCCCCACCAATGCATTATCAAAGGTGATGGGAAATACATGAGCATCGCTGCCGCATCGGTCTTGGCCAAAACCTATCGCGATGAATATATGTGCAAGATTCACGAAGAATATCCCATGTACAATTGGGCCAAGAACAAAGGATACCCTACCAAAGAACATCGCGATGCCATTCGAAAACATGGGCTCACCCCCTATCATAGAAAAAGTTTTCGACAACTCCCCAATCAGTTGACTTTAGACATATAGAGCGTTAAATTTGTGGCAAACATCGCAAATGAATCCTAAAGGTCTAGTCGTTGTCTTGCTGGTACTTTTTCTCTCCTGCTCCACCAAAAAAGAACAAGCCGAAACGGTCTTGTCGTATTTCACAAAAGATGCCACAGCCCTAGTTCGCATTAATGATATGGCCCGTTTTCAGAGCGAGTTAAAAAACAATGAGTTTCTTTCAGCCGCAGCAACACTTCCCTTTTTCAATTCGCTTGATTCTTTTGTGGAAAGCCTTGACTATATCAATTCAGAGGCAAGTTGCTCCCTGGCCTTTTATGAGGTGGGCAAGGCAAATTTTGAGTTTGTTTTGATTTCTCCGGAAACTGCTTCCTTTTTCGATTTGGAAAAGGCCCAAGAAAAATCAGCGGAGACCCTACGTTATGACAACCACAGTATTGAACAGCTAACCCTTGATGGGAAAGCGTTTTTTATCACCAAAATACCCGAAGGTCTTGCCATCAGTTCTTCGCAACTACTTTTGGAAAATTTGATCCGAGTCAAAAAAACCAACCAACAGGCTGTAGCATTGCAGCAATTGGTTGCGACTGCCGACCCAACAAAAGCAGCCAATATTTTTGTGAATATCGACCAAGGCGAAGCGTTTATTGCCTCCGGATTGAAACCCAATGAAAAAGGTAACATTCCATTTTTTTCGGATTGGATTTCCTTTGATTTCAATACCAATCAAGATGTTTTGAACCTGAGCGGAATCACCATGGCGAATGATTCAACCAAAAATTTGGTTTCCCTTTTTAAGAATGCGATTCCGTTGACCCATAAAACCGCACAGATTGCCCCGCGAAGCGCCAATGCGATAATTGCCTATGCCATAGGAGATTATACCCGCTTTGCGCAACATCAAGACCATTACTTTGACCGGGTGCAACAAAACGACACCCTGTTCAATACCATAGAGGAAGTAGGCGTGGTTTTTTTGAACAACGAAAAATTGGTTGTACTCAATTCGTTCGGCACCAATAACCTGCTCTCCTATTTGAACTCAAAAAGTGACGGCGCATCGGAATATCAAGGCAGCGAAATTGCTTCCTTAACGGACAAGCAATTGATTCGTGAAACCTTTGCCCCCTTGGTAAAGGACTTTGATTCAAACTATTTCACCATTATCGAAAATGCCTTTGTGTTTGCCCAAAATCGTGAGACGCTGCAAACACTGATCAGCAACCAAAGAAACAAGGCCACCTTTGATCAAACAGCGGTCTATACAAACGCCATGAGATCCTTGGCCAACGAATCCAATGTATTGGTCGTTGCGAACAAGACCGGGGTCGACCAATTTCTCACACGCGATTTTTTACCCAACTCGGTCAAAGGCATTCGCGAAGACTATAGTTATGCGGCACAGTTGGTAGCTGACAATGGTTTTTATCACACCAATGTATTGGTTTCGAAAATTCAAAAGACAGCCACTACCAATTCGGTTTCACCCTTGTTTAATTTAGAATTGGATGCAGATTTGGCCATTAATCCGCAGTTCGTTAAAAACCATCGCACCAACAAGCAAGAAATTATTGTTCAAGACACCGACAACAAGGTGTACCTGGTTGCAACGGATGGCAAAGTACTTTGGAAAAAGCAACTCGAGGGTAAAATACAGGGAGCAATAAGCCAGGTTGATATCTACAAAAATGGAAAACTGCAGCTGGCCTTCTGTACCAATGACCAATTTTTGATTTTAGATCGTAATGGTGACGAGGTTGCGCCCTTTAATAAGAAATTTGAAGGTGGAAACCTCAACGGTCTGGCAGTCTTTGACTATGAAGGTAAAAAAGACTACCGTTTTGTGGTCACACAGGGAAGCAAAATCTTCATGTATAACAACAAGGGAGTCATCGTAAATGGTTTTACCTATACCGATGCCGGAAGCGCCATTTTAAAGGCCCCCAAGCATTTTAGAATGGGGCAAAAAGACTACCTGGTGTTTGCCCTCGAAAATGGCGGCTTAAAAATTAGACATCGCGCAGGTCAAGAGCGTGTCAAAGTCAACGAAGCCATTGACTTTTCTGACAATGACATCTTTTTGTACAAGAACAAGTTTTCGACTACCGATACCAAGGGTGTACTGCATCAAATCGATACCAGAGGCAAGATGACCAGAACCAACTTTAACCTTGGTCCGGATCATGGGATGTATGCAACCAGTAAAACCTTGGCCCTTATGAACGACAACACACTGAGCATCAAGGGGAAAAAAGTAACACTCGAGTTGGGGGTATATACCGCTCCCAAAATATTTTACATCTATGATAAAATCTATGTTTCGGTAACCGATATCCAAAGCCAAAGGGTTTACCTGTACGATAGCCAAGCAAAACCAATTGCTAATTTTCCTGTCTATGGAAGTTCGGTCATCGATTTGGTGGATATGGACAATGACCGTAGGCTCGAGCTCGTTACGAAAGATCAAGACAATTCATTGATCGCGTATAAGATAAATTAAGACGATTTACACATTTTTTGCTGCCGACCATACATTCAATAAATCGCTCGGCACCAAATTTTTATACCTTTCTTCTTGGGTATTTTATACCGTAAATCACACAAAATCAAAACACTATCGTAATGAAAAATCTCCCTAAGGGCAGTCTTTGCCTTGGCCTACTCACTTTTTTTCTGTTTACCGTTGACGGCAATTCGCAATTATTGAAAAAATTGGGCAAGCGGGCCGAACGGGCTGCTGAGCGTACCGTAGAACGCCGCGTTGAAAAAGAAACGGCTGAAAAAACCGACCAGGTATTGGACAGTATTTTAGAACCTGGCAAAAAGGGGAAGCAAGCCCCCCAAACCCCAAACCCACCTAATCAAGGAGGCGGACAGGACAATCCGAATACCAATTCTGGCAATTCAGGCAACACCAATGCCCCAGCATCTGGGCCAAAAACCATTGAGGTATACAGTAAATTTGATTTTGTACCGGGAGACAAGCAATTGTTCTTTGATGATTTCGGCAATGAGTTCATAGGAGATTTTCCTTCGAAATGGAATACCAATGGTGGGGGCGAGTTGGTCACTTTGGGCGAATCGTCACAAAAATGGTTGGAACTAAAATCGGGCTACAGCCTTTTTTATATTCCTGATGTGGCCCAATTGCCAGAAGAATACACCATAGAGTTCGATATTGCCGGTGTTGGCCTCACCCGGAAAACTTCTTCAACTGCCAAATTGGGCATTTATATAAGTGACGATGATGCGTTTAAACGAGGTGATAATTTTGCCCATGCACTCATCCCCTTTTGCCAATATAGTGCCATAGGCATAACCATTGAAAATCACATCAACCGAAAGCGCGAAATCTATAGTACGGTACAGGCAGACTTGAGAAATGAAATCTTGGAAAACCCCCATATCTCGATTGCCGTGAATAAAAACCGCTATCGGCTGTGGGTTAATGAGGTCAAATACATTGATGTGCCACGTTTTGTTCCCTCAGGATCCGTTTTAAAGACCATTAAGTTTCATGCCAACGGCTTCAATGATGAAACGGAACAGGTATTTCTTACCAACCTGAAAGTTGCGGAGGGCGGTGTGGATTTACGCCGCAAATTAATTGCCGAGGGAAAAATTTCAACCAACGGTATTTTATTTGATTCAGGTTCGGCCAATATTAAACCTGAATCTATGGGTATCATTCGACAGATCTATCAGGTGCTGCAGCAAGATGCCTCGATCAACCTCAAAATTGTGGGCCATACAGACGCCGATGGCGCCGATGATACCAACCTGGCACTTTCAAAGAACCGCGCCGATGCGGTTAAGAATGCCCTGGTTAATGTTTACCAGGTAGACGGTAATAGGTTGTCAACCGAAGGCAAGGGCGAACTTGAGCCCGTTGCCGACAATACAACACCGGAAGGGAAAGCACAAAATCGAAGAGTAGAATTTATTAAACAATAAGCCTAAGCACTATGAACCTAAAACTATATACCCTCGCCTTTTCATTTTTTGCTTTGTTGACCGCAACGGCACAGGACAACTGCAGCCAATACTATCCCATGCAAGAAGGTGCCTCATTTAGCTATAATATGTATGGCAAAAAAGGAAAGTTGGATGGCAGTTCGATTTATAAAGTCGTGCAGGTCACCAATGGCGGAGGTGAAACCAAAGCCTCATTGAATGTCAGTTTTCAAGGAAGCAAAGCGAATGAAAGCTTCGAAATGGACTATGACTTCACCTGTACCGGTGATGGGATCCGCATTGATTTCAACAGTTTACTCCCGAACCAAATGATGGATCAATACAAGGAGATGGATGTTGAGATGGATGTTACGGGTACCGATATCGAATTGCCCAACAATCTTTCGGTCGGGCAAGAATTGGCCGATGCCGATGTGAATGTAGCCATGAGCATTAGTGGCATGAAGATGACTATTCAGGCAAAAACCACGAATAGAAAAGTCATTGCCAAAGAGGCTGTGACCACTGCTGCCGGAACCTTCGACTGTGTGGTGTTGACCGCTGATATTTATAGCAAGGCTGCCTTTGCCAAGGTGAATCTATCAGACAAACTATGGCTCGCTAAAGGCGTGGGAATCGTGAAGCAGGAAACCTATAACAAAAAAGGAAAGCTTGAAAGTAGGATGGAATTGGTTTCTTTTTCAAAATAATTCTATCAACCAATGTAAAAACCATGGTCTACTAGGCCATGGTTTTTTGTTTTATAAGTTCGGCCTCAAACAGCGCTTCAAAGTGTTTTAATAGCTTTTGCTTGACCTCTTCCATAGCAATTGTGGTCTTGCCCAGTTCGGTATTTAACGAAGTCACGGCCTTATCTTTTATCCCACAGGGAATCATCAGATCAAAATAGCCCAAATCGGCATTTACATTTAAGGCAAAGCCATGCATGGTTACCCATCTGCTGGCCCTTACACCCATAGCACAAATTTTACGGGCGAAAGGGGTGCCTACATCCAACCATACCCCTGTTTCACCTTCCGAACGCTGGCCTTTCAAGCCGTATTCTGCCAAGGTCAAAATGACCATTTCTTCTAAAAAACGCAGGTATTTATGAATATCGGTAAAGAAGTTATCCAAATCCAAAATGGGATAGCCCACAATCTGCCCTGGGCCGTGATAGGTGATATCACCCCCTCGGTTGATTTTGTAAAATGTGGCCCCTTTTTCTGCAAGGACAGCCTCATCGACCAAAAGATTATCGATATCGCCGCTTTTTCCCAAAGTATACACATGGGGGTGCTCTACAAACAAAAAATGATTGGGTGTTGCTAGGCCGGCAGCTTCTCTCCTGTTCCGAATTTTTAGGTCAACAATCTCCTTGAAAAGCGCTTCTTGGTAGTCCCAAGTTTCCTTGTAGTCTTTCAAGCCCAAATCCTGTACCTGCACCTTTTTATTCATCCTACAAAGATACGAAGCCTTGTCTAGTCTTCCAGCTCGACCTCAAGGATGACTGCTTCGGGATCTTTCATCATTTGCAGGAAATCTACTTCGTAGGTCATGGTCTTGCCATCCAACGAGAAGGTGGCACCTTCCACATTGGTCGATTTCACTTTTTTCGGAAAATGGTACTTAAACGTGTATTTGGAACCCGACAAGAACATTTCGGCACTCTTGAGGCTGTCTATACTTTTGGTAAACAGTTCTTGATCAATAATTTCCATAGTACGTTTGAAACGGTTGCCGCCAAACTCATAGTTTACCTTGGTGGTCTGTTCTTGCGCCTTCATTGGCGGTTGTGCCGAATTTTCATCGCCATCCTGTGGTGCCGTAAGCATACTCGCATCTTGAAAGGCATTGAAGGCATCGTTGACCTCAGCTACATTCTTAAAATCGCTAAACAGTCTAAAGTTCATTTTTTGCGTCTCGGGATCCATCAGAACATGCATTGAAAAGGGCTCCAGCTTTTTAAGTTTGGCCTGCTCTTCTGCGGGTAGTTGCGAAATGCTATCTTTCTTTTCTTCAAGAAGGTCTTTGAACACCAGGGTAGAATCCATTGCCATATCTTGGGAAGTACTATCGGGTTGCATCGAAGCGATCATCGCCATTAATTCATCGCCATCAAAATGAATGTTGATGTTGCCTGAGCCATCCTCATTAAAATGGATTTCTTCGGTAAAATTGCACGCAAAAACCCCTAGGCCCAGAAGCAAGCCTAAGAGAAACTTAACATATTTCATAACCTTAGTTTGGATTGTTCAAAATAATCAGAGCGCCTATAATGCCTGGCACCCATCCACATAAGGTTAAAAGTAAGACAATAAAGAAAGAACCGCAACCCTTGCCAATTACGGATAGGGGCGGGAAGATAATGGCCAATAAGACCCGCAAAAAACTCATATTGGTGATTGATTGATGTACTTCATTGGTAGCATAATAGCGCTATTTGTTACACAAAACAATTATTTTTAATCCCGTGAAAAGATTTTGGTCAGTTTTCTTGTTCGCTATGCCCTGGATGCTCAGCGCCCAGTTTCTTTTTAAGGGGCAGGTTCCTGAGGAATTTTATGGGGAACAGGTGTATCTGTCGCTTGTCGAAGATTACCGAAAAACATCGCGGGTGTATCTGGACCAAATCATTCAACGAACGCGCGCCGATTCTCTTGGCAATTTTAGATTCAGTGGAAATCAATTACCGAACGACAATCGCTATTACCGCATTCATGTGGATAGCTGCAGTCAGGGGGTCTTAAATGCCGGCCATTTTATGGGGGGTTGCAGCGCGACCCAAAGTTTATTGTTCATTGCCAACAACCGTGATACGCTAGCATTGCCGTTGGGAAATTACAATCAGGCCTTTTGTGAAATCACCTCCACGAACCCCATATCGGACCATTTGTTGCAAATTGAAGCCTTGAAAGAAGAAATGATCTTAGATTTGATTGAGAGCCAGGGTGAAACGGCTCGGACCTTGAATTTTGATAAATGGTTTGCGAGGTTCCAAGATTTTGGTCAGGACTCCAATGACCCCTTGGTAGATTTGTATGCCTATGATTTTTTATCGGATAGAAGTAGTGAAACCCACCAGCATTATCTAAAAGACCTATCCCAATCGAACTACTATGATGACCTGCGGTTGAGTTTAGTGGAGAAGTATCCTGGGGCCGCATTTACGAACCAATACGATAAAGAACTCCATGCTGACCGAACCTTAGCCGCGGAATCCTTAGCTGAGGATGCGGAATTTAATTGGGGGCTTTTACTTCTTAAATTGGCCATCGTCGGTTTGGCCCTTGGGGCCATTGGCTATTATTTGGTTTGGAAAAAGCGCAATCCCTACGCGGCTGCCTTAAAGCAATTGAGCCCAAGGGAAAAATTGATATTTGATGCCATCAAAAATGGCAAAACCAATAAGGAGATTTCAGCTGCCCTCTTTATCAGCCATAGTACCGTAAAAACGCACATCAATAACATTTACAAGAAGCTTGGGGTGACCTCAAGGGAAGAAATACGCTAAATACCGTCATTTTAGCGAAATCAACCGGGGGTCTAGACCCGATTTCCATCCCGCAAGCCTTTATCCAACCCAAGATTTCCATGATTTTCGGGACCAAAATCGTAAATCATGAAAAATCTTATTTGTTTGCTTTTATGTACTTCTTTATTCATTTCGAATGCCCAAATGAACCAAGAGATTACCACGCCAGATGGAAAACAATTTCTGTTGGGAAAAATTACCTTGGATGGCCTGCAAGCAGGCCCCTACAGTTCATGGTATGAAAGTGGATACGAAAATTACGTTGTGGACCAGACCTTGATCCAAATGTTCAAAAAACAACTGAACACCTATGAGGTCAAATTGTTTTTGGGAACCTGGTGCGGTGATAGTAAGCGACAGGTGCCCCGATTGGCAAAAATTTTAAAGGCAGCCGCATTCCCCATGGAAAAACTTGAAGTGGTCGCCTTAGATCGTCGCAGAGACACCTATAAGACCAGTCCTGGAGGGGAAGAAAAAGGGCTAAACATTGTCAAGGTACCCACCATTATTTTTCTCAAAAATGGCAAAGAGATCAATCGCATTATCGAACGTCCTATCGAAAGCTTGGAGGAGGACATCAGTGCCATTGTAAACCAGAAGGGATACACACCAAACTATGCACATCTTAAACGAGCCCGTTGATTCTGGCAATTTGGTTAACTAATTAAAGCGCAAAAGTGTAATTTTGCGCTTTAATTTTTGACACCAATGCAGCTTTCAGAGCAAGAAATTGTACGTAGGGAAAAATTGGCCAAACTAAGAGAAATGGGTATTGAACCCTATCCTGCGGCCCTATTTCCGCGTAACGCCACCTCATCGAGTATAAAATCGAAATTTGAAGAAGGAAAAAAGGTGGTTATCGCCGGTAGGTTGATGTCACGTCGCATACAAGGCAAAGCATCCTTTGCCGAATTGCAAGACAGTGAAGGTCGCATACAGGTGTATTTTAACCGTGACGAAATTTGTCCGGGCGAAGACAAAACACTCTATAACGAGGTTTACAAAAAACTGCTTGACATTGGCGATATTATTGGGGTTGAAGGAGAATTGTTCATCACCCAGGTAGGTGAGAAAACGGTGATGGTCAAGAGTTTTTCTGTGCTCAGCAAGTCCTTGCGACCACTGCCCTTACCCAAGGTTGATGCCGACGGAAATACGTATGATGAATTCAACGATCCCGAGTTGCGTTATCGCCAGCGCTATGTTGATTTGGTGGTGAATCCAAAGGTCAAGGAAACCTTTATCAAGCGTACCAAAATCACGAATAGTATCCGTGAGTTTTATAATGAACGTGGTTATTTAGAGGTTGAAACGCCCATATTGCAACCCATACCTGGAGGAGCTGCAGCGCGCCCATTTTTGACCCACCACAATGCACTGAATATTCCGCTGTACCTGCGTATCGCCAATGAATTGTACCTAAAACGCCTTATTGTGGGAGGTTTTGACGGCGTTTATGAGTTTTCAAAAGATTTCAGAAACGAAGGAATGGATCGTACCCATAATCCGGAGTTCACCGTAATGGAACTTTATGTGGCCTACAAAGACTACAACTGGATGATGGATACCACAGAACAATTGCTCGAAAAAGTGGCCAAAGATGCCACGGGAGGTACCAAAATCACTGTTGGTGCGAACGAAATCGAATTTAAGGCCCCCTACCCTAGGGTGCCCATTTTGGAAGCTATTGCCACGCACACTGGTATTGACGTTTCCGGTATGGATGAAGACCAGCTTCGTGAAACCGCCAAAAGTTTGGATATCGAAGTGGATGAAACCATGGGTGTGGGTAAATTGATCGATGAAATCTTTGGTGAGAAATGCGAGCACCATTATGTGCAACCGACATTTATCACAGACTACCCCAAGGAGATGAGCCCACTGACCAAGGCCCATCGTAGCAAACCGGGGCTTACCGAACGCTTTGAATTGATGGTGAACGGAAAGGAATTGGCCAACGCCTACTCAGAGTTGAACGATCCCATTGATCAGCGTGAACGTTTTGAAGAGCAGCTGCGTCTTTCTGAAAAAGGTGATGATGAGGCCATGTTCATCGACCAAGACTTTTTAAGGGCCCTCGAGTATGGGATGCCCCCCACTTCGGGTATCGGTATTGGTATCGACCGATTGGTCATGTTATTGACCAACAATGTAAGCATTCAAGAGGTGTTGTTCTTCCCACAAATGCGCCCTGAGAAAAAACAGGTCGAATTGACCGAAGAAGAAAAAATCATCGTGGATATCCTCAAACCCAATGGTGAAATGCCTTTGGCCGATTTAAAGGCACAGGCAGGACTCAGCGGTAAAAAATGGGACAAGAGCACTAAAAACTTATCCAAGCTGGGCCAGATGAAGGTTGAGAAGACCGAAAATGAGCTGTTGGTCAAGTACACAGGTTAATTTCCTTTTTCCATTTGGTTAAAAAACCCTAGCTTGAAGTCATTCTGAAAAACAAACCAGATGATTTCATACCGAGCTAGCCACCTCATTTTTCTATTTGTTTTTGCCCTACCCTTAGTTGGCAACACACAACAATTCCCCGTTTCTGACGCCGATTTGGACGCCTATACCAAGGCCTCCTTTCCCCTATTGAAGGAGCTGTACAGCATTCCAAACGATGCCTTTTATTTAGATGATATTGAAAAGAACATCCAGTGGTGTGAAGCCAACTTTCCAAAAAGAGGATTTACCACAAGGCGCATTACAACAAAAAGAGCACCCTTGTTGCTTGCTGAACGTGATTACGGCAGCAAAAAAACCGTATTGGTCTATTTGCAATTGGACGGACAACCGGTAGATTCAACCCGTTGGGCACAGGAACACCCCTTTAAACCGGCACTAAAGAAAAAAAATGACAAGGGACTATGGGAAGAAATACCATGGGATGCCATCGAAAACTATGAAGATGATTGGCGCATTTTTGTACGTGCAGCAAGTGATGCCAAGGGACCTGTGGGGATGTTCTTGACGGCAATGGATATTGCCGAAAAAGAAGGGATTCGACCCAATTACAATTTGAAGATCATCATGGATTTTGAAGAGGAAATGGGCTCTCCCAACCTACCCCTGGCCGTGAAGCAAAATGCCGAACTCTTAAAGGCCGATATGTTGATTATATTTGATGGCCCCAGACACATCACCAACAGACCCACCCTCACCTTTGGTGCTCGGGGTATTGCTACGGTACAGTTGACCACCTATGGGCCATTTTTGGCCCAGCACAGCGGACATTTCGGAAATTACGCCCCAAATCCAGCCTTACGATTAAGCAAGCTCTTGGCATCGATGAAAGATGATGATGGCAGGGTGCTCATTCCGGGATTCTATGATGGGGTAACGATTTCTCCTGAGGTGGAACGCATTCTCAAAAACGTACCAGATAACGAGGCCCAGATCAAAAATAGACTTCAGATAGCTGAAACCGATAAGGTGGGGCGCTACTACCAAGAAGCCATTCAATATCCGTCATTGAACATTCGGGGTATGCAATCGGGCTGGATCAATGAAAAGGTACGGACCATTATTCCGGGTTGGGCACGAGCAGAAATCGATATACGCTTGGTCAAGGAAACAGATCCCGAACGTTTAATTTCATTGGTTCGCAATCATATTGAAGACCAGGGCTATTTGGTATTGGACTCGATTCCACGAAGAGGCTTACGGCTTACCCATGGCAAAATTGCAACCTTTACCTATGAGATTTCTTACCAGTCATTTCGGACAGATTTTGATTCGGATGTGGGCCTTTGGCTTCGAAGGGCGCTTAAAAATGCGTTTGGTGAAGAACCCATTATGATTCGAATGAGTGGGGGATCCATTCCCATTTCACCCTTTGTGAATACCTTGGGCATTCCGGCAGTTACCGTTCCAACGGTGAATCGCGACAACAACCAACACAGCCCAAATGAAAACATCCGATTGGGCAATTATCGCGAGGGTATAAAAACCATGGTGGCCATTTTGAATGAAAAGCTGTAATTGAATTATTAAAATTACTCTTATGAAGAGGATTTACTTCATCCTATTTTTTTTGAGTTTCATTTCTACCTTGTTTTCACAGACGAAAGACGAAAATGACTTTTATCAATTAGATAAAGCTAGGGAACATATAAAATCAGGCGCAATTGAAAAAGGGCTAAAGTTTATCGATTCTATTCTGCAAATTAATCCCTCCAATCCCTATGCTTGGGAATTAAAAGGATCGCTTTACGCCAACGAATTCAATGACTATTACAAAGCTATTATCAATTATAAAAAGTTTGAGGCTATATTTCCAGATGAAGCTTTAAATCTAGCCAACATTGGTAAAAATTACTTCAAATTAGACAGTATTGAGCAAGGGAAAAAATACATTCTAAGGGCTTTCGAAATAGACCCATATAACGAATATATCATAGTCCAATATGCATATAATATTTCAAAAAGTGTCTCTGAAAAAGTAAAATTGTATCAAAATGCTTTGATCGTTTCTAAATTGAAATTGGAGCAAGGAAAACAGCCGACTAAAAGCGTCATGCGTGATATCTACAACAATCTTGGATACAACCTTTACGTGAATCAGCAGTTTATGGAATCAACGGTATCCTTGCTTGAAGGCTTGAAATATGTTGAGGAAAGCGATGAGTATTTCAACAATTTAGGGAATTCACTCCAACGGTTAAATTATTTACAAAATGCCTTGGACTATTATGATAAAGCTTTGCAAATTGAGCCCAAAAAAGTTTTCTCACTAAACGGAAAGGCAAATACATTCCAAAAACTACAACAAATCGATTCCGCTTGCATCTATTGGAAAAAAGCTATTGACAATGGTTATGTATTCAAGGAAGAATGGAGAGAAATCTGGAATATTGAAGACCCAAAACTTCTTTTATCCAAATATTGCTCTGATTAATTCAAATTAATTGGCCTAGCACTACAATTATAAAAGTTGCATTTCTTTATCTTTAGATGAGTTCACTACTAACAACCATACACATGCGACCCAGATTTCTTGTATTTTTTTTATTCGTCTTAACACACGGTTTAGCCCAAGACCTTTCTCTTGAATCTGTTCTGTCATATTCCTTTCCTTCAGAGCTGGTTGCCTCAAGAAATAACGGCGCCATAGCCTGGGTAGAAAACGATAAAGGGGTGCGCAATCTCTATTACGCCATCGCCCCCGATTTTCAACCTAAGCAATTAACGCAATACACCGAGGATGATGGGCAAGAGATCAGTAACATACAGTTCTCTGATACCATGGAGTTTCTAATTTATGTAAGAGGTGGTGCGCCCAATCGAAATGGAGAAATTCCAAATCCAACCTCGAACCCCATTGCCTATGAACGGGCCATACATAAAATTGACATTAAAACCGGAGCGCAACAACGTGTAGCAACTGGCAACTCACCATTGCTTCTAAATGACAAAGTTTTCTACTTAAAAAAAGGAGGTATACGAATGATGACCTTAAATGGGGAAACTGACACTTCGCTTTTTAACATTAGAGGTTCTGTTTCAAGCTTAAGACTTTCTCCTGACGAATCAAAGTTAGCCTTTGTTAATGGTCGAGGCGATCATAGTTATATAGGGGTATTTGACTTATCTACAAAAGAATTGGATTTTCTAGACACGACGATTGATCTTGATTCCAACCCGGTTTGGTCACCTAACGGCACGTCTATTGCATTTCTTCGTCAAGCTTATGAAACACCCTTACTTTTTATTCCACGAAGGGAAACTCATCCTTTCTCCATAATGATTGCGAATGTCAATTCGGGGAAAGTTTCAAGAGTATTTAAAGCCGGTCAAGGGCAAGGCAGTGCCTTTAAAACAATTGCAGCAAAAAACCAGTTGTTTTGGACCGCAACAGATGAAATCATCTTTCCATGGGAGAAAGAAGGCTGGACCCAGTTGTATGGTATTTCGGCGAATGGTGGGACCCCAAGACAGCTCACTCCCGGCAATCAAGAAGTGCAATACGTTTCCCAAAGTGCGGATAGAAAACGGCTGATCTTTAACTCGAATCAGGGGGATATCGACCGCCAACACATTTGGTCGTATTCCGATGAACTTTCCCAATTGACCTCGGGAAATACCATTGAATGGGCACCTGTTATTGATGGAATGGGCAATGCCTTTTGTTTAGGGTCTTCAGCTACCCAACCGGCTGATGTAAAAAAGATTACTGCCAAAGGCCTTAGTGCTACCACAAATGAGGCTGATTACCCAATGGCGCAATTGGTAGCCCCCCAACAAGTGGTGATGACAGCCGAGGATGGCATCAAGGTACATGGTCAATTGTTTTTACCAAAAACCACAGATACCAGAACCAAAAAACCGGCTATCCTCTTTTTTCATGGAGGTTCTAGAAGACAAATGCTCTTGGGCTTCCACCATCGGGGTTATTATCATTATTTCTATGCCATGAACCAATATTTAGCCTCGAAGGGCTATGTGGTTCTCAGTGTTAATTACCGTAGTGGGATTGGTTATGGTATGGAGTTTAGGGAAGCTTTGAACTATGGAGCTGCAGGCGCAAGTGAATACCAAGATGTACTTGCTGCCGCAAAATTCCTGCAAGATCACCCCGAGGTTGACCCGTATAGAATTGGAGTGTATGGCGGGTCCTACGGCGGTTATCTTACTGCCTTGGGCTTGTCTCGTGATTCCGATATTTTTAAGGCCGGAGTGGATATTCACGGAGTTTATGATTGGAATGCCATCATCAAGGGTTTCATACCCAGTTACAATAAATTGGAACTCCCTGATTTTGCCAAACAGGCCTATGACTCCTCCCCCGTTGCTTTTATGGAGGGATGGAAATCACCTGTTTTACTGGTTCACGGCGATGACGACCGCAATGTTCCTTTTCATGAAACTGTATTGAAAGCAAATAAACTACGGGAATTGGGCGTGGAATTTGAACAGTTGATTCTGCCCGATGAGGTTCACGGATTTTTATTGCACCGAAATTGGTTGACAATTTTTAAAGCCACCGCAGGTTTTTTTGACAGAAAATTGTAGTTTTCCATATGACCACGAGCAAAAAACTGGGCCTGATTCTTGGCCCCTTGGTATTTCTGGTTTTTTTAAATCTACCCTTTGAATTGGTTTCCGAAAAAGGTGATGCTGTCATCGCCGTAGCACTTTGGATGCTCTTTTGGTGGATCACCGAAGCGGTATCCATTTCTGTGACCGCCCTGTTGCCCCTTTTATTGTTTCCACTTTTAAAAATTTTACCCATAGCCGATGTAGGCGCTAATTATGGAAGTCCCATCGTGTTTTTGTTCTTTGGGGGATTTGTCATGGCCCTGGCCCTCGAAAAAGTGAACCTACACAAGCGCATTGCCCTAAATATCATTCGACTGACCGGAACCACCCCAAATAAGGTGGTTTTGGGTTTTATGATCGCCACCGCCTCCCTAAGTATGTGGATCAGCAATACGGCCAGTACCGTGGTGATGCTGCCCATTGCCCTTTCCGTTATTGGGTTGTTGATCAATGATGAGGATGGCTTTACAAAAAATGACCAGAACTTTGCCCTGAGCGTAATGTTGGGTATTGCCTTTTCAGCCAATGCCGGAGGTATAGCGACAGTTATCGGCACCCCTCCCAATTCGGTGATGATCGGACTTTTGGAAAACGAATACAACATTCAAATCTCTTTTGTGAAGTGGATGACCATGGGTGTACCCTTCTCTGCCCTTCTGATTACCATCGTTTATTTGGTGCTGGTCAAATGGATGTTCCCCAACCGCGATCTGAAATTCAATGCTTCCAAACAGGTCATTCAATCGGAACTCAAAAAATTGGGACCCACCTCGGGCAAAGAAAAAATGGTATTGGCCATTTTTGGGGTAACCGTATTTCTTTGGATTTTCAGAACGCTGATCAACAAACTATTTCCCGGTCTGGGCCTTTCAGATACGATGATCAGTATTTTTGCCGCCATTGCTTTGTTCGCGGTACCCTATAACCTCAAAAAGGGAGATTTCATCATCAGATGGAACGATACTTCAAAATTGGCCTGGGGGATTCTCATTTTATTTGGGGGAGGCTTGGCTTTGGCCAAAGGCATGAGCGTTAGTGGCATCGTTGATCTGGTGGCCAACGGCATAGCCGAAAGTGATATCAGTATTTTGCTGACCGCTTCACTCTTGATTGCCTTGATGCTGTTTATGACCGAATTGATGAGCAATGTGGCCTTGGTGGCCGTTTTGGCCCCGGTGGTTGCCGGTATTGCCATAGGCCTCGATATTCCCATCCTCTATTTGTTGATTCCGGTCACCATGGCCAGTAGTTGTGCCTTTATGTTACCCATGGCCACCCCACCCAACGCGATAGTATTTGCGAGTGGGTATGTGACCGTACCACAGATGGCCCGCGTTGGGGTAGTGCTGAACCTGATATCTGTGGCCCTATTGATTCTCGTATTTCAATTTGTGGTTCCCTTATTATTTTAAACTAAAAAAGGATGCCATGGCATCCTTTTACTATCGTTTTGGCAATACGCCTTATTGTTTTATATCTTCATATTTGGTATCTGCCAATTTCCCTAGTGCATTGATGTCAACAAGATCTAAATGCTTAAACTCCTTCGCCATGTCGAAGGCAACCAATTGCTGCTTAGACAGTTCTTCAAGTCCTTTGTAGTCCTCAAAATCATTATTGGCCAATTGCAGGTATTTGAGGTTTTCCATTTTTGACAACCCTTTAGGAATGGCACCCTTAAAATCGTTATTCGCGACATTCAAACTTTTTAGGATCTGCCATCGCCGTATGCCTTGGGGCAAATTGCCGGTCAATTGGTTTCCTGAGAGATCTAAATGTTTTAAGTGTCTCAAGTTCACCAAGGTCATTGGTAGTTCCCCTTCCAGATTATTGTTTGACAAATCTAAGCTGACGACATGTCCATCTTTTACGGTCACCCCGTCCCATTGTGCGACCGGGGTGTTCAAATCCCATGTCGTATGCCACTGTTCCCCATTGGTTTTTTGGTATAACTCATGCAAGGCAACAAACTCTCTATATGTCTGAGCCGAAATCGTAAGTGAAAAAGCAAAAAGAAATAGCAGTAGGAAGCTGTTAGTTGTGCGTTTCATATTTTTTTGATTTGGTAGTTGCGCCAAAAATGTAAAAGTTTTGGTGAAAGCCCAATTTTTTGTTGTGAAACCGCTACTACACGTAGTGAAAACAAAAATCCCGTCCTAAACAAGGACGGGATTCTTCAACTAACTAACTCAAATTGTAATGAAACTACTTTTTATAAGGATTGAAACCCTCAGGCAAATATGCCGCTGTATCAAAGCCCAATTCAACCGCCTCGTTTTCGATATAATTGATAGACTCCAAACTTGTTCCGTTGTCATAGGCATTGAATCCCTCTGGCAAGTATGCCGAGGTATCAAAACCAAGATCAATTTCATTTTTCTCTTCAATATATTCCAAGCTGGTAAGGTCAAATTCCTCTACAGGCCTTTCCACTTTTTTTGCATTGATCGATGGCACTAGCATCAGGGCTAAAAATGCTATCGTTATGTAGGTTTTATATTTCATGATTTTCATCGCTTTTTTGATTTGTAAGCAAAGATATAACTGCATTTACGGGAGATTATTATGTTTAGATTTTCGTTAACTATCGCGTTAAAACCCTGTAAGAAAAGTATTGTCAAAGTCAGAAATGTTCTGTTGCCAGAACAGCAATGATTTTCGGTTCCTTTTACCAACTTTCTAATTTTTGAGGCTTCTTTTTAACAGAAACACTTCGTCGAATATTCTGTTATTTTTTTGTTAAGTGCATTTCGTCGATACCTTTTTGGGTCAAAAGGGGGATAAAAGTAAAACCCCGGCATTGCCGGGGTTTATCAACTAACTAACTCAAAAATTTGATACAATGTAGAACATCCTATCTAGCTTGGCCAAGCGACCAAATTTATACTTGAAACTAAATGTCGATTTCGTCATTTAATTTATCCAAATCAATGTAGTTGATCGAACTCACATCGGTTGGGTTGGCATAGGGGTCAAACCCTTCTGGCAAATACTTTGAAGTATCAAAGCCCAAATCCAATTCATCGGTTTCTTCAATAAACTCGATGGTGTTCAAGTCGAAATACACTTCGTAGGGATCAAAACCCTCAGGCAAATAAGCTGCGGTGTCAAAACCTAGTTCTATCTCCTCGTCTTCGACATAATTGATGGCTGTTAGATCAAAGCTACCTTCATAGGCATTAAAATCCTCTGGCAAATACTTTGAAGTATCAAAGCCCAAATCAATAGCTGTATCCGATTCGATGTAATCGACCGAGTTCAGATCAAAATAGACTTCATAGGCATTAAAATCTTCAGGAAGATATGCTGACGTATCGAAGCCCAAATCTATTTCGGTTTCTTCTTCGATGAAGTCTATTTCTCTCAAACTTAATTCAACCGGCTCCTCTATTTTAAATGTCATTACTGCTAAAGGAGCTTCCTCTATTACCTCGGCATCAAATTCGATGGCCGTAAAACTGTTCTCTAAGGTACGCGTAAACTCTGTGCTTTTGTGGATCACAGGAACCGTACTTTCTTGTGGCTCTGCTACGGGCGAACTACCTAATAGTACGCATCCATAAATAACTAATAACTTGTTCATTTTTTGATTGATTGATGATTGATGTTATTTGCTTATAAGACTAAGAGATTTTTAAAATGTTACACGATTTTGTCTTTTTTAACAAAAGTTCAGATCTCTTTCAGCCCAAGTATACTGGGCGATTCAAGCGGGAGTATCAGTAAAACGCAGGACTCCCAAAGGTTCTTATTCGTCGGGGAAAATTTTCGTATTAGGTTTTTTTTAACACTCGTATTCTTCAATTTTTAGGTTCTTTATACAATTGCACTATTAAAATCAAATACCAAAAATGTATTCAAAAATTTTACCCAAACTCATTCTGTTGTCTTTTGCCTTGTTGACCGTTCCATCAGCAGATGCACAATTGTTCAAAAAGAAGAAGAAAAAAACTGAAAAGACTGCGGATGCAAAACCGAAGAAAGACGAAAAAATAAAACCTTACGACAAGGTCATAACCAAAGATGCGGAAACCGACGAAGGACTTTTTGCCGTACACCATATTGATGAGAAACACTTTTACGAAATACCCGACTCGCTGTTCAACCGCGAAATGCTAATGGTCAGCCGTATCTCCAAAACGGCAACAGGCATTGGTTTTGGGGGAGGTAAAATCAATACGCAGGTACTCCGCTGGGAGAAAAAACCCACCAAAGTACTCTTACGAGTGGTTTCGTACGGCAATTATGCGGCCGATTCACTGCCCATATCCGAAGCAGTGGTCAATTCGAACTTTGAACCTGTATTGGCTGCCTTTGAGATCAAGGCCTACAATAAGAAAGATTCGTTGAACCCAGCCACGGTCATCGAAGTAAATGACCTCTTCAAAAAAGATGTCAAGCCTTTGGGCATGCCTGATTTTTATCGCAAACGCTACAAAGTCACCCGCCTGGATGGGGAACGCAGCTATATCGAATCGGTCAAAAGTTATCCCTTAAATATTGAGGCGCGTCATGTAAAAACCTATGCGGCCGGTAGCCCACCCAGTAACCAGAGTATGGGTTCCATTTCAATCGAAATCAACAACTCGATGATCCTGCTACCCAAAGAACCCATGAAGCGCCGTTATTTTGATGAGCGTGTTGGTTGGTTTGCCAGAGGGCAGGTAGATTACGGATTGGATGCCCAAAAAAGCAAGCGCATCACCTATCTAGATCGCTGGCGTTTGGAGGTTAAGGATGAAGACATTGAAAAATTCAAAAACGGCGAGCTGGTCGAACCCAAAAAGCAAATTGTATATTATGTAGACCGGGCCACCCCTAAAAAATGGTTGCCGTATATAAAACAAGGTATCGAAGATTGGCAAAAGGCCTTTGAAGCCGCAGGATTTAAAAATGCCATTATCGCCAAAGAACCGCCCACCCCTGAAGAAGACCCCGAGTGGTCGCCTGAAGATGTACGGTATTCTGTGGTACGCTATTTGGCCTCACCCATACCCAATGCCAACGGGCCGCACGTAAGTGATCCCCGTAGTGGTGAAATTTTAGAATCGGATATCAATTGGTACCATAATGTAATGACGCTGTTGCGCAATTGGTTCTTCGTACAAACAGCGGCGATTAATCCCGAAGCCCAAAAAGTGGAGTTTAAGGATGAGATTATGGGGCGCTTGATTCGCTTTGTATCGGCGCATGAGGTGGGCCATACCTTGGGACTACCCCACAATATGGGAAGCAGTGTTGCTTTTCCGGTTGATTCATTACGTTCAGCCTCCTTCACCCAAAAATACGGAACAGCACCCTCGATTATGGACTATGCCCGTTTTAACTATGTGGCACAACCAGGAGATGATGGCGTTGCCCTGATGCCCGATATTGGAGTATATGACAAGCATGCCATCAATTGGGGTTATCGCCCTATTTTTGACAAGTCGGCCGAAGAGGAAAAACCCATCTTGAACGCTTGGATCATGGAGCATGCCGATGACCCCATGTACCGTTTCGGACATCAACAGGTTGGGGACATCCACGATCCCAGTTCACAGACCGAAGATTTGGGTGATGATGCCATCAAAGCCAGCGAATATGGTATCGCCAACTTAAAACGCATTGTTCCCAATTTAATGGAGTGGACCACCGAAGAAGGCGAAGGTTATGACGACCTCGGTACAATGTACGGACAGGTAGTGAGTCAATTCAGACGCTATATGGGCCATGTGGCCAACAATATAGGTGGGGTATACGAATATTATAAAACCTCCGACCAAGAAGGTGCGGTATACACCCATGTTTCTAAGGAACACCAAAAAAACTGCCTGACCTTTTTGCAGAAGCAGCTTTTTGAGACCCCAGAATGGTTATTGGATAATGACATTTTCAACAAAACCCAGTATTCAGGTTCTGTAGAAAGGGTTAGATCCATGCAAGTACGGTATTTGAATACGGTGATGCATTTGGGAAAAATGGCCCGCATGATCGAAAACGAGGCCATGAACGGCAACAAAGCCTACAAACTTGTAGATATGATGCGTGACCTGCGCAGGGGCCTCTGGTCTGAAACCCGCAGTGGTAGGACGATAGATACCTACCGTCGTAACTTGCAAAAAGCGCATATCGACCGATTAGAATATTTAATGACGGCTGAAAACCAAAGAAAATTGTCTGACTTCGGCGGCTACCGTAAATCAACAGTCGTCAATACAAGCCAGTCAGATATACGATCGGTAGCGCGTGCCGAGCTCAATAACCTTAGGGGGGATATTCGTGGTGGATTGTCGCGCATATCGGATACCATGAGTCGCTATCACCTGCAAGATGCGCTTGAAAGAATTGATCTAATTCTGAATCCGAAGGGATAGCCATTTTTTAGAAAAATCGATGAACTGCATGTTGGATCCGTCCAAACATGCAGTTTTTCCATTTTTGACCACACTTTTGCATGCGTTGACATCGCTCAAACGCACTTACACAACATATCAACATAGTGCGCTGCTAATAGTTGTACTTTAGGAGTCCCAAATCTATGTTACCATGAAGACCTACAAATTTAAGAGTATCGTATACTTTACGTGCTTTCTGATGGCATCCATCCTATATTACGGTATCGAGCAGAAACAGGCCTTTGATGAGCAAATGCGCTTACTTGAAATGGCCGAGCTCGAGGTTCAAACAATTGATGATGATACCAAAGATTTGGAGGTTGACGAACAACCCTGATCTGTAGGTTTCCTACTTGTGTTACGGTACCCCCTCTTTTGTTAATTCCTTCACAAACTTTCAAGGGCATTTAAACCTGGGACGCCAACTGCAGTCCAAAGGGTAAATCATTAAAAATGTAAACCATGAAGAAAGTTTTAGTAACACTCGCCTTATTGATAGGTATTGTTGGGTTCGCCCAGCACAAGGGGCACCGCGGTGCAAAAAAGGACGCCTTTAAGGACATGTCCACCGAACAGGTGGCCACCTTACAAACTAAGAAAATGGCCTTGGCCCTTGACCTGACCGAAGCGCAGCAAGAGCAACTGATGGCCTTGAATGTAGAAAATGCGGAATACCGTAAAGCAAAATTGGCTGAACGGGAGGCAAAAAAAGAAAAGGGCGAGCTCAGCAAGCCCACTGCCGACGAACGATTTGCCCTGCAAAATGCACGCTTGGACCGCCAATTGGCCCAGCAGGCAAAGTTGAAGCAAATCTTGAGCGAAGAGCAGTATACGCTGTGGAAAAAATTGAGCTACAGCAAACATATGCACAACAAAAAAAGAATTGCGCAAAGTCGCAGAGGATAGTGTTTTTTGTTGATTTTGGAGAATGCCCTCGCACCCAATTGGGATGTCGGGGGCTTTCTATGTTTAGATGCTTGCCAGACCCCTAAAAATCCCTATATTTTGGGTGTGTCAATCCAGATGAACAAACCACCCAAACACATACTCCCGATAATCGTGGTGGCCCAATTTTGCTGTACCTCCCTATGGTTTGCAAGCAATGGGGTGATGCAGGATCTGGTTTATAATTTTGGTTTGGGCACTAGCGCTGTCGGCACCTTGACCTCGGCCGTACAGTTTGGCTTTATTTCGGGAACCCTATTGTTTGCCCTATTGACTTTAACCGACCGCTTTTCGCCATCAAAGGTATTTTTGGTGTGCGCCCTTTGGGGTGCCGCCAGCAACGCCCTTTTGCTTTGGGAGGGCAATTCCACTATTACGCTTTTTGTGTTTCGGTATTTGACCGGATTCTTTTTGGCGGGCATTTATCCCGTGGGCATGAAAATAGCGGCAGACTACTTTGATAAGGGCTTGGGGACATCATTGGGGTATTTGGTGGGCGCCTTGGTGGTGGGCACGGCCTTTCCGCATCTTCTAAAAAACTTTGACCAACTGCTTTCATGGCAGCAAGTCATCACCATAACTTCGGTACTTGCCCTATCGGGCGGGGTACTGATTTGGACCCTGGTGCCCAACGGCCCGTATCGAAAACCCAGCCAGCAATTGCAGTTGACCGCCTTTTTTCAAGTGTTCAAAAACCGGCAATTCAAAGTGGCAGCCTTCGGTTATTTTGGCCATATGTGGGAGCTATATGCCCTTTGGGCTTTCGTGCCCGTATTATTGACCACCTTTGCAGAAACCCATTCGAGCAGTCTCTCGGTGCCCTTATGGAGTTTTGCCGTCATTGGTGTAGGCGGCTTGGCCTGTATGCTCGGGGGGCATATTGCCCGCAACAAGGGCTCTAAAAGCACAGCCCGAACCGCACTTCTTCTATCAGGATGTTGCTGTGTGTTGCTTCCTCTGGTTTTTGTTTGGGGCAAGCCGTATTTCTTTCTTGCATTTTTACTCTTTTGGGGGATGGTGGTTGCCGCAGACTCCCCCCAATTTTCGACCTTGGTGGCCCAAAACGCAATTCCCGAACTAAAGGGTACGGCCTTGACCATTGTCAACTGCATCGGCTTTGCCATTAGTATTGTGAGCTTGCAGTTGCTGTCTTTTTTACTGCAGCAAACCCCCAGTATTTGGACCTACACCCTCTTGGCCCTTGGTCCTGCCTTTGGGCTGTATCACCTCATCACCAAAAAAGGGGATTGACCAAATATGGCTACCTTTAGGTCGCATCATCAAAAAATCGTAAATGAAAATCACCGCTCTTACAGCACTGCTGTTTCTCTTACTGGTTCAGCCTGCCCAAACCCAAAATATATACCGCACCGCCTGTCAAGGGAATCAAGAGCGATTGGACAGCCTTTTGCAAAATACCAATATCAACACCCAGGATAATCGTGGGCGTTCGCTTTTGCATTGGGCCGTAGCCTGTGGAAAACCCGCCATATTTGAGCATTTGGTGGCCCAGGGCATCCAAACCGATGTTCGTGACGAAGATGGGGCAACGCCCCTTTATATGGCCGTGCGCTTTCAGCAAGAAGCCCTGTATGACCGTCTGGTCGGCCTGCTGGAAACAGCTACATGGAAAAGCCGTGATGCTGGAATGCTTTATGAAAAGGCCGTGTTGAACAACGATCTCGATTTTGTACAAAAACTGCAAGAAAGCGGGCTGTCCGTTAATGCCACCAACGAACGGGGCAGCACCCCGTTGGAGATTGCCCTACGCCTTCAGAACGATTCGATCGCCAACTGGTTAAAGGCAAATGGTGCAAATACACAATTGGTGCGGCAGATTACAGCCAAGGGACCCTATATGGGGCAAAGGCCACCTACCGATGCCCGAAAGGTATTTGCCCCCAACTTCATCTCGACCGAAGAATATGAGTTTGGCTCGGTGTTCAACAAAGCAGGCGATGAATTCTACTACGGTGTTGATACCGGCCACGGCAATGAGATTCGTTTTTCACAATTGGTGCAAGGAGAATGGACGGCTCCCAAAACCATTTTGGCCCATCCGAAATACGGTTATAACGACCCCTTTCTGTCACAAGATGAGCAACGGCTTTACTTTATTTCGAATCAGGCAATGGATGGCCAGGGCGCTGCAAAGGATATCGATATTTGGTACGTAGAGCGCCAAGATGATGGGTGGTCTATGCCCATCAATGCCGGGCCAATGATCAATTCAGACAAGGAAGAGTACTATATCTCGTTCACGAACAGCGGTACCCTCTTTTTCAGTACCGATAAGGGCCAATCGCATCACGACATCTATTATTCCGAATTCGTGAACGGCACCTATCAACAACCTGTCAAATTAAGCGAGGCCATCAATACCGAACATTACGAGGCCGATGTTTTTGTAGACCCCAATGAAGCCTACCTGATCTTTTGTGCCCAACGACCCGAAGGTATGGGGCGTGGCGACCTCTATATCAGTTTTAAACAAGAAGACGGTAGTTGGTCACCCTCAGTAAATATGGGCGCCACGATCAATACCCAAGGCCATGAACTCTGCCCTTTTGTAACCCATGACGGAAAGTACCTGCTTTATACCAGCAACCAAGACATATATTGGGCACCCACCTCCCTATTTTTGGAGCTCGCCCCCCGCAAGCGCTGATAGCCAAAGGCTGTTAAATATTTTATAAATACCGTAGTTAAACCAAAAAAAGGTGCCGTTCATCGATACCAAAGGCCTTGTCGCCCCCTAGCTGCGTAGCTATAAAGAACCCGGTTCATAATGACCATTAGCTAGGTCAACGTTCATTTACTTATTCTAAATATTTCAAGATGAAAGCAAAACAGATGTTACTAAGCCTTACCATACTGACCATCTGTTTCTTTACCCACGCCCAAGACAAATTACACTGCGTTTACGAAGACTGCGATTACCAGACGGGCGAACTGGTATACCTGTTCGGGCACCAGGTGCAATTGCGCGAAGCCCCGACCCCTGAGGGCAAGGTCCTCAAAACCCTACCCATTGGCGCCCATATGGTCGTACTTGAAAAGCATGAAAACTCATGGCGGTACAAGGGCATCGACTCCCATTATTACAAGGTAGATTATAAGGGTCTCGAAGGGTATGTATTGGGCGGTTTGTTGGCCCTCGAGCGAAAGACCATCAGAGGGGTATCGCATTTCTTTGGCCGTGCCAAGGTAGGCGAACAAGACCATTTATTGATCCGCACCCCCCAAGCCGATGGCTCCTTTACTGAAAAGAGCTTGCGATTGGGCAACCCCCAATTTTATTTGAGCACTCTGGGGCGCAAGGGCCTACCCGATATAGATGGGGTACTCTTGGTCGATTATGTCAGCGAAGGCTGTGGTAGTGAAGGTGGGGGTATTTACCTCTTTCAACAGGAGGGTAAGCTGCATACCGTCGCCCGATTGTCACAGGTTTCCGATGCCGGGGCCTATTACCATTGGGAAGAATTTATTTTCCCTGACGACGCCCATGGGGTAGCCGGCAAGATCCGCTATAAAAAAGAGGTGGGCGAGTTTTATGACGAGGTCGCCGAATGGCAGAAAAAGAGCACCGAGACCAAATTGGTGGTGTTGAGCACGGATACCTTGGGCCTCGCACAGCAATAAAAACATATGTAAGAGTATCCTTTTTGCGATTTTCCAGTCTACCTATCAACGGAAAACAAAAAAATGATGAATACCTGTGTATGTACGAATTGCGAATGCAACAATTGTAAATGCAACAATTGCAAAACAGCAGAATGTGGTTGCGAAAAATGTGAATGCAATAACTGCATTGACTCTTGTTAACCTAATAAAGGCCGATCAAATCGGCCTTTTTGTAATTTTATATGATGCGAACGCTTGAGGTATATCAGGAATACGGAGACAAACTCTACTTTTTTATCCTAAAAAGGGTTAAGGATAGGGAAGCTGCCAACGATATTCTCCAAAATTCTTTTGTGAAAATTCATATAAACTTGCCCAATCTTAGGGCCAAACAAAAAGTAAAGGCTTGGATATTTCAAATAGCGCGTAATGAACTTGTCAATTACTTTGATAAAGATACCAAATACGTAAGCGCACCAGAGTATAGCGAACCAACTGAAGAAGTTTCGATTCAGAATTGCTGCTGCTTTGATCGTTTTATCGAACAGTTGCCCACCTCCAACAAAAAAGTTATCGAACTGGTTTACGAAAAAGGAGCTAAGCAGTACGAAGCTGCTGAAATTTTGGGGTTAAGCCTTGCCAATGTAAAGGCCATTATCCGCAAGTCAAAAGACCTGCTTAAAGCTCAATTTATAAGTTGTTGCAATTACGAGTTAAATACGAGCGGTAAGTTAGTGGGAGCGGCAGATTGTGCGCACTGCGAATAAAATCCAAAATCTTATTTTTATGGGTACCGCAATCGTATCCTATGGCCAACTCCTCGAAAAAAAACCACTACGATGCCATCGTTATCGGGGTAGGCAGTATGGGGGCGTCGGCCTGTTATCATTTGGCCAAACAGGGGCATTCCGTCTTGGGCCTCGAACAATTTGACATCACCCATGAACTGGGCTCCCATGCCGGGCAAAGCCGTATCATCAGAAAGGCCTACGGAGAGGCCACCGTATATGTGCCCCTATTACAGCGGGCCTATGAAAATTGGGCCGCCTTAGAGGCAGAAACCGGTAGCCAGGTCTTTTTTAAAACAGGCATGGTCTATTTTGGTACGGCCAACAATCCCTTTCTACAAACGGTGAAACAATCTGCGACCCAGTACGATATCCCCATCAATCAATTAAGTGATCAAGAGTGCACTCAAAAGTACCCCCAGTTTCAGCTGCCGAACGGATTTGAACGCCTCGAAGAACCCGATGCGGGCCTACTCACCCCCGAACGCTGTATCTTATTACTGGTGCAACAGGCCCTTTATCATGGGGCCACCATCAAAACCAAAGAAAAAGTAGTGCGTTGGGAGCATCATTCCGGTGGGGTGAGCGTGACCACCGCAACGACCACCTATATCGCCAAAAAGCTCATCATTACGGCCGGGGCCTGGGCACGCCAGGTGGCCCCCCAACTGGCCCAAAAACTTACCATAACCCGCCAACCCCTGGCCTGGGTACAACCCAAAAACTGGGAAGCCTTTGACATGAAACGTTTTCCCTGTTGGCTGATCCGCAACAACGGCCGTGACTTTTATGGTTTCCCCATTGTGCCTGCTGGGCAATTTGGGGGTCCTCTGGGCCTCAAACTGGGGTTGCACCACCCTGGGGGCGAAACCACAGATCCAGACACCGTAGACCGTACCCCCCGTGTGGAGGATGAAAAAGCACTGATCGAATTTTTAAACGAGTTTCTACCCGAGGGTTACCAAAGTACCCTCAGCATGAAGGTATGCATGTATACCAAGACCCCTGACGAACATTTTGTAGTCGATTACCTGCCCGAGTATGGCAATGACGTAGTGATCGCCACCGGCTTTAGCGGCCATGGCTTTAAGTTTGTCAGCGTTATCGGAGAGGTCTTGGCCGATATGGCCAGTACCGGTGGCTCCTCTTTTGATCTTGATTTTTTGAGCTTGCGCAGGTTTGCATAAAACTTCACCTTCAACCGCTGCCTTGTTGTAAAACAACAGGTTTATGACAAAGTATTCTTAAAAAAGCCGCTGAAAACGACTGTCCTGTCCGTGATTGTCTATTTTTAAAAGAAAATCACCATCATGAAAAAAATGCCCCTTTTCTTTTTACTGTGCTTGTTCCCTTTGATCGGTTTGGCCCAAACCATTACCGGCGAGTGGGAAACCTATGACGATGCCACCAATGAGAAAAAGGCATTGATCGAAATTTATGAGACACAAGGGCGGTATTTTGCCAAGATTGTCAAAAGTTATATCAGTGACCCGAGTGCCCGCTGTGATCAGTGCAAAGGTGATAAAAAGAACAAACCCATTGCAGGCTTGGTCATCATCGAAGACCTCAAGAAAGATGGTGACGAATTCAACGGCGGTACCATCATGGATCCCGAAAATGGCAAGACCTATAAGTGCTATCTTGAGCTTTTGGCAGACGGCAAACTCAAGGTACGGGGCTACCTCGGCATTTCACTCTTGGGCCGTACCCAGTATTGGCGAAAAAAAAGCTAAGTAAACCCTGCCGTAAGCAAGATTATGAGAAACGAATAGCTATCTTTAATAAAAATGAACCCATGAAAAAAGCAAGTTTGCTCCTCCTTTTACTCCTTGTACTTCCCTTTACGAGCGTTGCCCAAACCGAATTCGAACTCGAGCCCTCCCAAAGTATGCTGATGACCGGCAAGGGTGCCGGGCAAGATGGCACGATCAACCCCTATGTGGGGCAAGACTGCTTTGCCATAATCGAAAATATGGGCACTACGGAGGTTTCGGTACGGGTTCAAAAAGCAGGTACCGTCATCAGTACCTTTACTGTTTTGGGGGGTGACTCCTTTCGGTTCAAGCTGCTAAAAGACCAAGAGCTCTACCTCGATGCCAATGCCAAGGAAAAAGTCAAGGTCAGGGTTGGCTATACCCAAATGCAACCCGAATAAGAACTTTTTGTAAGCAGGGCAACTTTATCCAATATTGAGGTCACTTTCAACGTTAGGGTTAATAAAAAGTATCATACCCTCAAAACAGCTCATATTCAGTTTGTTGCTACTAGGTGGCAGTTTAATTGGTTGTACCAGTTCCGATAATTCCCAACCAATGGTCCAACCCACTAGAAATTTTGCCATGGGATTTACGACCTGGAGTTTTGGCCCTAGGTTACAGGATGTAAATGCTACCTACAGTTTTATTCAAAACAATGCGGATGTCTACGTCGAACATTTGGACAATAGTATTCCTTGGAACGCCTGGATCAATGATTTACCCTTGCCCATCGAATTCACTAACGAGATTCAAGGCAAGGCCAGCCGAAAACCACCAAATACCACTTTTGCCCTTTCTGTAGGTTTATTGAACCTCAATCGGGATAATTTGGCCACCGATTTGGATGGTAGCCTACCTACCTATACCCGATTGAACGACTCCGATATTACAATGGCTTATACTAAGCATGTAGCCTATTTGGTGGATCAGTTTGCTCCAGATTATCTCACCATCGCGATCGAGGTTAACGAACTGTGGTTGCAAAACAACAGCCTTTGGCAAGGCTATACCTTATTGATCGATCAAGTTATTGCCGACACCAAAATCGCCTATCCCGAACTTAAGATTTCGGTTTCCATTTCGCTTCACAACCTCTACCAAGCGACCCTGCCCAACGCAGAGGCCTACAACCAAGTCATATTGGATCACATCAATCAAATGGATTTTGTGGCCATAAGCTATTATCCTTTTTTAAAAAATCAGAGTGCAGTGACCGATTTTCAAGAAACTTTGGATTTTCTGCACAACAATACCAACAAACCTATTGCCTTTGTCGAAAGCGGTCATATTGCCGAAGATTTGGTGGTGCCCAACCTCAACGTATCCATTGCTGGCGATCCCGGGCAACAGAACAGCTTTTTAGAAATCCTTCTGGGCAATGCACAGGTTCAAAATTACGAGTTTGTGATATGGTGGGCGCACCGTGATTATGATGCGCTTTGGGAAACATTCCCTACAGAATTAAGGGATTTGGGTCAGTTGTGGCGTGACACGGGCCTCCTTGATGAAAATGGCGCAGAACGCCTCTCTTATACCACTTGGCAATCCTATTTTAATGACAATCAGTAGATAAGCGCTGCTGTTTGCACCAGCCTATTGCCTTCAAAACCCACAGATTCCTTATTTTTAAGAAGTAAACCCAGCCAATTGAAAACTTCAGCAACGCTTCTTTTGCTTGTTTTTGGTGTGCTTAGTACGGCCCTAGGGCAATCGAACACCCAGGATAGCCTACTGCTTAAATTCAACAGTACGGCCGAAACAGATTCGGTGCGTTATGAGGCGGGTATCGCACTAGCGAAATTTAATATGCGTTTCGGTCCCGATAGTTCCCGTGCCACCGGAAACAAAGTATTGCACTTTGCCCAAAACACCGGAAACAAGGTCTGGGAGGCGCAGGCCATTAAGTGGATTGGTATCACCCATGCCCAACAAGGGCAATTTATAGCGGCCAAGGATTACTTTTTGAAAAACTATGAACTGGTGAAAGAGCTGGGCAACGAACAAGATGTGGGCATTATCTTGGGCAATATCGGTACCGTATTCTATGAGATGGGCAACTACCCCCAAGCGCAGGAATACATCTTACAATCGCTAAAAATTGCCGAAAAGATCAACGACGAACCCACAATCTCAAGGGCCTTGAACAATTTGGGCAACGTGCACAACGATCAGCGCAACCTCAAGACCTCCTTGGAATACTACCAAAGAAGCCTGGCCATCAAGGAAAAAATGGGGCTGAAAGAAAGTCTGCCCTATGTGCATAACAATATTGGCCTTATTCATTCGGAACTGCGGGAACATGAGCTGGCCATCGCAAGCTTTAACGAGAGTGTGCGCTTGGCCAAAGAAGTGAATGATCCCATGTCAGAAGCACGGGGCTTGTCGAACCTGGGTGCCGAATACGCCAAAATGAAAGACTTTAACAAAGCCTTGGAATTGCATAACCAGGCCGTTACCCTTAAAACCGAGATCAACGATATAGATGGCCTGGCCTCAACCCTGGTGTATCGTGGTCGCACCTATATGCAATTGGGGCAATGGGCCAATGCCCGTGATGATTGCCGCAGGGGACAAGAACTTTCCGAAGACACTGGGCATACCATCTTGCTCAAGGAGGCCTGCTATTGCCTGAGCCAAGCGCATAAAAATTTAGGGAACTATAGGGCATCACTGGCCTACCACGAACGGTTCGCCCAATTAAGGGATACCCTCTTCAACAAAGAGCGAACCCAAGAGATAACCCGGGCCGAAATGAACTATCAGTTCGAGAAGAAACAACTGGCCGATAGCATCAATTATCAAAAAAAGGAGGCCGAACAGCAATTGGCCTATGAACGAACGCTGAACAAACAGAATACGAAGTTTTACATTTTGCTCATCGCCAGTTTGGCAGCCATTGGTTTTTTGATTTTCCTATACTATAAATACCGCCAAAACCTGAAGTTGAAGAAGGTAGAGAACAAACTCTTGAACAACGAGATCGAGTTTAAAAAGAAAGACCTGACCACAATGGCCGTTACTATTTCAAACAACCAAGAGTGGGCCGAATCTTTGGCGGAACGATTGAACTCGCTGAAAGCGGCCACGGGTCGCAAACGCCAAAAAGAGCTGGAATTGTTGGAAGAGGAAATCAAGAATAAGATTTGGGTGAATAAAGACAGTGATAATTTTTACCAAAAGGTAGATGAACTGAGCAGCTCGTTCTACGCACGCTTGAATGAAAAGTTCGAGGGCCTTACCAAAACGGATGTACGCCTGTGCTCCTTTATCAAACTCAATTTGAATACAAAACAGATCGCAACACTCCAAAATATCAATCCGTCTTCGGTAAAAATGAGTCGAAATCGACTCAGAAAAAAGCTCAATCTTGCCCCAGAGGATGATTTGTCCGCTTTTTTACAGGCATTTTAATTATAAAATACAAGTATTTGATTATCATATAGTTGCAAAATTAAAAATGCCTTTTGTAAACCATTTGTAACCCCTCTTTGAACCCAATGTAACCCATTTGTAATCCTACAATATTCTTATGTAGGCGCTCTTCATGTCTAGGTTTGCCCAGAATTTAAAACAAAACAGTCATGAAGAAAATTTTAATGTTTACGTATTCCATTGTTGCTTATTTGATCGCTTTCGGAGCCATCTTATTTTGGATCGCATCAATGGGGAATCTGATTCCAGGATTGGGAATCGATCAAGAACCTCAAGTGCCCCTGGTTTGGGCCTTAGTGAACAACCTATTGCTGATAGCCTTGTTCGGCATACAGCATAGCGTGATGGCAAGAAAATGGTTTAAAGATCTTTTTGCCAAGTATTTTCCAAGACCCATCGAGCGAAGCACCTTTGTATTGGCTTCGGGTCTTTTACTTTTCAATCTGGTCTACAACTGGGAACCTATCGGAGGTCAGCTGTGGGAAGTGGCAACCGGAAGTATTTTATACTACACCTTGTATGTCGTATTTTTTGCGGGTTGGGCCATACTCTTTATCAGCTCGTTTTTGATCAACCATTTTGACCTTTTTGGGCTGCGCCAAACTTTTTTGGAGTTACAAAACAAACCCTATACCCAACTGGAGTTCCGCATCACCTTGTTTTACAAGTACGTGCGCCATCCCCTCTATTTCGGTATGCTCTTGGGTGTATGGGCCACCCCCAATATGACGGCGACCCATTTGGCATTTGCCATTGCCATCACCCTATATGTGATTGTGGGGACCTTGTTCGAAGAACGGGACCTCATGGCCGAATTTGGCGATACGTACCGCGCATACAAAGCCAAGAAGCCAATGCTTATTCCCTTCACGAAATGGAACAGGGGGTCAAAACAACACGCCCGTCTGAAACAAGAATTAAAATAGAAGCTGGCATTCATCATCAAAAAACTAAAAACAATCGAATCATGAAATCAAAATCATATTACAAAAGGCCGATGTTCTTTGGATGGTATTCCATCAATTCCAACAACGGAATAAAACAGAAGGAGCTCGCCAACCAACAGCCCTCCCAAATCACAGTAACAATTTCCTAACCACTAAAAACAAGAATCATGGAAACAATGACACTAGATACAGCAACTTGGAAAGATAAAACGGCCCAACTGGCCAAAAGCTTTGCCGAGAACGCGGCTGCCCAAGATGACAAAGGCGAATTCGTACATGCGAACTATGAGCTGCTCAAGGCCAGCGAATACTTCTCCGTATTGGTCCCAGAAGAATTGGGAGGCGCAGGTCTTCCGTATGCTGAGGTATGCCAGCTGATCCGAACCCTCGGTAACCATTGCGGTTCAACCGCCCTGGCCTTTTCGATGCACCAGCACTTGATCGCCGCCACAGTCTGGAAATACAAGCACAAGGGCCAAGGTGCCCCGCTATTGACCAATGTTGCCGATAACCAATTGGTGTTGGTCAGTACCGGAGCCCGAGATTGGTTGGGATCCAACGGCAGTATGAAAAAAGTAGAAGGAGGTTATTTGGTCAATGCCAAAAAAGCCTTTGCCAGTCAATCGGCAGCAGGGAATATTTTGGTTACCTCGGCCCCCTATTTGGATGAAACCAATGCCTGGCAGGTGCTGCACTTTGGGGTACCCTTTAAAGCTGAGGGGGTCTCTTTATTGGATGACTGGAACGTAATGGGCATGCGGGCCACGGGTTCACAAACCGTTGTTTTAAACGATGTTTTTGTGCCCGATAGTGCGATTGCCCTAGCCCGGGATAGAGACGCGTTCCATCCTGTTTGGAATGTGGTACTTACCGTCGCCATGCCTCTCATCATGTCGGCCTATGTAGGCATTGCGGAACGGGCCCGAACCTTGGCCTTGGCCCATGCCGCATCGGTACAAGACCAACAGCACATCCCCTATCTGTTGGGCCAATTGAACAATTCGTGGTTGGCCGCACATACCCAATGGCAGGCCATGTATGCTCGAACCAATGAATTGGACTTTGAACCGAACAAAGCGGTTTCTTCGGAAATACTCGGTCTGAAAACCAATGTGGCTGAAGCCTGTCGTGAGACCGTTAACCTGGCCATCGAATTGGTCGGGGGCCGAAGCTTCTATGTCAAAAACGAACTGGAACGTCTCTTTCGAGATGTGCAGGCCAGCCAGTTTCATCCCTTACCCAAATGGGAGCAATATCAGTTTACGGCGGCTACGCTTTTAGAGCAATAACACAAAAAGGGCATCGCGAACGATGCCCTTTTTCTTTTCAATTGGTCAGTACTATGCGACCACTTGATTCCAAATCCCTGTTTTTGCGGTTTCGGCCACATAGTCTGAAAAATCGATAGGTTGGCGACCCAGTAATTCTTCAACATCTCGAGTAATGATCTGGTTATCCGGATTATCCAAGACTTCTGTAAAGAGGTATTCGATCAACCATACCACATCGCTGGGCAGCCCCATGCTTTTCATGGCACCCACATACTCCTCAAGGCTAATGGGAATATATTTTAGATCACGACCTGTGGCCTGGGCAATCTCGTTTACGATGGTTTCAAAGTCCAACAAACGGGGACCTGTTAGCTCATATATTTTACCCTCGTGCCCATCGTTTAGCAAGACCTCTACCGCAGCATCAGCCAGATCATTGGCATCCACATAGGGCGCTTTTGAACCGGCATTGGGTAGAGCCACCACCCCGTGTTGAATGGGCTCCAAAAAGTGACTCTCACTAAAGTTTTGGTTAAACCAACTCGCCCGGATGATGGTTGTATCGATACCGGAGTTCAATACAATTTGCTCACAGTGCTCGGCTTCTACCTCGCCCTTCCCGGAAAGCAAGACCAGTTTTTTCACCCCCTGGTCTTGGGCTACCTTGGTCAGGGCGGCAATGGCTTCCTTGGCCCCCGGAACGGCCAAATCTGGTTGGTAGGTAATATACATCCGCTCAATACCTGAGAGCACTTCAGGCCAATTGGCCGGTTTGTTCCAATCAAAGGATGGGTTGGCGCTGCGAGATCCCACACGTACCATATGGCCTAAATTGTTCAAGCGCTCAACAATTCGTTTTCCTGTTTTTCCGGTACCTCCCAGTACCAATACATGTTGTTTCATGATATTCAATTTTTGATTTATATAGATTTACTTTTTACTTATGTATAGCGGCAATCACCAGCAAGGCGAATGAAATCATTGCCGCAATGATGCGAATCAAATGGAAACGGTTCCAGGGGATTTCAAAGCGCTGTCTCAAGGCACGCAATTCTTCCACAGAGCCCGTTGCCAAATCGGTCTTGTCTAAAATTTGGTTCAAGGGTACATTGCCGATCACCGTTACCAACAGCACTCCTACCGTGTAGAATCCCATGGCGATGAGTAATAATCTGAAATGCTCTGGGGATACGGCCCTGTTGGTGTACAAGGTGACAAGGCCCACCAAAAAGGATCCAAAAAAGACAGCAAAGAACAACGGATTCTCAATACTTCGGTTCATTTTCTGAAAGGCCTGCAGGTAACCGAGGTCGTCCAATTGGCCGATCCCCGGGGTTACAGCATTGCCCCAAGTGAAGCAAAGTCCGGCGGTGAGTCCTACCAATAAGGTGGTTACAAATAGGGTCAAATTACTTGTTGTGAATTCCATTTTAATAGATTTTGTGGGTTAAACTGATTCTTGTTTGCTACGAGTTCCATGCAGATACCGGTAGGTGACGGTCGTGGTAAGGAATACCCCGCCAATGAGCCAAAAGCCTGGGTCACCAAAAAATGCGGCATAACTCCCACCTTGGGGAATGATCAGAAAGGGTACCGTAATCAGGGCGTCCAAAAGGGCTGCAACACCAAAAAAGGTGAAGCCGATCCACAGGCCATGGGTGGTATGGTCTTTTTTGCAGTACTGTTGGGCACCAAACCAAACCAAAGGGATAACCGCTATCAGTAGGGTCAGGTTTGCCTGTAGTTCTACATTCTCCATCAGGGGTATCGAAAAGGACAAGGAATAGGCTGCAACGCCCATAATCCAAATTATAACTCCGATAGTGATTGCTCTAATTGTTTTCATGACTGTTCGTTTTTTATTCTGAACTTGTTTCAGATTGAATTACACAGCAAACTTAGCGCGAGCTATTACCGGGCATTTGTTCAAAAAGGAGTTTGATTTGTTCGAAAAGGATAACTTTGGCACCAACCATATGATCCAATAGCTTTGAAGACTCTTTTGAACAAACGAAGGTGGCGCATACTGCGCTTTTTCATCATCGGATGGACGGCAGCCTTTTTGTTTCTGAGTATTGTCAGAGGGGTCGGCACCGAAGAATTGGGGCAGCTTAAATTTAGTTTTCGCGATAGCCTGCTCATCGCTTTGAGTTTGGGTCCTATTATGGGTGCCCTGTCTGGCATCGCACAAATCGTATTTGAGGAACGTTTTTACCGTTATGTTTCCTTGAAAAGGCTGTTGTTGATGCAGCTGCTCTATACCTTTGTTTTTTTGATCTTGGTCTCGATTGTGGCCTACGGTATTTACCAATTGTACTTTGGTACCGAAATGGGGCTTTGGGACTTTATCAAGGACCGTGGCAGTGGCGCTATTTTCTTCTATGTGATTTGCGTCGAATTTGCGCTGTCACTCTTGCGTCAAATTAGTATGATGTTGGGTGAGGGCAATCTATCAAAAATGATACGAGGTCGTTTTTATACCCCCCACGAAGAACATCGCATCTTTATGTTTCTCGATCTGCAGGCCTCCACGACCTTGGCCGAGCGCCTGGGACATATACAATACAGTAAATTGATCCAAGATTGTTTCAATGACATGGGGGTGGTTGTCGAAAACCGCGCAGAAATTTATCAATATGTTGGTGACGAAGCCGTTCTCACCTGGCCGCTGCATGACGGACTAAACGACCAAAATTGTTTAAAGGCCTTTTATCGGTTCAAGCAGCAATTGGAACAAAACAGCGAGCGCTACCAAAACCGATATGGCTGCCAGCCCTTTTTTAAAGCGGGGGTTCACGCTGGGCTTGTGACTGTGACCGAGGTTGGCAAATACAAAAAGGAAATTGCCTATCACGGCGATGCCATTAATACGGCCGCCCGCATACAAGGGCAATGCAATACCCTAAAAAAGGAATTGCTGCTTTCAGGAGCCCTAAAAGAAGCACTAGAAAATAGCCCCTATAACTTTGAGCCCTTGGATAAGCTGCCCCTTAAAGGAAAAAAAGAAAAGGTACAACTGTTTGCGGTAGCGGATTGTTAGCTGAGCAGTTCACTAGGGCGAAAGCCAAACTTTTTATTGAAGGCATTTGAAAACGAACTGAGGCTGTCATAACCCACATGCCAAGCTGCTTCCTGTACGGTTGCCTGTTTGCTGCGAATCAAATCGTGGGCTGTGCTCATGCGCTCATTTTGCAGGTATTTGAACACGGGCACCCCAAAGAGTTCCTTGAAATCCTTTTTGAGTTTAAAGGTGTTGAGCCCGATTTGGCGTGACAACTCGGTAAGCGATGGTGGAGTTTCAAGGTTTTGCGATAATATCTCTTTGGCCTGAAAGAGTTTTTCACGTTCCGTGGTTTTAATGGCCTTTGTTTCCAAATTGGCCAATTGCCAGAAGAAATGAGACAACAAGGCCGTAATTTGACTTCGGAAAAACATCATTTTGGCCTTTCCTTCGTACCGGTTGCTGAATATGCCATTCACAATCTGTTCCATTTCAGGGGTCATAAAAAATCGAGGCCCTTCGACATACGAATCCGATGGATGTACCAATTCCTTCAAAAGGTCAATGAACAATTCCCCCTCACCATTGGGTAGCTTTTGCAAGTTTTTGGGTGCCGTGGCAATCAAGATACATTCAAGGGGTTTGTTGGCTGACACGGTATGGATGCATTCGACCGTTGCATCGGCATAAAAGGAAATGGCCAGCCCCTTGGTGTTGGTGTATTCGTTGTTTTGGTCGCCATTTTGCATATTCAAATGCACATTGCCTGATCCATAAAAAGCCACGGCTATCAAAGGTTCATCAAAGGTGCAGGAATCAATCACGACAGTATCTGAATTGGCCTGTTCAACCAAGACAATAAAATCGTTAATATTGATAACGTCGCGAGTCACCAAAGAAAATTACGAAAAATGGATGTTTCAGCCTACCTGGATAGAATCGATTTTAAGGGGATACCCAAAATAGATAAAGCAACGCTTTTCAAATTGCAATCGCAGCATTTATTACATGTGCCCTTTGAAAATTTGGACATCCACTACAACCGAAAAATTCAATTGAATTTGGAAGGATTCTTTGAGAAAATTGTAACCCAAAAGAGGGGTGGGTTTTGCTATGAATTAAATGGCCTTTTTGCCCAACTTTTGATTCAATTGGGTTTTGAAGTAAGAATGATATCAGCACGTGTCCATGTTTCAAACGAGACCTATGGACCTGAATTTGACCATATGGCCCTTTTGGTAGATCTAAACGATTCGACATTCTTATGTGATGTAGGGTTTGGAGCCTTTACCCAACATCCCCTCAAGTTTGTGGTTGATGATGAACAACATGACCCATCAGGTACTTTTTGCATTGACCGCTATGATGAAATATATTATAGGGTTTTACAGCTTGAGCATGGTGAAAAATCACCACAATACCTATTCACCACCAAACCATACAAACTAGCTGACTTTGAGGGTATGTGCCATTACCATCAAACTTCACCAAAGTCCCATTTTAGGCAAAAGAAAGTAGTTTCGAAAGTAACCAAAAAGGGTCGCATTACCCTTAACGATACTCGCTTAAAAATAACTCGTAAAGGCATTTCGGAAGAAACCAACTTCGAACCTCATGACTTTGAAACCTATTTGAAACATTACTTTGGTATGGCATTGCAGACTCAAAACGAATAACACAAAAGAGGGCAATTAGCCTTTTTTAGGTCCTTTGGCAAATCGGCAGCCGTTGAAAGCTTTTTGCGAACACCTATAAAAGGATAAATCATTTAGTGGTAATTTGGCATTTCGAATATTTCCCCATGAAAGAAAACCACTTTGTATTTGCTGATCTTTCCACCTACAATCTGGAGACGGCCCAACTTTTTTACTCCCATGTCTTTAATTGGGAGTTTGTGACCGAAGATGGCCAGTACTATCTTTCTACAAACGCTGGCAAGGAAATCGCTGGACTTTATGAAACCCCTAAAAAGTTTAGGGAAATGAATATGCCCTCATTTTGGATGAGCTATATTCAAGTGGACAATGTGGAAGAAACCGTTGCCAAGGCAAAACAGCTGGGTGGAATTGTTGAATTGGTAGAGCTAGATAATCCTATTGGAGGTGTGGCCCTTATTCGTGACCCTTTGGGAGCTGGTTTTACGGTGTATGACGGCAACCAGTTGAACAGTCGATTTGAAAATACCAAAAATGCGTTGGCAGGGAATGAACTCTTTATTTCAGATCTCGGAAAAATCAAACCTTTCTACGAAAACCTGTTTCTTTGGAAAATTGTAAAGTCTGATACAAATCATTATACCATTTTAGACTCACGTGATAAAACCATTGGAAATATAAATGTCGTACAGAATGAAATAAAAGGAAAGTACGAGTATTGGGGGGTGTTCTTTTCGGTTGAAGATATTACCACCACTAAACAAAGGGCCCTAGATCATGGTGGCTCCTTGATTTATGAGGATGGCGAAATTACTGCCCTTGCCGATCCCTTTGGCGCCTTCTTTCATATTGTACCCCTAGCCAAAGACAAGGTGAATTTAAATCCTGTACAAACTACAAAACCCATTAAATGGAAGGCACTATTAGGTTTGGGACTGGTATTGGTATACGTTATCACAGAATGGTCTTGGATCTGGGGTATTTTCTTTGCTTTTTGGGTATTTATGGATGTTCGTTCAGGTCAAACCCATTTATTGGAACCAATCGCCAGAAAGCAAAACCCAGTTTTGTACTGGCTTGTCTTAATGATGTGGGCACTTTTAGGGATTTATAGCGTGTACTATAATACGATAAGCTAACAGAACAAAAACTTAATCCGCATAATTTTCAACCACATAGTCTCCCCAACCAGCAATAGCCTGAAGTACGGGTATCAGGGTTTTACCAAAATCTGTCAACGAATATTCAACCTTCAATGGTGGTTTTGAGGTAAATACTTCCCTATTGATGACGCCATCCTCCTGTAATTGTTGCAATTGCAGACTCAAAGTACGTTCGGTTACACTGTGCATCTTTTTGCGCAATTCATTGTAACGCAATGGGCCTGCTATCAAATAAAAGAGAATTACCGTTTTCCATTTACCTCCAATAATGCCCATGGTAACACTGGTACAACAGGGATACGCTTTTCCTTTGATTTGATACATAGTGCTATTTTGAAATGTAGGTACTATCCTTTTTGACCGTTATTGCAAAGCTATTCAACACTATTTATGTTTGCAACTATAAAGTTTATAGTTTAAAATTTTAGTTATGAGTTACTATTCTGTATTAGATGTTACCCCTGGAAATGAGAGCTGGATTCGGGACTATTTGCCCACTGCAAACAAATTAGTGGCCAAACATGGTGGTAAGTACCTAGCTCGAACAGCGTCTCATGAACAAATAGAAGGAGAACAAAAAACAGCAGCCCTTCGCATTATTATTGAATGGCCCTCTAAAGAAAATGCAGTAGCTTTTATGCATGACCCAGAATATGCCCCGCACTTAAAAGCGCGAACTATAGGCTCTATTAGTCATCACTATCTTATTGAAGGAAAAGACGATTTATCGTAAGTATATCATGAAAAAAAATATTCTAATTACCGGAAGTACCGATGGAATTGGCAAGCTGGCAGCCCTTATATTAGCCAAAAGGGGCCATCAACTTTATTTGCATGGGCGTAATGCTGCAAAATTGGAAGCCACCTTAGCTGAAATTCGCAATCAGGCCAATACGGATACTGTGCTAGGTTTCGTCGCTGATTTTTCAAATTTGAAGGAAGTACGCAAGTTTGCCGATACAATCGCTGCCGAAGTACCCAAATTGGATGTGGTCATCAACAATGCCGGTGTTTTTAAGAGTTCCATCTTAAAAAACGATTTAGGTTTGGACCTTCGATTTACCGTCAACTACCTGGCCCCATACCTTTTGACCAAGTACACACTCCCCGTACTTAAAAAAGCGGCTGCGCCTCGAATCATAAACCTTAGTTCAGCAGCACAGGCTTCGGTCTCGTTAGAGGCGTTGATAGGTGAAGAAAACCTCTCGGTACAAGAGGCCTATGCCCAAAGTAAATTGGCCTTAACCCAGTGGAGTTTTGATTTGGCCAAAAATGAAAAAGATATTTCGGTTATCGCGGTAAATCCAGGATCCTTGCTTAACACCAAAATGGTACAAGAGGCATACGGGCATCACTGGTCTTCTGCAGCTAAGGGAGCCAATATTTTAGTTGACCTCGCGGTTGCAGATGAATTTGAAGGAAAGAGCGGTCTTTATTTCGACAATGATAAAGGCGACCCTAGGGGTGTATTTGCCGAAGCGCACCCAGACGCCTATGATACCAAAAAAATTAAGGCCTTGATTGAGACCACCAACGGATTGGAAGCTAGTTTATTCAACTAATTCATGAGCACATTCAACAAGGTTGTCAAACAAAATAAACTCACACTAGGGCTGGTCTTCCCCATAGAGGCCTACAAGGGTTCCCTGGCCAAAATGGAAAACCAGGAATTTTTGGCCAAACGGGCCGAAGCGCTTGGCTTCAAAGCCCTTTGGTTTCGTGATGTTCCCTTTCACGATCCTACTTTTGGTGATGCCGGCCAATTGTACGAACCCTGGGTTTATATGACCCATATCATGAACCACACCAATGAAATTGCCTTGGCCACAGGAAGTGTCATTCTTCCGCTACGTCATCCTGTGCACACTGCAAAGGCTTTAGCAAGCCTGCAACTGCTATCCAAGGGTCGCATTTTATTGGGGATTGCTTCTGGCGACCGCCCAGGTGAATATCCTGCCTTTGGCAAGGAATTGGGTCAAAAAAGCGAATTGTTCAGAGCTAGTTTCCATTATCTCAAAACCCTACAAAAAAGTTTTCCAGTAATGAAGAGTTCAACGTACGGTCAACTCAATGGCACCCTTGACCTTGTTCCGAAATTCGAAGGTCATACCCCAATGTTCGTGACAGGTCATTCTGGTCAAGATCTGGACTGGATTGCGGAGCAGGCCGATGGATGGCTGTACTACCCTAGGAATTTTGAGTTTTTAAAAAAGAGCATGCAAGATTGGAAAGATAGTCTTGAACGTACCCAACAACCCTGGAAACCTTATATGCAATCGCTCTATATCGACCTTCAGGAAGACAAAAAAGCAATGCCCAAACCGATTCACTTAGGTTTTCAGGCCGGAGCTGATTTTTTGGTTTCTTACATGAGGAATTTGGAAAATCATGGGGTCAATCATGTCATCTTAAACTTGAAGTATGGCTCGAGACCAGCCGAGGTGGTCGTTGAGGAATTAGGAGAACTACTGGTTCCGCATTTCTCCTAATTCCAAAAAAATCCTAGTCAAGATTAATTTCGCTGGCTTTCCTGATATCCCGTGATGAAGCACCAGCTTTTATCCTATAGATGCCCTTTTCCAAATCCCAGCCATTGGATTCTTCATTCCAATAATGCAACTCTTTCAATGGAATTTTAAGATTGACACTGTCCGCCGAATCTGGCGCCAATAAAGAAGTCTTGGTGAATGCTTTTAGTTCTTGGTTTGGTCTGTCGATATTGGAATTCACTTTTTCAATATACAACTGAACTATTTCTTTCCCTTCTACTTCACCACTATTTTTTATGGTAAGGGCAATATGCAGGGTATCGTTTTGAGCTGTCACTTCCATCGGGCCGTATTCAAAATTGGTGTAGCTCATTCCGTAACCAAAGGGATAGGAAACCGCCAATCCCTGCTTATCAAAATGACGATAGCCCACGTAAATTCCTTCGTCATAATGGGTATAATCTTGATTGCGAACCTTCTCTTCATCAGATCGTTCATCGGGTGGAAAGAGCAATCCCATCAAAAGCCCACCCATAGAGTGTTGTTCTCCGGATTTGGGAAAATTTTTATCAGCAGCATGATCCTTCAAGTTGACAGGAAAAGTCATGGGAAGTTTTCCACTGGGATTTACCCTACCGCTCAATACATCGGCCACTGAATTGCCCCCTTCCTGACCGCCTTGCCAGGCCAAGAGAATTCCATTGGGTTTATCCTTCCATGATGCGGTTTCCAAGACCCCTCCTATATTCAGCACCACAATTAAATTTTTGCCCACCGACTGGAATGCCTCACTGGTTTTTGAAACCAAATCTTGCTCGTGATCGGTCAACAAGAAATCAGCTTCCTCTAGGCGATCTCCTCCTTCACCAGCATTTCTTCCCAAGGTTAAAATCCCCACGTCTGCGCTACCAACAATCTCCTGAAGCGCTTCAGGAGAATAGGTCATTTCTGGCGGATTGTAAGGATTGAACATCGCGTCAATCCCTTGGGGTTGTATAAAGGCTTCCGGGGTTTTCGATTTATGGCTTTCAAACAGGTCTTTTGCTTTTTTGTTGATGGTAAAGCCTCCATTGGTCAAACCTTCCTCAAGGGATATGGTATAGGCCTCGTTGACATCGCCGGAACCTGTTCCACCAGCTATAAATCCATAAGATGTTGTACCCAATAAAGCTACATTCATATTTGGTCTTAGGGGAAGTGCATTTTCATTCTTCAACAATACCATGCCCTCGGCGGCGGATTGACGCGTGATTTGCGCATGAGCCTTAAGGTCAGGATTATTGCCATAATTATAGTTACCTAATTTTCTTGTTTTAAAAATTAATGTCAATATGCGACTTACGGCCCTATCGATATCGGTTTCAGAAAGCTCCCCATTTTCTGCTGCCTCCGTCAATGCCTTCCATTGTCTTTTGGTCCCAGGTTCCAATAAGTCATTTCCAGCACTGATTTGGGCGGGTGCATTTCGACCCCCAAACCAATCGGTCATGACCAAGCCTTCAAAACCCCAATCATTACGTAATACGGTAGTTAATAACTCTTTGCTTTCCGAAGTATAGGTGCCGTTTACCTTATTGTAAGATGACATAATAGTCCACGGTTGTGACCGTTCCACAATATGTTCAAAGCCCTTCAAATAAATCTCTCGCATGGCACGATCGGAAATAAGGACATCATTTAAAAAACGCTCCGTTTCCTGATTGTTCGCCACAAAATGCTTTACCGAAGTCCCCACACCATTGCTTTCGATACCATTTACAATTGCGGCACCCATATAACCTGATAGCAAGGGGTCTTCGGAAAAGTATTCAAAATTTCGTCCACAGAGAGGGTGCCGATGAATGTTGGCTCCCGGACCCAAAATGACATCAATACCATATTCCGTGGCTTCCTTACCCATTGCATCACCAACTTGGAATATCAAGTCCTCGTTCCAAGAAGATGCCAGCAAAGTTGCTATGGGAAAAGCGGTGCAATAGTAGGTGCGGTCTTCACCCTCACGTTTTGGCTCAATACGAAGTCCCGCTGGTCCGTCGGACAGAAATATGGTTGGTATACCCAATCGGGGTGTGGGAACTATGGTACCAACGGCTCCTGGAATTCCCCCGGGTTCCCCTTGCCCCATGGCAGAGGCAATACCCGAGCCTTTTAGAAGGTGGATTTTTTCCTCTAGGGTCATCTGAGCAAGTACATCGGCAACACGGGCCTCGATAGGTTGGCGCTCATCTTCATAGGTATCCAATTTGCCATTGTCATTTCGGTCTAGATAAGCGTAACCGTCTTCATTCAATTCTTTAAAATCAGTACGCTCGGCATAGTCGTTTTCAAATTGTAAAAAAGTACCGCTGAAGTAGCGATAGGTAAAAAATCCGGCCAGTAGAATTAATAGGACTAAAATGCCCAAAACCTTTAGAATGCGAATGAGTGTTTTTTTCATGATAACAACAATTGTGACAATTTGCCACAAATATAATTAAATTTATTTTGTGACAAAACGCCACAAACATTATTTTTGTGGTGATGGAAATTCGAAAAATTCTTGAAAACGGTACAGAATACTTTCTCCCGAACCTATCCATTGATTTGGTGATTATTGGTTACCTATCCGGTGTTTTAAAATGTCTTTTGCTAAAACTGGGCCAGAAATGGGCCTTGCCTGGAGGTTATATCAAAAAGGAGGAATCTATTGACAGTGCCGTTCATCGTATATTGAAAGAGCGTACGAACCTTGAGAATCCACATTTTAAGTTTTTGTCGGTGTTTGGGGCTTCCAATCGGCGATTTGACCAAGAATTCAAGCAATATTTTGACAAAAATGGTCTCCCCTGGCGCGACGACTATTGGATCAATGACCGTTTCGTTACCCTAGCGCATTACTCATTGGTAGATATTGACAACACAAATCCCGTTCCCGGTGAATTTGATGAGGCCGCTGAATGGTTTTCATTTAATGAATTGCCTGAACTTTGGTTGGACCATCAAGATATTGTTCAAACAGCACGAAATCGACTTAAAGAAGACAGCAAATCAGAATTGTTGACCTATAACCTTTTGCCCGAGGCCTTTACGATGCCCGAACTACATCGACTTCATCAAGCCATTTTGGAAGAGAAATTAGATCGAAGTCGATTTCAAAAGAAAATGCTGGCCACCGGACAATTTGAACGCTTACCCAAACTAAAAAAAGAATCCCCAGGTAGCAACCCCTATCAATACCGGCTGAAACAATAAGACCTTTCCATCAGGGGGAAACCACTGAAATCCATTCGGATTACCTATCTTTAAGAACAAGCAACTTTTGAATCACACCTTATGAAAACGCATCATTTGATTGCCGTGATGGCACTGTCCGTGCTATGCACAAACTGCAAAAAAGAACAACCGGAAACGACCCTAGTATGGGATACTTGGGGAGTACCCCATATTTCCGCTGACAATATAGAAGACCTATTCTTCGCCCAAGGTTGGGCACAGATGCATAACCATGCCAACTTGATTTTAGAACTGTACGGCACTTCTCGTGGAAAAGGTTCAGAATACTGGGGCAAGGATAAACTTATCGATGATATGTTAGTGCACACCCTCGGGTTCCCGGCCTTGGCGGACGAGTGGCAGGGTCAACAAGACCCAGAGGTAAAAACCATGATCAGCTCCTTTGTCAAAGGTCTGAACGCCTATGCCGAAGCGCACCCTGAAGCCATTGATGAAAAAAACAAAGTGGTCTTGCCATTGACTACAAAAGATACCAATATGCACGCCATGTATGTGGTCTTTACACGTTTTATCGGGGGCAGTGATTTGGGCAGGGTACAGCAGTGGCCTGATATGGGATCCAACACCTACGCCATTTCACCTGATCGGTCTACTTCAGGTAAAGCCATGCTGGTACAAAACCCACACCTTCCGTGGTGGGGCGAATTTACCTTTTGGGAGTCGCACCTCAACCTCAACGGCAAAAACATGTACGGTGCCAATCTGGTAGGGCTACCGGGTATCGCCATTGGATTTAATGAACATCTTGGGTGGAGCCACACTGACAATACAATTGATAATGCAGATACCTATGAACTGGAACTCAAGGATGGTGGATATCTTTTGGATGGAGAACGCAAAGAATTTGAGGCCAGCTCAAAAACAATTAAAATAAAAGAAAATGATACCACCTGGGTTGACCACACCTTTCCCATTATGAAAACGATTCATGGTCCTGTGGTGAACCAATCAGATGACAAAGTACTGGCCCTGCGCATGGTAGGTATGGATCGCCCCAATATGAGCTTGCAGTGGTGGCGCATGATCAACAGCACTACTTTTGATGAATTTGAGTCAGCACTGAAAATGGCCCAAATTCCCTTTTGGAATGTGATGTATGCCGATAAAGAAGGGAATATTTTTTACCTCTTCAACGGACTGGTGCCAAAACGAGGCGAGGATTCATGGGCATATTGGGACAGGATCATTCCTGGTGGGAAGTCTGCTGATGTTTGGACAGAGGTGCATGACTATGCCGATCTTCCCAAAGTCAAGAACCCCGCTAACGGATGGCTGCAGAACGCCAATGACCCACCTTGGACCAGTACCATACCCATGGCGCTAAACCCTGATGATTATCCCGGGTATATGGCCCCACAGAGCATGTACTTTCGACCACAACGTTCGGCACGCATGCTGCTCGAAGACGAATCGATCACCTTTGAGGAACTGGTCGATTATAAACTCTCGACCCGTTTGGAGTTTGCCGATCGTATTTTGGATGACCTTTTTGAAGCTGTAGACGCCTCTGACAACGAAAAAGCCAAGGAGGCCAAAGCTGTATTGGAGCAATGGGATCGCGAATCAAATGCCGATAGTAAGGGCATGCTTTTGTTTTTTAGTTGGGCTAGAAAGTTTGGTGTGTGGAACCCGTCAAACTATGCCAAACCATGGAGCATTGATGAACCGAATACCACTCCTGATGGCTTGGCAAATCCTCAACGGGCCGTAGAATTGCTGGAACAGGCTGCCATGGGAATTGAAGGAAAATTCGGGGATTTGGCGACCCCATGGGGAGCGTACTACCGCATCAATTACAATGGAAAAGACCTTCCTGCCAACGGTATTGATGGCAGTATGGGTGTTTTTAGGGTTGCCTGGCCAGGTGATGCCGATGAAGACCATATGTATGTTGGGGGTGGTGATTCATGGGTAGGTGTCATCGAATTTGGTGAAGAGGTCAACGCCAAGGTCTTATTGAGTTATGGGAATGCTACCCAAGATGATTCACCACACAACGGGGATCAATTGGAGCTTTTCTCCAAGAAGGAGTTGCGCGATGCCTGGTTTACAAAAGAAGAAATTGAGGCCAATGCAGCCTCGATCAGCGTACTCAAAGAGGGTGTCTTTGTAGAAGACACCAAAGAATAAGCAAAAGCTTCTATATGATTGATAGGTTTTTCGTTATCATCTTTTTTATCGCCCTTGTATCCTGCAAAGAGCAAGCTTCCGATTCGGTTGTGCTCACCATTGAAGGCTTAGAGGAAAATGTGGAAATCGTTAGAGACCAATGGGGCATCAACCACATTTATGCCAACAACCAACACGATCTGTTTTTTGCCCAAGGGTATGCCGCCGCCAAGGACCGCCTTTTTCAATTTGAGATCTGGCGCAGACAGGCAACAGGTACGGTAGCAGAAATTTTGGGCGAACGGGAATTGGAGCGCGATATCGGCACACGTCTTTTTAAGTTTCGTGGTGATATGACAACCGAAATGGATTATTATCATGAAGATGGTAGTGAAATCATCACGGCCTATACCGACGGGGTCAATGCGTATATCAACGACATTCTGAAAACGCCGGAAGCCCTTCCCATAGAGTTTAAGGTACTGGGGATACAACCACAACAATGGACTCCTGAGGTTGTGATATCGCGGCATCAGGGACTTTTGGGCAATATTGGCCTTGAATTACAACTGGGGCGCGCTGTTGCAACCGTGGGTGAGAAAAAGGTAAAAGAACTGCTTTGGTTGCATCCCAAAGAACCCGATATGAGCCTAGACCCGAGTATAGATGCATCCCTATTGTTTGATGACATTCTAAAACTGTACAATGCCTATCGCAAACCAGTGCAGTTTGAAGCAACCGACATCGTTGCGCAATATCGTGCCAATGAAACAGCAATGGCCCTTACGGCCACCAAAAAACCCAAGGAGGATGTTTTGTCGCTCGGTAGCAACAATTGGGTGGTCAGCGGCGATTTGATGGAAGATGGCCACACCTATATGGCCAATGACCCCCACCGAACTATTGCCGTACCTTCATTACGATACATGGCGCATCTGGTGGCCCCGGGCTGGAACGTCATTGGAGGCGGTGAGCCTGAAATTCCGGGTATTTCAATTGGGCATAACGAATATGGAGCATGGGGCCTCACCGTGTTCAGAACCGACGGGGAAGATCTGTATGTGTATGATTTGAATCCTGAAAATCCCAAACAATACAAGTACAAAGGCGAATGGAGGGATATGACCACCATTACTGAAACCATTGCCGTTAAGGGGCAAGAGCCCAAAACAGTAGAATTGAACTATACCCATCATGGTCCGGTAGCTCATACAGACATCAAAAACCATAAGGCTTACGCCGTTCGCTGTGCTTGGTTAGAACCCGGGGGTTCTCCGTATTTGGCATCACTGCGCATGGACCAGGCCAAAACCTGGGATGAGTTTCGCGAAGCCTGCAATTACAGCCATATTCCGGGCGAGAATATGGTCTGGGCCGACAAAGATGGTAATATTGGATGGCAGGCCGTGGGCATTGCCCCACTTCGTAGAAATTTTAGTGGAATGGTTCCCGTACCCGGCGATGGGCGTTACGAATGGGATGGATACCTGCCCATCGTTCAAAAACCGAATGCCTATAATCCTGAGCAGGGATTTTTGGCCACGGCCAACCAAAATGTGACCCCTGACAATTACGAATACTGGGATGCCATCGGTTTTTCATGGTCAGACCCCTATCGCGGTGAACGGGTCAACGAGGTGCTGGCCTCAGGCAAAAAAATGACCATGGAAGACATGAAGGCCCTGCAAGTAGATTACACCTCTTTGCCAGCGCGCGAATTGGTGCCCTTGTTGACGAATTTGGATTTCACCGGGAAAGCGGCTCAGGCCAAGGTCATGCTTATGGATTGGGACCAACAATTGGGCCCCAATGCGGTTGAAGCGGCAATTTATGTAACCTGGGAGGAAGCCTTATGGACTGCCTGCGAAGCGCGCTTTATACCCGAAGTAGCGAAAACATACATCCCTTATATACAGCTAAAAACCCTAATTGATTGGCTATCTGAGCCCGATGCTAAATTTGGAGCAGACCCAATTGCCAGTCGCGATGCCCTTGTACAACAGGCTTTTATAAAGGCCATAGCCATTCTAGAGGAGAAATTGGGCCCAGATATGTCGCAGTGGCAGTATGGCCAAGAAAAATTTAAGCACACTTATATGGCCCATGCCTTGGGTTCAGCCGTAAAGGATAGTTTGAAAGAAAAGATGAACCTGGGTCCCCTGCCCCGAGGCGGAAATGGGTACACCCCAGGTTCAACCGGAAACAATGATCGGCAAAGCAGCGGAGCTTCTTTCCGAATGATTGTTACTACAGGCGACTGGGATGCTGCACTGGGTACGAATGGGCCAGGACAATCGGGTGACCCGTCAAGTCCATTTTATGACAATCTGTTTGAACCCTGGGCGAAAGACAGTTATTTTCCCGTCTACTTTTCCAAAGAAAAAATTGACTCGGTAGCGGCCGAAAGAACCTCATTGCAACCCAAAAACTAAATGAACAAAAAGCGCTACTATATTGTTGCAATCGTTTTGTTGCTCACCCTACAGGTTCACGCACAAAAAGACAGTGTCCACTACTTTCAATCGCAAGATGGCATAAAAATCGCCTTCACCGATGTGGGCATTGGGCCGCCCATCATATTGCTTCATGGTTTTATCAACTCGGGCAGTTCTTGGAATAAAAGTGTTGTCAAAGAACAATTGGTTGCACAAGGCTACCGGGTTATTGCACCCGATTTACGGGGAAACGGAAATTCAGAACAACCCGAAAAGTCAGTGGCGTATCAGAACGATGCCGAAGTCAAAGACGTGATGGCCTTGGCCAACCACCTCAAACTTGAAAATTACATGGCCCTTGGGTATTCACGGGGTTCCATTGTCTTGGCCAAATTATTGACCTTGGATGATCGAATCCATAAAGCAATAATTGGTGGTATGGGTTCCGATTTCACGGATCCCAACTGGGACCGTAGGATAGCCTTCGCCAATGCCTTTAGTGGACGAGCAGAACCCACTGAACTTACCAGGGGCGCTGTTACTTATGCCAAGTCAATTGGCGCGAATTTGAAAATACTGGGATTTTTACAAGATTACCAACCTGTAAGCTCGGCAACGGAGTTAGGCGCGATCCGTATTCCTATTTTAATCGTTTGTGGGGATGAAGACCTTGACAATGGCAGTCCGGAAGCGCTTCAAAAAATGATTCCCCAAAGCCGATTGACCTTGGTTAAAGGAGATCACAACAACACCTACAAACAAGCGAATTTCGCAGCTGCCGTTCTCGCCTTTTTAAGATCGCATTGAGTGCCCATGGTTCAAGGGTTAAAGGGTATACACCAAGCGGAAGGTTAAAAATCGGGGTTGTATAAAGGTTTCTGCCGTAAACGCGGAAATGTTGTTGGCATTATTGCGCACCTGGGAATCAATGTTCAAGATATTCGTTGCCCGAATTTCATATTCCCATTTGGCGTCCCTATCCTTTCGATAGGCAATTCTCGCATTCCAATTTTGAAAAGATTGCGAAGCACCATTGCCCAAATCTTGGTTCGTATAGGTATAGTCAGATCGTACCGTAACCGATTTCCAGATGTAGGCATCAAAATCAATTGAAGGGGCATTGGTCACGAACTTGGTTTCACCACCACCTTGATTATTGTTTGTCACGCTATAGCGGTAGCGAAAAGTAACATTGGGCGCAATTTTAAAATTGGTACGTATGCCTGGGGTATAGGTTTGGGTAAAGCCCTCATTTAAAGAACGTACCCCTTGTATGAACTGGTTGATCTTACTGTAATTAAAGCTGGCATTTAAGGTGGCCTGTACCTTGCCAAAAGTGCGTTGCACGCGACCGAAGAAACTGACATTCTCATCTGCAAAGGCCGAGTTGAAAAAGGTACTTGTTCGTATCACGTTCTCAAAATCGGTCAAACTTCGAATTTGGTCAATATTGTTTGAGTAGGCCGCCCGAGCAAAAACATTGGTATAATTGAAGAGGTTAAAACTGCTGTACAAAAGACTCACGTTATGCGACAGGGCATTCTGCAATTCAGATTCTCCAAATTGGATATTACTAAAGTTATTCAACACCAAACCTTCAGCAATACGGGTCACATCGGTAAATTGATTCCGCATATCATACCGTAAGGTGAGTGATTCGCTTTTCTTTAGGTCAATTCGGGTTTCAAAGTCAGGCAGTACCCTAAAAAAATTGTCCTTAAATGTTGCCCCAAATTGGGTATTTTGGTTCCCATAGGCATGAACGGACAAACCTGGGGTAATGGTAAATTTACCTGTCTTTAGGCGATAGCGCATGCCCAAATAAATATCACTGAAATTGTATTCTGTATCATTTTGCAACCGGCCTCCATTTAGGCTGGCATTGGGTTCAAATGGGGTGCCATCATCCAAAAATTGGAAGATGGAGGAATTGAATTCTTGATTGCTCAGAATAACACCCAAGGTAAAGTTCAAGTTGCTCTTTGCATTGAGTATTCGGTAGTAATCAAGCTTGGCATCCAATTGATTGGATTGAATACGTCGATTTTGGTCAAAGTTGTAACTGTTTTGATCGGTATTAAATCCTAAGGCCTCAGCGGTAGAATCAAAGGCATCTTCCGCATCTGGCTGATTTACCAAGACTGCATTGTAAAAGGGATCTTCATCTTTAAGCAAGTGTTGGGCCTCAAAGGCAAAGATGTTGTTCTCGTCAAGGGTGTAGTAATAATTGAGGTTTTGGTTGATACTATAGGGGGTAAAATCATCTTCGCGCACCGTATTGCCAATAACCGATGAGGCTACCAATTGACTTTGGCGGTCACTGGAAAGTCGCGCAAGGACATCATAGTCGATCTGGTTACTGAAATTGGGTTGAAAGGATGCACTTAACTTTACTAAGCCCTGTTCGGAACGTTCGCGTCCAAACTGATCGATGGCCTCATCGGGTATCCCCAGTTCCGGATTTGTATACTGGATCAAACTGGATTCCTGAGATAAAATTCTACTGCTATTGTAAATAACGAAGCCACTTAAGTCGAGGGCCGATGTGGGCGAGTAACTAAAGTTGGCGGTCGCCAGTTTACTTTCGATTTCAAGGACATTTTGTTCGTTGGTCAAAAAATTAAGGCTGTTGTCGCCCAAATTAATATCGGTACCACTATTGCGGCTGGGAACGCGAAACCCGCCCCCAAAATTTCGAATATCCCTCCGGGTCAAGGCCACTTCACCCGTATTGTTTAAATCACCAATGAAATTTATGGTGTATTTGGGACTGTAGTAAAACAACTTGGGCTGCAATACATACAGTTCATTGTCTGGGGAAGCCCCAGACCCTGCAGTAATGTCTCCAAACCAAAAATTCTCTTTGCCCTCCTTGAGTTTGATGTTAATGGCCACATTGTCTTGGTTGTTGCGCACGCCACTAAGTTGGCTTACTTCAGAATAATTGCGGAGCACCTGAATTTTGTCGACCGCCTTAGATGGAATGTTCTTGGAGGCCAATTTGGTATCGCCATCAAAGAAATCCTTCCCATTTACCATCATTTTATTCACTACTTTACCCTCGACTTCAATTTGACCATCCTCATTGATTTCGACTCCCGGAAGCTTTTCCAAGACATCTTCTAATTTTCGTTCCGTACCGTCTTGAAAAGAATCGGCATTATAAACCAGGGTGTCCCCTTTAATTTGGACCGGCATTTCATAAATCAATTCAACCTCATCAAGCTGGTTTTCAGGGGTAAGCGTAAAATCTTTGGAGATATCAGATTCTTGGGTCTCGATAATTTCTTTTAGGGTTTTCATGCCCACATAGCTCACTTGAATCTCGAATCGACCGTTTTTGCCCAATTCAATTTTAAACGCACCAGAATCGTTTGTAATGCCGTAGGAAGCCATCGTATTGGTGTTCTGGTCCAGTGCAATTATATTGGCCAGTTCCAAAGGGGCATTCAAGGTGTCACGTACCACGCCCGTTAAGGTGACTTGTGCGAAGCCTTGAGCGGTCAGTACTACCGCGGCTAGGAATAGAAATTTTTTCATGAAAGTATGTGGCAACTATTGGGACCTATCTGCTCCTTCTTCTACCGCGATTTTCCAACATTTCTTGCATTTTACCCAAGACGGTAACTTTGTATTCTTCCTTGTCAACAATCTTTCCCTTATCAGGAGCCGCTATTTTCAAACTCTCCTTGGGATTCATTACAATTTTAGAACAAAGCATGGTGGTATTACCGGCGTTTACCTCTAAAATCAATCCGGGTAGGCCCCAATATTCAGCGGGACCGTGCGATACCGGTATTTGTGGCGTATACCAGGCCACGATTTGGGTCATTTCAATTTCGGGTGCTCCCGAGACCGTATCATTCTGTTGTGCCTGTTGCCTACGCAGCTTGCCCCAAGAAAAATCAAACCAGGTCAAATCATCCGTGGGGACCAGTGCCGATGCCTTAAAGCAGGTGTATTGTCCTATTTGTTTGGTTTCAGAACCCATATTCCAATTGAATTCCTGAAGCCCATCTTTGACCAGAAATTTCTTCCCGTAAAACTCTTGGTTCTGCACCAGCGCATTTTCCTTCACATTCTTATATTGTTTTCCCCTGGCGAAATTCTTCCCCCATGAATCGGTAGCTCCAGACATGGCATCAAGCTTATCCTCCTCATCAAAAACAGATTCCACCTTGTTGAAGTTTAGGGTGTACGTTTTTTCCAATCGGTTCTTCAGTCTGGCCTTGACCTGCTTTTTCTGAGCTTCACTCATTCGAGCTCCCCAATTGCCTAACTCCATTGTAGATTTGGAAATATAAATGGCTTGGCCCTGAAATTCTTGAACGGGTGTAAAGGAAACGGCAACTACGAACGTAACCAGTACAAATAGAGGTAATAATTTTTTCATGAGATGATGGATTGCTATTGATTGTTTAACGAAAGTATAATTTTGTTAAACAAAACAATTTTGTTTATCATAACATTAACATGTTTGTTATGAGAAAAATAGTTCCTCTGTCCCAAAATCAAAGCCTCGGGACCAATTCTATCGATTGGTGAACAAAAACTGGGCTAATGCCTAAATTTCTGATATATTCGAAGGAACCAACACCATACCGAATGAAACGATCCTTGAAAGGACTGCTCCTGGCAGGTATAAGCGCCGAAATCTTAATTTTTTTGATCTGTTATTCCATACAGCCCAACTGGGCGGAAACTTTCCGGTATGCAGCGCGCTACTCGGGGCGCTTGTCCTTTGCCGTTTTTATGATAGGTTTTTATTTGTTTGCCTTTGGGCATCCAAGGCCCGTCAAAGAAAATAAAACCTTGCGCAATTGGTTGACGCTTTTTGCGGTGGTGCACCTAATCCATTTTGGATTTTTGGCCACCAATGTGTACCTCAACGAAATTCCCATCATTCCTGTCAGACTATCGGGGGGTGCCTTGGCCTACCTAATGATTGTGGGAGCACCGCTTCTTTTGCACAAGATGAAACTGGTCTGGCAACTGGTCTACTTCTACTATGTAAGCGCCGTTATGGGCATAACCTACCTGGCGCGGGCCAGAGGGAATTTTGAAGGTGCTGAGCCGTTTTGGTTTCACTACCTGGCATTGGGCCTAATTATAGGCTGTGCCCTGTTCTTTGGTTACAAAATTTTGCGCGCAAAGAAAAAGCCTGCCACCAAATGATCTAAGGGCATCTTTAAAGATCATAATTTCCATGTTAATCCTACCCCAGCAAATTGATTCGTATAACCACGAAATGAACGGGAGGCCAAATCAACCGTATTGGTCTCACGAAATCTACTGTACAATGTTCCCGTAAACAATAGCCCTTTCACTGGCAATTGATGCTCAAAATTCAAGGAAACGTCGGTATATTGATAGCGTAACAACCCCTCTCCACCAGGGGCTTGAATCGTTGTATACGAACGAACCTGGTACTTGAGCGCCGCCCTTATTTTGGTTTTATCATTATCGAACCGCAGTTGCAATCCCGGACCGTATTGATGAAAACCAGATTGGTTTTCCAAACGGTCAAAGCGTCCATAATAGGTAAGTTGTGGTTCAATTTCGATGACATTGTTAATGGGAAGTTCGTAGAATCCAACTATTTTGCCATAATCCCAGTCACGTTGCCCATTCTGGGGATCAGTTTCAGCATTAAAGGTGTTATAAAGGCGCTTTTTATAATAGGCAGTAACCCCAAAGGCATGTTCATAACGCCCTGGCCGAAAGGCCTGTTTGCTAGCGAAGCGCAGCCCATAGGCATTAAACTGCAAATCTCGTATGCCATAGGCATCAAAATTTTTGAAGTTATAAAATCCTTCAAGGGTTGTTTTGTTTTGGTTAAAAGGCCTAAACTCCAGTCCAGCAACAGCCCCATAAGTAGTGTATCCCAAAGGATTGACCAAAACATCTTGGGCACCATCCAACCCCTCTCGGTTCATCCGTTCAAAATTTACCTCAGCCAAAAACTTGGTTTTTTTGGTCAATTTATGGTCATATTTAACTGATGCATCAAAACTCCAATAGCTATCCGTCATATTGTCTTGGAACAATCTAGTGTAAGGTGCTACTGAGACCCGAATTCGGTTGCCTTTCCATTTATAGCGATAATCATAGTCAAAAAAAACATCCAAATAACCGCTACTGGCTATCAAATCGTTTTCATTCAACAAGGAACCATTGACCAATACCTCATCTGGGCTTTTAAAGTAATTGTATTCATAGCCGGTTTGACTGCCAATTTCAAATCGATGACGTTCTTGGCCCATTACAAAGGGACTTACAAAACTGAGCAATAATAAGACACGATATTTCATAGTAGTTTTTTTATGAGTTGTTACAAGGAGCGCTGCAGACCGCATTTATTAACAAGTTGGATACCTAAACCGGGACGCACATTGACTTCCATAATCTGCGGCCCCTTGATTTTGTCAATCACCAAATCGATACCCAGATACTCCAAGGGGAAAGCTTGGGCGGTTTTTTTTGCCAACTGTAACATGGTAAACCAGTACGGAATTTTTTTACCAAACACACTGTTTTCATTGTCAGGATGATGGTCACTATAATGCTTGCCATCATATACCTGGGTCAATGTTCCACTTTTCATATCAACCCCAATTCCCACCCCTTTTTGGTGCAGATTTGCCTTACCATCCGATTTTGAAGTAGGCATGCGCAACATGGCCATCAGGGGTTGTTCTTTAAGCGTGATAATTCGAAAATCAGGTACGCCCTCATTATAGATCTCGGCAAAGAAGGGATCGGGAACAATACACTCCTCGATCAAGCAAACATCATTTGAGGCCATCGAGAACAAGCCTGAGATGATGCTGGTAATATGTTGACATATTTGCGCATCGGTCATTGTTTTTCCACTACTTTGCCAAGTACCGTCTCTTCCTTTACTTAGTATCTTAATTCCGCCGCCGCCGGAGCCTTTGGCAGGTTTTATGACCAACTTGGTATGGCTTTGCAATTTTGACCAACTGGATTTGATTTGACTTATACGTTCAATAACGGCATACGTTCGAGCACAGGGAATCCCAAATTCATGTAAGATCATTTTGGCCTTTACCTTGTCATCAGCCAAAGTGTAATGTTTCCTTTGGTTGTTGGGATAGATGAATTCGATATTACGACGATTAAGACCGATGACCCCCTTGGGGTTCTCGACTTTGAAAAAATTGCGCAGCATATTACAGGGGTTTTATGTTTAAAAGAGGCCTAAATCGGATAAGCTCAGACCAACGAAGTCCTACATAGCGACCCAAAAGCATTGCCGTCGAAATCACCAAAAGCAAAACCTCGGGAAAGAGTATTAAAATGATATCCAGCCCTTTTATCGAAAAAAGAAGAAAGCAGACACTGACTGCCAGTAAGGTTTGAAGCAAAGTTCCCGTAGCCTTATGAAACCCATCCTCAACGATCAATTTTGAGAAACGTTCGGCAGAGATAGTCAAAATAATGGTAGGAAAAAGGGTTAACGAGCTCAGCCATGAAATGTCAAAGGCCAACCCCAAATAATTACCCAATGCCATGACCAACACCATCAAGGTCAATGAAATGACCAGTTTAGGGGTATGTAGCAAACCCATCGCGTCAAAGGGACGGGTTATCAGACCTACAAATAAAATCAGAAACAAGAAGAGAACGATGCCCGTTAAGAAACCTGTTTCCAATAACGCAAAGGCTATCAAAACGGGTAAAAAGACACCAAAAGTGCGTATACCCACAATGGTACGCAATAAAGCAACAATTAGGCCCCCTAGAGGCAGCATAAGCAATAAAAAAAGATTGTTTTTTGAAATGCTCTTGTTTTTGACCAGACCCCAAAGTGAAAAAGCGGTCAACTGTTGCGAACCCTTTGCGTTTTCATTGAGCATGGGCAGAAATTCCTGCTTACTTATTTCATACGAATAGTCAAATTGAATGCCCGGGGTGTGCGTAATCAAAAATTCATCTCCTATGTACAATTCCAAATAATTGGCAGGCAGGTAGGCAAAATGACCATTCAGGGCATCAAAGGAAACCCAATCGTCATTAATAAAAATTTCGGTCCAAGCATGAGAGGTACGCTTGTTCGATTCCTTTAAAACAATACCCCCTTTAATACGTGCGGGATATCCAAGATGTCGAGCTAGGGCCGCCAGCAGGCGACTTTTCCCATTGCATGATGCTTCCCTGCGCTCCAGTGCCCCTAAAGCGTCGGTCAGGGTGATAATCGGGGCTGATGGAATTTGATGAACATATGCGAACAACGCCTGAATGGTTTCCTTATCCGTACGGGTACTTTGTTTTAAATGCCGCGCCAACTCGGCAATAGGTTCAGCATTGACCTGGATATTTTTCGTAGCCCCCAAGTATTGCTCCATTCCTTTTCGAACAGGTCTAAAATTTTCTGGCAATCCAAAAAATTGTTCCTTTCCTCGAAATGAAAATGAATAACTGACGCTCTCATAGCTATTGTTGACCTCGGTTGTCCAATTTCCGCGCAAATTGGTGCCATCCGCATAAGAAGAAAATTTGATCGTGGGTGCCAAGGTGCTTTTTTGGCTTGTAATCTCCTGACGTACATTGTTCTTTGGGAGGTAGGCCCTAATAATGGTTCGGGAGGTGTCGGTCTTAAAAAAGTAACGGTAGGTAACTTGGTAAATCTCATCGGCAACAAAGGTGGTTTTCGTATTTACCAATAAATTGGCTTTGTATACCCCCAAAATCAGGGCAATTAGACCTAAAGTAGCCAGGATGAACTTGTATTGCTTTGGGACATTCATTTCCAATAATTTTTTAGATTTGGTAATAGAACAGGATACTTTGAATTCACCCCACCCCCCTATCCAAAATTTCTTTTCATGAGCCAAAGCGAAAAGTCGGTTTGTGATAAAAAGGTATTTAATCAGGTATTTGATTTAAATTCAGAAGCGCTCCGCAATTACCTCTATTACCAGTCCGGCAATAAGCAACAAGCTGAAGATTTGGTTCAAGAGGCGTTCATCAAACTTTGGAACAATTGCAAAAAAGTAGTATTTGAAAAGGCACGGGGATTTTTATTCGCCGTAGCAAAAAATGCATTTTACAATCAGGTGGCACATGAAAAGGTAGTTCTTAATTATGCCAAGCAAGCCCAACAAACAAACGAAAATGAAACACCGGAATTCAAGTTGGAGGAAAAGCAGTTCATGGAAGGTTTGCAAAAGGCCATTGGAGATTTACCTGAAGGACAGCGAGAGGTATTTCTGTTGAACCGAATGGATAAAATGACTTACAAAGAAATTGCGGAATTTTTAGGGGTATCACAAAAAGCTGTTGAAAAACGAATGCATAAAGCGTTGGTGAAATTGCGGAGAACGGTAAAAAATATTTAACGAAGGGGTAGGGTAAAAAGGAATGCACCTGTTCCCTAGCTGTATGTAACAACATTATGTTCGAAGAAAAAGATGATACTATTATGGCACGTTGGCTTGCAGGCAAGCTGACAGAAGCAGAACGTGCCGATTTTGAGGCATCATCTGAACATGAAGAATACCTTCGCTTGGCCGAAAGTCTCAAGGCGTTCGAAAAACCCACTTTTGACAAAGAAGCACTACGAGAGCGCGTATGGCGTGGTATTGAATCCCAAAAGACAACTAAGGTCATCCGTTTAAAAACGTTCTATTATACGATTGGAATAGCAGCATCGCTACTTCTTTTATTCGGACTGTTCTTTAATCGAGTCAACTATTCTACTGGAGTGGGTGAAAAACTTTTGGTGGAACTGCCCGATGGCACCTCAGTATATTTAAATGCAAAATCAACCCTAACGCACAACCGCTTTTTTTGGAATAACAACAAAGAGGTGGCCTTGGATGGGGAAGCTTATTTTTCGGTGACGAAAGGTGATGACTTTAAAGTGAACACCCAGTCTGGATCTGTGAGCGTCCTTGGAACTGAGTTCAATGTTAGATCGAGGAGATTGACTTTTGAATTGTACTGTTACGAAGGTCGTGTACGTTATGACAATGCCGACAAACAACAACAGTCCTATTTAAATGCCGGAGATGCTGTTCAATTACAGGGCGATATTTTACTAGAGTTCAAGCACCTTGATACCATACCGGGATGGCAGTCTGAGCTAAGTCGATTCTCCAATACTGCCTTGATTCAGGTGATGGAAGAGTTAAAAATACATTATGATATATCGTTCGATTATGAACCATCGCTAGTTGAAGGACATTTCACAGGTTCCTTTGTCCACGATGATTTGGAGCTCGCGCTGAAATCTGTATTTGTCCCTATGAACATCGTCTATGAACTTTCAGAAGATCAAAAAACTGTTACTCTTGATAAGCGCTAAGGGCAACAGGCTATTCTTGCTAATTTTTTGTCTTTTTCATTTCACGACAATCGTGGCTCAACAAACTATTGAAGTCAATTTTAGCAATACGCCATTGAAACAGGTCTTAACAGACCTGGAACAAAAGACGGGTTTGCTCTTTTCCTACTCCGATGAACTAATTCGAAGCAAAACAGTTACCCATACCGCCAAAAATGTGGAGATCGATGCCTTACTGACTGTTTTGGCGAGCACGACAAATCTAAAATTTGAACGCATTGGAAAGAACCAAGTGATCGTGAGTACGCCTGACATAAGAAGTTCAGTATGTGGATATCTTTTTGACTTGGTAACCAAAGAACCCCTTCCCTTTGCCACCCTGCTCATTAAAGGCACGTCAAAAGGGTATACTACAGACGAAAACGGATATTTTTCAATACAAAATGAAGACCTATCCAATGGAATCCTTCTACAATATGTAGGCTATGCAACCCGAATGGTGTTTCAATCTGACTTTGGCACATCAGAATGCCGAAATTTTCTTCTAAGCCCAAGAGCCGAATCTTTGCAAGAAGTCATAGTAAAGTCATATTTAATAAAAGGCATTGACAAAAACAGGGATGGTTCGTTGGTGCTCAACTCGAATGAACAAGGCATTTTGCCCGGTTTGGTCGAATCAGATGTTTTCCGGTCCGCTCAATGGGTTCCGGGCATAGCAAGCATCAATGAATCTGTATCTGATATTCAAATTCGCGGTGGTTCTGCCGATCAAAATTTGATTTTATATGACGGAATAAAGATGTATAACACGGGTCACTTTTTTGGAATGTTGTCCATTTTCAACCCGAATGTTACCACGGGTGCAACCATTTTTAAAGGTGGAGCAAATCCTGAATATGGTGATCGAATTTCAGGGGTCATCGATATTCTGGGCGAAACCCAAGTTCCTACTAAAACAACAACCGGTTTGGGTTTCAATGGCACTCAAGCCGATGCATTTGCTAAGGTACGATTGGGTGAAACCATTGGTCTTGTGGTTTCCGGTCGCAGGTCGTATGCTGATATCGAGCCTTTGGGAACTCCTACCTTTGACGCTATATCTGAAAAGGTCTTTCAAAACACCATAGTGGATACAGCAGGTGACACCCAAAACCCCCAAGACACCGAGGAAGAAACCATTGTAGATGGTGAGGAAACTTTCTTTTTCTACGACACCAATGTAAAACTCCTTATTAAACCATCGGAAAAAGACAGCGTATACCTAACTGGACTTTTGACAAAAAATGATCTCAATTTTAGGTTGTTAGATGAAGAAAATGTCTCCCAAGATGCTCTAATTACCGAAAATCAAGGATTGAGCTTTAATTGGTCAGGTATAAAAGGAGGGCGATGGCATCACGCAATAAAGGCATACTACTCCAATTTTGTAAGCAGCTATAACAATCAATTTCTTGAAGGACAAAACGTGCAAGAAGAAAGCGTAAGAAGAAACTCGGTTAAAGACTATGGTTTTGACACAAATTTGGCCTTCGATTTTAACCAAAAACACACGCTAAAATTGGGGTATCAATTGACAAAAAATGAGGTGTTTTATCAACTCTTTCGAGACGAAGCCGGTGATGAGGATATTGACCCTGGTGATGAAGATGTAGATAATATAGAACCTGTTGATGAGCGTGATTTTAATGAAATATCCAATAGGTCAAATACTTCAAATGCGATCTATGGATCTTATTCGTATAAACCACAAAATAGGGGTCTTATAAGTCTTGGGTTGCGCGCTTCCAAATTTTCACTTTTTAACACTTGGTATCTTGAGCCCAGGTTAAATGTTGAATACCCTTTAGGCAAGAGCTTACGCTTAAAATTTACCGGTGAAAAAAGGTACCAAACCTTAAGTCAGTTGATTGAATTTGACGATACCCGTTTACGGCTCCAAAATGGTATTTGGAGTTTAACGGAATCAGACAACATCCCTTTATTGGAAAGTGAACAATTCTCTACGGGAGTGTTGATTGATGTTAAGGGGTGGACCATAGATTTGGATACTTATATCAAACAAATTGATGGCCTGACCTCATTTACCAATGGGTTTACCAATGCTTCCGAAGAATATTCCCAAGGTTCCAGTGCTATTTTTGGCATTGATTTCCTATTGAAAAAACAACTTAAAAATTACCGGATATGGTTGGGGTATACCTACAACACAGTGGATTATCGATTTGAAGAACTGGTAGTCGGCAAATTTTCTGGCAATAATGATATTACACACAATCTCACCCTATCCAATACTTATGAAACTGGAAATTGGAAATTTTCCTTGGGATGGAACTTTAGGACCGGTGCACCTTTCACCCCAGTGGACAGTTTTAACGCGACGGAAGGGGATATTGAATTTGGAACTATCAATAGCCGCCGCTTACCCAATTACCATCGTTTAGACACTTCGGTACTTTATTCTTTTAATTTATCCTCCAACGGCGACACCCGATGCGTTGCCGGATTATCATTTCAAAACCTTTATGCCCGACAAGTGCCGCTTTCTGTCTTTTACCGCGTTGATGACAATCCGGAAACGGGATTACAGGAAATTGACCAGCTTGAACAACTCTCTTTGGGATTGACCCCGAATTTTTTATTTCGAATTAATTTTTAAACCTCAAAAAATAATTAGTGGAATGGTGGTGCTTTTGTATCTAATTCCGACTTTTAGGGTTGTCTTGAATGTACGAAGTGAAAATCTAAAGGCCCTATGAATAGAATAGCCAACCAACTCATCAAAAAATTGAACTTAGAGGCGCATCCTGAAGGCGGTTATTTCAGGGAAACCTATCGCAGTATGGCCGAAATTCCCGAACCTGCACTTGGGGGAGCCTACAAAGGATCCCGAAACGTTTCAACCTGTATCTATTTTTTGTTGACGTCAGAAAAATTTTCTGCCTTTCATCGTATCAAACAAGATGAAATTTGGCATTTTTATTCAGGGAACAGCCTTCGGCTGCATCTCATTTCAGAGGCAGGTGTTTACTCCAATCAACTGATTGGAAGCCATATTTTTGAAGGAGAGGTTCCTCAATTCGTTGTTAAAGGAGGAGACTGGTTTGCCGCCGAAGTCATTCAAGACGATGGATACGCCTTGGTAGGGTGCACCGTGGCGCCGGGATTTAGTTTCGACGACTTTGAACTGGCCAACGCAGAAACACTCACGGCATTATTTCCATCGCATAAAGAAATCATCCAACAACTCACGCATCACTAGAATGGCGCTTAATCGCAACTGGTTTTTACACTAAAAACATCCGCCGCATTAATGGCATCTATAGGATTCAAACTCTCTTCAAACATCACGATGCGATCAATACCATGAAAATTAGAACGGGCAGATACCTCAAGTAAATACACACCGGCTTCGGCAAAAGTCACAAAAATATCGTGCCCATCGTTGTCAGAAGTACTTGATTGCCACGTAAAGGCATTGTCATTGCCACTTCGGTAAATTTTGAACCAACCATCGGATGACGAACCATTGGGGTTTGGTTGTTTACCGGTTCCTTGCGGATAAACGATACTACCGCTACTCTTTCTTCCAAAAAAATCGGCTGCGTCGGGAAAACGTAACCATGAGTCATTATGCTCGGTTCCGTTAGTTCCCAGTCGAAAGGATGATTTCCAAATAAATCGATAGGTACCTGTTGTGGTAATACGGATGGGGAATACGACCATTCCATTTCCGGGAGCGTTAAAAAAAGAATTGCCTTCCCATTGCATATATCCCTCTCCCGAAGTATCGGAGGCATCATTTTTTAGCACCCAACCCTCTGGAAACTCATTATTTTCAAATTCAATGGATACCAACCCATTCGATTCTTCAAAAATGAATCCTATCGTATCGGGGCAATCACTGCCTGTATCTCCGCTACCTGTGGTGTCGTCACCTGTGGTGCCTTCTTCCGAACCATCGCCAGAAGACTCGTCTTCAGGGTCATCTTCGGGTTCTTCATTATCTGTATTTGATTCCTCATCCGACTCCTCTTGGGCGATTTCATCGGTGGTCACTTCATCTTTTTCGCAGGAAAGTACAGGGGCCAATAAAAGCAAGATAAATAGGTATCTCAAAACATTGGCCGTCAAAGCTTTATAGCTAAATAAGTGTCTCATAATTTTGGGGTGTTGAGTTGTAACGTTGTCTTAAGTACGTATATTGTAGTAATTTGGACTTATTCGATGAGCTGAAGGCCCAATTTCTTTGAAGGGACAAAGCACCACTTTCAGGATTTAAGTAAATACCTATGAAAAACATTATCAAGACACCGCATGATGCATTTGAAAATTTGGAGGGATATCCTTTTTCAAGCCATTACGTAACGGTAGAAGCCGGTCTTCAAATGCATTACCTTGATGAAGGTATAGCCAATGGCCCAGTTGCCTTGTTACTTCACGGTGAACCCAGTTGGTCTTACCTATATCGTAAAATGATTCCGAAGTTGTCAAAGCATTTTCGGGTTATCGCCCCTGATCTAATTGGTTTCGGGAAGTCAGACAAATGGGTCGATAAACAAGCCTACTCTTACCAAAAACACATCGATTGGCTTTCCGCCCTAATTGTCAAATTGAACCTAAAAAATATTGTCCTGTTTTGTCAAGACTGGGGTGGTTTGCTTGGGTTGCGAATCATCACCGAAATGGAAGACCGTTTTGATATGGTAGTTGCCTCAAATACGGGCTTACCTACAGGTATGCAACCCATGCCCGAAAGTTTTATGAAATGGCGCGAGTATTCACAGCACTCGCCCGGATTCAATATTGGCAAGGTTATCGATATGGGAACCTTAACACCGCTCACTGAAAAGGTATATGAGGCGTACAATGCCCCCTTCCCCTCAGAAGCATACAAGGCTGGGGCCCGTATGTTTCCCACCCTGGTTCCGATTGAACCCGATGATCCTGAGTCACAAAAGAATAGCAAAGCTTGGGAGAAATTGAGGCATTGGCAGAAGCCCTTTTTGACGATTTTTGGTGATGGGGACGACATTATGCTAGGCGCCGAAAAAATATTTCAGAAACTCGTACCTGGCACCCAGGGACAAGACCATAAAATATTACAGGCCGGACACTTTATCCAAGAAGAAAAAGGAGAAGAATTGGCCGAATTAATGATTGGATTTTACCAAAAAAACAGCACCAAATCGTAGGCAACTTGTCCTTACTAAAAAATTGATTTCACCGCCTCTATCGTTCGGTCCAAATCGGCATCACTGATAGCATCATTCAAGAAATAACTTTCAAAGGCAGATGGAGGCAGGTAAATGCCTTGATCCAGCATTCCGTGGAAATAGTGCTTAAAGGTGTCGTTATTTCCCTTTGCGGAGGACGTAAAATCAATAACGGCTTCTTCACAAAAATGAACAGAAATCATACTGCCAAATCTGTTGATTTGGTGGGGTATGCCTTTGGCGTTCAATACGTCTGCGATGCCTTTATGCAAATGCGCTGTTTTTTGTGCTAGGCTTTCAAAAACCTCTGGATGTTGATCAATCTCGGTCAACATGGCCAATCCGGCACTCATAGCCAGCGGATTTCCGCTTAAGGTTCCTGCTTGGTATACGGGTCCATCAGGGGCCAAATGTGCCATAATTTCGGAACGGGCAGCAAAGGCACCAACGGGTAAGCCTCCCCCGATGACTTTTCCGAACATCACAATATCGGCATCGACACCCAAAACTTCTTGAGCACCGCCTTTTGCCAAGCGAAATCCCGTCATAACTTCATCAAACAAGAGTAAAATCCCTTCTTGGGTGCATAGCTCCCGAAGCCCATGGATGAATTCATCTGAGGGGATAATACAACCCATATTGCCCGCGATAGGCTCAAGGATTATCGCCGCCAGTTCGCCCTGATTGGCTTTGACCAAGGCTTTTAACCCTTCTAAATCATTGTATTCGGCAAGCAGCGTATCCTTGGCGGTCCCTTGGGTAACCCCAGGGCTATTCGGACTTCCAAAGGTAACCGCACCACTCCCGGCCTGAATCAAAAATGCATCGGAATGGCCATGATAACAACCGGCGAACTTGATGATCTTATCCTTTCCTGTGTAACCACGCGCCAAACGCACTGCACTCATACAGGCTTCGGTGCCCGAATTCACAAAACGTATTTTATCGATATTGGGAACCATGGTCGTGGCCAACTTGGCCAATTCCGTTTCAATTTCTGTAGGGATACCAAAGGACGTACCTTTTTTGGCCTTTTCGATCACAGCTTTGATGACCGGTTCATGTGCATGGCCGAATAACAGCGGTCCCCATGAAGAAATATAATCGATATACTGGTTATCGTCTGCATCATAGAGGTAAGCCCCTTTCGCTTCCTTGATAAAAATGGGCTCTCCCCCTACGGCCTTAAATGCCCGAACCGGTGAGTTTACACCTCCTGGGATGTATTTTTTGGCCTCGGCAAACAAGGCACTACTGCGTTGGTATCGCATGAAATTATTTGGTTTTGGGTTTTCGAATATTTATGACCTGCCCAATATTGAGATTGGTTGATTTAAGTCCGTTTAAGCGTTTGATTTCATCAATGGAAATACCATACTTTTTAGAAATACCATATAGGGTATCACCCCGTTCAATAATATGCGTAAAGACCTCATATTGTTTGGGTTTCCGCACCACATCGAGCCCTCCTCTCACCACTTCGGTGTCATAGGCGGCCAGATTGAACTTTTCGATCAAGGAGATTAATTTTTGCGGGTATTTTTTGTCGGTGGCATAACCTGCTTTTTTCAGACCATAGGCCCATTTCTTATAATCGTCACGACGGTAATTGAACAAAAAGGCATAACGCGACCTTGAAGACAGAAAGATGCTATGGTCGCGAAACGAATACATCGGGTGATTGTACTTCCGGAAGCATTCGCCGCGTTCATCATCGTCATGAAAATCGTATTCACCCTGCCAACCCGAATGGCATTTTATGCCAAAGTGATTGTTGGTCTTTTGGGTTAATTCACCCCTTCCGGATCCACTCTCTAAAATTCCTTGCGCCAGCGTAATACTAGCGGGAATACCAAAGGCACGCATCTCATATTGGGCAATCTCGGAAAAGGTTTCGATGTATTCTTGCGTTGTCGAAATGGGAAATCGCACAAAACGCCCCGGATCGGCAGGCATGGGGTACAATGCTGCTTTCTTGACCTTGGTTGCCTCAATACCCGAATTCGGATTATATACCCTGGCACTTTTTGTGTCAGACGTTACCTTGCGTACAGTGCGTTTTTTGGTGCCACAGCCGGCTAAAAAAATGAAGATGAATACGCCTAGAAATGTCTTTTTCAACATCATAAAATCGTTGGAAGATTTTTATTCTTTAATACAAGATTCATGCCCTTTATTCCTTGTAACCCTCCAGTATGAATGGCCAGTATCTTGCTTTCAGGTGCAAATCTATCATTTTTGATGCTATCAATTATCCCAAAAAGCATTTTACCCGTATAGACCGGGTCCAAGGGAATGTCCGTTTTGTTTTTAAAATCATTGATAAACTCGATCAATTCAGCGTTGCATTTGGCATAGCCGCCAAAATGGTAATCGTTGCGCAAACGCCAGTTTTTGTTGTGGGTGAACGAAGTTATGGCTTCCTTCAGAAAAGAACCCTTTAAGGCCGAAAACCCTAATATAGTTTGGTGCGCTTTTGAAGCATTGATCAATCCGGCCATTGTTCCCCCGGTTCCCACCGAACAACATATAAAATCAAATCTTTTGTCTTCTTCGACCAAAATTTCTTGACATCCCTGTATGGCCAAATCATTGGTTCCGCCTTCAGGCAAAAGGTAAAATGCCCCAAATTTTTGCTGCAAATGGGCCATAAAGGACTCTTTTTCCTTGTCGCGAAACGTTTTGCGATCAACAAAGTAAAAGTGCATGCCCAACTCATGGGCCTTTTCCAAAGTGGGGTTACGGTAATCCTGAGCTTTCAGTTCCTCCCCGCGAATTACACCAATGGTCTTGAACCCATTTTCTTTACCGGCACTTGCCGTGGCCAAAATGTGGTTTGAATAGGCCCCACCAAAGGTCAGAAGGGTGTCATGACCAAGATCATGGGCTGCTTGGAGGTTATACTTTAGTTTTCGGTATTTATTTCCTGAAATAAGGGGATGGATCAGATCTTCCCGTTTTAAAAAAAGAGAAACCCCTTTTTCCCTCAACAAGGGCAAATCGATTTGTTGGTTCTGAATTTTAGGTGGTGTATTCACTACCTGAAAAGATAGTCAAGAAAAGCAAAACGCTTACGCTGCTCCAAATAATCAAAGTTACGCTCATTGGCATAGGCCTCCCTTTCAAAACTGATATTCTGATAGGCGCGATAACTATTGAGGTAAAGTAGTGTACGCAACACCCATTCGGTCAAATAAATTAGGTAAAAAAAGACGATGAACAGCTCGCCTTGTTGGCGCAAATGAATGCGTTCATGGTTGATCAAAACAGGATCACTTTTATGATGGGTTTCCTTAACTATGATAAAGGGCCATAAGGAAAGACCTACATAGTTTTTGTAAAAGAAATGTTTGAAGACTACAACCATATTTAATCATATGATTCTTACAAATATAGCCTTAAAACTTATTGCATGTTCACTATTTGGCTCAACCCTTGCAGAATTCCGGTGAACGGAGCGTTCAAATTCTCATCAAAAAAGTAACTTTATGGAGTGAAAAAGTTCATCCCCATCGAAGAAGGTGATTATTACCTATCAAAGGAAGGGTACAAGGTGTTTACGGAGCAATATCATTTAAAACGTGGCTATTGTTGTGAAAGTGGTTGTAGACACTGTCCGTATGGCTTCAATCCAAAAACTGGAAGAAGCCAATAAATTTCAAAGGTTTTCGGCACAATATTTGATGCCTATATAGAAGACCGTTCAACTCAAAAAAAAAGTATTGATATGAAAAAAATTAAGGTATTTACACTCCCCATTTTAGCGCTGGTTTTTCTAAGCTCCTGTGTTTCGGTGCGGGTGGTTTCCGATTATGACAGAGAAGCGAATTTCAACGAGTACAAATCTTATGCGTTCTATAAAACGGGTATTGACAAGGCCCAGATTTCGGATTTGGACAAGAAGCGTATTTTAAAAGCTATTGACAATGAACTTAGCGCTCGCGGATTTGTCAAGTCACAAGAGCCAGATCTTTTGATCAGCATTTTCACCAAAGAACGTGAACAGGTCGATGTCTACAACAACAACTTTGGTTGGGGCTGGGGTGGCTTTGGCTGGGGTGGCTTCTATAACCCATGGGTCTGGGGACCTGGATGGGGTTGGGGTGGTGCCTGGGGGCCCAATGTTTCAACACGCACTCAAGGTTCGCTCTATATTGACCTAATCGATGCCAAAAACAAGGAACTGGTTTGGCAAGGTCGCGGTGTTGGCACCCTGAACAATACCAAGAATATCGAAAAGAAAGAAGCCCGCATCCGTGAATTTGTGGGTGAGATTTTGCAAGCTTATCCTCCCGCTCGGGCAGTAGCTGCGAATTAAAATATAAGGGAAAATCTCCCTGAACGAAGAGCCTGTTGGAGTGAATGAGTGTTTATTGTGGTTGATAAGCAGACAGGTTCTTCGTTCTTTTTATATGCCCTGAACATTGACTGTAAGTTTTTCTATTTCTATTTTTACAGTCGCTAAATCATTATCAATGTTTCATCTGGCCCAAGCCAATGTCGCCCGATTCAAAGCCGCTTTGGACGACCCTATTATGAAGGAGTTTGTGGATTTTTTGGAACCTGTAAACAAATTTGCGGAAGAAAGTGAAGGTTTTGTTTGGCGCCTGAAAGACGAGGAAGGTCGCTCTTCATCTTTTATCAAATCGCCCTTCAAAGATGAAATGTTAGCGGTCAATGTGAGCCTATGGGAAGATGTGGAGTCGTTCAAGGCATTTGTATACGGTAGTGTACATAGCTACTTTCTACGTCATAAAAAGAAGTGGTTTGACTTAAAGGGTCCGTCACAGTTTGTGATGTGGTGGATGCCGAAAGGGAGTCTCCCTGATCTGGTATTGGCCAAATCAAAATTGGAAGAATTGGAAAAAAATGGGGCCACAGCCAATGCTTTTGATATGGCAACGTTATATGATTGGAACGGTACGAAATTATGAGCTTAAAAGATAGAGCATACGAAAGTAATCCGGTATTGGACAAACTGCCACAGCATTTGCGGCAGTACATCAAACCTCAAAACTATGAGGACTACTCCCCCATAGACCAAGCCGTATGGCGCTACGTGATGCGAAAGAATCTAGATTATTTGAGCAAGGTGGCTGACGCATCTTATGTTGGGGGGCTTAAAAAGACCGGTATCTCCATAGACCATATCCCCAATATGTATGGGATGAACCGAATTCTTCAAGAAATTGGGTGGGCTGCAGTAGCCGTTGATGGATTTATCCCTCCTGCTGCTTTTATGGAATTTCAAGCCTATAATGTCTTGGTTATCGCCTCTGACATTCGCCAACTTGAGAACATTGAATATACCCCCGCACCTGATATCATACATGAAGGAGCGGGACACGCTCCCATTATTGCCAATCCTGAATACGCCGAGTATTTAAGACGTTTTGGTGAAATTGGCTGCAAGGCCATTTCAAGCGCCAAAGATTTTGAGCTCTACGAAGCTGTTCGGCATCTTTCCATTATCAAGGAAGCCGAAGGAACTTCTCAAGAAGCAATTGAAAAAGCTGAGAAACAGGTAGAGCACTTGCAACAAAACATGGGAGCTCCGAGTGAAATGGCACTAATTCGAAACCTCCACTGGTGGACAGTTGAATATGGACTAATAGGTACTGTTGAAAATCCAAAAATTTATGGTGCAGGCCTGCTATCTTCCATAGGGGAAAGTACCTGGTGCCTTACCGATCAAGTTGAAAAAATACCCTATACCATTGAGGCTGCCCATACGTCATTCGATATCACCAAACCACAACCTCAACTCTTTGTGACTCCAAATTTTGCTTTCTTAAGCCAGGTACTGGAAGATTTTGCAAATACCATGGCACTACGGAAAGGCGGTCTTGACGGCATCCAAAAGTTAATCGACTCCAAAGATTTGGGAACCCTAGAATTGAGCACCGGATTACAGATATCGGGAAATTTTGACAAAGTAATTGCACACGAGGGGAAACCGGTTTATGTGCAGACATCGGGGCCAACGGCCTTGGCGTTTCGAGAAAAGGAACTCATTGGACATGGCGTCGAGAAACATGCCGAAGGCTTTGGCACACCTATCGGAAAATTGAAGGGAATCAACCTTGCCATTGAAGACATGGGTCCTCGCGATCTAAAGGCCTATGATATTTTTGAAGGCAAGACCATTAGCCTTGAGTTTGAAGGTGATATTAAGCTCACTGGAAAAATTATTACGGGAACCCGAAATCTTCAAGGTAAGATATTACTGGTCACCTTTGAACACTGTAAAGTAACCCATAAGAAAAAGGTCATTTTTGAATCGAATTCAGGTACTTACAGTATGGCTGTTGGACAGGCCGTCGTTTCCGCATTCAACGGACCGGCTGACTTGAACAGTTTCGATTTGGTTTCCCATGAATTGTCGGAAACCCCGAGCAGTGGACAGAAAACACCCCAACAGCAGCGTTTGGAAGTATTGTACAGACGTATCCGTGACTGGCGTGAAGGCAAAGACCAAACCATCTCTCGACGAAAAATCTTTGAAGAGCTCAAAGAGGACTTCCCTGAAGATTGGTTACTGTCCATAGAATTATACGAACTCGCCAAAAAAGATAACAACATTGCACTTTCGGAAGCGCTACTCGATCACTTGGAAAGGGTAAAGCAGCAAAATCCCAAAGTTGGTCATTTGATTGACGATGGTCTTGAGCTCGTTGACCAATCTACCATCAAAGCTTAAGCGACGCCCTGTTTTCAGCTGAATTTATTAATGTGGGTACCTTGGCCTTTTTTATGGGATAAAAGGAAATCTGTTTTTCAACCCCATTGCGTTTTACCCCAAGTTCAATTAATTTGTCTACCCTGCCATACCAGATGCTTCTTGAGAACAACTGGTCACCCGTCTTAAGGCCCGATTCTTCAGCCTTACTCCCGGGCATAACGGAGGTAATGGTTTTTCGATCGTCAGAAAGTTCAAATCCCATGTCAAACAAATCTGTTTCTGCATGGTAGGAGAGCTCCAATGCTTCAAAAATTTCTGCCAGCGGTAAGTCTCCTCCATTGATGATTACGGCATCAAAAAGAGGTTGAATATCCTCCTCAAAGAATTTGTTAGCTGCCGCTAAAAAATAGTCATTGGTGATTTTTTGTTCTTTTAATTGTGTGTCTTCAAGAAGAAAGCGCATCAAATCGTCCAAGCTATTTTCACCATTGCTTTGTTGTTGTAAGACAAGGTCAAGACAGAAAGCAAAAAGTGACCCGCGATAGTAGGGTAACTTGCCGAAGTCCCTATTGCTCCAATAATTGTCATAATTGATCTCCTTGTTGGGTGCATTTTTTACCGGTGATCCTTCAAGATTGCGGATGGTTTCATTTATAGAATTGATAAAATAACTGCCATCCAATCCATTGATACGGTTTTTGGCGATGTTCTTGAAGGTATAGTATTCTGTAAATCCCTCGCTAAACCAGTATTGTTCCTCCTCGTTATCATTTTCAATGGTGTGTCCGATCCAATTGTGCATCAATTCATGGTTGAAGAGGTAAATTAGAAGTTCCAAATTCATGAACTCATTGTTGGAAACCGAAGTTGCAAAAGAATTCGTCAGGCCGGTACCTTGCATACTACTCCCCTGTTCTTGGGTAAAAGGTTGCATGGTTACCGTAAAATATTCCTGTGAGTGATCCTTCCAAAAAGCTCTCTGGGCTTGCAATGTTTGTTTGAGTACATGCATGACCGAGTCTTCTTCAAAAGGTATCCAATCACCCCGTGTGGCCAAGCTTATTTTGTTACCTTCTATTTCATCCTCGTAGACCCGAAAGTCACCGCCAACAAAAATTGCGCTGCCAAATAGTTGTAAAGGCATATCGCGTAGTATTTGCCTTCTTTGCTTGCTACCAAAACTATTATGGATTAGGGTTGCCTCAGAAAAATCATCCCAATTGAGCGATATATCAACAGTGTCTTTTCCCAATTTCGGCACCATAAAGAGATTGTGTGAAAAGACATGGAAGTATTCGGGTTGAATGATCGGGCGATACGTTTCTCGAGAGGATATGAATTCAAAATCTTGCTGCAGCGCATATCGAATTCGTATTGAGTCGAGGTCCTTCGGATGTTTGATGGCAAACCATCCGCTATCTTTATGTTGTTCTATTTCGCCCGCACTATCGACCAAGGCAATATCGGTTATGCCCTGATGCAAGTTTTGTTGGCCCCAGGCATTATTAGGATAGTTCACGATAGCGGTTCCACTCGGGTCAGCCGCGAAGCTCAGTTCTACCACAAGTTTTGGTTGGTTCCCTTCAATTTTTGAAACTCGGTATGATATGTCAGGTGTTGGCTGTTGGGTGCATTGGATACAGAAAATGGCACCGAGGATAAAGACGGTATGATTAAGCATCAACTTAGATTTTGCTTAAAGACGTTTGCCAAAGCCATTTGTTGCAAATCAATCCTTAAAAAGTGGGAAATCTCGAATATCACGGATGGGTTCCTCTTCATAAACCAAGGTCCAACCCATCGAATTGGTGAGTACCAAAAATTTCGACAATTCAGTCACCAATCGATTTTCTGCGTTGGCTATAAGGCTTGATCCTTGCACTTTTTTGAGTAGCGAGCTGTTTACGTTGTTCTTGATGGCATTATAGTCTTCAGCATCAAACGGATTGAAATAATCGGCCGTAACATCGTAATATTCAAAGTCAGGGTTGATTTTTATTTCGGGCTCTGGTAGGTCTTTCACATACAAGGTTTTCGATGCCTCATCAATTTCAAAAGTAACTTCACCCAAATTATAGGCAATGGTAACTTCGGCGTTTACAACAACCAAGGCCTTTTTTTGAGCGATTAAATACGGACCGAAAAGGGCTTTTGAATCTGCATAATTATAGACTTCGGCAAAATGGCCCTCGGTCACAATAAGTTTGGAAACATTATCGATTTGCTGTTGGATCAGCATACTGTTTTCAAAAAGTAGCCGTTGATTCGCTTTGTCATCGGCACATGATCTATAGATCAATAGTGCAACCAAAGCCAAAATGATGCCGACAAGAACTTTTTTCATAGCTATTTGATGAACGCCCTTGCCTTATCCAAAGCTTCTGAAATGCCTGCTGGATGCTTGCCTCCAGCCGTAGCAAAAAAGGGTTGCCCGCCACCCCCTCCATGAATGTACTTGCCCAATTCACGTACTATGGTTCCCGCATTGAGATTACGTTCAAAAGCCAGGTCTTTTGAGATAAAACAGGTCAATAAAGCCTTGCCATCTTTTTCAGCCCCGAACAACAAGAATACATTTTCCTTGGCATTCCCTAGCTCAAAGGCGAGATCTTTCATTCCTCCGGCATCTAGGTCTACTTTTTTCGATAAAAAGTTGATGCCATTGACTTCAGAAAATTCATTGAGTAAATCTCCTTTTAGGTTCTTTGCCTTGTCCTTTAATAAACTTTCGACCTGTTTACGAAGTTGTGCATTTTCCTCCTGTAAAGACGTCACAGCTTTTACCGGATCTTGGGCATGGCCCACAACATCCCTGATTTCAAAAAGCTTCCTGTTGTTCTCAAAATAGAAATTCTTAACTGCATCTGAAGTTATGGCCTCAATACGCCGAATACCCGCAGCTACGGCTCCTTCTGAGGTGATTTTAAAATGCCATATTTCAGAGGTATTCTTTACGTGTGTGCCGCCACAGAGCTCAACTGACTGGCCAAATCGCACCGTACGCACGGTATCGCCATATTTCTCACCAAACAGGGCCATGGCCCCCTCAGCAAGCGCTTTCTTCATCGGCACATTCCTTTGTTCTTCCAAAGGCAGTTGCCCTTCAATTCGAGCATTCACAAAGTTCTCAACCTCACGAAGCTCATCAACAGTCAATTTCGAATAATGGGAGAAATCAAAACGCAGGTACTTGGAATGCACTGCGGATCCCTTTTGCTCCACATGTTCCCCTAAAATTTCACGTAACCCTTGATGCAATAAATGGGTAGCCGTATGATTGCTTGCCGTTCGCTGACGCTGTTTTTTATCAACCACAGCCTTAAATGTGCCTTCAAGTTTTTTGGGTAGGCTTTCAGAAAAATGGATGATTTCGTTGTTTTCTCGCTTGGTATCCACAATATAGATCACATCACCATTGGCAGCCTCCAAATAGCCTTTGTCACCAACCTGACCACCGCCCTCCGCATAAAAAGGGGTTAAGTTAAAGACCAGCTGGTATTGCTCACCGTCTTTTTTACTGGTGATACTACGGTACTTGACCAATTTTACCTTTGTTTCCAAGGTGTCGTAACCCACAAACTCTTGTTCGGAATCATTCGATAAAATAGTCCAATCTCCTTTGGAGACTTCAGAGGCATCACGAGATCGATTTTTTTGCTCATTTAAGGCAGTTTCAAAACCTTCAACATCGAGTTCATAGCCTTTTTCATCTAAAATCAATCGTGTGAGATCGACAGGAAAACCAAAGGTGTCATATAATTCGAAGGCCTTTTTACCGTCAACACGTTTTCCTTTTGTTGATTTTATGACCGAATCTAGAAGTACCAATCCCTGTTCAAGCGTGGCCAAAAAAGATTGTTCTTCTTCCTTGATCACATTTTCGATGAGTTGCCGTTGCTTTTTAAGTTCTGGAAAGGTAGCCCCCATTTGCTCATTCAGCACTTTGACCAACCTATAAATAAAAGGTTTATGGGTATCTAAAAAGGTAAACCCATAGCGGATGGCACGCCGCAAAATTCTTCTGATGACATAACCTGCCCCCGTATTGCTTGGTAGTTGGCCATCGGCAATGGAAAAAGCCACTGCCCGTACATGATCGGCAATTACCCGTATCGCTATATTGGTTTGCTCATCTTTGTTGTACCGGTGACTGGTAATGGTCTCTATTTCCCGGATAAGCGGGGTAAAGATATCCGTATCGTAATTTGATTGCACCCCTTGTAACACCATACAGAGTCGCTCAAAGCCCATACCGGTATCAATATGCTTTTCGGGTAAATCTTCAAGCTTACCGTTTGCCTTTCGGTTGTATTGAATAAAAACAAGGTTCCATATTTCAACCACCAAGGGATGGTCTTTATTTACCAAAGTGGCCCCATCTACCGTGCTGCGGTCGGCATCAGGGCGTATATCCACATGTATTTCGGAACAAGGGCCACAGGGTCCCTGGTCCCCCATCTCCCAAAAATTGTCCTTTTTGTTACCCATGATGATGCGATCTTTGGGCACAATCGCCTTCCAATAGTCGAACGCTTCTTGATCCATATCCAGATTGTCCGCATCATCACTTCCCTCAAAAACGGAAACGTACAGCCGGTCTTTTTCAATACCATAAACTTCGGTCAACAGCTCCCAAGCCCAGTGGATGGCTTCTTTTTTGAAGTAATCACCAAAACTCCAATTGCCCAGCATCTCAAACATGGTATGGTGGTAGGTATCTTTACCCACCTCTTCCAGATCGTTATGCTTGCCGCTGACACGCAGGCATTTTTGTGTATCGGCCACCCTATTGCTATCGGGAACCGAATTGCCCAGAAAAAATTCTTTGAATTGGTTCATGCCCGCATTGGTGAACATCAAGGTGGGGTCATCTTTCATGACCATTGGTGCCGAAGGGACAATCTTGTGTTCCTTGGACTTAAAAAAGCTTAAAAACTGTTCTCTAACCTTTTGGGATGTCATATGGGGAGTTTCGCTTTAAATAATTTTAACACAGCTTACAAAACAATTTTTATATTTGTTTGTTCTGTAAAATGAACGCTCAAAAATAGGACAAAATCCCTTCATGTCTAAAGTCAAATACTATTACGACCCCGATACACTATCCTATAGGAAGATAGAGCCCAAAAAGTCGAAAAGGTACCGTAATCTCTTCTTCTTTTTACTAAGTGCTGCGCTATTCGGGTTTTTGGGCCTTATTGTACTCTTGAACACCAGCTTATTGAATACGCCCAAAGAACTTTCGCTCGAACGCGAGGTTCGCAATTATGAGCTGCAGTTTGAGATTCTCAATAGAAAAATGGACCAAATGGAACAAGTGTTGACGAATATTGAGGATCGTGACAACAATATCTATCGCCTGTATTTTGAGGCCAATCCCATATCTGAGGAACAACGCAGGGCAGGTTTTGGTGGTGTAAACCGCTATAAATCGTTGGAAGGTTTCAACAATTCAGAGATTATCATTGACGCCACCCAGCGTTTAGAGGTCATACAGAAACAAATGGTCATCCAATCCAAATCCTTGGATGAGATTGCCAAGTTGGCCGAAGACAAAGAAAAACTACTGGCCTCCATTCCGGCCATCCAACCCGTAAGAAATAAGGATCTCACCCGTATGGCCTCTGGTTTTGGTTGGCGATCCGACCCTTTTACCAAAGCACGTAAGATGCACTATGGTATGGACTTTACGGCACCCCGAGGCACGCCGATCTATGCTACGGGTGACGGAAAAGTAACCCGTGCGGACAATCGCTCTTCCGGTTTCGGAAAACATATCCGTATAGACCATGGGTATGGTTATTTGACCATTTACGCCCATTTAAGCAAATACAATGTCACTGTAGGCCAAAAGGTGAAACGTGGTGATCTCATTGGGTTTGTGGGCAATACAGGTCGTTCCGAGGCACCTCATTTACATTATGAGGTATGGAAAGATAAAGAGCGTATCAACCCCATTAACTTCTACTACGGAAGTTTATCGCCTCAAGAATTCGAGAACATGCTCAAATTGTCGAACCAAGAGAACCAATCGCTTGACTAATGCACGTAGATCTTCCTGAAAAAAGATATTATGCCATTGGGGAGGTAGCCAAAGCGTTCGGCGTAAATACCTCATTGATACGTTTTTGGGAAAAAGAATTTGATGCCCTCAAACCTAAAAAGAATGCCAAGGGCAATCGCAAGTTTACCCCTGAGGACATCAAAAACCTGCAATTGATCTATCACCTGGTCAAAGAACGGGGCTTCACCCTTGAAGGTGCAAAAACCCACTTGAAGGAGGAAAAGCAAAAGACCCTTTCAACTTTCGAAGTCATTCAAAAACTTCAAAAGGTCAAAGCGGAACTTCAAAAAATCAAGGAACAACTGTAACAAAATAGGTTGTTCGCTCACTTATAAATTACATTACTAAACACTAAAAACACACGAAAATGAAAAAATGGCTCATACCCGTAATTATACTCGCTGTCATTGCGTTTGCTTTGTATCAATGGGGCGTAGGGTTCAATAACAAAGCAGTCGAGCTGGAGGCCGATGCCAAAACTGCCTGGTCCAATGTAGAAAGCGCTTACCAGCGCCGTAATGACCTTATCGGAAATTTGGTGAAAACCGTTCAAGGTGCTGCTGATTTTGAAAGGGAAACTTTAACCGATGTTATTGAGGCCCGTTCGAAAGCCACCTCGACTACCATTGATGCCAATAACATTACCCCTGAGCAATTGGCGCAGTTTCAACAAGCCCAGACCGGACTTTCATCGGCCTTATCACGCTTGTTGGTCACGGTAGAACGCTACCCAGAACTAAAGGCCAACCAAAACTTTTTGGAGCTACAATCCCAATTGGAGGGTACCGAAAACCGTATCAATGTGGCACGTGATCGGTACAATGAAAAGGTAAACCTATACGATATCCATACGACCAAGTTTCCCGGCAAAATCCTTGCGGGACTTTTTGGTTTTGATGAAATGCCGCGGTACAAGGCCAACCCCGGTTCGGAGAATGCTCCTGACGTAGATTTTGATTTTAGCTCCTGATGTCAAAAGTTGAGGAATTCTTGACCGCTGCTGAGGAGCAGGCCATCGTAGACGCCATTCTTCAAGCAGAAAAAAACACCTCGGGAGAAATCCGGGTACATATTGAGGCTACTGCTAAAATCGATCATTTTAGCAGGGCCCAACAAGTTTTCCACTTTTTAAAAATGGACAACACCAAGGATGCCAATGGGGTGCTTATCTATGTCGCTGTGACGGATAAAAAATTTGTTATTTATGGCGATCAAGGTATTGATAAGGTAGTGCCCAAAGGGTTTTGGAATACCACCCGCGATTTGATGGCATCTTACTTTGCCAAAGGGGATTATAAGAATGGAATTATTGAGGGGGTACTAAAGGCGGGAAAGGAGCTTCAAGCGCACTTCCCATGGGACCATGGTGATGTAAACGAATTGAGTGATGCGATTTCAAAGGGTTAGCTTTTTTCTTCTTCTTTTAGTTGTCCAATTTAGCTGGGCACAATTTGACATTCCGCCTGTTCCGGAAAAGCAAACCAGTGTTTATGATTATGTAAATCTGCTGAGCCCTGCCGAAAAAAATCAGTTGGAGCAAAAATTGATCCGGTATGCCGATAGTACCTCAACGCAAATTGTAACCGTTGTCATAAGTTCTACCGAGGGTGAAAACATAAATTACCTTGGAGCCCAATGGGGCGAAAAATGGGGTATAGGTCAGGCCGATGAAGATAATGGCATCCTTATTTTGCTCGCACGCGACGATCGTCGCATTGCCATTAATACGGGTTATGGAGTTGAGGAATTTTTGACAGATTTGATGAGCAAACGTATCATTGACCGGGTCATTATTCCTGAATTCAAAAAGGGCGATTACTACGGAGGCCTCGATGCTGGGGCAGATGCTATCTTTCAAGTGCTCAATGGAGAGTTCGAGGAAGACCGAACCTTTTCAAATTCAAACGAATTTCCTTTTCGGGCTTTGCTACCCTTTATCTTCTTTGTCATCATCATGATCTTATTGGCCAGCAGGCGCAACAAAGGTGGTAGAGGCAACAACCGCGGCGGACGCGGTGGCCGAGGACTTGATATTTGGGACATTATCATTCTCAGTAATATGGGCCGCAGTAGTGGTTCTAGTGGTCGCTCGTCAGGCGGTGGCTTCGGAGGCGGTGGCTTCGGAGGCGGAGGTTTTGGTGGTGGCTTCGGCGGCGGCGGCTTTGGAGGTGGTGGTGCTTCTGGAGGGTGGTAAAAATATCATTAACCCAAAGCAACCCTCTTCATTTTATTCATCTTATTAATCCTATGAAGTTTCGATACCTTCTCAGCTATTGCTTACCCATTTTATGGCTCTTGGCCTGTTCAAACACCGATGAAGATTGTAGTACGGTTTTGTGCGAAGGGCCGCCCACGCTACTCTTTGAGGTGCTTCTGGATGGTGAAAATGTATTCGAAACAAACACCTTGGCACTTGAAGATTTCTCTCTGTCGGGGAATAGCCCCTCAAATATTGAACTTGATATTCGGGAAACCAATTTTGGCAACACCACAACCAGCTTGTTGTATCTTGAAAATGCAAGTTGGGAAGTTCAGGTTTACGACTTTAGCCTTGAAATTGAAAACTATAACCCCGTAAATCTTGTCATCGAAATCCGTTTAAGCGAAGGCACGTGTTGCGGAGGAATACCTCGCATAGAAAGTTATACCATAAATGGCATCCCTCAAGCCAGCACAGGCAATGTGGTCACCCTCGAGCTGAATTAAAGGGTATTTCAATTGGCTGCTCGCATGGCAGGTTGCCGGTAAAAAATCTTATTTACAATTTTCCACTCCCCATCTATTTTTAGCAAGTTCATATAATCAATAAAGGAAAATGTGGGGTACTCGATTTCCAATCGGGCACTTGCTGCATGACCAGAAACCGTTATATTGGCGATTCGCGTTTTCCTATTTTGCATCGGTTTCGAGGCATCCATACCCGAAAAGAATTCTAGGGCGTTTACTTCCTTGTACCCGTCATCGGCAATGTATTTCATGGTAGCATTTTCATGAAATGCCTTTTTTAGGGTAGCATAATCATTGTTGGTCCCTCCATCCAAATAATAATTGACCGTCTGGGCAACATTTTCATAATCAGAGTTTTGAGCCTGAACGGCAGTAACCACAAGAAAGGCTAAAAAAAGTACAGTTTGTTTCATGATTGTTAGGTGTTGTTTTTCTAAAGATAGAAAACCACCCTCTTTGGAACTACTAAGAAAATGGTAAAGTTTAGCGCATTGGAATGCTCCGGTAATCAGAAAGTGTTGCAAGAAATCACATAACGTGGCCCATTAGGACGCATGAATGGTGTTCGTTTGCCCCGTCGCATTGATACTTGATTCGATGGCGACAAAGAGTTCTTTCGGATCGAAAGGTTTGGGTATCAAACCATCCATACCACACTTACTCAGCTCATAGCCGGTTTTATCACCTGTAGAGGCTGTGAGAGCAATGATTGGGGTTGCATGGTTCGGGTTCTTTTTGGTTTCCCTTATGGCCAAGGTAGATTGGTACCCATTCATAATGGGCATCTCGATATCCATGAAAATAAGATCATACTTTTTCTTGACCGACATTTCGAATCCAACCAGCCCGTTTTCCGCAACTTCACAACGTACTCCCCATTTACTCAAGAACTTATTTAAAATCGTTGCATTGATTTTGTTGTCTTCGACCACCAATATGGTCATCCCGTTTAAGGAGGAATACTCTGGCTTGTTGGGCAAAGGAAGCTCACAAAGAATGCGACTTTGACTTTGCACTCCAGGACTTTCAAATGGTACGGTAAACGTAAACGTAGATCCCTTTCCGGGTTTACTTTCGCATGCCAGGGTACTGCCCATGAGTTCTACCAAATTTTTGGAAATGGCAAGCCCCAAACCTGTACCGCCATACAATCTGGTGGTCTTGGAGCTGGCCTGTGCAAAAGGCTCAAATATTTTTTTCAGTTTGTTCTTTGGAATACCGACCCCCGTATCGATGACCTTGAATTGGATCAGGTTGATATTGTTGCCTTTTTCCTTGAGGGAAACTTCAAGTTTCACAAAACCTTTCTTGGTAAATTTTATGGCATTGCCCAATAAGTTGGTCAATATTTGACTGAGGCGATGTGTATCGCCAACCACTGTTTTTGGTACATTTTCCGCTAGGTCAATTTCTATTTTCAAACCTTTGGTGGAAGCTCTTTGCTGAAACATCTGCTTCTGGGCATGTAGGGTGTCAACCAGACTAAATTCGTCTTGTTCCATAACCAAAGAACCCGATACGATCTTATTATAGTCAAGAATATCATTGACCAGCGCCAAAAGATGCTTTGATGAATAACCAAGCACATCCAAATTTTCCATTTGACTTGGTTTGGGGTCTTCCATCAACAACAAATTACTCACCCCAATGACCGCATTCAAAGGCGTTCGAATCTCATGCGACATCACCGACAAGAACTGGTCTTTGGCCTTATTGGCCTGTATTAATTTTTCTTCGGTGTGCTTCAATTCTGTGATGTCGGAAATACTCCCGATAAACCCCTCGATTTTGTCTGTAGCACCGATAATTGGTTTTATGGAAACGTCCAACCATATGACTTCTCCATCAGGTTTGGTGTATTGAAAACTTGCCCGGTGCAACTTAAAAACACCCTTGGTTGAAACCACTTTTTTGCGAAAAGGCTCCGTAACCTCTTTTGGTAGGTACTCATAGTACTTATTGCCCAGGGAGGCCTCAACCGTATGTCCCGACATTCGCTCCCAAGCTGAATTCAGATAGGTCCATCTTCCTTCGACATCCATCTCAAAGATGATATCACGAATGTTCGTGGCTACTTTTGAAAGCTTCCCTTCTACCGTTTTGACCTTGTTTTTCAGGCTTTGGTTCGCCGTAAAGAGTTCTTTCGAGCTTTGCTCCAAAACATGCTCAAGATGCCCGTAGTCTTGTTCAAAAGATTGATAGGCATGACTGATCTGTTCAAGAAAAACTTTCATTTCTTCAATCTTGCCCGGTTCGAAACCGGCCTTGTCAAGTTGTCGTTTGAGCAATCGATGCATAGCTACCTATTCTGAGAACGTGGTGATGGTCATGGTTTGATTGTGCAAGGTACAGGGTGAAAAAGAAGAAAAAGGGGCTATTTCACCATAGGAGTAAAATCCAGTATAGAGCACATTTTTTCCTAATATTTCAGATACAGCCTCGAGTTCTTCCTCCACAAACTGTTTCAAAACCAGTCGTCGACCAATACAACTTATTAAAAAGGCAATTTGGGTGTCTTCATTACTCCCCTGACTGATCAGTGATGCTGATTCACCGGCACCATTGATCAACCTATCAATATTGGCCTTCATCAAGCGCACATAAGAACCTTCTGGAATGTTACCTGCGAACGTCAGACTTTTCGATGCTTCATCTATACCCAATATGGTTCGAACCACGGGTTCTTGATTGTCATTTTCGCGCAGGCTTAAAGGAAACAGAAGACCGGAACTTGGTAATTCAGATGCTTTTTCCCCAAGAAACGATTTATATAGATCAAGGGCGGGTTCACCGTCCAATTCATACAGTATGTTCTTGTCCGATTTTGTGACCAACCGCTCAAGACCAAAACTGTCCCAGCCCCCCTTGGAGCCAAACCCTATTTTTATAGCATCGCCATAAATACCGAGCGCTACCACTTTCTTGCTGTGAACGCCATCATTGCTGATGACAAAGGTGTTTTCAAAATTTTGACCATCTGCAGCCAAACCGCCTGTGATACCGACAGAAGGATCCATTTCGTCAGTAAGGCCCGCAACAAGTTCAGCACCATTGATAAAAAGGCCATCGCTCAAAACAAACATATGTTTCAAATCAGGCGTCCGTAATTTTTCACTGAGGTATTTGCCAACCTTAAAGCTATCCATATCATGGTCATCAAGAACGGTACACGTCTGGTCAAGTCGGCTTTTTTCAAATTGCACCGCCGTTAAGACGATGGATTCATCAACCAGGCGGCTGCCCACAATTTCTCCTGCAGTAGAACAACCAATGAGGTAGGCCTTGGGATAGGTCTTCCTTAAAAAATCAACCACTTTTTTTGGATCTGGAAAGTTGGGTGAAACGAATAAGAAAAAAACATTGGGTTTGAAGGTTAGCTCCATTTCAGAAACTTCAGCAACCTCTTTAATTATGATTTGGTAAGATTTCATTGGGACAACGATTTAAATTTATAACGTAAGTATTTTCTTACATTATGTCCTATCCCATTTTTTCGACCAAATGCAATGTGTTTTGTTGGGAAACCCTAAAAAAATGTTGAGAGAAAGTTGATTTTAACAAATTTGACAACAGGGTGTGAAGACGGCAAACCAAGGTATTCAATATCAACATACACCTCACATCCTTACCTTGTATCCTTGACGTCCTAACTGGTCAGGCAAGGCCCAGCATTAACCAAAGTGCTTTGTAATCTTGCGACTCGTAGGCTTGGTTATGGAATAATAATAATCTACCAGTTCACCTTCTGGGTTAACCAAATATTTTTGAAAATTCCATTTTACGCTGGAGCTCTTTTTACCATTGCGGCTTTTTTGGGTAAGCCATTGGTATAAGGGATGTTGTTCATTTCCTTTGACTTTCATTTTTTCGGTCAAGGGAAAGGTCACTCCAAAATTCAATTCACAAAAACCGCGTATTTCATTGGCATCGCCCGGTTCTTGTCCCGCAAATTGATTGCAGGGACTTCCTACCACTACAACCTCTTCACCATAGGTATCGCTCAATTGCTGTAACTCTTTATACTGCGGGGTAAAACCACATTTCGAGGCTACATTGACAAATAGGATATACTTGCCCTTGTAGGCTGACAAATCAAGTTTTGAACCATCCAATGCATTCACTGGAATATCATAAAGCGTCGAACTGTTTTCCGAATTCATGTTGTGATTACTTTTGACGGTTTGTTTTTAGTTATTTCTTCCGGATGAAAACAGTTATCGGAACCCCTTCAAAATCAAAATTCTCGCGGATTTTATTCTCCAAAAAACGCTTATAGGGCTCCCTGATATACTGGGGTAGGTTGCAATAAAATGCAAATTGGGGATAGGGTGTGGGCAACTGGGTGCAAAATTTGATTTTGACATACTTGCCCTTATAGGCCGGGGGCGGGTTCTTTTCGATTATGGGCAGCATGATATCATTGAACTTACGGGTCACTACCTTTTTCGAGCGGTTCTTGTATACTTCAACGGCAGTTTCAATGGCCTTGAAAATTCGTTGTTTGTTCAGTACCGAAATAAAAATAATGGGCACATCGGTAAATGGCTCGATTGCTTTTTTGATTTTGGCCGTATAGTCCCTAACCGAATTGGTTTCTTTGGCTACCAGATCCCATTTGTTGACCAAAATCACGATGCCTTTATTGTTGCGATGCGCCAACCAAAAAATATTTTGTACTTGGCCATCAAAGCCCCGGGTAGCATCGAACAATAAAATACACACGTCACAATACTCAATAGAACGCACCGAGCGCATCACCGAGTAAAATTCCAGATCTTCCTTGACCTTGGCCTTACGGCGAATCCCGGCGGTATCCACCAAATTGAATTCGAAACCAAAGCGATTGTATTTGGTATCGATACTGTCGCGCGTTGTACCGGCAATATCGGTAACGATATAGCGCTCCTCCCCTATCAAGGCGTTAATAAAAGAAGACTTGCCTGCGTTGGGTCGTCCGACCACGGCAAACCTGGGCAATTGGCTTTCCTCTTCTTGGTTTTCGGGAAGTACTTCGACGAGGGCATCAAGCAATTCGCCCGTACCGCTTCCATTGATGCTGGACAAGGAGAAATAATCACCCAAACCCAAGGCATAAAACTCGACAGCATCTGCTTGGCGTTGGCTGTTATCGACCTTGTTCACGGCCAAAAATACAGGTTTGTCAACTCGGCGTAGGAGGTTCGCGACGTCTTCATCCATGCCTGTGATGCCAGATTCCACATCTACCATAAAAATAATGGCATCCGCCTCTTCAATGGCCAGTTCTACCTGTTTGTCAATTTCCTGTTCAAAAATATCATCACTACCAACCACATAGCCTCCAGTATCGATCACCGAAAATTCCTTACCGTTCCAGTCACTCTTGCCATAATGGCGGTCACGAGTCACCCCGCTCACAGCATCAACTATGGCCTCTCTACGCTGGATCAAGCGGTTAAAAAAAGTGGACTTGCCCACATTGGGTCTTCCTACAATGGCAACGATGCCTCCCATGACGTCAATTTTTTGCAAAAGTAGTATTAATTCCATTGAAAATTAGATTACCTTAAGAATCAGCTATCCGATATTCCAATGAGTGATTTGGTCAACGAAATTGTCTTGCGGCCCCGGTTCGAAATTCGATTGTTTGCCGAGCCAGAACTTGTGCAGCAAGCCTTTGATATTGAAGCCAAGAATCCCTTTATGCTGAAAAGGATTGATGAACACGTTTACATCAAATTCAAAAAGGCGCACACCACCTTTTGGTCACCACAACTCCATTTGGAAATTTGCTCATTTAGTAAAGGGAAAAGCACAGTTTATGGGGTTTTCGGACCCAATCCCGCCCTTTGGACTTTCTTTATGTTCTTGCACTTTGGAGTCGCTACCCTCTTTATCATATTGGGCATTTTTGCCTATTCCAAATATTCCCTGGGCCACGACATAACGTTTTGGTTGGTGGGTATGGGTTTGTTGGTGCTGCTATGGTTCATCCTCTATGCCTTTGGAAGGTTGGGCAAAAGAAACGGGAAACCGCAAATGGAACAATTAAGACGCTATGCCGATGAGCTATTTATTCAAATACAGCAGCTCTATGGCGAAGACTAGCATGCATTTCGACCAATCACGCCCATCAACCGTTGTAACCGAATCGCTTCAACTGGTTTGAATTTGAGCGCCAATTCTTGTTCACCTTGACATACAACTCAATATGAACCTGTTTGCCAAAGAATTTTTCGAGGTCTTTTCGGGCTGCCACACCAACTTTTTTCAACGCAGCACCCTTATGCCCAATAATGATACCTTTTTGGGTATCACGTTCTACCATGATCACTGAGCGGATTCGAATAATATCGTCATCTTCCAAAAACTCCTCTGTTTCTACCTCAACCGCGTAAGGAATCTCTTTTTTGTAGTTCAGCAAGATTTTCTCACGAATGGTTTCGTTCACAAAAAAGCGCTCAGGTTTGTCTGTAAACTGGTCTTTCGGATAATAGGCTGGACCCTCGGGCAACAATTCCAAAATTCGACCAAACACCTCTTCGAGGTTGAAATTCTCAAGGGCTGAGATGGGGTGTACTTCCGCATTGGGCAACAGGTTTTGCCAATGTTGTACCTGTTCTTCAAGAGCAGCTTGTTCCGAAGTGTCTATTTTATTGAGTAAAAGCAGTACGGGAATCTTACTGTTCTGAATTTTTTTGAAAAATACCTCATCTTTCAATCCTTTTTCACCGATCTCAACCATATAAAGCAACACATCGGCATCTTCAAAAGCCGATTTCACAAAATCCATCATCGAACTTTGAAGGGCATAAGCGGGTTTGATGATGCCGGGAGTATCAGAAAAAACCACCTGAAAATCATCTCCATTCACGATACCGAAAATGCGATGCCGGGTGGTTTGGGCCTTTGAGGTAATAATAGACAACTTTTCGCCCACAAAAGCATTCATCAAGGTTGATTTACCCACATTGGGGTTACCAATAATGTTGACGAAACCCGATTTATGTTTTTTGACCATTGGACAAAGTTAGGTCATTCTTGGTTTGGGCAAATTCCGATCATACATTACGATACTCCCCGCTATGGCCACATTAAGGCTTTTAATGGATGCAAAGCGCACTAGATGATGTGATTTTTCCCGAGCTAATTTCGAAAGACCATGATCTTCAGCCCCCAACAAATAAACACATCTTCTAGGATGGTGAAAAGTCTCGAGCGCAACCGCTTCTGAAGCTAACTCCACACCTACAAGCATTGCTCCTTTAGGAAGATTTTTGTAAAAAGCTTCAAAAGTATCATAGTGAAAATAAGGCATTGTTTTTACGGCCTGGTGGGTATCACTCGATTGTTTGGCGTACCTATTTCCTATGGTAAAAATAAAACTGGCCCCAAGGTTTTGTGCTGAACGCCACAAGGCACCTAAATTTTCCGGTGTCTTGCCATTTTGAATGCCAATGCCAAAAAATTCGTGTTCAAAATTATCAAGACTCACTTTTCAATTTTTGAAAGTACTCCTTTGCCGCCTTGTTCACCTTGGGTGCTAAGAGCAGTACAGCAATCATATTCGGAATGACCATAAGGGCATACGAAAGGTCGATCAAATTTTTAACCAATTCCAAAGAGGCCACAGCAGCAAAAATGATCATGATGACAAAATAGACATTATAGAGTTTTCCGATTTTGGCATTGGTCAAGAACGATAAACTTTTTACCCCGTAATACGAGTAGGTAAATAAGGTTGAAAAGGCAAAGGCCGAAACAATAATCATCAGTAATACGCCACCCCAACTACCCAAAGAAGTAGTGAAGGCATTCAAGGTCATGACAATTCCACTACCTTCTTCAAGATAGGCACCGCTCAAAATAATGACAATGGCGGTGAAGGTACAGACCAAAATCGTATCGATAAAGGGGCCCAACATAGCCACCAAACCTTCACGAATGGGCTCATTATTTTTAGATTGTCCGTGGTACATGGGTGCCGAACCCAAACCTGCTTCATTGGAGAACATGGCCCTACGAACGCCAATGATGACCAAGCCCCAGAAGCCGCCTGTGACCACCGTTTTAAAGTTCCAGGCCTCTGTTACGATCAACTTCAAGGAGGGCCATACCTGCGAGGCATTGGCCAACATAACCAAAATCACGGCAATCAAATACACCATGACCATGAATGGCACAATAGCAGTGGCTACCTTGGCAATCTTTTTTAGGCCCCCAAAAATGACGAAAGAGGACACCACTGCCAAAACGAAGCCTATCAGCAATTTCCAGTTAAACAAAGGATCATCTTCCTTTCCACCTAAGGCAATTAGATTGCGCTCAGGTTCAACTACACTCATAAAGGTCTCGGTAAATTGGTTGGCTGTAAATACCCCCAAAAAACCAAAGAGCCCAGCAATACTAAAAAAGATGGCCAGTGGTTTTGCCCGTTTGCCCAAACCTTGGGTAATGTAAAACATGGGACCGCCCTGCAGCTTTCCCGCATCATCTTTTGAGCGGAACATAATGGCCAAACTACCCGTGTAGAACTTTATGCACATTCCTATAATGGCGGTCATCCAAATCCAGAAAACAACCCCGGGTCCGGCATCATGAATGGCGATGGCGACCCCTGAAATGTTTCCCAAACCCACCGTTGCGGCAACTGCCGCGAACAGGGCTTGCATAGAGCTTACATCCCCTTGGGCGGTGGCATCATCATATTTTCCCCGGGTAATGGCAACGGCATGCCCAAAAAAACGATAGGGCAATAATTTCGAATAAAATACCAAAAAGAGTCCACCACCAATTAATAAGATAAACATCGGCCATTCGGTGCCTGAAATTGCTTGCACCAAAAAATCATTGAGTTGCTCCATGGCCCGAAGATATAGAATTCAATCAAGGTCTCATGAATTTGCCCAAAGTAAAAAAGGGTCGTATATTTGCCGTCCACATCGCGGGGTAGAGCAGTAGGTAGCTCGTCGGGCTCATAACCCGAAGGTCGCTGGTTCGAGTCCAGTCCCCGCTACAACGAACCAGATAGGAAACTATCTGGTTTTTTTATGCACAAACATTCTTTTGAGTGATTAATCAGAGCGAATCGGTAATTACTTTCGCAAGGCCGAAATTGTATGTATGGTACGTTTTACCAAATCCGTTACTCCTTCATAGTCTTCTGAATCCAACATTTCTGCTGAAATCAATTTTGATCCCATACCAACGCACGTAACCCCAGCGTCAAACCAGGCTTTTAGGTTTTCTTCCTTGGGTGCCACCCCACCAGTGGGCATAATGGGTACCTTGGGAAAAACCGCTGTTACGGATTTGACAAAACCCGGACCCAGCACATTGCCCGGAAAGGCCTTAACCACCTTTGCACCCAGTTCTAGTGCCTGGTGTATTTCGGTAACCGTGCCACAACCGGGTACCCATAACACATTTTCCGATGCGCAATAGTGGGCCATTTCTGGGATCATTGCGGGGGAGACCACAAATTTGGCTCCTACCCCAACGAATTTTTCAGCGTCTTCAGCCGAAAAAATAGTGCCTATTCCCAAGAGCAAATCTTCATATTTCTTCGCATGCTGTACCAAGTCTTCAAATACAAAGAGGGCATTCTCACCGCGATTCGTAAATTCAAAAACCCGAACACCTCCCCTGTAACAGGCATCCAGCACGTTTTTTGCTACCGTACTATCGGTATGGTTAAATACAGGCACAAGACCCGCTTTTTCCAATTCTGCCAACACCCTATCTTGAGTAACTTCTGCCATACGTATTAGTTATCGCGCTACGCGTCCGGAGGCATCTCCTCCCATTAATTTTTCAACCTCGGCAACCGTCACCAAATTGGCGTCTCCCTTTATGGTATGCTTTAGGCACGATGCGGCAACGGCAAAGTTCAGGGCGTGCTGGTCGTCATTCGGATAGGTAAGTAAACCATAAATCAAACCGCCCATAAAACTATCGCCACCTCCCACGCGATCCACGATATGGGTAATCTGGTATTCGGGAGACTTGGTCATGGTTTTGCCATCATACAACACCCCAGCCCAGGTATTATGCGAAGCCGATAGCGATCCGCGTAAAGTGGTGATCACTTTTTTGGCCTTGGGGAAGCGCTTCATCATTTGCTCGCAAACCGAAAGAAAAGCCTCTGCCTTAACATGCGCTCCCTGAGTGGTGATATCTAAGCCTTCAGGTTTTATCCCAAAATGTTTTTCGGCGTCTTCTTCATTGCCCAATACAATATCGCAATACGAAGTGAGTTCAGTCATAATTTCTTCCCGTTTGACATCATTGCAGTAGTTCCACAACTTGGCACGATAATTCAAATCTGTCGAAATGGTCACACCCATGGCACTTGCTTCCTTTACCGCTTCTAGACAAGCATCGGCAGCTCCTTGCGAAATGGCAGGGGTTATCCCCGTCCAATGGAACCATTCGACCCCATCAAAAACAGATTTCCAATCGATCATTCCGGCTTCGATCTCGGCCATAGCCGAATGCGCACGGTCATAAACTACCTTGCTGCCACGACTTACCGCCCCAGTCTCTAGAAAATAGATGCCCAGCCTATCGCCACCGTAAATAATCTTATCGGTTCCGACGCCTCTTTTGCGCATTTCCATAAGGGCACATTGCCCAATATCATTATTGGGTAGGCGTGTTACAAAATCAACGGGAATACCATAATTCGCCAATGAAACTGCAACATTTGACTCGCCGCCTCCAAAGATGGCATCAAAACTGGTGGTTTGTGAAAATCTTAAAAAGCCAGGGGGTGCCAATCGCAGCATAATTTCCCCAAAAGTGACAACTTTGTTCATGTACTAAGTTTCTTGACCCTTGCTAATTTATAAATACCTTCACTAATTATTGGGTTTTCAACGGTCTTACCAGTTTTAATTTCAACAATTAAATAGGAATTTAGGGAATTGGAACCTTTTCTTTTGGTCAAATTTGTATTTTTTATGGGCTATCAAATTCAATTTATGAGGAAGCAAGGTGCATTTCTATTTTTTTCACTTCTTTTTCTAGTGCTCTCCTGCAGTGAACGCGCTGTATTATTCCAACAAAATGCCAAGGATTGGGAAACCTTTGGTGATGCCGAATGGCAATTTTCCAAGACTACTTTAATTGGCGAAGTACAAGAAGGTGCGGGTTTTGTGATGACTAAAAAGGCCTATGCCAATTTTACCCTAGAGTTGGAATTCAAACCCGACAGCACGATCAATTCTGGTGTTTTTGTCCGATGCCATAATAAAGAACTCAGTGCCACCGACTGTCACGAATTGAACATATGGGACCTCCATCCGAATCAAGACTTTAGAACCGGCGCCATTGTGACCAAAGCCGTTCCCATGAATTATGTTGAAACCTTGAACAAATGGAACACCTACAAGGTCGAAGCCAATGAAAATCGAATTCAGGTTTGGGTGAATAATACCTTGACCGCCGATTCAAATTACGATTATCCTACAACAGGTTACATTGGATTGCAAGCCATGGGTACGGGGAAAATTGAATTTCGAAACATCAAAATTTCCAAAAACCAATAAGAACGAAAAATCAGTACTTTGTTCCTATTAAAAACAAATCATGCAAAATCTAGGTAAATGGGCCAGCGTGGCCAGCGGCATCCTTGGATTGGGGGCAGTGCTCTTTTGGATCTTTGACCAACATAACTTTCTAGCCCCGGCAGTCGTGCTCCTTTTTATAGCACTCGCCCTGGCCGTAACGGCCAGCAAGGCCTTAAAAGGATTTTCATTTACCCTGCTCATTTTCGCAGCTGTAGCGGCCTCCCTGTTCTATCCCCAGTTTTTTCTACAAATAGGAACCTTCAAATTCACAAACCTAATTGTACCGCTTTTGATCATTATCATGTTTGGCATGGGAACTTCAATAGGCATCAAAGATTTTGTAGGCGTGGTCAAAATGCCAAAAGGGGTCTTGGTAGGTCTCATTGCCCAATTTACCATCATGCCATTCATTGGTTTCGGACTGGCCAAACTATCAGGCTTACCACCTGAAATTGCAGCAGGTATAATATTGGTGGGGTGCTCCCCAGGTGGATTGGCCTCAAATGTAATGGCCTATATTTCGGGTGCTAATTTGGCGCTATCACTCACACTGACGGCAGTATCCACATTGCTATCGCCCTTGTTGACTCCTTTTTTTATGCAACTTTTGGCCAACGAACTGGTACCCATCGACTTTTTAGCCATGTTTTGGAGTATCATCAAAATTGTGATCCTACCTATTTTGGCTGGGCTTCTTTTCAATCACTTTTTCCATGGAAAATTTAGTTGGTTGGATAAGGCGATGCCCAAGATATCTATGGCCGCTATTGCCATTATCATTACCGTAATCACCGCCTCAGGAAGGGACGCTCTGCTTTCCATTGGACTTGTGCTTATCGTGGTGGTCATTGCCCATAATTTTTCTGGGTATATATTGGGCTATTACGGAAGTAAACTCGTTGGACTTGACGAAAAATCGTCGCGCACCGTAGCCTTCGAAGTGGGCATGCAAAATGCCGGACTAGCTTCGGGCATAGCCCTCGAAATGGGACGGTTGGCCACCATGGGATTGGCACCGGCCGTATTTGGACCACTTATGAACATTTCTGGCTCTTCATTGGCCACAATTTGGCAAGGGAAGAAAAAAAGTTAGTCGATTACAACCTCAAATCAAGGCATAAGTTCTTACCTTGAGGCATGAAGCCGACCATCGCAACCATTACTACCTTTGTTTTTCTACTATTGCTGACCGTGCAATGTGCAAAAAACACAACCCCTGAAAAAAGTGAACCACCAAACGTAATCGTCATTCTTACCGACGATCAAGGTTGGGGTGATTTGAGTTTTAATGGCAATACCAATTTGAGCACTCCAAATATTGATACCTTGGCCATGAACGGGGCCAGCTTTTCCAATTTTTTCGTTCAACCCGTCTGCTCACCCACTCGGGCGGAACTGTTGACGGGCGTTTATCACACAAAATTGGGCGTTTACGCTACCTCAGCAGGTGGTGAACGCATGAAGCAGGGCGTTGAAACCATTGCGCAGGTATTCAAAAACGAGGGCTATGCCACCGCTGCCTATGGCAAATGGCATAACGGTATGCAACCCCCATACCACCCAAATTCGAGAGGTTTTGATGATTTTTATGGGTTTTGCTCAGGTCATTGGGGCAACTACTTTAGCCCAATGTTGGAGCATAACGGTGAAATTGTTGGTGGTAATGGCTTTTTGGTTGATGACCTGTTTGATCGAGGAATCGAATTTGTCAAAAAAAATAAGGAACAACCCTTCTTGCTCACCTTACCGGTGAATACCCCCCATAGCCCCATGCAGGTACCAGATGCCTATTGGTCGAAATTCAAAGACAAAGATCTTCTTATGAAGTCAGAAAGGGAAGAAGATGAAAACTTTACCAGAGCCGCATTGGCCATGGTTGAAAACATTGATTGGAATGTAGGCCGATTGATGGCGTTTTTAAAGGATAACGGACAGCTCGAAAACACCATAGTGGTCTACTTATCTGACAATGGCCCAAATTCGGATCGCTGGAATGGTGGGCTGCGCGGTAGAAAGGGATCAACAGATGAGGGCGGGGTCAAGACTTCCTGTTTTATACACTGGCCGAAAAAGATAGCCAAAGGAACGACCATTGAGCAACTGGCAGGTGCTATTGATTTATTGCCTACACTAACCAAACTTGCAGGCATTCAAAGCGACATGGATGAAATTGATGGGACAGATTTATCCGATATCGTTTTGGGCACTTCCCAGCAATTGCGATCGAGAGCCTTGTTCAATCACTGGAATGGAAAAACAAGCGTTAGAACGCAGAAGTATCGTCTCGATTTTGAGAACCGCTTATACGATATGGTCCATGACAAGGCCCAAACCCAAGATATTTCTGAACAGAATTCAAGTCTTCGTGATTCATTGGTGCAGGTTAAGGAAGCATGGGAACTTGAAGCTTTGGGACCCATTTTGACCAAAGAATTCAGGCCATTCACCTTGGGGGATCCAAAATTGTTATACACCCAGATACCCGCAAGGGATGGTGAAGCACACGGAAACATAAAACGAAGCAATCGTTGGCCCAACGATTCGTTTTATACCAATTGGAAAAGCCCAAACGATTCAATAACATGGGATGTCGAAGTTTTGGAAGAAGGCGAGTACCAGGTCGAGTTGTACTATACAGCTTCTGAAAGCGCGGTTGGTTCCGTTATCGAACTGAAACTAAACGACAGTAACACCACAACAACCATTTCCGAAGCACATGACCCACCGCTTAAAGGAATGGAAAATGACCGCTATCCACGAATGGAATCCTACGTTAAAGATTTTACGACAACCTCAATGGGTACCCTTCAGCTCGAAAAAGGAAAAGGTACATTGGTACTAAAAGCAAACGAACTGCCGGGCAATCAAACCATCGATTTCAGGCTATTGCAGTTCAAACGAATTTCGGAATAACCGTTACTTCATTTGATCGGCTATAAAGACCAAACTTTTTGGTACTTGCGTTACCACGCGTGATGATTCATCTTCGATGAACATATACTGCACACCCTGCTTTTTAGCCTCTTGAAGAATCGCCTTCATTTCGAGTTGACCTTCGCCTAAGACCACATTGTTTTCGACATCATCATGACCCGAATCGTTTCCTGGCACCCCTTTTTTCATGTCTTTCAGGTGCATTAAGGGAAACTTACCCGGGTAACTTTTGAACAGCCGCAAGGGGTCTTCACCGCCATGAGCCACCCAATAAATGTCCATTTCAAAAGCGAAATGTTCCGCATTTTTAGCCATATAATCGAACAGGGTACCTTCTTCGTACGGTCGAAATTCATAACCATGGGGATGATACACCAACTGCACGCCAGCTTCTTTAAGCAGCTTGCCCGCTGCATTAAAAATACGGGTAGCATTTTTGACATCTTCAATGGTAAAATCATTTCCATTGTGGGGTATCCAAGGGCACATGGCATATTGCGCCCCAAAAGCTTTGGCGCGATCAATCGTTTTCTGCGGATTTTTTCGCAATTCATCCAAATTGGTGCCGACGCTTACCACATCCAACCCAGTTTCGTCGAGCAGTTTGATAAATCTCTTTTCAGAAAGACCGTAGGTGTTTTCACCTCCTTCAATCTTATCAATACCCCAACTTTTTATCAATTGCAAGGTGCTGGGTACATCGTTCTTGAATTGGTTCCGCAAGCTGTACAGTTGTATGCCAACCTCTTGCGCAAACATAAGGGTTGTGCCAAACAATAAGCCTATTACCAGAAGGATTCGTGTTTTCATGGGTAGAACTTAGGTTAAAAGATTTCCATTTTCGTCCCATTCGGCGGCAATATTTCGCTTGCTTTGATCCACACACTTGGCCAACCATTCTGGATCATAGGAAACGCCATGCTGTTCCAAAACGTCATCAGGAACACCATTCCAAACATTGGGCATATTGCCTTTATAACCCATTTCTTCAATGCCCAACTTAGAGGTATAGAAGCCTGTCATGGTTAAATTCCGAACCATGGTGAAAAAATTCACCTCAAAAGGTCGGTCTTCATAGGGTGCATCAGGATCATAATAGGCGATTTCATCTAAAATGGCCTTTTGTTGGTCTTGCGTAGCTCCCTTGAATTCAACACCATGGTCGGTATTGCTTTTATGATCCAACCACATGAGTCCGCCTTTTAAATCGGTTTGCATTTGTTCCGACTCGGTATCACTGGCCATAAAATCAATAAAAGAAACCACATCGGCATCGGAAGCTCCTTTGAACTCCTCGCTTGGCGGTAAAATCAAATCACAGAGTACGATCATGGTTTCCCGCTCATGGGCGTTAAAGAAGTCTTCGCCATCTTTAATTTCGGACAAAATATCATTTTCGTAAGCTGTTCGCCATGCTACAGGTTCATGACCTGTGCTTAATTGATCTGGTGATTCTTCACCTGGTTTGCAACCATGGGCGGCCAAGCCGGTGGCCACAGTACCCAAGACTATAGATTTTAAACTTTTTCTTCGATCCATGATTTATAGGTTTTGTTTTTTCAATTGGTCAACAATATAATCGGATGCCCGCCAAGAAAGGGCCAAAATGGTCCATGTACAGTTCTTGTCGGCCTGAGAGGTAAATACCCCGGCATCAACAATAAACACATTGTCTACGTCATGTAATTGCTGATATTTATTGGTCACTGAAGTTTTGGGATCATCACCCATACGCGTGGTTCCTACCTCGTGAATAATGCGTCCTGGTGCATGCAGACCATAATCTCGGTCCTTGCCAGGTTTCTCTCCGAGCAGTTCACCTCCCATATTATGAAATATCTCTTCAAAGGTATCATGGGCATGCTTGGCCTGATTTCTTTCCATATCGGACCACTTGTAATGAAACCGCAAAACCGGTATACCCCATTCGTCTACCACCGTTGGGTCGATCTCACAATAATTATCCCGTAAGGCTATAGATTCGCCCCTTGATGAAATGCCGACGACAGCACCATAGTATTTTTTGGCATCACTTCGCAGCACATCGCCATAACCGCCTACCTTGGTTCCAAAAAACTTATTGAAATCATTTACATTAAACCCAAAACCATAACTGGGCATTCCCATACCGCCCCATATTTCAAGGTGGTATCCTCGTGGAAAATCCAATTTTGAATGATCGCCCCACCATGGGGAGTAAATGTGCATTCCGCCAACCCCATCTTCGTTGTAAGAAACCTTTCGGTTCATTAAATCTGGAATAAAGGCTGCACGGTCAGCGCCTGTTGAATCATGTAGGTACCGGCCCACAACATCACTGCTATTGCCCAATCCGTTGGGATGCTGTTTGCTCTTGGAGTTCAATAATATTCGTGCCGTACTACATGCAGAAGCAGCCAAAATGACGGTCTTGCCCTTTAGCTTATATTCTTTTCGATCTTCTTTGTTGATGTAAGACACGCCAGTGGCACGGCCTTCTTCATCGGTCGTTACTTCACGGACCACTGAGTTCACAAAAAGGTCTACTTGCCCCCGGCTTTTTTGGGCCGGAAAGATAAGGCATGTACCCGCAGAGAAATCGGCATAAACAGAGCATGCCCTACCGCACTGCCCGCAGTAGAAGCAAACCCCGCGATCCTTATTGATCCGCTTTGTCAACATCGACATGCGCGAAGGATAAACGGGAATACCTGTTTTTTTTGCACCTTTTATGTAAAAGAGTTCGTGTAATCTCGGTTTTGGTGGAGGAAGAAAAAAACCATCTGGATCGTTACGAAGCCCCTCATTGGTACCGAAGACACCGATCAATTTATCCACCTGATCATAGTAGGGCTTCACATCATCGTAACTAATAGGCCAATCTTCACCATAGCCATCGATGCTCTTATGCTTGAAGTCATCCGGACCAAACCTCAGGGAAATTCGACCCCAGTGGTTGGTTCGACCTCCCAACATATGCGACCGGAACCAATCAAATTTGGTCCCATCCTTATGGGTATAGGGTTCTCCCTCTATATCCCAGCCCCCATAGGCGGCATCAAAATCGCCAAACGGACGATATCGTGTACTTGCACCCCTACGTTCAGATTCCCACGGCCAACGCAATTGGGTTCTTTGATCTTGATCGGCTGGATCAAAAAACGGACCTGCCTCGACCACGGCCACGTGTAAGCCTGCATCGGCCAAAACCTTGGTTGCCATACCGCCACCGGCACCTGACCCAACAATTATGGCGTCGTAAATAGTTGCATCTTCAATTATTTGCATAAAAATGTATTGCTACGGTTATTGAATATATTTAACATTATGATATCGTTTTCGATAAGTGGTCGGGGTCAACCCTTTTAACTTCTTGAAAATTCGGTTGAAGTTTGCAATGTTGTTGAACCCACACATAAAAGCCACTTCTGAGATGGAATAATCTTCGCCAGCCAACAATCGAGAGGCATTATCAATTCGTACGTCATTCAAATACTCGATGAAAGTGCAATTGGTTGTTTTTTTCATGAAACGATTAAATGACACCTTGCTCATATTCAAGAGACTGGCGACCTCGTCCAATGTGATTTTCGTGGCGTAATTCTTTTGGATGTAATTGTAAAACAGTTTGATCTTATCACTGTTCTCAAAATCATTTACCGGCCGTTGTGCAGCGGAAAGCAAGCGCTGACCACCCGTCTTCGAAAGATCATAAAGTATTGAGAACAACTCCATGAAGTAATCAAACCCATCCAGCTCGGATACCCCTAAAATTCGCGGAGCAATTTTTTTTACTTCGTGCTTGTTGAATAGAATGCCATGAACAGATCGATCAAACATATCTTTCAAGGAACGCATCAAACTTCGTTGCAATAAACTTCCGCTAAATAGATCATTGTGAAACTGTATGGTCACCTCGTGCACACTGTGATTGCATTGGTGCATGGCCCAGCCATGGTACACATTGGGCCCCACCAAAACCAGCTCATAGTTGTCGATGACTTCAGAACTGAAACCAACGGTTCGTCGCATACCCTCACCATTCACAATCAGGTTTAATTCCATCTCTGGGTGAAAGTGAACGGGGTAGTCGAAGGTATCACGGACCCTGTTCATCACCAAAAAACTATCCTGTGCCGATAGCGATGTAATCTCCCGCTGGTATGTTATTCTGCCATCCACGGCTTTACCTTAACAAATTAATATGATATTATTTTGTCGTTTTCCCGCAATTCTGAAAACAATGACATCAAAGAAACCAATAAAGTTCTTTAATCGGTAGTAAATACGTTAAAAATATCTACATACCTTAAAATTAATCTACACAAAATATTGATTTAACAGATTCTACTGTTTAAGATGATTAATTTAACAATTATTTGTAAATAACTGATTTATAGTTATTTATGATAATTAGCTTTTTTAACACTGTTAACATAAATTTAAAATAATACCAGAAAATGACAATATAGTACATAAATCATGCTGGCTCTTTATATAATTTTATCAATTCAAATGACTAATTCTGTCATTTTGATTAGACGAACACGTAGTTATTCTAACTCAATTAACAACAACCTATGATTATGAAAAAAACTTACGAACTGCTCCGGTCATTCGTAAAAAGGAAAGCCGGTTCTTGGTTGGCCCATAGTTTTATGCTATTTGCGGTCGCATTTTTAAGTTTTGGAAATTTTGGTGCATTTGCATCTGAATCGCCAATTCTTTTAGAAGACATTTTACAAAACACGATTTCTGGTACGGTCACAGATGCCGACGGGGCTCCACTTCCTGGGGCGAATGTCGTGGTAAAGGGTACGACGAATGGTACCCAAACCGATTTCGACGGAAATTACACGATTAATGCTGACCCTAATGCTACATTGGTCTTCAGTTATGTTGGTTTTGGCACGCAGGAAATTGCGGTTAATGGGCAATCGACCATTAACGTGTCAATGGCAGAAGATGCCAATCAACTTTCAGAGGTAGTTGTACTGGGATATGCTTCACAAACCCGAGGCGATGTAACCGGTTCGGTTGCTTCTGTTGATTTGGAAGAGGCGGTAAAAACGCCTGTTGTAAATGCCGCAGAGGTACTTCAAGGTCGAGTAACCGGGGTGCAAGTAATTACCAATGGTAATCCTGGCCAAGCACCTAAAATTAACGTGCGTGGTTTTGGTACGAGTAACAACACCAATCCTTTGTACATTATTGACGGTGTGCAAACGGATGACCCAAATGTGTTGAACAACCTTAACCCTACCGACATCGACCAGATGAACGTATTAAAGGATGGTGCAGCTGCTATTTATGGGGCTAGGGCATCCAATGGTGTTATCATCATTACTACAAAAAGTGGTGGATACAATCAGGACAAAGCAAACGTTACAGTTGATTTATATACAGGTTTCTCACAAATTGCGAACCCTATCGACCTTCTTAACGTGGAGCAACATGCCGATATGATATGGCAAAGCCAGATCAATGATGGCCTAACTCCTGGTCACCCACAGTATGGTAACGGAGCTACTCCCGTAATTCCATCTCAAATTGTGGATTACACAAGAGTTCAATCGTACAACCCAATTCAGTTTTTCCCAGCAGGGGCAGTAACCGCTACAGTACAACCAGGTGGTACCGATTGGATCGATGAGATTACCCGGTCTGCGGTGGTAACCAATGCATCGATCTCTTTGTCCGATGGTAGTGAGAGCGGTAAATATTTTGCTTCGGTATCCTACTTGAATAGAGAAGGGGTACTTAACCAAACCGGATTTAAGCGAGGAGGAACAAAAATGAACTCTGAGTTTAAGATAACTGACAAGATCACCATCGGTGAGCATATGAACTTGTCATTCTCCAATACACGACCAGGTAATGACGAAGCCATTGAAATGGCTTATCGTATTTCACCCTTGGTACCTGTACGTGATGACGACGGTTTCTTCGCAGGTTCAGCACCTCCGGGTATCGGTAACCCCCGTAATCCAGTAGCGCAACTCTATAGAACTAGAGATAACTACTTTAAAAGATTCAACGGTTTTGGAGATGTATATATGAATGTGGAGTTCGCTCCAGGATTTACATTTAGAACAACACTAGCTGGTGGATTTACCACTTTTGATTCTCGGGAGTTCACGGCATTGGATCCTGAAAATGGGGAGCCCATTTCAACAAACTCATTGGTTGAACAGAACCAGACCCTTTACAATTGGAACTGGACCAACCTTATCAATATGAACAAATCGTTCGGAGAGCACAATATCAATGCGATTGTGGGTGTCGAAGCCTTGAGAGATGGTGGTAAAGGTAGTGGTGTACAACGAATCGACTTCTTGTTCGAAGATCCAGACTTTTATCTTTTGAACAATGGTAGCCCTGCGTTCAACCCTGCAGTGACTTACGCCTTTGATGGATTTAACTCCTTGTTCTCTGTTTTCGGAACAGCCAACTACAACTATCAAGGAAAGTATTTCTTGACCGCTACGGTTCGTCGTGATGAATCATCAAGATTTTTGGGCGACAACAAAAGCGGTATATTCCCTTCCTTTAGTGCGGGATGGTTAGTAAGCGATGAAGACTTCTGGAACACCGATGGTTTTATCAACCGTCTGAAGGTAAAAGGTTCTTGGGGACAATTGGGTAACCAAACCTTACCAGCGAACAATCCAACAATAAACATTTCAGGTCTTAGTGAAGGTCTTGCCAACTACTCATTTAATGGTTCCAGCATCGCGACAGGGGCCCTGCTAACACAGGTTGGTAACCCTGATTTGAAATGGGAGACTTCAGAAACGACAAACATTGGTGCTGAATTGAGCATGCTGAATAGTAAATTGAGTCTTTCGGCTGAATATTTCATTATCAAGACCAAAGATTTGATTACTAGAGACTTTAACCAAATTAGCTCAACAGCTATTGATGCACAGGCGCCTTTGGTGAACCTTGGTGATATTCAGAACAAAGGTCTTGATTTGGCCATCGGATATAGCGATACCACAGCAGGCGGCTTTTCGTACGATATCGCTGTAAACATTTCGCAATATAAGAATGAGGTAACACGATTGATCAACGGGGCTCCCGTAGCTGGTCGTGGTGACTTGAGAAACGGTGCTGTTACGAGAACTGAAGTAGGTGACGAGCTGTCGTTTTTCTTCGGAAGAAATGTAGTAGGACTTGACGATAACGGAAGATTTATTTACGAAGATGTTGACGGTGATGGCGAATCGTTGGTTGACGGTGATGACAGAACTAAGATTGGTTCTCCGCATCCTGATTTCACTTATGGTATCAATGCAAGTCTTGCCTACAAAGGTTTTGATGCGCAATTGTTCTTTACTGGTTCACAAGGAAACGACGTTTACAACTACGGAAAGGTATTCACCGATTTCGGATTGTTTTTCAACAGTAACCGTAGTGCAAGGGTCTTAAATGCTTGGACACCGTCAAACACCAATACAAACGTACCTGCCTTGACAACATCGTACCCGCTTGAAGAAGCCTCGGCAAATTCGTATTTTGTCGAAGATGGTTCGTATTTTAGACTTAAAAACCTGCAGATTGGCTACACCTTGCCATCAACGGTTTCTGATAAAATAGGTTTAGAATCAGTTCGATTGTACGTACAAGGTACCAACGTATTTACAATTACTGATTATGAAGGATTCGACCCAGAGGTCATTGCATTTGATAACCTTAGTTTAGGTATTGACAGAAGGGTTTATCCACAACCACAGATTTATACACTAGGATTAAGCTTAAAATTGTAAAATGATGAAAAAGAGTAATTTATTTAGTTTTTGTTTCGCACTACTGGTCCTGTTAGTGGGCTGTAGCGATGAATTTACCGAGTCCCCGGCTGTTGGGGCACTATCTGATAGTGCACTAGCAAATGAGGCCGGCCTCGACTTATTGCTGACCGGAGCCTATTCTTCGTTAAATGCAGTAAGTGCCACAAGTTATGGTAACGGATGGGGTCGTGCTGCCGACAACTGGTGGATCGATACCCTTACGGATAACGCCCACAAGGGAAGTACCAATGATGACCAGGCCGACCTGTTGGCCATGGAAATTATGAACTGGTCTTCAAATAACGGGTACTTTTTTGCCCGTTGGGGAGAACTGTTCACTTTGGTCAACCGATCAAATGCAGTGATTGCCCTTGTCAATACGTTTGAAAATCCGGATGACTTCAGCGATCAAGTTGGACAGGCTCGTTTTTTAAGAGGCGTTGCAAATTTCCAACTTCAGGTAATGTTTGGTAATGTACCTTTTATTTCTGCTGAAAATTATGCAGCCTCTGAGTTCAACCAACCGAATTCTGGACCTATTTGGGATCAAATCGAAGCCGATTTCCAATTCGGAGCGGATAATCTGCCCAATACAAGAGATGCAAGCAATGTAGGGCGTCCAACCTCTTGGACTGCCAAAGCCTTTTTAGGCAAAACACATTTGCATCAATCAGATTGGGCTACAGCACTTGGAGTATTCCAAGATGTGATCAATAATGGTCCGTATTCTTTATTGACTGAATTCGCTGACAACTTTAGATTGGTAGGTGAAAATGGGTCAGAATCCGTATTTCAAATTCAATTTACTACTGATGCAGGCCAGTCGTTCAACGCTAACCAAGTTGGGGCACTGAATTTCCCTAACCCAGGTCCATTTGGATCTTGTTGTGGCTTTTACCAGCCTTCACAAGATTTGTTGAATGCCTTTCAAACTGATGGTGCCGGATTGCCGTTGCTTGACACCTTTAACCAAACTGACGTAACGAGTGACTGGGGCCTTGTTGATTCTGACCCCTTCACGCCGTTTGCAGGTAATCTAGATCCAAGAGCTGACTACACCGTAGGAAGAAGAGGAATAGACTATAACGGTTATGGTGCCCATGTTGGTGAGTCTTGGATTCGAGCCAAATTTGCCAATAACGATCTTTCTGGTCCTTATTTACCAAAAAAGAATGTGTATTGGGCCGATGAAGCCGAAACACAACAAGCTACAGGTCCATGGGGTCAACAACTCTCAGGTGTTAACTACAATATGATGCGTTATGCTGATGTGTTGCTAATGGCTGCAGAAGCTGCGATTGAAACAGGTGACTTGGCTACTGGGTTAAACTATGTGAACCAAGTTCGAAATAGAGCCAAAAACTCTTCCTATGTACAAGCTACTGATGGTTCTGGTGATGCCGCTACTTATGTGATTGAGCCGTACGGCGCTTTCGCTGATGCTGCCTTTGCCCGGCAAGCTGTTCGACATGAACGTCGATTGGAATTGGGTATGGAAGGACATCGTATGTTCGACTTGAGAAGATGGGGCAATACAATGGACGTGCTTACAGCATATTTCGCGAACGAAGAACGAACTATTCCTGGAATGTCATTGGTTAATCCGTATGAGGCCAGATATGATTTGTTCCCAATTCCGCTTGGGGCAATTGATTTGAGCACAGGAGCTTTAACGCAAAACCCAGGATATTAAAGACAATTAATTTTAAGTAGTTTTTTTAAGTTTGAGTTAGTTAAAAACAGGGCGTTACTGCCCTGTTTTCTTTATATTATACCGGTATTTAAATCAAAAAGATCAATGAGGATTTTTTACCTTTTTTTGGTAGCAGCAATGGTGCTTGGTACAAGTTGCTCGGAAACAAAAAATGAGAATGCACTTTTTAACAAACGTTCCGCAAAAAGTACAGGAATTGATTTCGCCAATAACCTGAATGAAAATGATTCCCTTAACTATTTTACCTATGCTTACATATATATGGGTGGCGGTATATCTGCCGGTGATATAAACAATGACGGTCTTATCGACCTCTATTTTACGGGAAATATGGTCCCCAATAAATTGTACTTGAACAAGGGCAATTTCGAATTTGAGGACATCACCGCAAATGCAGGGGTCTCTGGTGACAATCGCTGGTATACGGGTACCACCATGGCTGACGTTAACAATGATGGTTTCTTGGATATTTATTGTTCGGTAGGTGGAAAATTTGCTCCAAAGGGCAACCAATTGTTTATCAATAACGGAGACAACACCTTTTCAGAACAGGCCTCTGAATACGGAATTGACAATAAGGCCAACAGCGTTCAAAGTACCTTTTTTGATTATGATCTTGATGGTGATCTGGATCTTTATGTTGCGAATTACCCTCCTACCCCCTTCAACGCACCCAACTTTCATTATGCCATGAAACAACAGTTTGGCTTGCCAAATGATACCGATTATTTGTACCGGAACGATGATGGAAAGTTTGTGGATGTTACCGAAGAGGCAGGTTTAAAAACCTTTGGATTGTCGCTGAGTGCTACCATTGGCGATCTCAACCAAGATGGTTGGCCCGACATCTATGTATCCAATGATTTCAGTTCTCCCGATTATATGTTTATGAACAATGGGGACGGAACTTTTGATGAGGTTATCAAAAAAGCCACCAAGAATACAGCCTTTTATGGCATGGGGGTTGACATTGCAGATTTCAACAATGACCAACTGCTCGATATCCTTCAAGTGGATATGACCGCCAATATCAACAGAAGGTCTAAGGCCAATATGGCCAGCATGAACCCCACCTTGTTCTGGAGTACGGTAAATTCAGGATTTCATTACCAATACATGCAAAACACGCTACAACTCAACAATGGCAATCTTTTGGATACAATTCCTGATTTCAGTAATGTATCTCGATTGGCGGGTGTATCGTCAACCGACTGGAGCTGGGGCCCACTGTTTGTTGATTTAGACAACGATGGATGGAAGGATATTTTCATTTCAAATGGCACACGACGTGAAATCAACAACCGTGACTACTTCTTGGCCATTGAAGAATCGGGTGTTCACCCAGATAGTACACTTGCCAAAAGTTTGGCTATTCCGTCTGAAAAAATTGACAATTTTGTATTAAGGAACAACAAAGACCTCACCTTTGAACGGGTCAACCAAGAATGGGGCATTGAACATGAAGGATTTGCCAATGGCAGTATTTATGCCGACTTAGACAATGATGGCGATTTGGATATCGTCACCAACAACATTGATGAAGAAGCCACCGTATTTGAAAATCGGTCGTCTGAAAAAGGAAAACATTTGGCGCTTGAATTCAAAGGCCCACAAAAAAATAGAAATGGTATTGGGGTAAAAACCTATGTATATCACAATGAGAATACCCAATTTCAAGAAATGACATTGACCCGAGGGTTTCAGTCTTCAGTAGCCCCGAGGCTTCATTTCGGATTGGGCGACATACAAAAAGTAGATTCCGTTTTGGTGGTTTGGCCCGATGGTAAGACTGAAGTTCTTAAAGATGTAATGGCCACTACTGATATTCTCCAGATCAACTATGCGAATGCCCAGAAGGCTGAGATGCCGCAAGAGAAACAGGATCCACAAAAAATATTTGAAAGCCTAAATGGTGAAAACGGCTTGGCTACCCACCGCCACCAAGAAAACATTTATGATGATTTTATCAGAGAAATCCTATTGCCGCACCAAACGTCAATGTTTGGTCCAAATGTTGGCGTTGGCGATTTAAACGGAGATGGCAAGGACGATTTCGTAGTGGGCGGTGCCAATGGCTATCAAGGAGGAATTTATTTCCAAAGCAATCAGGGCTTTGAAAAAATAGAAAGTCCTGTTTTGAGCCTAGATCGCATGCATGAAGATTTGGGCATATACATTTTTGATGCGGAAATGGACGGAGACAATGATATCTATATGGTCAGCGGAGGTAATGAGTTCACAACACGAGATCCTTTACTTCAAGACCGTTTGTACATTAATGACGGACAAGGGAATTTTTCAAAAGCCAACGGAGTACTGCCTGAAATGTTGGCCAGTGGTTCTCGGGTTCAAGGCCATGACTATGACAAAGATGGTGATATCGATCTCTTCGTTGCTGGACGTTTGATTCCAGGCAACTATCCGTCACCGGCAAATAGCTACCTTTTGGAAAACCAAAGTACAAATGGTATGCCCAAGTTTGTCAATGTAACCCAGAAAATCATACCTGAATTAAGCCAAATGGGTATGGTAACCGATGCCATCTGGACTGATTTTGACAACGATTCTAACACAGACTTGATCATCGTCGGCGAGTGGATGAACATCAGGGCCTTTAAGAACGATGAAGGCTATTTTTCAGAAGTGACAGATGACCTTGGACTAGAAGACACAAGAGGATGGTGGTTTAGCGTAAAATCTGCCGATTTTGACAACGATGGAGATGTAGACTTCATCGCGGGTAACCTGGGACTTAACTATAAGTACAAGGCCAACGAAAAGGAAACCTTTGATATTTATTTTAATGACTTTGACAACAATCAAACAGGAGATATTGTACTGAGCTATTACAACGAAGGTGAACAATTCCCGCTCAGGGGTAGGGAATGCTCTTCACAACAAATGCCTGGAATCAAGAATAAATTCAAGGATTACGAATCTTTTTCGAATGCCACCTTAGAGGATGTGTACACAGAAAAATCGCTTGAAAACTCCCTGCATTATCAGGTAAAATCATTTGCGAGCGCCTACTTCGAAAATGTTGATGGCAAATTTGTGAGACATGATTTACCTAATTTGGCGCAGTTTTCTGCAATTAATCAGATCATGATCGAAGATTATGATCAAGATGGACATCTGGATGCCCTCCTTGCGGGCAATTTACATAGTTCTGAAGTCGAAACTCCGCGGAATGATAGCAGTATCGGACTTTATCTCAAAGGGGACGGAGCGGGCAATTTTCAGCCCATCACGGCAAGAGAAAGTGGGTTTTATGCCCCGGGCGATGTGAAGGATATGAAGAAAATAACGGTTGGCGAGGACACTTACGTTCTTTTGGCAAAGAACAGTGACCTACTGCAATGGATTCGGGTGAAGGGTTGAGACGCCAAAAGCTTTACTATTGGCCCAATTCAACCACATTGAAAAATTGGAGTTCATGTTGGGCAAACCTTGATGTAACCTCCATTGGGTTGCAACAAACTTCACAATCTTCAACATACGATTGATGAGCGATGGAAGTATCTAAAAGCATGGAGATTTCTTCCCAGCAATAAGGGCATTGGAAAAAATGCTCTACCATTTGCTTACAAATTCACATTCAACAACTGCCCAATAAATTGTAAGAGCTGCAGCTCGGCAAGCTTGGCCGTGTATTTAGCTTGATTTTTGCTGGTCTTCGCGTTCAATAGGTTGATCTGTGCCTGTCGTAGTTCAACAGAGCTGATTTGACCCAGTTTGTAGCGTTCATTGGAACGTTCAAAATTATTCGTTGCCGTTTCCACATTTTGCTCCTGTAGTTCAAAAACCTTCAATAAATTAAGGTAATTGCCATGGGCATTGGCGATATCGCGTCGTATCTCAAGCTGAACCTGATCATACAATATCTCTTGGGAGTCTAACAATATTTTGGCGTTTTTAACCTGTGTAATGCCATTACCGCCATCAAAAAGATTCCAGGTAAGGTTCAAGCCTGCTGAAAAACCTGTTGAAGAGCTGGAAGCCAAGAAATTGGTTGCCGGAAAATTCCCTTCATTCCAGCCGTAGGAACCGGTCAGACCAATAGTAGGAAGAAAAACGGATTTCCCCGCCTTCAAACTGTAATCATTGATCGTAATATTCTTCTTGGCCTGAAGCATTCTTACATTGTTTTCGGGGCCTGAGGCCAAAAAGTCTTCCATGACCAAAGGTGCAGTAAACGCAACAGTGGTATCAACTTGGTAAAAAACTTCCAAATCTTGGTTGAGCACGATGTTTAAATCACGTAAGGTGTTTCTTAAAAGCTGCCTTTCGTTCATTAGGTTAATGCTGTCATTGACCAAATCAACCTCAGCATTGAGCACATCCAATTTATTGTTTTGACCATACTCAAAACTATATTCGGCCCGTTTCAATCGATCTTCGGTACTGGAATACGTTTCCCGCAATACCCCAATGTTTTCAGAAATTCTGGCCACCTCATAATAAATGGAAAAAAGCTGAATCATTGTGGTCTCGATTGTTTCTCGAGCTTGCAGTTCACTGAGTTGATACTCCTCTTTCAAACGTTTGTAATCATACCATCGACCCAAACCATCAAAAAGGGTATAATTTAAATTAACGGAAGCGTTGTATCGTGTCGTCTCCGCACCATCAATGGCCCGAACGCTGCCATCTTGAAATGTGGCTTCTTGATCGTTGTTATCGTAACTGGCGCCAGCATTACCGGTTAATGATGGGAGAAAATTGGAATTAAGTAAGTTCTTGTTGTTATCTGCAATCTCGACATTATTCTGAGCTACCCTAACCCCAAAATTATTCTTTAATGCAATTTTGACGGCCTCTTCCTTGGTAAGTGGTTTCGTTTCAACCTGCCCGTGGGCAATAGTTATGGCAAAGAAGAATAAGAATGTAACTGTTCTATATATCATCCCACACTGTCTTCTAGTTCAACTTCTTTCGTATTGTCTTGTGCAGCAGCATCGTGCAATGAAGATTCACCATTGAGTGCTACTCCGTTTACCCCATGTTTTTCTTTAATGGCCCGTTCCACTTCTTCTTTGCTGATTTTGTTTCCGGTACGTAGCCATTTACTGAATACCTTGATATCGTTGCTAAATGACAAGAAAAGTGGAAGAAGAAGTAATGTCAATACAGTGGCAAATCCAATTCCATAAGCTATGGATATGGCCATGGGCTTTAAGAATTGGGCCTGTCGGCTCTTCTCAAGCAGAAGTGGGGCCAAACCGGCAATGGTTGTAATAGACGTTAAAAATATGGCCCTAAATCGTGACCTCCCTGCCTCATAAATGGCATCGTCAAAATTCATGCCCCCACGCAAGTTACTGTTGAATTTACCGATCAATACCAAGCCATCGTTCACCATAATTCCAATAAGCGCGATGATACCGAGCATGGACAGAATATTGACGGGAAATCCATGAAGCCAATGTCCCCAAGCCACAGCGGGCAAACTAAAAGGGACCAGCAATAATAACAACAAGGGCTGGCTGAAGCTTCTAAAGGTGAAGGCAATGGTTATGTATATCAAAAACAATACGGTCAACCCAACAAAGTTGAGGGAGTTAAAAAGCTTATTGCGTTCTCGGTTCTGACCTTCATAAGATGCCGTAATCGTAGGATATTTTGATTGGATCTCTGGCATTATATCGGTTCTGATCCATGCCAGCACATCAGGTGCACTTGTATTGCTGGGATCTTTCAAATCTGCCGTGAGTTGAATTTCCCGTTGACCGTCGAGGTGGTTGATAGCAACTTCGCCACGTTCAATGACATAGGTGGCAATCTCGCCCAAGGGAACCCTGGTGCCTGACGGAGTTAATATGCGCATATCATCCAAGTCAGCGATAGATTCCCGATTCTCACGATCATAGCGCACCCAAACACGTATTTCATCTTGCCCGCGTTGAAAACGTTGCGCTTGTACACCAAAAAAACCGGCCCTAACCTGGTTCATTACCGTTCGTAAATCCAAGCCCAATAAATAGGCGTTTTCTTTAAGTTCCAGTCTAATTTCCTTGATTCCGGCAGGATCATTATCCGCAATATCCTTCAAAAGGGCATTATTCTGCAAAGCCTCTTTCAATTCAGTCTTTGCGGCTTTTAATTCGCCGATATTGTTGCCCAAAAGCGATACAGATACAGGATTACCTCCAAAAAAACCTCCTGAGCCATAAATTAGGCTTTCGACCCCAAAAACAGGTCCCATAAGATTCTCTATCCTATTGGTTACTATGTCTGCCCTTACCGCATCAGGCCGTTCTTCACCTGGCAATAGGTTGATGACGAGCGTTGCCGAGGAAGAACCGGGTCCTAGATTTTTAATGATATTCTTAAACATCATTCTACCATCATTTGGCAGGTATTCTTCCGTAAGCTGTTGATTAACGATTTGTGCCTTTTCTTCAATAAGGCTAATAATCGAATCAGTTACTTGTTCATTGGTCCCATTGGGCATTTGAAGCTCAATAGACACTCGATCACTGGCGATTCTTGGAAAGAAGGCCGTGCGAATAATTCCGCCTCCCAAAGAACCAAATGTCAACAGCAAGACCATGGCAAAAAATGAGAAGGTCAAAAAACGGTGTTTCAACCCAAACCGGATTACGGGACTATACAGTTTATCACGCATCCACATCATGGCCCTGTCACCACTTTGATTAATTATTCGAAGCTTCGCAAAAACACTGGCAATTCCTGTTTTGGGTTTGTCCGACTTGGGCTGTAAAGCTTTGGAGTGGGCCAAGTGAGCCGGAAGAATAATGAGGGCCTCCACCAAGGAAACCACCAAGGTCAGAATAACAATTACAGAGACCTCACCAAAGAAATCCCCAATTCTTCCGTCCAAAAACAGAAAGATAGAAAAGGCCAATATAGTGGTGATAATGGCAGAAACAATGGGGGGTATCACTTCAAGTGTTCCATCAACTGCTGCCTGAACCGGATTTTTTCCGCGCTCATAGTGCTGATAGATATTCTCCGCTATTACAATTCCATCGTCCACCAAGATTCCTATCACAATGATCATCCCAAAAAGCGAAAGCACATTAATGGTCACATTAAAAAACTGAGCGAAGACAAACATCCCCAAAAAGGCAATTGGCAATCCAAAGGCTACCCAAAAGGCCAATCTCGTATTCAGAAATAGCGAAAGGAAAATAAGGACTAAAATCATCCCCATTATGGCATTCTCTGTCAATAATTGTGTACGTTGGGTAAGTGTGGTTGAAAAATCAGAAACGACATTCAGTTCAACATTGGTATATTTTTGATTGAATTCTTCGACATATTCCTTGACATTTTCGGCCGAACCAATAAGATCTTCGGTATTCGTACTGGTAATGGTTACATTTACGGACAAATCCCCATCATAATAGGAGGCATTGGGAGTCTCTGAAAAACGATCGCGTACCCTGGCGACATCCTTTAGGCGCACGGTACGTCCAGAGGCATCCGCACTTACAACGATATTGGCCAATTCATCACCGTAATAGGATCTATTATTGGCCCGAATCAGATATTCTTCCGTATTGGTCTTAATGTTACCCCCAGTGACCAAAATATTGGCATTGCCAACAGCCAAAGCAACCTCTGAAAAGGTAACATTGTAAGCCAATAGGTTATTCTCATCAACAGCGATTTCAATTTCCTCTTCCGGGTAACCCGATATCGCAACCTGTGAAATACCGTCTATGGCCCTTAAATCATTCTCTATTTGCCTGCCAATTTGCTTGAGGGTGGCCAAGGGTATTTTATCGCCACTTACGGCAAAGCTTATCGTTGGTCGAACAGCCTCTAATTTTGAAACCACCAGCGGTTCCATGCCCGTTGGAAAAGTGGGCACCCTGTCTACCGCATTTTTAACCTCGAGCAGCATAAAATCGATATCCCTACCTTTTTCAATTTCTACATTGATCGAACCTGAATTTTCTCGGGACGTCGAAGTAACACGATCCACACCTTCCAGACCCTTAAGATTATCTTCAATCTTGAGCACTACCCCCTCTTCAATCTCTTGTGGAGATGCACCAGGGTAAGTAATCGAAATCAATACATTTTTAGATTCGGTTAATGGAAAAAAGGAGGATTTAAGCTGTGAGGCACCTACGATTCCAAATACCAAAAATGCGATGACGATGACGTCAACCGCAACATGGTATTTAATGAAGTATGAAATAATTTTGCGCATACTACTCAACCGTGTTTTGTTCTTGGTATACTTTCACCAACATTCCGGAATAGGCCCCGGGTAAGGGTTTGGAAACGATAGGGGTTCCGTCGGGAACATTTTGAATGACAACATTTTTTTCCCCAAAATAAACAGGTGTGACCGGAATCATATCCAGTACGGAATCGCGAACGACAAATAAAGATTGATTGTCAACCAAAAGGGACCTATCTATCTTAATGGCATCTGTAGCCTCACTCGCCTGAAGATTGGCTTCTAAGTATTGGCCCTCTTTCAAATCGTTGTCACGAACTTCGATAAACGCGGTAACTGTTTGCGTTGCCTGGTCGACCCTGCCATTTACGCGGATTACTTTGCCTATATATGATTTTGTTCTATCAAGATTGCTTAACGTTACTTGCTTCCCAACTTCCAATAGGTCACTATAGGTTTTCCCTACAGCTACGTCAAGCTCATAACTCCCAGTATTGATGTATTCACCAAGTTTTTGTCCTGCCCTGACTAGTGTACCTTCTGTTACCAAAGCCTCTGTAAGAATACCCTTGAATGGTGCACTAATGGTATATTTTGATAAGCGTTGCTCCAAGTTTTTGACATTATAGTAACTGGTAAGGATACCACGTCCAGAAACAAAGAATTTTTCCTTTTCGGAATCGATTTGCGGCAATTTAGGGGTAGTTTTTTCCAAATCAAATTCATTCAGGTATTGTTGCCATTTGGGGAAATGTTCCGGATAATCGAGTTGCAAATCAGGCATTATTGACGTAATCAGGTTGAACAAATTACTCTTTGCCGATTGCACACTGGCGTAATATTCTGATGCATCTATTCGAATCAAGGTCTGCCCAGAGTTGTATTCTTGCCCAGCTTTGAAAAGTTGGCTACCGGGTCTAAAAACCCCTTGTACTTCGGCGAAAAGCTCCACCCTTCTTTTGGCTACCAAATTTCCATTTGCCGTTACCACTATGGGCACGGTTCCGTTTTTCACGGTATCAACAAAAACAGTTTTGACAACTTTTTGGGCTTGGGGCCTTCGGTTGGTTTTACTATCAATAATCGAATTTGAAACAAAGTATGATGCCCCAATTATTACAACGCCTATAAGGACAGAAATGATGGCTTTACGCATGCATGGTCGTTTAGTTTTGCAAAACTAGTTGGCATTGGGCAGGTCACAGGTTAAATATTTCATAAATGTTAAAATTAGCGCACAAAAAAAGGGGACACTTTACGCATCCCCAAACCAAACAAACTAAAGTATAACTAACTACTCGTTATCATCCACATCTTCAAATTTTGTATCAGCCATACGTGTTCTTTCTAAATTGAGTTTTTTAAAGTTGGGCCTTAGCTCTTTTTCATCGGTATCGAAGACCAAAAATTGATTCTTATCCATTTGCTGCAACGCATCAAAAGAATCAAATCGATTGTTTTGAAGCTGTAATATTTCCAGATTATCGAGTTGTGCTATTTCAGCAGGTATCGCCCCATCAAACGCATTATTCGCCAAAACGAGTTCTTTCAGACTGGATAGTTTACCCATGTCATTGGGAATGGACCCCTCTAGTGCATTTTCAAACAAACCAAGCTTTTCCAATTGGGTCAAATTCCCAATACTACTGGGAATGATTCCCTTGAGATTGTTGCTTGAAAGATTCAATATTTTTAGCTGCTTTAATGTGCCAAAACTTTCGGGTATAGGTCCGCTCAAAAAATTATTGAATATGGAAAACTCTTCGAGCCTTGTCATATTACCAATTCCTGATGGCAAACTTCCCTTGATTCGGTTCATTTCCAACTTAAGTACCTTAAGGTTCTGCAGGGACACAATATTCTTCGGCAATTGACCGGAAATTTTATTGAATGCCAAGTTCAAATGAACCAAATGGGTGAGCTCTCCCAAACTTTCAGGAAGCACCCCACTTAAATTATTGGCGAAAAGATTGATGCCGACAACGTGACCGGATTTTATTTCTACACCTTTCCATGAAGAGACAGGTTGATTCAAATCCCAGGGAGTTGTCCAACTTTCCCCATTGGTACTGTGGAAAAGGTCCGTAAGTACTTTTTGCTCACTAGAAGCTATCTCCACAGCCGAAATAGGCTCTGTAAAGAGAAGGAAGCTTGCAAAAATGAGTGCCAATGGTTTCATCGTTCAATAAAATATTTTATAAGAATTTACTTACAAATATAATATTAATACTCTTTAAGCTACAAATTAATCGGACGAAGTGCAGTGGTTTGTTGTGAACGTTGCAAATTATGTTGTGAACGCGTCAAAAAACAGTGTAAATAAGCATTATTAGTGATTTTCGAGACTTGCGGTCAGCTTTTCCCAATCGTTCATCAGCGTATCTAAGGCTTCTTTCTTGCTATTGTAATGCTCAAAAAAGTTGGGTTTGGCAATGGTTTCATCATAGTTCATTAGAAGTTCATGGTCTATTTCTGCCAATTCTTGCTCAAGCTGGGTGATCTTTTTTTCAAGTGTGCTGATCTTATTTTTAATCGATTTGAGCTGCTTCTGTTTCTTAAACGATTCGGCGCCATCAGAACCATTGGCTTTGCTCGCGTTTGTTTCCGTTTTTTTTCGTTCAATTGCTCGAAAATCTTGGGCTTGCCTTTCCTCCAAGTAAAAATCAATATCGCCGAGGTACTCCTTTATAGCCTTGTTCCTAAATTCAAACACTTGAGTCGTTAACCCCTGCAAAAAATCCCTATCATGAGAGACCAAAATCAAGGTGCCTTCAAAACGCTGCAAAGCTTGCTTTAAAACGTTCTTTGAATTAATATCTAAATGATTGGTGGGTTCATCCATCACGAGCACGTTGAAAGGTTCCAACAACATTTTGGCCAACGCCAACCTATTGCGTTCCCCGCCCGATAAAACCTTGACATATTTGTCAACGTCATCGCCACTAAAAAGAAAAGACCCAAGTATATCGCGCACTTTGCGCCTATTGGATTCGTTGGCGGCATCAATCATGGTATCCAACACTGTTTTTTCACTGTCTAGGTATTCTGCTTGATTTTGGGCAAAATATCCAATTTGCACATTGTGGCCCAATTTCAGATTGCCTTCATGGGCAAGTTCACCCACGATCACTTTGGCCAAGGTGGTCTTGCCCTGGCCGTTTTGACCTACGAACGCGGTTTTGGCACCACGTTCCAGCAAAAAACTAATATTATTGAGGACCTCATTATCACCATAGCTTTTCGACACCCCTTGCAAATCCAACACTACTTTTCCGGGAATCACGGAAACGGGAAATTGCACATTCATCACGCTATTGTCAACTTCATCAACCTCTATTCGATCTATTTTATCCAACTTTTTGATCAAAGATTGGGCCATCGAAGCCTTGCTGGATTTCGCCCTAAACCTTTCAATTAAACGTTCCGTTTGCTGAATTTGCTTTTCTTGGTTTTTTTGGGCGTTTTTCTGCAGCTCGATCATTTCTGTTCGCAGCGCTAAGTATTGCGAATACGGCTTCTTAAAATCGTGTATTCCACCCAAGGAAAGCTCTATTGTTCGGTTGGTCACATTGTCCAAAAACATTTTGTCGTGCGATACAACAGCTACAGCGCCGCTGAAATTTTTCAGAAAGGCTTCAAACCATATGATAGACTCGATATCCAAATGGTTGGTAGGCTCATCCAACAAAAGCACATCGTTTTTTTGGAGCAGCAATTTTGCCAGTTCAATACGCATACGCCATCCGCCTGAGAAGGTGTCGGTTTGCTTATCAAAATCTTCGCGCTTGAACCCCAATCCCTGAAGTATTTTTTCTGTATCACCCTGATAACTATACCCACCCAATAGTTCGTATCGGTGGGTGATATCATTTAGATCGATGATTAACTGATTGTATGCCTCACTTTCGTAATCGGTACGCTGCGCCAATTGGGTGTTGATATACGATAGTTGGCTTTCAAGTTCTTTAATCTCTTTAAAAGCCAAATAACTTTCATCAAGAACGGTTCTTCCCTGTTCAAAATCGATGTCTTGTTTTAAGAATCCTATTTTCAGGGTTTTATCGGTGGCTATGGTTCCTGAATCGGGCTGCAATTCACGGGACAAAATCTTTAGCATGGTAGACTTTCCTGCACCGTTTTTTCCTATCAAGCCCACCTTATCGCCTGCATTCAAGCGAAAACTTACTTGCTCAAATAGGACTTCCCCACCAAAAACAACAGAAAGTTCGTGTACGTTTAACATCTAAATGACTTTAGCTAATGCTTGGAAAAAATCGATTGTTTAATTTTGCCCAAAAGTGCTGCAAATGTTAAAAAAAGGAAGCAAAATCTACAGTATTTTAACAGGAACTTGCCCAAGATGCCAAAGTGAGAGCATGTACCTGAAAAGGAACCCCTATATACTATCAGCGATTTTTGAAATGTTCGACACCTGTTCACATTGCGGATTGAAATACAAGATGGAACCCTCATTCTTTTATGGGGCCATGTATGTCAGTTATGCCGTAGGTGTGGCATTTGCCGTAGCGGCTTTCGTTGTTTCCTTCTTCTTTTTTAAAGCAGACTTGGTTACCGTTTTTATAAGTATCGTACTCACCTTGATTGCCTTTTTACCGGTAATCATACGACTATCGCGAAACATTTGGATCAACTTTTTTGTCAAATACAAAAATGGAGCGTCGAAAGCCTAAACCAGCTTTCCTTTGAACCTATCGATGTCCATTTCTTCATCAATTTTGACACCGCTGTTGCTATACGCATATAACTGTTTCGCAGCGAATGGAGCAAGCAGCACACCCCGAGAACCAAGTCCGTTCAACACATATAAATTAGGATGCTTAGGATGAGCTCCCACCAAAGGTCTGCGATCTGTAACGGTAGGTCGAATTCCTGCTACATGTTCAACAACTTCGAAATCGCACTTTAAAAAGCTTTGTAGTTTTTCAACCAATTCTTGTTTGGATGCATCGGTAGGGATATTGGTCTTGTCCTTCCATTTGTAGGTTGCACCGATACGATACCGGTCTTCACCCAAAGGGATTACAAAAACAGATGATTTAATCACATTGTTCTCCCTCAATTCACGACTATGAATGGTGAGCAACTCCCCTTTTGTGCCATGTAATGGCAAGTAGTTAAAATAGGGGTTGATTTTGAGGCCAAATCCTTCCGCAAAAATGATACGTCTGGCCTTCATGGATTTATAACCAATATGATCTTTTTCAATTTTCAGCAAGGCATGATCAAATTTTTCTGATGCCAGTTTGTCGTTGGATCGTAAATAGGCACTATAAGCTTCCAATAGTTGTGAGGTATCTATCCTTCCTGTGTGATTGACTTCGCCATAGCCAAAAGGAGCATCAATGCAAGCATTCTGATGCTCTATGATTTTTGGCGATAAGAAAGGATCAAGTTTAGGCTTGTCAGCTGCCTCGAACCAAAGGTTTTGCTCTTCAATTGAAGTGAATCTTCGAAATACGCGAAGCTTGTGGTCAATCTTTACCTTTAGCTTTTCTTCCATTTGGGTATAAAAAGGAAGGCTATCGACCATTTGTTCATCGGCTTTCCAAGCCAATGTAAAGCGCTTTAGTATAACCGGATTATAAAGTCCGCCTGCAACAACCGAGGCTTGCTGTGAGTCATCTGACAGCACCTTAAAAGATTTTCCCTGGCGTTCTAAGACTTCACAGAAACAAGTCCCTGCCAATCCCAATCCAACTACTAAATAATCAAGCATGGGCAAATTTACGTGCTAATCCATCGAAAATAAAAAACGCCCTGATAAAATCAGGGCGTTTTGTTTCTGTTGAATTGGAATTTATGATCGCCTAATAGGCCCACATATCTTGCTCCCTATCGCGAATATTTTCTTTGATTCTATTCGCTTCCAACAATTGGAATAGGGCATTGTCAAAAATATAATCGTTGATTTCACGATCTCCATGCACATTCTCTTCCTTATAAATCACACCGTTGAACCTACGTGCGTTCAACAACATATCAAAAGAAATGGGGCGTGCCGAATTACGTTCATTATAGACTTTCGCATCGTGTAAAATCTGACGGGCGCTTGGGTACCATACCCAAAACAACTCGACTTTGTTTTCGTTGGGATCAACGGACTCATCGTCAATAAAGTTAACGTCCGGTGCCACAGGGGCAATACCCAACATACGGTACTTTAATTCACCTTGACGCTTGTCAAAGTACCAGATGCCTTTGATACGAAATTCCTCGATGTCAGCAGCTCCAATATCCCTGCGGTTAATGAACTCCTCAGAGATTTGTTCACCCGCATTGTACTGCTCATATCCTAAATCGGTGGTATCGACTTTTTGAAGGGTCGCTTCAATATCTTCAAGACCGGCCAATTTTTCAGTAAAATAGGAATCCGTATACACATCGGTCAACTTTCCGTTTTTGATGTTCTTCATAAGAACATGGTACAATGACCGCCTATCGGCCCCAATACCAATGGTATCGGTTGGATAGTACATGGGGAAGTTAACCCGCTCATCAAGGTCGATGATTTCCCATACGGTCTTTGACCAAAGGATGTCCCTATCGTCAACATATCCGTATTCTAATGGTTTATCATCATCCATTGCCTTTTGGGCCTCGGTCTTAAGACCAATTTCCTCCGGCTTTTTTGCGTTCAAGATGTTTGCTTGACCCACCATAGACAGGGGCAAACAACTTAAAATCGCTACAACAATTACATTTTTCCAATTCATGATCAATCGTTATACGTATTAGTTTGTAAGCTCAATTACCACAGGAGATACCTTTTTCAACTTGTAACTCTTGTTATTGGTAATAAAGGCTTGAATATCAAATATCTGAACGGCATCGCCACGCTTGGCCCTCTTCAAGGCAGACTTGGCTTTAGCGTTCAATTTACCACCGTTTACGACAACTGTAGGTTGACCTGGCACTTTGAACTTAAAGCCACTAACAGCTAGGTTCAAGTCAAAGTCAAAGTCTTCCAACATAGCACTAACAGTAGCAATTTCCAAGTTTCTTCTTGGCATTTTCACACTACCAGCCTCACCACGAATGGTACCGCTAGGACGTGGGATATCTTTGATACGGAAGGTAGCAGGTGTACTGATACGTGTACCATCAGGCAACACACCAGAAGCACTAATGGTAACCTCACGACCCTTTCCAGGATTCATAACATATTTGCTACCACTTCTTTTGCTCAATCCAGGAGCAGAAGCCGTAACCTTATTGTCAGGAATACCAGGAATAGAAATGGTCATTGGGTTAGAAACACCTCTATATACTACATTCATTCGATCAGCAGCAATTACCGCAGCATTTGGCTTATTGATAGTTGCGAAGGTATTGTTCACATCAACAGGCACTTCATTTCCATCCTGCATGTAAATCAATTGACCTTTCAACTCGTGGTCACCAGCAGCGCCAGCGTTCACCAATAATTTTACACCACCAGCTTGCAACTGGTAGTCTTTACCTTCAGTCAACTTTCTTCCATCCAAGGTCAATTCTGCCTTTACTGGCTTAGAAGTTTGATCCGTTTTACCAAGTACAAGACCTCCTTTAAATTGTTCCCCAGCATAGAAAACTGATTTTTCAGTATCTAACAAGGTAGAGAAGTTTTTCAATGAAACAGCTGCTGTCAAGTTTCCTTCCAACAATCCTTTCAACACATCCTGCTCTGTAGCCTTAACGTCAGCTTGTAACTGGGTAATTTTAGTTAAGGAAGCTACCAATGGATATCCTTCAAAGTGATAGTTCATCCAGTCAACTTTTACATCATCTCTGATGCGCGTTACCTGACCATTTTCATCACCAGTTTCAAAACGGGTTTTAATGGCCTCTTGAACTTCTGCCAAGCCTTTGTTATCTGCAATTGCAGCTGTAACTTTTTCTCGGTAGTTTGTCAAGTTTGACAAGAACGTATCGCCTTCCGGAGATAATTTATCACCTTGGAAAAACTTTTGATCCAAGAAATCAGACTTATCCATTACAACATAGTTGTTGGGGTCTTCTTGATCTGCCAACATTTGATCTTTAAGATCGGCCAAGTAGTCGTAGTACTCTTGTGACAGTTGTTTTACCTCTTGCGCTTTTTTGAACAAGGGACCATACTTCAAATTGTCCTCTGAAGCTTTGGTTTCCAATCCTTCAAAATAAGCCAAGTTGTTTTCGTTTGCTTTAGCATTGGAAGTCTCAAGCTTAGCGTTCATTAGTCCGAACGCGGCAAGAACTTCTTTACTCATATTCAGTGCCAACATCGCGATGAAGATCAAGTACATTAAGTTGATCATCTTCTGACGTGGTGTTGCTTTTCCTGATGCCATGTTTTCTAATTAGAATTAATAATTAATCTGGTTTGGTTTTAATTGTAAACTCCAATTAGTTTTTGGCCATAGCTGAAAGCATACCTCCGTAAACTCCGTTCAAAGAAGAAAGGTTAGATGCCAAAGATTCCATTTGATCTTTCAAGGCACCAGCATTTTGTACTACTTCTTCGTTGATAGAAGCTTGACGGCTAGCGCTTTCCAATTGTACTTTGTACAAGCTGTTCAAAGATTCCATTTGGGCAGCGGCATGCGATAATTCTTCAGAATATTTTTTAGTATGTTGGATAGCATCTGTTGTTGGGCCAAGGTTTTTGGCAGCGCCTTCAAAGTTTTTGATGCTGCTTCCTAGACTTTCCATAAGCTCAGCGTCAACGCCAGCTTCTTTCAATAGATTATCCAATTTCTTGCTCAATAAACCTTCAGCTTCCTGAGCCTGCTTAGCTTCGTTTTTACCACCTTTAGACTGACCACCAGCTAATTCTGGGTAAACCAAAGACCAATCGTACTCGTCATCTACTGGCTCGAAAGCAGAGATAGCGAAAATAAGTGCTTCAGTAATAAGACCTACTGCAAGAAGCAGACCACCTGTAAGTGGACCAAACTCCCAGTGAAGGATCTTGAATAGTGCTCCAATAATTACAACCGAAGCTCCAAGGCCGTAGGCCATGTTAAACAGTTTCTTTGTTGATTTTGACTGTGCCATAATTTTAGTTTTAATTAAGTATATAAATAAGTATTTGGTTACTAGGTTTAAATAATACTTTTACGCTCTTTATCTATTCGGAAGTCCTTGACCCCTTGTTGAGTCTTCTTCTCCCATATAATCTTGAACAGTTCTGAAGCCAATGTAGCTTCGAGCTGAATCTTGATATTCATAATCACGAGTACTGACCTGTAAAAAGTAAGCCACGTCTTTCCAAGATCCCCCTCTGATAACTTTTCTTTCGTTCTGCCCAGAACCGGCATTAGGGTTCATCGTAGAAACGAATTCATAGGCGGCATCGTCATAGCTTGAATTGGTCCATTCAGCTACGTTACCAGCCATGTTATATAGATTGAAATCATTAGGTTCAAAAGATTTTGCCTCGACAGTGTACAAGGCGGCATCCGCTGCATAATCACCGCGCTGTGGCTTGAAATTCGCCATAAAACAACCGGTATCACTGATCACATAAGGTCCACCCCAGGGATACGTACCCCCTTCGATACCTCCTCGTGCAGCATATTCCCATTCTGCTTCAGTAGGTAACCTGAACTGGTTTACAAATTGCTTACCGCGTTCCTTTTGATCGTCATTCTTGAATTTGGTTCTCCAATTACAAAAGGCTTTGGCCTGTTTCCAGTTGACACCCACTACCGGGTAATCACTATAAGCATCGTGCCAAAAGTAATCGTTGTGCATCGGTTCGTTGTACGAATACTCGAAATCTTTGATCCATACCGTGGTATCAGGATACACTTCAGCTACTTCTTTTCGGATGAAGTCTTTTCTACTGCCTGTCTTCGCACGAGCGGCCGCTTCGATATCCATCCAATTATACCCATATTTCAATAAGGATACATCTATGGTACGTTGCCCATTGTAACTCTCCTCTTCAGGAAGGTATATAGAATCCATGATCTCGGCATAGTATTCATCCGGATAATCAGAAGTATCCCATACCAAGTCGATATCCTTATTCAAGGCTCGGCCTTCATAACCTGTCTCACCAAGACCCACATAATTGTCCATCATGTATTTGTCGTATACAGACATTTTGGTTGTATCGGCATCTTTAAATGCAAACTCACCAATACCTTCGTCTTCTGGACCCACTCCCAATTCATCAGCCAAAATGGCCAACTTGGTTCGCGTGATAGAATCTTTGACCCATTCTACAAACTGACGGTATTCGCTGTTTGTAATCTCGGTATCATCCATATAAAAAGAACGAACCGTTACAGTTCGGGTCGGTGCATTTAAGACTTTGGCTTGGTCCTCATCGGCTTTACCCATAACAAATGCACCCCTCGGAATCAACTCCATTCCATAAGGTTTTTCGGGATACCATTTTTTACCTTTAACACCTGTCAGTTCTCCTTTAGATCTAGACTTAGATCCACAACTGGCAAATAAAAAAGCAAGCGCTATGGATGTGAACAATAGCTTTCTCATACTTTAGGTTAAATTATTTCGATTTGATTACTAGCTGTACTACACATTTTCACTACACCAATAACTGTGTTTTGAATAAATTATTGTGCCGAACCAGCGTATATCAAAAAAAATTCAATTTAGGTCAGACCTTTCTTGTAGGCCTTAAACCATCGCTCAGGAATTATTTGGTTGCAAGCATCCAAATAGTCTTGTTCGATGCATGGTAATAACGCCATTGAATTTGTTTTAGTATGTTCAGGTAGAATGGATGGTACTTCGACCCACCATCGTTGCGTAATATTACTTTTGAAAAAGATAAGTTCTTCAGAATCTGTGGGTACGGTAAACTTGGTAAAATCTTTACTTTTTGAATTGGGTCGCTCTTCAATACGGAAACTGAGACCTTCTATGAAATACCATAAAATCTGGGCTACAAGTTGTGCGGAAAGCGATGCGTTTTCCATTTCATAAATTCCAAATAAGGAAACCTTATCACTGATACCTGCATAACGGGCTATCGCACAAATTTCCCTGCCCGTGAATCCGTTGGGTGAAAAATTACTGGTTAGTCCCATTTCACTGGCCCGCACGGCCCGCATGTCTAAGCTTACCAAATGCGCGTTGCGCAACACGGGTTCAGCGATCGAAATGTTTGAAGCTACCTCCCCCAATCGATAGGCATCAAAAAATAGACGCTCCATCAAATCGATTTCCTCTTGGGCGTTGAAATAGCTTTGGTAGCCAACATTTGAAAAGTTGTATAAGTTATTGGGCTTATCCGTTATGATTTTACTCATGTAAGAATGGGATGATATCAATTCATCATCCTCGCCAAAATCAAACCTGCTATCAATAGATACCAAGTTGACCATGTCAATAATTTTATCAAATGCCCGATAGGTTGGAAAGGTAATGTCTTGGGTGGCCCCTATTATAATAGGTATAATATTTTCTTCCAGAAGCCCGGCAACGATTTCTTTGACTACAAAGTACGTATCCTCAACCGTATTGCCTTCTTCAATGTCACCTATATCAATGATTGTGGCGTCCCAATTGCCGGTCATCAACCGGTACAGCTGAATTCGAATGGCATCTATGTCAAGCCTTTCTGTTTTTTTCTCAAAGGCGTTACGGGATTCAAGTACCCCAAAGATTGCGACGGTTGCATTGGCAAAAACCGGAAGCCCCTTTTTTTTGGTGTGCTTAAAAACATTTTTTCCTAACGATTGTGGGGGTAGGAATTCCGTAAATGCCAGGACTTTTTCACTTACGGGAACCAAAAAATCAAATGCCATAGTATTTTTTAGCCTTATTTTTTTGCTTTACTTTTTTTCTTAGGAGCCTTTTTATCCAACAACGAGGTGGCTTCCTCCAAGGTGATTTTCGAAGCATCAACATCCTTCGAAAGCTCAATTTTTAATCTTCCTTTAATTATGTTGTGACGACCCCATCTTGCCTTTTCAATGCGAATTCCTTGTTCGGGCCATTCTTGAATTAACTTCTCGGCTTCTTTTATTTTTTTGGTCTCGATCAACTCGATGATATCATCTTGTGAAAGATTGTCGAAATCGTATTTTTTGTTCACGTTAATGAACATACCATCCCATTTGATAAAGGGACCAAAACGCCCCTTGCCCTTGGTAACTTCCTTACCTTGATAATGGGCGATAGGTGCATCTGCCTTTTGCTTTTCTTTGATAAGCTCAATGGCGCGGTCTAAATCTACATCAAAAACGCTCTCGCCTTTCTCGAGGGAAACGAATTTTTTACCAAACCTTACATATGGGCCATAACGACCTACATTGGCCTCTATTTCTTCCCCTTCAAATACACCTAACTTTCTTGGCAGCTCAAATAAACTCATGGCCTCCTCAAAAGTTATGGTGTTGATTGATTGTTCTGGCAACAAACTGGCAAATAATGGTTTTTCTTCTTCTTCTACCGTTCCGATTTGTACCATGGGTCCAAAGCGACCCAAGCGTGCCGCAACCTGCCTGCCCGTCTTTGGGTCTGTACCCAAAACTCGTTCACCGCTGGCACGTTCTGCATTTTCCTCGACATCCTTGACATTGGGATGGAAATCCTTGTAGAACTCTTTTAGCACTTTTTGCCAATCTTCATCGCCTGCAGCAATATCATCGAAGTCTTCCTCAACCTTTGCCGTAAAATTGTAGTCTAAAATATGGGTGAAATGATTCACCAAAAAATCATTGACAATCATGCCCATATCCGTTGGCACCAATTTGCCTTTTTCAGAACCGACCATTTCAGATAGCTCATTGTATTGAATATTTCCCGATTGGAGAATCAGTTGGTCATACTTTCTTTCAAAACCCTCTACGGTACCCTTTTGAACATATTGCCTATTTTGAATGGTCGAAATTGTCGGGGCATAGGTCGAAGGTCTTCCAATTCCCAATTCTTCCAATTTCTTAACCAAGGACGCTTCGGTGTAGCGGTATGGAGGTCTCGAAAATCGTTCGGTAGCTGTAATGCTCACCTTATCAAGTTCCTCTCCAACGCGCATGGCCGGCAATAAGCCCTGTTGTTCATCGGTTTCCTCCTCATCGGTGCCTTCTAGATAAACCTTGAGGAAACCATCAAACTTGACCACTTCACCATTGGCACTGAATTCTTCATTATGTGAATTGGTCCTAATTTTGATATTTGTACGTTCCAATTGGGCATCGCTCATCTGAGAGGCCAATGTACGTTTCCAGATTAGTTCATATAATCTGGCCTGGTCTCGCTCCAAGGAAGGAGATTGCAATTTCATGTCGGTTGGTCGAATCGCCTCATGTGCCTCTTGAGCACCTTTTGATTTCCCCGTATAGTTACGGGTCTGGCTGTACTGTTCGCCATAGTTCCCAACGATAGCATCTTTTGCGGCATTAAGTGCTTCATTGGATAGGTTCACACTATCGGTACGCATATAGGTAATAAGACCTGCCTCATATAATCGTTGTGCCACCTGCATGGTTCTGGCAACGGAGAAATATAACTTACGGGAAGCTTCCTGTTGCAAGGTAGAGGTGGTAAAAGGTGGTGAAGGTGATTTTTTTGCGGGCTTTTTATCCAAGGTGGCCACAGAAAAGTTAGCCCCTATGTTTTGCTTCAAAAAGCTTTCCGCATTTTCTTTTGACGAAAAGGTTTTGTTCAGTTTTGCCGAAAACTGAGCACCGTCTTTGGTTTTGAATTCTGCCCGGATTCTGAAGGATGCCTCAGGCGTAAAAGCATCCACCTCGCGTTCGCGTTCCACAATCAAACGAACAGCAACGGATTGCACCCGACCGGCTGAAAGACCCGGTTTTATTTTTTTCCAAAGAACCGGTGAAAGTTGGTAGCCCACCAAACGGTCTAAAACCCTTCGCGCCTGTTGCGCATTGACCAGGTCATAATTGATTTCCCTCGGGTTTTCGATTGCCTTTTGAATGGCTGATTTCGTAATCGAGTTAAAGACGATTCGTTTGGTCTTACTCTTATCCAAACCCAATGATTCAGCCAAGTGCCATGAAATGGCTTCACCCTCACGATCTTCATCACTGGCCAACCAAATAATTTCGGCCTTTTTGGCAAGATCCTTTAATTTTTTGACAATATCCTTTTTGGCCTTATCTACAATATATTTGGGCTCGAAGTTATTGTCGATATCAACGCCAAGTTCTTTTGAGGGCAGATCAACGATGTGCCCAAAACTTGACTCCACTTGAAAATCTTTACCTAAAAAACGCTCTATGGTCTTCGCCTTTGCAGGAGACTCGACTATCACTAAATTCTTTGGCATGAGATGGGTTTTGAGATGACAAAAGTATGTGAATTTTTTTTTTCACCTCTTTTGACCGATTTACACAATAAAAAAATGCCCCATAAAAACGGGGCATTTAACAACATTATTGTAACCTTCTAGTTTAAGCTCAATTGACTTATCAAACGAATATCATTTTCGAGGTATTCATATTGGTATAAAACTCCATCTCCAATCATCAACAATTGGTCTTGCATAGGTATTACATCATAGGTTGTAATACCCTCAATATGATTAAGCGCCGTAATATTAGGTGCATCAGACTTATCAAAAACCCTAAGACCGGAAGCGCCATCACAAATGAAGAGCTTATTGTCTCTTATGCCTAAACCGTAGGGCTCATCCATTGGATATATCACCGCTAAGTCTGGACGTGCCAAATCGGAGATATCTACCACGTAAAGTCCACTTTCCACTGTACCGCACGCATTGCCGCCCCGCAACGTAACATAAGCATAATTACCATCGACCACAACGGGATCACAGGCCCGACCATGTTGAAAGTCAGAAACAAATTTTGGAGTTGCCGGTTCTGATATATCATAAATGAACATCCCACGATTACCGCCCAAAAACAACAAATCACCTTGACTGAAAATTGTTTCGATGCCCCAATCCGTATATATCTCATCCAATACCTCGGGAGCATCCAGGTCAGAAATATCAAATACATTGATGCTTGACCATTCAACAGCATACAAATAGTCTCCAACTATTCTAAAACGTGCCAAGGAACCACCCTGCCCGGTATCTGAGCTTGGTGAGCTTGTATTCGCCACCGCAGCATCTTCAGCAAATCCGAAATTGAAACCAAACCTTTGGTTGAATTCAGCTTCGGTCATACGCTCTCTGCGAATTTCCCAACCTACAATGGCATCACGATTGGGATCTAAATCACTGTAGTCGAAGGCATCGGCCTCAGGCCACGAAACATCAAAGCCGACCGTACACCAAAACTCTTGGTAAATGGCATTTTCAAGACGCTTTATATTGCCAATGTTGTTGATATCAGAAATATCCATAATGACCAAGTCGCCATAACTATCTGCATAAAGACGGTCATTTTTTATTGATATATCGTTGTTCCCTTCCAGTTTGATAAACTTAATGGGTTGGGGTGCCTCAGGATTGGAATTATCCAATACATGCAAGCCTCGATACAAATCATTGATAAAAATGTAGTTTTTATAGGCGTAGATTTTACCAGATTCTACAATATCAATTGGGTCTGTCACGTCTACCGCCTCCTCCTTAAAAGTAATAAGGTCGGCAGTCAAAGGAGTCGCAATCAAATACTCGTTGGTGCCTTTCGGCAAATCATCCGAATCATTGCAAGCGCAGAAGCTCAATACAATGAGTGAAATAAAAAATAGGGCATTCTTTTTCATAGCTGTTTGTTTAATTAGTACTGGTGTCCTACGGTAATGATGGTTCAACTCAAGCTGCGTTGCGTAAAATTATATTAAAATTGACTGCCAAATTGTCACTAAACTGGAATAAGTGCTATCTTTGCTGCCCTTAAACAAAACCGATGCAAGAAGCTAAGGGCGGAGAAAAAATCATGGATGAATCCCTACAAGGGACAACCCTTACATTGGATAAAAAGAAGAAAAACACCCGTAAACTTTATATTGAAAGCTACGGTTGTCAAATGAATTTTTCCGATAGTGAAATTGTAGCTTCTATTTTGGCCAAGGAGGGTTTTAATACTACCCACGAACTTACCGAAGCCGATTTGGTACTGGTGAACACCTGTTCAATTCGTGAAAAAGCCGAGCAAACGGTCCGCAAGCGTCTTGAAAAATTCAATGCTGTCAAAAAGGTCAACCCAAATATGAAAGTCGGGGTATTGGGTTGCATGGCCGAAAGACTTAAAAGCAAGTTCTTAGAAGAAGAGCAAATAGTTGATATGGTTGTAGGACCCGACGCCTATAAAGATTTACCAAATCTTGTTCAGGAAGTTGACGAAGGCCGAAATGCCGTTAACGTTATTCTCTCAAAAGACGAAACCTACGGCGATGTTGCTCCTGTTCGACTAAATTCAAATGGGATAACGGCCTTTGTTTCCATAACGCGCGGTTGCGATAATATGTGCACCTTTTGCGTTGTTCCCTTTACCAGGGGGAGGGAACGCAGTCGAAATCCGCACTCGATAATTGAGGAAGTCAATGATTTATGGGCCAAGGGATTTAAAGAAATTACGTTGCTTGGGCAAAACGTTGATAGTTATTTATGGTATGGTGGAGGCTTGAAAAAAGATTTTGCCAAGGCCACAGAAATGCAAAAGGCTACGGCCGTGAATTTTGCCAAGTTACTTGAGATGGTAGCCATTGCGCAACCCAAAATGCGGATTAGATTTTCTACTTCCAATCCACAGGACATGACATTGGATGTTATCGAGACCATGGCCAAATTTGACAACATCTGCAAGTACATTCATCTTCCTGTTCAAAGTGGCAGCAATCGCATTTTAAAAGCGATGAACCGCCTGCATACCCGTGAAGAATATTTTGAACTGATTGATAACATCAAACGAATAATTCCTGACTGTGCCATTAGTCAAGATATGATTGCAGGCTTCCCGACTGAAACCGAGGAAGACCACCAGGATACGCTCTCTTTAATGGAATATGTAAAATACGATTTCGGTTTTATGTTCGCCTATTCAGAGCGTCCGGGGACCTTGGCTGAAAGAAAGTTGGACGATGACATTCCGGAGGAAACCAAAAAACGACGCCTGCGCGAAATCATCAATATGCAACAACGGCATAGCTTGGAACGCACCCAACAACACCTTGGAAAGATCGAGGAAGTATTGATTGAGGGTACCTCAAAAAAATCTGACGCCCATTGGATGGGCAGAAATACACAAAACACAGTGGTAGTTTTTCCGAAGGAGAATTACAAGGTGGGTGATTTTGTTAATGTAAAAGTCAATGACTGCACCTCAGCAACCCTGATTGGAGAAGCAGTGGCCTTAAGCGAAAACAACTAATGGAAAGCGTACAATCCATAAAACAACGGTTTGAACTCATCGGCAATGATGTAAAACTCAATCGTGCCCTTGAAAAAGCCGTTCAAGTTGCGCCTACGGACATTTCGGTATTGGTTACCGGAGAAAGTGGTGTTGGAAAGGAGGCTATTCCCAAAATTATTCATTCGCTTTCCCATCGAAAGCACGCAAAATACATAGCAGTGAACTGTGGTGCCATACCTGAGGGGACCATAGATAGCGAATTATTTGGCCATGAAAAAGGAGCCTTTACAGGGGCAACCCAGACCCGAAGTGGTTACTTTGAGGTCGCTGACGGCGGAACTATTTTTTTGGATGAAGTTGGTGAGTTACCCCTAACCACCCAAGTTCGATTGCTTCGGGTTTTGGAAAATGGTGAATTTTTAAAGGTGGGATCATCACAAGTGCAAAAAACGAATGTACGGATTGTGGCTGCGACCAATATCAACATGTTTGAGGCCATCCAAAAAGAAAAATTCAGAGAGGATCTGTATTACCGGTTAAGTACGGTTGAAATTAATATCCCTCCATTACGGGAGCGTCAAGACGACATTCATTTGCTCTTTCGAAAGTTTGCTTCCGACTTTGGACAAAAGTATAAAATGCCCACCGTGCGTCTCACAGACGATGCCATTCAAATGTTGTTAAAATATCGCTGGCCCGGTAATATTAGGCAGCTTCGAAATATTGCCGAACAAGTATCGGTTTTAGAGGAAAACCGGACGATTTCTGCCGCAACACTTGGCGGCTATTTACCTGCAGGGGTCGGCACAAATTTACCGGCAATTGTAGGGCAAGAAAAAAAGGAAAGTGATTTTAGTACAGAACGTGAAATCTTGTACAAAGTTCTTTTTGATATGAAGGGCGATTTGAACGATCTCAAAAAACTTACCCTTGAGCTATTAAAGGGAAATGACAATGAAAAAGTACAGGAAGAGAACGAAACCCTGATACGAAAGATTTATGGCCAAAATAATGAGCCTGTAGCCACACAAGAAAACGATTTGGAGGTATTGCAATTACCCAACACCTCGGAAGAAAGTATTGAGGCCGTCCCACAAACCCACATCCAAGAAGACCGTTATCACTTTGCTGAGGAAATTCAGGAAGAAGAAACCCTATCTTTACAAGAAAAGGAAATAGAGCTAATTAAAAAATCCTTAGAGCGTAATCGTGGAAAACGAAAGGCAGCGGCAGCAGAATTGGGTATTTCAGAAAGAACCCTTTACAGAAAAATTAAGCAGTACGATTTATGATTTTAGAAAGATGAAAAGGGCATTTTGGGTTTTTGGAATTTGTTTTTTGGGATTTTGCCATAGCTGTGGCGTTTACAATTTTTCAGGGGCGAGTACTGGCACGGCTCAGACATTTCAAGTCAATTTTTTTCAAAATTATGCCGATCAAAGCCCAGGGTCTACCATCGAACCTGGCCTTGATAGAGATTTTACGCTTGCCTTGCAGGATCTTATAATCAATTTGACCAGCTTGAATTTAACCAATACAAGTGGCGACTTGTTATATGAAGGGGAAATTGTAGAATATCGCGTTTCACCAATGACTGCGACATCAAACCAAACAGCGGCACAAAACCGTTTGACCATGGGCGTGACAGTGCGATTTTACAACAATACCAAAGAGGATGTTGACTTTGAGCGACGCTTTTCTTTTTTCTATGATTTTCCTGCCACGTCATTGCTCGAGTCGGTAAAGAGCGAAGCGCACCAAGTACTTTTTGAACGAATCACCCAAGATATTTTTAATGCCTCACTGGCAGATTGGTAATACAAATGAACGTACCCGACTTTCTACATATTTTACAAAAATCGGATACCATTCTATCGCCGAAGCAAACCCGTGAGTTGGAAGACATCATTGATGAATACCCTTATTTTCAAGCGGCTAGGGCACTGTATTTAAAAGGACTTAAAAATCTGAGCAGCCATAAATACAACAATGCCTTAAAGATAACTGCCGCCCATACCACCGATCGGGAAGTTTTGTTCGACTACATTACATCTGCAACGTTTGACCAAAACCGTATTGCGGATACCCTGTCAGGGCGTGTCCCCGATTTGAAAGAAACCACCATTATTTCAGAAGAGGTAGTCCCAAACCCAGATGCCGAGGTTATGCTGGGCGAATCAGAGGAAAGTCCCCTACCACAAAATATTGAGGATGCAGAACAAATTCTGAATCCCAAACTGTTCAAGAACAAGGAAGAAGAAGTCAAGGTGAAGGAAGATGGGGCCAAAGAAATATTGGATTTGGGCAGCCCAATCAACTTTACCAAAGATGAAAAACACTCGTTTACGGAATGGTTACAGCTGACTTCAAAGAGTCCTATTCTTCGAATAGAGAAATCGGAAGAGCGTCAACGAAAATTTGACCTTTTGGATAAATTTATTGAGACCAATCCAAAAATTGTTCCTACCGAAAATCTCAAGTCATCTATCAACATTAAAGACTCCACAAAAATTGACAAAAATGAGTTGATGACCGAGACTTTGGCCAAGGTATATCTGGAGCAAAAAAAATACAAAAAAGCCATACAGGCCTTCAAGATTCTTAGTTTGAAATATCCGGAAAAAAGTGGTTTCTTTGCAGACCAAATTCGGGCGGTGAAGAAGCTGCAGCAAGAAAAAGATTAATGCAATGAGCACGTTTACGATATTTTTGATTTTGATAATTGTAGTTTGCCTTTTATTGGTTTTGGTCATTATGGTCCAAAATCCAAAAGGAGGAGGACTTTCATCTTCATTTGGAGGTGGTGGAAGCCAAGTTGTGGGTGGTGTGAAAAAGACTGGTGACTTTTTGGATCGAAGCACTTGGACACTGGCTACCCTATTGATCGTTCTTATATTGTTGTCCAACGTAACCCTTAAGGGCAATTACGGTCAAACCGATTCAAAAATTTTACAAGGTGACGATATAGAAACCACCGTTCCTGAAACTGTTCCAGAGGAGGTTCCTGCCGATAATGGCGGATCAAACCCAGTGGATACGATTCAGTAAAAAAATGACATACTTAATATAAAATGCCAGCTTTAAGTGACAAGCTGGCATTTTTGTTTAAAATCCTGTCAGGTTTCGGCGGATGGCATAATTTCTGTCCAAGAGATTGCAGCATTATTAAAAACTAATTATCTAAAAATTTAAAATATGGCTAAAGTTAACATCAAACCATTAGCAGACAGGGTGCTCATAGAGCCTTTGGCCGCAGAGACCAAAACTGCTTCGGGCATTATTATTCCTGATACGGCCAAGGAAAAACCCCAAAAGGGCAAAGTAGTGGCTGTTGGCCCAGGAACCAAAGATGAGAAAATGACGGTGAAAGTAGGTGAGACCGTTCTTTATGGAAAGTATTCAGGCACCGAACTTAAACTTGAGGGTGTTGATTATTTAATGATGCGTGAAAGCGACATTTTAGCAATTGTATAATAAAATCATTTATAGAAAATGGCAAAAGATATTCAATTTGATATAGAAGCCCGTGATGGACTGAAAAAAGGTGTTGACGCCCTTGCCAATGCAGTGAAGGTAACCTTGGGTCCAAAAGGTAGAAATGTAATTATTAGCAAATCTTTCGGTGCACCTCAGGTTACCAAAGATGGGGTAACCGTAGCCAAAGAAATCGAACTGGCTGACGCCCTTGAAGATATGGGTGCGCAAATGGTGAAAGAAGTTGCTTCAAAAACCAACGATCTGGCAGGTGACGGAACAACTACAGCGACTGTTCTTGCCCAGGCCATCGTTAAAGAAGGATTAAAGAATGTAGCAGCTGGTGCAAATCCAATGGACTTGAAACGTGGTATTGACAAAGCGGTTGATGCGATTGTGAACAACCTAGCGAAACAATCCAAAAAAGTTGGTGATTCATCAGATAAGATAAAACAGGTTGCAGCAATTTCTGCAAACAATGACGATACCATTGGTGACTTAATTGCGCAAGCTTTTGATAAGGTGGGCAAGGAAGGTGTCATTACTGTTGAAGAAGCAAAAGGTACGGATACCTATGTTGATGTTGTTGAGGGTATGCAATTTGATCGTGGTTATTTGTCTCCTTACTTTGTGACCGATTCTGAAAAGATGGTTGCTGATTTGGAAAACCCATATATACTTCTTTTCGACAAGAAGATTTCTTCCATGAAAGATTTACTTCCTGTTTTGGAACCTGTTGCACAATCTGGAAAACCCCTTTTGATCATCGCCGAAGATGTAGATGGGGAAGCATTGGCAACCTTGGTGGTAAACAAATTACGCGGGTCACTAAAAATTGCTGCGGTTAAAGCTCCAGGTTTTGGTGATCGAAGAAAAGCGATGTTGGAAGACATTGCTATTTTGACCAACGGTACCGTAATCTCAGAAGAACGAGGATTTACTTTGGAAAATGCCTCTTTGGAGATGTTGGGCACTACAGAGCGAGTGACCATCGACAAAGACAATACAACAATTGTAAATGGTTCAGGTGCGGCCAAAAATATCAAGGCACGTGTAAACCAGATCAAATCTCAGATTGAGACCACAACTTCTGATTATGACAAGGAAAAGCTTCAAGAACGTTTGGCTAAACTTGCTGGAGGTGTTGCTGTGCTTTATGTTGGTGCGGCTTCTGAAGTTGAAATGAAAGAGAAGAAAGACCGTGTTGATGATGCACTACATGCAACAAGAGCTGCTGTTGAGGAAGGAATTGTTGCTGGAGGTGGTGTTGCTTTGGTACGAGCCAAGTCAGTTTTATCAAAAGTTGAAATCGAGAATGATGATGAAGCTACGGGTTTGCAAATTGTAGCACGTGCTATCGAAGCTCCTTTACGCACCATTGTAGAAAATGCAGGGGGTGAAGGTTCTGTGGTTGTCGCCAAAGTGATGGAAGGCAAGGGCGATTATGGTTATGATGCCAAATCAGATAAATACGTTGAGATGATGAAAGCGGGTATCATTGACCCTAAAAAAGTGACTCGGGTTGCCTTGGAAAATGCAGCATCAGTTTCAGGTATGATCTTGACTACCGAATGTGCATTGACCGATATCAAAGAAGACACTCCTGCCGCTCCCCCAATGGGTGGAGGTGGAATGCCAGGAATGATGTAGTCTGAGATCAATAAACAAGCCTTGGCTTGTAGTGAATAAAAAAAAAGCCCCGAACATTCGGGGCTTTTTTATTTAGCTAAGTCAATGCCTTCTTACTCTTTAAAATCGCCGGCATTCACTACGGTCCATTCCGATAGTGGTTTGACATACTTCACAATGGCATTGTTTACGTCTTGAACCGTCAGAGCTTTCATTTTGCTCTCAATTCCCTTTTGGAATTCGATATCTCGACTGTAATAAATGTTGTTATTCACCAAAGAAGATAGCTCATTGTCTTTGGCCCTTGAAACATTTCTCCCTTGGATCCAACCATTTACAGCATTGGTCAGCTCTTCTTCGGTAATTCCATCGGCTATAAAACGTTCCAATTCTTCTTTTAGACCCAATTGAACCTTGTCAAGATTATCAGGATTGTAGATGGCATAGAGAAAGATGGATGAGTTTCTGTCGCCTTTATCCCCATCGGCATTGAAATTTGACCCAACACCATAACTAACCCCGTCCTTTTGTCTTAGACGTTCCGCGAACCTTGAACTTAAAAATCCACCACCTAGCACTTCACCGGCAACAACCATAGCAGCGTAATCCTCATCATATTCACTTATTTCTACACCTAAAATGCCATAGGTAACAGCATTCTTTTTATCAGGGGTGATGATATTTTCATTGATACCACGGTTTTTGGCAAATGGATTTTTAATCTCGGCATATGCTACCTTGCTTTTAAACCCATTAAATTCAGTGTTGACAAAGTCTTTAATTTTTTGGGATTCAAAGTTTCCAATTACGACCAACGTACTTCTTCCGAGTCCGTAAAATGTCTCATAAAAATCAATCAAATCTTGCCTGGTTACAGCTTGAATTGCTGCAACTTCCTCTTCGGTGGTCATGGCATACAAGGGATGTCCCTTCTCATGTTTATTATTAATGGCTGAAACTCTTCTTGAAGCCAAATAACCAGGTTCTGTTTTATTTTGCTCAATACTTGCCAAACGCTGCGTTTTTAGCTTTTTAAGTTCTTCCTCATCAAATGAAGGATTTTTGAGAAGCTTGGCCATTAAGGCAAGTGTTTCCATCAAATACTCCTCAGTCGAATCAACAGAGCAATATACATTTCCATTTCTGGAGAAAAAACGAAGTGACGATTTCAAGCGACTCAATTCGTCCTCGATCTGCTGTCTTGACATGTCATTGGCGCCTTTGTCCAACATGGCAGCCGCCAAGGAAGGAACAACCCCTTTGTTTCTTAAACTATTGACATCTCCGTTTCTAAAATTAAAGCTTAGAATTACGGTTTTGCCACGGTTTTCTTTTTCTATGAAACCATATTCAACCTGATCTAAAAGCTTACCTACTTCAAGTCTGTTTTGAATATTGTCATAGGCGACATCAAAAGCCTCCCCTGTTCCTTTATCTTCTTTGCCCTTATAATCAGCTACCAAACTATCAACATTTTCAGGGTGTGAAATGGAGACGCGAACAGGGTCTTTTGTCGGGGTAAAACGACCAACTGTTCTATTGGTTGGAATTACATATTTATTCATTGCAGCATTCACCTGTTCTAGGGTCATACCTTCAATACGATCTCGGTGAATAAATGCCAATCGCCAATCTCCCGCACCGATAAACTCACTCATGTAGGTGCCCAAAAAGTTGGAATCACGGTTGATTTCATCGATTTGTTTTAAAAGATTTGACTTGGCCCTATCCAATTCTTCCTGGGTAATGGGTTCCAAATTGTCTAAAGTAGACTTCAGAATCGATTCCACTTCGGGAGCACTCTTATCAGAAGGAACATCAACATTGATGTATAAAAAACCTGGTTCTTTGGTAAATGGTGAAAACGACCATAACGAAGAGGCCTTTTGCGTATCGATCAATTCCTTATATAACCTTCCTGAAGGTGTATCAGTCAATACATTTTCAACAATGGCCATCGCGGCATAATCTTCATCGGCACCAGCTGGGGTATGATAAAGGGAGGATACCAATTGCAAATCACCAACCCGGCTCAAAGTGACCGTGCGCTCACCGTCTTGAGGAGGTTCTTCGGTATAGGAACTCCGAACCGGTTCTGAAGGCTTTGTAAGGCCTCCAAACTTTTTTGCAATTAAGGCCAATGTTTTTTCTTCCTCGAATTTTCCGGTTACCATTAAAACGGCATTGTCTGGGCGATAAAACTTTTTATAGAAAGCTTTCAAATTCTCGATGGGAACCCTTTCGATATCGGACCGGTTGCCAATGGTTGAATTGCCATAGTTGTGCCATAGAAATGCTGCGTTAATAACCTTTTGAAGCAAAACCCCGGTTGGGTTGTTTTCTCCACTCTCAAACTCGTTTCGAACTACAGAAAATTCAGAATCCAAATCTTTCTTCGCGATGTATGAATTTACCATGCGGTCAGCCTCTAGATCCAGTGCCCAATCTAAATTTTCATCGGTTGCATTAAAGGTTTCAAAATAGTTCGTACGGTCGTACCAGGTAGTTCCGTTGGGTCGTGCACCATGGGAGGACAGTTCCTTTGGAATATCTGGGTGGTTTGGAGTTCCTTTAAACACCATATGCTCAAGCAAATGTGCCATACCCTTTTCGCCATATCCCTCGTGTCGTGATCCTACCAAATAGGTGATGTTCACCGTGATGGTTTGGGATGAGTTATCGGGAAACAACAGTACTTTAAGTCCATTTTCCATTTGGTATTCAGTAATACCTTCGACCGTAGCTATTTTTTTGAATTGCCCATTCGCTATAAAGAAGCAGACAAAAAAGAGGGTTGCCACCGCCCTTAACTTGAAATTCATTTTCATATTCAGATTAGTTTAATGATGTTTTAAGTGCATCCGTTAAACTTAAGAAAAAAACCAGAGGGTATCCCTTTTTAAGTGGAAAATAACATAACACTAGCCATCACCAACATTATTGTATTTTCAATGAATGTGGCTTCGGTCATGGGCAAGTTCAAGGCCGTTCCCAAACATGCGCAACGGATACTTTTTTTATCCAAAAGTGTTTTGGTGACCCCCAATGTGGTGATCCCTAAAATTACGAGGGTGGCAATCAAGGCTATTCCAACCTGAAATCGCATCAAAAATGAAAGTCCCAGGGCGAGTTCTAAAAATGGGTATATCCAAGCGTATACTGGAATTGCCTTTGCCAAAGGATCATAAATTCTAAAACTATCCGGAAAACCTTTTAAATCAAGCAGTTTAAAAAAACTGAACACGATATAAAAAAGTCCCATAAAGTCGAGCATGGCTTCACTGCTATTCCAATCTGCATAATTCAATAAAAATGCCGCACCAAAGAGATAGAAGAATATCAAAAATAAGGGCCTAAGCTGCTGGAGCTTTGACTTAGCTGTTGGCACTGGAGCAACCTCAGTAATATTTTGTGTTGCTTCGATCTGGTACTTTTGAGGAAGTGCCGATTTCAATTGTGAAATCGACACCTGTTTTTCCATCGAAATTTCAGCTTCGGCTGCGTCTAAATCAACCTCAACCTGATGCACTCCCTGAACTCCCAACAATCTTTCTTTTACGGAAGCAACACAACCCTGACAGGTCATTCCCATTATGGAAAAGGTCCGTTTCATTTCAAGGCTATTTCTTGTTGTTCATAAATCACCAATTCTCCTGTCCTATAATTGATAATATGCAGTAGATCGTCTTTTATGAGCAAATCTGTTGCCTTGGCGATACTTCGGGTCAGCTCCTGTTTAAGACTTCCAAGGTGGTCGAATATCAATATACGATCATTCTCAAAATCAGTAACAAATACTTCCGTATCGGAAATAAAGATTCCCGTAGCGGCGTTCATCTTTTGATCCTGACCCATCATTTTTACAAAATTTCCCTGCTTGTCAAAAGCTTGCACCCTATTGTTATAGGCATCGGCCACCCATATTAAGGAATCGGTTATTTGCACGTCAGTAGGGTAATAAAACTCCCCTTCATGGCTTCCTTCATGGCCAAATGAAATCCAGTTTTGACCATCGTGGTATAATATCCGGTTATTGTAAAAATCAGCTATGGCTTTCTCCATCCCATAAACGGCCACCGCAGCAGGGGCATCCAATGAATCTTTAACGCTTAATTCAAATCGTCCTTTTGCATCATAGGTTTCTATTTTATCATTTCCATACTGGGGAATAAAAAGGGTTCCTTCTGAAACTGCAATATGCATAGGTCTATCCAACGAGTCTATGGCTTTCAAAATGGCGCCATCACCATCAATACTGACCAAGCGATTATGGTCGCCGTCAGAAAGCCATAGTTCATTATCATTGTTGGCTATGCCTATAGGATTTACCCCATCCAATAAAATATTCTTTTGGTAGACCCACTCTTTGGGTTTTTCGCTTCTGGCGCACGAGGCTACTATCAAACCCAATAGTAGCGATCCAATAACGGCTTTATTGATCCACTCTCTCATAATGACAACATTTAGGAAGTTTACTATAAACCTGATCTTTAGCCTGATGGGCCTGTGTATCATGACCTGCATTGGCTATAGATTTTTGAATGTTTTCCATCGAAGTATGGTTGGGATCGTAGTTCACCAAAAGAATTTTTGAGTCCACATTCCAACTAGCAGTTCCAACTCCTTTAACTCTTTTGGCAGCCTTTTCAATACGAGCTCTGCATTGTTCGCAATTTCCTGCCACAAAAACCTCTTTGGAAATTAGATCTTTATCGTTCAGTACAATTTTTTGATCTTCGGAATCCTCCACGGTACCATTAGCACGTTCAATTTTTGAAGTAATGGGCGTGTATCCGGCCTTTTCTACTTGTGCTAAAACCGCATCCATGGTCAGCTCTTTTTCAGCAGGATAGTTAAAGCTAAAATCCCCTGTTTCGATATCAATCTTAACATCTTTGATTCCTTTGAACTCTTTGAACTTCTTTTCAAGGCCATAGGCACAGAATGGGCAACCAAGGCCATCCACCTGTACCATAAATTTATCCATAGACTTTTGGGCCGTTACGCCCATTGTGGTCAGTAGACCTATAATCAGTGTTAGAACTATTTTTTTCATGATTTTATTTTTAAAACGTATATCGTGTGCCCATAAACAGGCTATATCTAAATTTTCTTCCTTGATCAACATCATTGACCAGAGGTAGTTGAACAGCAAAATCGAATGTAATGTTCTTTCGCGCGTATTGAATTCCTTGGGCATAGAGCAATTGATACCAATCGCGTTCCGTTATCCATGAATTGGTATATTCAAAATACAGGTTCAATTGTTTATTTGGGTATTGCGGTTTTAGCAATGGTAGGCCAAATCCTGCTTTCATCCGGAGCTCGTCCAAGGTTCCGTCTGGCATCCAATTATAGCCCACCTCTGTTGAAATGCCATATTTCAAGGTTTCGTACCCCGTAACAATTCCATAGTAACCGGCGTACTTACCCGTGCTGATATCAACTGCATCAATTTCTTTGCCCGTTGGCAGAGTTTGAACAGTTTTTGCAACTACCCGAAAGGTTTTCCCTGTGGCATCTTTTCTAAAGAATTGATACTTGCCTAAGATTTTTATGTCGGCCAAACCGGCATCGTCTTCCAAAAATGTATCATAATTAATATATGGCAAATGCACTGCAACCAATGAATTGGCCGAAGGCAAATAGTGCAACATCACGGGGATATATGAAAATCGACCACGTTCGGTGAATCTATTTTCCACTAAGGTTTTTACCGTAAAGCTTCCACCGCCTAACATAATAGGCTTATCAGCGGTAATAGGAGGACCTTGAGCTGTTAATTGTTGTATTGTCAAAATGGATATTGCGGCAACTAAAAAATATGTTTTCATTGAATTTTAATTTGATAGACCTTGTTTTTTATTTCTGCTAAGTCAGAAATAGTCTTAGGAAAACAACATCAATCAAATCAAATAAACCTCAAAAAGAGTGGTATAATCGTATACCAGTAAGGGGGGTGGATATATCGTATCAGGAACTTTAGGCTCCTTTTCTTGAAAGCGATTCAGGTACGTAAAAGTGAAGGTGGCAAGAAAAATTTGCTGGTCAAGTTCAAAATCATGGAAACCCAACTTTAATTCATCTTGACCCTGCATGGTGAACGACTCATCATCACAGCAGAGATTTTCTTTTTCACCTAAAGCTTGCATTGCGGTTTCCATACCACAATCATTGGCACTAGAAAAAATAGCCACATCCATGACACGCCCCATACAAAGGTGTTTGTCTACAGTCCAAGAAACCGTAGAAACCAGCACCAGCATTGCCAATATGGGACTTAATATTTTTGCCGTAACACTTTTCACTAACACAAAGATACTTTGAAACCCCTTAATTTTTAACACTTTAACAGTAGTTTTTGAAAATGATGGATGTAAAAAGTTAACTTCAAGAAAAATGCTAACCTTGAAAAAAATTTTCTTTTTAATTGTCTCGGTTGCCCAACTTCACCTCACAGCCCAACAAAACAAGGATGATGCTTCAAAAATCATTCAACAGTATCAAGACTATTTTAAAACAGATCGAAAGACGGTGCATTTGCATCTGAATAAGACCCTATACCTGACCGGAGAAACGATTTGGTTTAAGAGCTATGTATACAATCAGTCCAAAAATAAGCGGAGCGAGGAAAGTGAGTATGTACTTGTAGACCTGGTTGATGGCGAAGGCAATGTGATTGCCAAAAAAACCATCCTGAACACAAATGGCCAGGGGAACGGTGATCTTTTCATAACGAATACCCTAACCACAGGATTGTATTTCTTACAGGCCTATACCGGGTCAATGCAAGGTTTGGAGGAAGATGACTCTTCAAAGTATCCGATACTCATAACGAATTTGTCAAATGGTGATTTTACCAATTATGAGTATCGCAAAAAAGGGGAAGAACCTAAAGTGACCATTGCATCTGAAGGCGGAAGTTTAATTTCAGGAGTATTTGGAACCTGCACGGCACGAATTGTTGACCCCAGGGGAAAGGCATTACAACCCGACTCGGTGCTTTTGATGGACCAAAACCAAAAACGGATTTCAAAAATACAGATGAACTCTGATGGCGTGGGTTCCTTTTCACTAGTTCCAAAATTTGGAAAACCCTATCACTTACAAGTATTCCATGAGGGGGAAACCTTTTCGAAACAGTTGCCAGTGGTGAAGAAAACCGGTGTTGCTTTTGGGATTGCCAGAAACCCAAATCAACAAGAAATTTTGGTAAAGATCACAGACACCAGAATTGATAAAAAACAAAACAATCTTAGTTTGTACATCCATAAGGATGGCAATATCATCGGTACTCCGGTTGGTATTCCTGACCGTAAGGGCAAAACACAATTTAAAATCAACAATGATTTATTGTTCAATGGGTTCAATACGTTAAGTATTATTGACACCAAAGGAATAGTTCATGCCGAACGGTTGGTTTATCACCAAACTGATTTTAGAAACAAAAAATTTGAGGTCACCAATAGCATACAACAAACAGATTCGGTTCAACTCGCCCTGTCCTATAACGGCGTTTCAGAAACGAAAGAACAGCAGGTAAGTATCTCGATTCTGCCAGGAGCAACAAAAGCGGAGCGTTTCAGAAAGAACGCGTTTTTCGCCCTACATATGGAAGCTTATTTTCCTGGTGCACAATGGCGCAACTTATGGAACAAAGAATTTAAGGCCGTTCGAGACTTAAATGACATGGATCAACTAAGCATCTTGGCCAATCCCAAGTATCGGTGGAAAACGATATTAAATAAAAACCTGGTGTCACCTGAAATGCATTCATATACCGGTGCGATACAAGGCGTTGTTGAGGTAAATGAAAACGTTACCCCAAAGAGTGTCATTCTATATTCCAAAGAAAATGAGCTCTTGTCAAACACCAATGTGATTGACGGTAAATTTAGTTTTGAGGAGTTGGTTCTGGCAAAGGGCAGTAAATTGAGTCTTTCGCTTATCGGTGAAGACGGCAAACCCCATAAAGCCAATTTTAGCTACACCATTCAACCGGTCATTACCAACTTTCGGCATCGTTTTCGTACCAAAGACATCCATAAACTTGAGGATCATGGGGAAAGGCGTTCCGAACTCATTGGAATCACTGCAAATACGCAACAGTTGGACGAAGTAACAGTCACCGCTAAAAGATTAAAATACGAACGTTTTTTTCCAGGTTATCGGGGTATCAAGATTGATAGTACTGCTGATATGACAACCATTCGTGATTTTGTTAGAAGACAAGGTTTTTATCCAATTTTAATAAGCCCAAGGGCTAAAGGCAGAAGGGCTGGGACGATACAATTAGCAAAAAGAAATTCAAGATGTGGACTGGTTTTCCCTGCAATTCTTTTAGATGGGGTTTATGATCAATATTTGAGCCCTTATGAAGAACTTCGAATGGAACATATTGACGAGCTCTATTGGGACAGGCCCAATGCTTGCGGTATGATCATCGTAGTCTTTACCAACGAAAAATATAAGAACAGACCCTTACCCGACTACCAGATGACAAGTAAGGAAATTGTGGTAACGAACGGTTTTGATACCCCAAAACCCTTTAAGCGCCCCCAATATTTTGATACCAATACCACCAGTTTCAAGCATTTTGGCATTTTAGGTTGGAAAACTTCCACCACTGAAACGCACGCCGACGGATTGTTACATCTCATGGTGCCTGTTGAAAGTGAGGTGCAAATTAGAATCAATATCGAAGGGTACTCCAAATCTGGAGAATTAATATCAGAGAATCATCTGGTCTCCTTAAATTAGCCGTCCTTAAGATAGTTCGATAGGGTAAATACGACTGTAACTAAAAGGCCATTACAATGTTTGAAGATTTAAAAAAGCAAGTTGGATTAATCATCCAAGAGCATCAGCACAATTCTGAGGTTGCCATGACAGCAATTTGTGAAGTGCTTCAATCCTCTGTGGATTACTATGATTGGGTAGGGTTTTATTTTAAAAATGGGGACAAACGTGAACTCAAACTAGGCCCTTATGTAGGGGAACCCACCGACCATACCGTCATACCCTTTGGAAAGGGCATTTGCGGACAAGTGGCCGAAAGCAACCAAAATTTTGTTGTTCCTGATGTAGCAGCACAAGACAACTACATTGCATGTAGCATATCGGTCAAGTCTGAAATTGTAGTTCCGCTATTTAAAAATGGGGAAAACATAGGTCAAATAGATATTGATTCAGAAACACCCGACCCTTTTTCCGAACAGGATGAAAGGTTTTTGGAATGGGTGAACCAACAGGTCGCCCAAATTCTTTAAAACTTCCCCTTTTTTGTTGATAATCTCTTGTTTATCATACCCCTGATTGGGCTATTTTTGAAGCTTTACTTTTTGAATCTAAAACTTCATGGCAACAAAAAAAGCCGGTTCGGCATTGATTTCCGTTTTTCACAAGGATGGCCTTGAACCCATCGTCAAAAAATTGGACGAATTGGGTGTAACCCTCTATTCTACAGGAGGCACTGAAAAATTCATTAGGGAATTGGGTATTAATGTTATTCCCGTTGAACAAGTCACGGACTATCCATCCATATTGGGTGGAAGGGTAAAAACATTACACCCCAAGGTGTTCGGGGGTATTTTGAACCGACAGGATCACAGTGGTGATGTCGCACAAATGGAAGAATTTGATATCCCCCAAGTGGATATCGTCATCGTTGATTTGTATCCGTTCGAAAAAACAGTGGCCAGCGGAGCCTCCAATCAAGATATTATCGAAAAAATTGATATTGGTGGCATTTCGTTGATTCGGGCAGCTGCAAAGAACTACAAGGATGTTCTTTGTGTATCGTCAATGGAAGATTACCAAAGATTTTTGGAGGTTATTTCCGAAGGCAAGGGAGCAACCAGTCTTGAAGAGCGAAAGTGGTTCGCCACCAAGGCCTTTAATATTTCTTCGCACTATGACGCGGCCATTTTTAATTATTTCAATGCGGATCATGAACAGGCGGCATTAAAAATTAGTGAGACTCAAGGTATGGTATTGCGTTATGGAGAGAATCCGCATCAAAAGGGATTTTTCTTTGGCGATCTAGAAGCCATGTTTGACAAACTCCATGGCAAGGAGCTTTCCTACAACAACCTGTTGGATATTGATGCTGCCGTTAATTTGATGGAAGAATTCAAGAACGACGAACCTACATTTGCCATATTAAAGCACAACAATGCATGTGGTCTTGCCACGCGTTCTTCAATATTGCAAGCCTATATTGATGCACTGGCCGGAGACCCCGTTTCTGCATTTGGCGGTATTCTAATTTCCAATACTGAAATAGATGCAGAAACAGCCGATGAGATTCATAAGCTTTTCTGTGAAGTGGTAATTGCACCTGCATATTCAGTAAAGGCCCTAGAAATTTTGAAGGGAAAGAAAAACCGAATTTTATTGGTTCAGAAACCTGTAGCACTTCCGCAAATGTTAGTCCGGACGTGCTTGAACGGTGCGCTACTCCAAGAAAAAGATGCGAAGACCGATACTAAGGAAGGACTTGAATTCAAAACCGATAAACAACCCACCCAACAAGAATTGGAAGACCTATTGTTCGCCTCCAAAATTTGTAAGCACACCAAAAGCAATACTATTGTTTTGGCCAAGAACAAACAACTCTGCGCCAGTGGTACGGGGCAGACTTCGCGGGTTGATGCCCTGAACCAGGCCATCCACAAGGCAAACCATTTTAAGTTCGGGTTGCAGGGCGCAGTAATGGCGAGTGATGCATTTTTTCCATTTCCGGATTGCGTTGAGATTGCTTCCAAGGCAGGGATATCAAGTGTAATTCAGCCAGGGGGATCAATTAAGGATCAACTAAGTATCGATTTTTGCAATGAAAATGGCGTCTCGATGGTCATGACAGGTACCCGTCATTTTAAGCATTAATTTTACTACTTTTGCCGGTAAACCTGAATTAAGCCTATGGGATTTTTTGATTTCATGACCGAGGAGATTGCCATCGACCTTGGTACTGCAAACACCCTCATCATACATTTAGATAAAGTGGTTGTCGATAGCCCTTCCATTGTGGCCAGGGATCGCGTCACTGGTAAGATTATCGCCGTTGGTCGAGAGGCAAATATGATGCAGGGGAAAACCCATGAAAACATAAAAACCATTAGACCCCTCAAAGATGGGGTCATCGCTGATTTTGATGCCTCTGAAAAGATGATCAACATGTTCATCAAGAACATCCCGGCTTTGAAGAAAAAATGGTTCCCTCCCGCCCTTCGAATGGTGATCTGTATTCCTTCTGGAATCACTGAGGTGGAAATGCGAGCAGTTCGCGAATCAGCTGAACGGGTAAATGGCAAGGAAGTATACTTGATCCACGAGCCCATGGCAGCTGCTATAGGTATTGGTTTGGACATCATGCAGCCCAAAGGAAATATGATTGTTGATATCGGTGGAGGTACCACTGAAATAGCCGTTATTGCCCTCGGCGGTATTGTGTGCGACAAATCTGTAAAAATTGCGGGTGATGTGTTCACAAATGATATCATCTATTACATGCGCACCCAACACAACCTTTACGTTGGTGAAAGCACCGCAGAGGCCATTAAAATCGAAATTGGTTCAGCAATTGAGGACTTAAAATCTCCTCCAGAGGATAAACAAATTCAAGGAAGAGACCTACTGACTGGAAAACCAAAACAGGTTTCAATTTCCTATCGTGAAATTGCCAAAGCACTTGATAAAAGTATTTTAAGGGTAGAAGATGCTGTCATGGAAACACTGTCACAGACTCCCCCAGAATTAGCAGCGGATATCTATAACACAGGTATTTATCTAGCTGGCGGAGGATCCATGCTTCGAGGTCTGGATCGAAGACTAAGCCAAAAAACGGACCTTCCTGTTTATATTGCAGAAGACCCTCTCCGTGCCGTAGTAAGAGGTACCGGTATTGCGCTCAAAAATTTAGAACGCTATAAGAACATTTTGATCAAGTAGCTTTTTCACTACAGCTTTTCGTTCACTCGAAAAAAGATTCTGAATGCAACAGATAATCAACTTTTTTATTCGTTATCGAAATTCAGTTCTCTTTTTGTTTTTGACCATCATTGGAGTGGCCCTTACAGTGCAATCGCGCAGCTACCACCAATCAAAATTGTTCAATTCTTCAAAATGGGTTTCGGGAAGACTATATAATGTGTCCAATAGTGTTTCCTCCTATTTTCAGCTTCGGGCCGAAAATAACCGATTGGTTGAGGAAAATACGAGGTTGCGGAAAATGCTTTTCAATCGTTCCGATGAATTAGCGATTCCAGTTGACACCGCCCAAATTCAATTTAATGTTATCAAGGGGCGTATCATAAAAAACAGTTATGCTGCAACTCGAAACTACATTACCATCAATTTGGGAGAAGAACAAGGTGTGCAACCCGATATGGGGGTAATCACCTCGGAGGGCATTTTGGGAATTGTGGAAAATACCTCCAAAAACTTTGCTACGGTTCAGAGTATTTTAAATTCCAATTCCAATATCAATGCCAAAATTAAGAATACCGATTATTTTGGATCATTGGTATGGGATGGCAATCGATATGATGTTGTACAACTCGTTGACATACCAAGATTGGTGCCTTTGGTTATAGGAGATACCATCATCACTGGTGGAATGTCAAGTATTTTTCCTGAAGACATACCCATTGGGACCATCAAAAAATACGACTTGAATACCTCCAAGAGCTTTTACAATATAGATGTGGCCTTATTTAATGATATGGCCAACCTTAAAAACATCTATATCATCAACAACTTGAACAAAGACGAGATACTGGATTTGCAAGACAAAACCAAACAAGGCAATGAATAGTCAGTTAGCAATCAATATCGTACGCTTTGTATTGCTGGTTCTGGGTCAAGTTCTGATTTTCAACCATATGAACTTTTTAGGGTTTATCAATCCGATGATCTATATCATATTCCTGTATTGGTATCCCATTCGAAAAAATAGGGCCGTATTTATGATTGTGGCCTTTTCTTTGGGCTTTGTAATCGACATCTTTTCTGACTCGATGGCAATACATGCCTTGGCAACATTGACCATTGCCTATTTGAGACCTTTGATCATGCGATTTTGTTTTGGAATCAATTACGAATTTCAAACCTTTTCCTTCAAAAATACTACCCGGGTTCAACGCATCACTTTCCTGTCATTCTTAATTGTCGCCCATCATTTGATTTTCTTTGGGATAGAAATTTTAAGTTTTTCCCATATACTGTTACTTTTGAAGAAACTAGTGATGACAAGTATATTGACACTCTTTGTGTGCTTGCTTTTCAGTTCACTATTTGCACCGCAGAGTGAATAATTGGGATTCATTGGCGTTATTACATTAAAGCGCATAGATCTCAGAAAAATTAGGGTATGAAAAAACTGCTTTTATCCTCAATAATCATAATTATTGGAGTGACCTTCATGGGCAGGCTTTCCTATTTGCAATTATTTAGTTTTTCACCCAATCAAATACTCGAAGATCCTGCCATCAAAAAGGTCTATGACTACCCTGAACGGGGTTACATTTATGATAGAAATGGTGAATTGTTGGTAGGCAATCAACCTGCTTACGATGTCATGGTCATCCCAAGAGAGGTACAACCCTTGGATACACTTTCGTTTTGCAACCTCCTGGGCATCGAAAAAAGTGACTTTGTTTCAAAAATGAAAAAGGCGCGCATTTACTCTCCAAGACTTCCATCTGTTTTGGTACCCCAACTTTCAAAAGAAGATTATGCGCGACTTCAAGAAAAAATGCGTCATTTTGATGGATTTTATATCCAAAAACGTTCGCTACGATTTTACGACACCTCAAGTGCTGCGAATGTCCTTGGCTATATTAGTGAGGTAAATGAAAGGGATTTACAGGCAAATCCGTATTATGTAGCGGGAGAACTCAAGGGTCGTACCGGAGTAGAAAAACAATATGAGGATATTTTAAGAGGTCGAAAAGGCGTCAAACACATTCAAAAAGACCGTTTTAATCGTGATATCGGAGCCTATAAGGAAGGTAAACTTGACACCTTGCCAGAGCAAGGCAAGGAAGTTCAATTGACACTTGACAAGGCACTTCAAGAATATGGTGAGCAACTCATGCACGGTAAGCGAGGAGGTATCGTGGCTTTGGAGCCCAGTACCGGGGAAATCTTATCGATGATATCAGGCCCTACCTATGACCCATCGCTTCTTGTTGGACGCAAACGTTCGGCCAATTACACCAAATTACATTATGATTCTATTGCAAAACCCACGTGGGACCGTTCAATATTAGCTGAACCTTCTCCTGGGTCACCTTTTAAGGCCCTAAATGCCCTAGTTGGGCTTCAAGAGGGGGTCATAGATTCCAAAACGAAATTCACCTGTTACAACGGCTTTTACGTCGGCAACAAAAAAAGAGGTTGTCACTGCGGCGGTGGGGTTCGAAATATGAATTCGGGAATATTCAGATCTTGCAATGCCTATTTTGCCGGTACCTTTAGAAAGATATTTGGTAAATATCAGACCACGGATGAAGGAATCAGGGTATGGGAAAATCATATGCGCAGCTTTGGGCTTGGCAATTATCTAGGTACCGATATTCCTACAGGTAGACCCGGAAGAATCCCTGGCGAAGCTTTCTATGATAAATGGTATGGCAATGGTAGTTGGGCCTCATCAACTATCATTTCAAACTCAATAGGGCAAGGTGAGGTTGCAGCCACCCCTTTACAATTGGCCAACATGACTGCTGCCATTGCAAACAGGGGTTATTTCTTTACCCCACATATTATTAAAAGAATAGGTGGGTCGAATACCATTGACAGTAAGTTTACTGAGATACGCTATACCACCATCGACAAAGAACATTTTGAGCCCGTAATCGAAGGAATGACCAATGTTTACAAATATGGTACGGCAAAATGGATTCGAATTCCCGAAATTCAAATTGCTGGAAAAACGGGTACCGTTGAAAATTTTACCCGAATTGATGGTGAACGTGTTCAATTGACGGATCACTCCGTTTTTGTGGCTTTCGCCCCTGTTGAAAATCCGAAAATTGCCATAGCCGTCTACATAGAAAATGGCTATTATGGAGCTCGTTATGCAGGTCACATAGCTTCGCTAATGATTGAAAAATATATCAAAGGCAATGTAACCAGAAAGGACCTGGAGAAGAAAATGCTCGAAAAAACACTCGAACATGAGTATGCCAAACCTTTCAGTGGCAAACCCTTCAAGATAAACGAGTATGAGTGGTAAAAGCCTCATAAGGCGCATCGATTGGCTTAGTATTTTCTTTTACGTATTGCTCGTATTTATTGGATGGATCAATATTTATTCAACAACCTTAGGTGAGTCAGGTGGCTCTCTTTTTGATTTTTCAACGCTTTACGGAAAACAGTTTTTCTTCATTGGGGTAAGTGTTTTGGCGGTATTCTTTATCCTGTTTATTGAAACCGGTTTTTTTGAACGTTTTGCCAGTATATTCTACTTGGTTTCAATCGTATTGTTGATCGGGCTATTCCTTTTTGGGAAGAAGATTGGTGGAGCGACTTCCTGGTATGGTCTGGGTTTTTTCAATTTACAGCCATCCGAATTGGCCAAAATGACGACTGCTTTGGCCGTCGCAAAATACCTTAGTGATATTCAAACCGATATCCGAAAAAGAAAGGATCAAATCTATGCCGTTCTTATCATCGTCCTTCCGGCAATATTGGTGATTCCCCAACCAGATCCTGGAAGCGCCCTAGTCTATTTTTCACTTTTTTTTGTGTTGTTCCGCGAAGGCTTACCACTCTTCTATTTGATCATTCCACTCATCTTGATTGCACTTTTTGTAACCACCTTGATGTTTGGCACCGTCTGGGTGACCATAGGATTGGTGGCATTGGCCGTACTGGTATTTTCATTTAAAAAAAATACGGTGAAAATTCCCCTACTACCTGTTTTTATAGGTATTGTAATTTCGATTCTATTTTCACTCTCCGCTAATTTCGTGTTCGAAAATGTTTTTGAGCAAAGACATCGCGACCGGTTTTCGTTATGGCTTAGACTGGAAAAAGATGAGGCTAAACTGGAACAAATCAGTAAAACAATAGGTTATAATACCTACCAATCTGAAAAGGCCATCGAATCAGGAGGCTTTTTTGGAAAGGGCTTTTTAGAAGGTACAAGGACCAAGGGAGATTTTGTACCTGCCCAACACACCGACTATATTTTCAGCTCGGTAGGTGAAGAATGGGGTTTTGTTGGCACTGCCACAGTTGTTATCATTTTTACCCTGTTCTTTTTGCGATTGGTGGTTTTGGCAGAAAGACAAAAAAATGACTTTGGCAGAATGTATGGCTATGGAGTAATTTCAATATTGTTTATACACTATGTCATCAATATAGGAATGGTGATTGGGCTTCTGCCCACAATTGGTATTCCACTGCCGTTTTTTAGTTATGGCGGATCGGGATTATTGTTCTTCACCATATTATTGTTTGTGTTCTTGAAATTGGATTCAAATAGGTTGAAAGAGGGTATTTAGAATTCCCATTCTTTCAATCGGCTTGAGGCTTCCAAATGGTTTTGTTCATCTTTACCCATCTGGTGGAAAAAATCCAAATCTGATTGCGATTCTAGAAAATCTATTGAAACCACAAAGTTTTTCAAGGGCTCTTGAGACTCCTTATGAGGAAGCAAAAACGCCATAGCGAAGACCTTATCATTTTCTTCCCTAACAACAACCTTAAAAAAATGTTCCGGAACGGTCACATCTTCATATCCAATTCCTGGAAGATCGGCTTCCAAAATACCTCCTGTAACAACATAAATGGTACCGTAGGTTTTGCACCACTGACGAACTTGTTGCTCCAATCGGTTCCAAACGCCTGCATTGAAATCTTTTCGCTGGGGAGCAATATTACTCGTATAAAATGTTTCATTATAGGCAAATTCTGAAAACCTTCGATCGCCAGCAGGACATAAATGACCCCTATCATATCCAGAACCTTTGTAATTGCGCCAATCAGCCGATCTTGAAGTTACCAAGGGGTCTTCTATAAAATAAGGTCGACGTCGATCATCATGGGTTAAATGTTCTTGTTTTAAGGCATACGCCACCCATTCGGCCTGTTCGTGCGTTTCGCTATAGGACAACACATAGTGTTTATGCCTGACCATCCGATCTTCAATCAATTCAGGCAGGAAATCATTTCTGATAAGGCGGGATTCGGCATCTTGTGCGCCATAGGGGTTGTCTTTACCCGTATAAAAATTTTCAAAAAGCCAAAATCCGATAATACAGATGGCAATTAGAATGGTATAAACAGTCTTGTTCTTCAATATTGCATGATATAAAAAAGCCCAGCTTTTGCTGGGCTTCAATATATTAACTTTTGGAGTTATCCTTTTACACTGGCCAATTTCGGGTTGCTTCCCTTAAAGTTGTTCAACTTAAGGTCTTGAAGTACGTTAATGGCCTCTTCAACATAAATATCCTTGGCCAAATTTTTATGCCATCTGTTTCTTTTCTCCCTTAAAACGCTGTCTTGCGCAAACAATTCGTTTTCATATTTCAAGGATTCAAAAGTGAGTTTTGAATCATAATCCCTCAGTGATTTGAAATAATCAGATTGTTTTTTCGATTTTTCTTCGCTGATTTTGAATTGCTCATAGTTCAACGATACTTCGGTTTGATCCTGCTGCCTTTTAAGCCATTGCGCGTTTTCCTCAATAAGTTTTATTTGGGGATTATTCGCCATGCGCGCTTTGCTGTTTTTGATGGCAGTTTCAAAATCGTTGTAGCCATTCCAAACCTCGTAATCTGCAGGAGATATCTTATCCCATTCCAATGGGTTTTCTTGGTCGCGTTCCCCTAGATCAATGTAACTGTATCTGTCGGGAACCACAATATCACTTTTAACGCCTTCAAGTTGCGTTGACCCGCCATTGATTCGATAAAATTTTTGTGTGGTAAGTTTAATAGCACCCAAATCACCATGTTCATTGCTACGTACAATGTTGTCAAGCGGAATAACATTTTGTACCGTTCCTTTTCCGAACGTTTGCTTACTGCCAATAACCACCGCCCTTTTGTAATCTTGCATTGCAGCAGCTAAAATTTCAGAAGCAGATGCTGAAAGTTCATTGACCAAAACTACCAAGGGACCGTCCCATTGGATGCGCTCATCCTTATCTTCATGAACTTCCTTTCTTTTTCCTGATGATCTAACCTGTACAATTGGACCATCCTTGATAAATAGCCCAGCCATTTCAACCACAGTCTTTAAAGAACCGCCACCATTATCCCTAAGGTCAAGCACCAATCCTTCAATACCTTCAGACTTTAAGCGCTCTACCTCTTTGGCAACATCTGAGGCTGCATTTCGTTCGGTGTAATCCTCAAAATCGACATAGAATTTCGGCAAATGGATAATGCCATATTTTTTTGCTTCCCTTGTAACGGTCGCAGATTTCGCATAGGATTCTTCAAGCACAACCACATCTCTTGTAATCGAAACCTGTTCAACAGACCCATCAACGCGGCGAACGGTCAAATCAACTATGGTACCCTTGGGGCCTTTGATCAACTTAATGGCATCGTCAAGACGCATACCAACAATATCTATCGCCTCTTCACCATCTTGTCCCACTTTTAGTATTTCATCACCAACCTCAAGAGACTGTGCACGCCACACTGGACCTCCAGAAATTATCTCAACAATTTTCGCACCCTCAGGCTTTTTTTGCAGTCTTGCACCAATCCCTTCAAATTTACCGCTCATGCTGATATCGAACTTATCCTTATCATCAGGGGCAAAATAAAAGGTATGGGGGTCGAATTCATCTACAATGGTATTGATGTATTGTACGAACCAATCTTTGCGCTCTAGGTCATCAATAAAATCAAAAAATTCGTCCAAGGTGTTTTTAGTGGTTTCCCGGGCAGCAACTTCTATTTCTGCAACGGTCAAATCACCCAGCTTGTCAGTTGATTTCAGTTCAAAACCTTTGATACTTGTATTTACGCTGGCCATATCTGCAGGTTTTTCGCCAGCACCGGTTTTGGTATATCCGGCTACGCGTAAACCATCAGAGATCTTATTGTCATAAACCCCAAGCGTATTGTACTTTAATTGCTTTCTCCAGCGCTCTTTTAACTCACGACTGTTGGAGGCAAATGCCTCATCGTTATAGTCAATGCTAATACTTTCCTCAAGGGTATAATCGAAAGGTTGCCCAAGGAGTTCTTGATAAATCTCTTTGGCCTCACCCATTCTTTTCATGAGACGTTGGTACACCAAGTTAAAAAAGGTGATGTCGGTATTTTTTATTTGGTCATCAATTTGGAATCTGTATTGTTCAAATTCTTTGATATCACTTTCAAGAAAGTACCGTTTTGTAGGATCGATGATATCTATAAAATCATCAAAAACATTTGATGAAAATGTATCATTGATATTTTTGGGCTCGTAATGTCCTTTCTCCAAAACATAGGTGATCAAATCAAGCAGCAGCTTGTCCTTATCGTTGTTCTCAAAAGAGGTGTTGGTAAAGCTGCATGATGCAACTGCAACCAGAAGAACCATAAAGGCCAAGGTGAATTTCTTTTTCATGTATTTGTTTTTAAGTTTGGGACGTAATTACTATGGATTCAGCCAACACGTATTGCGCCTCCCGTCATTGCATTTCCAATGAACACCCTAATATACTGAAAAAACCATGCCAGTATTGGCTTGGGCATTTAATTTTTTGTTAAACGGGGCAAAGCTCATATCCTTATGAAAAACGTATTTTTGCCCCATTAAGTATGTGCCATGAAAAAACCTTTGATTCTGGTTACCAATGATGATGGAATCACCGCTCCAGGACTGAGGACTCTAATTGCAATAGCAAAGGAAATTGGTGACGTTATTGTGGTAGCTCCCGATAGCCCACAATCAGGCATGGGTCATGCCATTACCATCGACAGTACCCTGTATTCGAAAAAAGTGGTCATCGACAAGGAAAAAGGAGCACCAAGTGAGTATAGCTGTAGCGGAACCCCTGCCGACTGTGTCAAATTGGCTTTGCAGGTATTGTTAGACCGCAAGCCGGATATCTGTCTCAGTGGCATCAATCATGGGTCAAACGCTTCTATTAATGTGATTTATTCGGGTACCATGAGCGCTGCTATAGAAGCCGGAATTGAAGGAATACCTGCCATTGGTTTTTCGCTATGTGATTATTCCTGGAGAGCAAATTTTGAGCCTGCATCCCAACTCATCAAAAAAATTGTACTTGAGGCCCTAAAAAATGGTATCCCTAAAGGCACTGTTCTTAATGTGAACATTCCCAAAACCGATGGGGTTGAACCCAAGGGTATCAAGGTATGCAGACAGGCCAATGCCAACTGGAAAGAGCAATTTGACAAGCGTACCAGTCCAACGGGCAGGGAATATTTTTGGTTGAGTGGTGAATTCGAGCTTTTGGATGAGGGCGAAGACACTGATATCTGGGCAATTTCCAATAACTATATTTCCATTGTACCCACGCAATACGATTTGACCTCTTACAAAGCAATGGCACATTTTAAAAACTGGAGGCTAAATGAACACTAAAAAGGAAATTTTAATAGGATTCGTGGTTGGCATCATCGCCAATACCGTAGGGACACTATTGTATATTTTGTTGTTCTCCGACCGTGGGATTGTCGAAACCTATAAAGCTGCGGTTGCTCAAGAGCACGTCGGCAGTCTTTTGGCACTTGGGGCTATTTTGAACTTGGTAGCTTTTTTTGGGTTTTTACGAATCAAACGTGATTATCGGGCCCGGGGGGTCATGATAGCCACTATTTTAACCGCTCTGGTTATACTCTACTACAAGGTTTTTTAGTATGAAATACTACCTCATTGCTGGAGAAGCTTCTGGTGACCTTCATGGGTCTAATCTTATCAAAGCCTTGCAACAAAGAGATGGCCAGGCCCAATTTCGATGTTTTGGCGGTGATATGATGCATAATGCCGGTGCTGATTTGGCAAAACACTATAAAGAAATGGCCTTCATGGGTTTTCTTGAGGTGGTTAAAAACATCTCGACCATTTTCAAAAACATCAAATTTTGCAAAAATGATATCCAAGCATTTCAACCTGATATCATCATTTTTATTGATTTTTCGGGTTTTAACCTTCGCATTGCAAAATGGGCCAAACAACAAGGATTTAAGACCAATTATTACATTTCTCCACAAGTTTGGGCCTCCCGAAAAGGCAGGGTACAGAAAATAAAGAGGGATATTGATACTATGTATGTCATTTTGCCCTTCGAAAAACAATTTTATGCTGAAAACGGAATTGACGTGAATTTTGTGGGCCACCCCCTACTGGATGCCATTGCCAATACCGAACTCCCTGAAGATTCGTCCTTCCGTCAACGTAATGACCTACATCCAGAAAAACCGATTATTGCTTTACTACCGGGAAGCAGAAAACAAGAGGTACAAAAGATGCTCTCTATCATGCTTTCGGTGCAAGATGAATTTCAAGATTATCAATTTGTCATCGCCGGTGCACCAAGCCTTGATGATGATTTCTACCGACCTTTTATTACAGCAAGCTCGGCAAGTTATGTTGCAGGTCAGACCTATGCCCTATTAAAAAATTCCCATTCAGCGCTGGTAACAAGCGGCACTGCAACCCTGGAAACCGCCCTTTTTAAGGTTCCCCAAGTTGTTTGCTACAAAGGCAATTGGGTTTCTTACCAAATTGCAAAAAGGATCATAACTCTCGATTATATCTCCTTGGTCAATTTAATCATGGGCAAGGAAGTAGTGAAGGAACTCATTCAGAACGAACTTACCACCGCGAATCTTAAAAATGAGCTGTCAAAAATATTGATTGGTGAAAAACGGAATCAAATAATAACCGATTACAATTTGCTCGAAAAGAAGTTGGGTGGGCAAGGTGCCAGTGACAGGGCTGCCCAACTAATTATCGAAAATCGTTAAATTTATTCCCCAAGAAACAATATTTCTTGGATGTACCGCAGATATCTCATATTGCTAATGGCCATCTCCTTTACGGGTTGTATCGTAAAAAAGAGAACCACCTACAGTAAAAAAAGAACAGTTACTGTTGTCTCGGAAACCGGTGATACCTTGGTCACCAAAAAGGTCAAACGAAAAAAAATCGAAAATGAAAAGGCCGATGATGTGGTGTCATCTGCCATGGCCTATGCAGGGGTTCGTTACCGTTTTGGCGGCAGCACCAAAAAAGGCATGGACTGTTCAGGATTGGTACATGTATCCCTGAAAGAAAATAATATTGATTTTCCCCGCGTCTCCCATATTATGGCCAATGAAGGAAAAAAAATTAAGGTCAAAGAGGTGCGTAAAGGGGATCTATTGTTCTTTAAAACCCGAAAAAGTGGCAAGCGAATCAACCATGTGGGGTTGGTGGTAGACGTAAAGGGCAATGAAATTAAATTTATTCATGCTACGTCTTCCCGTGGAGTCATTGTTTCTTCGCTAAAAGATGGCTTCTGGAATGCATCCTTTGTTAAGGCAACCCGCATTTTGTAATGCGATTCATTGATCTCATATCGGTCAAACTAACTTTCTATCTGATCATTGGAATTCTTTTGGGGTATTGGCTTGACTTCAACTGGATGGTTTCGGCCGCAACGCTAATTGGATTTGCTACAATTCTTTTCATTGGGTTCAATCTTCAAAAAAGGCATGCATTTCCTTGGTTTGGATTGGTTGCTTTTTTAACAACAGTGGCCCTTGGGGCATTTGTTTGTACTATGGTAAAAGGCAACAGTATACAGTCGCATTTTTCAAAGCAACGAATAACAACATCTGAAATTTGGCATCTAAAAGTTCATGAAGTACTAAAACCAACCCCATATTCCAATCGCTACTTTGCCAAGGTAAAATCAATAGCAGGTAACCAGGCTTCTGGTAGTCTTTTGTTGTCCGTAAATAAAGATTCCAGTACAACATTGATAATGGATGAAATAGTAGCGGTTCGTGCAAAAGCCACTAAAATTGAGGAACCGCTAAACCCGCATCAATTTGACTATCAGGCATACCTTGAAAAAAAGGGAATCAATTATCAAATTAGGGTTGCACCGCATCAAATCCATTCTTTATTCCGAGACCCCAGTACGTTAAGAGGGATTGCATCCCGTTTAAGGGAACATATCATTGGCCAATTGGGGAAGACTGATTTTGGGGAAGATGAGTTTGCTGTCGTTCAAGCTTTGCTTTTAGGGCAACGGAATGACATTTCAGAATCAACTTGGGATGATTACCGGAACGCAGGGGCGGTACATATTTTGGCCGTATCGGGGTTACATGTCGGTATTTTGCTTTTAATATTGCAGTTTTTCTTGCGCCCTTTAGAGCGATTGCCCAAAGGCAAAACCTTGAAACTTGTTTTGATTTTGGTACTGCTCTGGACTTTTGCTTTTATAGCTGGTTTATCACCTTCCGTTGTTCGAGCGGTTACCATGTTCTCTTTTGTCGCTTATGCGCTCTATCTCAACCGGCCGACGAACACCTTCAACATCATTGCCCTGTCCATGTTCTTTATTTTGTTGATTGAACCTCTTTTTTTATTTGAGGTCGGTTTTCAAATGAGCTATGCTGCTGTTTTTTCCATTGTATGGATTTATCCTAAACTGCAGCTATTTTGGTCTCCCTCGAATTGGTTAGGAAGATACTTTTGGCAATTGTTATCGGTAAGCATCGCTGCCCAAGTCGGGGTATTGCCCATAAGCCTTTATTATTTTCACCAGTTTCCCGCGCTTTTTTTTATTTCGAATTTGATAGTGGTTCCTTTCTTGGGTATCATTATAGCGCTGGGTGTTTTAGTCCTATTCTTGGGTCTAGTTAGAATGGTACCTGAGGCTTTAGTGACTGTTTACAATGCTTTGATCAAAACCATGAATTCAATAATTGGTTGGGTCGCTCAGCAAGAAGCATTTGTATTTAAGAATATCCCTTTTGATACCGTACAATTGGTTTTGGCATATCTAATGATTTTCGGATTGGTATTTTCCTTAACCAAACCCAAGTTCAAAAACATAGCCCTATTATTGGGTGCGGTTGTATTATGCTCAGGATGGGGTACCTACCAACAACACTCGCAAGCACAAAAAGAACAGCTCCTCTTTGCACATCAAACAAAGAACTCGGTATTGCTTCATCAAACTGGAACAAAACTCAATGTATATGCCCATAACGCTTCACAGGCGAAGCGTATAGTAAATGCTATTCAAGTAGGTGAGCGTATCACAGAGCTCACCGATAACCCCCTCCAAAACTCTTATTTTATTAATGGAAAATACGTTTTGATAGTAGATAGTTTGGGAATTTACCTTTCTCCCAAGCATGTTGATTACCTTATTTTGACCCAATCGCCTCAGGTGAATTTGGAACGTGTAATTGATTCGCTTAGGCCAAGCCAAATTATTGCTGATGGAAGCAACTTTTTAAGTTTCATTAAAAGGTGGGAAGCGACCTGTGCCAACAAGAAGCTCCCCTTTCACTATACAGGTGAAAAGGGAGCCTTTTATTTTAAATTAAAAGATTAGTGCACGTTGCCCATCAAACGTTTCATCAAGGGGCCAAAAACAATCACTACGGCACCTGCAACAAGTGCATAAATGGCAATCAAACGGAAACCATCGAGATAGATATTTAGGGTTTCGAAACCGCCTACATTTTTATCTGTGCTTTCAACTGAAAGTTGTTTGCCAATAAATCCTACTATTTGGAAGGCAAAAGCGGAAGATAGAAACCAGACACCCATCATGAAGGCCACAATGCGCTTGGGTGATAAATCGGTAATCTTTGATAGCCCTACAGGCGACATGAACAATTCCCCCACAGAGATAATAAAATATAAGGCCAATAAATAAGAGAAAGGCACCATACCGTTTTCATCGGCACTTGCCCCACTTAAGGAAACCACATAAAAGCTCAATCCTGCAAGCAATAACCCCATACCAAACTTATAAGGCGTTCTGGGGTTCAATTTTTTCTTTGCCAACCAGGTCCACATTATAGAAATAGGAATGGACAAAATGACAATAAACATTGAATTCAAGGCATTGGTCTGGCTTGCATTGATCAATGAAAGATCCACGTTTCGGGCTGCGAACAAGGTGATGACACTACCATGCAGTTCATGAAAACCCCAAAAGATGGTCATAAAAAAGGTAATCAAAAGGGCCATAAACAACTTTTTGCGCTCATCTAAGGAGGCCTTTAGCATGATGTAGGCCATATAAACCAATACGGCAATACCTATAACGTAAAACAAGAGATTTACAATGTTGGTATCGGCAAGCATGGTACCTTCCTCACCAAGTGATTTATAAGAGTACAACAAATAAGCGATCAAAGGGGCTGCCAAAAACGATAGGATTGGTATGAGATGTTTTTGTGGGATACCCATAACCTTTTTTTCATACACTTCTACGCTTGGTGGTCTTCCACCATCTCCAAAGACATTCTTCTTGATACCACTCCAGAAAAAAGCCAAGCCTGTCAACATGCCTATACCCGCCAAACCAAACCCATAATGCCATCCATAGGTTTCGCCCAACCAGCCACAAAGTAGCGGAGATATAAACCCTCCAATGTTGATACCCATATAAAAAATGGTAAACCCTGAATCTTTTCTTGGATCCCCATCTTTATATAAAGTGCCGACAAAAGTTGAAATATTAGGCTTAAAAAAACCATTCCCCACTATGATAAAAGCCAAGGCCAAAAAGAAAGCTGTATTGTTTTCAATCGCCAAGACAAAATGTCCCAATGCCATTAAAATACCGCCCAGAAAAATTGAGCTGCGCATACCGAGAATGGTATCAGAAATACGGCCACCAATAACAGTTGAGGCATACACTAAAGAACCATAAGAAGCATAAACTGCTGCTGCTGCATAATCTCTTGAAGCCAAGGCTTCAAAAATCACATTGACCATATACAATGTGAGCAAGGCCCGCATACCATAAAAGCTGAATCGCTCCCATAATTCGGCAAAGAATAAATAGAATAATCCTTGCGGGTGGCCTAGAATTTGTTTCTGGTTGGCTGGTTGAACTGAATCTGACATGTTACGTTGGTTTGGTTATAAATTTTCTTTAATAAAATTGGTCATTTTGGTATATAAATGCAATCGCGTATTACCGCCATAAATACCGTGGTTCTTATCGGGGTAAATGGCCCAATCGAAAGATTTGTTCGCTTGCACCAAAGCCTCGATCATACGCATGGTGTTCTGCACGTGTACATTATCATCACCAGAACCATGAACCAATAGATATTTTCCTTTCAACAATTCAGGATAGTTGAAGGGCGACTCATTATCGTAGCCTTCGGGGTTCTCCTGGGGGGTTCGCATAAAGCGCTCGGTATAAATCGTATCATAAAAGCGCCAGCTGGTCACTGGGGCCACTGCTATGGCCATTTCAAAAACGTCATTTCCCTTGAGCAGGCAATTGGTGCTCATATGCCCACCGAAACTCCATCCCCATATTCCGGTTCTGTTTGCATCAATATAAGGCAATGCACTTAACTTCTTCGCTGCGGCTATTTGATCTTCAGTCTCGTATTTGACCAAGTTCAAATAGGTTACTTTTTTGAAATCGCGCCCCTTGAGTCCCGTGCCGCGTCCGTCAACACAGGCCACTATATAACCTTCTGAAGCCAATAATTGGTACCAATAGTCATTGGATCCGTTCCAGCGGTTGGCGACGCTTTGAGAACCCGGGCCACTGTACTGGTACAATAAAAGAGGGTACTTTTTACTTGGGTCAAAGTCTTTAGGTTTGATCATCCACATGTTCAGCTCATTACCATTGATCTGAAGGGTTGAAAACTCTTTGGGTACCATTTCATAAGCATTCAGCTTATCCGCTAGCGCCTGGTTATCCTTAATTTCCTTTAGCAATTTTCCATTTGAAGCTTTGTGAAGGGTAAATTCTGGAGGTGTTGTTGCATTCGAAAATGTATTGATGAAATACGAGTAATCGGAACTGAATGCAGCTCCATTGTTCCCCTCTTTGGTTGAAAGTCTTTTTTTATTTTTTCCTGCACTCGAAACACTGTATACATCCCGATTTATGGAACCATTTTCAACCGATTGGTAAAAGATTCTATCATGAGCTTGGTCATAGCCATAATAATTGGTCACCTCCCAAGATCCTTTAGTAATTTGATTTTTAAGGCTCCCATCTTCATTGTGAAGGTATAAATGGTTATACCCATCCTTTTCACTAGTCCAAATGAAGCTGTCATCCGTTAAAAAAGTTAGATTGTCGTGAATGTCGACATAGGCATCATCTTTTTCCTCTAGCAAGACAGCAACCGTATTCTTTGCAGCATCCACCTGATGAAGGGTTAGATGGTTCTGATGGCGGTTGATGGTTTGAACACTTAGGAAGTTTGGATTGTTCATCCATTTAATCCGAGGAATGTAATACGCCCCGCCCAAATCAATGGCCGAGGTTTGCCCAGATTCCACATCAAACATATGCAAGCTCACCTTGGCATTTTCTTCGCCTGCCTTTGGGTATTTAAACTCATACGGATAAGGGTATAAATCTGTACCATAAACATCCATTGAAAAATGTGGTACATTGGTCTCATCAAAACGTAAAAAAGCGATTTTGGAGCCGTCACTGTTCCATTCAAAGGCCTGCACGAAGGCAAATTCTTCCTCATACACCCAATCTGTAATACCATTAATTATACTTCCATAAAGACCGTCACTGGTCATCTGTTTGGTTTCTCCAGATTTCAGATCCTTCAAATACAGATTATTTTCAAAGGCATAGGCCACTTTTGAACCATCAGGCGATAATTCAGGTTCTTGAATCTTATCAGCAGTGATTTGGGTAATCGATTTTGAAGCTACATCATAGATGTAATAGACCCCTAACCTTGAACGCCTAAAAATAGCCTCCACTTGGGTGGCCAGTATAATTTTTGATTCATCATCACTAAACTCATACGATGAGAAAATAGGAACTTCTTCAGAAGAAGCCACTAAGGTTGCCACCTTTTCCTGCGTCGTGTAGTCATATTTATCAATTTGCACCCCTCTCGGGTTTCTTGTGCGATTTAAAATGGTGTAGTGCTTCCCATCTTTCATGGATCGGAGTACGTCCATATATTGAGCCCTAAACTCACCGCCCCAAATTTCTTCGAGGGTGATCTTTTTTTCCTGTGCAACATTGGCACCCACCAAACAGAGTACAAATACCACAGAAAGCAACCGTTTCAACATGAGGTAAAATTTTAATTAAAAACTTTCAAGTTTACCAATAATTTTTCGAATACGTAAGGTAGCTAACAAGAATCACACCACAACTCCCTTTATCATTATATTTGGGCACTGAACCATTGCTATGCATCAACCCGTTGTAGGATTCTCAAAATTCTCAAAAGAAGACAAAATAGATTGGGTCGCACAGAACTATACAAAAGACCCAAAAAACGCCAAAATACTCTTAGAACGCTATTGGAATTCAGATTCCAAAGTGCAAAAAGTGCATGATGAGTTTATTGAGAACACCCTTTCTAATTATTACCTTCCATTTGCGGTAGCGCCTAATTTTTTGATTGATGGCAACTTGCATGTTTTGCCCATGGTCATTGAAGAAAGCTCGGTTGTAGCCGCTGCTGGTAAAGCCGCCAAATTTTGGTTGGATAGGGGTGGGTTTAAAACCACAATTGTAGGAACTGAAAAAGTTGGACAAGTCCACTTTTTTTATACCGGACAAAAAGAAAAACTACAGTCCTTTTTCCTTGATATCAAAAACGAATTAATTGAGAATGTTTCCGATATCACCCAAAGTATGCGTAAAAGGGGAGGAGGAATCTCCTCGATTGAATTAAGGGATAAAACTGGCGAATTGGCAAATTACTACCAATTGCACTGCACTTTTGAAACATTGGATGCCATGGGTGCCAATTTTATTAATTCCTGTCTTGAAGAATTTGCCAAGACTCTAGAGCGGCAGGCAGCTGCCCAAGGAATTGAAATCGAGGTCACCATGAGTATATTAAGCAATTATGTGCCCAATTGTTTGGTTCGGGCCGAGGCGAGTTGTTCGATGGAACAATTGAATATAGACGGTGTTTCAGGGCAAGAGTTTTCAAAAAAGTTCATCAACGCCATAGCCATTGCAAAATCCGATCCGCACCGGGCAGTGACCCACAATAAAGGGGTTATGAATGGGGTCGATGCCTTAGTCTTGGCAACCGGAAACGATTTTAGAGCGGTTGAAGCCGGGGTACATGCCTATGCCTCGAAGGATGGAAGTTATTCGAGTTTGACCCATGCGGAGATTCGCGGTGACCAGTTTCGTTTTTGGATTGAGCTTCCCTTGGCCCTGGGCACGGTTGGGGGTTTAACTTCATTGCATCCCATGGTAAAATTGGCTCTTGAAATTCTTCAAAAACCTTCTGCCGAACAATTAATGCGCATTGTTGCCGTAGCAGGTCTGGCCCAAAATTTTGCTGCCCTGAGATCCCTGGTTACCACAGGTATACAAAAAGGGCATATGAAGATGCACTTAATGAATCTTTTGAACCAAATGGGCGCCAGTGAGTTGGAAAAAAAGGAATTGATCACCTATTTTAAAGACAAAACGGTCAACAATGCCGCTGTTAAAGAAGCCCTTCAAAACATTAAAAAAGGTTGAACGCACAAACGTATTACAGCAACGGCAAGCTTTTGCTAAGTGGAGAATATGTCATTTTAGACGGGGCCAAAGGCTTGGCGTTACCGACCCGATTCGGACAATCCTTACATGTTGTTGAATTACCGACTGAAACACTGTCCTGGGCAAGTATTGATGAAAAAGGGGAGACTTGGTTCAAGGCAGCATATGAATTGCCCACATTGAAATTAAGGGCATTCTCAGATAAAGAAAAAGCCGAAAAGCTAAAACAGATACTTCTCGGGGCCAAGAAACTCAATCCAACATTTTTGGGTAATTCCCAAGGTTATTCTATAGAGACAAAGTTGGGTTTTCCGACGGATTGGGGATTGGGGAGTTCATCAACGCTGATCAACAATATAGCGCAGTGGGCCTCGGTAGACGCCCACGAGTTGCTTTGGAATTCTTTTGGAGGTAGCGGATACGACATCTCTTGTGCACAACATGACACACCGATTTTATACCAATTGAATTCAGGGAAACCCATGGTAACGCCCACAGTCTTTGATCCTCCTTATAAAGAGGAACTGTATTTTATACACTTAAACAAAAAACAGGATAGCCGTAAGGCGATAGCCAATTACCGCAACAAACAATTCGACAAGACTACATTGGTAGCCAAAATCACCAGCATTACGGAAAAAATGCTACTTGCCGAGGGAGTTGATGCACTTGAATCACTAATTGTAGCTCACGAACGCTTGCTTTCTGAAGTTCTTGAAATGGAACCCATCAAAGAAAAATTCAAGGACTATTTTGGGGCCATAAAAAGCCTAGGGGGCTGGGGAGGTGACTTTGTTTTGGTCACGGGAAATGAAAAAACCCCTGACTATTTCAAAGCCAGGGGTTTTACTACGGTTATTCCGTATCAAGAAATGATTTTGAATTCTTAATAAAAAGTCGCCCTTTTATCTTCTATATCAGCACCGTCTTTCAAGGCATTGTACACCGAGCCATTCACTCGATTCGCATTGGTGGTGATCAAATCTTTCGCATAGGTTGAATAGTTGTTCAACTTGACCGATTCAGTCTTACCCGTCACTTTGACCTTATAAACCCCTGATTGCCCTTCAATAAATCCAGATTCTGAACCTTCGGCAACCGTAAAGGCCGTACCCACTACCAATGGTTCGCGGCCTGCACCTGGAAGTGTTGGGGCTTTCCTTGTAATTGCTGAAGCAGTGGAAACAGTCACATTGTTGTCTCTGGCAAAATCGTCCAACGATTTTCCCTGATTTGCGGAGATAATTTGTGCCGCCTTCTTTTCCCTTCGCAAGATGCGCAACACATCGGCTGAGGCATCTTCAGGAGACATAGGTCCTTCGTTGTATTTTTTTGTCAGTTGTACCACCGCATAACCTTCAGCCAAATCAAATCTTTTGATGGCACCCACTTCGGTATCTTCATTAAAGGCCCATTGTACAATTCCTCGCTGCGAAGAGAGACCGGGAAGGTTTTCATCCATTTCTTTAATCTTATTAACCGGTCTAACAGTAAGCTCTCCTTCTCTTGCGATATCGGCAAACTGCTCAGCCTCGGCCTCTGTAGATTCCATTTCAAACTTGGTGGCATCGGTAAATAAGGTATTGATGGTTTCCTCTGAAGGTTCAATTTCCCTCGCCAAGGTGGCCACCCTTACAATATCTTGCTTGTCATCCACTTTAATGATATGGAAACCAAATTCGGTTTCGACCAAATCGATTTTACCCACAGGATTGTTGAAGCAAAAATCGTTGAATTCATCTGCCATAATTCCCTCTTGAAAATAACCCAAATCACCTCCACGTGGCGCGGAAGGTCCGTCTGAATTATCTCTGGCAAGGGCTGTAAAATCAGCGCCATCCTTTAATGCTTCAACCAATATTCTTTTGGCTTCTTCCTCAGCTTCCTCCTTTGTTCTGGTAATCTCAGGATTTGCCCTTGTGGCACCTTCATATGCAAACAAGATATGACTTGCCTTAACATTGCCATTTGGCTTTTTGGCCATCATTCTTGAAATCTTAAAGAAATCTCCGTCGCGATACGGACCGTAGACCTCGTTGACCGAAAGGGCCATCAAAGAATCTGCAACAATTGCAGGAAGTTCGTTTTTAGCTTTATAAATGGTGTCATACTTTGAATCTGAGTTTCGATCCAAAAAGGCAGCCATGTCATTAGTTGACCTGAAACCGGCGATGGTATCGTTTTGATCGGTTCCAGAATTGTACTCAACAGTGTTATCAAGTAATTGGGTTACGGCATCTTTTACCGCAGTTTCATCATCCAATGAAGGCTTTTCTTCAAAGAACACAAAGCGTACATCGCGCGCCTTATCTTGTTTGTATTCTTCCGGATGATCTTTTACATAGGCTGCAATCTCTTCTTTCGAAACTTGTATGGTACTATCAGGAATCGAGTTAAAAGGAACCCTAACAAACTGTAAATCCAATTTTTCATTGGCCAATTCGTAATCAAACTGGCCCTCAGTCAAAGTGGCCCCAATTCCGGCCTTGATCAAATTAAAGTACATCTGTTCCTTGGCGGCTTGCATGATAGCAACTTCATCCTGTAACCAAGCATCATAGCGCAAGGGGTCATTTACTTTCCAATCTGCGATGGCAGCCTTGAAAATTTCTGGGTTGAAAATTCCATTTTCATCTTGAAAATCAGGAATTTGAGCATACCCTGAAGTTTTTACATAATCCACAATTTGGTCGCTCTCTATATTAATCCCAAGTTTATCGAACTGCTGCTCCAAAAGGGCTTTTCGAATTTCTTGCTCGTAAACCGTATTCACCAATTGTGTTGAGGACATATTCGGACCAAACCTGCGTGAGGCATTTTCCACTTGTTGCCTAAAGTCATCAATTGAAATGTCATCTCCATTCACTTCGGCCACGGCAGAACCAACTTTTGTTCCTCCGAAATCATTGCCAGTGAAAATCCCTGATATTACAAATGCGAACAAGGCCATACCGATTATTAAAATCAAAACCGTAGTTCGCTTTCTAATATTCTCTAAAATTGCCATTTATGTGTATTTAATCGTGTAAAATGAGTGGGCGAAATTACCATTTTCTTTTCAAATAAGAAAGGTAAAATATAGGGTAAGAAGCACTTAATCGGCATCGAGAAGTTCAAGGCTTACCAAGTCGATTTTAGTATTGGAGACCTCTAAAATTTTAAAACCAAAATTGCCAATGCGTATTTCAGTACCATGTTCCGGTATTTCTCCAGTCTCATTCATGATAAGTCCTCCCAAGGTTTCGAATTCATCACCCTCGGGCAGTTGTAGTCTGTAGTTCTCATTAACATAGTCTACTTCGAGTCGTGCCGAGAACATAAAATTGGCGTCGTCAATTTGTTCTTCGATAAGATCGGTGTTATCATGCTCATCTTCAATCTCTCCAAAAAGTTCCTCTACGATATCCTCAACGGTCATGATACCCGAGGTACCCCCATACTCATCCAAGACTACGGCAATACTTTTCCTTTTTTTGGTTAGAACGTTTAGAATGTCATGTATATACATGGTCTCGGGCACGAATTCTACGGGCAGGAGTACGCTTTTTACCGTTTTTGGCTTTTTGAATAGTTCAAAGGAATGCACATAACCAATAATATCATCAATGCTTTCCTTATAAACCAGGATTTTGGTATACCCAGTTTCCGTAAAGAGTTTTGCGAGGTTTTTCGGAGTTTCATGCAATTCAATGGCAGCTATTTCCGTGCGGGGAACCATCACTTCCCTGGCTTTCACTTCTGAAAACTCCAACGCATTCTGAAAAATTTGTATTTCAGAATCTAGATCGTCACGTTCCTCAATGGATTCCATTTGTTCTGAAATGTAATCTCCCAATTCTAGTTTGGTGAACGAAAGCTGTACCTCATCGCCTTCGGTCTTGAAAAAAGTCTTCAAAATAAAATCGGATACCTTGATAACAAACCAAGATATGGCCGAAAAAAGGAGATAGAAAAAATAGGCCGGGATGGCAAATATTTTCAATAGCGAATTGGAGTAGATTTGAAAAAGCACTTTGGGTAAAAATTCGGCAGTCAATAAAATGATCAGTGTCGAAATAACAGTTTGCGACAAAAGATTAAAATCAGTCAACAGAGAGTTTACCAAATTCGAATCCGTAGGCATCATCGTGCTGAACCAGTTCATCAAACGGTCACCCATATAAAGTCCATAAATAACCAACGCCACATTATTACCGATGAGCATTGTGGCGATGAACTTTGAAGGTTTTTCAGTTAGCCAACCCAAAACCTTGGCCAATAACCCTTCTTGCTTTTTTTCAATCTCGATATGAATTTTATTTGCCGAAACGTAGGCAATCTCCATTCCAGAGAAGAAGGCTGAAAATAAGAGAGAAACAATTATGATTAACAGCGAGCTATCCAAGATTACGACCGGTTGTCTTTTTTGCGTTTTTCAAAGCGCTTGCGATAGTTTCTTCGAAACAAAAACATCGCAATAGAGACCACAGCAAAAAAAATGAAAATATAAGTTTCCTTGGGCTCAACGGCCCAAAGTGAGATTATCTTGTAAATCGAAACAATGGCTACGGCCAAATATAAATATTCAGTATACTTCAGTATTTTAATCATCTTATTCTTCTTTTATGGTCATTATCCCATAGGTTTTATGTGCTTTAAAGAAGGTGAAATCTCTATTGAAATCCATGCCCTCCCCATCCATAACAGTACCATCTTCTGGGTTGGTATAGGTGAACTTATGTTGGGTAAAAATCCATTTGTTCTTCCGGTCCCAGTAGAGTTGTGAGGTCTCTAACTTTTTCCCATCATGGCTCTCAATAAGAACATTCCCTTGCAGATCGATCAGGTTGGTCTGGGAATACACCATACCATAGTCGGCCTTGATCGTGTTTTTACGACCTTCCTCATCATAGAAATCAACCACTAAACCTTCAGGAAAAATCTGGTGCCTAAATGAAAGATTTTCATAATTTTCATTTAAAGGGCTTTTTAGGATCGCAATGATTCTTGAATCGGCAGAATCAATATTGGACAATTCCCGTTGCGCCTCGGTATAGGTCAAGGTAAAGTTTTTTGCTACACCTTGGGGAAATACCCGTTCAACTGCTTCTTCCCCTACTCTTTTGTAATTGTCTTGACAGGCCACAAAAAGGATTGCCACGGTAAAAACCGTGGCAATTCTTATGCAGTTATGTCTTATCTGGGTTCGCAACCTTATAAGCTTGGCACCTTTACGCTGCCCCCAACCCAACAGGAAGAGAATGAAATACTCTGACCAGCTTTACCTGAGTTAAAGATCATTTCCTTGGTAGGTGCTTTGGCTCTATAACTCGCCGCAGATTGGTTCGCCCTAGAACTCAACGAAGGGTCAACCCGTGCTGCTTTTGATGCCATATCAGCTGCTCTCCAATATACCGCTCTTTTTTCAAAGGCGCTGTTTCCACAAACGTTGGCACTTGTTGCATATAAGTTGGCAATCAATAAATAGGCCTTCCCATTTGAAGGATTGTAATCAAGTGCCTTCAAGGCATACTTTCTCGCATTTGATTTGCTGCCCTTTCTTCTAAATACCGTGGCTACTTTATAAGCAATGTTTGAACGTCGGTAGGAATCTGTTTCCAATTCAAGTGCCTTGTCAAAATCTGCAATGGCCCCATTGTTATCTCCGCTTTTCAATTTGATGTTTCCACCGTAAACAAAGGCGTCAGCTGAAGGATCTAAGGCCAACTGGGCCTCAAAAAGCTTTTGGAACATAGGGTCATCGGTACATTCTTTACTAAACATTCTACCAACTGCTCTTTTCACCCACTTCACGTCGTTTTTCTTGGCTTCAAAGCTCTTTTGGTACAAGGGTATCAAGTTTCCGCAGTCAGCCAGTGCACCCAACTTCGAATCGATACTTCCTGCAATCTTACCGTAAGATTCAGAGTTTGTAGTGTACGCCTTCTTTAGTCTTTTTTCCTTGGAAGTCAATGCTGTACCCGCATCTTCTTTTGCCAATATCTTGGATAAAGCATTGGTCAACTTTTTATTTTCCTCTTCTACTTTTTCGGTAACATCATCATAGGTATCAAAAACCTCCTGCAGGTCTTTTTTGCCCGCATTGTGCAAATCAACAAGGGCCGAAAAATAAAGGTACAATGCTTTTGGATTCTTGAAGTTCTTTTTATCGCCGTTAAAGGCTTGGTCCAACATGCTATACAACTTGTCGTCAGATGCCATTTTATTGTCATACATCAACAAGGTCTTGTCGATGGCAACCCCTGCCTTGGTAAATTTTGTAGGGAAGTATTTAAGACTGTTGTCATATAAAGTCAACAGGTCTTGGATGTATCCATCCTTATCCGATCCTGATGAATTTTTGATCTTGTGCTTCAGGATACGCTCACCATATGAAAAATTTGCCTTATTGATATCTGGGCAATTGGTCAATACCATTTTCCAGGGATCGTAGGCGGCATCATAATTCTTTACTTTGGCATGCTCTGCATAAATCGACAGATTGGTCATACACTCAGGATTTTGGGCTTGGGACATACCCATGCTCGAAACCATTAAAATGGTCATCACTGTTAAGTAGAGTTTCGTCTTCATCGTTCTAATTTTAAAGCGGTTAATGTACAAATTTTTAAAGAATCTTTTTCCCAATAGTCTCTTAATCGAAGGATATTTACGATTAAAGGAAAAAGAACCCTGTTAATTTATTTTTCTTTTAAGGAACCATTTATCATTTAATGATAAGCCCACATTTATTTTTAGGTAACTTTCTCGTACCAAGTTGGCCACTGTTGTTCCTCTTCTACCAAGCTCAAAACCAAGGTTTAAATTGGAGAACGCATTGCCCAACGGTAAGCCAAGTCCAAAAGTTATGCCAAAATTATCAATGGCCTGTTCGTTAACCACCAATCCTGTGACATCGTAACGTACCCCTGCCCGGTAAGTAATTCGGCTCAAATAGTTCGTGATGGAATTGTAATTCGGAATGTAATAAGCTCCGAAGGCATAGCTACTGGCATCTTGATAGGATGCGTTTGCGATGCCTAAAAAGGTGTTTTCAAATTCACTCATTTTCTGAAAACTATACTCACCGCCAACGAACCACTTTTTGTTCTCACCAAAACCTAAACCACCCTTAAAAGTAGTAGGAATTTTAAGTTCTGTTCTGCGAAGATTTTGAGCGTCAAGATCAACATCAATCACCTCTATGTCTTGACCGGTAGTTGTAGAAAATGAACCTATTCGCTGTGAATTTTCAGAAGTCAGATTCACCTGGGTATCAAAACCTGCGAATGTGTACAGCGTATATTTTTCTTTAATCGTTGGGGTGTAAGTCACCGCGTAATTAAAATCGAAGCCATTAATTTTAGAAAGCCTTCGGTCAATGGTACCCAACTGAACATCTTGAACCGTCTGCAACCGCTGGTTGTCAAGATTTCCAAAATTGTAGTTTATTGTTGCTCCGAGACTTACATTCTTTATGGGCTCAAAACCTATGGATAGGTAGGCCCTATTAATGCCGCCCTCTCCCGAAAATACATTGGTAATTGTATCTTGCGCCGCATTTGTGCGTTCATCAACCAATTGGTAACCTAAAGATGTGTAGGGCATCAATCCAAAACCCATACCCACTTTTTTACCCAAAGGAAAGCCGATGGCCAAATAATCTAAGTTGGTTACTGATGAATTCTGTAGCTCATTAAAATCTTCAAGGCGAACTTCGGTGTGGGAAATTGCTGCCGTATATGCCGTTAATGCCAATTTGGAATAAGCGGCGGGGTTTTGCAAATTAATATGTATGCTATCACCATACATGCTAATACCACCCATCATTTGGTTATCGACCGTACCACTGTTTCTTAAATCTCCTATTCCAAAAAAGGAGTACGGTGAAACCGTTCCATTTTGCGAATAACTTATAAAAAAAACAAAGCAAAAAAGGGTGAAAAGATATCTCTTGACCATCTAATTTTTGTTGTATTCCAGCAGGTAATTAAGCCCTTCTAAGAGAAATTTTGAGTTCGCAAATATGGTGTTTTTTAGGCTTTTGGCAAAAAAATGGGCTTCACCGCCTGTTAAAATAACTGTTAAATGTTCAAAGCGCGCTCGATATTGGTCGATTACCCCATCTACTTCATTGGCAACCCCATTGATAACACCACTGTGCATGCCCATTTCGGTCGAATTACCGATAAAATCGAAAATTTCTCCAGGTTTGAGCAAGGGCAGCTTTGCCGTTTTGGTATGCATCGCCCAGTATCGCATTGAAACTCCAGGAGATATCGCCCCACCCAAATATTCACCATAGTCATTCACCATATCATAGGTGATGCAGGTACCTGCATCGATGACCAAGGTATTGCCTCTGGGGTTATGGTAAAATGCCGCTGTTGCCAATGCCATTCGATCTACCCCCAAGGTGGCCAGGGTGGCGTAACTATTTTTGAATGGCAATTTTGATTCGTGGGTGAGCACATGAACCTTGCAAAAAAGCGATACAATTTCGCTCTCTTTGCGATTCATATCACCGACCGATGAAATTATTGCAGCGTCAATTTTTGGATAAAGCTCAAATAACTCCTTGACTTTTGAAAGAAACAGGCCAGCCTCTGAAACTTGGTCAATCAACATCTGTTTGCGGTCGAAGACTGCAAATTTCACCAAGGTGTTTCCGATGTCGATTACTAGGTTCATATAAAAAAACAAAGCCCCAACACAGCGTTGGGGCTTGTGGTACCTCCAGGAATCGAACCAGGGACACACGGATTTTCAGTCCGTTGCTCTACCAACTGAGCTAAGGTACCTTGTTTAAAGGGCTGCAAATATAGTTTCAAATTTAGGATTTACAAACAAAAAAAGAAAAAAGCAGGGGATTTGTCCTATCACTTCTACCACCTGCAAATCGTATGGTAGGTCATAGTTTACCATCCATACTTTTTTTTATGCCATCTATAAATTCCGAAATCGATGCTATCGTTATACCCTTAAATTTAGACTATCAAAACAACCTAAGAACGATGAACACTATACAGGTTAAAATGGGCTATATTTTTTGGTATATGGTACTTATTTCTTCAATTGTACTGTTAATCAACAGTTTGCTCAGCTACTTCGGAAACTGATTAGCCCTAAATTTTATTAGCAAAAATCGAATTCGGAAAATCATTTCGTTGTATCTTAAATATTTCATAAATATGCAGTGCCAATGTTCGCATAAAAACATTTTATCGTATCATGGCTCTTTTAACATGGATTTGAAATAATTTTACCAAAAAAGAATGACAAAAGAGTTGATGGAAGCAGCCTTAGAGTTTGAAAGCAGAACTTTGAGCCACATGTCGACCAGTGATAGAGTAGCCGCCTCAAGAGAGGCGAAACAGCTAATATTATCTATTAACGAAATCTACAAAAAGACTCAGGACTCCTCCCTGATGGATTTAATGAAGCGTCTTACCGAAAAGAAGCGCAAAATAGAAAAACGCCTGAAAGGTAATCCTCTCAATTAGTGCACCTCATCTTTTGATTTATAAAAGGTACCCCCGAGAACAAGGGCTGCAGAGATGATCATCACATTTTTAATAATGTATTGCCCTTCTAAAGATGGCAATAGGTAATTCCCATTCTGAAACGTTATTTCAGGTAAAAATACCAGCGGCATAAAAGTACCCACCATTTGAAGAAATAGTAGGGCGATTGCAATTCGCGTTGTACGCCTAAAAAGAAAGGTGAGTCCGATAGTTACCTCCCACCATCCTATAACAACCAACCATGTTTCAGGTGCGCCGATGGGCAACCAGGTCACAGTTGCCTTTAGCAATTCTTCGGCAGACGACATCCCCAGGGGTTTTAAAATACCGAACCAAAAGAATATGATTGCAAATGAAATTCTGAGGGCGGGATCACCCATTTTTTTCATTCGTTTTGAAATGGTAGCATCTAATTTTCTAAATATCATTGATTCGTTACCCTTTAATTGGTTTGCTCACCAAGTTGATTTCATAGTGCTAATCTCGATGGCATGGAACAAGATTTTTTCTTGGGAAAGATTTTTGAAGGTCAAACGATTGAACGGTTGTGAGGGAAATAATAACTGTGTCATGGCATATTGACCACCATTGATAAAAGTTTCTAAGGAAGACCAATCCAAATACAGCTCTACCAGAAATTCTTCCTTTACCTCATTTACAACCATATAGTGTAGTTTATTGCCAAACTCATAGTTAAAATCCGTGTGTCCTGATTGGGTGCGATCAAGCATAAGTAATTGGGATGCTTTGTCATAAATTAGCCCAACTTGTTCTCCTAATTCATTTGAAAAAGTAATTTTAAAATCAGCGTTTGGAGCCTTGAAAGCAATTTTCTTTTGATTTAGCCCTTCCAATATCAAGGATTGAGCCTGACCTGATTCCAAATCTATATGTTCACTTCGGGGTGCACTGGCAAGTAAGTTGACTTCTTCAAGGGGATAATTATTCAAAAGGTAGGTATCACCGTGCTTCTCGAGTGTAAGTTTACGAGGTAAGGTCATGGCACTCCTCCATGTCGAGGCAGGAGTAGCCAATGCATATTGCCAATTGTTCATCCAACCAATAAAAATTCGGTCTCCATTGGGAACCTGATTATAAGTGACCCCAGCATAATTATCTGTACCCCAATCGAGCCATTTAAATGTTTGCTGGTCGGAAGTAAAGGTTGTGCCATCAAAATCACCTACAAAGTATTGAGTTCCGCTGCCCCCATTCGGACCCCCACCTCCAATACTTATGATCAACACCCATTTTTCTTCATCGGTCCCCTTGACCTTCAAAGGGAACAGATCGGGACATTCCCAAACACCACCATGAGCCCCTTGTTCAAATCCAAAGTCGCTAATGTTATCCCATTGCTTTAAATTGATTGAGCGATAAAATTTTGCGTGGTCGCCTGCCACCAAAGCCATAATCCAACTCTTCGACTCCTCATGCCAAAAAACTTTCGGGTCTCGCAAATCCCGTATACCGTTGTTGGGGAGTACCGGATTTCCTTCATATTTGGTCCAACTTATTCCATTGTCTAGGCTATAAGCTATACCTTGGGTTTGAAAATCATTGCTACCCGTTTTCTCGCCTTCCATATTATGGTACGTAAAGACAGCCACCAAGGGGGCAATTCCATCCTTTCCAAAACCAGAGGTATTATGGGTATCAACAACGGCACTTCCTGAAAAAATAAGCCCACTTTGATCGGGAAATAGCGCAATGGGGCGATGCTCCCAATGTATCATATCAGTACTGGTAGCGTGCCCCCAGTGCATAGGACCCCAAACCGTAGCATGGGGGTAGAATTGATAAAAAAGATGATATACCCCATCATGATACACTAACCCATTCGGGTCATTCATCCAACCGCTTTCCGGAGTAAAGTGGTACTGGGGCCTAAATGGCTCTTTATACGATGTCATGTCAGGCGCGTCTTTTATGCTTTGATCAGACTGCTCAGTTCTACACCCAACAAGGGCTATTGCGATAAGTAATGCAAGGGTTACGAAGTGTTTCATTTTAATAGACTATGGCATATGGAAACAAGATAACCATAAAAAAGTACTGCAGCTTAAAACAGTATCTTTGAATCTGTTTTGAAAGCTTTGGCATGAACCTTTGACCAATACCAAAAAACGCATCGATTAAAACTGGGAAACTTGGAAAAAACCTCCGATAGTCTATTATTGATTTTTACTCGAAATCCTGAATTGGGTAAATGCAAAACGCGTTTGGCAGCCACTATTGGGAACGAAGCAGCTCTTGAGGTGTATAAATTTTTATTGGCACATACGGCCACTATCACTTCGGAACTAGATGTAAACAAGCAGGTTTATTATTCGGAGAAAATTTGGCAGGAGGATGTATGGCCGAACACAGTTTTTTCCAAAAAATTACAACAGGGAGCGGACTTGGGTGCAAGAATGCACCATGCATTTCAGGAAGGTTTTGAAGCAGGTTACAAGAAGATAATTGTTATCGGCAGCGATATGTACGATTTGTCAAAAGAAGATTTGGAAACTGCCTTTTCAACTTTAGAACAGCATGATTTTGTAGTTGGTCCGGCAAAAGATGGTGGCTACTATTTGTTGGGAATGAAAAAATTACGATCAACACTTTTTGAAAACAAAGCTTGGGGTACCGCATCGGTTTTAAGTGATACCTTAACAAGTATTGAAAATGAGAACTTCACTTTGTTATCAGTCAAAAATGATATTGATTTGTACGAAGATATTAGAGAAATAGATGCATTTGAACCCTTTATTGAACATATAAAAAATGACACAGGAACAACTTGATGAATCGGTAGCCCATCTGCAAAATAAAGGTTTCGACACACCTGAAATAGGGATTGTTTTAGGTACCGGATTGGGACAAATGGTGGACGAGATTGAAAATCCAATTGAGGCACACTACAACCACATCCCCTATTTCCCATTGGCCACAGTTGAGTTTCACTCCGGAAAATTGATTTATGGTTCCATTGAAGGAAAAAAGGTGGTGGTCATGCAAGGGCGTTTCCATTTATATGAGGGTTATGATTTTTCTGATGTGACCTACCCCATTCGCGTTATGCGCCAATTGGGAATCAAAAAGCTCTTTATTTCCAATGCCGCCGGTGCCATTAATCTTGATTATAAAAAGGGAGATATGATGCTTATTGAAGATCACATTAACCTACAAGGAGGTTCTCCCTTGGCCTTCAAAAATGTAGCCGAGTTTGGTGACCGATTTGTAGATATGAGCGCCCCCTATGATGAGAAGATGTGCCAAGCCATTGAAACCATTGCCAAGGAAGAAGGTATTTCGCTGCGAAAGGGAACTTATGCTTCCGTAGTTGGGCCACAGCTTGAAACAAAGGCTGAATATCGCATGTTAAAAATATTAGGTGCCGATGCTGTTGGCATGAGTACGGTGCCCGAAGTTATCGTGGCGAATCATTTGAGGTTGCCGGTTGTCGCCGTATCGGTATTAACCGATGAATGTGACCCTGATAATTTAAAGCCCATAAACATCCAGGAAATCATTGAAATTGCAGGCAAGACTGAACCTAAGATGATTAGGATATTTAAAGCGCTCATCAAACAGATTTGACCGTACATCTCAAAAAAGGGGTAAGGTAAGGTTGTTTCCCCCGTCTTATCCATAATCCGCAGCTAATCGCTTATGGCCAAACCTTTGCTCAGTATTGTTATTCCTGTCCTTAATGAGGAGTCTGCCCTTGCCATTCTATTAAAACAGCTACAACATGTTGGGCACTATCCTGAAAGAACTGAAATCGTGGTGGTTGATGGGGGCAGCATGGATGATACCATTTCAGTTGCCAAAAAATTCGGTGTCAAAGTTGTAAAATCAAAAAAAGGAAGGGCCGTTCAAATGAATGTAGGCGCCAAACATGCCCAGGCCGATATCCTTTATTTTTTGCATGCCGATACGCTACCTCCGCAAGATTTCGATGCACTCATTCTCAAAACGGTTGAAGCTGGAAACAAAACGGGTTGCTTTCGCATGCAATTCGATACCCAAAATTTGTTTCTTCGATTCTTTGCTTGGTTATCACGTATAAACCATTCGCTTTGTCGAGGAGGTGATCAATCTTTATTTGTTACCAAAAAAGTGTTTTTTGAAAATGGATGTTTTAATGAAAGCTATCTTATTTATGAAGATAGTGAGTTCATAAGACGATTGTACCGTACAACGAATTTCAAAATACTCCCCGAAAAAGTCATTACCTCAGCCCGAAAGTACCGCCAAAAAGGATGGTTGAAAGTGCAATATCATTTTGCCGTAATTCACTTTAAAAATTATTTGGGTCAAGGGCCAGATAGTCTCTATCGGTATTACTCAGATAATTTACTTTGATGATTTGTCTTTAGACAACTGGTAATCTAGAATGAGCCCTTCAGAAATCCATTTTGCCAGTGCCTGTCTATTATCAGGGTCAAGTATACGTCGTTGATCTTTTTTGCTTCGAATATTGCCAATTTCTATGTACGCCATCGCCGGTAACGTATTTTTTACAACATATAGCGAGCTTCGAGCCGTGAAGGTTCCCCTATAACTTCTATTGGGTTGAAATTTTTTGTATTTGCGTAAAAAAGTATTGTGAATACTTTCGGCCAAACGTTTGCCGTTCTTACTTTTTTCATGATGGTAAAAAAACACGTCAATAGCGGTTCCCTGGCTCCTACTATCAACATGGGTAACCAACAAGCGCTGATATTTTCCTCGATTTTGCTTGTATAATTTGTTAACGGCTTCGGTCCGTTGTTTCAACCGTGCCAATTGGCCTATGGGTATTTTCTCACCTTCAACCTCTTCGTCGGTATCCAATTTCAAGATTCGATCATCGCGTATGCCATCGTTGTCATCCTTAACTATCAAATAGACCTCCGCACCATGGCCGAGCAATTCCCTGGCCAACCGTAATGTAACATCGTAAGCGTACTCATCTTCACCAATCAATTGTCCGCTGTGCCGAACTACAGCACCGGGATCCGGACCCCCGTGACCTGAAACCAAATAATAGATAGTACCATTCAATGAATTACTTAAAGAATCAACCTTTGCAAAACTTTCTCCAAAAATGGGATATTGGCGTACGTTGGACTGATCTCCTTTGCTTGAATTTTGCTGCAGGGTGTCTGGCAATTTGTAAGATTGCCCAATGTAAAGGGCTTCATCTTCGCCTAGGTCATCGGCATTTATTCTCACAAATGCGTTGTAGTGTTTGGTCGGGCTATATCCGTTTCTTCTCAAAAGCGAATAAATACCATCACCGGGTTTAGCTACGGCCACACCAAGGGAATCTTGGGCCCCAACAAAACATGAGGTGCAAAAAAAATAGCAAAGGAGCCTAAATCTTAATGAATGGGGTTTCAATCTTCAATTTCTAAATCGGCATAATCCTTAAAAATACCATTGGTCAACCAAGCAGCCAATGCTTTTCTATCAGGTCGAACAGAAAATCCTTTCTTACGCGCCGTTTTTTCATTTTGATTACCGATTTCAACGAGGGTTAGGGCGGGTAACATATTTTTAGCTAGAAACAAACTTTCCCTATCGTCAAAGGTCTCAGTATTGTTCTGCAGTACAACTTGGTTCTGATGATATGTTTTCAAAACACTTTGGATATTTGCTGCTAGCCGTTCCCCATCCTCGCTCGAATTGTGATGGTAAATTGATACATCAAGCCGCTTCTGTGTGGTAAGGCCATTCATTCTAACCATTAAGAGTCGTTGGTATTTACCCCTATTCTTTAAAAATCGTTTATTGATGATATCAACATAGCCCTGGGCTGTCTCCATTTTATCCGATGGAAGCTCATCAGATAACTTTGTTATCACATAAACCTTGGCGCCATTTTGCATTAGTCGCTTAGCAAGGTCTTTTGTAATATCATCAGTAAATGTTTTAGCTTTTTCATTAGATGCCAGATCTTCAGAAATCAAATAATAGACTGCATCTTTTAACTTATCACTTTTCCATACCATTTGAGACAAGTCTGCCCCAAATAATGGTTTTTCATCATTCCCAGGCATCGTCACAAGCCTTCCCATTTTTTTAAAAGAATCAGGGGCATTGGGTATTTTATAAGCTTTACCTACGCGAAGTTCACTACCATCGATCAGGTCCTTTTTGTTCAACTCAACAAAGGCTGCATAATAGGCAGACGGATTAATTCCCTCATTCCTTAAAATGGAAAAGATTCCATCGCCAGGTTTGGCGACAACCGTCTCACCATTCGATTGTGATACAACCGACACATGTAACAAGAGCATGCCCAAGAGGGGAGCAAAAAAATATTTCATACAGGATTTTTGCGCGGGATGCACTACAAAGGTTATCAAAAATATTGACCAATACCAAATACAATTCCCTTGGCCGCATCTTTTGTAATACCATGGCCATAGTCTATTCTAAAAATGGCATTGAAGATTCTCTTATGAATAAACCTGAGCCCCACACCCGGATAAATTCGTAAGTTTTGACTATCGGCAAAGTCACCAAAATCACCCCCTGGATTTCGCCAGCTTCCGCCATCAACAAAAACGTTCCCCTGAAGTACGAACCAATCCTTTTCGATCAATGAATGCCTGTATTCAGTATTAAGTACTATGGCACCAGTACCTCGATCAATGGTGTTGCCAACCCCACGTATATTAAGGTTGTTGTCCACTGCAAAGGGTGCGAAGGGCGTGTCGATGTTACTGGCTAGTCCCAACCGTAATCTTGTGGCCCAGTTACCCTTTTGCCCTATCCGTTTGAAATAGGCAAAATCATTGAAACCAATCCAAAAATCTGGCAGCTGGTCACTGGTACTTGTTACATACTGAAGGTTCAGCGAACTTTTAAAACCATCCAAGTATTGATAGTAATATTGAATGCCGTCATAGTTATAAATAAACTTGTACAGCAACTTGTCTACAACCAACTCTTGGGGCACATCGGGGTCAGTACTTCCAAAAAGGTATTCGTAATCTTCGGTAAACAAATTTATGCCCAGCTCAAAACGGTGTTGGTAATTTACCTGATACAGGCCCAATACTTCTACCGACTCATTGTTATACTGGTAATCAGCAGTTCCGTTTTCAAGAAATACTGGCTCTTGGGTAGTCAGGTCTTGATAATTAACGGCAAGTCCAAAATGCTTTGAAAACAAAAACGGCGCCCGTATGTTCAGCCCATAAGAGTTAAATATATCATATTGGTAAAATGCTCCCAGCGTCATATTCTGTCCGAGGAAGTTGAACTCTTGGAGCCCTACACGAAAAGCAAACTCATCGTTGTTTGAAGTAAATATATTGGCAAAGGGAATCAAGGTGAAATTCTCTTCGATACCATAATACACGTCATAGGTATTCTCGCCTTCTGCCTCAAAGACTTGATAGTATGCATGTGCAACTGAGGGCAGTCTTAGCAATCGAGCGATATCCTGTTCAATAATTGTAGAGTCAAGGGGTTGCCCAGGTTTAAGGTTGGAAAAATTTTTTATAAAGGAGGTGCGTGTGCGTTTGTTGCCCTGAACTTTGAGGTCAACAACAGTCCCCTGACCAAAGGACAAGGCGGAAATAGAAAGAAAAAGTAAGGCTGTGAATTTACACATGGCCGGATTTAGTATTGACTTAGTCCACTAAAATGCGCCCGAATTACATTTTCTGCCGGTTTATTTTGTGGTGTAAAGCGGTTGTCTTCAGAGCCGCCAACATCCTCGTAATGCAAAAACCATTTCCAAACGAACCCACCTGCAAACCAATCTTCCTTCCAAAACTCTTCAAAAGTGGCTCTTGTGGCATCCGCTTGAGCTTGTAGATTTACCTGCATTTCGTTGTGATCGACCAACCAAGGTTTTTTTGCTGTATAGTCCATACTACGATACCCAAATTCTGTAAAAAGAATAGGCTTTTTAGTTTCTGAAGATTTTGTGGCCAGTGCTTTTTTCCACTTTTGCCACCCCTTTCTCATTTCTTCTTTTGACGGGTCACGCTGGTCCGAAAGGGGAAAATAAGCATCGACACCTATATAGTCCAATGCTTCCCAAAATGGGGTACGTGTATATTCATCCCAGTTGGCAGCGTAGGTCAATTTTCCGTTGTAAACGGTGCGTATTTTTTGAATTAGACCTGACCAAAAGTCGGGTCTGGCTTTTACAAACTCTTCCAACTCGGTACCAATACAATAAATATCTACATGCATCTCTTCAGCGAGTTTTGCATAGGTCAATGCAAAATCAGTGTAGGTAGCTTCAAGTGTTTTCCAGTCTTCCTCGCTATTCATGATCATATCGCCCGTAAACTCCCCTCTCCAGACCCATATTTGTGGTTTCAGCATGATTTTGACCTTGTTTTTCTGAAGCAATTCGATATACTGTTTGCCTCCAGCCACGGTTTCGCCAAACCATTGCCTTTCCGTATTAAAAACCACGTTTGGGTCTTGCAAATTGCGAATAAATCCGAAGGGCATTATCGCTGCGTAATTGGCATTTATATGCAGTACTGGGTCAACATGTTTTTGTAATGCCTTATCACGAGATCCCACAAAACTTATCCCGTTTATTTTTTCTTGTAATTGGCTATTGCATGAAAACTGGAGCAGGCATAAAAAAAGAAGTCCTAATCGTTTCATTTGAAATTAGATTAGGACTAAAATACCTTTTTTGCAAATACTGCTTAGAATACGGCCCGTAAACCTATGTTAAAAGTTTCACCCAAACCGGTGTCCCTACCGCGAACAAAATTGGTATACAGCACTTCAACGTTTAACTCGTCTGTAAGTTGATATTTGGCACCTCCTCCCAGAGCTGTAAAGTTTTGGCTAAAGTTATTGCCCAAATCGATCAATTCGGTGTGCTGGCCTAAAACCAAAACCGTGAACTTACTACTCGGAAAGTAACTTAAGAATACCCCTGGGGTAAGGCGAAGGCTATTATTTGCAAAACTTTCATCTTGATCACCAAAATTGTATTCCGAATTTATTTCGCTGAATAATTGCCATTTTTTTCCGGGAAAAGTGTAATCATAAAAAAAACGGTTCTGCCACGTAAAGCCCTTTTGATCTAAAAACACACCATTATCATCAACCTCACTATCGATTAAGGGAATGGAAAGGGAACTTAAAATTGAAAAATTGCCCACATTTTTAAAGGGCACCACCTTTATCGAAGGTGCAATGGAAGTTAGTCCGCTTGTAGATCGACGCTCGGTTGAACCATCACCCAAAATAAAATCCCTTCCGTTTGCTCGGTATTCGGCAATTACACCCAAATTAACCCTTCTCGAATCCGAAACTCCTGTAAAAACTTCCAGGGTTGAAGTGAAAAAGTTCTGACGCAAACCGTCATCTTCAACAAACGTACTTTCATTTTGGGTATATAAATTGTTAAAGAGTTTAATGTCCCATTGCCCTTTCCCAATCAATTTCGAGGGAGTTAGGTTTTGAATGTTACTGCCTTGCGCCGCAGCATTTTGGTTATCGTCTTGGGCAATTACATTAAAAGATGACAGTAAGAGTCCCAATAAGAGTAGTTGGTACTTAATAAATTTCATGATTTTGTTTTTAGAAAGTTGTTTTTATTTGATGTCGTTCAAGGTCCAATCGTAAGTATAATAGCCAACCTTTGCCGACGTATCTAGAGGTGACTGTCTGAATTGGTTCACAAAGTCGATTTCAGATTTTCCATCACGGATAAAATCTTCCTTGTACCATTCAAATATTTGCGAAAGCTGTACTCTTTTTCCCTTTACTCGAATGAAACTAGGGTTATTCAGTGCTGCCTCAGTTTGTTTTTGCAAGAGCATTTCGAGATTGCCCGGTGTATATGCAGTATTGATTATCGGTGGACAACCTAAGCCAGCACAGACCAGAACAAAATGAAATCGGGCCTCATTTGGAAAATTACCCCGAAGCAATTTGTTCTCGATATCATTCAGGGTAATCTGTTTTCCTCCTATCGCTCGCGCTGTTTTATCGAAAAAGCCATTAATATCCAACGGTGAATTTACCGGGTAGTGTGCTACGATTCCCTGAATTACTTGAAGGTTATAGGCATTGATCCAAAAAGCCTGGTACACCTTCTCATCGTCTTTGGAAATGTTTAATTCTTTGGCAAGCTGTAACAGATTATTTAAATCATCCGGATTGGTTTGGATTGCCTTATAATCAACCAAACCATCTTTTATATAGGTGTTATAAAATGTATTGGCCGAATCGAAAAAATCTGAAGTGCTTTGGGCCATACCCTTTTGAAATATGAATATTGAGAGCAAAGCCGTAAAAAGTATTCTTGATTTCATAATGAATTGCTAGTTGATCAAAATTTAGACCATGAGTCGTAGCAAATGACCCAGACATACAAAAAATTGAAGTTTTAAGAAATATTTAATGATTTAAGTATCAATGAGATGCGGGTACGAGAATGACATCATATCCTTACAGTAGACGAAAAATTTAAACTCTTTCTAAATTAAAGTCCCCTGTTAAGTTTCTATCTTTAGTAGCGACACAATTTTCAACCAACAATAAATCAATGGAGAACATTGTCATAATTGGAAACGGGATAGCCGGCGTTAGTGCCGCCAGACATATCCGCAAACTATCAGACAAAAGAATCATAATTGTATCCGCAGAAACGGATTACTTCTTCTCGAGAACGGCCTTGATGTATGTTTACATGGGCCATATGAAGTTTGAACACATACAGCCCTACGAAAACTGGTTTTGGAAAAAGAACCGCATCGAATTGGTTCGAGGTTTCGTCAGTGGCATAGATACCAAAACCAAAAAGCTTTCCATTGATGGTTCTAGGGCTTTGCACTATGACAAATTAATTATAGCCACGGGATCCAAGCCCAATAAGTTTGGCTGGCCGGGACAAGATTTACATGGGGTACAAGGTCTCTATTCAAAACAAGACCTTGATTTATTGGAAACAAATGCACCGAATAAAGATGTATGCAAACGGGCGGTAATAGTTGGTGGTGGACTCATCGGAATAGAATTGGCTGAAATGTTGAGAAGTCGTGACATCCCCGTTACCTTTTTGGTTCGCGAAAGTAGTTTCTGGAATGGTGTACTACCTGAAGGGGAATCCCAAATGATCAATGAGCACATCAAAGAGCATCATATTGATTTACGGTTGGGTACCAATCTGAAAGAAATTATTGCTGATGAAAACGGAAGGGTAAAATCTATAATCATCCAAGAAACAGGAGAGGAACTTCCCTGTGACCTGGTAGGACTTACTGCAGGTGTTTCTCCAAACATTGACTTTCTTAAAGACTCCGGCATCGAATTGGGCCGTGGGGTTAAGGTGAATCGATTTCTTGAAACCAATATCAAAGACATCTATGCGATTGGTGATTGTGCCGAGCAACATGAGGCCATTGGAAATCGCAGACCCATCGAGGCCGTCTGGTATACAGGACGAATGATGGGCGAAACTGTGGCCCAGACCATATGTGGTAATCGAATGGAGTACCGACCTGGTCACTGGTTCAACTCAGCCAAGTTCTTGGATATCGAGTACCAAACCTATGGTTGGGTTTTTGGGGCACGTGGCAAAAAGGATTACGAAGTACAATTTCATTGGCGTCATGAATCGGACAAGGTTTGTATAACCATGGCCTTTGATAAGGAAACAAACAAATTTTTGGGCATTAACACCTTTGGTATACGCATGCGGCATGAAGTTTTTGACCGATGGCTAACAGAAGAACGCGATGCAGATTATATCATGGAGCACCTTGCTGATGCAAATTTTGATCCCGAATTCTACAAGCAATATGAGGGAGAAATTGTTGCCCAGTACAATGCCAATTATGGCAAATCTGTCAAGACAAAAAAGAAAAGTATCAAACGAATATTTCAACTCAACTAATTCAAAATGAGCAATTACGATAGAAGTATGGCCTTAACAGGTCAACCTCCAGTAACCTTAAGCCGAAATCAGAAATTGGCCACTTTGCTGGGAATGTTTGGTTTGGCAATTTTATTATTGGCGGCATTTAACGTAAACTTTCCTGGCAAAGCGACATGGCTCAGCATTTCTTTGATGGCCATCTCAGTGGGAACCATTTGGTTTTCATGGGACGCCTATTCAAAAAAAGAGCCCGGCATCAAAAATGATGGGGTTTGGTTTAAATCCATTTCAAGCAAAGGTTTCTGGGGATGGATAGCAGGTATAGCCTTGACAGGATTTTATATTATCCTGTATTTCTATCCGGAGTATTTGGGATTGGTCAGCGGTGGTGATAACAAAGGCGTTATTGGCCTTTTTGACCCCTTGAGCAAAGCCTTAAGTGGCAATCCTGCAAGTCAATGGTTCGTTTATGGCACCCTGTACACCGTAGCTATTTTGGCTTTTGGCATCAAGTTCATTTGGAAGTACCGTCATAATAGATATGAAAAAATAAGAACCTTTAGCGTGATGTTTTTTCAGCTCGGATTTGCCTTTCTCATCCCAGAGTTTATGGCAAGGCTCAATGGAAGCTCGGTTCTTAATGGTGGTAGCCTTCCTTATTACGATTTAAAAAATATGTGGCCCTTAAATTATTACAATTTTGAAGGGTATCGGATTAAAGGATTTTTAAGCTCAGGTGACATAGGGTTTGCAATGCTCATTTTTGGTATTGTTACCATTTTCGTGATTAGCCCCATTTTGACCTATCGTTTTGGAAAACGTTGGTATTGTTCATGGGTTTGTGGTTGTGGGGGTCTCGCCGAAACTGCAGGAGATTCTTTTCGTCAATTAAGTGATAAATCTGTAAAAGCTTGGAAGATCGAGCGTTGGGTCGTACATAGCGTTGTGGTATTTGTGACCTTGATGACTACTGCAGTAATCTACTCCTATTTGGGAACGGACACAAGCAAGTACTGGTTGACCAAAAGTACTTTCTTATTGGGCGTTGGTGGCTTGTTGACCACAATATTTGTGTTGGTCATGGTTTTCAAACGTGAGCAATTCCAGAAAGATGCCAAATATGGCGCGATAGGGTATTTTGTCATCATTATGGCCTTAATCGGCTTTCATTATTTCAGCGGGGAAGGCAATGTGTTCCTTTTTAAGTCTGAAACCCTAAGAAAGTCATATTCCTTTTTAATTGGAAGTATTTTCTCAGGTGTCATTGGAACCGGGTTTTATCCCATATTTGGCAATCGCGTCTGGTGCCGTTTTGGATGTCCCATGGCTGCCATTTTAGGTTTCCAACAAAGGTTGTTTTCCCGATTTCGAATTACCACTAACGGAGGGCAATGCATTTCATGCGGAAATTGTTCTACCTACTGTGAAATGGGTATTGACGTTCGGGCCTATGCGCAAAAAGGTGAAAACATTGTTCGCTCGAGTTGTGTGGGTTGTGGTATATGTTCTGCCGTATGTCCTCGCGGGGTCTTAAAGCTCGAAAACGGACCTTTGAAGGGTCGTATCGACAGCAACCAGGTATTATTGGGCAATGATGTTGATTTAATGAACTTGGTGAACCAAAAATAAAATGCTCCGTACATACCTCATCTTTGTAGCGCTCTTAGTCTTGCCCGCTCGTGAAATATACCACCGTGATTACCATGAGAACGGCTCCATTAAATCGCAGGGCTGGAAAAAAGGGGAATCAAAGGAGAAATACTGGAAATATTTCTATGCCAACGGCAATCTTAGGGAACAGGGCCATTATTCCATGAACCATAAAGAGGGTTACTGGTATTTTTATACCGAAAGCGGACGGTTGGAGATGGAAGGACATATGGAACAGGGGCAAAAGGTAGCATGGTGGCTATTTTATGACGAAAATGGACACATAAACCACAAATGCCAACTTAAAGACGGTATCAAAAATGGCTATTGCCTTAAATACATTGATGAAGAATTAAAGTCAGCAGAAAAATTCAAAAACGGCAAAAAAATTAAGGAATGGTTTAGTTTTACCAGCTTTAAAAAAGAGAACAAACTATCTGACCTCAAATAATGACGAATATTAAAGTTATTATTCCCGCCTTCAACGAAGAGGAATCAATTCCCAAAGTTATTGCTGACATTCCAAGATCAGTTTCTGAAATTATTGTGGTCAACAACAATTCATCTGACAATACGGCCAAAAATGCTTTGGCCGCAGGTGCTACAGTGGTTGATGAATCGAAGCCGGGATACGGTTATGCCTGTTTGGCCGGTATGGATTACGTTGATAAACAATCCAAACTACCCGATATTATCGTATTTCTTGATGGGGACTACAGTGATTATCCTGAAGAATTGGATAAAATCGTTGCCCCTATTATAAAGGAAGACATCGATTTGGTGATTGGAGCTAGAAAAAAAGAACTTAGGGAAGCCGGTTCGATGACTTTGCCCCAAATTTTTGGGAACTGGTTGGCCACTTTATTGATGCGTCTATTTTTTGGGGCGAATTTTACTGATTTAGGTCCGTTTCGTGCGATTAAATACGAAAAACTCAAGGAATTGGGAATGCAAGACAAGACCTATGGGTGGACGGTAGAGATGCAGCTTAAGGCAATTCGTAAAAAACTGGCTTACAAAGAGGTACCAGTGCGTTACAAACGTCGAATAGGTGTCTCAAAAGTTTCAGGAACCATAAAAGGTGCTATATTTGCAGGCATAAAAATTTTAGGTTGGATTTTTAAATACAGTGTAAAATGATCATAGGTTTAACCGTTGCTTACATCATCATTGCAATCTACAGTATTGCTCTTATGTTGATATTCTTCTATAGTTTGGCGCAGCTGAATTTATTGGTCAATTACCTGACGTATAAAAAACGTAATGCTGAGGCGCCAAAATTCAACCTCCTTGATCCCAGGGAAATTCCTCATGTAACCATCCAACTTCCTGTATACAACGAGGAGTACGTTATGGAACGCCTGCTTGATAATATTGCTAAAATTGAATATCCGAAAAGCAAGCTCGAAATTCAAGTTTTGGACGATTCCACCGATGACACTGTTGTCGACACGGCAAAAAGGGTGCAAGAGCTACAAGATACCGGATTGGATATTCAGCACATAACAAGGGTGAATAGGGTTGGTTTTAAGGCCGGTGCCCTTAAGGAAGGTCTTGAAGTTGCCAAGGGAGAATTTGTGGCCATATTTGATGCAGATTTCATGCCTGAAAGCGATTGGTTGAAAAAGACTGTTCCTTATTTCAAAGACCCAGAAATTGGTGTGGTCCAAACACGTTGGGGTCACATCAATCGCGATTATTCAACACTTACGAGAATACAGGCATTTGCTTTGGATGCCCACTTTACCTTAGAACAGGTGGGAAGAAACTCAAAAGGACATTTTATCAACTTCAACGGTACGGCTGGAATCTGGAGAAAAGAATGTATTATCGATGCGGGTAATTGGGAAGGTGATACGCTTACCGAAGATCTTGATTTGAGCTACCGCGCACAATTAAAAAATTGGAAGTTTAAATATTTGGAAGATGTCGAAACACCGGCTGAACTACCCGTTGTTATGAGTGCGGCACGTTCCCAACAATTTCGATGGAATAAAGGCGGTGCAGAGAACTTCAGAAAGAGCGTTTTGAGCGTGATTTCAGCAAAGAATATTGATTTTAAAACAAAGTTCCATGGGGTAATGCATTTGTTGAACAGTTCGATGTTCCTATGCGTTTTTCTTGTCTCGCTATTAAGCATCCCTATGCTTTATATAAAAAACACTTACGGTCATTTAGATTGGGTGTTTCAAGTGACCAGCTTCTTTATCATTAGCACGATTATTTTGTTTTTCTGCTATTGGTTTACCTACAAAAGCATGCAGGGAGGTGGACTTGATAAATTCCTCGACTATGTGAAGTTGTTCTTTACCTTCTTTTCAGTGGCCCTGGGGTTGTCACTTCATAATTCCATCGCCGTTTTAGAAGGTCATTTGGGCAAACGAAGTGAGTTTGTGCGCACGCCAAAATTCAATATTAATAGCTTGACCGATAGCTGGAAAGGGAATAAATACATTGCTAAAAAATTATCACCGAACATGATTTTGGAGTTTGTGTTGATGATTTATTTCCTTTTCGGAATGTACAGTGCCATACCCTTAAATGACTACGGTTTGTTTCCCTTCCATTTGATGTTATTCTTAGGATTCGGTTTTGTATTTTTCAAATCGTTGGTAGCTAAGGCGTAATCATGTCTTCTTACTGGAACCTGCATAAAATCCCAATTCTTCTGGCGTTGGCGAGTCTTGTCTTTTATGCCGTTTTTGCATATGACTTGGATCGGGCAGATTTTCTAAAACTAGCAGGACTCTACGCCGCACTTTTCTTGTTGCTGATCAAATTGTTACAATTTGAAAAATGGAACTTTAAATTTCTGCTAGTTGTCGGCATCCTATTTCGGTTAATTTTCCTGATTGCCGAGCCCAATCTATCACAGGATTTTTACCGCTTTATCTGGGATGGAGAATTGATCAAGAACGGGCTCAATCCCTATCTGTTTACACCAAACGCCTTACTTGACAATCCTTCTTTCGATATACCAAATAAACTTGCCCTGCATAAAGGTATGGGCAGCTTAAGCGCTAAGCATTACAGCAACTATCCCCCGATTAATCAATTGATTTTTTCGGTGAGTTCCTATCTCGGCATGGGTAGCCTTTTACGGAGTGTTATTTGGATGAGAATTGTTATTATCCTTGCCGATATCGGTGTTGTTTACTTTGGGAGAAAATTGCTGCAACACCTAAACCAAAGTCCACACCTCATTTTTTGGTATTTCTTAAATCCATTGGTCATTATTGAATTGACCGGAAATCTGCATTTCGAAGGTGTCATGTTTTTCTTGTTTGTTTGGGCGATGTATTTGGTTTCAATTGGCAAAACAATCTGGGCGGCTCCCATTTATGCCGCTTCTATCATGTTAAAACTGGTGCCCTTGTTGTTTTTACCACTTCTCCTGCCCTTTTTAGGGATTAAAAAAAGTTTCCTGTTCTATGGGGTTGTTGCCGTGTTTTGCATGGCAATCTTACTCCCCTTTTATTCACCACAATTTTTGGATAATTATGCAGACACCATCGGCCTTTGGTTCTCCAATTTCGAATTCAATGCGGGCGTATATAATTTGGTCAAGGTTATTGCAGTGGCTTATTATGACCAAAAGCCATGGATTATAGTTAAGGATTATGGCGATTTAGTGCCGCTCTTTACTCTTTTATTGGCCTTTCTTTTGATGATATTCCGCGATTATAACAAAATGCAATCGCTCTTTACATCGATGCTTATCTTGTTAACGGGCTATTATGTATTGTCGGCTACGGTACACCCATGGTATCTTATATTCCTTTTGGGCTTGAGTCTTTTTACCAATTATCGCTACACCATTTTATGGTCAGCCCTGGTCATTTTAAGTTATTATGCGTACTCGCAACCCGATTTTAAAGAAAGTTTGGGCGTCATTGCCGTTGAATATCTTTTTGTTTTTATGTATCTCGGCTACGAAATCGTGAAAAATCATAACATAATTGCAACGATTCGTAAAAAGTGATACCAAAATATTGGGGGTTTCAGGGAATTTGTACATTTACCCCATAATGAACGAACAACTTTACATATTCACTACGTTGAGCCACAGCGCTCCAGTCCGTCCGTTCGCGCCCCGTCGCCGCCCGTAAGGGTGCACATCGATTTTGGGATTAGGTGAGTCCATTCCCCTTCAAATAAAGTTTTTCATTTTTTTGTTTCAGTTAAAAAGTCAGCAATGAAAATTGTAGTTGCTAACGAATCACATTTTAAATACGCGCAAATAATAAGCGATACCATCACCGAATCAGCAAAAGTTCGTGGTACCGGTATTGCGCAGCGCACGCCTGAATATATCATCAAGAGGTTGCAAAATGGTAACGCCATTATTGCGTTGGACCAAGATATTTTTGCTGGCTTTTGCTATATCGAAGTTTGGGGCAACAAAGGCTTTGTAGCAAATTCAGGACTCATTGTACATCCTGACTATCGAGGGCAAGGATTGGCAAAAAGAATCAAAAAACGCGTTTTTGAGTTGTCCAAAGAGAAATTTCCAGATGCAAAAATCTTTGGGATCACCACCGGCTTACCCGTAATGAAGATGAACTATGATTTGGGTTATAAACCTGTTACTTTTTCAGAATTGACCGATGACCCCGAGTTTTGGAAAGGATGCCAAACCTGCAAGAATTTTGATATTCTAACCCGAACCGAACGCAAGATGTGCCTATGTACCGGTATGCTCTACGACCCCAATGCGAAAGAAAAAATAGAAAACCAAAAATTGAATAAAAAAGCTTTCAAACGCTTAAAAAGCATCAAAGAAAATTTATTCCTCAAGAAAAAATAAAATGAAAAAATTAGTTCTAGCCTATAGTGGCGGTTTGGATACCTCATACTGCGCCAAATATCTTTCTAAAGAAGAAGGTTATGAGGTACACGCAGTTAGCGTAAATACAGGCGGGTTTTCCAAGGCAGAAATCAAAGCGATAGAAGAAAAGGCGTTGGCGCTTGGGGCCAGCACATATACTTCGATTGACGCTGTCCAGAATTTTTATTCAAAAGTGGTCAAGTACCTAATCTTCGGGAATGTACTGCGGAACAACACCTACCCACTATCGGTAAGTGCAGAGCGAATTGTTCAAGCTGTGGAAATTGTCAACCATGCAAAGAAAATGGGAGCGAGCCACATTGCGCATGGAAGTACCGGTGCTGGCAATGACCAAGTACGATTCGATATGATTTTTCAAACCTTGGCACCTGACATCGAAATCATCACACCGATTAGGGACAATAAACTGGCTCGTGAGGAAGAAATCAAGTACCTACAGGAAAATGGAGTGGATTATTCATGGGAGAAAGCAAAATACTCTATCAATCGGGGACTATGGGGTACTTCGGTAGGAGGTGCTGAGACCTTAACCTCCCATTTGCCGCTGCCTGATTCGGCCTATCCTAGCCAATTGCAACAAAAAGAACCAAAAAAGCTAAAGTTAACTTTTGAAAAAGGGGAGCTTGTGGCGTTAAACGATGAAAAAAATGATCCTGTTCTAAATATTGAAAAATTGGAATCATTGGCCTCATCATATGCCATTGGCCGGGATATTCATGTGGGCGATACCATCATTGGCATCAAAGGTCGTGTAGGTTTTGAAGCGGCAGCGCCATTGATCATAATTAAGGCGCATCATTTGTTGGAAAAGCACACGCTCAGTAAATGGCAACAGTACCAAAAGGAACAACTGGGTAATTTTTATGGAATGTTATTACACGAAGGAAACTATCTGGATGAGGTTATGCGAAATATTGAGGCTTTCTTAATCGACACGCAAAAAAATGTTTCCGGAGCTGTTTTTGTAAGTCTATATCCCTTTCAGTTTAGATTGGATGGCATTTCTTCACCTCATGACCTCATGAATGCCTCATTTGGTAGCTATGGTGAATTAAATAAGGGCTGGACGGCAGATGACGCCAAAGGCTTCATAAAAATTCTTTCCAATCCTGGGAAAATTGCAAACCATGTAAATCAAGATCATGATTAAAGCAGGAATAATAGGTGGCTCAGGTTATACAGGAGGTGAGTTGATTCGATTGTTGATTAACCACCCCGCCGTAGAAATCGATTTTATTTACAGCACCACACGTGCCGGAAAATCAGTGGCCTTGGCCCACCCCGATTTAATTGGGCAATCGGAATTGATTTTTTCGGGAGCCATTAACCAAGAGGTGGATGTGGTCTTTCTATGTCTTGGCCATGGCAATTCAACCCAATTTTTAAAAGAAAATCCATTTTCCTCAGAGACCTTGGTTATTGACCTGAGCAATGATTTTAGATTACTGGAAAATTCCAATTTTGGAACCAGTCAATTTATATACGGACTGCCCGAATTGAACAAAAGCAACATTGAAAAGGCAAGGGCCATTGCCAACCCAGGTTGCTTTGCAACAGCCATTCAGTTGGCATTGTTACCCATGGCACATAGTAATTTATTGCAGCATGACATTCATGTCAACGCTGTCACTGGCAGTACGGGAGCGGGAATCAAACCATCAGCTACAACGCACTTCAGTTGGCGGAACAACAACGTGAGTTGGTACAAACCATTTACGCACCAACATCTGGGTGAAATAAATGAAAGCTTACTCACTTTTGGAAATAGTCTCGGGAAAATTCATTTTTTACCAAACCGGGGCAACTTTGCAAGGGGTATACTCGCCACAGCCTACACCAAATTCGAAGGTAGTTTAGAGCAGGCAAAAAAGATTTATACCTCGTTTTACCAACATGCACCATTCACCCATATCGCTGAAGAACCGATTCACCTAAAGCAGGTGGTAAATACCAACAATTGTCATCTCCATTTGCACAAACATGACGGCGTTCTATTGATCACTTCAGCAATTGACAATCTATTGAAAGGTGCGTCGGGGCAAGCTGTACAAAACATGAACTTGAGTTTTGGTTTAGAGGAAGAATTAGGGTTAAGGTTGAAATCAATAGCATTTTAAAAAAACAGTATGAAAATAGCAATAATAGGAGCTGGTAATTTAGGGTTGTCGATCGCAAAAGGAATTTTGCACAGCAACGGTGCCACCACGATGTATCTGACCAAAAGGAATATAACCGAAATCAAGGAGTTCGAAAAGTATGGCAATGTAACCTTGACCACCGATAATGCGGTAGCCGTTAAAAACTCAGACATATTGATTTTCGCCGTACAACCAGGACATTTCGAAGCCATTCTCCATGACATCAAGGATTTGCTCACCGAAAATCATGTGGTCATCAGCACCATTACCGGGTTTGGTATTGCCCGAATGGAATCCATTATTGGAGCGGACAAAAACATCATTCGAAGCATGCCCAATACCGCCATATCGGTAGGTAAGAGCATGACCTGCATTTGCAGCAATGAGCTGGGCAAAAAACGAATCGAATTGGCCAAGGCAATTTTTAACCGTATGGGGCATTCTATGGAAATACCAGAGGAGCAGATGCAAGCCGCAACGGTTATTTGTGCCAGTGGAATTGCATTTTGGATGCGATTGATACGTGCTACTACCCAAGGGGCCATACAATTGGGTTTTGATGCTAAAGAGGCACAGGAATTGGCCATGCATACTTGCAACGGAGCTGCAAATCTTTTGGTGGAATCCGGTAGTCACCCCGAACAAGAAATTGATCGGGTAACCACCCCAAAAGGATGTACCATTGAGGGCTTGAACGAAATGGAGCATCAAGGCTTAAGCTCTTCGCTTATTCAAGGAATTGTTACTTCATACAAGAAAATCAGCGAAATCAGGGAAGCATGAGACTATTTGATGTATATCCACTTTATGACATTACCCCTGTTTCTGCACAAGGAATCGAGCTAACCGATGAGCGGGGTCAAACCTATCTGGATTTTTATGGGGGTCACGCAGTAATATCCATCGGACATTCACATCCCCATTATGTGACAAGGCTGACCGAGCAATTAAACCAAATGGCCTTTTACAGCAATTCGATTAAAAATCCTTTGCAACTCGAGTTGGCTGAAAAACTGGGTGCTGTTTCCGGATGCCGCGATTACCAACTGTTTTTGTGCAGTTCTGGGGCCGAAGCCAATGAAAATGCCTTAAAAATGGCTTCTTTTCATACAGGCAAATCAAAAGTAATTGCCTTTAAAAACAGTTTTCACGGACGGACTTCAGCTGCGGTTGCGGCCACCGATAATCCAAAAATCAATGCGCCCCTCAACAGGCAACAACAGGTTGACTTCGTACCCTTAAATGATTTTGAAACCTTCGAAAAAGTAATCGCCGGTGGGGACCATTGTGCGGTAATCATAGAATCGATACAAGGGGTGGGCGGTCTTGATGAACCGACCACGGAATTTTATGTGTTCATCGCCCAAAAGTGCAAAGAACATGGAGTGGTCCTAATTGCAGATGAAGTACAATCTGGTTTTGGAAGAAGTGGAAAGTTTTTTGCTTTTCAACATCACGGCATTGAACCGGATATCATTTCCATGGCAAAAGGCATGGGAAACGGCTTTCCTGTTGGTGGTATCTTAATCCATGAGAAATTCAAACCCTGGTATGGTCAACTGGGAACAACCTTTGGTGGCAACCATTTAGCCTGTGTCGCCACCTTAGCCGTTTTGGAAGTTTTGGAAAAAGAGGAATTGATCGAAAACGCAGCTCAATTGGAGACGTATTTCAAAAATAGGGCCGCTCATATTTCAGCGTTGAAGAAGGTTAAAGGGCGAGGATTGATGTTGGGATTGGAGTTTGACGCTGAGGTTGGAGCGTTGCGAAAAAATTTAATTCACAACCAACGCCTATTCACGGGCGGTTCGGCCAACAAAAAATTACTGCGCTTTTTACCTGCATTAACCATAACTAAAGAACATATCGATTTGTTCTTCGATAAATTGATTCAAGAATTATCATGAAGCACTATTTGAACATAAGCGATTTGGGGGACCTTCATATGGCAGTGAAGCAAGCTATTAAACTTAAAAAAGACCCCTATGCATTACAAGAATTGGGCAAAAGAAAAACCATTTGTCTGCTATTTTTCAATAATAGTCTACGCACACGGTTGAGCACTCAAAAAGCAGCTACAAACTTAGGATTGAATGTCATAGTCATGAATTTTGGTGCTGAAGGATGGCAACTTGAATTTGAAGAGGGTGCTATAATGAACCAAGGCAAATCCGAACATATTCGGGAGGCGGCGCAGGTGGTTTCGCAATATGCAGATATTGTTGCCATCCGTGCTTTTGCAGGACTTGTCAATAAAGAGCAAGATGAAGCAGAAGTGGTCTTAAATGGTTTCAAAAAATACGCAACAATTCCTGTGGTGAATATGGAAAGTTCTGTAGCACACCCCTTACAAGCCCTGGCAGATGCCATTACGCTTGAAGAAAACAGAATTAATGGCAAACCCAAAGTAGTGTTGTCATGGGCACCGCATCCCAAGGCATTGCCCCATGCGGTCGCCAATTCGTTCATTGCCATGATGAAAAAGCAAGATGCGGATTTTGTTATTACACATCCTCCTGGTTATGAGTTGAATCCTGAAATCACAAATGGATGTAAGATTGTGAATGATCAAGAAAAGGCACTTGAAAATGCGAACTTTGTCTATGTGAAAAACTGGAGTAGCTATACGGAATATGGTAAGGTTTTACAGCATGACCCCACCTGGATGATGACAAAAAAGAAACTGGGCAAGGCAAAATTCATGCATTGCCTGCCGGTTCGTAGAAATATTGTTGTTGAAGATGCAGTTTTAGACAGCGCACAAAGCTTGGTTATTGACCAAGCCAATAACAGAACATGGGCAGCACAATTGGTGTTGAAAGAACTATTAACAGCATTATAAATAAACTGAGAAACCAAAATGTTTAACAGCAATAAGTTCAGATATGGTTTAATTGGCTTGGCCGTAATCTTAATCATTGTTCATCTAATGGAAATCGATTATGAGAATTTCAATTGGAAAGACCTGCTATTGCCGGTATCCATGTTTTTTCTGATCCTGTCGATGATACTATCGCTTAACCAATCCAATAAAGATGGTGAGTAAACTCAACATATTTAAAATAGGGGGCGCCATCATTGAAGAAAAGGATGCACTTCAACAGTTCCTCCGTTTGTTTTCTCAGGTAGATGGGAAAAAGATTTTGGTTCACGGCGGCGGAAAGAAAGCTACCGAACTGTTGCACAGATTGGGTATTCAACCGAAAATGATACATGGGCGGCGAATTACCGATGTCGAAACCCTTGAGGTAGTGACCATGGTGTACGGGGGCTTGGTCAATAAAAATATTGTGGCAAAGCTTCAGGCACTGGGTACCAATGCGATTGGAATGAGTGGCGCAGACGCCAATGTTATTGAAGCGCACAAGCGTCCCATTAAGGAAATTGATTATGGTTTTGCGGGAGATGTGCACACTATAAACGGCCCATCAATAGCTGCTCTATTAAACCTGGGGCTTACCCCTATTTTTTGTGCTTTGACCCATGACACGAAAGGTCAATTATTAAATACCAATGCCGATACTATTGCTTCAACGGTGGCAACAGGATTAAGCAATCAATTTGACATAACTCTTAATTATTGTTTTGAATTGAATGGGGTTTTGGAAAACATAGCGGATAAAAATTCGGTAATTCCTAAAATTGATTCCATCACCTATCAAAAATTAATCGAGCATGGAAAAATTGCTGACGGAATGCTTCCTAAATTGCATAACTGTTTTGAAGCCCTGGAACATGGGGTCAAAGAAGTTCGGATTGGCAATTTAGGCTTGTTCGAAAAATCGACATCCAATTATACACAACTGGTGTTATGAAAATTGATAAAAAAACATTGGCCGAAGAGACCTTGGCCCTATTGCAACAATTAATTTCTATTCCATCTTTTTCGGAAGAGGAAGATGAAACGGCAGAAGCCATTGCTACGTGGCTCGAGAAATTTGGTGTTGAAACCAAGCGTCAGTACAACAATATCTATGCCTTCAACAAGCATTATGATGAAAGCAAACCAAATCTTTTGTTGAACTCGCATCATGATACGGTAAAGCCAAATTCTGGATATACCAAAGACCCCTTTAACCCCCATATTGAAGATGGCAAACTGTACGGGTTGGGAAGCAATGACGCCGGTGGAGCCCTGTGCTCGCTCTTGGCCACTTTCGTACATTTCTATGATCGCGAAGACCTCAGCTACAATATTATTATGAGTGCCACAGCCGAAGAAGAAGATGCCGGAGATAAAAGTATTTCAGCCTTATTACCCATTTTACCGCCCATTGATGTGGCCATTGTTGGTGAACCCACTGAAATGCAGTTGGCCATTGCCGAAAAAGGTCTGGTTGTGTTCGAGGGAAAAGTATCGGGCACGCCCTCGCATGCTGCACACCCAAACGATAATAATGCTATTTACAACACCATTAAGGTATTGGATTGGTTCAAAAATTATCGATTTGAAAAGGTTTCTGATGTCTTGGGACCCGTAAAAATGACCGTTACACAAATAAAGGCGGGCAGTCAACACAATGTGGTACCCGCTGATGTGGAGTTGGTCATTGACACCCGGGTTAATGATTGCTATACCAACGAAGAAATAAATGAGATCTTACAAAAGGAAGCCCCTTGTCAATTGACCCCGAGGTCACTTAACCTGAGCAGCTCTTCCATACCCATTGAACATCCCCTGGTACAATCTGGTATTGCATTGGGACGTGAAACCTATGGCTCGCCAACGCTTTCAGATCAAGCTGAATTAAGTTGCATGTCGCTCAAACTTGGTCCGGGCCATAGCCCACGGTCGCATTCGGCCGATGAATTTATTTATGTACACGAAGTAAAAGAAGCCGTTGGGCTCTACATTGATATTTTAGAAGGATTTTTAAAATGAAACTCTGGGATAAAGGTTTTAGCACTGATAAAAAAATAGACCAATTTACTGTCGGCAATGACCGTGAACTTGACTTGGTCCTAGCGAAATATGACGTGATTGCTTCTAAGGCCCACGCCAAAATGCTGGCACAAGTTGGGTTGATTTCCGAAGAAGAAGGTCAAGCATTGATCAAAGAATTGAATGTCATTGCTAAACAAATCGAAAAAGGCAAATTCACAATTGAAGAGGATTTTGAGGACATGCACTCGAAAATCGAGTTCTTGCTCACCAAAAAATTGGGGGATATTGGTAAAAAGATTCATACCGCAAGATCTCGAAACGATCAAGTATTGGTGGCTATGCAGCTTTACCTAAAAGATGAATTGGCAGAAATTAAAAATCAAGTAAAAAACTTGTTTGACCAATTGTTAAAGTTGGCCGAAAAGCATCAGAAGGTATTGCTGCCCGGCTATACACACTTGCAAATTGCCATGCCTTCTTCTTTTGGTTTGTGGTTTTCCGCCTATGCCGAAAGCCTCATAGACGATCTCTACTTTGTTCAGGCCGCCTATAAAACTGCCGATCAAAATCCATTGGGCAGCGCAGCAGGATATGGTAGCTCCTTCCCTATAGACAGGAACTTTACAACCAAAGAAATGGGTTTCGAAACCCTAAAATACAATGTAGTGGCGGCACAAATGGGTCGTGGAAAGGTTGAAAAAGCTACGGCTTATGGGATTTCTAGTATTGCTGCAACACTGTCCAAATTTGCTATGGATATCACGCTCTATATGAGCCAGAATTTTGATTTCATAACATTCCCCAATGAATTGACTACGGGCAGCAGTATTATGCCCCATAAAAAAAACCCTGATGTTTTTGAACTCATTCGGGCAAAATGCAATAAGATACAGGCTGTTCCCAACGAATTGGCTCTAATCACCAACAACCTGCCCAGCGGGTATCACCGTGACCTGCAATTGGTCAAGGAAATCATTGTGCCTGCCTTACAGGATATGAAGGCCTGCCTGGAATTGATGATTTTTAGTCTCAAAAAAATCAAGGTAAATACAACCATTTTAGAAGACCCAAAGTATGACTATCTCTTTAGTGTGGATACATTGAACGAAATGGTGAAGAGCGGAATGCCTTTTCGAGATGCCTACAAAACCATGGGCAAGGCCATCGAAAATGGCAATTTCCAACCAAAGAGAGATGGCAAACATACCCACGAGGGCAGTATTGGTAATCTATGCTTAGATGAGATTCAATCTAAAATGGACAAAGTTTTAAAGTCCAATTAACGCATTACTTGGAACTTTTCTAGAAGTGCTATTATTTGATCATTCCCAAATTAATGACCTCCTGTTCCGTCAGAAAACGCCAGTGACCGCGTGGCAGGTCTTTTTTGGTTAGCCCTGCAAAAACTACCCGGTCCAGTTTCGAGACCTCATACCCCAAATGTTCAAAAATGCGGCGGACGATACGGTTACGACCCGAATGAATTTCGATACCCACCTCCTTTTTTGTAGTTCCGGTAACGTAATCAACCTCATCGACTTCAATAGTTCCATCTTCCAACTCTAGGCCTTCACGAATCTTACGTATATCCGCAATGGTCACGTTTTTATCCAAATGCACATGGTATATTTTGCGTACCCCATGTTTGGGATGGGTCAGTTTTTTGGCCAAATCACCATCATTGGTAAAAAGTAATAATCCGGTAGTATTACGGTCCAATCGTCCTACTGGGTAAAGGCGGTTGTTGGAAGCACTGCTCACCAATTCCATTACCGTTCTCCTACCTCTTTCATCTCGGGTTGTGGTAATAAAGTTTTTGGGTTTGTTCAACAGCACATATTCTTTCTTCTCAGGGTTCAATCGTTTACCATCAAACCGAACATCATCGGTTCGCTTGACCTTGTGCCCCATTTCAGTGACCACTTTACCATTTACCGTAACCTGCCCAGCAGCGATAAAGGTGTCTGCCTCCCTTCGGGAACAAATACCTGCATTGGCAATGTACTTGTTCAGTCGAATTAAATCGGGATCTGAATTGCTTTTTGTTTTGGGTTTGGATTTGGGTTTTTTCCGTTCTGCAGCATAACGGTTCGCTTTTTCGGCAAAACTACCCTTGGGCGGGGTGCCACCCTTGAAGTTACCCTTTCGATTGTTCGGTTTACGATTGCGTTCGTTGTCTGATTTCGCCATCAGTCTAAAATTTTTGCAAAGGTACACAATGCCTATCTTTATAAAAACCAATACATAACATTATGCCAAAAAAATTGCTGCTACTGCTCTTGATTCTTTTCCAAACCCTATCATTTGCCCAGAAAAAAGTATTGGACCATGATGATCTTGCCCTTTGGAGCACTATCGAAGATGAGGCCATTGCGCCCAATGGCTCCTATCTGCTGTACAGCCTGGAAAAAGGGGAAAAAGACCATTTTTTAAAAATTCAAGATATCCAAGGCAACTTTCTATTGACCTATGACAGGGGTCAAAAAGGAATTTTTACCCATGATTCCAAACATGCCATTTTTACCATAAAACCCTGGAAAGATAGCATTATGGCCCTTCAAAAACGGAAGGTAAAAAAGGACAAGCTCCCCAAAGATTCAATTGGCATTTTTAGTGTACAAACCAAGGAACTAAAAAAAATCGGAAATATTAAGTCGTTTAAAGTGCCTGAAAAGTGGTCTGGATATTTGGCCTACCAACTGGAGGAACTTAAAAAGGAAACGAGCTCAAAAAAGGACTCGACAGCCGAACAGGAAAAGAAAAAAGACAAACCCAAAAAGGCAAACAAAAAGAACGGATATCACCTAGTTGTTCATAATCTTGAAAACCAACAACAAGACACCATAAAATTTGTTACCGAATACGTATTTGCAAAAAAAGGGAAGTGGCTCGCCTATGTTTCAACGGGTGAAACCAAAGATGACGAAATTGGAATCTATGTCAGAAACTTGAGTTCTGGTCAGACCATCAATCTACATCAGGCACCAAAGGCAAAATATTTTCAGCTTGCCTTTAGCGAATCTGGAAAGCAATTTGGTTTTATTGCAGATACCGATACCACAAAAGTTCAGCTAAGACCCAATGAACTATACTTTTGGAGCAGTGGCAAATCCGATGCTGAACGCCTTATTGACAATAAAACAGCACCTAAGGGTTACGTTGTTTCCAAGTACGGCAAGGTGCATTTTTCGGAAGACGAATCAAAACTGTATTTCGGGTTGGCGAAACCTCCCATTGTCAAAGATACTTCGCTTTTAGATGAAGAAATTGTAAATGTTGAGGTTTGGACGTATGACGAACCACGTCTTTACACGGTTCAGGAACTTCAATTAAAAAACGATTCCATCCAATCCTTTACCACTGCGATCCACTTACAGGACAAAAAAGTGGTGCCCATCGGAGACATGACTTTTACCGATGCGGATCTTGGGGATAAAGGCAATGCTGAGATTGCCCTCGCTCGAACTGGAAAACCTTATGAATTGGCAAGCCAATGGACTGCAAGGCGCTATTACGACTATAAGGTGATTGATGTCAAAACTGGTACAACGCTGCGTGAATTCAAAAAAACACCCAATTTGAGACTGAGCCCAAAAGCCAATTATGCTTATGGGTATAGTCGCGTTGATAGTACCTGGTTCGCCTATAATACCCGAACGGGAAAATATACCGGACTAACCAAGGGCGAACATTTTTACAGCGAGGAAAATGACTATCCCAACTTCCCTTTCCCATACGGCCTGGCAGGTTGGACCAAGAACGACAAGGATATTTTAATCTATGACCGATACGATATTTGGAAAATAAATCCTGAAACCGGTAAAAAAACAAAATTAACTGATGGAAGAGCCTCAAAAACGGTTTACCGCTATTTGGATTTGGATGAGGAAGAAGAGGCCATTGATTTGGACGAGCCGTTACTATTGAGCACTTTTGAGGAAACCACCAAGGATGCAGGCTATGTGACGTTCGATGTAAAAAATAGCAAAATCACCCCCCTTATTTCAGGACCCTATCGCTATTCAAGACCTAAAAAAGCACTTCTCAACGACAATTTGATCTATACCCGGCAGTCTTTTGAAGAGTTTCCTGACCTATGGGGTGCCGATCTTGGTTTTAAAAACCCGAAAAAATTGAGCCTTGCCAACCCGCAACAGGACGCTTACAACTGGGGAACAATGGAGTTGGTAGAGTGGATTTCCCTGGATGGTAAAAAACTTCAAGGGATGTTGGTTAAACCTGAAGATTTCAATCCTTCAAAAAAATACCCCCTACTGGTCAATTTTTATGAAAAGAGCTCTGATGGTATGCATCGCCATCGGCACCCCAGAGCAGAACGCTCAACCATAAATTATAGTTTTTATACGAGCAGGGGATACGTCATCTTTAATCCAGATGTTGAATACCGTGTAGGATACCCTGGAGAAAGTGCCTATAATTGTGTGATACCCGGAGTAACCTCTTTGATTGAAAAGGGCTTCATCGACAAAGACAATATTGGGGTACAAGGTCATAGTTGGGGGGGCTATCAAATCGCTTATTTGGTCACCAAAACAGATATCTTCAAAGCTGCTGAGTCAGGTGCTCCAGTACCCAATATGATCAGCGCTTATGGTGGAATTCGCTGGTGGACAGGGCTCAGTCGTCAATTTCAATATGAGCATACCCAGAGTAGAATTGGAGGCACCCCCTGGGAATACCCCGCAAGGTATATCGAAAACTCCCCTATTTTCAATATTGACAAAATCAATACCCCTTTGTTGATTATGCACAACGATGCTGATGGTCACGTGCCTTGGTACCAAGGCATTGAGTTCTTTGTAAGTTTGCGCCGATTGGGAAAACCCTCGTGGTTCTTGAATTACAATGGAGAGCCCCATTGGCCATTGAAACTTCAAAATAGAAAGGATTTCAATATTCGTATGGCGCAATTTTTTGATCATTATCTTAAAGGTGATGCCCAACCGTATTGGATGAAACACGGCGTTCCTCCCATCGCAAAGGGAATAGCGCAAGGTTACGAACTCTTGGAAGAAAAGTGAGGATACTAATCTTTCAATTCAATGGTCGATTGTCGTTCACGATTGACCATCAATTTGGTAACATCCGGGCGCGAATAATGACCCACTGGGTCAAAGTTTTGACGCTCTTGCAGCACGCGTTCAAAATTCAGGGTGGCATAAATTAATCCTTGTTGATCAACTACGGGTTGCACCAGCCATTCGCCATCAGGGCTAGCAATGCACGATCCACCATTGGCCAGAATTGGAGGTGCCTTGGCAAGAATTTTATCCAAATGCGGAGTGTCTTTCGGAAAGTCATCATGCGTCATCAGAGAAGATACAGAAATCACATAGCTGCGTGATTCACGGGCAATAAATCGAGTTATATCTTGGGTATTGTTCAAGTTACCGGGCCATACTGCAATATGAAGATTTTCTCCCTGTCCGTAAAGGGCGGCTCGAGGTAAAGGCATCCAGTTTTCCCAGCAATTGAGGCCACCTACCGTAAATTGTTTTAACGGATGTACCTGCAAGCCATGACCATCGCCTGGAGCCCATGTCAAGCGCTCATCATAGGTGGGTTGTAACTTTCGATGTACTGATTTTACCTTACCTTCTTCATTGATATATACCAAGGAGGCGTAGATGCTGTGACCCCCCCTGTCTTGAGCCCTTTCCATAATGCCCAAGTAAATGGCCATCGCATTGGTTTTGGCCAATTCACAAATGGCATCTAAATCACCAGCTTCTATCTGTATGGCGTTTTGCACATAGTGTGCATGAAGCTCTTTGTTCACTTTCAGATCCCAAGACGCGCCATCAGTGTAGGCCAGCCAAAAAGGATATCCTGGCAATACTGCCTCCCCAAAAACGACCAACTCTGCTTGCTCTTTAGCCGCCTCTTGAAGTGTTTCACAAATTTTTTGAATTGTTTCCGTTTTATTTAACCAAACCGGAGCAATTTGGGCCAAGGCCACCTTAAGTTCGTTACGATTCATAAAATTCGATTTAAAACCAGATCCACATCAATTAGCAAAATACTGAATACACCTGCTACAATAATAAACTTAAGAATATTATGAAGCCATACATAATGCCTTTTGTTATTGGCCTTCACCAATAATAAAATGAATAAGACCAACAATAAGATACAGGCCCCAAAATAAAGATACATGTAACCTATTTCAAATTCAGTGATCAATAACAAAGCGGGTATCAAGGTTAATACCGCCAAACAACTAATCAAAATTTTGGATACTTTTTGACCGTAAAGTATGGGTACGGTCTGATAGTTAAGGGCCATATCACCAGCCATATTCTCAAGATCCTTGACCAACTCGCGCGCCAGAATCAACAAGAAAAGAAAGATGGCATGTACAAAAATGACCAGCTCAAAATTTTTGTAATAAACGAACACTGCAAAAAAAGGCGTAATGGCCAAAATTGCCGAGACCAGATTGCCCAAAAACGGAATACGCTTTAGTTTGTGAGAATACAACCATATCGCAAAAACATAAGCTGAATAGAAGAGAACCGCCTTAAAAGAAATATAGCTGGCGGCAAATACTGCCATTAGGTTCAAAATAAAATAAGTCGTCAATTTAAAACGTTGGCTCACGATCCGGTCAAGCATACTTTTGGTAGGCTTGTTAATGAGGTCTTTTTCTGCGTCATAGAAGTTATTGATGATGTAGCCAGCTGCAATAACCAGGGCAGAAGCCGTCACAATAAGAAATAGATTAATATCAAAAACCACCTTATGTAAGGGCCAGTTTGGGGCAAGAATATATATGGACGCCAAATATTGGGCCAAGGTAATGACCAATATGTTGTATCCTCGTACAACAGAAAAAAGACTCAATAATTTAAATAGGTAAAAACGCTGCCTCCTGCTTAACATTGCGGCTAGAAGTGGTAAACCACCTCCAATTTGTGTTCGTTTAGAGCAGTTCTCGCCCTGTCAATATCTTCAGTAAAACCTAAAATATAACCGCCTCCACCAGAGCCACAAAGTTTCAGATAGTAGTCACCCGTATCAATTCCTTTTTGCCATAGAGCGTGAAACTGTTTCGGAATCATGGGTTTAAAATGATCGAGAACCACATTGGATAATTGTTTCACATGACCAAACAGGCTTTTTACATCGCCATTTAGAAAATGTTCAACGCAGGCGTCGGTATGCTTAATAAACTTGTCTTTGACCACCTTTCGAAAACCTTCCTGCTTCATCTTTTCCATAAAAATCTGAACCATGGGTGCAGTCTCACCTGTCATTCCGCTATCCAACAAAAATACCGCCCCTTTACCTTCCTTGTTTTGGGAAGGAAGGCTCGTTGATTCGATATTATCTGTTGAATTAATTAAAATGGGCAGGCTTAAATAGCTGTTCAAAGGGTCAAGACCCGAAGACTTGCCATGAAAAAACGATTCCATCTTTCCAAAAATGGTCTTGAGGGTTAAGAGCTTTTCACGGGTGAGATTTTCCAACACGGTTATCTTATTATAGGCGTATTTATCATAAATCGCCGCTACCAATGCACCACTACTGCCAATACCATATCCTTGGGGAATGGAACTGTCAAAATACATTCCGTTTTCGATATCGCTTTTTAAAGCGCCCAAATCAAAACTGACAATCTTTTCTTCTTGAATCTGCTCTAGATATGCTGCAAAATCTTTAAGGCCTTCATTAGATTTTTTGGCATCGTCGTTTAACTCTGAAGAAGATTTCAGTGCACCCTTAAAGAAATTATAGGGTATGGACAATCCTTTGGAATCTTTAATGATGCCATACTCGCCGAAAAGCAGAATTTTGGAGTAAAACAGTGGTCCTTTCATAGCTTTTGTTGCAACAATGCAGTATAAATATAAACAAACCCTTCAAATGAAATCGAAAAACAGCGGTCGAACCTGATCAATCTATTGGCGTCAAACTTTCAATTCTTTCGCACCATTTCCAATTCGATCACAAATATAGTGTCCATTTTCGCAGTATACAACGAGTTGATCTTGAATAAATTGGATGGCTTTTTCTTTTACTGTCTCTGGATAAAGCACATGTACATTCGCTCCTGCATCCAAGGTGAAACATATTGGGGTTTGGGTCGTTTTTCGGAACTCCCAAATTTTATTGATGATCCTTAGGGTGTTGGGGTGCATTAATATAAAATAGGGAGAACTTGACATCATCATGGCGTGAAGGGTCAATGCCTCACTTTCCACCAAGGCCATAAATTGATCTAAATCGCCTTTTGAAAAGACATCCTTAAGTTTCTGCAAATTGTCATGTGCTTGTTGAAAACGATTTTTGGCAAAGGGATGACCTTGCATTAAGCCGTGTCCAACTGTACTACTTACCACCTTTTCTCCTTTGTGAACCAACAATATTGTATCGTGGTAATTTTTGAAAATCGGATGAACTTCAAAGGGATAGTTGATACCAAACAAGTCAGAGCTTTCGGGTATGCCTTGATGGTTGCCCCATTGAATCAAATCACCTTTGATACTTCTGCAGGCACTCCCTGATCCCAACCGGGCCAAAAACGAAGCTTTTTTATCGAACTGGGCATCACTCATTTCTCTGTTTGCCGAACGTTCTATCGAAAGTAGGCATAGCGAAAGAGCGGCCATACCACTTGCTGAAGAGGCAATGCCCGAGCTGTGCGGAAACGAATTTGAGGTTTCAATCGTAAAATGATATGCCCTTAAAAAGGGCAGATACTCTTGAACACGCTCAAAAAAGGTGTTTATTTTAGGTTTGAACGATTCTTTTTTACTGCCTTCAAAAATTAAATCAAAAGAAAAACCTTCCGATGGCTTTGTCAACTTTTCAAAGGTGACCTTGGTTGTGGTCGCACAGGCATCAAGGGTGAAACTAATTGATGGGTTGGCCGGAATTTGATGTTCAAGTTTGCCCCAGTATTTGACCAATGCAATATTACTGGGAGCTTTCCATTTGAAACTTCCTTTTTCAGGAAGGTCCAACTTCTTTTTGGGAATGAAATCATTTGTCGTCATCCAAGGCAATTTGCCGCAAAGATAGTGATGTACATGAACAGAAAAACCGATTCAAATAAATTGCTATTTTAGTAGGTATCGCACTGCCATGAGAAAAAAGCTTGTTTACATTTCTATTGCCACAACCATTTGCTTGCTTATAGGCATATTGGCCAGTTTTGCAACTCAGAGCTCTGTTAATGATTGGTATGTAGGTTTGAACAAGCCAGACTTTAATCCCCCTAATTGGCTTTTTGGTCCGGTTTGGGGCCTGCTTTATGTTCTGATGGGTGTAGCAGCGGGCATAGTTTGGTCCAAGGGAGTTTATCATCTCTGGGTAAAGACTGCCTTATATCACTTCGGTTTTCAATTGCTGTTAAACGCCTTGTGGAGCATTGTCTTTTTTGGCTTTCAAAGTCCTTTTTGGGCCTTATTGGTCATTTTAACCCTGCTGATACTCATTATTTTGACCATTAGATGGTTTAAAGTGGTAAGTAACTTGGCCGCTATATTGATGATTCCATATCTACTTTGGGTGTGTTTTGCAACCCTGCTGAATTATAAGATATGGGAGATGAATTGATAATCTCAATTCATCGTGCAAGTTCAACCATTTTTTGCAAGGTCCTTAGATTCCTTGTCGTCGCTGTAACCATCAATTTCTGCTCTATGACATTATTGCTCAATTTCGCTTTTCCTGCGCCAATTTTACAATTTAGATAAACGCAATTATCCGTGATTTCAAAAGCTTCGTTCGGATAATCGGCAGCCTTGAGTCGACCATTATTTTCTGGTTCCGGAGCATTGTGCAAAAGCGCGAAATACAGATTTTTTGAAATTGCTTCGGATGCAAAAGGGTTATGTTTAAGAATCGCTTCAATTTCTTCAGCGGCCATGACCAGCACAGGTACATCAAAACCAAAACCTTCATGAAGATCTTTTTTTATGAGTGCAGCTATTTCATTCTTGGTTTTGGTAGTGTTCAATACAATATTACCACTTTGGATATAGGTTTGCACATTCACAAACCCAATGGCGAGAAGGCGTTCTCTTAAATCGGCCATTTTTATTTTTTTATGGCCGCCTACATTTATGCCTCTAAGAAACACGATATGGGTCATGGGAAGATTACGATTTTAGCTATTCTCCAAATAAATCTACTATAATTTATTTTAGTAAATTCCATGAAATTTTTTAATCAAGAATGAGTCAATACATACTTGCACTAGATCAAGGCACAACGAGTTCTCGGGCAGTCGTGGTCGACAAAAGCGGAGCTATCGTTTCTGTTGCACAAAAAGAATTTACACAGATTTTTCCGAAACCGGGATGGGTTGAGCACGATGCCACCGAAATATGGTCCACCCAGGCAGGAATGGCTGCTGAAGCCGTTACCAAGAAAGGGCTCAAGGGAACACAAATCGCTGCGATCGGCATCACAAACCAGCGAGAGACGGCCGTAGTTTGGGATCGAAACACTAGCGAACCCATCTACAATGCCATTGTGTGGCAAGACAAACGAACTTCTGACTACTGTGACGAACTAAAGGCTGCTGGAAAAACGGATCTTATTAGACAAAAAACGGGCTTGGTCATCGATTCCTATTTTTCAGCGACCAAGGTCAAATGGATTTTGGACAACGTTGAGGGAGCTCGAGAAAAAGCAGAACGCGGAGAATTGGCTTGGGGCACCATTGATTCGTGGTTGATTTGGAAAATGACTCAAGGCGAGCTGCACGTTACCGATGTCACGAATGCATCCCGTTCCTTGATTTTCAATATCAACACCCTTGAATGGGACGATGAGTTGCTTGCGCTTTTTGATATCCCTAGAAGCATGATGCCCGAAGTAAGACAGTCCAGTGAAGTTTATGGGCATACCAGTCCAAACTTTTTCGCGAATAAAATCCCTATTGCTGGTATTGCCGGAGACCAACAAGCCGCTCTCTTTGGCCAAATGTGCACCAAAAAAGGTATGGTGAAAAATACCTATGGTACAGGCTGTTTTATGCTGATGAATATTGGTGAAGAACCTATACAATCAAAGAATAATTTGCTCACTACCGTAGCATGGAAGATAAATGGTAAGACTACCTACGCTTTCGAAGGCAGCATATTTATTGCCGGTGCAGTGGTTCAGTGGCTTAGAGATAGCCTCAAAGTCATCAAAAGATCATCGGACGTTGAAGCTTTGGCATCATCGGTTGCATCTACCGAAGGCGTTTATTTTGTTCCTGCCTTTGCAGGCCTGGGAGCACCTCATTGGAACCAAAAAGCAATGGGTACCATATTTGGTCTCACCCGCGGAAGTACCGACGCGCACATCGCTAGGGCAGCCTTAGAATCGATCGCTTACCAAACCATGGATATTTTAAAAGCTATGGAAGCGGATTCGGAAATTAGCATCAAAGAACTTCGGGTTGATGGTGGAGCAACAGTTAACAATATGCTGATGCAATTTCAAGCTGATGTTCTGAATACCATGACCATACGACCTCAGGTTGTAGAAACCACGGTAATGGGCGCTGCATATTTGGCAGGATTGGCCGTTGGATTCTGGGAAAATCTTGAGGAAATACAGAAAATATGGGATGTCGATAAACATTTCAATCCTACAAAAGACAGGGCGGCCATTGAACAATCTATCCAAGGATGGTACCGAGCAATCGATGCATTGGAACACTGGACAAAAAACAACTAATCGTTAAAATATGACACCTTTTATTGCAGAGATTATTGGAACTTTTTTCTTGATGCTCTTAGGTTGTGGGGTAAACGCCAACGTTTCCCTTGCTAAAACCTATGGACAAAACAGCGGATGGATCGTTATCACGACCGGATGGGCTTTAGCCGTTTATGTTGGCGTAGTAATCGCAGGCCCGCATAGCGGTGCCCATATTAATCCAGCAGTCAGTATTGGGTTGGCTGTTGCAGGAAAGTTTCCTTGGGAACAAGTTCCGCTATACATCTGTGCACAGTTTATTGGTGCTATGATGGCCGCATCAATGGTCTGGCTTGTCAACAAAAAACATTTTGACGCCACCGAAGATGGTGCAACAAAACGCGGTGTATTCTGCACGGGACCGGCCATCCCAAATACGATATTAAATTTATTCAGTGAGGTTCTGGGCACCTTTGTTCTGGTCTTTACTGTGCTCTATTTTACAGATGCGACTTTGAATTCGTCCGAAGCCGTAGTTATCGGATTGGGATCGCTCGGTGCTTTGCCAGTAGCTCTTTTGGTCTGGGCCATCGGACTTAGTTTGGGAGGCACAACTGGTTACGCCATTAATCCTGCGCGAGATTTGGGGCCGAGAATTGTTCATGCCCTAGCTCCTATCAAGGATAAAGGGTCGAATGAATGGTCTTATGCATGGATTCCTGTGATCGGGCCAATTATTGGAGGTTGCTTGGCCGCATTATTAATGCTGTTCCTTAGTTAATTGGAGGCAATGGACTGCGCGGCTATATAGGCACCGGTCCAAGCATTTTGAAAATTGAAACCACCGGTGATGGCATCTACATTTATAATTTCACCCGCAAAATAAAGATTGGGGAACAACTTGCTTTCAAATGTCTTAAAGTTGATTTCCTTGAGATCAACACCGCCGGCAGTAACAAATTCTTCCTTAAACGTACTTTTACCCCTCACACTAAACGAACAAGCGGTGAGTTCCTTGGCAAGTTCATGAATCTGATCCTTGCTTACCTCACCCCATTTCATCTCCTTTGGGATGCCGGCTGCTTTTACTAAACTAACCCATAGCCTTCTGGGAATATCCAAAGCCTTGGTTCGTAAAATTGTTTTTTTGGCCTCGGCAGCTTTGATTTGCATCAAATATTGGGGCATCGTCCCTGAACTAAATTCGGGCACCCAGTTTATGGTGATTCTAAAATTGTAGTGATAGGCGTTCAAAATGTTGGCCCCCCAAGCAGAAAGTTTTAAAATTGCTGGTCCGCTTAGGCCCCAATGGGTAATCAATAATGGGCCTTCAGAAGTCAATACAGGTTCTTTATTAACGGCACTCTTAAGTTCAATAGTGATTTTTGATTCGTATTGCCTCTTGGGAGGTACCTCAATGGTCACATCTGTACTAAGTCCCTGCAACCCAGTTAGCCTTGGATCGTTTATGTTGAAGGTAAATAATGAAGGGACTGGTGGAACTATGGTATGACCCATACCTTCAAGCATTGCCCATATCTTATTGTTGCTTCCAGTAGCCAACAATAGTTTTTTTGAATAATAGTGCTTATTCATTGTGGTAACCTGCCAATCTTCTTGATCCTCCCTATATACAAATCCCTTTACCGCACTATTTTTAAGAACTTTAATGTGGCGTTTTTCTACCTCACGTTCAAAACAATCGATAATGGTTTGCGAAGAATCACTCACTGGAAATACACGGCCATCATCTTCAATTTTCAATTGAATGCCATGATCTTGAAAAAAAGACATCACCTCAGGAACTGCATAGGTATGGAAGGGACCTAACAGCTCTTTCTCACCCCTTGGATAATTCTGCACCAATAACCTTGGATCATACGCTGCATGAGTGACATTGCAACGACCACCGCCAGACACTTTGACTTTTCCGAGCACATTCTTACCGCGCTCGAAAATGGCAATTTTCAGAAGGGGACTTTTAGTGGCAATGTGAATGGCAGCATAATAACCTGCGGCTCCGCCACCCACAATTATGACATCGAACATTACATGGCCCTTTCAGGATAGTTGATGAAGATGCCATCAACGCCATATTCTTTCATAAGTGCAATATCCTCTGGTTCGTTCACTGTATAGGTGTAGACTTTAAACCCTTCATCCTGAATTTTCTGAACATTCTCAGCAGTCAGCGTCTTATACCAGGGGTTCACTGCAACGGCGTTCAATTCCTTGGCCACCGGTAAGGCTTTGGTCGGGTCCTCATCTTCGGTGAGTACTGCGATTGCTACATCAGGATTAAGTTTTCGCATCTCGCGAAGTTCATCCCAATTAAAACTTGAAATCAAAATATTTTCAGCAGACCAACCGCGCTGCTTTATGTAGTAATTGGTAATGAAATTGACACGATCGGCTGTTTGGGCTCCCTTTAGCTCAATATTCAGGGGTACCTGGTTATTCACGAGTTTTAATACATCTTGTAATATAGGAATGCGATGATTGCCATCAAGAATGACCTGTCTTAGTTCGGTAATATAGTATTCTTCAATGTTTCCACCCGCGTTGCTAATCCGTTCCAGGCGTTCATCATGGAACACGGCAATTTCTCCACTTCTAATTTTGAAGACGTCGATTTCGATCATATCGACACCCAAATCCATGGCCTTTTGAATGGAAGCCAAGGTATTTTCAGTTTCATGGCCCATGGCACCACGATGTCCAATAACCATAAATTCTTTATTTGAGGTACAGCCCAACATTAGAAAAAATACAAGAATAAGAGAAAAATTTATGCTTTTCATGTGCTCTTTTTTTGTTGGGGCTAAAATACGATTTCGAATTAAAAAAAGTAATATTCTATTCAGGAAAGCGTAAGCTGCTATTGTATATAGATTATCGATTATACATTAATTATGTTATTTTATTATCATATACGTAAAATATATTTGATATATTTATCGGATTATTAACCAATTAAAATAACCAACATGTTTTCTAAATCCAACTTATTAGCCACTTTGGCTACTACCGTTGTAATGTTTGTCTTGGGATATGTCTTATGGGGCATGCTCGCTGAGAGTATGATGGATGGCCACGTACTCACTAACATTATGAAAGACCCACCAGATTTTGTCTTTATTGCCCTTGGAAATCTGATTTCAGCATTTGCTTTATGTAATCTGTACCGCAAATGGGCCAGAGGGCACCACAGTGCCAAAGAAGGTGCAGAATTTGGAGCTTGGGTAGGCGTTTTTGTCGGACTGGGTTCTGGCTTGGTTTGGTATGCCACCTCCACCCTGATGGATTTGACAGGTCACCTGATGGATTTTGTACTTTATATGGTATTCTTTATAGTTGCCGGGGTTGTAATCTCATTGGTTTACAAGGCCACGGGCGAAAAAGCTAGCTAACCAACCTTTACCAAATAAAGAGCCAACCTGAAATGGTTGGCTTTTTTTATTTGCCCAATTTGAAGATGTAGGATTGCAAAGGTTCTAGCCTTAGCGAAACATTTCCCTCCCCTTTTTCATTGACTAAAAGGGTTTTTGTATCTCTATATAGTTGCTCTTTCAATACAACCTTATCTTCCAACCGCCACTCTTTGACGAGATCTGGTGGTAGCTTAAAGTCTAAATCATAACTCATCTCGGTATCAAAATTTGAGATGATAACCAGCTTTTCGCTTTCATCCCATCGCACGAATGAAAATATGCGATGGTCGTAGTTTGGTGTATGTTCTTTGTTGTAATAATGTACCTCGCGATACTGACCCATAAGGGCGGCACTTTTGGTGGTGAAACTCAAGAGACGTTGATAAAAGTCCCTCAATTTCTTTTCATCTTGGGTCAAACCTCCGCCATCAAATTGTTTGTTGTTCATCCATCTTTGATGGGCTGGTACACCGATATAATCAAAAATGGAGGTTCTCGATGGTTTGCCAAAACCCGCATCTTCGGAACCGTCTTCACCAACTTCCTGACCAAAGTAAATCATAGTTGGCGATGAACTTAATGTTGCTGAAACGACCATAGCAGGTTTAGCGATTTCAGCTTTGCCGACAAATTCAGGGCTTGCGATGCGTTGCTCGTCATGATTTTCTAAGAAATGCAACATATGATGCTCAATATCCTGCAAGCCAGATTGTACGGTATGAATATGATCGGTCCAACCATACCCCTTCATAATGTGCTTCAAACTATCATACAATTCAACCTTATCATAGAGGTAATCCATTTTACCTTTATGGATGTAGTCACGATAAAGTGCAGGATTATATACCTCAGCCAACAAGAATGCATCGGGGTTTCTCATTTTTATAGACGAGTTCATAAAGCTCCAAAATTCGACGGGAACCATTTCGGCCATGTCAAAACGGAAACCGTCTACCCCAAAGTCTAACCAATAAAGCGCAACATCTCGAAATTTATACCAAGAATCGGGCACATCTTTTCCTTTCCAAAACTCAAAATGCGCTTTATAATCACGTTGCCCATATAATTCTGGCAACTCTTCAAAGTCTTCGACACCTTCTGGGCTAATTCCATAGTTTATTTTGACTGTTTCGTACCAATCATGAAAATTGGGTTGCGGCAATCGAGATCCATTACCGGTCCATTTCGCTGGAACCTCGGAAAATTTAGAATCAGAAAGCGCATTTTCAGCACCCCCCAATGGCAAATAGCCATCTTGCCATTCGGGAACCTCAAACTCGGCATCCGTGATGTAATAAAAATTGTTGTTGCGGGCGTAGGCTAAGGATGTGTCATCCTGAGCGCCAAAATCTTCAATTCCTTCAGGGTTCGTTCTTCCTTCATAGTTCCGTGCAACATGGTTGGGTACAATATCGATCAAAACCCGCATTCCATGGGCATGGGTACGCTCAATCAATGCCTTAAATTCTGCCAACCGCTTATCTGGGTCAATCGCTAAATCCGGATTCACATTGTAATAATCTTTTACTGCATATGGTGAACCGGCGCGACCTTTGACCACATCAGGGTCATCCAATGAAATACCATATTCTTGGTAATCAGTTATTACCGCATGATGCGGTACCCCAGTATACCATATATGGGTGACTCCCAATTTTTTAATCTCTTTTAAGGCATTATCATCAAAATCCGCAAATTTTCCGACACCATTTTCTTCTAGGGTACCCCATGGTTTGTTGGTGGTATTGGTATTGCCGAAAAGTCGCGTAAAAACTTGATATACTACAGCCTTCCTTTTTTTCATAACCGTTTTTTCTTCAGATGAACGCGTTTCCTTTTTTTGGCATGATGTGACAAATAACCCCAACACCATAAAATATAGCATCAGTTTTCTCATGCCCTTACTGTTTCTCCGGGAACCAAAACCAACCTTTTGCCATTTACGCGAATTGACATTTCTTCGTTTCCAGAAAGATGATAGGTAGAACCCTCTTTAGACACAGTTACGGTCACAATCCTGTTCCTAAAATTAATTTTAAACGAATAGGAATTCCATTGGTCGGGAATTTGAGGAAAGAAATTCAACTTATCCTCCAATACCCGCATGCCCCCGAAACCTTCAACAATGCTCATCCAAGTTCCTGCCATTGAAGTTATATGCAACCCTTCTTCCACCTCTTTGTTATAGTCATCCAAATCCAATCGGGAAGTTCTCAAGTAAAACCTGTAAGCTTGTTCCATCCTGCCCAATTTAGCCGCCTGAATGCTATGCACACAGGGTGATAGTGAGGATTCATGCACGGTAAAGGGTTCATAGAAATCGAAATGGCGCTCCAGCTCATCTTTTGTGAAATGATCTTCGAAAAAGTAAAATCCTTGGAGCACGTCGGCTTGCTTGATATAGGGTGAACGTAAAATTCGATCCCAACTCCATTTTTGGTTAATCGGTCGCTCAGATTTTTCCAAATCGTCTACCTTGACCAATTCCTTATCCAAAAATCCATCTTGCTGCAAGTACACCCCGTGCGCTTCAGATTTTGGAAAGAACATTTGCCTCGCAACTTCTGCCCAACCTTCAAGCTCATCTGAGCTTATCTTGGTATGGGCGACAATTCTATCATAATCTGAGGGATAACCTTCTTTGACTTTCTCAATCTGTTCAAGAGCATATTGAATGCACCATGCGGCTAGGTAATTGGTATACCAATTGTTGTTGATGTTATTTTCATATTCGTTGGGTCCGGTTACGCCTAGTATAACGTATTTCCCTTTTGCTTCGGACCAATTGGCGCGTTGCTGCCAGAACCGGGCAATGCCAATCAAGACTTCAAGACCCATTTCAGGAATATAACTGTAGTCGCCCGTGAATCGGTAATAATTGAAAATGGCAAAAGCAATGGCACCATTTCTATGAATTTCCTCAAAAGTTATTTCCCATTCATTATGGCATTCTTCGCCATTCATGGTAACCATAGGGTATAGTGCAGCTCCATTTTTAAAGCCTAGCATTTTGGCATTGTCAATAGCTTTTCCCAGATGATTGTAGCGGTACTCCAAAAGGCTCCAGGCCACAGTTTGATTTTTGGTAGCCATATAAAAAGGCAAACAGTAGGCTTCTGTATCCCAATAGGTGCTACCACCATATTTTTCACCAGTGAATCCTTTCGGACCAATATTCAATCGAGAATCTTTACCCAAATAGGTTTGATTGAGTTGAAAAATATTAAATCGAATCCCTTGTTGTGCCTTGACATCGCCTTCGATTGTTATATCACTCATTTCCCATATGTCCATCCAGGCTTTTTTCTGTCTTAGCAGCAAACCATCAAAACCAATTTCGCTTGCCCGCCCCATAGTAGTGTTGGCCGCGGATACCAATTCAGATGCCTCGTGATATCTAGAAGTGGTATATCCCCCATATTTGGTTAAGGTTATTTTTTCGCCCTTCTTTATCTCATGCTCGAATTCGAGAATAACCTTGGTTGCCGTCTGATCTGATTTGGAACATGCTATGGATTTACCTGCCGATTCTGCATGAGCCTGCATGAACGTGCAGGTTGCAAAATTGGTTTTCATGGTATGGGCTTCTATAAAGCCTGTATTCTTTTTGTGTACAACATTCGTAATATTCCAAAACTTATCGTCCCAATTGCTATCGCGGTTTGTTATACCAGCGTCAAGGTAAGGCACCATTTTTATGGCAACATCACCGTTTAAGGCGGTCACTTCATATTTGATGGCCCCCAACTCATCCAAATCAAGGCTCAAAAAACGCATAGCTTCTACATGAATCGCTATCCCATTGGGAAGCGTTGCATCAAAGCTTCTCAGGTGCCAACCCTCTTTCATATTCAATTCCCGCCTATAGTTCTTCACACTCTGGCAGGTATTCAAATCGAGTGCTTCCCCATTTGCAAATACATGTATCCCAATCCAGTTCGGAGCATTTAAAACTTTAGCAAAATACTCGGGATACCCATTTTTCCACCAGCCTACTCGGGTCTTATCTGGATAGTAGACACCGGCAATATAACTTCCTTGGAACGATTCTCCGGAATAGTCCTCCTCAAAATTGGCACGTTGGCCCATAGCACCATTCCCCAGACTGAATAGACTTTCTGAAGATTGTATGCGTTCGGGGTCAAAACCCGTTTCAACTAGCGACCACGGTTGTGGAGAAATATAATCTTGATTCATGAATATATAGGTAGGAAAATTAGCGGAACAAACTTAACCAATTGTGGAATCCCTTTCAATCAAAGTTGGTTCTAAAATTGTAGTGCGGTACGATGCATCATCATCATCTTCACTCTCAACACGATCTATAAGCATTTTTGCAGCAGTCTCTCCCATTTTCTCACCATGCTGGGCTACCGAAGTAAGACTGGGGTTGGCATGTTTTGCCAAAAGACCATCTGTAAATCCAATTATTGAAACATCTTCAGGAACACGCATGCCACAGCGCTGTAAAACACGCATTCCATAAATACCAAAAATCTCATTGACACTCAATACGGCATCGGGTCGTACTGCAGACAAAAAGTCTGAAATAAGGTCTTCGTCAATATCCATAAAAGGCAGGCGAAGAATGTGCTCTTCTTTGATTTCCATTCCAGAATCGGTCAAAGCCTTCATATACCCCTTATTTCTGCTACGGCTCACGCTGAAAAAATCTTCAGTAGTTAGCAGGGCTATTTTTTTCCTGCCCTCATCAATCAGTTTTTTGGTGGCTTGGTACGCCCCTAAGACATCATCGATCACCACCTTATCACAGGCAATTTCATCAGTCACCCGATCAAATAGTACTAAGGGTATGCCCTGTTCGGTAACTTCCCGTAAATGATTGAAATCGTTGTTCTTCTCGGTTCCGGCGGAGAGGGACATGATAAAACCATCAATACTCCCGTTGGCTAACATTTCCATATTGATCACTTCCTTATCAAAGGATTCATCAGACAAACAGACTATTACATTGTACCCTTTGGCATTTGCGTACTTTTCTATACCCCTTACCACTGTTGTAAAAAAGTAGTGCACAATATCGGGAACGATAACCCCTATATTTTTGGTTCTTTTGTTCTTGAGGCTAATGGCAATATTATTGGGCTTATAGTTGTAGAGTTTTGCAAAGGCCTGTATTTTTTCTTTGGTATCTCTGCCAATCTCCTCGCTATTCTTTAAGGCCTTACTTACTGTGGATATGGATACATCAAGCTCCCTAGCGATATGTTTGAGTGTAATCTTTTTTTTCAATTGGTTTTGTATGTTTTTGGCGTAAAAATGAAGGTAATCAATAAACCTTTATCTAGAAATTAATCCACGCATTTTTTAACATATTACGAAATATTGGAAAATTGCGAAGTTCTTGTAGAAAAAGGGCTCAAAAATAAAAAACGCTATATTTGAGCGATTTTTGTTAAAATTTTTATATTCCAATTGTATTTATTGCGGAATGTATAAATTGGGCAAGGTTGGATTGTGTAACCCGCATTTTAACAAAGTTATTAACACGAAACCGTTTTCGTGAACTTGGAAGGTGCATGATTACACGACTTAACGCTTTTTTTACATTATGTTTAACGCTTGAATAAAAATTAACTAAACTTAAAATTGATTACTTATGAAGATTACGCTACTTAGAAGCTTTGTGCTGTTGGGAGCCTTTTTGTGCTTTGGAATAGCTCAAGCCCAAACAGTATCAGGTACCGTGTCTGATGCCAACGGTCCTTTGCCAGGAGCGAGCGTTTTGGTGAAAGGCACTACAAACGGTACGCAAACAGATTTTGATGGTAATTATACCTTAAATGATGTTGATGCAGCTGCTACTTTGGTTTTTAGCTACATCGGTTTTGCCACCCAAGAAATTGCGGTTAACGGGCAAAGCACAATTAATGTAACCTTGCAGGAAGATGCACAAGCATTGGATGAAGTTGTAATCATTGGTTATGGCCAAACCACGGTCAAAGATGCAACGGGTTCGGTGGCAGCAGTTACTGCTGAGGACTTTAATGGTGGTATCATCGCCTCACCTGAACAATTGATTCAAGGTAAGACTGCTGGTGTTAACATTCAGCAAACCAGTGGTGAACCTGGTGCCGGTGTACAAGTCAACATTCGGGGTTCGAATTCCGTTCGCGGTAACAACAACCCTTTATTTGTTGTTGATGGTGTGCCACTTTTTGGGCAAAACACAGACGCACAAGGTGATACCGGAAACGGAGGAAACGATGTGGGTAACCCGCTTAACTTCTTGAACCCGAGTGATATTGAGAGCATCAGTATCCTTAAAGATGCGTCGGCAACGGCAATTTACGGTTCACGAGGTGCAAACGGTGTTATCATTATTACTACCAAAAGCGGTAAAGCCGGTTCTGGAGGTGTTTTTGAATTTAGCTCTAATTTGACCATTGCCACTCCGGTAAGAAAATTTGATCTTTTAAATCGTGACGAATATTTGTCAGCAGTTACCCAGTTTGGAGGTAACGCGGCTGCCAATGATTTTGGAGCAAATACGGATTGGCAAGAAGAGGTATTAAGAACTACGGCTTCAACCAACCAAAATATTGCATATTCCCACAACTACGGTTCTGGTAATGTTCGTGCCACTTTTGGTTACCAGAAGCAATTTGGTGTTATCGAAAAATCAGAATTCGAGCGTATTACAGGTCGTTTGAACCTAAATCAACGCTTTTTGGATGATAAATTAATTTTGGGTCTTCAAACATCTATTTCCCGTGTAAATCGTGAGCAACCTCCAGTTGCTGCTGGTGCTGGGTTTAGAGGAGATATCCTTGGCGCGGCCTATTCTGCCAACCCAACTTGGCCGGCAAGCGCGACATTTGATGATGGAGGTGGATTGACACAGCCTGCTAACTATTTGGCAAGTACTCAAAACTTGACAAACACAAACAGGTACCTTTTAAATGGATCCTTGGAGTACAAATTCACTCCTGAACTTTCAGGTAAAGTGAATGTGGGTTATGACGTTTCCGATAGTGAAAATATTTCAACATTGAATGCTAACCTCCAAAACTTCAACGGTATTGAAGGTGTTGGTTTCGGTACGTTTAACTCTTTGGAAAGAGAAAACCAGACTTTGGAAGCTACCTTAAACTATGTGAAAGAATTTGATAATTCCAACCTTGATGTGGTTGTAGGTTATGCTTTCCAAGACTTTAGAACTTTTGGATTTAGCTCTCAAGGTAGAGGTTTTGGTACAGTTGACCTGAATGAAATGGGCGACGAATTGAAATCTACCATAAATAATGCCCGCGCTACAATAGATGGAAGTTTCCAACAATTTGCGTACGGTGTGAACACTTCAGGTTTGGCAGTGAACAGATTGTTCCCTTCACCAGTAACTGAGACAATAGCGTATCAATTTACAAGAGGAGTGCAATCAGCGACCTTTGATAATTTTGACAATACAGATGAGCTTCAATCGTTCTTCGGACGTGTGAATTATAGCATTGCTGGAAAATACTTGTTTACAGGTACTTTCAGAGCGGATGGTTCTTCACGTTTTGGACCTGATAACCAATACGGATACTTCCCTTCAGGAGCTTTCGCATGGCAAATTGGTGAAGAAGACTTCGTTGGTGACAATGTATCAACCCTTAAGCTTCGATTAAGTGGTGGTTTGGTTGGTAACCAAGATGGATTGGGTTACGGTAACTTCGTGACTCGTGAGCGTTTTAGAGGAATTGGAACTCAGCAAAGCCTTGAAGTATTCCCTGACACCTTTGGTACTGCTCCAGTAGCCTTCGAAAGAACTGACCTTAAATGGGAAGAAACATTAAACCTTAACGTTGGTCTTGATTTCGGATTCAACAATGACAGATTAAATGGTAGCATTGATGTCTATCAGAATACGACCAATGATCTTTTACTTCAATTGCCTCCTGCATTCCCATCGGCAAGTGCGTTCCAATTTGGTAACGTTGATGCCAGTGTGGTGAACCAAGGTATTGAATTCGCATTGGGATATGATTTTGTTCAGTCTGAAGACGCTACTTTCTCAGCCAATTTCAATATTGCTTATAATGAGAACGAAATTCAAGATTTCACTGGTTCTATTAATACAGGGGCAATCAACGGTCCTGGACTTACTGGTGCATTTGCCCAACGTTTTGAGCAAGGAAGATCATTGTTCTCCTATTACATGGCAATATTTGAAGGTTTCGACGGTGATGGCAATCCCGTTTATCAAGATGTTGATGGTAACGGTGTTGGTGACCCTGATTCTGACAAGACTTTTGTAGATGAAGATGGTTTGCCTGACATTACAACGGGTCTATCCTTGAACGCTAGTATCAAAAACTGGGATTTTGCAGCTTATTTCGCAGGTCAGTTTGGTTTCTCAGTTTATAACAACACAGCCAATGCATTATTCAATGCTGGTCAGATTGGTACAGCGAGAAATATTACTCAAGATGTTGTTACAAGCGGTGAAAACCCAGGCGCATCTACAGCGGTTTCAACTAGATTTTTGGAAAAAGGTGATTTTGTTCGATTCCAGAACGCAACCGTTGGCTATAATGTGCCTCTAAGTGATGATAGTGCTTTGAAAAGTCTACGCCTATCTGTTACAGGAACGAACCTATTCTTGATTACAGATTACAGCGGTATCGACCCTGAAGTTAACGTTCCAACGGCAACTTTAGGCTCTGGTGTACCAACAAGAGGTGTTGACTGGTCTGCATTCCCAAGACCACTTACAGTGAACATTGGCGTAAATGCAACTTTTTAATTAAAAAATTGTTAGATATCATGAAAAGAAATTCTTTAAAAATTTATTTATTGACTTTCCTTACGGTTATAGGCCTTGCTTCTTGTACCGATTTGGAAATAGAGGAAACCGATTCATTTATCAGTGCGGGTTTCCAAGGATTGCAGGATCCAGTAGCTAGTTTAAATGCCCTTTATGGCTCTTTTGGGGCTCTTGGTGATCAAGCAAACACCTTTGCCTTAAATGAAGTGACAACTGATGCATTCCTTATTCCAACACGAGGTGCTGACTGGGGTGATAACGGACGATGGAGAAAGCTCCATACGCATGAGTGGGGATTGGAAGAATCGGACATTTTAACTCCTTTTCAACAATGGACTTCATCTCAATTATTGGCTTCACAGATTTTAGACTCAAGAAGTAATGCTGATGCAGCTACTGCTGCAGGAGCACATTTCTTGAGAGCATTTTCAATGTGGATGATTCTTGATTTATATGGACAAGTACCATATAGGGATACTCAGGCTCCCGATAGTGACCTGCCTACTGTTCTGTCAGGTACTGCGGCAGTAGATTTTATCATCGCCGATTTGGATGCTGCAATTGCCGGATTACCGACTACTGGAGCTGGAGATCAAGAAAACCTTAGAAATGCCTCGAAAGCAGCAGCTAGATTTCTTAAAGCTAGAGTTTTATTGAACAAGCATGTTTATGAAAATCAGCTAACTGGAGGCGGTGGTTCTGCAGCTTCTTCAGACATGGCAGAAGTAATTGCATTGGTAGATCAAATTACAGCTGATGGATTTGATTTAGAAACCATACCTTATTTTGATATTTTCAAAGCAGACGCAGATAGTGAAACCATATGGTGGCTTCAAACATGTGTTTGTAATCGTATTTTCAATGGTCTTCATTATAGCTCAACAGGCCTAGGTGGCGGCGGATGGAATGGTTTCAGTACATTGGCTGAGTACTATGATATGTTTGAAGGAGACCCGAATAGCAACAGATATGATGCAGATCGTATGACGCGTTTGGATGGTCAAGAACCACGTAGAGGTGGTGTACCTCCAGGAGGCCTTCCATTTACTGGTGCACCTGGTACCGGAGATGAAGGTGGATTTGAGAATGGTTCCAATGTTGGTGACGGTTTCTTGATTGGTCAACAATATGCATTAGACGGCACACCTCTAACTGACAGACAAGGGGCTCCATTAGAATTTTCTAGGGAATTCGTTGATGGAAATGGTGCTACTAGTCTAATCAACAACAGCGAACGTACGGGTATCCGTGTAATGAAGTATAGTCCTCGATTTGATGGTGGATTTGGCAATACACAGATCTTGTTTAGGTATGCCGATGCTTACCTAATGAAAGCTGAGGCCATGATGCGTAGTGGTGGTGACCCAACTGCCATGGTTAACGCCTTGCGAACTGTGCGGGGAGCAACTCCTCTAGGATCTGTTTCTGAATCTGATTTATTGGAAGAAAGAGGTCGAGAGTTATTCGCTGAACAAGTGAGAAGACAAGATTTGATTCGATTTGGTCAGTATTTGCGTGATTGGGAATTTAAAGGAGCTAATGAGGTTGGCAGCCAAACAAGGGCGCTTTTCCCAATACCATTACCTCAATTATTGGCAAATCCTAATTTGCAACAAAATCCTGGATACTAATTCAGAATATTCATAAAACTAAAAAGGCCGTCATTGACGGCCTTTTTTTTATGCTTATAGCTCAGAAGCTTACTTCGCAAAATAGATATAAATCCCTATAACAATCAAACAGATTATCAAGCCCGCTTGTTTTACATACTTATAAGGTTCAATGGATACCTGTTCCGTATATTGTATCTCATAAGGCGTTTCCCTTGGATAGAACTTACCTATGAGTAACATGATACCGGCGTTCAACAAAAATAAGATTGCCATTACGTCGAGATAGTGAAGGTAATTGTCATCTCCGAAGACATAGGGTTTTAATATGAATTGACTGGTTATATAAAGCAGCGATCCACCGATAATCCCAATCTTAGCTGCGATGGCAGGAACGCGTTTGGTCAAGTATCCCACAACAATAATGGTCAATATTGGTATACTGTAAATACCGTTAATTTCCTGCAAATAGGCGAACAAACTGCCTGCATTAGCAATGGCGGGAGCAATAAACATAGCGGCAAGCGCTAAACAAACCCCAAATATTTTACCATATTTTACGGTTGTTTTTTCCGTTGCATCCTTGTTGATATGCTGCTTGTAGATATCGATTCCGAATAGGGTTACAGAACTATTCAAAACGCTATTGAAGGAACTCAGAATTGCACCAAAAAGAACGGCGGCAAAAAATCCTACCAGATAATTCGGCAAAACGGCACGGACCAATTCAGGATACGCTAGGTCACTTGAAGACAACCCTCCTTCAAAATAATAGTAGGCAATCATCCCTGGTAAGACTAAAATAAGTGGTCCTAAAATCTTAAAAAATGCAGCAAGCAAAAGTCCCTTTTGTCCTTCTTGCAAATTTTTGGCACCTAAGGCGCGCTGAATAATTTGTTGATTGGTACCCCAGTAAAATAGTTGAACCAACATCATACCCGTAAAAATGGTCCAAAAGGGCACTTCTTGATCGGCCGAACCTGTAGAATCAAATCGTTCCGGATTCGCACTCATTAAGGTGTCTAAACCATCGAACACATTGCCATCGCCAATGGCCATCAATCCAAATACAGGAATCATAATACCTCCTATAATAAGGCCAATCGCATTTATACTATCTGAAACTGCAACCGCTTTCAACCCCCCGAAGACGGCATATATAGATCCTATAATTCCGATTCCCCATATACAGATGACCAAGGCTGTCGATTCGGATACATTAAGAAGTTCCGGTACATTGAACATTCCGCTTATGGCCACAGAACCAGAATACAAGATTACGGGTAGCAGTACCACAACATAACCTGTCAAAAACAATCCAGAGGCAATTGTTTTTGTTGATGTGTCGAATCTGCTCGCCAAAAATTGCGGTACGGTTGTTAAGCCGCCCTTGAGATATCTGGGCAATAGGAAAATGGCGGTGACGACCATCGCAATCGCTGCCAAGGTTTCCCAAGCCATCACAGAAAGACCATCCTTGTAAGCGCTTCCGTTAAGTCCAACGATTTGTTCGGTAGATAAGTTGGTAAGTAATAAAGAACCTGCAATAACTCCTGCAGTCAGACTTCGTCCTGCCAAAAAATATCCGTCTGAAGTTTTTTCATTGGTTTTTCGTGTAGCCAAATAAGCAACTATAGCTACCAAAGAAGTGAATCCAACGAACGAAATGATTCCAATCATAATTTGAATAAGTTTGGTTAATTCATTAAATATAACTGATATTCATCATTTTTTGCGCTGTTAAAAGCAACGTATCGCGCTAAATACATCTTAAAAGCAGTATTATCTTTTTTTAGTTTAATTATCTTGCGGTCTTGTCCGAAGAAAGGTTATGGATAGAGGTTACTTACTGCTATGCATTTTGGTTTTATGGGTGGTCTCCTGTGAAACAGAGTCCGATAAATTGTTTCTTGAACGGCATGCAACTGAAACCGGAATTGATTTTAACAATAGGCTCACAGAAACCCCAGAACTCAATATACTTAACTACCTCTACTATTATAATGGGGGCGGTGTTGTTACGGCAGACTTCAACAATGATAATTTGGTCGATATTTACTTCACTGGCAATCAGGTAGGTGATGAACTCTACTTGAACTTAGGCGGCATGAAATTTAAAAAAATCACCCAGCAGGCTGGTTTGGATAACAAAGACGGTTGGACCACGGGAGTAACCCATGCCGATATTAATGCAGATGGGTTATTGGACATCTATGTTTGCAAAGCTTCCGGTTATCGCAATTTGAAAGGCCACAACAAGCTTTATATAAACAAAGGCATCGATGCAGATGGGATACCCCACTTTGAGGAACAAGCCGAACAATTTGGTCTCGATTTCTCAGGACTAAGTACCCAAGCCGCTTTTTTCGATTACGATCTTGACGGTGACCTTGATATGTTCTTGCTCAACCATAGTGTTCATCCCAACAGAAATTACGGAAGAGGAAAACTTCGAGAAATCACCAATGATCTCTCAGGTGACCAATTACTTGAAAATGTAGAGGGAATATTTCAAGATGTTTCGACGCAAGCCGGCATATTTCAAGGGCGAATAGGCTATGGTCTTGGATTGGGAGTTAGTGATATTAATGATGACGGCTTTCCTGATATCTATATAGGTAATGATTTTTTTGAAAACGACTACCTGTACATCAACCAAGGCGATGGCACCTTCAAGGAAATCATCTCTCAGGATGACAAAAAACTTGGGCATACCACACATTATTCTATGGGTAACGACCTTGCCGATATTAACAATGATGGTCTTATCGACCTTGTTTCTTTGGATATGTTGCCAGAAGACTTGAAAACGTATAAAACTTCAGGATTGGAATACGCCTATCCGATTTACAGGCAATATCTCAAAAATGGATATGCACCGCAGTACATGCAAAATACGCTACACCTTAATCTTGGTAACACCAATTTTTCTGAAATCGCCAATTTGGTTGGTCTAGATGCTACCGAATGGTCATGGAGTGCGTTGATGGCAGATTTTGACAATGATGGTTTTAGAGACATTTTTATTTCGAATGGAATTAAGGGAGCCACCAACGACATGGATTACATGAATTTCATTGCAAATGAAGATATTCAGAAAAGGATTGATGCTGGAATGCAACAAACCGATATGCCCTTGGTTAATGAAATTCCTGAAAAAAAGGTAACTAATTATATCTACAGAAATAATGGCGATTTGACCTTTTCCGACAAAACCGATACTTGGTTCAATTCAAAACCATCTTTTAGCAATGGTAGCGCCTATGCAGATTTGGACAACGACGGAGATTTGGATATCGTAGTCAACAATATCGATGAGGAGGCCTATATTTTTGAAAATACCTCCTCGTCAGGAAATTATTTGCAAATAGATCTGCAAGGGGAAGGCCTTAATCTCAATGGAATCGGCAGTAAGATAAAGGCCTTTGTAAAGGATGGTGTCAGAAGCGCCGAAAACTTTCCAACCCGAGGCTATTTATCCGCTATTGATAAAACCATTCATTTAGGTATAGGCCATGATAGTATTGTTGACTCTTTGCATGTCATTTGGCCCAGTGGTGCAATTCAAGTCATAAAGGGTTTGGCGGCCAATCAAAGAATCAAACTTTTTGAAAAAGATGCCAAAGACTCCATTACATACGAAAAGAACTGGGCACCCTCCCATTTTATTCAAACCGACTCCTTAATTGAATTTAAACATAGGGAAACAGTTTCACTTGATTTTGATCGTGAACCACTTATCCCCTTTGCCAATTCAAACCAAGGCCCTTCAATTGCAATTGGGGATGTAAATTTAGATGGCCTAGATGATTTCTTTATTACCGGTGCAAAAAATCAAGCCTCGGGTCTTTTTATTCAAGATCATGAGGGGGCTTTTAATTCGATTCAATCTGAATTGTTCGCGAAGCACAGCCTACATGAAGACGTTGCCAGCTGCTTTTTTGATGCAAATGGTGATGGAAGTTTAGATTTGATTGTCGGAAGTGGTGGCAATGAATTTGCCAAAGGAAAGCCGTTGCAACCTCGACTGTATCTTAACCAAAAAGGAACATTGGTCGCCCCGACCAACACCTTTTTTGATCTTGAAGCCAACATTTCAAAGATTTCATCCGTAGATCTTGAAAACGATGGAGATTTAGACCTGCTTTTGACATCAGACCAAGTCACTTCACAATTTGGTCAAACACCCAGACAATACCTTTTGCAAAATGATGGTCAGGGCAATTTTAAGGATGTTACCGAAGCATGGTCTTCAACATTACTGGATTATGGCAATATCAAAGATTTTATTTGGGTTGATATTGATGGTAATGGCTTTAAGGATTTGATTGTTGTTGGGCATTGGATGCCCGTTTCTATTTTTCTGAATGATGGGAAACATTTACAACTCACCAAATATAAGGGCCTTGAATATACCCATGGATGGTGGAATGCAATAAAGGCGGCGGATATCGACAATGACGGAGATACTGACTTGATATGTGGCAATTGGGGACTTAACAGTAAGTTTAGGGCTTCCTATGCGCAACCCATTACACTATACCGCAAAGATTTTGATGAGAATGGATCTATCGACCCGGTGGTTACCTATTATCATAAGAATGCTGAAACCCCTTTCGCATCTAAAGACGAGCTGGTAAAACAGATGCCCTTCTTAAACAAGAAGTTTCTGTCTTATGCGAATTTCGCCGATGCTTCAATCGACGAACTATTTGGTAGAAGCTTGCTTGAAAAGGCATCCAAAAAAAACGTCTATGAATTGAACAGTTGCTATTTTGTAAATAATGGCAATGGTAGTTTTACAAAAAAGAAGCTTCCTCATGTTGCCCAATTTTCATCTATTCATGATTTAGCCTTTATTGATAGTAATGAAGATGAATTCAAAGATGTATTAATTGTAGGTAATAATTTTGAAATTAGCACCCAACTCGGTAGATTGGACGCCTTTCATGGGGTAATTTTGCAAAATGACACAGAAGGAGGTTTTGTTTGGAAAAATGATAAGCAAATCAATGTAACCGGTGCTGCCCGAACCATTGGGCAAATTCAGATAAGTGGTCAGAATTCATTTATTATCGGTCGCAATAATGACACCCCTATTATTTTGAGAAAAAATTAGCTGTAGCTGTATGAAAGAGAAAATTTTAATTGTATTTGTTATTTGCTTCACACTCTTTGCCTGCAATTCAGGTAAGGATGAAATGAAATCAAAAGAGGTGGGACACACCCTTTTTAAGCTTTTGGATTCCTCCCAGACCGGAGTGAGTTTTGTGAACGCAATTGAAAACCAAAAGAATTTCAACATTTTCAAATACCGCAACTTTTACAATGGAGGCGGAGTTGCTATTGGTGACATCAACAATGATGGCTTGCCAGATATTTATCTCACAGGTAATATGGAAGCCAACAAATTGTATTTGAACAAGGGCAACTTCAAATTTGAAGATATCACAATTAAGGCCGGGGTTGCTGGTAATAAACCTTGGTCCACGGGTGTCACCATGGCTGATGTAAATGCAGATGGCTACCTTGATATATATGTAAGCAATGCTGGAAATCTAGAAGGGAACAACCACGACAATGATCTGTACATCAATAATGGTGACTTGACTTTCACTGAAAAAGCACATGATTTTAATCTAGCAAAAACCGGATTTTCAACCCATGCCTCATTTTTTGACTATGATAAGGATGGTGATTTGGATGCCTATATCTTGAATAACAGTAATATACCTGTGAGCAGTTTGGGGTATGCCGAACAGCGTGAGGTTCGGGCACAAGATTGGGAAGGAGTACCCCATATTTTTAGGGGTGTTGGTGATATGCTCTTAAGAAATGATGATGGGAAATTTGTGGATGTCAGCGAGGATGCCGGTATTTATGGTAGTCTAATCGGGTTTGGACTTGGTGTATTGGTTACAGATATCAACAATGATCTGTACCCCGATATCTATGTTTCTAACGATTTTTATGAAAGGGATTATCTGTACATCAACAATCAAGATGGTACTTTTAGTGAACGTATAAAAGATTGGGTTTCACATTTAAGTCTGTCTGCTATGGGTATCGATATTGCCGATATCAACAACGATGGTCACAATGATATTTTTATCACCGATATGTTACCTGAACCCGAACAACGGGTAAAATCAGTCATGGAGTTTGAAGGCTACAATGTTTTCAACTTAAAGCAAAGCAAGGATTTTTATCAGCAGTACATCCAAAATACCCTACAACTCAACAACGGTAACGGGTCATTCTCCGAGATTGCCTACTACAGTGGTGTTGATGCCACAGATTGGAGCTGGGCAGGACTTATGTTTGATATGGACAATGATGGCCTTAAAGATATTTTTGTGACGAACGGTATCAATCACGATTTGACCGATTTGGATTTTGTGGACTTTTTTGCCAATGAAATCATTCAGAAAATGGCGTTGACCGGACGAAAGGAATCAATAGATTCCATTATCGCCAAAATGCCCATCAAACCTCAGCCGAACTACGCATATCGGAACAATGGAGATATAACATTTGACAATGCCAATGCAGATTGGGGTTTCGAACTTCCTACCATGTCAAATGGCGCCGCCTATGGTGATTTGGACAATGATGGGGATCTCGATCTGGTGATAAACAATGTGAATACACCTGCCTTTATTTATGAGAACCAAACCAATTCACAGCTTGCTGAGAATAATTTCATCAAGATTAAATTCAATGGTATGGGCAAAAATCCATTTGGGGTTGGTTCATTGGCGAAACTCTATTATGAGGACAATATTCTTAACCAAGAATTGATTCCGTCGAGAGGCTTCCAATCGTCTATGGACTATACCATGACCATAGGTTTGGGGAAAACCCAAAAGCTTGATTCCATTAGAGTCGTCTGGCCGGATAATCAAACTCAACTTCTTACCGAAATTCCCGTCAATCAAGAAATTGCTTTCAATCAATCTGAAGCCGATGCAGTGTATCAGGCTCCTGATCAAAATGGCAATGAGACCTTACTAAGCGAACTTGACAATTCTAATCTCCTCGCCCATAAAGAGAATTATTATAGTGATTTTGATTATGAAGGCCTAATTTATAAAAAAATCTCGCAAGAGGGCCCTGCAATGGCCATTGGTGATGTTAATGGTGATGGCCATGAAGATGTATTTGTAGGCGGCGCAAAAAGTGGTGAAAGGTGGGTCTATTTCCATCTTGGAAATGGAAAGTTTGATAATGGCACCAAAATAAGCGCTAAATCGAATTGGGGAGACGATACGGCAGCAGCCTTTTTTGATGCCGATAACGATGGTGATTTGGATTTGGCCATTGGGATCAGTGGTAATGAGGTTGGACAACAACAAAAATACCGAACCGAATTATTGCTAAATGATGGCAAGGGCACCTTTACGGATTCAGGAAAAGTATTGCCTTCTACCTTCAAGAACATTTCGGTCATTGCCCCGAATGATTACGATGGCGATGGTGACACCGATATTTTTATTGGTTCTAGAAGCACCGTGGGAATTTATGGTATAAATCCTGATCATTTGCTTTTGGAAAATAGGGGTGACCTAGAATTTGTTGATGCTACTGAGCGCTCAGGATATGATCTAAAAGATGCGGGAATGGTTTCCGATGCCATTTGGGCCGATATCAATGGGGATTCCAAAGAAGACCTCATTACTATTTCCGAGTGGGGTACCCCAAAAATTTATGAAAAAACAGGTAGGAGAATTTTGAAAGTTGAAAGTTCGCTGGACAGTTTATCAGGATGGTGGAATACGGTTGAAGCAGCGGACTTGGATAACGATGGTGATCTTGACCTAGTCTTAGGAAACCACGGAGAAAACTTGCATTACGGCCCTCGTTATGATGCCCCAATGCGCATGTGGATCAATGATTTTGATAATAACGGCACCATCGAACAAATTGTAACCTTGCACGAAAATGGCGGCGATTATCCCATACATCAAAAAAAGGAGTTGACAGAACAATTGGTCTCCTTGAAAAAACAAAATTTAAAAGCATCAGACTATGCGCGCAGAACTATTCATGAACTGTTTCCTAAGGAGGTTCTTGATAAATCGGTGGTTAAGGAAAGTGTAGTCTCATCTTCTGTGTTGGCCATTAATGAAGGTAATGGGAATTTTACCATCAAAAAACTTCCACCCATGACCCAGTTGTCGTGTGTATGCGATATCAGTTGTACCGATGTAAACGGAGATGGGCATCTTGATTTGGTGATGGCCGGTAACGATTTTGAATACAAGCCACAATTTTCTAGGCTTGATGCCAATTATGGCAATGTTCTACTTGGTAATGGCAAGTTAGACTTTGAATGGCAACATTACGACAAAAGTGGTTTTTTCATTCGTAATGAAGTCAAGCACCTCAAAGAACTCAAGGATAAAGCAGGTAACCGCTATATGATTGCTGCAATCAACAATGACAAACCCAAGATTTTTGCGATCAATGAATAGGTTTTCAGTACTTTTTATTATGGTGGTACTGGTAGTCGGCTGCCAAAAAAAAGGTGACCTCTTTATAAATCCTTCGCCTGAGGAAACGGGCATTACATTTTCCAATGTAATCCAAGAATCAGATGCCTTGAATATTTTGGATTATCTCTATTTCTACAATGGAGGAGGGGTTGCCGCGGGGGATATCAACAATGATGGTCTTGTAGATATTTACTTTTCTGGCAATCAGGTTAAGAACAAATTATACCTGAACAAAGGAAATCTTGAGTTTGAAGATATCACCGACCAAGCCGGAGTAGCTGGTAATAGTAGTTGGAATACCGGTACCATCATGGCTGATTTTAATGCCGATGGTTTGCTGGATATTTATGTATGTGCTGTTGTGGGCATTAATGGATTTAGAGGCCATAATGAACTTTTTATAAATAATGGTGACAATTCCTTTACGGAAAAATCTGCTGAATACGGTCTAGACTTCGATACCTATAGTTCTGGAGCGGCTGTTTTAGACTTTGATTTGGATGGTGACCTGGACCTGTATTTGCTCAACCATGCCGTTCATACTTCCGAATCGTATGGAAAGGTTGATTTACGATACCAGCGCAATTACGAAACTGGTGATAAGCTATTGCGCAATGATGCAGGTAAATTCGTTGATATAAGTGAAGAAGCGGGCATATTTGGTGGCATAAATGGTTACGGTTTGGGGGTTGCCGTTTCCGATTTTGACCAAAATGGGTTTCCTGATATCTACGTAGGGAACGACTTTCATGAAGATGATTACTATTATTTGAATAATGGCGATGGCACTTTTACCGAAAGTTTGAAGGAGCATTTCGGCCACACCAGCAGGTTTTCGATGGGCAATGATGTTGCCGATATTAATAGAGATGGCCTTCCTGATCTGATTTCTTTGGATATGCTACCCGAAGATGAGGTTGCCCTTAAATCTTCGGAAGGTGATGATAATTTTCAGACCCAAAAAATGCGTATAGAGCAATTCGGTTACCACTACCAGTTTACGCGTAATATGCTTTATATAAATCAACCTGGTGGTGATTTTATGGAAACCGCAATGCTCAGCGGTGTCTCGGCAACTGATTGGAGCTGGAGTGCCCTTTTTGCCGATTATGATCAAGATGGGTTTCAAGATCTATTTGTGTCCAATGGTATACCTAAACGCCCCAATGATTTGGACTACATTAAGTTTTTGTCAAGTGATCAAATCCAGAATAAAATAAACAACACAAAATTGGTTGATCAAAAAGCATTTGAATTAATGCCTTCAGGGGCCATACACAATTATGTGTTCAAGGGTGGCGATAAATTTTCGTTTGAGAATAAATCAGAGGAATGGATCATACCTAACCCTTTAATTTCAGGGGCAACGGCGATGGCAGATTTCGACAATGATGGGGATATTGATTTGGTGACCAATAATCTAAACGCAACTGCTACACTATATGTCAACCGTACCAATAAAAAATCCTCCTATCTAAAAGTAAAATTGGCATTTGAAGGAAAAAACCCGGAGGCAATAGGCACAAAGGTTTTGTCATATCACAACGGAATTGTGCAATACAAAGAGCTGTTCCCGTGCAGAGGTTTTCAGTCTTCATCTGAGCCTACCGTCCATTTCGGCTATGGAACCGCTCAAAAAATTGACTCCCTTCAAATTATTTGGCCCAACCAAACCTATCAGACCATCCGAAACATTAGTGTAAATCAAAGTCTAACCATAAAAAAGGAAAATGAAATTCCATTTGAATTCAACGGGTTCGGTCAAAAAATACCGCAGCTATTTTCAAAGGTTGAGGGAAACCTAGGTATTAGTTTCCAGCATGTGGAAGACCCTTATGTTGATTTTAACCGGGAGAAGTTAATTCCGTATAAAGTTTCGGATCGTGGACCTGCCTTGGCCATTGGTGATTTGAATGGTGATGGTTCAGAGGATATTTTCTTTGGTGGCTCCAAACGCTATCCCTCAAAAAGTTATTTTTTCAAAGATTCTTTATTTATAGAAAATCCGATTTCTGACATTCAGAAGGACTCTATAAAAGAAGATGTTGCCGCAGTCATAGCCGACTTTAACAGTGATGGTAGAAATGATCTTTTAGTAGGTTCAGGCGGTGCGGATTTCTTTGGAAATTCTGAACAATTGCTAGACAGCTACTTCGTTCAACAGGATACTGCAATCTTTATGAAAAAGCAGTTTCCCCAAAATTTTGAAAATGCTTCTGTGCTTTCACCCCATGATGTTGATCGAGATGGGGATTTGGATGTTTTTATCGGGAATCATACTGTAACCGGAAAGTTTGGGCAATCTTCGCAGTCGTTTCTCCTCAAGAATACTTTGGGTAGTTTTGAATCTGTTGGGGAGTTTGATGCAACCCTTGGAATGGTTACCGATGCCATTTGGAGCGATTTTGATAATGATGGGTGGAAGGATCTTATTGTGGTCGGGGAATGGATGGCCCCGGTATTTTTTAAAAACAATAAAGGTCGATTGGAACAGACCAATTCGCCTGATATTACTGGGCTTTGGCAGACCATTAGTCCCTTTGATATTGATGGGGATGGGGATATTGATTACCTTCTAGGGAATTGGGGTACGAATTCAAAATTTAAAACAACGAAGGAACACCCGTTAAAACTCATATGCAACGATTTTGATTCCAATGGGCAAACAGAAACCGTTACTGCAATTTTCAAGGAAGGGAAGTATTATCCATTAGAATCTTTAGACGGCCTGGCTTCGCAAATGGTCTCACTTCGCAAAAAGTTTACAACCTACAAATCCTTTGCAGGAAAAACGATAGAAGAGATCTTCAATCAAGAAACTTTGGATGAATCCACAGTCTTACAAGTTAATACGCTCGAATCGGGATACCTAAAAAATGAAAATGGACAATTCATCTTCGTTCCTTTTCCCGTTGCGCTTCAAGTTTCGCCTCTCACCGATTTTTTGATTTATGATTTTGACAAGGATGGCAAAACGGAGGCCTTGGTTGGTGGCAACTATTTTGGGGTCAAACCTTACCAAGGGAGATTAGATAGTTTTCCAGGTGCCTTGATAAAAAGCGAAATTGAAGTAATTTTGGGCAACCAATTAGGTCTTGATTTTACGCAAAAATCCGTTCGGCATATAAACGCCCTACCTATTGGTGATAAAACATACATTTTGGTAACCTATAATAACGACAAAGCAGAGGTATACCAGCTTAACCCGTAAAGTGATGAAGATGAAAGAAAGAATGATTTTACCGCTACTTTTAATTGCATTGTGCTTTTCATGCAAGAAAAATGGCCCAATAACGATTTCTCCTGAGGATTACCATGCATCTGTTGACAAGGTAACTGAGGTTATGATCCACGATATTTTTTCGCCACCGGTGGCAAGTAGAATTTACGCCTATCCCAATGTTGCAGCCTTTGAAATTTTGGCTTTGAACAACCCCAATTATGTTTCCCTATCCGGTCAACTAAGCGAATTAAGTCCTATTCCAAAACCTGAAGGGGAAATAAACTATGAACTGGCTGCGCTAATTGCCCATATGGATGTAAGCAAAAGACTTATTTTCTCTGAAGACAAAATCATTTCTTTTCGCGATAGTTTGTACAATGAGTGGGGAAGTGCAAATGCAGATCTTTTAGAAAGTTCAAAAGCGTATGGGCTTCTTGTAGCCGACCATATTGGAAATTGGATGGACAAGGACAACTACAAGCAAACACGCACCATGCCCAAGTTTACCGTCGATTCAGACCAGCCTTCCAGATGGCAGCCCACGCCTCCGGCTTATATGAATGGCATAGAACCACATTGGAACAAAATCAGACCCTTTGTGATTGACTCTGCCGGACAGTTTAAGCCTACACCTCCGCCTCCTTTCTCGATGGAAGAGGGTTCAGCCTTTTTTAAAGAAGTAAAAGAGGTCTATGATATAAGTAATGAGATTACAGCAAAAGGTGATGCCTCCGAAGAAGTGGCCATTGCCAAATTTTGGGATTGCAATCCCTATGTATCTGTTACTAGAGGGCATTTAATGTTTGCTACCAAAAAAATAACACCGGGAGCCCATTGGATCGGGATTACAAAAATTGCGTCGCGGAAGACCAATTCCAATTTCATTGAAACCGTACATGCATATACCAAAACATCATTAGCTATTGCGGATGCCTTTATCAGTTGTTGGGATGAAAAATACAGAAGCAACCTCATCAGACCTGAAACCCTGATCAATCAACATATTGATGATAGTTGGGAACCTGTACTGCAAACACCGCCCTTTCCTGAATACACCAGTGGGCATAGTGTGGTATCAGGTGCTGCTGCAATTGCGCTGACCAGTGTATTTGGCGATGGATTTTCATTTGATGATGATACCGAAGTGGCGTATGGACTACCTGTTCGATCGTTCAATTCGTTCAATGAAGCAGCAGATGAAGCAGCCATTAGCCGAATGTATGGGGGCATTCACTATAGGGCAGCAGTGGAAATTGGAGTAAAGCAAGGAAGAGAGCTTGGGAAGTTTGTTGTTAGCAACTTAAAAATGAAAACCGATAAGGTAGCTCAATCAAATTAAAGGGAAATGAAAAAAATTTTAAAGGGAATATTGCTTTTTGTTGGGTTGGTTATCGTATGGTATTTTTTTATTAAGCCATCAGATTATATTATTCGATTTGAAACCCAAACCTTTCCTGGCGCCATTAACCAAACCATAAAACTTTGGCATCAGACCCATGATACTATCGGCCAAGTAGAACAAAATGGAGCTGAACTAAACACCTTATACCAAACCATTCGTTTTGGTGATTCAATTCACCGGTACCGATGGAAAATAAAACCGCTCACCGATTCCACTTCGAAGGTTATTGTTGGAATAAAGGATATGGAACATAGCTTCGCCAATAAAGTAAAGATTCCTTTTTCCGACACCGATTTTGAGAAAAGATCTAGGAAAACCGTACTTGATCTTATGGAAAACCTAAAGGATCATATTGATAAATTCAAGGTCACTGTGGTTGGTGAGGAAGATCTTCCGACAAAATACCTTGCTTATGTCCCTTTAAAAGTTACCCAATTTCAAAAAGCAGGGGGCATGATGAAGAACTTTACGTACTTGACCCAAACTTTATATGAAAGTGGCGTGGAACTGGATGGACCTCCCATGGTGGTGGTAACGAAATGGGATAGGGAAAATGACAGTATTTATTACAATTTTGCCCAACCAATAATCCGCTCCGACAGATTACCCATGGGCACTGACATCCAATATAAAAGACTGTTTGGAAAGAGGACCCTAAAGGCCGAATACAATGGTAATTATATTACCTCAGATCGTGCTTGGTATGCCCTTCTTGACTATGCAGAAAACAATAATATTCCCGTTGAACCTTTACCCATAGAAGTTTTTTATAACAACCCACACACGGGTGGAGATGAATTAAGTTGGAAAGCCGAGATTTACCTACCGTTAAAGGAAGATGAGGAGCTCTAGTCGTTTATTTTTGTTGGTCTTGTTCAGTTGTAGCTGCCTTAGCTGTCAAAAACAAGTAGGACCGGGCATTATGACCGTTATCACAAAATTGCCAAAGTCAATTACCGAAAGTTCAGGACTGGCCACTTATGATGCCAACCATGTATGGACCATTGAAGATAGTGGCAATGGAGACGAACTCTATAAAATTGATTTTGATGGTAAAATCGTCAAGAAACTTGAAGTCAAAAATGCCAAAAACCACGATTGGGAAGACCTGACCACCGACTCAAATGGAAACCTATATATTGGTGATTTTGGCAATAATAAAAACAAGAGAAAAGATCTTGTGATTTATAAATTACCCAATCCAGAGTTGGAAAAAGGAAAAAAAATAGATGCCGAAAAGATTGAATTTAGTTATCCGGAACAACAAGATTTCCCCCCTAAGCAATCCGAAAGATATTTTGATGCGGAGGCATTTTTCCATTGGAACAGTTCCTTATATGTGATAACCAGAAACCGATCAAAAAACTTCGATGGTAAGGCATTCATTTACAAAATACCAGATACAAAAGGAACCTATGAAGCCAAAAAGGTTGGTGAAGTACTTTTATGTACCGAACCCAAAAATCGTTGTGCGGTTACTTCGGCCACCATTTCGAAAGATGGGCAACGAATTGTTATTCTCACCTATACAGCACTTTGGATTTTCGAAAACTTTGAATTTGATGATTTTTCCAAGGGGGAGTTAACCAAAATCTTTTTGGGTACGCCAACACAACAAGAATCTGTAGCGTTCTTGGATCATAAAACGGTACTGATCTCCGACGAAAAATATTTTAAAAATGGAGGACTGCTCTATAGCCTCGACATTGATTCCATTTTAAAAACCAAAGCCCAGCCCAAACGCGAACCGTAAGCCATCATCACTGCTGAATAGTCCAAAATTAGCAGAAACGATACCTGCTCCATTTACAAAAAATCCACCCCCAATGGAGTTATGCCAAGTATCGGAATCTTCGTTGGGCAACCAAACCCTACCGTAATCAAACCCGGCATAAAGTCCTGGAGTAACGGGTATAAAACCAGCTTGTCGTTTTCGTAAACTATAACGCAAATCGGTATTTTGAAAGAAGGAGGATTTACCGTTAAAACGCTGAAAACGGAAACCGCGCAAACCGTTGTTCGCCCCAATATTCGCCGCTTGATAAAACTCAAATTCATCACTCAAATTGAAGTGACCCTTCACTTTTGTTGCTAATACCAAACGGCCATCAGAACTTAATCTATAGTCAAATGACAAGGAAGGAATGATATAACCAAACGCCCTATCAGAATCATTTAAGTTAGCTGTATAGCCAGCCTGTAGCATAAATGCCATTCCCAAGGTTGGAAATGCTTCACTATCTGCGTTTGAATACGAATATTCGGCTTTTACCCCTAAAAATTCCTGTTGGTTGTCACGCCCTTGGTCTGCGTAAAACCCTTCAATAAATCGTCCTGGAGTTTCTTCCACTTCATAGTTTTCATAGGCCGCACCAAGGCTAAATTTCGATCCTAAAAACCCTCTCCATACCAAAGAAGGAGAAAAGCGAATTGTTCTTATTTTGACCCGGTTGAAATCTAGGTCTAGATCATCATCAAAATTTGGTGTATCATTTCCGAATCCAAAGAAGTTGCGGCTAAAATTTGGGCTGGTAAACTTAGCATCAAGTTCTAGATTGGCGTTACCGACCACATTGGCAAATTCTCCATTATAACCCAAATCAAAACCATTGGTGGCAAAATAGAAGGCTCCATTTATAATATGGCGTGCCGTAAAGGGATTCTGCCGAAACGCATTGAAGGTATAGGTATTGGTGAACCCAATTCTAAATCCATCATCAGGGTTTGCCCCAATGGCTGGTACGAACTGATTGTTGCTCGCTTTTATCTTCAAAAATTGGTAGGTATTGGTATCATAATCATTTAGTTTATGTGACCTTCCCGCAAAGGCTTCATCGTAGGTATTCTTTTTGGTTTTAAAATCATAGGTATGAATACCCCTACTACCCTCAGCAATTTTATAAACATCATTATTTTGACCCCCGACCAATCTGACCTTTATCTTACCCGAGTTGCTCCTAACTTGAAAGACATCGTCGTCATCCAGACCGTAAATCCAAACTTCCTTGGTAACCGCGGGGTCGTATGCTTTATCAAAAAAGAGGTCTTTCAGTTCTCCGTCCTTGATTCTAAATGCCTTAACGCTGAGCTTGCCATCTGCAAGTTCGGATAGTATAAAATGATCATCCTTATCGGTTCCAGTAACTACACTATACTTATTCAAAATGCCATAGTACTCCTCGGCCGTTTCTTTCAGTTTGGACTTTCTGGCTAACAGTGTTTTTTTGATTTTGGTTACCGTTTCATCTCGAACTTCTTCTGGAAATTCTAAAAAAGCTTCATCGATGATGGATCCATCTAAATTTTCTTGAAGGTATTGTGCCTGTTCCAACCAATCGTTCAAGGTGGTTTCTGAAAGGAGCGCCATATCAAGTGCAAAAGTCTTTGGCGAAGAAGTAAATCCTTTCACACTTCTTATTTCTTCTCGAAAACCTTCAAACAACTGCAATGAAGGTATGGTTCTACTGGCAAATTTCATCAAAGCCCCATCCCCCATTATGGAAAAGGGTTGGTCACGGTCACGAGGTATGGGTTTGAACAATTTCTTTCCATCCTCACCCTTAAATTGAGCCCAACGCCATTGATCCACATGTCTGTCCCAATCCCCTATCATGATATCAAAAAGTCGCGCTCGAACATAGGCTGTGGCATCGAGCACATAATCTTCATCCTTTCGCAACTTTTCAATAAAATCATTCGTACCCTCTAACTTTTTTGCATAGCCAAAACTGGCGATATCGTGTCCTTCAGAGGTATGTTCTTCAATCATATAAAGCTCATCTCCAAACTCGTCAACATACCCTTTTAAAGCCTTTTGCTTGGGAATGTAGAATAATTTAGGATTGGTATGGTAAATCCCCACAGCGTCGGAAAGTCTGCCGATAGTAAAAGGAGCATAAGGGTGGGATCCGGTATAGAAATATTCTAGGATATCTTCAATTGGGGTATCTTCAAATTTCCCGATGATAAACTGTTCTTGAAAAGCCATGGCCTGCAAGTAGCGCTCCGCACTTTTCTTTAGGGCGCGCATCACGAACTGTCTACCGTCAGCATGCTGCAAGCGCAACGAACGTGACTGGTTTCCGCCACCTTTTCGAATTGGAGTTAAACCGCCATAAAGTGTATCTAAATCAACCGTCTTGGCCTTTATCTTGGTCGCATAGTACTTGCTGTAACGTTCGCCCCAAACACTTTTGTAAAAACCGGATTTTTCAACTTCCTCAGGTTCATAGACGGAGGCCTGTACATATTCAGGAAATTCATTTTGACCCGTAAAAACCGTAGATTTTTCATTCGGTGGTAGTACCTCAGAACTAAATGCCAAGGATTCATGGTTGTCTTCAATAGTATAAAAATCTACTTGTGATGACCCATCTTTAAAAATCCTAAGTTCGGCGTAGCCATTCTGACCTGTGGAAAATTGGCTACCATTCAACAGGCGAGAAGCTCCTTGTTTTGCCCCCGACCCACTAACAATCTGTGGTATACTTTCCTCAACGATATACTGCAATGTATGATCGTGACCTGATGCAAAAATGACTTTTTCTGAGTATTGAGCCAGCGTTATAATTCTTTTTCTTAGGGTATTGTAACGCTTATTTTGTTGATCTTCAATTGAAGCCCCCGTTGTTTTTCTAAGCACGTTAAAAAAAGTGCCTAGAATCGGGAGGGGAATGTTTTTTGGGGCCAAGTGTTGCTTGACAGAATACTGCCCACCATGGGAACTGTAGGTAAACATCGGGTGGTGCATTGCCAAAATGGTCGTCTTGTCTCGGTTGTCTTTTATGGCATCTTCGATTTCAGCAAAAAACCGGGTTCTATCCTTGATGTCACAATCATCATTAATAGTGGGGAATTTATCCCAGTTGACCAAGTACCATTCGGTATCAATTGCAAGTACGACTATATCATCGCCTATCTTAATTTCTTCGATGGGGCAACCGTTCTGAGGGAGGAATACCTTCTTGGTATCGAGACTCTTTTCGATATAGTTCTCTTCTCGTTTTAATCCCTTGGGTCCGTTGCTATACCAATCGTGGTTCCCTGGAATAAAAATCTTTCTTCCTTGATAATCCTTGAGGCTGGCCAGCTGCGCATCCAAATGGTTTTTGGCTGTCAAGTACTCTTCTGGCGATTCTTTTTTATCAGGAAGCCCAGCAGGATAAATGTTATCTCCCAGAAATATAGCGGTGCTATTCTGCGATGCACCATCCAGCCTTTTCTTAAGAGCCTTTAAGGTAGGGTTCATCGCTCCCATAGGAGATTTACCGGCATCACCTATGAGGTAAAAAGTATGTGCAACTTCTTTATCAGAAGTGGTGTTCGAGCTTGTGAAAGGCACTTGGTATTGCGGTGCATAGGTTGCACAGCCAACCAAAAGAAACAAGCAAATAAGGGTTGGGTAGAATTTTTTCATTTCAGTATGTTCAGTACAAATTTTTGTAATTTGGGTTATTCAAGATACAACTATGTCGGAAATCGTTCAAAAAACTGAAGCGTTTGTTACCAAAATGTTGGCAGATGACTTGGATCCGAAGTTTTTATACCATAACCTCAAGCACACCCAAAGAGTGGTCAAGAGTACTAAGGAGCTCCTTGAAAACCATAAAGTAAGCGCCAAAGAAAATGAACAGCTCTTATTATCTGCCTGGTTACATGACACGGGGTACACGAAAGGAACCTTAAATCATGAAGAAGCTGGTTGCCATATTGCCGAGGCCTTTCTTTCTAAAGAAAACTATGATCCCAAGGGAATTGAACAGGTCAAACGTTTAATTATGGCCACAAAAATGGAGCATGAACCAGAGGGCCTACTTGAACATATTATCCGCGATGCCGATGCTTCTCATTTTGCCCAAAAAAGTTACTGGGAGACCACTGATTTCTTGAAAGAAGAATTGAAGTTATTGGGTTTAGCCGATTTTAGCAACAAAGAGTGGCGCGAAAAGAACATCAAGATGTTCCGTGACAAACATCGGTACTATACCGAATATGCCAAGACCAATTGGCAAGAGGGGAAGGAAAAAAACCTAAAGCAATTGATCAAGGATAAAAAGACGGAAAAAGAGATTGCTAAAAAAGAAGCCCTTAAGGCCAAGTACAAAAGTGAGAGTCCGGATCGAGGTATTCAGACCTTGTTTCGAGTGACCCTAAAGAATCACCTGACGCTTAGCGATATTGCAGATACCAAGGCCAATATTTTATTATCTGTAAATGCGATTATCATTTCAGTGGCGCTTTCCAATTTAATTCCAAAATTGGACAATCCCTCGAATACCTATTTGATTTACCCCACAGTTATTTTTATCACATTTAGCGTCATCTCGATGGTTCTCGCCGTATTGGCCACACGGCCAAATGTGACGAGTGGTAAGTTTAGCAAGGAAGATGTGAAACAAAAAAAAGTGAACCTATTGTTCTTTGGAAATTTTCATAAAATGAGCCTCCCAGATTATGAATGGGCGATAAAGGAATTGGTCAAAGACAAAGACTATATCTATTCATCACTCACCAAAGACCTTTATTTTTTAGGTCTTGTTCTAGACAGGAAATACAAAATTCTACGCCTCACCTACACTATTTTCATAATTGGCATCGTAATCTCAGTAATTGCTTTTGGTATTTCCTTTCGCTTTTTCGGGCCGGAACGAATGAATTTCTAGCAGCCTATGATTTTAGCTCTTCCATAAGGTCGGCGTAGGTATAGGTTTTTTCGGATTTTGCGTCTTTTCTATACAGAATTTCAGCACGTATGGCCTTTAGACCCGTTACCCCTTGGAGCCCTTCCAATTCAACAATTTCAATATTGTTGGTAAAGTATCCCTTTGCTTTTAAAAATGTGACATAGCGCAAGTATTCTTTTTCGTCTTTCTTCTGGGAGTATACAATGGCTAATTTCCCTTTTTGTGTCAAGCGTTCGTTGGTACCCTTGATATAAGATTTATCGATCCGTTTTTTGATGATTTCATAGCGGGCGTTATAAGTGCCATCAACATCAAATCGTTTTTCATCCATACGAAAGCGAATTGCCAAAGGGGTACTGTACACCAATAACAAGGAAGCAACATCTAGTTGAACCGGTAAATGAGGTTTAAGGGAATAATGTTTGTTTTCCATCTCAACCATGGTCTGTAATTGCCATAACCTCAAATTGTTCAAATACAACTCATCGAAGGTACGATCGTTGGCAATTGAACTACCGATGTACATGTTGTGCTCTACGCCATCCGTTTTATAGCGCTCAAAATAATGTGGGAACATTTCCTGGGCTTCGTTCTGCTTTTTATCTAATAAAGCGGCTAACTTCATATTGATTTCCATGACGCTTTCATCATAATTGCGCCTATGGTCATAATAAGATTCTGTGGTACTGTCTATTTGCTTTTCGTAGTTCTCGATAAGCAACTTGATATCTTCATCTTCCCTTTTCAAATGATGGAATGCCGGATTGATTTCTTCATGCACAAAATCAAAAACGGCCTGTTCGCTGTGGGTATAGAGGGTATCTTTGATTTCTTCCAAATTATTCTCAACCCGAAACATTAATTCTTCGTAAATCGGCAGTTTTAAGGTTTCGAATGCTTTCTCAAGAATGCCATGAATCTCTGATAGTTGGATCATCAAATCGCGTTGGATGGCAATATTTCGCATTTTTGAGGACTCCTTGATATCTATTTGACCATACAATGGATAAATATCCTTAAAGGCAATCTCGTTAAAAACAGGTTGTTTCCCTTCAAGTTCGGCGGTCATAAATTGCTTGGCTTCCTCTTGAAATTTCCAATAAACGGAAGGATGCACGGTGGTACATTCATGCTGAATGATGGCATCAATCAGATTCTGCTCCTCATCAATCGACCGCAACACTGCACTGACAATGTACGGCATAACGTCTTCCAACTTAGTGGCATTGATGCTGTTGAGTTGATTTGTTTTGGGAGAGACTATCTCCAAAACCCCAAGCAGTTTACCCTCATCTGCGATAGGAGCCAAGATGGCACTTCTGAACCCTTGCTCATAAAGACTTTTATATGGCTCTTGCTTTTCAGAGATTTTGCGATATTTTGCAATATCTGAAATGACAAGGGGTGCGCTGTTGGTTATCAACTTCTGATACGAATAATCACATAACATAGAGTCGCAATACTCCGCTTCCTTTTGGCCCAATATAAAACTATCGATACCCTTGCCATAAATTTTAAAGAACCGGTTCGAAGTGTCTTCATAGCCAGAGAACCCCACGTTTATTTCCTTTAGATTAAATAAAGAGCGAAAAGTATCTTGAAAAGAATCCATGAAGCTTTCGTTCTTTCTTTTATCCCCACCAATTAACGTAGACTTGATTTCTGAAATGGAGTGTTCTGCCGTAACATCAAACATGTTACAGATAACAAATCCCTTGGCCGTAAAACTCTGAGGAGGAATTTTTTCTTTCCACAGCATTATATTTTCTGAATCGGACAAGAGTTCATCTACATCCTTTTGGGTAAGTTTTTTGGCCTTTTTGGTAGGCACAATCTCCATAAAGTCCGCATTGTATAGGATGCGGTAATGACGCATGACGCCATTCTTGTCGGGTATGTCGTAAAATAGGGGGCGTCGGTAATCCAATTTGAAGCCATAGTAGAAACTAAGGATGACCGTAGCGGTCATTATATATTGCTCATCACCGGACATTTTGCGCATTTCCAGCTCAAAACCGTCCCCAGCGTCTTTCAATATATTGTTAAAACGTTCTGTCGCGCTAAAAACCAGATTGTAATACGGAATTGATGCCGTCTTGATCTCATTGGTCGTCAAGGCCGGAGCAAAGGCATCGGCAAGAATCGTGTCAATTACACTCTTCTTTTTCTCTAAAACATCAAAGTCGGTGAAACCTTCCCTAAGCTCAGGATGCGGTTTTGCGGCTTTAAGTACCTCTTTTGCACGTTGTGCCAATAGCGGGCTTTTGCTCTTAGCCTGTTGCTCATAAAAAGTGAGCAACTTGTTGAAGCTAATTAGCGGTACCAGTGGCAGTATTTCTTCTTGGTGGTTGTCTTTCATTTAGTTATCTGTCGAAAACTAGGGTATAAAATTACAAAATGTAGGCGTACACTATTGTTAACGTATTGTTTACGCCTTTTTGGACTTTTTTTGCATATTTATTGTAAATAACAGACTATGTCATCAAGAAGGAGGTTACAAAAAGCGTACAAGGGTGCCAAAACGGTCTCGTTTGATGACAGTTCAAAGTTTATTTTTTTTAGTGATTGTCATCGAGGTGACAACAGTTTTGCTGATGATTTCGCCAATAATCGAAACATTTATTTTCATGCACTGAACCACTATTATCGCGAAGGGTTTCAATATTGTGAATTGGGAGATGGTGATGAACTTTGGGAAAATTTACATTTTGAATCCATATTTGAAGCCCATAAAAACGTATACCAATTACTTAGGCAGTTTCACCTCGAGAAACGACTCCATATGGTTTGGGGCAATCATGATATGGTTTACAGTGACCAAAATTATGTTGACAAGCACTTAACCCATTATTTTGAGCCAATTGAAGGGAAGGACAAAGAATTGTTTGAAAATCTAACCTATAATGAGGCCCTACTGTTAAAACATGCGCAGACCGGGCAAGAAATTTTCTGTACGCATGGCCATCAAGCTGATTGGTGGAATTATAATTTTTGGAGGATTGGGCGATTCTTGGTTCGAATTCTTTGGAAACCCTTGCAGGTTGTTGGTATTGCCGATCCCACAAGCCCTGCCAAAAACTACAAAGAACTCATACGCATTGAGAAACGTATCAAACGCTGGATACTTGAAAACAACCTCAAAATAACCATCGCCGGGCATACCCATAGACCCCGATTTCCGGAACCAGGACAAATTCCCTTTTTCAATGACGGAAGTTGCGTTCACCCTCGAAGTATTACGGGAATTGAAATTGAAAATGGTGAAATCTGTCTCATCAAATGGCAGATAGCTACCAAACCTGATGGGACCTTGCAAATCGTTAGGATTTTGCTCGAGGGCCCTGAAAAACTTAAAGATTACATAACCGACTAAACCCTAGATGCCAAGGTTTTGATGGCACTTACGAAGCTGTCTAACTCTGCTAGATTGGTATACACATTTGGTGTAATTCGACAACCCTGCACATTTTCATAATCTATGGCAACGGTCCAAACTTTAAATTCATCGAGTAACACCTTCGCCATATCATGCGGTTTCATACCCCTGATCCCAACATTGGCTATGCCACAACTTCGGCTTGGATCAATAGGCGTATTAACCACAACGTTTTTGACATCGCGTACTTGATCGCTCCAATAGCGTTGAATATAGCGCAACCGTTCTTCCTTTTTTTCGATACCAATCATTTCAACATAGTCAATGGCGTCATTGATGGTCAAATCTGTATGAACCGGATGGGTTCCTGTATGGTTCAAACGTCTAATTTTTGTATTATCCTTTTCATGTTCAGCGAATAGGGGCCAAATCTTTGGGATATGTTTTTCAGCCACATACAAGATTCCCGCCCCCAATGGCACACTTAACCATTTGTGGAGACTTGATCCATAGTAATCACAATTCAAAGCTTTGATATCAACATCTATATGGGCAACAGTATGGGCCCCATCTACCATAACTTCTACCCCATGGGAATGCGCCATATCACATATTTTTTTAATCGGAAGTATTTGCCCGGTTATGTTCACCATATGACAAACCATTAACAGTTTCGTTTTCGAGCTAATCTGCGATTCATAAAGGGAAACTAGCTCTTCATCCGAAGCAGGGTGATTGGGCAAGGACACCTCTTTACAAACTATGCCATATCGCTTTTCTTGTTGATGAAAATGAATTCGCATGGCCCCATAATCCTGTTTCGCGAAAATGGCTTCGTCGCCTTTTTCCCAAGGGTATCCGCCAATGATTAAGTCTAGGGATTCTGTAGTATTTCGGGTAATCACCAATTCTTTGTCTGAACAGTTCAAAAATTTGGCAAGGCGGGCAGCACAGGCATTTTTATTATCCCATTGTACGGTGCGCATGTATTTTGACCCTTCATAGTTTACATCCCTAATGTGTTTGATATACTTGTTTAAAATAGGGGTCGGTACAAAATTGTAATATCCATTTTCGAGATTTATGTAGTCAGGTTTAAGATCATAGTCCATACGAATGCGTTCCCAAAAATCTTCGCCTCCCAATTTTGGGTAAGGTTGTTCACTATCCTGTGCCCATGTTTCTGAGCTCAACCCCAAAAAAGGAGTGGCCAAGGCAACATGACCAATATGCTTTAAAAATTGTCTTTTCTCCATTGCGCTAACTTAAATTGTGGAAAACTGTATCGTATCTTACCTTTGATTACCAACAATTTACAACAATAAGGGCATTTGGAGCAACTACAATACATTATTGATCAAATACCCATTCGGCACAACCTTGTTTCCCAATTCATGTTTCTTGGTGTTGTGCAGGGTCTTTTTATCAGTATGCTCCTATTTTTAAAGTCACGTAAAAATCAGGCCCTTCTATTTTTTGGCATCTCCCTCTTATTTCAATCCATAGTTTTTTTAGACACCTATGTATGCTATACCGGTTTGATGAAAGAAATCCTTTTTCTGAATGATTCAACGGAACCCTTGGTTTTGGGCATTGCGCCTACTTTTTATCTTTTTACCTACGGTCTAATTTTACGCAGGCCTTTCAACTTCAAAACGCATTGGTGGCATTTCTTACTTCCCGTTGTTTATACGCTGAGTCAGATTCCCTATTATTTGGCGCCTGTTTCGATAAAGTTAAATGCCTATTTGGGTGCCTATCACACCCATATTACAAGAGTGGCGGGCCCCGAAAATTTCAATTATGGCTATCATCACATCAAGGACATCTTTGATTGGTTGGTACTTTTTAGTTTTCTATTCTATGGCATATTATCTGTTGTGCTGGTACGTAAAGAATGGAAACGTATTCGATATAATCCCTATCAAGAAAGAACCAATAAATATCTTTTTGGTCGCAATTCGGTCATTATATTGTTTGTTGTTTTTATCATCATTTTTATGGTTTTTTATAACTATGAAGATGATGGTGGCGATCATTACATTGCCTTTATTCAGACCATAATTGCATTTGTTACGACTTATGTAATGTTGAATGAATCCCGATTTTTTGAAAAATCTTGGATTGCAGATAAATATGAGACCCTAACTTCCAATGGGGTTCATTTTGAAGATATCGAAACTTTTGTTTCACAAAACAACTATTTTGAGTCTCCTTCTGCATCTTTAAAAAACTTGGCGAACCAATTAAATTCTAGTTCCAACCTTATTTCAAAAATTATCAATTCACACACGGGAAATAACTTTAATGATTATATCAATCAAAAAAGGGTGCTAATGGCAAAAAAGCGATTGTTAGATCCCAATTATGCGCATTTAACTATTGAGGCTATTGGGAATTCCGTTGGATTCAACTCTAAATCAACATTTTACGCAGCCTTCAATAAGCATGCTCGCACATCGCCCTCTGCTTTCTTCAAAGCGCATAAGAACGAAAACCCGTCTTAATTTCTCCATTATTACAATTCCGAACCTTTTGGTGGTCAAAAAACCTCCTCAAAAAAATACAGATTGTCATCTTTGATCAAAACAATTCATCATGGCATCATCAATAAGACGTTACGATTTAGATTGGCTTCGTGTCATCGTATTTGCATTGCTAATTTTTTATCATGTGGGTATGTTCTTTGTACCCTGGGGTTGGCATATCAAAAACAATGTGATTTATGAATGGCTCCGTTGGCCCATGCTGTTCTTAAACCAATGGCGACTGCCCATATTATTTGTCATTTCAGGAATGGGCACTTATTACGCCCTTTCAAAGCGAAGTCTGGGACAGTTTTCATGGGAACGTTTTAAACGCTTGGGTATCCCTCTATTTGTTGGTATGTTGCTTATTGTGCCTCCGCAGATCTATATCGAGCGATTGGTCAATGCACAATTTGATGGATCGTATTGGGAGTTTTTGGCCACAAAAGCCCTTCGTGGAGGACCTTACCCTGAAGGAAATCTGAGCTGGCATCACCTTTGGTTTCTTCCCTACCTCCTACTTTTTTCTTTGGTTTTAGGGCCTATGTTCGTTCGCTTAAAAAGAAGTTCTTCAAAACTTGTTGATTGGACTAAAAAACAATTGCAAAAACCATATGGTTTTTATGTTTTTGTGCCTCCATTGTTCTTGGTCGAAGGACTGGTCGAACCCTTCTTTCCCATAACCCATGCATTGATCGGTGATTGGTTCAATATCATTTTCAGCCTGTTGTTCTTTTTTTATGGTTTCTTATTGATTGCCTGTGGAGACCTGTTTTGGGAAAGTTTATTCAAAGTCAAATACAAAGCGCTGGTCATTGGTAGCATTGCATTTACCCTTTTGGTCTGCCGTTGGCTGCTGATTGAAAAAGACGGTCCTCTCGAACATTTTTTGGAAGCCTTTTTGAAGGTCACCAATATCTGGTCATGGATTTTGGTCTTATTTGCCTATGCAGCCCAATGGTTAAACAAACCAAGTCAGGGATTGGCCTATGCCAACAGGGCGGTTTATCCCTTCTATATTTTACACCAGACCATCACCATCGTAATTGCCTATTTTTTAATGGATCTGGAATGGAATCTCTTTATAAAAGCATCCATTTTGGTATTGGGAACCTTCGGTGTAAGTTGGTTGCTCTATGACCTGCTTATTTTACGTATTCCGTGGTTACACCCCTTATTTGGTCTAAAAAAAGCCACTTCATCGAAATAACGGCATATTTAACAGCACTTTAGAGAAATGCTGGCAAGGTATTTGTTAATTTTAATAGGATTAACCGACATAGTTGTCAATGAAACGTTTGCTCGGCATAACATTTTTTATTCTTCTTTTTCAGTTTGGGTATGCCCAAGGGGATATATCTACCACCAAACCTTTGAAAATCGGAGAGCGCAACAACCTGGATATCAAAACCAGTAACCAGGGAACGGCTTTGCGTATGCCGTCGGTAATTGATGAAAGCTTACTCTCAAAGGAAAAGTCACCGAGAGTAAAAATGCTCCCTGACAGACAATTGGTTCAAGCGGGTCATGATTTGGTTATTGACCCCAAGGTTGGCCAACCTGAAAAGCAAGGTTCTAAAAAGCACTTTGGTGACCAATACCTCGGTGATTTTAAGACCAAGGCCAAATTCATAGGGGTTGTATGCAGAGACCACGAATATGTTGATGGTGACCGAGTGAAGATTTTATTGAATGGTGAGGTCGTAGAATTCAATGTGTTGTTATCGGGTTCGTTTAAAGGCATAAACATCGATTTGGTTGAGGGGTTCAATAGGCTTGATTTTGTAGCCTTGAACCAAGGCTCCTCGGGTCCTAATACCGCACAGGTTGTGGTTACCGATGATAAAGGAGTGGTGATTCACAACAATCGCTGGAATCTTTCCACAGGCTCTGTTGCTAGTTTAATTGTCGTCAAAGAACCAGGTGAAGACGAAGAATAGTTTACTCACCCGGTTTGTACGAACGTTTCGCCCTTTCTAAAACATCTTCCTTATAATACGCAGCATCCTTCCATTCTTGATTGGCATACCTGGCAGTTTGGTCGTCAAAATGCGATGAATTGGGGTCGCCACTTTGCCCCCCGGCCAATATGGTTTTGGCCCTAACCTGATCACCAAATTCTACCACCGCTGCAAAACTATTTCCTCGGGTACCGTATATTTTTTTGGTGTCATTGTCATAGCGCGCTCCATAGGCTGCCAAAGCGCCCCAACGTCCGCTGGCAAAACCAATGGCCACACTGGGCTTGTCATCATTGAACGGTTGCCGAATAGCGCCATTTAAGCGTTGATAGCGGTTCACCTCACCCCAAGGAATCTCCCAGGTGCCAAAATCTTCTTCAAGTTGGGTAACTACTGCCTCAAAAAGTTGTAATTGGTTCCTGGTTCCTACGAGTTCATCAAAATTATCGAACAAATCTTTCATTGAATTTTGTCTTGGAATCGCTCCTGAAAACCCAAACTCTAAGCATTTTGTACCATAGTAATGTGCCAGTGTCATGGCCGAGGAGGATTTGGATGTCTTGAAATCCCACTCACGAAGTAAATTTATGGCACCTTCAATTCTCGGTGAAGGAATAGAGTCATAGGCCAAAAGCAGTTTAGGCACCAATTTTTTAAAAGCGGGCAAGTAAGGGTCATGTGCCAAGCTGATCAAACCATCCAGGGTATGCCCTGTCTTATCTGTCAAAAGACTGATGGCATGAACCCCTCTAAAGTTTTCTTGGTCCCGAGACATATATTTTGGATAATCGCTTCGTTTGGGGCTATGTTCCAACGCTGCAGTATAAGGCGTTGAATTGCAGTTTTGAATCCATCCATTGGGTGGGTTTTTTATCAAAATATTCTCATCTACAGTATGCAGGCCTTGCCAATCTGTTTTCGGGTCACTGCCATCCACTGGTCGGGTATAATCAAAAATGGTATCCCGTTTTGGGATGAAATTTCCATGAAAATATGCGATGTTTCCCTCCGCATCGGCGTATACTGTATTGTTGGATGAATTGGTGCGGATGTCCATCATTTTTCGAAAACCATCATAACCGTCTTGTTTGGTTCGAATGTACGATTGCTCTAAGGCCTTACTCGGTTCCCACATCATGGCTGAGGCTGTCCATTGCCCACCAACGGCATGAGTTATGGGGCCGTGATGGGTGTGGTACATGGGGAATGTCTTTTCTTGTAAACCCTCATCTGTTTTGTAAGACAGTGTAACCTCTGACTGCGCCACAGGTCGCATCTCCTCACCGTATACATAAAATAAATCATTGTCCTTTTTTACGATGGTTTCCTTGAACTCATCCATCACGTCGGTATAGGTGCTGGTGTGCATCCAACCGGTCTTTTCATTGAATCCCTGATATACAAAAAACTGCCCCCATGTTACTGCTCCGTATGCATTTAGCCCTTCCTCAGAAACGACATGAACCTCACCCCGAAAATAAAATGACGTATGTGGATTGATCAACAACAGGGTATTGCCCGATTGGGTCAAATCACCTGAAATGGCAATACCATTGGAACCTTGGGGTTCAGCCATTTCTTTTGCTTTCTTTATTTCTTGAAGTTGCAGTTCGGGGAGTTCCATCCCACTTTCATAAAATGCCTTGATTTTTCGGGTTGCTATACGTTCGATATCCCCACCAATACTTCCTTCGCTAAAATAAAAGGGCATCCAGGGTTCAAAACGGGTCAGTAATTTAGGCTTGACCTCAGGGTGGGTATAGAGGTAGTAATTGACACCATCGGCGAAGGCATCGCATAGTTTTTTTAGCCACTCCGGACTGTTATCGTAATTCTGCTGGGCTTCTTTTTGGGTCATAAACAAACGGGCCCTTAAATCGCTATACAAGGCCTCTTCGCCCTCAACCTCAGCCAAACGACCCGTCGCCCAAATATAGTTTTGTTCGACCCGATTGAAATCATCCTCGCATTGGGCGTAGAGCAAACCAAATACGGCATCGGCATCCGTTTTACCATAAATATGCGGAACACCAAAATCATCCCTAATTATGGTTATGTTTTCAGCTTGGGCCTCCCATTTTGCAATTTCGGGTTGTACCGTCTCGGATTTGCATGCGACCAAGGTCAACATAAAAAGAAAACCTAGTGTTCTCATAATATAGAATTATAGTTTATGTCACTTTAAAGATACTATTACCGATCCATCTGAAAAATCGACATTAGAAAATAAACCGGAGAATTTAGATGACTATTTAAATTATATTGCGAATTCTTTGTAACCATCAATGTCCACGAAAAAAGTAAGCATACTCAAAGCATTCAAAACAATAATTTGGCCCAGGCGCAAATTGGTGTTCATAGGTTTGGGACTCATCGTCATTAGCAAGACCGCGAGCTTTGTAACGCCAATAGCCACCAAATATGTAATTGATGATGCCTTTGTCAATAAAGATGTACAACTTCTTAAGACTTTGGTAGGCGTGATTATTTTGGCCATAGCGATTCAAGCGGCAACTTCCTTTTTGTTGACCTACATTCTTAGTGTTCAAGCCCAGTTTTTAATATCAGAATTACGGGCCCAGGTTCAAAAGCACGTGCTTTCCCTGCCCATTCGCTTTTTTGATAATACCAAATCGGGTGAGCTTGTTTCACGCATTATGACAGATGTTGAAGGCGTTCGCAACCTCATTGGTACAGGTTTGGTTCAATTGGTGGGGGGAACGGTTACTGCGATTGTTGCTTTGATACTTCTGCTGCGTATTAGTGTTTCGATGACGCTATTTACGCTCTTGCCCTTGGGTATCTTCGGCTTGATAGCCCTACGGGCCTTTAAAATAATTCGACCTATTTTCAGGAATCGAGGAAAAATAAACGCAGATGTAACAGGTCGGTTGACCGAGACACTAGGTGGCGTTCGCGTCATCAAAGGATTCAATGCCGAACAACAGGAAAACTTAATATTCGAAGACGGTGTGAACCGCTTGTTCAAAAATGTCAAGAAAAGTTTGATTGCTACAGCAGCCATGACCAGTTCAGCCACCTTACTGATCGGTATAGCAACCACTGGGGTGATGGGATTGGGTGGTTATAAGATCATACAAGACGAATTGACCATTGGACAATTTATCGAGTTTACCGTAATTCTGGGATTGATGATAGCTCCAATAGTACAAATGAGTAACATTGGAAGTCAGCTCACCGAGGCCTTGGCTGGGCTCGACCGAACTGAAGAATTGATGAATAAAATGGCAGAGGCCCAAGAGAAAGATCGTACGATAGTTCTTGAAGACATCAAAGGCCATATGGTTTTTGACAAGGTAACCTTTGCCTATGAAGAGGAAAAGGCAGTGCTGCATGGGGTAAGTTTTGAAGCCAAAGCTGGAGAGGTAATTGCATTGGTAGGGAGTTCTGGCTCGGGCAAAAGCACTATTGCCGGTTTGGCAGCCAGTTTTTTAAATCCAGAATCAGGTACTGTTACAATTGATGGAAAGAACTTATCGCAGGTTGACCTCTCAAGTTTTAGACAATATCTAGGGGTCGTTCTACAAGACGACTTCTTATTTGAGGGAACCATTCGTGAGAATATTCTTTTCCCGAGGCCGAAAGCTTCGGAAGAAGAGCTTGAAGCGGCCGTTAAGGCGGCCTATGTAAATGAATTTACAGATCGATTTGAAGATGGATTGGATACCTTAATTGGTGAACGTGGCGTGAAACTCTCAGGAGGGCAAAGGCAGCGAATCGCAATTGCACGCGCTGTTTTGGCCAACCCCAGAATCTTAATTTTGGACGAGGCCACTTCAAATCTGGACACCGAAAGTGAGGCACTCATTCAAAAAAGTCTTGCAGAACTTACCAAGGGGAGAACAACTTTTGTCATTGCCCATAGACTAAGCACCATTCGTAAAGCCAATCAAATTCTGGTCATAGAAAACGGACGGATTGCTGAACGAGGTACGCACGAAGAATTAATTGCCGCTCAGGGGCGATACTACAATCTGTTTACGTACCAGGCGCGCATTTAAAGTTCTTCGGGTGCCAACTCAACTTTTAGGCCATCGAGCGCTGGGGTTATATGTATTTGGCATCCCAATCTGCTATTCGCATTCACATTAAAGGCCTCCGAAAGCATGGCTTCCTCATCATCAGACTTTTCGGGCAATACATGATCGGAAAGCACATAACACTGACAAGAAGCACACATGGCCATTCCCCCGCAGATTCCGATGGTGCCTTCAGGTGCCAATTCGTAGGAACGAACGACCTCCATGAGGTTCATGTTCATATCCGTAGGAGCATCTACTTCGTGAGAGACCTGGTCTCGATCGATTATTTTTATTTTGACGTCAGACATTATTCAATTGTCTTTACAACCGCTTTGGGAGCTTCTTTTTTACTCCCATCAAAACCTTCAACGCCACCAACCGTGGTATATTTCATCACGTATTTTTTATCGGGATGTATACGTTGGTAGGCACTTTGGCACATCAAGGTGGCCTCATGAAAACCACATAAGATCAGTTTTAACTTACCCGGGTAGGTATTAACGTCACCAATGGCATACACGCCTGGAATATTCGTCTGATAATCCAAGGTGTTATCCACCTTAATGGCATTTTTCTCAATTGCCAACCCCCAATCTGCCAGGGGACCTAATTTAGGCGAAAGCCCGAACAAGGGAATAAAATTATCTACCGCGACCTCAGTCTGTTCTTTGGTAGCCGTATTTTCAACGATAAGTCCCTCTAGTTTTTGGTCTCCTTTTAAGGCAATCACTTCAGCCGGGGTAATGAGGTTGATTTTCCCCTTGTTCTTTAACTCTTGTACTTTTTCAACAGAATCCAAGGCACCTCTAAACTCATTACGTCGATGGACCAGCGTGACCTCTTTGGCCACATCGGCCAAAAAGATACTCCAGTCAAGGGCAGAATCACCACCTCCCGCTATTAAAACTTTTTTGTCTCGATATACTTCTGGATCGCGTATGATATACGAAATACCGTTGTCTTCGAACTTTTTTAAATTCTCCAATTGGGGTTTTCGTGGTTCGAAACTCCCCAAACCACCTGCTATGGCTACAATTGGAGCATGATGTTTTGTTCCTTTATTGGTCGTTACCACAAAGGTGCCATCATCCAATTTTTCAAGCGTATCTGCACGTTCTCCTAAGGTAAAACCAGGTTGAAATGGTTTGATTTGTTCCATTAGGTTGTCTACCAATTCACCGGCCAATACTTCGGGAAAACCTGGAATATCGTAGATTGGTTTTTTTGGATAGATCTCAGAGCACTGACCACCGGGTTGGGCAAGTGCATCGATCAAATGACATCGCAACTTCAACAAGCCCGCTTCAAAAACAGCAAAGAGCCCCGTAGGACCCGCACCAATAATGAGAATATCGGTCTTAATCATAAAAAACTTGGGAATTAGCTCAGGTTAACGACCTCTTCTATCTGTGGTACATATTTTTTAATCGTCATTTCGACACCGCTCTTCAAGGTCATTTGATTCACGGTACATCCGATACAGTTGCCTTCCAACCGAACCTTTACTGACTTGTCATCATCTATGGAAACCAATGAAATGTCACCTCCGTCACTTTGCAAAAAGGGTCGAATCTCTTCGAGTGCCTTTTCAACATTTGTTCGTACTTCTTCTGATGTCATCTTATTTCTTTTTTACGGCAGCACAGCCTGCCATTGTCGTTATTTTTATGGCCTCGGTTGGGGGTAAATCTTTATTTCTACGCACCAATTCTTGAACGGTATTTTTTGTCAATTCTTCAAAAGCACCCTCGATCGGAGTTGCTGTTTGTAAGGCAGCTGGCCTACCCACATCACCAGCTTCACGTATGCTTTGAACCAAAGGAATTTCTCCTAGAAAGGGTACACCCAGGTCTTCGGCCAAATTTTTTGCCCCGTCCTTACCAAAGATATGATATTTGTTTTCAGGGAGTTCCGCAGGCGTAAAGTACGCCATGTTCTCAACAATACCCAACACCGGAACGCTTATCGCTTCTTGCTGAAACATCGCCACACCCTTTCGCGCATCGGCCAAGGCAATTTCTTGAGGGGTACTCACCACAACAGCCCCAGTTACCGGAAGCGACTGCATAATGCTCAAATGAATATCTCCTGTGCCAGGAGGTAAATCCAACAACAAAAAATCCAGTTCATCCCAGTGGGCGTCGAAAATCATTTGGTTCAATGCCTTGCTGGCCATGGGACCGCGCCAAATTACAGCCTGGTTGGGCTGGGTAAAGAACCCTATGGACAATAATTTCACCCCATAATTTTCTACGGGCTTCATTTTGTTTTTCCCGTCAACATTGATGGAAAGGGGACGTTCCAATGCCACATCAAACATTATGGGCATTGATGGCCCGTAAATATCAGTATCCAACAACCCTACCTTAAAGCCCATTTTGGCTAAAGTGACCGCAAGGTTTGCCGTAACGGTAGATTTACCTACCCCCCCTTTTCCCGAGGCAACTGCAATAATATTTTGAATGCCTTCAATAGGTTTCCCCTTGATTTGATTTACCTGGGGTTTCGCTGGGGCATCGACCTTAAGGTTGATTTTAATCTTGGCCTTTTCATAGACCTCTTGGTGGATTACTTTTAAAATCTCTACCTCAGTTTTTTTGCGGGCCTGCAGGCTAGGATTTTTAATGGTGATATCGACCTCAACCTCATCGCCAAAAATCTGGACATTGGTCACCGCCCCGCTCTCAACCATATTCTGGCCTTCGCCCGGTACAGAAATCATCTCCAAAGCCTTTAAGACTTCTTTTTTATCAATCTTCATAAATTTCTTTTGTATGCGGTTTTCCAATCCTATTTCAGAACCGCAAAGATACGTCCTAAGCCACAGATTATAAAGGAATTCAATCGAAAGTGAACATGGCGCAATAAAGAAGGATTATTTCATAAAATCAGACCCCAACTCTGTCATAGGGTCCCAAAAATGAGCTTGAAAGTCAAGAATTTGATTGTCCTCAACCTTAATACCTTCATTTTCGAGCAATTGCTGCATCAGATTTGTACCATCAAAATGATGTTTTCCGGTTAACACGCCAACCCTATTTACCACACGATGCGCCGGCACATCTTTTGCATGTGAATTGTTCATGGCCCAGCCCACCATGCGGGCGCTTCTGGCTGCACCCAAATATTTGGCAATCGCGCCATAGGAAGTAACCCGGCCGTGCGGAATTAACCTGGCCACTTCATATACTTTGTCAAAAAAGTTCTTTTCGGTCATTTAACTATAAAAAATCCGGATGGTGGTAATGCAAAGCAAAACGAGCATAAGGGCCCCTAGCACATAATTTGAATTTTTAGAGAACCAATTGGTTTTGGTTTCCAATTTATTAAAGTAAAACACATAAGAGTACATCACCAAAAAAGTGCCGAAAGCCGCTGCAATTATGAAACATATTTCATCGGCAATTTCAAAATTCATGAGGTTTCGATTGTGCAGCACAGTATTCAACCAACTGTAAAAAGGTATTTGTAAGAAGTTCAGCCAGGCCAGAAAAAGTCCTTTCAAAAAAATGTTCTGTGCGGTATTTTCCTTGATCGCTATTGCTTTGTGCGCCTTTTTATACCCCTTTACAAAGAAAAACACCGTTAACACCGCAAACAAGACAACAGCTGCCTTCATCAACCAATTGACCACTTCTGGGTTTCGGTTGAGAAACTTGGCGATTCTGACCGCAATATAAGCTTGTGCTGCCACTGTCACTGCAATGCCCAAACTAAAACTCACCCCTTTGCGTTTGCCCTTTTCAACACCGACCTTGGCAGCGTTTACATTGAGCAAGCCTGGGGGTGCAGACGCCGCAATAGCGGCAACGAATGTCACCAGAAAAAGCAGAGGTAAGTGTTCCATCAAATTAGTCGGTCAGTCGAAATTGAATATACGTAATTGGCTTATTCTTTTCAAGATACTGTTTTTCATAAAAAGTTTGAATTTCAAGCACTTCGGCAGGAGCACCCGCATTGTGATACACATCGTGGTTCGCATAGTCAATTTTGGCCCCTAAACCATGTAACAGCCCCAAGGTATATCCGTGCATAAATTCACTATCGGTCTTAAGGTGCAAGATGCCCTGCGGCTTTAAAATCTTTTTATACTTCGTCAAAAAAGCAGTGTTTGTAAGTCGATGCTTGGTGCGCTTATATTTTATTTGCGGGTCTGGGAAAGTGATCCAAATTTCCGACACCTCTTGTTCTCCAAAAAGGGCGTCGATCAATTCGATTTGGGTTCTTAAAAAGGCCGCATTTGACAATTCTGAATCCAAGGCCGTTTTCGCCCCGCGCCAAAAGCGGGCGCCTTTGATATCGATTCCGATATAATTCTTGTTTGGGTTTCGCTCGGCCAGACCAACAGTATACTCTCCTTTTCCACAACCCAATTCAAGTACGATGGAGTTGTTGTTTTTAAAAAACTCGTTCCATTTCCCTTTATGGGAAAACCCATCCAATATCTCTTTTCGAGTGGGTTGAATCACATTCGAAAAGCTTTCATTTTCAGCAAAGCGCTTGAGTTTATTTTTGCTGCCCAAAACAAGTATTTAAGGTTTTGGCAAAACTAAGGAAATCTTCAGGGAGGGCACCTAATTTTCTAGTGCCAATGCTGCATTACTGTTTTTCGGAACGTTCCAACGTAAATGAAAATTCAGAACCCACACCTTGTTCGCTTTCAACGTAGATTTTCTCGCCATGGGCCTCGATAATGTGTTTCACAATAGATAAGCCCAATCCGGAACCCCCTTCACTTCGACTACCACTCTGGTCGACCCGATAAAATCGTTCAAATAATCTGGGGATATGCACTTTGGGAATGCCCTCACCGTTATCTGTAACCCTTACGATCACCTTGTTTTGTATCAAATTTTCGACACTAACCTCGGTGGTACCGTTTTCATGACCATACTTAATTGAGTTCACCAAAAGATTGCTCACCACCTGTTGTATTTTCTCTTGATCACCCTGCACAAAAATGGGTTTTGGATACTCCATATCAAAGGTGAGGGAAATGTTTTTTTTGGAAGCCCGCATTTCAAGCAATTCAAAAACATTTTTGATCAACTCGATAATGTCAAAAGTCTCCTTATCGAGGTTAAGGTCTCCTACCTCTAATTTTGTGATAAGGTCTAGGTCTTTTACAATATATATCAGGCGTTCAACTCCTTTATTGGCCCGCTCGAGGTATTTATCCCGTACTTTTTTGTCATTGATGGCCCCATCAAGTAAGGTCAATAAATACCCTTGCACCGTAAAAAGGGGTGTTTTAAGTTCATGTGACACATTTCCCAAGAAATCACGTCGGTATTCTTCACGAATTTTCAAGGTATCAATCTCTACTTTTTTATCCTGGGCAAACTTTTCAATTTCTTCGGTCAGGGTCCGCATATCGGTTGTTATGGGCTTTGAGGCCAGGGAAGTAGATTCCAAAAGGGAAACGTCGTCATATATTTTTTTGACCCGCCTATAGATGAACCATTCAATTCGGGTTTGGATGATAAAAAAGGAAATCAAAAATGCAGAAGGGAAAAAAATCATAAGGATTTTATAATCCTTTTGATCCATAAAAAAATAAATCCCGGCCAGCAAGGCAGTCAACAAGCAAGAAACAATTGAAGACGACCGGAGCGCAAATTTGTATGACTTCTTGAGCTTTATCGCCATATCACTTATTTAATTCTCAAGATTGAGTCGAAAAATAGGGATTTTTTACCCCGTTGAAAAGGGATGGGACAGATTCCTTTACAGCACAAACTTATACCCTACGCCTTTGACAGTCTTAAAGTGGTCTTCCCCTATTTTTTCGCGCAATTTTCGAATGTGCACATCAATGGTACGGCCACCAACAACGACCTCATTGCCCCAAACTTTGTCTAAAATCACCTCGCGTTTAAAGACCTTATTGGGCTTCGATGTCAGCAAGGAAAGTAATTCAAATTCTTTTCTGGGCAACACCAATTCGGTGCCATTATTAATGATTTTGTACTCTTCATGGTTGATGACAATATTGCCCACCCTCACAATTTCGTCAACCTCGGTTTTGTCATCTTTCAACCTTCGCAACAATGCTTTGACCTTACTGGTGAGCACCTTGGGTTTGATAGGTTTGGTAATGTAGTCATCAGCTCCAGCATCAAAGCCAGCAACCTGGGAATAATCCTCGCCACGGGCGGTCAAAAATGTGATGATGGTACTCTCAAGCCCGGGAGTGGCGCGAATTGTTTCACAGGCCTCAATGCCATCCATTTCAGGCATCATTACATCTAAAATAATGAGGTGAGGTCGTTTCTTTTTGGCTTTGGCCACACCCTCTACGCCATTTTTTGCGGTGAATACCTCATAGCCTTCCGCAGACAGATTGTAACTGATGATTTCAAGAATATCCGGCTCGTCGTCAACCAAAAGAATCTTAATGTCCTTTTTTTTCATGAGGGGTTAAAAATTTGGTTTGCAACCAAATGTAAAGATAATACTATTACAGACTACCCACTTAACATTCATTTAAAGTGATAACCTTTTCGTAATGCTTAGCACATGAACACTTAACATAAGACTAACAAGGTCTTTACAGCACCCTGTTTTCTTTGCGGCGTGTTTTAATCAACTGGAATGAACATGAAAAACATACTCGCTGTTCTTGTATTTTTTAGCTCAATTGTGGCCCTTTCCCAGGAGAATGGTTCAATTGTAGGTAAACTGACAGACCGGGAACTCAACGACGAGCCACTACCCTTTGCCAACGTTTTGATAAAAGGCACAACGACGGGAACGACCTCAGATTTTGATGGTCTTTATGAAATTCCCGATCTAGCCCCTGGTATTTATACCGTGGTCTACAGTTATTTGGGGTATGAGACAGTGGAAATACCCAATGTTGAAGTGGTATCTAATAAAGTCACTACTGTAAATGTTCCCATGAGCGCATCTCAAGGGGTAGCTCTCGATGAAGTTGTCATTACCACTTCGGCCAGCCGAGATTCTGAAATAGCGCTATTGCTTCAGCAAAAAAACGCCTTGGTGTTGCAAGAAGCTATCAGTGCCGAAGCCCTAACCCTCAAAGGAATTGATGATGCAGCTGCGGCCGTAGCCCAAATTTCAGGGATTTCAAAACAACAGGGCTCGAGCAATGTTTATGTTCGCGGATTGGGAGATCGGTACCAGAATACCACGATGAACGGCCTATCCCTCCCATCAAACGATATTAATAAAAAGAACATCAATCTTGATCTTTTCGAATCGGGCATCATTGAAAATGTGGCCGTACGAAAGGCCTTCTCACCCACATTCTACGGTGATTTTGCCGCAGGAAACGTGAATATAGATTCCAAGGAGTATACCGGTGATGGGTATGTTGAAGTGGCATTGGGCAGCGGATTCAATTCCAATGCTTCCGGTGAAGATTTTGTGCGCAGTGAAGGCCCTAGTGATTTTGGTTTTTACAACCGTTACGACAACAATCCTTTTGCCGTGGTTTTATCCCATGGGGTAGATCCCCAAGAGGCTTGGAGCCCCATTAATATTTCTGGTGCTGTGGAAGGTGGTTACTCTTGGGACTTGAACGACGAATCGCGCCTAAGCTTTTTTGGGGCAGCCAGCTTTGGTAACGGTTACCAAATACTTGAGGGCCCCGCACGAGATTTTACCAATGTCTTAAAGGTTGACTTTCCCAACGTTCGAGAATTTGCCTATAGTACGACAACGACTGGGATGGCAAGTTTGACCTATCGGATTGACAATGACAACAAACTAAAATACACCTCCCTTTTTGTGAATAGCGCCAAAGATGCCGTTGGATATTATGGTGTCAATGGGCAGGGGACCAACCGAGATGCGATTCTTGATACAGACCAAGGGTTCTATGTAATGAACGTTCAGTTCAATCAAGATATGATATTCGTCAACCAATTGACCGGGCAGCATAATTTTGATGAAAAATGGTCCTTGGATTGGGGCACAGGGTTCAACAAGGTGTTCTCAGATGAACCGGACCGAAAGCGTGTGACATTAGAGAATTATCAATTTGCATTGGATACAGATCCCAACACGAATCCTGTATTCTACACCAACATTCCCTTTGACAACCAACGCTTCTTTCAGAGTATAGAAGATGATGAATTGAATAGCTTTTTAAATGTAGGCCTGAAGTCTTCGGAGACCCTAAAATGGAACTTCGGTTATAATGGGAGAAGAAAAGTACGTCAATTTAACAGTATTCGATACGGTTACGAAATTCAGGATCGCGATGGTACGCCAATTGCCGATGTGAACAACTTCAACAGTATTTTCAATGTCGACAATATCAATATTCCTGACGGAAGCGGTATTTACGATTTGATCGTATTGAACCCCATCAATAACGATATCGGAAACCGCAACAGACCTGGTCTCCCTGAAAATACCTATGAGGGTAGGTTGAACATTCATGCCGGTTACGTTTCAGCTGAAATTGGCTTGGGTGAAAAATGGACCCTGGTCCCAGGCGTACGTTTAGAATCATTTGACCAAAGAGTAGAATACGACGTAATCAATATTCGACCTGATGACCCCGGGGTACGTGATGTATACGAAAATATCTTTTTGCCGAGTTTGAACGTGCGGTATGCCATCAACGAAAATTCTAATTTGAGGTTTGCTGCGAGTAAAACGGCTTCTTTCCCTGAATTTAAGGAAGTAGCGCCATTCGTTTACGAAGGGGTAACCCAGAGGGTTGGGGGTAATCCTGATTTGTTGGGTGGTTTGGATGGCACCGGACCCACATACTCCGATGTGTTCAACTACGATTTAAAATATGAATGGTTCTTGGAACGCGGTGAAATCATTTCCCTCGCCGCTTTTGCAAAAACCATAAAAGACCCTGTTAACCGAGTAGTTGCTGCCGACGCAACGGGGACACAACGCTACTTTAGAACCGGTGAACAGGCTGATGTTTTTGGAGTGGAATTGGAATTGAGAAAAAATTTAATGTTGGATGCTGATGACAATGCCATTCTCTCGTTCGGATTGAATGCTGCTTACATTAATACAGACCAAGATTTAAGGGATATTCCGGCAGGTGCCGAAAACACCTTTGGAACCTCCTTTGACCGAAGCTCTTCTGAACTTGAAGGTGCCTCCCCATTTGTGATCAATACCGATTTGAATTATAGTCCAACTTCATTTGGCACCTACAAGCCGAAGGCCACCGTTGTCTTCTCCTATTTCTCAGACCGCATCTTCTCATTAGGTGCAGGTAGCCTAGGAAATATTGTTGAAAAAGCGGTTCCTACCCTTGATTTTGTGTGGAGGAATTCCTTTGGCGAGCATTTTGAAGCCAATCTATCAGCCAAAAACATACTCGATCCTGACATTTCTTTTATAAGGGAAGGCACAGGTATCGGTGATATAACTATTAGAGAGTATAACCTTGGGGTTAACATAGGGCTAACCCTTAAATATAAATTTTAATTATCCTTTTTTAAACTTAGAACAATGAAAAACAAGTTTTTATTTTTAGGTATAGCCGCTGCATTGTTTACCGCTTGTGAAAGCGACGATACCGCTGATATTGTAATCAATGACAATAGTGTTGTGAACAATACAACAAACAATACCTCCGGTGACGACACCGATCCAGATGCTACCGCAGTAAATCTTAGTGGGGTGTATACCGAGGATCTGACATTGGATCCAGCAATTGAATATACCATTACTGGTCCGGTATTAATGGCCAGTGGTACTACCTTGACAATTCCTGCAGGAATGACAGTTAGAGCTCAACCGGTTGGGGTCAATGCCTATATTGCCATTCAGCAGGGGGCACAAATTAATGCAAATGGTACTGCAAGTGAGCCCATTGTACTGACTTCCAATTCTAGCAATCCTGCCTCTGGTGATTGGGGTGGCTTGGTGATTTGTGGAAGAGCGCCCATCAATTCTACGGCAGATGGCTCAACGGATACAGCCACTTCAGAAGTAGGTGGTCTTTCTTATGGTGGAAATACAGCTGCCGATAATTCAGGTACCATTCGATATGTGCGTATCGAATACGCTGGTGGTGCCATTGATGGTAATGCAGAGCTTAACGGTCTTTCTGCCTATGCCGTTGGTAGCGGAACTACGATGGATTTCATACAAGTTTATGAGGGATCTGATGATGGTTTTGAATTTTTTGGAGGAACTGTAAATGCCAGTCATTTGGTAGTGGTCAACTCTGAAGATGATTCTATCGACTGGACAGAAGGGTTTACTGGAACATTGACCGATGTTTATGTTCAGCACGGTGCATCACACGACAAAGCTTTTGAATGCGATGGGTACAACACAGATTTTAGCAATGAAACTGGTACTTTTTCAGCCCCTAATGTTACTAATGTTACTGTTGTTGGTGCTGATGATGGTAGTGAGGCCATTCGATTGCGTGCAGGCACACAGGGTATCTTTACCAATGTAGTTGTTACCGATTTTGATGAAGCTTTTGACTTGGACGGTGATATGGGTGATAACCCAACCGGACAAGGAGTCATAGATGATTTACTAAATGTTATTGACGTAACGTTCAACAATGTTACCACGACCTTGAAAAACGATACAGGCTTCACCTTTGCTGAAAGTGATTTTATTTCAGGTGTGGGCAATGGCACAGGTACTGATGTGGCTACCTGGGGTGCTGGGTGGACCGTCGGCATAAATTAATTTGAAGTTAGTTTAGTTACATATTTTCAAGAGCCCTGGCGTTACCGTCAGGGTTTTTTTGTGCATTTCATCGAAAAGTGTAGTCTTTTTCGACGTCTTGCCAAGGGTGGCCGTTCAAAATATTTATATTTGTGGCACACCCTTTGTTACCAATACTTTATGAAGCAACTTTACCTCATTGCTTTATTGTTTATTTCTTCACTGGCATTCGCTCAAGAATCGCAAGGCAATGGTGATATTGACGGGTTCAAACTATATCCTAACCCAACTACCAATGGCAAGGTCTTTATCGTGACCAGCCAGAACGCCCCAAAAAAGGTGCTAATTTTTGATGTGCTGGGTACGCAGGTTCTACAAACTACTATTCTGGGCAAAGAAATTAACGTGTCGAACCTTGACAAAGGCGTCTACATTCTACGTGTTTTTGAGAAAGATAAAGTTGCTACTAGAAAGCTTATTATCAAGTAAATCCCGCTTTATTTAACGTCCTTTCAACCCATTTATAGGTAGTTCATCGAACACACCTACAAAAAAATGCGTTTCACAACATTTAGTATCACAGTATCAGGCCTTTGTCTACTTTTATAGTGCTTAAATCCCAAATCAGGCATATGAAAAAATTCTACTTGATTCTGTTATTGGTTTTTCCATTAATCACATATAGCCAAGAAATGCTAACCGTAAACGACGCCAAAAAGCAAGAAATGGTCAAGGGATTTAAAATGTATCCCAATCCGGCTTATGGTGATGAAATATACATCACCACGGAAACGAATGGCCTGAAAAAGATTACCATTTTTGATGTGTTCGGTGAGGTTGTACTTACCGACAAAATTTCAACCAATCGATTGAACATCTCACGCCTTGTACCCGGTGTGTATGTGCTTCAGGTTGCTGAGCAAAATAAGACAATGACCCGAAAACTAGTGGTCAAATAATATATCCCCAACTACTTTTTGAAGTCCTGGTGGTCGCCCATCAGGATTTTCTTTTTGAACTCATTTAGACTTTTTGGAATGTGCGAAAATTAGGATTTTCGCAACTAGTTGATGACCTTTTTTGAATTGCATAGCTGCGCTATGGAATGAAAAAAGACAAAAGGTAGGTGTGACAGGACAATTTTTTAGCCATTGGAAAAAGTCTAAATGAGTTCTTTGTTACTTTTGTGTTCTACATGAACCCTAGTGACCCTTTCCGCATTTTTGACATCGCCAATTCTTCAGATTTTGAGGCGCTCACCTTTCAAAGTTTCCATTATCAATACAACCACAACCCCATCTACAGAAGCTTTTGTGAACACCTAAAAAAAGGTCCGAACACGGTTCAGGCATTGGCCGATATTCCTTTTTTGCCCATTTCGTTTTTCAAATCAAAAAAGGTGTTGGCGAGCGAAAAACCCATTGAAATTGTTTTTGAAAGTAGTGGTACCACCGGCACCCTTAGCCAACATCATCTGGTAGATACATCGCTTTACGAAAAGAGTTTTTTGGAAGGCTTCAAACGATTTTACGGCAATCTTGAAGACTACTGTATTTTAGCCCTATTACCCTCGTATCTTGAACGAAAGGGTTCGTCCCTTATTTATATGGTTGATGCCCTGATCAAACAATCCAATCATAAAGACAGTGGTTTTTATTTGAACGAATTCGAAAGCTTGGCCGAAAAGCTTGTCACTTTGGAACATGAAAAATCGAAAACCCTATTGTTAGGGGTCTCCTTCGCACTCTTAGATTTTGTCGAGCAGTATACGATGAACTTGAACCATACCTTGGTGATGGAAACGGGCGGGATGAAAGGGAGAAGGAAAGAAATTATACGAGAGGCCCTACACGGTCAACTCAAAACCGGATTTGGCGTTAACTCAGTACATTCTGAGTACGGCATGACGGAACTCTTATCCCAAGCCTACTCTAAAGGTGAGGGAATTTTCAACACACCCCCGTGGATGAAGGTTTTTATAAGTGACCCCGAAGATCCGCTCCAAATTCAAGGGCACAACAGAACGGGAGGCATTAATATTATCGATTTGGCCAATTGGTATTCTTGTCCTTTCATTGCTACCCAAGATTTGGGTAAAACCTATGAAGATGGCAGTTTTGAAGTCTTGGGACGTTTTGATGCTTCCGATGTCAGGGGGTGCAATTTGATGGTGCTACATTAAAACCCGCCATACATAAGCAATCTTTGACCATTTATAAAATTATGACATCCAGACTGTTAGCAGTTGATATTTTTGTGATTAACCAATCAAATCCTATATAATGAATCGAAAAAAGTTTTTGAAAACCGGTCTGCTGACAACCGCGGCATTGGCTAGTTTTCCAGCCATTGCTTCGGGTAAAAAAGAACATCGGAAGCGCCATTCGGTTGACCCGAAAATCATGCGAGCCGATGAAGGCAAGAAAGTAAATGTCATCGGAGATCAGCAAACCTTTAAGCTTACAGGAGAAGATACTGATGGACAGTTCACCTTGATTGAGGAAGTAAATCCACCTGGAACTATGATACCTCCACATGTGCACACCAAGGAAGACGAGGTGTTCAAAGTTTTGGAAGGCCAGCTTGAAGTAACGGTGGGCGATCAAACAACCATATTAAATGCCGGGGATCTGGCTTTTGCCCCACGTAATGTACCCCACTCGTGGAAGGTAATCGGCGATCAAAACTGCAAGACCATCTTAAGTGCCTTTCCTTCCGGAATTGAAATCATGTTTGAAGAATTGGGTGGGCTACCTCCTGGAAAACCTGATTTTGCTGCCGTAGCTGAAATTTGCGGTCGCTATGGCATTACCTTCGTACAATAGAAGAATTACCGAATTAAGATGACAAAGTAATTCTTTTTGCCGCGTTGTAGCAGCACGAACTTATCATTGATCAAGTCGGTTTGAGTGATCTTATAATCCTCACCGACTTTTTCTTTGTTCACCGATATAGCATTCTGCTTTAGTTCGCGTCGTGCCTCTCCGTTTGATCCCAAAAATCCCGTTTTGGCGGCCAATGCCCCGATCATATCAAGACCTGCAGCAAGTTCATCCTTAGAAATTTCAGCCTTGGGAACACCTTCAAAGACATCTAAAAAGGTGTCTTCGTCCAAGGTTTTTAAATCATCGGAAGTAGATTTACCAAAAAGGATATTACTTGCTTTCACAGCTTTGTCAAAGTCATTTTTTGAATGAACCATTACGGTTATCTCCTCTGCCAACTTTTTCTGAAGTGCTCGCTGGTGTGGCGCTTGATTATGTTCCTGGATCAAAGCGTCAATTGCATCTTGGCTCAAGAAAGTAAATATCTTGATGTACTTTTCTGCATCTTGATCCGAGGTATTTAACCAGTATTGGTAAAATTTATAGGGCGAGGTTCTCTTGGCATCCAACCACACATTTCCACTTTCGGTCTTTCCGAATTTAGTGCCGTCAGCCTTGGTGATAAGTGGACAGGTAAGGGCATACCCCTTTCCTGAATCTATTCTTCTGATCAATTCTGTTCCCGTGGTAATATTGCCCCATTGGTCACTACCTCCCATTTGAAGCGTACAGTTGTGGCTTCTGAATAAATGAAGAAAGTCATAACCCTGCACCAATTGGTAGGTAAACTCTGTAAACGACATCCCTTCTTTCGCCTCAGCAGAAAGCCGTTTTTTTACAGAGTCCTTGGCCATCATATAATTAACGGTAATATGTTTTCCCACATCGCGAATAAACTCCAAGAAGGAAAAATTCTTCATCCAATCGTAATTGTTCACCATGACTGCCGCATTGGGAGCATCACTCTCAAAATCTAAAAAACGGGACAGTTGTGCCTTAAGCGCCTCTTCGTTATGGCGCAAGGTTTTTTCATCCAATAAATTACGCTCGGCCGACTTCCCTGAAGGATCTCCGATCATGCCGGTGGCACCACCTACCAATGCGATTGGTTTATGACCGGCCAATTGAAAATGGCGTAGCATCATTACACTTACCAAATGACCGATATGAAGCGAATCGGCAGTAGGATCAATACCCACATAAGCAGATTGCATGCCCTTCATTAAATGTTCATCCGTTCCGGGCATCGCATCGTGCAACATGCCCCTCCATTCCAATTCCTTTACAAAATTTAGTGCCATTTGAAACTTTACATAATCCGTGCAAATATACACATGTAGCCCATTCCCGCATTTACAATTCAAATACATTTGGGTACATTTGAGGCATGTATTTGATTACCGGGGGAACAGGCTTAATAGGATCCCACCTCATACTCGAGTTGTTGAAGAAGGGCGAACAGGTCAGGGCCATCTTCCGAAGTGAAAAAAGTTTGGACAAAGTCAAAAACTTGTTTGGCTACTATTCGAACGAGCCCGCTGCCCTATTTGGAAAGATTGACTGGGTTCAAGCCGATATCAATGATATTGTTGCTCTTGAACATGCCTTTAACGGTATTACCCACGTTTACCACTGTGCCGCATTAATTTCCTTTGATCCCAAGCAATACCAACATTTGAAAAAAAGCAATGTTGAGGGCACCAAAAATATGGTAAACCTATGCATCAAACACAAGGTTAAAAAGCTCGGTTATGTCAGTTCGATTGCGGCTTTGGGTTCAAGTACAAGGGAGGAGTGGATTACCGAGGAAACAGAATGGACCAACAAAAATGCAACAGTTTACGGCCTTACAAAGCATCGGGCCGAATTACAGGTTTGGCGAGGTTCGCAAGAAGGATTGCCTGTTTTTATTGTAAATCCGGGTGTGGTCTTGGGCCCTGGGTTCTGGAAAAGCGGAAGTGGCACCTTTTTCTATTATGCAGCAAAGGCAAGCTCTTATGCACTTCCAGGAGGTACGGGCTTTATCGCCGTTCATGATGTTATTTCGTGCATGGTGCAACTGATGGATTCAACCATCAAAAACGAACGCTTCATATTGGTTGATGAAAATGCCCTGTATCTCGACATCGTTCAACGAATTGCCAAAAGTATGGGGGTATCTTTACCGGTAAAGACTTTGGGTCGCGGTAAAATTGAATTGTTTTGGCGATTGGATTGGATACGTTCTAAATTTTTTGGCAAAAAAAGAAGACTGTCGAAAAATATGGCCAAGTCTCTTTTCAAAAGGGAACAGTATGACAATTCAAAGATCAAAAAAAGTTTGGCCTTAGAATTTTCAGGCCTTGACCCGACAATTGAATTTTGTTCTAAACGCTTTAAGGAAGCGTTCCCGAAGCTTTTCTAGCGTCCTTCAGCTGCTTCAACGAATCAGTACGTTTCTTGGTCTGTTGTCGCACACTGTCGGTTCTTCTGTTACGTGCTTGCTCAAGGGCCAAACGGTCAACCTCAATTTTTGCTTCGACCTCTTCGTAGATTGATTGGTACAAAAGCGGTATGGAGGCGTAGTACAGATCACTTTCAACAAACCGGGTGCTATCAATTTCATATTCGGCATAAACCAAATCCATCATATCCCCAATATTGGCTTCAAAAAGAGATTCGTTCGTGGATCTGGCCGCTTCGAAAACAGCGATTTCATAGAGAATATCCACCATTTTTTCTCTTGGAATGAGATTTTCCGGTTCTTCAATTACTTTTTCAACACAAGAAAAAGCCAATACCACCATGAAAATAATCCAAGCTTTTCTCATCCTTACCGATTAAAAGTCATTCGCATTGCATTCAATTTTTTCGAAAAAACACCTTGGTCAAATGCCAGGTGCCCATTTACAAAGGTTCGCATCACCTTGGTATTAAATACGGTTCCCTCAAATGGAGACCAGCCACATTTATACAGCAAATTTTCTTTCGCAACCTTCCAGTTTGATTGGGTGTTCACTTGCACCAAATCGGCATAATACCCTTCCCGTATGTAACCGCGTTTTTCTACATCAAATAAAATAGCGGGGTTATGGCACATTTTTTCAACTATTTTCTCAAGAGTGATTTTACCTTCCTTCTGTTTTTGGAGCATCGCCAACAAGGCATGCTGCACCAAGGGCCCGCCCGATGGGGCACTGGTATACGGGTTTTGTTTTTCTGCCAAGGTGTGTGGGGCATGATCGGTAGCCACCACATCAATTCGATCATCCAACAAAGCCTCCCAAAGGGTATCTCGATCATCTGCGGTTTTTACGGCAGGATTCCATTTGATCAGGGTTCCTTTTTCTTCATAGTCTTGATCGGAGAACCATAAGTGATGGATACAAACTTCGGCCGTAATTTTCTTGTCCTTTAGTGGTATCTGATCGGTAAACAAATCTGTTTCCTTGCCCGTTGATAAATGAAAGACATGCAAGCGGGCCCCTGTTTTTTTGGCAAGGGCAATTGCTTTTGAGGACGATAAATAACACGCCTCTTCGCTGCGAATGATGGGATGGTATTTAATGGGAATATCATCGCCAAACCTTTCAATGTGATTGGCCAAATTCAACCGTATGGTTTCCTCATCTTCGCAATGCGTAGAAATCACCATCTCGGTGCTTTGAAATATGCGCTCGAGCACTTCGGCATCATCAACGAGCATATTGCCTGTCGAAGAACCTAAAAACAACTTAATACCCGAGCAACTTTTGGGATCTAAGCGCTTTATTTCTTCGAGATTGTCATTCGTACCGCCAAACAAAAAGGAATAATTTGCAAAGGAAGTTTTGGCCGCAACGGCAAATTTTTCTTCCAACTTTGCGATAGTCGTTGTTTGTGGATTTGTATTGGGTTGTTCCATAAAGGAGGTAATGCCCCCTGCCAATGCGGCCCTGCTCTCTGTGGCTATATTTCCCTTATGTGTTAAGCCTGGTTCACGAAAATGAACCTGGTCGTCAATAACCCCAGGAAGCAATAGGTCACCCTGTAAGTCGATGACCTCAGCATTTTCTGCTGATAGATTCCGACCTATTTTTTGAATAAACTGGCCTGCTATGAGCACATCGGTCTCAACACATTGACCTTCATTTACCACAAGGGCGTTCTTAAGTAAAAACTTGTCCATTAAAAACTTTTCTTGAAAAAAAGACTCCGCAACCGCATTCCTATGACTCCAAAAATAGCTTCTCTAACAATTTTGGAGTTCATTTTTGACTTTCCGTTAACACGATCCGTGAAAATTATTGAGATTTCCTCAATCTTGAATTTTTTAAGATAGGCCCTGTATTTCATTTCAATTTGAAAAGCATAGCCGATAAATCGAACCGCATCCAAATTTATGGCTTCGAGCACCTTTCTTTTGTAGCATACAAAGCCCGCTGTTGGATCATGAATGCGCATTCCTGTAATCACTTTCACGTAAAAAGAAGCACCATAGGAAAGAAGCACGCGATGCAGCGGCCAGTTGACCACATTTACCCCCTTTTTGTACCGTGATCCAATAGACATATCCGCACCATTCAAACAAGCCCGGTGCAATCTTAAAAGGTCATTCGGACGGTGTGAAAAATCGGCATCCATCTCAAAAATAAATTCATAGCCATTTTCTAAGGCCCACTTAAAACCGTGAATGTAAGCTGTGCCAAGTCCAGACTTTTCTTTCCTTACTTCGATAAAAAGGCGTTCTGGAAAATCGCTTTGCAGCTGTTTTACCTCTTCTGCCGTGCCATCAGGAGAATTATCATCGACTACCAGAACATCGAACTCTTTTTTTAAATCAAAAACAGCCCTGACAATGGCTTCAATATTTTCAATTTCATTGAAGGTGGGGATAATCACTAAGCTATCGGCCATTCTTGAAGTACTTGAAACGTCAAAAGTAAGATATTCCTATGGGTTTTATGGCTATTAAATCAATGAAGGCCCTTTCGATCTTCGTAACTTTGGCTTTCAAAACAAAACTGGATGGGCCAAAAGTTTCCCAGGCTTTTTTTAATACTGTTGGGGCTCTTCTTTATCCTTAACATACTGCAGGCTGCTTTTACCGAATTGCTGTTCGATGAGGCCTATTATTGGTACTACGCCCAGCAATTGGCATGGGGCTATTTTGACCACCCTCCCATGGTGGCACTGATGGTTCGATTGGGTGAGATTGCCTTTGAGGGAGAATTGGGGGTACGACTGGTGAGCTGTTTTATGGGAGCAGGAACATTTTTATTGCTGTGGTGCCTTATTGATTATCCCAAAAAAAGGCAGTATGTCATCCATTTTTTTCTTTTGCTTTTTTCGATGGCTCTTGTAAATGCCTATGGGTTTTTTACGCTGCCCGACACACCACTGCTGTTCTTTACCGCTTTGTTCCTTTACCTGTACAAACAGTTTACCGAAAAAAGGGGTGTCGCTTTGGCCATTGGCTTGGGCTTGGTCATGGCTGCTCTAGTGTACAGCAAATACCATGGGGTGCTGATCATCCTTTTTGTTTTTGCTTCCAATTGGCGATTGATCAAAGATGCCTTGGCCTGGGTAGCTGTTGCGGTTTCCTTACTTTGCTTTGCTCCGCATTTGTTTTGGTTGGCACAAAACGATTTTATAACGATCAACTACCACCTTTTTGAACGACCCAATCATGCCTATAACTTTTCAGAATTCACCCTAGGGTACCTTTTGAATTTGGTTTTGGTCTTTGGTTTGCTTTTTCCTTGGGCCTATCAGGCCTTGTTTAAAAGTAGGTCAAATGGCGATATGCTCATAAAGGCACTTCAATACTTGAGTTATGGATTTATACTGTTCTTTTTTCTATCCAGTTTTACGAAAAGAGTACAGACCCAATGGATTGTTGTTATCTGCATTCCAATAGCAGTGCTTACGTTCAAACACCTATTGACAAATCAAAATACCGCCAAATGGGTATTTCGAATGGGCGTTATCAGCACCCTGATACTAATGTATGCACGTGTTTGGTTGGTTAATGATCGATTGCTGCCCATTTATTTCGAAACCCATGGCAATAAGAACTGGGTGGGTCAATTGAAAAGTGAAATTAATGGGATTCCGGCCGTCTTCCAGAATTCATACCGCCGGGCCAGCATGTACGCCTTTTATTCGGGCAGTGCTTCCTTTTCCCTCAATACCACCGAAAAAAGACAAAATCAGTTTACCATTGATGATTCTGAATCAAGAATACAGGGAAAGAAAATTGCCTACATCGCCAAAAATGTCGAAGGCCATGATTTTGAATACAGCAAATGCGATGGCACCGTTATTCAAGGAAAGTTTATCCCTTCGTTTCGTTCATACCGAAGGTTGTGGTGCACTGTTCCCGATACTCCATTGACCAAAGAGCATCTCAAAAATCTTGAAATTGCCCTATACAACCCGTATCAAGAAGACATTTTTCGAAAAGACCTTGACCTTTACGTTGCCTATTTGAACAAATACAAAGAGCCAATCGAACTCAAAAAAATGGAACGCTGCAATTGGCAAAACGAATCGCCTTATGTGAAGGCTGAAGACACCTGCCTTATAAAGTGTGCCATACCCCCACCTGAGGATAAAAATGTTCATTATATTCGATTGGGCATTTCAGAACATGGCCTAAAAGCTGGCATCAATAGTAAAACCCTAAAACTAGAACAGTGAATCCTGAATTAAGAATGGTCGACTCCACAGACTGGATGACCTTGGTTTTACTTTTCGCCCTTGTCGTATTTACCCTTGGCAAATATTTGTTTGGTTCAAGGTTTTCAAATTTTATCGTGCTCCCTTTCAACAACAAGTATCTGGCCCTATATAGTAAAAAGGGGAAATTGCTGAATTGGTTCCATATTTTACTTACCATATTTCAAATGACCAATTTGGCCTTGTTCATCTATATGGGCAAAAGCATCGTCTTTGGTGCATCGGCCGATCAAGAGTTTTTACCTTTCTGGTTGATAGCTGGCCTTTTAGTCACGTTTGAAGCTGTCAAAATACTTGTTCAGTTGATCAAAGGGTACATCTTTAACACCTATAGTTTGGTTACCGAACTCATTTACAATAAACTTTCCTATTTCAACCACGCGAGTATTCTAATTTTTATCGGCAACATCTTATTGGTTTATGTCGTAAAGGACTCAAAAATAGTCGTATACACAGCTTTTTTCCTCTTTCTTTTAGTTAATGGCATCGGATTGGTCGGTCTTTTGAAAAACAATCAAAAGTTGATTTTGAACTATAGTTTTTATTTTATTTTGTACCTTTGCGCACTCGAAATTGCGCCCTTAGTGATTTTAGGAAGCTATCTAAAAGGTTGATTCTTATGAAAGTAAAGACGATTTTGGTGTCACAGCCGGAACCGAAAATGGAAAACTCTCCTTACTTGCGTTTAATTGAAAAAGAAAAGGTCAAAGTCGATTTCAGACCGTTCATTCATGTTGAAGGTGTTAACGCTAAAAATGTACGTCAACAGAAAATAGACCTTAACAACTTTACTGCTATCATTTTGACCAGCAGAAACTCGGTCGACCATTTTTTTAGGATTGCCGAAGAGATGCGTTTCAAGGTACCTGATACAATGAAATACTTTTGTCAGTCAGAGGCTGTTGCCTACTACCTTCAGAAATATGTCGTTTACAGAAAACGGAAAATCTATGTCGGCAAGCGCCTATTCAGCGATTTGACGCCGATGTTCAAAAAATACAAGGGGGAAAAATTTCTATTGCCCTCTTCAGATGTCTTAAAACCAACTGTTCCTAAAATGCTTGACGAATTAGGTTTGGATTGGAAGAGAGGTATTTTCTATAAAACGGTGGTAAGTGACCTCTCTGACCTTAGGGATGTGTACTACGATGTACTCGTATTCTTTAGCCCTTCAGGAATTGAGTCTTTGCTAAAAAATTTCCCTGATTTCGAACAGAATGATACACGCATTGCTGTATTTGGCAATAGTACGGTCAAGGCCGCCACAGATGCGGGTCTAAGAATCGATATCAAGGCACCTACACCTGAAACGCCTTCAATGACAATGGCGCTTCAGAAGTACATTTCAGATGTAAACAAATAAAATCGAATACGTTATAAAAAAAGCCCCCGTCTAAGACGGGGGCTTTTTTTATTTAGAAAGCGTACCGTTGAGGGCCGCCTCGTCGTATCTCTTCACTGGCATGTGCTTCAAACTTTTTAAAGTTTTCCCTAAATGCATTTGACAATTTAAAAGCTGTGGTATAATACGCTTCATCGTCATTCCAGGTTGCACGAGGACTTAAAACCGTAGTGGGCACACCTGGGCATTCTCTTGGTTGTGCCACCCCAAACACAGAATGTATGTGATAGTTGTCGTAACTGTAAAGGCCCAATTGGCCACTAAGAGCGGCGGTGATCATCGCCCGGGTATATTTTAGCTTCATACGTGTTCCAACACCATAGGGTCCACCGGTCCATCCGGTGTTTATCAACCAAACATCAACCCCAGACTCTTTCATTTTTTTGCTTAACATTTCGGCGTAAGCGGTTGGGTGCAAGGGCATAAAGGGTGCACCAAAACAAGCTGAGAAAGAGGGCTGCGGCTCAACAACGCCTGCCTCTGTACCGGCCACCTTTGCGGTATAGCCTGAAATAAAGTGGTAGGCAGCCTGGGCAGGGGTTAATTTCGATATCGGAGGCAATACCCCAAAGGCATCTGCCGTCAAAAAGAAAATGTTCTTTACATTATCCCCAATTGAGGGTTGCTGAATATTGTCAATATGATAAATGGGATAGCTAACACGGGTATTTTGTGTGATTGTGGTATTGTCAAAATCTACATGCCCTTGATCATCCAAAATAACATTTTCTAAAATCGCCCCTTTCTTGATGGCACCATATATCTCAGGTTCATTTTCTTTGGAAAGGTTGATCACCTTGGCATAGCAACCTCCTTCAAAATTAAATACGGAATTGGCAGGGGTCCATCCGTGTTCATCATCACCGATCAGTTTTCGGTTGGGATCCGTTGAAAGTGTTGTTTTCCCCGTACCTGATAAACCGAAGAATATCGCTGTATCACCGGCTTCACCAATATTGGCGGAACAATGCATGGGCAATACATTTTTAAATGTGGGAAGAATAAAATTTAGCGCTGAAAATATCCCCTTCTTAATTTCCCCCGTATACCCCGTTCCACCTATAAGGGCAATCTTTCTTGTAAAGTTCAAAATGGCAAAATTGTGCTGACGGGTTCCGTCAATGGCGGCATCAGCTTTGAAGCCTGGCGCATTTACAACGGTCCATTCAGGTTCAAAATTCTGTAATTCATCTTGTTCTGGTCTAAGAAACATATTGTAGGCAAACATGTTGGACCAAGGATACTCGTTAATTACCCTAATATTCAATTGGTACAAAGGATCGGCGCAGGCATAGGCATCACGCACAAATAATTCTTTGGTGTTCAAATAGGCAATGACCTTCTGGTACAACTTATCAAAAGCTTCGGGCTCAAAGGCAATGTTGATGTCACCCCACCATATTTTGTCGGCCGTAATCTCATCTTTGACGATAAAACGATCCATTGGGGATCTGCCGGTAAACTCGCCTGTATTAACGGCAATGGCGCCCAAGGATGATTCTTGACCCATTCCTTTTTCCAAGGTCAAATTATGTAACTGGTCCGACGTTAGCTGGTAATGGATGTTGCTATGCTCTATACCATAGTCATTTAACGAAATCGTTTTCGTTGATGGGGCAGTCGCTGCCATATTTAAGGTTTTATTGTTGGTGCAAAGCTAAAAAAATGTATGCCGAAACCCTTGAAAAAAAGGTTGGAATGTTTCATTTTTTGGTCAAAACGGAATAAAACAAAACAACCCATCCCAAAATCAATAAGAGTCCCCCTATGGGCGTGATAAATCCGATTTTTCTAAAATCAAATCCGGTAAACTTATTGGTGGCCAACAAATAAATTGAGAAGGAGAACAAAACCATTCCTGCAGTAATCAAATAGAAGACCACCCTTTTAGAGCCCTCTGAAGCTAGGGTCATTAGGCTTAAAAGAATAAGGAAAAGAGCGTGATACATCTGGTATTTAACCCCTGTTTCAAAGGAGTTTAATTCCTCCGGGCCTAGCACCTTTTTCAAACCGTGCGCTCCAAAGGCCCCGAGAATAATCGCCACAATGCCAAAGGCCAATCCTGTCAGTAAAATTGTTTTATTCATAACTTTTTCGGACTATTTATTATCAAAATATAACAATTTGATACCTTCGTTTTTCGTTATCGTAAAAGTAAGCAAAACACATGGTGCGTAATATTCTATTATTGGGAGCCGGAAAATCAACCTCCTATTTAATTGATTATTTTCTGGAAAAATCCGCAGCGGAAAAGTTGCATTTGACCATTGGTGATCTCAACCCAGAAAATATACCGTCAAAAATTGCCACGCACCCACAATGCACCCTTATACCGCTAGACATTTTTAACGATGTAGAAAGAAAGGATGCCATTTCAAAGGCTTCGATTGTGGTGTCGATGCTGCCCCCCAGATTACATATCATGGCCGCTGAAGACTGCATTGCTTTCAAAAAGCACTTGGTAACGGCCTCCTACATAAGCGATGCAATCAAGAAACTCGATGATCAGGCGAAACAAGCGGGACTTGTTTTTATGAATGAAGTTGGTTTAGATCCGGGCATAGATCATATGAGTGCGATGGAAGTCATCGACAGAATTCGAGCCAAGGGCGGTAAGATGTTGCTATTTGAATCGTTTACCGGTGGCCTGGTTGCCCCTGAAAGTGATGATAATCTCTGGAATTACAAGTTTACCTGGAACCCGCGAAATGTGGTCATCGCAGGTCAAGGCGGTGCCGCTAAATTTATTCAAGAAGGCACCTATAAATACATTCCCTATCACCGACTGTTTCGTCGAACCGAATTTTTAGATGTAGAAGGTTATGGGTCGTTTGAAGCCTACGCCAATCGAGATTCCCTAAAATATCGCGAAGCTTATGGTTTGCAAGATGTGTTGACGCTTTATCGTGGCACCATGCGCAGGGTAGGGTTTTCTAAAGCTTGGAATATTTTTGTGCAGTTGGGCATGACCGATGATAACTATGTGGTAGAGAATTCAGAGGGAATGTCGTACCGCGACTTTACCAATCTTTTTCTTCCCTACTCGCTCACAGATTCTGTTGAATTAAAGTTACGGCACTATCTAAAAATTGATCAAGACGATATTTTTTGGGGGAAATTGATGGAGCTGGATCTATTTAACCCCAATAAGACCATTCCATTAAAAGCCGCGACCCCTGCCCAAATGTTACAATACATCCTTGAAGACAGCTGGACGCTGAAAGATGGCGAAAAAGATATGATCGTGATGTATCACAAATTTGGTTATGAGCTCGAGGGAAAGCGTAAACAAATCGATGCCAATATGGTGGTCCTAGGAGAAAGTCAAAGTCATACTGCTATGGCCAAGACCGTTGGACTACCTGTTGCCATGGCCACCTTGAACATCTTGAACGGCAAAATCACTACCCCTGGGGTACAAATACCGATTTCTAAAGAAGTGTATGCCCCTATTTTGAGTGAATTGAAGTCGTATCAAATTAACTTCAACGAATTCGAGGTCCCTTATTTGGGGTATAATCCTGATGTAGTCAATAGTTAGGGATTATAGGTATTGGTTATATTTATACAATAAACTAATACGTATCCAGTGAAATCTTCTAACACTTTGGTTAAAATTGACGGTATTGACAAAAAAATTCTTAGGTTTTTAATGGCTGATGCCCGTAAGCCTATACTTGAGATTGCCCGGCAGATTGGCATCTCAGGGGCAGCCATTCACCAACGGCTTCGAAAATTAGAGGCTTCGGGCCTAATTTCCGGTTCAAAATTCGTGGTCAATCCCAAAGTTCTGGGTTACACCACCATGGCCTATATTGGCATATTTCTGGATCGGGCAATGAGCAACCCTCAGGCCGTCAAGCAATTGGAGAAAATACCCGAAGTATTGGAGTGCCATTACACCACTGGTGACTGGTCAATTTTAATCAAGGTACTCTGCAAAGACAATGAACATTTGATGTATGTGCTCAATAAGAACATCCAGCAGATCGAAGGCGTTTCACGCACCGAAACCTTTATTTCATTGGCACAGCAAATTGATCGTCAAATCCATATTTAATTGTATTAAGTCTAAATAAGCTTTATCTTTGACGCTATGCTCGCAGCGAAATCAAAGTATGGCACCCTGTATCAAGATGACTCCAATCGGAGCTTTCATCTTGTCTTGGAACATAAATCGGTGAGCTTGCGGTTTTGTGAACTATTGGCCCTTAGGGAAAAGGTTTTTTCCTTTGAGGTGGCATCACTTTTTTACGATGATTCTTGTCCTCACGACTTCAAAATTCTGACCCTATGCAACCATAGTCATTTATTGTTGCTTTCCATTGAACAACTCATCGACTTACGATACCTAGTGCAACAGGCTTTTGTTCGCATGGGGCTATCAAAAGCTCAGGAAGCCGTCGTAGTTTAACCCCGCCCTTTTATTTCTCGGCATTTTTTCACATTTAGGCCCCATTATTTTTATCCAGTCTTAAACTGGTTATAAATTTCTACTTTCTGCCTATTCCTGTCTATGGATTTTGTAATTTTGATAAGTAAAATTTATTCATGCTATGAACGATATTGCAAGACAACAGTTGAGTATTCAAGTAGAATCTATGGATTTGCTCAACGGACAGATAAAAATGGAGGCCCATGCCTCTGCCGCCTACTTGGCCATGGCCTCGTGGTGTGAGCAAAATGGATTTTTCACAAGTGCCAAATTCTTCTTTAAACAAACAGAGGAAGAACGAGAGCATATGATGAAAATTTTCAACTTCTTGATTGACACTGGAGGAAGTCCTATTTCTCCAGAAATTTCAGGAATCAATCATGAGTTTTCATCCATCAAGGATGTTTTTGAATCAGCTTTGCAACACGAAGTAAAAGTGACCGAATCAATCAAAAACATTGTGAAGAAAGCACGAGCCTCGATGGACATCACCACCGAGCGTTTCTTGGACTGGTTTATTTTAGAGCAAGTTGAAGAAGAGAACACCATCCGCGATATTTTGGATATGATCGAGTTGACCGGAATGGAAGGTGTTGGTAAACAAATGATTGACGATAGTATTGAAAAATGGATTGAGGAGGCATAAGCACCAATCTAATCGCAATAAAAAAGCCTGTCTTAATCGGACAGGCTTTTTTTATGGGTTATCTGTTATCAATCTCTTCCACCAAATACGGCCCACGCCCAATACAATAGGGAGGCCAGCGCACCCAGTGCTGCCACTAAATACGTCCGCGCAGCCCATTTAAGGGCATCTTCCGATCCCGCGTATTCTTGCTGGGTTACCATATTTTTTTGTTTGAGCCATACCAAGGCCCGTTTGCTGGCATCGTATTCAACAGGTAGGGTAATAAAACTAAATAGGGTTGCAAAACCCATCATTACCAAACCAGCAACAGCAACATAAAATCCTATTCCTCCAAGAGCATTGGTAGCCATAAGGGCGATACCGCCAAATACGATCCAGGTGCTCATCCCCGAAGTAACACTGACCACGGGTACGAGTTTCGAACGCATGGTCAGCCATTCGTAGGCTTGTGCATGTTGCACCGCGTGCCCCACCTCATGGGCAGCAACAGCGGCAGCAGCTGCATTGCGCTGGTTATATACCCCCTCGCTGAGGTTAACGGTTTTGTTCTTTGGGTTGTAATGGTCGGTCAACATTCCCGCCGTGGAAACCACCTTCACGTCTCGAATGCCGTGATCATCCAACATTTTTTGGGCGATTTCAGCACCACTCATGCCGTTTTGCAAATGAACTTTGGAGTATTTTCTGAACTTGCTTTTTAATTGGTTGCTCACCAACCAACTAACCAAAGCAATACCTCCAATAAGTATATAGTATGTCATCATGATTTTATCGTTTTATGTATTATAAAGATACAATAGTAAAGCAAAAACCCCGCCACAGTGGGCGGGGTCTCTTTATACTGACAAAATGTACTTTAATTCAACAACGGTTCCCAATTAAAGGATTGCATGATCTCTTTGTATACGACATCACCTTCAATGATATTCAAGCCTTTGGCCAGGGTTTTATCATCTTCACATGCCTTTCTCCAACCCTTATTCGCCAATTTCAATACATAGGGAAGTGTCACATTGGTAAGGGCTATGGTAGACGTATAGGGTACTGCACCAGGCATATTGGCCACACAATAATGCACCACGTCATCAATAATATAGACGGGATCCTCATGGGTTGTGGCCCGAGTGGTTTCCACACATCCACCTTGGTCAACAGCAACATCAACTATGACCGTTCCAGGGCGCATCTCCTTTAACATATCGCGTGTGATCAAATTGGGTGCCTTAGCCCCCTTCAGCAAAACCCCGCCCACAATCAGGTCATGGGTCTTGATATGTTTTCGAATACTGAATTCTGTAGAAAAATCAGTTACAACATGGTTGGGCATCACATCATTGACATAACGTAGGCGTTTCATGTTGACATCCATAATGGTCACATGGGCGCCAAGTCCCGCTGCCATTTTAGCAGCTTGGATACCAACCGTACCGGCACCCAGCACCAATACCTTCCCAGGAGCCACTCCGGGAACACCTCCCAATAGGACACCTCTACCTTTAGCTGGTTTTTCTAAATACTTTGCTCCTTGTTGAATGGCCATACGGCCTGCCACCTCAGACATGGGGGTTAATAGAGGTAGCGTTCCCTCTTCATCCTCTACTGTTTCATAGGCGATGCATATGGATCTGCTATCGATCATCGCCCTGGTCAACGACTCACTTGACGCAAAATGGAAATAAGTAAAGACAACCTGTCCTTCACGAATCAATGGATATTCTTCTGCGATAGGTTCTTTTACCTTCACGATCATCTCGCTCTTGGCATACACCTCATCGATAGTCTGAAGAATTCTTGCCCCTACTCCTTCATAATCCTTATCAAAAAAACCACTTCCTTCCCCTGCTGAGGATTGAATGTAAACGGTATGATTGTTTTTCGTCAATTCGTAAACGCCCGCAGGGGTCATACCCACACGGCTTTCGTTGTTTTTGATTTCTTTTGGTACCCCGATAATCATTTGTGATGAATTTAATTGTTGTTCACCAAAATTGTGAGAAATATAACTTTATCGAAAAAATAATCGATGAAATGCAGGGGTAACTGATAAAAAAAGATGTTTTATTTATTTATACCCCCTAATTTATAGGGGGTATGTTAAAAATAATATATTTTAAACCTATTTGTATTTCAGTTTAGCAATCAAAATGGCACAAGACAATAGGATGGTGATGCCATTGGCGATGGTCATACTCAGACTTCCAATTACCCACCCGTAAATGAACCAAAGAATTAGGCCAATGAGAAACACCAGGTACATGACCAGTGAAATATCTTTTGTTGATTTGTGTTTCCAAGCCTTGTAAACCTGGGGGACAAAGGCTGAAGTTGTCAAGGCAGCTGCAATGAGACCCAAAATCTCTATGGATGGCATGTTACCCAACAATGTTTACAATTTTGCCAGGCACTACAATGACTTTCTTAGGCGTACGCCCCTGTAATTGTTCGTGGGTCTTTTCATGGGCCATTACGGCTTTTTCAATATCGTCTTTACCCATATCCAAGGGGAGTTCCAATTTGAAGCGCAACTTGCCATTAAATGAAATGGGGTATTCTTTACTACTTTCAACAAGGTACTTTTCTTCGAACTTGGGGAAAGCTGCTGCAGAAATAGACGTGGTATGCCCCATGCGCTCCCAAAGCTCTTCGGCTATGTGCGGTGCATAGGGAGAAACCAATATCGCCAAAGACTCCAAAACAGCTTTACTTGAGCACTTTTGTGCTGTAATCTCGTTGACACAAATCATAAAGGTAGCGACCGAGGTATTAAAACTAAAGTTTTCGATATCCTCCTCAACCTTTTTAATGGTTTTGTGCAGGGTCTTTAGATTTTCGTTTGTAGGTTCGTTTTCATCTACACCCAAGTACAGTTTCCATAATTTTTTAAGGAACGAATGCACCCCGGTTATCCCAGCCGTGTTCCAAGGTTTACTCTGTTCCAAAGGTCCGAGGAACATTTCATAAAGGCGTAGCGAATCGGCCCCATATTGTTCACAAATGGCGTCAGGATTGACCACGTTGTATTTGGATTTGGACATTTTTTCAACCTCGCGACCCACAATAAATTTGCCCGCTTCCAAAACATATTCAGCATCCGCCAAATCGGGTCGCCACTTTTTAAAGCCCTCCACATCCAATTCATCTGAGGCATTTACAAAGGAAACATCGGCATGGATAGGATTTACCTTATTGCCGCTGACCAGACCCTTCGAATAAATCTTGTTAGAATTTTGGTCCTTGTATACAAAGGCACTTGTTCCCGTAATCATCCCTTGGTTGATCAATTTGCGCGCAAACTCATCTTTGGGTGCAATGCCTCGATCAAACAAAAATTTCTGCCAAAAACGGGAATACAACAAATGCCCTGTGGCATGCTCGCTACCTCCAATATATAGGTCTACATCTTCCCAATATTCGATAGCTTCTTCACTATAAATGGCTTCATCATTCTTGGGATCCATGTATCGGTTAAAATACTGCGAGCTGCCCGCCCAACCCGGCATGGTATTTAACTCCAGCGGAAATACCCTGATGCGATCTATCTTCTCATTGGAAACGACCGTATTGGTAGTGGTATCCCAGGCCCAGGCTGTGGCATTGCCCAGCGGTGGATCACCCGTTTCGGTAGGGAGGTACTTTTCAACCTCAGGCAATTGCAGCGGCAGGTGTTCTTCTGCCAACATCTGTGGCAGGCCATTGGCATCATAGTATACCGGAAAGGGTTCACCCCAATAGCGTTGTCGGCTAAATACGGCATCGCGTAAACGGTAATTGATTTTTCCTTGCCCTTGACCCAGTTGTTCCAATTCGTCAATCACTTTTCGGGTAGCCTCCTTAAAGTTCAATCCATTTAAAAAGTCAGAATTGGCAATAATCGTATTCGCCTTGTCTACAAAGGCTTCTTCAGCTATATCAACCCCTTCAAAAATATTGGGAATATCGATACCGAAATGTTTGGCAAAATCATAGTCACGTTGGTCTCCACAAGGAACCGACATTACTGCCCCTGTGCCATACCCAGCCAACACATAGTCGCCGATCCAAATGGGAACGGGTTCTTTGGTAAATGGATGCTCGGCATAAGCGCCCGTAAAGGCCCCTGAAATGGTTTTAACATCAGCCATGCGGTCGCGCTCCGAACGTTTTGAGGTCGCCTCTATATAGGCGTCTACCTCGGCTTTTTGCTCTGAACTTGTAATTTTTTGAACCAATTCATGTTCGGGTGCCAAGGTCATGAATGACGCTCCGAAAATAGTATCGGGCCTTGTGGTGAACACTTCTATTACTGCATCATGTGACTTGACCTTGAAGCTAACGGATGCCCCTTCACTCCGACCAATCCAATTGGTTTGGGAATCTTTTAGGGGCTGCGGCCAATCAATAGTGTCCAAACCATCCAACAGGCGTTGGGCATAGGCCGTTATACGCATCATCCATTGGGTCATTTTCTTTCGGATCACTGGATGACCGCCGCGTTCAGAGACGCCGTTTACAATTTCATCATTGGCTAAAACCGTACCCAAGGCAGGACACCAATTCACCTCGGCGTCGGCAAGATAGGTGAGTCGGTATTTTAGCAGTATGCGTTGTTTATCTGCTTCTGAAAAGTGTTTCCATTCCGTTGCAGAAAACCTTGGGGTATCATCATCACAAACCGCATCGATCCCCGAGTTGCCCTCCGTTTCGAATTTCGAAACCAGATTTTGAATTGGCAAAGCTTTATCTACCTGCTTATCGTACCACGAATCATATAATTGGATAAACACCCACTGTGTCCATTTATAGTACGTTGGGTCGGAGGTACGTACCTCTCGGTTCCAATCGAACGAAAACCCAAGTTGGTCTAATTGTTCGCGGTACCTTTTGATATTTTGATCCGTGGTTTTTGCAGGATGTTGCCCCGTTTGGATGGCGTACTGCTCCGCTGGCAATCCAAAAGAGTCGTAGCCCATGGGGTGCAATACATTGAAACCCTTGTGTCTTTTGAAGCGGGCGTAGATATCTCCTGCTATATACCCGAGCGGATGCCCAACATGTAGCCCAGCTCCTGAGGGGTAAGGAAACATCGACAATACATAGTATTTTGGCTTGTCAGAATCATTGATTGCCCTAAAGGGTTCCTCATTTGACCATTTTTTCTGCCATTTAGCCTCTATTTCCCTGAAATTGTATTCCATTTTCTATCTTACTCCTTTGAATTAGCAAAAATAGTTTTAATCCACAAAGCGTAAAGCAAAATACCCAAGCTTTTTGCAGTCACTAACTGGAAACACATTGCAAACAAATCGAATACTTTTCTTGCTTGCATGTTCCCTAATGACAATTCAATATGTATCAGGGCAGCTCGGCTTTTGTAGTGGCAACTCAGGTGATCCTATTTTCACCGAAACTTTCGGTACCGGCATCGAAAATGGGCCAGCGCTACCAGCAGGAACCACAACTTACAACTATGTAAATGGGCCACCACAAGATGGCAGTTACACCATTTCAAGCAGCACAGAAAACTACTTTGACTGGTTTGACATTAGCGACCATACCCCTGGCGATACCAATGGCAAGGCTTTTATCGTAAATGCCAGTTTCGAGGCGGGAGAATTTTTTAGGCGATCTGTTGATGGGCTTTGCGAAAATACATCCTATGAGTTTTCATCTTGGTTAATGAACTTACATCCAAGCACGAGTCCGGTATGTCAACCCCAAGGCATTCCTATAAATGTGAGGTTCCAAATTTGGGATAGTACCGATACACAATTATTGGCCTCAGGAGATACCGGAGCAATTTTTGACAAAGCTTCCCCAATTTGGGAACAATACGCCTTGGTATTTAGAACTCTACCAGGGCAAACGTCCGTGATATTAAAAATGCTGAACAATGGTGCCGGTGGCTGTGGAAACGACCTGGCCATTGATGATATTGTATTTAAAACCTGTGGAGATAAGATCACAGTTCAAGATATGAGCAACAATTCATTCATACATATCTGCAGGGAGGAGGCACCAATTACAACTACGCTAAGCGCCACTCCCGATTTTTTGGTATTTCAAGATCATTATTATCAATGGCAAGAAAGCACAGATGGTGAAAATTGGACCGATATTGTTGGCGAAACCAATCAAGATTACACAACTCCAATTCTAAATACTACTACCTATTATCGGGTAAAAGTCGCCGAAGATCCAATCAATTTGACAAATTCGAAATGCAATGTGGTTTCAGATGTTTTTGATATTATGATCATTGATAAACCCGATGCGCCGATTATGGAGGGAGATGTTGAGCTTTGCGCGGATAATCCAGGCGGTGTTTTGGTTACTGTTCCGGAGGGTGTAACAGTCAACTGGTATGATGCCCCAACTGGCGGCAACCTTTTGGAAGAAAACACCATTTTTTATGCCACTGACACCAATGGCACCTATTATGCAGAGGCTGTAACCCTTATTGCAGGTTGCATCTCAGATTCCAGAACCGCCGTAACCATAACCTATTACGAGCTGCCAGAGGTTACCGATGAATCCCTAACCTTTTGTGAAGAAGATTCGGTTGTCCTATTTGCAGGTATTCAAAATGCCAATTACCTATGGAATACCAATGAGACTTCTGAAACGATAACAGTATCCGTTGCCGGAATTTATTCAGTGCTTATAACCAATGAAAATGGTTGTTCTTCCACCAAAACGATAGTGGTGGAACAAATTGATTTACCCATTATCGAGACCGTTACTTCCAACCATAGAACCATCACCATAAGCACAGCAAATTCAGGTGACTTTGAATATTCACTTGATGGAATCGTTTATCAAGACAGCCCAGTTTTTGAGCAAATGGAAGGTGGTCTTTATTTCGCCTCCGTCCGCGGTAAAATGGGATGCGGATTTGTCGAAACCCCCTATATACATTTGGTAATACCGCGATTTTTTACCCCCAACGGTGATGGCATCAATGATCGTTTTAGGGTTGAGGGGGGTGCATTTTTTGAAACATTTAAAATCAGCATATTTGACCGTACCGCAAAGTTATTGGCCCAGTCGAATGATCAAAACTTTGTTTGGGATGGAAGTCATAACAATAGACCACTACCATCAGCCGATTATTGGTACGTCATTGAAGTTGGTGACCAAAGTTTCAAAGGACACTTTACCTTAAAAAGGTAAGCGACACCATCGATTTTAAGCATTATGCATCGGCAATGTTCGTAATTACTTTTCTATTTTTGCCTTTAGATATAGCTGTATGAGCCAATATATTGAACGATACCAGAGAAGGCGATTAATTTCTTCATATTTTTCGGTAGTTTTGAGTATCGGGTTGGTTTTGTTCCTGCTCGGCATTTTGGGCATGCTGGTCTTGAATACAAAAAAACTAGCTGACCATTTTAAGGAACAAATCACCATTTCCATCTTTTTGAAAGATAACGCCAAACCTATTGAAATAGACCAACTACAAAAAAGTTTGGCCATGGCGGAATATACCAAGTCCGCTGTTTTCGTATCGAAGGAAGATGCAGCCGAACAATACAGCGAGGATATCGGGGAGAATTTCCAAGAATTTTTGGGTTATAATCCCTTGAAAAATTCAATCGACGTCAATCTAAATGCAGATTTTGTGGCCCCTGAACAAATTGCAACCATTGCCGACGAAATTTCAGGAAAGACCTATGTTGATGAAGTCAGTTATGACAAACCGCTTATTGAGCTTTTAAGCGATAATGTTCGTAAAATTAGTTTGTGGATATTAATTGCAAGTGGGGTATTCACCGTGATTGCCGTATTGCTCATCAATAGCTCCATTCGTTTATCCATTTATTCAAAACGCTTTATCATAAAGACCATGCAGATGGTAGGTGCAACAAAACGCTTTATTCGCAGACCCTTTGTACTGACCAATATTAAATTAGGGCTGTTGGGTGCACTTTTGGCGCTTGTTTCCTTAACCGTTGTCCTTTTCTATGTCAACAATAACTTTCCCGAACTCAACCTTTTCCAAGACATGGCACTTTTGGTAATTCTTTTTAGTGCTGTACTTGTATTGGGAGTTGCCATATCATGGATCAGTACCTATTTCGCCACCCAGCGGTTTTTGAATTTAAGGACCGATGATCTTTATTACTAACTTTACCTCTATGAGTAAAAAGAATAAGAACAGCCAAAAACAACCTGCCAAGGAATTTATCTTCAAAAAGAAGAATTACACCTTTCTGTTTATCGGATTGGCCTTGATTGCCCTAGGGTTTATTTTGATGGCAGGAGGGGGAAGCGAGGACCCTAATATCTTTAATGAAGAAATCTACAATTTTAGACGAATTCGGTTGGCTCCCACACTGGTGCTTATTGGATTGGGCATTCAGATTTATGCCATTTTGTTGAACCCTGACAAAAAGAAAAAATAGCCTTGGAAATTATTGATGCAATCATACTTGGTATCATTCAAGGATTGACCGAGTTTTTGCCTGTTTCATCCAGCGGACATCTAGAATTGGGAAAAGCTATTTTAGGTGCGGATGCATTGCCCGAAGAAAGCCTATTATTCACGGTGGTGCTTCATTTTGCGACGGCACTCAGTACCCTTGTGGTATTTCGAAAAGACGTTCTCGACATTCTCAAAGGCCTTTTCCAATTCAAATGGAACGAAGAGACCCAATTCGCTGCCAAAATTGTAATCTCCATGATTCCCGCAGCACTGGTAGGTTTCTTTCTTCAAGATTATATGGAGGTGTTTTTTGACGGAGCAATCATCATCGTAGGAATTATGTTGCTCCTCACTGCCATTTTATTGTATTTGGCTGATTTGGCACGTACAACCGAGAAAGGGGTCTCCTTCCGTAGCGCTTTTGTCATAGGTTTGGCGCAAATGGTGGCCATGTTGCCCGGTATATCTCGAAGTGGGGCGACCATTTCAGCGGCAGTCTTGCTTGGTATCGATAAAACCAAATCTGCGCGCTTTTCCTTTTTAATGGTGGTTCCCTTAATACTCGGAAAAGTGGCCAAAGACATTGTAAGTGGCGATATCAACTTTCAGGGAGATGACACCCTTGCTATGGGTGTTGGGTTTATTGCCGCCTTTATTGCAGGGCTCGCCGCCTGTACTTGGATGATCAAATTGGTGCGTCAAAGTAAGCTTACCTATTTTGCCATCTATTGTTTGGTGGTTGGTCTTATCGCTATTGCTTGGAGCATTTGGGGATGAGATGTCTTTTAAGGCTATGATCATGGATGAAAGAACTCAAGAAGATTTTTTAGACGGACAAATCCTGCTTATTGACAAGCCTTACGAGTGGAGTTCGTTTCAGGCGCTGAATAAAATCAAATGGGCCATTCGGAAAAAGTTTGAATTGGGCAAAAAATTTAAAATTGGCCATGCTGGCACCTTAGACCCCCTTGCCACGGGTCTCCTTATTATCTGTACAGGAAAATTCACCAAAAAAATTCCAGAACTTCAGGGACAGGTAAAAGAGTACACAGGCAAATTTTGTTTGGGGGCCACCACCCCTTCCTATGACCTTGAAACGGCTGTTGACCATCACTATCCCATGGATCACATTACAAAGGAAGAAATCGAGAAAACAGCAAAACTGTTTCACGGCGAGATCACTCAGCAACCCCCTATATTTTCTGCCTTAAAAAAAGATGGAAAAAGGGCCTATGAACTCGCGCGAAAGGGAGAAAAGGTGGAATTAAAAAGCCGAAAAGTAACGATACATGAATTCGAAATAACCAAAATCGACCTTCCGAATGTATACTTTAGAGTGGTTTGCAGCAAAGGAACCTATATACGTTCTTTGGCCCATGACTTTGGCATAAAATTGCAGTCAGGAGCGTATTTGGGTGCCTTGAGAAGAACCAAAATAGGGTCATTTAACGTAAATGATAGTATAGCACCCAATGTTTTCGCAGAAAATTTGAGTTGATTAAGCATCCGTTTCAGCTAAAATAGGATGTTATCTTTGTAAAATATTTTTGTAAAATCGGGGTTATAGTTACACCATGGACCTGAACCGCAAGCAATTATCATTGATCATTACCATTTTCTCGATGTCAATCGTCGTGCTACTTGCCTATAGCATACGTTTGGGTGGTCAACAAGAAGATGAATACGTCATCGAGATGGCCCTGACCGAGGAAGACCTGGAGGAAATTCTCAAAGAGGAAGAGCGTAAACTTGAAGAAATTGCGCAAAATGATCCGATAAAAACGCACAGGGCCTTCAATGAAACCGCCAAGCCCAACATCAAAAATCCTGAACCCCTCAAAACCTTGCAAGAACTTCGGGAAGAAAGGGAAATGAATGAATCGGAAAGTGATTTTTTGAGCAATGATGCAGGTTTTGCTGCCAATTTGAAAGAATTGGCAAAAAAGCGGGAAGAGAAAAAGAACAAATTGGGTGAGCGTGAGTCCCAAAAAAAAGAATACACCCAAAATTTAGCTGAGCGTCGCACCACCATCTCATTTTCTTTGGTAGATCGAGATGCCTATGATCTTCCTCCACCAATTTATACCTGCTTACGGGGAGGTAAGGTGGTTGTCAATATCAAAGTAGATGCCTACGGTGATGTCATGGAGGCCAGTTTTAATGAAAAAAGTTCAACTACAAACGATTATTGCCTGATTGAAAATGCTATAGCCTATGCGCAAAAGGCTCGCTTCAGTTCTCATTCGAAACAATCACAAATCGGCACGATTACCTATTTATTCCAAAGCAAGTAGCCCCAACAAATCTTGCAAAATATTTTCTCCCTTGTCTTTATTATACCAAACCTGAAGTTCTTGTTTGAACTCGGGGGTAAGCAAACCATGCTCTTTTTTATATTCGGAAGCCATTGCCGTAGCTTTGGAAGGTCTTGGCCCCCATGTCCCTAAAATCACTCCTGCCTTCACATCCACACTGATGAGCTTCGGAATAGACATCGCACCCTTGGTAAGAAACCGATTCATCAATTCGGAATGTTCATCCCTAAGAATGAGTTTTAATTCTATATTGTCTGTCAAGGATGCGATCTTGTTCATTACCGGTAAGGCTGGCGAAGCATCACCACACCAACTTTCGGTCAAAACGAGCCAAAGAACCTTTTGATCTAAGCGATTTATCTTCTCTTCAACATCCAATGGAATTTTAAGCGTTTTATCCCATCGCGCCATACGCTTGTCATTGAGTATGGTATAGTTAATAAGAGACTCTTTTTGTTCGCATCCGGTGGTAGCTTTATCCTTTGCCAGTTGCGCAACGAGTTGACGATAGTCTTCATAACCAAAGGCATTTGGAAGGCTTTTGCGAATAAGCTCTAAATCGGTTCTTTGTAATTGGGATGCTGTCATTTTATTTTTCATGCTTAGAAGAAGGTTGTCGCTTATTTATCAGAGACCTTTCAATCAGTGGATCACCGATCGTTTTTTAACCATTCCCCCCCGTGTATCATTAATACTGTTCATGACTACAAAAGCCTTTGGATCAATTTTGGCCAACTCCATGTTCAATCGCCGTATCTCCAATCGGGTTATTACCGTGTAAATAACATCATATTCGCTTCGTTTGCCCTCCTTGCCATACCCTCCTGCGGCTTTGTATAAGGTGAGTCCTCGACCCAATTTTTCTGTGACCATCCTTCTTATGGCCTCACTCTGTTCTGAAATTATGGTCACGCCAGTATATTCCTCAATACCGTCTACCACAAAATCTAAGGTTTTTGAAGCAGCTAAATACGTTAGTAAAGAGTAAAGGGCCGCTTCGATAGAAAGCAAGTAGGCCGCTGCTGCAAAAATCAAAATGTTAATCAAAATGATAATGTCACCTATTTTGGTGCCCAGTTTTTTACTTAAAAAAATTGCCAAAACCTCGGTGCCATCGAGCACACCACCACCACGAATCGATAGACCGATACCTGCGCCAAGAAAGAACCCTCCAAAAACGGCCACCAATAGTTTATCTTGGGTTACTTCAGGAAAATTGACCAGTGCAAGTACGAGCGCCAAACCAAGAATGGCCAATACTGCCTTGATGGCGAATTGTTTCCCAATCAATCGGTACCCCAAAATTAAAAAGGGCAGGTTGACCAAAATGATCAATAGTGACAAAGGAAGTTGTGTGGTCTCGGTGACCAAAAGTGAGATACCCGTTGCTCCACCATCGATAAAACTGTTGGGCAGTAAAAAGCTTTCAAGTCCAAAAGCCGCAGCAAAAATACCACTAACCAAAAAAAATACGTCTTTGAACCAAGTGTTCACTTGCACTCGAAAACTTCGGGTTTTGAACAGTTGACGGTATTTTAAAATATCATTGGTACCCAAATTATTGCGATTAAAGATTCTCAGGATTTATGGCCAAAGAACGGAACAGCTTGGCCTTTGTACCCAAAAACTTGTTTTGCACCTCGGTCTGTTTTAATTGCGCGTCAATAAGCTTACTCTCCCTTGAATTGATCAAGAATAGCGAGCTTTCCCCAAAACTGAACTTTCTTTCTTCGGCACTGAGCAGGGTGCCATAGTCAATCACAATATCAGCTATAAGTTGATTTTGGGCAATGTAAGAATCCAGCTCCCGATAGAGCGCCGTAACTTTATTCTGAATTTCAACTGAGGCGTTGTCCCTTTCAAATTGGGCATCTTGAAGTTTGAATTTGGCCAATTTCAAATCGCCTCGCTCCTTTCGTAAGAACAGCGGAAAATAAAAATTGACACCTGCCTTATAATCCTGTCGATTCAACGAATTCAAGAGTTCTGGAGTTGCCGTTAAAAAATTATATTCTAAATCAATTTTTGGGAGCAACTTGTTCGCCTTTAATCGTTTATCAACCAAAAGACCTTTGACCTTAAAATCCAGGGATCGTAGCTTTGGATGGTTTTCAAGTGTAAAACTATCCAAAGGTTTCCCCATGATTTCAAGGGTCTCATCTACAGCAGTTTCGACATTTGTATCAGGAACTATACTGGGCTGTAATTCGACAGGCACATCTTCAATCCATAAAAAATTCGATAATTCCAAAGAACGCTTCATCAAGGCAACTTTAGCCTGCTCTAAGCTCAACGCCCTGTTTTGAACGGCTATTTTGGCTTCAACTGTATCAATAATGGCCACATCGCCCGCCAAGGCGCTGCTCTTGACCCCTTGAAATCTCGTTTCTGCATTTTCCAAAAAATTACGGAATATCTGTGCCTCGTTGAAGGCCCTTAACCAGTTAAAATAAGCCAAGGAGGCATCATATAATATTTGGTTTACCAATAGATCTTGGTCGGCCTTGGATTGCTCTCGAAATAGTTTGGCCCTTTTTAAGGTGGCCATACGTTCATTGATCCAAAATCCTCTTGCCAATGACATCGATACTCCTGCACTATAAAGTCCGTCATCAGGAAAGGTCTCATCTGGATTTACAAAGCTCCCTTCAGCCTGCTCCATGCCCCCCTTCAATTCAATACCAAAATAGGTGGGTATCTTAAAGGTCGCATTTAATCGGTCCCAATATTCAGATCCACTGAATTCTTTCTTTTCGTAGTCAACCTCAATTTTCGGGTCAAACCCGCCACGGGCTTTCATCAAATTGGCCTGTCCCATAGACACCGTCAATTGCGCCTGTTTGGCAACTGGGTGGTACTTTTTGACATAACCCAGGTATTCGTCGAACTGGAGCACCAAGCTATCGTTTTGCGCCCCACCGAGATATGGGATCGTTAAGAGAAATAGTAGATAAAACTGCTTCATCCTATTTCTTTTTGGTAGTTTCCATGGCGGCCTCAGGTTGATAATAATTTGGCGGGAAACCGTTCAATTGTCGCCAGAGTTCAAACCAAATGGGAACATCATCAAGCAATGCAATCGTATTTGCTCCTGAACCTACCCGAATATCTTTTGGCCATGGTTCGGCATCTGGATCTGGGGCAACCAGAATCCTATACTTTCCATTTTCGCTAATAAAGGTTTCGATGGCCACCACCTTACCGGCATAAGTTCCTACGGACAAATTGGGCCAACCACTAAAAACAATTACGGGCCAGCCATCAAACTGTATACGCACCTCTTCTCCTAAATGAACCAAAGGAAGATCAAGTGGTTCAACATAGGTTTCAACAGCCATATCATAATTGGCAGGCATAATACCCACCAAGCGGTCACCTTCTTTAAACGTCTCACCAATACCTGCCTGCAAGGCCTTATTGATAAAACCATCCTGTGGTGCACGTATGTAATGCAATTGACTCCTCAACTCGTAATTTGTATACTCATTCTCCAATTTGGTGACCTGTGCTTCCGAATCAAATTGATTGGATTGGGCCGTCATCATATCGCTTCGAGCCTTCGAAATTTTATCGGTGAATTCAGCCTGGGTACGGCCAATCTCAACTTCTGCATTGATTACGTCATTTTTGCTGGCTAACAACTTATTCTCTTGGGAAATCAGTTTGGCCTGGGTTTCTTGGAGCTTTAGTCGTTTCTCTTCTACATCGGTGACCGCTTTCAATCCCTCTGATTGCAATTGAACCACTCGATCATATTGACGTTGGGCAATGGTAATATTGGTCTTGGCCGCCTCAAGATCAATACTATCGCTCTGTACCTTCAACCGTGACTGAATCAATTTGTTTTTGGCCTGCTCAAGCTTCAGTTCACGCTCTCGGCCCAAAGCTCCGATTTGAGTGTTCAAGGCCTTCACTTTTTCTTGATAAGAGGTAACAGACATTTCCTTGGCCTTTAATTGCTTGCCTGTTCTCTCTACCAGTTGCGGATCGAAGTACTCATTCTTGATTTCAGAGATGAATAAGATCGTATCTCCTTTTTTTACAAAATCACCCTCACGTACAAACCATTTTTCAATACGACCCGGGATGGGAGATTGAATGGTTTGTGGGCGCTGATCAGGAGTCAAGGTGGTCAAATAGCCTTTCCCTGAAATGTTCTGCGTCCAAGGCAAAAACAGCACAATCAATCCAATGATGGTAAATGCCAAAAGAAAACGGTTGAACTGCTTGTAATGTCTTTTATGAAAGACTTTTTGGGCAGCCTTGTACTTTGACAAATCAACCGTCTTATTCAATTTATTAGGTGATATGTTAAGCATTTCTTCCCTTTTTTTCGTTTAATATTCGCCCATCTTGCATGGTAACAATCCGGCCACAATGTTTGATCCATTTAGGGTTTTCGCTGACAATTACAAGTGCCCAACCGTTTGATGGATCGGTTAGAAAGTCCATTATCTCATTAACTTCATCCAAATGAAATTGATCCAAGGGGTCTTTCAAGATCAACAAGCTGGGTTTTGTGACAATACTTCGCGCCAATACAATCTTCTTGGATACCACATACGGAATTTGCTTGCCCTCAGGATAGAGGATGGTATGAATGCCTTTGGGCTGCTCTTTGACCCAATCGGTGAGCTTAACCTTCTCCAAGGCCCAGTAGACCTGCTCCTGCGAAATATCTTTATCGCCAAAAGTGATGTTATTGAGCAAGGTTCCCTCAAAGGGTGATTCATCACTAAGCGATTGTCCAATATGCGAGCGATAATAATTGAGATTAATCCCTTTAAGCGATACATTATTGACAAAAATATTCCCAGAATCGGGCTCTAAAATACCCGCTATGATGCGCAATAATGTAGACCTGCCGGACCCCGCTGTTCCCTTTAACAAAATGGTGCAATCAGGGGTGATGGTCAAGGAGGCCTTGTCGATGATTGTCTTATCTCGCTCAGGAACGTTGTAACTAATATCCTTGAGTTCGATGGTAAAGCCTTTGGTATCCGCAAATGGCTTTTCCCCATTTTGAATTTCCAAATCCTTATCTACCACCTGGCCCAATTTCTCCAATGAGGTAAGGATATCGTAAAATGTCTCCAATCCTAAGATCAGTTTCTCAACGGAACTAATGACCAAAAGAATAATAATTTCAGCCGCGACAAACTGACCAATGTTCATTTCTTGGTTGAGAACCAAAAGCCCTCCGATGAGGAGCAGTCCAGCAGTAACCAACACCTTGAACCCAACCATTTGTACAAACTGAAGCACTAAAATCTTAAAGTGGCTTTCCCTTGCATCCAAATAATCGGCAACCAGGGTATCGTTTTTATCGATGGCGTGCGATGTTTTGCCGGAAAGTTTAAAACTTACAATAGACCGAGCAATTTCTTGAATCCAATGTGCCACGCGGTACTTATGCTCAGATTCCTCCAAGCTGGTTTCCAAGCCTCGCTGTGCCGTGTACTTAAAGACCACGTAAATCAGTAAAATCAGAAGCAACCCATAAATAATAAAAAACGGGTGGTAAAATGAGAGCAACAAGAGTCCAAAAACAATTTGCAATAGCGCCGATGGAAAGTCGATCAAGACCTTTGAAAGCCCTTTTTGAATGGTAAGGGTGTCAAAGAATCGATTGGCCAGTTCAGGTGGGTAATAATTACGCAACTGGCTCATTTTAATCTTCGGAAACCGATAAGCAAATTCAAACGAAGAACGGGTAAAGATCTTCTGTTGAACATTTTCAATAATCCGTATCTGCATAAGTTGCAAAAGCCCCACAAATGCGACTCCCAAGGTGACCAAAATAACGAGCACAACCCACGAGGTAGATACCTGGGCCCCCTGTATCAAATTGATTATGGCCTGTATACCCAAAGGCAAGGATAGGTTTACCAGACCAGCAAAAATTGCATAGTAAAAAACCTGATAAACATCTTTGCGATCTAAAGACAAAAGGCCGATCAGCCTTTGCCAAGACGTCAAAATATTTCTAGACATTACTGTTTTGGTTTAAAGTCTTAAAAACGAGTTCGGTAAAATATTTTGTTGGAGAGGTTGAACTATCGCAATCGGTAAGGGCAGGAAAATGATCCTTTAAAAAGTACTGGTGCAGGGCACCTTCTAAAATTGTACTGGCCAAACTTGATGGAAATGCATAACCCGCATCGACCTGTGTGATCATTTCAGCCAATCGTTCTACGATACGTTTGTAAATAACGAAGTATCCGTTTCGGTTTTCTTCATCAACTTCCTTGGTCAAAAAGGACTTGGAAGATTCATTGATAACAATTCGATTAAGGACGACCTCATTAATATGGGAATAGGAATTATCCTCCTTAACGGTACGGGTAACGACCTCGATTGCCTTTTTTAATTTATCACTTGCATCGGGCAAACTGTTCGTTGCAAAAACCAATTGGTATTCCAGCCAGCCCCAATACCAAGAAGTCAAATACACCAATAATTTATGTTTGTTTTCAAAATAGCGGTAAATAGAACTTTCATTTGAACCGATGCGATCCCCGAGCTTTTTGAAAGTAAATGCTTCGAACCCAATCTCATCTATGAGAACAATACTGTGTTCTAAAATTCTACGGCCCAATTCGGATGAATCAGGATCTTTAACGAAGATCTTATCATTAATAGTGATCTTAATACTTTGCAACAAACGCTCCATGCCTTGTAAGTTTAAGGTGCAAAAATAATAGTATTACTATCATATTATAAGAGTTTAACTTTCAATTAACAGAATTATTGTTTCCCTATTTTTGAAAAATGAATACAAAACACAGATGTGGCTGGTGCGAGGGTGATGCCCTCTACGAAGCCTATCATGACGAGGAGTGGGGTGTGCCGGTAAGGGACGATGCCACCTTTTTTGAGTTTTTGGTACTCGAGACCTTTCAGGCGGGGCTGAGCTGGATAACCATTTTGCGAAAACGCGAGAATTTTAGAAAGGCCTTTGATAATTTTGATTACCAAAAAATTGCCAATTACACCACATCAAAGACTGACAGTTTGTTACAAGACCCAGGTATCATAAGGAATAAGTTAAAGGTCAATGCAACGGTCACCAATGCCAGGGCCTATATGGCCGTGCAACAAGAATTTGGCAATTTCAACAATTACATCTGGGCTTTTGTTAATGGGAAACCCCTAAAAAATTCGTTCTCAAACTATAAGGATGCACCCGCAAAGACCGAGCTTTCCGACGCCATAAGCAAAGACCTCAAAAAAAGGGGGTTCAAATTTGTTGGGAGCACCATAGTCTACGCTTTTTTACAAGCCACAGGAATCGTAAATGATCATGAAACAGGTTGTTTTCGCTATGCTGAGGTGTAAGGTCATATTTCTTCTTTTGATGGTATGTTATACGACATGTCATTCTCAAGAAAAAAAAGAACGTGAACAAAGAATTGAAAAGCAAGACTTTCCAACAAAGGCTCTTGACCTTTTGGCCCCATATTTAAAAGATGCGAAACGAATTCGATATTATAGAGAATCAGATGGGGACAAGACCTCATTTGAGAGCAAATTCAAAAGGAATAGGCTTTTGTTCAGTATTGAATTTGACGCCTCGGGGATTTTGGAAGATGTGGAATTCATCATCAAAAAAGTAGATATTCCAAACGATAGTTGGAACCGCATAAACAACCATATTGAAGCAACCTATGCGAGTCCACGAATAAAAAAAATACAACAGCAATACCCGAGCAAAAAAGACAGTCAAGAACAAATCCTACATGATGCTTTTCAAAATCTGCTCGTGCCCTACATCAACTATGAACTTATTGTCACCTGCAAAGGTGAAAATGGGTTTGAAGAATATGAATTGTTGTTCGATTCAAGAGGCTATTTCTTGAAGGCAAGAAAGTCCCTTCCACAGAAATATGACCATGTGCTGTATTAGGTTCTTGCTGTTTGGTTTGCTCTTTACCAGCCATCTCCTATTGGCCCAAGAAAATTTTACGGGTTACTTTCAACCGCAAATCGCCTTTAATTATGAAGTCAGTCCATTTTACTCACATAACTTTAGCCTAGAAAATAGGAACTACTTTATTCAGGAGGGTCGTTCACAGTTTCAGGTTCGCCATCTGCATCTTGCACATTTTTCAAATCTGAAAATAAAAGACAATCAGAGTATCGCACTTGGCATTCAATACCGATTCAGAGAGACATTTGATGAAGGATCCAATGAAATTCGATTGACACAACAGTACAATATCACGAACAGACCTTTTGTGGTTCGTTTTGGCCATCGTTTAAGGGCTGAACAACGCATTTTAAAAAGTTTGACCATTCATCGTTTTCGTTATCGGTTTTCATTGGACTTTCCCTTGCAGGGAGAGCGGTTAGATATTGGCGAAGCATATCTTATAGGAAATGTGGAGACCCTTCTTAGCGTTCCCAAATCGACCAATCCCGAATACGATCAACGTTTTACCTTAAACATTGGCTGGCTATTGAATAAAGAACTGAAGTTTCAAATCGGTGCCGAATATCGCTTTGAGGACTTTATGGAAGGCACCCAGCATGTGCTATTTTTTCTGAGCACGCTGAACTTTTCCCTTTAACAGCGCTATAAAATCTGTTCTGGAAAGTTCTTCAGCGCCCATACTTTTAAGATGATCGGTAGGCACCTGACAATCAATCAGGGTATATTTTTTTTGACTTAGGTGTTGCGCCAACTTAATCAATACAAATTTTGAGGCATTTGAAACTTTGCTGAACATACTTTCGCCACAAAATACATGGCCTAAATCAACTCCATATAACCCTCCAACGAGTTCATCGCCTTGCCAGGCTTCGTAGGAATGGGCATGCCCCGCTTCATGCAAATCCAAATAGGCCAATTTCATGTTTTCCGTAATCCAAGTACCACCTTGTTCCTTTCTTTTAATTGTGGCACAATGATTCATAACCCTTTCAAAACAGGTATTTATGGATAGTCTGAATTGGTTTTTCTCAATAACCTTGCGCATACTTTTTGATATCTTGATGTTATCAGGAAATAAGACCAATCGTGGGTCTGGAGACCACCAAAGAATCAAGGCATCTTCATTGAACCAAGGAAAAATGCCATTTTTATAGGCAAGTAATAGTCGCTCAACACCCAAATCACCCCCTACCGCCAACAGCCCTTCTGAACTGGCATTTTCTACGGGTGGAAATTCTAGCTTGTCATTTAAAAATGCGATTGGCTGTGGTCCTTTTTGCTCCATCTCTAATCTATAACATCAGTAAACCGGCTATATATACTACCATTCCAACAAGCATAAAAATAAGGGTATAGGGAAGTATTTCCTTCGCCTTTAATTTGGTAATCCCCAATAGCGGTAATGCCCAGAAAGGCTGTAGCATATTGGTAATTTGATCCCCATAAACCAAGGCAAGCACCGCCTTCGGCAAAGGAACCCCGAGCTGCAAGGCAGATTCAAGAACCAAGGGCCCCTGAACCGCCCATTGTCCTCCACCGCTGGGCACAAAAATATTGACCAATCCGGCACTAAAAAAGGTAAAAACAGGCAGGGTGGTTTCATTGCTTATGGCTACAAAGAAATCTGAAATTTGATTGATCATTCCGCTACCGGCCATTATGCCCATAATGCCAAAGTATAAGGGAAACTGAATAAGAATCCCAGACACATCACCAATGGCCTCTTCAACGGCGTTTAAAAAACTCTTAAAACTGCCGTGTAATACGATGGCCAATCCAAACATAAAAAAGTTGAGCATGTTAGGGGTGATATTGAGTTGACGCAATGCCGGCAAATATTGAACGGCAAATCCCATTAACACCAAGATGCCAAAACTTATCGAAGCTATTTTTGAATATTCCAGTTTTTCTGCACCAACCAAATCAGTTTTGGCGCTTCGTTTAAATTGGTACGTATCTAATTTTATACTACTAGGATTTGATTTTTTTCCTAAAAAATAGGACAACATTGTCATGACTAAAACCACGACCGAAAAAAGAACAATGTTCCCAAAACCAAAAATTGTCGTGGAAGTAGAAATTGAATCCGGTAACATTGCCAATACCCCAGGATCAGAGACAGTTGCCATCAATTCTTTTAAATGACCGGATTCAGCTACTTTTAGTGGTGCAGAACCACTTATGCCCCCATGCCAGACCATTAAACCTGCATACCCACAGGCACCTATTAGCGGATAGTTCATTGGAATATTGTGCGCTTGGGCATGCTCCCCCACTTTTCTGGCGAGAATAGCACCAAAAATTAAGGCCAATCCCCAATTGAAAAATGCAACCAACAATGTGGGTAAAATGACAATGACTGCGGCTGTTGATGTGTCTTGAACGTATTGGGTGATTTTTGCAATAAGCTTCTCAATAGGCCTACTGAGCACAAGTACATGGCCCAATACCAAAATAAGCATCATTTGATAGGCAAAGACCAACAATCCATTGTTCCAAACGCCTGATTCCCAATAGGTGAGTATTTCGAAAAAATGGTTCTTTTCGGTTGTACCCGTGGTGAACACCAATGCCAACGCCATGGTCAACAAGGTAAGCAGCACTGCAATGGTAAAAGGCGATGGCAAGTACTTTTTGAAGAGCGTCTCAATAAGTTTGGTGGGGCCCATTCATTTTAAAAAGGAAGATCGTCGTGCTCTTCAGTCTTTAAATCCTCAACCGGTTCAAAGGCCTCCATTGGTGGAGCCGGAGGAATATCTCCTTCCGCGGCTTGTTCTTGGTTTTCAATTCGCCATCCCTGAATGGAATTGAAATACTTTGTCTCACCCTGGGGGTTCACCCATTCCCGACCTCGAAGGTTGATACTGACCTTCACCATCTGACCCACCTGAAAATTATTCAAGAGATCCGTTTTGTCTTGAACAAATTCAACCAAAATGTGTTGCGGATATTGCTCTTCAGTGGTGATTACCACTTCACGCTTTCGAAACCCATTGTTACCGTAGGTTTTCGTTTCATCAATCATCTTTAATCTCCCCTGAATCTCCATGTGTTTCAAATTTTAAGACTTTCAAAAATAAGCAAATGCGCCTTTTTTGACATCGTCCAGATGAAGAGGTTTTCAACATTTTATCCCATTTTACGTTATCTTTAAAATTGCAATGCAACCGCTATATGGACTTTAGCCCGAGAAAGCGAACTTCAAATATTTTCCTCTTGATTTCGGCCTTTGTTGTCGTTAGTCTGATTCTATGGAATACCAACAGTTTTTTTAAAAAATTCAAGGAAGAGGAACGCATCAAGATGGAAAATTGGGCTGCCGCAGAAACCGAATTATTGCAGGCCGCAGAAGACCAAGAATTGGGCAATCTTACCCTAAAAGTACTGGGCAGCAACAATTCTACTCCAATGATTCTCGAAAATATGGATGGATCCATACGAACCAATAACATTCCAAAGGAAAAAATTGGGGACAAAGCATACATCCAAAAGAAGATGAAGCAGTTCGGAAGCGAGAATGACCCTATTATCATTGAAGATCGGGGAGAACAACTGGCTACGCTCTATTACGGCAATTCAGAGGTGCTCAATAAACTCAAGTACTATCCCATAGCATTGCTCCTCATAATCTTTTTGTTTGGAGCGGTGATCTTTTTCTTTTTTAAAACCAACAAAGCCTCAGAGCAAAACAAACTTTGGGCCGGTATGGCCAAAGAGACTGCACATCAAATTGGCACCCCTTTGACATCACTTTTGGGCTGGAATGAGTTGCTGAAATCTGAACAAATAAACCCGGAGGTTACCAAAGAAATAGAAAAAGACATTTCTCGTTTGCAAACCATAACAGAGCGCTTTTCAAAAATTGGTTCTACCCCTGAGTTACGGAGTCATGATATTGTCTCTGAAACAGAAAAAGCCTATCAGTATTTAAAACGAAGGAGTTCGAAACTCATACACTTTTCGTTCAAATCCAATATCGACAATTTACCCGTCTTGCTGAACCCTCCACTGTATAATTGGAGTATTGAAAACCTGGTAAAAAATGGTATTGATGCCATGAAGGGCAAAGGAGATATTTCCATTCAAATTGATAAAAACGGAAGTTATGTCAACATTCTGATATCTGACTCTGGCCACGGGATCCCCAAAAGTGATTTCCAGAACATTTTTAACCCCGGGGTAACTACAAAAAAGAGAGGTTGGGGATTAGGCCTTTCGTTGGTGAAACGCATAGTTGAAGAATACCACAAAGGAAAAATTAAAGTACTTTCGTCAAGTAAAGAAGGGACAATCATGCAAATTTCGCTCAAAACCATTGTGTAATCATGGCGAAGGAAAAACAGATTGCTATAAAAGAAGCTGAAATCACGAATAACTGCCCTGAATGCTATAATCAGGAGTTGAAGTTATCTTTTTACCAAAAACATACCTTTAATCCCTTATACCACAGAACAACAGGCGAAGTGACCCACGAAATTAAATGCAAAAAATGCTACTCAATCATTTATCCAGTGAACTGGACTCCTGATATCGAACGCGTTTTTGAGTATTACAATAAATTGGTCGAGCCAGATAGAAAATCAGTTCGGTTTACTACCTTATTTTACATCCTATTGGTAGTACTTCTTGGTCTAGTCGGTACTGCGGTTTACATGTACTTAGAAGGAATGTTTTAACCTATCCCTTATTTTTTTTGCAGTAGTCTCAAACGCTTCTTGGTCCATGTGCACCTTGTGCTGGAAAGTGGCATTTTGCATGCTGTGAAGGGGAATTAAATGAACGTGCACATGAGGGACTTCCAAGCCAATTACCATCATCCCCACGCGTTCACAAGGTATGGCTGCCTCAATACCCCTACCCACTTTTCGGGAAAACGCCATGAGTCCGGCATAGGTAACCTCATCCAAATCCAATAACTTGTCTACCTCTTTTTTAGGGACACAAAGGGTATGGCCAACGGCATTGGGATTAATATCCAGAAATGCAAAAAAGTTATCGTCCTCGGCAATTTTATAACACGGGATATCACCATTGATGATTTTAGTGAATATGGTAGCCATTTGTTGGTTTTCTCAATTAAAAAATCCCGTCAGCCTATGGCCAACGGGATTAAATATAGCTATTTTCTTTTGTGCTATTCGCGGCTGATTTCCAAAATATCAAATTTCAAGGTTCCATTGGGCACGGTAATCTCTGCCACATCCCCGACCGATTTACCAAGGAGCCCTTTTCCGATGGGTGACGTCACTGAAATCTTGCCACTTTTTAGGTCTGCCTCACTTTCCGCAACGAGGGTGTAGGTCATTTCCATTCCATTGTTTTGATTCTTGAGCTTAACCGTGGAAAGCACCAATACTTTTGAAGTATCCATTTGAGATTCATCGATCAACCTGGCATTCGCCACAGTTTCTTCCATCTTAGAAATTTTCATTTCCAAGAGTCCTTGTGCCTCCTTGGCCGCATCGTATTCTGCGTTTTCAGACAAATCGCCCTTATCCCTCGCATCGGCTATTGCTTGCGAAGCTTTCGGACGTTCCACATCCCTCAAATGATCCAATTCGGCCCTTAATTTTTTAAGCCCTTCCGCTGTATAGTAAGATACCTTGCTCATATCCTTAATCTTAATGCAAAAAAGTATCCAAGAGAAATGTAAAATCCCCCGGCATACTTTGTGTTATTTAATAGAAAAATCCTCTGCTAAGGCTGCCAATGCGCAGTTTTTGCGAGGATTTAACGCAAATATACGATTTTTTGGGCAATTTTGCCCTTGAATCACTGTTTAACTCTATAGATGAAACGCGTTTTTATTTTCATAACTCTCTTATTTACAGTCTCCTGTAGTAATGATGGGTCAAACCGAAATCCTTTTCTGCAGGAAGTCGGGTTTAACTTTGAGCTAAATCTGAATTTACCCTTATACAGTAACTTAAACACCATTGGAAATCCCGTGTACGTAGGTAACCCCAGTGTAGGAACTCGAGGTGCTTTTGTTATGCGGACTGGCCCTGATACCTTTTTTGCGTTTGAAGCCAGTTGTCCAAATCATGCTCCAAATTCATGTTCGACCATGACTATTGAAGGACAAGAAGTTGTATGCTCATGCGAAGATTACCGTTACAGTTTGTTCACAGGTCAACAGCTCAACCGTCCAGATGACGGCAATCGCTATTATGACCTGTTGTTCTATCGCGCAACACAAAATGGAAATTCAGTCTTTATCTCAAATTAGGTTTTCCCAATATTTTATCCATCACCCAACTGGTATGCAGCCCTGATTTCCCAAGAGAAGGGTGTGGTGCTTTACCGAAAAGATGGTCCCGCATGTTGTTGACATGAAATTCATGCAAATGTTTCGGATGCTCGATTACCAAGGACTCACGAGCGTCTCGGGCGATTAATTCGACAGGTTCTTCATGCAGTACGGAAAAACGAATTTTTCCTTTCGAACCCAAAATCTCTACCTTATCCTGTGCCTCGAAACTTCCAAAATTCCAACTCCCTGATCCAGTAACCCCATTTTCGTGCACCCAACTTCCGGTTATGCTATCATACGCGGAATACAGGTTCTGTTGGTTCGTTGCAATACCATTCGCTTCTTTTATGTTCCCTAATAAAAATGTGAACAAATCTAGCCCATGACTTGCCAAATCATCAAAATAACCGCCAGGGGCTACCTTGGCATCCGTACGCCAATTGCAGGCCCCACTTAAATCCAATGGGCTCGCGGTACGTGTTTTCATCCAACTGATATGGCGCGGCTCTCCTATTGCCATGTTATCCAGCCATTCTTTAACCTTATTAAATCGGGGCAAGCTCCTTCTATAATAGGCGATAAAAAGAGGAAGGTTTTTGTGCTGAAAAGCATTGACAACCTCTAAACTATCCAAATAATTGGGCGTCATTGGCTTTTCAATGCAGCACGGTTTGCCAGCCTTAGCCACTAGCAAGGCATACATTTTATGCGTATCCGGTGGTGTCGCAATGTAAACCGCATCAATGTTCGGGTTATCGATGACTTCCGAAGCGTCATTGGTCCATTGCGAAACACCATGTCTTTTTGCATAAGCTTCAGCTTTGGCAATATCACGGCGCATCACCATGGCCAACTCAAAATCTTCGACAATTTGATAGGCCGGCCCACTTTTAACCTCCGTTACATTGCCGCAACCGATAATACCCCATCGGATGGGCCTTTTTGTGAAAAATGGTTGCAATGCCATTTTCAAATTTAGAAAATGATCAAAAGTTTACTGTTATACCGACTAAAAAGTTGATTCCGGCCTGGGGATAAAACCCTGCCCCTTCAACTGTGGTTACCGTTCCAGGATTGGAGAAATCATCATCAAAGGTGAAAAAATAGCCATTAGAAACAATATCGGCATCAAAGATATTATTCACCAAGCCCGATATAACGATACTCTTAACAAAGGTGTTGGTTTGCCAGGTATATTGTAGGTTCAAATCGGTTTGCGAATAACTTTCCAATACAGAATTCTCAGAATCGATATTTCCCATATACTGTTTGCCCACAAATTTCGAAAGCACAGAAATCTGCCAATTTTCATTGGGCATAAAGCCTACTATATTTCCGGCAACCAGGTTAGGTGAGTACGCGATATTGGTGTTCCCAAGGTTTTGTATGGTTCCATCACGCTGAAAAATAAAGTCGATGTTCTTATTGGAACTCAAGGCAATATTGGGTCTAAGGACCCATTTTTGACCCAATGAAACAGTAGCATCCACTTCAAGTCCTAATCTGTAGCTGTCACCAACATTGGCACGCAAAGGAGCTCCGACATCATTTAATTCTCCTGTGAGCACCAACTGGTCTTTGTACCGCATATAGTAAACATTGGTATTGACCTGAACAGAAGGATTAATATAACGCCAACCGAGTTCAAAGTCGTTTAAGCGCTCTGGTCGCGGGTTGCCATTTTCATAGTCGTTCCTATTCGGTTCCCGATTTGCACGGGCATACGAAAAGTAAAAATTATTGTTCTTGTTCAAATCAAATGTCACCCCGGTCTTGGGATTGAAAAAATTAAAGGTATCGTCTACCAATCCGGTATCATCACCGTTTGCCTCATACCCAACGGCCCTATATTGCAAATCTCCAAACAGGCTCCATTTGGAATTTAGGTTGTAAATGGCCTTCGCATAGGTATTCAAATCTGTTTTTCTTGAGGTATCGTCATAGTACCGATCTCTAATATTACTATTGCTTGCAAAACGGGCCCAGATGACCTCTCCAAAATGATCCCCTTCGTAAACATTGTAACCACCACCCAGAATAAGATTCAAGTTTTCTTTTTCGTGGTTTAACGAGAATACAGTACCATAAAAGTTATTGTCAAGCCATCTTCTCCGAATTAGATCAGTGGTGTTCACAACTTCGCCATCAACTTGTATTTCTTCGAAACCATAGGTGGCAAAATCATCGTCTTCACGAAATTGTTCAAAGTATCCTCTCCCACGGGTGAAGTGTATGGCCAGGTTTGAACTCCAACGATCATTGATCTGTTCATTCCAGTGTAATTGAAAATGATCCTGCTTGTAATTATCCTCTTCTTTATCATAAAATTGGATGCCGCCATTTTCATCGGTGTAAATACCAGCCGGATTAAATGTCCTATCGGTTTCAAGCGTGGCGGCATCAATTCCGAACCACGACTGGTACGTTATTTCGTGACCGCCAAAAAGCAAAGCCTTTACCAGGGTATTGTCATCTACATAGGTGCCCTGTAAAAAATAAGATTCTAATTGGGAAGAAGCTCTATCAATATACCCGTCAGAAGTGATTCTGGAGAGTCTTCCCGATAGTTCTATATGATCATTGATCAATCCCGTACCAAACTTGACATTATTGCGCATGGTATTGAAACTGCCGAAAGAAGAAGAAATTTGTCCATAGGCCTCTTCTGAAAAAGCATCGGTCAATAAATTCAAGCTGGCGCCGAACGCCCCTGCACCATTCGTTGAGGTACCAACGCCCCTTTGGAGTTGCAGGCTCTGTGTTGATGAGGCAAAATCGGGCATATTCACCCAAAAAGTCCCTTGTGACTCCGCATCGTTATAGGGTATCCCATTAATGGTTACATTCACCCTTGTAGCATCACTTCCCCGAACTCGAATGCCCGTATAGCCAACACCCGCTCCGGCATCAGAAGTGGTCACCACTCCCGGTAAAAAGTTCATTAAAATCGGGATGTCTTGACCCAGGTTTCTTGGGGCTAGCTCTTCTTTGTCCAAATTGGAAAAGGTCACCGGAGATTCTTTGGTCACACGAACAGCCGAGACCAAGACCTCATCGAGTATCACTTTTGTTCCCTGAACTGTGTCTTGTTGCTTGTTTTGTGCATTTAGCGATAGAGCAAGGCTGCCAAAGGCCAATACTGCGAAAATAGTTCTCATCCGTAAAAAACATTACGAATAAAAGGGGCTATTATTCTGGTTAAACTTGATTATAGGGCTTGGTGCAAATTAATTTTTAAGGCCCTTCACTTAAAACAAATACCTGATGGCGACTGTCGCCTCCCTTGGCAGCATTACCTGCCCAGGTTCAATGGGTATGATCTCAGCCTGACTTGTGGTCGGCACCCCTTTGAGATGGGCACAAAAGTACTACAGTTTTTTGTTCCTGCCCAGAATTATTTGTTGTAAAAATGTTGTTGAAAGAGAACTTTTATTTGCGCTTCGGCTTGAACCAGCGGCCATATTGATCAATGTATACCGTGCGTCGTGTACCGCTTTGTAGCACCATGATCAATTTGAATTGGCCCTTTTCGTTCTTGTATACCGCAGCTAGTTTAGAAGTGGGGTATTCTTTTAAGATCTGTTCGACGACAGCTGGTGTCAATTCACTTGAAGTTACGCGCTTAAATTCATTTTCAACAGTTTTGAAAATCAATTCTTCTTTTTGTATCGAATGTGCATTGGCGTTGGTCGCCATTGTAATCGTAACTAAAATTGTGCCCAACAGGCAAACTATCTTCTTCATAACCTGGATTCTACTTCTATATACGTAATAAACTAAATTTTGGATGCCCATACCTAAAAACAAAAAAGGCCGCCGAAGCAGCCTTTTTAAACCTCAATAGCGATATTCCGTTTGGGGAAACGCCATAACCCATGGTTATGAAATATCATGCCATTCAGGGTTTTGGATAATACATGGTTAGTGTTGCATAGCATTATCCTTATCGTGTTTCTTAGGAAAGATGTGACCGATCAAGTAAAATGCGCCCCAAAAGGCAGCGATTTGCCAAATAGCCATTATGAAATATGTTGCATCCATTTTTTTCTTTAAAAAGAAGGGCCGCTCAAATTTGATGCGGCCCTATCAACCAAATCAACCAACCAAAATCCGTGAGCCGGATGGCTACAACGGAATATGAATTCCTTCTTTATTCGCTAATTCTATTTTTGTCTGCGCACTACCCTCAACTTTGGCAAGGGTATCTGTCTTTTTTGTTCTTCCTTCTTCAAATTGAATCGAGGCAATCGTCAACATGACCAAAAAAGCCAATCCAAATAAGCCTGATTTTAATAAATCTCCCATGATTTGTGCGTTCATATAGTATGACACCATTTTTTTTAATAAGTCACATACAAACAAAAAATGCCGCTGAAAAGCGGCATTTGAGCAAGTCAAAACGGTTCTTAAGCCTGATGGGAAGGCTTCAGCAAGTCATTTACGGTTTTCACGGGATTAAATGTCACTAAAGGGACCTCAACGAAAATCGTATTCCAAAAAGCCATGGCCCCATTCCAAAGCCCTGGAAGTTCAAGCGCTTTTAATTCCTTGCCATTTTTGGTTTTACCTGTTATGAAACCTTGCCGGTGATCAACAAATTCTACCAAGTCAAATTTATTGCCCTTATAATCTTTTACGCCACAAACAATGTCTACAGGGTTAAAATGTGTTGCATTGTTCAAGATGGAAACCTGTGCACTATCCTCCATATTTATTTGGGCAGACTCAATTATTTGGAGTGAAACATTCCCCTCGGGGTCTTTGATAAAAAATGGCCCGCCGCCTGGTTCACCTTCGTTTTTTACCATTCCACAGATACGTATGGGCCGGTTTAATTTGTCTTTTAAGAAGGCCGCCTTTTCGTGGGCTCCATAGGTTTCAAAGTCATCTGGAAATACCACATTCAATTGGTTTTGGGCAAAAGCGGAAATCTCTGCCAAAAACGCCAGATTTACGTCTTCCTCTAAGGCTTTGGCATATGCAAAACACTTGGTCTGTATCTTCAACAATAGCCCTCCCAGCATTTTTTTGCTGTTTCCCACAGCTTCTAAATTTTCATCAATTACAACATTGTCAATGTTTTTTATGTAAATGATATCTGCGTCTTGCTCATTCAAGTTCTCAATTAAGGCACCATGCCCTCCAGGACGAAACAATATAGATCCATCTGGTTCACGAAACGGTGTATTATCCATTGCTACGGCCAAGGTGTCAGTTGCTGTTTTTTGATAAGAATAAGAGACATTAAACTTGGTATCTGTTTTTTGTGAAATTCGAGGTACCGAAATACCCTCCTCTTCCTTAAACATGGTATCATGTTGGGGCGAAATGGTAAAGTGTAAATTGGCACTGCCATCGGTTTTGGCATAGAGTGCGGCTTCTTTTAAATGCTCTTTAAATGGAGTGGCACCGCCATGTTTGCATTTGTGGAAAGGCAGTAAACCCTTTGGGTAAAACCCATAATTCAACCCATCTTCTGCCAACATGGTTTTTATAAAGGCATGTGCTTTCTCTCCTTCATTGGAATAGCTTCCCTCAATTTTTGATAGTAGTTCATCATGAAAGGGCAAATTGTGCATCCCCGCAATGAACTGTTCAACAGCTTTATCTCCTGTTCTGGATAGGTAGGCATCCAAAGTTTCTTCAGATGGATTGTAAGCATCAACAAAGCTGAACATGGCTTTAAACATACGTGAGGCGGCACCCGAAGCTGGAACAAATTTAAGCAGGGTGAGTCCTGCCAAATTTTCCTCATAATAGGAAACTAATTTTTCTTGTTGCTCCGCTTCAATACGCAGTATGCCCTCTCCTACAACTGCGGCACTTGTTAAGTTTACAAAAGGAATACCCTTCTTAAAAATTTCAACTTGTTGAAGTACTTTTTCCTTCGAAATTCCTTTTTGTTCTAGTTGAACATTGTCTTTTTCAGTAAAATCTATCATTGTTATGAGCAGTTTATCTATTTCGCCTGTTGCTTTTTTGAAGCGTTGTTTTTCATTTCCCTTTAAGATAACAAAATTACGATTATGGGCTGTCAGCGCTGTTTCGAAAAGGGTAAACATTTCAGCCCGTTTATCGGGCCTGTCCCGAAGATCATCCTTGACCCAAGGCACATCTATATCCGTTAAAAAGTACAGATCATATTGATTTTGCACTGCATACTTTTCAAGTAAGGGATCCACATAGCCCTCAAAATAAGCCTGAGAATACACCATGGTCTCCAAAATATCAGTGTCACAAACGAGTAGTTTATTTGCTTTGGCAAGCAATTCATTTTCGAGCTTCATTTGGCCTTGTGCAATCGGAATCAGGTCTTTTAACTCACACACTTTTTGCTCTTGATCCCACTTTTTTTGCAAATAATCACGGGCATATTCGGGCACCCAATGTGTTTTGTAATGCTCGGCCAACTGCTTCGCCAAAGTAGTTTTTCCGGTAGACTCCGGACCAAATACTACGATTTTAACAATGTTCGTGGGTTGTTGTTCAAGCGCTTTTTCCATGCAACATATGCTTGTATTGCCAAAATGGTAAAAATAAGATATTGGAGGGACAACATACCCCAACCCCGGTAGGCATATAACGGTACCGTAATAATATCAGCAATAATCCAGAGTGTCCAGTTCTCAAGTTTTTTTAGTGCCATATACCACATGGCAGTAAAGAACAATCCAGACGTAAATATATCAATGTAATTCGAGGTCAATATGGCATAATCAAAAAACCGATACACGCCATAATTGAAAAATATGGTTGCAAAGAACAAACCAACCCCAATCCATTTTTCAAGTGTACTTGTTCTTGAAATTTTCACGATCGTTGTATTGTTTTTCTTTCTAGACCAGTTCCACCAACCGTACAAACTCATGGCCGACCAATAAAAGTTCATCATCATATCACCCAACAAACCATCCCGTAAGAACAAATAAACGGTTATTATGGTCGCCAGAAGCCCCGTTGGATATACCCAAATATTTTCTCGTTTCGCAAACCATACACTTAAGATCCCGGATACAAAAACAACGGCCTCAAGAAGTATAATATAGGTCTCCTTTCCGCGGTAGGTGTCTAGAAAAAAATCAAAAATGGGGTTCATAATCGCTACGATCAGATTTAACGATTTTCATTTGGAGCAATATGTTACCCGTGGATTCAAATGAACTTTTGATTTCAGTATGAAGCAGACCCATAACTTTATCATACTCGCCATAAACCTGAGTGCTCAAAGGGTTTTCCAATACTTTTAAGCCTGAGGAACGTAAGCGCTTTATGAATTCGATGATGGGTGACTCAAAATCATCCTGCAAAGGGGTCAATGTAAGTTCTACTGATATATTCATTGTTCCGTTAATTACTTGCTTAGGGCATAGGCCATGCTGAACCCTTCAAACTCGTTAAATTCCACGTCATATGTCGATCTCTTCCCTTTATAGATTATGGAAGCCTTGGTTGCTGAATCATCCAAATTGAAATCTTGAACCACAATATGTTTCAAAAAACTCAATCCGGGCGTGGCATAAATTTTATACAACGATTCTTTGGCGCACCAAACCTGGGTCAACTTTTGAATCAAGGCCTCGGTATTGGCAATAGTTCTATATTCTTCAACGGGTGTGAACTTATGGGCAATCCGTAATATCTTATCACGTTGCTTTTCAATATCAATACCCACTTCATGCGATGAACTTATGATAATGCCCGTAAAATCGTGCGAGTGTGATATTGAAATATGATTACCGTCTTTAAGATGCGGTTTGCCGAATTTATTGTATATCAAATCTTTATCTTCATATCCTTGTTGCCGCAATAGGTGACGAATACTTAAAAAAGCCCTACGGTGCATAGATGATTTCATGCCCTTTAGGCGATTTTGACAATTGGAAGTTAATTCAATATCCTCGGCCAGTTGGCGTTCGGGTTCGACTACCTTCCAAACCAAAGCCTGAGTATCTTTTGAAACTGTTAGTATTTTGTAAAGTGGCACCGTTAAAACTTATGTTATTTGTACCTTTGCAACTGAAAAAAACGAAGCTACAAAAGTAAATTTATAAAACACATGAGCACAAAAACAATTCAATATGTTCCCTTTAAGGTAAAAGACATCGCGCTGGCTGATTGGGGAAGAAAGGAAATAGAATTGGCTGAGGCCGAAATGCCTGGTTTGATGTCCTTGCGGGAAGAATATAAAAATGAGCAGCCCTTGAAAGGCGCCCGAATCGCAGGTTGTCTACATATGACAATTCAAACGGCTGTTCTAATTGAAACCTTGGTAGAACTTGGGGCAGACGTAACTTGGAGTTCATGTAACATTTTTTCAACCCAAGATCATGCAGCGGCAGCCATAGCAGCAGCTGGAATTCCTGTATATGCGTGGAAGGGCATGAACGAAGAAGAATTTGATTGGTGTATTGAACAAACCCTATTTTTTGGTGAAGACCGGCAACCCCTTAACATGATTTTGGATGATGGGGGCGATTTAACCAATATGGTATTGGATCGATATCCCGAGCTAGCGGCTGACATCAAAGGTTTGTCAGAAGAAACAACCACAGGTGTTCACAGATTGTACGAAAGAGTTAAAAACGGCACCCTACCTATGCCGGCCATCAACGTTAATGACTCTGTAACAAAATCAAAGTTTGATAACAAGTACGGTTGTCGCGAAAGCGCAGTTGACGCTGTGCGCAGGGCTACTGATACTATGTTGGCAGGCAAGCAGGCCGTGGTTTGTGGTTACGGCGATGTGGGTAAAGGTACAGCAGCATCTTTTAGAGGTGCTGGTGCAATTGTCACCGTTACTGAAATTGACCCCATTTGTGCACTACAAGCTTGCATGGATGGGTTTGAAGTGAAAAAATTGGAAACTGCAGTAGACAAGGCCGATGTGGTTATCACTACTACAGGAAACAAGGATATCATTCGCGAAGAGCATTTCAGAGCAATGAAAGACAAAGCCATTGTTTGCAACATTGGTCACTTTGACAACGAAATTGATATGGCCTGGTTAAATGGGGCGTATGGAGACACCAAAGACGAGATCAAACCACAAGTTGATAAATATACTATTGATGGTAAAGATTTGATTGTATTGGCTGAAGGCCGTTTGGTGAATTTGGGTTGTGCGACAGGCCATCCAAGTTTTGTGATGAGTAACTCGTTCACAAACCAAACCTTGGCACAGATCGAATTGTGGAAACATAGTGACAAATACAAGAACGATGTGTATATGCTACCCAAGCATTTGGATGAAAAAGTAGCTAAGCTGCACTTGGCACGACTGGGCGCAGAATTGACTGAACTTAAGCCGGATCAAGCGAAATATATTGGAGTTACGGTTGAAGGACCCTATAAGCCAGAATACTACCGCTACTAAGCATTAGTTTCAGATATACGAATGAACTCACCCCTGCAGAAATGTAGGGGTTTTGTTTTATAGGTCCAACCAACGTTTAAAATTGGTTGTCCGCTCTCGCGATACAATTACCTGTTCTTCTTCTTTTGGTAAAATTTTCAAAAGTAGTCTACTATTGAAATAGCTATGAATCTCATGCACAGACTTTACCGATACCATAAATTTTCGATTGATCCGAAAAAAGTGAATAGGATTGAGAATGTTCTCCAATTGATCAATGGTGTACTCTATAGGGTAAGTTTGACCCGAATGGGTATACAAACAAATCATGCCTTCATGTGACTTAAAGTAAGCGATTTCCTCAACATTAAATGATTTGAACATATTGCCCACCTTGACCATAAAACGGTGCTTGTATTCTTTATGGAACAATTGCTTTAAATGTTCGAGATTTTCAGTTGACGAACTTCCGTTTCTGGTAATGTTCTTTTTGAACTTTTCCAGCGCCTTTTTTAAGTCCTCTTTTACGATGGGTTTTAATAGGTAATCCAGGCCATTATATTTAAATCCGCGAATGGCAAATTCATTAAAAGCCGTAGTAAAAATGACAGGTGGGTGGTCTTCCAAACCATCCAAAATATCAAACCCATACCCATCATTCAATTGAATATCAAGAAATATGAGGTCAGGAGCGGTATTCGAAGAAAACCAATTGGTACCACTCTCAACGGAGTTCAAATGCGCGATTACCTCCATATTTGGCGCCAACTCACCAATCAATTGACCCAATCGCTTTGCTGCAAATTCTTCATCCTCAACAATTACCGCCCTCATCACGAAATTGCTTTTAGGTTCACTTGAATGCTGCTTTTATCCAATAACGGGATTATCACTTCAAAAAAACGATCCTCATCTCTAACCAGAACCTGTTTGTTGGTATAGAACGCATATCTTTTCTTAATGTTTTTGATTCCGACCTGGGTCGATTCCTCTTTTGATTCCCTAGGTTGAAAATTGTTATGAATGGCTAGGGCGTCATTTTGAATTGATGATATGGTGATATTTAATGGTCTTTCCTTGCTGTAGACGTTATGTTTAAGCGCATTTTCCACTAACATTTGCAAAGAAAGTGTTGGTATGAAAAATTTTTCGGGGCTAACCTTAATCTCCAAATTAATGGTAATCGCCTCTTTATGACGCACCCTCATCATAAAAATAAAGGAATCTAAAAATTCCAATTCCTTTTTTAAAGAAACCAAATCGTGTTCCCGATTATCTAAAATATACCGATAGCTGCTTGCCAAACGAGTTACAAAATCAGATGCCAAATCTCTGTCTTCGTACATTAAAGAGGTCAATGTATTTAGACTATTAAACAAAAAATGTGGACTGATTTGATTTTTTAAGGAAGTATATTGTGAGGCAACCATATCCTTCTTAAGATCTTCTAGTTGTTTTTCCAGTTTATCGTTGTGGGTCAGGGCATATTGAAACATATTGGCAAATACTACTGCCAATCCTATTAAGACGGCCCGAGAAAAATCAATTGCAAACTGTTGGTTCGGTGGATTTGGACAAACTATCCCCCAAACCTCTTTGAAGGGAAAAAGTGCCACATAATATGTCAAGGCACAGACCGGCAACATGATCAACATGTTTATGACAACGATCTTAAGGCCGCTCTTAAAATTGATGCCATAACGCTTTTTATATTTTTTTAGCAGGTAATCATTTGTTTCCCAAGTCAGCATGAGTAAGAAAAATGCGCTGACGTAATAAAACAAACTGGTAGATGTGAACAATCCCTCATACTGCTTACCGTCATTCTCCATGCTCAATTTCACAGCGAAATAGACCAGGTTGACAACCATCCAACGGAAGAAAAACTTTTGAAGCCCCTTTTTGGTAAACAAACGTCTCATAACAACGCCAAAGATACATAAGTCGCTTGTGCAGGGCGTTTAAATTTACCCCTACGGTCAAAACAGGGCTTAAACTGTTGATTTCACTGCTGAACTGTAAATCGAGGTGATTTAATCGATAATTGCACTTCAATCGCATAACCTACCTCCCAACAGCTAAAACAACACTTGAGTAAATCCTATAGCCAAAAGATGGGTGTTAGGGGACATTTTTGGTACCAACTAAAAATTATGTCATGAAAAATATTTGCCTTCTTTTTTTATTATTGGCCACCGTAGGATTTTCTCAAACCGGCACACTCAAGGGTATCGTTGTTGATAAACAGTCTGAGAATCCTTTGGAGGGCGCAACCATAGAATTATTGAATATGGAGGTCTCAACAGGAGTCATCACCGATTTTGATGGGAAATTCGTTATCGAAGCGGTGCCCATAGGAAGACAGGTCATTCGCGTAAGTTATATCGGATACGAAAGCGTAACGCTTCCCAACATTGAAATCACTTCAGGTAAAGATGTTTTTGTAACCGTACAGCTGCTCGAATCATTTAATCAATTAGACGAAGTTGTCTTAACCAATGAAGCCAATAAAGATCAAGCCTTAAACAAATTGGCAAAGGTATCGGCGCGACAATTTGGATTGGAAGAGGTCACCCGATTTTCTGGTGGCCGAAGTGATGTAGGGCGCCTTGCTGCGAATTTCGCGGGTGTCTCAGCACCCGATGACAGCAGAAACGATATTGTGGTCAGGGGCAATTCGCCAACCGGACTTTTATGGCGCCTAGAGGGTATTCCCATTCCTAGTCCGAACCACTATGCTACCTTAGGCACCACCGGTGGTCCTGTATCTGCATTGAATCCAAACCTTTTGAAAAACTCGGATTTTATCACCTCTGCTTTTCCTGCAGAATACGGGAATGCCATTGGGGGTGTTTTTGATCTTGGTTTCAGAAAAGGAAATGCCGATACTTACGAATATACCATTCAAACAGGTATTTTCACAGGGGTTGAGGCTATGGCCGAAGGTCCGTTGGGTACAAACAATGGATCGTTTTTAGTTGCCGCTAGATACTCCTTGGTGGGCCTGTTAGGCGTAGGTGCTGGAGGAACCGCTGCAACCCCGAATTACAACGATGTTTCTTTTAATATCGATTTCGGAAAAGTAAATAAAGGCAACCTATCCATTTTTGGGATTATTGGAAACTCAGACATTGAATTTTTGGGCGATGATATCGATGAAGACGATTTGTTTGCTGCAGAGGATGAGAACGCTTTTGTTGATTCGCGATTTGGAGTATTCGGCATCAAATACAACCTGAGTTTGGGTGATAACTCATATTTAAGATCCATTGCGTCGGGCTCCTTCGCCAGCAATGAATTTATTGCGGATAGGTTTATCAATAAAGATACACCCCAAGAACGAATCATAAGGTTTACTGCCGTAGACGATTCGGAGGTTCGCTTTACGCTTTCAACACTATTCAATTCGAAGATCAACAGCAGATTCAACTTTAGAACTGGGATCTTAACGGAAAACTATAATATCCAAAGTCTCTTATTGGATAGAACGGAGCAGCTAGACAACGATGGGGATGGAGATCCTGATTTGACAACCTTTCGAGATATTGATCAAAATTTGAACATAGTACAACCCTACATTCAAGGGCAATACCGAATTACAGAAAAAATAACCTTAAACGCCGGCCTTCATTCTCAATACAGCAGTCTGAATAATCAATTTGCCATTGGCCCTCGAGCAGCATTGAGTTACGACTTTTTACCAAACCATAGTTTGAATGTAGGTTATGGGCTGCACTTTCAAAATGTTCCCTTCACACTGCTATTTTTAAACGAAAACGTAAACGGCTCCCTAGTTCAAACCAATAGGGATTTGGATTTTGTTGAGAGCACTCATTATGTACTGGGCTATGACGTCAAATTCGGCAATGCGTGGCGCGGAAAGTTGGAGGTGTATCGACAAGATATAGATAAGGCCGCAGTAGAATCGTTCCCTTCAAGTTATTCAAGTTTGACCGAAGGAGCAGACTTTGGCTTTGACAATGATAGGGTCTCTTTGATCAATGAAGGCAGTGGGTTCAATCAGGGATTAGAGGTTACCCTTGAGAAATTTTTTAACGATGGATATTATGGGCTACTTACGGGTTCCTTTTTTGAAAGCAAATACGAAGGAAGCGATGGCATAGAACGCAACACTCCCTTCAACAATGGCTATGTGGTCAATTTTTTGGCCGGTAAAGAATTTAAAACGGGACCTTCAGGCAAGAACATTCTTTTTTTCGATACCCGGTTGACTGCCTCGGGCGGGCGCTATTTTACCCCTATTGACCTAGAAGCTTCCCAACAAGCAGGTTTTGAGATTTTACGGGAAGATTTAGCCTTTAGCCAACAAATCGAGGACTATTTTAGATGGGACCTTAAATTCGGATTGAAGATCAATAGCAAGAATAAAAAACGATCCCATCAATTTTATGTTGATCTGCAGAACGTCACTGCGAATGAAAATGTCTTTGTACGCAGATATAACCGCTTAACCAATCAAGTGGACCAAGTTGATCAAATCGGATTTTTCCCAGATTTTGGTTACAAATTTCAATTTTGAGCGTCAAATATGCATCAATCAAAAACAACTATCATGAAAACGAACGAACAAAAAAATCAAGACAAAGAGAAAAGAATGGAACGCCTGACAAAACGATTGTCAGGAAGGAGACAGGTAAACGCCAATTTTATTTGGTGGAGTTGGAAATTTGAGAGCTAATAAAAAAGCCCCGCATCTAGCGGGGCTTTTTTAATCTATATTTTTTGCGAATTAAGCTTCAAAAGGTTCGATGGAAACAAAAGATTTTCCACCAGCTTTCTTTTCGAACTTCACAATACCATCTACCCTAGCGTGCAAGGTATGATCTTTACTCGCATACACATTGTCACCAGGATTATGTCGAGTTCCGCGTTGACGCACGATTACGTTACCGGCCAATGCAGCCTGACCACCAAAAATCTTCACGCCCAAGCGTTTCGATTCCGATTCTCTACCGTTTTTAGAACTACCTACACCTTTCTTATGAGCCATGATGTTTTCTTTTTACTGTTTATTTGCTTAAAGCTTCTATTAGCTCTGCTTTTTTCATTGAAGAAATTCCTGTAATTCCAGCAGCTTTTGCCATCTCCTTAAGCTCTGCCACCGTCTTGCCGGTTAAATCGGCAGAAGCTTTTGCCTTAGGTGCAGCCTCCTTTTTAGGAGCTGCTGCTTTTTTAGCTTCTGTCTTGACCGTTTTGGTTGTCTCAGTCTTGGCTACAGGTTTTTCTGTTTTTGCTTTCGCAGGGGCAGCTTTCTTCGCGCCTTTCGCAACGATACCTTCTACCACAATTTCGGTCAAATACTGTCTGTGACCATTTTTCTTGCGGTACCCCTTACGTCTTTTCTTTTTAAAGACAATTACCTTGTCTCCTTTAAGGTGCTTAACAACTTTGGCCTCAACGGCTGCACCATCTATGACTGGGGCGCCAATGGTTACATTCTTGCCGTCATCCAAAAGAAGAACTTTATCGAAAGTAACTTTCTTTCCTTCTTCGGTTTGCAAACGGTGAACGTACACTTTTTGGTCTTTTGCAACTTTGAATTGCTGCCCTGCCATCTCTACAATTGCGTACATAATGCGTTTATTAGATTTTTTACTGCTATTTTTTGCAAATAGCGGGTGCAAATATACTGCTAAATACTTAATCTACAAGCGGCAAACGCACAAATAAGGGATTATTTTTTAGGATTGTTTGACGACTTAAAAAGTTGCATAAATGAAAGTGTCAAGACCAATGAGGTAGCAATGCCCATTATGGCAACAGTAAAGAAAACTATTCCTTCAAAGTTTTGGTAGTCTTTAGACCATACCTCAGAGAGCTCACCTAAGAAGGAGGCATTTAATTCTGTGGCATAAATGGCAAAAAATATAGTAAAGAGAATAGTTGCCACCACTCCTGTGGTAACGCCGGCTTTAAATCCTTCACCATAGCCCAGTTTACCATTGTTTCTAAGTTTGGTGATTTTTAATGTTTCATAAATACCAAATCCTGTAATTATGCCATTAAAAAGACTGTAAAAAATATTGGTGTGCTTTCCTAAAAGAGAAAGGATCAGAAAATATGCAATCAGTACCGCACTTGTTACGATGCCAAAACGAATTGGGAGGGTTAAATTTTTCATATCCTTTTATTTTTTGGTTGGAGCATTAATTTACAGAAATATTCCCTAAAAAGGTGTTAAACCCCAACACCATTCCATGCCAAAGGATCAAAAAAGTTAAATTCGCGTAACGCAAAGCGTGCTACTGACACTAATTCATCAAAATCTAATTTGTAAACCTTAAAAAATGAGAAAACAATTCCTTTTTGTCTTTTCACTATTCGTTGTTTGCGGCCTGGTTACAGCTCAGGAAGTCGCCTACGAAGAGTATGATTTAGACAACGGACTGCATGTAATTTTGCATCAAGATAATTCTGCCCCAGTGGTCACTACATCGGTTATGTACCATGTGGGTGCCAAGGACGAAGACCCTGAAAAAACAGGATTTGCCCATTTTTTTGAGCACTTGTTGTTTGAGGGCACCAAAAATATTGAGCGCGGTGATTGGTTTAAGATTGTATCTGCCAATGGAGGCAGTAATAATGCAAACACCACACAAGACCGTACGTACTATTATGAAGTTTTCCCATCCAATAACCTAGAATTGGGTTTGTGGATGGAATCTGAACGGTTGCTGCATCCCATAATCAATCAAATTGGCGTGGATACCCAAAAAGAAGTGGTTCAAGAAGAAAGAAGACTTCGCTATGACAATTCTCCTTATGGAAGATGGCGTGAGCAAATGTTTCAGAGTCTTTTTACAAAACACCCCTATAGATGGCAGACCATTGGTTCTTTGGAGCACCTGGCTACTGCAACTTTGGACGACTTTAAAAAGTTTAACCAGACCTATTATGTTCCGAACAACGCAGTTCTGGTCGTTGCCGGAGATATTGATATCACCGAGACCAAAAAAATGATCATGGACTACTTTGGTCCAATACCAAGAGGAGCTGCTATTGAACGGATGACCTATGTTGAAGAGCCATTGAATGGCCCCATAAAAACAACCTATCATGATCCGAATATTCAAATACCCTTGATTATGATGGGGTATCGTACCCCTGCACAAACTGAACGTGAGGCCTATGTACTTGATATGATTTCAACCTATTTGAGCGATGGAAAAAGCTCTAAACTTTACAAAAAGTTGGTAGATGAAAAAAAGATGGCACTGCAAGTGTTCGCCTTTAATGGCTCTCAAGAAGATTACGGTTCGTATATCGTGGGAGGGTTACCTGTAGGAGAGACCTCTCTTGAAGATATCATGAAAGAAATTGATGAAGAAATTGTGAAAGTACAGACGGAGCTCATTTCCGAAAATGACTTTCAAAAGCTTCAGAATAAAGCAGAAAACAGTTTTGTCAACTCGAACAGTAGTATAGCTGGAATTGCGAATTCGTTGGCCAGATACTATATGCTTTATGATGACACCAGCTTAATCAACAACGAAATTGATATTTATCGATCCATCACACGTGAAGAGATTAGAGATGTTGCCAAAAAATATTTGGTGCCCAGCAATAGAGTTGAGATGGATTATTTACCCGAACAAAGTGAAGCCAATTAAGATGAAAAAAATACTATTGACAGTATGCTTCGGCTTATTTGTTGCCGTATCGTTTGCACAGATTGATCGAAGCCAACAGCCCAAACCAGGGCCAGCTCCTGAAATAAATTTAAAGGATGCTGAAAAATTTGAATTGAATAACGGATTGACCGTCTTGGTCGTCGAGAACCATAAGCTACCGCGCGTTAGGATTCAACTGCAGTTGGATAATCCGCCCATTTTGGAAGCTGAAAAAGCTGGGGTATCTAGTCTAACAGGTTCGTTGTTGGGAAATGGATCAAAAACAATTTCCAAAGATGACTTTAATGAGGAAATCGACTTTTTGGGTGCAACCGTCTTTTTTGGTTCGCAAAGTGCCTTTGCAAGTTCACTTTCCAAATACTTTCCGAGAATTTTGGAGCTTATGGCCGATGCGGCGATCAACCCAAATTTCACCCAAGAGGAATTTGACAAGGAAAAGGAAAAGTTGCTGACCGGACTGAAAGCAGAAGAAAAAGATGTTTCTGCAATTGCCTCGAGAGTTCAAAATGTGCTGGCTTACGGCAAGAACCATCCCCGTGGAGAATTTACCACTGAAGAAACGGTTAACAATGTTTCCCTTTTTGATGTCGAAGAATTTTATCGAAACTATTTTGTTCCGGCCAATGCGTATCTGGTTGTAATCGGTGATGTTGAATTTGATAACGTAAAAGAACTGGTTGAAAAGCATTTTACACCATGGACCAAAGCTTCTCCTCCATCTTTGAGTTATTCCGAGCCCACACAGGCCCAATACACACAGATAAATTTTGTGGACATGCCCAATGCCGTGCAATCTGAAATCTCGGTCCAAAATTTGGTCAATCTAAAAATGAAGGATGAAGACTATCTGCATGCATTGTTGGCCAACAGAATCTTAGGTGGGGGTGCCCAAGCCCGTTTATTCTTAAATCTCCGTGAAGACAAGGGGTATACCTACGGATCTTACTCAGGTATTGGAGATAACAAATGGGGTGCAACAACATTTAGGGCCACAGCGAGTGTGCGCAATATGGTAACGGATAGCTCTGTGGTCGAAATTCTCAAAGAAATCGATAAAATCATCAAAGAGCCCGTAACTGAGGAAGAATTGAAGAATGCGAAGGCAAAATACACGGGAAATTTTGTTATGGCCCTTGAACGCCCTGAAACTGTGGCCAACTATGCCTTGAATATTGAAACTGAAGATTTGCCTAGGGATTATTATAAGACCTATTTGGAGCGCCTTAACGCTGTGACGGTAGATGACGTTCAAAAAGCAGCACAAAAACACCTTTCATCATCAAGTTCTCGGGTTGTTGTAACCGGAAAGGGAAGCGACGTGGTGGAAAATCTTGAAAAGGTTGCAATGAATGGGAAAACTGTCCCCGTCCTTTATTTTGACAAAACGGGTACGAAAACGGAAAAGCCTGATTACAACGCTGCCATACCTGATGGGGTTTCTGCGCAAAGCATACTCGAAAATTATGTTGCAGCCATTGGAGGTAAAGAAAAATTGGAAGGGGTGGCATCGTTTTCGATGATTGCGGAAGCCAGTTTACAAGGTCAGACCCTTGAATTGGTCATGAAAAAAAGTGACAACAGCAAGTACCTGCAAGATGTTAAAATGGCCGGCAACTCCATGCAAAAACAGGTAATTGACGGAGATAAAGGGTATATGATGGCCATGGGCCAAAAGAAAGAACTGTCAGGCGACGAACTTGAAAAGCTAAAGGAGGAAGCCACCACCTTTCCAGAGCTCAATTACTTACTTGCTGGAAATATTTCATTGGAAGGCATTGAGGCAGTTGGGGACAGCAAGGCCTATAAACTCAAGATTTCAGAGACTAAGACTGCTTTTTATGATATTGAAACGGGGTTAAAAGTTCAAGAAATCACGGTACAGGAAGCCCAAGGGCAAACGATAACGGCCACCTTGCAATATGATGATTACCAAGAGGTCTCAGGAATCAAGTTCCCTTTTAAGCTCATGCAATCAGCAGGACCTATGAATTTTGACTTTATAGTCAAGGAGTTAAAGGTAAATGAAGGTGTTAGCGATGCCGATTTCGAATAATAAGGCAATTAAATAATACATTCAAGGCGCTCTTTTACCGAGCGCCTTTTTTAATTTTGTGGTATGAGAAAAATGTTAACTATTGTATGCGTGCTGAGTCTTTTGTTCTCTTGCAAAGACGGAGCCAATAAGAGCGTAGAGGTGAATCAAATGGAAAAGGTCATGGCCATACATGATGAGGTAATGCCCAAAATGGGGAAATTGGGAAAACTGGTTGCCGAACTAAAACCGAAGGTTGACAGCACAGAAATGGGCTTACAATATGGTGATGCGATGAAAGACCTGCAAGATTCCCACGAATCTATGATGAGTTGGATGCAAAATTTTGGGAAACGGTTTGACCACGACGAAATAATGAACGGTAAAAAATTAACCGCTCAAAAAGCAGAATGGCTAAACGAGGAAGAGGAAAGCGTCAAAGCTCTTCGAGAGCAAATAAATTCGAGCATTAAAAAAGCCGAATTACTACTGGAAAAAGCCAATTAATTCTTCCATTCCAAGCTTTCCATTATTCTGCGGATGTCTTTTTGTAAATAAATGGCTGCCGGGTAAATGGAATCATAATTGGGTTTGGCATAAAAATATAGGGAACCGGTTACAAAATGGGACAGACTGTCCGTCGCATAAAACTGCGATTGCGAGGCTGCGTTGCCCATTACCTCATAGAACATCCCGTACACCTTTTCCTTGTCATTAATGAATTCTTTTGGGTCTATTTGGTCTGCCTTGACCACATGTTCGTAGGTGAGTTTTTGAGCATCAATCAGCAGATTTTTGATGTTTCCGTCCACTTTTTTATACGTTAGGTAAATTGATCCCTTGATTGTTGGATAATCTATGACCAGAGAACAGTCATCCTTAATGGTGACTTTTGAAATCGTGTTCGATTCGAAACCAAAGGGACAATCTTTTTCCCAATTGGTATAGGTGGCCTCAGGAAAGTCAAGTCTTAAATAGGCACTCGGTTTGGGCAAGACATCATTTTTGCATGATAGCAAACAGACCATGAGTAAAATCAAAAAAATACTATGCTTCATGGGGTAGGGTAACTTTAATTTGTTTTAACCGCTTTTTATCTAGGCTCTCAACCACAAACTGATAGTCGCCAAAAAGTACTTTTTCACCTCTTTTGGGAAAACTCCCTGCAATCTCCAAAACAAATCCTGCAATGGTTTCCGATTCGCCTTTTTGTTCTTCAAACAGCTGTTCCTCCTCTATTTTGACCACACGATAAAAATCCTTTAAGGTGGTTTTGCCCTCAAAAACATAATTATGGTCATCTAGTTTCGAAAAAATCAAATCCTCATCATCAAATTCATCACTTATATCACCAACTATCTCTTCAATAATATCTTCTAAGGTGACGATACCGGATGTACCGCCATATTCATCTACAACTATGGCCAGGTGTTTCTTTTGTTCTTGAAATTCCAACAACAAATCATCTAGTTTTTTGTTTTCTGGCACAAAATATGGTTCGCGAATAAGCTTCATCCAGTTGAATGATTTCCGATCAATATGGGCAAGCAAGTCCTTTACGTACAGTACCCCCAATACATTGTCCATATTTTCGGAGAAAACCGGTATTCGAGAAAAGCCATTTTTCTTTATTTCATCCATTACTTCCGGAAACTTCATTTGCTCATTCAAGGCAAAAATGTCTATTCTCGGCCGCATAACCTGTTTGGTATCTGTGTTTCCAAAAGATACGATACCTTCTAAAATCTTTTGCTCCTCCTTGGTGGTATCACCTTCTGAGGTTAATTCCAAAGCTTGGGACAAATGGTCCACGCCAAAATTTGATTTTTTCCTGCCCAGCCGTTCCTGTAAAAAAATGGTTACGGCGCGCATCGGCATGCTGATCGGATAAAAAAGTCTATCTAAAATATTAATCGGCAATGCCATGAAATGGGCAAATTGCTGCCGGTTTCGATTGGCATAAATCTTTGGGAGAATCTCGCCAAACATCAAAATCAAAAATGTAGCCACCACGACTTCCAACACAAACCTTAGCGAAATGAAACCGAACAATACTTGGTCAATACCGGCAAACAAGGTGTCTCCAATAGCGCTAAAAAGGAGCACAATACCAATATTTATGGCATTATTGGCAATCAATATCGTTGCCAATAGCTTTTTGGGCCTATCCATCAACTTGTTGATCAGCCTTCCCTTTGAAGACCCTGACTCGTTCATTTCATTCAAGTTGGTCGGACTTAGACCAAACAACGCCACTTCGGCACCTGAAATTAAGGCAGAGCACAATAACAGTAATAAAAGCAGGACTATTTTTAGTATAAAAACTCCCTGTGTTAGAGAGACTAAAACAATCTGTAAACTATGGGGTTCTGGGTCCAACACTCAGAATTAAGACATCAAATCAAAATGGTAAATCATCATCCTGTTCATCTGCTGGTACCGTATTTATTTCGGTATTTTGAACGGAAGTCTGGGGCGCTGGGTTCGGAACATGGCCCCCGCCTGGGTTCGTACTTTCCTGTTTTGTAGTCAAGAATGTAAAATCTTGAACATGTACTTCGGTGGTATAACGTGTGTTTCCATCTTCACCCTGCCACTGCCTGTTCTTTAACCTTCCCTCTACATATACCTTATCGCCTTTTTTAAGGTATTTTTCGCAGATCTCCGCTGCCTTATTTCGAACAACGATATTGTGCCAATCTGTATTGGTCACCTTTTCTCCAGATTGTTTACTGGTATAGGTCTCATTTGTAGCCAATGGAAACCTTCCGACACATCCTCCACCCTCAAAATAGTGCAGTTTGACCTCATCACCAAGATGCCCTATCAACATCACTTTATTCAATGTTCCACTCATAATCAAAACTATACTGTCAAAAGTACTAAAATTTAAATGTTCTAATGAACTTGTCAATAAGAACCGGCATGGGGTAAGCGACCAAATCTTCAAATTGAATTCCTTCCCTTAATTCGGAGTCGGTTTCAACAACCCAAAACTTGGTGTACAGGTGCTGATGAGACAACTTGTGCACAATTGGCACCTTGTTGTGCAGTCTTATTTTGTTGACATGTAATTGGGCATTTAGCTGTGTAGCAGCATCCGTGGTCAAAGACTTTAATTCCCTTTTGGTTTCTAGCAGTGGAAACTCATATAAATTATGCCAAATACCGGGACCGGTTCGTTGCTGAAAAATCGTATTTTTTTGATTGTCGATAAAAACCAGGTAGTTAAAATGGCGTTTTTTGATTTTGGTCTTTTTTAGTTTTATTGGCAATTCGGACACCTTTGAAGATTGCAGGGCTGTACAACTTGAATTAAATACACAATTACTGCAGGAGGGATTCTTGGGCGTACATTGAACCGCACCAAATTCCATTAGTCCCTGGTTGTAATCACAAATATTTTGTTTAGACATGACTTTTTTGGCCAACTTCTTGAAATATGTGATACCCTGACTGGAGTTTATGGGAAGATCAACACCAAAATACCTCGAAAGCACACGGTAAACATTTCCGTCGACCACGGGTTGCAGTTCTCCAAAGCATATCGAAGCTATAGCACTGGCTGTGTAATCACCTACTCCCTTTAATTTGATTAAATCATCATAAGTCTTTGGAAATTCCCCATTAAATTCTGTGACAACTTGCTTGGCCGATACGAGCATATTTCTGGCCCGGGAATAATAACCCAAACCTTGCCAAAGTTTAAGTACTTCCTGTTCAGCGGCATCTGCCAAATCGAATACCGTTGGAAACGCATTTACAAATCGTTCATAATACGGAATTCCCTGAGCAATTCGGGTCTGTTGCAGGATCACTTCAGAAAGCCAAATTTTGTACGGGTCTTTGGTCTGTCTCCAAGGCAAATCGCGCTTGTTTTCAGCATACCACACCAAAATTTTTTGCGAAAAATCCATCCAAAAAATACTAAGAGGTAAAAGTAGCAGTTTATATACTTAAAATTTAGGGCATTAAGAAAAAGATTGATTTTAATTTATATATTTGCAACCCTTAAAACTGAAAATTTTATTACAACATGACGAAAGCGGATATTGTATCTAGAATCTCGGAAAAACTAGGTATTGAAAAAGGAGATGTTCAGGCCACGGTAGAATCTTTTATGGAAGAGGTGAAGAACTCCTTGGAGAATGGTGATAACGTATATTTGAGAGGTTTTGGAAGCTTTATTATCAAAACTAGAGCGGAAAAAACCGGTCGTAACATTTCTAAGAATACCACCATTAAGATTCCTGCACACAATATTCCTGCATTCAAGCCTGCAAAGGTTTTTGTAGAAGGTGTTAAAAGCAACGTACAAGTCAAGTAATCACTAACGATAAAGAGAGCCCTATGCCTAGTGGTAAAAAACGAAAAAGACACAAGGTAGCTACCCATAAGCGCAAAAAGCGAAGGAGAGCTAACCGCCACAAGAAAAAGTAGTTGTAGCAACTACTTTTTTATTTTACACGTTCTTTGACATTTTGAGAGATTCCAGAGAATTTCATTCGGTCCTAGACCGAAACTAAATATTGTTTAATCCGTTCCGCAGTTGCGGAATATAAATCGATTCAAGTGAACAGAGAATTAATTGTTAGATCTCGTCACGATTCAGTCGATTTTGCCTTACTTAAGGATGGAAAACTAATTGAACTTCACAAAGATGAGGAAGACAACAATTTTACTGTTGGGGATATCTTTCTAGCCAAGATAAGAAAGCCCGTAACCGGACTCAATGCTGCATTCGTAAATGTAGGTTATGAAAAAGATGCTTTTCTGCATTATCATGACCTTGGTCCCCAACTTGCATCACTTCTAAAGTTCATTAAGAAAATCAGAACAGGGAAGCTTAGAGATTATTCCCTTAAAAATTTTCCATTTGAAAAAGATATTGACAAAAACGGTGGTATTAATGAGGTCATCAAGGCCAATCAATCACTTTTAGTTCAAATTGTAAAGGAACCCATTTCAACAAAAGGGCCACGTATTAGTTCCGAGCTATCCTTAGCCGGAAGGTATTTGGTCATGGTTCCCTTTTCAGACCGTGTTTCCGTATCACAAAAAATCGGAAGCAAGGAAGAAAAAGACAGATTGATACGTTTGGTAAAAAGCATAAAACCCAAAGGTTTTGGTGTTATTATACGTACCGTTGCAGAAGGCAAAAAAGTAGCTGAACTTGATAAAGATCTTCAGAATTTGTTGACCAAATGGTTAACCCTGTGCAAGAAAATCTACAAAGCGCCACATCCCTCAAAAGTATTGGTAGAGCTTAACAGAGCTTCATCAATCCTAAGAGATGTTTTCAACGATTCCTTCACCGGAATATTCGTTGATGATGAAACGCTTTATAATCAAATCAAGGATTACCTGCATGAAATTGCTCCAGAAAAAGAATCCATTGTAAAACTTTACTCCGGCCAAGCGCCCATATTCGAAAAGTTTGGTATTGAAAGGCAAATTAAAACGTCTTTTGGCCGAACCGCTTCAATGAGCAAAGGGGCTTACCTTGTTATTGAACATACCGAGGCTTTACATGTCATTGACGTGAATAGCGGAAACCGTTCGAACAAGGCAAAAAACCAAGAAGATACTGCTCTTGAAGTAAATCTACTGGCTGCTTCGGAAATTGCCCGACAATTGCGATTACGCGATATGGGAGGCATAATTGTCATAGATTTCATTGACATGGTAAAGGGACCTCATCGTAGGAAACTTTACGATCACTTACGTGAAGAGATGAAGGAAGACCGTGCCAAGCATAAGATTTTGCCCCCAAGTAAATTTGGTTTGGTGCAAATAACCAGGCAACGTGTTCGACCCGAGGTAAAGATTAAGACCAGTGAAGAAAATCCAAATGGTACAGGCCAAGAGATCGAGGCACCAATTGTATTGATTGATAAAATTAATGCAGACCTCGAAAAAATATTGAAAGGCCCAAATAAGCATAAAAGTTTGATATTGAATTTACATCCTTTTATTGCCGCTTATTTGACCAAAGGATTTCCATCGATACGTTCTAAATGGTTCTTGGAGCATAAAAAATGGGTGAAAATACAACCCAGGGATGCATACACATACCTTGAGTACCGTTTTAAAGATAAGGATGGTGCTACCATAAGATAAAAGCGATGCCGTAAATACGGCATCGCTTTTTTTGTTTTATATACATTTGAACATGGCGCAATCAAAAAACTATACCGTTCAGGAAGCCACAAAAAGGATGGAACGTTTTTGTGCATATCAGGAACGATGTCATCAAGAAATCGTTCAAAAACTAAAGGAAATGAACATGATTCCCCAGGCCATTGAACTTATTATTGTACACCTGATCAAGGAAAACTATTTGAACGAAGAACGTTTTGCACGGAGCTTTGCCCGTGGAAAGTTCTCTATAAAAAAGTGGGGTAAAAGAAGAATTGTCGCCGAACTCAAGCAAAGACAAGTGTCACAGTTCAACATCAAGGCCGCACTTACAGAAATTGATGAGACCGCCTACTTAAGCACCTTTGACGAATTGGCCAAGAAAAGGCTTTCACAAATCAAGGAAAAAAACGTGTTCAAAAGAAAAAGAAAGTTAGCTGATTACCTTATTTACCGCGGGTGGGAAAACGAGTTGGTCTACGCCAAAATTAGAGAATTGCTTTAATCAGGCAGGTTCAAGGAATTATTGGTTTTTACAAGGGCCCGCTCATTCTTCCAATCAATCCATCGTTGGCCTTTTATTTTTCGCATGACATTGTCAAAATGTCGCATTACAAAAATATTGTAGATGGCTTTGGCCAAATTCTTAGGCCTACGTGCTATGGCCCTTAGGCTCATTGAAAAACCTGGCGTCAAATATTTCATATGATGCCAGTATCCTTCTGGAATGTAAACCACATTTCCATGTTCCAATTCAGCGATATAGCCTTTTGCCTGTTGGAGCGCAGGCCATTTCGTTAGGTCGGGATCTGAAAAATCTATATCCTCGCGGGTAATCAAAGAGTGCGGAATTTTATACAGATGTTTGGTTTCAGATTGCGGAAACAGGATGCATTGTTTCTTACCAGCAAAATGAAAATGGAAGATATTGGCCAAATCTATGTCATAGTGCATGAACGTATGGCTATTGCGGCCTCCAAAAAACAACATGGGTAGTCCTTTCATCAATTTCAAGCCAAAATCAGGGTACTTGAAATCATTCTGAAGCTGCGGTACTTCTTTCAACACATTCCATAAAAAAATTCTGAATTTGGTTGGTTCCCGTTTGAGCAAATCCACGTAATCACTCATTCTCATTCGCGCATGAGGTTCATTAAAACCTTCGTCATGTTTCACCGGTCGATCATCATACAAAGGCACCTCTTTATCTCCGGCCACTTCTTTGATATAGTCTAAATTCCATTTTGAATACGCGGGCCAGTCCGCAATACAATTCTCAATGACCACGGGTTTTTGAGGTCGAAAATAAGTATTGATGAACTCCTCTTTCTTGAGGGTTTTAACCCTTGGAATTTGCTCTAGGTCTAGTTTCAAAATAAATTATTTCGAACTAACGAAATTAGTAAATGATTCTAAATGGGGTAGTAATTAATCCTCAGCGACCAGATTTGATTTTAATTTTGCATTCTCATTGCGCTCAATTTTGTGTCCTGGACGTGTCCATTTGGGCTTCTCCCCAAGCGCTGCGAAGTTCGAATCTTGGGCTTCTATTGTTTCAGGTTGTGGTGCCTTTACAAATGCCTTTTGCGTTTTTAATCCTAGCTGATTGAACATTTTCATATCCTCATTCACATCTGGATTGGGGGTGGTAAGTAATTTATCGCCAGCGAAAATAGAATTGGCCCCAGCGAAGAAACACATGGCCTGACCTTCGCTGCTCATTTGTGTGCGGCCAGCAGAAAGTCTTACCTGGGTTTTGGGCATCACAATTCTAGTCGTCGCGACCATACGGATCATTTCCCAAATTTCAACGGGTTGTTGGTCCTCCATAGGGGTGCCGTCTACTGCAACCAAGGCATTAATTGGTACAGATTCGGGCTGCGGATCGAGCGTAGCCAAGGCAACCAACATGCCCGCTCTATCAGCAACAGTTTCTCCCATGCCTATAATGCCACCACTACAAACGGTGACATTGGTCTTACGAACATTTTGAATGGTCTGAAGTCGATCTTCATAACCACGGGTAGAAATCACTTCTTTATAATACTCTTCTGAGGTATCCAGGTTATGGTTGTAGGCATAAAGCCCAGCTTCAGCCAATCGCTTGGCTTGATTTTCGGTTACCATACCTAACGTACAGCAAACCTCCATATCCAATTTGTTTATGGTTCTAACCATTTCCAACACCTGATCAAATTCAGGACCATCTTTGACATTTCGCCAAGCCGCTCCCATACAGACCCTTGAACTTCCCGACGCCTTTGCGCGCAAGGCCTGTGCCTTCACCTGCTGTACCGACATCAAGTCATTTCCATCTATATCGGTATGGTATCGTGCTGCTTGTGGGCAATACCCACAATCTTCAGGACAACCGCCGGTTTTGATAGAGAGAAGCGTTGACACTTGAACCGTATTGGGATCGTGGTATTCGCGATGCAGCGTTGCCGCCTCGTAAAGCAAATCCATTAATGGCTTGTTGTAAATATCGAGTATCTCTTCTTTGGTCCAGTTGTGTCGTGTCTCACTCATAAGGGACAAAGCTAAAAATTTAGTGGTAGCATTTGAAAAATAAGGTACAATAAATATAAACTTTTGACGGATGTCCGCACTGTGGTCTGCCCATTACCTAAGATTTATGGTTACTTTTAGAATGGCGTAAAACAAAATCACGAGAAAAAACATAACAATGACAAAAAAGTCAGCACAAACAGCATCATTTATGATGCGGTTCACCCAAAAAATATACGACGAGAATGGAGAATCGAAAGTACAATGGAGGGGCAACGTTTCCCATGTGCAAGGAGGTGAGGATATCAACTTTACAGATTTTAACAAAGCCGTCGCTTTTATCCAGCAACATTTGGCGAACCTCACGATGGAAGCCACGAATGACCGGTCATCTGAGGAACAAGAGAGTATATTGACCAAAAGTTTTTCCCTTTTTAAATCCGTGGCGTCAACCGGACCTAAAATCATTAAAGAGACCCTCAAAGATCCACGCAAACAAGTAGCGAATCTACAAGACCAACTAAGTGAATATGGGGAAGAGTTGTTAGAGAAGGTACCCCTAGATCAATGGCGAAATGCTTCGAAATCTGATTTCAAAACCATGCAGGATACTCTTGATGAACTACGCCGATCGGTTTTAGACCTTTCAAAAAAGGTGGATGATCTGCATCAGGCAGGTAGCTCCATCACCAAGGCGGGCATCAAAAAAACAGCAAGCCGGGCCAAAACTGCACCAAAAAAAAACAAATAGCTGGTGTCAGAACAGGAGTTGACCACGGAGTTGGCGAGCCATAAAAAAGCAAAGCTCGAAGCGCCCATCAAATTTCAAACTTTGGGTCAATTTACCCTATGGCGTCATGGTGAAAAAGTAAATGCCAAGGCATGGGGCAGAGATAAAACAGTTCAACTCATTCAATACCTCATCTCCTATAGAAACCGACATGCGCTGCACAAAGAACACATTATGGACCATCTTTGGGAAGAGGGAGATGATCGTGACTTTAAAGTGGCACTTCACGGCGTAAATAAGGTTTTGGAACCCAATAGGGCATCCCGTACCGAACCCATTTATGTAGAAAGACAGGGGGTAACTTACCAACTCAACCTGAATTTAGTCTGGATCGATGTGGAAGCCATTGAAAATTACATTATTGTTGGCAACAAGGCCTTTGGTGAATTCCCCCAAATTGCCATTGAGGCCTATCAAGAAGCTGTTGCGCTACATAACGGTTCGTATCTCCCTAACCGCATTTTTGAAGATTGGTCCTCTGAGGAGCGAGAAAAAGTGCAAGTTTTGATTCTTGGGGCCTTGGTCAACCTTGCCGAGCTTTTGGTTGCATCAAACCCAATGGAAAGTATTCGCTTGGCACAAGAGGCCATTTCAATCGATAAAACATGGGAAGACGCCTATCGAATTCAAATGTCTGCATACATTGCTAAAGGCAATAGACCGCAGGCGCTCAAAACCTATCAAAAATGTGCCGATATTTTGGATGAAGAATATGGCATTTCCCCTTTGCCTGCGACAAAGGCACTCTTAAAAGAAATCGAGGCCATTACCTAAAAAAGCTTTCGTGTTTTAATATCCCCTAGAACTAAGAACCATAGGGTATTTTGAGCAATTCCTTTTGGGGTCAACTTTTCTGTAACTCATTTGTAACCCCCTGATTCTATGTTTGCATCGTAATACTAGAATAAACAGAAAAAGATATGGCTACTACAAGAACAAAACAGACCTTGGTTGAGAAAGCAACGAATAAAACATTGGGCTTGGCAACCAAAGCAAATGATTTTGCATTAGATGCAACGGAAAAGGCATTCAATACTTCCTTTATGGTAGCAAACAAATCCTTGGAGGTAACGAACAAAGTCATAAAAAAAGGATTGGACATCACCGCGACACAACAAGACTTGGTTTTTGATGTGTTACAGGGTATCAAAAAAAGAATTTTAAGCAATTAACGTATACGAATCTGACCGTGCAACTCAGTTGTAACTGGGTGCCGATAGATTTGCAGCATCAATTAAGAACAAAAACACTTTCTAAATAAAATACAATGGCAACAAAAACGAAAAGAAAAACTGAAAACAAGAAGAGTTTAAACAAAGCATTGCTTAATGCCACTGTTGCAACAATCAACACCACTGTTGAAAATGGTGAAAAATGGCAAGAATTAACCAAGAAATTGGTTCAAAAATCTGAGCCGGTTCGAAGAAAACAAATGGATTTAGTTTTCGAAACTGCTGCGGCAGTAAAATCGCAAGTAAACACAGGTAAAGAAAGAATGTTTGAATTGGTTGGTTATGAAGAGGATATGATGGAAAAAGCATTTGAATATGCTTCAAAAACCGCTGTTGGCAAAAAAGTAATCGGTGTTGCCGAAAATCTGAAGGACAAGGTTGCTGAAAACCCTATGGTAAAAAAAGTTGAAAAGACGACTGAAGACCTCAAGGCTAAGGGTACGGCCAAGTTGAACGATTTTAGGGAAGATGTTTTGGAACAGGCCAAGAAAATCTTGAACAAGGGAGAAGAACTTGTTGAAGAGGCCATGGATACCAAAAAGACCACCAAAAAAGTGCAAAAAAATGTCGCTAAGACCAAAGAAACCGTACAATCAACTGCCAAAGCAGTAACAAAAAAGGCCGTGAAGAAAGCTGAAAAAGTTGCTGCCACTGCTTCCGCAGCGGTTAAGGATGATTTGAAGTTGATCAAGGGAATTGGCCCAAAATTGGAAAAGGTTTTTAACGAAAATGGTATCCAAACTTTCGCCCAATTGGCAAAAGCCAGTGAAGCGAAAATCAAATCTGTTCTCGATAAGGCGGGTCCGTTATTTAAGAATGCCAATTTTTCTGAATGGGTAAAGCAAGCTGAAGGTTTGGCGAAAGGTACGGGTAACTCAAAAAAGGCCTAATTGCATAATTGATCAATTATAATTCAACGCAAGATGAAAAATAAAAGCACAAAAAAGAACGCCAAGGGATTCATTGGCAAGGTCATGAATAAAACAAAAAAATTCATCGTAACATCTAATGATTTGGCCCTTTCTAAAACTGATAAAGCCATATCTACTTCATTAGAAGTTACGGCAGAGTGGCAAGCTGTTGCTGATAAAGCCATCAAAGGCGGCTTAAAATTGGCGGCGAATCAACAAGATTTGGTGTTTGATATTTTAAATGAAATCAAAGACCATGCAGTTGAAAGTAAAAAAAGATTGACCAAGCTGGTAGCATAACACAGTTTAGTTAATTTGGTTAGTTGAACAAAAACCAGTTTGTCTCGAATGGGGACTTACTGGTTTTTTAGTATGCATGCATAATAAACGGGGAAATCCTTATTTTTGCAATACCTCGTAAGCTCATTTATCTCAAGGCATAGAGACAGTAAAGGAGGTCCCTACTCTAAAATTAATTTTGGCTAGAAAAAAGAAAATATCAGTTGAGAATCTCATGGATTTTTATATGGATGCCGTGGTCAAAAACCAGGGCAAACCATCTGATGTCGAAAGTTGGAGCAAAGCCTACAATTTTAATGCTGATAAATTCGATGAACACTTTGAGAGTTTTGAGGAATTGGACAAAACCATTTTCAAAACCCTTATCGATGTTTCTATCGCCACCTTAATTGAAACACCTGATTTTACTTCCTTCAGTAAAAAAGACAAATTATTAAGTCTTTACTATACCCTATTCGAAAATTTCACCCTAAACCGTGATTTTATCCAATTGACCATTAAAGGCTATGGTTTAAGTTTCAATACCATTTCGCTTTTTAGTGAGCTAAAGGAAAGCTTTATGGGTTTTGTCGAGTCTTTACAGATAGCAACTTTAAGCCTGAACGACACCATGGAGTCCATTCAGAAAAAATCCATTAAAGAAGGATTTTGGGTACAGTTCCTTTTAACGGTTAAATTCTGGATGGATGATGATTCCGATCAGGGTGAAAAGACCGATATCTTTATAGAAAAATCTATCAATACTGGCCTTGAGCTATTGAATACCCAATCGCTCAACAACATTATTGATTTGGGTAAATTCTTATACGCCGAAAAAATAAAGTCCTAAATCTTCCATGAAGACCTCAAAAAAAATACCGATTTCCAAACTGCAACGAACTTCAAAATTGATGAAGACCGGAGCGAAGGTTGGAGTAAATTATTTAAAATATTACGGTGACAAAATTGTCAATTCAGAGGAAGATGCCAAAGAGCGCCTCAATGAAAACAACGCCAATGATATTTATGACAGTCTAAAAACCCTGAAAGGTAGTGCGTTGAAAATGGCTCAAATGATGAGCATGGAAAAAAATATCATGCCGAAGGCTTTTGTAGAAAAGTTTTCGCTTTCCCAGTTTTCGGTACCTCCCTTATCCGCTCCTTTGGTGCTCAAAACCTTTAAAAAATCGTTTGGAAAATTTCCGCATCAGCTTTTTGACAACTTCAACAATGAAGCTATTAATGCTGCCAGTATAGGCCAAGTACATCAAGCCGAAAAAGACGGAAAAACCCTTGCCGTAAAAATTCAATACCCAGGTGTGGCCCAAAGCATTCAATCTGACTTGGCAATCGTAAAACCCGTGGCCATGAAAATGTTCAATATTAAAGGGGAACATTCTGAAAAGTATTTCAAGGAAGTTGAACATAAGCTCGTTGAGGAAACTAATTATGTCTTAGAATTAGCACAAAGTCAAGAAGTAACAGCTTCTTGCGGTCATATTCCGAATTTAAGATTCCCAACCTACTATCCTGAGTATTCGTCCTCAGAAATCATTACCATGGACTGGATGGCAGGAATACACCTGTCTGAATTTATCCAAATTAACACCGACCCCGAAGCCTCCAACCTGGTAGGTCAAACCCTTTGGGATTTCTACATGTACCAATTACATGTCTTACATAAGGTGCATGCCGATCCGCATCCTGGAAATTTTTTGGTGTCAGATAAAAATGAGGTCATTGCCCTTGACTTTGGTTGTATGAAGGAAATACCTGAAGACTTTTACACGCCCTATTTCCAGTTGTTCAGGTCAGATATCATTAATGATCCTGAAAGTTTCGAAAGGAACCTCCTGGCACTTGAAGTATTGAAAAACGAGGATACCGAAGAAGAACGTGAATTCTTCACCCAAATGTTTCATGAAGTCTTGGAATGCTTTACACAACCTTTTCAAAATGAAACCTTCGATTTTTCTGATATGACCCTTTTTGCTAAAATATCGGAGTTTGGAGAACAGTATTTGAAAAAGGCAAGTGCAATGAAACTGAATGCGAACCGGGGGTCAAAGCACATTATTTATATCAATAGAACCTTTTTTGGTTTGTTCAGCCTGATGTTCGACCTAAAGGCTGAAAACATAAAAATCAACAATTATACACAGCTGGTGCAAACCGAGGTTACGGTTGGCTAGCCCAAAAATCATTCGGACCAATGGCGTCAAAAATTGAAGACTTAAAAGATATTGCGCAAGAAGTATTGGATGGGAAATTCACCCAAATTTCTGGATATGATGCTGCATTTCTTTATGCCGAATCACCAACCAGTCCGATGCATATTGCAACCTTGGTCATTGTTGAAGGTTCTATAAACTTTAAGGACTTCAAAAATATTGTGGCCTCTAAACTGCATTTAATGCCTAAGTTCAGGCAACGCCTCTTGCACGTGCCCATGGACTTGGATTACCCCTATTGGGTAGATGACCCAAATTTCGAGTTAGATCTTCATCTAAATCGAATGAAATTGGCTGACCCATCTAACTGGGAATCCCTTCGAAGAACCACTTCACGTATATTCAGTGCACCATTGGACCTGAGACGTCCGCTTTGGTCGATTCATTTTATAGAGGGAATCGATGAAATTCCTCAAATACCGAAAGGGTCGGTGGCCATCGTAAGTAAGGTCCACCATGTAATGATCGATGGCAATTCAGGTGTTGGCCTGATGGGCATATTGTTCGATAAAGACGATAAGGTCAAACCCATTGATAAATCAAAGATTAAAAAATTCGAACCTGATCCCTTACCAGACGATATCAGCTTACTGCTCAAAAGCGGTTACGGTTTTTTTAAAAACCCTTTTAAACTTCCCAAAACCCTTGCCGAAACCGCCATGGCATTTATCAGAACCAAGGCGTCAAAGACCTTGAGCATTCAAAAGGAATTTACCACGGCTCGTTACCCCGTACCCATAACTATTTTCAATGGTAATGTATCACCCAAACGAACCTGGGGAACCGCCATTCTTTCGTTTGATAGGGTAAACAGCCTTAGAAAACTTATGGGTGTGAGCATTAATGACTTGATTTTGGCCATTTGTGCTGGAGCCATAAGACGCTACCTGAAAGAAAAGGAAAAATTACCCTTGCAACCCCTGGTGGCAAACGTCCCCATTTCGATTCGAAGTCAAGATGACAACTCTCATGACAACAAAATTGCCAATATGATGGTTCAATTGGCCACACATATCGATGACCCATTGGAGCGGTTGGAATATATTCAAGAGCAAACCATGTTAGGAAAAGCAAGACATAAAACCATGGGTGCAAAGACCCTTGCGAAAATGGCCGATGCAGTTCCTTTTGGGTTGGCCAACCTGGCTGCTGGGCTGTATAGCAAGTACAATATTAAAGATTTACACCGACCGCCTTTCAATGTTACCATTACCAATGTGCCCGGCCCGACAAAGGTATTGTACTTGAATGGTCACAAAGCCGTAGCAATTTTCGGACTTACCCCTGTGGTTGATGGTTTTGGTCTAATAATAGCCGCCTTTAGCTATAATGGAAATATTAGCATCACGACTACTTCAGATAAGCGCACCATGCCTGACGCTTACTTATTTTCAAGATACATCAGAGAGTCTGCCAATGAATTGGAAGAGTTGATACTGAATGCCCAAAAAAAGAAATCACCCCAAAAAACAGCGTCCAAACAAAAAAGTGAGAGCACCGTATTCTTTAATGCATTAAAGCGCTATTTGAATAAGGAGGGTGGAATAGCTAAAAAATATAAAGGCGTTTACCATATAAACGTTGATATGGGAGCTAGCAGTGAGTGCTGGGAAATCAATCTTGAAAAGCAACCACCAACGGTCAAAAAGACGACCAAATTAGATCCGAAAACGATTTTGGAAATCGAAGATGAAAACCTTTATGCGTTGCACAAAAAAAAGTTGCTTTTTGATGAATTAAAAATTCAGCAACGACTCAAATTAAAGGGAACGGTGGCCAATAAAAGAAAGCTCACCCATCTTATCAAGGCCTTCTTATCCCGATAACATGCACTTCAAAACCAATACATTTTCTGCCAAAGACGGTGAAATTATATGCTACTACAAGTGGGAGGTGCCTAAGGGAACCAAAGAACGAGGTATCATACAAATTGCACACGGTATCGGGGAGCACGCTGGGCGATATGACACCATTGCCCATCGGTTGCAACAGGAAGGTTTTACCGTTTATGCAAACGATCATCGTGCCCATGGAAAGACTGCCGAAATCAAAAGGCTATATGGGTATTATGACGGGGATGATTATTTTGAAGATGTAGTTGAAGACATGCATGCACTCACCGACCTTATGCGTGAAGAACATCCCAAAGGCAAATTTGTTCTGTTTGGCCATAGCATGGGCTCGTTGTTAAGTAGGAAATACGTATTGCGCTATGGGCATGAAATAGATGCCCTAATCTTATCGGGAACGGCAAATTTCATCAAAGGTTTGGGGCACTTTGGTCTCGCCAGCACAAAAGTAGTTAGCATGTTTCGGGGAAGGCAACGAAGTAATGAAACACTTCGCTCTTTTTTCTTCGATGAGTTCAACAAAAAATTCAAACCCAACAGAACCAAACTGGATTGGATCAGTAGCGATGAGGCCGCTGTTGATGCCTTTGAAGCTGATCCCTATCGCATCGAAAATTTTTCCATTGGGGTTTTTGCCGATATCCTAACCAATTCCAAACGGTTGAACGAAGCAAGTGCCTTTATCAACACGCCTGATGAGCTTCCGATTCTGATTTTTTCAGGTGATGAAGACCCTGTTGGGGAAATGGGCAAAGGGGTAAGCAAAGTAGCCAAGAATTATGAAACCAATGGCAACAAAGACCTTACATTCAACCTGTATAAAGGAGGAAGACATGAAATGTTAAATGAAAAGAATAGCAAAGAGGTTGAAGAAGATATAATGACCTGGTTGAATACCCATATTCCTTGAAAAGATGAAAGACAAATTGAATTTGTACAAGACATTTATTGAGCTGTTGGGCTCCTTCGGAAAAACCAATGGGCTTGCCATTAAGGAAGTGAGAAAAATAATGATCCGACATTTCAAGGCTCATCCCCATTTTGACGAGCTCTCTGAATTGGTCAAGAATATGACCAAGGCCAGAACGGATTTGGATTTTCTTTTAGATGAATGCATCCGGTTATGTGATGAATTGGGGCCCAGTAGAGAGTATTTCACCCTTATCAACCTATTTGAAAATATTACCCAAGAATTTGCCGTTGATGGCAAGCCGGAAACTGAAGCAATTTCAAAAAAACTGCTCGAAAACTTCAAGAATGAAATTGCCTTGGTGAATCAGAAAATTCCTCAACCGCCATTGTTCAATATGTTATTGGAAAGCAGATCATTGGTGGAGTGGACCTCCATTTATGCCATTTACCCATTTATTCCAAAGCGTATCAAAGGTGAAGGAAGACCGGTTTTATTGATTCCTCCTTACTTAGGTGACGATTACTCAACCTCTTTTGTCAGGCGTTATTTAACATCTTTAGGCTTCAAGACCTATAAATGGGATCAAGGCTTCAACTTGGTGAAGTCGCACTATATCCCCAGACTCGAAGAAAAATTAGACGACATATACAGAATACACGGGGAAAAAGTTAATATCGTTGGTTGGAGCGGAGGTGGAATTTTCGCCAAAATTATGGCCAATCGCCACCCGAAACAGGTGGAACAAATCATAACTATTGGATCACCTGTATGGGGTGTGATGGATATGAAAACCCCTGTTAGTGGTATTTTGGAATTCTTCAGGGGAAAATCTCTAAAAGAACGTAACAAACGGTTTATTGAAGAATTGGAACCGATTCCAAACGTTCCCATTACATGTATCTACACCAAAACTGATGGTTTGCTACCCTGGAAACATTGTATGGAGGCCGAAAGCTATCGTGAAGACATTAAAAATATTGAAGTTTATGGAAGCCATTCCGGTTTGGGAGCCAATGTAAGCGTTCTATTAATTACGGCCAATGCGCTTAGTGCAAACATCAATGGAAAAACTATCAAGGATACAACACCAAACATCGAGCGCATCCTGTATCCTTTTTACTGGAACAAGAAAAAAAGAAGTTTGTTTTTCTTAAATTAGAAATGTAACCCAAGTGTACTGCCGGGCATTGGGATTACCGAATTTTAGGGCAATTATTAAGATTAAGGTTGGCTATTCGAACAGCTTTGATCCGACAGGCGAATAAGATGGAAGACATCATTAACAACACGAAATTTCAAGAGGCGCTAAAGCAAGTAGCCAAAGCGCATGATTTGGATTTGGCCGAGGTCAAGAAAAATGCAGCCGACTACATTAAGGAGCTTCATGCCGAGCAACACCCTATTGCCAAAATCGCTTCCATTAAAGGGTTTGATTATATTTTATCAAGGGCCTATAACGAAAAGATCGACGTTGATCCCAGGGGTATCAAAAAATTGATGCAATTGATGCGAAGGCACTCTGTGGCCTTTATCATGACCCATAAAACCTATTTGGATACCCTAGTCCTAATCTCCACATTGGCGAGATACGGTATGCCCGTCCCCTATTCCTTCGGAGGCATTAATTTGGCTTTTCCCGGGTTGAAACAATTGGGAAAAAGCGCTGGCATCGTATTCATCAGAAGAAGTTTTAAGGACAACCCAGTATATAAGACCGCCTTAAGACACTACATTTCATCAATAATAGATAAAGGGGATCATCTCACTTGGAATATTGAAGGCACACGTTCAAGAACTGGTAAAATCTTACATCCCCAAATGGGTATTCTGAAGTATATCATGGATGCCGAAAAGGAAAGTTCCAGGGCTATCAAATATGTACCGGTTTCCATTGTTTATGATCTGATACCCGATGTTAAGGAAATGACCGAGCAGGCCAAAGGGGCCAAAAAGAAATCTGAAAACTTTTCCGAAGGGGTAAAATATATCCAAAGCCTGGGTAACGATTATGGAAGGGCTGCCATTCGATTTGGTGATCCTGTCGAGATTGATGAAACCCACAACGTTGTTGTTCCCCAACTCGAAGAAGACACTTATAAAAACCGAAATACCTTACCCTTTTTTGCATTTGACCTAATCAACCAAATGTCTAAAATAACACCGGTCTCAACAGTCTCGCTGATTTGTAATGTATTGCTCAATGACTTTGCCCAGACCAAAAAAGAAATTGAGTTTAAGGTCAAAAAGTTAATGGAATACATTGGCAAAAAACAAGAAGACTCATTAATGGATCGCGGAAACCCGATTGCGGTAAGTGTTCAAAAAGGACTTAATCTATTGCAAGGCGCCAATATCGTTCAAAAAAGTAGGGCTGGGCAAAAGGCACAATATAGTATTGTCTCTTCCGAATATTTACCAGCCACTTACTATGCCAATATGGTGGCCGGTCATCTATACCATTCGGCCTTTGTCGAAATGGCATTGGTTAAAGTAAAAGATGATACCTCTCCTGATAGGATCATTCATTTTTGGGAAGAGATTATGGCACTTCGCAACTTATTTAAGTTTGAGTTTTTCTATACCAACAAGGCCAAGTTTAGTATTGAAATTGAGGAAGAGTTAAATCGGTTTGATAAGAATTGGCGAGAGATTTTGGGCGACCCAAAAAAAGATGTCAATGAGATTCTGAAAAAACAAAACCTTTTTATTTCAAGAGCATTGCTGCTCTCTTATCTCGAGGCTGACAAAGTAGTATGCCACACCCTAAACAATTGGGATGAGGATAATCCATTTAAGGAAGAAGAATTCTTGGAACTTTGCATGTTCAAGGGAAAAGAGTTGCATTGGCAAAGTAGAATAACCAGGCTCGATAGTGTTTCCAAACCTTTTCTGAGCAACGCTTACCGTTTTGCAGAGAACGCAGGATTGGGCCTTAATGCGCAAAAAATAAACACAAAAGGGCTCAAGCAATGGATGCAACAACTTGATGATTTGACCGAAAGATTGGCGTACCTCAAGGAAATTGAGGTAGAACCCAGTTCAAAAAGCATTGGATTAATAGCAAAACAAAACATGTTGGTTCCCGCTGCCAAAGAAGCTAAATCCAGAAAAAAGTTAGGGGAGGAAGAAGAAGGTCCGCATATTGCCGCCTACTTTGATTTAGATCGCACATTGATCAACGATTTTTCAGCAAAACGTTTTATGCGAACTCGTCTGTTCAGCGGTGAAACAACAGCGAAGGAATACATCACCCAATTTATGACCGCCCTGGTCTTTTCTTTTGGGAACCGTGATTTTGAAGTGCTGACCAAAATCGCAGCAATGGGCGTAAAAGGTATTCCAGAAAAGATATTCGTCAATTTAGGTCAAGAGGTTTTTGAAGACTATTTATTGCCTACCATTTACCAAGAATCAAGAGATCTGATAAAAAAACACCTAGAAAAAGGACATAAGGTGGTTATCATATCAGCGGCCACCTCCTATCAAATTATGCCCATCGCCAAAGAATTGGGTATTTCTGACATTTACAGTACGGAGCTTGAAGTTAAAAATGGAAAATTCACCGGACGAATTTCCGAAATGTGTTGGGGCGAAGGCAAGGCCAGGGCCGCACGGACCTTTGCAAAAAAGAATGCTATTGATTTATCAAAAAGCTATTTTTACTCTGACAGTTTTGATGACTATCCTTTATTCAAAATTGTCGGGAAACCCGTGGCAACAAATCCTGATAATGCGCTTTCACAGGTCGCATTTGAAAATGATTGGCCAATTCTTCGATTTGAGGAACCCAATCAAAAACCGGTGGTCAATGGCCTACGAACAAGTTTAGCCATTGCTAGTATTTATCCTTCAGCTATTAAAGGCGCAGTGACCGGGCTATTTACCATGTCAAGACAGAACGGTGCCAATACCACCCTTAAAAGTATCGGGGACCTCGGTACCAAGGCCGCCGGACTTCAAATTTCAGTCAAGGGAAAACATAATTTAACTGATTTTCGTCCGGCTGTTTTTTGTTTTAATCACCAAAGTGCTGCCGATTTCTTCATCGTTATTAAACTTTTGCGCAATGACTTCACCGGTGTAGCCAAAAAGGAATTGGAGAAAACACCGATTGGGCCAATTTTCAAGGCGTTGGGTGCCATATATATCGATAGAAGCAATAAAGCAAAGGCTATTGAAGCGATGAAACCTGCAGTAGATGCTTTGAAAAGTGGGATATCAGTAGCAATTGCCCCAGAAGGTACAAGAAGTGGTACAGCAGAATTAGGACCTTTCAAAAAAGGTGCATTTCACTTGGCCATGCAAGCAGGTGTCCCAATCATCCCAATTGTAATTAAAAATGCATACCAAGCCGTTAAGGAGGGTACTGTTTTATTGCGACCGACCCATATCGAAGTTGTGGTTTTAGATCCTGTGGAAACAGGGCTATGGAAAAAGAAGGATTTGGATAAAAATATAGACGCCGTTCGCAATCTCTTTTTGGCAGAACTCAATAATTAATTTGGGCCATGTGCTGTATATTGGCCTAGAACAAATAGTGAAAAAATGTCTTTAAATGTAGGTTTGTTAGGTGGGGGTTCTTGGGGAACCACAGTAGCTTCCTTAACAGCACGAAATGCCCATACGACCATTTGGGCCCGGAATGTTGAAACGGTCAAGGAAATCAATGAGCATCGCAAAAACTCGAAATACCTGCCAGGGGCTTTGCTCAACAGAAATTTAAAGGCCTCTCATTCCATTGAAGAAACCGTTAAAAATGCAGATTTGTTGGTAATGGGCATACCTTCCCAAAACTTTCGTCAAGTATTGGAAACCGCAAAACCTCATATTCGTCCTTGGATTCCCATTGTAAGCCTATCAAAGGGACTTGAAATGGGTACGAAAAAGAGAATGACCGAAATTATTGAGGAAACCTTACCCGGTCATCCGGCAGGGGTGTTGACCGGCCCAAATCTGGCAAAAGAAATCCACAATGGTCAGGCAGCTGCCGCAGTCATTGCCATGGTTGATGAAATCATTGCAAAAAGACTACAGGGTGTATTCAATTCTGGTCTGTTTCGGGTGTATACCAACAATGATGTGATTGGCTGCGAATTGGGTGGGGCATTAAAGAACATTATGGCCATTGCTACGGGGATGGGCGATGGTGCCAATGCAGGTGACAATACAAGAGCGGCGTTGATCACGCGGGGGCTTTCTGAATTGACCCGCTTGGGAACGGCAATGGGTGGTAGAAGAAGAACGTTTGCAGGACTTGCTGGGATGGGCGATTTGGTCGCAACCTGCAGCAGTACCAAAAGTAGGAACCGGCACGTGGGTTTTCAGCTGGGAAAAGGAAAAATACTCGAGGAGATTATCGAAGAAATGTCAGAGGTTGCCGAAGGAGTAAAAACAGCGAAAGTTGTGATGGAACTTGCCAGAGATTACAAGGTACACATGCCAATTTCTGAAGAAGTGTATAAAGTACTTTATGAAGGGAATACTGTTGATGATGCGTTTCGAGGGCTCTTAAAAATAGAAAGCGGGTCAGAGGCAGAACCAGGTTAGAAGTTCACACTGGGGCATTCAGGTCTTCTACCAATATACTGACTGCATTACCTCCAAAACCGACAGCATTTACTAAGATATACCTCAATTTTTCAGGTTCTTCTTGTTCATAAAAAGGAGTTGTAATACACTTCTGATGCCGCAACATCAAAAGTGCCATTTCAATACTAAACATTCCTGAAGCACCAAAAGTATGGCCAAGTTTCCATTTGTTTGTGGTCAAAAAAGGTAGTTGCGAACCAAATACTTTTTGGATGGCACGATACTCCGAAATATCACCTTGCACAGTTCCTGGGGCATGCATTACGATTGCACTTATTTCAGAAGGAGAAATATCTCCCAGGGCCATGCGCATCGAATCTTGGAAACATATCCCATCTGCTGAAAGTGAAGCGCCATGGGTCAAAGGTTCTGTGGCAAAACCTATTCCCGAAACTTGTGCCAAGGCCCCCTCCTGATGGGTAGTTGTTATTGCGGCAATAGAAGCCCCTTCGCCCAACACCATAGTATCGCGCTCTTTGCTCAAATCTAAAGAACGGCATGGGTAATCGCCTTTCGCATCAGAATATATTTTTAAGGCTTTCATCTGAGCTATGGTGAAGGCCGTTAACGGAGCCTCTGAACCACCAACCAAAAATTTATCGGCTAGGCCACTCTGCAACCATGCGATACCGTTCAAAAGCGAATGTAAGGCTGTTGAACAGGTAATGGAATGGGATATGTTGGGTCCTTTCGTTTTCAAATCATGTGCCACCCATGACGAGATGTTTCCCATGGTAGTAGAGGGAGATGTACGGGCGGGTGCGGCGCCATTTTTTAAAAATTCATGATGGTATTTTTCAAAAAGCGTGGTGGCACCCCTAGATGACCCTATGTTTATTCCAAAGTTGGTCGAATTATCCCATTTCGATTGGGCAAGGGCCTGTCTGGCAGCATAGATTGCAAAAAGGACCGTATCATCTAATTTTCGATATTTTGGATCGGATGCTTTCAGGGCGTCAATTGCCTTCTTTGCTGCAAAAGGCAATGCACCCACCCATAATAGGTGGCCATCAATTTCTCTTTGTGTCAAATAGTGCTTTCCGTTCTGATAGTCTTTAAAAAACCCTTCACCTGATGTTCCAAGTGCAGAAGTCGAGAAAAGTGATGTGATGTAAATGGGTTGCTTCAACATATACTTTCGAATTCATCCAAGGCCGCACTAATCGCTTCGTAAATTTGTTCCAATTGCACATCGGTAATCACATAGGGAGGTAGGGTATATATGGTATTTCCCAAAGGCCTTAGATTTACCCCTCTTTCCATAAAGAATTGGTACAATCTATTTCTAAAATTGCCATAGCGGTCTGTTTTAACCTTTAGGTCAAGGGCTAAAATAACACCTAAAGACCGGGCATTCTCAACGGCTGGATGACCTGCTAACTTTTGCACAAAATCTCCGTGTGCATTTTCTATCTTCTTGATACCTTCCCCTATTGCATCAGAGGTCAATAGCTCAAGTGCAGCAAGCGCTGCAGCGCAGCCAATAGGGTGCGCACTATAGGTGTGGGCGTGAAAAAATCCTTTGGCAACCTCATGACTGAGAAAGGCATCAAAAACTTGTTTTGAGCAACTGGTGATGCTTAATGGAAACATCCCGGCAGTGAGGGCTTTGCTCAGGCAAATGATGTCTGGTTGTTGTTGTAGATGGTCGCAGGCAAAGTTCTTTCCCGTCTTGCCAAAACCTGTCATGATTTCGTCAGCGATGCAAATAACACCATGCTCCTGACATATTTTGATAAGCCTGTCAAGGCCATTCCCCGAATGAAATTTCATGCCTGCAGCACCTTGAACCAGGGGTTCAAACACAAAAGCAGCGCATGCATTTGAATGCAATAGCTCTTGAAGCGTTTGCACTATCGACTCCACATTTTCACTTGTGGGAACAGGTATACGTTTGACCTTGAGTAAAAAGTCCTCAAATGGGCCATTATACGAGGAAAGTCCTGAAGCGCTCATGGCACCAAATGTATCTCCGTGAAACCCATCTTCAAAGGCAATCAGCGTATCCCGTTTTTCCCCATTGTTGAAATGGAATTGCAAAGCCATCTTAATGGCTGCTTCTATAGCTGTTGACCCATTGTCATTGAAAAATATTCGTTCTTGGTTTGACGGCAATAATTGGAGTAACCTTTCAGAAAGGGTTACCGCAGGCTCATGGGTAAACCCACTAAACATTACAAAATCCAACTGTTGCATTTGATGTGTCATAGCCCCGATGATCGCATCATTTGCATGACCAAACATGGCAGTGTACCAAGAAGCAATGCCGTCAATATAACTATTGCCATTTTCATCCCAAATCATAGCTCCTTTTGCCTTGGTTATGGCTAATGGAGGAGGTGCGGTCTGGTGCTGGGTAAGCGGATGCCATAGGTGCTTTTGGTCGCGCTCAATCAATGATTTTGAAGTTGTGCTTTGTAACAAAATCCCCAATTTATCTATCTTGCAAAGATGGTAATTAATACCAAGAAAACCTGATTTCAGAATGCTGCAAAGACTTTTGGTTTTTTTAACCCCCAATTATGGGGAAATGCGATTTGCTAAAGTTGTAACCCTTATTTTATCGCTAGCATTGTTCCTGCGTTTTCCCTTCTTTTTTAGGGATTATATCGATCGGGATGAAAGTACATTTATCTTAATGGCCCAGTCTTGGGTCGATGGATTTTTACCCTATACCCAATTGTGGGATCTTAAACCTCCGCTCACCTTTTTGTTTTTTGCAGCCATCATCAAAATCTTTGGCAAAAGTCTTCTCATGATTCGCTTACTGGGCAGCATTCTTGTTGGTATTACGGCAATATATACCTATAAAATAGGTGCTCACCTATCAACGAAAAAGGTTGCTTTTTGGACGGCAATCTGCTGTGTGCTCCTACAAAGCCTCTTTGGTAGCGTACAAGGCGTAATGTCTGAGCATATCTCTGTTTTACCTTTTTGTATGGGTCTTTATATCCTTCTTTCCAAAAAAGATAAGGTTTGGTTTTTCGTATCGGGGCTACTCATTGGGGCTGCAATATTGTCAAAGCTCAACATGGTTTATCCAGCTTTCTTTTTGGGACTTTTCTTATTGTACGAAATAATTAAGGATAAAAAAGTAAAAGAAGAACTCTTCAAATTGATCTTATGGGTCATGGGCATGTTATTGGCCCTTATCATCACGGCTGTGCCCTATTACTTGCAAGGCAAAACGACCATTTGGTGGGATTCTGTCTTCATGGCACCTTTGGCCTATTCCTCAACAAAAATCAATTCGGTATTTCATGTACTTCCTTTTTGTGCCGTCCTCCTTTCAGTGATTTTGGTTCTAATCAAGTTTAAACTATTGAACTATAGGGCTAGAGAAATACAACTTCTACTGGCTATTCTGGCTGGGATAGTCGTTTCTTTTCTACAAACAGGAAAGATAAACGGTCACTACTTGATACAACTGTACCCTTTTCTTTTACTCTTGTTAGGAATCGCATTGAATAAATTAAAATCGCCGAAAAACCCCAACATAGGGTATATGGTGTTTTTTGCAGCACTCCTGATTCCCTTTGAATCTTATATAGAATATGCAAACATTATTCAAAACAAGGCGCAAAACGGAAGTTTTTATAATGGAGAGGGTTTTACTGTGCCCCAGTACCTTCTAGAAAATAAGATTGACACCAAAAATGTTTTCTTTACAGAATACCATATTGGTTATTGGGTTTTAGGAGAAATGCCACCCACCAAGGTAGCCATACACCCCAGTAATATTACACGCGAGGAACTCTTCCCCTTTATGAATAACCCCCGTAAGGACAGTATGGATGAGCTGGTGCATATTTTGGAGGACGTTCGTCCAAACGTAATCGTAGTACGTGAGAAACGAAAAGTGTTCAGTAAAGAATTTCCCAATCTGAACCAATATGTCAATGCCTATCTACACGATTATTATACCAAAATCGCTGTTATTGATCAGGCAGCTATTTACAAGCGCTCAAAATGAAAGCAAGTTCGCTTTGAACTTCTTTGCATAATCCAAAACTTTGGTCTTATCGAACCTTCTTTCTTCATTTATGCGACCCAAAAAAACCGCATTTGTCTTTTTTAAAATGATGCTTTCAGTTGTTTTATGCTCATTTCCACTAAAGATTATGCCCGGTTTAAATCCTTTGTCCTTTAGGGCATTCAACGTCAATAGGCTATGGTTTATACTTCCCAGATAATGGCGAGAAACGACCACAACTTTGTATGCTGGACGAATTAAATCAAAAATGGTATCCGTATCGTTCAAGGGTACCAGAAGGCCTCCAGCTCCTTCGATCACCAAATGATTGTCTGTTTCGGGCTCAACGATGGAAGACAAATCAATTTCAACACCATCGATTTCCGCTGCTGCATGGGGACTCATGGGAGTCTTTAGGGCGTAGGAGTTGGGGTGTATTTTCGTTTTTTTGTTGGATATCAATTGATTGATCTTATGGCTATCGGAATTATCTAAATCTCCAGCTTGAATAGGTTTCCAATAATCTGCCTGCAAGGCTTCAACCAGTATGGCTGAAGTAATGGTTTTCCCCACCTCAGTGGATATTCCTGTGACAAATAATTTCATGAGGCTCTTCGAATAAAGTTGCAGTGCAAACACCGGTATTTTTTGGGCTCAAAAAAAGGAAACAGTTTGTACATAAGCGTATTCCTTGTATAATAAACTTCTGTTCTTTGTTTCTTGCAATTCGGACAGGTAATGAGATTGCCTTCCTCGTCTACCGCATAATTCCGTATCTGATCATATATAGCTCTGGCGGATGCTTCATCTTGCTTTAATACTTGAAGTTTTATTCCTCCAATGGCATTACTGGCGAAAGGTTCAACACCCACCGTATTTTCATCTTTAAGGTTTACTTGTATGCCCTCCGACTCCAGTTTCCCCTTAATGACCTGCACATCGGATTGAAACTCGAAACTTCCCAAGGTGATCCACTGGTTTGTCATTCTAAACTGGTTTTTAAAGTTTGTAGCACTTTTTTTATTTCTTCTTCCGTATTAAAAGAATGGATGCAAAACCGTAATCGTTCTTGATGTTTTGGTACGGTTGGTGCGAGAATGGGTCTCACATCAAACCCTTTTTCGATCAATACACCAGCGATTGCCTTCACTTTTGCATTACCCCCTATTTGACAAACCTGAATTGCTGAATCACTTTTTTTGAAACAAGAACGTAGTCCGTTTTTATCAATTTCATGATTAAAAAACGTAATGCTCTGCCTAAGTTGCCTCATGTTCTTTAGCCCATGGTTGCCTTGCATTTCTTGGTATGCGGCCAATACCATGCCGATGGCATGTGGGGACAATGCCGTGGAGTAAATTAGACTTCGAGCAAAGTTTACCAGGTATTCTTTTAGTTCATGATTACCAAGAATGGCCGCACCATGACAGCCCAGCGCCTTTCCAAACGTTATAATCCGGGCAAACACCTGGTCTTCAAGCGACCATTCATGAACCCTGCCCCTATTAAAAACCCCTACTGCATGAGCTTCGTCAACAATCAATCGCAATGCTTTTTCTTTGCATAGTTCGGCTAAGTCTAAGAGGTCAGGGGAATCACCATCCATGGAGAAAACAGATTCTGTTACCACATACACCTCCACTGCATCAGCCTGACCCGACTTTTCTTTGGCCAAATCAAGCTTGCGTTGCAAGTCCTCAAAATTATTGTGCTCAAACTTAAAGCTCTTGGCCAGTCCAAGTTTTATGCCATCACGAATGCTGGCATGACACAATTCATCGTATAAAACAATATCATTGCGCTGGGGCACCGAAGAAAAAAAGCCCAAATTCGCATCATATCCCGAATTGAAGACGAGTGCAGCTTCTGCATTGTGAAATATTGCCAAGTGATTTTCCAACTTCGCATAAAGTTCATGGTTGCCGGTCAACAAACGTGAACCCGTGGCGCCACACTTCATATTGCCCTTACCTGTTTTCAAAAATCCTTGGGCATATTCATCCAACTTAGAACTGGTTGCAAAGCCCAAATAATCATTGGATGAAAAATCAATTAAATTTCGCGGACCATCTAATTTTCTAAAGGCATTTTCAGCCTTCCTACCAGCTATTTTTTGCGCTAACTTTTTTGGAAAATTGGACATTTTCAAATGTACTATCTTTATTGAAATGGATGTTTATGATTGCTTATAAACAAGCAAAAACAGAAAAGGAAGTTCATGAAATTTTGGCGCTACAACAACTCAATTTACCAAAAAACCTTACTGAAACTGAAATCGAAGAAGAAGGCTTTTTGACTGTTGAACATGATTTTGATTTGCTAAAAAAGATGAATGATGCCTGTCCGCACACCCTCGCAATCGCCGAGGAAAGAGTGGTTGGTTATGCCCTTTCAATGCATCCTAAATTTGCTACAGAAATAGAAGTGCTCAAACCCATGTTTACAGAAATAAATACCGTCATTTTAACATCAGCAGATTATATTATTATGGGTCAAATATGTGTTGCTAAGGCCTTTCGAGGCCAAGGCGTTTTTAGGGGGCTTTATCGCAACATGCAACAGTTTTTAAGTCCCCATTTTTCGCGTATAATTACAGAAGTGGATACCAAAAACACACGTTCAATGCGCGCCCATGCGGCCCTAGGTTTTAAAGAACTTAAACGCTATGCCGCTGATGGTAAGGAATGGTCTTTAATTGTATTGGAATATCAACCTGGCGATTAATTGGCGTATGAAGCGTACATTCATTTTTGAAAGTCTACATCTACCCAAACATAATTGTTCGGCACGGTAGCATCCAAGAGGGAGACATTCAAGATTTTGGCTATTTCCCTTCCCATTTCGAATGCCATTGCCTTATCTAAGTTTTCGTAGATTTCCATATGCCTATTTCCTTGGTACCATAGGTTCGTTTCATAAACATAATTGCCATCTGCAAGCAGCTGTTTAAAAACGGAAACATATTCTATTTCTGGAAGTTTTCGCCAACTACCAAGCTCGATGGGACCAACGCAATATAATATCTTGAATCTTCCGTTTTCAATATCGAAAACAAAATCGCGTACCACTGAAAATGCCAAGGCATTAAAAAAAGTAAAAATGGAAATTTCCAACAATCCGAAACTTCCTTTGAGCATCTTGGTATCTAATGTAAATTGAAAGTTGGTAAAGAACAGCAATAGCAGAACGAAAGTAACGGTATAGAGCAAAGCAGCAATTAGTCTTTGCCACCAAGGTCGATTGCCCTCCCTTATGATGTAACCCTCCATTATTCAAATTAACAAAAAAGCCACTTCAATTTGAAGTGGCTTTTTTAAGATTATTGTAGGCCTGCAATTAATCTGCCAGCACAATTACTTTGTTATCATTCATTTCTACCGTACCACTGGTGATGGCCAATATGGTTTCCCCATTGGCACCTTTAGAGAATTTCTTTTCGAATTCTTCCTCTATTTCAATATTTCCCTGCACTTTTACCTCACCTTCTTGCAGTAACGAAACTACAGGTGCGTGATTTTGCAACATTTGAAACTCACCATTTATGCCAGGAACCGTAACCGAGGTCACTTCACCGGCAAATAAGGTCGCTTCTGGAGATACAATTTCTAAATACATAGGTCTTAAGCTTCAGCAAGCATTTTTTCTCCAGCTTCGATGGCATCTTCAATAGTACCCTTGAGGTTAAAGGCAGATTCAGGTAGGTGATCTAACTCACCATCCATAATCATGTTAAACCCTTTGATGGTATCTTTTATATCAACAAGAACACCTGGGATACCTGTAAACTGTTCCGCTACATGGAAAGGTTGTGACAAGAAACGTTGCACACGTCTTGCACGGCCTACAGCTAATTTATCTTCTTCAGACAATTCTTCCATACCCAAAATTGCGATAATGTCTTGTAGCTCTTTATAACGCTGCAAAAGCTCTTTTACGCGTTGGGCACAACCATAATGTTCATCACCCAAAATTTCAGGGGTCAAAATTCTTGAAGTTGAATCTAAGGGATCAACCGCAGGATAGATACCCAACTCGGCAATCTTACGCGACAGTACCGTAGTAGCATCCAAGTGGGCAAAGGTTGTAGCAGGTGCAGGATCCGTCAAGTCATCCGCTGGTACGTATACCGCCTGAACCGAAGTAATGGATCCTCTCTTTGTCGAGGTAATTCTTTCCTGCATCGCACCCATCTCAGTAGCCAAAGTGGGCTGATATCCCACTGCCGATGGCATACGTCCAAGAAGTGCAGAAACTTCAGAACCTGCTTGGGTAAATCGGAAGATATTATCCACGAAGAACAGCACGTCTTTTCCTTGTCCGTCGCCAGCACCATCACGGAAATATTCTGCTATGGTCAATCCAGAAAGTGCAACACGGGCACGCGCACCAGGAGGCTCGTTCATCTGTCCGAAGACAAAAGTCGCCTTTGATTCTTTCATTGCCTTTTTGTCAACCTTTGAAAGATCCCAACCTCCTTCTTCCATTGAGTGCAAGAAGTCGTCACCATACTTAATAATACCTGATTCCAACATCTCACGAAGCAAGTCATTTCCTTCTCTAGTACGTTCTCCAACTCCTGCGAATACTGAAAGACCACCGTGACCCTTGGCAATATTATTGATAAGTTCTTGGATCAATACGGTTTTACCTACACCAGCCCCACCAAACAATCCAATTTTTCCTCCTTTGGCATAGGGTTCGATAAGGTCAATTACCTTAATCCCGGTAAACAAAACCTCTGTCGAGGTAGATAAGTCTTCAAATTTAGGTGCCTCACGGTGAATCGGTAGTCCGTTTTTACCTTCTTTGGGAAGGTTTTCCATTCCGTCAATGGCATCACCAATTACATTAAAAAGTCGACCGTATACTTCTTCACCAATCGGCATTTGAATGGCGTTGCCAGTGGCAACTACTTCTACTCCACGGTTCAATCCGTCTGTTGAATCCATCGAAATGGTTCTTACGGTGTTTTCTCCGATATGGGATTGTACCTCCAAAACCAGTTTCGAACCATCTTCCTTGGCTATCTCCAACGAATCATAAATCTTTGGGATTTCGGTCCCTGACTCAAATTCAACATCTATAACCGGTCCGATAATTTGGGCGACTTTTCCTGTAACTTTTGGCATTGTTCTTTTATTTCAATTCAAACCTATTTCATCGTAGGAAATAAGCTATTAATTTTCGGGCGCAAAGATATGGTTTTCCCTTCGTTAAAAGAAACTTCCAAACCTCTTTTTTTAGGCATAAAAAAAGGTGTCGTTGACGACACCTTTTTCCTTATTGTTATATCTGATTTTTTACGGATTGATTGTCCAACTCACATAATAAATGGATCCAATATTACCCGTACCAAATGCAGTCACATACTCGTCTCCCAAAATGTTGGAGCCACCCGCTTTAAATACCGATTTGATACTCGGTACCGAGTAGTTGAATTGGGCATCCAAAACGCTGAACGATTCGATAGTACCATCTCCAAAAGATGCTTCCCAGAAATACTCATCACTCCATCTCCAATTTAGGCCAAAACCAAAGTTCTTAAACAACTCTGTGTTCCCAAAGGAAACCTTCACCTTATGTTCGGGCGTGTTAAAATTGAGACGTAGGTTAGAAGCTGCGATAGCCGATTCATTAACGTCTAGCTTATTGTATGAATAATTAGCCCCCAAATCAAAGTTTCCAAATATTTTGGTTTCAACACCAATATTACCTCCATAAGAATTTACATTTTCTTCTGAATTGGTGTACACCTGATACGGGAAGAAATCTCCATTTTGAAGTGCCAATAGGGAAAGGGCATTATCCCCTACTTGCCCATAAAATGGAACTAGCACTGTTCGCAAGGCTATAAAATCATTGTATTGATTGTAATACCCGTTCAAGTCTATGGATACTTTACCAAGCTGAGCTCGATAACCGACTTCATAGGCTGTAATTTCTTCAGGCTTAATTAATGGCGTAACCACACCTTGTGGTGCCCCAGCATTAACCGAACTCAACAAGAACGCATTCTCATAGGCTTGTCGTCCTACGACTTGTGCTGTGCTTGAGCCAACAACTGCTTGACCCGCCGCACTGATATCAAAGGTTCTCACATCACGATCCAAGTTTGTTGGAGCGGAACCCACCAAAACAGCATTTCCAACGTTTAGACCTATGAAAAAGTCTTGTGTGGTCGGGTTTCTAAAACCTTGCTGAATTGAAAATCTCAAATTGTGGTTTCTGTTCTCGCCCAATGTGATACCTAGAGCTGCTCTTGGGGAAACGAATCCATCTAAAAACTCATTTTTATCATAACGTCCTGACAAGGTAAGTTTTAAGCGGTCGTCCAATAATTTCTTTTGAAGTTGGGCATACCCACCGTATTCATCATATTTAATAGGTCCGTCAAAATCGGTAAATATGGTACCATTGGAATTCAATTCATATTGTCTATAAGAACCCCCAATTTGAATATCGGCCCAATCATCAATCAAATGCGCCAAATTGTAATTTCCGTTGACGTGTCTGAATTTGGTGTTATCGATAAACTTGGCACCCGTGGTCAAATCACCATCAGAAATAACACGATTAAAAGCACTCTCAAATTGTGGTGTACCTGGAATTAGCCTTCCGGTATCAGCTGCTGCTCTCGCCGCAGCATGTGCCTGCTCATCAGTAGCTAAAACACCTGTTCCGACCCCAAGTCTTGCGCCAAGGTATGTTGCTGCATAGTCGCCAAACCATTGCGCATCAGATTTCCAACTTCTGTTCACATTAATAGCCGCAAAGCGGGTATCATAGGCATCCCCGGAATTTTCTGAAACAATATATCCTCTTAGGAAAAAGTTGTCATTTTTCAATTCCAATTTATGCTGTTGCATTTTAAATCCGGTCACAGCATATCTGTTGGCTCCTTGATAGATGGTTGTACCTCGACCTATTCGACCATTATATATCAACTCCAAGTCATTTGCAAAAGGTCGGTAGTGTAACGCCCAATCGGCCTTAACGCTTTGTGCATTATAGTTGGCCAAAACAGACTCTTCATAACCCGTTCTTGTTACAAAGGCAGACCCAAAGGTGCCCGGGGCAACTGGAACAGGTGAAAGTTGGTCAAAATTCAAAGTTATACCTACCTCATCACCATATACATTCAACCCATTGTAACCAGGGTTGGTCCGGTCTGCACCTGGGTTATTTACATCATCGGTACGGTTCGCATGCCAATCTTCACCCTGTAGGAATGAAAAGCTTGCTTTCATGGCGAACTTATCGCTAAAAGCATGGGCTGCGCGAATACCAAAATCATAATATTGATTATCCCCTGCTGTTTCTTGAGAGGTTATCCCTGTTTTTCCGTATGCACTGATTCCTTGAAAGTCGAAAGGATTCTTACTCCGCATAAATAAAATACCGTTAAAGGCACCGGCACCATACAATGCAGAAGAAGCACCAGGTAAGATTTCAACACTCTGAACATCCAACTCATTCATACCAACAAGGTTACCCAAGACGAAGTTGAGACCAGGAGCAGTATTGTCCATACCGTCGACCAACTGCATAAATCTAACATTGGCAAAGGTGGCAAAACCTCTAGTATTGATCGATTGAAACGTCAAACTGTTGGTATTGATATCAACACCCTTTAAATTTTGCAAACCACCGTAAAACGATTCTGCAGTGGTGTTTTGAATATCGCGTATTCCAAATCGTTCAACAGATACCGGAGATTCGAAAATTCGTTCCGGGGTACGCGAAGCAGAAATCACAATCTCATCCAATAAGGTAGAGGATTCATTCAAAACTATTGAAAGGGTTTGATTGTTGCTGGTTACCTCCACCGTAGTTTCTGTATAACCCAGGCTGGTTACACGTATCTGAAAAGGTGGGGTTTCGGTAGTTTCCAAGGTAAAGTTACCGTCAAAGTCTGCAACTGCACCTTCCGCTTTACCTACGACCACAACATTTGCGTTTGGAACAGGATTTCCATTTTCGTCAACTACAGTACCCGTAATTGTTGTTTGACCATAGGTAAAAATGGCAAACAGCATGAAAAAGACACTTATTACTCTTCTCATCGTTTTTGTATTTGTGTTAAGTTAGTTTTAAGCAAGTATTGAATACTGGTGCGGAATATACATTTTTTTTCACTTTCAAAAAGAGTAAAACAAAAAAAATTATGCATGCATAGTATTTTTTTCTCAATATTTTGTTCTATCGTGTATTAAATTAATAAAAAAGCCGCTCTAAAAAGCGGCTTTTTACAATTTTGTTGGTAAACCTTGTTACTCTACAGTAACCGATTTCGCTAGGTTTCGAGGTTGATCCACGTTACATCCCCGCATAACGGCTATGTGATACGATAATAGCTGCAAGGGTATGGTTGTTAGCAAAGGTGTCAAACTTTCAGATATCTCTGGCACCTCAACGACATGATCGGCAAGTTCCTTAACCGTTTTGTCGCCTTCGGTAACAACGGCAATAATCTTACCGCTTCTTGACTTTATTTCTTGGATGTTGCTGACCACTTTTTCATAATGACCTTTTCGTGTTGCGATTACCACCACCGGCATTTGCTCATCAATAAGTGCAATAGGACCGTGTTTCATCTCTGCCGCCGGGTAACCCTCGGCATGAATGTAGCTGATTTCTTTTAGTTTTAGGGCACCTTCAAGTGCAACAGGAAAATTATACCCCCGTCCTAAATAAAGACAGTTTTCGGCATCTTTGTACACCTCAGCAATCTGCTCTACCAATTCATTTGATTCCAAGCTTTTCTCAACTTTGGCAGGAACTCCTTCCAGTTCAGTCAAGTACTCATGAAATTTTGATTTGGAAAGCATCCCTTTTTCCTTGGCCAATTTTAAGGCAATCAAAGTAAGTACGGTGATCTGTGTGGTAAACGCCTTAGTGGAAGCCACCCCAATTTCTGGACCAGCATGCGTATAGGCACCAGCATGGGTTTCACGTGCTATGGAAGAACCAACGACATTGCAAACTCCAAATACAAAAGCACCTCTTTCCTTGGCCAATTTTATTGCGGCCAAGGTGTCGGCAGTTTCCCCAGACTGGGAAATTGCTATTAATACGTCCTTATCCGTTATGACAGGATTCCTGTATCTAAATTCTGATGCATATTCGACTTCGACCGGAATTCGTGCCAAGTCCTCAAAAATGTATTCTGCCACCAGACCTGCATGCCATGAAGTTCCACAGGCAACAATGATAATGCGGTTGGCATTCATTATTTTCTCAAGATTTTGGTCAATCCCATCCATCTTGATAATCCCTTGATCTGATCTCAGCCTTCCTCTATAGGTGTCAAGAATAGCACGCGGTTGCTCATAAATCTCTTTCAGCATGAAATGGTCGTAACCTCCCTTTTCAATTTCCTCAAGGTTCATTTGCAGTTCCAAAATATTCGGATAGGCAATGGCGTCATCCTTGATTTTTCGCATTTTGATTTCCTTGCCTATGCGGACGATTGCCATTTCTTCATCCTCCAAATAGATGGCATTATTGGTATACTCTATAAATGGAGAGGCATCTGATGCAATAAAGTATTCGTTTTCTCCTATACCTATGGCCAAGGGACTTCCCAATCGGGCCACAACTATTTCGTCAGGTTTGTTTTTATCAAAAACCGCAATAGCATAAGCACCAACTACCTGGTTCAATGCAATCTGTACCGCTTTGCCGAGTTTCACCCCTTCTTTTTTCTTAACCTCTTCGATCAAGTTGATCAATACCTCTGTATCGGTATCGGATTCGAAACTATATCCTCTTTTGATAAGCTCCTTTTTAATCGAAGCGTAGTTTTCAATAATTCCGTTATGAATGATCACCAAGTCTCCTGAATTGGAGTAGTGGGGGTGAGAATTAATATCATTGGGAATACCATGGGTTGCCCATCGTGTGTGCCCTAATCCGAGTTTTCCTCGAAGCGGAATGGTTAGTTCAGATTTTTGCTTAAGGTCTTCAACTTTTCCTTTGGTCTTGGCGATATGGGAGTCTTCACCATCAAACAAGACCACCCCGGCACTGTCGTAACCTCGGTATTCAAGTCTTTCAAGACCCTTGATGATTATTGGATAGGCATCTCTGTGACCAATGTATCCTACAATTCCACACATAATGTTATTCTATTAAATTCTTGATTTCGGGTAATAACGACAAAGTTAATCCTTGTAGTGCATAAAATTGCCATTCTCGGATGTATCGCACAAAAAATCCACAAGTTGCTACCTATGGCTAGTTCGTCTCGGTAAAGAAAATCTCTAGTTGCAGTTTTTTGTTTTCATTCGCAGCATCAACATTGCTTCCGAACAAAATGGTGCCCAGGGGATTTATGGTGGTCATTACAGGCACATCAACAGGACCGGCATCACCCATGGCTTCTGCACTTCCAATGATACCGATATTAGAAGAAACAGCTAAGGACAATCGTGCGTTGGTTGAATCCCTAACTATGATGTCATTGATATGCTCAGTTATTCTAATGGTATATTTAACGCCCCGGTCATTCTCTGTTTGCAATCGCCCATCATAGTTTAAAAAAGAACCAAAAGGGTTGGCATTATTGATTATCTCGGTACCCAAATTGTATACTGGTTGATTGGTTTCTGAGTTGTACAGATAAAGTCTTGGGGGCTCTATAACGTTCTCACCTGTGGCATCTAGACTCTCCCTATCAACATAAAAAACCAAGTTGGCTTCATTTATAATCCAATTATTGGCCTTGATTTGATTGATTATTTCTTGACCTCCATCTTCGTCAAACAAAGCAATTTCAGCCAAGGCACCTGAACCACCCTTTAAAAATATCCGTGATGCATTGCTTCCGGTATCCAAATTGTCGGCCACACTGGGTGGAAAATCCTCGTTTATTAAGGTGTTCACTGCATTTCCTATCACGACGCCTCCATTGTCAATCAAAAAACTCAAGGTGAAATCACGCTCGACCTGCTCAATGGTGTCATCACTATCATCATCGGAGGTGTCATTGGTGTTTACATCATCATATTCATAGGTAATCGTAATATTGGCAGGGTTGGCAGCATTTTGCTGGGTAGCCAAATTAAATAGGAACAAAATTTCTTCGTCTATGGTCTCTGCAGAGATATGAATACCCCTTAGAAAGTTGGCGAAATTTGCCTGACTTAAAAGCTCAGTGCTGCCTTCTTTATCCAATAAATTTTCTTGAAAAAACTGCGGGTCTAGTGGAATTCGTATGCCCGGATTCAAACGTACATCAACGACCAAAGATTCATCAATATCATCAGTGTCCGGATCATCTTCCTCAAAAAATAGGATTTCTTCATCATTGATGGTAACGTCGCCTTCAAAAAGCACATCAGACACAAAACCAGGAGAAAAAGTCTGTGTAGAAAAGTATTCTTGGGCTTCCTCAAAATTGGCGTTTGGATCCAAATCACGTAAAAAGAAGGTGGAACGTTCGACCTTCAACCGAATAGGACCTGTGATATCTCCATAAATACTATCCAATTCAAAACGTTTCGGAAATATGTTTACCGGAGTAGCTTCATCATCGGCATCATTGATCCCGTCGCCATCGGTGTCAGGGTTTAAGGGGTCTGTACCATCATTTCTTTCCGTAATATCACTAACCCCATCGTTGTCAGAATCACTATTGGGATCCTCGGGGTCAGCATCAAACGCATCGTCAACGCCATCTAGATCGCCATCTGAAGCGGCAGGCAATTGAAATGGAAGGTATAAAAACACCTCTTTAACCGTTTCATTCTCCTGAATCGTAGAACTGTTGCCGTCGTTATCTGAATTATCCTCTGTTGCCTGCGAAAAATCACCAAAAGAAGGGTTGACTTGAGATAGGGTCAACTGGGTGGTAATACTCGCCTGGGTTCTTCCATAAATTGGATCATTAAAAGAACCTAATTGATATAGGGGTAATTTATTGGTTTGAACTGCTTGAATTCCTTTGTTGAAAGCAAAAACATCAAAAACCTGGGTGCCTGTGCTAAAGGGTTCTTCACCAATCACACCCTCTCCCAACGTTTGCAATTCCTCTTCGCATGAAATTGGTAACAGTACCAGTATTCCGGCAAAAGCCGAAATCAACATTCTTTTTAGAAAATTCATGAAAATTATGTTAGAACTTCCGTTTTATAGAAATTTGAGTAGGCCTCTTCTGTTTCTTGCAGAGTTACATAGGGTAAAACCGGTTTCGAAAGGCTTTCAATATGCTTTTGCAATTCTTCAGAAATCTCTTCGGAGGCTAAAATAATGGCATCGGAATGATCTACTGCGACTTTTAACAAATTATTATAGTCGGGGGTAGCAAGGGCCTCGACCTGTTGTTCTTCAATTCCATCAAAAACAATCTTATCGACCATTTTTTTATCCAATTCGCCGTCAAAACCTTTACCGTAGACAGAGGTAACTATTTTACTGTCGGCAAAAAGAGGTTCGTCTGCGTAATACTTTCTAAGATATAATGGCAATAGGGATGCCATCCATCCGTGTACATGGATGATATCAGGAGTCCAATTTAATTTCTTGACCGTCTCGACCACCCCTTTGGCAAAAAAGATGGCACGCTCATCATTATCAGGGAAAAGATTTCCCTCTTTATCGTTAAATGTTCCTTTCCGTTTGAAGTATTCGTCATTGTCAATAAAGTAAACCTGTATACGCTCTCTTGGTATTGAGGCCACCTTAATGATCAATGGCATATCCATATCATTAATTACAAGATTCATCCCCGATAGGCGAATCACCTCGTGCAACTGATGCCTACGCTCGTTAATGTTTCCATATCTAGGCATGAAAATTCGAATTTGACCCCCATTGCTGTTCACCATTCGGGGAGCTTCGTAAGACATTAAAGAGACTGGGTTCTCGGGTAGGTAGGGCACTAATTCAGAAGATACGAACAATATCCTTTTTCCATTCATAAATGCATTCTTTTGCTTGCTCTGAAAAACGTAGCTGCAAAAGTACAAAAATTATGAGGATTAGCAGTATTTATAGTATTTTTGCACGCTTTTATTGCCCTAAATGCCAGTATTTCGACATAAAAAAGAACTTAATTCCCTTCTTCAAGAAAAAAAATCCAAGGATCTGACCATTGGTCTGGTTCCTACCATGGGGGCCCTTCATCAAGGTCATCTTTCTTTGGTTCAAAAGGCAATTGCCGAAAATAACACGGTTGTGGTAAGTGTTTTTGTGAACCCTACGCAATTTGATAATGAAAGTGACCTTGATCAATATCCTCGGAATCTTGATGCCGATGTTGCCCTCTTGCATGATATTTCTGAAAACATAATCGTATTCGCCCCTTCAAGGGAGGCCATCTATTCAGGTGAAATCAAATCAAAGGCTTACAATTTTGAGGGCCTTGAAAAGGTCATGGAAGGTACCTTTAGAAGTGGGCACTTTGATGGTGTTGCTACCATTGTAGAGTTGTTGTTCAAAGCGGTTCAACCCGATAGGGCCTATTTTGGCGAAAAAGACTTTCAACAACTGCAAATAATCAAACGTTTAGTGAATCAGAAGAACATTCCTGTTGAAATCATACCCTGTCCCATACTCCGCGAAAAAAATGGGCTGGCGATGAGTTCTAGGAACGAACGACTGCCAAAATCGGTAAGAAATGATGCAGGATTCATATATGAGGTGCTCCAAACTGCCAAAACCAAATTTGGCACGAAAAGTGCTAAAAATATAAAGGATTGGGTTGCAGATCAATTCGATAAAAGCAAGCTTTTCAAATTGGAATACTTTGAGATAGCCGATGTCGAAACGCTGACCCCAATGCTCAAAAAACAAAAACATCAAAAATACAGGGCGTTTATTGCTGTTTATGCCAACGACATTCGCTTAATAGACAATATAGCCCTTAATTAAGTAATTTTGCACCGTGAAAATAGAAGTGGTAAAATCGAAAATCCATCGCGTCAAGGTAACAGGAGCCGACCTTAATTACATTGGCAGTATCACCATTGACGAAGATTTGATGGATGCCGCAAACATAATTAGAGGCGAAAAGGTTCAGATTGTTAACAATAACAATGGTGAACGCCTCGAAACATACGCCATACCAGGGCCTCGAGGTTCTGGCGAACTTACGCTCAACGGCGCTGCGGCCAGAAAAGTAGCGGTGGGGGATGTGCTTATTTTAATTGCCTATGCGTGGATGGGCATCGAAGAGGCCAAAGTCTTCAACCCTGCTTTAGTTTTTCCCAACGAGGAAACCAACTTATTGAACTAATTTGTCAAAATCTCTAAAAAAGGCGCTCAGGATAATCATTCCCTTTAGTCTGGGCATTCTTCTTCTTTTATTTATCTACCATAAAACTTCCCCAGCGGATAGGTCAGAAATTGTAGCGAACATTTCGCAAGCCAACCTTTTTTGGGTATTCCTCTCAATTGTAATTGGAGTCCTGAGTCACATTTCAAGGGCAATCCGATGGAACTATTTATTGAAGCCACTTGGATATTCGCCCAAGGTGACCAACAACTTTTTTATGGTTATGATCGCATATTTGGCGAATTTGGGCATCCCTAGGTCAGGAGAGTTTTTGCGGGCCACCGCCTTGGCTTCTTATGAAGATGTTCCTTTTGAAAAAGGGTTTGGCACCATTGTTACAGAGCGGGTGATTGATGTGGTCATGTTGTTGATTATCATCATAATTGCCTTAGTGCTTCAAACCAATTTCGTATTGGGTTACCTAGAACAATACGGAATGAATCTTGCCATTAGCGCTCTCTTATTGGTTGTCGGGGTTGTTGGTCTGATCGTTCTACTGCGGTTCATACAAAGGGCAAAAGCAGGGTTCCTATTAAAATTGAAACTATTTCTTGAGGGTATGCTCCAAGGGGTGGGTAGCATTTTAAAAATGAAACACCGTTGGCCCTTTATTTTCCATACCATCTTTATCTGGGTTTGTTATGTGGGAATGTTCTGGGCCATTAAATATGCCGTACCCGAAACTGCACAATTGGGCATTTCAGAGTTGTTGGTGGCCTTTGTTGCAGGAGCTTTTGCGATGATGGTATTCCCTGGTGGATTAGGAGGTTATCCCATTTTTGTAGGCGCTGCCTTATCCCTCTATGGCATTTCATCCAATTCGGGAGATGCATTCGGGTGGGTCATGTGGATTGCGCAAACACTGATGATCGTAGTTTTAGGGGCAATATCTTTTGTGATGTTACCGTTATTGAACAGACGTCGACAAGACTGATTTTCAAAAACATAACCCCATGAACAAAGCTATACTTCCTGTATTCCTTCTTTTTTGTTTTATCTGTAATGCACAAGTCAAAAAGGAAATATTCGAATCCTTCAAATTACAGGAAAGAAGAGATGTCTCCTATTATTTTCCTGAAGACTATTCGGAAGAAAAAAAATACCCCCTACTTGTTGTATTGGATGCAGACTATCTGTTTGACCTCGTTGTGGCCAATGCGAAATTTTACAGCGAAAACGACCGCATGCCACAAGCAATAATAGTAGGTGTTCACCAAAGCGCTAATGATTTGCGCTGGGAAGATTGCGATTTTGAACAAACCACCGGTCTCCCCACCGAAAAAGGAAAACTATTTTATGAGTTTTTAGGCACCGAACTGATTCCTTACTTGGAAACCAGCTATAGTGTTGCCCCTTTTAAAATGTTTGTTGGGTATGATATTACAGCCAATTTCGGGAATTACTTTTTGTTCAAAGACAATTCATTGTTCAATGCCTATTTGTGCATTTCGCCTGTTTTGGCAACCGAAATGGAAAGTCGTGTGCCTTCTCGTCTTTTAGATCTAAAACAGGATATTTTTTACAATTTGGTACTTGAAAAAGAAAAGACCGACAGTCGCCAAAGAATCTTGCAAATGAACAATGCCATCGGGTCTTTGTCACGTGAAAACTTGTATTACTCCTTTGACGAATATGCAGAACCTGATCATATCTCTATTGCCACATATGGCATCAGTAAAGCTTTTGACAACGTCTTCAAATCGTTTCGCCCAATAACCCCAAAAGAATACCGGCAAGATATATTGGCCTCACAAGAGCCAGCCATAAAATATCTTGAGGATAAATATGACATGATTGAAAAACAATTGGGGCTACGAAAAGCTGTTGAATTAAATGATATCATGGCCATCTATGCAGCAAGCCTTAAAAAGGACGATTTCGAATCCTTAAAATCTTTGGCAGATATCAGCAAAAAACAGTTCCCAGAAACCATGTTGGGCTTTTATTTGGAAGGAGAATATCTTGAGCTGGCCGGTGAACCAAAAAAGGCAATGAAGGCTTTTGAAAAAGCTTTTGTGCTCAGCGAAATTGACTTTTTGACCAAGGATATGGCCCTTGAAAAAATTGACGCCATCAAAGACGATTTTGGGTATTGATTCTTTGGTTATCTTAGCCCAATGGCTAAGACCAAAACAACTTTTTTCTGCCAAAATTGTGGTGCACAATATGCCAAATGGATCGGGCAATGTACCTCCTGCAAGCAATGGAATACCGTAGTCGAGGAAGTTGTTCAAAAAGATGAAAAGCCTTCATGGAAAACTGCCCAAAACAGGCATCAGAAAATTGCGAAACCACTTCCGATACAAAAAATTAGCAATGAGTCGGAAACCCGCATCAATCTTTTGGACCAAGAATTCAATAGGGTTTTAGGTGGTGGATTGGTGCCCGGTTCGCTTACGCTTTTAGGGGGTGAGCCCGGTATAGGAAAAAGCACCTTACTTCTACAAATAGCCTTAAAGCTTTCCATCAAAACCCTTTACGTTTCTGGGGAAGAAAGTGCACGACAAATCAAGATGCGCGCCGATAGAATAGAACCCAACTCGGAACATTGCTACATACTTACCGAGACGAAAACCCAAAACATCTTTCAACAAATTGCCACTGTCGAACCTAATTTGGTCGTTATCGATTCGATTCAAACCCTACATTCCGATTACATTGAGTCTGCGGCCGGGAGCATTTCACAAATCAGGGAGTGTACGGCTGAACTTATCAAATTTGCCAAAGAGAGCAATACCCCGGTGATACTTGTTGGCCACATCACAAAAGATGGTACTATCGCCGGACCAAAAATACTCGAACATATGGTCGACACCGTGCTTCAATTTGAAGGCGATCGCAATTATGTATATCGCATTTTACGCGCGCTTAAAAATAGATTTGGTTCAACAGCTGAATTGGGCATCTATGAAATGCAGGGAAATGGTTTGCGCGAGGTCAACAACCCATCTGAAGTCTTGCTGTCAAAAAATGACGAAGATTTAAGTGGTACGGCCATCGCCGCTACGGTTGAAGGTATGCGCCCTTTATTGATAGAAATTCAGGCGTTGGTCAGTACCGCCGTATATGGTACACCGCAACGCTCCGCCACCGGATTCAATGCCAAACGATTAAACATGCTTTTAGCGGTTTTAGAGAAAAGGGCAGGTTTCAAATTGGCTGCCAAAGATGTGTTCCTAAATATAACTGGTGGCATTTCCGTTGATGACCCCGCCATAGATTTAGCTGTGATGGCGGCCATTCTGTCTAGCAATGCCGATATCCCCATAGCGTCAGGGGTTTGTTTTGCGGCAGAAGTTGGGTTGGCTGGAGAAATACGCCCTGTGCAACGCATAGATCAACGCGTTTTAGAAGCTGAGAAATTGGGCTTTTCGACCATATATGTATCCAAGTCAAATAAAATTGGACTAAAGAACACCAAAGTTGAGGTCAAATTGGTTTCTAAAATTGAAGATGTGGTCAGCGAGTTATTTGGCTAAAATTTTCCCTATTTTTAGGAAAACCGCCGCCATGAAAACCACTATTTCAACCTTCCTTGTTACCCTCCTACTCATTTCCTGTTCTGATGAAAAGAACACAACGAATTCGCTTACAACATGGCAACATTATCTGGGAGATCCAGAAAGATCACATTATTCTACCCTTTCAAAAATTGACACCTCAAACGTTGGTAAGCTACAACTTGCTTGGACCTACAACAGTGGTGGGCTTGAAACGGGTAGAACCACGCAAATTCAAACCAACCCTCTTATTGTTGCCGGAACCTTATATGGTGTAAACCCGGCAATTGAACTTTTTGCACTGAATGCCGAAACGGGCAAAGAGCTTTGGAAGTATGTCCCTAGTGACAAAGACAATACTGGTTTGGGCCTAAATAGGGGACTGAGTTATTGGGAATCCAATACATCGGAAGAAGATAGTCGGCTGTTCTTTGCTTCGGGATTTCGGTTGTATGCGGTTTCTGCAAAAACAGGAAAGGCCATTGTGGATTTTGGTGAAAATGGCAGTGTTGATTTACGTGATGGTCTAGGAAGGGACAAAGAAAAAATGGCCGTTTATGCCAATACCCCAGGTGCAATTTTCGAAAACACAATAATTATGGGCACGCGGGTTGGTGAAGGACCTGGCTCATCACCTGGACACATTCGGGCCTATAATGTGATTACGGGAGCAATCGAATGGATTTTTCATACCATTCCGCAACCGGGAGAATTTGGCTATGATACCTGGCCCAAAGAAGCATATAAAACTGTGGGGGGTGCAAATAGTTGGTCAGGCAATGCCGTTGATCTGGAACGTGGCATTGTTTATTTCCCTACCGGTTCGGCGGCGTTTGATTGGTATGGCGGAGATCGCCATGGCGAAAACTTATTTGCAAATTCTTTGTTGGCGTTAGATGCTAGAACTGGAGAGCGTTTGTGGCATTTTCAATTTGTCAAGCATGACATGTGGGATAGGGATTTACCCGCTCCTCCCAACCTTTTTGAGATGAAAAGGGACGGTGAAAAAATACCGGCAGTGGCCCAAGTAACAAAGAGTGGTCACGTCTTTGTTTTTAATCGCGTTACCGGCGCGCCCTTGTTCCCCATCGAAAACAAATCATATCCCGCTTCTTCCTTGACCGGAGAACTGGCGCACCCTACCCAACCATTACCTACAAAACCCTTGCCCTTTGCACGACAACAATTAACTGAAAACGATTTATACGACCCCAATAGGCCTGCCTTTGTCGATGATTTTGTAGACAAAGACCAAAATATTGACCCCCCAACTGTATTGGAAAAATTACAAAGTGTTACCTCTGAAGGACAGTTTGTGCCCATCGATACCACCGGTACTATTCTGTATCCAGGAGCAGACGGTGGAGCCGAATGGGGTGGTGCGGCTCTTGATCCTACCAATGGTGTTATGTATGTCAACTCTAATGAAATGGCCTGGATTGTAAGGATGAAGGAAGTGAATGGGAGTGTGGAAGCGAATTCGCACCCCGGCGAAGCTTTGACACAAATTCAATGCGCCCGTTGCCATGGAGGAGAATTACAAGGTTTGGCCGGCATTCCGGAATTGCAAACCGTCAAAAATCGAATAGGACTGGACTCGATTGCCTCAATCATAAAAAACGGAAAGGGAGCCATGCCGGGGATGCCCAACCTTTCCGAAACCGTGATTAACGCCATATCGCATTACATCGCAGGTATGGAGTTAGAAATAGACCATCGTGCTGAAAAATCAACCATTAAAGTGCCTTATGCGGTCGCCGGATTTGGGCGATTTAAAGATGACCGTGGGTTTCCAGTGGTAAAACCACCATGGGGTACCCTTAATGCCATTGATTTAAATTCTGGTGAATACGTATGGAAAGTCCCCTTGGGCCATGAAGAGAAATTGAACGACCCGGAAATTCCCGTATCTGGCACCGAAAATTATGGTGGCCCCGTAATCACAGCTGGTGGAGTCTTGTTTATCGCGGCAACCAATGACGAAAAGATTCGAGCCTTTGAATTGAAAACAGGTAAACAACTTTGGGAAGACCAATTACCGGCTGGGGGGTATGCCACACCGGCAACCTATGAGGTAAATGGCCAACAATATTTGGTCATTGCCTGTGGTGGTGGAAAAATGGGCACTAAATCAGGGGATGAATACCGGGCCTATGCTTTGCCTAAAAATTAAGGTGCAGGATTCGGAATTTCAGAATGGATCAATTCTATTCCCTTCAAAATTTCACTGCTTAAATCGACATCGATACTTGCAATATTTTCCTTGAGTTGCGCCATCGTTGTGGCTCCAATAATATTACTCGTTACAAATGATCGGGTATTCACGAAGGCCAAAGACATTTGGGTCAATGACAAACCATGCTCCTCTGCTAGATCTTGGTATTTTCTTGTTGCAGCGACCGCTGTCTCCCCACTGTATCGATTGTAATTCGGGAATAAGGTAACCCTGGCTTTTCTGGGTGGCACATCACCCAGGTATTTACCGCTAAGCACACCAAACCCCAATGGTGAATAGGCCAATAATCCTATTTTTTCGCGCATTGAAATCTCCGAAAGGCCTACCTCAAACAACCGATTGAGCAAACTATATGGGTTTTGTATGGTCACCATTCTGGGCAGTTTCTCGTGCACTTTTCCTTCCTCCAAATACCGCATGGTACCCCATGGCGTTTCGTTGGAAAGCCCTACATGCCTAATTTTTCCCGCTTTCACCAAGTCTCCCAGGGTCTCCAATACCTGATGGATGTTATCTTCCCAAAAATCCGGTCTGTCTGAATTATAGCCCCGTTGCCCAAAAAAGTTGGTCTGGCGTTCAGGCCAATGCAATTGGTAGAGATCTAAATAGTCGGTTTGCAGTCGTTGAAGACTTCCTTCGACAGCAGAAATCAAAGCATCCTTACCAAATCCTGAAGTACGAATATGCTTGGTGAATTCAGCGGGGCCGGCTATTTTGCTTGCCAGTACGATTTCTTCTCGTTTGCCAGTTTTTTTGAACCATCTGCCAATGATCTCTTCGGTTACGGCATATAGTTCCTTTTTGGCAGGTATGGGATACATTTCCGCGGTATCAAAAAAATTGATGCCTTGTTCGACGGCGTAATCCATTTGTTCATGGCCTTCGTCCTCTGAGTTTTGACGACCCCAGGTCATCGTGCCCAAACAAATTTTACTGACCCGTAATTTGGTATGCGGAATAAAAGTGTATTTCATAGCTTGGAATTTCGCAACAAAAATACACAATCAAAAGGGCTGTCCAATCCATTAAAGCTTATGAATCTATTTCCAACAGAATCGGACAATGATCGCTGTGTTTGGCTTCTGAAAGAATAACAGAACGTTTGAGCCGGTCCTTTAAGGAATCGTTCACCATACCATAATCTAACCGCCAGCCCTTATTATTGGCTCGCGAATTGGCGCGATAACTCCACCAGGTATAGTTATGGGGTTCTTTGTTAAAATGTCGAAAACTATCAATAAAGCCACTTTGAATAAAGTTGCCGATCCATTCCCGTTCCACAGGTAAAAATCCTGATACATTTTTATTGCGAACAGGGTCATGAATATCTATGGCTTCATGGCAAATATTGTAATCGCCGCAAACAATTAAATTAGGGCGTTCTTTGCGCAAGGTGTCAGCATACTTTTGAAAATCTGCCATATAGGTAAGTTTGAAATCCAATCGATCCATATTGGTTCCTGATGGCAAATACATACTCATTACGGAAATATCCCCAAAATCGACACGTAGGTTTCTTCCCTCAAAGTCCATATAGTCAATGCCCGTACCATACTCAATATGGTCCGGTTCTTTTTTGCATAAAACGGCAACGCCACTATAGCCCTTTTTTTGGGCACTGAACCAATAATGGTGGGTATATCCCGCTGCTTCAAACAAAGAAACATCTACCTGTTCCTTTAACGCTTTGGTCTCTTGAAGACAAACCACATCAGGACCTACCGATTTTAACCATTCAATAAAACCTTTATTTAATGCCGCACGAATACCATTGACATTATAGGAAACTATTTTCATCCGCTTAACTTTGTCCTAAAAATAGCTATTTTTAAATCCATGCATATTTTGTCCCAAAGGTATTTGTTACTTCTTTTCTTGGCGCCCGTTCTGATGATCGGTCAATCACAAAATGACAGCATCACAAATCTTGATGAAGTCATTTTATTAGAAGGATTTCTTAAAAAAAAGGCTATTGGCATTACCGAAACCTCAAGTTTGGGGATTGCCGAACTCGAACAGTTCAGCCCTATTGACTTCGCATCGGGCCTTAATCAAATTTCAGGTCTTTATGTACTTTCTGGGGCCTTAAATACCAATCGAATCACCATTAGGGGTGTGGGTGCCAGAACCCCGTTTGGAACCGATAAGCTACGCCTATATTTCAATGGCATACCCGTGACCAACGGAACCGGGGTCTCAACCATTGAAGCCTATGATTTTGAAAATATGGGTCGCATTGAGGTCGTCAAAGGTCCTAAAGGTAGTGGGCTTGGTGCCAATCTGGGTGGGGCCATTGTATTGAATACGAAACCCCCACAAGTTGGCAAAACACTTCTCAAGAATAGTTTTACCATGGGCTCATTTCAAATGGCGAAGAACAATTTGGCCTTTCGCCATTCTGAAAAAAACTTCAACCTCAACCTTAATTACAACCATCTACAAACAGATGGCTTCAGACAAAACAATGGCTTTGAACGGGATGGTTTTTTACTGACTTCATCGGTTCGCTTGGGCACAAAGGACAAACTAGATTTTCTCGTAAACCATATTGATTACCAAGCCGGTATACCCAGTACATTAAACCAAACAGATTTTCGGGAAGACCCCAGACGAGCTGCTACGAATTGGCTTGCCGCCAGGGGATTTGAAGACAATAATTATACCCTTACCGGTATCGCCCACAACCACCAATTTAAGGGAAATCTAAGTACCACAAACAGCGTTTTTTATACGTATTTAGACCACTATGAACCACGACCCTTCAACATATTGGATGAGTTTACCCATGGTTTCGGCTTTCGCTCTGAAACCAAAGGGGCTCTGTTTCAAGGGAATTTTTCTATTGGGGCCGAACTGTATAAAGACGAATACAATTGGCAGACTTTTGTAAATGAATTTAGGGACAATAACGGAAACGGCAGTTTGCAGGGCAATCAATTGAGCGACAATAAGGAGTTTCGTTCTCAATTGAACCTATTTGGCACCTACACCCTACCCCTCGCACCAAAACTGGAAGGACAGTTAGGTCTCAACCTAAACCAGACCCGATTCGATTTTCGTGATTTGTTCAATTCCGGTCCTGAAAACACCTCTGCGCAAAGAAGGTTTGATCCCATATTGCTGCCTAGTTTTGGATTGCAATACCGGATTAAAAATGGAAGACTATTTGCAAATGCCAGTCGTGGATTTTCGAATCCGGGTCTAGAAGAAACCCTGACCCCCGACGGAGTAATCAATCCTGATATAAATCAAGAAAAGGGATGGAACTATGAGTTGGGCACAAGATTGACCCTATTTGAGAACAGCCTGGGCCTAGGGGTTTCACTCTACCAAATGAACATTACAGATTTGTTGGTAGCAGAACGTTTGGAAGAAGATTTGTTTATTGGAAGAAATGCCGGGGAAACGCGCCATCAGGGTCTAGAGCTCGATATCAATTATCGATGGCGATTTGCAGAACAGTGGACAATGATACCTCGGTTGAGCTATAGTTACAGCAACCACACCTTTGTTGATTTTGTGGATGGCGATAATGACTTCTCAGGAAATGATTTGGCTGGGGTGCCAAGGCACCGGGTGAATTCAGGTCTTACCATACGGAATTACAAAGGGTTTGTTTTTTACCTCACCCATCAGTTTGTTGATGAAATACCCCTTACCGACCAGAATACACGCTTTAGCAGTTCCTTTTCGGTGTTTAATGTTCAAGCCCGTTACCGAACCCAAATAGGAGACCACTTCTCCATAGGATTGAATGCAGGCATCAACAATGTGTTCGATACCAATTATGCGCAATCGGTTTTGGTCAATGCAGTTGGTTTTGGCGGTGCACAACCACGCTTTTTTTATCCGGGTAATGGCATAAACTTTTTTACCGGTTTACAGCTCCAATACCAATTCAGAAATTAAATTGACAAACCCAGCTGAATCCATTATTTTAGGCCATCAGAAACGATGACCTAAATACCTGTTTGCGATGAAAAATGTACCCTATTTCTTTTTTGCGGCAATTCTACTTTGCCTGCAATCGTGCAATACAAATAACTGGGAAACTTCGGTTTCTTCGCCCAGTGGAAACAATAGCATCCAATTTTATTTGAGTTCAGACGGCACGCCAAACTATACGGTTGCCCATAACAACAACATGGTGATCGATACCTCAAGCATGGGCTTTGATTTTAAAGACCATCATCCTTTACGAGGAGGATTACAGTTAATAAAAACAACGCTCAACACCCAAGATGAAACTTGGGAAATGCCTTGGGGTGAACAGCGCACGGTTCGCAATCACTACAATAGTTTGCGAGTTGAATTGGAAGAGATCGAAGCGCCCAACCGAAAATTGAACATCCATTTCAAGGCCTATGACGATGGTGTGGCATTTCGTTATGAATTTCCGGAACAGGCTGGTCGTGACAGCATTACCATTATAGATGAACATACTGAGTTTCAATTGACGGGTGACCATACTACCTTTTGGATACCGGGAGACTGGGATATTTACGAACAATTGTACCAAACCACCAAAGTTTCTGAGATTGATGCCATTGCGATGCGGGATCACCCTAACTTGGCAGCCACCTATATCCCCGAGAATGCAGTCAACACTCCGGTGACCATGCGGTCTGATGAAGGTCTGCATTTGACCTTTCATGAAGCCGATCTAACAGATTATGCCGGCATGACCTTAAAAGTGGATAATGAAACCTTAAAACTGACCAGTGAATTGGTGGGGTCTGACCGTTTAGGGCACAAGGTGAAGACAGCATTGCCTGCTAAAAGCCCCTGGCGAACCATTCAAATTGCCGACCGAGCTGGCGATTTGATTGAATCACGACTGATCGAAAACTTAAACGAGCCCAGCAAATTGGATGACGTTTCGTGGTTTACACCCATGAAATATGTTGGAATTTGGTGGGAAATGCATTTAGGTTTGAGTACCTGGGATCTTGAGGCAACACAAGACATGAATACATTCGCAACCCTTGGACAGGAGCAAACCAGCACCAAACATGGGGCCAATACCGAAAACGTCAAAAAGTATATAGATTTTGCCGCTGCCAATGGTTTTGGAGGGGTTTTGGTTGAGGGTTGGAACACCGGATGGAACTATTGGATTGGTTTTGAAGACCGTGAGGGCGTGTTTGATTTTGTAACCCCCTATGAAGATTTTGATATCGACGAAATCAATTCCTACGCCAAAGAAAAGGGAGTGCAAATGATCATGCACCATGAAACGAGCGCCGCACCCCGAACCTATGAAAAACAGATGGAGGCTGCCTATGAACTCATGCAAAAGCATGGGATGCACTCAGTCAAGTCGGGCTATGTGGGCAAGATCATCCCAAAAGGCGAATACCACCACGGCCAATGGATGGTCAACCATTACAGAAAGGCGCTTGAAATGGCTGCTGAATATCAAGTGGCCATCAATGCGCACGAACCCATAAAGGGAACAGGGTTGCGCAGAACCTTTCCGAATATGATTGCTCGTGAAGGCTTACGTGGCCAAGAGTTCAACGCCTGGGCTACCGATGGTGGAAACCCACCCGAACATTTGCCCATAGTGGCATTTACAAGAATGCTCTCAGGGCCCATTGATTTTACCCCCGGAGTATTTGATATTGGCCTGCCTACAAAACCCAACAATCAAATCAATACTACCTTGGCGCAACAATTGGCCTTGTACGTGGTCATTTACGGCCCGATACAAATGGCTTGCGATCTTCCAGAAAACTATGAAGGGCAGCCAGCTTTCCAATTTATCAAGGATGTTGGGGTTGACTGGGAACAGAGTAAGGTCTTGCATGGTGAGGTCGGTGATTTTGTTACCATCGCGCGCGAAGAACGTGAGACCGGCAATTGGTTTGTAGGTGCCATTACCGATGAAAACACTCGTGAAATTACGGTAGACTTTGATTTTCTAGCGGATGGAAAAACCTACAAAGCACTTATATATCGCGATGCAGATGATGCCCACTATCGCGATAATCCCGAAGCCGTGGTTATTGAAAATATGGACATCGACAGTGGAATGTCAAAAACATTTGTCTTAAAAGAAGGTGGTGGTTTGGCAATTAGTCTCATGGTCGAATAGCGCTAAAGTAAATTATTGATGACCCTAAATACCGTTTTAAAATCAGAGTTTGGGTTATCCAATTGTAAGGTGAAAATCCTTAATGGATATGCCAATAAAAACTATTTGGTGACTGCCGAAGAGGGGAGGTTCATTTTTAAAACGTATTCTGACTATCGCCGTCTGTTCGAAATTTCTGAGGCGGAAAACCAACTACTCCTTCATCTGCATGCCAAGAAAATTGCTGACATTCCTAAGCCCATTGCTTTCAACGATGGCTCTTTTGCAAAAATAATTGACATTGAAGGGCAAGAGAACCTTTGCCGTTTATTGACTTTTGTAGACGGCACATTTATGGCAGATGTACCGCTTACCAACGCCATGGTAAGTTCACTTGGAACGTATGTGGCTACCTTGGGCAGGGCTCTGTTTGATTTCGACCATATGACTCTTAGGGCCAGAGAATCTAATTGGGACTTGCAATACGCTCTCAACAACAAAAAATACATCAAGGATATTCCGTCGGTAAGAAAGCAAAATCTGGTCAATTATTTTATTCAACAGTATGAGCAACAGGTATTACCAGAGTTGCCTGAGCTTCGAAAAAGTTGTATTCATGGTGACTTTAATGAGTGGAATATTTTACTCAATGACCAAACCGTCTCGGGCGTAATCGATTTTGGTGATTGCGGTCATACACATCTGATCAATGAGCTGGCCATAACGGCCGCCTATGTGTTTTATGCCGCTAAGGATCCATTAGCGTTTGCCGAACCCTTGTTACAATCGTATCATGCCATACTACCCCTTCAAGAGAAGGAAATTTCCATTCTCTATTGGCTGATAGCCATGCGCTTGTGCACCAGTGTTTGCAATTCGGCTCATGCCAAGGTTTCTGACCCAGACAATAGCTATGCATCGGTAAGTGAACAAAAAGCATGGGCATTATTGGAAAAATGGCTCCGTATAGGCCCAAATAGGGCTGAACAAATTTTTAGAGCCGCAGTGGGCTTTGATGTCATAAAAACAGAATCACTTGAAACTGCCCTCGGCCGTCGAAAAAAGTACCTAAGCAATATTCTTTCCGTAAGCTATCACCGGCCAATTGTAATGCATCGTGCAGCTTTTCAATATATGTTTGATGCCCAGGGTGCCAGCTTTCTGGATGCCTATAACAACATACCACATGTAGGGCACCAACATCCAATGGTGGTTGAAGCAGCGCAAAAACAACTTACCCAATTAAACACCAATACCCGGTATTTATATGACCTTTTACCCGACTATGCGGAACGCCTGCTTGCAAAGTTCCCAAATTCTTTAAATAAGGTGTTTTTTGTCAATTCAGGCAGCGCGGCAAGTGATTTGGCCATACGACTCTCCATGAACCATACCAAGTCGCGAAACCTTATGGTTATGGAACATGGGTATCACGGTAATACACAAATCGGTATTGATATCAGTGACTATAAGTTCAACAACCCGAAAGGACAAGGACAACGACCGCATATCTTCAAAACAACGTTGCCCGACACCTATAGGGGAAAATATACGCAAGACGATGGTACGGCAGGGAAAGCTTATGCCCAAGAAGCCCTTCAAAAAATCGAAAAGAATTCAGAATCGATAGCAGCCTTTATTTCAGAACCCATAGTAGGTTGTGGTGGGCAAATTCCGCTGGCAAAGGATTACCTCAAGCCTATTTATGCAGCAATTAGAGCTCAAGGCGGTATTTGTATCAGCGACGAAGTACAAACGGGATTTGGTCGCTTGGGTGATGTTTTTTGGGGTTTTGAGCATCAAGGTGTTGTTCCGGACATAGTGGTGTTGGGGAAACCTATGGGCAACGGGCATCCCATAGGGGCTGTGGTAACAACCGATGAAATAGCTGCCTCATTCGAAGATGGGGTTGAGTTTTTCAGTTCGTTCGGCGGCAATCCAGTCTCCTGTGCCATTGGTATGGCGGTTTTGGAGGTCATTGATAAAGAGGGCCTTCAGAAAAACGCCCATGAGGTAGGGAACTACTACCAAGATTGCTTAAACGATTTGAAAACAAGGTATCCTGTGATTGGTGATGTACGCGGTTCTGGTCTTTTCTTGGGGATAGATATCGTAAAACCGGGAACAAGGGATCCCGATACTGCTTTGGCCCACCATCTTAAAAACGCACTTCGCGAACAGTATGTTCTGGTGAGCACTGATGGACCGGCAGATAACGTCATCAAGAGCAAACCGCCCTTATGTTTCACCAAGGACAATGTGGATGAGGTTGTGGAAAAGATGGCAACTATTTTGTCTGCGTACGGTACTTGAAATAATTATGGTTAACTTTTATCCGAACCCTATACCATAACAACGTGACCGAAAAAGAGAAAATGTTAGATGGGCAGCACTATGACTCAAGGGATCCTGAGCTGCTGCATCAATACCATAAAGCTCGTGCCCTTTTAAGGCAATACAACAATCTCGATTCGCGTGAACTTAATGCGCGTGAATCCATTCTTCAATCATTGTTGGGGGCCTGCGGCGAGGGCGTATGGATCGAAGTTCCTTTTCTTTGCGATTACGGCGAACATATCCGCATTGGTGAAAACACCTTTATAAACGCGAATTGCATTTTTATTGATAACAACAAAATTACCCTCGGGCGCAATGGGTTAATTGGCCCTCACGTTCAAATTTACACGGCTGAACATCCTTTGAAAGCTTCTGATAGAATCATTGAATCAGCAAGGGGAACGAGCTACCTAACTTCGAGCAAACCTGTGACCATTGGAGACAATGTCTGGGTCGGAGGCAATTCGGTGATTTTTCCAGGAGTCACTATTGGTAACAATGTGACCATTGGTGCAGGAAGTGTTGTTACCAAAGCTATTCCTGATAATGTTTTGGCCTTTGGCAATCCCTGTAAAATTCAAAGAGAATTATGAGTGTTCCCATAAATTACATCGAATTCAAATCAACCGATCTCCAAAAAACCAAAGCGTTTTACAGCGAAGCCTTTGGGTGGTCATTTACCGACTATGGTCCGACCTACACCGCTTTCTCTGATAGTGGTTTGGAAGGCGGGTTTGAACTTACTCAAGAACCTATTTATAAAGGTGCACTTGTGGTATTGCACCATGAGCAGTTGGAAATGATCAAAGCGAAAGTAATCGGCTTAGGTGGTACCATTGCCCTTGATATTTTTTCATTTCCAGGAGGGAGACGGTTTCATTTTCTAGACCCTTCAGGTAACGAATTGGCAATTTGGTCAGAAGAATAAGCAAAAAAAAAAGCGTCCGCTATTTGCGGACGCCCATTTTCCAATTCATAGCAAGAATTAGTTCAAATCAAAACGATCCGCGTTCATTACTTTTACCCAAGCGTTCACAAAATCATTTACAAATTTTTCTTTGCTATCATCTTGCGCATATACTTCGGCATAGGAACGTAGGATGGAATTCGAGCCAAAGACCAAATCTACACGTGTTGCTGAATATTTAAAGTCACCTGTCGCACGATCGCGTATTTCATAGAGTCCGTTATCAACGGGTTTCCACACATTGCCCATATCGGTCAAGTTGACGAAAAAATCATTGGTCAGCGCACCCACATTGTCGGTCAGTACACCATGGCGTGTTCCTCCATGGTTGGTTCCCATGGCACGCATACCACCAAGTAAAACCGTCATCTCTACAGCGGTCAGACCCAATAGTTGGCTTCGATCCAATAACATTTCTTCAGGAGTCGAGGCGTATTCTTCTTTTTGGTAATTTCTAAACCCGTCTGCAAACGGAAGAAGCACCTCAAAGGAAGCCGCATCGGTCTGTTCCGCCGATGCATCGCCACGACCAGGTGCGAAAGGCACCTCAATGGCATGGCCAGCGGCCTTTGCAGCCTTTTCAACACCAACATTTCCTGCCAAAACAATCGCGTCAGCGACACTGATACCAAATTCAGCAGCAATCGGTTCCAATACGCCAAGTACCCTGTTCAATCGTTCAGGCTCATTGGCCTCACTTGTGTTTTGAGGTGCTAATCTGATACGGGCACCGTTGGCCCCGCCTCGCATATCTGAACCTCTAAATGTTCGAGCACTGTCCCATGCTGTAGCTACCAATTCTGAAACCGAAAGGTCCGTAGCCTCAATCTTGGCTTTAACCGCCGCCACATCATAGTTCGAATTACCTACAGGTACGGGGTCTTGCCAAATCAAATCTTCTTTGGGCACATCAGGACCAAAATAACGCACTTTAGGGCCCATATCTCTGTGAGTTAACTTAAACCAGGCACGGGCAAAGGCATCTGAAAACGCTTCGAAATCATTCTTAAAGCGCATTGAAATCTCATTATAGATTGGATCTACGCGCATAGCCATATCAGCGTCAGTCATGATAGGACTCGTTTTCGTGGTCATATCTTCAACATCAACGGGCATATCCTCATCTGCAATAGCAACAGGTTGCCATTGCTGCGCCCCAGCCGGACTTTTCTTTAATTCCCATTCATGATTAAAGAGCATTTCAAAATATCCATTGTCCCATTTGGTGGGATGGGTGGTCCAAGCGCCTTCAAGGCCACTTGTAACAGCTGTTCGTCCCTTACCATCGGTAGGGCTGGTCCATCCAAATCCTTGTTCTTCAATTGGGGCACCTTCGGGTTCTGGGCCCAAAGCCCCCGCATCTCCATTACCATGGGCTTTACCAACGGTGTGACCGCCAGCAGTCAAAGCCACGGTTTCTTCATCATTCATGGCCATTCGAGCAAAAGTCTCCCGAATGTGCAAGGCTGTTTTGGCTGGGTCAGGATTCCCATTCACCCCTTCCGGGTTTACGTATATCAAGCCCATGTGCACCGCAGCCAATGGATTTTCCAAGGTGGACGCATCATCTAAATTTTCATAACGATTTTCACTGGGTGCCAACCATTCCTTTTCAGAACCCCAATAGGTATCCCTTTCAGGGTGCCAAATATCTTCGCGGCCAAATCCAAAGCCAAACGTTTTTAAGCCCATGCTTTCATAGGCAATGTTACCTGCCAAAATCAAAAGGTCGGCCCAACTTACTTTGTTGCCATACTTCTTCTTAATGGGCCAGAGCAAACGTCTCGCCTTATCTAGACTTGCATTGTCAGGCCAAGAATTCAAGGGTGCGAAGCGCTGGTTTCCGGTACCGCCGCCACCACGACCATCAGAAACACGATAGGATCCGGCAGCATGCCAAGCCATTCTGATGAACAGCCCTCCGTAGTGCCCCCAATCGGCTGGCCACCAATCTTGGCTATCGGTCATTAGCTCATGAAGGTCGCTTTTAAGCCCTTCAACATCCAATTTTTTTAGTTCTTCGTGATAATCAAAAGCTTCACCCAACGGATTGGTCTTGGTATCGTGTTGGTGCAGAATATCGAGGTTCAAGGTGTTGGGCCACCAACCAGTTACACTTGTCTGTTCGATGGTGGTGTTGGCACCGTTCAAAAAAGGACATTGGCTTGGGTCGCCATTTTTATGATTATCCATAGGAAAATTTTTAGGTTCTTTTAATTACAACTAAGTAAAAATACAGGTATGCTTGCTAAAATTAATTTGACCCCAATCTATTTGTGTTATTTGCATATTGGGGTTTCCTATGGCGGTTAGGATTGCTTTTATTTTTGGTTATTTTAGTCGACATGAAAGAAATTTCAGGTCGATTGGATATTGAGCTATTGGTCGATAGATTTTACGAGAAAGTCATCAGTGACGATGTCATTGGGTTCTTTTTTAATGATGTTATTCGACTAGATTGGAAAGTGCATATCCCAATCATGTATGATTTTTGGGAGAGTCTATTGTTCGGTTTGGCAAAATATCATGGCAATCCGATGCTAAAACATATTTCATTGAATAAGAAGGAGGAAATAAAGTCGGAACATTTTAGCAGATGGCTGGAACTGTGGGAACAAACCATTCATGAAAACTTCCATGGCAACCTAGCTGATGAGGCAATAAACAAAGCTGTTCAAATTGGTGATTTAATGAAATTTAAGGTTGCTCAATTAAATTCGAAGAACTAGGTAGAATAACCTCACATAACAATATCATTTTTCCATTGATAGGGTTCAGGAATATTCTCGTCATCAATCAATTGACGAATATCAATTTCAATACCCCTACTCAAATCAGTAATCGGCACATCATTGGGGCCGCCTTCAAATGGATTTTCTGTGTTTTCACCAATGGCCTCCATGGTATGAAAAACCCATGAAATCAATGCACTGAAGGGTATCGAAAACCACACAAAATGTTTCCCTATGAAAAGTTGCAGGTTTTGGGTAAACTCAAAATAGGCAGGGTTATTCTTTAAATATTCAATTATTTGATCGCCTATTCCTTCAAACTCTTCCATAATACCAAAGGGCAAGAGTAAAATAAATATCCAAACGAAAATGTAATTTAATGTTGCAAATTGCCGGGGGTATGGAAAATTCTTAATTCGCTCACTCTTGCCTTGAAGTGTGTAGAACTCTGTAATCATGGCCATCATTTCCATATGTCGAAAATCTTCAATATAGCCCTCTTCCATAAGTTCACCCAAGCGTTTTGATTGAATGCCCAATAGTTGAGAAGCTTGATTTCCCTTGGCGAAAATCTCGTTCATTTCCTGTTTTGAAATATAAGGAGCAATCACTTCTTCAATCGCTTGTGAATCTTCAAGAACAGTGTACTGTTTTGCTCGGAACTCCCTATTGGATTTTTGATGTTTTAAATGTGTTTCCCAGGGCTTGTCTTTCCTAAGTTGATATCGCAGGGCGATTAACCAAGCCACATGACGATGTACCAGTTCTCTCTTTATTGCTTTTAGTTCCTCATTGCTTTTGGGGCTCTCTACATTTCTGTTGGTAATAAAGTCTTTGACCATAACGGTCCAAGACCGAGAGGCGTTCACAATACCTCCCCAAATTTTTCGAGCTTCCCAAAGCCTATCATAGGAGGCATTGTTCTTAAAACTCACAATAAATGCTACAGCTGTTCCCAAAACGCTCAACGGAAGCCACGGAACATGTAACCACTTCCATCGAAACACCTCAAATAAAAACACAGGGATAGCGGCCAATGCCAAAAAAATAAAGATATGCCGACGTGTCCATCGGATGACCCCCTTGACTGGAAAAATTCGCCTTGTATACATGTTCTCGTTTTGTTTCTCGGTTCAATTGTAAAATAAGCAATTCCCTAGACTATAAACCTAGCTATAAGAAAGTAATCCCTATTTTTTCGAAAAGGTCGGTCTTCCATAAACATTCAATTATCTTAACTTTATTTGTTAAGTACCTCTAGTAGTCTAAGCAAAGTACGGCAACGGTAAACTTGAAAAAGGGACCAATATGGCCTAATCTATGCTTATTGAAAAAAATATTGAGAAATTAAATTATGAAAAAAGTATATCTCCTGTTTACCTTATTTGCACTTTCAGTTAATGCCCAAAAAAAAGTGATTTTGGATACAGACCCTTCCTTTGATCCCGACGATGTAGGCTGCATGGCCATGCTGCAAACTATGGCGTCTATAGGAGAATGTGATATTTTGGCTGTTGTAAACTCGACCAACCAAAAAGAATCAGCCCTTTGCATTAGTGCCATTAATCAATTTTATAACCGCCCTGGTATCCCGGTTGGAGATTATAAAGGATATGCCCGAAAAATAAATGCCACCGAGAACACCTATGATTTTCATATCGCCAAAGACTATCCAAGACCCCTGAAAAATTGGGAAGCTTCATTGGACGGAGTAAAACTTTATCGAGAAATTTTGGAAAGTGCCGAAGACAATAGCATCACCATTATTGTTGTTGGCACCATGCACAATTTATACGGTCTGCTAAAATCAACGCCTGATGAACTAAGTGCAAAAACTGGAAAACAGTTGGTCGCTGAAAAAGTTGCCCTGGTCGCAACCATGGGCGGTAATTTTTTGAACAATAAAGGGTGGGACCGCACAAACTGGGGCGGTGCAGACCATCTTTGCTCGTACACGGATTGGTCTTGCTTGAATGAAGAACGAAACCGTATGTGCCGTTATGTCATTGAAAATTGTCCGGCCCCTTTCATGGCATCTGGGTGGGAAAATGGTAATGGTGATTATTTTAATGCCAACAATGGCAATGTAATGTCGGGGCAGGGACTGAAGAAGCTTCCAGAAAATCATATTGCCCGTGTAAGCTATGAAAAGCATTTTGAGTATCGTGGTGGGGCCGAAAGCATAACCCGGCACAGCAATGACCAGATTGCCCTGCATTATGCTGTTCGCGGGGAAGAAACAAATTATACTGCATTTACCAATGGCACCATCGTTCTCAAAGAAAACGGCGAATGCCTTTGGGACGATTCGACGAATAGGCAACAGGGACATATCCAAAAAAAACGGAACGATACGTTAATTGCGGAAGAAATTGAGGCTTTGATGATGGGTGATGTTCCTGAACTTGATAAAACGCCCCCTTCGACACCGCAGCACCTTACCTACAAAAATGGATTGTTGACCTGGGATGCCTGTGAAGATTTGGATCGGGGAAGTTGGGTGGTCGCCTATAATATTTACAAAGATGGAGTCTTTATCCACCAAGCCTACGGCACCAGATATGCTACGGAAGAAGCACTGGGAACCTTCGAAATCAGAGCGGTAAATGCCAGTGGCACTGAAGGTAAGGCTGCGATTCTTAGAAACTAAAACCCACTCATTTTTATAGGGTAAAAGAGGCATATGGTACGGTTAATTGAAGCAACATCAAAGCAAGAGTATCAAACGGCTATTCAATTATTTAAGGAATACCATGCTGCCATTGACATCGACCTTGAATTTCAAAATTTCAGTCAAGAAATCAAGGACATGCAAACGCAATATGCAAGACCTGAAGGAGCTGTTTTTTTAGCATTCAATAACGAAAACACGCCTGTGGGATGTGTTGGAGTTCGAAAACTGAACGAAACAAGTTGTGAATTAAAGCGCATGTATTTGAAGTCATCTTCCCGTGGATTGGGCATTGGCAAACTTATGTTGGTAAAATCCATTGCTATGGGAAAAGAACTGGGGTATCAAAAAATGCGGTTAGACACCTTGCAAACCATGCATGCTGCAATTGGTCTCTATCAAAAATTGGGTTTTTATGAAATAGAACCTTACCGCTTTAACCCTTTAGAAGGAGCCAAATACTTTGAAATTAAGTTAGTCCCTTAAATTCTTTTTAACCACTCCTTCATTTCGACTTCCTTGGCGATAATATCTTTGACCTCATCCATTTTTACGCGCTGCTGCTCCATGGTGTCACGATGGCGAATGGTCACGGTTTGATCTTCCAAGGTTTGGTGGTCAACGGTGACACAAATTGGTGTTCCGACAGCATCTTGACGACGGTAGCGGCGACCCACGGCATCTTTTTCATCGTAGGCGATGTTAAAGTCCCATTTTAAATCATCAACCAATTTTTGGGCAACTTCGGGCAGGCCATCGCGCTTCAAAAGAGGGAGTACAGCAGCTTTGGTGGGAGCCAAAACTGCGGGTAATTTCAATACGGTTCGTGTTGTATTGTTTTCCAATTGTTCTTCTTGCAAGGCGTTGGAAAATATAGCTAAGAACATACGATCTAAACCTATGGACGTCTCCAAGACATAGGGCACATAGCTCTTGTTTTCCTCAGGGTCGAAATACTGTAATTTTTTGCCTGAATATTCTTCATGGTTGCCCAAGTCAAAATCGGTGCGCGAGTGAATGCCCTCCAATTCTTTGAAACCGAAGGGAAATTTGAATTCAATATCACAAGCCGCATCGGCGTAATGCGCCAATTTCTCATGGTCGTGAAATCGATAATTTTCAGGGCCCATACCTAATGAAAGGTGCCATTTCATCCGTTTTTCCTTCCAGGTCTCGTACCACTCCTTTTGGCTTCCAGGCTTAATGAAATATTGCATCTCCATTTGCTCAAATTCACGCATCCTGAAAATGAATTGGCGTGCTACAATTTCATTACGAAAGGCCTTTCCCGTTTGGGCAATTCCGAAAGGTATTTTCATTCGCCCGGTTTTTTGCACATTCAAGAAATTGACAAAAATTCCTTGGGCGGTCTCAGGCCTTAGGTATAGATCCATGGCACTTTCAGCCGTTGAACCCAGTTTAGTACCAAACATCAAATTAAACTGCTTGACATCGGTCCAGTTTTTAGATCCCGATAAGGGGCAAGCTATTTCCAGTTCCTCAATCAGCGCTTTGACATCAGCCAAATCCTCATTTTCCAAAGATTTACCCAAGCGTTTTAATATACCGTCTGCTTTTTCTTGATAGCCGACAACCCTAGGATTGGTCGACACAAATTGCGCTTTGTCAAAGGCATCACCAAATCGTTTGGCGGCCTTGGTCACTTCTTTATCGATCTTGGCCTCGATCTTGGCCACATAATCCTCTACCAGCACATCGGCACGATAGCGTTTTTTTGAATCCTTATTGTCAATCATGGGGTCGTTAAATGCATCAACGTGACCCGAAGCTTTCCATGTGGTTGGGTGCATAAAAATGGCAGCGTCGATCCCAACAATATTGTCATTGAGTTGCACCATGGCCTGCCACCAATATTCGCGGATGTTCTTTTTGAGTTCGGCCCCATTTTGTCCGTAATCGTAAACGGCACTCAATCCATCATAAATCTCACTGGATTGGAAAATATACCCATACTCCTTTGCATGGGAAATGACCTTCTTAAAAACTTCTTCATGATTTGCCATTGGGCAAAAGTAAGACAATGCCCAAAAAGAGAAAACCTTATTTCAGTTGAAATTCGGCCGAGGACAAGAGGCGTTCGTCTTCAAAAACATTTAGTGTATAAATGCCTTCTTCCAAAGAACCCTCTGGAACGGTAATGGCATCACAAATGTCAAGTTCTTCTCCGAAATATACCAATTCGACCCTTTTGCTATAAGTATTGCCACTTACAGAAATGGTATTGGCATTATCTTCGATAACTGCCATATTTGGATCCAAAAATTGAAAGTAGAGGACCTTGGTCACCGTTTCTTTTTCAGTTTCAGCAAGGAGGGTAACACAACCCCTTAATTTTTCCACAGTGGAGGCCTTGTTGGTTTGCAAGGGTCTTCCAGCCCGCAACCTAAAAGCCGTACCTTCAGTAGCCCCTTCCTGCAACTTGGCGTAACTTTTTAGTTTAAGCTCTCGGTTCAACTCTAAATTCTTTTGGCGCAATAAGGCTTCGGCCTGGGCCAACGAACTGCTTTTTCCACGTAATTCTTCAAGCTGTCTGCGCGCCTCATCGTAACGACTTGCCAATAGCGTATTGTTGTACTTAAGAAAATTGTTTTTCAGTTTAAGACTGTCATACATGTTTTGGATCCGCACAAGCTCTTTTCGGCTTTCCTTAAGTTTGGCAATATTGAAATTTAATCTACCAACAGAGTCCAACAACTGTTGAACCCGAAATCGAGAATCCTGTAAATCAATTTCATTCACCTCGTTCAAACCTGAAAGTCGATCTACCTCAGCACGCATCAAGGTTAGGTCCTTGACCAACAGTTCTTTTTCCTGTTCCAAAAAATTCAATTGATTTTGGGACTGGGCATAGCTGTAATAAAAGGCAATCAAAATACCGATTATTACGGCCACCAGGGCCGCGAGGATAATCTTATAGTTGAATTTAGTATCTTGGGAATCCATCTAATAAGCAGCTAATCAGTAGGTTTAAGATTTGATTCGAACACAGTTTTCAAAGATAATAAACGATATTAACTCCATACTATTGCCACAGGTATGTTTTGGATGTAGTGCGCATTTATCAGGTGGAGAGCACCTTTTGTGTACCGTTTGCCGACATGATTTACCGCTCACCGAGTACAACTTCAGAACGGAAAACCCTGTAGATACCACATTTTATGGGCGAATACAGATTAAAAAGGCCGCTTCTTTCCTGTTTTTTACACGACAGGGTACCGTAAAGAACTTGCTGCACCATCTCAAATATAAAAACCAAAAAGAAATAGGTTTTTTTTTGGGTGAATGGTACGGTAGCGTACTTCAAAAAGACAAGGGCCTCCCAGACATCGATGTCGTTGTGCCTGTTCCGTTGCACGCCCGTAAATTAAGGAAACGAGGGTACAATCAGGTGACTGCTTTTGCCAAGCGACTTGCCTTTCACCTGAATTCAACCTTTTCCGATCAAATGCTCATAAAAACAACCGATACCAGAACCCAGACCAAAAAAAATAGGCTTTTTCGATGGCAAAATGTCCAAGACTTATATGAATTGGTACATCCCGACCAATTAAGGCATAAGACGGTACTATTAGTCGATGATGTAATTACCACCGGGGCCACTATTGAGGCCTGTGCCAAAGCCTTACAAAAAGCTAAGGGAATCACAATTTATGTGGCTACCATGGCATTTGTACCTAAATTGGGGCTCTAAGTCATTTATTAAGCCCTAAAAATTGTTTCTTTGTGCGTTGATTTTCAGTCATGCGGATTTTCAAACAACTTTTAATTTTTTGTTTTCTCCTTTTTATTGCACTGACCCTACACCAGTGTGCGCAAAGGGGAACACCCTCTGGAGGTCCCAAAGATGTAACGCCCCCTGTGTTACTGCGAACAGAGCCTGAAAATCTCAGCATCAACTTTAAGGCTGAAAAAATCCGTCTGTACTTCGATGAATACATCAAATTGCAAGATGTACAAAACCAGCTGATCGTTTCGCCGCCTTTGAAGTATATCCCCGAAATAAAACCTCAGGGTTCGGCCAGTAAGTATATCGAGATCACCATCAAGGACACTTTATTGGAAAATACAACCTATACCATAAATTTTGGCCAAAGTATTGTCGACAATAACGAGGGCAATCCCAATAGTTTTTTGACCTATGTGTTTTCAACTGGTGACTATATTGATTCACTTTCCCTCGCCGGTGCCGTGAAGGATGCCTACAATCGGAAGGCAGATGAGTTCATCAGTGTTATGCTTTATGAGATCGATTCAGCTTATACGGATTCGACCCTCTATAAAGACCCACCAAATTATATCACAAACACCCTAGACAGTGTTCCCTTTTTTGAACTGAAAAATTTAAAAGAAGGAGATTATGCATTGGTGGCCATAAAGGATGCTGGAAAAAACAACGTTTTTGACCAACGTTCCGACAAAATAGGATTCCTCACTGATACCATTACCCTTCCGACCGATTCGATATACCTCTTGAATCTTTTCAGGGAAATTCCTGATTATGCCACGTCGGTTCCGAGTTATGTGGCTAAAAACCGAATAATATTTGGGTACCAAGGAGGTGGTGAAGATTTGAAGATCGATGCCTTGACACCTTTGCCAGATTCGGTAAAAACCCTGGTTCAAAAAGAAAGGGATAAGGATACTTTAAATTGCTGGCTGACCGAAACAGACCTTGACTCGATCATATTCACCGTAACCAATGAAAAACTGGCGCAAATTGACACCTTTACAGTTAAGACGCGAAAATTGGAGCTTGATTCGTTGGTGCTTATACCAAGCCACACCCGCCAAATCGGTTTTAATGAAAAATTCCATTTTTTGGCAAATACCCCCATTGTCGAAATCGATTCAAGCTTGGTTACCATAATCAATAAAGATTCGGCCAAGGTTGATTTTACGATGTCTCTTGACACGGTGATGAACAAAGTGAATTTAGATTTTGATCTGGTAGATAACCAAAGCTATAGCATTGACCTATTGCCAGGTGCCATTGAAGACTTTTTTGGAGAGCAAAATGATACGCTAAGGTTAAAACCGGGTACCGGCAGCTACGCGGATCTGGGTGATTTGACCCTTAATCTTGCCGGTAATGTGGCGTATCCCCTGATTGTTGAGTTGATCAACAAAAAAGGGGATAAATTAAGGGAAATATACGCCGCTCAGCCCCAACAGTTTGAGTTTAATTATTTGAATCCGGGCGAATATAGTTTCCGAATCATTTTTGATGCCAACGGAAATGGCAAATGGGATACGGGGAGTTATTTAAAAAAAATACAACCCGAGGTCATTAAATACTATCCCAGTTTTGTTGATGTAAGGGCACTTTCTACGTATAATGAAACCTTTATCATTTCAGAATAAACGCATCCCTATCGTCTAAAAATTTTAGTTTTTCTCGAGTTTGATGTATGTGCTCCAAGGATAGGGTAGCATAAAGAATTTCTTCTTTTTCAGAATAGGAAATTTGCTGGCCTAAGGGGTCATAAACCGCTGAATGACCAGAATATTCATATCCTAAGCCATCGAGTCCTATGCGGTTTACCCCAACACAGTAGGCCATATTTTCGATGGCCCTGGCCTTAAGCAAGGTATCCCAGGCCGAAATTCGCGGCTTTGGCCAATTGGCCACATAAAGTAAAACGTCATAATTGGCTGCATATCTTGACCACACGGGAAACCTCAGATCATAGCAAATAAGAGGGCAAAAAGTGAACCCCCTGAAAAATTCAAGAACTTTCACCTCGCCTCTAGTGTAGACCTTGTCTTCACCTGCCAGTGTAAACGTATGCCGCTTATCATAACTTGATACCCCATCGGGTTGTACAAACCAGAGTCGATTGTAATACTGTTCTTCTTCAGGATTGACAATACTGCCAACTAGGGCTGCGTCTTTCTTTTTTGCCCAGTCTTGCATCCAATCAACGGTCTTTGACTTTTCATCAACCGAAATTTTTTCAGGGCTCATCGTAAAACCCGTGGTAAACATTTCGGGCAAAATAATCATATCGATAGCCGCAGGTATCGCTGCTATTTTCTTGTCGAACATGTCACGATTGGCCTGTGGATTTTCCCAAAGCAAATGAGACTGTAGTAAGGCAATTTTTAATTCTTTAGACATCTCAATCAAAATAAGTGTTGGCTTGGGGTTGTTTTGCCAATTTATAGAGCTGTTTTAATTGGCTTTCCAAAATTCGATCTTCCGAAAGCTCGGGCAATTCGGTCAATGAAGCCCATTGGGTTCCGTTTATGTCGAATCCTGATCTTAATTCACCGCCCACTACCTTACAAAGAAAACACATTTTATAAATGTAAAATGGCTGCGGCGGGTGTGGGTGACAACGTTTGTCATAAACCGCTAGCAATCGTTCAACCTTGGTATGCAAACCTGTTTCCTCCCTTATTTCTTTGATAATGGCTTCTTTTGGGGTATCGCCGATATCGGCCCATCCGCCAGGTATGGCCCATTTTTTATCTTCGCCTTCTTGGGCCATTAATAGCTCATCTTTTTCATTAAGAACAAGCCCCCTGACATCAACTTTGACGGTTGGATAATCCTCTTTGGGCACAAAAAAATTGTCCAATGCTGTGATAGGACGATCCGCTATTTGGGCCATAAGCGTCTTGCTTATATCTAATAGCTCTTGGTATCTTTCACTATCATAGTCATTTTGGGAATAGATCAACCCTGTTTCAGCAATAGCCTTCAGTCTCTTTATCGAATTTAATTGTTGGTCTTGATTCATCAACCCACGCTGTTTTGCAACAATTCAACAAGGGGGGGCAAATTATTCAATGTTGCATGATCCAAGGCCGTATTGCCACGATGGTCTTTGATCGATGGGTCGGCCTTATAGCGCAACAGCATTTTGGCAATCTCTAATTGCCCAAATGTAGCCGCATAGATCAAGGCGGTGGAGCCCATGGCATTTTGATTATTGATTTCAGCACCTCTTTCCAATAAAAGTTTTGCGATCGGGTCATAGCCTTTGAAACAGACTCCCATCAATGCTGTATTCCCCGAAGAATCTTTTTCATTTATATCCACATTTTCATCCAACAACAATTGAACAATTCCTAATTGATTGTAATAGGTTGCCAGAATTAAAGGGGTTGACCCTCTTTGGTCCCTTGAATTTAAAAGCTCTGGTTGCCCAGAAAGCAGGCCACGGCACTGTGCTTCGTCACCCTTGCGAATCGAATCAAAAAATTGTTCCACATTTTTCATAGCTTAAATGTAAAAACTAAATCCAGACCAAACGCAAAGTTTGTTGAGATTGCATCTTGGGCAAAGCCACTACAAAAAATTGAATAAATAGGTTATTTCTTACCAAAATGAAGTTTTTGATTAACTTTATGTATATATTTTACTACAATACAAACCCGACAAGCAAACTGCCGTAGTTGATGGAGAACCTCCTTGGAGCGAACAAAAAAAACGAACTGCTTGAAAAAGCCCTTGAAGTAGCCGGTATTGGTTTCTGGGAGATGGATTTACTTACCCAAAAAGTGACCTGGTCACCAATCAAACGGAACATTATGGGGGTTGCGGCCACCTTTGCGCCCACACTTCCCAAAACCATTGCTTTTTTTAAACATGGTGAACATCGCCAGACGTTCACCCAATGTTTCAACCTGGCTGTTGAGAAAGGCCAATCTTGGGATGGTGAGTTTTTGATTGAAACAGCCTTAGGCCAAGAAGTCTGGATTCGCTCACAAGGCGAAGTAGAATTTCTTCACGGTAGGGCGGTTCGGGTATTCGGGGTCAGTCAAAACATAGACCAGCAGAAAAGGATGCTACTTGAAAATGAAACAGCATCCTTGGGAGCACAAGTGGCCCGGGTAGGGTCATGGGAATTGGATGTGGACACGCAAAAAATCACCTGGTCCAATATGGAGAAAGAAATTTTTGGTTTGCCCCATTCTTATGAACCCACCCTTGATGATGTGACCCGACGTTTCAAGGCAGGGGAGCATCGTGACAAATTGGTCGACTGCATTCAAAATGCCATTGACTTTGGAGCGTCGTGGAACCATGAGTTTCTTATAATTAAAGAAGACGGTCAAGAATCGTGGATTCGCGCGCGGGGTATCGCCGAACAAAAAGCTGGCAAAACCATCCGTATATTGGGAGCCTGCCAAGACATTAACGAGCGAAAATTGGCCCAATTGCGAAAAGACCGCTTAGCCTTGGCCATTAAAGAGGCACATATCGGTATTTGGGAATACTTTGTGCCAGAAGACAAACTGGTTTGGGATGACACGACCTTGGCCATTTATGAAGAGATCCCTGAAAATTTTAAGGGAACAAGGGCCGATTGGCTATCAAGGGTACATCCTGATGACCTGCAGGATAAGATTTTAATATTAGAATCGGGCTTGGGTGAAAAGGATCAATTAGAGTTGGAATACCGGATCGTTACCCCAACCAAAAAAGTCAAACATGTCAAATGCAATGCCTGGTGCGAGTTTGACAATAACGGAACCCTGGTGAAAATATACGGCCTGGTCTCTGACTATACCCAACTCAAAAAAACCCAGCTTAAAAACGAAAAGCTTGCCCTTGCCGTACAAGAATCTAAAATTGGGATTTGGGAATATGACCCCAAAAAAGACCTCTTATACTGGGATGAAAACACAAGGGCAGTTTATGGTGTTGACCGAAACACTTTTCAACCCTCTTTTCAAGATTGGGAAATGAGGGTGCACCCCGAAGATTTGGACCGGGTAAGAAAAAACGTTGCCTCCGCTTTGGCCGGAGAAGATGAAATGTCATTGGAATACCGCATTCTTACCCCTGAAAAAGAAATCAGGCACGTTAAACATTACGGTTGCATTCAATATGGCCTTGACAAAAAACCTGAAAAGGTATTCGGTATCAAGACCGATATTACCGACCTCATTCATGTCAAATTAGAATTGACCCGAAGCCAAGAGTCTTTTGCAGGTGCCTTTGAATACTCATCAACTGGCATGGCCTTAGTAGATCTCGAGGGCCAACTGCTCGAGGTGAACAAAAGCATTCTGAAGAGTATCGGGTATTCTAAAAAAGAGCTCCTTGAACTAAATTTAGCCGGTGTTACCCACCCAGAGGATCTAGCCAACGATTTGCATTTGGCCAAACAAATTAGAAGTGGCAAACGGGATTCGTACCAAATCGAAAAACGTTTTTATCACAAAAATGGACATCTGGTGTACGCCTTATCTACAGTTACCGGGGTGAACGATGTGAATGGCGCGCTCTCGCATTATATTGTTCAACTGCACGACATCACCGAACGCATAGAGGCAGAAGAGAAACTTGAGCGATCCAATAAAATAATGACTGAGCAAAATGACAGCCTGCTCAATTTTGCCCACATTGTTTCGCATAACCTGCGTTCGCATTCCACCAACATGGCGATGCTGCTCGATTTTTATCAGCGTGAAAAGAGCGATGAAGAACGTGCTAAAATAATCGACATGATGACCTCAGCCTCAGGGGGACTAAATGAAACCGTGAATTATTTGAATGAAATTGTTCAAATAAATACGACCACCGATGCGCAAATGAAATCGATTTCCGTCTTACGCGTGGCCAAAAAAATACTCGATGATCTTTCAGCGCTCATTCAAACAACGGGGGCGAAAATTGAGTTGAAAATCAACAAACAGCATTTTGTTTTGGGCGTTCCGGCCTACCTCGATAGCATCCTCTTAAATTTAGTGACCAATGCCCTAAAATATGCCTCCCCAAAACGAAAACCGAAAATCATTATTTCGACCGAGGTCTCTGGCCGTTCGATTTTCATTAGGGTTGAAGATAATGGCTTGGGCATTGACTTAAAGCAGCATGGCGAAAACATATTTGGCATGTTCAAGACCTTTCACAGGCACCAAGATGCCAAGGGTATTGGACTCTACATCACCAGAAATCAGGTAGAGGCCATGCAAGGAAAAATAAGTGTAACGAGCAAGGTTGACAAAGGTTCTGTCTTTAAGGTAGAACTGGAAAGACCAACGCATTCGAAAAAAACAAAAGATGCAAAGAATACATAGGGCATGTGTTATTGACGATGACGAGATATTCTTGTATTGGACGACCAAGGTCATGCAAGAGCTGAACTTTTGCGATGAATTGCTAGTGTATCGCAATGGGGAGGAAGCCATAAATGCGCTTGCAGCAAGCGTTGAAAAGGGCGGTAAACTGCCCGAAATCTTGCTGCTCGATCTTAATATGCCTGTATTGGATGGTTGGAACTTTTTGAAGAAATTTATCAAGCTTACCGAAAAAACAGGTGAAAAGGTGCGGGTATATGTCGTGACCTCATCGGTTGACTTGGCCGATTTGATCAAGGCCAAGCAATTTCCGATTGTACACAATTACCTTTTAAAACCATTGACCATTGATACCTTAATGGAAATCAAGGGCTCTTTTGGGGTACAAAGCTTAAAAACACCTTTAAATTAAAACCCGCCCTCAAATTACCAAACCCTTATTGACGGATCCCTGGGGTGAAATCTTCCGGGGCATTTTTGGGTTCATTTATAGTGCCTGAACCCCCAGTATCATTATATATAGTCCATTCCGAAAAGTTGTAATTGGGGTTAGCCGCTACAATAGCTATTCTTCTAATTGCACGACCATCTTCGAATTCATGATTGGTGCCTGAACCGTCTTCTCCCGGTATTCCAAACCTATCGATTACGTTTCCAAAAGGATCTACAAGTTCCAGATTATCATCGCCGTTGGAGTCGGCAGGACTATTTGACCCCACGCCCAAATCTGGACCAAAGCCATAAACCTGTTCGAACGCTTCCCTATCTGGTGAAATGACAAAGGTACTTTGCGAGTCAATTGCAAATCCTGTCAAGTCTATTGTCGAACTTACTTCAATATTGTCGTTGGTATACCTGCGAATTATCCATCCTTCTAAATCGATTGGTTCTTCTGAGGCATTGTAAAGTTCCAGAAAACGAGCACCGACATTGTTGTTGGGGTCAGCCAACTCAGTAAAGAAAAGCTGTGTTGATGTTTGCTTCAAATCAGGGCAACGATCATTTGAAAAATTTAGATCGGTAACATCCCTAATTGCCAATACGAAATCCTTTTTATCTAACAGCAGTATGGCTGTAATTGAACCATTTCCAGTAGGTAGTACTTCATCTTGAAAATCTGAAAAGCCAGAATTGCGCATTGCTATTTCATTTCCATCGCAGTCTTTAAGGATACGTTCCGTTTCCTGACGTACTTCTGCGAAAGACAATCCGAAATCATCTAGGGTAACTTCTAGATTGTTTATACGCACCAGCGTATTTATCATAGTCGAGTCCAAGTCCTGAATAGCGATGATATTAGGTACAATAGCCACGACCTCATCACAGGCTTTAAATATATGTTCTTGTATTTTTAAGGCCGGTAAACGCCCCACAGCAATACTGCCAAATCCGGAAAAAGTGCCTCCCAGTTTAAACACTCCCTGGCTTCGCCCTAAATAGAGTCCTTTGATTTTAATCAATACTCTGCTTCCGGGCTCAAACAAGAGATGGGATTCGAATAAATCTATTTCTATTTGAAAACCTTCACTCGGATTATTCGGGCTGTCTTGAAAGTGAATTACACTAAAAAAATTGCCAGCCCTATCCGATGAAACTACATAGCCTTCAATTACCCAGTCTTCCTTTATTAGTGTGAGCTCTCCGCGATATAAAGCCTTAACGTCTGCAAAGGTTGCATTGGCATTCAATTTAGATTCACAGTCTGTTGTAATTGGGTCGAAATCCTTGTCTTTGACACAACCTGCCAAAACCAAAACCAGTAAAAAATATAGTACTTTTCTCATACTCTTTTTTAACACCTCCCTTAATCCCTCCTTTTTAGGAGGGAAACTTCCCCTCTATTAAGAGGGGATTGAGGGGTGTGTAACTTTCTAAAAACTAACAGCCAAATTCAAAAAATAGGTTCGGCCATAGCCATACCAATACTTAGGGGCAAAAGTGGGGTTGTTCCTCAGCTTGTCTTGTTGTAGTTGCCCAAAATTGCCATTGCGGCTCTGCTCATAACCGCCAGTTCTAAAATTGGCATCAAAAACATTATTGATGCTTGCAAAAACACTTATATACGTTTGATTGATAAGCCAAGATTTACCTCCTACCAAGTTCAAAAGATGAAAATCGTCAAGTTCTTGCTGAGCAAGCAATTTGGCCACATTCTCTTCAGTAGCGTCAACAAACCGTTCACCCGTATCTGGATTAAGGTAAAAGCTTTGGGTTCGGGTAATCGTCGATATATTGGCATAATTGTTAGCTAGGTAGTTCGCCGTGGCCCCCACCCACCAATACTTGGGGTCACGATATTCGACTCCAATTGAAATGGCTTTTTGGGGACCTTGGGCCAATTTATATCCTTTGATATCGGCAATACCCAAATTTATGCTCCCTTGGGGATCAATAGGTTCCTCTTGTCCGGAAGTATCAAAATTTATTGAAACCGAAGGATCGCTTGCATAAACGTACTTGCCAAAATTTACTGCTGCCGATAATTTAACCGAAGATGATGCTTGGTATTCAATTCCGACCTCTAGCCCTAAATGAAGTTTATCCAAATCAGTGACAACTTCTTGAACGAAATCAGAACCAAAACCAGATTCGACAAAAAAGAAGTTGATGTCGGTAGTGTTTTCGAAACGGCTGTAAAAACCTGAAATTCTGCCTGTCAAAGACGGTAGTCGAATAAAATAATTAAGGTCAACCGAAGAGATCAGTTCACTTTTAATGTTTGTCACCACTTCATTAGACTCCCTAGGATTTACAAAAACATTTTGAAGAATTGGAGCGCGAGACAGAAGTGCTGAATGCAGTTTTAGCCAATGTCTTCCAGTTATACGGTAGCCAAGACCTCCTTTAATTCCGTAATTCGCGAAGTTGATTTTATTACTATTGCCAAATGAATTTTCCAAAAAACGTTCATTTTGAAATAATCCGAAACGTTGATAAGAAGTATGGGACAGCATTCCAGCAAAGAACATGTTCCAACTAGGGTACGAAAACCTGAGCTGCGCGAATCCATTATAACTGTAAACTAATGTTTTGAAGTTATAACCAAAGACATCCCCTTCTTCCTTATTTACCTTTCCATTGATATCGTTTTTGGTATCGGAAAAGGGATCAATATCTCGATGAAAATCGGCTCCAAGTAAATCCTCAACTTCAGCAAAGTTATCCATAGATTGTTTTTGATAACCGAGACCAAAATCAAATTTCAAATTTGAACTTATTTCATAATTTACAACGCTATTGAAATAAAATTTCGAGCTTTTGCCCCTATCATAATAAAATAAGTATGCCGCCCTACCGTCATTCACGGTATTCGCATTGGCCAAATAAAGCTGCTGCCAATTTATTTGGGGATTTGCCGAGAAACCTTGCCTGGCTAAATCTGCATTTGTGAAATCTGCCCCAATTGGGTTATTGATGTAAAAACTGGGAAGGTACCTATAATAGGTGGGGTCAGGATTTGGTGCATTGTAATAACCTAGTCGGCTTTGGGAGTTGTTGCCGAATTGATATGCTATTCCACTGGTTATTCTCAACTTATCTGATGTAAAGAAGTGATTTAACATAACTATGGGTTCAAAAGCGATGCGAACCCTAGCATTACGTATGTTACCGTCCTGTGGACCCCAATGGGGATTGTAACGATTGCCTTCCAATTCGAATACTTCTTCAGTTATTGCCGTAGAACGTCCACGTCTATTTTTCGCTATAATAGCTGCAGCCAAAAAAGTGCTACGTTTCGTTAATTGGTATTCTATGGCACCATAAAATGAAAAAGCGTCATAAACTGTTCCATCAATATATCCTTGAGGAGCCCATCTGCGCGAACCAGATATAGCATAGGCCAATCCGTTATTAGCAAGTCCTGAATTGTAAGTGGCCATTAATCTTCCCACATAGGTACGATTAGAAACAGAACTGGTCATTCGAAAACCGCGACGAAGTTGAGATGGCCTCAAGTCAATATTTGTATTTCCTAAAACACCCCCAAAAACGTATTCTGAAGCTGCTAATCCATTGGTAAATTCCTGATTTCGAACAACATCATTTAATCCTCCCCAATCGCTCCACCTTGGCCGACCATCAAAATGATTGTTCATTTTTATGCCGTTAATTGTTACGTGTCCATTTCTTGAATCATAACCACGGACGCGAAAAAATGCCTGTCCAAAATCAAAGGCTGCACGACTTAAAAAGATATCACGGGATGCCTGTAGGAGTCCAACAGAGGTTGAAATGGTTTCATTCTCATTAAATATATCACTTTCGGTCAAGTTGATTAAATTATCCATCTTCTCGACCTTAATATCTGGATCTAAAAAAATGTCTCCCAAATCAATATCCGCATCTTCAACATTAACAGGAATTCTTTTTAAAAGGTAATCTGATAGACTACAGACCAAAACTGCATCGCTATGATGTGCAATGTTCAGTATAAATCGACCCTCTACATCCGATATGGTTGCCAATTCGCTTTCACCAGCGCGTACTTCGACATTGGCTAAAGGTAAACTGGTTACTTTACTAAAAAATCTTCCAGAGATTATTGACCCTTCTTGAGCTTTTAAGAAGACTGAGGTAAAGCAAAGTATTAGCAAAAGAAAATTAATACGCATTTTTTACTCTCAATTTGATGGGTCTCCAAATATAGTTTATTTTCTCATATATAGTATATTTTCTATTTTTAATGTTATTTTTATGGCTATGAGGTACTTTTTTGGTTTAATCTTATTTACTATTTTCTATAGCAATGCTCAAAAGAATAGCACGTATCATGTAAGGGCCATCGCCTTTTACAATGTGGAAAATCTGTTTGATATAACGAATGATACTTTAATTTTTGATGATGAGAGAACTCCGGAAGGAACGTATCGTTGGACCAATACTAGGTATAAAAAGAAAATTGGTGCTATTTCCCGTGTTATTGCAAATATTAGCTCTTCTGTTACATCTACTTCTCCTGATCTAATCGGATTATGTGAGGTAGAAAACTTTAAAGTGCTCAATGACTTGATCAATGCCCCTTTGTTAATTAAAAAAGACTATGGGATTATTCACTTTAATTCGCCCGATAGCCGCGGAATTGATGTAGCACTGCTCTATAAAAAGGCTGCATATCATCCAACATCGTTCAAAAGTCATCGCTTATTGCTATTTGATGATGATTATAATCGAAATTATACTCGTGATCAATTGGTTGTTGGCGGCTACTTAGATGGTGAAAAAGTTTATTTAATTATTATCCATTGGCCTTCACGTCGAGGTGGAGAGGCTTTTAGTCAACCTTTACGAAAAAAAGCTGCTTCGCTAACAAAACGCATAATCGATTCATTGAACAATCAGCACTTTAATTCAAAAATAATCGTGATGGGTGATTTTAATGATGACCCAAAAAACGCAAGCTTAAAAAAAGTTTTACGCACAAAAGGACAACTTGATCATTTGGATAGTATTTCTCTTTTTAACCCCATGGAAAATCTATTTAAAAAAGGGATTGGAAGTTTGGCTTATCGTGATAAATGGAATCTATTTGATCAGTTTTTATTGACCCCGAACTTTATAAGTGAGATGAAAAATGGGTATACGTTTTGGAAGGCTGGTGTGTATAATCCTCTCTATCTACAAATTCAGAATGGCAGGTACAAAGGATATCCCCTCAGGACTTATGGTGGCACAACATACCAAGGTGGTTATTCTGACCATTTTCCAGTGTATTTATATGTGATCAAAAAAGCAGATCCAGGCAATAGTAAAAAATAAGCCAGCTAGCCAATCAAAGTAAACTGCTTTTTTCCCTCCTAGAAAGGAGGGACTAAGGGAGGTGTTTTACCCAAAGCCCTAGTGTGCGACTAGCCGAACCATTGCCCCCAAGGTATACGGCTTAAGATCAAGACCAAGCCAACCCCGTATAACAAGGCGATCCGTTTGAATTTTGTAGTCGAATCATCTGTTTTCTTATGACGTGACCACCCAATGGTAATAAAGGCAATGGCCAAAATATTTGTCACCGGGTGCTCTAGAGCCAACAAACGCGATGCCGAATTTAACCCGCCCATACCCAAGGTCTGAATGGCCTTTAGACCGTTCGCGGAAACAAAGTATACAACCAACCCCACCAGCAATTGAATATGGCTTAGGATCAAAGCAAACAGGCTTAGGCGAAGATCTTTGTGCATGGCGAACTCACGCTTGCCCAACCATCCTGTAAAGGCATTAAAAACGGCCAAGACCAAAACGGCAAGTACGGCATAGGCCAGGTATGAATGTAAGTTTTGCAGAATTTCCATAGTTCAGAGTTTAGTCGTTAAATGTACTATTTTAGAAAATAAAAAGCCCCGCATAAAGCGGGGCTTTCAAGTTATTTGGAAACGTGTTTAGTTAAAAATGTAACGTACGCCCAATTGTGCTTGCCATCTAGAAGACTGAAGACCAAAATCATCAAGCTCTTCAACATTAGGTGTACCATCATCATTGAATACACCACTGTTGATATCAAATACAGGCGTATCACCCGTTGATACCGTAGTCAAAGGACTTACTTCACTTCTAATGAATTTACGCTTACCCCACTCTTTGTTCAACAAGTTGGTGAAGTTGAAAATATCGGCAGACAACTGAAGGGTGTGTCTTTTACCGCCTACATTAAGTGAGAAATCTTGAAGCAATTTGAAATCTACCACATGGCTCCAAGGACCTCTTGTTGCATTACGCTCGGCATAAGAACCACGGTTCTCTCTCAAATGCTCAAAGCTATTGATGAAGGTATCCAGCATTTGCCATTTTTCAGCTTGCTCAGCCTCTGTACCGGTGAAGGTAATTTGGGCTGGGTTGGCCGGAATAAACATCAACGCATTATCCCTTGAATCATCGTTCAAGAGGTCACGCCCCTCACGATAGGTAAAGCTGAAAGGACCACTCTGTACACCTTCATAGAAAAGGGCAAAAGTCGTTTTTACCTTATCGTTCCATTTCAATTCGTAGGAAGCGCTAGCGGTGATCCTGTTACCCAATGCAAAGTCAGAACGGGTTACGGGCAAATTAGAGTTCTTACCATTTACGGTCAAAATGTTTCTCCACTGCGAACTGTTCTGAGACGAGGTACCGTCAAAAATTTTGTTTGACTCTCCGTAGGTATACGATACCGAACCGGCGAAACCGTTCTCATAAGGCTTTCTTAAGGTAAAGGTTACGTTGGTTGCATCACCACCACCTGTATTCGAAGCCAAAATGATACGACCATAAGTGTCATCGATCTCAGCGCGTCTGTCATAGAATGGACGTGCATCAGCACCTTGGTAGAATCCAACCGGACCTCCTAGGTTCAAGTTTTCATAATAGATATCGGTAATAACATCGGTATACAAGAAATCAACAGAACCGATCAAGCCCCACCAAGGTAGTTTTTGATCCACAGCAATGTTATACTTCATTACCTGTGGCAATTTGAAATCTTCGGCTACCAAATCGATATTTCCACCTAGACCACCAGAACCTGGCGCAGGATCTTCAAACTGGTTGTTTACATCGGCAACAAAAGGCTGGCCGAATTCAAAGTTAAATCCACCGGTTACACCATTGTTGTTATAGGTACCTCCAGGCCATACCAATGGCAATCTTGAGGTGAACACCCCGATACCACCACGTACTTGGGTTTTGCTTTCACCATTCACATCCCAGTTAAATCCTAAACGGGGAGAGAATACCGCATTGCTAATTTCTTGTCCAACACGTGCACCCTGCAAGTCTTTGCCAGCAGCTTCCAACAAGCCAACAGTTCTTGTGTTGAAGTCATCGTTTACGGTACCGCTCTTCCAATTTGGAACATCGATACGTGCACCAATGCTCACTCTGAAATCGTCGGTTACATCAATATCATCTTGTGCATAGAAACCAAACTGTGAGGTTTTAAAATCAGCAGATCCTGCAGATTCATCACCATTAACACCGTTACCCACCAAAGAATATCCATGTTGGTAAACGTCTGCGTCTTGACCTGTCAAGAACTGGTTCAAACCACTTGAGATCAAAGCACCGGTATCATCAAACTGGTCTTCAAAGGTGTAATCACCAAAGTTGAAGGCAAAGAACAGGTTCTTTACATCAGCAAATTCTAAGTTGGCACCCAAGGTTACTGTGTGGCGACCAGCATAGATCTCAAAGTTGTTGGTAATTGTCAAATAATCGGTGTTCAACAAGTTGGCTGTTGAAAATGGCTCGGAACCAAAAGATATGGTACCATCACCATCTTGAATATCAACGGTTGGAAATGGGTCACCAAATGGATCACGGTCATCTCTAACAGTTGTATAACCAATTACTAAGTTGTTGCTGAATTTATTACCGAAACGAGAGTTCAGCTCCAAGGCGGTTGAGTTGGTCTTGGTTTCAAAGAACTCTGAACCGTTCAAAAATCCGATATTTCGGTTTCCTGAATTACGTGCTTCCAAATTCTCGGCACCTACGTAGCTGTGACGTAAAGAAAGCTTGTGGTTGTCGTCAATGTTCCAATCCACTTTGGCAACAAAGGTGTTACTCTCTAGGGTAGTTGCATTGTTGTCAAAAATACCTGGGTTGTACCCATAGGTGCTTTGCAAGAAGCTGCTCAAACCAGCCAAATCGGCTTGGGAAGAACGACCCGTATAGTTGCTGAAGTTGAAAGGCTGTGGAATTTCTGATTCTCCTCTTTCGTAGTTTACAAAGAAGAACAGTTTGTCTTTAACCAAGGGTCCTCCCAAACGAACACCATAGGTATTCGTAGAGAAGTCGGCAATTTTTTCTCTTTCTTCACCATCACCAACCAAATCTGGTGGTGTTTTACCTACCAAGCTCTCACCTCTGGTAAAGTAATAGGCCGATCCTTGAATCTCATTAGATCCAGATCGTGTAATGGCGTTAATCGAACCACCGGAGAAACCAGATTGTCTTACATCAAAAGGTGCAATGTTGATCTGAAAGGTTTCAATCGCATCAACAGAAAGTGGATTCACCCCTGTTTGACCCCCATTTGTTCCTGAGCCGGCCAAACCAAAGACATCATTGTTTACCGCACCATCGACATAAATCGCGTTGTAACGGTTGTTCTGACCTGCAAGGGATATAGAGAAACCGTCATTTCCTTCACTTAGCTGAGCCTGTGGTGTCAAACGCACAAAATCTGCCAACGAACGAGATGCCGCAGGCGTGGTTGCCACTTGGCGTTGCGAAATGTTGGTTTCGGTACCCGTTTTACTTGACCCAAATACGCCACTGGAAACTGCAGTGATTACGACCTCATCAAGTGCCGTAGCCGACTCGGCCAATTGCACATTGATTCTTTGGGTGGCCCCAAGATTTAAATAGACTCCTTCTCTGGCATCTTCATCAAAACCTACATAGGAAAAGGTAATTCGGTAGGGTCCACCGGACCGCATACCTGAAATACGGTAGAAACCGTCAAAATCGGTAGCCGCACCGTAAGTCGTTCCCGTTGGAACGTGTGTGGCCACCACACTAGCACCCAATAAAGGCTCACCAGTGTTGTCCGTTACTTTCCCCCCTAAAGAAGAGGTGGTAACCCCTTGGGAAAAGACTACTGCCGTTGCGAAGAGGGCAGCAAATAACAAGTAAAACTTTTTCATTTTCAAGTGTGTTTAATTGTTTGAAATAGTCTTGCAAAAGTCATTCATTTCAGCCTCTTATATGTTAAGTCAACGTTAAGATGCCAAAAGAAGAAAATTACAGTTCTAAATATAAAATATTGATTTTCAAGATGTTATAAATTTTCTTGAAATTATCAAAAGGTAAGTCATTTCTTAAAAAAATGCAAAAGATTTAAAGTAGAAGAATCGTGATCGCCGATTGTGGAATTTTCGATATCCTGAAGTATGTTTTTCGCAAGTTGCTTGCCCAATTCGACTCCCCATTGGTCATAACTAAAAATATTCCAAATCAACCCTTGCACAAATATCTTGTGCTCATACATGGCGATCAAAGCCCCCAAGGTTTTGGGCGTAAGCTTTTTAATGAGAATGGTATTGGTCGGTTTGTTTCCCTCGAACACTTTGAAAGGAGAGAGTTCTTCAATTTCTTGGGGCGATGACCCCGAGGCCTCCAATTCGGCTTGAACTTCTGCCGCTGTCTTGCCGTTCATCAAGGCTTCGGTCTGGGCGAAAAAGTTGGCCATGAGTTTATTATGATGGTCTTTGTCGCCATGAAGCGATTCTTTGAAACCAATAAAATCTGTGGGAATCAATTTTGTACCTTGATGGATCAATTGAAAAAATGCGTGCTGGGAATTGGTTCCCGGTTCCCCCCAAATAATGGTTCCGGTCTCGTAATTCACTCGTTTACCATCCCTTCCAACGCTTTTCCCGTTGCTCTCCATGATACCCTGTTGTAGATAGGCTGACAGGCGATGCAAATATTGCGAGTAAGGAATAATGGCCTCGGTTTCCGCACCATAAAAATTATTGTACCAAACGCTGAGCAGTGCCAGGGTTATCGGGATATTTTCAGAAAAGTCGGCCGACTTAAAATGGGTGTCCATTTCATGGGCCCCTTCGAGCAAATCAGAAAAGTTGCTGTAACCGATACCCAGAGCAATGGATAAGCCAACTGCGCTCCAAAGGGAAAACCGGCCTCCAACCCAATCCCACATGGGAAAAACATTGTCATCGGCGATACCAAAGTCTTGTATCATGGCCGTGTTGGTTGAAACGGCCGCGAAATGTTTCGCAATATCCGATTGGTCAGCATGCTGCAAAAACCACTTCTTGATCGTATTGGCATTGCTCAAGGTTTCTTGGGTGCCAAAGGATTTTGAAACGACAATGAACAAGGTCGTTTCAGGATTTAATTCTTTTATGATTTCATGCACGTGGTCACCATCTACATTGCTTACAAAATGAATTTTAAGATGGTTGCTATAATACTTGAGCGCTTCTGTAACCATTACCGGGCCCAAATCTGAGCCACCGATACCAATATTGACAACGTCGGTAAAAGCTTTTCCTGTATGGCCCTTTTTCGACCCTGAAATCACCGCTTCTGAAAAGTCCTTGATTTTTTTGCGTACCTCAAACACTTCAGGAACAATATTGTTGCCATCCACAAGAATCTCAGCATCTTCACCAGCTCTTAGCGCGGTGTGCAGTACTGCCCTGCCTTCGGTCTGGTTGATGGTTTCTCCCCCAAAATAGCTTGCAACGGCTTCCTTGAGCTGAAGCTCTTGGGCCAGGTCTAGTAGTAAGTTGTGTGTTTCCTTCGTTAGAAGGTTTTTAGAAAAGTCTACATAGAAATCCTCCCATGATATGGAAAAAGTGGCGCCCCGGTCTGAATCTTGCTTAAAAAAGTCCTTTAGCTGCTGCCCCTTTAGGGTTTGTAGATGCTTATCGAGTGCCTTCCAAGCCTTTGTTTGCGTCGGATTTGTTTTGGGTAATGCCATTTTGTTGGTCAAGTTGTGGTAAATCATCCTGTTGGGATCCGGGAACATAATATTCGATGCAATCAAGCTGTACCTTTCGTGGATCTATGTGGGTCAAAAAATCAGCCCTTAAGGAGTCGGCAATGGGTTCTGCTGCTGGAAGTTTTTCTTTGAGCGGGTCTACCTGTCTGCCATTCTTCCAAAAGCGATAGCACACATGGGGTCCGCCCGTGTTGCCCGTCATTCCTACCCAGCCGATTACGTCTCCCTGTCGCACAAAATCACCTCTGCGCACATTTTGTTTTCTCATGTGCAGGTATTGGGTGCTGTAGGTCCCATTGTGTTTGATTTTGACATATTTTCCGTTACCGCCACGTCTTGTGGACTCGGTCACCGTACCGTCTGCGGTAGCAATGATCGGTGTTCCAATGGGCGCCGCATAATCAGTGCCCTTGTGCGGTCGCACCTTATAGCCGTAATACGCTATTCTTCTTTTGAGATTGTAACGCGAAGAAAGCCTATAACTGCCATATTTTATGGGCGCAATCAAAAAGGTGCTTCTCAAGTTTTCGCCCGTGGCGTCATAAAAATCAATGATCTGTTTGACAGAATCGGTAACATAAGGGAAGGCATAAATCTGTTTGCCTCGATGTTCAAAGTAGGCGGCTTTTATGGGTTCTACCCCAGCGTAAATACTATCGTTTATATAGCGTTCGTCAAAAATAACCTTGAACTTATCCCCTTTTTCCAAACGAAAGAAGTCAACACTCCAGGCGTAAATTTCAGACAGGTTAAGGGTCACATTGTAATCAACCCCCAAACTATCCAACTGTAGGGATAAGGGGCCATTTATGATGCCCCCCACCTCGCGTTCACGATAGTTGACCTTTTTTTTGCTCTTGTATACCTGTGCACTGTCCCTAAAGTCAACAACGGTGTAATTGATCCGGTCATTTTCATAAATAAACACCTGGGCCCCCAGCGCGGTATCCTTCGATTTTAAAATTAGATAGGGTTTGCCCACGCGAATCTTGCGGACATCAAACGAATCACGGTAGTTCTCTGATATGGACGCAATTTTAGGATAACCTACCTTATTCTTTAACATGAGCTCCCCAAAGCTATCGCCCCATTTTATGGTATCGCGAACCACGTCAAACTCATCAAGATTAAAGCCGTAATGGGTTACTGGCTCTTCAACCTTAAGTTCTTGAACCAACTCTTCGGCAACCGGTTTGTCTTCCTTGCAGGACCAAAAAACGACCATTGCTAAAATGGCGCCCCAGTATCTTCGCATTATTCCTTTTCTTTCTTTGCCGGGTTGAACATATGGTCGACCCATTGTTTCCCCCAACTGTCCAACTCGTTTTCGGAGTACAAATTTGGGAAAAATATTATTCTCTGGAAACTGGGCGGCAGGTAATCACGCCAATTGGTACCCCCAGTGGCATCAACGGCTTTGTTTTCTTTTGCCAAATAACGATAGGCAGACCCCATATGCATGAGTGGCCAGTTCACATTCGCATTCACATCGAGTTTTTTGAGCGCTTCCACTAGGGTTGGGTTGGATTTGTCCTTATCAGGTAAGCCCAAATACTTCTGGTAAATGGTCGTGTTCTTTACTTGTTTCGCAATACGAATCAGTCGCGGGGTATATCGGTATTCAAATTGTTTTAGGGTTAGGGTTTTTTCACCCGTTTTTAAATCTGTTGCCCCCTTTTTCCAATATATATGCTCGTAGAGTTCTTCAATGGTATGCGCATCAGAGAATTGTTCCCTTTCGGTATGGTGTACAAGGTTCTCTAAGGGAGTGGCATAAATCTCGATCATACGGTATTGGGCAGATTGAAATCCACTCGCTGGCAATAGGGCCATACGATACCTTAAAAACTGTTCACGCTCCATTCCCTTGATCATAATGCTGAACGAGGAGATCAATGCCGTATAATAACTATTGATGCGATTTAATTTTTCGATGAAAAAATCGACATGCTGTGATTTGTCATCAACGACCTGTTTTTGTTCGTGTAAAATAAGTTTGAAGAACAATTCGGTAATCTGATGGTACATGATGAAGATTTCCTCATCTGGAAAGTGGGTTCGAGGCACTTGTATGCTCAAAAGGGTGTCAAGATGAATATAGTCCCAATAGGTGAGATAGCGCTGATAAAGCAATCCGTCGAGGTAGGAACTCAGGTCTTGGCCAGAATTTTTAAACTTTTCTTCAAGCTTGTTGATTTGGGACTCAATGAGCTTGTCTTTATCCATAGAAAAATCAATCCATGATTATCTTAAATTGGTTTTTTAGACCGTTAAAAGCGTCCAAATCAGCCTTAATAGATCCCACAGCAAGATCAGCTTTAATGCGTATCGGAATCTTGTTGTAGTCGTTGGAAACCCATAAGGAAAGACTTTCTTGTTCTTTGAATACTCTTCCCGACTGAACGTAGGGCCTAAATTTAAGGCATTCTACCTTACCAAACTTGGTTCTCACCACTTCTTTGCCCAAATACTTCAGTTTAAACTTGTACATCCCATCATCATCAAAAAGCATATCAATTGTTATGCTTTCTCCCACCGTTAAATCATCTTCGGTAAAATTACTTCTTAGATAATAGGCGGCCGACACCAGGTCTTGCACCCCCCCGTTGATTTCAAAATCAAAGGTTTTTTTGTTTTTGTTGTCTTTTAAAAGGGCGGTGTTGTTGCCGTAATCAAAGTCAATTTCAATATCCTTGGTATAGCCCCCTTCATCTATCTTTCTGACAAATCGATACGGTTTGCCATCGTACCGGCCGAAATAGGTTTCATAGGTATCATCAACCTTGAAGAAGATACTGGCAAAACCGGTAGTTTTTCCTTTGCCCACTACGTGATATACAGGAATTGAATCCAACTTCTCAGAAGTAACCTTCAAGGTAGCATAACTGGCATTCAAGAAACCATAGTGAATTCTGAATTTTAGCCATTCTCCAGCTTTAAAGGCCTTTTTCACCTGAGCTTGGGTATTCATGGTCAAACCAAGTAACATAAAGAAAATTAACTTTTTCATCACGCCGTTTTGGGGTGTTAAAATTAGCAAATGCAGCCAATTATCAATCCTTTTTACCATTACTTAAACAAAAGTTATTCCAAAGTATTGTATAAAAAAAGCCCTGATGTGTGCATCAAGGCTTTTTCTAAATAACCAACCAAACTTTAAATTATGAAAAACCAATACTTAAAGTAATAAGGGAACCACCCCTTATGTGATACAAATATACTCCACTCTTTTCGTTGAAAACCGGTTTTTAACGGACTTTAACTCTGGCCCCAAATTTATTGGCAAATCGTTAAGAACAAAGGCTAAAACCAATACCCCACGCTAAAGAAAACATTACTGTCATTTATTTGGGGACTCCAAGAATAATAGATTTGAACGGGACCCAAAAAAGATTCAAATCCATAACCAATTCCGTAGCCTGAAAAGTCAGGTTCAGTGAACCACTCGCCCGTTCGAAAAAGATCGTCTTCAACATTGGCCACATTGGCCGTAAACAAGATGTGATTTTTGGGTGCTACCTCTAAATCAAGACGGGCGTAAGCCTTTACATAACTGTTTCCGGGAAGACTGAGAAAATCATATCCGAAAAACGGTATGAAATTATTGATCAGATCATTGCCGAACCCCCCTAAAACAAAATCAAAGGATGAGACTCCTGAGGTACCCAACTTAAATCCTCCTTCGGTTTCTAGATTCAAAGATAATTGGGGTAAAATGGGAAAGGCTGTGCCCAATCGCGCTTTGCCAATGGAAAATTCCTTAAAGTTGTCGTTGAAGTCCGATGAGAAGACATAAAAATGAAAGTCTCCATCGAAAAACAAGCCCCGGGTAGGGAAATATTTGTCGTTATAGGTGTCTAACATCAAACGCCCATAAGTGCTGAAGTAATTGCTGTCTTCAAAAAAAGTACGCTCGCCAGAAACTGGTACGAATGTAGCGTCAGCATTTTCAGCTACTTGACTTAGTGTTCTGGTGCTATAGCGCAATAATTTATGCTCCAATCCCAAACTAAAGGCAAATTCTTCACGCACCACAGTTTGCAAATAGATTTGATTGGTAAGATCTGTAACATCGAGTGTTATTTCGCTAATGTTGGGGTCATCGATCACATCAAAATTGCTGCGAATCAAGTTAAAGTCAATTTCTTCATCAAAATCGGTAAAGGTTGAGTTGATACCAAAACTCCAATAAGCCCCTTTGTCGACATAATATTCAAGGTTATATCGGATATGATCACCAAGAATGAAGTCAAAGGATGCCACATCATCTTTCAAGAGAAAGTTCTTGCGGGTAAGGTTGATCAAAGCGGCACTCTTAAACAGATCATCGTAATGCGCGCCCATTTTTATGAACATACGATTAGGGTCTTCCTTCAATTTTAAGATCAAATCGGTACCGAGACCGTTGGATAACAATTGGTAACGTATGGCTTTAAAATTACCTGTTGCAGCCAAATTATTGGTTCCTTGCTTTAATTTGTCGAAGGATATTTGCCTTGCCAAGTCAAACCGTAGTTTTCCCTTAACATAACCCCTTGTATAGCTATTATTTCCCTCAATTATAAGTCGGTTGATTGTCAAACTATCAGCCGGCACAACCTTGGTCTGGTCATCCCTTTTTTTTGACTGTAGTGTGGCCAAGGCCGTTAAGGTGTCTAATGCTGCTTTACCCGCTTTTTCCCCACTATCAATTATCGCCAAACTTTGTTCGAAGTCGACTACCGAAAAATCATCAATGTCAGGTCTTATATAGATATCCGTCTCCGCCGATTTTTCCTTCATGTCATTTACCGTGCGGTAATTATTTATTTGTAATAAAATTTCCGTGGCGGATGACAAGGATTCCCTTTTTGCCAGATCGTGCTGCACATCAACACCAATGATTAGATCGGCGCCCAAGGCTTTCACTTCATGAATGGGGTAATTGTTGACCACACCCCCATCAATAAGTATGTCACCATTGATCTCGGCAGGCTCAAATAAGGATGGGAAAGTTCCACTGGCCATAATGGCCTCAGGCAGGTATCCGCTATCCAGCAGCACCTCTTCACCAGTTTCTACATTGGTCGCTATACAAACAAAAGGAATGGGCAATTCATTAAAATTGCCAACATCCTTTACATGAAACAAAAGACGGACAAGCTCATTATATATATTTTGACCACCGGATATTGCCTGTGGAAATGAAACTTTGAAATTGTTGAACGGCAATCCCAAAGCATAACGTTCCGAATCATCTTTTTCATAAAAAGTTTTGGCACTCCTAGGTACATTATCTTGGATTAGGGAAGCAAAATCGGTTACCCGGAAGATAGAGTCAAGTTCTTTTGCCGAGTAGCCCGAGGCATACAATGCCCCTACAATGGCTCCCATACTCGTACCGCCCACATAATCTATTTTGACACCAGCTTCTTCGATAATCTTAAGTACGCCGATATGTGCAAGACCTTTGGCTCCGCCCCCGCTTAGCACCAAGCCAACTTTTGGCGGTGGCTTTTGGTCACCCTGTGCCATCGCATGGAGCAAGGGGAGCATTACACAGCATAGGCCGATCATTATTTTATCGAAACGACTCATATACTTTCTTGGCTTTCGAACTTCCTATGGTTTCTGTAAGATGGTCCATCGAAGCTTCTTTGATTCGCTTTACCGATTTGAATTTTTTCAATAATTGTTCCGCCGTTTTTTTACCGATACCTTCAATATTTTCTAGCTCAGAATTAATTGCGGCTTTGCTTCTTTTATTTCTATGAAAGGTAATACCAAATCGGTGGGCCTCGTTTCTAAGTTGCTGAATAATTTTTAGGGTCTCAGATTTTTTATCGAGATATAGGGGTACAGGGTCACCCGGAAAAAATATTTCTTCCAATCGTTTTGCAATGCCAATAATGGCCACTTTACCTCGTAAATCAAGGGTCTCTAAACTTTTCAATCCTGCTGAAAGTTGACCTTTGCCTCCGTCCACCACTACAAGTTGGGGCAGGGGTTGTTCTTCATCGAGCAGGCGTTTATAGCGCCTATAGACCACTTCTTCCATGGAAGCGAAATCATTAGGCCCCTCAACAGTCTTTATATTGAAATGGCGATACTCTTTTTTGGCAGGCTTCCCATTTTTGAACACCACACATGCTGCCACGGGATTACTCCCCTGCATATTGGAGTTGTCAAAACACTCAATATGTACCGGATCATGTGATAAGCGAAGGTCAGCTTTCATTTGCGACATAATTCGCTTGGTGTGCCTGTCGGGGTCGGTAATCTTTATTTGCCGCAAACGGTCTTGTCTGAAAAATTTTGCGTTTCGAATCGAAAGATCCAAAATCTTTCGCTTGTCACCCAACTTTGGCACCGTTACTTTCACATTGTCTTGCAATGCCAGTGGAAAGGGAACATAAATTTCCTTGGAATCGGAATTGAATCGTCTTCGGATGTCAAAAATGCCCAACTGAAGCAAGTCGACCTTAGATTCATCAAGTTTCTTTTTGATTTCAAGGGTATGCGCTCTGATAATGGCACCGTGGGATATTTGTAAGAAATTAATATAGGCGTACGATTCATCATCAATTATTGAGAAAACATCAACATTGTTGATCTTCGGGTTCACGACTGTTGATTTGGCCTGGTAATTTTCTAAAATTTCTATTTTTTCCTTGACCTGTTGTGCTTTTTCAAACTGCATGGCCGCTGCAAAGACCTTCATTTCATTTCTGAACTGGGCAAGCGAATCTTTAAAGTTTCCCTTTATTATTTCGCGAACCTTTGCGATTCGGAGCTTGTACTCTTCTTCGCTTAAAAGACCTTGACAGGCGCCTTGACAATTGCCCAAATGATACTCCAAGTCTTTCTTAAACTTTCCCGCTTCGATTTTCTCACGACTTAGTTTGTGGCTACACGTTCGAAGGGGATGCACATTTTTGATCAACTCAAGCAATGTTCTTATGGTCTTTACACTCGTATACGGCCCAAAATATTCAGAACCATCATCGATAAGATTCCGGGTCATAAAAATTCTGGGGAACAGCTCATTTTTTATGCAAATTGAAGGGTAAGTCTTATCATCGCGAAGCAGCACATTATATCTTGGTTGGTGTTCTTTGATCAGATTGTTTTCCAACAACAGGGCATCTGACTCGGTATTCACAACAATGTGCTTGATGGCCTTAATTTTTTTGACCATCACCCTGGTCTTGCCGTATTCGTGCTTCTTTGAAAAATAGGAGGCTACCCGCTTCTTTAGGTTTTTGGCCTTGCCTACATAGAGTATTTTTCCCTCTTTGTCATAGAATTGGTATACCCCAGGATTATTGGGCAGCGAATTGACCTGAACTTCTAATGGTAAATTGGGCATCTAACTTTTGACAAGGGTGTCACAAAATCAACGTTAAATTACATATGTTTTTTCAATAGGGCGAAATGAAAGGGATGATTTTAACGCCTATGCTTTGTGAACCAACAATTTAAACCACAAATACATATTTACCTGTTAATCATAATGTTATGTAATTTTTTGGTGTTCCAGCACAATTTTTTGAACTTTTCGTTGTTAAATTTTTTATAAAAAATGTGCATTTCAACGATAAAAAAGTGCAGTTCATGGGTAAAACCTCATTTTTTTTCTTATTTTTAGACCGTAATACACGTTAACGAATGGAAAACTATGTTATCGTTTTGGGTATGTATCTGATTTTGATGTTGTTCTTCAAAATCTATTTCGCTGTATCCACCAGAGATTAAGTCAAGGTACCCCCAAAACTTCCCCCGACGACTACTCAACATCAGTGTATGTTGAAACAAGATTTAAGAAAAAAATTCCAGGAGAAAAGAGATTCACTTTCTCCTTTTTTTATTTCCGAAAAAAGTATTTCGATTGCCAACAACCTTCTAGAACTTCCTATTTGGGCTTATCATTATTTTCACCTGTTCTTAAGTATTGAAAAAAAGAAAGAGCTTGACACAAACCCCATCATCACCCTACTCCAAGCAAGGGATAAAAACATCGTCATTCCTAAAATGGAAGGGGCGAACTCACTAACAAACTACCTTTTAACAGATAATACAACCCTAAAAGTGAACCCTTGGGGTGTTCCTGAACCCATAGATGGCATAGAGGTGCCTGAGGATAAACTAGACGTTGTATTTGTGCCGCTATTGGCTTTTGATGGTAAGGGGAACAGGGTGGGTTATGGAAAAGGTTATTATGATACCTTTCTTAAAAAATGCAATGCGAACGTTCTTAAAATCGGTCTTTCCCTATTTGAGGCAGAAGCGGTCATTACCAACACCCGTACGGGTGATGTACCCTTAAATTTTTGTGTTACCCCAGAAAAAATTTACGAATTCTGAGTTTCAGGCTTTTCAAGCTCATTCTTGGGAAAAGCCTTCTTGTTGAAGACAATCAATATTGCCACACCAATACTGATGGCGGAGTCTGCAATATTGAATACCGGTTCAAAAAACCTAAAATTATTTCCGCCAACCCAAGGAACCCACTCGGGCCAAGTGGTATCGATCATCGGGAAATATAGCATGTCAACTACCTTCCCATAGAATATTCGTCCATAGGGCTCATCAGAAAATAGCGTAGCCACCTGATTTTGACTATCATCAAAGATTACCCCATAAAATACGGAATCAATAATATTACCGACCGCACCTGCAAATATTAAGGACACGGCAATAATGAGTGTTTTAGGAGAGGTCTTGCGTATGATATCATACAGCCAGTAGCCAATTCCTGTAATTGCCAACAGCCTAAAAATGGTCAAAAAGAGTTTGCCCGATGAATCAGAAACTGGAAGTATGTCGCTTAGTTTCGTGCCCCAAGCAGCACCTTCGTTTTCGATGAACAATATTTTGAACCAACCAAAAACCTCATGGTATTCGCCTAAAACGAAATGCGTTTTAATGTAAATCTTACTGATCTGATCGATCAGTAAGACACCAATAATAAGGATGAGGGATTTTTTAAGGCTCATGTTCAAATCAATGGGGCAAAAGTATGGATATTATTCGGTTCTTTTTAAGTGAATATTACCTTCTATGGCCTGTAGGCGAAAGGTAGAATTCCCCATGGGAATCGAATCGCCAAGCACCTTACCGTAATTGCTTTGGGCATCAATCTGGCCTGCGGGTGCTGCCAAGAAAATATTCCCTTTCTGAGTAGTTACCTGAACGGTTTCACCGATGTTCGCTATTCTACAGTCCCCATCTGAAAGACTGATACTCATCCGCTTGTACAGCCCTTCAGCGATAACATTGGCGTTTGTACCAAAAATGGCCACATCGGTGTTTTCGGGCAATGAAATGGCAAGGGCGATCGATATCACCTTATGCGCACTCAGCTTGTCGTTTGGATTTTTAAAATTGGGTTGAAAACCTGCACTTATCATCACGTTACTTCCTTCTTCCTCTACATTCACCAGAAGGTCTTTTTGGTATTCTCCCTCTATGGACGCTGCTATGACAATCTCGTTGGTCTTTGAAGTTCCTATCTGCACCTCAAAACAGTTGAGGGCATCAATTTGAAAAGCCCTGCTTTCGGGGTTTATCAACGTTTTCTTTACAATTTTTTGGGCGTTGCCACCAGCTAAAGCCAAAAAGAAAACCGCCAACAAGGTGCTGACTTTAACGACCATTTGTGCAGAATGAAAGCCTACTTTTGCATGTTCTTAGCCTCAATACTCAAGGTGGCATGGGGCACAAGCTTCAGCCTTTCTTTGTTGATCAATTTACCTGTTACACGGCAAATTCCGTAGGTCTTGTTTTCAATGCGAAGCAATGCATTTTTTAGGTCTCTGATAAACTTTTCCTGACGAATGGCCAATTGGGTATTCGCTTCTTTGCTCATCGTCTCTGAGCCTTCTTCAAATGCTTTGAAGGTGGGTGAAGTATCATCTGTGCCATTATTGCCATCGTTCATATACGAACTTTTCAATAAGTCTAAATGACTTTTGGCCTTCTCAATTTTCTCTTCAATCAAGCCTCTGAACTCCTCTAGTTCTTTATCTGAATATCTAACTTTTAAATCTTTTGCCATTTTCAGTGTTTTTGAATAAACAATCTTGTTTTTACCTCATCAAAGGCGATTTGCGTGCCCTCTTCCAGTTGTTCCTCAAAATCGAGTTGTGCGGTTAAGGTTTCAGATTCCACATATTCCCTATTGCTCTCGACCGCCTTCTCTATCAATCCGTCTTTTAATATTTTTATATTGATTTTATCGGTCACTTCAAAACCAGACTCCTTGCGCAAATTCTGGATTCGATTGACCAATTCTCTTGCAATTCCCTCATTTTTAAGGTTTTCATCGATTGAAATGTCTAGTGCCACGGTTAACGGTCCGGAGTTGGCCACCAGCCAGCCTTCGATGTCTTGCGAAGTGATTTCTACATCTGACAACTGTAATTTAATGCTTTTATTTTCCAATTCAAGCAATATTTCGCCTTCTTGCTCAATTTTTTGGATGGCCGACTGATCCAATTTAGAGACCGCAGCAGCTATCTGCTTCATTTCCTTGCCAAATTTCGGACCCAAAACCTTAAAGTTTGGTTTGATTTGTTTGACCAAGATTCCAGATGCATCGTCAAGTAATTCAATCTCCTTAACATTGACTTCTGATTTGATCAACTCAGACACTGCTTCAATCTCGGCTTTTTGCCCTGCGTTTAAAACAGGGATCATCACCTTTTGCAACGGCTGTCTTACCTTGATTTTTTCCTTTTGACGAATTGATAGCACCAATGAAGATACCTTCTGCGCCATTTGCATTTTGTTTTCCAGTGGCTGGTTGATGATCGTATCATCACTTGTTGGGAAAAGGGCCAAATGCACACTTTCTTCATTGTCTTTCTTACAAACCGCTTCCAGGTCTTGGTAGAGCCTGTCCATATAAAAAGGGGCAATGGGTGCCGAAAGTTTTGCAACCACCTTAAGGCAGTTGTAAAGGGTTTGATAGGCCGAAATTTTATCTTGTTGGTAATCACCCTTCCAGAAACGCCTTCTACTTAAACGTACATACCAATTGCTGAGGTTTTCCTGTACAAATTCAGAGATTGCACGGGCCGCACGGGTGGGTTCATAATCGGCATAGGCCTCATCTACGACCTTAATGAGGGAATGCAATTCGGAAAGAATCCACTGATCCAGTTCAGGTCGTTCTGAAATCGGTATTTCATTCTCTGCATAAGAGAATTCGTCAATGTTGGCATAAAGGGCAAAAAAGGCGTAGGTGTTGTACAGCGTTCCAAAAAACTTGCGTTTGACCTCAACAACCCCCTCCATATCAAATTTAAGGTTGTCCCATGGGTTGGCATTGGATATCATATACCAACGCGTAGCATCAGCCCCATGATCTTTCATGGTTGAAAAGGGATCCACGGCATTGCCCAAGCGTTTTGACATTTTCTTGCCGTCCTTGTCAAGAACCAAGCCGTTGGAGACTACATTTTTATAGGCAATGGAATCAAATACCATCGTCCCAATGGCGTGGAGCGTATAAAACCAACCTCGCGTTTGGTCGACTCCTTCTGCTATGAAGTTGGCAGGAAACGCCTCGCCATCATCTATTAAGTTTTTGTTTTCGAAGGGGTAGTGCCATTGTGCATAGGGCATCGAACCACTATCAAACCAGACATCGATCAAATCACTTTCGCGTTTCATGGGCTGGCCCGAAGAAGAAACCAATACGATTTGATCGACAATGTTTTTGTGCAAATCGATTTTCTCATAGTTGGCTTCGCTCATATCGCCAACAACAAAATCATCAAAAATATCCTTTGTCATAAAGCCCGCTTCCACCGATTTTGCCATTTCGGCTTTTAATTCCTCTACAGAGCCAACAAACAATTCTTCTTGACCGTCATCAGTTCTCCAAATGGGCAAAGGAATACCCCAATACCGAGAACGTGACAGATTCCAATCGTTTGCACTGGCAAGCCAGTTGCCAAAACGCCCTTCTCCAGTGGATTTGGGTTTCCAATTGATACTTTGATTCAACTCGTACATCCTATCTCGGATCGCCGTAACCTTGATGAACCATGAATCGAGAGGGTAATATAAAATCGGCTTATCAGTCCGCCAGCAGTTGGGATAACTGTGCAGGTATTTTTCAACTTTGAAGGCTTTGTTCTCCTCTTTAAGCTTGATGGCAATCTCTACATCGACAGATTTCTCAGGAGCTTCACCGTCGGTGTAGTATTCATTTTTGACATACTTGCCTCCCCATTCTTTCAACTCAGGTCTAAATCGACCTTGCAAATCTACCAGAGGTACGGGGTTGTTGTTGTCATCCAACACCAACATTGGGGGCACCTCAGGTTTTGCCTGTTTGGCAACCAAAGCATCATCGGCACCAAAGGTAGGAGCCGTATGTACAATACCTGTACCATCTTCAGTGGTCACAAAATCACCAAGGATCACACGAAAGGCATTTTCCGGATTTTGATAGGGCTGTGCATAATCAATTAGCTGCTCGTATCGAATACCAACCAGATCTTTCCCCTTGAACTCTTTGACCACATAAAAAGGAATCTTTTTATCACCCGACGTATAGTCGATCAATTCTGGTTTTGATTCGACCTCTTGATATTTTCCTGAAAATTGTTTTGGCACCAAAGCTTTTGCCAACACAACATTCATGGGCTTATGGGTGTATTGATTATAGGTTTCAACCAGCACGTAATCAATTTTTGGTCCTACGGTTAGTGCTGTATTGGATGGCAAGGTCCATGGGGTGGTCGTCCACGCCAAAAAATATACATCGCCCTCATCTTGCAGAAAATCTGGCAAGGTGTTTTCTACCGCTTTGAACTGGGCAACCACTGTGGTATCCGTTACATCTTGATAGGTGCCAGGCTGGTTCAGTTCATGGGAACTGAGGCCCGTTCCTGCTTTTGGGGAATACGGCTGTATCGTGTATCCCTTATAAATTAGCCCTTTATCATAAATCTGCTTCAGCAACCACCAGACCGTTTCCATATACTTGGACTTGTAGGTAATATAGGGGTCGTCCATATCAACCCAATACCCTACTTTTTCGGTCATATCGTTCCACACATCTGTGTAGCGCATTACCGCTTTCCGACAAGCTTCATTGTACTCTTCAATCGATATTTTCTTGCCGATATCCTCCTTGGTGATGCCCAATTCCTTTTCTACACCAAGCTCAATGGGCAGACCATGCGTGTCCCAACCCGCCTTTCGCTTTACTTGAAAACCTTTCATGGTTTTGTAGCGGGGAAAAATGTCTTTTATGGTTCGGGCCATGACATGATGTATGCCCGGCATTCCGTTGGCCGATGGTGGTCCTTCATAGAACACATAGCCTTCATTTCCTTCACGGGTAGAGACACTTTTTTCAAAAATGTTCTGCTGCTTCCAATAGGCCAAAATCTCTTCGGCCACCTTTGGCAAGTCCAATCCCCTATATTCCTTAAACTTCATGCGGCTACGCTTCTAAATTTACAAGTCTGCAAAATTAAAAATTTAAGTGTAACATCCGACGTAATAAGCATAGTTCTATGAATCAAACAGCACATTTTCAATTATGTATATTTGATGAAACACTAAATCCATAAAAATGAAAAAAACAATTCTTGTATTCGCCATGGCCGGACTGGTATTTGCGTTTCAATCTTGTGAAGGTTGTGCAGAAAAGGTAAATGAAGCTTCCGAAGAAACCAGTGATGCTTTGGAAGAGGCCAGTGAAGATTTAAAGGAAGCTAGCGAAGACATTAAACAAGCCGGAGAAGACATTAAGGATGCCATGAAAGAGGCTGGTGAAGATATCAAGGAGGCCCAAGAGGATGTCAAGGAAGCCGCCAATGATGTTAAAGATGCAGTGAATGAAGTTATTGAGGAGGTAGAAGAAGTAACGGACGACAATTAAAAAACAATTTCATACGATGCCCTGGCCTGAAAAGGTTGGGGTATTGTTTTTAAAAAAAGTAACCCAATCCCAAAATTAAATTGATTCCAGAAGCTACAATGCCCGACGAGTAGGTTCGGTAGCGTTGATCGGTAATATTTTCAAGATTCATTGAAACCTTCAATGCATTGGATATCTGGTATTGCGTACGCAGATTCAAGGTGTACCATGACGGTGAAAACGGGTTTCCATTGGTATCCTCAGCATAAATAAATGGTTTGTTACGCTCAGAAAGGGCTAACTCATCAAAAGCGATTTCCCCATTGTAATTCAGAAAAAAATCAGCTTTTAGTTTTTGGTTCTTGTAAATAATGTGGGCATCTGCAAAGGTAGGTGGAACATGCCGAGCGGCGGTGTCGGTACCACTGTCATCTTCCTCTATCCCTTCTGAGAGCGTTAGGTTGCCCAAAAACGACCAATGTTCATTCATAAAGGCTTCCATTCCAAATTCGAAACCATACACATAGGCTTTGGCCGCATTTTGAATGGCTTGTACATTGCTCAAAGTACCATTGTATTCAATCTCTGACGCACCGTTAAAGGTAAAATCACGTCGCACCAAGGCATCAACGAGATAGGTATAATAAGTCGAGGCCTTGACGACAATTTTATCGTTAAAATTTTTGCGAAGGCCAAAATCAAGGTTGTATGCATATTCGGGTTCTAAATCCGGATTGGGTACTACCACGGATCCTGGTTCAGAATCAAATACCTTTCCAATATCATCAATGTTTGGGGCTCGAAACCCCGTTGAACCATTCAAGGTTACTTGTAAGTTTTCGCGCGGAAACCAACTGAATCCCAAACTACCGGTCAGGGCACCCGTAATCAGATCTGCCTCATCAAATGGGAAGGGAAAAAAGGTATTTTCAAATTGGGCATCTACCCAAACTTGACTATATCTAAGCCCAGATAAAAGGGTGAAATTTGGACTCCATTTGTACTCCCCATTGATATAACCAGCAAATGTCTGCCATGTGGCCCCATTGGGATATCGGGACGCCGCAGGAATTGACTGCTGGGTAACTATGTTTAGATCATCGCCTTGCGACCCCACCTTATTAAAAATATATTCGGCACCATAGTACAGTCGTAAGTCCCCAATTTTTCGGTTTTCAAAATCGAGGTTGAGTGCCAAGGCATTCAGCTGTTCTTTAGTGGTATTCCTGATCGCACTTTGAAAATCACGACTATTCCTGCTTTCTTCAAAAAACTGATAGGAAGAGGTTAATTTTACACCATCATAAAACTTGTTCTTGCCCTTTTTTGTGATTTGAAAATTTCCCATAAACCATTTCTGTGGGCCATAGAACCATTCGGCGGAACGCAATCCGTCACCAGCATCGTTGGGTCTAATTAGACGGTCGTATCTTGAAAAGTCTGAAGTCTCCGAAAAATATAGCCCCAAGTCGTAGGTCCAATTGGTATTAGGACGGTACCTGAACTTTTGCAGAAAATTGATTTGATCATATCCTGTAGGGACTTGCTTTTTTGGGTCTTGGTTGCGTGTTAAAACATCCGCACCTGCCCTTCTTACCACAACATTTTCACGCAAGTAAGATTCAGGACCATGAGATCCCATGGTCAAGTCACCAAAATCATTGTAGGTAAAGCTGGTGTATGACGCCCATGTTTGGTGACCAAGATTTAATTCTAAATGTGAGGTGTTTTCTAAATTGGCCGAAGAAAAACGATATTGGGCATTTCCTGTAACGGTAAGGCTATCGGTATAGGAAAATCGGGGCTCCTTGGTGAAAAAATTCATTACACCCCCAATGGCGTCGCTCCCATATATGACCGATCCGGGCCCAAAAATAACTTCGGTATTTTTGATGGTAAAGGGGTCTATCGAGATCACATTTTGAATGTTACCGCCCCTAAAAATGGCATTGTTCATGCGCACCCCATCTACCGATAACAAAACCCGGTTCGTTGCAAAACCTCGTATCATTGGGCTCCCACCACCCAATTGACTTTTTTGGACGAATACCTTACCACTGCTCTGCAACAAATCCGCCGAAGTTTGGGGGTTTGCAAAAGCTATGCTCTGGGCATCAATAGACGCTATTTTTTGGGGAATGTCTTTGCGCTGCTGTTGCCACTTCGAAACCGACATGACCACTTCATCCAACTCTTCGGCCTTAAGCCCCATGTACAATCTGTTGCCCCTTCGTGCCAATCTTGCCTTTGTCGTTCTATGCTCTTCATAACTCAAATGCCTGAATATGATGAGTTCATTGTCTCCGAAAACACTTAGGTCGGCACGCCCGTTCAAATCACTGATTGCGGTTTTTGACTTGTCTTGGTTAAAAACGGCAACGTTAACCACTGATACTCCGGTATCTAAGTCCAATACGACCACTTCTTGGGCTATAGCCCTAGCCAAAAAGCCTATCAGGAAAAGGAAGAAGAGAACGATGCGCATTAGTTGAACACTGCATTTAAAACCGCCAAGGACCTGGGTTTTCTGAATCCGTGCAAATGTAGCTGAAAATACAGAATGACCTTTTTCAATAGTTCCTGTCGGTTGGTTTTGGTTGTTTTTATCCCTATCAGTGCATCAAAATTTATGCCCAAAAGGTGTTTTAAAAGCTGAACTTCTCCTTTTTCAACCATGGGGTTCAAATTTGGCACCGTTCTAAAACACCCCTCTTGTAAGTCAAAATAATCTCCTTTGGTATTTGAATCATCAGGATAAAAGCCCAAATACTTGGTTAAATTCAGTAGAAAGAGTAGATGGAAGTTGGAGCTGTTGTCATTCGCATCCAACCAGATAAAGCTGTATTCCAAATAATTGTAAAGCGATTTGTCTTCTTGTTCTTCCCTTATGGAATGGGTCAACATTTCCGCCAAAAACAGCACCATGCTGTTCTTGACGATATCGTTATGCAGGCTCTTGTAGGGGTGTATCACCTTGGCCTCCCGAATCGTCTCCAAAGTGCCTTTGTTCTTATGATTGGCCACTAATTCGAGTTGGGTCAAAGGTTGAAACAGGGCGGGTTTCAATTTCCCCTTTTTTGTTGAAAGGATACCCTTGAGCAGGTACGACTTTACCCCATCGACTTCGGTAAAGGCCTTGACAATAAGACTGGTGTCTCCATATTTTATGGAAGAAAGCACAATGGCTTTGGTGTGTACCTGCATAGTGCAAAAATAAAAACCCGTCTGGTTTGAAACCAGACGGGTTTAATATCCTTTTAATTATTTTTAGATTACCCCCTGTGCCAGCATGGCATCGGCCACCTTCACAAAGCCGGCAATATTGGCTCCCTTGACATAATTGCAATAGCCATCTTCCTCTTTTCCATATTCAATACAGGAGTTATGGATATCGTTCATAATGGCCTTAAGACGGTCATCAACTTCTTCTCTGGTCCAACTGATTCGAAGTGAATTCTGGGACATTTCCAAACCTGAAGTAGCTACCCCTCCGGCATTGGATGCCTTCCCTGGTGCAAATAAAATCCTGGCTTCATGAAACGCATGAATGGCTTCTGGTGTTGAAGGCATATTCGCCCCTTCTGAAACCGCAATACAACCATTTTTTAGTAGCGTGGCAGCGGCTTCGCCATCAAGTTCATTTTGCGTGGCACATGGCAGGGCCACATCACAAGGCACTTCCCATGGCTTTTTACCCTTATGGTATTCGGCATTGGGATATTGCTTCGCATATTCGGAAATTCTTCCGCGTTTGTTGTTCTTCAGATCCATCACCCATTCCAACTTTTCCGCATCTACACCATCTTTGTCATAAATATATCCGCCTGAATCAGATAAGGTCAATACCTTACCGCCCAACTGCAATACTTTCTCAGCGGCAAACTGGGCCACATTACCCGACCCTGAAATAACCACCTTTTTATCCTTGAAGGAATCATTTTTGGTCTTTAACATGCTATCGGCGAAGTAAACCGTTCCGTACCCAGTAGCTTCAGGCCGAATAAGAGAACCACCCCATGAAATACCCTTGCCGGTCAACACCCCAGTAAATTCATTTCTGATTTTCTTATATGCCCCAAAAAGGAATCCTATCTCACGCGCACCCACACCTATATCTCCAGCAGGTACATCCGTATTGGGACCTATATGCCTGCAAAGTTCCAACATGAAAGCATGACAAAATCGCATGACCTCATCATCAGATTTGCCTTTGGGGTTAAAATCAGACCCCCCTTTACCACCACCCATTGGTAGGGTCGTTAAGCTGTTTTTAAATACCTGTTCAAAGGCCAAAAATTTCAAAACACTGGCATTTACGGTAGGGTGAAACCGCAGTCCCCCCTTGTAAGGTCCGATTGCAGAATTCATTTGGATTCGATACCCTCGGTTAACGTGGATTTCGCCATCGTCATCAACCCATGCCACTCGAAACGACAATAGTCGTTCGGGTTCAACCATTCGCAACAAGATATTTTTTCCGTGGTATATATCTTGATCTACAATGTAAGGAATAACGGTTTCGGCAACTTCTTGTACCGCTTGGATGAATTCAGGTTCATGACCATTTCGGGTCTTGACCTCATCCATAAACGCTTTGATTTTTTCTTCCGTGGATTTGGACATGTGCAGTGAATTATTGAATTATTAATTTGAGGGCAAAATTATGTTATTTACATAATTTAATGCCTTGATTTTTAAAAATATTTTAAAAACGGTTACCCTATGGCCTGTTCAAGGTCAGCTATCAAATCGTCAGCGTCCTCAATACCCACGCTCAATCGTATCAAAGAATCTACCACGCCGCTTTTCTCGCGCTCCGCCTTAGGAATGCTGGCGTGCGTCATGCTAGCGGGATGTCCGGCCAAACTTTCCACGCCCCCAAGGGATTCAGCCAAGGTAAATACCTTTAACTTCTCCACAATTTTAATGGCCTCCTCAAAGGAACTGCCTTTGGGAATAAAGGAAATCATACCTCCAAAACCATCCATCTGACTCTTAGCCACATCATGGTTGGGGTGATCTTCAAAACCGGGCCAATATACTTTTTCAATCTTTGGGTGGTTTTTTAAATAATTAGCTACGGCTTCCCCATTTTCACAATGGCGCTGCATACGTACGTGCAGTGTTTTGATCCCGCGAAGGGTCAAAAAACTATCCATCGGACCACATACGGCACCACTGGCGTTTTGTATAAAATAAAGCTGGTCGGCCAACTCTTTATCTTTGACCACCAAGGCCCCAACGACCACATCACTATGGCCCCCTAGAAATTTGGTCGCCGAATGCATAACGATGTCAGCCCCTAGGTCCAACGGCCGCTGGAGATAGGGAGAGGCAAAGGTATTGTCAACGGCCAAGAGCAGGTTGTGCGCTTTTGCCAAGGCAGAAACGGCTTTTAGGTCAATGACATTCATCATAGGGTTGGTAGGTGTTTCCACCCATATCAACTTTGTCTTGTCATTGATTTTTTCTTCTATGGCCGCGATGTTTTCCATTCCCACGAAATGAAAAGCAATGCCATATTTCTCAAAGATTTGCTTAAACAATCGATAGCTCCCTCCGTACAGGTCATTGGTAGAAACCACCTCATCTCCTGGATTGAGCAATTTTATGACCGCATCCATTGCTGAAAGACCACTGGCGAAGGCAAGTCCGTAATTCCCATTTTCGATGCTCGCCAATGCACTTTCCAGCGCTGCCCTTGTCGGGTTTCCACTGCGTGAATACTCGAATCCTTGGTGACCTCCGGGCGTCGATTGCGCATAGGTGGAGGTTTGATATATGGGGGGCATCACAGCGCCATAGGCCTTATCAGGTGCTTGACCCCCATGAATTGTTTTGCTATTAAATTTTAAATCTTTCGTGCTCATATCTTAAATTCTGGCAGCAAAGGTATGGAATGCTATTTTTGTACCGACTCAAATATCCGTATGAAAAAAGTTATCCCCTTACTTTTATTATTGATTCTTTGCCTTGGTTGTAAAAGGGAGTACAAACTTACTTTCGAAAGCTCCCAATTGAACCATAAGGCATGTCCCAATTGCCCAAAAATCAAGATTGCCGTTCCGCACGCCCTAGATGAAACCCAAGTGGCCATGGCCATAAATAGATCCATCAGTGAAGAATTGATCTATACCCTAAAATTTGAGGGGGCCGAAGATGTCAGCTCAATTGAAGAAGCGATGCAATCCTTTACCAGTAGCTATCAAGACCTGCAACAAAAGTTTGGTGATGAGGCTACGGCTTGGGAAGCCGAGATTGATGGTGAAGTGCGATACGAGGATAAAAACTTTATCACCATCCAACTCAATTCTTATGTCTTTACCGGGGGAGCCCATGGTTATGGGTCAACTACTTTTTTGAATTTTGAAAAGGAAGCCGGCAACGAACTTGACAACCCACAGTTGTTTTCAAATTATGAGGGTTTTGAAGCCTTGGCCCAACAGCTGTTCCGCGAAAAGGAAGGGATCCCCAGCGAACAAAATATCAATGCCACAGGGTTCATGTTCAATGGTGATCAATTTCATCTTTCAGAAAATATAGGCTATACCGAAGCGGGCATCCAACTTCTATACAATCAATACGAAGTGGCCTCCTATGCAGATGGGCCCATTATGTTGACCGTTCCTTTTGAAAAGGCGAACGCCTATCTTAAATTTAAGGTTGCACCTTAGCTGGTAACAGCTCGGCTAAGTGCCATAATCGAACCGAGGTGCAATCCTTCATGAAATACATTAAAGGCAATCGCATCTTCGACCGATTTTAGTTCCACTTTGGGGGTGGTCATATAGGGCTTAAATCCCTCAAAAATTTTCTTTTCATAATCTTCGACCGTTCTATCGTGAAGAGCAAACAGCAACTCAGAAATTTCTTGGATTTCAGTTTTTTCAGGTCTACCCGATGGAAAAGTACCCTTCTCATACCGACTTACCAATTCTTGTGAAAGCTGTAAGGGCAATCCGCTTAAGCCATATACCAATTTTTGCTGGGTCACTACTACGTGGGCAATATTCCACCAGATGTTATTATTAAATCCTTTGGGCACTTCGAACAAGATTTCTTCTGGCGTATGGGTCAGGTACCGGTGCAATATTTTTCGGTTCTGTTGGGTGATGTGAAAAAGCTGTTTCATTGGATATTGTTAAAACATATCTAATTTTCTAGATATGTAAATATTTTATATACCTTTACACGGTGAATATAGTTGAAATAAGTAAGGTATTATCGAATAAAACGCGCGTGGCCATCTTGCAATGGCTCAAAGAACCGGAGAAAAATTTTCCGCCCCACCAAGATATTGACCATTTTAATGATGGTGTTTGTGTGGGTTACATTCAAGATAAAACTGGCTTGTCACAATCGACCATTTCGACCTACTTGAATTCGATGCAAAATGCCCATCTACTTATTCCAACGCGTCACGGCAAATGGACGTATTACAAACGAAATGAAGAAGTCATACAGGCTTATGTGAATACCTTGAAAGATACACTCTAAAAAATTTTAAGATACAAATCGATAAATAGCGAAATATGAATACGATAGAATGCACGGTGCGTTGCGCCGTTCATACAAAGTCTGAAAGGCAACAAAGGACCTGGCGTATTTCCCAATGGTTGCAAAGGGTAACCGTTTGTGGGGCAGAAGAAATGTCAAAAATCAAATAAAGACGATGAAAACAATTGGACTTATAGGAGGTATGAGTTGGCAGTCCTCCAAATTTTACTACGAATACCTGAATCAACTCATTGCCGAAGCACTGGGGGGTTCTCATTCTGCCAAAATTTTGATGAGCTCGGTAGATTTTGCACCCATAGAGCAACTATCAATGGCGGATAATTGGGCTGAAATAGGTGCGCTTATGGCTTTGGAGGCTAAAAAATTGGAAGCCGGTGGTGCCGACATGGTCATCTTAGCAACCAACACCATCCACCTGGTGGCCGATGCCATCGAAAAGGCAATCAGCATTCCCTTTCTGCATATTGCAAGGGCCACTGGTGATGCCATTGCCGAACAAAAACTAAAAAAGATTGGCTTGTTGGGTACCCGTTTCACCATGGAACAAGATTTTTATACCCAACTATTGGCCAAAGAATTTGGTCTTGAGGTGGTCATCCCCGATGCCACATCCCGATCCTATTTGCAACAGATCATCTATGATGAATTGGTCAAGGGTATCTTTACCGAAGAGGCGAAAGAAAAGAGTATTGCCATTATAAACGACTTGGAAGAAAAAGGCGCAGAGGGCATCATTTTGGGCTGTACCGAATTGCCTATTTTGATCCCGGATTCGGCGGTGGTTTTACCCACCTTTAACACCACGCTGATCCACGCTAAAGCCGCTGTCAAATTTGCATTGTCATAGCGTTCTTTTCGCTTATAATTGGCGTACTTTGCAACTTCAAAAGCCATAAAAAATGAAAAAAATATACCACCTCGAAACCTGTAAGACCTGTCAAAAAATTCTAAAGGAACTGGAACCTTTGGATGGTATCGAATTACGGGAAATAAAATCTAAAGGTATAACGCCCAACGAATTGGAAGAAATGCGTGCCTTGACCGATAGCTATGAATCGCTGTTCAGCCGCAGGGCCATGTTGTTTCGCCAACGTGGGTTAAATGACCAGACCCTAGGAGAGGAGGACTACAAAAACTTGATTCTTGAACATTACACCTTTTTGAAACGACCCGTTGTGGTCGTTGGCGACCAGTTGTTTATTGGCAATGCCAAAAAACAGGTCGAAGGCGCAAAAGCCGCACTGCACGCATGAGCAAACGAACCCTAGCCTTTTTGGCGGCCCTAGCCGCCACGACCATATATGGCATCAACCATACCATTGCCAAGGGGGTGATGCCCAACTATGTGACGCCCTTTGCCTTTATTTTTATTCGGGTGGTTGGGGCTACCCTGTTGTTTTGGGCCATTTCATTTTTTGGCCCCAAAGAAAAAATAGAGCGCAAGGATTGGGGCAGGTTATTGCTTGCCGCCCTGTTGGGTATGGTCATCAATATGCTGGCCTTTTTTAAGGGGCTCGACCTGTCAACCCCGATCAACAGTTCTGTTTTGGTGACCATAAGCCCTATCATTGTGGTCATTCTATCGGCCCTTTTCTTGAGCGAGCGCATCACCTTTAATAAGGGGTTTGGTATTTTTCTAGGTTTTGTCGGAGCCTTGGCCTTGGTACTTTTTGGTGCCGAATTGCGTCAAGACGCCCCCAACATTCCTTTGGGAAACAGCCTTTTTCTTTTAAACGCCACCTCCTACGGTGCCTACTTGGTGGTCGCCAAAAAATTGGTTTCCAAATACCATCCCTTTACCTTGATGAAATGGTTGTTCACCATAGCGCTGATCATCAATTTTCCCATCACCTACGGTGGATTTAGTGAGATTGATTGGGGCACTATGCCCTTATGGGCTTATGGGGTTATTGCCTTTGTGGTCATTGGCACCACCTTTTGCACCTACCTCTTCAATATTTTTGCCATGACCGAGCTCAAGGCATCTACCATTGGGGCCTTCATATATGTACAACCCTTGATCGGCATCGTGTTCGCCATACTCGCCGGAAAAGATGCCCTGACCACCATTAAAGTGGTGGCCGCAATATTGGTTTTGGTGGGTGTGTATTTGGCGAGTAAAAAGGCAGTTCCAAAAGGCAACTGAGCTTAATAATAACCGAGATTTAGTTCATCTAAATTTCTTCAGATTTCCAAATCCTTAGGTGCTTTCGCAAACTTTCGGGTATCTGCATTGGTCAAAATTCGAAAGTCTTCAGCCTTGGCTACCGTGTCAAAATTTGCCATAATATCCTGGGGCAGGTCCATTAATTTACGGGTCTTGAGATTCATCCAGCCGCCCATAATTTCCAAACGGGCAAAGTTTTTGCCCTGGGCGTCATAAAAATCGTGTTGAAACTCGAAAAACTTGCCGGTTGCACTCAAGCCTTTTAACCCTAAAGAGACTTTTATTTTACCAGCAAAAACCTCCTTGAAATAATAGATGTGTTCATAAAAAACAACAGGTCCTATCTGGTTTGCTGCCATGTATTTCATATCAAAGCCTATTCCGGCCAAGAAATCAATGCGTGTATGGCTACCGTAATCAATATAGGAGGTGTTGGCCAGGTGCCTATTGGCATCCAAATCGCTCCAGCGAATCTCTATTTCCTTAAAAAACATAGTTTTAATTGTTATGCACGCATAATAGTTTTCAAAAATAGCATAGATTTGAAGAACGACTTGGCATCAAGTCGTAATTCTCTAAAAAAAGTATCATGAGCCAAAAAGCCTCTTTTATTCAAGATCTTTCATTGCCCGCCATTGCGGCACCCATGTTTTTGATTTCTGGACCCGAGTTGGTCATCGAATGTTGTAAAAACGGCATTGTAGGGACCTTCCCGGCCTTGAACCAACGAACCAGTGAAGGTTTCGAAGAATGGTTGATCCAAATCAAGACCGAATTGAAAGCCTGGGAAGAAGCCACCGGAAAAAAGGCGGCCCCTTTTGGTGTCAACATTATTGTTCACCCAACCAATCCGAGGGTCGAAGCCGATGTCAGACTATGTGTAAAACATCAGGTGCCCTTGGTAATAACTTCCCTAGGGGCAGTTCAAATGGTGGTAGATGCCATACATAGTTATGGCGGCCTGGTTTTTCACGATGTGATCAAAAAACGCCATGCCCAAAAAGCCGCGGGTGCTGGTGTTGATGGATTGATTTTAGTAGCAGCTGGCGCTGGAGGCCATGCCGGAACCATTAACCCCATGACCCTGGTTGCAGAAACCAAGACCTTTTTTGACAAGACCATTATTCTTTCTGGGTGTATCAGTACCGGCCGTGATATCGCCTCGGCCATGCAAATGGGGGCAGATTTGGCCTATATGGGCACAAGATTTATCAACTGCTCAGAGAGCAGGGCACCTGAGGCCTACCAAGATATGATCATTGACGCCGGAGCAAGTGATGTGACCTATACCGCAGCCATATCTGGGGTGCATGCCAACTTCTTGACCAAAAGCCTCGAAGCGGCGGGTTTAACTCCAGAAGATTTGAAAAAAGATCAAAAAATTGACTTTGGAAAGGAACTGGATACCGAACACAAGGCCTGGAAAACCATTTGGTCTGCCGGACAGGGTTCTGCCCTGATCGAAGACAAGCCCAGTGTGGAAACATTGGTAACCAAGCTGAAGTCAGAATTCAAAACTGCCATTGAAGAGCAGGGTAAATTATTGGAGACTTTTCCAAAGTAATGTGGATTATTAACCAGCATTCAAAATTGTAATCATGCCGCTGGTACCCTCTAACTATCGGCCTCCCTTCGCCTTCAGAAATGGGCACTTCTCTACCATTTATGCCGGAATTTTCCGCAAGGTAAATGGTGTGGTACAACGGCGTGAACGTATTGACCTGCCCGATGGTGATTTTTTGGATCTCGACTGGAGCGAAAGCGCGTTGTCAACAAAAAAGGTGGTTGTTTTGTTACATGGCCTAGAGGGCGATGCCCAACGCCATTATATCACCGGCAGTGCCAAACGATTAACCAACAACAACTTTGATACCTGCGCGGTAAACTTTCGGGGGTGCAGTGGAGAGACCAATCGACTCTATCGGTCGTATCACTCAGGAGCTACGGAAGACTTGGTTTCTGTTATCAATTTCATTTTATCCAATAAGGCCTATGAAGAACTCTATTTGATGGGCTTTAGCCTTGGCGGAAATCTTACCTTAAAATATTTGGGCGAGCGCCATAACATCCCCAAAAAACTTAAGGCGGCCGTTGCGGTTTCGGTACCTTGTGATCTGAAAGATGCTTGTGACGAATTGCTGAAATCGAAAAATGTGTTGTACTCACAACGGTTCAAAAAAAACTTGTTGGCAAAACTCCGTGAAAAACGGCAACAGTTTCCCGATGCTATTTCAGAAGCTCAAATTAAGGGCATTGTTACCCTTAAAGATTTCGATGATGTCTATACCGGACCCGCACATGGTTTCAAAGATGCTTTGGACTACTATGAAAAATGCAGTTCGAAACCATTTTTGCCCAATATTCCCATTCCCAGTCTGATCCTCAACGCAAAGGACGATTCGTTTTTAGGCGCGCGATGCTACCCTTATGAGGAGGCCCAACAAAACCCAAACCTGCATTTGGAAATTCCAGAATTTGGAGGCCATGTCGGATTTTGGGGCAAGAAAAATGTCAGCTATGCCGAACAGCGGGCAGTCGAATTCTTTGCTTCCTATTGAAATTGACAGTCAAGTTTCTTTATATTAGTAGTTCTAATCGATCAGACATGAAAAAACTAATCTTATGTATTGCCCTTGGTGCCTTTGTTGCCAGCTGTGGTGGAAAAAAAGAGGAAAAGAAAGATGGCTTTGAGGTAAGCCGCACCAAAACCGAAGACAAAAAAGCTGATACAAGTGAGGGGGTACCTGTTGACCTCAATAATAAGGGAATTGGTCCTATTAAAAATATTGACTTCCCCGATGCCATTGATACCGAAATGGCCGCACGTGGAGAAGCCAAGTTCAACGCAATTTGCGTGGCCTGCCACCAAGTTGAAGGTCGTATGATCGGCCCGCCAATGAAAGGGGTTTATGAGCGCCGAAGCCCGGAATGGGTCATGAATATGATGCTCAATCCAAATGGAATGCTAAAGGATGATCCGATAGCCAAGGCCTTGCTCAAAGAATACAACAACGCCATTATGCTCAATCAAAATCTTACCGAGGAGGAAGCTCGGGAGTTGGCCGAGTATTTGCGCACCTTATAAAACCAATCACGAAATGAAGAAAATGCTGTTATCAACCGACCTGATGACAGCATTTTTTTATGGACCATGAATACTTTAGAACGGAACAAAGAAAACGCCATTGCCTTTTATAAAATGGCTTATTTGGGCAACCCAAAAGCAGCTGTTGATCGCTATATTGGCGACGATTATATACAACATAATCCGGATGTGGCCGATGGCACGCAAGGGTTCATTGCCTATTTTGAACGGATGCAGGAGGAATACCCCGAAAAATCAATCGAATTTGTTCGGTGCATAGCAGAAGGAGATTTGGTGGCCCTGCACACCCATCAGATATGGCCCGGCAATGACCAATATGTCACCATGGATTTTTTCAGATTTAATGATCAGGGCAAAATCTGTGAACATTGGGATGCCATTCAACAAATTCCCTCAAAATCAGCGAATCCGAATACCATGTACTAAAACCATACCTATGAAAAATATCATTTTAACATTCGTCTTTTTTTCAACCCTGAGCTTTTCTTTTGGCCAATCCTTACTTGGTGCTTGGGAAGCCCTAATCACAGAAGGCGACCGCGAACTCCGCAATGTGGTCATCTTAGCCGAAGGCTATCAGGTAGCTACATTCTACGATGCAAAATCGGGTGCTTTTGTAAGCACGAACGGAGGCACTTGGAGCCTTGAAGGTAATACGCTTACCGAGACCGTCGAATTCGATACGGAAACCCCAGAACGCGTTGGTACCACATCGAACTTTGAGGTTGAATTCTCAGAAAACGAGTTTCGTGTCAAGGGTTTTGAGATGGTCTGGAAACGATTGGACAATGGAACGCCAGGAGCCTTGTCGGGGGCCTGGTTAATTTCGGGTCGCGTGCGCAATGGGGAAATGCAAAAGCGGGATACCGACCGACCGCGAAAAACGATGAAAATTCTTTCTGGCACCCGTTTTCAGTGGATTGCCTATAATACCGAGACCAAGCAGTTTATGGGTACTGGAGGTGGCACCTATACCACCGTTGATGGGAAATACACCGAAAATATTGCGTTTTTTTCGCGCGATGATTCTCGGGTAGGTGCAAGCCTTCAATTTGACTATGAACTAAAGGAAGGTGATTGGCACCATTCAGGGTTGAGCAGCAAAGGACAGCCCATTCATGAAGTTTGGAGTAAAAGAACTCCCCAAAAGTAAAAGGATGCGATTTCTATTTTTTTTACTGGTTCCCTTCTTGGTTTTCGGTCAAACATCCGATGACAAAAAAGAGCTCTATTTTGTTGCGCTCTATACCACCGGGGATGCATGGGATAATTCGAAGGCCCCAAACGAACAAGCCTATTTTAAAGCGCATTCAAACTTTTTACAACAGTTGCGTAGCGGGAAAATCATAGCGTTGGGAGCACGATACGATGAAACGGGCATGGTATTATTTAAGGCGTCCGATCTTACCGCCGCAAAAACCCTAATACACTCCGACAGTGCCGTGCAAAACAAACTTTTTGAGGTCGAAGTACATGAATTTTCAACATTTTATAACGGTTGTATACAATGACACCAAAAACAATTTTATTCTTTTTCTCAATTTTGTTGTTCACGACAAATCTTCAATCTCAAACTATGCAATTGCCTTATAGTCAAATTCCCGAATACGCTGAAAGTTACTCATCAGGAAATATCGTTGCAAGAATGGTCGACGGACTTGGTTTTCGCTATTACTGGGCTACCGAAGGGCTGACCGAAAAAGACTTGAACTTTCAACCCACCGCGGAATCGCGTACCGCACTGGAAACCTTACAACACATTTATGGCATGTCAGAAATGATTTTGAATGCCCCAGATGCCCAGCCCAACATTAGGCCCAAAGACTTTTCAAAATATTCATTTGGGGAGCTGCGAAAAATGACCCTTGATAATTTGCAGGCCGCCAGCACAAAATATAGGGCCATGCAAACCGACTCGTTCGACGCTTCAAAAGTCATCTTTCAGCGTGGTGAAAAACAGTTTGACTTTCCCTTTTGGAACTTGCTCAACGGCATGCTCTCCGATTGTATTTATCACGCAGGCCAGATTACCCTGATGCGACGGATGAGTGGCAACCCCATAAATCCGAAAGTGAATGTATTCTTGGGAAAACTGAATGAGTAACCCGAAGGTGTAACATTTTCTCTATTTCGACCACCTATAAATAAAATTGGATATGGGTTTCGGTTTTCATGCTTCAGGTTCATTAAAGGAAAACCGTGCCTTGATAAAAAAGAGAAAGGGGTATAAAGCAATTAGAGATAGTTATGAGGGTTGCTTGAATGACACAGAATTAAAATTCAAAGACCTATCCGATTTTGAGAAAAAGAAAATACGGGATAAGATAATTGTGCAGGCCAAACGCGACCGATCAAAAGAAATTTTGATTTATGTAGTTTCCTTTTTGATCATTTCACCACTTATATTTCTATTTATCTGGGTATTCTATACCTATTTGTTATAGCCTATCAAACATTTTCAACAAAAGAATTCGTGGGCTGAATTAAAAAATCTTAGAAGCCAATTACTTAAAGTCCCCACAGCTGAAATGGATTTTCTTCCCCCTCGGGTGTTTTGCGTTTGGTATTGTCGGTAACCACCTTATAGGTAGGATCTTCCATGACATTTACCTCAATAATATCGTCTGCGTTTTTGAGCAAACGAATACAATCACGGCTCAGGTGTTTTAGGTGCACCTTCTTACCAACCTTTTGATAGCGTTCCGTAATTTTATTTAGGGCCTCTATGGCCGACATATCAACCACACGGCTTTCCTTAAAGTCGATAACGACAGCACTTGGGTCATTGATCACATCAAATTTTTCGGCAAACAAGGTGGTACTCCCGAAAAATAAGGGGCCGTATATTTCGTAATGCTTGACGCCATCTGCATCGATATGCTTTCTGGCTCGAATACGTTTGGCATTGTCCCAGGCAAAAACCAAAGCAGCGATAATGACCCCAACCAATACGGCCAACGCCAGGTTGTGCAGAAATACGGTCACCAAAGTCACCAGTACCATGACCAGCACATCTGATTTCGGCATACGTCGAAAGGTTCGTAAACTGGCCCATTCAAAGGTACCCAAGGCTACCATGATCATAAGCCCGGTCAAGGCCGCCATAGGGACCTTTTCAATCAGTTCCGATCCAAACATGATAAACGCCAGCAGCATCAACGAGGCTACAATACCCGAAAGTCTTGCCCTGGCACCATTTGATATATTGATCAAACTCTGCCCGATCATTGCACAACCGCCCATACCTGAGAACAGGCCCGAAAGGATGTTCGCCGCCCCTTGGGCCACAGCTTCTTTATTCCCCCGGCCACGGGTCTCCGTAATTTCATCAACTATATTAAGGGTTAACAGGCTTTCAATCAGCCCGACACCGGCAACAATGGCAGCATATGGAAATATGATTTGTAGGGTTTCCCATGAGAACGGTAGTTCCGGGATATGAAAAGGCGGAAAGCCACCTTTAATGGAGGCAATATCGCCAATGGTTCTGGTATCCAACCCTAAGAAAAAGACAATGCCAAAAACAAGAAGAATTGCCACTAAAGAGGCAGGTACGACCTTGCTCAACTTTGGCAAACCCCAAATCACCAACATGGTCAATAACACCAACCCTAAAAAAAGATACAAGGTCATTCCCGAAAGCCATGTGCCATCGGCCTGCTTAAATTGATCCAATTGTGACATAAATATGATGATGGCCAAGCCGTTCACAAAACCAAAGATTACGGGATGGGGCACCAAACGCATCAATTTTCCCAACCGAAGAAAACCTGCAGCCAATTGGAGCATTCCAGCCAAAATAACTGTGGCAAACACATATTCAACACCATAATCCTTGGCCAGGGACACGATAACAACGGCCACGGCACCGGTCGCTCCGGAAATCATGCCCGGTCTACCACCAAGAATGGAGGTGACCAATCCCATGACAAAGGCCGCATATAAACCTGTCAAAGGTGAGAGTCCGGCGATAAAAGCAAAAGCAATCGCTTCTGGCACCAATGCCAAAGCGACCGTAAGCCCAGAAAGAATTTCTGTACGGTAATTTACCTTTTGCGAGAAATCAAAAAGATTAAGGTATTTCTTCATGGTATCGGTTTGAAGCCGGCAAAATTACCACTATTAGATCATTTGACCATCAAATGATTAAAGAATAAGACCATGCCTAGTTGGCCCAATAATCCACGACAAAAACCTTTTCCAAATGAGGTTGTAAGCTGGCTACAAATTCTTGATGTTTTGGATGGGGTGTATAAATACTATCCCGATCTTCTTCTGATTTAAAAGTCAATAGGTAACAATGGGTAAAGTCTTGATGAAAATCTTCAGGACTGTCGTTGAGGCCCCACTCAAAATCTTGAATAACCGGAATGTGGTTTTGTAATTCCGAAAAACTCTTATTAATCTTTTCTACAGCTTCTTTTGGGGCGTCATCATTGAACTTAAAAATGACAACATGCCGCAATACTTTCTCAGCTTTTTGAGGTTCTTCCATTACTTCTTCAGTTTCTTTTTGTTGAGTTTGTTGAGCGCAGGCTCCTACCATTATGGCAAGTGTAATTATGATAATTTTTTTCATCTTTCGTATTTGGTTATAACTATTTCATTTATCAAATCAATCCTCCAGTGCTACCGCCCTCTACTTTAATGGAAGCGCCATTGGTGGCCGAAGCCAAGGGGCTGCAATAGTAGGTGATTGTGGTCGCAACCTCATCTACGGATGCAAAGCGCTGTATAAGGGATGACGTTCGAATCTCCTTGAAAAAATCGGCTTCAACAGCTGCTTCGGATTTTCCAGATTTTTCTGCCTCATCTTTCAAGAATTGTTTTGCTCCTTCAGATAGCGTAGACCCCGGAACAATGGAGTTTACCGTTACCCCCGTTCCCTTGGTCAGTTGTGCCAAGCCTTTTGCGATGGCAACCATGGCCGTTTTGGTCATGCTATAGGCCAATAAATCAGGTGGAACCAATTCAGCGCATTCGCTGGAAATAAATACTATTCGCCCCCAATTTTTTTGCAACATCTTAGGAAGAAAATACCGGGACAACCGTACCCCGCTCATGATATTGATATCGAATTGCTCTTGCCAAGAGGCATCCTCCATTTCAAAAAACGAGGCGGCCTTATAGATTCCAATATTGTTCACCAAAATATCCAATTCTGGAAGGCTTTCACACAAAGTTTTGACCTCATCCTCCTTTTGAAAATTCGCTGGAAATCCAGTAACCTGACCGTTGGGAAAGTCTTTCCTAAGTCGGGTAAGTGCTTTTTCTACAGAATCATTTGAACGTCCATTGATAATGACCTTAGCCCCTTCACCCAAAAGGGTTTTCGCGGTAGCATACCCGATCCCAGCGGTTGAACCGGATATAAATGCTGTCTTATTTTTTAGTTTTAAATCCATATTAAGCTGCCAATCCCAGTGGACTAAACAAAGCCCATAACACCAGAACAAAAACGATTAGAATTACAGTTAAAGCGACGTCTTTGGACCATACAAAACCTGAACGCTGCCCGGTTTTTTGGAAAGTGACCAAGGCCAATTCTGCTTCTGGCTTGGGTTTGCCGAATCGACTTCCCACGGCAAGGACCAGGGCACAAAAAAGGAAAAGGACCAAGGCAAAATGCAAAAAGTTTACCTCGAGAAAATAGGAAAGGGCGCTTCCTTTTTCAACGACCAATACCCCCTCGTTCGCCATGAACTCTGTTACCAGTCTAAAAATTCCTAAAATAAACCCAGACCAAAGGGCAACAATGGCTCCCTTGGCATTGATCCATCGATAGAGAAGTCCGAATAAAAACACGGCTGCAATTGGTGGGGAAATGTACGCTTGAACGCTCTGCAAGTAATGAAATATGCCACCCCCCATCAAACTACGCATGAAAGGAATCCAACCTAAACTTACAATTACCAAAACAATGGTTGCAAGTTGCCCAAAACGCACCAAACTCTTATCGGAAGCCTCTGGTCGATACTGTTTGTAAAAATCGATGGTCAGCAGGGTAGAACTCGAATTAAATGCTGAAGACAAGGAACTCATCAAGGCAGCCAACAAACCGGCAATGGCCAGTCCCTTAAGTCCAATGGGAAGAAAACTATTGATCATGGTGGGCAAAGCCTGGTCTGCATTGTCCAACACAAAATTAATTTCGCCCTTTTGCAACAAGGCATAAGCAATCACACCGGGGATAAAAAAGATAAATACCGGCAACAGTTTCAGGTACCCAGCAAAAAGGGCCCCTCTTCGTGCGTTGGTTACGTCTTTTGCCGACAAAGTTCTTTGTACGATATATTGGTCGGTACACCAGTACCATACCCCTAATATTGGGGCGCCAAAAAGCATGCCCGTCCAAGGGTACTCCGTATCTGACATGGGACGCCAGAGGTTAAAAAATCGTTCTGCAGGTGGGTTTCCAGGCTCCTGCGCAGCCACCTCAAGGGTAGTAATTAACCCGTCCCAACCGCCTAATTGGTAAACGCCAAATGCAGTTACCGCAATGGTACCCAAAAGTAGTACTACCGCCTGAACCATATCGGTATAAATGACCGCCTTTAAACCTCCAAGCACCGTATAAAAACCAGTGGCAATGACCGTAATGATAGCGCCTGTCCAAAAAGGTACCCCGATAGTCTCAAAAACCAGTGCCCCGGCAAAAATGATCAGTGAGATTTTGGTAATGACATAAGCCAAAACAGAAACCACCGAAAGGTAGTTTCGACAAGCTTTTGAATATCTTTTTTCTAAAAACTCAGGCATGGTGTACACCCCCGTTCTCAGGTAAAAGGGTACAAAAACCCACCCCAAAAGAATTAAAACCAAGGAGGCAATTATTTCAAAATTGGCCATGGGCATATTAGCCCGGGCACCTGCTCCAGATACCCCTAAAATGATTTCAGAACCAATGTTGGAAGCAAACAAAGAGGCCCCAACAACGAGCCAACCTTGATTCTTCCCTGCAAGAAAATAGTCTGATGCACTTTTTTCCTTATTGCCCTTTGCCGCCCATTTTGCAATCCAAAGGATAATGGCAAAATAGAAGAGTATAATGCCAATATCCCAAACACTCATTGTGGAACCCATAAATTTTAGTTTGGTTGGTTAAGAAGGTGAAGTTACCATTTTTTCAAACCCAATAGTTTTTCACCAAGCGCCGAGAGTTTTGCTGTATCATATTTATCCCGCTCCCAATTTCTGGGATCACCTGGAAACGCATAGCCCTCTGGTGCCACTCTGTTTTTCCATGAGTTGACACGCCAATCACATAATTCGGCATTCTCCTCCTCAGCGGGCATCATTGAAATATATTGGGCAATTCTAACCTTATCCCCCGATTTGTTTGGACGTATACCATGGGGCTGGGTACTATTGAAAATGAGCAAATCTCCGGCCTCCATTTTGACCTTTACAATTTCATCCTCCAATCCGGTTACGTTGGGTTGAAAGTGGTCACGATCCTCTGGTTGGGTCAGTTTCCATGAATCATAGTTGCGATACAGCCAAGGGATACACTGAAAGCCTCCCATGTTCTCGTCGGTTTGATCGGCCAAAGCCAATACCCCTTGTACATTTTGAGGCCGCGTTTCCGGATCATAGTCCCAATGGATAAAGCCTTTTTTATTTTCACCGGGTCGTTGCGGAAAGTTCAAGTTGGCACGATCAATGGTGACCCATAATTTTTCGGTGCCCCATACATCTACAAAGGCATCATACACACGCTGTGTTTGGCGATTGTTCCATAAATATTGATGGTTGTACACCTCAACCATACCTGTTCCCGTTAATTCCTTCATTTGCATTTCTGCCCTTGGTGGTGCATACCAAGTTTCAGGATTATTGGGATCTTTCTCATCAAACTCCCATAAAAAATTGGCAGTGGCCTGGGCTTGTTCTTTTGATACCGCATTTTTGATTACGATATAACCATTCTCTATCCAAAATTTCCATTGCTCTTCAGATAGTACACGAAGGGGTTGCCCATTGCTTCGATCGTTCAGTTTTATTTTACTGCTTGTTGCCGTGGAAGGGTTTCCCGGAATCTCCTCATGTGCCTTATTGGCCATTTCTAATTTTACATCTTGCTTCATACCATACTTATTTACTGCTCCAAAAGTAGAAGACACTAGGGCCATATTCAAGACAAATTTTGACCAATATTTGAATTATATTGACTTTTTTATATATATTAATCAATATTCCTTTGAATATAATTAAAATACTGTCGTGAAAGTACAATTAGAAACAATTGATGATGGCTCGCAATCGCCCTTTCGGTTAATGCACAGTCCGCGCTTGGGCGACTTGTTTTTTTGGCATTTCCATCCCGAATTTGAATTGGTATATATCGAAGGAACAAACGGCACCCGTCACATTGGCAATCATATTTCCCATTATACCCATAATGATTTGGTGTTGATCGGTTCGAACATTCCCCACCTGAACTTTGATTACGGTACGAGGTCTCAAGATTATGTTCACGAAGTGCTGCATATTAAACCTGAGATTGTTCAAAGTGCCATTACGAACTATCCTGAACTTGATTCTATAAAAAAGTTATTGCAGATGGCTCAGTACGGCATTGCCTTTCATGGCGATGTCAAAAACAAAGTGGGCACAATGCTCAAACAATGGCATCAATTGGAAGGCTTCCAATATTTTACCAGTGTATTGAACACCTTGCACACGCTAGCTAAGAGCACTGAATTTGAGTTGCTTCACAACTCCCCCTATATCAATAGATTTAAAAAGAAAGATCAAAAGCGCTTACGGTCTATTCATGCCTTTCTAGAAAAAAGGTACCCCACCAAAATCGCGTTGAAAGAGATTGCAGCAGAATGCAATTTGGGCAAAGAAGCATTTTGCCGGTATTTCAAAAAAGAAACAGGGAGTACATTTGTTACCTTTCTAAATCAGTATCGCATCAGTCAAGCCAAACGAATGTTGATGGCCGGCCATTCAGTGGGAGACACCTGTTTTGCTTGTGGTTTTGAGAGCTTGTCCTATTTCAACAGAACATTTAAATCAGTTGCCAAAGAGTCGCCCTCGGCCTTTAAAAAAAGAACCGCCCCGAGTGAAGTCACTTCGGGGCGGTCCCTAACTAAATAACCAACCAAAAAACTTATTCTTATAGTCGTGACAAATGGGCCATACCTTACACTGTGCAAATTGTTCAACTAGGGACGGTGGTTACAAGGTTTTGACAAAAACCAATATTCTTGCCCCAACAATACCGTGTCAAAGTTTTGATAGTAGTCTATATTTGAAATCAGATTTCATGTTATGAAGCAAAACAGCAAAGTTGCCGTTATCGGTGGAGGAAGTTGGGCCACAGCATTGGTCAAAATGCTTTGTGATAACCTAGACCAAGTATATTGGTATATGCGGAGCACTTATGCCATTGAACATATCAAAAAGGAAGGCAACAATCCGAACTATTTGAGCTCGGTTACCTTTAATGTGGACCAATTGGTGCTAAGTGCTACAATGGACGATGTGGTCGCTGAAGCTGACTGGCTCGTTTTTGCCATCCCTTCTGCGTTTTTGGAAGGTGAATTAAAACAACTTACCGTTTCCCTTGAACACAAAATCATCTTTTCAGCAATTAAGGGCATAGTGCCAGAGACAGGTCTTATCGTTGGCGAACATTTTAATAAAAATTACAGCATTCCCTTTGAGAACATTGGTGTAATAACTGGCCCATGTCATGCCGAGGAGGTAGCCTTGGAACGTTTGTCTTATTTGACCCTCGCCTGTGCAGACCCCTCAAAAGCTGAGCAATTTTCAGAATTTTTGAAAAATCATTACATCCGCACCAAGATTTCCGATGATATTATCGGAACCGAATATGCCGCCATGCTCAAGAATATTTATGCCATTGCGGCGGGTATTGCCCATGGCTTGGGTTATGGTGATAATTTTCAGAGTGTTTTGATGAGCAATGCCGTTCGCGAAATGAAACGTTTCATAGATCGCGTTTATAAAATGAAGCGCAACATCAACAATTCGGCCTATTTGGGAGATTTATTGGTAACAGGCTACTCTACCTTTAGCCGCAACAGAATGTTTGGCAACATGATCGGCAAGGGGTATACGGTAAAGAGTGCCATGATGGAAATGAACATGGTAGCTGAGGGCTATTATGCCACCAAAAGTGCCCATTTACTCATGAAAAAACTCAAGAAGAAGTCTAAAACACCCATAATTAATACGGTGTATGGTATATTATACGAGCATAAAAACCCAAAAAAGCAGTTTGTGAAATTAACTGAGAAACTGGACTGAACTTAGCTCCGTTCCAATGAAAAATCTGAATGATTTTTCAATTCCTTCTCCATGGTTTTCTTGAACCGGGCAATTTGATCATCGCTGTAGCCGAAAGCCTTTTTAAAATCATCAAGTAACGGGTCAAGAAATTCACGAACGCTATCAATGTCAAAATACAAACGGCCGGTTCGCCTGATGAAAAAATCCATTGGGGTAAGAACCATCTCATGTGCAATTCCAAACTTCAGTTCGGCACGAATCATCTTTACATAAGGTTGTTTGTTCTTGAATTTTCGGTACTGAGCAAGAATGTTTTCGGTTTGTTTACCATAAGTGGTTACCAAATACCAGGCATCATATTCGGTAAACCCATCGTTCTTTATATGGGCAAAAACCTCCTGTATATACTTCTTGACGTGTTTGTACTTTTTGAAATCGTTCCCACAAAGCGGAATTTTATTTGTGCCACATGCACCAAACTCCATTTCATAATCCTCTTCCATCTTTTTTACGATGCGGTTAACCGTGCGCTCGGCCATTTTTCTATAGCCGGTCAATTTACCTCCGGCGATACTTATTAGACCCGAATCGGAAGTAAATATTTCATCTTTTCTGGACAGCTCAGAAGCTGATTTTCCTTCTTCGTGGATCAACGGGCGCAATCCTGCCCATGATGAAATAATGTCTTCCATCTCAAGATTGATCTCGGGGAACATATTGTTCACAGCAGAAATCAAATAGATGGCATCGGCCAAATCAGTGCGAACATCATCTTTGTCCAAATTGAAATTCGTATCGGTGGTGCCTACATAGGTAACTTTTCCCCTAGGAATAGCAAACATCATGCGGCCATCAGGAATATCGAAGTACACCGACTGTTTCACGGGAAGTTTTTTATGTGGAAATACCAAATGTACCCCTTTCGTGAGATGCAGTCTTTTGCCCTTTCGCGAGTTATTGGTAGACCGTAGTTCATCAACCCAAGGACCGGCGGCACTGACCACATACTTTGATTTGATCGCAAAGGCTTCTTGGGTGAGGGCGTCTGCTACTTGAACGCCTGCAACGCTTCCTTTTTTATAAATGAAATCTGTAACCTCTAGATAATTCAGTGCCTTTGCTCCGAATTGAAGACTGGTCTTAATATTTTCTAAGGTCAATCTGGCGTCATCGGTGCGGTATTCTGCATAATACCCCGCCCCGTTCAGTATCTTTTTGGGTAGCAGCGGCTCAAGTTTTAGGGCCTCTTTTTTCTCGAGCATTTGACGTTTGTCATCGCCTGAAACCTGCGCCAAAATATCATACACCTTTAATCCTATAGAAGTCAGCCATTTGCCATATGAACCACCTTCAATTAGTGGCAACAACATCTTTTCGGGCAATACCAAATGGGGTGCCAATTTATGCACTATTGCGCGCTCAGAACCCACCTCTTTTACAAGCCAAAAATCAAATTGTTTCAAATACCGTAGGCCCCCATGTATTAGTTTGGTGGACTTACTACTCGTGCCTGAAGCAAAATCACCTTTCTCAAGTAACACGGTTTTCATCCCACGGGAAGCGGCATCAAGAGCGATACCTGCACCGGTAATTCCCCCGCCAATTACAACGAGGTCGAATTTCTCTGATGTAAGGGTTTTAATGGTTTCCTTACGGTCAAGATTGGAAAAACGAAGGGGTGCATTCATAAGCGCAATTTTTGACTGTCAAAGTTACAACAAAGGCCAATGACTATTTGCTTGAAAACTCATACTCCCGCTCAACGAGACAAATACGCACCTTGTACCACGAATACCAATCTGAAATGCCCCTTTTCTGAGCAATTTGATGGTCTACATTGGCTTTCCAATTGGCGATTGAAGCTTTGCTGTCCCAATAGCTAATTGCTATACCCAATCCCGACCGTGCACTTTCGAAATCGATAAATCCTGGCTGTTGTCTGGCCAATTTTTCCATGTCTTCCGCCATTTGTGCATAGCCGTTATCACCTTCGGTGCGCCTATTGGTAAAAATTACCGCAAAATAAGGTTGTTGCAATTCCATTAATTGATGTATTTCTTTTCTAAAAAATAATTGACCAAGGCCTCCTTCATCAATACAGACTGTTCTCCTGATTTAAGGGATGGCAGTTGTTCATTGATTTTGTAATGGGGCCATCCATCAGCATCAAAGAAATCAAATTCATAATATCCATAGGGCTCAAGAAGTCGGCAAATGGCTATGTGCATTAAATTTACCTTCTCATCTTTTTTAAAGTTACGGTGTAATTGCCCCAGCTCCTGTACACCCACCAGATAAATGATGCCCTCAAGATCAAGCTTGTCCCCATCGGCAAAGGCATCGCTTAACTTTTGGACTAATAATTCCCACCGATCCTTTAATTCTTTGTCCCTTGCCATTGGGTTCAAAGATAAATCCTGTTCAGGGTTTTATAAAAAATTCTACCAAGTACATTACAAATAGGGCCTTCTATACAATACCTCGATTGAAATTCAACAACTCTTTTTTTCTTTGACCCATAAATTCCATTGAAAAACTAGACCATGCCGAATAACATCAAAACAAAAACAACTTGGCGACGACTAAAGCGTTCGGTTAACGAACAATTGTTGGTAACCCTTGGCATTTTATCATTGTGCATACTTTTGTTAGCGTTGAATACGCCTCCCTGGCTTACCCTTTCATTAGCCCTTCTATTAATTTTTATTCAATTACTGCTTTACATCCAAACCTATTTTTTCGCCTTATTAAAAGCCAAATCGGAAGCGGGTGCTAACGATAGCGGGAGTATCGATTAAAACGGCATTCTAACCAAAGCCATATATTTGCGCAAAGCGCATCTATGAGTTTTTTAGACATTGTACTTGGAATTCTTCTGGTCTGGGGACTATACAAGGGGCTAAAAAATGGCCTTTTTGTTGAAATTGCCTCATTGGTTGCGTTAATAGCAGGTATTTACGGTTCGATCCATTTTTCATACATCGCCGGTGACTACCTCTCCCAAAACATGGATTGGAATGAGCGCTACATAAAAATCACCGCCTTTATTGTCACTTTTGTGGTCATTGTAATGGCCGTTCATTTGGCTGGAAAATTCTTGACAAAAGTTGCTGATTTTGCAATGTTGGGGCTACTTAATAAAATAGCTGGAGCCATTTTTGGTGCCTTGAAAGTTGCTATCATTTTAGGGGCTGTGCTGATTTTTTTTGATAAAGCGACCAAATCATTCACCTTCATCAATGAGAGCACCAAAAAAGAATCCATTTTCTATGAGCCCATCAAAGAAATTGGGGCTTTTGTGTTTAGTTTGGTAATTAAGGAGGAATCTCCCGACCAAGAAAATCCATAGTTTTTGTCGTTCTTCTGCGAAATACACCAACATACCGAAAAAAATAGGTTGGATACCCTCTAAATCCATATCCTTGCCTCTACCTTATTTGAAATAAGTTCCCCAAACTTAGCAATTGAACTGCCTGTAAAGAACAGTATATGAAAGTGGCAGTTTTTATTCGTAATGTATTTCTTATATCATTTTTGATGTTGGTTTCCTGTTCGGAAGAATCAATAGATGATCAGGTGGCCTTGGAAACCTTTAACGTCTTGGAACTGGAAGCTGAATTGATGCGGTTGACAAACGAATATCGGCAATCCAATGGTCTGGCTTCGGTCCAATTTGACCCCATCGCATATAATTATGCAAACGCACATAATGACTACATGATTGCCAAAGGAAGTTTGAGCCACGATAATTTTAGCTCAAGAGCGTCTAGCATAGCATCAGAGACCCAGGCTAAGGAAGTTGCTGAAAATGTGGCCAAAGATTATTTGACTGCAGAAACCGCCCTCGAAGGTTGGGTGAATAGTGCACCCCATCGCGCCAATCTGGAGGGCAACTTTACCCATATGGCGATAAGTGTCAAAAAAACAGAAACAGGAAGTCTTTTTTATACCCAAATCTTTTTTAGGTAGGTATCTTATCGGGTATTTTGACCATTGCCCTATTGGTCGATTCCAAGAACCCCGTCAAATGGTTTTTCATTTCAGATTAAGGGCATTTTCATCCATAAAATCCATGATAATTGGGATGAATGAATGGTTGCCATTCGTCGATTGACCCCATTGTTCAAGAACCTTACCGCTCAACGAGAATTTTAAGGGTTTGAGGTCATTTTGGTGTCCAAGGGGCAGGTCGAATGTAGTTTTGCTTCAAGATTAAACCAACAATACATTTGAAATGAAAGTAAAATTCCCCCTTGCTACTTTCCTACTGCTGATCTTGACAGCTTCTTGTTCACAAACGGACATACAGGAAGAACAATCACTTTTCACGGAAGACAACCAACAAATCACAGAAGAGGTTTCCTTGACCGCTACGGCCTTTGAGAACGAAGTGCTTGCAGCTGTGAATGATTATAGAGCATCTCAAAACCTGAATACCTTGCAATTTGGTAATGAAGCCTACATTGATGCCGAAGGACATACGATGTATATGATTAATGAAGGAAAGTTAAGCCACGATAATTTCAATGCACGGGCAGCCAATGTCAGTGAAAAAACCAACGCCGCAGCAGTTGCTGAGAATGTTGCCAAGAACTATAGTACCGCCGAAGAAGTTGTGACAGCCTGGTTGGCGAGTCCTTCGCATAGAAGCACAATTGAAGGGGATTTCACGCATAGTTCAATAACTGCACGAGAAGCGCAGGACGGAACCTTATATTATACCCAGATTTTCTATAAAAAATAGACGCTTTAAATTTTAGTTTTAAATACGTATTGGTTGATCAAGGCCCGCTTCGGCGGGTCTTTTTCTTGGTATTTAATGGTTGCATTTGTACCTTTCAAAAAAACATGGAATGCCAATCAAAGCACCTTTTAATCTTCAGGAATGGATTTCAGAGCACAGGGATACACTGAAACCACCGGTTGGCAACAAAAACCTTTACAAAGATGCAGGTGATTATATTGTAATGATCGTTGCGGGGCCCAACGCCCGGAAGGATTACCATTACAATGAAACCGAAGAGCTGTTCTATCAATTGGAAGGCACTATTGAAATTCATATACAAGAAGATGGAGAGAAAAAGACCATGAAACTGGGCCCCGGTGACATGTACCTCCACCCAGCCAAAGTACCCCACTCGCCCGTACGCCACGAAGGGTCAATTGGTCTGGTGGTTGAACGTAAACGAGCCGATATGAAAGTTGATGATGGTTTGCTTTGGTTTTGTGACAATTGCAACCACAAATTATACGAGGCCTATTTTACCTTGGAAGATATTGAAAAGGACTTTTTAAAGCATTTTGAGCATTTTTATAGTTCGGATGTTCTCCGAACCTGTACGAATTGTGGCACCGTTATGCCTGTAGACCCACGTTATTTTTCACCAAAATGATACTGATAATCGCTAAAATTTTTATTGTCCTGGTTGCCCTATTGCACTGCTACTTTCTATGGTTAGAAATGTTTGCTTGGACAACCCGTGCCAAAAAAGTATTCAAGAATTTTCCAGACCACCTTTTCGAACCGACGAAGGCCCTAGCAGCCAATCAAGGATTATACAATGGCTTTTTGGCCGCAGGGCTAATCTGGTCACTTTTGATTTCAGATTCGGTGTGGTCGATCAATATTGCACTTTTCTTTATGGGCTGTGTTTTGGTGGCAGGTATTTATGGTGCAATGACAGCATCCAAGAAAATATTTTTTGTGCAAGGTCTGCCAGCGCTTCTCGGAATTGTTTTCCTGCTTCTCGCCTTAAATTCCTAAGCGACATCTTTCGCTCAAAACGGTTAATCTTTGTAGTTTTGTCAAGTTTCTAACAAAACCTTCAAAAAAAGTTATAAATGACAGCAATTGCCGCGGCCTTTGATATGGAAAACGCTCTAAAAAAACTAGGGTTACAAGATGTAAACAAGGGCACTTCAACCGGTTCCAATACTTTTGGCTCCGGAGAATTAATCGAATCGTACTCGCCGGTTGATGGCCAACTTATTGGAAAAGTGACCAGTACAACAAAAGAGGACTACGAAGAAGTGCTTTCAGCAGCTGGCAAAGCTTTTAAAGAATGGCGCTCTATTCCCGCACCACAACGGGGGGAAATGGTCAGACAATTCGGAGAGAAACTACGGGAACTCAAAGAACCCCTCGGCAAGTTGGTGTCTTATGAAATGGGAAAATCGTACCAAGAAGGATTGGGTGAGGTTCAGGAAATGATTGACATCTGCGATTTTGCTGTAGGGCTATCCAGACAATTGCATGGACTCACAATGCATTCAGAACGACCCGGACATCGCATGTATGAGCAATACCACCCCTTAGGTGTTGTAGGTATTATTTCTGCCTTCAACTTTCCAGTTGCCGTATGGGCCTGGAACACTGCCCTTGCATGGGTGTGTGGCGATGTGTGTGTATGGAAACCCTCTGAAAAAACTCCGCTTTGTGGGGTGGCTTGTCAAAATATAATTGCGGAGGTGTTGCGCGAAAATAACCTGCCAGAAGGTATTTCATGCTTGATCAATGGTGATTACCATGTAGGCGAGTATATGACCCATGATAAACGCGTACCCTTGGTGTCAGCTACAGGATCGATTCGTATGGGGAAAATTGTGGCTCAAGCTGTTGCAGCCCGATTGGGGAAATCGCTACTCGAACTTGGAGGCAACAATGCGATAATTGTGACACCCGATGCCGATATCAAAATGACCGTCATAGGTGCAGTTTTTGGTGCTGTGGGTACTGCCGGACAGCGGTGTACCTCAACGCGTAGGTTGATCATTCATGAATCTGTTTATGACAATGTCAAAAATGCTTTGGTAGACGCCTACGGACAATTGAAAATCGGGAACCCCCTTGATGAGAGTAATCATGTAGGCCCCCTTATCGACACCGATGCGGTGGCCATGTATCAAAATGCGCTGAAAAAAGTGCAAGAAGAGGGCGGTTCTATTTTAGTTGAAGGAAAAGTATTTTCTGGGGATGGTTTTGAAAGTGGTTGCTATGTGAAACCCGCCATTGTTGAGGCAGAAAATTCCTTTGATATCGTACAGGAAGAAACTTTTGCCCCGATCTTGTATTTACTTAAATACTCAGGTGACATTGAGAATGCGATTGAACAGCAAAACGCTGTTGTCCAAGGTCTTTCTTCTGCAGTAATGACCAATAATCTTCGGGAAGCCGAACGCTTTTTATCAGCGGCTGGAAGTGATTGCGGTATCGCCAACGTCAACATAGGAACCTCCGGTGCAGAAATTGGGGGCGCCTTTGGAGGGGAAAAGGAAACCGGTGGTGGTCGTGAAAGCGGTTCAGACGCTTGGAAAATCTACATGCGTAGGCAGACCAATACCATTAATTACACCACGGAGCTGCCCTTGGCCCAAGGCATAAAATTTGATTTATAAAAAAACCGCTGCCACCTACCAAGTGCAACGGTTTTAAACCAACTTAACTAACTCAAACTTAAATTCTGTCGACCCCATTTCAATGCCGGAACTTTGTCGGGCGAAACAGGGTGTCTATCCAATAGTTTCGTCTAAGTTCCTTATTATTTAACATTATTGGTAAGTGATGCTTACAATTGGTAGGCAAAAGTGTATAATTGGCACCATTTGTTCCATTTCCTGTTTTTAAAAAAAGTGCATGAATAGCTCCATTTGGCAATGATATTGGCCCAAAACGTGCATTTGAACGCCTTTTTTAACTTTTTTCTAAGATTTTTAATACTTTGTATGTCGTAACACTAATCACTTTTTGACATGGCTAGAAATCTTGCCTATCTATTTGGTATGGGAATGACCATTTTGATAGGAATTTACTTCTATTGCACTTGTTGCAGTTGGTGTAAAGATGCGCCAACTGAAACTGAACCCCTCAAAGAAAAAGTCAGTGCTGAAATCGAACCTAAGGCAACGTCATTTCCATTTGCTGTTAGTACCGATGATTTTTCTTTCGAGGTGAACGACAACTTTAATTTCAATAGTTCTTCTCCTTCATTTATAATGCCGCTTTCTGAAGAATTGAAAAAAGGCGTTGATACATTGAGGTCCTATTTAGCACAACATGGGGATCGAGTCATCAATATTACAGGATATTTCAGCACATCAGAGGAAAATAGTTCTGCATATCCTGACTTGGGAATTGCACGGGCCAACTCGGTAAAAAATCATTTCGTTAGCAGTGGCATACCTTCTAGGCAAATAAATACCATGGGTATGTTGAAGGATGATATGGTTGCTAGGGAGTCTATGTACCATGGTGCGGTAGCATTCGAAATTAAGGAAAGGAATAACGATTCGGATGTATTGCTTAAGGCGCTTTATGATAAGATTAAAGCCGACCCCTTGGTATTGTATTTTGAAACCGGCCAAACCGCAATTGCATTAACTGCAGCGCAGCGGGAAAAAATCGCGAATATTTCACGGTATCTTGACAAAGTAGATGATGCTTCCTGTGAAGTTATTGGACATACCGACAACACGGGAAATAGAGCGGCCAATATTGCTTTGGGCCAGGAACGGGCAGATTTTGCAAAGGCTTATCTGATTCGTAACGGAATTTTGGCATCGAAGGTAAATTCCTCCTCAGCGGGTCCCGACGACCCTATTGCTTCCAATACCACTGAAGAAGGTAAGGCCCAAAACCGAAGGGTTGTTGTGACATTAAACTAATTGGATAACTATAAAAGAACGAAACATGGATTTTGAAAATATGAACATCTGGTGTTGGTTGATACCCCTACTCGTAGGTGCTATTTGTGGGCTCCTTGGGTATTTTTGGGGAAGAGGCAGCGCCAAAACATTAGACAATGCTGAGGAGCTTCGCGCTCTTGAAAGCAAGAACGCCAAATTACAGGCAGACTTGGAAGCTTGCCTTAAAAAGACAACCGCAGCACCCAAAAAAGCACCAGCCAAAGCCCCAAGTAAGGCCAAAGCAACCGCTTCATTGGGTGCTGCAGCCTTTGATGCCAGCGCTGCAAAAGCCGCCTTCGGCAAAAGAATCAAAGAAGATGACCTTAAAATTGTTGAGGGAATCGGGCCTAAAATCGAAGGGTTGTTTCATAACGAAGGGATAAAAACTTGGAAGGCCCTTTCGGAGGTGTCTGTGGCAAAATGTCAAAAAGTGCTGAACACAGGAGGAGATCGCTACCGAATTCACGATCCCGCTTCTTGGCCCATGCAAGCCAAAATGGCGTACAAAGGCCAATGGAAGAAATTGGTCAAATGGCAAGCTGAGCACAAGGCAGGAAAATTTTAATACTACCCAACCTGAAAACCAAAAAGCCGATCTACTTGTGGGTCGGCTTTTTAATTTCTTCCCTTTTCACCTGCATACAAGGTATGCACCGGGTCGCTCTGCCAAAATTCTTTGGTCTCGACATCCATAATGGTTAGCGGTCCTTTAAACGCTGCCCCAGTATCAACATTCCAAACATTCGCCCCATTTTCTGGAGTCGCAACCCCCACCTTAGATAATGGGGTGTGCCCAATAAAAATCTCGTGATAATGGGTTAGTCTTTTTGGATAGTTCTCATCTCCTTCTTTCAACAGGGGATTCAAGGATTTTGCCAACTCCCAAAGGGTTCTATCCCAATAAAACAGTTGATCAAAATACTCAAACCCAACTCCTTTAAGGTTGGTAAATCCGGCATGCAGGTACAAGCGGTTGGTTGTGTCAATAAAATAATTCTCCATAGCAGCGAAGAACTCTAGGTGAAGTTCCCAGATTTCCTTAGCGGTATTTTCATAGGATGCCTTAGTAGCCATACCTCCGTGGGCCAACCATTGTGGATTGTCTCTCCCTGTTTGCAACCAATCCCTACAAAGTTCATCATGGTTGCCTCTTATGAAAATGCAGTCATGTGTGGTTTTCAGTTTGATTAGAAAATTGATGGTCTCAACGGCCTCACTCCAAGAGTCGACGTAATCTCCGAGAAAAATTAATTTATCATCTTCATTGATACCCGCTCGCTCCAAAACCTGAACCAAGCCTTTTAGCCCAGAATGTATATCACCAATAACTAATGTTCGCATGCTAAAATTTTGAACAATGATACATACAATATAAACGGCCAATGAAAAATTAAAGTAAACTTTATACTGGAGCACCAAGGATTAGTTTGGAAAACCCCTCGATTTCTGCGTACCTTGTTCAATCAATCGTAGTGCATGACAAGAGTTTTTTGTATTGGTGAACTTCTTATTGATTTTGTCGCCGAAAATCAGGGGAGTGATTTATCAAAGGCCCATGATTTTACCAAAAAAGCTGGAGGAGCCCCTGCCAATGTAGCCTGTGCCATTTCTAAGTTGGGTGGAAAAAGTAGTTTCATAGGATGTGTGGGTGATGATCCATTTGGAAAGTTTCTTTTGAATGCGCTAAAGAACGAAAATGTGGATGTCTCGATGGCACATCAATCAGACACCTTTACAACCTTGGCCTTCGTTTCATTGGCTAAGGATGGGGAACGCGATTTCGTTTTTGCCAGAGGTGCTGACCAAGAACTAAAGTATGATTCGTCTGTAAAGAACCAGTTGCAAAATAATATGCTTCATTTGGGTGCGGCCACAGCCCTTTTGGGAGGTCCTCTTGAAGATGCCTACGGCCGGTACCTATTTGATGCGCTAACCAAAGACTGTTTTATCAGCTTTGATCCAAATTTTCGCATTGATCTTTGGAAGGGCAATGAAGCGGTCTTTGTGAAAAAGTGTCTCCCCTATATTGAAAAATCACACCTATGTAAATTTAGTCATGAAGAGGCCCTGTTGCTTTCAGGTAAAACAACGGTTGAAGAAGCCTGTAAAGAATTTCATGAAATGGGTTGCCAAGTAATTACGGTCACATTGGGCGGTCAAGGAACGTTCGTCAGCACTGATACAATTCAAAAAACGGTACCCAGCATTCCAGTAAATCCAATAGACACCACCGGAGCAGGCGATGCTTTTATTGGCTGTCTTTTATATCAAATTTCTCAATTGTCAAGTATAAAAACCGTTTTTGAAGATGCTGCGCTTCTAACAGAAATGGTTGCCTTAGCAAACAAAGCAGGTGCCATTACCACAACCGCATTTGGGGCCATTGAAGCCCTGCCGAATAAAAATCAGTTATTTACCTAGAATGAACCAAGCTGCATTACATGCGCTATTGGCCTCTCGCGCCAATACCGAGGGCTTAAAAAAGCTCTTTGACCTTAGATTGGCCACCAATGCCACCCTGATTAAGGAACTCTACTTTTCGCTGTACCCCAAGGATGAGGTCGCCTTCGAAAAATTATTGGATGTATTGAAAAGTTTATTTGAAAAGCGCCCTGAAAAACTCCAGACTCAGGATTTGGAGCGATTAAAAAAGGGCAATTGGTACCAATCAGAGGAAATCGTGGGCATGCAGCTTTATGTTGACCATTTCAACAAAGACTTGAAAGGACTAAAGAACAAGCTGTCTTATTTTGATGAACTTGGTGTCAATTTTTTGCATTTGATGCCCATAACCACCAGACCTAAAGGTGAGAATGATGGTGGGTATGCCGTGAACAGTTACCATGAAATTGATAAAAGATACGGGACCAAAAAAGACCTTCTGGATTTAACCAAAACCCTTAGGTCTAAAAATATGTATCTCATGCTTGATTTTGTGGTCAACCATACCTCAAATGAATATCCTTGGGCCAAAAAGGCCATGGCAGGTGATAAAAAATATCAAGACTTTTATTATACCTATGCCGATAGAACTATCCCTGATGCGTTTGAGAAGACCTTGCCGGAAATTTTCCCAAAAACATCACCCGGCAACTTTACCTATAACGAAAAAATGCAAAAATGGGTGATGACCGCGTTTAACAGTTATCAATGGGACCTGAACTACACCAATCCTGAGGTCTTTTTGGCGATGCTTACGAACCTATCCAAATTGGTCAATTTGGGGGTAGATGTGGTTCGTTTTGATGCCCTTGCATTTTTATGGAAAAAAATAGGGACCATCTCGCAAAACCTTCCTGAAGCACATACCCTTGTTTCGTTATTTAAGGTTTGTTTGCAAACTTTTGCCCCTGGTGTGATTTTATTGGCAGAGGCCATTGTTGCCCCAAGGGAAATCATCAAATATTTTGGCGAGGGTATGACGCGGGGCAATGAATGTGAACTGGCCTATAATGCATCACTCATGGCCCTCTTATGGAATTCAATTGCAACCAAAAAAACCGGGCTGCTTTATAAAAGCATCATCAATATTCCGGATAAACCCGACTCTTGTGGGTGGATCAACTATATCAGGTGCCATGATGATATAGGTTTGGGCATCGATGACGGATTCATTTCAGAAATGGGCTGGAACCCCACTGGTCACCGAAGGTTTTTATTGGATTATTATTGTCAAGGATTACCATGGTCGCCGGCAAAGGGCCTGCTCTTCATGTTCAATCCGAAAACAGGTGACGGACGCATAACAGGTAGTACGGCCTCGCTCTTGGGGCTAGAAAAAGCGTTGGATACCAAGGATACGGCACTTCTCGACGAGGCTGTTGAAAAAATTGTTTTGCTGCATGGTATCGTGCTAGCATACGGAGGGCTTCCTTTGATATATGCGGGCGATGAAATAGGGACCCTAAACGACTATTCTTTTTTAAAGGACAACACCAAAAAAGAAGACAGCAGATGGGTAAACAGGCCCCATCAAAATTGGGAAATCATCGCAGGCTTGGACGATGCTACTACCCCAAATTCAAAAATATTCCACCGCCTCAAAAAATTGATTTCAATACGAAAAAAGAATAAGGTGTTTGCCGACAATTCCAACGTACGCCTTCATCACTCCGGAAACGACCACATCTTGCTTTTTGAAAGGACGGATAAAAAAAGTGGCGTTCTGGTTATCGCTAACTTCAATACCGCTACAGAAGTTGTTGACGCAAGCGCCATTCAGAAAATGGGGTATATCAAAAACTCAGCGTTTGAAGACATGATACAAAACAAAAAGATAAAGGTGTCCAGTGGATTTCTTGAAATCGCACCTTACCAGTTGCTTTGGCTTAAAAAGTCTTAATTGTATTTAACTTTTCTCAATATTCGAAGGGCCTCCTTTAAAGACCTATAGGTTTTATCGTTACCTATCTTAAGCAAGGGTCTAGCCTTCTCCATTTGTTCCTTGGCCTCTTCAAATCCGTTCAAATAACAGATGAGGTAAGTGTCGGGAAGTTGTTGCAAGTCGTTTTCTTCACGCTTGGTAAGCTTCATGTTTTTTTCAAGCTTTTGAACGATGGCGCTGTTGGCATTATAGATATGATGCAGGGTTTTTTTGTCATATTGGGGCGGCTCAAAAACAAGTTTACTGTTGATGTTATAGCTGCCATTATCCATAAAGGTAATGAGTACTTCTTCTAGTGGGTAATACCGTTGTTGTTTCCCCAAACCGAGTTGCACATATTCCAATGTTTTGAATGAATTTTCGTCATATTCGATGGTGACTTCATCAAGTGCAGAGTAAAAAAGCTTAACCTGTTCATTGATCAACTCGATATCAACACGAGAATAATAGGTCTGGTCTTTGACTTTCTTTTGATTGCCAGCCCAACAAACCACAAATTGTTCCTTGAACACCTTATAATTGCTGGTCAGATCGGCATGGCGGTTGTTGATAAAATCAATAACCCCATCCAATGTAAGTTCAATATTGTTCTTGGCATGCAACTCTATGGTAGCCACTGTTGATGAGTTAATGTCTTTTAACTCAATATCAAAGGCTTTGGGCAAACTTATACTGCCTTCCCTAAAGAAAACCGAACCGCCATAGTATTTCCAAATGTTCTTTCGCAGGGCACATATCTTCCCATTGGACCTAATGGTTACCAACCCAACTACCTTGCCCTCGGTAAGGTGCGGAAATGGGATGTTTTCATAGGAAATTATCGGCGGGTTTTCCAAATAAGCATTAACAAGATTCTGAATTTTGCTATCATCAAAAAAATCAACCCCGATGATGTCATTGTCATCATCTTCTACTCCGATAACTATATATGAATTGTTCTTGGGATTGCTGTTCGCCAGCGCGCAAACATGCTTTAAAAACTTAGCTTTGCCCTCCTTCTCTCCAATCGAAATAAACCGCTTTTTGTCATAAAAACTGTTTTCATCGTTATGGGCCAAAAGATTTTTGACGAGAAGGCGCTTGTTGATCATAAAACCTTCTTCACAAGGGTAGAGCTTGCCTGAGCTGAAGGAAGGACCAACAAGTCAGCAATATTGACATGCATGGGTCTGGTAACCACAAAAAGAATGATTTCGGCAATATCTTGGGCCCTCAAGGGTTCATACCCTTGATAAACCGTTTTCGCCCGGTCTTTATCTCCTTTAAAGCGAACTTCACTGAACTCAGTTTCAACCAACCCGGGGTTAATGGCTCCCACTCGAATGTTATAGGCATTCAAATCAATTCGTAGCCCTTGGTTTATGGCATCAACGGCATGCTTGCTCGCACAATATACATTGCCCTTGGCGTAGACTTCCTTGCCTGCCAAAGAACCAATATTTATGATATGGCCCGTATTGCGCTTGACCATAGTGGGCATCACCGCCTTTGTCACATATAAAAGACCTTTCACGTTGATATCGATCATGGCGTCCCAATCGTCAAGATTAGCTCTTTCAGCCATATCCAGCCCATGGGCATTTCCTGCATTGTTAACCAAAATGTCAATTTCAGAAAAAGGGGATTGCAAAGAGTCGATAGATGCTGAAACTGCTTTTCTATCACGAACATCAAAGTTTAACGTAGTAACTCTTGTGCTTTTTCCCAATGCCTCACTTAGGGCTTTAAGTCTTTCCCCTCTTCGCCCACATAATACAATGTTCATTCCTTCCTTTGCAAAGGCCTCAGCAGTGGCTTTTCCAATTCCACTTGTCGCTCCGGTAATCAATACGGTTTTTGGCATCGTTTCATTTTTAGGGGACTTCATGTCCTTTGCTGGCTTCCAATAGTAAAAACCAATCTTCGAGTTCTAGATCTATTTTTTCGGCCTGCGCCGCGCCCGCCAACCGTTCTTTATTGGTGGTACCCACAACCGGGTGCACCCCCACAGGGTGCTTCATAATAAAGGCTAGCAACAATTGACTTTCATCAGCATCATATTTTTCTCCCAACTGCGAAAAAATCTTGGCAATACGGGCAGTTTGCTCATCTTTTTCTCGAAAAAACTTGCCCAGTGGACTCCACGCCATTGCCTTTCTTTTTTTAACCATACAATCTTCAAATGTACCATCATACATAGGGTCGTCATGGGTTAATGAATACTCCACTTGGTTTGCCGAGACGGAAATCGTCGTTTCCAAAAGCGCGATTTGAGCGGGTGTAAAGTTCGAAACACCAAAGTCTTTTATTTTTCCCTGTTCTTGTAGTAACCTTACCCCTTTGGCTACTTCTTCAGGATCGAGCAGCGGGCTTGGCCTGTGCAGTAAAAACAGATCTAAGTATCCGGTCTTGAGCTTTCGCAACGATTCTTCTGCCGACCAAACGATATAATCACTATCGTACTGATAATGTTTCACTTGGTTTTTTCGGCCGCTGGTCATTTGAATGCCACATTTGCTCACCAATTTTATGCTACTTCGTTCAATTCCGCTACTTGCGAAAGCCTCTCCAAATAAAGATTCGTTGCCATAATCCCCATAAATATCAGCATGGTCAAAGGTGTTGATTCCGATTGATACACAGTGGTTCATCAAATCAACCATGGCGGTTTTCGAAAGTTGTTTTCCCCAACTTCCCCAAGTCATTGTTCCGGCGATAATTTTTGAATAGGAATTTGTGTGCTGCATAAGAACTTTAAAATATAAATTTAATCCCTTAAATACTTCATAAAACTAGGGGTTTCGCGTTTTTTTTAACCAATAATTAACAGCGCAATCTTAAATAAATTTTCATTTTGCGGATGAATTAAAAGGCTCATATTAATCAAGTTACGATAGTGATTTTATGGATGAAAATACTACTATGGATATTAGCGCAGTGAACGAGAAAATAGCAAAAGAGAGCGCTTTTATTGAATTGCTTACTCTTGAAATGAATAAGGCGATTGTTGGTCAGAAACATATGATCGAACGATTGCTAATCGGTCTGTTGGCAGAAGGGCACATATTACTTGAAGGTGTACCAGGTCTGGCCAAGACCCTGGCCATAAATACCTTGGCAAAAGCGGTAAAGGGAAGCTTTAGTCGAATTCAGTTCACCCCCGATTTACTCCCTGCGGATGTCATCGGAACCATGATCTACAACATAAAAGAGAATGATTTCACGATAAAAAAAGGACCCATCTTTGCAAATTTCGTGCTGGCGGATGAAATTAATAGGGCTCCTGCAAAAGTTCAGTCTGCCTTGCTTGAGGCCATGCAAGAGCGTCAAGTGACCATCGGGGATGAAACGTTCAAATTGGCACCTCCATTTTTGGTAATGGCCACCCAAAATCCTGTTGAGCAGGAAGGGACCTATCCATTGCCAGAAGCCCAGGTGGATCGTTTTATGTTGAAGACCGTTATTGATTATCCAAAACTGACTGACGAGCAGCTCATAATTAGACAAAACCTTAACGGCGGTCACCAGCCCATCAAACCAGTGGTAACAACCAAGCAAATCCAAAATGCACAAAAGGCTGTTAAAGAGGTTTATATGGATGAGAAAATTGAGAAATACATTCTTGATTTAATTTTCGCCACACGCTACCCAGAAAAATATAATTTAAAAAATCTAGCCCCGCTTATCAGTTTTGGTGCCTCTCCACGGGGAAGTATCAATTTGGCCAGTGCCGCAAAATGTTATGCTTTTATAAAGCAACGGGGATATGTCATTCCAGAAGACGTTCGGGCGGTAGTGCACGACGTATTGCGTCACAGAATAGGAATCACCTATGAAGCCGAGGCCGAAAACATAACTTCTGAAGAGATAATCAACAAGATCGTCAACGAGGTTGAAGTGCCTTAATGGTATAATCCTTATTGTTCAAAATGACCACCAACCTTGAGCAGAACTCAAGTTCAATTCAATGGATACAAAAGAGCTCTTAAAAAAAGTTCGGAAAATTGAAATCAAGACCCGTAGGCTTTCTGACCATGTATTTGGTGGGGAGTATCACTCTACGTTCAAAGGTCGAGGTATGACCTTTAGCGAAGTACGTCAATACCAATATGGTGATGACGTACGAAGCATTGATTGGAATGTGACCGCACGCTATAATGAGCCTTTTGTAAAAGTCTTTGAAGAAGAACGTGAGTTGACCATGATGTTGATGGTCGATGTAAGTGGCTCTGAACTGTTCGGTACTGGGAACCAGTTCAAAAAAGAAGTCATTACCGAGATTTCAGCAACTTTGGCATTTTCCGCATTGCAGAACAATGACAAAGTAGGGCTCATTCTCTTTTCTGACCAAGTTGAGCTTTTTATTCCACCAAAAAAGGGTAAAAGCCATATTCTTAGAATCATAAGAGAACTGTTAGAGTTTCATCCAGAAAGCAAAAAAACAAACATTGCCGAGGCCCTTAAGTTTTTGACCAACGTCATGAAGAAAAAGGCCATTGTGTTTGTATTGTCAGATTTTATAGCACAAGACTATGACAATACACTTCGTATTGTGGGCAACAAACATGACGTAACCGGAATTCGGGTGTACGATGAAAAAGAAGAACATATTCCTAATTTGGGAATGGTTCAGATGTTAGATGCCGAGACCGGAAAATCAAAATTGATCGATACTCAATCAAGAAAAGTGCGCCGGGCCTACTGGCAATATCACCAAGAACGCGTTGATTATTTTATGGACGCCTTTACAAAATCAGGCAGTGGTGCCATACATTGCAGAGTTGACGAAAGTTATGTCAAGAAACTATTGGGCTATTTTAAACAGCGAGGATGATGTGTAGGTTGTTTCAACATATGGGGTCAAATTGTGCCAAAAGAAATCTGCTTCTTTTGGTTTTGTTTTCTTTTGGTACCCTGCAGCTCATAGCACAATCAAAGGTCACTTCGTCTATCGATACGGCTGCCATCAAAATTGGTGAACAGATTCAATATACCATTACCGTTGAGACTGATTCTACCGATATTGTCTATTTCCCAGAAGACCAAACTTTCTCACCCCTGGAAATGGTCGAAGCATTGACCATCGATACGACTAAAAATAATGACCGTATCAAATTGCAGCGGATCTACGCACTTACCCAATTTGATAGTGGACAATATACCATTCCACCGCAGCGCATCGGAATAAACGATACCCCTTTTCTGACCGATTCGTTCAAGATACGGGTGGCAGATGTTCCCGTGGATACCACCAAACAAAAGATGTTTGACATCAAACCCTTGATCAAAGTTGACCGCAGTTATGCCAAGCTTTGGAAAACCCTACTTTGGATAGCGTTGATATTGCTTGTCATTGGGGCGTTGGTGTACTGGTTCTTTCTTCGGAAAAAACCACTGACCGAAGAGGAAAAAGTGGCCTTATTACCTCCTTTTGACAGAGCCATGTTGCAACTCAAGGAGTTGGAAAATTCGAAATACCTCATACATGACCAACACAAAAAATACTATTCAGAACTAACCAATATTGTCCGTTCCTATTTAGAGGAAGACGCCCATATTACAGCATTGGAAAGCACCACAGACCAGCTCATTGACAAACTGATGCTTGTAAAGGAAGCAGGCGAACTAGATCTTCAAGAAGAAACAATTGGTCAATTCAAAAAGGTGCTGCAGACAGCCGATTTGGTAAAATTTGCCAAGTCTAAACCTTCAAATATGGTGGCTGAGCAAGATTGGAAAATTGTCAAACAATTGGTCACCAAAACCAAGGATGCGCTACCGGACCCTACGGAGGAAGAACTGATGCTCAACGAAGAATACCTTGAGGAACTGGCCAAAAAGAAGCAACGAAAACGAATTTGGATCGCTGCCGCAACTTTGGCGGGGCTAATAATTCTTGGGGGCGGGTTTTCTTTGGCCTACTTTGGATACAAGAAAGTTAAGGATACCGTATTTGGATATCCGACCAAGGAATTACTTGAAAACGAATGGGTTTCAAGTACCTACGGGTTTCCACCTATCGAAATCCAAACTCCGGAGGTGCTAGTGCGCCAAGAAATTGAACTTCCCCCTGAGGCAAAAGATGTCATCAGTGAAATTCAAACCTTCAATTACGGGAGCTATTTGGGTCTATTTTCTATTACGGTCAATTCAACCACATATAAAGAGGCCAATGAACCCGACTTTGAAGGTGCCATTGGTGGCCTCATGACTTCATTTGAGGCGAATGGAATGAAGAACATTATCCCCAAACAAGATGATTTTTTTACAAAATCAGGTATTCAAGGACTCAAGACCTATGGGTCAGCACAATTTGTAAATCCGACGAATAAGAAGTCAAAAAGAGTCAGCTATACAATTTTAAATTTTGGCGGGAAGGGCTTTATGCAGCAAATCATAATGACCTGGGAGGATGGCGATGAATATGCCGAACAGATTGTTGAAAGGGTTTTGGCTTCGGTCGATGTAAAAACACAGGTGTAAGATGTTGGAGAATATAGAATTTGCGAACCCACAGTTCTTTTGGTTGCTTTTACTGCTGCCCTTGGCCATATTGTGGTATTTCTTCAACAGGAAAAAAGAAACACCAAGCCTAAAGATTTCAAGCCTTACAGCCTTTGGCACCAATAGCCTTCTTGCAAAATTAAAGCCTGTTCTTTTTTTCATTCGTCTTTTGGCCCTGGCCTTGATCATTACGGCACTCGCGCGCCCCCAAACGGAAGATATTTCAACCCGGACCAAGACCACCAAGGGGATTGATATTGTAATTGCCATTGATGTTTCTTCCAGTATGCTGGCCCGCGATCTAAAGCCAAATCGATTGGCCGCCCTAAAAGATGTGGCTGCCGATTTCATTAAAAAGCGTCCCAATGACCGAATCGGATTGGTGGTATATGCAGGGGAGAGTTATACCAAAACACCTGTGACCAGTGATAAATCTATTGTATTGGGATCTCTAAGAGGAATTACTTACGGAGAACTGGAAGATGGAACGGCCATAGGAATGGGATTGGCTACTTCAGTGAATCGACTTAAAGAAAGTAAGGCCATTAGCAAGGTAATTATTCTTTTGACCGACGGAGTCAACAATACTGGGTTCATAGAGCCTCAAACTGCCGCTGATCTGGCGACCGAATTTGGCATAAAAACCTATACGATTGGGCTGGGCACCAATGGCAACGCTCTAACCCCAATTGCCTATAATCGCGATGGTTCCTATCGATATGGAATGCGCCAGGTCGAAATAGATGAAGACTTGTTGAAAGAAATTGCCCAAGTGACCGGGGGTGAGTATTTCAGGGCAACGGACAACGAAAAACTCGAAGAGATCTACGACGAAATCAACAAACTCGAGAAAACAGAAATTGAGGAGTTCAGGTATTATAAATATGAGGAAAAGTTCAGGCCATTGATTTTCCTGGCCGGAATCTTTTTGTTATTGGAATGGGCATTGCGCGCTACCTTATTTAAAAGTTTTATTTGATGGATTTGGTTCAATTTGACGAAAAACTTTACTTCTACCTGCTGGGTATTGTACCCGTAATGGTACTGCTATTTCTATTGCTGCAGGTCTGGAAAAGAAGTAAGCAACGTGATTTTTCGTCACCAAAACTTCTCAGGCGTCTGGCCCCCAATAAATCTATCCTTAAACCCATACTGAAGTTGGCTGTTTTTTTAATTGGAATTTCATTTTTGGTTCTCGCTTTGGTGAACCCCAAAATTGGCACCAAACTGGAAACGGTAAAAAGAGAAGGGGTAGATATCGTATTTGCCGTTGATGTTTCGAAGAGTATGCTGGCCGAGGACATTGCTCCAAATCGACTTGAAAAAGCCAAGCGGCTTGTCTCCGAAATTATAAACCAACTTGCAAGCGATCGTATCGGGATCATTGCCTACGCAGGTCAAGCCTACCCCCAACTGCCAATTACCACAGATTATGGTGCGGCTAAAATGTTCCTTCAGGCCATGAATACCAATATGTTATCCTCACAAGGAACGGCCATCAATTCTGCCATCGACTTGGCAACTACCTTTTATAATGATGAGGAGCAGACCAATCGTGTCCTTTTTATTATTTCTGACGGCGAAGATCATTCCGGTGGATCCACCCTTGAAGCTGTAGAATATGCTGCTGAAAACGGTATTCGAACATTTACCATAGGTGTTGGTTTGCCCAAGGGAGCCCCCATACCTATAAAGCGAAATGGCATTGTTGAAAGCCTTAAAAAAAATGCTGAGGGTGAAGTGGTTATCTCAAAGTTAAATGAAAGGGTACTCGCCAAGATTGCTGATGAGGGCAATGGCCTATATATTGATGGGTCAAATACCGAGCAAGCCGTTGATTTTATCAAGGAACAATTAAACCAAATGGATAAGAAAGAATTTGAGGCCAAACAATTTGCCGAATACAAGGATCAGTTTCAATGGTTTCTTGGGATAGGCCTTTTCTTTCTATTTTTAGATATTTTTCTCTTGGACCGAAAAACTCAATGGATAAAAAAGTTGAACCTTTTTAATGAACATGATGATGCGTAGTATACAGATTTCAATTGGTTTGTTTTTTATGGTGCCATTGCTTGCCTTCGCACAAAAAGAAGACGAAAAAGCGCTTAAAGAAGCCGAAAAGGCATTGCGACAATCTGAGAACATAACCTGGGAAGCCAATAACCAACTTACCGAGAACGACTTTGTGAATGCTGAGGCGGAATATCGCAAGGCCATATCAAAAAGTGGCCAAAACACAGCTGCCCCGTACAACTTAGGTCGCGCCTATTACAATAGGGAAAGTTATGGTGAGGCTTTTGGAAGGTTTAAACAGGCTGGGGAAAAAGCTGCCAAAAAACCGGTCAAGCATAAAGCCTATCACAATATGGGCAATGTTTATATGAAGAAAAAGGAGTATGAGAAGGCTGTTGAATCGTACAAACAGGCGCTACGGAACAACCCAAATGATGAAGAAACAAGGTACAACCTTGCGTTGGCCAAGGAAATGTTGAAAAAGCAACAAGACGAACAGCAAAACGATCAAAACCAAGACGACAAAAAAAACGAGGATAACAAAGACCAACAGAAAAACCAAGATCAAAACCAAGACGGCGACAACGACAAAAAAGACGAGGGAGATCAGAAAAATGATGAGAATAAAGATGAGGGGGATAATGGTGATCAAGGTCAAAAAGAGCCTGAGGAAAATAAAGAAGGTGATGGGGAACAAAAAAAGGAACAAGAACAGCAGCCCAATGATGGTAATGAGCCTGAACGGCAAAAACAACCTAGGCCCAATCAGCTTTCAAAACAACAAATCCAGAACCTGCTAGAGGCCATGCAAAATGAAGAAAAGAAAGTTCAGCAGCGTATGGATGCAAAAAAAGTAAAAGGTGCCAAAATCAAAAATGAAAAGGACTGGTAGTGTTTGATTACTTGGGCAAATATCTGTTTATAGTCATTCCCCTATCGTTTTTGGGTCAATTTGCGCTTGCACAAAATGACGACGTTGTCTTTGAAGCGAACTTGAGTAAAGAGAAGTTAGGACTAAACGAACGCCTTCGGGTTGAGTTCACCATGAACAAAAATGGGGACAACTTCAATGCGCCTAATTTTAACGGTTTTAAAGTTATTATGGGGCCCTCTCTATCTACGAGGTCTTCATGGATTAATGGCAAAAGATCGTACTCACAGTCCTATACCTACATTCTGCAACCCGAAAAAAAGGGAACCTTAAAAATTGGGCAGGCCTCTATAGAGATAAGTGGCAAATCGTATAAAAGTAGTGTAAAGGAAGTGGTAGTTACCGATGCGGTTGAAAATCCTAACGCCCCGAAGACAGCGGATGATGTGGCTGACGAAAATCTACACTTGGTCGCTGAAGTCTCCAAAACCAATCCCTATTTAAATGAGGCGGTGACCGTGGTTTACAAACTTTATGTTAGCCCCACCATCAATGTGACGAATTATCGCCCACTAGACAACCCAAAATTCAATAATTTTTGGAGTCAAGATATGCCAGTCACCAAATACAACACCCAGAATAGTACGTATAAGGGAAAGCCTTATCGCAGTGTTGTTTTGAAACGCGTTGTTTTGTATCCACAAAAATCAGGAAAGCTTAGTATTGAGCCCCTGTCCCTCGAAATTTATGTTGATGTACCTACAGACCGACGTGATTTTTTTGGTGGCCGGGTATACAAACAGGCCAGCAAAACTGTTTCTGCCGGTAAAAGAACCCTGAATGTGAAACCACTTCCTGAAACCGGCAAACCTGCCACATTTACTGGGGCCGTTGGTGATTTTGAATTTTCGGTATCTACTAGTAAATCCAGTTTGAACGCTTCAGAATCGCTACAAGCCAAGGTAGAGGTCTCAGGAAAAGGCAATCTAAAGCTATTTCAATTACCAGAACCCAGTTTACCAAGTGCACTTGAAGTGTATGAGCCCGAATTTGAAGAAAGTGTGAGAACCACACTTTCAGGAATGGAAGGTAAGGTTACCAATAGCTATACCATAGTTCCGGCCTTCAAAGGAAGATACCCCATACCCAGTATTTCGTTTAGTTATTTCAATCCCAAAACCGGGAAATACAACACCCTTAACTCCGACGAAATAACTATTAATGTACTGGAGGGCCCAAATAATGTAAGCGCCCAATCCCCAGCAGCAACTTCCCCAAAAATTCTTGTTGCCGAGGGCAAGCAATTTCATTTTATCAAATTGAATCCAAACCTTTCCTCTATTGGTACCAATTACTTTTTTGGATCAAGACGATTTTATCTGGCCTTGCTGTTACCCTTACTTTTAATTCCATTGGTGATCTTGTTCTTTAAGGAAAGAAGGAAGAAAAATGCCGACGTGGCCGGTAACAGAATCCGGACTGCCAATAGGTTGGCCAGAAAATACCTTTCAGCGGCGAAAAAACAATTGGGCAATAAAGAGGCATTTTATGTGGCACTCGAAAAGGCCTTGCATAACTATCTGAAAGCAAAACTGAAAATAGAGACCTCTGAATTCAGTAAAGAAAAAATAGCGGGATTGCTTGAAGAAAAGGCGGTAAGCGCATCGGCGGTAAGCGGTTTTCTTGACTTGCTCAAAAATTGCGAAATGGCTCGGTATAGTCCGTTTTCAAATGTTCAAATGCAGCAAGATTATACCAAGGCGAGTAATGTTATAACCCAAATGGACAAAGCACTTTAAATGATAAGAAAAGTCATTCTCATACTAATTGTTTTGTGTATGACACCTCTTTCTGCAGGTGCCCAAAATGAGACGCTCTTCAAAAAGGCCACAGAAGTCTATAACGAAGGGGACTATAACAAGGCCATCGAACATTACCTGAAAATACTGGAAAACGGCAAACATTCGGCCGAGCTGTATTTCAACTTGGGCAATTGTTATTATAAACTAGATCAAACGGGGCCCAGTATCTACTATTACGAAAAGGCTCTTTTGTTAAAGCCTGATGACCCTGAAATTTTGAACAACCTTGGGTACGCACAAAACGCCAGGCTTGATGCGTTCGATACCATGCCAAAAACAGCCATGGAAAAGTTTTATGATGGCACCGTTGCCCTTTTTTCATTTGAAGGTTGGGCGCAAATAGCCGTATTGCTTATCGCGCTCTTTGCACTTATGTATTTGGCGTATTACTTTTTTCATGAAGCCCGACAAAAGCGAATTGCCTTTGCCTTAAGTATGTTTTGTTTGATTTCTGGGGTTTTTGCCTTGGTATTTTCCTATCTTCAATTTGAACGTTTCAAGGCTGACAACCCGGCTATTATTTACGAAAGGGAGGTCAGGGTATTATCAGAACCCAACAAGAGAAGTCAAGAAGTCTTTACCTTGCACGAAGGCACCAAAGTCAATGTCATCGAGGCCCTAGACGAGTGGAATAAAATTAAAATTTCAGACGGCCAAACAGGTTGGCTTACCTCTGAAAATTTGAAATTGTTGAAGGATTTTTAGAAATTACTTAACAAATTTTCAAGAAAATCCTTTTAGCTTTACTAATCTTCAACTAATAACGAAAACCAATAACAGTTAAATTATGTTCAAACATCTAAAAAAAGACCTCCCGGCAAGTATAGTTGTATTTTTTGTTGCTATACCCTTGTGTTTGGGAATTGCCTTGGCCAGTGGAGCTCCCTTATTTTCTGGCCTGATAGCAGGTATTATTGGAGGAATTGTCGTTGGGGCAATTAGTGGCTCGCAAATTGGGGTCAGCGGCCCGGCAGCAGGTTTGGCTGTGATAGTTCTGGCTGCAATTAATGAATTGGGCTATGAGGCATTTTTGGTTGCCGTTGTTTTGGGTGGGGTAATACAGATTGTATTTGGTCTGCTCAAAGCGGGAATCATTGGGTACTATTTTCCATCATCGGTAATTAAGGGCATGCTCACCGGTATCGGTATCATTATAATTTTGAAGGAGATCCCATATTTCTTTGGGTTTGACAAAAATCCGGAAGGGGATTTTGCTTTTTTTCAAATTGATGGCGAGAACACCTTTTCGGAAATCTTTAATACGATTAGCGGTATTATAAGTGGCAATTACCATAAAAGTGCCACGATAATAGCAATCATTGCCATGGGTATTCTCATTTTATGGAACAATGTATTGTCGAAGAAGGGAAAATTTTTCCAACTGGTACAGGGGCCTTTGGTTGCCGTAGTAGTGGGGATAATTTATTTTCTGACCACAAGAGATTCCGCTATGCTGCTAGAAAGTGAGCACCTGGTTGCGGTGCCCGTTCCAGATAGTTTTGAAGCGTTTAAGAATCAATTCAACTTCCCAGATTTCGGGGCCATCGGCAATAGCAAAGTATGGATAACCGGTTTCACCATTGCGCTGGTGGCAAGTTTGGAAACACTTCTGTGCGTTGAAGCGACCGATAAGTTAGATCCGGAAAAGAGAGTGACACCGACCAATCGTGAACTTTTAGCACAGGGAACTGGAAATATGATTTCTGGCTTTATCGGAGGCCTTCCCATTACCCAGGTGATTGTGCGTAGCTCTGCCAATATTCAGTCGGGTGGTAAAACCAAGGCATCCGCAATTATACACGGTATTTTCTTGTTGGTTTCCGTAATTCTTATTCCCCAGCTTCTAAATATGATACCCCTTTCTGTATTGGCAGCAATACTTTTCATTGTAGGATATAAATTGGCGAAACCCGCACTTTTTAAGACCATGTGGAATTTGGGTTGGAAACAGTTCATCCCATTTATTGTAACTGTTTTGGGCATCGTGTTCATAGACTTGCTGTGGGGCATCGGACTGGGATTAGCTGTAGGCATTGTGGTAATTTTGATAAAGAGTTATCAGAACTCGCATTTTCTCCACATTGAAGAAAATAGCCAGGGTGCCAAAGATGTGATAAAGATGACGCTGGCCGAAGAGGTTACTTTTTTCAACAAAGGAGCCATTATTAAAGAATTGGACAGCCTACCTGAAGGATCCTACGTAGAATTGGACGTTAGAAAAACCAGATACCTAGATAATGATATTATCGAAATTCTCGAAGATTTCTCAACAAAGGCAAAGAACAAAGACATAGATATCAAGCTAATTTCTGAGCGAGGTATTGTTGAAAACCCCGAGAGTTATATCGCTTTTTTTAATTTAGAAAAACCTAAATCCGCATAATCATGATAACCCAAACAAAAGATACCCAAGCAGCAATGACACCATCTTCGGCCTTACAGGCTCTAAAGGATGGTAACGATAGATTCGTTAACGATCAAATGGCCAATAGAAATCTCAACTCGCAAGTTTCTGATACGGCCTCAGGCCAATATCCCTTTGCAACCATACTTCATTGTATAGATTCTAGGGTATCGGCTGAACTTTTGTTTGACCAAGGTATTGGAGACGTATTTAGCATTCGTATAGCAGGAAACTTTGTCAATACGGACATTTTGGGGAGCATGGAATTCGCGTGCAAGCTTGCCGGCACCAAATTACTGGTTGTGCTGGGGCACACCGCCTGTGGAGCGGTCAAAGGGGCCTGCGACCATGCAAGACTTGGTAATTTGACCTCCTTGATCCATAACATCGAACCCGCTGTGGCCGCTGTTAAAGAGCCTGCGGACGAAAGTGAACGCACCTCCAAGAATATCGATTTTGTAAATGCTGTGGCCAAGAAGAATGTGCAAATGGCCATACAAGATATTCGCGACAGAAGCAGTGTGCTCAAAGAAATGGAGGACAACAATGAAATAGCTATTGTTGGGGGCATGTATGACATCAACGACGGTAAGGTACATTGGATGTAAACCACCAAAACCGTATCAACTAATAAAGGGCCATTGATCTAAATTTCACTGGTCCTTTTTTTAGCTGTATGCCTAAAGCTCCAGTAAAGATTCGCTCCCATGGTATGCCAACAATTTGCTAAATTTGTCGGCTTGTAAGGGTTAACCCATGATTGATACCATAAAAGAACATTTAGCGGAAGTTGAAAAGTTTAGTTCGAGCTCTAAAGATGAGATTGAAGCGTTTCGGATTAAATACCTAGGAAAGAAGGGGCTTTTAAATGAATTCTTTGCCGAATTCAAAAACGTGCCCAATGACCAAAAAAAGGAATTCGGACAGGTCATCAATCAGCTCAAAAATACCGCAGCAGAAAAGGTGAATGAGCTGAAAGCCGCTCTAGCTTCTCAGAACACTGCGGTTGGCCAAAATGGTGATTTGACACGACCTGGCGAACCTGTTGCCTTGGGTGCCCGACATCCTATTTCTATTGTGAAGAATAGGATCATAGACATTTTTTCACGCGTAGGGTTCAATGTTTCCGAGGGACCCGAAATTGAAGACGATTGGCATAATTTTACGGCGCTGAACCTGCCCGAACACCATCCTGCACGTGATATGCAGGACACTTTTTTCATTCAGACCGATCCTGATATTTTGTTGCGCACCCACACCTCATCGGTTCAAGTGCGGTATATGGAGGAAAACCAACCGCCGATACGGACCATTTCACCCGGAAGGGTATACAGAAACGAGGCCATTTCGGCACGTTCACACTGTTTCTTCCACCAAGTTGAGGGTTTGTACGTGGACAAGGATGTTTCCTTTGCCGATTTAAAGCAAACGCTTCAATACTTCACCTCTGAAATGTTCGGAAAATCAAAAATTCGACTCCGTCCGTCGTATTTTCCGTTTACAGAACCCAGTGCTGAGGTAGACGTCTACTGGGGTCTGGAGACCGAAACCGACTACCGCATGACAAAAGGTACCGGTTGGTTGGAGATTATGGGTTGTGGTATGGTTGATCCCAACGTTTTGCAAAATTGCGGTATCGATCCCGAGACGTATTCTGGCTTTGCTTTTGGTATGGGTATCGACCGGATTGCACTATTGCTTTACCAAATACCTGACATTCGTTTGTTGAGTGAAAATGATGTTCGGTTTTTGGAGCAATTCAAGTCCGCCTTGTAAGCCAACATAACATCAATAATCTGGTTCCTTTGTTATTCAGGTGAGGTGCTCACCAAGAGATATCCCGCATTGGCTATAAACGCAATGGCCAACCAATAGGAGGCTAAAATAACCACCCCTGAAAGTTCAAAGGGCGTTTTGAATTTGTCAACGGCGATCATACTATCTGAAAACATAAAAAGTAGGGCCCCAAAAGCGAATAATCCATAAGTCAATTTTCGTTGTTTTAGGTATACCGCAATGCCCTGCCATGCCATGACCAAAATGACAAAAACATAGGCTGCAACCGGGTACTTTAAGGCCCCCAGGTCGGGATACAACCATAGGTACAACCCCACACCTATACCCAATAAAACAATCGCCGTGGTCACATTCTTTTGAAAACCTTCCAACCTGACAAAGGCCTTGGCAAATAAGAGATGGGCAACGAAAAACGCCCCCAAGCCAAAAAGAAAGTATTCATCATTCAATAGAAATAGGTCTCCTAGCAGGCAAAAACAAAGTGCTGCAACAAGCAATTTTCTGAAAGCTTGATGCGACCCCTTTACCAATAAAGGCAAAAGGATAACCAATACCGTAGTTATCGGTTTCAAAAAGAAATAGCCCATGCTCCCTACATAATCGAGCACAATGGAAGTGGCAGCACATAGAAAAATACAAAGGTTTAGGACCGCTCGATGGTTCATGGCATTTGAAAAATTACTATCGCAGTGGAAATCCTTTTGCAGCCCACCACGGGTGTACCTCAATTTCCAATCGGCCCGCCTGCACCGAAGGGTCTAAATTGGCTAAACTATCGGCCATTTGTAAGGTAGGTACATTATATATTGTAATACCTCGAATATCACCATCATCACCAAAAGGCCCTGAAATATCTGCATAGCCTTCTTCATACATCCGCCCTAGGTGGGCCATATGTAACTCCTGCAAACTATCGGTTGCTGCCTTGTCTTGTGACCGCTCTGGACCCCGTTTCAAAAAAGCGATGAAATACTGCTGCATAATGACCGTGTCCTTGGTCGCTTCATCCACATAGTCAAAGATTTGAAAGCCCTTGTCGGTAAGTTCCTGTTTGAATTGGGCCATACTCTTTTGCGGTGCCTTATTTTCAATTACCGGGGCTGTTTTCTCAACTTGTTGGCAAGAGAACATGATCAAAACAAGCATGAAGGCTATAGGTCTTAATTTTTCCATTGGTTGAACGGTTTTATACTTAATTGTGAATTGTAATATTTATTGTCACCCGTCACCTCATCACCGAGCCATTCAGGCCGTTCAAAGGTTTCGTTTTCATGTTTTAACTCCACTTCTGCAACCACGAGTCCTTCGTTTTCCCCAAAAAACTCATCCACTTCAAAAACATGTGCTCCAAAAGGTACTTCAAAACGTGTTTTTTCCAAAATTATAGGTTCGCAGAGCTTCATCAAAGCAGCAGCTTCGGTTGCTGAAATCTCTTTTTCCCATTCAAATCGAGTAGTTCCCGTGGCATTTCCCTTGCCTTTTACAGTCAAATAACCTTGGTCACCCTTTATGCGAATGCGAACGGTGCGCTCAGGATGGGTGTTTAAAAACCCCTGTGCAATATTGGTTGTTGCGATTGCCTCCTGTTTATAGGCATCCGATTTTACTAAAAACTTCCGTTCGATTTCAAGTTCATTCACGCAACCAATTCTTTTAACTGTTCTGATTCCACTCGCTTTTCACCAAACTCATTGTTCGCCAACCAAATCATGGCTGCGGCTATGGTGTCGGGCAATATCATTCGATATTTTTGTAAGGGACCGATCATGATGCCGTTCAAGACCCCAAGCAGTCCTTTAAATAAAGACTCCCCTGCCCTTTTTTCTTGCCGGTTGCCTCCAATCAATGAGGGTTGAACAATATGGGTTTTTGGGATGTCTAAGGCCAAAACGCTTGCTTCCATTTCACCTTTGACCCTGTTGTAAAAGATAGGACTCTTTGGGTCGGCCCCCAAAGCCGATACCACCAAAAAAGTATTTATGCGCTTTTTTTGAGCCAATCGCGCAGCTGCCACGGGAATGCCGTAATCAATTTTGTAATAACTATTTTGATCAGGGGTCTTGGCCTTGGTGGTTCCAATACAACAAAACACCTCATCGCCAACAAAATCATGCGCAAAGCTTTCGAACTGCAAGAGATCACCAATAAATTCTTCAAGTCTGGGGTGTTCCCTATCCAATTTCCTTCTGCCGAAAACCCTTACCATAGCATAGCGGTCATCGTGCAATAACTGTTCAACCAACTTGCCTCCTACCAAACCTGTAGCACCAAGAACAAGGGCCGTTTTCAAAGCTTGTTCCATCAAACTAAATATAACCTAATTTTGGGTATGGACTTCGATTTTCCGCTTCGAAAAATCATACATGTAGACATGGACGCTTTTTATGCTTCTGTGGAACAGCACGACAATCCTGAACTAAAAGGAAAGCCTGTTGCTGTGGGTGGCGGTTCAAAAAGAGGGGTGGTTTCTGCAGCGAGCTACGAGGCAAGAAGATTTGGAGTAAAGAGTGCCATGCCGGGCTTTACGGCCAAGAAAAATTGTCCGGACCTTATTTTCGTAAAGCCCCGATTTGACCGTTATAAAGAAGTGTCTCAAGAAGTGCGTAAAATTTTTTTTGAGTATACCGATTTGGTCGAACCCCTCTCCTTGGATGAAGCCTACCTTGACGTAACCGAAAACAAAAAAGGTAATCCGTCAGCAACCTTAATTGCGCAGGAAATCCGGGAAAAAATATTAGAAAAGACCGGGTTAACGGCTTCCGCAGGCATTTCCATAAACAAATTCATTGCCAAGGTAGCCAGTGACTATAACAAACCTAACGGACAGAAAACCGTTAATCCAGAAGAGGTCATTCAATTTTTGGAAGATTTGGACATTCGTAAATTTTATGGCGTGGGCAAGGTGACTGCTCAAAAAATGTATCAATTGGGCATTTTTACCGGCAAAGACCTCAAAGAAAAAACTAAGGAATTCTTGGATGCCAATTTTGGCAAAAGTGGTAGTCATTATTACAATGTGGTGCGCGGAATCCATCTTAGTGAGGTCAAAGCAGAGCGTATTCCAAAATCGGTTGGTGCCGAGCGTACGTTCAGCGAGAACTTGAGCAGTGAAATCTTTATGCTCGAAAAATTGGAAAATATCGCTGAAGAACTGGAACGTCGATTGAAAAAGTCAAAAATTGCAGGAAAAACGATTACCCTTAAAATCAAGTATAGCGACTTTACACTTCAGACTCGGAGTAAGACCCTACCCTATTTTATTGCTGAGAAAGCGCTTATTTTAGAAACCGCACGAGAGCTGCTGTACCAAAGCCCGATGCAGAATTCCGTACGCCTTTTGGGTATCTCATTGGCCAACCTGAATACGGAGAAAAAAAACAATCCCAAACCCAAAATTGAAGAAACGGTCTCTGTACAACTGAAATTTGATTTTTAGGTATCCATTGACGTAAGCAAAAGAAAATAGTTTAACTTGAGGGTTCACCTGATTGCTTTCCTATGCACCAAAAAAAGAATTCAAAAAACTCACGTCGTTCGTTCATCAAAAAAGCATCCCTAGCAACTGCTGCTGTTGGAGCGAGCCCATTTGTTGTTTCCGCTTCCCAAGGGGAGCGTTTGTTGTTGACAAACCGACGGTACAACGGATCCTTCTCGAGTAATGACCAAATCAATTTAGGGCTTATTGGGAGTGGAATACAGGGCATTTACGATACCCGTGCAGCACTTTCGGTTGACGGGGTGCGATTGGTAGCCGTATGTGATCTGTACCAAGGCCGTTTGGAACGGGCCAAAGAACTTTGGGGCAACGGTATTTATGTGACCAGGGATTATAGAAAATTATTGGAACGTGACGATATTGACGCGGTCATCGTGGCCACACCAGACCATTGGCATCAGAAAATTACCGTTGATGCCCTGCTGGCAGGAAAACATGTGTATTGTGAAAAACCCATGGTGCAGCGTTGGGAAGAAGGTCAGGCCATAATTGATGCGCAAAAGACCAGTGGAAAAATTTGTCAAATAGGCAGTCAGGCCATGGCTTCTTTGGTAAATGAAAAGGCAAAACAGTTATATACCCAGGGGGCAATAGGTGAACTCGTCATGTTGGATTTTTACAACGATCGCTATTCGGCAGAAGGGGCTTGGCAATACCCCATACCTCCCGATCAAAATCCAACCTCGGTCGATTTTGACACCTTTTTGGGCAATGCCCCGAAGGTGCCCTATGACCCCAATCGTTTTTTTAGATGGCGTAATTATAAGGATTATGGTACTGGGGTAGCCGGTGATCTTTTTGTTCATGCATTTTCTTCATTGCACCATATGATTGATTCCCTAGGCCCAAATCGTGCTCTAGCCACGGGTGGATTGCGGTATTGGAAAGATGGTCGCGATGTGCCTGATGTAAGCATAACCCTCTATGACTTCCCCAAAACCAAGACCCATGCTGCTTTTAATGCAGTATTTAGGGTCAATTTTATAGCAGGGTCCGGTGGTGGATCAGGATTCAAGCTTGTGGGTACCGAAGGTGAAATGGAAATCGGATGGAATTCAGTAAGCGTAAAACGTTCCAAGTTGGGAATGACACCAGGAGACTATTCGATGGTTGCCTATACAAAGGCCACCCAAGAAAAGATTAAGAATGCCTATGTATTCTCTGAAAAAGAAATTCGAAAAACTGCCTTGGCAACCGGAACCACCACATGGGAATCGCCAAGAGATTATAAAGGGGCACACCACGATCATTTCTACAATTTCTTTACGGCTATCCGAGATAATGGAGCGGTCGTACAGGATCCTACCTTTGGTTTACGTGCTGCAGGAGCAGCGATTTTGGCAAACGACAGTTATTACAAAAAACAGCCTGTGGCATGGGATCCCATTGCCATGAAAAGCATATAGTCAAGGTTGCTCCAAAAAAAACCCGGCCAATAGGCCAGGTTTCCTTTTGATCTATATACTTACCTATTCCACAATTAATGTGTTATCCGTAGCTGTTGGGTTTAACGGACAAAAATAGACATACTCACCCTTGGTCAACACTGTGGGCTTAGAGGTTTGTTTTGAATTGTTTTCCACCGGCGCAGTAACATAGGCCGTTTGAATGTGGTTTTCAGGTTTGCTAATATCCTGGCCTTTTTTAACCAAAACAAAACCGACATTGTGTCCCACGCCATTGTTGGCAATTTCAAAGACATAGGTGCCCTCAGATACCGTAAGGGTCTTTTGTGTGAATTCTCCTGGTTTTTGTTCCAGGTTGATGGTCTTTACAGACTTGTTCATCATTTTATCTTGTGCAGAGGCCGTGAATACCAGGGCCAAAACAAAAACTAAACTTGCAATTACTTTTTTCATCTTTTTACTTTTTAATTTTAGATTATATGTTATGCTTCTATTGTTTCAAGGGGTTGTGCTATCGGAAAATCGATTGGGATTTCAGTCGTGTTATTGATATAGTTTGAGATGGTCTTGTCACCAACCAAGACGATGGTATCAATCAAGTTTTCCTTGGTCCATCCGGCCGCAAAAAAATTGTCCAAAATCGTAGGGTCTGTTGCCCCTCTTGTTTCGGTGATGTTTTTGGCCAATTGTGCCAGAGCGTCCAGCTTGGCATCAAATGTGGCCCTGCCTTGTCTCAATTCTAAAATCTGGTCTCCCGAGAATCCGTTCATCTGAGCAATGGCGGTATGCGCAGACAAACAATATAAACAGTTATTGACCTGGCTTACGGCAAGGTTAACCACTTCTTTTTGTTTCGCATTCAAAGAGGTTTTCGCATTGGACAAAGCGAGATAATTGCCCAAGGCATGCTCAGAGTATGCATAAGTGGCGAATAGGTTCGGAACAAATCCAACCGCTTTTTCAAGGTTATCGAAGATTGCTTGGTTTTCGATACTTACTCCTTCTCTTTTAGGTACATTAAATGTGCTCATAATTCTATACTTAATTTGTGTTACTATATGGATTAACTATTTGTTATAAAGGGTTTCTCAGCGTCACAATAAAAATCATGGTGATGCTTCTGCTCACAATGTGTTTTCGGGCTTATCGCATGCATAATGCCCTTGGGTGAGCTTCTAAAAATCTCAATTAGATTGAATAATGATTTTGGTACTGTTTTCATCTTACGCTGTATTTAATTTACAGGGCAAAGATGCGCTACAAACAAGGGCAGGTGTTATCACGAATTTCCTGACCGCTTGCCAAAATTTCCCTTAATTCGAAAGAAGATGGTTTTCTCGATATTCTGAAGGGGTCATCTGGGTCATTTTTTTAAAAAAACGACTAAAATGGGCAGGGTCATTAAAACCAAGGTCAAAGGCTATTTCTTGGTTTTGATGGTCGCTAAATCGAATCAATCGCTTCGCTTCCAGGGTAATCCTGTCCAAGATGATTTGTTGTGGTGTTTTTTGATTGTAAATCGAAAATATGTTGGAAAGTGTTTTCGGCGATTTGAAAAGCATCGCTGCATAATCACTCACTTTTCGTTTGGTCTTATAGTGCATGTCAACCAAAAAATTGAACTTTCTTATAAGGTCAACCTGATCGTTATCAAGCTTTTTTACAACCAGCTGATCCTTAGCCAAACGCGTACTCATGATAATCAACCGCTTCAACAACATCTGTAACATATCGCCCTGTATTTTATCAGGGGTAGAAAACTCTTCCAAGAAAATCTCGTAAAGCAGGTCAAAGCGTTTTTGCTGATCCGGCGGGATCGTTATGATAGGTACATCCTGTGTTCCGAAAAACAAGATGCCATTACAGGAAACTTCGCTATCATGATCCGAAATACAATAAAACTCTCTATTGAAAAGAAAAGCTGTTAAGGGCAGGGTTGTTTTTTTGAATGAAACATGTTGTAAATACGTAGTGGTAACCATTTGATTTGGGCCAAGTTCTAGCTGCAGCCCGTCAATTTCTACCGCCATGGGAATTTCATTCCTGTTCCACAAAAATTGTATAATCCCCGATCGAACCGAGAATTCATTTTCATGTTTTTTTATATCATCTGACAGTCCAAGAACGGATCCTAATTTTGTTTCGCGATACTCTTTTTTCATTACTGATGTAATCTCACCTTATTGACTTGAACCTTAGTCATCATACTGGCACGTAGCTTACAATCGGCATTAGCGAAGTTCTTTCTTACAAGGATATGTACGATTGTTACCTGAGTTGTATTTTTTCAACCTAAAAACTTTGAAGACAGACTGGTCTTGCATACATTGTGACAAATGGCCAAACACGAAATAACTGCACATATTGTAAAAACCGCGGGAACTTTGTTCTATAAAAATGGTTACAACTCAACGGGGGTCAATGAAATCATTGAAAGTGCCGGAATTGCCAAGGCCACACTTTACAACCATTTTAAATCTAAAGAGGACATTTGTATCGCCTATCTGCAAGAACGTCATACCTTTTTAATGTGTGCTTTAGCAGACTATACCAAAGGAAAAGAGCAAGGCAAGGCCCAATTGCTGGGTATTTTTGATTTTTTGCGTGAGTTTTATAGGCAAGACGACTTCTATGGTTGTTGGGCCATAAAAACGTTTTGCGAACTCCCTGCTGAAAACCAAAAAATTTCCGGGACCATTCAACAACACAAAAAAGAACTGTTGCTTTTTTTAGGCGAATTGGTTCAAGATAATTTCTTCAATGTTTCCAAAGCTGAGGCTGAACGTATTTCCGGTGGACTGTATATGCTGTACGAAAGTGCAATTACAGAAAGTCATCTGCACAAGAACGATTGGCCCATTCATATGGCCAGAAGGATCGCGCCTCTTTTACTCTCAGAAATCAAGGCTATCGCCTAACTCATATTTCGGTTACCCGCAAGGTATTGACCATTCCTTTCTCCTTAATTGGCATGGCCGCCAAACTGACTACCATATCTCCTTCCTCCAAAAAGCCTTTTTTATGGGCTATTTCATTCACATCTACAACTGTTTCATCAGTTGAGACATAGCGGTCATAGAAAAATGCTTTTACGCCCCATAGCAAATTGAGCTGGGTCAATATTCGTTTGTTTGATGTGAAAACCAAAATATGGGCGCTTGGTCTCCAGGCCGAAATCTGAAATGCCGTATAGCCACTATTGGTCAAGGTTGAGATTGCTTTTGCCTGTATTTCGTTGGCCATTAGGGCCGCATGGTAACAAACTGATTTTGTGATATACCTTTTCGTTCTGATGTGTGGAGGGGTTTGGGGAACGGTAATAAGGTTCGACCCTTCAACACTAAGCAGAATACTGGCCATTCGTTCGATAACCTGAACCGGATAATTGCCGACAGAGGTTTCCCCAGAGAGCATAACGGCATCGGCACCATCCATAACCGAGTTTGCAACATCATTAACCTCCGCTCTTGTGGGAGTCAAACTTGTAATCATGGTCTCCATCATTTGGGTAGCAATAATTACAGGTATTCTGGCCTTTTTTGCGCGCAGCACCAATTTCTTTTGAATAATGGGCACCTCGTGCGCGGGAACCTCAACTCCTAAATCGCCACGGGCAACCATCAAACCGTCACAATAGGCCACAATTTTATCAATGTTTTCTACCGCCTCAGGCTTCTCAATCTTTGCGATAATGGGTATTTTGTGTTCTGAATGTTCCTTGATCAGGTTCTGAAGATCTACCAAATCTTGACTGAAACGAACAAAGGAAAGTGCCATCCAATCCACATTTTGTTTGATGGCAAAAATGGCATCTTTGACATCCTTTTCAGTTAATGCGGGAAGCGATATATTGGTGTTGGGAAGGTTGACCCCTTTTTTTGATTTCAGGGGGCCTCCCTGTATTACTTTGGCCTTTACCTCATCCACGGCATTTGTGGCGATGACTTCAAAAATAAGTTTGCCATCATCTAAAAGAATTTGCTCGCCTTTCTTTACATCTTGCGGGAAACTTTCATAATTCATGTATACCCTTTCGGAGTTGCCTTCAAAAGGTTCACCGGTAACAAAGGTAATCTCATCACCGGGAGACACAACTACTTCACTACCCATTACCCCGACTCGTAATTTAGGGCCCTGTAAATCAGCCAAAATTGCAGTATTCTTGCCCAATTCATCATTGAGTTCCCTTATCATTTTGATTCGGGCCGCTACATCGTCGTAATTGGCATGGGAAAAATTTATGCGAAAAACATCTGCCCCTGCATGCATCATATCACGTAGTACTTCCTTACTGCTGGTAGCAGGTCCTAAAGTGGCTACAATTTTGGTCTTCTTTCTATGTGGCATATTACATAATTAAGTTTTTTCTTGATTGAAGTGTTTCTACATCAATCACATAAGCAGTTATTACCTCTGGTATTTTATTTATCTGGCTAACGGATTGTTGGGCCAATCTTAGGTCATCAGATTGAATCTTTAAAAAATAATCCACTTCCTTTCGCTCGTTGACCAAATATTTGATGCCCATTGCACTGTCGTTATCGAACAAGCCGCCCAAAAGGCCGTTTTGTTCTTGTTTGGTCTGGTTGTTGAACAAGGTCCATTGGGTGTCGCTCATCTCATCCATCCATTCGAAAAGGGAAAATGAAACTGAGTCACTCAACGTCATGTCCTGGCCGGGCCGACAAAGCCTTAATTTTAAATGTGCGTTCAGGGCATAGGCCATGGCATAATCCTCCAAAGCTGTATGAATAGCAAGCAGCTCAAAAGTTTCAAAATATAGCTCGGGCGATATTTTGTGTGTGGTCAACATTAAATTTATGCGAACTGTAAATATAGGATTATTGGTTCAACCCACCTAGTTGTGGTACTTGTTTAGAAGTCAAAACCCACACGAAAACGTTTGAGTTTACTGTTTCTTAATGCGCGTTAACCTCACATTTTACCTTGAAGTGCAAAATAGGCCCGTTTTGAAGCTTTTTCTTCCGCTTTCTTTTTGGAGGTGGCTCGGGCTTTTGAAAGTACTTTTTCATCAATAAAAAGTTTAACGGCAAAGTGCTTATGCTCATCATTTCCCGTATCCTCATAAACCTCATAAAGGAAGTCCTTTTTCTGTTTTTGGCACCATTCTATGACCAAGCTCTTGTAACTGATGACTTTTCCTTCGAGTTGTTCGATATCTACATAGGGTCCTATTACCCTGTCATTGATGAATCTCTCACAATAGTCATAACCCCGGTCCAAATAAATTGCGCCTACCAAGGCTTCAAACACATTGCCATGTATGTTTTCACCAAAATGCGATTTCGGAATCTTACTTTCAACATAGTTAAGCAAGTTTAGGTCTTTCCCAAGTTCATTCAAATGCTTTCTACTCACAATCTTTGATCGCATTTTGGTCAAATATCCCTCATCTCCCTCGGGTACTTCGTTGTAAAGGTGCTTTGAAATGATTGTGCCCAACATGGCATCACCCAAGAATTCAAGCCGTTCATAATTCATGGGGTTCCCCTCACTATCTTTTTTGTTTAACGACCTATGAAGGAATGCCTTTTCGTAAACCTGAAGATTTTTGGGCTTAAACCCTATGATTTTCTTTATACCCAAAAAAAAATCCCCATCCGGTTTCGGATGGGAATTGAATATTTTGGTAGAAAACTTCATGTAAGGTTTTCTTAGCTTATTTTTTTGAATAATACACAGGCATTGTGCCCTCCAAATCCAAACGTATTGCTCATGGCAACGTTGACTTCCCGTTGCTGTGCTTTGTTCAATGTCAAATTAAGCTTGGGGTCTATATTTTCGTCGACTGTGCTGTGATTGATTGTTGGCGGTACGGTATTATGTTGCATCGCCAATATTGATGCTATGGCTTCAATTGCACCAGCAGCGCCCAACAAATGCCCCGTCATTGACTTTGTTGAGTTGATATTGATATTATGGGCATGATCACCAAAAACTTTGGTGATAGCCTTTAATTCAGCCACATCACCTAGTGGGGTTGATGTGCCATGTGTATTGATGGCGTCAACATCTCCAGGTTTTAGTCCGGCGTTCTGAAGGCAGTTTTCCATTACCTTAACCACCCCGATTCCCTCAGGATGTGGAGCAGTCATATGATAGGCATCACTAGAGAGGCCACCGCCAAGAACTTCAGCGTAAATTTTGGCACCTCGAGCTTTGGCATGCTCATAATCTTCAAGAATCAGCGCTCCAGCACCTTCCCCCAAAACAAAACCGTCTCGTGTGGCATCAAAAGGCCTTGAAGCAGTCTCAGGACTTTCATTACGCGTAGAAAGGGCATGCATCGAATTAAACCCGCCCATTCCGGCAATGGTAACCGCTGCCTCACTACCACCTGTAACAACAACATCACAATGCCCCAAACGTATATAGTTCAGTGCATCGATCAATGCATTGGCCGAAGACGCGCACGCTGAAACTGTCGTATAGTTTGGGCCCATAAAACCATGTTTTATAGAAATATTGCCAGGAGCAATATCAGCAATCATTTTTGGGATGAAAAACGGGTTGAACCTCGGTGTCCCATCTCCTTGGGCATAACCAATCACCTCGTTTTGAAATGTTTCGAGACCACCTATTCCGGCACCCCATACGACACCTACCCTAAATTTGTCGATTTTCTCCAAATCCAGTCCTGCATCTATAATCGCCTCATCAGAAGATACCAAGGCATATTGTGCAAAGCGGTCTAATTTTCGCGCTTCTTTTCTGTCAAAAAAATCTTGGGGGTCATAGCCCTTCAACTCGCAGGCAAACTTGGTTTTGAATTTTTCCGTATCGAAATAAGTAATGGGAGCAGCACCGCTTTTGCCTTCTCTCAATCCGTTCCAATAGGCATTCACATTGTTCCCAATCGGTGTTAGGGCTCCAAGTCCCGTAACCACAACTCGCTTTAACTGCATGAACTCTTATTTTACCTATTACGCATTAAATTAAAAAAAATTATCCACGTGGATTGTTACCACATGGATAATTTAAAATCTCTAGTAAAATATCATAAAATTACTTAGCTTCTTCTATATAGCTTATTGCTTGACCAACTGTAGCAATGTTTTCAGCCTGATCATCTGGAATTTGAATATCAAATTCTTTTTCAAATTCCATGATAAGTTCAACAGTGTCCAAAGAATCCGCACCTAAATCGTTGGTAAAGCTTGCTTCAGGTACTACTTCATTCTCGTCTACACCTAATTTATCAACGATAATGGCCTTAACTCTTGATGCAATGTCTGACATAGTTCTATTGGTTTAAAATTTAATCGTGGGCAAAAATAACAAACTTTGGATTAAATACACCATTTGTCGATAAAATGTGCTGAGAATAACTGGTTTAATCGCTTAGTTCATACCTTAGCGTTTTACTCGAAACCCTTCAGGTTGCTGCAAAATTAACATGAAAAAACTGATAATACTCGCGTCAGGGTCCGGCACAAACGCCGAAAACATTATCCGCTATTTTGAACATGACGCTGCGGTTTCCGTTGTCTGCGTTCTAAGCAACAAATCCAATGCTGGTGTTTTAAACCGGTGTGATCAACTCCAAATTCCCGCTTTTTATTTCAACAAATCAGCCTTCAAATCAGATAAGGTTTTGAATTTTATCAAATGTGAAAACCCAGATTTGATCATCTTAGCTGGTTTTTTGTGGAAAATCCCATTGGAATGGGTGCACACCTTTCCTGAGAAAATTGTAAATGTTCATCCCGCTTTGCTGCCCAAATTTGGTGGAAAAGGCATGTATGGCAATCATGTTCACCAGGCCGTTAAGGAGAGTGGTGATTCTGAAACCGGTATTACCATCCATTTGGTGAATGAGGAATATGATAAGGGAAGTATTCTATTTCAGGCATCAACAAAAGTCCATGTTGATGATACCATAGATGCAATTGCAGCCAAAGTTCACGAGTTAGAATACAAGCACTATCCTGAGGTCATCCATAAATTGTTGCAGGATGGCTAAAAAACCAAAGTTTTATGTTGTATGGAAAGGGAAAAAGCCTGGAATCTATGAATCATGGGATGATTGCAAGGCACAAATTGATGGAGTTAAAGGAGCCCAATACAAATCGTTTTCTTCATTTGTAGAAGCCAAAAAGGCTTTTAATGGAAATTACCTCGAATATAAAGGCAAGCGGAAAGGAAAATCAGAACTCACCCCCCAAGAATTGTTGAAAATTGGCGACCCCAATTACAATTCGATCTCCGTTGACGCAGCTTCAAGCGGCAATCCCGGAAAAATGGAATATCAAGGCGTTGATACCAAGACCAAAAAAAGACTATTTCACCAAGGCCCGTTTGAAGAGGGTACCAGCAACATTGGGGAGTTCTTGGCCCTGGTGCACGGACTCGCATTTTTGAAAAAGAAAAAAAGCAGTCGAATTATTTACTCTGACTCACGAATTGCTATTGGTTGGGTTCAAAAAAAGAAATGCGGCACCAAACTAAAAAGGAGCAAAAAAAACGATCATCTTTTCGAACTTATCGATCGGGCTGAACAATGGTTAAAGAAGAATCGCCATAACACCCCAATCGTAAAATGGGAGACAAAAGCTTGGGGAGAAATTCCGGCAGATTTTGGACGGAAATAGTTCTATAAATAAAGGTATATTTGCACCAAAATTTCCTGCATGGGCAAACTTTTGATTGTTGGCACACTCGCCTTTGACGCCATTGAAACACCTTTTGGAAAAACAGACAAAATCTTAGGCGGAGCAGCCACGTTCATTGGTCTGGCCGCCTCACAATTCAAGGTTGATGGCGCAATCGTCTCTGTTGTGGGAGACGACTTTCCTGAAGACTACCTAAATTTACTCTCCTCTAGAAACATCGACTTATCAGGTGTGGAAATTGTCAAAGGAGGAAAGACCTTTTTTTGGAGTGGTCGCTACCATAATGATATGAACAGCAGGGATACCTTAGTGACTGAATTAAACACTTTGGCTGATTTCGACCCCATAGTTCCTGAAGATTATAAGGATGCGGATGTTGTGATGTTGGGAAATCTACACCCCAATATTCAGCTCAGTGTAATCAATCAAATGACAGAACGACCAAAACTTATCATTTTAGACACAATGAATTTTTGGATGGATAACTCTTGGGATGAACTGATGGATGTTATTCAACATATCGATGTCATAACCATAAATGATGAAGAAGCCAGGCAAATGACGAGCGAATATTCGTTGGTTAAGGCTGCGGCAAAAATTCATGAAATGGGGCCACAATACGTGGTGATCAAAAAAGGTGAGCATGGTGCGCTTTTGTTTCATAAAGACCAAGTATTTTTTGCCCCAGCCCTACCCTTGGAAGAGGTATTTGATCCAACGGGGGCTGGCGATACTTTTGCAGGTGGATTCGCAGGCTTTTTGGCCGAATCAAAAAATATTTCTTTTGAAAATTTAAAAAAAGCCATCATACATGGTTCGAATCTGGCCTCCTTCAGTGTCGAAGAGTTTGGAACGGAACGTATGAAACGATTGACAAAAGAAGAGGTTAATATGAGATTGACCCAGTTTCAAAAACTGACACAATTCGATATCGATTTAAAATAATGAACTGCCCTGCTAAAAACAGGGCTTTTTTGTTTTTGGTAAAATGAGTGATGCAATCAAGCACGAATGTGGTATTTCTTTAATTAGGCTTCTAAAGCCTTTGGAATATTATAAGGAAAAATATGGTACAGCTTTTTATGGTGTGAATAAAATGTACCTGATGATGGAAAAACAGCACAATCGTGGTCAAGATGGTGCTGGATTTGCCAGTATTAAATTAGACATGGCTCCTGGCCAACGCTACATGAGTCGTATTCGTTCGGTAGAGCAACAGCCCATTCAAGACATTTTCAAGCAAATTAATGGTCGTATCAATACAACGATTGCTGAAAATCCACAGTATTGGGATAACGTTGCACTCCAAAAAAAAGAGATCCCTTATATCGGTGAGCTTTTGTTAGGGCATGTACGCTATGGCACCTTTGGCAAGAATAGTATTGAAAGCGTACATCCGTTCTTGAGACAAAACAACTGGATGCATCGAAATCTAATTGTCGCTGGAAATTTTAATATGACCAATGTTGACGAGCTATTTGACAACCTCGTTGGACTGGGTCAGCATCCCAAAGAACATGCCGATACGATTACGGTCATGGAAAAAATTGGGCATTTTTTAGACGATGCAGTTGCCAAACTCTATAAAGAAATAAAGAAAGAAGGATTTAATAAAAGGGAGGCGTCACCTCTCATTGCAGAGCGTCTCAATATTGCCAAAATATTAAGAAAAGCGGCTAAAAATTGGGATGGTGGTTATGCCATGGTTGGGCTCTTGGGTCATGGCGACGCTTTCGTGCTAAGAGATCCGGCGGGAATTCGACCTACCTATTATTATAAGGATGAAGAGATTGCGGTGGTCGCTTCTGAACGACCTGCCATACAAACGGTCTTCAATGTGAAATATGAAGACATAGGTGAGCTCGATCCGGGCAAGGCAATGATCATCAAAAAAGGTGGCGGAATCTCTTTTGACCAAATTTTGGAACCCACCGAAAGAAGGGCATGCTCATTTGAGCGCATCTACTTTTCAAGGGGCAGCGATAAGGAAATATATGATGAGCGAAAAAATCTAGGCAAATACGTATTTCCGCAAATATTAAAAGCCGTTGACGGAGATTTGATCAATACCGTCTTTTCATATATCCCCAATACGGCCGAAACCTCATTCTTTGGCATGGTCAAAGAAGCCCAGAATTATTTGAACAAAAAGAAAGAGGAACAAATCTTAGAGCTTGGGGCAACTATTGACAAGGAGCAATTGCACAACATACTTGACGTGAGGCCCCGAATAGAAAAAGTGGCCATTAAAGATGCCAAGTTAAGAACCTTTATAACGCAAGATAGTAGTAGGGATGACTTGGTTGAACATGTCTATGATATCTCCTATGGATCTGTGGGACAAGATGACAATCTTGTTATTATTGATGATAGCATCGTACGGGGAACCACACTTAAAAAGAGTATTTTGAGAATGCTTGATAGGCTTTCGCCTAAAAAAATAGTAGTAGTCTCATCTGCACCCCAAATTCGTTTTCCCGATTGCTATGGAATTGATATGGCCAAACTCGAAGACTTCGTTGCCTTTCGTGCGGCTTTGGCATTGCATAAGGAAATGGGAACCGAAGGTGTCATTGAAGACATTTATAAAAAATGTATCCAACAAGTCAACAAGAAGGATGTTGAAGTCATTAACTATGTCAAAGAACTTTACGAACCCTTCACTCCGGATCAAATATCGGCTAAAATAGCTGATATTTTGAGTCCGTCTGGCATCAAAGCCGAGGTAGAAATTATTTATCAGACGATCGAAAATTTACATCGCGCCTGTCCAAAAAATTTGGGGGATTGGTATTTTACCGGTGACTACCCAACGCCAGGTGGCAACCGTGTCGTGAATCGTGCTTTTATCAATTTTTACGAAGGGAAGAACCAGAGGGCCTACTAAAAAATGCCTTTCAACCCAAAAAATTTACCTTTCATCGACAAAAATGGCGTTTTGCCGTCTTTTTGCCGCTTTACCAATACCCGCCGTTTATTTTTAGTACTGCCATAGCATAAGTAGGTTAAGTTCATGGTAAGATTTGGGGCAAAAAAGGTGGAGCATACTCCACCTTTTTTATTTCTTGTAATTCGATACAAATTTTGTACTCCTTTTCCTGATCTTTTATAGGGCCTTTTTGTGGAAGGGTATTTCAACCGATTAAAGGGACGTTTATCTAAAAGCTTTTAACATTAGAAACTGTTGAAATACATTTGGAGAACCATAGCATAAGTAGGTTAAGTTCATGGTAAGATTTGGGGAAAGAAGGCGGAGGCAACTCCGCCTTCTTTATGTTTGATAGCCAATAATTTAACCCAATTTCCAATAAGAATTTTCTGTCAGAAACGCTTCGAGATAACAAAAATTTCCTAAAATTCTTTTGTTATTTCCCACAATACCAGTAATTTAGTTTTGCCATAGCATAAGTAGGTTAAGTTTATGGTAAGATTTGGGACGAAAAGGGTGGGGGCTTCCCCGCCCTTTTCTATTTGAACATATGACATAAAAAAGGCGCACCCATGCAGGTGCGCCTTTTTTATCCGTATAAAGCGTGTAACTTATTTTCCCTCTTCGTATTTTTTTGCCACTTCTCCCCAATCAATAACATTAAAAAATGCTGCCACATAATCTGGGCGTCTGTTTTGATAGTTCAAATAATAGGCATGCTCCCAAACATCCAAGGCCAAAATTGGGTGTCCTCCACAACCTGTATCGGGCATCAAAGGATTATCTTGATTTGGTGTTGAGCAGATTTCGAGTTTGCCTCCTTTTTGGACACAAAGCCAAGCCCAACCTGATCCGAATCTAGTGCCCGCAGCTGCACTAAACTTTTCTTTGAATGCATCAAAAGATCCAAAAGCATCATTAATGGCGCTTTCCAGCTCACCCGCAGGGCTTCCACCACCATCAGGAGACATAATTGACCAAAATAGCGTATGGTTATAAAACCCACCACCGTTATTCCGAACCGCTCCATTTGACATGTCAAGATTCGACAATATATCTTCTATTGTCTTTCCTTCTAAATCAGTTCCGGCAATTGCGCCGTTTAATTTTGTCGTATAGCCATTATGGTGTTTGGTGTGATGTATTTCCATCGTTCTGGCATCAATATGAGGTTCCAATGCATCATATGCATAGGACAAATTGGGTAATTCAAAAGCCATTTTTTCTGTTTTTAATTAATTGTTCAATGACCCCAAAAATACGGTTTTAGCATTTAAAAGCCTGGTTTAGTACGTTAAGAAGATTCTAAGATTTCTAACTTTGTAGGTGTTTTGAGCATGGTAAATTTTAAAATACTAAGTGCCTCTGCCGGTACCGGGAAAACCTATCAACTTACGAAGGCCTACCTTTTGGTACTATTAAAAAATCGTTCGCCACAAAATTTCAGAAACCTTTTGGCCCTTACCTTCACCAACAAGGCAGTTGCCGAAATGAAACAGCGTATTCTCTTCAGTCTTTCTTCCTTCGCCTCGACACAAAACACCACCTCTCAAGACACCCTATTTAATGAGGTCGCCGACGCACTAAAGCTGAATGCGGAAGAATTGGCGGAACTCTCGAAAAAGACATTGCAAAGCTTACTTCACAACTATGCCTTTTTTGATGTGTCTACCATTGATGCGTTCAATTACCGATTGATTCGAACCTTTGCCAAAGACCTCAATATCTCCCAAAACTTTGAAGTTGAACTCGACACCGATTATGTGTTGGGCAAGGCTGTAAATCGCGTACTTGAAAAAGCAGGTACCAATAAAACACTAACATCACTATTGGTAGAATTTGCCTTTCAAAAAATTGATGAAGGGAAAAGTTGGAATATTTCTTTCGACATGAAAGAAATTGGAAAATTAATATATCAAGAAAACCACAACACGCACTTAAAATCACTCGCTACGAAAGAGACAGCTGATTTTCTTGAGCTTCGAAAAGAACTGGAAAACAAAATTCGCTCCATTGAGGCAATTATAAAAAATGAGGCCGAAACCGCTTTTTCTGAAATATCGCGTTTGGGTTTCGATCTAGAAGACTTTTCAAGAGGCACCATTCCAAACCACTTTAAAATGCACCTTGAGGGTGAGGCAAAACCCGAGAAACTTTATAAGAACGCTATTGAAAATAACCTGCGAGACAACAGGGGCGTCATAAAAGCAAGTATTCAAAAAGAAACGGGCGAACTTTCAAGGGTACTACTCGCGCTGTACCAAAACATAAAAGGTGAGTTCCATAAAAAAGTAATGCTGCAAAAATTTCTCGGTAAAATTACCCCCTTGGCCTTAATCGCAGAAATTCAAAGGGAAATCGAAACGCTAAAAGAGGAAAATGCTTTTTTAACCATCAATGAATTCAACGAACTTATTTCCAGAGAAATAAAAAAACAGCCCATACCCTATATCTACGAACGCATGGGCGAACGTTACCGGCATTATTTCATTGATGAGTTCCAAGATACCTCTGTTTTGCAGTGGGAAAATCTTATTCCCCTAATCGGCCATGCCTTAGAAAGTGCAAATGACTTCGGGCAACCTGGGTCGTTGCTTTTGGTGGGTGATGTAAAGCAATCTATCTATAGATGGCGAGGAGGGGAACCGCAGCAATTCAAGAACCTGGTCTATGGATTAAAAAATCCGTTCACGATTACCCCTCAGGTTGAAAAGCTCCAAAAAAACTGGCGCAGCCATGATGAAATCATCACTTTCAACAACCATTTTTTCTCCTTCGTTGCCAAGGCAATGCAAAATGAAGCTGCACAAAAACTTTATGCTGAAGCAAGTCAACAAGAAACCAACCACAAAAAGGGCGGTGTGGTAAAGATTGCCCTTATAGCAAATGAAACTGGTAGGGAGCCGCATCCGCATTGTGAGAAGACCTTGTCCTCGATTCAAGAAATCATAGGTCATGGCCATCCACACGCAGCAATTTGCATTTTGGTGCGCAACAAGAGAAATGAACATATAGTGGCGGAATACCTCATCGAAAACGAGGTTCCGGTAATTTCTGCTGAAGGACTGCTCTTGGAAAACAATGAAATTGTTGATTTTCTAATTTCCTTCCTGCATTTCATACTCAATCCTTTGGAAAAAGAATATGCCTTTGCAATTCTATCCTTCCTCCTGAAGGATTCTGTAAATATCCACGATACCATGGCATTGCATGCCGATAAGATTTCCGACTATTTGAGGGACAATTATGGTGTTGAAATTGCTTCGTTAAAGTTTTTGGGAACCTTGGATATCGTTGAAACATTACTCAATAAGCTCAACTTGATTTCCGACTCAAATGCTTATGTGATGGCATTTTTAGATGCCATAGTTGAGTATGAAAAAACAAGCACGGCTGGTATACACGGATTTCTAGAGTATTGGCATCTTAAGAAATCGAAATTGGCCCTCCCAATGCCTGAAAATATGAATGCGGTCAAAATAATGACCATTCATAAATCAAAAGGTTTGGAGTTCCCTTTTGTAATTTTTCCTTTTGCTGATGAACGCATAAATGATAGCCGAAAGCAGGGTGAAATTTGGGTTCCTGTAGCTCCTGATGAACATTCAGGATTCGAGGCACTCATGGCTACCAATAATAGATTCTTGCCTTATTATTCTGAAGCAGCGGCAGCGGCTCATGACAGTGAGAATGAAAAGTCGACTCTTGATGATTTCAATGTGCTTTATGTTGCCCTAACCAGGGCTGTAAAGGGGCTCTATATTATCTCATCGCCTACGGCAGAACAGTCAGAACAGATTTCTTATGCAACACTGATTGGGCGGTACTTACAAACTGTTGGTTTTAACAAGGATGAGATGGCAGAAATGGTCTTCGGAAGGTTGGAGGTGACAAAAGAAACCATGCCCATTGGCCAACAAAGCGTCATTGGCTATGGGAATGCCCACAACTTTTTGACAAGTATTGAAATAGCAAAGCAAGAAGTAGCTTATGATCGAGAAAATGATGATTCTGTTTTATTCGGAAATCTTGTCCATTCCCTTTTGGCAGATATACATTGTGAAGACGATATTTCTAAGGCTATAGCTACGCATACAGAAAAGGGGATGCTAAAAGGTGAAGAAATCAAAGGAGTTGAAAATTTACTCTATAAGGTCGTCCAAAATGAGAATCTAAGCCGTTACTTTGCGAAGCACATAGATGCTAAAAATGAATCGGAAATCTTAACAGAAGACGGCTCGGTAATAAGACCTGATAGGCTTGTTTTTGACCAAGGCAAGGTCTCTATTATCGATTTCAAGACAGGAGGGCGTTTGGAAAGCCACAGGCATCAAATTGAGAAATACGCTGATGTCATTTCTAAAATGGGGCATCCTATTGACCAAAAGGTCTTGGTATATATAAACAAGGAAATAAATACAGTAGTAGTATAATCATGTACGGTAAAATTAAAGAACACTTAGCAGAAGAATTAGAGAACATTAAACAGGCAGGGCTCTTCAAAAAAGAGCGCATCATAACTTCTCCACAAGATGCCATAATCAAAATTTCAACAGGTGAGGAAGTGATTAATTTTTGCGCCAATAATTATTTGGGGCTCTCTTCCCATCCCGAAGTGATCAAGGCGGCCAAGGACGCCATGGACACCCATGGTTTTGGCATGTCGTCAGTACGCTTTATTTGTGGTACCCAAGACATCCATAAAAAACTGGAAGCGGAAATAGCGGAGTTTTATGGCACAGAAGACACCATATTATATGCAGCTGCATTCGATGCCAATGGGGGAGTGTTTGAACCCTTATTAACTGCGGAAGATGCTATCATCTCAGATTCTCTCAATCATGCTTCGATTATTGACGGTGTCAGACTTTGCAAGGCAAAGCGCTACCGTTATGCCAATAATGATATGGCCGATCTGGAACGCCAACTTGTTCAAGCAAATACGGACAATGCGCGTTTTAAAATCATTGTAACGGACGGTGTGTTTTCTATGGACGGCCTTTTGGCTCCACTTGATGAAATTTGTGATTTGGCCGAAAAACATGACGCGCTTGTCATGATTGATGAGTGTCACGCCGCAGGTTTTATAGGAAGTACGGGTCGCGGCACCTTGGAAGAAAAAGATGTGCTTTCGCGAATAGATATTATCACGGGCACCCTGGGTAAGGCCTTGGGTGGGGCAATGGGAGGTTATACCACTGGAAAAAAAGAAATCATTGAAATGTTGCGCCAACGCTCAAGACCCTATCTGTTTTCCAATTCCCTTGCACCAGCTATTGTAGGCGCAACGATCAAAGTCTTTGAGATGCTAAAAGACGACACCTCTCTTCGGGACAAGCTTCACCAAAACACCACCTATTTTAAAGAAGGTATGAAAAAGGCGGGGTTCGACATTATTGACGGAGACTCGGCTATTGTTCCGGTTATGTTATATGATGCCAAACTTTCACAGCAAATGGCCGATATGCTTCTTGAAAAGGGCATTTACGTTATTGGCTTCTTTTATCCTGTAGTTCCCAAGGGGAAAGCGCGTATTCGAGTACAGCTTTCAGCGGCTCACGAACGCGAACATCTTGATAAGGCGATTGAAGCATTTATTGAAGTGGGAGAGGCCTTAAAAATCGTTTAAGTGTCATTTTTTTTCCATGAAATGCACCAAAAAAAATAAGAAATTGATTTTGTTAATAGTTTTTAACAACTTACATTTGCAGCTGATAAACACTTAAACTTAAAATTTTGAACATGAAACATCTTAGCAAATTAGTTGTTGCCGCCCTACTGGTTTTTGGCCTTAGCAACGTACACGCTCAGGACGAGAATAACCCTTGGCAGGTTAGTGTAGGTGTCAACGCAATCGATGTGTATCCAACTAACGACGCTAGTGCAGCTTATCCAACTGGTGACCTTTTTGATGAATATTTTAACGCCAACGACCACTGGAACATTATTCCTTCTGTGTCTTACATTGGTGTGTCTCGATACATCGGTGATGGATTTTCTGTGGGCGCCCGAGGTTCATTGAACAGAATTGAAACATTAGGCGGTCTTGCAGTTGACGATTTGTCACATTATGCACTTGATGGTACTATTAAGTACAACTTTCGTAAAAACGCAAAATTAGATCCCTTCGTAGAAGTGGGTGGTGGTTACACCTGGGTTGACGAAATTGGAGCTGGAACTGTAAACGGTGGTTTAGGTTTCAATTACTGGTTCAACGATAATTTTGGTGTTACATTACAAACACAATATAAGCACGCCTTCGAAACATACGGAGTAAAGCATTTCCAACATCTTGGAGGTCTTAGCATCCGTTTTGGAGGTACTGATACTGACGGTGACGGCATCTACGACAAAGATGATGCTTGTCCAGAAGTTGCAGGTCTTGAGGCATTCAACGGATGTCCTGATTCTGACGGTGATGGTATCGAAGACGGTAAAGATGACTGTCCTAACGAAGCTGGTTTAAAAGAACTGAACGGATGTCCTGACGCTGACGGCGACGGTATTGCCGACAAAGATGATGCATGTCCTAACGAAGCTGGTCTTGCTGCCCTTGGCGGATGCCCAGATGCTGACGGTGACGGTGTTGCTGATAAAGACGACCAATGTCCTAACGAGGCTGGTCCTGCAGAAAACAACGGATGCCCTTGGCCAGATTCTGACGGTGATGGTGTACTTGACAAAGATGACCAATGTCCTGAGGTAGCTGGAACTGTTGCAAACAACGGTTGTCCTGAAGTTACTGAAGAAGTTCAGAAGCAATTGAATGATTACGCTAGAACTATCTTGTTTGACACTGGTAAAGCATCTCTTAAGCCTGAGTCTACATCAGTATTCGTTGATATCATTAGAATTTTGAACGAATACCCAACAGCTAAGTTTACTGTTGAAGGACACACTGACAGTGTAGGTAGAGCTAGTACTAACCAGGCCCTATCTGAGAAGAGAGCTAATTCAGTTCGTGACTTCTTAGTAAATGAAGGTATTGGTGCTGATAGATTGACTGCCATCGGTTACGGTGAAGACAAGCCAATCGCTACCAACAACACAAGAGCTGGTAGAACTCAAAACAGAAGAGTTGAAATCAACTTGATTAAATAAGTTTAAGTAGAATACACTTCTTATATTAAAGCCCTGACAAATTTGTCAGGGCTTTTTCTTTGCTATGTTTTTAAAAGAGGTAATCAGCGATCTTAATACCGATGCCCCAGATTGGGAAAAAATAGTTCTCATACTGCCCTCCAATCGTTCGATTAGGGAGTTTAAAAAACTTCTTGCACAAGAAATAAAAACCCCTGTTTTTAGCCCTAAGTTTTATTCGATTGAAGACTTTGTTGCCAAGGTTTCCGGTTTGTCTTTATGTGAACCATTGGAACTCCAATTGAGACTCTTTGAAAGCTATTGCAAAATCAATCCAACCCAACAGGAACCGTATTCTGGTTTTGCCGGTTGGGCTAGTAGTGTGCTGAGCGACTTTAATGAAATAGATAGGTACCTGTTACCACCAGAAAAAATATTCAATTATTTAACCGCAGTATCTTCCATTAAAAACTGGACCCCTGACGCCAAACCTACATTACTTATTTCTGAATACACCCGGTTTATAAAAAATCTTGGCAAGCTCTATAGTGAGGCGAACAGGTCATTGTCTGAATTGGGATTGGGTTATCAAGGAATGCTTTATCGCCATGCCGTTAAGAACATCGATACCTTCGTTCAAAAACATTCGGAATTCAGTTTCAAAGTGATTGGGCTGAATGCATTGAACAAGGCTGAAAAGACAATCATAGACAAGCTGCTAACACTTCCAAATAGTAAGGCCTATTGGGACCTGGATACTATGTTCATTGAGGACAAACAACACAGTGCCGGCTATTTTATGAGGCAAAACCTTTCCTTTTTTTCCCATCACCGTTCGAAACAGAAACAATTCTCTGAAAATGAGTTCTTAAAAAACAAAACCATTAAAATTACTGGGGTTCCCAAGAATAGCTCTCAGGCCAAATACGTAAGTGAACTCTTGCGTGCCATCGATTTTGAACAAGGTCCCGTGGCTTTGGTGCTTTCCGATGAAACCTTATTGCCCGCTATTTTACATGCTATTCCTGAATTGGGTGTAAAAGTGAATATAACCATGGGGTATCCCATCAAAAGAACCCATTCCTATGCATTTCTGAGATCCATTCTAGAGCTTAGGCAAACAAAAAAGGAAACCGGTTATTATTATAAAGAAGTACAATCCTTTTTAGGTAATCCTGTCCTTTCGTGTCTTGTTGAAGAAGAGGACATTGTATCCTTTGACAAAGAAATTAGACAAAAAAACGATGTCTACATCGCTAGAAATAAGCTTCAAAGGTTCATACAATCCCAAGAAATCTTGAGTACAATAATTAACGAGCCACAAAGTGTCACTAAAGAACTTGAAAGTTTTAGTGCTCTTTTTTCGTTCTTGACCAAAAGCAAACAACTACAATCCAATGAAATTGAAATTGAAAGTTGCACCTTAATGGTTTCAGCACTTAGCCAACTTAGTTCCAGTTTAAATCACTTGACTCAAAAACTTGGGTTTAAAGATATAGAAGCATTGATGGATGGGTTGCTACGAGAAAAGACGATTGCATTTAGAGGAGATCCGAATGAGGGGCTTCAAATAATGGGGCTATTGGAAACACGATCACTTGATTTCGACACCGTGATCATGACCTCGGTCAATGAAGGGGTGCTTCCTACTGGCAAATCATACAACTCTTTCATTCCCTTTGACATAAAGTCTGAGTTTGGATTGCCCACCATAAAAGAGAAAGATGCCGTTTACACCTATCATTTTTATCGATTGCTGCAACGGGCAGAAAAGGTTCACTTAATCTATAATACCGAACCCGATGTACTCAAGGGTGGAGAGCCAAGTAGGTTCATCCGCCAATTGGCAACGCACCAACAGATTCAACCTTTTGTTCAGCACAACTTTGCTTCGCCAAAAATTACTTCCAATAAAGCGTCTGTAAGAAAGATAGAAAAGACCGAACTTCTTCTGGAACAATTAAAATTAATAGCATCAAAAGGACTTTCACCAAGCTCATTGAGCAAATACATAAGAAACCCCTTTGAGTTTTATAAACAATACGTTCTTGGTATTGAAACCCCTGAAAATGTTGACGAAGATGTAGCTTATAATGTAATGGGGAGCATTATCCACGACAGTCTTGAAAAGATTTATGAACCATTTGTTGGAAAAATTGTAGCACCACAAGCTATCGAATCGGTCGAGACCAACCTTGAAACGATCATTTTTTCGGAATTTGAGAATTACTATTCTAAAAATGCCATACTAAAGGGAAAGAACCTTATTGTTTTTCAAGTAGTTTACAAGTACATTAAATCTGTATTGGCCTTTGATAAAGCTCTCTCAAAACGCAGCACCCTAAAAATTATCGGGTTGGAACAAAAGTTAAGCTTTACACTGAAGCTAGGTGATGGAACAAGCGTTCTGCTAAAAGGAAAATTGGATAGGATAGATGAACTTGACGGACAGCTGAGGCTCATTGACTACAAAACCGGTTCAGTTGAGAACAGTGGTTTAAATCTGAGTCAATTTGATGACCTATACACAAATAAAAAATACGACAAAGCATTTCAGTTGCTCTGCTATGCCTTTCTTTATGCGAATAAAGAATCCCGTTTGCCCGATCAAGCCGCAATCTTGCCCATAAAGCAACTCAACAAAGGTCTGCTTACCTTAAAAGTGGATAGGAGTGCCCAACTATCCATGGATCATTTAGAACGCTTCAAACTTGGATTAATCAAGTTAATCGAAGAAATTCTTAATCCTGATATTCCCTTTATTGATGTTGGCGATTGATTTATTTCAAATCTGGCCTGGTAGGGCGAACCTCAACTTTGCTCGGTAGCGTTCTCGGGTGCATTGCCAACAAATCAACCACCAATTTTCCGATATCCTCGGGTTGAATTTTCCATGAATCCTTCATTGAGGGTTCATTGCCATTAAAATGGGTGGCTACAGAACCAGGCATAATTGTAGTGGCCTTTATATCGTACCGGCGCAAATCAAGCATGGCTGCCTGAGTAAAACCAACAACTCCGAATTTTGAGGCATTATATCCTGCGCCACCTGCAAAAAAATTGGTTCCGGCCAAACTGGCCAAGGTCATAAAGTAACCTTTTGTCTTTTTTAATGCTTCTATAGACGCTTTTAAGGTAAAAAAGGCCCCGCTTAAATTGGTTTCGATCATTTGGTTCCAATCATTCACCGTTAATTCGTCAACCGGGGCAAAATGCCCAACGCCCGCATTGGCCAAAACTACATCCAATTTGCCCCACTTCTTTATTACTTGGGCAACGGCATTTTGCTCATCTTCAAATTTTGTGACGTCTGATGGTATCAATAATACGTCATCCCCTTTGGCCAGCAATTTCCCGGCAACCTCCAATGCTGTATGGTTTCTGCCGCTAATGGCAACTTTCATCCCTTCTTGTAACAAGCTTTCGGCCACCCCTAGCCCAATTCCCTTGCTGCCACCTGTGATATAGGCTGTTTTACCCTTCAAGTTCATCGCTATAAAATTAAAAAGCCGTCAAAAGACGGCTTTGTGGAGAATACCGGATTCGAACCGGTGGCCTCTTGCCTGCCAGGCAAGCGCTCTAGCCAACTGAGCTAATCCCCCAAAATGGGCAACAAAGGAAGTATTTTTTGAACTAGTTTCAAAATCAGATTGGCTATCTAGTCTTTTTTAACGCTTAATACCAACACGGGTACGGGCGCATAAAACTCAGATTTCAGAATGGTACTCTTCTCCCAAAGCTTCTTGAAAAATCCTCTCTTTCTTCTAAACACGCACAGCATATCTGGGTGTTGCTCTTGAAAATGCTCCAATACTCCCAAATAAGTAGTGGGGTTCTCCGAAATGGTCATCCCCTTGCTCAAATCAAGCAACGAGGTGTTTACTTTGAGGTCATCTTCAGAATACCCGGGGGTTTTGACAAGAAGCAAATTTACTTCTGAACCATATTTGTTGACAATCGAAACTAAGGGGCGCAGCACTTTGTTTTTTTTCAAAATACCCGATTTGAAGGCCGTTAAAATGGTCGTTATTGTTTTGTGTTCGGTTCCTTTGGGCACAATGAGTGTTGGTATATTGGTTTGCTTGATAATTCTTCCCGTAGTATTCCCCAAATAATATTCTTCATTGACGTCATTGCTTCTCGGAGCAATAATAATCAAATCGATATCCAACTCCTTTTTGAGGTCACCAATACCATCAATAATATCCCCATTATAGGTGGCGATATTGATTTCAACATTTTTGGTGTCAATCTCAGCGATGATTTCTTTGATTCGCTCAACACTATTTTGGGCCACCTTTTGCTCAACGTTGGCCAAACTTGCTGCTCCGGAGCTTACCATAAAGACATCCATTATATAAACTTTGGAGCCAAAGTCCGAAGCAAAATCGACAGCATATTTTAGCGTCTCTTTACAATCAGGAGCAGTCCCAATGGGAACGAGTATGTTGTTCATAGACCAATAGTTGAGATTATACTCTAAATTTACAATTTTAATCGCCTAATCTTATGATTCGACATGCAAAGATATCGGAAATCGCCCATATTCTGTTGATTACAAAGGCATGTACGAAGGCTATGGAAGACCAAGGGATATATCAATGGAACGAGCACTACCCTTCTTTGGAGGCCTTTCAAGAAGACCATGCAAGAAAGGAACTATATGTGCTGACCTTGAATGAGGATATAATTGGTTCGATTACGATTTCAACCTTAATGGATGAGGAATACCAAACTGTAGATTGGCTTACCCCCAACAGCAACCATATTTATATTCACCGTCTTTGTGTGCATCCCAATTACCAAGGCAGGGGATATGCACAACAATTGATGGATTTTGCGGAAAGCTGGGCCCAAAAAAACAGCTGCGCTTCCGTTCGGTTGGATACCTTCTCCCAAAATAATCGCAACCAAAAGTTTTATGAAGCTCGAGGTTACAAAAAATTGGGAAATGTACATTTCCCTGAACAAAGTCAGCATCCTTTTTATTGCTATGAATTGGTCCTATAGATGATTGCACGAACTGCCGTTACTTTCAAAAATATCAATCGTTTGGCGATACCAGCCACAATTTCTGGCATTGCCGAACCCATATTGTCAATTACCGACACCGCCATTGTGGGAAACATTCCTGTTGATGGTTTAGAATCTTTGGCCGCCGCAGGTATTGTAGGGTCGTTCCTTTCGATGCTCATATGGGTATTGGGACAGACCCGAAGCGCTATATCAGCCATCATTTCGCAATATTTGGGTGCCGGCAAACTTCATGAAGTATCCAATCTGCCCGCCCAGGCGATTTTTTTGAATCTTTTGTTGAGCTTTTTGATCTTAGGGTCGACCATTTTTGTCGTTGAAGATATATTTAGAATGTTCGAGGCAACAGGCAAAATCTTGGATTACTGCGTTCGTTATTATTCGATCCGTGTATGGGGCTTCCCTTTGACCTTGTTTACCTTTGCCGTTTTTGGAATTTTCAGGGGACTTCAAAACACCTACTACCCGATGTTGGTGGCGATAATCGGAGCCGGTCTCAACATTGTTTTGGATTTTATTTTGGTTTATGGCATTGAAGGATATGTTCCGGCAATGTATCTAGAGGGAGCCGCATGGGCCAGTCTTATTTCACAAGCTGTGATGGCCATTTTGGTGTTTTTTCTCCTTAAAGTCAAGGCCGATATCAGCCTTACATTAAAGCTGCCCCTAAATAAGGAATTAAAGCGGTTGATTGTAATGAGTTTGAATCTTTTTGTGCGCGCCGTATCCTTGAATGTAGCACTGATTATTGCTGTTCGAGAAGCCACGGCGCTTGGAGACCGGTATATAGGGGCACATACCATCGCAATCAATCTATGGCTATTTGCTGCATTTTTTATTGATGGCTATGGAGCTGCCGGTAACAGTATGGGAGGTCGATTATTGGGCGCAAAAGACTACCACGGCCTTTGGAAACTTGCCCGAAAGATCATCACCTACGGTTTATTGGTCAGCCTTGTCTTAATGGTGTTGGGATTTGCTTTTTATTTCCCATTGGGCAGGCTATTCTCAAACGAAACCATAGTATTGGAAACATTTTATGGCGTTTTCTTTATTGTCATCCTCGGACTGCCCATGAATACTTTAGCCTTTGTTTTTGATGGCCTTTTTAAGGGGCTTGGTGAAATGAAGTACTTGCGAAACGTATTGTTATCAGCGACCTTTCTAGGTTTTTTGCCAACGCTTTATATCGGCAAGGCCCTTGGATGGGGATTTTATGCCATTTGGATCGCCTTTATAGTTTGGATGGCCATACGAGGAGGTGCTTTGATCGTCAAGTTCAGAAACAAGTTCAAGCCATTGCTACAAAACCCTTAATTTTGGGTCAAACAAACAACTATGGGAACCGAAAGAGCCAACGGAAGCCTTTTCACTAACATAAAAAACAAGGTCGCCCATATCGAATTCGGTCATCCTGCAAGCAACTCGTTTGTCTCAGAACTGCTCGATCGCTTGGCCAATGAACTTGACAACCTTTCAAACAATGCTGAAGTTGCTGTAATCCTCTTAAAATCTGAGGGAGAGCGGGCCTTTTGCGCAGGGGCCTCTTTTGATGAATTGGTGGCCATTTCATCGCTTCCAGAGGGTGAAGCTTTTTTTGGTGGTTTTGCCAAGGTCATCAATGCCATGCGTTCCTGCAGCAAACCCATCGTGGGAAGAATTCAAGGAAAAGCTGTTGGTGGCGGAGTCGGGTTGGCCGCAGCCTGTGATTATGTGCATGCCACAGTTGATGCTGCCATTAAGCTCTCTGAAGTTGCCATTGGTATTGGTCCCTTTGTGATTGAACCGGCAGTACGAAGAAAAATTGGCGTTGCGGCAATGGCAGAACTTTCATTGTATCCCTCGGAATGGAAAAATGCCTATTGGGCCAAAGAAAAAGGACTGTACGCTAAAGTACACGACACTATTGCGGATATGGATAAAGAAATTGAAATCCACCTGGAAAAATTGGCCTCCTACAATCCGGAGGCCCTATCCCAAATGAAACGAGTACTTTGGGAAGGTACAGATGACTGGCCTGAGCTTATGGGGGTGCGTGCGCGTATGTCGGGCAATCTTGCCCTATCTGCTGCCACCAAAAAAGCGTTGGAAAAATTCAAAAAATAATATGGATATCCTCTCTTTTTTAAATAGTGATATTGTTTTGCCAATCGTAGCCTTGTTGGTAATCGCTATCTATATCATTAGCCGTGTACGCAACAACCGAAGATTCAAAAGATAACAATGAACCTATTAAAAACGGCATTCCTCCTCTCTTTTATCGTTCTTTTTCTGAATTGTGGACAATCGAAAAATGAACCTAATAGTTCAATGGAAGCAGCTGAAAAAAGTACCTCAATGACGGAGGCCTATTCCTATAAGGGTGAGCCGCTTAAAGTGGCCGTGATTGGCTTGACCCATACCCATGTACATTGGATTTTGGGAAGAGAAAATTTTGGCGATGTCGAAATTGTTGGCATCGTAGAACCCAATCAAGATTTGGCCAAACGCTATAGCGAACAACACGGCTATGCTATGGAGTTGGTGTTCGATTCGATGGAAGCCCTATACAAGAAGGTAAAACCCGAGGCTGTACTCGCATTCAATTCCATTAGTGAACATTTGGAAACCGTAGCTTTTTTTGCACCAAAAGGAGTGCATATTATGGTTGAAAAACCCTTGGCGGTAAACTGGGAGCACGCCGTGAAAATGGCGGAGCTTGCCCAAAAAAACGAAGTGCACCTCTTGACCAATTATGAAACTTCATGGTACGCCTCAAATTATCGCGCCTACCAGCTTGCAAATCAAGAGCAACGCTTTGGGCCTATTCAGCGCATGGTTTTTCATCACGGACATCCTGGTCCGATTGAAATTGGATGCAATGAGGAATTTCTTGAATGGTTGACCGACCCTGTGCGCAATGGTGGGGGTGCAATAACCGATTTCGGCTGTTACGGTGCCAATTTAGCGACCTGGTTTTTGCAAGGGCAAGTTCCGGAAACTGTTACTGCCGTCACTCGTCAATTCAAACCGGATAAATATCCCAAGGTAGATGACGATGCCACAATTATTTTAAACTACCCCACAACCCAAGTAATCATACAAGCTTCATGGAACTGGTCACACAATAGGAAAGACATGGAGCTCTATGGCAAAACTGGTTATGTTCACACCTTAAACGGTGATGATCTTGTGGTTTTGGAGGATGAAGAACTCGGACCTTCAACCGAAAAAGCTGCTCCTTTGCAAAGCGGCCTGCACGATCCCTTCGCCCTATTGGCACAGGTGGTCAAGAATGGGCAACCGCTGGGTACCTTTGATGTTTCATCAATAGAGAACAATTTGGTTGTTATGCAAATACTTGAAGCGGCGAAAGCCTCGGCCCAATCAGGCAAGACGATTCGTTGGGATGAATTCTTTAAAAGGGATTAACTTTGGATTACAGCATGCAAGCCATTCAACTTCCAAAAAATAAGAACGTCTATTTTGCCAGCGACAATCACCTTGGCGCACCAAATACAAGGGACAGTTTGCCCAGGGAAAAGAAATTTGTCGCCTGGCTCGATACTGTAAAGTCAGATGCTGCCGCTATTTTTTTGATGGGAGATTTATTTGATTTTTGGTTTGAATACAAAACGGTGGTCCCCAAAGGTTTTACCCGTGTTCTGGGGAAGCTTGCTGAGCTTAGCGATGCCGGTATTCCGATTACCTTTTTCGTTGGGAACCACGATTTGTGGATGAACGGATATTTTGAGGAAGAATTGGGAATTCCTGTTTACCATGCCCCTCAAGAATTGGTCATTAATGACAAGAAATTTTTGATCGGACATGGTGATGGGCTCGGACCCGGCGATAAGGGCTTCAAACGCATGAAGAAGGTATTCGTCAATCCTATTGCGAAGTGGTTTTTTAGATGGCTCCATCCTGATTTAGGGGTGCGTTTAGCGCAGCATCTTTCCATAAACAACAAAATAATTTCCGGAGATTCAGACATCACCTTTTTGGGTGAAGACAAGGAGTGGTTGGTGCAATATTGTAAGCGCAAACTACAAACCCAACACTATGACCACTTCATATTTGGGCACCGCCATTTGCCCATCGAAATTAAGCTGAACGAAAATTCAAGGTACACGAATTTAGGGGATTGGATTTCCTATTTTACCTATGCCGTCTTTGATGGGGAAAGCTTGAAACTTGAAAAGTTTGAAAATTAGTCGGCCCCTTCTTGTGCTTCTACGTCCTTGCTCAAATCCAATTTTCTAAAACTGGGGAAAAACGCTGCCATTCCCCCCACAGTCAAAAGGGTCATACAACCTCCAAAGACCACCGCCGTAACCGTACCCATAAGTTTAGCGGTCACACCACTTTCAAAGGCCCCAAGTTCATTGGAAGATCCCACAAAAATTGAATTTACTGAAGCCACCCGCCCGCGCATATTGTCAGGTGTTTTTAGTTGCAAAATGGTTTGGCGAATGATCATAGAAACGCCATCCACAGCGCCACTTATAAATAGCGCTATTACAGAAATCCAAAATAGTTTTGACAGCCCAAAAACGATAATACACAGTCCGAAACCAAACACCGCCCATAACAATTTTTTACCTGCGTTTTTATGCAGTGGGAAGCGGGTGGAAGCCAACATCGTTATCGATGCGCCAACAGCGGGGGCAGCACGCAAAATGCCGAAGCCTTCGGAGCCCACATTCAGAATGTCCTGGGCATAAATTGGCAATAGGGCTACGGCCCCACCAAAAAGAACTGCAATCATATCAAGTGTCAAGGCTCCCAAAATGGCTTTTGTGCTAAATACAAATTGGATCCCGTCTTTGAGACTTTGGAAGATAGGCTCCCCCAGTTTCGGGTTCAAAATAGGTTTGCGAGAAATTTGGGACAGGAATAGAAGCGCTAAGATTGAAAATCCGAAAATGATACAAAGTGACCAGTGCACCCCGATCCAACTTATTGAAAACCCCGCAAAAGCAGGCCCCATAACCGATGCCACCTGCCAGGTAGAACTGCTCCACGTGGCCGCATTGGGGTAGATTTTTTTAGGCACAATCAATGCAATCAAGGAAAATATAGTGGGACCAATAAAGGCCCGAACCAACCCTCCCAAAAAGACGAGGGCGTAAATGGTGTACAAAATCGACTTTGAGGCAAAATCTTTTTCAATCGAAGGTAGGGTGACCAAAAAAAGCCCAAAACTAACCACCGAAAAGCCCAAGATGCATTTTATCAGCAGGTTTCGTTTCTCTTTTTGATCTACAATATGGCCCGCAAATAGTGCAATGCTAACGGCCGGAATTATTTCCATTAAACCAATAATCCCCAATGCCAAGGGATCTTTTGTCAATGCGTAAACCTGCCATTCAATTACAATAAATTGCATACTCCATGCAAACACCATGGCAAAGCGTACCAATAAAAAAATATTGAATTCTTTGTAGCGCAATGAAGCGTAAGGATCTAACGATTTAGACATACTAGACAGTAATTTCTATCTTGTTCCCGTCAGGGTCAAGAGCTATACTTTCATAATAACCATCACCTGTGGTTCTTGGCTCCCCAAGTATTTGAAAGCCGTCTTGACGAAGCTGTTCAGTCAAGCTATCAACTTTTTCTTCTGATCCAACCGAAATGGCAAAATGTGCAAGGCCTATGGATTCTTTTCCTTGATCTAAAACTTTTGTAATATCAGGTCTATGCATCAATTCGAGTCGGGAACCTGAATTAAAATCCAAAAAATAGGAGGTAAATTGTTTGCTAGGGTTTAGATACCGTTGTCCGCTATTTGCATCAAAATAGGTTTCGTAAAATTTTTTAGACGCCTCAAGCTCAATAACCCAAATCGCTAAATGCTCTATCCTCATCGAATATCCTTAATTTTTAACTGCAAACTTACCTGGCCGTTCCATTCATTTTCTTCAACAGTGAAGACCATATCAAACAGCTGCTTGTTTTTTACTTGGGCCAATTTGCTGCCCAGATTAAACCCAATTGCCCCAATAGGGTTTGTACCCTGCTGCGCAACACTTAACTTAAGATGTTTGTCATCTTGGCCCACACAACGGCCATGGCCTGTATCATTCAAGCCTTTTGCCATAAAAACCGGGGTCATGTTCCCGGGCCCAAAAGGTGCAAATTGATGAATCAACCGCATCAATTTTGGTGTAACCTCATCCAAACCAATTACGGCATCGATATGAATTTCTGGGGTCAATAGCTCAGGGTCTATCGTTTCCGAAACGGTTTGCTCAAACTGCTTTTTGAAGGTTTCATATTGCGATTCCAGCAAGGTTAGCCCTGCAGCATACTTGTGTCCCCCAAATTGCTCAATGCAGTCTGCACATCCTTCCAACGCTTTATAAACGTCAAACCCTTTTACCGATCGTGCCGAAGCTGCCAGCTTATCCCCGCTTTTGGCAAACACCAACGTTGGGCGATAGTAGGTCTCGGTTAACCGAGAAGCAACAATTCCAATGACCCCTTTATGCCAGTCTTCTCCGTATACAACAGAGGTAAACCGTTCTTGTTCATTGTTTTCAAGTATTTGTTGCAGGGCTTCTGCGGTAATTTCTTGATCTAGGCTTCGCCGATTCGTGTTGAACTCTTCGATTTCTCCGGCAAAAGATTGGGCTTGAATCAAGTCGGTTTCCATTAGCAGGTCTACGGCATATTGCCCATGCTTCATTCGTCCCGCGGCATTAATTCGCGGGGCGACAATGAAAACCACATCTGTTATCGTTAGCTCCCTTTTTTTGATTTGGTTCACAATGGCCTGAATTCCCGTTCGGGGTTCGGCATTGATCACCTGTAAACCATAGTAGGCCATAACGCGGTTCTCACCGGTAATGGGTACAATATCTGCTGCTATTGCCGTTGCAACCAAATCCAAATAGCCTTTCAATTCTGAAACCGTTTGTCCTTTTTCAGATGCCAAGGCCTGAACCAACTTAAACCCTACCCCGCAGCCACAAAGCTCCTTATAAGGGTAACTGCAATCCTTTCTTTTAGGGTCTAGAACGGCCACCGCTTCCGGCAACTTATCTCCTGGCCTATGGTGGTCACAAATAATAAAATCAATGCCTTTTTCTTTGGCATAAACCACCTTGTCAATTGCCTTGATGCCACAATCCAAAGCGATGATCAGCGTAAAGTCGTTGTCTTCTGCAAAGTCTATACCTTGGGTTGAAATACCATACCCTTCACCGTATCGGTCTGGAATGTAGGTGGCGATATTGGGGTAGTTTTCTTTAAGATAGGTAGCAAGAAGCGCTACAGCAGTTGTGCCATCAACATCATAATCACCATATACCAAAATATTCTCGTTACTTGCGATGGCCTTTTTGATGCGATCAACGGCTGTTCTCATGTCCTGCATTAAAAAAGGATCATGTAAATCATCGAGCTGGGGGCGAAAGAAATTTTTAGCCGTTTCAAAGTCGTTTATCCCCCGCAGAAGAAGCAATCGGGCAATAAGGGCATCCACCTTCAATACATTCGAAAGATTTTCAAGCTGTTGCTGATCAGGAGTTGGTTGTAAGGTCCAGCGCAATGGGTGATTTATTCGTGGTGATAGTTGGTTTCTATTTCTATCGCAGCAAATCTTCTAAACATTTCCATTACGCCACAATATTTTTCAACAGACAGGTCAACGGCACGTTGCAATTTGTCTTCATTTAAATTTGACCCATAAAAGTGGTACTCAACTTTAACACTATGGTAGTACTTTGGGTGTTCATCGGTCAGTTCACCAATGGTTTCGATGTGAAAGCTGCCAACATCGAGTTTCATTTTTTTGATCAGTGAAGCGACATCCAAACCCGAACACCCGGCCAAGGCCGAAAGCATTAAGGCCTTAGGACGGTATCCGCTACTTTCGCCACCATCTTCAGGTCCTGCATCAATCTTTAAATCATGACCTGAAGGATTGTTGCTTTCGAAGGCCATCTGCCCTAACCATTTTGTCGTAATATGATTTATAGCTCCCATAATTTTTGTTTCTTGCAAAGGTTAAAAATACGACAAATAGACCCATCATGGCATTAGTAGAACCACTCAATCCCGAACACGATCTTGAAACCAAAAAACTGGCTGAATTCTTTAATGAAACCTTAGGGTTTTGCCCAAATTCAGTTCTCACCATGCAACATCGCCCTGCCATTTCCAAAGCGTTCATCAACTTGAACAAAGCGGTAATGGCCAATGAAGGCCGTGTTACCTCCGCACTAAAACGAATGATTGCCTGGGTCAGCAGCAATGCCACGGGGTGCCGATATTGCCAGGCTCATGCCATTCGGGCCGCGGAACGCTATGGTGCCGAACAAGAGCAATTGGACAATATTTGGGAATACCGAACACATCCCGCTTTCTCAGAGGCTGAACGGGCAGCTTTGGATTTCTCTTTGGTCGCATCTCAAGTGCCCAATGCAGTTGATGCCGATATCAAAAGACGGTTACATGAACACTGGAACGACGGCGAAATTGTTGAAATGCTGGGCGTGATTTCCTTATTTGGTTACCTCAACCGTTGGAATGATAGTATGGGTACCTCTATTGAAGATGGTGCCGTGGAAAGCGCGGGCCAATACCTTGGAAAACACGGCTGGGAAAAGGGGAAACATGATGGCAGTGTTTACTAGAAACACCATTATTGTTTCATGTTTTATTGTCTTTACAATAGGTCTGAATTCTTGTAAAGCTCTGATGTATAATGACAGCATTATTGGATATGACCATATAGATTCCTTGGGTTCAACTGCTAAAATTATTGGCGACTCTCAACAAATATCTTTTTTGAATGATGATTTTATAAGAATAATGCCAGCTTACTTCAGGAACTTTGGCAACCAATCTCAAGTGTTGATTGTGAGACTATACGTAGACAAAAAATTTGGGTTTAGAGCTATAGGTAAAGTTGAATCCAAAGAATTTGGGCAGTTCAAAATTATGAAGCACGAATGGGTTAAAAATCATCAAACCATTGACGATTTATTATACGCGATTTCACTAAAAGAAATAGATATGGTAAATAGAAAGCCAAAAATTTTAAGGGATACCATTACGGTTACTTTTGGTGAAAAAAAGTTGCTTTTCACACCATCTAAATAATTGTGGCAATAACTTTTTCTTGAAGTAGCGGAAGCACTTCCTTTTGGAACCAAGGGTTTTTACTAAGCCAAAATCGATTTCGTGGTGAAGGGTGCGGGAGCACAAAATAACGCGGCAAATAGTTTTGGTAATGCTTGACGGTTTCCGTCAAGTTCTTTTTACGTGCCTCACCTAAATAATAGTGCTGCGCGTACTGGCCAATTAGTATGGTCATTTTCAGCTTGGGCATATTTTCCAAAAGTTGTTTGTGCCATTGCGGAGCACATTCCGGTCTAGGCGGTAAATCACCCGATTTGCCTTTTCCGGGATAACAAAAGCCCATTGGAATCAGGGCGAATATTTTTTCATCGTAGAATTGTTCATTGGTCACCCCCAACCATTTTCGCAATTGTATTCCACTGGGATCATCCCAAGGCACTCCCGTTTCGTGAACCTTGCTCCCAGGTGCCTGCCCTATTATGGCAATTTTAGATTCGGGGTGCGCCGCAACAATAGGTCTCGGACCAAGAGGCAAATGCTCCAAACATGTATTACAGTTTCTAATCGTTGCTAAAAGATGTTGCATGCCTAAAATTGAAGTTGTAACAGGTAAATGGTCAACATGCCCCAAAATGTGCCTGTGGCCATGCTTAAAATTGCCAAAACGATGGCATGGGGCATCCATCGCTTTTCATAAGCTGCGGTAACGGCTGGTGCAGTAGCTATACCCCCAACGTTTGCCATACTGGCAATTGGCACCCAGGCCATATTGACGTTGAGTAATTTGGCGATCAAAACGGTGAAAACAAAATGTCCCACCAACCAAATAATTAAAAAGCCAAAGAAGTTAAGGTCGAAGTCAAAGGAAGAAAATTGGAGCTTCAGGCCTAAAATTGCCATGACCAGAATGATTAAAATACCTCCAACTTTAAGCGAAAAAGTATTGTTCCAGCTTTTAAAAAAGTTGCTCAGACATAATCCGAGTGCTGAGAAAAGCAGCACCTTGATCACAAAAGCGTCAATGAACAGCCCAAACACAACTGTCAATACCACAAACACCAGTAAGGTGACCACAGGTGATATGGTTTTTGCTTTCTTTAATTCCAATTCTTCAGGCATTTTGTCATCAGAAATACCAAACCATCGGTTCATTCTTGAGCTGCTCTTAATACCTTGAAACATTAGGATGGTCCAAATATTAACCAAGATATTATCCATAACCAAGATCGTGAGAAAAACATTTTCTGGGCAATTGACCAATTCTTTTAGCACCAACTGGCTGGTACTTCCTCCGATCCAGCCACCAACGATGGGAGGAATCCCCATCCAATAGTCTTTGACCTGCATGGTATTGGTAATCCAGTCCGCTGAAGAAAAAATCCACACAAATAAAATCGGGAATAGGGCGATAAACATAGATCCCGCTACAAATACCACGATGGGCTTAAAACCTACGGATTTTAATTGTTTGAAAGACAAACTAGACATCACCGAGATTATAGCAAGGGGAATAAAAAAATCCTTGCTGGTTTCATGAATTAGGGACTTAGAAAGGTCAACATTAAAAATATAGGACAAACCTGCGGGAATAATATAGGCCAACAAGATTGCTGGCACCCAATCAAATAGTGATCTAACATACCTGTTTTCCAAGCGATCGAGAAAGTAGACTGTGATTACGGTCACCAGTACAATAAGCCATGGCAATACAATCATCTATTTCTTTACAATGCCCAAATGAATGATTCTGCCGCCGTTGAGGTTAACCGGATTTGTACTTTTACCTATTACAATTCCAGCTTCTGGGCTTTTATAAGTTTCTAGTACTTCCCCAAAGGCATTTCTTAAAATTGCTATGTCTTGACCTTCAGACAATTCTTGGTTCAAATCAACCAATACCTCAAGCCAGCCCCCTTTGTCAGTAAACAACCAATACGACTTAGAACAAACTATGGGACGCTTTTCTTCACTGGTTTCACCATTCAAAAATTTTAGTGAGATCAAAAGGTCAATTAATCCTTTACTGCCTCGCTCTATCATTTCGTTCTGAAACACCTGTGGGTTTCCGTATTCCATGGTTATAGAATGCACGCCTTTTGAAATGGCAAATGCCCGCATTGTCATTGCTTTTGAAGATCCAAAACTTGGATTGCCCTTATTCGATACAATAATATCTGGTTGCAGTGACCTAAGCATTTGTGCAAGGGTTTTATCATCCATATCGCCCCGTCCGTATAAGGTGTTTATTCGACCAAAACTTGCTGTATGCAGGTCGACATGATAGTCAAAAAGAGGTATGATCTTTTGAGAAATCTGATGGGCCATTTGTTCAGATCGATTGCCCTTTGCTTTTCCAGGAAAAATCCTATTGAGGTCCTGCCCATCCATAAATTCGCGTTGTTGTCTCGAAATCCCTTGGGGATTGAGACCAGGGATTGCTAAAACAGTCCCTTTCAACTTACTGATATCCATAGTATGAAACAAATTATGGATAATAGCAATTCCATTTACTTCGTTCCCATGAATGGCGGCAGTCAAACCTAGAGTTTGCCCTTCATGGGCCCCTTTGGCAACCAAAACTGGAACCTTGATCGGATTGTTAAATTCATCTTCCCCTATTTGAAGCCAAAACCTGTGTACTTTACCCGGTTCTAAAGCTGTTAAATGAATACTATCGAGTAGTTGAGCCTCGCTGTTCTGACCTCCTGCAAAAATGGAAAGCATGAGGAATAACATCATGAAGATTTGCTTCATAGACCAATATTTGAAGTAATTTAAAGATACTCTTTATTTCTTTCCTCCTACGATGACAACCAGTTCTCCCTTGGGCGGGTGTGCCATAAAATAATTTTGGACTTCCATGGCTGTTCCCCGAATGGTTTCTTCATACATTTTGGTTAATTCCCGCGATACAGTAACGGGTCGTTCCGTTCCAAAAAAGTCAACAAATTGCGTCAAGGTTTTCACCAGTTTATGCGGGCTTTCATAAAAAACCATCGTTCGGGGTTCCTCAGCCAATTGTAGTAAACGCGTTTGTCTACCTTTTTTAGGAGGCAAAAAGCCTTCAAATACAAAGCGGTCGCTGGGCAGGCCGCTGTTCACCAAAGCCGGCACAAAAGCTGTTGCCCCTGGCAACGATTCCAATTCAATCGAATTTTCGATACAGGCTCTAGTCAATAAAAAACCGGGATCGGATATGGCCGGTGTTCCAGCATCAGAGATCAAGGCTATTGTAGTACCTGATTGTAGCTTTGCAATGACCCCGGCCAGCGTTTTATGCTCATTGTGCATATGATGGCTTTGTAGGGGGGTCTCAATTCCGAAATGCTTTAAAAGTTTCCCGCTGGTGCGTGTATCCTCGGCGAGAATCAAATCCACTTCTTTCAATACAGAAATGGCCCTAAGGGTCATGTCTTCTAAATTTCCTATTGGAGTTGGTACCACATACAATTTTCCCATAGGCCAAATTTAAGGCCTTACGGTTTTCCCGGTAACATAGGAAACCAAAACCAGAATTAGCGCGATCAAGGCACCCATATGCTCACCGTCAGCAATCATATAATGTGCAAAAAATGCGAGAAGTGTATTGAAGAAAAAGCCGGCATAAGCCCACTCTTTCAACCAACGATTTACATTGGTCCAAATGGTTATCAACCCAAGCAGTTTGGCAATGGCCAGTGGATAAATTAAATAGGTTGGGTAACCAAAACTCTCAAAAAAGCCTACTATCATTTCATAATTAAAGAAATAATTATAGACAGAGAATAACATCAAAAGGGTCAGCAGGCCCGTTGAGGCCCAATACAAGATTTTTTTAGTCATTGGGAAAAATTAGTCGGTTTCTACCTAAAAGTAGCCAAAAAAGCCGACTATGCGAACTTGCGCTCTATAATGGCCCTGAACCGATTTTCATATTCTTCCTTACCCGTCCAGTGGTTGTATTCGGGTTTCACCATGTTTTCGATAAAAGCCAAGGAACGTTCTTCGGTATCAATGGTATTCAACTGGGAAACTACCCGATTGAAATCGTCAGAACTATTATCAAAAAGATGCTTTACGAAGGCCAATCGGTCATTCAACCCAATTTGAATTTCCTTGTTCAACCGGTCGTTCAATGATTTGGGTTTAACCGAAGTGTTTTCATTTGTAGGCAAGGGAGAAAGGTCTTCCTTGTCATTTTTCATGGTTTCAGGCTTGGCGATAAAATCTGAAAATATATGTTCAACGGCCTCGCTTGGCATTTCAGAGACCATATCCTTTATGGTCTGCATACCTGGTGTAATAATATCTTCTTCGTGAGGGTTGTTTTCAGGGACAGAGGTATTTCCGCTCAAGACCGCTGTTGCCATCTTTTCAAATCGGGAAGCCAAAACATTTTTAGAGACATCAACCTCTATATCGTTCAGTTTTTCATCAATAAATTTCAAGACCGCCAATTTCTCGTAAAGCTCCTTTGCCCTTTCATAGAGTTCTGTTAGTTCCTTATCTTCCCTAGCGGTAATGATATCTGTTGAGAGTTTGACCAGTTCTTCCCTTATTTTACGCTTCATAACCCGATTATTACTATAAATGTACCACCAAAATCTATGCCCTTTATAGAACAAAAGGTTAAATTTTGAAATCTAGCGGGGTATATTTTACTAATTTTATTCCTTCTGGATATAGAACGAATAATCCTTTACTTTCTTTTAAAAGTACGATATGTTTCTTGAAAACACAGTAAACCCCAAAGAACAGTTTGGCTGGATCGAAGTCATCTGCGGTTCTATGTTTTCTGGAAAGACCGAAGAGTTGATTCGGCGATTGAAAAGGGCCCAATTTGCAAAGCAAAAAGTTGAGATCTTCAAACCCTTGGTCGATACCCGTTACAATGAAGAGATGGTTGTTTCACATGATTCGAACGAAATTCGTTCAACCCCTGTTCCTGCTGCGGCCAACATTCGTCTTTTGGCAGATGACTGTGATGTTGTGGGTATTGATGAAGCACAGTTTTTTGATGATGAAATAGTAACCGTTTGCAACGATTTGGCAAATCGCGGAATTCGGGTGGTTGTAGCCGGGTTGGATATGGATTTTAAAGGTAACCCTTTTGGGCCAATGCCTGCCCTAATGGCTACTGCAGAATATGTGACCAAGGTGCATGCTGTATGCACCCGCACCGGGAACTTGGCCAATTATAGTTTTAGAAAATCTGACAACGACAATCTGGTCTTGTTGGGTGAGACCGAAGAATATGAGCCGTTGAGTCGAGCGGCTTTTTATAAGGCAATGCTCAAAGAAAAAGTATCCAAAATGAAAGTCAACGCTGAAGAGGTGGCACCAAAAAAGAAAGCGGCCAATGAATAGTGTTGGTGAAACTACCTTAGAGATTAATCTCAACGCGCTTGCGCATAATTTCAAGTATCTCAAAGGAAAACTACGCCCTACTACGAAGTTTTTAGCTGTGGTCAAGGCTTTTGCCTATGGCAGCGACATGGTTGCCGTGGCCCAAAAACTAGAGGCCTTGAAGGTTGACTATTTTGCCGTAGCCTATGTCAAGGAAGGGGTTTTGCTGCGGGAGGCTGGTATTAAAACCCCCATTTTGGTATTGCACCCCCAGCCCATAAATTTTGAAAAACTCATCGCGAACTGTTTAGAGCCAAGTTTATATGCTCCTAAAATGTTGCGGCAATTTGTACAGGTTGTCACAGCGATGAAGCAAAAAAATTATCCTGTTCATCTCAAGTTCAATACCGGTCTCAACCGTTTGGGCTTTTGGGAAAACGATGTAGATTATATTCTTGAGCACACGCAAAAAGATGACTGCCTAAAAATTGTGTCGGCATTTTCTCATCTCGCCGCATCGGAAGATGAAGGAGAAAAGGAATTTAGCCTCCGACAAATAGACACCTTTCGAAAAATCACGGAGGAACTGGAGGAAAAATTGGGGTATACCCCCGTACGGCATATTTTGAACACTTCAGGAATAATTAATTATCCCGATGCCCAATTTGAAATGGTCCGCAGTGGTATTGGACTCTACGGATATGGCAATGACTCAAAAATTGATGCAGAATTGCAACCTGTTGCAACTTTGACAACCGTTATTTCGCAACGTCATAAAATAGAACCAGGAGAGACCGTCGGTTATAATCGGGCCTTCGCCTCAACAGGGTATCGCATAACGGCCACCTTGCCCATAGGACACGCTGATGGCATCGGAAGACACTATGGCGGTGGGTCAACCGTGGTCTTGGTCAATGGTCAAAAGGCCCCCATCATCGGAAATGTTTGTATGGATATGATTATGATCGATGTGACAAATATTGATTGCAAAGAGGGCGACCCAGTCCTTTTGTTTGGTGACGACCAATCTGCAGAAGCATTTGCCCAGTCCGCGAATACCATATCCTATGAAATCTTAACGGCTATTTCTCAACGGGTTACTCGAAAAATCAAGGGTTAAAACAACACCTTATTGCTTTTTTTGATTACCTTTTCCCTCGTATTAACCATAAAACTATAATTCAAATGCTTAAAGAGTTTAAAGAATTTGCCATGAAAGGTAACCTCGTGGATATTGCCGTAGGTTTCGTCATGGGTGCTGCCTTTAACAAGGTTGTTTCTTCGTTTACCGGGGGAATTGTTTCTCCCTTGATCGGATTGTTATTCGATGCGAACTTTAACGAATTAAAATATATCATCAAACCCGGAGAAATGAATGATGCAGGTGAAAAGGTTGGGGAAGTAGCGATTCTATATGGAGAGTTTTTGACCAATCTCATCGACTTTATTATTGTTGCCTTTGTGATGTTCTTAATTGTGAAAGGTGTCAATAAAATGAAAAAGCCCGAAGCACCCCCTGCAGATCCAGGGCCATCTGAAATCGATTTGTTGAAAGAAATCAGGGATAGCCTGAAAAAATAATTGTAGCCCAGCCAAAGGGTTGGCCGCTACACCATTATTCATTAAAAACCGTCGTGTTGCATCGCTAGCAATACGGCGGTTGTTTTATTTGTAACAATTTGTTGTTTTTTGGAATTATGAAATAAAAAGCTTGTAAACTTGGGCAAGTAGACTACTTTTGTCTGTTCAAATTTTGAATGCATGAAAGTAGCAGTTGTAGGAGCCACAGGAATGGTAGGCGAAGTGATGTTAAAAGTGTTGGCTGAACGTGAATTTCCCATAAGCGAACTTCTTTTAGTGGCCTCAGAGCGTTCTGTTGGCAAAAAATTGAATTATAACAATACGGAACACACAGTGGTCGGGTTACAGACTGCTGTGGATGCAAAACCCGATATTGCCATTTTTTCAGCTGGTGGAAGCACTTCTTTAGAATGGGCACCAAAATTTGCCGCAGTTGGCACCACCGTAATAGATAATTCCTCGGCATGGCGCATGGATCCTGAAAAGAAGCTCATTGTGCCTGAAATCAATGCCCAAGAACTTTCAAAGGATGATAAAATAATTGCCAATCCCAATTGCTCTACGATCCAAATGGTAATGGCATTGAACCCATTGCATAAAAAGTACCACATGAAACGCGTTGTGGTATCTACCTATCAATCGGTTTCAGGGACCGGAGTCAAAGCGGTTCGACAATTGGAGAATGAAATGGCTGGGGTACAGGGCGAAATGGCCTATCCTTACCCAATAAATCGAAATGCATTGCCCCACTGTGACGTGTTTTTGGAGAACGGCTACACCAAAGAAGAAATGAAACTGGCACGTGAGCCTCAGAAAATATTGGACGACCGTACCTTTTCGGTCTCGGCAACCGCTGTTCGAATTCCAACTTCGGGGGGGCACTCTGAAGCCGTTAACGTAGAATTCCGCAACGATTTTGATCTAAGTGATGTTCGAAAATTGCTTAGTGAAACCCCTGGGATTGTCGTGCAGGACAACCCAGATACGAATACCTACCCCATGCCAATATATGCCCATGACAAAGATGATGTGTTTGTTGGGAGAATCCGACGTGATGAGACCCAACGCAATACGCTAAACCTTTGGATTGTGTCAGATAATCTTAGAAAGGGGGCGGCAACCAATGCCGTTCAAATTGCGGAGTATTTGGTAGCAAACAAGTTGGTCTGATCGGCTCGTTTCTGGTGGTGAAGCGTTAAAAAACGTTAAGACTTTTCGGGCCTTTATACCTACAGCCTGCTTTTATCTTATTTTTAAAAAATTCAATCTTTAGAAAAATGAGAAAAGCAGCCTTACTAATGGCCTTAATTATCTTTGTGGCCTGTAAAACCGAACAAAAAAGAGAACCCATTGCCGTGACTTATGCCGAAACCGAGAAGGTAGATACCGTTGACACCTATTTTGGAACCGAAGTTCCTGACCCCTACCGTTGGTTGGAGGATGACATGAGTGCCGAAACCGAGGCTTGGGTCAAGGCCCAAAACGAGGTAACCTTCGGCTATTTTGACAAAATTCCATTTCGCGAAAATCTGAAAAATAGGCTTGAAAGTGTATGGAACTATGAAAAATTAGGTTCCCCCTTCAAAGAAGGCGACTACACCTATTTCTATAAGAACAATGGTTTGCAGAACCAATATGTGGTCTATCGAAAACAAGGTGATGAAGAAGCTGAGGTATTCTTAGACCCCAATAGCTTTTCTGAAGACGGTACCACATCGCTAATGGGGCTGAGTTTTACAAAGGATGGTTCTAAGGCCGCTTATCTGATTTCTGAGGGGGGAAGCGACTGGCGTAAGGGTATTGTTATCAATACTGAAAATCGGGAAGTCGTCGAAGATACCCTTGTTGACATTAAATTTAGTGGGATTTCATGGAAGGGAAATGATGGATTCTTTTATTCCAGCTATGACAAACCTGATGGAAGTGAACTGTCGGCAAAAACGGATCAGCACAAACTTTATTACCACAAACTGGGCACGCCCCAATCGGAAGATGAAGTCATTTTTGGAGGGACTCCAGAGCAAAAACACAGATATGTTGGCGGTTATCTCTCTGAAGACGAACGCTTTTTATTCATTACCGCTTCGACCTCAACTTCTGGAAACAAATTATACCTCAAAGATCTGACTAAGGCCAATAGTGATTTGATAACGGTCTTGGACAATACGGATTCAGATACGTACGTGATCGAAAATGAAGGTTCGACATTGTTTTTGGTCACAAACCTAGATGCCCCGAACAAAAAAATTGTTCGTGTTGATGCGTCTGATCCTTCACCCGAAAACTGGCAAGACTTTATTCCTGAAACCGAACATGTGTTAACCACTGGAACAGGCGGTGGCTATTTCTTTACAGAGTATATGGTTGATGCCATTTCAAAGGTGTTACAATACGATTACGACGGAAATTTAGTTCGCGAAGTCGAACTGCCCGGTGTAGGTAGTGCTGGCGGATTTGGTGGTAAGAAAGAGGACAAAGAATTCTATTTCTCATTTACAAATTACAATACCCCGGGATCCTCTTATAAATACAATGTTGAGACCGGTGAATACGAACAATATTGGAAACCAGAAATCGATTTCAATCCTGAAGATTATGAATCTACTCAGGTATTCTATACCTCCAAGGATGGTACAAAGGTGCCCATGATCATCACCCATAAAAAAGGAATCGAATTGAATGGAAAAAATCCAACTATTCTGTATGGCTATGGCGGTTTTAATATCAGCCTTACACCCAGTTTTAGCATCGTAAACGCCGTATGGATGGAGCAGGGCGGTGTGTATGCTGTGCCTAATCTTCGAGGGGGTGGGGAATATGGTAAAAAGTGGCATATAGCCGGCACCAAGATGCAAAAGCAAAATGTTTTTGACGACTTTATAGCTGCGGCTGAATACCTTATTGAAAATCAGTACACTTCTAAGGAATACTTGGCAATTCGAGGGGGTTCCAATGGAGGTTTGTTGGTAGGTGCCACCATGACACAGCGACCTGATTTAATGCAGGTGGCTCTTCCTGCAGTGGGCGTATTGGATATGCTTCGTTACCATACCTTTACAGCTGGAGCAGGTTGGGCCTATGATTATGGCACCTCTGAAGAAAGTGAAGAAATGTTTGAATATTTAAAAGCATATAGTCCAGTACACAATGTGAAAGAAGGCACTGCCTATCCGGCAACCTTGGTAACAACAGGGGATCATGATGATCGCGTTGTGCCCGCTCATAGTTTTAAGTTCGCAGCGGAACTTCAAGAGAAACAAACTGGCGATAATCCGACCTTGATTCGGATCGAAACCAATGCGGGTCACGGTGCTGGTACACCAGTAAGTAAAACTATTGAGCAATATGCTGATATTTTTGCTTTTACATTCTTTAATATGGGTTATGACGAATTGCCCAATCAAGCAGTTCTCAAAGAGTTCAAGGATTAATAATTGAGTAAAAGAATTTCAATAATACCTATAGATAATCCGTTTCATTAGAAGCGGATTATCTTTTTTGCACCATGCTAAAAGTAGAAAACATCTCATTTTCATATCAAGAAAAGCCCGTCTTGAAAGACATCTCATTTTCCCTTGGAAAGGGTGTTCACTTGGCTGTAATAGGTGAAAGTGGCTCGGGTAAAAGCACTTTGTTAAAGGCAATCTATGGGTTGCTTCATCTTAACAATGGTAGTGTGCATTGGAACAGCAACAAGGTTTTGGGGCCTAACTTTAATTTGGTCCCCGGAGAGAACTACATGAAATACGTTTCGCAGGACTTTGATTTAATGCCCTATACCTCGGTCGCTGAAAATGTAGCTGAACATCTTTCCGTTTTTGAAATGGAATCCCATGAGTCACGTGTTGATGAATTGCTTGGCACTGTTGCAATGAAGGACCATGCAACCCGCAAGGTACAGCACTTAAGCGGTGGTCAAAAGCAGCGCACGGCACTGGCCAGGGCACTAGCACAAGAATCAGAAATCCTTTTATTGGACGAACCCTTTAGCAGTATTGACCAATTCAAAAAATACGAGCTAAGACATCAGCTTTTCCCTTATTTAAAGGAGAAAGAAATAACGGTTATTACCGCAACACATGACCCAGAAGATGTGCTGGCCTTTGCAGATGAAGTATTGGTACTAAAAGATGGGCTCCAAATCGCCCATGACCAGACACAAACTATATATGATCGCCCAAGAGACCGATATGTCGCCTCTTTATTCGGACAAGTAAATGAGTTACCTATAAAACTTCTAAAAGAATATGCCGAGACCGATGCCAAAGTCTTGATTTATCCACATGAATTTGAGCTGTCAAAAGAAAGTGGTGTCGAGGTCTATGTGCTCAATAATCATTTCAAAGGCAATTCTTATCTGATTGAGGGCGTTGCTGATAGTGGGCAGCATATTTTCTTTTCAAACTCCCATGCCCTTAAAGTTCATGCAAAGGTATTTCTAAACATTCCCTTGCCCTTGGTCAATAAGCGCATGTTGACAAGCTAAGTCATGGATAAGGAAAAGTTAATTAAAGAACTTCGGTTCAAGGCCGTAAGAAGCAGTGGGGCAGGTGGTCAACATGTCAACAAAGTCGCTTCAAAGGTGGAACTTTCATTTGACCTCGCCAATAGCCTAGCTCTTACTCCCTTACAGAAGGAAAGGCTCATGGCTAAGTTCAATGCCCGGTTGACCAAAGATGGGGTGTTGCTTTTGCAATGTGATGAAGGCCGTAGTCAACACCAGAATAAAAAGCTTGTAACTGCACGCTTTATGCACTTACTACAAAAGGCTTTGTTGGTTCCCAAAAAAAGAAAGCGGACCAAGCCCTCAAAAAATGCCATTGAAAAACGATTGAAGTCAAAAAAGAAACTGTCGGATAAAAAATCAAATCGTAAAAAGCCCGATATAAATTCCTAAGCTCCCGAGCGTTTTGTTGTTTTCACATTTGCAAAGAAATCACCAAGCCAGAGTTAAAAGACTTGCGGGGTCATACGCTGTATCAGACAATCTTGATGATGTGTTGGCTGATTCCGTTTACCACAAAACTTTCGCCTTCTGATTTCCCCAAGGCAGCTTTTCCAATAGGAGTCTGGGTCGATACACAGAATACCTTATAGTCTTCTATTTCGCATATTCCGGCAGATATGGCAACATAATAAAAATGTTTGTCTGTTTGGAAAAAACTACCCAAGCCAATTTTGACACCTGTTTTATGTGTAGGCACTTTTGAAAATACCCGGTTCATATTTTCAACTTCAGCCAATCGCGTGCCGAGTTTTTCGCGTTCAAGTTGCAGCATGGCCCTGCCTGTCTCATGCTTATCCCCAGCGCTACTTTTGGTCTCGGTCTGAAGCGCTTCGGTTATTTTGTTGATTTCACCATGAATTCGTGTCAACCTTGCATGCAAGTGGTCTTTGCAAAATAGGTGTGCGGTCTTTTTTAAAGCTTCGGAGTTCAAAATAGCAACGTAAATATGGTCTCTTTTTCCGGAATCGAGTGCAGTTTCAAACTGCCCCCATGTCTTTGTAATATTTGCCTTGACAAGCTTAATCCAATTCCTGTGCCCTTGTCTTTGGTGGTAAAGAATGGCACAAAAATTTCGTCAATTAGTTCTTTTGGAATTCCCGGGCCATTGTCGCGAACTTCGATATATTTTTTGTCGTTTTCATCGCGAGCTGCGATGACATGGATGTTGCCATTTTCTTGTCCTTCCAGACTATGGGCGGCATTTTTGACCAAATTGATCAAGACTTGGGTAATCTGTTTTTCATCAATAAACAATTCCAAATCGTTAGGCTTGATCGACCAACTGATCTTGGTGTTTTTGTTCGCTTCCTTTGACGTCAGCACACGTGCTTTCTCAAATAATTTGTGAGCGGGAATCAATATTTTATCTGGTTTAGGAACATTCAAGAAACTGCGATAAGACTGTACAAATTCCATTAAATCACCTCCCTGATCCCGAATCACCTTCAATCCCTTAATAGAGCTCGTCATTTTATCATGATCCAATCCGCCGGTCGTTTCTGATGCCACAGATTTAAGATGTTTCAAAATAGAATCGGAAATGGAGGTGATTGGAGTTATGGTATTCATAATTTCATGGGTGAGTACGCGAATCAGTTTTACCCATGAATCTGTTTCTTTTTCATCCAATTCATAGTGAATGTCTTGGGCCACTACCAAGAGTAAGGCCTCTTTTCCCATGGTCATAGGAGTACACTTCAGGGCCAATTGTCTTTGTTCTCTTTCATTGGTCAATTGAAACAATTTTCGCTCAAAAGAAGCAAAGGGTTCAAAAATCGCATAGAGCCCGGGGTCGATTTGGCGCAATTGTTTGATGTGGTTCAAAGGACTGTAGTTGAGCAATTTTTCAAGGGTGGGATTGGCAAACAAAATATGCCCTTTTTCATTGAATGTCATTATACCAATATTGGCTTGTTTTAATATTTCCTGATAATAGTTTTCACGTATTTGAAGCTGTAAGTGTACCTCTTGGATTAGCCCATTGACCCTGTTTAAACTCTGGTTGAGTTCTTTGAAAGACTTGATGGTGACCCTTTCAGGAAAACGCAAGGTAAAATCTTCATTCTTGATGGCATCAAAAAAATAGGCAATCTTCCGGTTTGTAGCATTGATAAAAGAGATCAAGGAAACCGTTTGTGCCACCAATAGAATTACGCAAAAGCCCAAGGCCACGTAGCGCTCCTGCACAAACGTATACCCAATGCCAAGAGCGGTCAATGTCAAGAAAATGACGCGGACAATTAATTGTAAGTAAAAGTTTCGACTTGCCATTACTATTTCAATCGTTTCATTTTATTATATAATGTTTGCCGAGAAACACCCAATTGTTCGGCCGCCGCACTATAGTTTCCATCGTGTTCTTCCAGTGCTTTTGTGATCATTTGAAGTTCCATTTCGTCCAAGGTTTTGGGACCATCACCACTCATCTGCAAAGGTTTTGCATGCAGTAAAAAATCAGTAGGCTTCAAAACATTCCCCTCCGATAAAATCACGGCGCGTTCGATGGTGTGTTGAAGTTCACGTATGTTACCTGGCCAAGAATACGCTTCTAGTTTTTCTTGTGCCATATTGCTCATTCGCAGGCTTGGTTTATCATATTTATTGGCGAATTTTTTAAGGAAAAAATCGGCCAATAAGGTAATATCACCCTTGCGGTCTCGTAACGGGGGCACCTCGATATGAATGGTATTGATACGGTACAACAAATCTTCCCGAAACAATCCATCAACAACCATTTGTTCCAAATTGCTATTGGTGGCGCAAATTAATCGAATGTCAACGGCCATCGATTTGTTGGATCCTACCCGTACTATGGATTTACTTTGAATGGCAGTTAGCAACTTGGCCTGCGTAGGTAAGGTCAGATTGCCTATTTCATCTAAAAACAAAGATCCTTGGTTGGCAGCTTCAAACTTACCTGCCCGGTCTTCCTTTGCATCGGTAAAGGATCCTTTTGTATGCCCAAAGAGTTCGCTTTCAAACAAATTCTCAGCAATAGAGCCCATATCCACTCCGATAAATACCTCTTCCTTTCTCGGTGATAGCCGATGCAATTCACGTGCAATCAATTCTTTTCCGGTACCATTTTCCCCGGTAATCAAAACATTAACGTCGGTTTTGGCCACTTTTCTCACTAGATCAAGAACCGCTGTTAGTGCCGAAGATGCACCAATGATCAGGTTTTTATCCTCATTGATGACCTGTTTAAGGCTACTTTCCTTCTTTTTAAGTTTTTTGATTTCCTTTTTTGACTGCCTAAGTTCGAACGCCGATTTCACGGTAGTAAGCAACCTTTCATTGTTCCACGGTTTTAGGATAAAATCTGTTGCACCCTCCTTCAAAGCTCGTACTGCTAAATCGACAGCACCATAAGCCGTCATCATAATTACGGAGGTGTTTGGGGATCGTTTCATGATTTCTTTTAGCCAAAACAGACCCTCATTGCCCGTATTTACTCCTGCAGAAAAATTCATGTCCAACAAGATAATATCGATCTCTTCCATCTTGGGGAATGAAGAAATTTGATTGGGGTTCGACATCGTCTGCACGCTCTTGTACTCAAATTGCAATAGAATCTCCAAAGCACTCAGCACACTTTTATTGTCATCAATCACCAAAATGTTGGCCTCCACCATAGTTATTGCTTTGCCTAAAGCTACAAATTGCGTTATTAGTTAAAAGTGACTTGTCAAATATTTTGACAATTTTTGTATAAATATTTGACACTTGGACGAAGGCACAATAAAAATTAATTTCATAATATACTCAATATCAATAGAATAAGATTGTGGCACAACTATAGTATCTATTTTGGCATAGTAGATTAAAATGAAGGTAACGCATTTATATTTCTTATTGATTTTTGTGAGCTGTACGCAGTTGTATTCCCAAAAAGTATGGACTTTGGATGAATGCATTTCTTACGCTATAGAAAACAATTTGCAACTAAATGATTTTGGGTACAATATGGCTTCCAATAAAGAAACCTACCGGCAATCTATCCGAGATTTATTGCCCACGGTCAGCGGTTTTGCCAATTATTTTGTTCGGTATGGACGTCAAATAAACCCCGAGGATAACAGCATTGTAAATACCGATATATTTTCGAACAACTACTCCATTGATGGTGCATTTGACCTTTTTCAAGGATTTCAAAAAATCAACACTTTAAAGGCTTCGAAGTTTTTGTACAAAGCCACCAAGGAAGAGCATCTGCAACAAAAATACTTGTTGGCCTTTAGGGTGATGTCGGCCTACTATGACATTCAATTTATTGAGGGACTCATTACAATTTCAGAGGAACAAGTTGAGATTTCCCAAACCAACTACAATTTGGTAAAGAGGCAAGTTGAATTGGGTGTAATGGCAGGTGCTGATCTTTATGAAGCCGAGTCTTTGCTTTTTACAGATAAATTGACGCTGACACAAAATGAAAACAGACACAAAGCGGCCCAACTTACGCTGCTTCAGGCCATGAACATTGAGGGTGAAAATGACATCACCATTGAACCAGAACTCGAAGCACTAACAGTTTCAAACGAAGACGGTCCTATGATTTCCGATTCAATCTTCACGAAAGCCAAGGGCTTTATGCCATCAATAAAGGCACAAAACTACAGGGTTAATGCCGCCAAAAAACAATTGGCTGCAACACGCGGTAGTTTGTATCCGTCACTTTCCCTGAGTGGGGGTATTGGAACGGGATATTTCGAAACAATTACCGACAGTTTAGGCGTAACCGTTCCCTTTCGCGATCAATTTCAAGAAAATAGGTTTGAATATATCGGAGCTTCTTTGAACGTTCCCATATTTAATGGTTGGGCAAATCGGTCACGGGTAAAACAACAGAAGATAGCCTATGAAAGAGCCAAAAATACGGCTAAGATTACGGAGCAGGAATTGTATCAAATTATTCAGCAACTGGTTCAAGAGTATAATGCCTTGATTTCAGAAACAGCCCAAACAGAAAAGAGCATGGTTTCGCAACGTTTGGCCTTTGACATTGCCCAAAAGCGTTACGAAAAAGGAATGATCAATGCCATTGAGCTTGGTCGGGCAAAAGCATTGTTCGCCACTGCCCAAAACCAAAATTTACAGGCCCAACTACGATTGCGGGTCAATACAAGCACACTCGATTTTTATCGGGGTTTACCAATCTTTAATATCAATTAGAAATGGACATACAACTGGAAAAGAAAAAAGGACTGAAACCCAAGCATTACGGGTATATCGCTCTTGGTGCATTGCTCCTTTTTGCTGGCTGGAAACTGGCTTTTGGAAGTTCAAAATCAACTTTTAGGACCGACAAGGAACGCCTTTCGATTTCTCAAGTTACCTACGGAAAGTTTGATGATTATATTACCATAAATGGTAATGTGGCACCCATAGCTACCATATATATGGATGCCTACGAAGGCGGACGTGTTGCCGAAAAACTTATTGAAGAAGGTGCCATGGTAAAAAAGGGCGATATCATTCTTAAATTGGAAAACATGAACCTTTATGAGCAGATCTTGGCCAGCGAGAGTAATCTTGCGTTAAAGCAAAATGACCTGCGGTCAACGAGGCTCACTTTTGATGCCAGGCAGGTTGAGGGGCGTCGATCCCTTGCTACAGCCAGCACCGATTTGCAACGGCTTAAACGAAATTTTGAGCAAAATGAAGCCCTTTATGCCGATGAACTCATTTCAAAAGAAGTATATCTTACTTCAAAAGAAAACTATGAACTAGCCCAAAAACAGCATGAAATTGTCAAACTTCAAACCGAGCAAGATGATGCCCTTCGCAAAACTTCCCTGGCTGGTTTAGACACGGACTTGGAGCGGATGAAAAAGACCTTGTCGATGGTTTATGAAAGATTAGACCATTTGAATGTACGCGCCCCTGCTGATGGTCAGTTGGGTTTTTTAGATGCTGAAATTGGTCAGAACATTTCGCAAGGTCAGCGTATTGGCCAAATTAACGTCTTGACTGATTTTAAGATAGAAGCTGCCATAGACGAACATTATATTGACCGGGTAAAAAGAGATCTTTCGGCAACTCTAGAGCGCAATGGGAAAGAATATGAGCTGCGTTTACGCAAGGTTTATCCTGAAGTTCGCAACGGACGATTTAATGTTGATCTTGTTTTCGTAGACGACAAGCCCGAGACCATAAGGGCTGGGCAAAGCTATAATTTAAGATTACAGCTAGGTGCCTCGAATGACGCATTGCTCTTGCCCCAAGGTGGGTTCTTTACCAGCACCGGAGGTCAATGGGTATTTGTGGTCAACGGCAATGAGGCACTACGACGAAATATCAGAATTGGAAAACAGAATTCCAAATACTATGAAGTATTGGAAGGATTGGAACAAGGAGAACAAGTAATAACTAGTAACTATGATAGCTTCGGAGAGGCCGAGCGCATTGTGTTAAAATAAATCAATCAAAAATGATACAGATAACAAATTTGAAAAAAAGTTTTAGAACGGAAGAGGTGGAAACTCTCGCCTTAAACAATGTCAACCTAACCGTTGAAGAAGGGGAATTTGTCGCAGTCATGGGGCCTTCTGGTTGTGGCAAATCGACCCTCTTGAATATCATTGGCATGTTGGATAACCCCACAGAAGGCAGTTATAATTTTGCCGGACACGAAGTGGCTGGTTTGAAGGAAAGCCAACGTACACAATTGAGAAAAGGAAATTTGGGCTTTGTTTTCCAAAGCTTTAACCTGATCGATGAGCTCACGGTTTACGAAAATGTTGAGCTTCCCCTTATTTATTTAAAAATGAGCAAAAGTGAGCGCAAGGAAAAAGTAATGGCCGTTTTGGAACGTATGAAAATTGCCCACCGAAAAAATCACTTTCCGCAACAACTATCTGGTGGTCAACAACAACGGGTTGCCATTTCAAGAGCCGTTGTAACCGGTCCTAAACTCATTCTTGCAGATGAGCCCACAGGAAATCTCGATTCTAAAAATGGTATCGAAGTCATGAATTTATTGACCGAGCTAAACCAAGAAGGAACCACCATTGTAATGGTTACACACTCTGATCGTGACTCTCATTATGCGCACCGTGTCGTGAACTTGTTCGATGGTCAAATTGTCACCGAAAGTCAAAATCGCGCTGTGGGCGCAGCGATGTAAACGAGTTTATTCATCAATCAATCAACCCCTGGGGGCAACAGGCCCCCAGGTAAAAACCAAAAAGTCATGTTTAAAAATTATCTGAAAATAGCTTGGAGAAACCTTTTAAAAAACAAAGGGTATTCGGCAATTAATATTGGAGGTCTGGCCTTAGGAATGGCTGTTACACTTATTATCGGTCTTTGGATGAACGATGAGCTCACCTACAATCGCTATTTCAAAAACAAAGACAAAATAGCCCAGGTATTTCAATCACAGACTTTTAATGGAAACGTGGGGACCGGGCCAGCAATACCCCTGCCCTTGGAACCGGCGCTTCGCGATAATTTTGGGGACAACTTCGACCAAATCATGATGTGCTCATGGACGATGTCCAATTATGTAAAGTATCAAGAAAAGAGCTTGTCGAGAACCGGTAATTTCATGCAGCCCAATGCCCCAGACCTTTTGGAGCTTGAAATTGTGAAAGGGGTAAAAAACGGATTGGACGAAATCAATTCCATCATGATTTCTGAATCACTGGCCGATGCCTTTTTCGGGCAAGAAGATCCTATTGGAAAGGTCTTAAAAGTCAGTAATCAATATGACCTTATGGTGACCTCGGTCTACAAAGACATCCCCTATAACAACTCATTCAACGACACCGATTTCATCGTCCCCTGGGAACATTATGTGGCCAATCAAGATTGGATCCGAAATTCATTGGATAATTGGGGCAACAATTCGTTCCAAATGTTCGTGCAAATCGCATCGAACACCACTTTTGAAAGTGTTACCAAAACCATTGTCGATATCAAGAAAAATTCTGATGAAGAGGTTGCCGAATATGACCCGCGCATATTTCTACTTCCAATGGAGGACTGGTATCTAAGAAGCAACTTCGAACAAGGAGTGCAAACCGGTGGGCGTATAAAATACGTTTGGCTATTCGGAATTATAGGTGCCTTTGTACTGATTTTGGCCTGTATCAATTTTATGAACCTCAGTACCGCACGTTCCGAAAAAAGAGCTAAGGAAGTTGGTATCAGAAAATCGATTGGTTCTCAAAAAGGTCAATTGATCTACCAGTTCCTAAGCGAATCTTTCTTGGTGGTTCTTTTTGCCTATGTTTTTGCCATTGGAATCGTTTTGCTATCGCTAAGTGGATTTAATGACTTGGCAAGAAAAGAAATCAGCTTTCCATGGGATAGCACTACTTTTTGGATGATTTCCATTGGCTTCATTCTCTTTACGGCCTTGCTGGCCGGTAGTTATCCCGCTCTTTATCTATCGTCTTTTAGACCGGTTGATGTGTTGAAGGGAACATTCAAAGGGGGGAAATATGCTGGATTGCCCCGTAAAATTTTGGTTGTGTTGCAGTTCACCGTTTCGGTTGCCTTTATCATCGGAACCTTTATCGTTATGCAACAGATCAACCATGCTAAAAATAGGCCCATCGGTTATGATAAGGAAGGCCTAATCCAAATCCCAACATTCGCTCAGGACTTCAGTGGAAAAACAGATTTCATGCGCGAGCAGTTTATCAATTCTGGGGCGGTTGTCGCCATGGCGACATCAAGCAGCCCAACCACGAATATCTGGTCAAACAGAAGTGGTTATACCTGGGAGGGAAAACCTGATGGCTTTCAAGAAGATTTTGCTTGGACCGAGGTTTCACCCGAATATGCCTCTACCCTGAATCTCAAAATTGTAATGGGAAGGGATTTTTCTAAGGACATGGCCTCGGACTCCTTGGGAATCTTAATTAACGAAACAGCGGTAAAATATATGGGTGTTCAAAATCCGGTTGGCATGATCATTCGTGATGAAGATGAGGAAGATCCAGCGCCACCCATGAAGATAGTTGGTGTTGTACAAGATGTTATCGCCCAATCTCCGTACGACCCGGTGAAACAGGCATGGTACGTATACGATCGTTTTGACAACTTTAGCTACTATAATTTGCGGTTGAACCCGAATCGAAGCGCCAGCGAAAATATCGCCATTATTGAGCGGGTATTTAAAGATAATTTTCCTGCCATTCCCTTTGAATACGATTTTGTGGATGAAGAATATGGCGAAAAGTTTGCGGCAGAAGAACGAATTGGCAGCCTATCTGGGATTTTTACAGGATTGGCCATTTTGATCAGTTGTTTGGGGCTGTTTGGTTTGACCTCTTTTGTGGCTGAACAGCGCACCAAGGAAATAGGTGTGCGAAAGGTGTTGGGTGCAACCGTGTTCAATGTGTGGAACATGCTATCCAAAGACTTTTTAAAACTGGTGGTCATCTCTTGTTTTATCGCTGTGCCCATTGCCTATTACGTAATGAACGGGTGGTTACAAGAATACCCTTATCGGGTAATCCTAAAGTGGTGGATTTTTGCCTTGGCCATGTTGGGTGCGTTGGGCATCACTGTGTTGACCGTAAGTTTTCAGGCCATTCGGGCAGCTAAACAGAATCCGGTAAAAAGTCTCCGGACGGAGTAAATCATCAATCAAAAACGAATCATCATGTTAAAAAATCAATTAAAAATCGCCTGGAGGAGCATAAAAAAGCAACCCTTTTTAAACTCGTTGAATACCCTGGGACTGGCCATTGGAATTGCCGGTACGCTTATGATATCGCTCTATATCTATGACGAGCTGAACTATGACAAAATGTTCGCTGATGCCGATAGGATTCACAGGGTCAATGTAGACGCGAAGTTCGGAGGTCCTGCCAGAGAAATGTCTCAAGTTTCCGGCCCGATGGCAGAGGCTATCTTAAATGATATCCCGCAGGTAGAACAAACTTTAAGATTTCGTCCTTGGGGAACAGCCTCCCTAAGCACAACGGACTCGCGTGATTTGATATTAGAACAAAAAACCGCCTTTGCAGATTCCACTTTAGTAGACATGTTCGGTCTGGAATTGCTTTATGGCAACCCCAAGCAAGCCCTTTCAGGTCCTAATAAATTGATTATTACGGAGACAGCTGCAGAAAAGCATTTCAAAACCACCGAGGCCATAGGACAAAAATTAGTTTTAAATGAAGGGGATACCTATACCGTCACAGGGGTTATTGAAGATTTGCCCAAAAATTCATTTTTGAAGGACTACTCCGTATTCATGTCCATGGAAAGCTATACCGATCAATACCTGAATTGGGGTAGTCATAACTATAACACTTTTATAAAATTAAAAGAAAAGGTAGATCCGGCAGATATAGCAGCACCCTTGCAGGGTATGATGGAAAAGTATCTGATTCCTTATGCGCAAGAATTTTTTCCGGGCATCACGCTAGAGCAATTTGAAGCTTCGGGAAACTATGTCTATTATTCTACAATGCCATTGACCGATATTCACCTATACTCAAACCGGGATACGGATATGAGTCAGAATGGGGATATCAATAATATTTACATCTTGTCTTTTATCGCATTATTTCTGATCGCATTGGCCAGCATAAACTTTATGAACCTGTCAACGGCCTACTCGTTAAAACGTTCAAAGGAGGTGGGTATTCGTAAAACTTTAGGGTCCGATAAATCCGCTTTAATCCGGCAATTTTTAACCGAATCGGGCTTGATTACTTTTGGAGCCATGCTCATTGGCATTGTTCTAGTTATTATTACCCTACCCTATTTTAATGCCCTTGCTGATAAGCACCTCGAATTTCCTTATTTCAATCCAATTTTTTGGGGGTTTCTTTTGCTGTCGGTTGCCATTCTTGGTCTGCTTTCGGGGAGTTACCCCGCTTTCTTTATGTCTAAGTTTGCGCCTGCAAAAGTCTTGAAAGGGGTTAGTGGGAATACCGTAGGAGGTTCCAGAATCCGAAGCGTTTTGGTTGTAGTCCAGTTCACCGTTTCGGTATTTCTTATCATTGGGACTCTGGTTGTTTCACAGCAGTTGCGTTTTATTCAAAATAAAGACCTGGGATATAGTAAGGATCAGGTCTTGTTGGTCAATAATGTTAACAGGCTAGGTAATGGGGCCGTGTCCTTTAAACAAGATGTAAAAGACTTGGCGTCGGTAGGCAATGCCACCATGAGCGGGTATCTGCCTACACCTTCCTACAGATCGGATTCCTCCTTTTTTCTGGAAGGTAAATTAAGCCAAGATGAGGTCGTAAATATGCAGGGTTGGCGTGTAGATTTTGACTATATAAACACACTCGATTTAGACTTATTGGCCGGCAGGGATTTTGATCCGAGGATTTCTACAGATTCTTCTGCGATTATCATCAATGAATCTGCTTTAAAGGTCATGCAACTTAGCCCGGAACAGGCCTTGGGCAAGCGCATATTTAATGGCATCGGGGAGGAAAGCACCAATGAATACACCGTAATAGGGGTAATCAAAAATTTTCATTTTGAAAGCATGCGTCAGGTAATACGGCCACTGTCATTGCAACTGGCTCCGAGTAATGATCGATTGATTGTAAAACTTAATTCCGGGAATTTCGAAAATGCCATCAGCCAGATTCAAGAGCTTTGGGATGCACAATCGCCTGGCATTGGTTTGGATTATCAGTTTATGGACGATTCTTTTAATGAGGTGTATCAGAATGAGCAAAGACTGGGAAAGATCTTTATCATCTTTACCGTTTTGTCCATTTTTATTGCTTGCCTTGGTTTATTTGGTTTGGCGGCGTTTAATGCACAAAAGCGCATTAAGGAAATTGGGGTGCGTAAGGTTCTGGGTGCCTCGGTTAGTCAGATAACCTACAGACTTTCCTTTGACTTCCTGAAATTAGTGGCAATTGCCATAATAGTGGCCCTTCCTCTAGGTTGGCTGGCCATGAACAGGTGGCTGGAAGATTTTACCTATCGCACCGATATCGGTCTTGGAATACTCCTGGCTGCTGCCATAGTGGCGATTGCCATTGCGCTTATCACCATTAGTTATCAAAGCATAAAGGCCGCCATAGCAAATCCTGTTAAGAGCCTAAGAACGGAATAAAAGACAAGCGTAATGTTGAAGAATCATATCAAAATCGCCTGGAGAAACCTTGTTAAGAACAAGAAGTACACTATTATCAACCTGGCAGGTCTGAGTATTGGTATGACCTGCTACCTGTTGATTTCCCTTTTTATCCAATATGAGGTCAGTTTTGACCGACATCATGAAAAGGCCGATAGCATCTATAGAATTGCCCAAAGGCAAATAGGCAATGAGTATAGGGGCACCGATAAATTTGCCTTGGCCCCTCTCCCTTTGTCCGAAGCCTTGCAGAATGATTATCCTGAGGTCGAGGCAGTAACCAATTTGAACCAAGATTTTACTTTATTGGTCAACGGGCATGAGTCTTATCCCGAACAAGGATTATCTACAGATTCCTCATTTTTCGAGGTGTTTAGTGTACCCCTTTTGCAGGGGGATCGCGAAGCTGTTTTTCAAGACATAAATACAATTGTGCTTACGGAGTCGCTTTCAAAAAAAATCTTTGGTACGGTCTCACCAATTGGAAAATCAATTTTGTATGCGAGAAATAGAAACATGACTGTTGCGGGCGTCATTCCTGACCCTCCAAAAAACCAGCATTTAATCTATAGTTATCTTGTTTCATATAAAATCAGGGGGTATTATCCACAAGACGTTGACAATTGGGTAAGTAATAATTATCACGCCTACCTGTCTTTGAAGGAAGGTAGTGATTACTTGGCGTTGCAAGAAAAAATGAAGTCTTATGATGCTATTGCAAAACCTGCCTATGAGGCCTTAGGATTTAAATTTTTCCCCAATTACCTCCTTCAACCCCTTAAAGACATCCACCTTCATTCAAATATGAATATGGAAATTGGTGCGAACGGTGATATTAGGTATATCTATCTTTTTGGGGCAATTGCATTGATCATTCTTGTTCTAGCCTCGATAAATTACATCAATCTCGCAACGGCAAAGTCAGCCAAAAGAGCCAAGGAAGTTGGTGTTTCGAAAGTGTTGGGTGCAAAAAGGGGAAGTCTTATTCTTCAGTTCATGGCCGAGTCCTTTTTATTGACCATTGTTAGTGTGGCCATAGCAATAACCATTGCGATATTCGTTTTGCCTTCCTTCAACACGCTATTGAACCAGGATATTCCTTTTGATTTTGTTGGCAGCTGGTGGATATTGTCATTGATGGTTTTTGTGGCATTGCTCATCGGTATTTTTTCGGGACTTTATCCAGCATTTTTCCTGTCCTCACTATCTCCGGTCAAAGCTTTAAAGGGTAATTTCACTAAAAATCAAAAGGAGGGTGGATTCTTGCGAAACACCCTTGTAGTTGGTCAATTCGTAGTGGCCATAGCTCTTGGCATTGGCAGTATCGTAATTCATCAGCAGCTTTCTTATATACAAAACAAGAAACTGGGCTATTCAAAAGAACAGGTGGTACATGTGCCCTACTTCCAAGAGGAAATTGGACAACGCAAAGAACTTATTCGACAACAGCTATTAAACCATCCTAAGGTCAAAAAAGTATCCATCAGCACACAGTTGCCCATGAATATTACCAGTCAAGGAATTGTAAATGAATGGGAGGGTAACAATGGTTCGCAAGAGCTATATGTTTACCGCTGCTACATTGATCGTCATTTTATGGATCTCTTCGAAATGGAGCTTGTCGAAGGTCGCGCCTTTTCAAATGAGTTCCCCTCAGACTCGGTACCCAGTTATATATTAAATGAAGCAGCTATTAAAAAAATGGGCTGGAAAACAGCTGTTGGTAAAAGGTTCAGAGATGGCTCTGTTATTGGTGTTGTCAAAGATTTTCATTTACAGACTTTTGACCTAACCATAGAACCCTTATTTATTACGATGCCCAACACTGTTCAACTTGACAATTTTGGACAGGTAATCCTTAAAATAGATCCATCAGAATATTCAAGCACTAAAAGTTTTATCGAAAAAACCTTGAAGGACATTGTGCCATTGGTGAATTTCGAGGCGCGATTCATGGAAGATTCCTATGCCCAACTTTATGACAAAGAGACACGATTGGGAAGGGTATTCAATGTATTCACCTTACTTGCCTTGTTTATAGCCGCGATGGGGCTTTTTGGACTTGTGTCTTTCAATGTGGTTCAAAGAACAAAAGAAATTGGTATTCGAAAGGTTTTGGGTTCATCCGTCATTGGAATCATGAACCTTGTGGCGAAAGATTTTCTGAAACTGGTTTTGATTGCCATTATTATTGCTGTGCCCATTGCATTTTACATCATGAACAATTGGCTTCAAGATTATGCTTACAGAACTGAAATAAAATGGTGGGTTTTCATTTTGGTAGGAATTGGCACTATGGCTCTTTCGTTCGTAACCATCTGTTTTCAAAGTTTCAAGGCCGCCACTGTTAACCCCGTAAAAAGCCTGCGCACAGAGTAACTCTTTATCAATCAAAAAGACAAATCATGTTTAAAAACTATTTAAAAATCGCATGGCGGAACTTACTGCGAAACAAGAGTTTCTCTTTGTTGAACATCCTCGGCCTTTCTATAGGTTTGGCGGTGACCGCACTGATCCTGCTGTGGGTGAATTTTGAAGTAGGATTCAATAAGTTTCATGATAAAAAGGACCGTATTTACCAGGTATACAACAAATACTCGGTTGACGGTGAAATTTGGACGTGGAATTCAACGCCAAAGGTGATGGCCTCTGTCATTAAAAAAGATTATCCTGAGGTCGAAGCGGTGTCGCGTTATTTTTATGAATATACCTTTTTATTTAATCAGGGTGAGAAAAGTTTAAAAGCCAAAGGAACCATTGTTGACCCAAGCTTCTTGAACATTTTTAGTTTCCCCTTGGTGGAAGGAAACATAAATACGGTTCTCGAAGATGTGAACTCTTTCGTTGTAACAGAAAGCTTTGCTAAAAAAATGTTTGGCGAGGTACCTGCGGTCGGACAAGTTGTCAAAATGGACAATACAGATACGTTCAAGGTCACCGGTATCTTGAAAGACCCCCCTAATAATTCTGAGTTTAATTTTGAATATCTCATTCCTTGGGCCTATGTAAAACAGAAAGGTTGGGATGATGAATATTGGGGAAATAACTCCATAGCCACCTATGTGTTGCTAAAAGAAGGGACCAATTATTCGGCCTTTTCTGAAAAAATTAAGTCCCTCAGAAAGGCTTATGATAAGGATGCCCCTGATATGGTCACTTATCTTTACCCCTATACACGTTCCCACCTCTATTCTGAATTTGAGAATGGCGTTGAAGTTGGTGGGCTAATCGATATCATTCGACTATTTACCATCATTGCCATAATCGTGCTGGCCATAGCCTGCATCAATTTTATGAACCTCAGTACGGCGCGAAGTGAAAAACGTGCTAAAGAAGTTGGGGTAAGAAAAGTTGTCGGGGCCCGAAAAAAAGCCCTAATCTGGCAATTTTTAGGGGAATCTATTTTGATTTCTTTTCTTTCGGCATTGGTTGCGCTTGTGGTTGTAGTATCTGTTCTACCCGCGTTTTCCGACTTGATCAATACTCCCTTGAGCATAGAATGGTCGAACCCCTGGTTTTGGGGAATCACATTGGCAATAGTCCTTTTTACAGGGGTTTTGGCAGGCAGTTATCCTGCACTATACCTCTCGGCCTTTAAGCCGTCTGCGGTACTCAAGGGTACCTTCAATAAAATCAATACCCTTATTGCCCCACGCAAGGTCTTGGTTGTGGTACAGTTTTCTGTGGCGATTATTTTGATTACGGCGACCATTGTCGTAAAACAACAAATAAGCAATGTACAGAACCGCAAGCTTGGGTATAACAAAGACCAACTTATCTACGTACAAATTGAAGGGGCGGTCGAAAATAGCTACGCAAGCATAAAAGCAGAATTATTGGAACGGGGAATAGCTGCATCTGTCTCAAAAACAAATTCACCAATTACAGAAAGTTGGAGCAACAGTTGGGATTTTGAATGGCCTGGGAAAAATCCAGAAAACAAGACCTTGGTACACCGAATGCCCGCTGATGATGCAATAATGCAAACCATGGGACTACAGCTCAAGATGGGTCGCGACCTTGATTTAACCAAATATCCCACCGATTCTACCGCCGCTATTTTAAACGAATCCGCTGTGAAACTAATGGGCTTCGAAGATCCTTTGGGGCAAACCATAAAAGACAATGGCATTGATTGGCATATTATTGGTGTCGTTGAAGATTTTGTGTTCAATTCGCCATTTCAAAAAATCGAACCCCTGGTGATCGAAGGGGCAAAGGCTTGGTTTAACATGATCCATATTAAATTTAATGCGCAATACAGTATTGCTGAAAATTTAGCGGCTACCGAAGCTATTTTCTCAAAATACAACCCAAATTACCCCTTTAATTATGAATTTGTTGATGAGGATTATGCCCAGAAATTCATAAGCGAGCAGCGCATTGAAAAATTGGCAAGTCTGTTTACGCTTTTGACCATTCTTATATCTTGTTTGGGGCTTTTTGGCTTGGCAAGTTATATGGCTCAAAACCGGATCAAGGAGATTGGGGTGCGCAAAGTTTTGGGCGCATCTGTTAGCAGTATAACAACCCTTTTGTCAAAAGACTTTTTGAAACTGGTTGTGGTCTCCCTGCTGATCGCAACTCCTATTTCTTGGTATGTTATGAACCAATGGCTTCAAGATTTTGCCTATCGGATTGACCTTTCGTGGTGGATATTTGGCCTAGCGGGAATATTGGCCATCGCGATAGCGTTTATGACCGTGAGTTTTCAAGCCATAAAAGCGGCAAAATCGAATCCTGTAAAAAGTTTGCGTACCGAGTAATGAGGTAACTTGAATAAATCAGATTAAAAAAAAACGAACAGATGTTGTTAGAACTTAAAAATATCTTCAAATGGGTCAATTCAGGCGGACAACGTATTTTCTTGCTTAAGGATATCAACCTTTCCGTTGAAGAAGGGGAATTCATTTCCGTAATGGGCCCTTCGGGTTCTGGAAAATCAACCCTGCTCAACGTCATCGGCATGTTAGACCAATTTAACGAGGGTGAATATCAATTTTTTGGGGAGTCGGTGCACGCGCTTAAAGAAAAGCATCGGGCTAATTTATATAAGGAATACATCGGGTTTGTATTTCAGGCGTATCACCTATTGGATGATCTAACCGTCTATGAAAACCTAGAAATGCCCTTACTGTATAAAAAGTTCAAAGGTGCTGAGCGCAAGGCTATGGTAGCAGATATGTTGGATCGGTTTAATATCGTAGGGAAAAAAGACCTGTTCCCAGCCCAATTAAGCGGTGGGCAACAACAATTGGTCGGTGTAGCAAGGGCCTTAATAAGTAAGCCAAAACTCATTCTAGCTGATGAACCTACAGGAAACCTAAATTCAAAACAAGGTGAGGAAATCATGGACTTGTTTAAGCAGTTGAATAAGGAAGGGGTGACGATAATTCAGGTTACTCACTCAGAAAAAAATGCCGCTTATGGCTCTCGAACAATCAACTTGCTGGATGGGAGAAAAGTTTAATCTTTAAACCATATCGGCCAATCTTCTCCCAATAAGGGTGCCAATTGCCACTCCCATACCTCCAAGGCGAACCCCTGCATACACATTGTCAGACATTGGTTTGACAATTGGGGACTTCTGTTTGCCAACACCCATAATACCACTCCATCGTTGGTCAATTTCAAAAGGGGTTTGGGGTAAGATCACCTGCTTGAGCAACCTTTCAAGTTCGTCCTGCACCTTGTGGGTTTGGCCGAATTCTCGGGTGGTCTCTGTTTCAAAATCTAAGTTCCTGCCCCCGCCAAAAAGAATGCGATCATCAATATTTCTAAAATAAAAGTAACCCTCATCAAAATGAAAGGTGCCTTTTATGGAAAGGTTCTTTATGGGCTTTGTTACCAGTACTTGAGCTCTTGCCGGTAGCACCACATCCCCCAAAAACTGGGAGGCGAAACCATTGGTCGTCACAAAAAGCTTGTCGGTTTTAAATTCGAATTTATTGGATTGAACTGCCACTGCTTGATCTAGTTCTGAGAAGTTTAGTACCTCAACCGCGTTCAAGATGTTTACTCCCAGAACTGTCGCTTCCAACAGTAAGGCAGCCATCATCTGCCCCGTATCAAGCTGCCCCTCAAATTTATGAGTGATATAATTGGCAACTACCTGTTGAAATCCAAAGCTGTTGGGTGATTCTTTAAAGGGATCTTCACCAAAAACTGGACGTAAAAGTTGGTTTACCTCATCTTTCTTTTCCAAACACTTTTCAAAAAGTTGGTGGTCGTTCTCTAAGAAAACCTCATGACCACCATATTGGGCAAAACCAATAGTGGTATCCCCCAAAAGACTTCGTAGCAATTGAATACCTTCAACGCGTTGTTTGACCAATTCGAAAACCTCTTGTTCAGTATGGGTTTCTAGGTCAGAAATGATTTCAGACAGGCTTCCAAAACATGCAAAGCCTGCATTTTTTGTGCTGGCCCCTTGTGGTAAAACTCCGCGCTCCAAGACCAAAACCTTGGCTTTTGGATACTTTTTTTTCAAAAAAATAGCTGTAGACAGCCCTACAATACCACTGCCAACAATGGTGAAGTCTACTTGTGAAAACCACGTTTTATGTTCCCAATAACTGAATTGCATGATTAAAAAACCCCGAGTAAATCGGGGCTTGTTTTAATAGTCATATTTTTCATCCATTTCAAAATCTTCCATGAACTTGGTGGTATAGTTGCCCGCCAAATAATCAGGATGATCCATTAACTGCCTATGAAATGGTATCGTTGTTTTAACGCCTTCGATTACAAACTCATCCAAAGCCCTTCGCATCTTATTGATTGCCTCTTCGCGGGTTTGGGCCGTCGTTATCAACTTAGCCACCATCGAATCATAATTCGGTGGAATAATGTAACCGCTGTATACATGGGTGTCAAGTCGCACACCATGCCCTCCAGGCGTATGCAAGGTAGTTATCTTACCCGGTGAAGGCCTAAAGTTGTTATAGGGGTCTTCTGCGTTGATGCGCACTTCAATAGAATGCAGTTTCGGAGTATAGTTCTTTCCTGAAATTGGCACTCCTGCTGCAACCAAAATTTGTTCCCGAATCAAATCATAGTCTATGACCTGCTCCGTTATTGGATGCTCAACCTGTATACGGGTGTTCATCTCCATAAAGTAGAAGTTACGGTGCTTGTCCACCAAAAATTCTACCGTTCCCGCGCCTTCATATTTGATATATTCTGCAGCCTTAATCGCTGCCTTGCCCATTTCGTCACGAAGTTTATCGGTCATGAAAGGTGATGGTGTCTCTTCGGTCAATTTTTGGTGACGACGTTGAACAGAACAATCCCTTTCCGATAAATGGCACGCTTTTCCAAACTGGTCGCCAACTACTTGGATTTCGATATGACGGGGTTCTTCAATCAACTTTTCCATGTACATTCCGCCGTTGCCAAAGGCAGCTGTGGCTTCGTTCACTGCACTGTTGAAATTCTTTTCCATCTCGTCTTCAGACCAAATGGCGCGCATCCCCTTACCACCACCACCGGCGGTAGCCTTGATCATCACGGGATACCCCATTTTCTTGGCTGTTTTCTTGGCATCGTCGACATCCTTCAAAAGCCCATCAGAACCAGGAACACATGGCACTCCTGCTTTTTTCATGGTTTCTTTGGCCGTGGCCTTATCGCCCATCTTATCAATCTGCTCGCCTGACGCCCCAATGAATTTAATATTGTGCTCTGCACATATTTTGGAAAACTTTGAGTTTTCTGAAAGAAATCCATATCCTGGATGGATGGCATCGGCATTGGTGATTTCAGCCGCAGCAATGATGTTGGGAATCTTTAAGTAGGACTCGTTACTCGGAGCGGGTCCAATACAAACGGCTTCGTCAGCAAAACGCACATGAAGACTCTCCTCGTCGGCTTTTGAGTAAACGGCAACCGTCTTAATGCCCATTTCCTTGCACGTTCTGATCACACGTAGTGCAATTTCGCCCCTATTTGCTATCAATATTTTTTTGAACATAGTCTTTGGTTTACAAATTCAAATTACAATCGCCAAATTCCAACTTTCCGGATTGGGCTTCGGGATTTGCATATTGGATTTTCTAGCTTGGGTCAACCAAAAATAAGGGTTGGTCAAATTCAACTGGTGACGAGTCGTCAACCAAAATCTTTACAATTTTACCTGATACTTCCGATTCGATATCGTTGAACAATTTCATCGCCTCAATTACACAAAGCACATCACCTTGTTTGATGTCAGCCCCTACCTCAACAAAAGCTGGTTTGTCAGGAGAAGGTTTGCGGTAAAAAGTTCCGATAATAGGTGATTTTATGGTAATATATTTTGAATCATCTTCAGCGGGCGCCTCTGTTGGTGCGGCAGGTGCAGGAGCCGTCTCTTGTGGCGCGGCGGGTACCGGAGCAGCGGGTGCGGCTGCCATGGGTATCTGTTGCACTATAGTCGTTTCCGGAGTCGAAGATTGGTGGCTTCCAGTGCGGATGGTGATCTTAACATCTTCCATTTCCAACTTGACTTCACTTGCCCCCGATTTGGCAACAAATTTAATCAGGCTCTGAATTTCTTTAATGTCCATGAATTGTTGATTTAGTTAGTTTTATGAATTATACGCCCATTTTAAATAAATGGATCCCCAGGTAAATCCACCTCCAAAGGCGGCAAAAATTAAATTATCTCCTTTCTTAATTTGTTTCTCAAAATCATATAGCAACAAAGGCAAGGTGGCTGATGTGGTATTGCCGTAGTGCTCAATGTTCATCAAAACTTTTTCAGGCCCAACGCCCATCCGATTGGCCGTCGCATCAATAATTCGTTTGTTGGCTTGATGCGGAACCAACCAATTCACATCTTCATGTGAAAGTTTATTGCGTTCCATGATTTTAGCTGAAACATCGGCCATGTTAGATACCGCAAACTTGAACACTGTCTTCCCATCTTGGCGTGCAAAATGTTGCTTATTGTCAACCGTTTCGTGCGAGGCTGGTAAAATTGATCCTCCAGCTTCCATTTTCAAAAACTCCCGTCCACTTCCATCGGATCGTAAATATTCATCTTGAAGTCCCATTCCTTCTTCATTGGGCTCAAAAAGAACAGCTCCTGCCCCATCTCCAAAGATGATACAGGTTGTGCGATCGGTATAATCAATAATCGACGACATCTTGTCTGCACCAATCAACAACACCTTTTTATACCGTCCTGATTCAATATAGCTGGCAGCAGTTGACATCCCATATAAAAAACTTGAACAGGCTGCCAACAAATCATAAGCAAAGGCATTTACGGCGCCTATTTCAGAAGCCACATAGGCCGCGGTTGAAGCGACCAACATATCAGGGGTGGCAGTGGCCACCAATACCAAGTCTATCTCAGCTGGGTCAAGATCCTTCTTTTTCATAAGGTCTTGTGCAGCTCTGATGGCCATATAGGAAGATCCAGCTCCTTCTTTCTTTAGAATTCTTCGCTCTTTAATTCCTGTTCTGGTTGTAATCCACTCATCATTGGTGTCAACCATCGTCTCCAATAACTTGTTCGTCAAAACGAACTCTGGAAGGTAGGCCCCAACAGCCGTTATGGCCGCAGTTTTTTGATTCATGTTTGTGTTCTTTTTGTTCAAAAAACGCTCATTTTGACTCAAAAGCAGGGAAAAATAGTGATTTTATTGGACATTTTGCCCCAATTTGCCTCTTTTTGAGCAATTTGCTTCAATAAAAAAACTCCCGGATTTTATCTCGGGAGTCATTCTTTAAATTCTTGGCTTAGGCCGCAGGTTCTTCTTCTGTTTTATCGATCAAAACCTGTCCTCGATAATACAACTTGCCTTCATGCCAATGCGCTCTGTGGTACAAATGCATTTCGCCAGTAGTAGAATCTTTGGCAATTGTGGGCATTGTGGCCTTATAATGCGTTCTTCTTTTGTCCCTTCTTGTTTTTGATATTTTTCTTTTAGGATGTGCCATTTTTTCCTATTTGTCCGTTAATAATTTTTTTAAGCCATCCCATCTTGGGTCTGTGGCTCCCTTATTATTTTTTTCCTCTTTTGGTTGTAATTCTTCCAATTTATCTAAAATCTCCGATTGTAATGAACCGTCTTTTACACCAGGATGTATCCTTTTGGTAGGAACCGACAAAACCAACATTTCATAAACATATTGCGAAATATCTACCTGATGTTCCCCGTGGGGTAAAATCAATATTTCGTCATCTTCATCGTTGTAGGCTTCACCAAACTTTATGACCAATTGCAGGGCACCGTCAATATCTTGGTCAAAAGGTTCCCCTGTGAGGTCGCAATCAACATTAACCGATCCCTTGGCATTCAAGTCTAGCTCCAGCATTGTGCTGGTCTTGTTTAAACCAGCTTCAACATGGATCTCAGCCCCATTAAACTCATTATAATCAAAAGATTCAAAGAACGTATTGTCAACTTTGTACTCAAACCTGTGATTCCCCAGTTTTAAACCTGAAAAAGGAATCGTAAACTCCTTTGTTCCCATCTTACTATCCCTAAGGTTTGTGTTTTTCCAGATTGAATCTGGAGGTTGGCGCTTGAGCGGGGGCAAAGATACTATTTATTTGGAAAAGCCCAATGTTTATTGCCTTTTTATGCTGATTTCTTTGCTTTTTGCGATTTTAATGGATTGGCAGCTATTTTGCTGTGGTCTAATCTGTTTCTATAAACCTGGATGGCCATGAATACAGCCTCCTTAAATGAGCCCTCGTCTGCCACCCCCTTGCCTGCAATTTCAAAGGCAGTGCCGTGGTCGGGAGAGGTTCTAACCTTCGCCAATCCTGCGGTAAAATTAACCCCTTTGCCAAAGGACAGTGTTTTAAAGGGAATTAAACCTTGGTCATGGTACGCTGCAAGAATGGCGTCAAAGTTGTTAAAGGCATCTGAACCAAAAAAACCGTCAGCGGCATAGGGACCAAAAACCAAATGACCCGAGTCAAACAATTTTTTAATGGCCGGTTTCATTATTTTTTCATCTTCTTCACCAATGGTACCGTTGTCTCCGCTATGTGGATTGATTCCCATTAAGGCTATTTTGGGTTTTCGGACACCAAAATCAACCTTTAATGATTCTATTAAGGTCGTCACCTTTTCTTCGATTAGTTTTGGAGTTATGCTTTCTGCCACCTCTTTCACTGCAATATGGTCTGTTAACAAACCCACCCGCAAACTTCCGGAAACCATCAACATTAAACTTTTCCCTTGGAGTTCTTTGGCCAAATAATCTGTATGTCCGGGAAAATTAAATTGATCCGATTGGATGTTGTTTTTATTGATCGGTGCCGTGACCAAAACATCGATCTCTCCCCTCTTTAAGGATGAAACGGCCGCTTTTAGCGATTTTATAGCATACTCACCTCCCTCGGTACTCGATGTGCCAAATGTTGTTTTCGGGCCTTCATTCCAGACATTCACCACATTTATTTTCCCTTCAATGGCCTGTGTTGCGCTTTTGACCCCGTTGAATCCAAGATCTATTTTTAAATGGCTCTTTTGAAATGAAATACTTTTGTTTGAAGCAAATAAAATGGGCGTACAAAACTCCAACATGCGGGCATCCTGAAAGGTTTTAAGGGCGACCTCACAGCCGATGCCATTAGGGTCTCCGATCGATATGCCAAGCTTAATTTTGCCCTTGTCCTTCATAAAATCAATTGGTGATGCTTATTTTTACCTTGCAAAATTACTCAATAAAACATACATGTTCACAGGCATTATAGAGACTTTGGGAGAAGTGGTTGATTTAAAAAAAGAAGGTGAAAACCTGCATATAAGCGTTTCTTCACCCATTACTTCTGAGCTTAAAATTGACCAAAGTGTTTCACACAATGGCGTTTGCTTGACTGTAGTTGAACTTAATGGTTTGGTTTATACCGTTACCGCGATTCAAGAGACTTTGGAAAAATCAGCCTTAGGTTTGCTAAAAGTGGGTGATGCCGTCAATCTTGAGCGCGCCATGATTCTTGGGAACCGCCTTGATGGACATTTGGTTCAAGGGCATGTGGATCAAGTTGCCGCCTGCACCAAAATAGAAGAAAGGGATGGCAGCTGGTTCTTTACGTTCACTTATGACGCCTCAAAAAACAATGTCACAATTGAAAAGGGCTCAATCACCATCGACGGCGTAAGCCTAACCGTTGTTGATTCGAAAAAAGACTCTTTTTCAGTAGCAATAATTCCTTATACCTACGAGCACACAAGATTCAAGTCATACCAAGAGGGAAGCCTTGTAAATTTGGAGTTTGACGTCATTGGCAAGTATGTGGCCCGGTTCATGCAGAACCGGTAATGCCTTATACCTTTATGAAAATCTTCCGTTTGTACAGCACCTGTGCCAAGATGCAGTAAAAAGCCACAACACTGAGCCCATACAAGAGTGAGCTCATTTGCAAGGATAAAAAATCGTGCACATAGATTTTTTCAAAAAGCCAACCATGCAAGGAGGTCTCTTCATCTATTTTGATGAGGTAGAATAGCTTACTAATAAAGCTGGATAAAAAATAGACAACAATTGCGTTGGCCCCAGCGTACCTAAAAATACTTCCAAACCTTATCTTTTTTACATCGGTCAGGTAATAGATCAAAGCCAAAACAATATTGGCCCAGCCTGCGGTGACCAAGACGAAACTACTTGTCCAAAGGGCTTTGTTGATAGGGAAAAACAAATCCCATAAATGGCCCACCAACAACATTGACCCGCCAATACCAAAAAGCAGGGTCACTTTTTTCGCTTGCTTAGATACTAAAATCAAGCCTGTGAATATCCCCAAAAGAGAACTTACAATGGATGGGATGGTGCTCAATAAGCCTTCTGGGTCGTAATCTGGTTTGTAATTATGTGAACCAAAAACTTGAACATCAAGCCAATTGGCCAGATTGTTGGGTGCGCGTTCCAAGGTGGAGGCCACCCCCTCGACGGGCACAAAAACCATGAGCAGCCAATAGCCCACCAATAGTATAGCGGCAACCGCAATTAATTTTTTCCAATCCAAGTTCAAAAAGAGTATGGAAGCAAAAAAGAAAACAACCCCTATTCGCTGCAATACTCCCGGAAAACGTATTTCGGCAAACTCCTTGATAAAAGGAAAGGAAATGGTAAAAGCTCCCAAGAACAAGCCCAATCCTATCAGCTTAAGGCTTCTAATGGTGATTTTTTTATATACTGAAGCTTCTAACGTTTTGTTTTTATAGGCAAAAACAATCGAGGTGCCCACAATGAACAAGAAGAATGGGAAGACCAAATCTGTTGGCGTATACCCATGCCACTTCGCATGCAATAGCGGAGCGTAAACCGCTGACCACGTTCCTGGGGTGTTGACCAAAATCATTAAGACAATGGTCATGCCTCTAAATATATCTACTGATAAAATTCTGTCCTTCATTAGAAAATGTCTTTCATTTTTTGCCAAACCCGTTGTAAAATAACCGCCGAAACCAATGCCAATAGTGTAAGTCCGGCGGCAAGGCTGTAGTTGCCGTAAATCCAGTTCCCCGTAGCAAAGAGACAGCTATATACCAAAACACAGCCAAGCAACATGGCCTTAATTCCTGAAGGAACTGACCATTTTGCGCTACCTGCAATGATATCAACATTTTCTGATTGGGCACTGGCTACAATTTTCTTCCACCCAGGACCCCCAGGTTGGGTTTTTTTATAGAAGGCATAAAGGGTTTCATTCGATTCTGGTTTGGTAAGGTAGGTTACCGCCAACCAAACTATTGTGGTGAGCAAAACAACCAAGATAAACTTACTCCATGCTGGGAAAGGTGCCCCATCAGCGAGGAATAGCTGCTCTTCAAATTGCCAAAAAAGAATGGAAACGATTCCTGAGAAAAACATGGCCACAATTTCACTCCATGCATTGATCCGCCACCAAAACCATCGAAGAATAAAAATAAGTCCAGTACCGGCCCCAAACATAATGATGATATCGAACAACTGAACGGCGTTGGTCAGTGCCAAGGCAAACAAGGCGCTCAATATCATTAATACCACTGTTGTTATCCGGCCTACATTTACCAATTCTTTTTCAGAGGCATTTTTATTGATCTGCTGTTTGTAAAAATCATTGACCACGTACGAAGAGCCCCAGTTCAGGTGTGTCGAAATTGTCGACATATAAGCTGCTCCCAAAGAGGCCAAAACGATCCCCAAGAGGCCAGAAGGCAGTTTGGTCAGCATTGCCGAATAGGCCAAATCATGACCCAACTTACTGTCTTCGATATTAGGAAATGCCTGCCGGATACTTTCCAGGTCTGGAAAAACAACCAAGGATGCCAAGGCTACCAAAATCCAGGGCCAAGGCCGTAACGCATAATGTAAAATATTAAAGAAAAAGGTGGCTCCAACGGCGTGATTTTCATTCTTTGCGGCCAACATTCGTTGAGCAATATACCCTCCACCCCCTGGTTCACCACCAGGGTACCAAGCGCTCCACCATTGGACCGCCAAAGGAACAATCAAAACCGTAATCAGGGCTTCAGTGTTTGAAAAGTCAGGCAGAATTGACATTTTGCTTTGAACCAATTCATTTTCCAAAATCTTTGAAAGTCCGCCAACCTCAGGCATATTGACCAAATATACGGCCGCCCCGATGGCACCAATAATCGCCAAAAAGAACAGAACAAAATCTGTATAGACCACCCCTCTAAATCCACCGATGGCGCTAAATACCATGGTGATACTTCCTGCTATCAAAACTGTTTGAATCGGACTCAACCCCAACATCACCTGACCAATTTTAATGGCGGCCAAGGTTACCGCTGACATGGCCATGACATTAAAAATTATGCCTAGATAAATTGATCGGAAGCCTCTGAGGAATGCTGCAGGCTTCCCTCCGTACCGAAGTTCATAGAATTCCATGTCGGTAGCGACATTTGACTTTCTCCAAAGTTTGGCATACACGAAAACTGTTAGCAAGCCTGTCAACAAAAAGACCCACCAGCCCCAGTTGCCCGATACCCCATCGGTTCGCACAAAATCAGTCACCAGATTGGGTGTATCCGTTGAAAATGTAGTGGCCACCATTGAAAAGCCCAGAAGCCACCAGGGCATGCTCCGGCCCGATAAAAAATACTCAGCTGTGTTCTTACCCGATTGTTTGGATACGTAGACTCCGATGCCCAGTACCAGGGCAAAAAAGCCAAAAATTATGACGTAGTCGAGGGTTTGGATATCCATAATTTGGTTTTGGTTGAATCATTAAATATAAGGCATTAACTGTTATTTTTACGACATTAATGAGCTGTATCACAGAATTTCAAGTATGAATGAAATTACCGCAATGGGTTGGGCGCTGGCCTATACTGCCATTTTTTTGTTGGGGAACTCAAAAGCGGGATTAAAGGGGCTTTCCATATTCAATGTGACTTTGCTGGCACTGGCATTTGGGGCTAGGGACTCCACGGGTATTCTAATGCCCCTCTTATTGGTAGGTGACATCTTCGCCGTAATCTACTATAACCGGCATGCTCAGTGGAAATACATATGGCAATTTTTGCCCTGGATGGTTCTGGGCATTCTGATCGGCACTGCTGTGGGTGCTGATTTGCCCGAGGCTCAGTTTAAGGTGGGCATGGTAATTGTCATTTTCATAAGTCTTGCGGCGCTTATTTATTGGGACAAAAGGAAGGGCCAAAAGGTACCCACCCATTGGACCTTTGCCAGTGGGGTCGGTATCGTGGCGGGCATTACAACAATGATCGGTAATTTGGCCGGCGCCTTTACAAACATCTTTTTCTTGGCCATGCGACTTCCAAAAAATGAGTTCGTTGGCACCGCTGCTTGGTTGTTTTTGATCACCAATGCCTTTAAGCTTCCTTTTCACATTTTTATTTGGAAGACCATTAACAAAGAATCGTTGCTCATTGATTTAAAACTGCTGCCGGCCATATTCTTCGGAATGGTTCTGGGGGTTTATCTCGTACGTATCATTAACGAGAAGCAATACCGGCGTTTTGTGATTGTCGTAACGGCTATTGGGGCCGTAGCCATACTTTCAAGGTGACCGAATGTTACTTTGCGCTCACCCGATCTATATCTTCAACAGTTAAGGGCTTTGTAATATAGCCTTCTAAAAAAGGGTAGTCTTTTGATTTTGTTACGTCTTCTGGGGCAATTGAAGAGGTCAAAATATAAATCGCAATTTTCTTTGTAAAGATTTCAGGTCCGGTTTTAATTTCATCAAGAAATTCCCATCCCGACATGATGGGCATATTAAGGTCTAAAAGGAGTATCGCAGGCAATTCGTCAGGGCTATCGACTAGGGTTTTTAAGGCATTGAGCGCCTCAAGGCCGTTTTCAAAACGAGCCACCTCATGGGCCAGGTTTCGCGATTTAATCAATACCTCGGCAGCAAAACAAAAGATATCATCATTGTCAACCAAAAAAAGCTTTTTTGTCTCCATCGTACTTGACATTATTTTTTAAAATGAAGATAAAAGGTGCTTCCTTGGCCAACGCTACTTTTGACTTCAATTCTTCCATCTAAAGCTTCCATTTGATTGTTGGCAATGTAAAGTCCTATTCCCTTGGCGTCTTTGTTGCTATGGAAGGTTTTGTACATACCAAAAAGGTGTTGGCCGTTCTTCTTTAAATCAATGCCGATCCCGTTATCATTGAATGCGATGACCGTTTGATTATCAGAATGTTCAACACCAATGTTAACCAACAGCTTTCGATCGGGAGAGCGGTACTTGATACTGTTGGTCAGGAGGTTTAAAAATATACTTGTCAAATATGGTTTGATGCCCCATACCCTTAAAGAGCGATCAATATCAATTCGGATTTCGGCCTTGGATTCTACAACCAGGGCATTGATGCTTTCAATAACACTTTCAAGAACTGACCGGACTTCAATTTGATATAAATCAAGAGAATCCGTGGTTTGTATTTTTACGATTTCGTTGAGGTCTGAAATCGTCTCTTCCAATTTTTCGGCTGATTTGTTGATCATTTCTATGAACTCAAGCGTACGGTCATTTGACGTGTTGTCGAGCAACATGCCCGAAAGCATCGAAATATTGGACGAGCTCGAGCGAATGTTATGTGAAACAACGTGGGCAAAATTGGTGAGTTTTACATTTTGCTTTTCCATAACCTCAAGTAACCTTCGTGCCCTAATGTCTTTTATACGTGCCTTGGTAACATCTTGATTGATGCCTACCATACGCAATGGGTTTCCTTCCTCATCGCGAAAGACGATTGCGCGCCCCAAAATGTAAGCGATAGACCCGCATCCTTTGATGGCCCTAAACTCTGTATCAAATTCTTTTATCCCGTCTAAAGCCATTTGAACTTCCTCAACAGCATTTTCTTTGTCATCAGGATGAACCACAGATTCCCATGCCTCGTAAGCTGCCTTAAACTGGCTCTCATCAATACCAAAAATCGTGAACATGTTTTCGTCCCAAATAAGGTCGTTCTTTTCGATATCCCAGTCCCAAATGCCAATATTTGCACCCTCAATGGCCGCTCGCATTCGGTTGTTCAGGATCTCATACCGCAATTGTTCCCGTTTGATCTTATCAATGTCTTGAAACACGCCTTGAAATCCACATACTTCGCCTTGGATTACCTCAGCTTCACCTATGGCCCGCACCCATTTTTCCCTTCCTTTGGCGGTCACAATAATAAGCTCTAGATCAAACGGTTTTGCCATTTCCATACAGGCTGACACCGCATTGTTTATTTTGTCTCGATGCTTCCCCTCTTTATAAAAATTGATGGCCATTTTTAGATCGGGTACAAAATCATTGGGTACCTCATGTATCTCACGGGTAATATCTGACCAAATAAGGGTGTTCTTGACCAAATCTACTTTCCAGCTACCAATTTTGGCGATGCGTTTGGCGCGCATTGAAAGTTCATATTGACTTATTTCGTCGCTGACGTCATCAAAATAGATATGAAAATGACTGTTGGTTATATCAGGATAACATGCTGTTCTTATCCATCGCTGTTTCTCGGTTTTAGAAAAAATGGAGATTGTTTCAATCTGTTTTTTCTTGTTTTCCGTACTTTCAAGAAAGATTTTATAGGATTCCCCGATCAACTCCTTGAGATGCATCGGCTGTGCTGAATCATCTATTTCAAAAAAAGCTAAGGTTTCGACTGAGCATTCTTGAATCGTGAGCGTCGAGTCAACTATAACGAGCGGAAAAGGATTATCGACAAGTTTAAAAGGGAAGGCTTTTTTGGTATTCAATTGGGAATTATGTTGTTAAAAAGTGGGTTTTTTATTGTTAATTTAAATAAAGATACTTCATTTTAGGCAATGGCCAATCCGCCATAAACCACTTTTTTACCCCTTCCTGCGGCCATCGTTATCTTAAAATATTGTTAAGGCTTTCAAAATTTTGCGTATCTTGTAGTTGTAACCAACTAGAAATGAACACTTCCAATAACCAACTGAACCTTCGAATCATCATTGTGTGCGCGCTGATAGGCCTTTTTATCGTTAGTATTTCGGCATATACCGCCTACTCGGATGACATCAAAAAAGAAATGGCCGAAAAAGTTGTTGAACTATTACCAGACATTGACAGCAGCCTGGCCAAGCTTTAGGGGAACAAACTAGATTTTACTTTTTCTCTAACAGTTGTGGTGAAATCACATACTGCTTACTACCTTCATAGGCCTCGGCCAATAAATCTGAAATTCCTGAAATAAAACTGGAATAGGTGTTTTCTGTTATTGAACCAACACGGTTTAAATGGGCAACTCCTGGGCCCGTTATACCGAAGGTATGCATGCTAAATCGTACGGTGGCCTTTCCAAAAATAACACTTGCCGTTATTTGCTGTGGCGTGTCAAGGCGTGCATTTCTTTTGTGGCTGGTTACACGCATCATTAATCGTGCGCCAATACCATAGATCTTGTTGTCATTGTTGCAAGGCGAAGACCCCTTTTGCAAATATTCGATGACGGTGATGCGCTCATGTTTTTTGATATCAACATTAAAAAACCCCAACAAACCCAAGGCTTTTTCTTCGCCGTCAACAAAATCATAGGCGTCAATGACCACCCCGTCCCTTAAGTCTTCAATTGTCTTAGGACGCATATTGGAACAATTGCCGTGGACGCCCCTTTCGTGGTGATCTGTAGCCCTTAGTTGATATGTGGCAAATTCTTGATGTGCATGTAACGGGGAAAGGTTGAATACGTAGATGGCATTGGCCAATAAAAGAATCGTTTTCATAATAGTTAGCTTTTCTTCAAGCTAAACCTTCCTTGTTAAATTAAAAATTGGGTTCTAGCCAAGTGGGGTTTTGGATTAGCAACCAGGGCTAAAATGTTGGTTAGAAGGAATTTCTGAATTCAAGGAACAAAAAACCCGCACTTAAAGTGCGGGTTTTTGCTTGATGTGGTCCCACCTGGGCTCGAACCAGGGACCCCTTGATTATGAGTCAAGTGCTCTAACCAGCTGAGCTATAGGACCAATAATTGGGCAGCAAAATTAAGTTTTATTTTCAATTGTACCAATATCTTGACAAAGTTCTACAAGGGTGCCATGTGTCGCTTTGGGATGCAGGAATGCAACCATTTTGTTGTCGGCACCTTGCTTAGGAAAGCCTGGTAAAATGGTAAAGCCCTCCCCTTCCAAACGTTCGATTTCTTCTTCGAGGTTATCAACGGCAAATGCAATATGATGTACCCCCTCACCCTTTTTGTTGATAAACTTGGCAATAGGGCTATTGTCGGAGGTAGCCTCGAGGAGTTCAATTTTGTTGGGGCCGTTTTTAAAAAATGCGGTTTTTACGCCCTCACTAACAACTTCTTCCATTTTATAACATGGCGTGCCCAGTAGTTTTTCAAAAAGAGGGTTGGCCTTTTCCAGATTCTTAACCGCAATACCTATGTGCTCGATCTTCTGCATCATGGTTCTAAGATAGCATTAATTATTACACTATTTTTGCAGTCATGGAGACGCAACGACAACGAAAAATAGCGGGAATCATTCAGCAAGACTTGGCTGAGATTCTTCAACGTGCCGCAACTGATGGCGGTATGCGCGGGGTGCTTATCAGTGTTTCCAAAGTATATGTGACCACAGACCTTTCTATTGCCAAGGTTTACTTAAGTATTTTTCCGTCTGACAAAGGCAATGAGTTGGTGAAGGGCATCCAGTCCAATGAACCCTTGATCAAACATGAACTTGCCCAAAGAACGCGCCATCAAATGCGTCGGGTGCCTGAATTAATCTTTTACTTGGACGATTCGCTTGAATACATTGATGGGATAGAAAAATCTTTGAAAGGCGAGGAAAACCCTATTCAAAATCGAGATTTGCTGGAAAAACGAAAGAAGAAATAATCTTGAATTTTCCATTCTACATCGCCAAACGCTATTTGCGTTCAAAGAGCAGCCAAAATGCTGTGAACATTATCAATTTTATTACATTTTTGGTGATCGTAATTGGATCAGCAGCTTTGTTTATTGTGCTCTCTGCTTTTGCTGGTTTAAAAACTTTCAGTCTCCAATTTACCAACAGTTTTGATCCCGACTTAAAAGCTGTTCCCGCTTCGGGAAAGGTTTATACCTTAAGCGAGGAAGAGCTTGTAAAATTGGGAGCGCTTGAGGGCGTAGACAGTTTTTCACGAGAATTGGAAGAGCGGGTCTACCTTACCTTCCGTGAAAAAGGAGTGCTGGCCAGCATTAAGGGAGTTGATGATAATTATCAGCTTGTTACGGGTGTAGACAGTACAATCTATTTTGGAAATTGGGGGGTAACAGAGCATAATGCGGTCCTTGGCATTGGCATATACAACACGCTTGGGGCGCCTATCAACAACTATCGAAATCCAATTATGGTATTGGCCCCAAAACCAGGCAAGGGTTCCTTTTCGCCCCAATCCTTGGACAAGCCCTATAATGATTTGGCATTAGTGCTTAGCGGAGTGTACGCTATCGAGGACAATTTGGACAAAAAATATATCATTACGCAATTGGATTTGGTGCAGGACTTATTGGAGAAAGACAGTACCATGGTTTCGGGCGTTAACTTTAAGCTCAAAACCGATGCTTCACTCGAAAACACTAGAGCCAATATAAAAACGGTTTTAGGCAATAAGGCCCTTGTACTCACGAGAAGGGAATTAAACAGCACCCTGCACCGAATGCTCAACACTGAAAATGTCGCCACCTATTTGATTTTTACCTTGGTCCTAATCATTGCGCTTTTTAATGTTGTCGGCGCCATTATCATGATGATTTTGGACAAACAACAGAATTCAAAAACCCTATATGCCCTAGGAGCAACAATCAGTGAATTGCGCAGTATTTATTTCAAACAGGGGGTGTTGTTGACGGCGTTGGGGGGATTCATTGGGGTTTTGCTGGGGGGGCTTTTGATTGGATCTCAGCTCGCTTTTAGTTGGTTGCGAATTACACCTTCCTTGGCGTATCCTGTTGAGTTTAAATTCATCAATGTTGCTCTAGTTTTTGCGACTATTTTGGTTTTGGGATTCATTTCTGCGAAAATCTCGAGCAGCAGAATTACCAAAAGCCTCGTTTCTGCTTAAGCAAACTGGAAGTCTCCAAATTTTTCAAGCACCTCATCAAAGGCTGCAAAAACGGCTGGCGCCCCATCGCTAGTAACCATTTTCATACGGTATTCTTTGAAGTGGGGTATTCCTTTAAAATAATTGGTATAGTGTCTTCGTGTCTCGAAGACCCCTAATTTTTCACCCTTCCAATCAATCGCCATTTGCAAATGACGCCGTGCGGCCTCAACACGTTCTTCCATTGACGGTGACGGCAGGTGCTCGCCGGTTTTGAAGTAATGTTTGACCTGATTAAAAAACCAGGGGTTGCCAATACTTGCCCGTCCAATCATGGCCCCGTCCAATCCATAGTCGTCGCGCATGCGAACCGCTGCTTCGGGTGAGTCAACATCACCGTTGCCAAAAACCGGAATATGCATTCTTGGGTTATTCTTTACAGCTGCAATGGGCTTCCAATCTGCCTCTCCCTTGTACATCTGAACGCGTGTTCTGCCGTGTATCGAAATAGCCTGAATCCCAACATCTTGAAGGCGCTCGGCGACCTCAACAATTTGAATCGAGTTGTTGTCCCAGCCCAATCGTGTTTTTACGGTTACTGGTAGTTTGGTGCGTTTAACCATGGCTTCGGTCAGCTTAACCATTAAAGGGATGTCGCGAAGAATTCCCGCACCAGCGTTTTTACAAACCACTTTCTTGACCGGACAACCAAAGTTTATATCAATAATGTCAGGGCCCGATTTTTCAACAATGTCTATTGCCTGCAACATCGACTCCATTTCTGCGCCAAAAATTTGAATGCCAACAGGGCGCTCCTTTTCATAAATATCGAGCTTGATAACACTTTTAGCCGCATCGCGAATGAGTCCTTCCGAAGAGATAAATTCGGTATATACCACATCGGCGCCCTGCTCTTTGCACAATTTGCGAAACGGAGGGTCGCTAACATCTTCCATGGGCGCCAATAGCAATGGAAAATCAGGCAGTTGTATATCGGCTATCTTGGGCACGCTTTTCTTTTTGGGATGGCAAAGTTACATCAAATTTGCAAGAGATTATAAATGAAGCCCTTACGGCTAAAACTGTATCGTTTTTGTGATTTTTTTTCCGTCGCGGTCAACGGTGACTTGGGTTTGGTCACCCTCCTCAAAAGACGAGAGTGCCCGCATATAACTCATCATGTCGACAATGGTACTGTCACCCAACTTAATCACCACATCTCCTTTCTTAAGGGCGGCCATTTGAGCGGGTTTGTTCTCACTAACCCCGTCAATGCGCATTCCTTTTCCATCAAAAAGATAATCTGGAATCACCCCCAAAGCGACTTTAAATCGGGGCACCTCTTCACTCTCATTCTTGGTTTTCTTAAAAGTCAACGGGGCATTATCATCCAAATCGATGCATAAATCGGTAAGATAGTTGACGATGTCTTGAATGCCTTCGTAGTTCAGTTTTTCGGAATCATCAGAAGGTTTGTGGTAGTCTTCATGCTGCCCAGTAAAGAAATGCAACACCGGGATGTCTTGAAGGTAAAAGGAAGTGTGGTCAGAAGGGCCAACACCACTTTCTTTTAAAACCAACTTAAAATCAGCATTGTTCGCATTAAGGGTTTGATTGAATATTGGTGATGTGCCCACCCCGCTTATAGAAAGTGTTCGTTCGTCCCTTAGTCGGCCTACCATATCAAGGTTGACCATGAAATGGGCCTGATCTAAGTTTATCGTGGGGTTTTTCACAAAGTAATTGGATCCCAACAGGCCCAATTCTTCCCCCGAAAAAAACAGGACGAGTACATTGGATTGCTCCAGACTATCTTTTAGGGTTTCGGCCAGTTTCAATATGGCTGCCACCCCACTTGCATTGTCATCGGCACCATTGTGAATGGCCGGCTCTCCCCGGTGCAACGAACCCTGTCCGCCCATGCCCAAATGATCGTAATGTGCCCCAAGAATTATGGTTTTATCAGTTCCATTATCAAAAAAACCGGCAACATTTGTTCCCGTTGTGGTGCTATCGCCCGCCTCTATATAGGTGATTTCAGTGTGGGGGTCTATTTTTGTCTTAAAGGTAAAGGTCTGAAAATAGCTGCCGTTTTCGCCCCGAGGACCATAACCCAGGTCTTCCAGTTTTTGAGCTAAATAGGTGGCGCTTGCCAATTCGTCCGTCGAGCCTGTGGCGCGTCCCTTCAGTGAGTCTGAAGCCAAAAAAGTCACAGTGTCATAGATTGAAATAGGCGCTTTTGTTTCCGTTTTACATGACCCGGCAATTATAGATAGGATAAGGACAAAGAATAGTTTGCGCATCTTGGTTATTTTTGTTCAAAATTAAAAATCTTTATGTTCCGAACAGCCACCTTCTTACTTCTGCTTTCGCTAGTAGCCTGTAAACAGCAGTCAAAAACAACTGTCGTTGAACCACAGGTCAAAGATAGTATCCCATTGGTATACGCCGAGGAAAAACATTTTAAGAACCTACGTCAGGTGACCTTCGGGGGTGATAATGCTGAAGCGTACTGGAGTTTTGATGATGAAATGCTGGTGTTTCAATCCAACTTTGGAGACTGGGGGGTGGGCTGCGATCAGATTTTCACTATGGATCGCGGAGCCATCTTCGAGACAAAAAAACCTCCAATGGTCAGCACTGGAATGGGGCGTACCACCTGTTCTTATTTTATGCCAGACAACAAACATATCTTATACGGTTCTACCCATTTGGCAGATAAGGAGTGCCCCGAAGTGCCCTTGCGCAAAAATGGAAAATACGTCTGGCCCGTGTATGATACCTTTGACATTTTTGTGGCAGACTTAGAAGGTAACATTGTGCAGCAGCTAACCGATGAGCCTGGCTACGATGCAGAAGCCACCGTGTCGCCAAAAGGTGATAAAATAGTATTCACATCTGATCGTAGTGGCGATCTTGAATTATATACCATGGATTTGGATGGGTCAAATGTCAAGCAAATAACCAATGAACTGGGTTATGATGGGGGCGCCTTCTTTTCTCCTGATGGCACAAAACTAATTTTCAGGGCATCTCGGCCAAAGACCGAAGAAGAAATTAAGGAATATAAAGATTTGTTACGTCAAGGATTGGTTCAGCCAACAGAAATGGAGTTGTTCATCTGTAATGCTGATGGGTCAGATTTGAGGCAACTCACCTTTTTAGGCAATGCCAATTGGTGCCCGTTTTTTCATCCATCAGGTGAAAAAGTGTTGTTTTCAAGCAATTTTGAGGCGGAGCGTGGGTTTCCCTTTAATCTATATCTTATTGATATTGATGGGAAAAATTTAGAACGGGTAACGCATGGCGAAACATTTGATGCGTTCCCGGTGTTTTCCAATAATGGAAAATTCCTCGCGTTTTCAAGCAACCGAAATAACGGAGGCAACAGAGACACGAATCTGTTCATCGCTGAGTGGGTCGATTGATTTTCTAGTTGTCGCCCAAACGGTCTCGTTCTTTTTTGTCAATGCTTCTTTGATTGTCTTCCAATCTGAAGTTGCCAAAGTTGTAGGTAAACCCGAATCGAACAAACTGTGTCTCGGGCCTTCTACGATAAAAATTGTCTTGGTTCAAGTAGCGCGAAGTATAGGTGGGCAGGTACTGATAAAGCAAGTCTTCTGCGGCAACAGAAACAACGGCCCTATTGTTCCACAATGATTTTCTAAGACCTAAATTCAGGGCTAATTGCTCATTGGAAACGTATGAGCCGAATAAAAACCCTGATATATAGGTTATCGAGGCTTCGCCCGTGAAAGTTCCGTCCTTTGACAGAGTAAGGTAATTCGCCCAATAGGCATATACCCCATTAACCTCGTTGGTAAATTCTTGATTGCCGCTTTCCACAGCCAAAAAGGTTTCATCCTCATGGAAAAACGAAACGTAGGCGAACACGTTCCATGGGTCTACGATGTTTTTGATAAAGGTAAAGTCCAAACCATAGGAAGTGCTTCTAGCCACATTTTGCTTTAATTGCCGCAGTGTCAGGGCGTCATTGTCCTGAAAGACAAGGTCGTTTATATAAGCTCCGTTATCCCTGTAATAGACATCGATAAAAAACTCGCCATTTAAGGCGTAATTGATGTTAAAATTATTGGAGAAGAAGGGTCTTAATCCGAGGTTTCCCTCTTCAAAATCGTTTTCATTGTAGAAATTTCTAAAGGGGTTTAAATCATTGTATCGAGGCCTTTCAATCCGACGTCCGTAATCAAAGGTAAAGCTGTGTTTTTCTGAGGGCGAATAGGTCAGGTAAAGCGAAGGAAAGGCCTCAAAAAAGTCTTGGTTTCTGGTGGTGTTTAAGGTAAGCGAAGTTCCTTGGGCGTCCGTCAGCTCTCCTCTGACCCCGAGTTTCACCGACCATTTTTCCCAGTTCTTCACTAGACTGGCGTAAGCGGCGAACACCTGTTCATCATAAAGAAAATCATCGGAAAGCGAGGCGTCAACTGTAGGGCTCGATCCCGTAAAATTGAAATAGTCGATGGCACTTTCCGAGGAAATGGATGTGTATTTGGCGCCAGATTCGAAAGAAGTACTTCCCAATGGCGTTGAATAATCTAACTGTCCCGTAAAAATTTGAATGCTCTGATCCGAATCTGTAGTGAAACCAAAGTCTCTTAAAAAGGATTCGTTTTCATCAAAATATCGGGATTGTATGGTTTGTAAAAAGTTTTCATCGAAATCGGTGTAATGCCCATTTATCGATAAGCTTGCGCCGGGTTTCTTGAAATTGTGTACATACGATAGGTCAAAGGCCAGGTTTTGGTTGTCAACAGTTATGTTATTTCGAGTTACAAAAGTGGAGTCAAGCTGATTTTGAGCGTTGTTGATGACTGTCGACAGACCGCTTTGCCAATCTTGGTTCGGATTAAACCCTATGGTAGATGTAAAATTCAAACTATTGCGGTCATCAAACGTATAATCTACAATGGCTGTGGCAACATGTGATTTAATCCGTTTCGTTTCTTCGATATCTGTTTCCCAACTCGAAAAAATGGCGTCATTTTGATCGATAAAATTGATTCCTTTTCTGGTCTTTCTGAGCTCTTTTTTGGGGTTGAAGCTATAATTCGCAAAAACGTTAAACTTCTCGGTCTTAAAGTAATGGCTTGTTCCAAAGCTATATTTTGGAAAGATGGCCTGTGTATAATTTGAATTGATGCTGCCTTTGTATCCCGCTGCCACATTTCTTGTGGTCACAATATTTAATATTGGGCCGCCTTCGGCATCATAGCGTGCTGGCGGATTGGCTATGACCTCAACTGATTTAATGGCAGAGCCTGACAAGCCTTCCAACAAATCCCTAACCTCTTGGCTGGATAGCTGCATTTTTCGATCATTCAGATACACGGTTGCCGATTGCCCTTTTATTTGAAGGCTTTCGCTGTTAACGATTACCCCTGGGGTGCTTCTCAAAATATCCCATGAATTTCCTTGGGAGACCACGGTGTTCTCAACATTAAAAACCAATTTGTCGGGTTCCCTAACCAAGGTGGGCCTTTTTGCAGTCACCACCACCTCGTCAAGTTTCTCCAATTGTTCCGGGATGATTAGCGCCCCTAAAGAAATATCGGTTTTGACATCCAAGGCCAATGGCTTAGAAGCCCTTCCGACATAGCTTGCTTGCAGCAAATAAAGGTCAGGTGTGATTTCTGAAAGCACAAACACCCCGTTGTCATCTGCAGAAGTTCCTTTCACAAAAGTCGAATCTGCCGCATTTAAGAGTAAAATATTGGAAAAAGGAATCTCGATATTGGAATCGTTCACCACCTTCCCTCGAATTTCAAATGTCTGGGCAGAAATGTTTTCAGCAAGCAGCAAGATTATAAAAATGCAGCGTGGTAAGTTCTTCATTCAGTGTTTGGGTTGTATCTCAAAGCTACTAAATTTATTCTGAGGGCCTCGTTTGTTCATCGAAAACACAGATGCCACTTCCTAAAAGGAGTATATTTGCAAACTGTTATGAAAAACATCAGAAACTTTTGCATTATTGCCCACATTGACCACGGCAAAAGCACCTTGGCAGACCGCTTGTTGGACTTTACCGGTTCGGTTACCGAACGCGAAAAACAAGACCAGTTGCTTGACAATATGGATCTTGAGCGTGAGCGGGGTATTACCATCAAGAGTCATGCGATTCAGATGGAATATCAATATGAGGGGGAGACCTATGTACTGAACTTGATTGATACTCCTGGACATGTTGATTTTTCATATGAGGTTTCGCGCTCAATAGCAGCTTGCGAAGGAGCGTTGTTGGTCGTTGATGCCGCGCAGAGTGTTCAAGCGCAGACCATTTCTAATTTATATTTGGCCCTTGAGAACGACCTTGAAATTATACCCGTTCTCAACAAGGTGGATTTGCCTAGCGCCAATCCTGAGGAGGTTACCGATGATATTGTTGATTTGCTTGGGTGCGCGCCTGAAGAGGTGATTCCCGCAAGTGCTAAAACCGGTGTTGGAATCGAAGAAATACTAAAGGCCGTCATCGAAAGGGTGCCTGCTCCAGAAGGGTCTAGCGACTCCCCTTTACAGGCCTTGGTTTTTGATTCGGTTTACAATCCATTTCGGGGTGTTGAAACATACTTTCGGGTACTTAACGGTGAAATAAAAAAGGGGCAGAAAATTAAATTCATGGCCACTGGCAAAAGTTATTTTGCCGACGAAATTGGCACCCTTAAATTAGTTCAGCACCCCAAGCCCATTATTAAAACCGGCGATGTTGGTTATCTCATTACGGGCATTAAAGATGCCCGAGAGGTCAAGGTTGGAGACACCATAACCCTTAACGATACCCCTGCTGAATCGGCAATAGAAGGGTTTGAAGATGTTAAGCCCATGGTTTTCGCGGGAATTTATCCTGTGGATACCGAAGATTTTGAGGAATTGCGCTCCTCTATGGAGAAGCTTCAGTTAAATGATGCTTCCTTGGTTTTTACCCCTGAAAGCAGTGCGGCTTTGGGCTTTGGTTTTCGATGTGGCTTTCTTGGTATGCTGCACATGGAAATTGTTCAAGAACGTCTTGAGCGTGAATTTAATATGACCGTGATAACAACCGTACCCAACGTTAGTTATCATGCGTTTACCACCAAGAACACCAATGACCATATTATTGTAAATAACCCGTCAGATTTGCCCGATCCATCAACATTGGATAGGGTTGAAGAACCCTATATCAAAGCAACCATCATCACCAAATCAGACTTTGTGGGCAATGTCATGTCGCTCTGTATTGACAAAAGGGGGCAAATTACAAACCAAACCTATCTGACCACCGAGCGGGTTGAATTGACTTTTGATATGCCCTTGGCAGAAATCGTTTTTGATTTCTATGACCGATTAAAAACCGTTTCCAAAGGGTATGCCTCTTTTGACTATACCCCAATAGGAATGCGGGTGTCCAAACTGGTTCGCGTTGATATCTTATTGAACGCACAGCCCGTAGATGCACTTTCGGCATTGGTGCATTTTGATAATGCACAAACCATTGGTAAAAAAATGTGCGAAAAGTTAAAGGAGCTAATTCCGAGACAGCAGTTTGACATTCCCATTCAGGCCGCCATTGGATCTAAAATCATCTCGCGAGAAACCATTAAAGCCCTTCGAAAAGATGTTACCGCAAAATGTTATGGGGGTGATATTTCCCGAAAGCGAAAATTGCTAGAAAAACAAAAGAAAGGAAAGAAAAGAATGCGGCAAGTGGGCAATGTGGAAATACCACAACAGGCGTTTATGGCCGTTTTAAAGTTGAACGATTAGGCCTGGGCGTCAACGTCTATTGATTTTCCCAAGCACACCAGTTTATCGCCCTCTTTTACACCTTCAAATTGTCCGTTGATAGCGGGTATGATCTTTAGTTCACCTGAACCGGTTTTTAGAAAAATGGGGATGGTATCTTTGTCTGACCGGGTTAAGTCGATCAGTTTTTCAAAATGATCTTGATCTTTGATATCGACCTCGTTTATCGAGGGGTAGTTTCGGGCGGCCTCGGTTAATGTGATGAAATCATCCGTGTTGGAAAACAGCCCCTCTTCCGGATTGTTTTCGGGGTCGTTCATTTCATCAGAATTCACCAATCGAAAGGCTCCGTTTTCTCCAAATTGTTTCCCAAAGGAATCTATTGCGAATTTATTGATGTCTGAATTTCCCGTGAGTGCCATCAAATAGCCCACGTCGTTCAGCTCGATGTTGTCTGTCAAGGTGTCGGAATAAATATTCGCGACTATGGCCTCAAGCCCAAGATTCTTGGCCTTTTGTATGTTGGTCTGGTTATTATCAATTAAGACCACGTGCCTGTTGTTTTTCTTTAGATAATTGCCGATCAATCTTGAAACTTTTGATGCGCCAATAATCAAAATTCCCTCTGATTTGGTTAAAAATACCCCCACTAGTCGCGCAAATATTCGTGCTGTTGTGGCATTGAGCAAAACGGTTCCCAAAACCACCATGAACACCAAGGGGGTAATATACTCTGCTCCTGGCTCGCCTTTGGCCAATAATTTTGAGCCAAATAGCGAGGCGATACCCGCAGCAACAATACCTCTCGGCCCTACCCAGCCGACAAACATTTTTTCATTGGTTTTCAAATCGGATCCCCAAGAACTCAAAAACACGCCCAACGGCCGTATCATGAAAACAATGACGACGAAAAGGGCGGCAGTTTTCCAATTGTAAATCAATTGCATGTCGCTGATATTGATGTTGGCAGCCAATAAGATAAATAGGATCGATATCAATAAGACGCTCAACGACTCTTTGAAATAGAGTAATTCCTTTAGGTTGGGGAGGTTCATGTTCCCCAACACCATCCCCATGACCACGACTGCCAGTAGGCCTGATTCGTGTGCGAAAAGGTCAGATTCAACAAAAACCAACAAGACCACCGAAAGGGAAACCACATTCATCAAATAATGGGGAATCAGGTTTTTCTTGATCGCAAAGGCCAAGGCATGGGCAAAAGTGAAGCCAAAAGTGAAACCAAATAATAAAATTTTTCCAAATTCAATCAGTGCTGTTTGGGTAAAAGCGCTTCCCTCTCCCACACTGATAAACTCAAAGACCAAAACCGCAACAAGAGCTCCAATAGGATCAATAAGAATGCCCTCCCATTTCAATACTGTCGAAACATCCTTTTTCAGTGGGATGTTCCGCAAAATAGGGGTGATAACCGTTGGCCCCGTTACGATTATCAGCGAGGAAAACAAAAATGATATCTGCCAAGAAAGTCCAAAAATGTAGTGTGCGGCTATCCCCGCCCCAAAAAAGGTTACAATCGAACCCACAGTAATCAGTTTTGTAATTACTGGACCCACATTGGCTATCTCAGACCTTTTAAGCGTTAACCCTCCTTCAAAGAGAATGATGCTTATGGCCAATGACACAAAATAATAGAGGCCTTCTCCGGGAAAAAGCCCTTTTGTCCCGTTCCATATGGGCTCTATCAACTTAGAACCGTCTTCGGTGTATAGGGTTGATATGGGTCCTACCAAGAGCCCTATTAAAATCAAGGGCAAAATAGCGGGCAATTTCAATCTCCAAGCAACCCATTGCGCAATGATGCCAAGTATGATTATTCCAGCTAGTTCGAGCATTTGGTATTTTTTGGGAAAATAAAGCTTTTATTCTAAAATGGTTCTCCAAGCATTTCTTTTTTAGTGCAATTCTTTTCTTCATAGTCGAGGTTCCAATTGCTGGCACTCCATCTGGTTTTTGTTAAAATACGACTAATAAAATCGTGTTTTATAAGCAATTACCTTTCTCTTTTCTTATTTTGCGCAGCCTTTTTTTGATGAATGAAGCTTTATCCCATTGAAACAGGAAATTTTAAATTGGACGGTGGCGCCATGTTTGGTGTAGTACCAAAAATGCTTTGGAACAAAACCAACCCTGCGGACTCAAACAATAGGATAGATCTTGCCGCCCGATGCCTCCTTATTGAAGATGGTGACCGTTTGATTTTGATTGACAGTGGTCTTGGAGACAAACAATCTGAAAAATTTTTCAGCCACTATGCCCTTTGGGGCAATCACAGCATGGACGATTCCTTGAAAAGTTTCGGGTTTCATCGTGATGATATTACTGATGTTTTCATGACCCATTTACACTTTGACCATTGCGGGGGTAGTATTCGCTGGAACAAAGACCGCTCGGGTTACGAACCTGCTTTTAAAAACGCGCGTTTTTGGACATCAAAGAAACATTGGGATTGGGCCATGGCCCCAAATAAGCGAGAGCGTGCTTCTTTTTTGACTGAAAACCTGATTCCGATGCAAGAAAGTGGGCAGTTAAATTTCATCGAAAGCCATAGTGCGGATTTTATCGAAAATTCGGAGCTTGGTTTTGATATTCTGTTTGTAGATGGTCATACCGAAAAACAGATGTTGCCCCATATAAAATACAATGGGAAAACTTTGGTTTTTGTAGCGGACCTGATCCCTACGGCGGGCCATGTGCCCCTGCCCTATGTTATGGGTTATGATATGAGGCCCTTACAAACCCTAGTGGAAAAGGAAAAGTTTCTGAACAATGCAGTAGAAAATGAATATATCTTGTTTTTCGAACATGACGCCCATAATGAGTTGTGTACTTTGAAGCCTACTGAAAAAGGGGTTCGGCTGAATGAAATATATTCCTTTAATGAAATATTTACCGGTTAATTCTGTTTTAAAAATTATACTCCATATTATGAATAAAAGGTTTTTATCAACGTCTTTCGCCTGGTGTGTGGGCATGTTTTTATTGGTGGGTTGTGGTGCGACCACACTGGTTTCCACTCCTGTCGAAAATATCGATGCCCTACCCTTAAAGATTTCCGAACTGACCGATATTCAAAAGAAACATTGGGGCCATGCCGATTTGGTGTTGGATACTATTCCAGGAATGAGTGTCGACCGCGCATACAAGGAACTCATAAAAAACCGCAGAGGGGATATGGTGGTGGTTGCCGTATTGGATTCTGGTATTGACTTGGACCACGAAGATTTAGATGATGTTATTTGGACCAACCCTGGCGAGCAGCCAGGAAACGGAAAAGATGATGACGGCAATGGTTACGTTGATGATGTGCACGGTTATAATTTTTTGGGCGAATCTTATCATGAGCAACTAGAATATGCCAGAATGCTACGTCTTGGTATTGGAAGCGCAGCGCAGCGCGCAAAGGCCCAGTTGAAAATGGACAAAGAATATCCGATGGCTGTCCAAAACAAACAGCAGTACGAGCAAATATTACAAGTTGTCAAAAATGCAGATGCGGCGGTTAAAAAAGAACTTGGCAAAAACACCTATACCAAAGAAGAGGTTATGGCCATCGAGGCGAAGACCCAGGAAATGCAGCAACATATCGCCGTTCTTTCCCAAATGTACAATTATGCGGATACCATCGAAGAGGTGTTTGATGAATTGAACGAGGGCATTGTGTACTTCGCTGAACGGGTGAATTACAATCTTAATAAAGAATTTGATGGTCGTAAAATTGTAGGGGATAACCCTTACGATTATACTGATAAAAAGTACGGCAATGGCAACCCTAATAACCGGGTGGTTGACGAAAGTCATGGCACCCACGTTGCAGGTATTATTGCGGGTGAAAGAAACAACAATAGGGGTATAAAAGGAGTTGCAAACAATGTCAGGATCATGAGTGTCAGGGCGGTTCCCAATGGCGACGAATATGACAAAGACATTGCGTTGGGAATCCGATATGCCGTTGACAACGGGGCCAAAATCATAAACTGCAGTTTTGGAAAATCTTTTTCACCAAATGCCGAGTGGGTTTATGAGGCTATCGCCTATGCGGCCAAGAACGATGTCCTTATTGTGCATGCAGCTGGAAATGATGGTGAAAACCTCGATGATTCCGATAACACCAATTTTCCAAACGACCACAAATATGCCGGGGTTGAGTTTGCTGACAATGTAATTACTGTTGGCGCCTTAAGCCCCACTTATGGTTCTGAAATGGTGGCTGTTTTTTCAAATTACGGAAATCAAAATGTAGATGTGTTTGCTCCTGGTGATGATGTGTATTCTACCATGCCGGACAACGACTATGATTTTCAGGGTGGAACATCGATGGCGGCGCCCGCCGTAGCAGGAATTGCGGCCTTGATCCGTTCGTACTACCCTAAGTTGCGTGCCGGTCAAGTGAAAAAAATAATTATGCAGTCGGGATTAACAACAAAAACCAATGTGATCGTTTCCGGGGACCCCGCAAATTCAGCGGCGTTTAAAGATTTATCTAAATCAGGAAAAATGGCCAACGCCTACAACGCTCTGTTACTGGCTGAACGCATATCAAAAGGATATACACCAACAGATTTTAATGCAGAATAAATGATTTTTACGAGAACTCTTTTAGTTTTTTGCCTTGTTTTCTCAAGTGCAATTTTTGCCCAGAACAATTTGGGCTACTGGCAACAGCATGTCGACTATCATATGGATGTGGATATGGATGTGGAATCCTTTAAGTATTCTGGGGTACAGAAACTTGTTTATACCAATAATTCGCCCGACACCTTAAATCGTGTTTATTACCATTTGTATTTCAATGCGTTTCAGCCCGGGAGTGAAATGGACATCCGATTACAGACCATAAAAGATGGTGACAAGCGAATGATGCAGGATGGAAAAAGCAGGATTGCCACTCTTGATGAGACCCAAATTGGCTATCTGCATGCAACTTCTTTAAAGCAAGACGGCCAAGACCTCAGCTTTAGTGAAGAAGGTACTATTTTGGTCGTTGATTTGGCCAAGCCAATAGCGCCGAACGCCAATACAACATTTGATATGGTCTTTGAGGGCCAGGTCCCGGAACAGATTCGTCGTTCAGGACGAAACAGCAGCGAGGGTGTAGCGCTTTCGATGAGTCAGTGGTATCCAAAAATTGTTGAATATGATTTCGAGGGTTGGCATCCCAACCCCTATATCGCTCGTGAATTTCATGGGGTCTGGGGAGATTTTGATGTAAAAATTACCATCGATAAAAATTATACGCTTGGAGGCACAGGATACCTTCAAAATCCACAGGAGATAGGTCATGGATATGAGGCGCCTGGAACAAAGGTAAAAACCAAGGGTAAAACCCTTACTTGGCATTTTAAAGCGCCTATGGTACATGATTTTATGTGGGGGGCAGATCCAGAATATATTCATGACACCTATGAAATGGAAAATGGCCCAACACTACACTTCTTTTATAAGGACAATCCTGAAATCATCGAGAACTGGAAAAACCTTCAGCCCAAAACAGCAGAGGCCATGGCTTTTTTCAATAAAAATGTTGGTGCCTATCCCTATGAACAATATTCTGTGGTTCATGGTGGTGATGGCGGAATGGAGTATCCTATGAGTACATTAATTACTGGGGAGCGTTCCTTTGGAAGTTTGGTCGGGGTTATGGTTCACGAAATGGCGCACTCTTGGTTTCAACACGCTTTGGCCACCAATGAGTCGAAACATTCTTGGATGGACGAAGGTTTTACCTCGTTCATAAGTAGTCTGTGCATGAACGAGATTATGGACCAACAAAAAGACAATCCGTTTGAGGGCTCATATCGAGGTTACTATTGGCTTGTGAGTTCGGGCAATGAGCAGCCACAAACCACCCATGCCGACCGCTATGCCTTAAATTCCGCTTATGGCATTGCCGCTTACAGCAAAGGGTCCATTTTCTTGTCTCAGCTTGGTTATATTATCGGTCAAGACAAATTAATGGAATCACTGCGTAAATATTATGCTGACTTTAAGTTCAAACACCCTGTTCCCAATGATATAAAACGGTCTGCTGAAAAGGTTTCCGGTATGGAGTTGGATTGGTACCTGACCGATTGGACACAAACCACAAACACCATTGATTATGGTATTAAGGAAGTGGTTTCAGAAAATGGCCAAACAAAAATTGTCCTTGAGCGTATTGGATTAATGCCAATGCCTCTTGATATTTTGGTGGTTGACAACGAAGGAAAACAGGAAACTTATTATGTGCCGCTGCGAATGATGCGGGGCGAAAAGGCAAACCCATACCCTAGTCTGCCAAGAACAATAAAGCAAGACTGGGCCTGGGCTGCTCCAACTTATGAATTGGTGATTGACATGCCTTTAGAAAACATTTCGGGTATATCGATAGATCCGTCTCAGCTAATGGCCGATATCAACCTTACCAATAATGTTTGGCAGCCATAGCGTGAACTATTTTCGATTAGAAAATCCGTTTGGTGAATTGCTCAAACGGATTTTTTATTTTTAACCATGTCGAAGACCCTATCCAAAAATGAACGCCTAAAATCTCAAAAGCAGATAGAGCTCTTGTTTCTAAAAGGTTCGGCCATCACAAAATTTCCCTTTAAACTCATTTATCTGCCCAATTTAAACCCGGAAGATTTTCATACAAAGGCCGGCTTTGTTGTGCCAAAAAAGAATTTCAAAAGTGCCGTTAAAAGAAATCGAATTAAGCGGTTGTTGCGTGAGGCCTATCGGCGCAACAAAGCCTTTTATTTTAACAACATTGAGGGAAAATATGCGTTGATGATTTTATACCTTGGTAGGGATGTTCCTTCCTTCGAAGTGGTGGAAAACGGAACAAAACAGCTCTTGGTATCATTTTTAGAAAAAATATCGCATGAGAAGAATTAATAAAAAATGGGTTGTGCCGTTTTTGGCGGTCACCTTTTTGGTCGTGGGCAGCGGATTCAGGAACGACTTTTTTGAGATTGCGAAGCAAATTGAAATTTTTACCACCCTTTTCAAGGAGCTTAACATGAACTATGTTGACGAAACTAACCCGGCAGAGTTAATGGATTCCGCCATTAAAAACATGCTGAACGAGCTCGACCCTTATACCCGTTTTTTGAACGAACAAGATGTTGAGGCCTATAAGATTAATAATGCCGGCGAGTATTCTGGGATTGGGGCCTTGGTACGTTCGTATGACGACCGCTTGCTGATCATTGAGGCCTATAAAGATTATCCTGCGGACAAGGCAGGTCTAAAAGCCGGTGATGAAATTATCCAAATTGGCGATGTTGCCGTTGCAGATTTTGAAGACAATGCCAGCGAGCTGTTAAAGGGCGCCAACAAAACCAGTGTGAACATAAGCTTTCGTCGTCAGGGACAAATCAAAACGGCCTCTTTGACAAGAGAGGGTGTGGAGGTTGATGCTGTTCCTTATTACAATATGGCCGATGAAAAAACAGGATACATTGTGCTCTCAAAATTCAACCGCAAAGCGTCAAGTCAGACCAAGTCGGCCATTCAAGATTTAAAGAGCAAGGGGGCCGAAAGGCTAATATTGGATCTCAGGGGCAACCCTGGCGGTCTGCTATCTGAAGCAATAAACGTCACGAATCTCTTTGTTCCAAAAGGTGAGCTTATCGTGACTACCCGGTCGAAGGTCAAGAAATTCAATCAAGAATATAAAACGAAAAACAAGGCTGAAGATTTAGAAATCCCTTTGGTGGTTTTAATAGATGGGGCAAGTGCTTCTGCCAGTGAAATTGTTTCCGGTGGACTTCAAGATTTGGACCGAGCCGTGATAATGGGGGCCCGAAGTTTTGGAAAAGGACTGGTTCAAAGACCATTGCGCCTTACCTACGGCACACAATTAAAGGTGACAATTTCTAGGTATTATACCCCTTCTGGGCGTTGTATTCAATCTTTGGATTATTGGAATCGCGATGCGTCGGGCAATGCCGTGCGAAATACGGTGTTTAATAATTTCAAAACTCGCAATGGGCGTGATGTACAAGATGGAGGAGGGGTAATGCCCGATGTCGAAATAGGCTCTATTAAATCCAACAGCCTTATCGATGGTCTTGAGAACAATAATATCATTTTTGATTTTGCGACCGACTTTTATTACGACAACAGCTTCACCTCTATTGCGCAATTCGAATTTGCGGAAAAGGACTATGCAAAATTTAAGGCTTTTGCCTCAAAATCTGGGTATAGCATACAAACAGAGACTGAAAAATTGTTGGAAAACGCCATCAATAGCGATGACATATTGTTGGGTGCCAATGTGCAAAATAGATACAAAGACCTTTTGTTGGCCATCAATAATGAAAAGACCCTTTTGTTGGACAGCTATAAACTGGAAATCAAAAAGAAATTGGAGGATGAGCTGGTAAAACGATATTTCTATAGAAAGGGACTTTATGATTACCAACTCCGAACCGATGAGGCTATTTTAAGCGCAAAAGAGCTGTTGGCCGATTCAAAGAATTATAGCCAAATCCTTAGATAACGATGTAGGTGTCTCGTTTTAATCTTGTTTTTCTGTTGCTGTTTTTGCCCCTTATAGCTTTACGGGGGCAATTGGAAAAAAAGGTGTTGCTTGATTCAATACCGATTCCGGGCCAAGAAAATGAGCACTATGCACTTTATGTTCCAAGCACGCTTGATGAGAGCGTACCTTTCCCCGCTCTTTTTGTTTTTGACCCTGCAGGAAGAGGCGTTGAGGGCCTAAAGCCCTTTATTGCTTCAGCCGAAAAATATGGTATTTTTTTAGCTTGTTCCATTACCTCTAGAAATGGATCTTTAAATGAAAATTTTGCACTCGCTGAAAATTTAATTAACCATCTTTTAGCGCAATATTCCATTGACGCCGAAAAATTATACTTAGCTGGGTTTTCGGGAAGTTCAAGACTTGTTTCTGCCATCGCCTGCACGACCAATAGTTTTGCGGGTGTAATTGGTTGTGGTGCCGGGTTTACGGGCTCGCCCCAACATGTTCCTTCAACACAAGGGTTTGCCTATGCTGGAATCTGTGGCAACCAGGATATGAATTATCTGGAAATGTTTAATAATGCAGCCTATCTCGAAAACATTAATTTCTCACATTCAATGTTCAGTTTTAATGGGGGTCATGAATGGCCGCCGGAAACTGTTGTTTTGGATGCAATGGATTGGCTCTTTATACAACCAAAAAAAGGCGCAAACAAAGTACAACTAGAGGCTTACACCAAGGCCCTTTTTAAGCAAGCCAGCATTCTAGAAAAAAATCATGAGTATTTGTTTGCCCACGAAGTTTATGGAAGAATCGCTTCATTACCCGAAAAGATTCTTCAAGATAGCCTTGATGTGCGTTTGGAAAACCTGAATCGAAATACTGTTTTCAAAACATCAAAAATCCGTTTTGAAAGGGCCTTGGAAGAGGAATCGAAATACCGAAAAAAACTATTTTCCCGTTTCAATAGGGACGCCAAAGACCCTAAAAGGGCTTCCTTGGATTGGTGGGAAAAAGAATTAAATAAATTAACAGAGATGGCGTCCAAGGGCGATCGGAACACGAAGCATATGGTGGCCCGATTGCGGTTTAGTTTATATGCCTCAGCCGCTGAAAAAACCAATCCCAATTTATATAAAGCCAATGCCGAACAGCTAGCCTTTTTTAAGTTGCTAAAGAACAGTATTTATCCCTCGGAAAATTAGACCTTGTTATTGCTTTTTGACAATCCCTTCCCTGACTATTTTTTGGGATGCTGACATTTTGGTTTTCTGATTATTTTTGAACATGCCAAAACTAAAAGTCTGCGAATTATTTGCCGGTGTAGGGGGGTTTCGCCTTGGACTTGAAAATACTGGGCACTATGAAATAGTTTGGAGCAATCAATGGGAGCCTTCAACCAAATCACAACATGCATCATGGGTTTATGAGGCCCGTTTTGGAAGAAAGAACCACTCTAACCAGAATATCGAAGAGGTACCTACTTCGCAGATTCCCGACCACGATGTTTTGGTAGGGGGCTTCCCTTGTCAAGATTATTCAGTGGCCACATCCTTAAAAAACTCCAAGGGGTTGCTTGGCAAAAAGGGCGTTTTGTGGTGGAGCATTCATAGAATAATCAACGAAAAAGAAAACAAGCCAAAGGTTCTCTTGCTTGAAAATGTTGATCGCTTATTAAAATCTCCAGCCACGCAGCGAGGGCGTGATTTCGCGGTCATGCTCAAAAGTTTATGCGATTTAGGTTACGCAGTTGAATGGCGTGTTATCAATGCCGCCGAGTATGGTATGCCGCAACGTCGAAAACGTGTTTTTTTCTTTGCGTACTATAAATCCACACCCTTATACGAGGCATTAAAGAATTCAAATTTAAAAGATTGGGTTTTCGATTCAGGAACCATGGCCATGGCTTTTCCTGTTCTACCGAAACCATTGGCTGAAAATAATTTTGAACTCTCAGGTGATTTGGTCGAATTATCACAATCTTTTTCTGGAGGTAAAATTTCACCCTTTTTTAATTCTGGTATTTGCGTAAACAACCACGTGCGAAGTTTTAAAGTTTCAACGGATTTCAAAGGTAAACACACGCTTTTATCTGAGATTCTGCAAGACAGTGAAATACCAAATGAGTATTACATAAATTCTAAAGACCTTCCTAAATGGCAGTATCTCAAAGGGGCTAAAAAAGAAATTCGAACTTCCAAAGCAGGTCATACCTATCATTATGGGGAAGGTGCCATGGCCTTTCCTGATGTACTGGACAAACCAGCAAGAACAATAATCACGGGTGAAGGTGGAGCTACTCCATCGCGATTTAAACATGTGGTTCAAACAAAGAAGGGGTTACGAAGATTGACACCTATCGAGCTTGAACGCTTGAATATGTTTCCAGATAATCACACTGAATTGGAAGGTGTTTCAGATACAAAAAGAGCTTTTTTTATGGGAAATGCACTCGTTGTCGGAATAATAGAACAACTGGCGAAGGTGCTATTTACTAGAATTGGTTGATTTAAGATGTGGGCTGGTATACCATCTTAATATGGGGAATACCGTCTTCTAAATATCCATCGCCTTCCACAGAAAATCCCAGGTCACCGTAGAATTTTACCAGATAACGCTGTGCAGACAGTTCTATTGGTGTTCCTTTTTGCTGTGTTTTTATGAAAGCCATTGCTTTCTTCATAATCTTGATTGCCAATCCCTTTTTTCGATGTGTACTTCGCACCACCACTCGGCCTATGTTCGCATTGTCTCCATTAGAGTCTTCAAGAAACAGTCTTAAGTAGGCAATCAAAACTTTGTTTTCTATACAAAGCAAATGATGGGCATGGGCATCTTTTCCGTCAACATCTAGGTAGGCACAGGCTTGCTCTACCACAAAAACCTCACTGCGCAAGGCCAAAACATCGTACAGCTCCTTTCTTGATAATTCAGAAAATTTCTTGATTAAAATTTCCATGTGAAATTGGCGGTAAGCACCCCAATATCAGGCGCAGGGTATTTTTTCTATTCGTCTTTCATGCCTGCCACCCGCAAAGTCGGTGTTTAAGAATGTTTCAACCATTTCAAGTGCTTGTGGTAAGGCAATAAATCTTGCAGGTAGACTTAATATGTTCGCATCATTGTGTTCGCGAGCCAAGTACGTTATCTCTTTGTTCCAACAAAGCGCTCCGCGAACCATTGCATGTTTGTTTATTGTCATGCTGGCACCATTACCACTACCACAGATTACTATGCCAAAATCAACCTTACCCTCCTCTACATCGCTTGCAACAGGATGTACAAAATCTGGATAATCGACACTATCTGAACCATCAGTTCCATGATTTATCACATCAATCCCCTTTGACTTTAGTAATCCTACGATTGCTAATTTATACTCCGTTCCTGCATGATCATTTCCAATAGATATTTTCATGGTGTTTCGATTATAGCTTGCTCTAACAAAGTTACAATTCTTTTAAAAGCCAGCTGTTCATTAAAAAGAAGTAAAATTAAAAACTAACTAATTATCAGTTGTTTACAATACTTTATTATTGTTGAAAAATCACAATTAAATACGGAAAACTATTTTTTGATTTTTGAATGAATTTTTCAAGTAGTGAAAAACAATTTGAAACCAAAAATATTTTCATTAGAATTTAATAGCCTTGAATTTTGATTTAACAACATTCAATTAACATTAAAAATCCATTTTGTTTTCAAGATTTTCATGTTGATAGCACTTTTCAAAAGGCGTTGATAAAAAACATAATTCCTTGATTTTTATAGGCTTTAAAATTTTACAATTTGTTTAAAAAATCATACTTCTGTTCACAGCAAGTTTTAACCTAAAAAAATATACCGCTCTTAACAAACAATCATAGACAACATCAAATAAACTATTTAATAAGAAAAAGAAATATAATTTTGATGTCTGTTAAAAACGATGCGTGCCGTTGTTGAATTTATCTTCGCCTTCACCGTTTTATTATTTGTAATTTCCCTTAAAATGTTTGTATGCCGAAAAAGAAAAAGCGGGCCAGGAGCCAACGTAAAAATGAAATAACAAAAGGCATTTTTACGGTGCTGGAAAGCAATCCTGATAAAGCCTTTAATTACAAACAGATAGCTTCACGTTTGTCTATAACTGATACGCAAGGTAGAAATGCGCTTATTAAGCGACTTGGGCAGTTACGGGAAAAGAACCGAATTCTTGAGGTTTCCAGGGGGAAATATAAAATGAAGCAAGCGATTCGCACTTTACATAAAGGTGTGGTTGACATGACCACAAATGGAAATGCCTACATTTTAGCCGATGATTTTGATCAAGACATTTTTATTCCGGAACATCGATTGAACAGGGCCTTTCATGGCGATCTGGTTGAAGTATTCGTGAAACCCAATAGAAAAGGAAAAAAACTTGAAGGAGAGATCAGTAAGGTGTTGGAACGAAAGAAAAACCAATATGTAGGTATTCTTGAAAAGCAAAAAACATTTGCTTTTGTGCGACCTATGGATGCAAAAATGTATACCGATATTTTTGTTCCGATTGAAAAGACCAAAAAGGCAAACCAAGGTGATAAGGTTTTGGTTAGTCTGGGTGATTGGCCTGAGGATGCCGATTCACCTTATGGTAAGGTAGTTGAGGTGCTTGGAAAACCTGGCGAACACAATACAGAGATACACTCCATTTTGGCAGAATATGGGTTGCCCTATGAGTTTCCCCATGAAGTTGAACAATTTGCCCAATCAATTGATACAACGATAAAAGAGGACGAGGTAAGTAAAAGAAGGGATATGCGAGATATTCTAACCTTTACGATCGACCCAAAAGATGCCAAGGATTTTGATGATGCACTTTCTTTTCAAATACTTGATAATGGCAATTATGAGGTAGGAATCCATATTGCCGATGTTTCACATTACGTTGTTCCAAATACGGTTCTGGAGGAAGAGGCCTATCAACGGGCAACATCGGTTTATTTGGTCGATCGGGTAGTGCCCATGTTACCAGAGGTGCTCTCAAACAATGTGTGCTCACTGCGGCCCAATGAAGAAAAGTACACTTTTTCAGCCATTTTTGAAATTGATAAAAATGCCATTGTTAAGAAGGAATGGTTTGGGAGAACGGCCATCAACTCAAATGAACGGTTTGCATACGAGGAAGCGCAACAAATCATTGAAACAGGCGCGCCTTTGATACCAAAGGAAATATCAATTCGGAAAGGTGCATATACCGTTTCTGAGGCACAGGTTGATGCGATTTTGACCTTGAACAACTTAGCTCAAATAATGCGGGAGAAAAGAATGGCTGTAGGTGCAATTTCCTTCGATAAGATAGAAGTGCGCTTCAACTTGGATGAAGATAACAATCCGACAAGCGTTTATTTTAAGGAGGGTAAGGAAGCCAATAAATTAATTGAAGAATTTATGTTGTTGGCAAACCGAAAGGTTGCTGAGTTTATTGGAAAACAGAAACCAAAAAAGACATTTGTTTACCGCGTTCATGATGAACCCGACCAAGATAAATTAATGGCCCTTAACGGCGTTATTTCACGTTTTGGTCATAAGGTTAACCTAAAGGATAAAAAGTCGATCAGCGCGTCTTTAAATAAGCTTCTTAACGATGTTAAGGGCAAGAAAGAACAAAATCTTGTTGATACCTTGGCCATTCGAAGTATGAGCAAGGCGACGTACACCACGGAAAACATTGGCCATTATGGATTGGCATTTGATTACTATACCCATTTTACCTCGCCAATTCGTCGGTATCCTGATGTTATGGTACACCGTTTGCTACAGCATTATTTGGATAAGGGAAAAACGGAAAAAGAGGAAGTCTTTGAAGAAAAATGCAAGCATGCTTCGAACATGGAGATGCTGGCTGCAAGTGCAGAGCGGGATTCGATAAAATACATGCAGATAAAGTTTATGGAAGACCATAAAAATGATGATTTTTTAGGTGTAATTTCAGGAGTAACCGAATGGGGAATTTATGTAGAAATTATCGAGAATAAATGCGAGGGCATGGTTCGGATTCGTGATTTGAAGGACGACTATTATATTTTTGATGAGCGACAATATGCCATCGTTGGAGAACGGACCAAAAAAACCTACCAATTGGGTGATGAGGTTTTTGTTAGGGTCAAAGCAACGGATTTGATAAAAAGACATTTAGACTTTTCGTTGATTGGTAAAAAGTGACTACGGGAAAAATTGCTTACTTAGTAGTATGAAACATGTATTGTTGATTGTATTAAGCTTTCTTGTTTGTGCCCAAATAATGGGTCAAGAAGGTCAGATAACACATGAACTGAAGGCTTTTTCTGAACTGAAGGCTTTTGATGGTCTTTCGGTGAATCTTATTAAATCAGATGTTAATCGTGCAGTAATCACCGGAGAAAACACAAAAAAAGTTGCCGTAGTCAACAATTCTGGGGTTCTAAAGCTCAGAATGGAAATCGATAAAATTTTTAGCGGTTACCGAACCTTTATCGACCTGTATTATACTGGACCATTGAAAATAATTGATGTTAACGAAGATGCAAGGATAAGTTCTGAGGAAACCATTCAGCAAGATATTATAGAACTACGGGCGCAAGAAGGGGGTGAATTGCAACTAAATTGTCAGGCCGAACAGCTACTGATCAAATCCGTGTCGGGTGGAGAAATCATCACAAAGGGATTTTCCGACAATCAAGATGTTATTATAAATACTGGCGGTATATACAACGGTAAAGAATTCAAAACTGAGTTTACTACAGTGACGGTAAACGCAGGGGGCAACGCTTCGATTTATGCCACCAATTATGTAAATGCCAATGTAAAAGCCGGAGGTCGCGTCTTTGTATATGGAGACCCATTGAAGATGGATGAGAAAACGGTTTTTGGAGGTAAAATAGAAAGGGTTGACCAATGATGGAAGATATTCAAGCAGCGATCCCCCTAGGATTTTTCCTGAGTTTTATGATTGGGCCCGTATTTTTTGTTCTTCTTGAAACAAGTGCAACAAAAGGTTTTAGGGCGGGTGTTTCTTTGAATGTTGGTGTCATCATAGCGGATATTCTTTTTTTGTTTATCGCCTATTTTACAAGTTTCCAGTTATTGGAAAACTTGAGCAACCAACCAGGGCTCTATGTCTTTGGTGGCATGATACTATTGGTTTATGGTATTGTTGTTTTTGTAAAAAAAGACAATAAAAAATCAGGTATAAAATCGTCTCGTGGTGGCTATATAAACCTTATGTTCAAAGGGTTTTTATTGAATTTTATCAATGTGGGCGTTCTAGTTTTTTGGTTGGGTGTATTGATTATCGTTGGCCCATCCTTGGATAATGACCCGAACCGAATTTTGGTGTTTTTTGGGAGCATGCTGGCCGCTTATTTTATTACCGATCTTTTTAAAATACTTTTAGCGAAACAGCTGAAGAAAAAGCTTACCCCGCAACGCATATTGTTGATTAAAAAAGGATTGGGTTTAATGTTGGCTATTTGTGGCATCGTTATGATCACCAAGGGCTTTCTTCCAAAAGACAAATTGAATATCCAACAGGGGCTGGAACGCATCAGTGAATAAAAAAAGGCCTTGAAAATATCAAGACCCTTTTGAGGCATCGAGCGGATTCGAACCGCTGTACAAGCTTTTGCAGAGCTGTGCCTAGCCACTCGGCCACGATGCCATTAGTGCATGCAAAGGTACCACACTTTTTTAGCTTGCCAAAAGAACGTTTTAGCGATTTTCCTTTAGAATAACAGATACACTTTCAACATCTCCCATAATAGGGGGGTTCAGTTTTGAAACACTTACCTCTATGCTGTCTACAGTATGAATTTCATCTAAAATGCGCCCTACGATACGTTTCGCAACATGCTCTAAAAGATGAGACTTAATTCCCATTTCCTCCTTTACGATACGATTTAGGTGAACATAATCAATGGTTTCTGAAAGCTTGTCGGATTGCGAGGGCAGCTCCAAATTTCCAGTAACTTCCAGATCAACCCGGTAATCACCACCAATAATCGACTCTTCCTTGAGGCAACCGTGAAAGGCGTGTACTCTGATATTATTTAATATTATTCGGCCCATTTTATTTATCGAATGGGCAAAATTAAACTAAAGAACGGAAAATACTAGTATGTGCAGCGACAGTTGCTAATTCCTTGAAACAGGTCCATACCCACTGTAACCACATGGGTACCGGTGCTATATCCTAAAATTTCGTTGGTAATTACCTGATATGAATAGCCAAAATAGAAATTGCTTTTCTTAAAACCGGCAATCGGCGCAATGTATAAAGGTGTGCCAACTTGGTCATTTAGAAAGCGGTAGGTAAGCCCGGCATAGTAATAGTCTTCGAAATCATGAAATCTGAATTTCGCATTCAAATCAGTAACAGAACGACCATCACTCTCGAACCATTGAAAGAACACAGATGGTTCGAACTCTATTTTACTGTTTTTGTTTTTCATGAAACTATAGCCCGTATACACATAGTAATTTCTCAGGGTATTTGGCTCGAAAATAGGATTAAAGGCCGTAAGGTCTTTGTTGAGAATATTAGAGGCATTTACACTAAGGTAAAACTTGTCATAGCGGTAGAGTACCCCCAAATCAAAATTATGGTTGGTGGTTGCCCGGTCATCGGTCACATTGGGGTCGTTATTGTCCCTAAAATTTTCAATATCAATCCTGAACTGGTTAAAATTATAGGAAATACCAAATGAAAGAAAGATGTCGTCGTAACGGTTTAGGGTCAAATGGTGGGCAAACGACACCCTTGCGCCCCGCTGTTTGGTTTCCCCGTTGCTATCATTGTAGAGCAACATACCCAAACCAGATCGGTTGCCAATTCTTGCGTCTGCAGCCAAAGTTTGGGTGTCAGGGGCATCTTCGATGCCGACCCACTGGGTCAGGCCATTTAGACGCACTTTGATATGGTCGCCAATACCCGCATAGGTTGGCGACATCAAGAAAGGGTTGTCGGCAATGTATTGCGAAAGTTGAGGAATGGTAAGTTCCTGTGCACTACCTATTGCTGCGAACAATAGTGCCAACATGAAGATCTGGGTTTTTTTAAACATGCTTTCTTAGGTTACGGTACTTTAAAATCATCTATACAAGGTAAAGTGTCCAACAAACTCTCTATCATCATTCTCGCCCTTGAGTTTGATGACATACCAGTAATCTCCTGATGGCAGCTCCTTACCTTGATACATTCCATTCCATCCAGTGTCCCCGTATCGCATCCTATAGAGCTCTCTACCATAACGATCAAAAACGATTGTTAGTACATTTGGGAAACCCTCTAAATTATCTGGAATCCAATAGTCACGGGTACCATCGCCATCTGGAGTAAAGAAATTGGGGATTTCAATATCGATGAACTCCATAAATATTTCAGCAGATACCTCACAACCGTTCTGATCAATGACCGTAACGGTGAACGTATCGGTTCGATTTATATAATAAGTATTGTCAGAGCCATTGTTCACCCCATCAAAGTAGAATGTATATTCTTCCAACCCACCTTGCGCAATGGCTGTAATTTCATTGATGTTGTTTTGCTCTAAAATCAGTGTCAGGGGCTCGAAACCTTGAATGGTGAAATCTATGGTATTTACACATCCATTTGAATGCGCAATTGTAAGATAATGGTCGCCGGCAGCAATGTCTGTAAAGTCTGGACTCAATTGGAAATCCATTGGGTCGGTAGAATCCAAACCGTAAAGAACATCATTGATTACGGTCCCATCTTCCAAGATGACTTCGATATAGTTGTTGGGGATGTTGCCCGTACATTCGTATATAGGAGTAACGGTTGCGTTTAAGTTTACCCCGGGATTTATTTCAACAATTATGTTTGTCTCACAATCGTTGGCATCTCGAACGAATAAGACATGGGTGCCGGCCGCAAGGTTGCTGAACAACACCTGGTCTTGTACAAAGTCTGCATCAGCATTTGAATTCAGGGCCGTTCGGTATGGGGCAGTACCTCCCGAAATGGCAACTTCGATTGAGCCGTCTGCACTTCCCTCACACACCTCATGAAGCACATTTATAGGGGTCATTGCAATTGGGTTCGGCTCAGTAATGGTGAATTGGAACGGAATGAAACATCCATTTTCGTCCTGTGCGATAACATCATATACCCCAGGCGCCAAATCAACAAAGGTGTTTACGGTATCAAACTGATTTAGGTTGGGGGTTATGGCATATAAAATTTCGCCCGTACCACCAGAAACCTCTACGATGATGGTTCCATCATTCTCACCAGCACAAGTGACGTTGAAAGATTCTTGTCGATCTATTTGTAAAGGCACGGGGTCTACAATGGGCGCAACAGCAGCCGAGGCAATACAATCTTGGCTGGTAACCCGAACAAAGTAGTTTCCGGCAGGTAATCCGCTAAAGGTGTCCGTTGTTTGTGGCCCTGCAACTAAATTGGTCAAGGCAGCATCTGTATATAACTCATAACTGTAATTGCCTAGCCCGCCAGTAGCATTTACAACAATTGTGGCAGAAGCTTCGCCCGTACAATTGATAATGGCCGCAGAATCATCAATGGCAATTGCCAACGGCGGAACCATATCGACGCTAACCTGGTTCGAAATCATGGCCTCACAACCAAAAGCATCTCGCACAAAGTATTGGTAAATACCATCACTTACGGTAAAGGTGTGGGTATCACCTCCGCTCATTGGTGAATAGGAAACGCCATCTGAACTGTATTCATAGGGAGCGGTGCCGCCACTTGCCGTTAATTCGGTTTGGGCCAAAGTTGTACAGGTCAATGGGCTCAATTGAACCAAAGAAGCCATTACCTCTGTGGGCTCATTGATGGTGACCTGAACGGTTTCCACACCACAATTCCACCCATCCGAAACAGTAATGCTATAAATTCCAGCGCCAAGATTGTTAAATATAGGGCTGTTTTGAGATCCACTTGTAAACGCTATCGATGTACCAGTCGCATCATAAGTGTTCAACTGATATTGGTATACGCCCTGTCCGCCCAATACATTTATCGCGGTCACCGTGGCGTTGGTGTCTCCATAACACAACAAGGTTGTTGGGGTGGCATCAATATCCGCGGTAATCGGCACAGGTTGAACCAAATTCAAGGCGCGATTAATGATACAGCCATTGTCATCGGTAATTTGAACATCAAAAACCCCTTCCGATAAGCCTGTGAACACGTGGCTGATCACGTCATTCATGGTATAAACCTGTGTGGTTGTGGTGTTGGTCAATACAATATCGTAGGGCGCATATCCCCCAGTTGGACTTACAATGATTTCACCTTGATCATTGGTACAGGTAACATTGGCGCCTTCAACCGGCGAGGCATCCAAAGCGGCACTTGGTGAAGCTATGGTGATTGTGTTTGAATCTTCTACACACAAGGGGTTTGCCGTCTGCGTAACCCGCACAAAAAAGTTTCCGCCCGAAAGGCCCATTATGGCCAAAGGATTTGTTGCCGTATCTGCACTTCCGGTCAAAACACTGACACCGGCCTGGGTGAAAACCTCATAATCGTAAGTTCCAGAATAACCGGAAACATTGATTTCAAGCGCCCCATTACTATCTCCAAAACACAGTACCGGAGCGGTAGGTGTAGCCGAAACGGCGATTAAATCATAAGGCGCTATGGTGTATGTGGTTTCTTGATAACACCCCGTTGCATTATCTGTTGCACGGAAGGTGTAACTTCCCGGCGCATTAAGTTCAAAGGTTGCCGTAACATTTGTTGGTGTGGTTGTTAACACGCCATTCGGATTACCAACAGGCATCAACTCGAAAGTATAGGTGTTTGCAAGATTTCCATTGTCGGTTACGGTAAGCAGCACTTCTTCTGGGTTGGCACAGCTGATAGCTAAGTTTTGAGTAGCAACCAAAGAGAAGGTATTTATTGTCGATACCAGTACATTGGTTGAGGTGGCACACCCATTGGCATCTTCAACATAAACAGTAATGTTTTGGTCAACCCCTGTGTCAATAATATCAAATGTGTTTGAGGCTTGGAAATTTACATTGTCGATACTGTATAAATAAGGCGCGGTACCATCTGTAGCTACGGCGGTTATGGTTGAGGTGGTCACCGTATTGTTGGCGTTACAAGCAAATGGTGTGGCACTTGCGGCCAAGGCCAACACATTGGGCTCGGTGATACTAACCGGCATGGTGGCCGAACACCCCCTATTGGAAACAGCCTCTATTTGGTAGTTTCCAGCCGCCAGACCCGTAAAGGCCGGGTCGGTTTGAGGCCCTGTGATCAACACACCCCCACCATCATATAAGTTGTAGGTATATGGAGGATTATCATTTACACCAGGAGCTTGAGGCATAAGGTTAATGGTAATACTGCCATCACTGGCACCAAAACAGGAAACATGTATAAGGGTTGGTGCATCCAAGGTGACGGGCGTTGGCGCATCTAAGTCTTGGGTGATGGTCTCTGTACAGATAGGATTGTTGGTGTCCAAATCCCTGACCACAAAGGAATAGGTACCTGCTTGGCTTAATCCGGTGAACACTCCGGTTGTGTTGTTTTGTGTGGTTACAGCGTCTGGGAAGGTGACGGTGTAATCTAAGTTTGTGGACCCTCCGGTTACGGTAATCGTAATCTCACCATCTGGAGTAAGGGTACAATCAATTGGCTTCACTACTGTGGCCACAGCATTCATCTCTTCATATAAAAGCTCGGCAGCGGTGGTAAATGTACATGACCACTGGTCTGCCACAAGAACCTCATAGCTTCCTGCACCAAGTCCTGAGAATACGGGACTGGTCTGGGGTGACCCTACAGGCGTTCCATTTAAAATTAATTGATAGGTGTAATTCGACCCTTGGCCCCCAGCTACTCCGACAACCTCTATCTCACCTTGAAGGTTGGTGCAGTTTTCTTGATTTATTTGTAAGGTGGCCGTAATCGGTGCTGGATCAACAAGAATGACATCAGGAAGCTGTTCTGAACAACCGTTTTGATCGATCACCCATATTTCATAAGTGCCCGCAGCAAGATTGTTGAACAATGGGGTAGCGACATAATTTGCCGGATTGTTCGGATCAGGATTTGCTGTTGTACTTGCATAGTAGCTATAATTGCCCCATCCACCCTGAACATTCACTATTTCTATTTCACCATCGTTGCCAACACATGTAATATCGGCGATCTGGGTTGCTCCGATAATGGCCGCAGGCGGTCCGGCAATGCTAAAGGTTTGTCTGTTTGCACACTCTGGGAAATTGGCCTGAGTAACCTCTACCAAATAATCTCCAGCAAATAGTGGGATTGGGGCTGTTGGTCCATTACTAGCAAAGGACCCAGTGGCCACCGAAACATCATCAGCCGTATTCGCCGGGGTTCCGTTGGTATCAAACACTTCCCAGTTTATTGGGCCGACATAGGTTGCATCAACCAATTCGAAAGTTACTTGGCCGCTCTGTGTGCCAAAACAAACGACATCGTTCATTACGACAACATCAATGGTGAAGGTGTTCGGATTTGCTATGGTTTCTGAGGCAGTAATGATACAACCCGTATCAATGTGCCGTATCAAGAAATTATGTGTCCCCGCACCTAGGCCAGCAAAGACATTGGAAGCCTGGTAATTGGCCCCATTATCTATACTATATTCGAACCGCGTTGGGTCACTGTTGGTTGAAGTAACCGTTATCGTAATCTCGCCATCCATTCCCGGGTTGCAGCTCAAAGGATTCGTTATTGCAGCCGTAGCGGTCAACAACTCGTCATAAGGTTGAATAATTGCAGTTGTACTGCCCACACAACCATTGTCATCGTACACATTAATAATATAGCTTCCGCCTGCTTGATCCGTTTCGATGTAAACGTTGCTTGCTCCTGACTGAACGGTAACATCATCACCCGTAGCTGGTGTACCCTGGTCATTGATAAATTCATAAATGACATAGGTGCCCGACCCCCCAGTAATGGACGTGCCATCAATGGTGATTGAAGCATTATTGGGGTTGTTTCCAGCAGCACAGGCGAATTCCACCACGACAGGTGCTGGTACAACTATTGCGGCAGGCTCGCCAATGGTTATATTAAAAATGTCTGTAAAACATGAGTTTGTTCCAACCCCCCTTACATCATAGGTTCCGGCAGGCAGGTTTTCAAATGTGTTTCCATTTAAAACGGCACCACCGGGCATTGGACTTAAGGTAAAGACCAACGGATTAATTCCGTTATCAATTTCTTGCAATGTGATGGTTCCATCTGCTCCTCCATTACAACTTACATCGGTATGGGTTTCGGTAAATACGGGCAGCGGGGCATCTTGAACATCCACCACAACAGACTCAAAACAATTCGGTGGTGTTGTGCCCAGATCATAAACGATTACATTATAGCTTCCCGCGGCACTAGCTCCCGTCCAGGTAAATGGATTAGAAGGTAATGCAGTTCTGGCCTGGTCGATTGCTCCAGGGCCATCAATTTCGTATTCGTAGGTGCCCGAACCTGAAACCACGGTGATTTCGATTTCAGCATTGGCCGCAATACCCGGTTCGCAATCTAAGGCCACTGTCTGTAAGGCCGTAAATTGAAGCGGTGGTTGAATGTCTATGGTGTCGATATCATCGCAACCGTTTACATCCCTTACCGAAATGGTTTGCCCAAGTCCCGAACTAAGACCGGTGACGGTGTATTCATTGCTGAGGTCGAAGGTAAATGTTTGATATGCGCCACCGTTAACACTTATTTGGAAAGGAGGCAGTGCAACACCTGGGTTGGTTAGGGTAACCAAAACCTCGAAAGTTCCTTCGGCTACACACTCATCAACAATGGCCAAGGTAATTTCTGGTCTAGGGTCTAAAAGAACGGTTACATTGTCACTTTGAATACAGTCAAAGGCGTCTTTTACATATACGGTGTAATTGCCCGACTCAACATTGGCTGAAGTGGTTGAGACCCAACCGGCAGACGCAGCTGTAGGAGCAGGATCCGTAGCCAATAAATATTGAAATTCATAGGGTGCCGTACCAAATTGGGCGGTAGCGGTTATTACACCCGCGTTCACATTACAATTGTCATTTATGGGCGAATTTGCAGTTACCTGTAACAGGTTTGAAGATTCTGTAATTGTAAAATCAGGAGAACTGATACTACAACCATCGTAAACGCCACCGCGCTCATAAAGAAGGATGTAATAAACCCCCTGTGCCAAGGTGGCAAAGTTGTTGATCGTAATGGCTCCGGTAGGCGGGTTTACTGCCGCCGTACCGCTAAACCCAGTGGTAACATTTGATTGCGCGTTGAATATTTCATAGTCAACCGAAGTGGCCGAAACATCATAGTTGTCAAAGGTGAAACTAACGGTTCCGTCTGCGGCACCGGTACAGGTAATATTCGATTCAACCAAAGAGGTGACTGTCATACTCGATGGCGAGTTGATAGGAGCAGCGGCACTTTCAAAATAATAACACATCGTGGTGGTGTCATACACGACAAAGGTGTATGTGATACCCGGAGTTAGGCCTGTGAAAGTGGCCGTGTCACCCCCTACAACATCAGGACCAATATAGGTTGATGAATAGGGAGCTGTATATGTTTCTAAAATGGCAAACTGGTAGTTACCACTTCCCACAGCAGAATTAACGGTTACAGTGGCCGTACCCCCTGCGGCACAACTCGCCGTTATTGCCGACACATCAATGTCAAGGTCATTGGGTGGCGAAGCAATAATATTTGTGGTTACTACAGAACAACCGTTGGCATCTACCACGTCGACCTCGTAAATACCGAACTCTAAAATGGAAAAGGTGTGGTCTTCGCCGCCAGATGTACTGTTATAGGTTGCAGAATAACCATTGTTTCCGGTAAGGTGATAGGTGTATTCAGCAGTTCCGCCACTTACATTTTCAACGGTAATCGATCCGGGAATGGTTCCCCCTGCACCAAGAGCGTCACAGGTTATGGGCTGTAAATTTATAGTGTACGCGATGGCGTTGGGTTCAGTTATTGAAACAGCGAAAGGCGCAGAAACACAACCCTTATCATCGGTAATGGTTACCTCATAATCTCCGGCCGGCAACCCTGTGGTTTGTGTACCATAGTTCGTGGGGCCATTGATTTCTACAACATCGATTACATAAGGAGGCACTCCAAAAGAGGTGTCAATTACCACATCAAGTACTCCAGTACTCTCCCCGTTACATAAAATATGGGTAGGGTTAACGGCTGATATGACTGGCGTTACCGCCTCGGTTACAACCACAGCATTGGTAACAACTGTACAGGCCGTGGGAGCCGTGGTGTCCGTGACACGGAAAATGTAAGTGCCAAAAGTATTTGTTGTAAATACGTTACCTGTAAAGTTTGTGGTAAAGTAATTGGCTCCCCCGTCATTTGACCATTCATAGGAATAGGTTCCTGATCCCCCAGAAGGGGTTATGGTTACAGAGGCGTCTACCAAACAGGTCAGATCATTATTCAATACGGCATTTGCTAAAAGTTGCGGATTAATCGTTACCGATTGTTGTACACCCACACAACCAAAACTGTCTCTAACATCAATCGTATAGGTGCCTTCCGTTAAGTTGTTGAACGTATGTGTTGTTGCAGTCGATGGTGTCGGGGTGATCCAAGGCCCGCCATTAAGGCTAAACTGGTAACCACCATTACCTGCAGTAACATCAACTTGTATGGCAGCGTCGCCAGCCCCGCTGTAACAAGCGGTTGGGGTTGACGTAAATGTCAGCCCGGCGGCAGGAGCGACGGTAATGGGGGTGTCAATTAGGTCTTCGCAACCATTGGCGTCACGAACACGAACATTATAATCGCCAGCAGCCAAACCTGTAAAAATCGTATTGGTGCCGTTGGAGGCAAAATCAAAACCTGCAATTGCTGTTCCTCCTGTGTCTTCAAGCTGAAAATCGTAACTAGGGGTTCCTCCTGTTGCAGAAGCCGTTATTATGGCGCCATCCAAACAAGTAAGAGGGGCCGTTAAGGTGGCGCTGGCCACAACGGCAGTTGGCTCGTTAAGGGTTTGATTCAATATGACAAGACAAGCGTTGTCGGCATCATCACGCACCTCAATGGTATAGGCACCCGCAGCAAGCCCACTTAGTGTCACTGATGTTGGACTTGTCTGTGGAGCAGAAAAGCCACCTCCATTTACTTGATATTGAAATCCTGTTGCCCCAAAGTTTTCCACTTCAAAAGTGATGCTACCATCTGTGCCGCCGTTGCATGAAACATCGGAGAATGCGGTAATATTGGCAACAAAAGCATTGCCGTTTTCTATCAATACGTCGGCCTGGGTAGTACAGTTGCTGCCGTAATCTACTGTTACAGTATGGTTGCCGACTGCCACATTTGTAAACACATTGCTCGTTTGAAATGCCCCACCATCCAAACTATAGGTATAGGAAGGGTCATTGGGGGCAACCGTGATGTTTCCTGTTCCATCACAATTATAACCGACAGTGAAACTTAAAGCGGGTTCAACCGGTAAAGGAGCAATAATAATATCCGGAAGCGTAATCGAACACAACACGGCATTGGCATCGCGAACCTGAATTGTATACGTTCCATTGATTAGCCCGGTGTAGGTTATTCCTCCTGTTGTCGGTGCAGACCAGGCCCCACCGTTAAGACTGTATTGATAATCTCCAGAACCTCCTGCGGTTGGGGTTACGCTACCAACGGTAATTTCACCATTTTGCAAACAGGTATAATTTTGTGTAATCTGGGCTTCGGCGACCAATTGGGCAGGTTCATTTATGGAAACGACCACACTGGTATCACAGTTGTTGGCATCGCGAACCCTCACCGTATAACTTCCTGCAGTAAGGTTTAGAAAGTCTGTGCCGGTTTGATAATTTGCGCCATTGTCTATGCTATATTCATAAGGGGCCTCACCACCAACTGCAGTAAGGGAAATAGCACCGTCATTACCACCAAAACAACTTACATCGGTTGGGGCCGGCGTAATGCTTAACGGTGCGTCTTGTACTATAGTTAAGTCGAATGAAGCTTCACAATAACCTGCTCCACCATTGTTGTCTCGAACATAAACGTCATAATCTCCTGCACCTGTTACCGTAATGGGGTTAGTGGTAGAAAAATCACCAGGCGTCGGCGAGACACCGTCACCCACAATGGCAAACACATAGTTTCCGTCACCGCCTGCGGCCGTTATATCGACATTGGTGTCTGTTCCACAGGCAGTTATATTGGGCGCGGAAGCGGTCAATGTCAACTCTGGGTTGATTGTTATGGTTACTGAATCAGCACAGTCATTGCCATCACGCACATCAACGGTGTAGGTCCCAGGTCCCAAACCAGAAAACACATTGTTTGTGCCGAATGTTCCTCCATTAAGGCGATATTCAAAATTTCCGTCTCCACCCGAGGTTACTGTGGCGGTCAAAGTCAACCCAGTAGCATCATCATAGCAAACGTCGTTGGGGGTTACTTGAAGTACGGGTGCAACCGCTGCGTTAAGAACGAAGGTGTCGTTTACAACACACCCGTTGGCATCGGTAACAGAAACTGTATATGCCCCCGTTTGATTTAAGTTGTTAAAAGAACCCGTACTGTTGGTAAAGGTTGTGGTCCCGTCTGGATAGGTGATCTCAAAGGAATTTCCACCCCAACCGCCTGTTGCGGTCAAGGTCACACTGCCGTCTACAGCACAGGTAGGCTGAATTTCAGCAACACCAAGACTAAGGGGTGCAGCAGGCGCATTGATGGTAACGTTAGCCGTTGCGGTACAATTCGTTTCATTGTCTGTGACCACAATGGTATAAGTGCCATCATCCAAACCTGGTAAATTGATTGTGGTGTTGGTCTCATTGGTGCCGCTGAAGGATGCCGGTCCAGTTACGTTATAGTTGTAGGTCGTATTGAATCCGGAAACCGTGAATAAGGCCTCCCCATCGGTATCGTTAAAACAGGTCACATTTTGAACCAATTGCCCAACCACACCAATTGGTGTTACTGGGGCAATGGTGAAGTCTTCGGTATACACACAACCCTTGTCGTCAGTTACTTGGAAGGTGTACGTGTTCGGTGCAAGACCATTGAAATCTGCAGTATTTCCCGAGGTTGAAGTAGCGGCAATGGCAACTGGAGCAATAATTTCAAACACAAAAGGGGCCTCTCCGTCAACAACGGCCACACTTACATCTGATGTTTGCGTTGGGCAATTAGGCGGTGTTGCCGTGAACGTTAAATCCGTTGGGGGATTTAATGGGTCGACCACAGCGCTATTGGTAACGAAGGTACAGCCACTTGCATCCCTAATGGTTATGGCATAGGTGCCGTCAGTTAAATTCGAGAAAGTTTCTGCACCCGCCCCACTGAAGAAATTTATACCATCAATGCTATATTCATAAGGTGCTGCGCCCCCAGTTACGCCCTGAGCCTCAATAATGGCATCTTGCAAACAGGTATAATCTTGCACCAGAACAGCGGTGCCGGTCACACTATCTACGGGACCCCCTATGGTAAAAGTTTCCACAAAATCACAAGAAACGGCCCCTTGCGTTTGGGTTATCGTTAATGAATAATTGCCCTGACCAAGTCCGGTGAACGAACCCGAGGTGTTGCTTGAGGTTGAGGTGTCGGGATATGTTAAGGTATAAGAAAGGGAATATCCGTTACTATTGGTCACATTCACGCTGAAAGTGCCATCGGCCAATCCAAAGCAGGTTTCATCGGTTTGGGAGGTGGTATATTCAACCGAAGGGGCAATGACAATGGTGACAACATTTGAGACAAATGAACACAAGTTTCCATCAACTACAATAAACTCATAATCCCCTTCTTCACCATTGGTAAAAAAGAAGTCGTTTGTTGATTGATAGGCTCCCGCCGGAATTGAGGCTACATCTGGATATAAGTCAACTCCATTATAACTCCATATGGCATAGCTATATTCTGGATTTGGAAAACCGCCCGAACCGGTGACAGTTATTATTCCGTCCGTACAATCGATGTTTTTTGTCAAGTTCGCAGTTACGTCGAGGTCGGTTCTGTCAAAAATTTCAACCTGTTCGGTATACAAACAGCCATCATCCGTTGTTGCCTCGACATCATAGATGCCCGGATTTAGATTTTGAAAGGTGTAATTATTGTCTGTGGAAGGACCGAAAGTGTCTACTGTAGTGCCGCCCTGGGAAATTTCATAATAGTATTGTGGCTCAACATTTAGAACAGAAATAGATATTTCTCCCAAGCCATTGCAGTCGGTATCCCTGGTGGTTACATCAACTTGAAAATCGCGCTCAAGAATACCAATATTGTCTAACACAAAAATACAACCATCGGTAACCCCTTGCTGACGCATTTCTACTCGGTATGCTCCGTTGGTAGCAATATCAAAACTAGGGTTTGTGGTGTAGGCAACAAGAACAGCTCCGTTGGTGGCGTCTACCAATTGATATTCATAATCAATAGGCATGTTGGTCACCGTGATGTTCCCCGGGGTGCTACAAATAATGTCACGACTGTTGTACTGCGGATCTAATGGGTTTTGATAAACATTGAAATAAAACCTGCTAAAACAACCGTTCTGATAATTGATGGTCATTCTATATTGCCCGGGTGCAGCTGCGAGATAATCACTGCCTGTTCCAACGTTGTTCCAAGTGCACGCGTTGTCTCGATTGGGACAATCAGGCGTAGATGCTGTACAACTTGCTTCATCCAGTTGTTCCCACTCGATGCTGTCGGCATCAGGAATGTTTACCTGAATCAATTCTGTATCATTCAGTCCACACAAAAACACCTGTGGAAGTTCTTCGCCATCGTTGGGGCAAACAACAATTTCACCCTCAACAGTGTTCGTCGTGTCATTGATTAAATCTGTAATTGGGTTGGTTTGAGTAGCCCCAAAAAGCTCGACAATAATGATTTCTTGAAAGCCTTTACACGGGTCTGCAACAATTTTGTCTACAATATAAATCCCGGTATCACCCACTAACAAAGTGCTTGGGTCACCATCTGGATCTCCGTCATTTAGAACGGTATCACCAGCATCGATTAGGCGGTCTCCGTTATTGTCTAAATACCAAACGTAGCTATCAAAATTGTCCCCAGCATCCAATAAGACATCATCACCACATAATTGAACTGTTCTCGTAAAATCACAGTTTTCCAAATCATCCAACAGAAAGTTGGTGGCCCCAGGAACGGTGTAGCCACAAAGGTCAAAATCTGTCACACTGGGGTCATCACTAATGACCGCCGTGTTGATCACCCCCTGATAGGTTGAATACGCAAGGTTTTGTATGAGATCGGTACAGGCGTCTATAAAGTCGAAGCAATTTTCGGCAACCTGCACCCGCATTCGAATGCTGTATTCTGGGTCATTCTCTTCAATTAAATTGTCAGGTATGGTAAACGTTATGGTCCTCGAGGGAGCATCATAAACGTAGGTTACACCCGGAGGGAGCGTCATGGTGCTCTCGTCCAAGGTTACGTTAATGGGCAACACATCACGTATGGTGTAATTGGTGCCGTCGTCGTTTCCGATATTTTGGAAGGTCAACACATAATCCAACAATTGACCGAGGTTAACCCCTGCGCCTGTAATATCGTTCCCCCCAATATCCTCAACTCTTTTTTCAAGCACAATGTTGGGTTCGATAATCTCAACATTAAAGGAGTTGAAAAAGGGATAAAATTGATCTCCGTTAGTTGAAAATGTGAAGGTCGCACTGGTTTGAGAGTTGGTCATAATCGAGTTGGCCGGGTTATTTAAACCGAAAATGTCGGTGTCATAACCTAAGGTGTTCAAACTCGATGGCGTCCTGCCAGCCAAATCTGCCCCATTTAGGGTGATATTACTGTTGAAAAAGTTGTTTACTGGGTTTGAGGCATTGCTCAAAGCAGTTCCCTCTAAGCTTAGTCCGTCTCCTGAAATTCTGAAATCGCCTTCAAGTGTTGCAGCACCCAAAGAAGCGTTTACCGGACCTACAGGAATGGTTTCAAAACCGCTATAATTGATGTTTACAGAATTGGAGCCGGTTACTCGTGCGAAACCGTCAAAAGTTGAAATAAGCTTACCCGTTAAATTTGGATTCTCATAAACGATGATCAACGACCATCCTCCGGCAGATCCACCAGGCAAAGAATTTGAAATTCCGACACCTTGAGCAGCGGGAATATTGGCCACCGTGTAGACACCTGAAGGGTCTGCCATGGCAGTAATTAGACTGGTTACGTCTGCATAACAGGCATAGGGCGAGTTTGATGAAAGCGCCGGATCTGTTAGGCCATCATATAATATTTCATCGGCGGTTATATCGACATAGGCGCCACCGGGCACCCTAAATTTAACTTCATCTATGGCGTATTGCCGAGCTGTTCCCACAGGATCTGAGGCCTCATCCCTTGGGTAGGTTGCAGACCAATAAAGACCAGCATAACGAATCAGGTTACAGTCAGGTTGTGGAAAAGAGAATGTGGCATCACTCGAACTAAAGGTGGTTGGGTCGCTATCAACATCAATGTAGCGCATGTCCTTGTAGTCGTTATAATTATATCGACCCCCAGTTTCATTGTTCGAATTGTTGTTGGTACTAAGATTGTTATAAGGGTCGTTGGGCTCTGTTGAAGACGTTCCCCCATCCCTGTTTACGATATTATTTCCAATAAAAGTAAGGTCACCCCTAAGGTTGTTCTGATACCTAACCTCAAAATTGTTGTACTCTTGAGCATGGCCAAAAAACATGCAGAGGCCAACACCCAAATAAAGGATGCCTTTAAGTAAGCGTTTTCCCATTTAGCTCAATTGGTTTGGTTTCACACGCATGATCCAAATTTTATCATCATACGTGTTATTTAATTTGGAGTAGTAGGCGACCAAAGCATTGGTCCATTCGCTGTGACGCTTTAGGTACACATAGCGATAGTTATTTTCTGGATTGATAAAATAGCCGGCATTCAGCCCCTTGGCATTTAATTCTTTTACAAACCGATTGGCATTGGAAGGAATTTCAAACACATTGGCTATTATGTAAAAACCTGAGCCCACACCATCAATGCCCAATGTTTTATAGGTTACACCAGAGGGAACGGAACCCTCTTGGGTGTTTGTGACCACATTCTTTTGTAAGGTGTTGGCGTCGTATTTAGAATTGTTGTCAGTGGTGCTCGCATATTGCGTTCCATCATAACTGCCACTTACCTTCATAACCCATGTATCGCCATTGTAGGTTCCGTTCAATTTTGATTTATAAGCCGCAATGGCGTCTTGTTTGTTGTTGTAACCTTTGAGATATACATAGTTGAGGCCATTTCGAGGGTTTTGAAAGTAGCCTGCCTCAATGCCCTGTGATTCCAATTCGTCAATGAATTTGTTCATGTATTTTGTTCCCTTATACACATTGGCAATCAAGTAATGTCCTGATTCAACGTTGGGAATAGTGAAGGTTTTGAATCGCTTCGCCCTGTTTTTATACCGAACGTTATCATTCTTTTCAACACTACTGTTTTTAGTTGATGCCAGGGTGTTTTTTGTAGTGGCAACTGGCGCCTCCATGTTTTTAATAGAGGCCATTTTTTTGTTGGTTTCAGTTTTGGCAACACCAAAGTTTACAGCGTCGTTTGAAGGCTCAGTTTCCTTAAGCTTGATCACTTTCTTGGAAGCCGTTGTATTGGTCAGACCATGATTGGCTAAGGGGCGCTTTTTTCCATTGATGATATCCGCGCTATCAACATTGGCGAAGTACAGTTCTCTTGCCTTTTCCTCGACAGCAGGATTTTGACCCTGTGTTTCACGACGCACCATCCGCATGACCATATCAAACCGTCGCTCTAGATCATTTTTTCTTGTTTTTTCAATAGAGTCTTGGCGGTATAACAACTCATCAAGAATGGCGTCATTTTCAGCAAGCTTTTGCTCCAATTCTGAAATTTTCAAATCCTTTTCTGTTAATGAAAGCTCTTCAACCGGCACTTCCTCCTCCTCATTGTTCACTAAAGCATCTTCAAAATCTTTTTCAAGCATTACACGATCCTCGGTAAGTGTTGGTGTAAAGGAATATGCCAATGATATCTCATGGGTCAATCCAAGATTGTCAAGGTTGTTGTCAAGTCCTTTTTCCACCGTATACCCAAGGGATAGTCGCTTGTTCAAGTTAAAACCAAGTCCGGCTGAAGCACCAAAAAGCTCATCATACCCGGCCTGTAACCAACCCAACTTTGGGAGGTCCATAATTAATCCACCACCAAGGGAGATATTATCCTCACCCACTTTTCGAACCCTGGCCAAAGGCATCAATCGACCCTGCTCAAACATGCCGTTGGCATTTTCGAACTGATGGGTGTATTGTAAATGCGCCGAATAGGTCTTTTCATTGAACTCTGTGTTCGACTCACTGGTCTTTAAATTGTAGTCAAATAGGTTTTCAGCAAAAGCTCCAAAATCAAACTTCCCAAATGAAATATTGAACCCTGGCTGAAATAACAATAAGGCACTGTTATCCCTTCCAAGAGCAGGATCGTTGGGGTCGAGAAGATTCGCACGGGTTTGATCTAAACCACTATTATAGTAAGAGAAATTAGCGCCAAACGTAAAATTGCTTTTTTCACTTAGGCGAACACCGTAAGCGTAATTGGCAAGTACACCAAAGTTGTTGAAAATACCCTCTCTCTGTGTAAACAAACTAGCACCAACACCGCTCCTATCACCAATTCTACCGCTATAACTCAAGAAGTAGGTCTGGAAATTGTCATCAAAAGATACCGATTGGTTTCGATGAAATAGATTGATATATGACTTGTCTTCCCGAACCGTTGAAAAGGTTGGGTTGATCAAGAATCTATTGAATTTCAACAAATTTTGAGCGGGAGCCCTATAGGTAATGGCAGGACTTTCCTCCTGACCAAGGGCTTTTCCCAGGAACAGTGTTGAAATGAGCAGTAATGGTAATACTTTCTTTAACATGATGGCTATCGGATGACCGTAATGGTCCCTTGTTTGATGGTTTTGTTGTCTTGCTGTATTTTATAATAAAACACCATATTCTGTTTTGCGAACTGTGTGGTTGATTGCGGCCAATTATTTTGATAATTCGCCTCGTTAAAAATCTCCTGTCCTTTTTCATTGTATACTGTTACCAGTACATCAGATCGCCTCGAATAGGTATTTGGAAGCACCCAAAGATCATTTATGCCGTCTCCATTGGCAGTAATCACGTTGGGTACTCTAAAATTATCTTGGTATTCAACCGTAATGGTTCTTGTTGCTTCACAATCACCAATACTTGCAAATAGTATGTATTGCCCCTCATCAGTAAGGGTGGCGCTATTGGTATTGCTAACTAGGTTGTTGTTTGCATCAAACCACTCATAATTTGCAGCGCCGCTTGCGGTAATGGTGTAAGATTCTCCTTCAGGGAATACGATATTGGCATCACTATCCAATACAAGCTGTGAATCATCAAAATCTGTGACCACAATTTCATTGGAAGGCACCTGGCAGCCATCAATGGTCACTACCAAACGGTAGGTACCAGCCTGACCCACATTAAAGGCATCAGTACTTGAACCGATACCCGAACCATCGCGCTGCCATTCATAAGTTTCTCCCGTCAAGTTGCGACTTGTGGTGATTACAATGGCATCTGCCGTTGGGCAAAATACAGTACCGTTGCTGTTAATGGTTATGCTTTCATTGGTGCGCAACTGAACCGTGGCATCGTTCGAGGCCACAGAATAGCTATCAACAACGCCATTTAGCGCATAAACACCATTGTTGGTATAATCAGACAGCAAGATCGAGCTGCTTGTTTCTCCTGTCACATCAGACCCATCCAGGGTCCATTGGTAAGAAAAACTAGATTCCATTTGAGTGGTAACATCGGTTCGCGTACCATCCGATGCCACTGCAGTTATTTCAGACAAACCCAAGGTAACATCGGTAGATGCACAGGCCGTATATGAAGTGATGTAGTCAACTACAAATTCAAAAGAAGCAGGAGCGACAACTTCAGTGTTTTCTGAGTCAACAGGCGAAGCGGCACATGCTCCCCCACTTTCTGTCACACGGGCAAAATAAGTGCCAATTTGTGTAACATTAAGCGTGCTGTTGGTTTCACCGCTAATGGCGCTGCCATTGCGGTACCATTGATAACTCGGACTGCTTGCGGAAGTTGAAACCGACAGGGTGATGTTTTGCGCCGGCAATATGACCATGGTGGCCGCATTGTCCCGATCTACTGTAAAATCTCCGGCGTTCGTCATTGTTATTGCGGATGAACGCTCTTGGCAAACACCAGAACCTGAAATTTCAACCTGGTAGTCGCCCTCAAATCCGGTGATAGACGCATCAACTACATACGAGTCGTCATCAACCGTCGGGCTGGTTATGGCGGTTCCATCTTTGAACCAAGTATAAGTCAAGCCCGAACCCGTGATATTTGCCTGTAAAGTTTCAGTTTCACCGGGGCATAAGGCTGTTTTTGTCGGTGGATTAATAGCAATACCCTGGCTGGATCCAGTAGTAATTTCGATGGTATTCGACAAAGTATTGGCAGAGCCTGAGCAAACCGAACCATAATCTATTTCAACATAGTACATACCTGCTGAAGAGACCGATATAGACTCGCTTTTTTCACTCAATAAGGTTCCGCTTCGATACCAATTATACTGATAGGTATTTGCGTTGGGAACGTTATGGGGCTCTAAAATTATTGAATTGCCATCACACAGGTTTATGGTTCCTCCAGGTGGAATGGTGCCGCTACCGTCTTGACTGATCAAGATGGGTGAATTGTAATCAATGTAATACATCGAATAGGGGTCTGAAGCCGGACTTGTAACGGCGGGACTAGTACTTCGAACCCGCATTCTATAGCTTTCCCCACGGGTATCTGTGGGAAGTGCGAACTCAAAATCAAAATCGAAGTTGGTGTTCATGTCGGAAACCCGGTCAAGTTCGACGGGACTCCCAAAATCACCATTGGCATCGGACAGCTCAAGAATAAATTCATTGTCGCCGTTCACTAGAGGCGGGTTCCACGTGAAGTTCACAAAGTATTCGTTGAAAGTTGAGGAGGCACAAGCTGCGGTCCATGCAGAGTTACCTGGTAGGTTAGGATTGTCTGCAGCTTCTGGTTTGTTCAACACCTGTGCTCCGACTTGCATGCCCAAAAGCACGCAAACAAACACGGGCAAAATGCGTAATGGAATAAATCGTTTCATGGCATCAGTAGCTTTAAGTTACCAAGACGAGTTTGGGGGGCCGCCCTGGATATTTCTAGTTAGTTTTTTTTCGGCCCGCTGAGCGAGCTTTTTCCATACAATATTCCAATAACAAATATGCCTTTATTGTGAGCGATAGCGAATTTATTGTTGTGGTGCCCCATAAATCTGTTGTGAAATCGGGTTATTTGTATGAAGAACGGTTTAATAAATCCGATAAACTGCCCATTTTTGCTACATTTGTGCCTTATTTTGAGGAATGGACGCAGCAGAAAAATCACTCAATTTTATCGAACATATCATCGAAGAAGATCTGAATACCGGGTATTCGAAAGATGTGCTTCGTTTTCGTTTTCCACCCGAGCCCAATGGCTACTTGCATGTGGGTCACGCAAGTTCGATTTGTTTGAATTTTGGCTTGGGGGAACGCTATGATGCCCCGGTAAACCTAAGGTTTGATGACACGAATCCGACCAAAGAGGAACAAGAGTATGTCGATGCCATAAAGCGGGATGTCGAATGGCTTGGATATACCTGGGCCAATGAATGTTACGCCTCCGATTATTTCCAGCAATTGTACGATTGGGCCGTTCAACTCATCAAAAATGGCAAGGCCTATGTTGACAGTCAGTCTTCAGAAGCCATGGCCCAACAGAAGGGAACGCCCACCGAACCTGGTTTGGCCAGCCCATTTCGCAACCGCACGGTCGAAGAGAACCTAGCGCTTTTTGAAGCGATGAAGAAAGGCGACTTTCCTGAAGGAGAGCATGTGCTAAGGGCCAAAATTGACATGGCCTCACCCAATATGCTGATGCGAGACCCCATATTATATCGGGTGTTGCACAAAGCTCACCACAGAACAAATACCGATTGGTGTATTTATCCCTTATACGATTGGGCGCATGGTCAAGGCGATTATATTGAGCAAGTATCCCATTCGCTGTGTACGTTAGAATTTTTGCCACATAGGGAGTTATATGATTGGTGTTTGGATCAATTGGTTTCTCCAGAGAAACTACGGCCGAAACAACGCGAATTTGCAAGAAGAAACCTGAGCCACACTGTGGTTAGTAAGCGAAAACTATTAAAACTGGTTGAAGAAGGCGTTGTGTCAGGCTGGGACGATCCTCGTATGCCTACAATTTCTGGGATGCGAAGAAGGGGCTATACCCCTGAGTCCATCCGGAATTTTGCCCATACCATTGGAATCGCCAAACGTGAAAATGTTGTAGACGTTTCGTTGCTAGAATTTCACGTACGCGACCACCTTAACAAGATAGCTTCGCGGGTAATGGCCGTATTGAATCCGCTCAAGGTAGTTATTACGAACTATCCTGAAGGCGAGGAAGAATGGTTGGGTGCCGAAAACAATCCTGAAGATGCATCGGCCGGATCTAGATCTGTGCCTTTTTCAAGGGAAATTTATATTGAAAAGGAAGATTTTCGCGAGGAGGCCAACCGCAAATTCTTTAGGTTAAAACTCGGAGGCGAAGTACGATTGAAAAATGGCTACATCATCAAGGCCGAAAGCTGCACCAAAGATGAAGAAGGCAATGTGGTTGAGGTACAGTGCACCTATGACCCTAAAAGCAAAAGTGGCAGTGGTACGGAGGAAAGTTTGAGAAAAGTAAAGGGAACGTTACATTGGGTTTCCGTCAAACACGCCATTACAGCTGAAGTGCGCATTTATGATCGCCTGTTTAACGACCCAACACCAGACGGACATAAGGACAAGGATTTTATGGATTTTGTGAATCCTGATTCCTTGAACAAGGTTACCGGGTATTTGGAGCCTAGTTTAAAAGATTTAAAAATTGGTGACAGGGTCCAATTCCAACGATTGGGTTATTTTAACGTAGATACAGATTCCTCTGCCGAACACCCTGTTTTTAATCGAACGGTTCCGCTACGCGATACTTGGGCAAAATTGGAACAGAAGGATTAATTTGAAAGAAAAACCTTCGTATAAGAAAATCTTATTTTAAGAATTATATCAATCGGTATTTTCTATTTAAACGACCCATTTTAAAGGCCTTAGCGCCCTTTTTAATTTTCGCCAAACCATTTTCCTTGTTGTTGGCCCCAACGTTGCTCAGCGGGCGTTATTTTGGCTATTTCATTCTTCCGAAGGAGTTAAAGTAATAGATGTTCAAATCTCCAGAATTGGCTTCCAGAATATCAACAAATCCATCGCCATTGATATCCGCCAAGTGAATATCATAGGTGTCCATTTTACGCTCCTCATTCAAAGGAATTTTTTTGAATGATTTTCCACCCTGATTGATGTAGGCATAATTTACTTCTTCTCCATTGCCATTAACGATGTCGATAAATCCATCATTGTTTAAATCTGAAGTTTTAACGCTGGCAGTGGCATAATCATTTTCTTCGTAGACCAAACTTCGTACAAAACCATTTGCACCACCAAAATAGATGACATTGGATCCAATTAGATTTCCTGTGGCAATATCTAAAATGCCATCTTGATCAAAATCGGCAACAGCAACTGATCGGGTTTCGTCTGCACCTGTCCCAAATGGAATTTTTTTGGTGAATTCAAAGGTAGCGCCCTGAAAATAAACATAATTCTGTTGCTTGTTCCGGTTGGCCAACACCAAATCCAACTTGCCATCATTATTCATATCTGCAGCAACGATATCTATGGTGGCATCATCTTGATTGCCAAAGGGAAGAATGTTGTTAAAATTACCTCGGCCATCGTTGACCGCAATTTCATTGGGAGCACCTCGGTTGGTGAAAAGGACATCAAGATCTCCGTCCCCATCAAGATCACTTAAACCCACATTTCGTGTAGGTGTTGCCTCTCCTCCAACCGAACCAACGCGCTCGAAAATGCCGTTACCGTTGTTCTGGTACCAAATGTTGGGATGCCGGTCGTTTCCCGTAACAATGTCAATATCACCATCACCATCCAAGTCACCCAGTTCGGCAGCATAACACGACGACCATTCGGCATCCACCACCCTTGAAGTACGGAACACCCCATTCCCTACATTATAAAATATATGATTGGCGGCAGGCCAATGCCTGCCCTCGGCCGTTACCACATCGAGGTCGCCATCACCATCCAAGTCGGCAGCAGCAACAGATGCCGTTCGGCCTTCTGCTGCCCCAAGGCTCAAAAAACTGCCCGGATTAAAAAAGGGATGGCTTTGACACCACCCCAAAATGGGAAGCAGTAGAAGCACTGCAAATAGTCTATGAATTTTCACCACCCTTGTTGCGATTCTGCTTTTTCATTTGCTCACCGATCATATTGCTGGCCGTAAACGAAGCAACCATATCATTCAGCATATCGCTTCCGGCCTGTGGTGAGTTAGGCAACAAGATAAGATTGCTATTCGTCTCTTCACCAATGGCCTGTAAGGTGTCATAATGCTGGGTTACAACAATTAGCGCCGAGGCTTCTTGCGAATTAATGCCCACCTTGTTCAACACCTCCACAGATTCTTCGAGACCTCGAGCAATTTCGCGTCGCTGGTCAGCAATTCCCTGCCCTTGCAAACGCTTGCTCTCCGCCTCAGCCTTTGCCTTCTCTACAATAAGTATGCGGGCGGCATCCCCTTCAAATTGGGCAGCGATTTTCTCACGCTCAGAAGCATTGATACGGTTCATTGCTGCTTTTACCTGGGCATCAGGGTCTATATCGGTCACAAGAGTCTTGATGATATCATACCCGTATTCTGACATGTATTCTTGCAGTTCACGTTTGACCGCAATGGCGATATCATCTTTTTTGACGAAGACATCATCCAATTTCATTTTGGGCACCTCGGCACGAACCACATCAAAGACAAAGGAGGTGATTTGATCATGAGGATATTCCAATTTATAAAAGGCGTCGTATACTTTTTCGCGAATCACCAAATATTGAACGGATACTTTCAACTTTACAAATACATCATCGAGGGTCTTGGTTTCTACAATCACATCAAGTTGTTGAATTTTTAAACTCAAACGCCCTGCAATTCGATCTACCAACGGAATCTTCAACTGCAATCCTGAATTTCGTATGCTTTGGAAACGACCAAAACGTTCGATTACAACAGCAGTCTGTTGCTTGACAATAAAGAAAGAGGCCAAAAATATGATCAGGCCAAAAAAGATAATCGGAATCAAAATAAAATTACCCATTGTATAGTGTTTAAAAGGTTGGACAAGGAAATTACAAAAGTCTAGGATATGATTAGTCTAGACAAGTAAAGAAATGTTACAAAACCTGAATGGCCCAATGGATTCGATTTACGCACTCTTCTTTTCCAAGAAGCTCCATGATCACAAACAAATCCGGCCCTTTCATATCTCCCACAATGACCAACCGCAATGGGGGCATAACCTTCCCGAAAGAAAGTTCTTGGTTGCCAATCCAGTCCTTGACTGTTTTTTCGATATGTGATGTAGAAAAGTCGTCTAACCCTGCTAGCAATTCGCCTACCTTTCCTAGGATATTCGGGGTATCTTCCTTCCATTGCTTTTTGACCGCTTTTTCCGGATAACTTGTCGGTGCCTCAAAGAAGAAATCTGCAAGGTCCCAAAAATCCTGAACGAAGCTCGCCCGTTCTTTAATTAAAGAAACCACAGTTGTTACGTACCCGACATCTTGCTCAGTCGAAGAAAATCCTTTGTCCGATAAAACGGATTCAAAAAGCTCAGCCAACTCGGCATCACTTTTTCTTTGCAGCCACTGTTGGTTGTACCAACGTGTTTTTTCAGGGTCAAATCGCGCCCCTGATTTGTTCACGCGTTCCAAGGAAAATGCGGAGGTCAATTCATCCAAGGCGAACAGTTCCTGTTCCGTTCCTGGGTTCCAGCCTAAAAAAGCCAAGAAATTGACAACGGCTTCTGGAAAGTATCCAGCCTCGCGATATCCCTTTGACGTTTCCCATGACAATGGAAATATGGGGAAACCGCCCTTGTCGGCATCGCGCTTGCTTAATTTTCCTTTGCCGGTAGGCTTCAGAATTAAGGGTAAATGGGCAAACACTGGCTTTTGCCAACCAAATGCCTCATAAAGTAGGTGGTGCAAGGCCAAGGAAGGCAACCACTCTTCACCGCGGATTACATGGGTAATCTGCATCAAATGATCATCAACGATATTGGCCAAGTGGTAGGTGGGCATGCCATCGCTTTTGAACAAGATTTTGTCATCAAGAATATTGGAGTCGATGCGGATCTCGCCACGGACTGCATCATTCAGCACCAATTCACGGTCTTGAGGAGATTTAAATCGAATGACATAGGGCGCTTCCGCATCAAGTTTCTTTTGAACTTCTTCGGCAGTAAGAGAAAGCGAATTGGACAACTTTAAACGGTTATGCCAATTGTATATAAATGTTTTGCCCTTGGCCTCGTGATCCTTACGATGAAAATCCAAAGTTTCAGGGGTATCGAAGGCATAATAGGCGTGGCCATTTTTGATAAGCTGGTCAGCGAAGTTTTGGTAAAGGTCTTTTCGTTCGCTTTGGCGGTAGGGTCCAAAACCACCTTCTTTACCGGGCCCCTCATCAAAGGGTATGTTGCACCAGTCCAAGGCATTTTTAATGTAATCTTCGGCGCCCTCAACATACCTATTTTGGTCTGTATCTTCAATACGGAGCACAAAAGTGCCGCCGTGTTTTTTGGCAAAAAAATAATTAAATAGCGCTGTTCGAACACCTCCTATGTGTAAAGGTCCAGTGGGACTTGGGGCAAAACGGACCCTGATGTTTTCACTCATCATTCAAAATTGAGCAACAAAGATAGGGCTTGCAAACAAGGATTGAAATTGTTGCCATTATGATAGGTTCTGCTCGGTCTTAAATTATTGAAAGCGAAGTTTTGGGTTTCATATCATGGGGCACCCTTGGGTTCATGATAGAAAACCATAACGGAGGAACCAAAGACAACACCATACTTGTGGGATACCCATAGGGCATTTGGGGAGAAATATCGTGATAGTCGAGCACTTGGTACTTTTTGGCTGATTTGTAATGGTGGTCACTATGTCGAGTGAGTTCGTAAAGCACGATGCGACCAATAACATGATTGCTGTTCCACGAGTGGCATTCACGGACTCTTTCGTAACGACCAGTGGGCAATTTTTTACGCATCAATCCATAATGCTCGATATAATTTACTGTTTCCAAAAGCAAGAAACCTACAATACCAGCGGCCACGGCAAACCAAACTCCTTGCATTCCAAGCACTGCAAAGACAAGTATGAGATAACCGAGCTGAAATAACAAATACCAGAGCATGTCATTTTTGACCGAAAGCAAGCTCTTGGAATCATGGGCAAGCAATTTTTTTTGGATTGCCCAAGCATTGCGATATTGACGGGTGACCGAAGTGAACCAAAACGAGTAGACAGACTGGTCATACTTGGCTGTTGCAGGATCTTCTGCTGTGGCCGCATGGGCGTGATGACCAAAATTGTGTTCGATGTAAAAATGCATATAGAACGAGGGCAATAGCAAGGCCTTCCCTAAAAAGCGTTCCCAGCTTTGTTGGCGGTGCCCAAGTTCATGGGCAACATTAATTCCGTTGACACCTAGCACGATGCCCAGAGAAAGAACAAGGCCAATCATCTCATAGGGCATATAGGTATGGGTTGAAATGTCCCACAACAAAAACCCGACCATTCCATAAACTATGGGAAGGTTTAGGTAGAGCATCCAATCGAATAATCGACTATGCTGTTTTGACTCAAGCGCTTCACCTTCTAGGTTAGACCTGTCTTGAGGCAACAAAATTTCGAGTAGGGGAATCATGCCAAAAGCATAGATTACCGTAAAATAGCTCCACCATCCCTTGAAGTAGATGCTAATCAGTGCCGCAATTGGTATGGTCAATGCGGCCAGGTATTTCAAATCCTTCCAATCATCCATTTTAACACAACTTTTTCAACCAAAACCCCGTTGATGGGGTATCTTGGTATTAAAGATAAAAGAATTTGAAAAGCTACGAGAAAATAGTAGGTAAGCTGAATCAATTTGTATCAAAGTATTACAAGATGCAATTGATAAAAGGCGCACTATTGTTTTTAGCACTGGGGGGAAGTTATTTTCTCATCATCTTAGCCTTGGAGTACTTTTTTTGGATGGGCTCCACATCTCGCCTAATTTTATTGATAGCCCTTTGCTTGGGGGCCCTTTACTTGGGCTATCGTTTTATAGTGGTACCGCTATTTTATTTGTTTCGGTTACGAAAGGGGCTTAGTAACAAAGAAGCATCAAAGTTAATTGGCAAGCACTTTTCAAAAGTAAACGACAAGCTCTTAAATCTTATTGAGCTTGCAGAAAACCCCCATAAGTCAGAATTGCTTTTGGCTAGCATTGAACAACGCTCACGGGACCTTGAGACCATTCCCTTTGTTGCCGCAATCAATTCGAGAGACAATTTGAAGTATGCCAAGTATGTTGGTTTTCCCGTCATGCTGATGGCCCTTATTTGGCTATCAGGTAGTATCGGAAGCTTTTTTAGTTCTTATGAACGGGTGGTCAATTATGATTTAGCATACGACCCCCCCGCCCCGTTCACCTTTCATATTTTAAATGACAGCTTAACGGTTTGGGACGATCAAGACCTTGTAATACAAGTAGTTACAAAGGGTCAATTAAGACCAGAGGAGGTATATATCGATTTGGATGGTGAAAGTTTATTGATGCAACAACGTGATGGAATTCATGAATACGTTTTTAAGGCGCCCATAGCAGAGACAACATTTAAGTTGTCGGCCAATGAATTCAACTCGAAGGACTACACCATGCGAAGCCTCAATACGCCGGCTCTTCTTGATTTTTCTATGCAGCTAATTTTTCCAGCGTATACTTTGAAGCGCGCCGAGAATTTAAAAGGTACGGGAAACGCAACCGTTCCTGAAGGCACACGTATTACTTGGCAGGTTTCGGGCAAACATATTGATGAATTGGATTGGTCAACCAAAGACACATCTTATTTGTTTAATAAGAAGGAGGCGTCTTTCGACATTGAAAGGAGTTTGTTTCAAAATACGGCTTACAAGATATCGGCTTCCAATCAAAACATCAGGAATCACGAAGAGTTGAATTATGAAATCGCTGTTGTGCGCGATGAAAATCCAACGATTAAAATGGAACAGTTTGTTGATTCGACAAGGGCGAACCAACTTTATTTTATGGGTGAATTGGGAGATGATTATCAGGTGACTGAATTTAGGGTGGTAACCCACCCCGTTGATCAACCCACCGCTATACAGCGGCTATTGCTACAAGAACCTAAAAGTACATTTTCGCAAGTGTATTATACCTTCCCATCAGGATTGGAAACAAGCCCAGGGACCGATTATGTAATTTATTTCGAAGCGGTTGATAACGACCCCTTTCGCGGGGGAAAGGTTAGCCGTAGCCAAGCGTTTCAAACCCGCGTTTTGAACGGTAATGAGATAAAGGAAAGGGAATTGGAATTTCAGGAAAATGTTTTGGATAAATTCGAGAAATCCATACAAAGGCAAGAAGAACAAAAGGAAACTTTGGATAAGATCAATGCAGAACAAAAGCAACAGAAGAATCTTGATTTTGAGGACATGACTCAAATAAAGCAATTTTTGAAGCAACAAAAAACACAAGAAGATTTGATGCAAAAATTCACCAATCAATTAAAGGAAACCCTTAAAGATGAATTGGATGCCCTAGAAAAACAGTTGCTTAAAGAACGGCTCGAACGCCAAGAGGAAAAAGCCAAAAAGAATGCTGAATTGCTTGAAGAATTGAACAAGATTGCTGATAAAATAGATAAAGAAGAGTTAAAGAAAAAACTTGAGGGATTAGGAAAAAGCCAAAACAGTAGTCAACGTAATCTTGAACAGTTATTGGAACTCACCAAACGCTATTACGTCACTGAAAAAGCTTCGCAATTGGCGCAAAAATTAGACGCCATAGCCAAAGAACAGGAGGTGTTGTCTCAATTGAAAATAGGGGAGGATTTTTCTGAGGAACAACAAAAGAAACTGAATGAAAAGTATGATGACATCGACCAAGAAATAGACCAACTAAAAAAGGACAATGAAGGTTTGCAAAAGCCATTGGACTTTAATATTGATAAGCAAGAGCAGAACGCCATACAAGAAGATCAGGAGGAGGCTCTTAAGGAAATCAACAAGCATCAGGACAAAGAAGAGTCTTCCGAATCTGGTTCAGATGAAAAACAACAGTTGCAGGAAAACGCTGCCAAAAAACAACAGTCGGCTGCACAGAAAATGCGCGAGTTAGGTAATAAACTACAACAAAGTGCGGCAATGGGAGGAGGCTCTACCATAACTGAAGATGCGGAAATGTTGCGACAAATACTGGATAATTTAATTACGTTTTCATTCAAACAAGAGGCATTGTTCGAGCAAGTACAGCAAGGCACAAGTTTGGAAACTGGAATTTCCAGTACGGTTAAAAAACAAAAAGAATTGCGGAGTCTCTTCGAGCATGTTGATGACAGTTTATTTGCACTTTCGTTGCGTCGGGCCGAGCTATCAGAATTCGTTAATGATCAAATTACAGAAGTGTACTATAACCTTGACAAATCGCTTGAAAGCATTGCTGAAAACCAAGTGTATCAGGGTGCTTCGTACCAACAATATGTTTTAAATGCAAGCAACAGTCTGGCTGACTTTTTGGTGAAACTATTGGACAATATGCAGCAGAGTATGCAGCCGGGTCAAGGTTCCGGTCAAGGCAATAGCGATTTCCAATTACCTGATATTATCCAAGGTCAAGGGGAATTGCAAGAAAAAATGGGCCAGGCCGGAAAGGCGGGCAAAGAGGGTCAAAGCGGTGAAAAGGGAGAAAATGGCAAACAGCAGCAGGAAGGGAGTTCGGGAAATAAGAGTGGCAACAAGGGTAAGGAGCAAAACGGAAAAGAGGGAGATAAGGGCGGTCAGGGTGAAGAAGGTTCTCAGACTGGAACTGGCAATGGTGAGTTGAGTGAGGGCCAGTTACAGGAGGTGTATGAGATATATAAAGAACAACAGTATTTGAGACAGCAATTGGAAGCGCAATTGAAAAACATGATTGATGAATCGGACCAAGAATTGACTAAGAAACTCTTACGTCAAATGGAGGATTTCGAAAATCAGTTACTCGAAAACGGAATAACGGAGAAAACGATTGAAAGGGCCAACCAAATTCAGCATCAATTGCTGAAATTGGAAAATGCGGCATTGGAGCAGGGTCAGAAACAAGAAAGAGAAAGTAATACCAACAACAACAATTTTACTGCGCCGATAACTACACGACCCGATGTGCTGAATGGGCAGGGTAGTGACATAGAAATTTTAAACAGACAAACCTTACCTTTGCGGCAAAATTACCAGAATAGGGTCAAGCAGTATTTTAAGAGAAATGATAACGTACCATTACGAGAGTAATTTTCTTCTTCAAAATAGCCAAGAATATACCGATTGGATTATTAGAGTACACCTTGCTGAAAAGAAAGAGTTGGGAGCGTTAAACTATATTTTCTGCAATGACTTGTATCTGTCTGAAATAAACCTGAAGTATTTGCATCATAATACATTAACAGATATAATAACTTTCGACTATGCAACAGTGGGTGAGATTTCAGGTGATATTTTTATTTCAACTGAAAGGGTGGAAGAGAACGCTATGATGTTTGAAGTCAGTTTTGAAGAAGAATTAAAAAGGGTTATGGTGCATGGCGTATTGCATCTAATGGGATACGATGATAAGACGACACCCCAAAAAGAAGTTATGCGCAATAAGGAAAATGAATTGATAAAATTGTTCCACGTGGAACTATAGGATGTTTGATAAGGAATACGATATTATAGTAGTAGGCGGTGGTCATGCCGGAGCGGAAGCTACGGCAGCGGCGGCCAACATGGGGTCAAAAACCCTTTTGGTTACCATGAACTTGCAAACTATTGGGCAGATGTCTTGTAATCCTGCAATGGGCGGAATTGCAAAGGGGCAAATTGTTCGTGAGATAGATGCGTTGGGGGGATATAGCGGAATAGTTACGGACAGGTCAGCGATTCAATTTAAGATGCTCAACAAATCAAAGGGCCCAGCCATGTGGAGTCCGCGGGCGCAGAATGACAGAATGCGTTTTGCTGAAGAGTGGCGTCTAATGTTGGAACAAACTGAGAATGTAGATTTTTACCAAGAAATGGTGGCGGGATTATTGGTTGCCAAAGGTAAAGTGGTGGGGGTTCGAACTTCCTTAGGATTGGATATTCATTCGAAAGCCGTGGTGCTCACCAATGGAACTTTTCTAAACGGATTGATACACATAGGTGAAAAACAGTTTGGTGGTGGCCGCGCAGGTGAACGCGCGGCAACAGGTATAACCGAACAATTGGTCGATATTGGTTTTGATAGTGGCCGTATGAAAACGGGAACGCCACCTCGTGTTGATGGTCGTTCTTTGAACTATGACGTTATGATTCCGCAGCCTGGAGATAGTAACCCAGAAAAGTTTTCATATCTCGACACACCCTTGTTGCAAAATCAAAGGGATTGTCACATGACCCATACAAGCAAAGAAGTTCATGAGTTGTTACGTGAGGGTTTTGATCGATCACCAATGTTTAATGGTCGCATAAAAAGTATCGGTCCGCGCTACTGTCCATCCATTGAAGACAAGATTCATCGTTTTGCAGATAAAGATGCACATCAAATTTTTGTAGAACCAGAGGGGTGGAATACCGTTGAGGTTTATGTGAATGGATTTTCTACTTCCTTGCCAGAGGATGTTCAGTTTAAGGCTTTAAGATCTGTGAAAGGTTTTGAAAAGGTGAAGTTTTTTAGACCTGGTTATGCCATTGAGTACGATTACTTTCCGCCAACACAATTAAAGAATACACTAGAAACCAAATTGATCAACAACTTGTATTTTGCAGGCCAGATCAACGGCACAACAGGGTATGAAGAGGCTGCCTCCCAAGGACTGATGGCAGGTATAAATGCCCATTTAAAAATATGGGAAAAGGACCCCTTTGTGCTGAATCGTGATGAAGCCTATATAGGGGTTTTGATAGATGATCTAATCACCAAAGGCACCGAAGAACCCTATCGCATGTTTACTTCGAGGGCAGAATATCGCACCCTGCTGCGACAAGATAATGCTGATTTAAGGCTTACTCCAAAGGGCTATGAACTTGGCCTTGTGTCTGATGAGCGTCTTCGAAGAATGGAAGACAAAGAACTTCAATCAAAAAAGTTCGTTGATTTTTTTAAACAAACAAGTTATCAGAAGGAAGATATTAATCCCATCTTAGAAGAGGTAGGCTCCTCAACGGTAACACAGTCTGACAAGATGTTTAAGGTTTTTGCGCGACCAAAGGTCACCATGAATCATATGTTAAGGCTTGAGAAGGTTGCAGATTATGTACAAGCAAACAAGTTGGGGACAGAGGTGTTAGAGCAAGCCGAAATACAGGTGAAATATTCAGGATATATAGAAAAAGAAAAACAAAATGCAGACAAACTTCATCGTCTTGAGGCAGTAAAAATCCCTGAAAATTTTGACTATAAAAAGATAAAGTCTCTGTCTTATGAGGCTCGTGAAAAGTTGGAATCTATTCGTCCGGCGACGATTTCCCAAGCCTCGAGAATTAGTGGTGTTTCTCCGTCCGACATAAGCGTCTTGCTCATTTTCCTGGGCCGATAAATGTGAATGTTCCACGTGGAACATCTTTAAATAGAGACATCGCTTTGCCTTATATTTGAACTGCGAAAAAGGATTAGTTCCCAATTGTTTCCATGAACCTTTATCTTAAGATCAAAGATTACTCAGTTTCTCAAGAAGAGTTTATGCTCATATATGATGAGGAAAAAGACATGCTTGTCACACATCCAAAACCGAGTAATATCGAAACCTATTATGACAGCCCCGATTATATTTCCCATACAGATGCAACGCAAACTTTTTTTGATAGAGTCTACCAAAAGGTAAAGCGATTCAATCTAAAAAGGAAGGTGCGTTTAATTGAAAGAGGCACAGGGAACAAAAAGAGCCTGCTTGATGTGGGTTCCGGAACTGGGGATTTTTTGGTCATGGCGAAAACAAGCGGATGGCAGGTAAATGGCGTGGAGCCCAATTTAAAAGCACAACAAAAGGCCAAGGAAAAAGGGGTTGTTGCCTACCCATCTCTCGAGCATGTTTCCGAACAAAATTTTCAGGTGATCACCTTATGGCATGTGCTAGAACATTTTTCTGATTTAGAAGGTTCAATTCGAAAACTGACATCATTATTAGAGGAAAATGGAACTTTGATTATTGCCGTGCCAAATTTCAAGTCATTCGATGCACATTACTACAATATCCATTGGGCCGGGTTTGATGTACCCAGACATTTGTGGCATTTTTCTAAAAAGTCAATCGAACTTCTTTTTTCAGATTCGGGTTGCGAAATTATTTCAACCAAGCCCATGTGGTTTGATGCCTTCTATGTTTCAATTTTATCAGAAAGGTATAAAGGCAGTAGGGCCAGTTTCATCAAAGGATTGGTAATTGGAGCATACTCCAATCTACGTGCATTGTTTACTGGAGAATACTCTTCTCGAATTTATGTCTTAAAAAAGCAACAAAAAGACACCTAAGCAGCTCTAACGGCAGTTTGTTGCGAACAAGAATGCTGCACTATGGCAATTTGAAAACAAGCTGTAGAAGCTTTAATTCCACGCCATACAAATAGATAAAAACAATGCATTCATATTTTATCGATAGATTATATTTATATTTTTAATTTTCCAATTTCAAGATTCATCAAGGCCTATTTGATAGCTTTCCCTATTTTTGCCGAACCTTAAATGAAAGATGATGAAAAAGTTAGCGCTGATTGCAGCGACATTTTTAATTGCCTCCTGCCAACAAGACAAAATCGGCTATGTCGATAATGGGAAATTAATGGATGGCTATCAAGAAAAAATTGATGTAGAGGGCAAGTATAAATCAAAAGCAGATGTGCTTGCTAAAAAACGAGACAGTATTTCACAGGCCTTTGACTTTGAATTAAAGACGTTTCAAACCAAGGCGCAATCTATGTCCCAGAAAAAGGCACAGGAAGAATATGGGTTAATGCAACAGCGCGCCCAATTTATGGGGCAACAATTGCAGCAGGAAGAAGTTCAGCTTCAAACCCAAGGGCAAACCGAAATGGATAGTGTGGTTAGCAAGGTTAAAAAAGAGATACAAGCCTACGGTAAAGCCAACGGATATACCTATATCTTGGGTGGCGGAGATGGAGGAAGTGTATTGTATGGTTCTGACACTAAGGACCTTACACAAGAAATACTCAAACTTCTGAATGATAAATACAAAAACTAGGTCTAATTAAAAGACATGATATAAAGACCCTGGGCATTGCGCTCAGGGTTTTTTATTGCACCAAAAAAAGCAAAATTACCGCAGGCACCAAGTAAATAACCACAGTTCGGGCACCGTCGTAATCTTTCGCCACACGCTGACCGAACAATAACATGAGCAATGAAAAACATGCCATTAAAGCACCATAAAAAACAAAAGTCTTGTCATCATGAAGCAATAGATGCAAAAGGCCAGCGACCGATAGTAAGGCAGTAGCCAATTCAAACAAAGTAATCACGAACAACAGCATAGGCACCCCGCTTTTCAATATAGATTTTGAGAAGTGATCTTTGAGCCAACTGAGGTTACCTTTCCAATCGAGAATTTTATCGAGACCACTTTGCAAGAATACAATGATCAAAAAAACCAACAATACAGTCTCTGTAGCATTTTCATAAAAATGGAGGTGCATATCAAAAAGTTTTAAGCCGCTTTCATATGAAGTAGGCGAGTGAGTTTTATAGATAAATCGGTAAAGATCAGTTTTGAATTTCCATTTCTTTCAACGTGAAGAATGGCCTTTTCGAGCTCATGGGAGATGAGCTCAATATTGTTTTCATGAACAAAGGGAGCAAATTTATTCAAATCAAAATCAGGGGTATGCATGCTAAGGTATACCAAGTCTTTTGCACCATAATTAAGTAGTAGCGCCTGTCTCATCGTAGACAAACAATATTCCAAGAACTTTTTCTGGGCTTCTCGACCTGTTCGTGCCACCCCTTCACTCCATAGCAGCAATTGATGTATGGCAGCTTTATTGCCTTTCGCTTTAAAAGCGCTTCGCATCCATTGCACAAACCATTTTTCAAAAATGAGGTCCTCTGAATCATTTCGCATGAGGTCCAAGGCCTTATTGTAGTTTCCGTGGGCCTCGTGCGCAATCTTAATTGCGGCTTCTTCGTTTAAGCCCTTTTCCTTCAGCGATTCAACAATTACAGCTTGGGGCAAGGGATTAAATTGTAACAATTGACAGCGCGACCTAATGGTTTTAATGAGTTGTTCATCGTCTTCCGCAATCAAAATTATCACTGTTTTTTCCGGAGGCTCTTCAATTAGTTTTAACAGCTTATTTGAGGCACTGGGATTCATTTTTTCAGCCATCCAAACAAGTAACACCTTATAACCACCCTCATAAGATTTTAACTGCAGTTTTTTAACAATCTCTTGGGCCTCCAACACCCCAATTTGGCCTTGTTTTCTTTCGATGCCCATTTGCCTGTACCAGTCAAATAGGTTTCCGTACGCCTGCTCTTTTATGAAAGCCCTCCAATCATCCATATAGACATCGCTCACAGCATGAGACTTTACCTTATCTGTATTGGCGACTGGAAATGCAAAATGAAGATCGGGATGATTTAGTGACCTGCATTTTGCCAAACAAGCCTCGTAGAGGTCTGGTTTGTTCTGGTGTTGTAGGCAGAGCAAATAGGTGGCATACGCCAAAGCCGTAGGAAGGGTTCCTGACCCTTCTGGCCCAACAAACAACTGGGCATGCGCAATTCTCCCTTTATCTGCAGAACTGATCAAATGGGCCTTTTGGTGACTGTCTCCCAAAACATCGGTAAAAAGCATTTTCAAATATACATTATTTGCTATGTTGGTGAAGGGATAAGGCAAGTTGCACCTATCAAAAATATTCTGTGCCGAAGCTTTGGTAAGGAAATGAAATAATTACTTTTGGCATCAAATAGTTGAATTGATGAAAACAGTTGACGATTTCAATTTTGAAGGCAAAAAGGCATTAATACGGGTAGACTTCAACGTGCCATTGGACGCTGAGTTTAACGTTACCGATTCAAGTAGGATCGAAGCGGCCAAACCCACCATTTTGAAAGTGCTTGAAGACGGGGGCAGCGCCATTTTGATGAGTCACTTGGGCCGACCTAAGGGGAAGGTCAATCCCGATATGTCATTACAGCACATTTGCCAGAAGGTTTCTGAGATTATTGGGGTTGAAGTAAAATTCATTTCTGACTGTGTTGGAGAATCGGTGGAAACGATGGTCGAGCAATTGGAAGATGGTGAAGTGCTACTATTGGAAAATCTTCGCTTTTATGCGGAAGAAGAGTCTGGCGACAAGGCGTTTGCCGAAAAGCTCTCGAAAAACGGAGACATTTATGTAAATGATGCTTTTGGAACTGCGCATCGAGCGCATGCATCAACCACAATTGTGGCAGATTTTTTTGAAGGCAACAAATGTTTCGGATACCTGCTCGCCAACGAAATCAAGGCGATTGAAAAAGTCATGCAAACTGGAGAGAAACCGGTGACGGCAATTTTAGGCGGGGCAAAAGTGTCCTCGAAGATTACCATCATTGAAAATATTCTAGATAAAATTGACAATCTGATTATCGGGGGAGGAATGACCTACACCTTCGTCAAAGCCAAAGGAGGTCAAGTGGGCGATTCCATTTGTGAGGACGACAAGTTAGATCTCGCAATCAATATATTAAAGGAAGCTGAAGCGAAAGGAGTGTCGGTTCACCTGCCAGTAGATGTTATTGCTGCTAACGCTTTTGACAACAATGCGGAAACCAAAATAAGTGCTGTTGATGCAATTGAAGAGGGCTGGCAAGGACTTGATGCTGGACCAGCAAGCCTTGAAAATTTCAAAGCGGTGATCCTAAATTCAAAAACGATTTTATGGAATGGCCCAGTAGGTGTTTTTGAAATGGAGAATTTTTCAAAAGGAACCATAGCTATTGGCAACTTTGTGGACACGGCCACCGAGAACGGCGCCTTTTCTTTAGTAGGTGGGGGAGATTCCGTTGCCGCAGTAAAACAGTTTGGCTTTCAAGATAAAGTAAGCTATGTGTCGACCGGTGGTGGGGCCATGTTAGAAAGCCTGGAAGGGCGCACCTTGCCTGGTATAGCTGCAATATTGGACTAAAGTTTACGTTATAAAAAAGTTGGGGGTTGACCGGTTTATAACTCGGGTTTAACCCCCATAATTTTTGTATTTCGTGAAAAATTATATTTTCGTTAGTCCCAAACCAATCAACGTCAAAATGAACGCCTTCGGAAAGACGCTCTTTTTATGGATATTAACTGGCACACTACTATTGAATGCCCAAGTAGCTGATTCGACCAAAATCGCTTCTGACACCACAAGAACTTCATTTGCACTACCAATTTCAAATCCGAACAGGTTGGATGGTTCCTTGCTTGTTCAAGGGCAGTCCATCACGGAGAAAGGCGTTACATTAGAAGACAACGAAATAGCAAAAAAGTACGATAGTTTATGGCTCAATGAGCTGTATGAAACCGCTTCCAGATTTCCTGAAATGTTGGAAGAAGTGCAATCACCTTTAGACAACGCAATAGTTGATGAGCTGCCGACAGACACCTTAAAGGCAAGATTAAAAAGGCTTGACGAAAAAACGCCATTTCGAATAGCGTACAATCCATCTCTTGAAAGTGTGATCAAATCATTTCTAAAGCGAAGAAAGGGTTTAATAGAGCGAATGCTTACCGCGAGCCAATTTTACTTCCCCTTGTTTGAGCAAGAATTGGACAACCACAACATCCCACTTGAGATAAAGTATTTGGCCATCGTAGAATCGGCCTTGAACCCAAGGGCGCGTTCAAGGGTAGGGGCCACAGGCATTTGGCAATTTATGTACAGCACCGGAAAAATGTACGACCTGGATGTGAGCAGTTACGTAGATGAACGAAGTGATCCCATAATGGCTACGAAGGCAGCTTGTAAATACCTTTCAAAACTTTATGACATATTCGGAGACTGGGATTTGGCCCTTGCAGCCTATAATTCTGGACCTGGCAATGTAAATAAAGCGATAAGAAGGTCGGGAGGCTATACAAACTACTGGAATATCAGACCGTTTCTTCCACGTGAAACTGCAGGCTATGTACCTGCTTTTTTGGCAACGATGTATTTGTTTGAATACGCTGAAGAACATGGCTTGGCGATGAAAAACGCTGAACGGCCCTATTTTGACACAGACACAGTCTTGGTTAAGAACACCATTACCTTTAATCAGATTTCAGAAATCTTGAACATCAAAACGGAAGAACTTGAAGTTCTGAATCCCTCCTACAAGCTAAATATTATTCCAAAAATTGAAAACAAGCCCTATGCGCTGCGCTTGCCAAAAACGATGATTGGTGAGTTTGTTGCCAACGAAAAGGAAATATATGCTTATGTCAAAAAACAGTTGGACTCTATGGAGAAACCGCTCCCAGAGCTTGTGCAAACCAAGAGCCAGATTCGATACAAAGTGCGCAGCGGGGATTATTTGGGAAAGATCGCAGAGCGATATGGCGTGGGAGTCAGTCAGATAAAACGCTGGAATGGCCTTCGAAGCAACAACCTTAGGATCGGACAACGATTGACCATATATCCTAGAAAACCCTATTTGCCAAAGAGCCAGAAAAAAGGAGCTGCTCTAACGCCTAAAAAAGGCAATTCTGGGGCAACCACCTTGGCTGCTGGATCGAAAGTACATACGGTTCGTGAAGGAGATTCGCTTTGGACGATTTCAAGAAAATATCCGGGCGTGTCAATTGAAAATTTGAAACAATGGAACGATTTGAGCGGAAACAAACTCCAACCGGGTACCAAGCTCAAGCTTTGCGATTGCTCTTCTTAAGCACAAAGTCTTCACAACCAATATTGCTTCCCTAACTGAAAACGGCTTTATACTCATTTAATCCGCAAGGGTTTTGATAATTTCATTATTTTAACCCTATGCGAAAAATTTATCTTTTTTTATTGGCGAGTGCCCTGTTGGTGCTGAACTCGTGTAAGGATTCGAAACCTGCGAAGAAATACCTTCCACCTTCCACCGGAGGTATAAATTCACTAATGGTTGTTATGGATAACGAGCTTTGGCAAGGAGGAGTGGGAGATAGGGTTCGTGAATACTTCGCGCAACCTGCTCTTGGTCTGTCACCTGAGCAAGCGATATTTAGTATTACCCAAATACCCCCTCAGGTATTTAGTGGTGCCGTTTCTCAGTCAAGATCCGTTTTATATGTGGAGCAAGACACCCTTTCGTTGGCGCATATTAAAACCGACGTTTACGCGAGTCCTCAGAAGGTGGCGGTAATAAAGGGAGAAGGATACAACCAACTGATCGACAATATCGATTCTTTAGCGAATAGGGCGATAGCTTCTTTTAAATTGTTGGAATTAAAAGAGGCCCAAAAACGCTTTACACGCTCTTTGAACAAAGAAAAAGCCCTTGAGGAAGAATTTGGCGCACAACTTACCATACCCTCAGTTTACCAGGTAGGAAAACAAGAGGAAAACTTTGTGTGGATGGATAGACAAATTCAAAAGGGAACCATGAACATTATAGCGTACACGATGCCCATGAACAGTTTTGACAATGATTCGACCTTTGTGTCAGACATTATAAAAATGCGCGACTCCATCGGTAAAAAATATATACCTGGGCCAGATGTCCCAGGCAAAAAAACGTACATGATTACCGAACGTGCATTCGCACCCTACGTTTTTGCCGCCGAAATAAACGGCATGAAAGCTGCTGAAATTAGAGGCATATGGGAAATCCAAAATTACCCCATGGCAGGACCCTTTTTGACCTATATCATTAACGATACTGCCAATAACCGCAAGCTTGTTATTGAGGGCTTTACCTTTGCCCCATCAACACAAAAAAGGGAATACATGTTTGAACTTGAGGCGATACTGAAAACCCTCAAAATTCAATCAAAAACCAAATCCTAAAAGCTAGTCAAAGGCAAACCCAGTTGCAATACGATAGATAAAGGCGTAGAGCACTACAAAGAACATCACAAAGCAAAACCAAGAGAAAATCTTGAAATATCTTTGGATTAGCATATTGCCCAAGTTCTTAAAGGCATCTAGGTAAATTTCTTTAATGAGTAATACTTTTTTCATATTTACTTCTTTTACATTGAACGAGTGCAAGTTGCTCACACCCCAAACGAATGCAAAATTTATGCGACCAAAGGCGCTAAAAAAACCGTCAACTAAACCTTAAAAGAAGATTCCTCGATAAAGGGTTCAATTCCTTCGGGGAGCAACCCTGGCAGTGATGATACACTTATGGGTCAGAAAGAATCAAAGTATCGTTTAACGGTAAACTAAATAAAAAACCCTCTCATAGGGAGAGGGCTTTTTGGGGATTGGTTAGTTGGGTGTTTTGTTACATACTGACAATAACGAATTCAGACCTACGGTTTAACTGATGGTTTTGCCTACTGCATCGCACCCCATCAACACAATTGTTAATAGGTCGTTCTTCACCATAACCAATGGCGCTGGCTATTCTTGAGGCGTCAATTCCTTGGGAAATCAAATAATCCCGAGTTGATTTGGCCCGTTTGTCAGATAGATATTTGTTGTATGCTGCATTACCGATGGCATCTGTATGTGATTCAATTTTGATGACCATATTTTCATATGTGTTCATCACCTCAACGAGCTTGTCCAACTCTTCTGACGCATCACTTCGGATATTGAACTTGTCAAAATCAAAGTAGATCATTTCGGTTTTCAACTTTTTGACACCATCTTCCATCACAATCATCTCTTTCATTCGTTTCAGGGCAATGTCTGTAGTTATAGGTTCATTTTCGAGGGTGGCAACGGTTTGTTCCTCGTTAAAGAATTTGTCTTTTGACACCGTTAAGATGTAGTTGGTGTTCCCATCTAGATCTTCGAAAAGGAAGGAGCCATCTTCTTCCACAATAAACTCTTGCAGTTTTTTACGGTTGGCATCCATAAGTTCAACCAATGCCCCTGGCATATAATCTCCTGTAACCAGTTCGGTAACCACTCCAGAAATAGCATTTAGGTTTTCCGGTGCTTCTTCAGGAACGATTCTTTTAAATGAATAAATATCGTCATCCCCCTTACCGCCTTTTCTGTTGGAAGCGAAATAGCCTTCATGTGCGTCTTCTTTGACGATGTATGAAAAGTCATCCAGTCGACTATTAATAGGTTGACCCAAGTTTTGAGCCATTTCAAAGCCTTCTTCGGTAAAGGCAGCTTCAAATATGTCCAATCCACCTATTCCAACGTGGCCATCTGAAGAGAAATAAAGTTTTTTATCATTGACAAATGGAAACATCTCTCTTCCCTTGGTGTTTATTTCAGGCCCCAGGTTAATAGGTTCTGAAAAACTTCCATCTGCATTTACCATGACATAGAAAATATCAGTATTCCCAATCGTACCTGGTCGGTCTGATACAAAATAGAGCTTTTTCCCGTCAGGACTTAGCGCAGGGTGGCCTGTAGAAAAATCATCCCCATTGAAGGGCAATTCCTCCGGCAGACTCCATTCGCCCCCCACCATATTGGAACGATAAATTTTAAGGAAGTTAATTTTTTTGGTGCCGAAGATGACTTTCTTTCCCTTGGTATTGTTTCGTGTAAAGTACATGGTTTGCCCATCAGGACTAAATGTTACTGAGGCTTCATGATACTTGGTATTGATTTTTTTCGAAAGTTTTTTCGAACCCCTTAAATCTTTGGTTTCTTCATTGATTTTCGAAACATACAAATCTAAATAGGGCTGGTTGTTCCATTTATACCGCCTGGTATTTATAAAACCAGAATCCTTGGCCGAGGCATACACCATTTGATTTTCACCATAATACATGGGCGAAAAATCGGAATAGACAGAGTTAATAGAAAGGTTTTTAATTTCGGCCTTTACAGAACTTTGTAAAATTCCGTCTAGAACGGCCTCACGTGATTCGGTTCTGGCATAAACACCCTTTTCCCCATCCTTAACTTTGCGTTTGTATAAGCGCATCATGCGTTTCGCTTTCCCATATTTACTGGTTCCCTTTAACGCATGGGCATATTTAAAGATATTCTCTGCAGAGACCTCATCACCATAATTATCGTACAATGCTTGATAGTATTCATGGGCCTTCTCCATATTCGAATTGAAATAAAAGGCGTCACCGGCCTTTTGAAGAATTTCTTTGGGATAGGTGGCCAGTTTGTTCTTTAGGGCCAGATTGTAATAATTGGAGGCCTCTGCATAACGCATGGTCTCAAAATATTCGTTGGCCTTGTCAAGGAGTTTAAGTTGGCCTTTTGAAGCGTTTAGGTTTTGTAGAGGCGCTGATTTTTGCTGCGCTTTCTTACCATCAACTATCAATATCCAAATATCATCGGTATATCGCCCATCCATTTGTGAGTCGTAGTCCGCAACGGCGGCATCCCAAGTTTCGTAGTGTTTTAAACTGACGTAGGTGTACTTTTCCTCAGGATCTTTGAAATGATAGGCGGGAAAACCCTCCTCCTTCATTTTGGCTTCAAAGCGCTTGCGGTACTTGTTCTTTGAAAAGGTGTTGGCAATGATATGATAACCGGCAGCCACACCTGAAATAGCATCTACTGTTCGCGTTCTGACATCAGGGCGTTGCGCTTTGGAAACAACTTCTTTAGGTTCGGAATCTTCGAACTCCAAATACGATAGTGATTGCCCAAAAGAGAGCCCCGAAATCAAAAAAAAGCAAAGTATAAAAAGCCTTTTTGGTAGTAAGTTCATTTAGGTATACGTTAATGTAAAAGGCCTTTGGCCGAAATACTAACGCTAAAAGTAGGCCAATAGGTAGGTCAGCGTTTAGTTTTTGTTGTGAAAAGGGGCTTTTATGTTACGAAAAGCAAAAAAGCAAGGGATATAGCTTCTCCATGAGTATTGCGAAGGAACGGTGAACGAAAGAAAACACCAATAATGGGAGTAAATTAAACAGCGGTCAGCCTAGGAATCTGCTTCCTTTTTGCCCTCAATCTTTTCGTCTTCCTTTGAGGCGTCTTTGAATTCTTTAATACCACTGCCCAAACCGCGCATAAGCTCAGGAATTTTCTTGCCTCCGAACAACAAGAGCACCACGACAACGATAAGTACAATTTGCCAAGGTCCGAGCATGCCTAATAAAATATTGTGTGGAATCATAACAAAATATTCAGGATAAGAATGTAAAAGTACTAAAAAGAATAATTGTGTTTATAGGCTCTAACGAAAAATAAAGGGCATAATTGTATTTTAATGCCTGCATCATAAATGTTTCACAACGATTTAACTTCGTAATGGGATTTTAAAATGTAAGAGTATCTTTGTCTTAATGGCTAAAAAAGGAAAAAAAAGAAAGGAAATAAAAAGAAAGCTGCTCCATAAGTATCGCTTGGTGATACTCAATGAGAGCACTTTTGAGGAAAAGATTTCTTTTAAGCTGAATAGACTGAATGTTTTTGTGACAGGCTCCATATTCATAATTGTTCTCATAGGCCTGACAACACTGCTTATTGCGTTTAGCCCATTACGAGAGTACATACCAGGATATTCCTCAACGAAACTCAAAAGACAGGCTACAGAACTGACCTATAAAACAGATTCGTTGGTCACAGTCCTTAATTATACCAATAGGTATTTAAACAATGTAAGACTGGTGCTAAAAGGTGACGTCGAAAACAATGAAACCAGCAGAGATTCGCTCTTTGAACGCTACAAGTTAGACCCAAACACCATAGATTTGACTCCCATTCGTGAAGATTTGGCCTTGCGTCAAGAGGTCGAACTCGAAGACAAATACAATCTTTTTGATCAAGACAATCAAGACAATGTGACGGTTTTGTTCCCTCCTTTGAACGGTACCATTTCACAAACTTATGATATTGATAAAAAGCATTATGCAGTTGATGTGGTTGCGGTGACCGATAGCCCAATAAAATCAATTGCTGACGGAACTGTTATTTTTTCTGAATGGACTTCTGATACGGGTAATGTAGTGATCATTGAACATGCCGATAACTTGATTTCTGCCTACAAACATTGTGGTTCAATTACCAAAGCCCAAGGTGATTTGGTAAGAGCAGGAGAGGTTATCGCTTCCGTTGGTGATACTGGCGAATTGACCACTGGACCGCATCTTCATTTTGAATTGTGGAGCGATGGCAAACCTCTCAATCCACAAAATTATATTGATTTCAACTAGACCTATGTCACTTAAGGCTTTTGCTGCTAAGTTGTTCGCAAGACATATAGTGAAAAAGGACGCGAAATGGATGACCAATCCAATCGCTGCCCAAGATAACGTTTTTAAAAAGCTGGTTCACACAGCGAAAACCACGGCATTTGGTAAAGATCATGGATTTTCTAAAATAACCACACATCAAGATTTTGTCGAGCGGGTACCCATTCGCGATTATGAGACCTTGAAACCCTACGTGGAAAGGATCATTGAGGGGGAGCAAGACGTCTTATGGCCAGGCGTTCCACTATATTATGCCAAAACTTCAGGCACCACTTCGGGCGCCAAGTACATACCAATCACCAAACCATCAATCAAAAATCAAATAAACGCCTCACGAAATGCCATCTTACATTATATACATGAAACGGGCAACTCATCTTTTGTTGATGGAAAAATGATATTTCTTCAAGGCAGTCCAGAATTGGATAAAAAAGGGAAAATACCGATGGGGAGGTTATCGGGCATCTCGGCCCATTACGTTCCTAACTATCTTCAAAAAAATAGGCTTCCGAGTTGGGAGACAAACTGCATCGACGATTGGGAGACCAAAGTCGAGCAAATAATTAAGGAAACCATAAATGAGGACATGACTGTAATTGCAGGAATTCCTTCCTGGGTCCAAATGTATTTTGAACGCCTTAAAGCCAAATCGGGGATGAAAATTGCCGAATTGTTCCAAAATTTTCAATTATTCATTTATGGCGGGGTGAATTATGAGCCGTACCGCGCCAAATTTGAAAGTCTAATGGGCAAGAAAATAGACAGCATTGAACTGTTTCCGGCGAGTGAAGGATTTTTTGCCTATCAAAATTCACAAAAAGAAAAGGGCATGCTACTATTGCTTGACTCAGGTATTTTTTATGAATTTGTGCAGGCAGACACTTTTTTTGAAGAAAACGCGAAACGCATTACCCTTTCCGAGGTTGAGTTGGATGTCGACTATGCGATGATTATTTCTACCGACGCTGGGCTTTGGGCATATAATCTTGGAGATACCGTTCGGTTTATTTCAATAGAACCCTATAAAGTTATCGTCTCTGGGCGAATCAAGCACTTCATTTCTGCATTTGGAGAACATGTAATTGCAAAGGAAGTGGAAGAGGCCATGCGTGTTGCACTTGAAGAAGCCTCCGAATGTCAAGTAAACGAATTTACTGTGGCGCCCCAAACGGATCCTATAAACGGAGAATTGCCCTATCATGAATGGTTGATCGAATTTGAACAGCCACCTCACAACCTTGAAGCGTTTGCCAAAAGTTTGGATATTTCGATGCAAACCCAGAACACCTATTACTTAGACTTGATAGAAGGTAAGATTCTGCAGCAACTTAAGATAACCCGAATAAAAAAAGGAGGATTTCAAGACCATATGAAATCCATTGGAAAACTGGGCGGCCAAAATAAAATCAAACGCCTTTCCAACGATCGAGAGCTTGCCGATAACATGAGTGCTCATATACATTAGAGGTCACCCAGAGCCCGATATAAGGTATTTGCACTACTTTTGCCCATAAATTATGATTAGAACAAAGGTCAAGCAAACCACTAGAGCACAAGAATCAACCAACGCCATTGAGCGTTTGTACATCACCATGCGCCATCTATTGAATCGTGGTTTTTATAAACCTTCAGGGGTTTCTGGCAACGCATTGCGAAACGCACTTTTGTTATTGCGCCCAGAAATTTATGGATCGATAGCTGAAGAGAAGGCTGAACTTAATGGCCTTATATATGTGCTGGAACGATTGCCAAAAGGTATTGAACAATGTCGATTTATTAATTTAACTTCAGATGAAGGCTTTTCAAAATCGCACCTAAAACCCATAATTCCCCCAAAGCGTAGAAGAAATTGTTACCGTATAGATGCGGAACAAATGAACATCGAGATTACTCGCGGCCGATCGGATATCTATGATATTCTAACACACCTTACATTTTTGTACATCGAATCGAACAAAATTTTCGAAAGAATATTCATTGAGGAAACTGCCACTACCATTCGTGATTGGGAAAAACTTTCCCAGTTTATACAGAAAAATGAGAAGGATAATGAGGAACGCGAAGTAGCCCTCATCCATACGGCAAATATTTTGGGCAGAACCTTTGAAGATGTAGCGGAGATGAACCAAAAACTTGCCGAGGAGGATAATTCCGATCGCTTTTTGCAGGTTATTTATTGGTTGGGTAAACTTGCTCTTGAAGAACACACCACAGGAGATAAAAGAACAATTACTTTTAGCCCATTACTTCGCGAGCGCCTTGGACACCATATTCATGGTGAGCGATGGTCTGACAAAATAAAAGACCACCTATATAAAAACAACCTTCACGAGCGTCCGATACACATCATAAGTGCCAACATGCACAGCGTCATGAATTCCCTTTTTGCGAAGATTGCTTTACATAAAGAGCTTTCAGGAAAGGAAGATCTAGAAATCTTTGAAACGTTGAGCTCTTCGGAAAATCAAGCACTCCGAAAAAAAGTTGAGGACCATGCAGCGAAAAATGGCATGTATTTTATTGATGATAAATCGGGGGCAAACATAGATGTCCAATTGTTCGATTCAGGACAATTTGGAAAAGGGGCATGCTGTTATGGCTCTTCTGATGAAGCCCAACTAGCTGAAAAACCGATTATATTTGTGATGGACTATGCCTTTGGGGAGCAAGCCTATGAAACCATTGATGAGTTGCTTAAACCCTTTGAAAAAAAGGGCAAGAAACACTTCATGAATGTTGCGTCAATTTCCATAATGGGGAAGGCGGGAATACTCGAAGGTGGAAAAGGGGATTTGATGATACCCAGCGCCCATATTTTTGAAGGAACAGCGGACAATTACCCTTTCAAAAATGAACTTTGCGAGGCCGATTTTGAAGGGCATGGTCTTAAGGTGTTAGAAGGTACAATGGTAACTGTTTTGGGCACCTCTTTGCAGAACAAGGATATTCTGAAATTCTTTCATGAATCTACATGGAATGTTATTGGTCTCGAGATGGAAGGGGTGCATTATCAAAAAGCTATTCAATCTGCATCAAGAATTAGAAATAGCATTAATAAAGATATAAAAGTTAGATATGCATATTATGCCTCTGACAATCCTTTGGAAACAGGAAGCACCTTGGCTTCAGGAGGATTGGGAACAACAGGAGTAAAACCTACATATTTGATTACCGACAGAATATTAAAACAAATTTTTGACCAATAATGGCTGAACAAAAACAAACAAAGAACAATACCTCTGATGAAATTGACTTAGGACAGTTGTTCCAAATGATAGGGAAAGGGCTTGAAAATCTTTTCAAAAGGTTTTTGAGACTTTTTGTCTTTTTGAAAAAAAATGCCCTTATCCTTATTGGCTTGGCCCTATTGGGGGGTGCTGCAGGATATGGCCTAAAGCAGATAACCTCTGAGAAAATGAAGACCGAGGTCATCGTTAGACCAAACATTGAAAGTAAGGATTATCTCTATGATGTGGTCGCTGAAATTGGCGCGAACATTAAAGCAAAGGACACGGACTTTTTTGATCCAATGGGCATTGACATAAATGGTTTGAAAGGATTTGAAATTCAGATCGAATCCATGGGGAACAAAAAAGGCAAATTGGAAGATGAGTTAAAGTATCTTGAATTATTGAAGGGTTTAGACATATCAAGATCTTACGCCGATGTTGTTCGAGATGAAATTTTAAGTCGGAACTCTTTGAACCATAAGATCACATTTTTCTATAAAGAAGGAACAAAGGGATATGAAAGCGCCGAAAAACTGATGGACTATATCAATTCAAACCCATACTTCAATGAATTAATTGAGGTCTATTTAAAAAACGCGACAGATCGAATCAAAAATAACGAGGACCTTATTGAGCAGTTAGACAAATTGATAGGGCAGTACAGCGCCAACTTGGCCAACCAAGAAAATGGCTCATCAAATACAGACCGTATCATTTTGGATGGTGAGGAAGAGATGGACATAAGAGCACTATTTGACTTAAAAAATGATTTAATAAGGGATATTGAATCAAAAAAAGTAGAGCTTAAAACACGTGAGAATGCCATTAAAATTATAAACTTCGGCAGACCACAAGAAGTTGTCATACCCTTTTTTGGTAAAACCTTGGTCCTTCTACCCTTACTTTTTATAGGCGCCTTTGTGTTGTTATCTATTTTAAAATACCTCAACAAGAAATCCCAAGAATTGTTGTAATTGGTAAATGGGATATAAGAAATCCATATTGGTTACTGGCGGCGCGGGTTTTATCGGCAGTAATTTTATAAGGCATTATCTGGAACAAAGGAAGGGTAGCCGCATTGTTAATCTTGATAAATTAACTTATGCTGGTGATCTAGCAAATCTCGACGGATTAGAGCAAAACCCAAACTATACTTTTATTAAAGGGGACATTTGTGATTTGAACTTGGTGAACTCAATTTTCAACGAGTTTGAAATAAGTGCTGTCATCCATTTTGCTGCGGAATCCCATGTTGATAATTCAATTGAAAACGCTGATGATTTTATAAAAACCAATATCGAAGGCACCTATAGTCTGCTCAAGAATGCTCAAGATTATTGGTTGTCAAAAAAGGCAGGCCAATCGGGAAAAACCGATTTTCGTTTCCATCATGTATCCACCGATGAGGTTTACGGAAGCCTCGAGGAACACGGTTATTTTACGGAGAAGACACCTTATGCGCCCAACAGCCCATATAGCGCATCAAAGGCTTCCTCTGATTTTTTGGTGCGTAGTTTCCACCATACTTACGGAATGAACACCGTTGTTAGTAATTGCTCCAATAACTATGGCCCCAACCAACATTTCGAAAAGCTAATCCCAACGATAATTCGAAAAGCCTTGTCAGGAGACAATATTCCCATTTATGGCGACGGCAAAAACATAAGGGATTGGCTGTATGTTGAAGATCATTGCAGGGCACTTAATTTGGTTTTTGAACAAGGCACAGCGGGAGAAACATATTTGGTTGGCGGAGACAATGAAAAAGATAATTTGACCATCGCAACTACCATATGTGGCTTATTGGATAAAACGATTCCAAAAAAGTCAGGAAGTTATACGGATCAAATTACGTTTGTGACCGATAGGCCAGGTCATGATTTTAGGTACGCCGTTGATTTTTCCAAGATCAAGAACGAATTGGGATGGAATCCAAAAGAGAGTTTTGATTCTGGATTGCATAAAACCATTGCGCATTATTCGAACAAATTTTTGAGAAAAGCATGAAGGGGATTATACTTGCAGGCGGTTCCGGGACAAGACTTTACCCACTAACAAAAGTCATTAGTAAGCAATTGATGCCGGTTTATGATAAACCCATGATTTATTACCCTCTTGCTACATTAATGGCTGCGGGTATCCAAGAAATATTGATAATAACCACCCCACATGACATTAGTTTATTCAAAGAGCTTTTGGGTGATGGTAGCCAGTTGGGCTGCAGATTCGAGTATGCAGTACAGGAAAAACCGAACGGTCTTGCGGAAGCCTTTATTATTGGAGAATCTTTTATTGGCGAAGATAAGGTCGCGCTAATTTTGGGAGATAATATTTTTTATGGGTCAGGCTTACTATCATTACTCAAAGAAAGTACCGATCCAACGGGTGGAATAATTTTTGGATATCATGTAGAAAACCCAAGAAGGTATGGTGTGGTTGAGTTTGACTCCGAAGGCACAGCTATTTCAATAGAGGAAAAACCAAAAATACCCAAGTCGTCCTATGCTGTCCCAGGCATATATTTCTATGACAATGATGTGGTGCAGATTTCCAAAGAGATTAGGCCAAGTAAACGAGGAGAGCTCGAGATTACTGAAGTCAATCAGAAATACCTTGATCGGGGTAAATTAAAAGTAAATCTTTTAGATAGGGGGACAGCTTGGCTTGATACGGGAACCGTTGAATCATTTATGCAGGCCTCCCAATTTGTTGAGGTAATCGAGAAAAGACAGGGGCTTAAAATTGGCGCCATTGAAGAAGTGGCATATAACAACGGGTTTATATCATGGGAACAACTGCAAATATTAGCAAAACCCTTGATGAAAAGTGGTTATGGGGCATATCTAATGAGACTGAAGTAAGCATGGAAGTTATTGAAACTGAGCTACAAGGTTGTTTGCTGATAACGAACAGGATTTTCAAAGACGAAAGGGGAAATTTTCGGCAAACGTATAGCAAAAAGGAGTTTTTTAGCCATACCGGATTGGATATTGATTTTGTGCAAGACAACCTATCCTTCTCCAAAAAAGGCGTCTTACGAGGTTTGCACTTTCAAACCCCTCCCTATGAACAAGCCAAACTTATTCAGGTGATCAAAGGCAGGGTCTTGGATGTCATAGTTGACTTACGAGCAGAAAGTGAGACATTCGGAAAATTCATTTGTTTGACCCTAGATGCCGATGATTCGAAATCTGTATTTATACCTAAAGGAATGGCCCATGGCTTTCTGACACTTTCTGATGAAGTATGTTTCCACTATAAATGCGATGAGTTTTATAGGCCTGATGCGGAAAGCGGAATTGCTTACGACGATCAAGATCTAAATATTGATTGGGGGTATCGAAAAGAAGAAATTATCCTTTCGGAAAAAGATAAAAAGCTACCTTCTTTTAAGTCATTTCTGAAATGAAAAACATATTAGTCACGGGAGCAGGAGGGCAACTTGGATTAACCTTGAAAGAGTTGGCGCCTCGTTATCCTGATTTGCATTTCGAGTTTAAGACCCGTGCGGAATTGGATGTCACAAATAAGGAAAATGTTGAAAAGATATTTTCTGCTTTTCAATATGATTATTGTATCAATTGTGCAGCCTATACCCACGTTGAAAATGCTGAAAAGGAACCAGAGCAAGCACATGAAGTTAATGCGGAAGGTGTTAAAAACTTGGCGCATGCTTGTCTTGAAAACAATTTGGTCCTAATTCATATCTCAACAGATTATGTCTTTGATGGGAAGAAGAATTCCCCATATGGAACAAAGGATATACCTAACCCAATAAATGAATACGGTAAATCCAAATGGCTTGGAGAACAGTATATCCAAAAGCTTTTAAGTAGATTTTATATAGTTCGAACCTCTTGGCTTTACAGTAAAACGTTTGGCAAGAACTTCTATAAGACCATTCTTGAAAATGCCATCAAGGGAGAAGAACTTAGGGTAACAGATACGCAGACAGGCAGCCCTACCAATACAATTTCACTGTCCAACTTTTTGATTGAAACACTAATTTTACATAACGCGGATTTTGGCATCCATCACTTTACAGATAATACGGCAATGACCTGGTTTACCTTTGCCCAAAAAATAATTTTAGAAAACGGTTTGACGGACAAGGTGAAACTTTTACGCCAATCAAATTATAACTCCTTGGCCAAGCGCCCTGAATATAGTGTTTTGGATGTTGGGAAGTAAACATAGAATTGAAATCAAGTATTTTTGTCCGCAAGATTTGGTAATTTCAAAACACCATCTTAGATAGCCTGATTTATTAATAATCCTTTTCTATGGGCAAGCTTTCAAGCGCATTCAATCAGCTTGTTAAATCGGAATTTTCAAAAAATGTTTCGTCACAGATTTTGGGTACTGGTATGGCCCAAGTTTTGCCCTTTTTGGTCACTCCCCTTCTAACCAGACTATATACAGAAGATGAATTTGCGCTATATACTTCCTTTTTTGCTCTATCTTCCATTTTTGCTGTTGGCGTTGGTGGAAAATACCATACAGCCATAGTATTGCCAAAAACATTTGCCAAGGCCATGAATATTTTCTGGCTGAGCATCTATATCACCATGGGCTATGCCCTATTATTGGCGTTGGTCTTTGTCATCTTTTACAGCCATATCGGCAAAGAGTTGGGACCTCTCATCTATTTTATCCCTGTATTTGTTCTATTTTATGGCCTATGGATGGCTTTGTCCAATCTTTCAATTCGTGAAAAGAGATTTAAATTCAATGCTATTGGAAAGGTCCTACAGTCGCTAACATATGTTGTTGTGGCGGCCATTCTAGGCGTATTAAAGATTACGTTTTTTGGCCTCGTTTTAGCTAGGGCTCTTGGGGTTGTTTCATCATCCACCTTTCTTTTTTGGAAATTAAAAATAAGGACGCAACTACCCAATAAAAAAGAGCTGCGAACTACGGCATTAAAATATATTGATTACCCTAAATTTGGTGTTATACCCGCATTTTTAAACACTATATCATCCCAAGCATTGATTCTTGTGCTTGACAGATATTATTTGTCTGACGACCTTGGGAACTATGGACTTACCTATATGGTTTTGGCCGCGCCTTTGGCGCTCATCGGAAACTCGTTTAAAGATGTATTTTATCAAAAAATAGGGGTTTTGATTGCTGACCACAAAAAGGGACAGGCACTGCTGTTTTTTAAAAGATGTGCTCTTGCTCTATTTTTGGCCGGCCTTCCAATATGCATCTCTTTGTTGCTTTTCGGACAGGAGATTTTTGAGATTGTATTTGGTGCCAAATGGGGCAAGGCAGGCCTATTCGCATCTATTTTGGCCATCAGTTTTTTCATTAAACTTGTTGTCAGTCCGTTATCGTCGCTTTTCAATGCCACCAACAGATTGAACATAGCATCAAGATGGCAAACAGCGTACTTCTTTTCAACCTTTATTACGTTAGGGTTGTGCGCAACTGTCTTTGAAATGGATGTTATCGATTTAATGTATGTATATGTGGCACACGAAATTGTGCTTTATATCCTTTATTTCGTATTGGAATACTTTACACTTAAAAAATATGTGTTTAAATAACCGAACAGCAAAGTCAATTAAAAAGTGAAAACCATTGAGATTTTTAAGACCAACCGCTTTTGTTTCATTGGCGCAGTAATATTTGCCTTTTCTATCGCCTTTGGACAAACCCCAGCAACGATTGGCCTGGTCTTGTGGTTGGTAGGTTCATGTTTTGGTTTTGACAGGAACCTAGTGCAACGAAACGTGTTATTGCTTTTACCGGTTCTTGTTTTTATTACGTATGTGGTGGGGTATTTCATTACAAATGGAAACGATTTCTCGTTTTTAGAGCGCAAGGCTTCCTTACTGGTGTTCCCTCTTATCTTTTTTGCCCATAAATACACGAAACCAGAACGTAATGTCATCTTGAAAGCCTTTGTTTGTGGGGTTTTTCTATCATCCCTTATTTGTTTGACCGTATCAGTTTATAATTCAACTGGTTACAACAGTGAGGGATTCAATTTTACACCCAATGTTTTAGAGAATCGGGGATTTTTTGAATCCATCATGTATGGGGGCAATTATTTTTTTGGCAACCATTTCTCCATCTTCCACCAGACGGTATACTTCGCCTTATATTTATGTGCTGCAATCGCAATTATGCTGTTCAAACCAAGCTTGGTTTCAAAGAGAAAAAACAGATTCTTATTTATAAGCTTCTTTTTGCTGATTATTTTCTTAGTATCGAACAAATCGGCTTTTATTGCTGTCATGGTGATTTTCTTAATTTGGATTGGGAGCTTGGATCTTCCAATTATTAAAAGGGTGGTTTTGCTCTCCATTATGGCATTGATTGCCATTGCAACCCTATTTTCTAACCCAAGGACGAAGGCCATGTTTCAGAAAGTTGATGAAGGACAAATGGTGCTAAATAAAGATGCCAGGTACGGGTTCCCTTTACGACTCCTATGCTGGGATGCAGCAATATCGTTGATCAAACAAAATTCAGTCATAGGATACGGAGGCACGAATGCACAATCTGAACTCAATCAGGTATATCAAAAAAAAGAATACAAATATGCCCTTAGAGACAAACTCAATGCCCATAATTTATTTATGCAGGTTTGGATTGAAAATGGAGTGCTGGGATTATTGGCGTCATTGCTTGTATTTTATGGTTTGTTTGTACAAGCATTTAGGCATAAGAAGTTCGAACACAACAACTTGTTTATAGTATTGGTAACACTATTGTTGATATCGTCATTGTTCGAAAGTATATTCAGCAGATTTTCGGGAATCCTCTTCTTTTCTTTTCTTTCTTGCTTTATTTTTTCTGCCAGAGAGAATAAATTAGAATCGGAACCAACCCCATTCAACCCAAAAAAAGACAATTGAAATTAAAAATTCCTTTAAGGTTCTACTTTGCGTTGTATTATCTTCTGATGATGTGGCTTTATCACTTCAAGGTCAAGACATATTTCTATTGGAAAAATATAGCCGAAACACAAGACACTTTTTTTGATTTTTCAATGTCGCGCTTCGTTATTGCCACCGTGATTTTTTCGATCAACCTGTATTTTTTAGGCAAGATCAATTATAAAAAATTCAACTTTGTAGCGCTTTCCCTTTTCTTCATTTTGCTTACCGTACCTTCTCTAGTTTCATACACGTCAAGTAATATGTATCCCACCAAATTACTTGTATACCATCAGACCTTGTTTTTCTGCCTATACCTTCTTCCGAAAATTAAAATTAGTTTTGACAACATTCCTGTTCTGAACAAAAAGCAGACATTGATTCTACTCTTTTTGATTGTGAGCGTGGGAATCCTTCCCTATATCATTGTTTATGGCCCACATATCAACTTAAAAAATCTGCTCTTGTTAGATGTTTATAAGACGAGAACGACGATGTCAAAATTAACCAACCCTTATTTTGGATATACCTATTCACTCTTTACCAGAATCGTGCTTCCGATGTTGATCATATACGCGCTTGAATTAAAAAACAAACTTCTGGTCATCATAGGCATGTTTTACTTGGTCTTGTTTTATCTGTTTGGAGCGCATAAAACTGTTTATTTGGGACTGGCGGCCGTGCTGATTTTTTATAGATGGACATATATTAAAACGATAAAACGTGTGTTGGGGTACTCGATATTTTTCATTTTGCTGAGTATTGTTCTTGCTCTATTTGCCTATGACTACCTCTGGATTCTTACCTTTAGAAGAATTCATTTTTTACCGGCACTTCTTGACATTTCGTACCTAGATTTTTTTCAAGACAATTATATTTATTGGTCTGAATCTATATTGAAAAAATTCATCGAATATCCCTACGACCTCAATCATACCAACCTAATCGGCAAGGTTTACTTTAAAAACCCAAATGTAGGAGCGAACAACGGCTTAATTTCTGATGGATTTATGAACTTTGGAACCATTGGGGTCATGATAAACATAGTTTTGGTTTCATTGTACTTTATGGTTTTGAACAATTTAAAGATACCGTCAAGGTACTTTGGATTATACTTGTTGGTGGTCTTTTCCTTTTTGAGCTCTTCCACCTTTACAGTATTTCTGACCCATGGTGCGTTTGCCCTGCTTTTGATATCTGTTTTTATTTTGAACGATAAAAAAGAATCAGCTACCTAAGCCTTTCGACTGAGCTACTTGTGTCTTCAACGCACCTTGTTCCATGGAAAGCACTTTACTTTTGAAATTGTATTTTCGCACTTTATTTGCCCGATACGGGTACAACCATTAGTAAACAAATCAATGTTCGATAAGACTGAAAACAGGATATGTCATCTTACTTCGGTGCATGACAGATATGATAATCGTATTTTTTTTAAGCAGTGCAGCGCGTTAAAAAAGGAGGGGTATGAAGTTCATCTTATTGTGGCCGATGGAAAAGGCGATGAACAAAACAAAGGTATTTTTATCTGGGATGTGGGGAAAGAAGAAGGAAGAAGAAAGCGGATATTCAAGACCACTAAAAAGGTGTATCGAAAAGCGCTTGAAGTCCAAGCCAGATCGTATCATTTTCACGACCCCGAACTTATTCCTTTTGGATTGAAATTGCTGCGAAAAGGAAAAAAAGTGATCTATGATGCCCACGAAGATTATAGGTTGCAAATTCGCATCAAACCGTATTTGAATTCCTTTATTAGACAGATTATTTCGCGAGTGTTTGGTCTTTATGAAGATTATGCAATCAAGAGATTTTCCGGAATTTTGGTGCCACAGCGTAGCATGGTGCCCCCTTTTGCCAAAATCAATGAAAACACAGAATTGGTTGCCAACACCGTGGATATCGAAGATAATTTTGACCCGGAAAAAAAGGACTATACCAATTCAATATGCTTTCATCCGGGCACCCTTACAAAAGAAAGGGGACTTATCAATATGGTTAAATCATTTGAACACTTGAACAATGGAGAAAAGTTGATTTTGGCAGGAGCAATGGAGAGTGTCTCACTCCATGATAAGGCGAAAGCGCTTCCCGGCTGGGAAAAAGTGGAATATATAGGAAAAAAGCCCTACCCAGAAATTCGGGAATACCATAAAACGGCTTCAGTTGGATTGATATTATTTGAAGCTGTGGGTCAATACGACTTTGCCTATACTGTAAAACTCTTCGAATACATGTATTATGGAACGCCAGTGATAATGCCTGATTTTGGTGATTGGCCAGAGTTTAATGAGCGATACCGTTGTGGTATCAATGTAGACACGAGTGATGACAAAGAAATTGCGAGACAAATACAACGACTTAACCAAAGCCCTGATTTGAAAAAGGAATTGGGAACAAACGGACATAAAGCCATTCTTGAAGAATTAAACTGGAATCATGATGCTGAAAAATTGGTGCGCTTTTATGCCAAAACACTGCAAGCAGGTTCTTAAAACCTAAGTACTTGTGAGAGTTCTGAAGCAATCAGCGTATGCCATTTGCTTCTTCTTTTTTATATCTTTGAGCCAAATTTAGAACTCAGCGTCACCCATTTTACTATGAAAGCAGTAGAAGAACGTCTTCGCGACGAACAAGATTTTCACAATCAAATCTTCGAGGAACAAACACGAGATAAAGTCGGGCGGTTTTATGCCATTAACAAAAGCATCCACGAATCTTATGAAGATTTTATATTGTCTCATCCCCAAAGCAAAACATATCTTGAGTATGGTTGTGGTATGGGAAAAGGTGATCGACTGGAGGAGCTCGCCAAACAAGGAGCCAATTGTCATGGCATAGACATTTCGGATTACGCTATCAATCAGCTCTCTGGTGAGGCACAGGAAAAGAAACTCAACATTGATTATCAAGTGATGAACGCAGAGGAGATGACCTTTAAAGATGATTACTTTGATGTAATTTTTGGCACAGGAATTCTGCATCATTTAGATTTGGAAAAAGCCTACAAAAGCATTTCGGAAAAATTAAAACCGGATGGAACGGCAATCTTCATTGAACCCTTGGGCCATAATCCAATAATCAATGGGTTTCGAAATAAGACTCCAGAGATTAGAACGGAAGATGAGCATCCGTTATTGATGAAAGACCTTAAACAAGCAGAATCGTATTTTGAGAATATTGAAGTCAAACATTTTTACCTGACAACTTTGGCATTACCGCTTGTGTTTAAAAAGAATATTCCGAACGGACTTCTAAAATTTTTTAATGGCGTTGACGGGATACTTTTTAAAATCCTTCCTTTTTTAAGAAAACATTCTTGGCAGGTACTACTTAAATTTTCGGGTTCTAAGCGTTGATATGATAGGTGATATGATCATTACAGGACCTTCAAAATCTAAAATTGAATATCAAGGTCAAGAATCATCGTTCAACAACCTTCTACTCACTAGATGCAATGGAAAGCATTTCCATGCAAAGAATTTTCAGCATAAATAATGGATAAATGAAGAAATTAAACTTTGGTATTGTCGGATGCGGAAGAATAGGTCAAAGGCATGCCGGACATATTAAAAATATTGGCAATTTGATTGCAGTCTGTGATATAGACGAAGACAAGGTGAACCTATTGGCTGACAGCGACGAAGTGACGCCTTACATGTCGATTGATAAAATGTTAGAAGAAGAAAAGGAGCTCGACCTGGTTGCCATATGCACCCCTAACGGCTTACATGCAGAACATAGCATTAAAGCCTTAAAATCTGGATTTCACGTGCTTTGCGAAAAACCCATGGCTACCAGCGTTTACGATTGCGGTGAAATGATAAAGGCCGCTGAAAGTGCCAACAAAAGATTAATGATAGTAAAGCAAAACAGATTTAACCCACCTGTTGAAGCCGTTAAGAAAATTATTGACCAAGGGAAACTTGGGCGCATTTTTTCCGTTCAATTGAATTGTTTCTGGAACAGAAATCCAGATTATTATCATAACTCTTGGAAAGGATCCTTAGAGCTCGACGGAGGTACCCTTTACACACAGTTCAGTCATTTCATTGATCTTTTATACTGGATGATTGGGGATATAAAAAACGTTGAGGTATTCGGAGGTAATTTTAATCATCAAGGAATCGCTGATTTTGATGACAATGGTGCAATAGCCCTTGAATTTTATAATGGTGCTATTGGAACGATCAATTATACGGTCAATAGTTTTGGAAAAAACATGGAAGGTTCGTTGACAATTTTTGGTGAGAAAGGAACAGTTAAAATTGGAGGGCAATACCTTAACGAATTGGAATACCAAAACATTGAGGGCTTGGAAATAAAGGATTTGCCAAAAGGGAATACAGCCAATAATTACGGTCAATATCAAGGTTCAATGTCGAACCATGACAAGGTATATGAAAACGTTTTGGAAGTTTTGACGAACGATGGGGTAATCTCGGCAAATGGATTTGAAGGGCTTAAAACCGTTGAGATTATTGATAAGATATACTCCAAAATGGAGGATCGCAATAAACCCATATAGTCGATGAAGAAAGTTGTCTTTCTGGGCGCAAAAAAAATCGGTTTGGAATGCCTTAAAATATTGCATGACAAATCTGAGGAACTGTCTTTTGAAATAGTTGGGGTCGCAACAAACGCTAGAGGCAAGGAGATTACTGAATATGCGAAGGAAAATCATATTGAGTTGATCGATGGTCTTGACGGCTATTTGAATATTCCTGAAGTGGATATCACGATTTCTGTTCAATATCACGAGATTTTAAAGAAGCAACATATATCAAAAGCAAGTGAGATTACAGTAAACCTTCACATGGCTCCACTGCCAGAATACCGCGGTTGTAATCAATTCTCATTTGCGATTCTTGAAGGCAAAGAGCTTTTCGGCACTACCCTTCATCGATTGGAAGAAGGTATAGATTCTGGGGATATTATTTTTGAGAGCAGATTTCCAATCTCCAAAAATATTTGGGTAGAGGAACTATATGACATAACGTTTAAAAAATCAGTGGAGCTATTCGAACAAAGTTTGGCCAAATTGATAGCCGGAAACTACCAGATGACCCCTCAAATAGAATTTGTATCTGAAAGGGGCACTTCGATTCATTATAGAAAGGAAATAGCCGATATAAAACAGATAGACCTAGATTGGCCATCAGAAAAAATAAACCGTCATATTAGGGCCACCCATTTTTCCGGATTTGAACCACCGTACACTATTGTTGATGCCCACAAGGTGTACTTAACTAAAGAAATATGATAAAATTCCTTGATTTAAAATACCAATACAGTACGATTAGTGAAGAAATTAATGAAGCTATTCAAGCCGTAATAAATAAAACGGCTTTTATAGGGGGAGAGGAAATCAAGAAATTTGAAAATGATTTCGCAACATTTCAAAATGCAACATATTGTATTGGAATGGCGAATGGGACAGATGCCTTGGAAATCGCCATTGAGGCACTTGATTTCCCCAAAGGTTCCGAAATCATAGTTCCTGCAAATAGCTTTATAGCTAGTACAGAGGCAGTCACTAGAATGGGTCACAAAGTGGTTTTTTGTGATTGCAACCGCCATAATTATACTATAGATATTGAAAGTCTTAAAAAAGCGGTTACCCCAAATACCAAAGCCATTATTGCGGTACACCTTTACGGACACCCTTGCGACATGGGCAGTATACTTGAAATTGCCAATGAGTATGGGTTGAAGGTGATAGAAGATTGCGCTCAGGCACATGCTGCTGAGTTCCGTGGAAAAAGAATTGGAGCCTTGGGTGATATAGGCACCTTTAGTTTCTATCCCGGTAAAAATCTTGGCGCATATGGCGATGCAGGAGCCATAACCACCAACAACGAGGAGTTGGCCGTGAAATGTAGAATGATTGCGAATCACGGAAGGTTGGAAAAATACAATCACCTCTTCGAAGGGAGAAATAGCCGTCTAGATAATATTCAGGCAGCTGTCTTAAACGTAAAGCTAAAATATTTAGAAGATTGGACCCGGCAACGAATTAAAATTGCAGATTTTTATCTTGAACAATTGCGGGATTGTAATGACATTGTCTTACCACGTCGCGAAGAGTGGGCACGACAAGTCTATCACCTATTTGTCATTCGAACCGAGAACAGGGACGAGTTGGCAAAATTTCTTAAGGAGAACGACATTAATACAGGCATTCACTATCCCATTGCGCTACCTAAACTGGCAGCGTATGCTTATTTAAACAAAGCAAAGGAACCCTTTTTTGCCAATGAATCGGATACTAAACTATTGAGTCTTCCTATTGGGGAGCATTTGACCCTTGAGGACAGTTCTGAGGTGGTTAATGCAATCAAGAAATTTTATGCGTAATAACGGTAAATAATTTAGCTGTTAGTAGGGCCGCATTGTCAATTTATGGGTTGATACAACCAATACAAAGGGGATCCGGTTTAAAAATCGTCTTTCTAGTAAAATAAGAATCCTTAACCTATCACGAAAATATTGGAAACAGCGGGGTAAGACTTACAGCATAGAACTCAAAGGAAGCGTGATGCCTTTAAAGTTAACCCGCCGGCAATCACTTCCTTGCAAACTGGCGAAACGATTGCGAATAGAATTATAAAAAGGATTTGAAAAAAAACGTTTGGTTTATCAATCAATATATCACTACCCCAGATATTGAGGGAGAAGGTTATCGCCATTATTATATTGCAAAATATCTAAATGCCAAAACAGAATATAAGCCGCTTCTGATTACAGCTTCATTTGCCCATGCCCCCCAAAGACATAATAGATTTAGGGGATTGTATAAATATGTCGCTGTTGAAGTGCCCACATTGATTTTAAAAGTAAATAAATACAAAATTTCAGGGGGCCTTGGCAGAATTCTAAACTGGATCTTTTTCACATTAGGTCTTTTTTTGTTGCCATTTATATCAAAAAAGAAAGTCCCTAAACCGGATATCATCATATTATCGTCCCTACCCATTTTGCCCGTAGTAAATCTGATGTTTTTTAAGCTACTTTATCCTCGGTGTAAATTGGTGTTTGAAATTAGAGATTTATGGCCGCTATCAGCAATCGAGTTCGGGGGCTATAGTGAGGACAATCTTTTTATCCGATTTCTTGGAATCCTCGAAAAATGGGCCTATTCCAATGCCGATTTGGTCATTTCTGTGCTTCCAAGAGCAGATGTACACATCAAGCAGGTTTTAAACCATTCTAATTTCAACTATCAATGGATTACAAATGGGTATTCCTTAAGTGAAGATAATCCAAACATGGATTTAGGAGATGTTATTAGCACTCCGATCAGTGAGGAAGATTTCAAAGTTGCGTACGCCGGCACTTTGGTTGTGGCAAATCCATTGGATACTGTTATTGAAGTTGTTCGTGCCTCGGAAAAAAAGAATTTGAAGCTCTACATCCTAGGGGGTGGTCCCGAGAAAGAAAGGTTACAAGAATTGGCAAATGGAAATGATAAGATTGTATTTATAAATAAGATTCCAAAACAATATGTTGCTGCATTTTTAAAAAAAATGGACCTGTTGTTTATGGGCAAAGGCTTTAAAAATTCTAAGGTGTATGAATTCGGTACTTCCCAACTAAAGACCTTCGACTATTTTAATGCGAAAAAGCCAATTATTCAGGCGTTGAGCTCAAAAGAAAATCCTGTGACCTATTCCGGTGCGGGCTATGTCATCGAACCTGAAGATGCTGCCCAACTGAGTCAAAAATTGGAATATTTTACTAGTTTAGATAAAAAGAAACTAAGGGAATATGGGATCAAGGGCTATAATTATTTGATTGAAAACTGCACCTATGAGGTCATCAACAAAAAATTCCATTTAACCCTTCGATCACTTGAAGAAAAAGAATTTTAAAACATTTTGTCTTAGTTAAAACTCAAGGTTACTATGCCTAGGCCATCGATACTTAATGTTATTGAACGAAAGTTTATTCTTTTGATAGGCGACCTTTTAATTGTCTTGGCCTCCCTTAATTTATTGATCAATCATGCGATTGATGAAGAATTTATTTCCACCACCTTAAAGACGGGTGTGTTCGCTTTCGGAGTGGTCATTTTTCTTCTATTGTCCTACATATTGGATTTTTACAACCTCGAAAAAGTGGCTAAAAGGCGGTATGTTTTCTCACAATCAATATATATTACCGCCATTTATGTCTTTCTCGTCTTTATATTCACGGTTATAACCTACGACGTTAGTTTTTGGAGGTTTCCCTTATTGCTTTTCTTGATACTGACTCCAATTGAAATCGGTTTATGGCGATTTTTTTTCGGCAATGTATTTAGAATTATTCCGGTAACGAAAACAGTGCTCTATGTCTATGATAAATCTTCCTCAGATAGTTTGCGGGAAGATATTGCAATAATTGATGGAGGTGAAAACCAGACATTTTACAAGGTCAAGCTCACCTACTCTATAGACCACCAGTCTTTGATGAACAAAAACTTCTTTTTAACAGCGGTCGACAAAGTAGATGCGATAATACTAAACATCAAAGATTATTATCGTTTGACCGAAGGGCCAGACAATATGATTATCAGGTTTATCCTTAAGGGGAAAGAGGTCATTTCTTTTACTTCCTTTTACGAGAACTCATATGAAGCCCTGCCGTTAAAGTCTAGAAACGATAGTTATTATGAAATTCTTCATCTCAAAAACAATAAGATTAGATACCTACAGCTAATTTTTAGTTTTTGCGTAAACTTTGTCCTTTCGCTCATCGTTGGACTAATTTTTTTATTGGTAACGCCTTGGGTTTGGTTCTTAAATCTATTTTTTAATAGAGGCCCTCTTTTTTACGTTCAAGAAAGAGTAGGGCGATATGGGGAACCGTTTAAGATCTACAAATTCAGATCCATGGTAGTGGACGCTGAAAAAAGTGGTGCAAAAATGGCCCATAAAGGGGATTCTAGAATTACCCCTTTTGGAAAAATACTCAGAATGTTCAGAATTGATGAATTACCCCAAGTGATATCAATCATCAATAGGGACATGCAATTCATAGGGCCAAGACCTGAACGAAGGGTTTTTGTTGACAAACTCAATGAAATCACGCCTTTTTACGACACTAGGCACCTTATAAAACCTGGAATCACCGGATGGGCTCAGGTAAAGTTTAAATATGGAGAAAACTTGGAAGATTCCATTAAAAAGCTAGAGTACGACTTGTACTATATAAAGAACAAGTCCATCACATTAGATTTGCGAATTATTCTAAAGACCATTACAACGGTACTTTTTTCCCGTGGTGTTTGAGCCAACTACGTTTCCACCCAGTAAATTGCATTTTAACCAGTAAATGTCATTGACATATGGGCATATGACTATATTTGAGACCAACAAATAATTTGTCAATTGAAAAGAACTCTTATAACGGGCGCAGCAGGATTTCTGGGCTCCCATCTTTGCGATAGGTTTATCAAAGAAGGTCATTATGTAATTGGAATGGATAACCTGATTACGGGAGACCTCAAGAACATCGAACACTTATTCAAAAATGAAAATTTTGAGTTTTACCATCACGATGTGACCAAGTTTGTACATGTATCAGGGCCACTTGACTACATTCTGCATTTTGCTTCTCCCGCAAGTCCAATCGATTATTTGAAAATACCCATTCAGACCTTAAAGGTGGGTGCGCTAGGCACACACAATCTATTGGGTCTGGCCAAAGACAAAAATGCTCGTTTTATGATCGCGTCCACTTCTGAAATTTATGGTGATCCTTTGGTTCATCCACAAACAGAAGAGTACTACGGCAATGTCAATGCCATTGGACCAAGGGGAGTATACGATGAGGCCAAACGTTTTCAAGAATCCATCACCATGGCGTACCATCGTTTTCATGGTTTGGATACTAGAATTGTTCGCATATTCAATACCTATGGCCCAAGAATGCGACTGAACGATGGTCGTGTGATACCTGCATTTATGGGCCAAGCCTTGAGAGGGGAGGATTTGACAGTTTTTGGTGACGGTTCGCAAACCAGATCTTTCTGTTTCGTCGATGATGAGATAGAGGGTATTTTTAGACTTTTGATGAGTGACTACACCCTACCGATGAATATTGGCAATCCGCATGAAATAACCATAAAAGAATTCGCGGAAGAAATCATCAAACTAACCGGAACAGACCAAAAGATAGTATACAAACCACTTCCAAAGGATGACCCTATGCAGCGACAGCCCGATATTTCAAAAGCAAAGGAAATATTAGGCTGGGAACCAAAAGTCGGACGGGCAGAAGGCATGAAAAAAACCTTTGAATATTTCAAGACCCTTTCTAAGGAAGAGCTCGAAAAAACCGATCATCGTGATTTTTCAGAACGGAATAAAAAATAGCTTCCTTCCCCTACAGAAATTAGCATACTAAATTTTACTTTTGCCCAAAATCAGACGAATGAAGATTTTGGTATTAGGTTCTGGAGGCCGTGAACATACTTTTGTTTGGAAACTTGCTCAAAGTGAGAAAGCCGAAAAGATTTATGCGGCTCCAGGGAATTCAGGAACCGCAGAGTTTGCAGAAAATGTGGCGCTTAACGTTGATGATTTCCAAGGCATTAAAGACCTGGTAATCAACGAAGGTATTGATTTGGTGGTGGTAGGCCCCGAAAACCCCTTGGTAAACGGCATTCATGATTTTTTTGAAAAAGAAGTCGAGTTGCAAACGGTAGCGGTCATCGGCCCAAAAAAATTGGCCGCAACACTTGAAGGCAGTAAGGAGTTTGCAAAGGAGTTTATGAAAAGACATAATATTCCAACTGCCGCTTACAGCAGCTTTACTTCTGAATCTATAAAGGCAGGTTACGAATTCTTGGAATCTTTGACGCCACCCTATGTGCTGAAGGCGGATGGCTTGGCCGCAGGAAAAGGGGTGCTCATACTTCAAAATCTGGAAGAGGCGAAAAAAGAATTGGCTTCAATGCTTCTTGATTCAAAGTTTGGAAATGCCAGCCAGACAGTTGTGATAGAGGAGTTTTTGGATGGGATCGAACTGAGCTGCTTTGTTTTAACTGACGGCAAGGATTACAAAATACTCCCTACAGCCAAAGACTATAAGCGTATTGGAGAAGGAGATACAGGATTAAACACCGGCGGTATGGGCGCGATATCTCCAGTTCCTTTTGCCGACGAATCCTTCATGAAAAAAATTGAGGATCGCGTTGTTAAACCAACCGTAAGGGGTTTACAACAAGATAACATTCCATATCAAGGCTTTATTTTCATTGGATTGATTAAAGTGGGAGACAATCCCAAGGTTATCGAATACAACGTGCGTATGGGCGATCCAGAAACAGAAGTTGTCATCCCTCGTATTCAAAATGACTTTGTGGAACTATTCCAAGCCGTAGCCCAGGGGCGGCTTGGGGACGTTGTGTTAAAGGTTGACAAAAGATCGGCAACTACGGTAATGGCTGTTTCTGGCGGGTACCCAGGGGCCTATGAAAAAAACAAGGAAATAAAAGGCATTGACCAGGTGGATGAATCCATAGTATTTCATGCCGGTACCAAAGAACAAGGAAACACGGTAGTAACCAATGGGGGAAGGGTGCTTGCCGTAACTTCTTTCGGAAACAGTTTTAACGATGCTCTTTCAAGGTCTTATGACAACCTGAAAAAAATCAGTTTTGAAGGGATTTATTACCGCAAAGACATAGGATTTGACCTATAAGTAGGAGTGGGAGGTAATGCTTTTATCCTCCTCACCATTGGTGTGAAAAAGATTTAGCTGTTTCATCCAGTACAAGAAGGCCAAAAAACAAACCACCATAAATATCCAATTGATGGTGCTTGCACCCCACCAGTTATCAAGCTCTAAAAACCTGAAAAAGTCAAAGGGGGCAAAAAGGACATTCACAAATAAGTCTTCTATCCAATAAAAAAAAGAGGTCATCTTGGTTATATTTACTTTACAAAAATACGTAAAACCACTATGATATCAAGCTTTTTTGCAAAAACCAAGCCGATAAATTACGTGGTCTTACTTGTATTTATGGGATTGTTTTATTGCGCTCTTTTATTTTTTTGGGAAAGGGATGTAATGGGTTTCAAGGAAATCTGGCTTTCAATTTTCACTTTGGCCATATTGTTTTTAAGTGTTTTGGTTATCAATGAATTGGTAAGACAGAACAAGGTGACAGCGCTCAGCTCTTTCGCAATGCTTTTTTTTGTGGCCTTGACGTTAGCCTTCCCCCAAACATTGTTGGATGAGAATGCCGTATTGGCCAATTTTTTCATATTGCTGGCAATCAAAAAGTTGCTAGAAGTCAAAGAGGCAAAGAACGCCAAACACAAAATATTTGATGCCACCTTATTGATTTGTGTGGCCAGCATATTTTACAAATGGTCTTTTGTATATATGGGTGCCATAGTTTTTGCCATAAACACCTTCGAAAGCAAAAATTTTAAAACCTGGTTGGTGCTCTTGCTAGGGATGGCAACATTTTTTCTTTTGCTATGGGTCGTGTTAATTCCTTTTGATAATGTGGGCTTTTTACAGACGCACTATAGCTTTTTTACATTGGAGATGGACATTGAGGCTATTCTGAGAAAACTCGGGGCAAAGGACATCGTATTTTTTGCCATAATACTGTTATTGGCAATGATCGATTTTTTCAAATTGCGAAAAAAGGGGGGTGGCCGTTTGATCATGATTCGCAATATGTTATTATTCTTCACCTTGGCTGTCATCTTAATTTTTCTAGAATCTGAAGAGGCATCACCATTGCTACTGTCCTTTTTTCCGGCAGCAGTTTTTATGACCAACTTTATTGAAACCATTGGTAAAAAGGGACTGAAAGAGTTATCGGTCAATCTTTTTATACTAACTGCCTTTATGGTATTCCTTCTCGAAAACTTAGTGTAATGCAATAAAGAAATATCTTTGCAAAAAACAGTCGCCATGTTTAGTGATAAGGCCTTTCGAGTTTTTGAAGAAAGTATTGATGCATATCATATTGAGGATGATGTTAATCAAGCTTTTAGCAACCCGTATGACAAGGGAATTGAAAAACTACTTTACCAAAAAAATTGGATAGACACTGTGCAATGGCATTATGAAGATATAATTCGAGATCCAGAAATTGACCCAGAAGCGGCATTGGAATTAAAGCGTAAGATTGATGCCAGCAATCAAAATCGCACAGATCTCGTTGAATATATCGACAGCTATTTCCTCAATAAATACCAATCGGTTCAAACCAAGGAAAATGCCACCATAAATACCGAAAGCCCAGCCTGGGCTGTGGATAGGCTATCTATATTGGCACTGAAAATTTTCCACATGCGCGAGGAAGTTCAACGTACTGATGCCTCTGATGAACACATTGCCAAATGCAATGAAAAATTAAAGGTGCTTTTGGAACAGAAACAGGATCTTTCAAGTGCCATCGATCAATTGCTTTTGGATATTGAAAATGGAGAAAAGTACATGAAGGTTTATAAACAAATGAAAATGTACAATGATGATGAATTAAATCCGGTTTTGCGTGGGCAAAAGGAATGAGCACAACCATCTACTTGTCATTCGACTTTCTGCACTAGGTGATGTTGCGATGACCATACCCGTTTTATTAGCGGTTACCAAAAAATACCCAAAACTGAAACTTACGGTCGTTTCAAAGAAATTTCATGGACCTATTTTTGAAGACCTGCACAATATTGATTTCTTCGCGGCGGAACTTACAACTAAACATCGAGGATTTTTTGGTTTGTTTAGGCTCTACAAAGAGTTGAAACATCTAAAAATAGTCGCTTTAGCTGATCTTCACAATGTCTTGCGAAGCAAGGTGCTTGGTGTGTTTTTTAGATTACGGGCGACACGAGTGGTACAGATTGATAAAGGCAGATCTGAAAAGAGAGCATTAACAAGGATCCGAAATAGAAATTTGGTGCCGTTGAAGACCACCCATGAACGTTATGCTGAGGTTTTTGGGCGATTAGGATTTCCAGTTGATTTGACAAAAAATGACATCCTAAAAAAGCAAATACTTACTGAAAACGTGCTCCGAATTACAGGAAATGATGCGCTAAAATGGATTGGTATAGCTCCTTTTGCTGCTCATACTGGCAAAATGTACGGGCTGGAGAAAATGGAAACCGTTATATCAAAATTATCTAATACCAGTCAGTATAAAATATTTCTATTTGGCGGCGGTCAACAAGAGAAAGCATGGGTAGAAGCTGTAGCCGGCAGCTTTGACCATGTGGTGGCGGTTCCCGGGAAGCTCAATTTTGTAGAAGAGTTGCAATTGATTTCAAATCTAGACGTCATGGTTTCGATGGATAGTGCCAATGGTCATTTAGCCGCTAATTATGGTGTTCCGGTGATTACGCTTTGGGGCGTGACCCACCCCTATGCCGGATTTTATCCTTATAACCAACCCAGTGAAAATTGGTTGCTTTCCAATCGGGATAAATTTCCATTGATTCCGACCTCGATATACGGGAATAAGACGCCAACAGGCTATGACACCGTTATGGATACCATAACTGAACACAATGTTGTTGCGAAAATTGAACAGGTCTTGTCACGGCTTTAAATTACAGCCTGTTCTCTTTGCTCCATGGCGTACAAGTAGGACTTTAGCTGCTGCACATATTGGTATTTCATGATTTTAGCACTGTTGCCCACCATTAAGGTTCGAATGCCCATATAAGATGCAATAATATAGGTAGCAGCCTCTTCGCAGTTTACAGACCAGCTTATATAACCATCAGATCTTCCTTTTTTCAGGAGTGAAATCAAGTTGATTTCCCAAATTTTTACAATATCCCTCAAGTATTTGACGATATTGTTTTCTCCTTTATTGAATTCATTCAAAAAATTGGCCAAAACGAAACCACAGTCCATATCATTGTGTTCCGCCATATTTAAGGCATTCTCAATTGAATCAACGATTGCAGACACCGGACTTTTGCCTTGTGTCAAAGGCTCCACCAATTGGGCGTACACCTTTTGCATGATGATATTTTGTATGATACTAATGAAGAAATCCTCTTTTGATTTGAAATGATGGTAAAAAGCTCCTTTGGATAAGGAAAGCTCTTTCAAGATTTCATCAACACTTGTCGCATGATAGCCTTTCTGGTAGAAAAGTTCAAGGCCCTTTGCTCTCATTTTGTGCATGGTCTCCATGCGTTTTCGATTATTGTTCATAAGATTTGGGTTTTAGACCACTAAGTCTGTAACAAAGATCTTTCAAACAGGAGTGTTGAATAAATGACATGGATGTAAGCGTAAGAAAAATCGGCAAAATGCCTTTTTTAATCTAAAATGGGCCTTATAAAAAAAGTAAACCGACCAAGCGGTCGGTTTAAGTGTACTTTTTATCCGTTTAGTAACGGCAAGAATGTAATCGCAAATGGATTTCTTCACCATTTTAGCAGCATCCACCGCCATCATAGTGAAAGGTAGACTCACTAATAAATAGGTCATCCCTTCCCAAAGAGGCGAGGGCACCTGCGGTTTTATCACAAACAGCCAAAGGCTGGTTTTTCAAAAGCACATGACCTTTATGATCATCAAAGTAATCATCGCTTCCAAAATAAATAGCGGCTTTTCCTGTGAAAATGCATGGGCCATCATCGGGCATTGGATCTTTGATGGCTGCAACTTCAATAGATTCGATATAAATCAATTCGTCAGTAGGATAATTTTTAGGATCCAAGATGCGGTAGGGTTTTCTGGCCCTGATTTCAATAGTGCCAAAACCAACATCCGTTAAAGCCTTCACATATTGTTTGATGGGCAAACTACCACTTAGACATAAAGCCCGAAGTCGATCATCATTCCTTAAGGCATCATTCATTGGTTGCTCACAAGTAGGATCACTCATAACCAATCGACCGTGCGGTTTTAAAACACGGTACATCTCTTCGATTGCACGTTTAAGATCCTCTTCCTTGAAGATGTTGAACAAGCAGTTTTGGGCTGCCACGTCAATACTATCATCCTCCACAGGAAGATTCAGGGCATCTCCCTTGCGAAGCTCCACAAATTCTGAATTGAACCAGTCATTTTCGGCTTCGGCGATGGTAAAGTTATTTTTACTGGCTGTTAACATCTCGTCAACCACATCAACACCTATTACACCTCCCTTTTGTCGGCTGAAGTATGAAAACTGCAAAAGTTCCATACCGCCACCAACACCTACATATAATATGTTAGGGTTATTGGTCAAGTCTCGGGCATGCACGGTACTGCCGCATCCATAGTTCATTTCTTGCATGATCTTTGGGATGGACAAACCGGGTAATTCCCAAATTGGATTTGTAGTACAGCAAAGCCCAACGTCAGGTGTTAAAGCTGCTTCTCTATATAAATCATTTGTAGCTTCTAAATAGCTCATAGTTGAAATTTTTAAAAAGTTATGCCACTGTCCCTTGACAGCTGCTTCCTGCACCGGCTGTACAGCCGTAACAGTGTTGTGATATAATAATATTCCTATTCCCTAGGATTTCTTCATTGTAATCTTTGATATGTTTTATTTTGCTGGCCACCTTCAAATCCAACATCTGATTAAAATCACAGTCGTAAAGCCAGCCATCCCAACTTACAGATATGGTATTGGTGCACATCACATTGGCGACGGCAGCAGGGTTATAAGCCTCGACCAGGGCATACATATAATCTTCATAGTTGTCTGAGGCAATGAGGTAATCCAAAAAGCGAGAAATTGGAAGATTGGTGATGGCGAACAAATTATGAAATTGTATGCCAAAATCTTCGTCCAAAGCCTTTTTGAAATCTTTTTCCATCGCCGCTTGATCTCCTGGCAAAAATGCCCCAGAAGGATTGTACACCAGATCCAATCTTAAATCACTGTTTGGCATACCGTAACCTCGCGCATTTAATTCTTGCAGGGCTTTTATGGACTTATCAAACACCCCGTCACCGCGTTGCTTGTCTGTTTTTCCACGGGTATAATGGGGCATTGACGAAACGACATGCACATTGTGTTTTTTAAAGAAATCAGGCAGGTCATGGTATTTTTTATTGGCCCTAATGATGGTCAAATTGGAGCGGACGATAAAATCTTGGATTCCTGCCTTGGCGGCCTCTTCAACAAACCATCTAAAATTTGGATTCATCTCTGGTGCGCCCCCGGTCAAATCAAGCGTATGTGCCCCCGTATTGCGGATAACCTCCAAACACAGCTCCATGGTTTCGCGCGTCATGATCTCCTTCCGGTCAGGCCCAGCATCAACGTGACAATGTTCACAAACCTGGTTGCACATGTACCCAACATTGATTTGCAATATTTCGAGTTTGGCAGGTTTCAGTGGAAAATGACCAATTTCAGCAATTTTATCTTTGAAATATGGGAGCTCACCATCGGCAAACATGCCCCCATTAAGTATTTCAAGTTGTTTGTTGCTTGAAGCCAATTCATTATCGCGTGCTTTAAGCGATTTTGTTTTTGCCTTCTTTACGTCGTTAAGAATACTTTCCATTAGTTACATGGATAATTTGTTGTACTTATTCATCATTTGTACCCCGTGAACCAAGGTAGCGCCACTTTCGATGGCTGCGCCGGCGTGAACAGCCTCCATCATCTCTTCTTTTGTGATGCCGCGTTGCAGGCCATCTTTTGTATACGCATCTATACAATACGGACATTTAACAACGTGGGCAACAGCCAGGGCAATCAATGACTTTTCTCTTGCACTTAGTGCACCTTCTTCGAAAACCTTACCGTAATAATCAAAAAATTTGTTGCCAAGCTCTTCGCTCCATTCGGTAATTTTGCCAAATTTTCGCAAATCGGCAGGGTCATAATAGGAATTGGCCATAAAAAAATAAATTAAAAATTTAGAAATAAACCAACTAGTATATTAATTGGTTTGCAACACTCAATATCAACAGATACAAGAATTACGGCGAGCCTCTAACGAGGTCGCATAGCCTGCAATGATTGGGCCTGAGAAGATTGCACAATTGTTGCGCATCAATTCGTATAGGGCTGAGGACACTTGCCAATAACCCCCTCAATTTGTAGTGAATCGAGACAAATGTAGTCTTCAATAATAGTTTGATATCATGGGCAGAATCGATATCAATTAAATAGTTGAGTTTTTCCGTAAAAACGCCCAATTGATTTAAATAGCTTGTTATTTCACGAAGGAGGGAAGTTTTTTGCCAAGAAAACTGGGTGAAAATGGCTTTGTCAAAGTGTTCCTTTTTAAGGCCCAAAAGATAAAATCCGCCATCCAATGAGGGACCAACGACACTTTTGCCTTGGTTTAAGCAGTCTTCCGCCACCAATAAGTGCCTTGATTTTAATTGAGGGCTATCATTACCTATCGCAATTACCCGTTCAAAACCGTTGGCGAAAACCAATGCTATGGCATTGGCAAAACGTTGCCCAAAAGTCTGGCCTGTTTGTAGTTCTTCAGAAAGATGGAAATATGGGAGTTCTGTTTTCTTGACTTCAGCAAGGATTCGAGCGTTCAATTCGCTAAAGAGATCGAGGCCTTTGGAAATACCTTTGCGCCTAATTTCTTCCTTCGCCGAATGGGCAAATACCAAAATAGCAGTTTTTTGTTCTGATGTATGGAACATGAATAGGTGTCTCCCGTAAACTTACGATAAAAATGACTATTATTTTTGGTCGTTAGGGCAAAAGCCAGCTAACAAAACAAGGCAAACTTTAACATTTGACTATTTTGGTAGGTTACCGACCAGCAAGTCGGTAAGGTCCCTTGCGGCATTGGACCAATAGCTTTGATTTTTAGGTCAGAAAAGATAACAAGATCGATGAACTGCCTACCACGGTGATTTTTTTGAGTTTGAGAAATTCAAACAGACCTGTCGGTCTGTCTTTAACCCTCCTTTAGCAAGTGATTCAGATGAAAATTTTGGGGATATCGATTACTTTTGGGGCATGCAAAAGACCATTGCTAATTCGAAATCTATTGGTTTGGTACTTTCCGGAGGCGGGGTGCGTGGCATGGCGCATATTGGATTGTTAAAAGCTTTGGATGAGCACCAGATTCAAATCAAATTTATTGCAGGAAGCAGTGTTGGTGCACTTGTAGGTGCTTTATACGCCAGAGGCCATACGATTGAAAAAATAATTCAATTTTTTAAGGACACCCCAATTTTTCAATACCGCTTTTTTGCCATTGGCAAGCCTGGCTTTATGGATACAGAGCGTTATCTGCCCTTATTTAAAAAATACTTCCCCCAAGACAGTTTTTCTTCTTTAAAATGGCCGCTATATGTGGTCGCAACAGATTTAATGCATGGAAAAGAGGCGGTTTTTAGTGAGGGGCCGCTCATTATGCCATTGTTGGCCTCAGCTGCGCTTTCCCCATTTTTTAGCCCAGTTGAAATCGATGGCGTTCAATATGCCGACGGAGGAATTATGAACAACTTCCCAAAGGAATACATTGAAGGTGAATGTGATTTCATCATTGGAAGCAATGTTTCCATTACGGAAGAGCTTCAAAAAAAAGACCTTAAAAACTCCATACAACTGGCAAGTAGGATCACGGGTTTGATGATCTATGCATCCTCAAGGGAAAAAATAGGGCAATGTGACCTGATGGTCGAACCACAAGAATTGTCACAAATAGGAATTCTCGATAAAAAGGATATTGATAAAGCTTTTGCGATAGGTTATGAAGCCGCCACTAGTGCCCTTGAAAAAGCGCTAAATCAGACATCATCATAGTCAATTTTTAAGGTTGGCGTCAATGGATGTGCCTGACAGGTTAAAATCAGACCTTCTGCTACTTCACCATCGGTCAGTATCTGGTTTTTTACCATTTCTGCCTTGCCCTCGGTTACCCTGGCAATACAACTGCTGCAAACGCCGCCTTGGCAAGAATAGGGGGCATCGATGTTATTTTTGAGAACCGCATCCAGAACCAGTTCCTTTTTCTCCATGGCAAGCTCAAAGGTCTCATCATCCAAAAGAACCTTGACACTTGTTTTTCCGTCCAAGTTTTCGGCTAAATCGTCCTCTGTGTTCGTTGTGGTAAAGAGCTCGAACAGAATCTTTTCTTCGGCAATATGATTGTTCAAAAGCGAAGTTTTGACCGTTTGGATCATTTCCTCGGGCCCGCACAAATAGAATTGATCAAAAGAAGTCTCCTTAAACTTGTTTTTTAAGATGAGGTTGACTGTTGAATTTTCAATGCGCCCAAATAAGGCATCGGCAGCACCCGGTTGGCGGCTGAAGGTGTGCAAAATAAAAAACCTATCAGTATATTTATCTTGAAGTTCCTGAATTTGCTGTGCGTACATTACTTCGTTAGGGCCTTGATTGCCAAAAACCAAAACAAACTTATTGGCTGCATTGCTCGCCAATACGCTCTCAGCGATGCTCATTATCGGGGTTATCCCACTACCGGCAGCGAATGCCGCAATTGACACAGACAAAGGGCTTGGTTCGAAAACAAAGCGTCCTTCGGGTGGCATTACGTCCAACAAATCACCTTTTTTTAAGACCTCATTGGCATAAACCGAAAAGGTGCCGTCTTTCACTTTTTTGATACCAACGGTTATTTGCCCTGATTTAGGTGCGCATGAAATGGAATAGGCCCTACGGACTTCCGCTCCTTCAATTTCTTGCTTGAGGGTAATGTATTGCCCAGCGGTAAATGCAAAAATGTCTTTTAAGTCTTCGGGAACTTCAAAGGATACCGACACCGAACTCGGGGTTAAACGCTCAATAGCGTCAACTTTTAGCGAGTAAAAATCGCTCATAGCATAAATTTTGGATGCAAAGCTACGGATTACGGTGTTTTCTGTCTTATTTTTCGAAAAAGAAAAAAAGTGTAACAAAAAACGAGTTGTTGCTACTAACTTTCTGAAAAATTTGCCAACCATGTTCAAACGCTTCCTAAGACTTCAATGGAAATCTTTTTTTAGATCCTCTTCATTCGGAAAAAGTATTGCCGTAAAGATTTTGATGGGCTTTTTTGCCATTTATATGTTTGTGGCGCTGTTGGCTATGGGCTCTAGCTTGTATTTTATACTTCGCAAGATTTTTCCAGATGAAAATCCAATGTGGATGCTCAGCCGCTATTTCATTTATTGGATTTTGATTGAACTCTTCTTTCGCTATTTCATGCAGAAGCTTCCGGTCATGGATATTAAACCCTTGCTCATTTCCAATATTAAAAAATCATCGATAGCCCATTACATTCTAGGGCGTTCGGCAGTTTCGTTCTACAATCTTTTGGCCTTGGTATTTTTCATCCCATTTGGCATCGTATTGATTGTAAAAGACTATCCAACATTGAATGTATTGCTCTGGTGGGTTTCGATTTTTGCATTGGTGCTCTGCATGAACTATGTCAATTTTTTAATCAATAAAGTTGACAAGGCCTTATATGCTTTGGGGGCCTTATTGATAGGACTTTACGCTTTGGATTATTTCGGAATTTTTTCTGTAAAGGATGTATTCGGGCCTATTTTTCATGGGTTGTTCGTTTACCCGGCAACCGTGCTAATTCCGCTTGCCCTTGCCTTCCTCACCTATCAAATGAATTACCGGTATTTAAAAAACAGCATCTCTCTTGAGGGAGCCTTAAAGAGCAAAATCAAAGAAGCGAAGACGTCTGATTTGACTTGGACCAAACGCTTTGGGGAGCTGGGTGCTTTCCTCCAATTGGATTTAAAAATGATTTGGCGCAACAAACGTACCAAATCGCAAGTTTGGATCTCTTTACTTTTTGTATTCTACGGGTTGATCTTCTATACCCAGGATATCTATTCGGACATGAAGGTAATGCATTGCTTTTTGGGCATTTTTATGACCGGCATTTTCTTGAGCAATTTTGGCCAATTCATTCCGGCATGGGACAGCTCCTACTATTCTATGATGATGGCGCAGAACATTCCCATGCGAAAATATCTGGAATCCAAGTCCTTGCTGATTGCGGTGAGTGTAGTGGTAATGTTCTTTTTGACCATTCCATACGTGTATTTTGGAACCGATGTCTTGTTGATCAATACGGCATGTGCCATCTACAATTTTGGCGTGAACATTCCGGTGATACTCTTTTTCGGATCCTTCAACAAAAAAAGAATCGAATTGGATCAAAGTCCATTCGGAAACATGCAAGGCACCAGCGCAACCCAGTTTTTGATCATGCTACCCGTATTGGGGGCCCCTATACTTATTTTCTCGGTCTTCTATTTTTTGATTTCCTTGAATGCGGCATTGATTGCATTGACGGTTATGGGACTTATCGGGTTTGCCTTGAGAAACACCTTGATGAACAGCATCACCAAACAGTATTTGGCCAAAAAGCATCGCATGATCGCTGGCTTTAAAGAAAAAGATTAATACAGATTTATCAGAACCTAAAGACGAATGATACTAGCAGAGCATCTTACAAAAAAATACGGATCGCAAACCGTACTTAATATCGATAAACTAGAAATTCCTAAAGGCCAAAGTTTCGGTTTGGTCGGCAACAACGGCGCGGGCAAAACGACATTGTTTAGTTTGTTGTTAGATTTGATCAAACCCACTACAGGGCATATCGACAACCATGGCGTTCAAGTTGACAAGAGCGAAGATTGGAAACCCTTTACTTCATCTTTCATTGATGAGACTTTTTTAATCGGCTACTTGACCCCAGAGGAATACTTCTATTTTATTGGTGAACTTCGGGGCCGTAACAAGGCCGATGTGGATAACTTGTTGGCACAGTTTGAAGATTTTTTCCATGGTGAAATTTTGGGGCAAAAAAAGTATTTGCGCGACCTTTCTAAGGGGAATCAAAAAAAGGCGGGTATTGTGGCCAGTTTTATCGGAAACCCTGAGGTTGTTATTTTGGATGAACCCTTCGCCAACTTAGACCCTACAACCCAAATTCGATTAAAAGGAATAATTAAAGAATTGGCCGCCAAAGAGGAGGTCACTGTGTTAGTGTCTAGCCATGATTTAATGCACGTAACTGATGTGTGCGAGCGTATTGTTGTGCTCAACAAGGGAGAGGTTGTCAAAGACATTAAAACCTCAACGGAAACCTTGAGGGAATTGGAAACCTTCTTTGGGGGGTAAAAATCTAGGGTGATGAAAAATTGGTTTTTCTTGGTATTCGCGATTGCCGGCTTCAAGGTATGGGGTCAAGCGTCAGAAAACTTTTATGAATACATCAATTTTGAAAAGCGAGATTCGATTCTTGAAATTGTTGATCGGTTTCCTGCCGGCACAGAGATTTCCATAGCTATCATTTCAGGAGGTGAACCCATCTTTTTCGGACTTAGAAAATCTAGGGATACCATCAAAGCGGTGGAAAATTATCAATCAGCATTCGAGATTGGTTCTATCACAAAAGTCTTTACTGCAACTGTGTTGGCAAATTTTGTGGAAGAGGGAACTATAAGACTTAATGATGATGTTGCTGACTATTTGGGTTACGAGACCGAAAACGAGTTGTCGATATCTTTTAAGCAATTGTCGAATCACACCTCAGGTCTGCCCAGATTACCCGACAACTTCAGCAATTGGGTAAAAGACTTTAGAAACCCTTATAAGCATTATGGGGAGGAGGCCTTGAAAGAGTATTTTAAGGATTATATAAGCATTAAAAAAGAAGACCAGAACAAATATGCCTATTCAAATTTGGCCGTAGGTCTCCTGGGGCAAGCGTTATCAAAAATCAAAAATCAGGAGTTGGAATCGCTATATCAAACCCTCATTTTCTCGAAAAACAACATGAAGAATTCTACCGTACGAAGAGAAACGCTTAAAACCCGACTTGTAGATGGTAATGGAGCCCTCAACTGGGATTTGGGCGCGTTGGAGGGAGCAGGTGCCATTTTATCAACAACCCAAGACTTATCAAATTTTGCAAAGGCACAGTTTGATCCAAATAATACGGCAATGAAAATGACAAGGGAGAAGACTTTTGAAATTTCAGAAAATACTGCGATTGGCCTCGGGTGGCATTTATCATACAGTGACGAAAAAAATTTGGTTAGGCATGGTGGAGGTACTGGAGGATATCGTTCGTTCATGGCACTTGATGTGTTAAAAAAGAATGGGATTATAGTACTGTCCAATGTATCGGCACAATCTGCCAATGCAAGTTCTATAGGTGATATTGCAATGAAATTATGGCCATAAGTATTTCCATTAAAATTTTATGTGCGTTTTACCGATAAGCCCTATAATATTCTATCCTTTTTTGAGTTATGCATAGGTAGGAAAGATTATTATTTTGAAGCTTCATTTTCGATTTCTTCTTTTGGCCCTGCTAGGGGTTCTCTTTTTTTGGGGATGTTCAACCAAAAAAGACGCTTTTTTAAACCGCAATTGGCACGCCTTGAATACCAAGTACAATACTTTGTACAACGGGAATATTGCCTTTGAACAGGGGCGTGAAGAATTGAACAATTCTTATCGCGATGATTTTTGGGAAGTATTGCCTGTAGAACGTCTCGAGGTCACTGATGAAATCAAACTTGACTCTGAGGACAACAACCCCAACTTTGTCATTGCCGAAGAAAAAGCGACCAAGGCCATACAAAAACACAGTATGGATATTAAGGACGAAGAACGCAATCCACAAACCGATGAGGCCTTTCTCTTGTTGGGTAAAGCACGTTACTTTGACCAGCGCTATATTCCCGCTCTTGAAGCCTTCAATTACATCAGAAGAAAATATGTAACCAGTGACAAACTAAATGAGGCCACTATTTGGCGCGAGAAAACAAACATGCGTTTGGATAATCCTGAACTGGCAATAAAAAACCTGGAACGCCTTTTCCGATATGAATCGCTTAAAGACCAAGAGTATGCTGATGCCAATGCCGTTATAGCACAATGCTATATCAATTTGAAAGCGCCGGATACTGCTATTCAAAAACTCAAGATAGCGCAATCGTATACCAAAAAGAACGAAGAGCGTGGCCGTTATTTATTTATCATAGGCCAGCTATACAATCAACTGGGTTTTAAGGACAGTGCCAATTATGCCTTTGACAAAGTCATTGCCCTAAATAGAAAATCCCCTAGGGTGTATATGATCAATGCCCATTTAAAGAAGATTCAAAACACAACAATTACCGAAAACAATAAAGAAACATTGTTGGCGTATTTGACCGAACTCGAGGAAAATCGTGAAAATCGACCTTTTTTGGGTAAGATTTTTAGAGAAGTTGCCCAATTTCATTTGGCAACAGGCTCAGACAGTTTGGCTCTGGCCTATTACAACAAATCGCTCCGCGCAAACAATGGTGAGCGCAAATTAAACGCGAAAAACTATCAAAATTTGGCAGATTATTATTTTGATGCCGATGCTTATAAAACTTCTGGAGCATACTACGATAGTACCTTGACCAATCTCGAAGAGAACACCAAAAAATACCGGAGCATTAAAAAACGCCTTGATAACCTTGAAGATGTTATTACCTACGAAGATGTTGTTCAGCACGCCGATAGCGTAATCACCTTGTTTGAAATGACAGACGATGAAAGAGTCACCTATTTTGAAGCATACATCGCCGAGTTGAAACGAAAGGATGAAGAGGCGGCCCAAAAAGAATTGGAACGCACCACAGCAGGTTTTGCCGCTTTTGCCGAATCAGCCGGAGGTAAAGAGAATAAAGGCAAATTTTATTTTTACAATATAACCAGCTTGGGCTACGGAAAAAATGACTTCAAAACACGCTGGGGAGAACGGTTGTTGGAAGATGACTGGCGATGGAGCAATAAAACACGCACAGCGCCTTCTGAAGATACAGGTCAGGAAGTGTTGGCCGATGGAAGTAATCCCGAAGCGGTCACCGACGAACAGCGATATGATTTGGATTACTATTTGGGCACCGTGCTTACCGATGAGAATACGATTGACAGTTTGCGCACCGAGCGCAATTTTGCCAATTATCAACTGGGCATCATTTACAAAGAAAAGTTTAGGGAAAACCTATTGGCGGCCTCAAAACTTGAATCGGTTTTAAGATCTGAACCCGAGGAGCGCTTGATTTTACCCTCCAAATACAATCTGTTTAAAATATACGAGGAACAAGGAAGCGTTGTCTTGGCCGATAACATGAAGCAAGACATTATTTCAAACCATCCCGATTCGCGCTATGCCGAGATATTGTTAAACCCGCAAGCCGTATTGGCCGATAGTTCAGATAGCCCTGATGCCAGATATAATGCGCTGTACAAAGAATTTCAAGAACAGCGATTTTTAGAGGTAATCACCCGGGCTGAAGAACTTATAAACCTGTTTACAGGTGATCCAATTGTTCCAAAATTTGAAATGCTCAAGGCCAATGCGATTGGCAGACTTCAAGGTTTCGATTCCTTTAAAGAGGCCCTGAACTATGTGGCACTGACTTACCCCAATAATCCCGAGGGTAAAAAAGCCGAACAAATGGTCGCTGAACAGTTGCCAAAGCTTGAAACCAAAGATTTTTCAGACGAAACAGGGACTTCAGGAAGTGGGAATTGGAAGGTTGTTTTTCCTTTTAAAATTAAGGATGATGAGCGGGCTTTAAAATTAAAGAAGCGCTTAGAGGAATCAATCAAAGACTTACGGTATAAGAACCTGGTCTCTAAAGACATTTACAATTTAGAAGACCAATTTGTAGTAGTTCATGGTTTTCGTTCGAAAGACTTTGCTTTGGGCTATGCAGAGCTGTTAAAAAACAATAGGGACTACCGCATTAAAGATGAGAATTTTGTAATTTTATCGTCCAACTATAAAATCATTCAGGTACATAAAAATTTGGATGATTATTTGAGTAGACAATTAACCCCAAAACCATAGAACAATGTTTTCCGACAACAAAAGAGACCGCATGGCGAGCGATTTCGGCACAGGCCAACCCAACCGAATCGAAAAGAACACCAAGATAAAAGGAAATATCACCTCAGAAGCCGATTTTCGAATAGATGGGAAATTGGAGGGCAATGTCAAAACTTCTGGCAAGGTGGTAATTGGCAAAGGAGGCCTTATCAAAGGAAAAGTAGAATGTGTGAACGCCGATATTGAAGGCAATTTTAATGGAGAACTTTACGTAAAAGACCTATTGTCGCTAAAAGCTTCTGCGGTTATTGATGGCACGGTGTCGGTTTCAAAACTTTCTGTTGAGCCTGGGGCGACTTTCAATGCGTCTTGTACCATGGGCAAAGCCCTGACCGCCACACCCAACGGAGCCTCAAAAGAAGCGCCAGCCACCAAGTTAAATGAACCAGCAAAAGTCTCCTAACACCAACAAGAAATTCAAAAATGCCGTAATGTTAACCGGCATAGCGTTTGAAATGGGAGCAATCATATTTCTCGCTGCAAAGGGGGGCAATTGGTTGGACGAAAAATATCAGACAGAAAAACGAATTTTTACAGCAATTGCCACTTTACTCGGAGTGGCAATTTCTATTTGGGTAGTTTTGCGACAGCTAAAACGAATTCAAAACTAATGGCAAACCTACCTATCCGATTTTCACTTATTTTGTTCGCTTGTTTAAGTACGGCCTTTGGGTTACATCTTCTGATCTTGAATGCAATAGACGAGCCCCTTTGGAACAACCTAATGCCCTTGTCTTATGTAGTCAATTATGTCATGGCCTTGGGTATTTTTTTGTTACTCTTCTACCTAAAAGAAAAGCTTAGCAATGCCATCGGATTTTTGTTCATGGGGGGAAGTTTATTAAAATTTTTAATCTTCTTTTTGGTGTTTTACCCATCATACAAGAGCGATGGCAAAATGCAAGGTGGCGAGTTTGCCGCCTTTTTTATACCCTATTTGATCGCCTTGATCATAGAGACCTTTTTCGCCTCGAAAATGCTTCAGAAAATGGAGGTAAAATCGAAAGAAAAGAACTCCTAAAAAACCTCTGAAAATAAAGTGCTTAAAGCTTTTTTCTTTTTGAAGTAAGGCGTACATTTGCACCGATTTTTGAAGACCGATATTTTGAGCACTATGCGAATGAGATTTTTGAAAGGGATTATAGCGACACTCGTGTTGTTTTTCGTACAAGGAGTCTTTGCCAAAGAAGATTCCCATGAGGAGGGGAAAGACCTCAAGACCGAAATCAAAGAATACATTCAACACCACTTGCAAGATGCCCATGATTTCTCTCTTTTTTCATACACCAAAGAGAATGGGGAGCATAAATACATTGGTTTTCCGTTGCCGGTAATTCTTTGGGACAATGGGCTTAAAGTATTTTCTTCTTCAAAATTCCATCACGGGGAAACCTTGGCCGAGATAGACGGCAATTACTACAAGCTCTATCACAGTAAGATATACAAGACAGATGCATCGGGCACCATCAATTATGATGAAGAACATCATCCGACCAATGTAAAGCCTTTGGACTTTTCCATTACCAAGAATGTGGTCATGATTATGGTCACCGGTTTGCTAATGTTGTGGTTGTTTACGAGTCTTGCCCGCTCCTATGCCAAAAACAATGGAATACCCACAGGTGCAGGAAGGTTCTTTGAGCCTATTGTCTTATACATACGTGATGATATCGCACGACCCAACATTGGTGAAAAGCGCTATAAAAAATACATGCCCTTTTTGTTGACCATTTTCTTTTTCATTTGGTTCTTGAACATGTTTGGCATGACGCCATTAGGAATTAATGTTACGGGCAACATCGCCATCACATTTGCTTTGGCTTTAATGGTGTTTCTGATCACTAATTTTACGGGAACCAAGGATTATTGGATGCACCAATTTAACCCGCTAGGAGATTCGATGCCCTGGTATGCCAAAATACCCTTATATATCATTTTGGTTCCGATTGAAATTTTAGGATTGTTCATAAAACCCTTTTCTCTTTTGATTCGTCTGTATGCAAACATGCAAGCGGGCCACATCGTTTTGATGAGTTTGATCGGGTTAATGTTCATATTTAAAAGCTGGATTGGCAGTCCGTTATCATTTGGTCTTGCCTTTGCCATCTCATTGATTGAAGTTCTCGTAGCATTGCTACAGGCCTATATATTTACCATGTTGAGTGCGTTGTATTTCGGATTTGCCTCTGAAGAACATGAGCATGATCATGGGCATGATGATGAGCCCGAGTTGGCACATCTGTAGAAACTGAATATTTAATTTTTAAACTAGATAGATATGGAAATTCCAATTATGGTAGGTGCAGGTTTAGTTGTAATCGGTGTTGGTCTTGGTATTGGTAGAATCGGTGGTTCTGCTATGGAGGCTATCGCCCGTCAACCTGAAGCTTACGGTAAAATCCAGACAGCGATGTTGATTGCTGCTGCATTGATCGAAGGAATTGGTTTTGCTGCACTATTTGCAGTATAATCAGTAATCTAAAGGCAAAAGGCCGTAACGGTTGGTTGCGGCCCATGCTTTGTTTAAAGATTTTAAATTAGAATAAGCACATGGAAAAATTATTGAACGAGTTTTCACTAGGACTTTTTGTATGGCAAACCTTGCTTTTTGGTCTACTGCTTTTCTTGCTGTGGAAGTTTGCTTGGAAACCTATTTTGAAAGCGGTTAATGATCGTGAAGAAGGCATCAAAAATGCTTTGGATGCAGCTGAAGAGGCCAAAAAGGAAATGCAGAATGTAACCGCTGATAGTGAGAAGTTATTGAAGGAAGCTCGCGCAGAACGGGAGGCCATGTTAAAGGAGGCTCGTGAAATCAAGGAAAAAATGATTTCTGATGCCAAAGAACAGGCACAGGTAGAAGGTGACAAAATGATTCAAAAGGCCCAAGCTACTATCGAAAGCGAAAAGAAAGCAGCAGTTGCTGATATTAAATCACAAGTTGCCAATCTTTCTATCGATATCGCGGAGAAAGTGATCAAAGGAGAATTGTCCGACAAAAAGAAACAACAAAAGTTGGTTGAAAACTTGTTGGATGACGCCAAGTTAAACTAAGGCAAGATGAGCGAAAGCAGAGCAGCCATACGATACGCCAAAGCGGTTTTAGATTTTGCAGTTGAAAAAAAGGCAGCTGACAAGGTTGAGGGTGATATGCGAACTATCGCCACCACGATAAATGGAAGCCAAGAACTGCAACAGTTATTGGAAAGCCCGGTTTTAAAAACTGAAGTAAAGAAGAAGACCTTAGCCGAAGTTTTTAAAGGGAGCCATGCAATTACCTCGGGCTTGGTAACTACCTTGGCAGACAACAAACGTATCGCCTTGTTACAGGAGGTGGCCTACAAATACATAATTCTTCACGAAAAATTAAAAGGTGAAGATGTCGCCCATGTGACCACAGCGGTTCCCATGACTGTTGATTTAGAGAAGAAAGTATTGGCCCAAGTCAAAAAAATGACAGGCAATAAAGTGACACTTCAAAACAAAGTAGACGAAAGTATTGTCGGCGGGTTCATCTTACGAGTTGGTGACCTCCAATACGATGCAAGTGTTGCAAATAAATTGAATAAATTAAAACGAGAATTTACAAATAGTCTATAAAATGGCAGGAGTAAAAGCAGCTGAGGTATCAGCAATATTGAAAAAACAATTATCAGGTTTCGAGGCAACTGCTTCATTGGATGAAGTGGGTACTGTACTTCAAGTTGGAGATGGTATTGCCCGTGTGTATGGTCTTTCAAATGCACAATACGGTGAATTGGTAGAATTTGATGGGGGTATGCAAGGAATTGTGTTGAACCTTGAAGAAGACAATGTTGGTGTGGTATTGCTCGGACCATCAAAAGAGATTATGGAAGGGGCAACCGTCAAAAGAACCCAGCGCATTGCCTCAATAAATGTTGGTGAAGGTATTGTGGGCCGTGTTGTGGATACCTTGGGGAACCCCATCGACGGAAAGGGACCTATTGCAGGAGAAACTTTCGAGATGCCCTTGGAGCGAAAAGCTCCGGGTGTAATATATCGTCAACCGGTTAACGAACCGCTGCAAACTGGAGTTAAAGCAATTGATGCCATGATTCCTATTGGTCGTGGACAAAGGGAGTTGGTAATTGGTGACCGTCAAACAGGTAAGACCACCGTTTGTATTGATACCATTATTAACCAAAAAGAATTTTTTGATGCTGGAGAGCCTGTTTACTGTATTTATGTTGCGGTTGGGCAAAAAGCGTCAACAGTTGCGGCCATAGCCAAAACATTGGAAGATAAGGGCGCCTTGGCGTATACGACAATCGTTGCTGCCAATGCATCTGATCCTGCACCAATGCAGGTATATGCGCCATTTGCTGGAGCTGCTATTGGGGAGTATTTTAGGGATACAGGTCGACCAGCCTTGATTATTTATGATGATTTATCAAAACAAGCTGTTGCCTATCGTGAGGTCTCCCTTCTTTTAAGAAGACCTCCAGGACGTGAAGCATACCCTGGTGATGTTTTCTATTTGCACTCAAGACTGTTAGAACGTGCTGCAAAAGTGATTGCTGATGACAGTGTTGCCAAAAACATGAACGACCTTCCTGAATCCTTGAAGAAAAAAGTTAAAGGTGGGGGCTCGCTAACGGCATTGCCGGTAATTGAAACACAGGCTGGTGACGTTTCGGCCTATATTCCAACAAACGTAATTTCGATTACAGACGGTCAGATTTTCTTGGAGCAAGATTTATTTAACCAAGGGGTACGTCCTGCAATTAACGTAGGTATTTCGGTTTCCCGTGTGGGTGGGTCTGCTCAGATCAAATCCATGAAGAAAGTTGCGGGTACCTTGAAATTAGATCAAGCCCAGTTCCGCGAGCTTGAAGCGTTTGCAAAATTTGGTTCTGACCTTGATGCAGCAACCTTAAACGTAATCGAGAAAGGGCGTAGGAACGTTGAGATTTTGAAGCAAGCCCAAAACGATCCTTTTACCGTAGAAAATCAGGTGGCCATTATCTTCGCAGGTTCTAGAAACTTGTTGCGTGATGTTCCGGTGAGTAAGGTGAAGGAATTTGAAAGGGATTTTCTTGAATTTTTGAACGCAAAACACAGGGATGTTTTAGATACCCTAAAATCAGGTAAATTAACTGACGAGGTTACCGATACCTTGACAGCAGTGTGCAAGGATTTGGCCAGCAAGTATCAAGCATAATACTTTTTTTCAATGCCGAACTTAAAGGAAATACGGAATAGGATTGCATCGGTAAAATCAACAATGCAGATTACCAGTGCCATGAAAATGGTATCTGCTGCGAAGTTGAAAAAGGCACAAGATGCCATTACCGCCATGCGACCTTACGCGAATAAACTTACAGAACTCCTTCAGAACTTAAGCGCAAGTTTGGACGGCGATTCAGGCAGTCAATATGCTGTGGAACGCGATGTAAAAAAAGTGTTGCTCGTTGCGGTGACTTCCAACAGAGGACTTTGTGGTGCATTTAACTCAAACATCATTAAAGAAAGTGTTTCGCTTACACAAGGAAGTTATGCAGGTAAACAAGTTGATTTTGTGACCATTGGCAAAAAAGGAAATGATATTTTAGGTAAAAAGTTCAATATCGTTTCAAATCACAACGAAATATTTGATGATTTGACCTTTGACAATGTGGCTACAATTGCTGAGAACATGATGCAATTGTTCACAGAGGGCGAATATGACAGAATCGACTTGATCTATAACCGTTTCAAAAATGCGGCTACACAAATCGTGACTACCGAACAATTTTTACCCATTGCACCAATTGAGGGCGAGGCTTCTTCAAGTGCTGATTATATTTTTGAACCATCTAAGGTTGAAATTGTTGAGCAGCTGATTCCAAAATCATTGAAAACACAGTTGTTTAAGGCAATTCGAGATTCATTTGCCAGTGAGCATGGGGCGCGTATGACTGCTATGCATAAGGCCACCGATAATGCGGGTGAGTTGAAAGATCAATTAACATTGACCTATAACAAAGCACGGCAAGCGGCCATTACCAACGAAATTCTTGAGATTGTTGGCGGAGCCGAAGCATTGAACAATTAAGAACTAAGATTGAGTATAGAGAAAGCCCTTGGAAACAAGGGCTTTTTTGTTTGGCACCAATTTTGGTTTTATATCTTTGAAAAGCATAAAATTTAGACTATGAAAGCAATTACATACATCATTTTGATACTTGGTTTTTCATTTACTGGTTGCAGTTCTCAAAAGAAACTTGTTGAAAATGCACCTTTTGAAGTAGGAGAAGCGACTTGCCAAAGATGGTCAGGAGGTCGGGCTGAGAGCGGTTCAGGCATTTTACTTCAAGTTCCCTTATTAGAGGAAAATATGGATGAAATGAAGTTGCAACAAGCGTATTTCAGGGGTAAAATAGCCGAAGTAAGTCTGAAGTCAATTGATGGATCATGGTTCGCGGAGGCGAATTTCAAAAATACCAATATGGAAAAACCCGACATGGTCATGCATGCCGATTCGAAAAAGGAAGTGGGCAATACACCGCCAAAACTAAACGAGAAAATACCATTCGAGCTTCAAGAAGATGAATGCGTATTAAGTTATTTGGATGGCGATAAGGTGAAATACTTTAAATTGGTTGGGATAAAAGAGAAAAAACCATTGATATACCAATAGCGATTAATTTGGCTACTTTTACCATAACATATAACCCCGAAGTAATGCTTCGGGGTTTCTTATAAGATCATTTCTTTGGCTGCATTGCTAAAACTTTTTAAGCAGACTTTCATTTACGGTCTGGCCACAGTTTTACCTAGGGTACTTTCCGTGTTCTTGTTGCCTTTGTATACCACAGTTTTTGAGCAGGCGTCAGGTTATGGACAGTACATAAACATTTATTCTTGGATTGCCATTTTCAATGTTTTTTTGGCCTATGGAATGGAAACAGCCTTTTTCAGGTTTTATCATTCTGACGAGAAAAAGAAAAATGTTATTTCCACAGCACTCATTTCCCTATTGACAACTTCGATCGTCTTTTTATTGATCGCCCTTCTTTTTAAGGATGCCATTGCTTCATGGACAAACATCAAGAGTGATTTTATAAAATTTACGGCCTATATTTTGGTTTTGGACGCGCTGGCCGTGATTCCCTTCGCTTTATTGCGAGCCAAGGAAAAGCCTTTGAAGTATGCCTGGATCAAAACTTTAAATGTAGCCATAAACCTGAGTTTAAACCTGTTTTTTCTTTTGGTCTTGCCCAAAATGGCAGGCAAAGGCAGTGCGTTCTTTACATCTATTTATCAGGAAGATTTTGAAATCCAATATATTTTTATTTCAAACATCGTCGCCAGTGCGGTCACACTTGTGATTGTTTCACCGGCATATTTTAAAACGAGTTATGTTTTCGACGCCTCCCTTTGGAAAAAAATGCTCAACTATGCTTTTCCTGTATTAATAGCAGGCATTGCCTTTACCATTAATGAGGTGGTCGATAAAATTTTACTGACCGAAATGGTCTCTGAAAGCGAAGCGGGGAAATACGGTGCCTGCTATAAACTGGCTTTGTTTATGACCTTATTTGGTACTGCATTTAGGCTAGGTGTGGAACCTTTCTTTTTTAGCCAAGCTAAGAAAGAAAACCCACAACTGACCTATGCACAAATCACGAATTATTTTGTGATCATTGGAAGCTTTATTCTTCTATTTGTGGTGGTTTACATTGATCTTTTAGGAAAACTCTTAATTCGAAATAGCACGTATTGGGAGGCCTTAGAAATAGTACCCATAATATTATTGGCTAGTTTTTGCTTGGGAATATATCACAACCTTTCCGTATGGTATAAGATTACAGATCGGACTAAATATGGTGCCTATATTTCATCGTTTGGGGCGATAATAACCCTGTTGATGAACATCTTATTAATTCCAAAAATTGGTTATTTGGCTTCTGCCTTGGCAACCCTTGCGGCTTATGGCAGTATGATGATGCTTTCCTATTACTTTGGAAGAAAGCACTATCCGATACCTTACAACCTTAGAAAGATACTTTTCTATGGTGGTATTTCGATTGTATTTTCGGCACTCTCATTCTATGTTTTTAATAGAAATTTAATAGCCGGCTCCTTACTGCTTTTGCTATTTTTGGGACTTATTTACAAACTGGAAGGCGCTGCCCTCAGAAGGCTATTTTTGAAAGATGAAAGTTAATATTGTAAACAAATCAGAACATCCGTTACCGCACTATGAAACCCAAGCTTCTGCCGGAATGGATTTGCGAGCCAATATTTCCGAATCCATTACGTTGAAACCTTTAGAAAGGGTGATTGTCAAAACCGGACTTTTTATTGAGTTGCCGAAAGGGCTTGAAGCTCAAGTTCGTCCTCGTAGCGGTTTGGCTGCCAAAAAGGGAATTACTGTATTGAATTCACCAGGAACTATTGATGCTGATTATCGCGGAGAAATAGGTGTCATTTTGGCAAATATTTCAAGTGAAGACTTTACCATCGAAAATGGGGAGCGTATTGCCCAGTTGGTCATTGCAAAACACGAACGTGCCGAATGGATTGAAGTTGAAGAATTATCTTCTACGGATAGGGGCACAGGGGGTTTTGGCAGCACCGGAACAAAATAATACAAAAACCTTTTAACGCTTAAACAAGAAACTTTTAGTATGAAGATAATTGTTCCAATGGCAGGACGCGGCTCACGACTACGACCTCATACCTTGACCGTGCCAAAACCATTGATACCGGTTGCAGGGCAGCCAATTGTGCATCGTTTAGTTAGCGATATTGCCAAAGTATTGGGTGAGCCCATTGAAGAAATTGCATTCATTTTGGGCGACCCGGCATTTTTCGGTGAGGACGTTGTTGCAAGCCTTGAATCCCTTGCAAAAAGCTTGGGTGCAAAACCTAGTATATACAGGCAATTGGATCCAAAGGGTACCGGTCATGCCATTATGTGTGCCGAGCCATCACTTTCGGGTCCGGCGGTAATAGCATATGCCGACACCTTGATTCGTGCAGATTTCAACCTAGACAAAACGGCCGATAGCGTAATTTGGACCAAAAAAGTGGATAATCCTGAGGCGTATGGGGTGGTCAATCTGAATGAACGGAACGAGATCATAGAGCTCGTTGAAAAACCTTCCGAGTTCATAAGCGATCAAGCGGTAATCGGTATTTATTATTTTAAGGATGTTGCGGTGTTAAGAAACGAACTGCAATTCGTCTTAGATAATGACATCATAAATGGCGGAGAATATCAGATTAATGATGGGATCAAAAGGATGATGGCAGATGGAAAGGTATTTGTGACGGGAAAGGTTGATGAGTGGATGGATTGTGGGAACAAAAACGTGACCGTTGAAACCAATCAAAAGATGCTTGGCTTTTTAAGCCATGATGGAGAAAATCTGGTGTCCAATTCGGTGACCCTGGATAAGGCGACCATTATCGAGCCCTGTTTTATTGGAGACGATGTTGTTTTAAGAAATACACAAATTGGACCTTATGTTTCAATTGGAAATGGGACTACAATCGAAAACTCTACGATTAAAAACAGCATCATTCAAAATGAAACACAAATTAAAAATGCCAATCTGGATAATGCCATGATTGGTAATTTTGTAAAATATGATGGTGATTTTAAAACCATTAGCATTGGAGACTATTCTGTTTTGGAATGATTTCTGCTTACAATTAAACGCGCTTACTTAGAATTTGGGTGCTGATGAAGATGCAATTACATAGGGTTTTACTACTGCTATTAGTTTTGATGGCCCTAACGGTTGCTGCACAAGAAGACCAGCAGCCTATTGATCAGGAAGAAAGTGCCGAAGTGTTTTTAGAGGAATATACCGATGATTTCCAAGAAGCTTTCTTCGAAGCGCTAAAACAAAAAGGGATTCAAAATTACGATAGGGCAGCCAACCTTTTATTGGAATGCAAGCAGCTTAGACCCGACGACTCATCTATTGACCATGAATTGGCCAAGGTAAATTTACTGGACAAAAAGTATGTTTTGGCTGAACAATACGGCATTGAGGCGCTAAATTCAGAACCGGCAAACTTTTGGTATTTGAATACCTTAAACACCATTTTGGAAAGACAGGGTACTGCGCTCGAAATGAAAAAAGAGCGTATTCCTTTTGACAATCCTTTTTTACAGCAAAATTTGGCCAACATCTATTTCAAAAGCAAGCGCTATGATGCTGCTTTACAAATAGTAAAAGGATTAAAAAGAACAAAGGAGCTGGAAGAATTGAGACTTAAAATAACCGATTCAATAGATAAGATAAAACACCTTTCCTCAGACGACCCAGTGGTTGTTGGCGAAACACCGCAAAATACGGTTGCAGTCAACCCTGTAGAAGAAATTCAGTTAGCGCTAGCAGGATATATTTCAACCATGAATATTGAAAAGGTTTATGAATTGGCCAGTTCAGCCGTTGAAGAGTATCCCTTACAGCCTTTTTTTTATTATGCCCTGGCTTTGGCACAAAACAGTAAAGGGAATCATTCAGCCGCTGTTGAAACACTTGAAACAGGCTTCGATTATTTGTTTGACAACCAAGAACTTTCAAATAAGTTTTTTGAAGAATTCTCAAATGCCTACAGGAGTTTGGGCAATACATCAAAGGCAAATGAATATTTGGCTAAAATCAAAAACGGCTTATGATAAACAAGTGGATCACGAAAAGCATCAAAGTAATCCTATGGTTTTCTATAGGGTTTTTGGTATTGGTTTCTTGTAAGGCGACCAAAGACATTTCAAGCGGTGAAGTAGATCGTTCATTGTCAACAAAGAGGATAATTGACAATCATTATAAGAATGGATTAAACTTTAATACGTTGAACGGACGTATTAAAATTGATTATTCAGACGGAAGTAATTCACAAGGAGTGACGGTCAGTTTTCGGATGAAAAAAGATGAGGTGATTTGGATCAGCGCACCTTTGGGGATGGTCAAGGCGCACATCACACCCGATGAAGTATCATTCTATAATAAGTTAGAAGGTGAATATTTCGAAGGGGATTATGGCTATTTAAGTCAATTTTTAGGCATCGACCTTGACTTTCAAAAACTTCAAAATGTTCTAATGGGGCAAGCGATTATCGATTTGCGAGAGCAGAAGTATTTTAGTGAAATCAATGGGAACAATTATGAGCTTACACCCAAGAAGTTGGCAGCAACCTTGAAATCGTTGTTCTTGGTTGAACCACAACATTTCAAGATTTCGGAGCAGCAACTTACCCAACCTCTAGAACGAAGGCATCTACAGGTCAACTACAATTACCAACAACTAGATCAAGCCATAATTCCAAGCAAGGTTTCTATCTTAGCAGTTGAAAAGGAAGGCCAAAATGATATTGACCTCGAATTTCGCGGGATGGAATTGGATAAAAATCTGAACTTTCCCTATAAGATACCAAAGGGGTACAAAAAGATCGCTCTTGAATAATGAAGCTAAGCAGTATATATAAATCACTTTTTATTGTTGCTGCTTTATTGTGCTCTTCTTTTGCGCTATCCCAGTCCAGTGAGCAAAAAGCCCTTGAATTAAAAAGGGCACGAATTCAAAAAGAGATTCAAGAAATCAACCGTTTGCTGCTATCAGAAAAGAAGGAAAAAGGCAATGTCATCGAACAAGTTGAAGCCCTGGACAAGAAGATTAATATGCGTCAGCAGTTGATTCGTGTGACCAATCAGCAATCTAATTTGTTGAACCGTCAAATCAATGCGAATATTCGAAGTGTTGCAAAACTCAGGGAAGATCTCAAGTTGCTTAAAGAAGATTATGCAAATCTCATTCTTCGTTCGTATCAAAACAAAACCCAGAACAACCGCCTAATGTTTTTGCTTTCCTCAGATGGTTTTTTTGAAGCCTATAAGAGGTTCCAATACATGAAACAATATGCCGCGCATAGAAAATCGCAAGGAGAGAAAATTGCCTTGAAAACTGATGAAATATTAAAATTGAATATCGACTTGACGGCACAACGAAAGGCGAAGGATGTGCTTATCTCAGAGAATACTCAGGTCAAAAACACTTTATATCGTGAGATAAGTGCTCAAAAAGACCTTTTGAGGAGTATTCGTCAAAACGAGACAAAATATACTGCTGCCATTGCAGAAAAAGAAAAAGAAGCCCGAAGAATAGATCGTGAGATCGAGCGTCTCATACGAAGCGCTATTGCAAGTTCAAATAAAAGAGCTGGGAGCACAAGTGCGAACACTTTTGTACTTACCCCTGAGGCAAAAATGGTTGCCGACAACTTTTCTTCCAACAAGGGCAATCTTATTTGGCCGGTCGAAAAAGGAATTAAGAGCCAAGGATTTGGCGTTTACGCAGATAAGGTATACCCTGGGATCAAACACCAAAACAATGGGGTGACCATAGCTACAGATAAAGGAGAAAAAGCAAGGGCAATATTTGAAGGAGAGGTCATGAATGTCATTACCAATAGGTTGGGGAGACGTGGCGTGCTAGTTAGGCACGGAAACTATATTAGCATGTACTACAACTTGTCAAATGTTTTCGTAAAAAAGGGCGATAGGGTGACCACCAAGGAAGTTTTGGGAGATATTTATACCAATAGGCTTGATGGATCAACAAAGCTGAAGTTTTACTTGTATCGTGATACGAGTAAACTGAATCCGGAAGAATGGATCTACCAACTGTAAAAGCGCACAGGGTCTCCTAAAATTCTAAGACTTAATCTGTAAATAGAGCCTTAAGTTCAGAAGCCTCAGAAGGCTTCATTTTACCTGCAAGAACCAAACTCAACTGTTTCCGCCTAAGGGCCGCGTCGTAGCGTTCTTTTTCAATATCGGTTTCTGGTTGCAAAGCTGGCACTTCGGTGGGCTGGCCCGTATCATCAACAGCAACAAAAGTATATATGGCCTCATTGGCCTTAGCCCGTTCCCCTGTAAATCGATCTTCCATCCACACATCGATAAACACCTCCATAGATGTTCGGAAAGCTCTTGAAATCGCTGCTTCAACCGTGACAACACTACCCAATGGAACATTGCGGTTGAAGGCCACGTGATTGACCGAGGCTGTTACGGTTATTCTACGACTATGACGGCGAGCGGCAATACTGGCAGCACGATCCATTCGAGCCAATAATTCACCACCAAAAAGATTGTTCAATGGATTGGTCTCACTTGGCAGGACCATATCGGTCATAATGGTTCTTGATTCACTAGGTGTCTTGGGCTGCATACCTTTAAATTTGGGCAAAGATAAGGCAGTTTCGAAGCAAGTTATAAATGAAGATGACTTATTTTTCAGAAAGCAGCCAAGCATCGGAAGACTCGGAACGACGCACTTGTTTTAAGAAGGCAAGGGCCTCTTTAGGGTTTTCAAAACTGGCATACGCAATTTGATGCAACCCATATTTGTTGGTGCCCACATGAACGGCATTATATCCCTTTTTCTTGAGTGCTGCTATTTTTTTATCTGCGTTTTTCCGAACTCTAAAGGCTCCGGCGATGACGTGATGCGAACCTTTTTCAACCTTCTTGATAGTAATGTTGAAGGCAGGCAATTCAATAGGCTGACTGTCAAAAAAAGTGGCTTCTTGAATGTATTTGGAAACTTGTTGATCGGCGTCCTGCCTTGCTACTTCTTGATTGACTAAATTTTGGTTGTAAAAACGGTAAGCCGTAAACCCTGTGGATAGTGCCAAAAGAACAACGGCAGCATATTTGAGAAGCGGCCTAAAGGAAGATTCTTCTCTTTTTTCGGGGGTGATGATAAAAGGGATACGTTCTTCCAGTTCTTCAACTTCTTCCTTGAGAATTTGACGTTTAACAGGGCTTGCCACAAAAGACGACAGGCCAAACGATGAGGTTAGATAATTGATTTTGTTTTCTGGCTCGAATAACACCCTGCCATCGGTATTATGCGATAATTTTCCGATGCCGAAAAGTTCAATGGCGTCGCCATTTTTAAGACGTTTGTTCCAATCCTTGACAATGAGTGAAACTTCTTCCAACATCTCCTCGTACGAAGTATGGGAAACTTCAGCCATATGAGATACCAAGAGCCCATCATTTTTGGAAAGTTGTTGGTTAAAAGAAACACTTTTTGACGGCGGATAAATGGTATTTGAATCGGAATGGATTTCCGCAGATTTCGTTTGTGTCAAAAAAGCACCGAACTCGGGTACCACTACACAGTGGTATCTATACAGTAATTCCGCTATATAGTGTTCAGCTCGCATGGCGTCAAATATTAAAAAAAATCAAGGGGATTAAAATAGGGGCGATAACTTTTTATTAACATTCTATTTTCACTAATTTGTGAAAAACCTCAGCCGAATTTTAAATGTCTGAAAACGAAATTATTGCCCTGCTTCGCTTGCTGCGGGTTCCGAATATTGGGGATGTGACTGCCAAAAAATTAATTGCATCCTGTGGCAGTCCAACGGCAATTTTTGAGGATAAACCGCACCATCTTCTCAAGTTGGAAGGAATTGGGAAAGCAACCCTTAAAGGTCTTCATGACAGGAAACATAGATTGGCTGCCGAACGAGAATTTGAGTTTATCAAGAGCAATGAAATAGGAGTCAGTTGTTTTTGGGATGCAGACTATCCCCACTATCTGAAGCACTGCATCGATGCACCAGTGCTGCTATTCAAAAAAGGAAACATCGCTTTGGTTAAAATCCGTAGAGTTTATTTATCAGTTTGTTGTTTGTATTTTCAAGTTCCAAATCATAATCACCTGAAAGTTTAACTTGTTCGATTATTAGTTTTATGTTTTCGGTTATTAATGCCTTTTGTTTTGATTGAGGTTTAATAAATGGTATCTTTTTAATATAATTTGAAGAATTATTTGTTGAAGGATTAATTGTCCTAATTAATTTATTACAAGTTGGTGAGTTGAAAAATGCTAGCAAATAGTGAAGCAATTCTTCATTTTTAGGAAATATACCAACAATTGACTGGTCAAATAATCTGTTTTCTAATATTGCACCTGTTATTGAACTTGAACTAACCATTGGAACAGCAATACCTTTTCGGAAATAGTAAGAAGAATTCTGATAACGAGCTTTTTTATCCTTTTTGTAGAAGTCTACAATCTCTTTGGACCATTTCATAAACCAATTATCAGCTTTAAAATACTTTACATTGCCACCCTTAACAATTGGAACAAATATCTTTTCGGTTTCAATCCCGTCTAATGGTCTAGAACTACAATCATAAGTGATTTTATTCTTATCAACTTCAATATATCTTTTCGAGTTTCTAATTGACTTATTCAAGACCTTTAACCTTTCTTTGTCATTCCCAGAATAAAAACCAGTAGCACAATCACAAATGTCTCCAATAGTAATTTTCGCATTTCTAATTGTATCTGAAACCTGTTGATTTTTACTTGTCAGGAAAATATGACCTGCATTACTCAAAACATCTTTCTGTTTGAATTTCAATTTTGTTAGATGTGGTAATTTATTTTTTCCGAGTTCATCAACCGATCTAAAATCCTTAAAAATGTTGAACGAATTCTTTAGGTTTAAAGAAAGGTTGCTCGATTTTTCTAATGCTATAATGGATAAGTTTGCATAACCAAAATTGACACCTGGAAAATATGAAGATGGAAATAATGAAATTTCCTTTATTTGGGTTTTTGTAAGGATGTATTTTCGGATATCCTTATGCATATTCAGGTTTAAATAGGTGTCTGGTATAATGAAAACAAGTTTACCGCCTTCTTTCAAAGATTCAATACTTCTGTATAAAAACAAAGAGTAACTTTCTTTTGCATAAAAACCATTAAATCTCCGTTTAAGAGACGCTCTATCTTCTGTGTTTCGCCAAGCTCCATAAGGTGGGTTGGCTATAACTGCGTCATATTTACCACCCATAGAACACAATAACTCTAAATCTAAATCTGTTAATGTATCTGTTTGTTTTACAGTAACATTATCTAAATCTGAATATTTGTTTTTAATTTTATTATAAGCAACTGGATTGAGCTCAAAAGCATCAACTTTTACTTCTTGGTGTTTGTCTAAAATTGGGTCTAAAAAAACTCCGTCACCAGCACACGGTTCAAAAATAAATTCAGAACCTTTAAGTTCTAATAAGTCGACCATATAAGTTACAATCGGTTCTGATTTTGTATAATATGCCTGAAATATTCTCTGTTCACTTATCATATTACCAAGTTAAATATTGAGTGAGGTCATTGGCTTCAATATGCTGAACAAAAGCGTCATCTAAATCTTCTGTCCAATTAATATTTTGTGTTATCCACGTGCGAATATCAAAGCCAGAATATTTATGAAGTTCATCATAAGTTTCTGTACCTGAATAAGCGCTCCAGATACCTGAGTTTTTTAAAGTGTTGAAGTAGTTGTTATTTTCAGAAGCTCTCACAAAAATTAAAGGTTCATAATTATCTTCGAGATTATGATAGATACTTGCTACCAATAACAGTCTGTTTGTATTTCCTTTTTCATTTGACCCAAAACCACTTTTGAAATCGACAACATGTTTTTTGCCTTCAAAAATGAAATGTAAGTCAAGTTCAAGTTGTATTTCACCAGACATTACCAAGCTCCAAACTTTGTTGTAATATTTAATTAGTTGCCCTTTTTCTTCATCAGTTAGTTTAAGACCGTTTATATATTCTTCAATTTCATCAGCCAGTTGCTTTTTAACGTCTGCAAATAACGGTGGTACAAAAAGCTCCAAATCATTTATTGGATATTCAAAAGTTAACTTGCAAAATGGTTCCCATAATTCACCAATCCTGCGTGAGAACGTCATATATTCATAAGGCCAAACCGAATTGCGAACTTCAAGCATTACAACATAATTGCAGTAAGTAACCATTAAAACACATTCAAGAATTTCTTTATTTGTCCAGTTTTCCTTTTTACCTTTTTGCTCGATTATTTCAATTATAATAGTTCTGGCTCTAACAAGAAGTGTATTTAATTTTTTTGCTTTCTTTTTGTATTCAGTATTACCAAATTCACCATTTACTTCAGCCAGAAATTCACTTGCCCTGTCCCTAAAGTATTTAAGAAGTTCTGCTTTATTCTTAGCTGTATCTTTTGATATATTCATTGAGCTTTATAAGTTTTTAAGTGTTCAATTTTTTGTTCTGCAACTTTCATAGCAGTTAATGCCAAATCTTCGTCTTGGATTTCATAAACAAGTTTATCACTTAACCAAGCAATTATGACTTCATGCTTTTTGTCTTCATAAAATTCCGAAAGTGCATTAACTTGCCCTTTTGTTGGCATTCTGTCATTGCGTTCAATTTTGCTTAAAAGAGTCGGGTCAATTGATAAAGATGCACCGACTTCTCGCAATAATAAGCCTCTCGATTCTCGTAATTCTCGTAATGTCTGTCCTATACTTTTCATTCGCCTTTTTTTGACTTGACAATATATGTCAAATATAACTACTTCTTTTTTGTTTCAATTCAGTTTATTTATTTTTTGGGTGGTGGCTCGTTAGTGAAACCACTTTTGGTTATTTCGTTGGGCAAAACAATTGTTTGTAGAACTTGATGCCATCGAAGAGAAGATTTATACCTATTTACAGGCACAAGGGAAAGAACTATTGGACACATTGGCCCTCGAGTGCAAATTGCCCATATTCAAAGCTTCCTCTACCTTGATTGCCATGGAAATGAAAGGGGTTATTCGTCCCTTACCGGGTAAAATGTTTGAAGCTATTTAGTAACCAACCTTTTCGCGTACCCTTTTCAAAACCTCGTCAGCCACCTTTTTGGCCTTTTCGGCACCAACAGCCAAGGCTTCATCTACCTCGTTCAAATGGGCCATATAATACTCGAACTTTTCTCTTGGTTCTTCGAATTTTTGGACCATACGTTCAAAAAGGGCTTGTTTGGCATGGCCATAACCATAATTGCCGGCCAAATAATTAGCGCTCATTTCTTCGATTTGTTCTTGTGATGCCAATAGCTTGTACAAAGCAAAAACATTATCTTGAGTGGGGTCTTTTGGATCTTCCATTGGGGTACTATCCGTAACAATGCCCATGACCTGTTTTCGCAGTTTCTTATCTGGCTGAAATAGGTTAATCGTATTTCCCTTGCTCTTGCTCATTTTTTCACCGTCAGTTCCCGGAACGTACATCGTTTCTTCTTGCAAGCGTGTTTCTGGCAATACAAAAGTTTCCCCAAATTTATTGTGAAAGCGAGATGCCACATCCCTAGTCATTTCCAAATGTTGAGATTGATCTTTACCAACAGGAACAATTTCAGCATCATACAATAAGATATCTGCCGCCATCAGCATGGGGTAAGTGAATATGCCAGCATTTACATCGTCAAGTCGGTCAGCTTTATCCTTGAATGAATGGGCCAATGTCAATCTTTGATAAGGAAAAAAACACCCCAAGTACCATGCTAATTCAGTGACTTGCGGCACATCACTTTGACGGTAAAAAACGGTCTTCTCAATATCAAGACCAAAGGCCAACCAAGCCGCAGCAGTGGCATAAGTGTTTTGTCGCAATTGCGAACCATCTTTGATCTGTGTAAGCGAATGCATATCAGCAATAAAGAGAAAAGATTCATTTTCTGGTTGCTGGGCCATTTCTATCGCCGGGATTATAGCCCCCAAAATATTTCCCAAATGTGGGGTACCTGTACTTTGTATGCCTGTTAAAATACGAGCCATCTGCCTAGTTAAGGATAAAGCGACAAAGGTAAAAGAAATCAATAAAAGCCTATACAAATTAGTACTTTTGATACCATGCATCGACTGGCAACGAATCTCGGCCACATTTTGTACCGTGTCTGGTTCTACATTTTGGTCACCTTACCAATTTTAGTGTTTTTCCCTTTGTTGCTCCTGACCACCTTATCTGAAAAAACGTACCATCAGTTTTTTTGGTTGGCCCGAAACCTCTGGGCTGGCACAATTTTATACGGCATGGGTTGCATTCCACAGATAAAAAGGGAGCAGCTTATGGATAAGCGAAAAAGTTATATGTTGGTTGCCAATCATACCAGTATGCTTGATATCATGCTCATGCTTCGTGCGAGCAAGAACCCCTTCGTTTTTGTGGGCAAGAAAGAATTGGTAAAAATTCCTGTTTTTGGATTTTTTTATAAACGCGTGAGCATTATGGTCGACCGTGATGATCTTAAAAGTAGGGCCGGAGTCTATTGGAGAGCACAACGTCGTTTGAATGAAGGGTTGAGCATTTGCATTTTTCCCGAAGGAGGCGTACCCGATGAGCAATTGGTTTTGGATCAATTTAAAGATGGGGCGTTCAAAATGGCCATAGCCCATAATATTCCTGTGGTGCCCATGACCTTTTATGATTGCAAAAAACGATTTCCTTTTACCTTTTTCAAGGGACGGCCGGGAAGGCTGCGGGTAAGGGTACATCAATTTTTTGAGACCGGTATTTTGGCACTTGAAGATAAATCGACCTTGCGAGAAGAGGTACGCGAGGTAATTTTGAATGAATTGGAAAAAGAAACGCCCCACGATTAAGTGGGGCGTTCAATGGGTCACTTTCGTGACCTACCTAACCAACATCTTTAAAACTTAAAACTAAGCCCACTGTAAACACCAACTGAAAACGGCCTGAAATTGCCCGCTGTATTCGAAAAAGTATTCAGTTGATATTTAAAAACAGGCTCAATATTAGCTTGCATCTTGTCCGAAAATTTATAATTGAGACCCACACCAACATTGGTGCTGAAATTAATATCGTTCACATTATTCGCCTCACCCATTTCAGTAACGAGGCCATCAGACTCCAAGGAGACAGCATTGTCAACTAAAAACAATGAACTCATACCTCCGATTAGGGTTACACCAAATTTTTTGTCAATCAACGCATAGTTTAGCTCCAGCGGAACCTCCATATAACCAATCTGTTGAACCATGCGCCCTTCAAATTGGGGTGATCTTGCCACAAAATCAGCAGTCGAGTTGGCATCCGCCGGCGAAGGCGACGCTTTACTCTGTATCACCAAGCCTCTAGAGGTATCGTTGTAATTGATATTGTCGATATCCTCGTTGGTCGAAGCATTTAAGGACGAGGAGAAGACAATTTCATTCGTGTCATAACCGAAATTCACGCGGTGTAGGCCCGTGCGTATAGAAAGTTTATTATTCAACTCATAGGCTACATTCACACCATAGCTCAGATTCACATTTCCCGACTTCGAATTCGCACTGAAGTTGGAATGCACAGGAGAACCCTCACCAACACCATTAAAATAGATGGGTGCAACAGCAGGTGCAACCGACCATTTGTTGCCCGAGTTCTTGGCAACTGCTGTTTCTTCTTCTTCTTCTTGCTCTTTGATGGCCTCCAAAATTGATTTTTTGTCCGAGATATTGTCAGTGCCAGCAACTGTGTTTTCCTCCTCTTTGGACTCGAAATCTCCTTGATTAAGAGCTTCAAATCCCTTTTTCTCGGCAATGGCCTCCTTTGGCTCTTCTACTGCCGCAGCAACGACCTTTTCGCTATCCTGTAGGGTATTGACACCCAACACATCTTCTTCCTCTTGAGTGCTTGCGGGTTGCCGCACTTCGTCATTGGAAGTTAATTGTCCGTCTTGTTGTTGGGTAAACTGATAGTCAGCATTTCGTGTGGTAGAGGCGTCTTGCTTTTGGGGTACAGTTGCCTTCTCTTCAGCACCTTGCTCAATCGAATTGGAATCGGTCAATTCGTTTGTGTCGGCTTGTGAACCTGAGGCTTCGATAGGGTTCTGAACATCTTTACGTACACCTTTTTCCTTGATACCTTTTTGAAGTTCGGTTTCTGTGATTTTGATACCGTCGAGCTCCGTGTCGCCCGCAAAGGGGTTAACCACATAGAACAGAACAGCCAATAACGCGGCCACCCCACCTACTTTCCACCAAATGGGGACCACTCTTTTCTTTTTCTTCTTTTCAAGCGAAGTTTCAATTGATTTCCAAACCCGTGGATCGGGTGTTTCTTGAAAATCTTTGAACTTGTCCCTAAAGAGTTGTTCTAAATCCTTTTTTTCCATTGTTTAATGAGTTAAGCAATGTTTATATTTTCTTTTTCTAATTTTTGTCTTAAAATCATTTTGGCCCGGGCCAAATTTGATTTTGAGGTGCCTATGGTTGTCCCTAGCATTTCACCAATCTCCTTATGGGTATAGCCATCTAAAACGTAGAGATTGAATGTCATTCGATACTTGTTGGGCAATTCTTGAATATGCCCCAACAGTGTTGATAAGCTTATATCTTCTGGGATATCATCATCAGCGGAAATGTCACTGTAATTTTCAGAAACAACATTTAAGTATTGCTCCTTGCGATATTTTTGCAATACGGTATTTATTGTTATCCTTTTCATCCACCCCTCAAATGAACCTTTAAAATTGTATTGGCTTATCTTGTTGAAAATCGTCATAAAACTATCGTGCAGATTGTCTTCCGCCTCCGTTTTATTGCGCGAGTACTTAAGGCACATTCCAAAAAGAACACTCGAATAATTTCGATACAGTTCTTCTTGAGCTGCCCGTTTTCCCTTTTTGCAATTGTTTATGATCTCTTCAAGAGTCAAAATTGTTGGTCAAGTATTAAAGGTTCTTTGTTTAGTTGGTCGGTTCTACCGCGTTGACCTGAACGTCATACTCCAAATAAATTGGATTTCCTTCGGCATCATCGCCGTTATAAAATCGGAACGTATAGGTGCCTTCATAAAGTACTTCGAACCGAAAATCTGCCACCACGTTTTCAACCGCTTGTGTACATGCGGTTTCACCATCATCAAACTCAGAGCCAATGGCAACAATATTTCGAATTGTATTTTCCACCGGAAAAACATCAAAACCCTCAAAAAAGGTGCAACCATTGGGTCTCGCATAGGTAACCTGAATGTCATACACGCCGTTTAAATCAAATGATTCAGGTACTTCAGCATCTACAATACGCAGGGTTACAAAATGAAAGTTTTGCTCACTATCAATGGCACAACCTTGAACTGATAGCACAAAAACAACCCAAAAAATTACACGAACTATCCTTTTCATAATTCCTTTACTGTAAAAGCTAGATGGTCTTGTTAATCAAGGGTTGCGTAAGGAAGTGCACCGAAAAACGATGAAATAATGGGCCTTGTCTAATTTTGGATAACCGTGATAGCCTCTTTGATCTTTGCTTCGAGCTCTTCGGCCAATTCTGGGTTGTCTGCGAGTAACGATTTAACGGCATCGCGACCCTGCCCTAATTTGGTGTCACCATAACTAAACCATGAGCCACTCTTTTTCACAATTTCATAAGCGACCCCCATGTCCAAAACTTCCCCAATTTTGGAGATGCCTTGGCCATACATGATATCAAACTCAGCAGTTTTAAATGGTGGAGCCACTTTGTTTTTGACAACTTTGACCCGTGTCTTGTTTCCTTGCACATTGCCATCGGTGTCCTTGATTTGTGTAGATCTGCGAATATCAAGTCGAACCGAGGCATAAAATTTAAGGGCGTTACCTCCGGTGGTTGTTTCAGGGTTGCCGAACATCACACCGATTTTTTCTCGCAATTGGTTGATGAAAACTACAGTGCAATTGGTCTTGCTTATGGTTGAAGTCAGCTTTCTTAAAGCTTGCGACATTAAACGCGCATGAAGGCCCATTTTAGAATCTCCCATTTCACCTTCGATTTCGCTCTTGGGTGTCAACGCGGCCACCGAGTCTATGATTACAATATCGATGGCACCCGACCTGATTAAGTTGTCGGCAATTTCTAAAGCTTGCTCCCCATGGTCGGGTTGGGATATGATAAGGTTATCGATATCGACACCAAGATTTTTTGCATAAAAACGATCAAAAGCATGTTCAGCATCAATAAACGCAGCGATACCGCCATTTTTTTGTGCTTCGGCTATGGCATGTAAGGTAAGGGTGGTTTTACCTGAAGATTCTGGACCATAGATTTCAATGACTCGACCTCTCGGATAGCCACCAACGCCCAAGGCAATATCAAGACCCAATGAACCAGATGGGATGACGTCAATATCTTCAACCACGTCGTCCCCCAATTTCATTACGGTTCCCCTGCCATAGGTCTTGTCTAACTTATCAAGGGTTAATTTAAGTGCCTTTAATTTTGCGTCTTTTTCGTTGCTCATAGTATCATCTTAGGAAGACTAAAGTACCACTTCTTTTTGCAAGGCACAACGCGGACGCAACCTTTTTGATAGCATACCATCTAAAGAGCGACTGATTCAAATAAATATATGCAATCCCTCTTGTCATAGGGGATTGGAAGACCGCATTCAAAGAGATTTAATCTGTATGAAAAAGAAAATGTGTGGTCGAAAAGCATCCGCACAAGCGGATGCTTTTTTTATCTGTATTTTTGCCGGAGCTTAATAATAGATTCTTTTTAACTTAAGACATTGGTATAGCATGCAACTGTACAATACGTTAAGTGCGAAAGAACGGGAACAGCTCATTGAAGAGGCAGGCCAAGATCGTCTCACCATCTCGTTCTACAAATATGCGCACATTGGCAATACACGAATATTCAGAAACCACCTATTTATCAATTGGAACGAATTGGAAGTTCTTGGGCGTATTTATGTTGCCCATGAAGGGGTGAATGCACAGCTTTCTGTTCCAGCTGAAAAATTTGAGGCATTCAAATCACATCTTGACAGTATTTCCTTTTTGAATGGGGTACGGTTGAATATTGCCATCCAACAAGACAACAAGTCTTTCCTAAAACTTAAAGTAAAGGTTCGCGACAAAATTGTGGCTGATGGTTTGAATGACACCTCTTTTGATGTAACGGATAAGGGGATTCATGTAAATGCGGAACAATTCAACGACCTAATTGATGATCCCAATGCAGTAGTGGTTGATATGCGCAATCATTATGAAAGTGAAATAGGGCATTTTGAAAAAGCCATTACTCCTGATGTTGATACCTTTCGAGATTCGCTTGACATTATTGAAGAACAATTGTCGGAACATAAAGAAGACAAAAAATTGGTTATGTATTGTACCGGGGGCATACGTTGTGAAAAGGCCAGTGCATACTATAAACACAAAGGATTCAAAAATGTCTACCAGTTAGAAGGGGGTATTATTGAATACACACGCCAGGTAAGGGAGCAAAATCTTAAAAATAAATTCAGGGGCAAAAATTTTGTGTTTGACCACAGGCGTGGAGAGCGCATTTCAGATGAGGTCATATCAAATTGCCATCAATGTGGCAAACCTTGTGACACCCATGTAAATTGTGCTAACGAGGCCTGCCACCTATTGTTTTTGCAATGCGACGAATGTGCTGCCACAATGAACTCATGTTGTTCAGAGGCTTGTATGCAGACCGTTGCGCTTCCTTATCAAGAACAAAAAAAGCTTCGCAAGGGAAAGCACGCCAGCAATAAAATTTTCAAAAAGGGACGGTCTGAAGTGCTAAAGTATAAGCGGTAACATTTCTCGCTTGCTGCATTTTGTGCTATATTTACCTAGAGTAATTTATGAACCTAAATTAAAGTTTCCCTAAGCGGAATACTTTAATTCAAGATACAATATATGGCGTGTAGCAGTTGTTCAACCGGAACGGATGGACAACCGCGTGGCTGCAAGAATAATGGTACTTGTGGCACTGATGGTTGTAATAAACTAACCGTTTTCGATTGGCTTTCCAATATGTCATTGCCCAGTGGTCAAACTCCCTTTGACTGTGTTGAGGTGCGCTTTAAGAATAGCAGAAAAGAATTTTTTAGAAATGCGGAGGGCCTTCCCCTTTCCATTGGTGATGTAGTAGCAACCCAGGCAAAATCAGGACATGACGTTGGCATTGTAACCCTTACCGGAGAATTGGTCAAGGTGCAAATGCGGAAAAAAAAGATTGACCCGAAGGACAAAAACATTCTTAAAGTTTACAGAAAAGCTTCTCAACGCGATATTGATATATGGCAAAAAAGTCGCGATAAAGAGGAAGAAATCAAAAAGAGATCACGCGAAATTGCCATCGCCCTTAACTTGCAGATGAAACTCAGCGATGTTGAATTTCAAGGTGATGGTTCTAAGGCTACCTTTTATTACACTGCTGAGGACCGTGTAGATTTTAGACAGCTGATTAAGGATATGGCCCAAGCCTTTCGAATTCGAATCGAAATGCGCCAAATCGGATACCGACAAGAAGCCCAACGTTTAGGCGGAATAGGTTCATGCGGTCGCGAACTTTGCTGTTCTACTTGGTTGACCGATTTTAGATCCGTAAGTACTGCTTCAGCACGCTATCAACAGTTGGCCCTGAACCCACAAAAATTAGCTGGGCAATGCGGCAAACTAAAATGCTGTCTGAACTATGAGTTAGATATGTATTTGGAAGCGCTTAAGGATTTTCCGCCACAAGACAGCAAGTTGCAAACGGAAAAAGGAGTTGCTTTCTGCCAAAAGGCAGATATTTTCAAAGAAACGCTATGGTTCTCCTATAAAAATGACCCGTCGAATTGGCACGCCTTGACCAAACATCAAGTTCTTGAAATTTTAGATCTCAATAAAAAGGAAAAAAAGATTGCAAGTCTAGAAGAATATGCGGTTGAAAACCTTTCTGAGGACAAAACAGTATTTGAAAATGTGGTAGGTCAAGATAGTCTGACCCGATTTGATAGGCCCCAAAAGAAGCGAAGAAAGAATAAAAAAAGAAGAAATAAAAAGAAAACGGCAAAGCCCAATGCGTAACTTCCTCCTACTTTTCTTGTTACTTGGTGTATTGATGACCTCATGTCAAGACAACTTGGTTTATACTGAATTTAGACCCACTGCAAATGGAAAGTGGCTGGCCGATGAGGTAATGAAATTTGATATTGCTGAAATGGATTCACTTCAAGGTCACAATCTTTTTATCAACATACGCAACGATGAAACTTTCGAATTCAGCAACCTTTTTTTGATAACCGAATTTGAGCATCCAAACGGAGAAACGATAAGAGATACCTTGGAGTATGTCATGACCAAACCAGACGGAAATTGGTTGGGAACCGGTTATGGCAGCATCAAGGAGAACAAATTATGGTACAAAGAAAACATCGTTTTTAAGGATTCTGGCGTATATAAGGTAAGAGTGTCCCATGCCATGCGAAAAAATGGCGATGTAGAAGGTATTCAAATGCTCGAAGGAATAACCGACGTTGGGATACAGATAGAAGAAATTCAATAGCACTTATGGCACAGAAAAGAAAAGCAAAAGGGAATAATTTTTTCAGATTTATCAAGTGGTTTTGGATTTTGTTCGGTTCTGGCCTTCTTGTCGCTGTTCTGGTCTTTTTATTGGCAGGCTGGGGCGTCTTTGGTGAAATGCCAACTTTTGAACGACTCGAAAATCCCCAGACCAACCTCGCCACAGAGATTATTTCATCCGACGGATTGACCTTGGGCAAGTATTATTTAGATGATAATCGCACGCCCGTACCTTACGATAGCTTGCCACAGAATTTGGTTGATGCCCTAATTGCTACAGAAGATGCCCGTTATTACGATCATGCGGGAATTGATGCAAGGGGATTTTTGCGGGCATTGGCGTTTCTGGGAAAACGAGGAGGTGCCAGTACCATTTCACAACAATTGGCCCGACAATTATTTATCGGTGTTAGGGATAAGGAAAGTACAACCAATGCCATTTTCCAGAAGATCAAGGAATGGGTCATCGCAACGCGATTGGAACGCAATTATACCAAAGAGGAAATCATTGCCATGTACCTTAATATTTATGATTTTGGTTATGCGGCAGACGGGATACGCTCTGCTGCTCGAATTTATTTTGGCAAAGAACCCTCGGGGTTACGTCCTGAAGAATCAGCCGTTTTGGTAGGGATGTTAAAAAATTCCTCGTATTACAACCCTATTCGAAGAGAAGAATTGGTCTTGAATCGTAGAAATACGGTATTGGGTCAAATGGCGAAATACGAATACCTCACTGAAGCAGAAAAGGATTCCCTTCAAAACCTTAGAATGGATATCAATTTTAGTCCAGAGTCACATCGCGAAGGTTTAGGAACCTATTTCAGAATGTATTTACAACGCTGGTTAAATCGGTGGATTGAAGACAATCCGAAACCTGATGGAAGCAAGTACAACATTTACCTTGATGGGCTTAAGATTTTTACCACCATTGATTCCCGAATGCAACGCAATGCTGAGGAAGCGGTTGAAGCGCATATGAAAAGATTACAGGCAGAGTTTTTTGTACAAAACACACCCGAACGGAATCCCACCACCCCGTTTTTGGATTTGGAGACCTTTGAAATCGAGCGAATCATGGAGCGGGCCATTAAAAGTTCGGCACGGTGGCGTGCAATGAAGCGACAGGGGAAATCAGAAAATGAGATTCGGGCTTCGTTTCGTGAGAAAACAGAAATGACGGTATTTGATTGGAACAGTGACTCCTATGAAAAGGATACCATAATGACTCCTATGGATTCTATCAGGTATTATAAAACCTTCCTTCGGGCAGCCATGATGTCTATGGAGCCCCAAACCGGACATATAAAAGCTTGGGTTGGCGGAGTCGACTTTAAGCACTTTCAATACGACAATGTATACCAAGGGGCAAGGCAAGCAGGATCAACCTTCAAACCTTTTGTATATGCCGCTGCAATTGATCAATTGCGCTATTCACCATGTGATTCGTTACCAGACACCCAATATTGTATCGAACCCTTAAAACATGGAAACCCCGAAGCATGGTGCCCCAAAAATTCGGACGGCAAATATTCGTTGGAAAAAATGACCCTCAAAAAAGGATTGGCGAATTCAGTGAATACCCTTACCGCGCGTTTGATCGATCAGGTAGGACCAGGTTCCGTAGTAAGCATCGCAAAAAGCATGGGAATAACGCGGGAGATGGTCGAAGCTCCAGCAATCGCTTTAGGGACTCCTGATATGAATGTTTACGAAATGGTTGGGGCCTATGGCACATTTGCCAATCAAGGAGTTTATGTAAAACCTGTGGCCATAGCCCGGATCGAAGATAAAAATGGAACCGTGCTCTACGAATACGTTCCTGAAACAAAAGATGTGCTTAGTAAGGATGTGGCCTATACCATGATCAACCTAATGGAAGGGGTAACCCAATACGGTTCTGGGGGCCGATTAAGACATTCTTTTAATAAAGAAAACACGGTATATAAAGAAATAATTACAGGATACCCTTACGAACTCAACAATCCAATTGCAGGAAAAACAGGGACAACCCAAAACCAAAGTGATGGTTGGTTTATGGGCATGGTGCCCAACCTCGTAACTGGAGTTTGGGTAGGTGGCGAAGAACGCTCAACACACTTTCGTTCTTTGGCCTATGGCCAGGGGGCGTCTATGGCCCTTCCCATTTGGGCAATCTACATGAAGAAAAATTACCAAAACGAGGAACTTGGGGTCTCCACAGATGCTTTTGAAGAACCTGAAGATTTATCCATCAATGTAGACTGTACCAAGATTCTTGAGGAAAGAAAAGAAGAGCGGGATACTGAAGATGATTTAGATGACCTGGACTTTTGATGGCTCATCAATAAAATTGTACTTTTCTGCATAGAAAGAAGTTTCCTTATGATTTCCAAAACAGTAACTAGCGTTCAAAAAGCCCTTGAAGGGGTAACTGACGGCATGACCTTTATGCTGGGTGGTTTCGGCCTATGCGGTATTCCTGAAAATGCCATTGGTGAACTTGTACAATTGGGGGTTAAGGATATTACCTGCATCTCAAACAATGCCGGGGTAGATGATTTTGGTTTAGGGTTGTTACTCCAGAACCGCCAAATAAAGAAAATGATTTCTTCCTATGTGGGAGAAAATGATGAGTTCGAGCGTCAGATGCTGAGCGGGGAGTTGGAAGTTGAGTTAACGCCTCAAGGCACTTTAGCTGAAAAGTGTAGAGCTGCACAAGGTGGATTTCCTGCCTTTTATACGCCTGCTGGATACGGAACTGAGGTGGCCGAAGGCAAAGAAACCAGAGAATTTAATGGTAAAATGTACGTGCTTGAGGAAGCGTTCAAAGCCGATTTTGCCTTCGTAAAAGCCTGGAAGGGAGACGAAGCTGGCAATTTGATTTTTAAGGGTACCTCACGCAATTTTAACCCAAACATGTGTGGTGCTGCCAGAATTACGGTGGCTGAGGTGGAAGAGCTACTTCCTGTAGGTAGTTTAGACCCCAATCAAATACATGTGCCTGGCATATTTGTGCAGCGCATTTTTCAAGGAAAGCACTATGAGAAACGCATCGAACAACGAACGGTAAGACAAAAGGCCTAATGTTAGACAAAAACGGAATCGCAAAACGAATTGCCCAAGAGGTTAAGGATGGGTACTATGTGAACCTGGGTATTGGTATCCCTACCTTGGTTGCAAATTTTGTGAGAGATGATATTGAAGTCGAGTTTCAAAGTGAGAACGGAGTTTTGGGTATGGGGCCATTCCCTTTTGAGGGCGAAGAAGATGCAGATATTATCAATGCAGGGAAACAAACCATAACAACATTGCCAGGGGCTTCTTTTTTTGATTCAGCAACAAGTTTTTCCATGATTCGTGGCCAGCACGTTGATCTGACAATTTTAGGGGCGATGGAAGTAGCTGAAAACGGTGATATTGCCAATTGGAAGATTCCCGGAAAAATGGTCAAAGGCATGGGCGGTGCCATGGATTTGGTCGCCTCCGCAGAAAATATCATCGTAGCCATGATGCATACCAACAAGGCCGGGCAATCTAAGCTGCTTAAACAATGCAGTTTGCCCTTGACCGGGGTTCGGTGTGTAAAAAAAATAGTGACCAATTTAGCGGTACTTGAAATTACCAATGAAGGGTTCTTGTTATTAGAACGCGCGCCAGGAGTTACAGTTGCTGAAATTGAGGCTGCTACAGCGGGGAACTTGATTATCCCAGGGGATATTCCGGAGATGCAAATTTGACGTTATTTCTCAAGATTTACCTATCCTTGATTTTTTTTGCAACATTTTTTTTTCAGTTCACAACAATATTTTTGGCTAACTGACGCTTATTCATATATTTATGACTCATTTGTTTTCCAAATCGACTAAAACCTATAACTATGGCTGCCGAACTCTCACAAACAACCTTACAGGAAGATATTCAGGTTTATCATAACGACTTCTTTTCTGGGTTTACCAGATTGGTGAGGAAGTTGTTTATGTTCTAGGATATTGTTTCTGAACAAATAAGCACAAACAGGGTTAACCCCTGTTTTTTTTATGCGCTATTTTTACGAAATGCAACCTAAGCTTATCAAATGTGACATCAGCGATGTACAGCAATTAGCGAACCTTTCCCTTGAGACCTTCAGCGATGCATTTGGAACACAGAATGATCCAGACGATTTTGAGGCGTATCTCACATCAGCATTTAATAGCGAGAAACTGCTTAGTGAACTCGAAAATCCCAATTCATCATTCTACTTTGTTTTACTTGGGGAAGCCATAGTGGGTTACCTAAAAATAAATTTTGACGATGCCCAATCCGATATTCATGATCCAAATTCCCTTGAGCTCGAACGAATTTATATTCTGAACACATATCAAGGAAAAAATTTAGGCTCATGGGCCTTAGAACAGACCTTTCAACTCGCGAAAAAAAGCAAGAAACAATACATTTGGTTAGGCGTGTGGGAACGCAACCAAAAAGCCATTAAATTTTACGAACGGTTTGGGTTTAAAAAGTTTGGAGAACACGCCTTCTTTATAGGCAGTGACAGACAAATTGATTGGTTGATGCGATGTGACCTGTAAGAGTTAGATCTTATTGATGATGGCCGCAGCTTTATCTAAAGTTTCATTGCTCTTTGCGAAACAAAATCTAAGGTATTTGTTCTTTAAGTGATTCGCATGGAACACCGAAACAGGGATGCTCGCCAATTTATGCTGCTTTATCAATCGTTCCACAAAATGAAGATCAAGGTCATCAGTAATGGCCGAATAATCCAATAATTGAAAGAAGGTACCTTCACTTGGGGCAAATTTAAATCTTGAGGGGCCAATGGCCTTAAGAAAATAGTCGCGTTTTTTTTGATAAAAAGAGCCCAGATTGAGATATGTTGTCGCTTCTTGAAGATAGGCGTTTAGTCCTTTTTGAATGGGATGATTGACGCAGAATACATTGTATTGGTGCACTTTGTTAAACTCATCAATGAGGTATTTGGGACCAACACAATATCCTATTTTCCAACCGGTGACGTGAAAGGTTTTTCCAAAAGAACTACAGATAATGCTTCTCGAGGCAAGATTTTCAAACTTTGCTACACTTTGATGTGTTTTACCATCAAAAACAATATGCTCGTAAACCTCATCGCTTAAAACAATGATATCAGTAGTACGCAATACCTCTTGAAGCAGTTGCATTTGATTTTTGGAAAATATTCGCCCAGATGGATTATGCGGTGTATTTATTATCAGCATTCTCGTTTTTGGGGAGATGGCCTCTTTGATACCTTCGATGTCCATCGCAAAGTCTTCACTTGACAATGCCACCGGCACAACTACCCCTCCATTGAGATTAATGGCGGGAATATAGGAATCGTAAGCTGGAGTCAAGACAATGACTTCATCTCCTTTTTTTACAAATGCACTGATTGCCGTAAAAATTCCTTGCGTGGCACCTGCTGTGATGGTGATTTCACTTTCAGGATTATAACGATGTCCATGAAGGTTTTCAATGGTAGCTGCTATCGTCTCTCGAAGCGAAAGTATACCGCGCATTGGAGCATATTGGTTATGCCCTGATTGCATGGCCTTAGAAACTTGCGAGAGCAGCTCTGGGGAAGCATCGAAATCAGGAAATCCCTGGGATAGATTTACCGCATCGTGCGCTCTGGCCAATTCGTTCACGATGGTGAAAATAGTCGTCTTAAGATTTGGCATTTTCGAGTTGGTGGTGATATCGGGAAGCATAGTTCTGAATCAGGATGATATAAACATAGGTTGATTACTGCTTTTTCAAATGGGTGTCTAAATGTGATAACACAGTCGATAGGCATCGTGGAAGATCCTTCTTAATTTCACCTTCCCAAAAACGGAAAACGGTATAACCCAAATTTTCCAGGCCGTGATTAACTTCACGGTCTCGCTGCATATTACGCTCTATTTTTGGAATCCAAAATTCGCGATTGGTCTTGATCTTATGTTTTCGTTCATTCCAATTATGCCCATGCCAAAACTCACCATCAATAAAAATGGCCGTCTTGTATTTCTTTAGAAGAATATCAGGCTTGCCAATCAATTTTTTATAATCAATTCGGTAGCGATAACCTGTGGCCCACAAAGCTTTTCGAAACGCCAGTTCAGGTTTGGTATTCTTAGCTCGTATTTTACCCATGATTTTTGACCGCTGTGGGGTAGTATAAAAACCATCTTCCTCGCGAAAACGAGGCACTTTGATCGGTTTCTCAGCATAGGTTTTGGACATTCCTAAAAATACAAAGACCTGTTGAATGTAGTTATCCAACAGGTCATTAGCTGTACGTTATATCATCGTTACCCCTTAATGCTCGCAGCGAGATATTCGCGATTCAACCGGGCAATATTTTCAAGGGAAATTCCTTTCGGGCACTCTACTTCACATGCACCGGTATTGGTACAGTTACCAAAACCTTCCAAATCCATTTGTTTTACCATATTCAATACACGGTCGGTAGCTTCAACCCGGCCTTGGGGCAGTAGGGCGTACTGCGAGACCTTTGCCGATGTAAAGAGCATGGCACTAGCATTTTTACAGGCGGCCACGCAAGCACCACAACCAATACAGGTAGCGGCATTAAAGGCATCATCTGCCTTTTCTTTTTCAATTGGTATGGCGTTGGCATCAATGGTATTCCCAGAGGTGTTAACTGAAACATAACCACCTGCCTGTTGAATGCGGTCAAAAGCACTGCGGTCAACGACAAGGTCTTTGATTACCGGAAAGGCCTTGGCGCGAAAGGGTTCTATTACAATAGTGTCCCCATCATTAAACTTGCGCATATGCAATTGACAGGTGGTAACTAAACGATCCGGGCCGTGAGGTTCCCCATTAATTTGCAAGGAACACATGCCACAAATACCTTCTCTACAATCATGGTCAAATTCAACAGGCTCTTCCCCTTTGGAAATTAATTCTTCATTTAAAACATCCAGCATTTCTAGAAATGACATATCCCCTTCAACTCCGTCGAGGGTATAGTCTTTCATGCTGCCATTATCTTGGGCACTTTTTTGCCTCCAAATTTTTAGAAATAACTTCATAGCAATCGTTATTTATATGAACGAGTTTTAAGCTCGATATTTTCGTATTTCAATTCTTCTTTATGCAGTACGGCATCTTTGGGCTCACCTTTGTATTCCCAAGCTGAAACGAAGGTGAAATTTTTATCATCACGCAATGCTTCCCCTTCTTCGGTTTGGTATTCTTCCCTAAAATGACCTCCACAAGATTCGTTTCTGGTGAGCGCGTCTTTAGCGAATAATTCTCCCAGTTCCAAAAAGTCGGCCACACGTCCTGCTTTTTCAAGCTCTTGATTCTTTGCGTTGATTTCTCCAGGTATTTTAACATTCTCCCAGAAGTCTTTGCGAAGTTCAGAAATCTCTTTGATGGCACTTTTAAGATCCTTTTCGTTTCTGGCCATTCCGCACTTGTTCCACATGATTTTACCTAATTTCTTGTGGTAATGGTCAACGGAATGCAGCCCGTTACCTGACATTAATTTTTCCAAGCGCGCCTTTACTTCTTCTTCCGCTTTTACGAATTCGTCTGTGTCTGGCGAAATAGGTCCTGTTCGAATATCATCACTTAAGTAGTCACCAATGGTATAAGGCAAAACAAAATATCCATCCGCTAAACCTTGCATTAATGCAGAAGCCCCTAACCTGTTGGCGCCATGATCACTAAAGTTGGCCTCACCTGCGGAATAACAACCCGGAATGGTGGTCATTAAATTGTAATCGACCCAAAGGCCACCCATGGTGTAGTGTACCGCGGGATAAATCATCATCGGGGTTTTGTACGGATTTTCATCTACAATCTTTTCGTACATCTGGAAAAGGTTTCCATACTTATTCTCGATGACTTCCTCACCAAGCTTGGTAATGGTCGCCGCATCAGGATTTTTTAATCCAGATGTTAAGGCTTTTTCCTTTCCGTAGCGTTGAATTGCCGCGGCAAAATCAAGATATACCGCCTCTCCTGTTTTATTGACTCCATAGCCCGCATCGCAACGTTCTTTTGCCGCCCTTGATGCCACGTCTCTTGGCACTAAATTTCCAAATGCCGGATAGCGACGCTCCAAATAATAGTCGCGCTCTTCTTCGCCAAGTTGTGTGGGTTTCAATTTTCCTGCACGGATGGCTTCGGCATCTTCCTTTCGTTTTGGCACCCAAATTCGGCCATCGTTCCGTAGCGACTCTGACATTAACGTCAATTTCGATTGATGGTCCCCCGATACAGGAATACAGGTGGGATGGATTTGTGTAAAGCAAGGATTAGCGAAAAATGCCCCCTTGCGGTGTGCTCTCCAAGCAGCCATTACATTGCTTCCCATGGCATTTGTCGAAAGAAAGAACACATTTCCGTACCCTCCGGTGGCCAAAACTACTGCGTGCGCAGCATGTCTTTCAATCTCACCGGTGACCAAATTACGGGCGATTATGCCCCGAGCTTTGCCATCAACCAAAACTAAATCCATCATTTCATGGCGGTTGTAAGGGGTGATTTTTCCCCTGTTGATCTGACGATTCATGGCTGAATATGCCCCTAGCAGTAACTGTTGTCCGGTCTGACCTTTGGCATAAAAGGTTCTTGAGACCAAGACCCCACCAAAGGACCGGTTATCTAAAAGGCCCCCATATTCCCTCGCAAAAGGTACTCCTTGGGCCACACACTGGTCTATGATGTTTACAGATTCTTCTGCCAAACGGTATACATTAGCCTCTCGTGAACGGTAGTCCCCACCTTTGACCGTATCATAGAAAAGTCGGTAAGGGCTGTCTCCGTCACCCTGATAATTTTTGGCAGCATTGATACCTCCCTGCGCGGCAATTGAATGCGCCCGTCTCGGTGAATCTTGGTAGCAAAACGTCTTGACATTATAGCCCAACTCTGCCAAGGTCGCAGCAGCGGCACCACCCGCCAAACCGGTACCAACAACAATGATGTCAATTAAACGCTTGTTCGCTGGGTTAACAAGGTTGATTTCATTTTTATGCTTCGTCCATTTTTCGGCCAATGGCCCTGAAGGAACTTTTGAATCCAATACGCCCATATTAATGTGTTATTGGGTTAAGATGATGATATATGGCAATAAAAGCGAATCCGAGAGGTACTGCTATTGCAAATAATTTCGTGAACAGTCTGATAGCTGAAGAGTATTTGTTGTTAACTCCAATGGTTTGGAATGACGAGGCAAAGCCGTGCCATAAGTGAAGCGATAATAACAAAAACGAAATCACATAAATGACCGTTCTCCAAAAAGGAGCAAATTTCTCAACTGTCTCCTCATGATATCTTGTTGGGTTTTCTGGCAGTACTTCAACATATTTATATGCCATTTCATGCACCCAAAAATCATACATATGCAGTCCTAAGAAGGCCAACACCACAAGTCCGGAATAAATCATATTGCGCGACACCCAAGGTGCATTGGCACCACCTCTGTACTTAACATATGAGGTGCCACGCGCCTTTTTGTTCTGAATTTCCAATACGAAACCCATTACAAAATGTATGATTACTCCTGCTATCAAAATAGGTTGCAGCACATATTGAACCAAGGGGTTATACCCCATAAAATGTGACCAAGAATTGAACGTTTCTGGATCGATTACCGAAGTAATGTTTATGGTAAAATGCTGTAGTAAAAAAAAGACTAAAAAAAGACCCGAAAGTGCCATCACCACTTTACGGGCAATCGAAGATTTTATCAATCCGCTCATTAGTAGCTGGTTTATCCCACAAATTTACGGCAGGATAGCGTTTTTAACAAGTTTTCAATGACTAGCTCAAGCTTATTTAGAAGCGTTTTAAGCAAGAGGCGAAAACGTTTGATAAATACTGTTAAAAACCCCTGTTTTTTTAAAAAAAGGTAAACAAAAAGACGGTGCTATTAGCGGTTTTGGTTTTTTAACGATATTGTAAAGCGTAAAGCAGCCACACTTTTAGATGAATATCGCCATTCTTTCGGTCAGCCTCAATGTCTTTTCTACCCAGCGAATCATGGAAGAAGCCCAAAAGCTGGGTCACCACGTGGAGTTGATCGACCATACCAAATGCTCGGTCAAATTGGGTGAGGGGGACCCTAAGATTTATCTTGGTGAAGAAGAGGTGACCAATGATTTTGATGCAATCATTCCACGTATTGGGGCAAAAGTCACAAAACACGGCGCTGCGATAGTAAAGCAGTTCGAGATGAACAACGTGTTCAGTACGGCGAGGTCATTGGGCATAACTAGGGCAAGGAATAAGGTGAGGACCCTTCAGATAATGGCCCGAAAGAACATTCCAATACCCGAAACCGTTTTTTCGATAAATCCTGATAATATTGAAGAACAAATCCAACTTTTAGGCGGACCACCGGTAATCATAAAGCTTCAAGAAGGCACCCACGGGCTCGGTGTAATACTTGCTGAAAGCAAAAAATCAGCGAAGTCGATTATTGATACATTTTATAAGATGGACACCAGTATTTTATTGCAACGTTATATTGAAGAGGCCCAGGGCGAAGATATCAGGATTATTGTGGTTGGGAACAAGGTAGTGGCCGCAATGAAACGCAAGAGTGAGATAGGAGAGTTTAGGTCAAATGTGCATAGGGGTGGGGACACAGAGGCCGTGAAACCCACCTCAAAAGAAGAGTTTATTGCATTAAATGCATGCAAGTACTTAGGGCTAGGGGTGGCCGGTGTAGATGTCATGCGATCAAAACACGGACCTGTACTGATCGAGGTTAACGCCTCTCCCGGTCTAAAAGGGATTGAAGGTGCATCAGGTGTCAATGTAGCTAAACATATCATTCAATTTGTTGAACGAAATGCATACACCAGAAGAAAATAAGACCATTGTCATTAATGGGGAAAAAGTGCCGCCAGGAAAGAATAAATTGGTCCGTATCGAGATAGCACGATTGCCCACAGGTACCTTGATCGATATTCCCATCCACGTCTTCAATGCCAAAAAAGCAGGGCCTACTGTACTACTCCAAGCTGGTCTGCACGGTGATGAAATTAATGGGGTCGAAACCTTGCGAAGAATGCTTCAGCAAGATAGGTTCAAGATAAAAAAAGGGGCCGTTATTGTCGTTCCCATTCTTAACATTTTTGGCTTTATTCATTTTTCTAGAGATGTACCTGATGGGAAAGATGTGAATCGAAGCTTTCCAGGTCGAAAGACGGGATCATTGGCCAGCAGGATAGCCTTTAATTATACCAGTATGGTAATGCCCCAAGTTGACTTGGCGATAGATTTGCATACTGGGGGTGGGCAACGCAGCAATTTTCCGCAAGTCAGATATACTGCTGATGATGAAAACAGTAAAGCGCTAGCGGCAGCTTTTGGAGCACCCATCTATTTTGCGTCAAGATTAATAGCCGGTTCTTTTCGAAAGACCATGTCCAAATTAAACAAGCCCACCATTGTTTACGAAGCCGGTGAAAGTATGCGATTTGATGATCAAGCAATAGAAAGGGGGATTGCCGGCATCCAAAATGTTTTAAGCAAATTGGGGATGTTGCCCAAGGCAAAGAAAATGCCTAAGTCCAACCATTTAGAAAGCACAAAATGGGTGCGGTCTTCCAGGGCCGGAATGTTTATTCCCGAAATTCATAATGGGAGCAAAATAACCAAGGGACAGGTTTTGGGGATGATTACCGATGTGTATTCGAAAAAGACCCGGCAGGTCAAAGCGCCTTTTGATGGTGTGGTATTTTGTATCAACCATCAGGCAGTCGTGAATCAAGGCGATGCCTTATTTCATGTTGGGCGATAAAGAAGAAGATTTTTTTGCATTTCGTTCGGCGATACGCTTTAAACTCCATTCAATAGCTTTTTCCAAATCGGTAAACTGCTTGATCGAATTTTTGAAGAACACACGTTCCATCACCAAACTTGCAAAACTGCCTTTTGTTTCACCAACCACACAATAGAAATCCAATTGATGACGATTTTTAAAAAATTTACCCCAATCGGCAGGAACGACATAGTAATCGTTGATGCGGTTGGAGATGTAGGCGATGGGCAAATCTTCACCAAAAATCTCTTTGGCTGCATCAATTGCTTTTTTTCCCATTTCCCAACCAAAAGTGATGCCCGCGTTCAATTCGCCAATAACAAGGCCTTCGAAGAAATAGAAGCTACCAAATTGGTACTCACGTATTTCTTTTATGTTCTTGAAAAAGTCAAGTTCTTTGACCTTTTTCATAGTTGTAAAGTTTGGTTCGGATTAGCCTTCTAAGATATTGAAAATATGGCAATAATTACTTAGGAAAAGGTTATTGAAATGTAAAGTAAAACCTTACAATAGTAAACGTATCGGTAACATATACCACTTGCTTTAACAAAGGAGCACAAGGTAACTACTCTATCTTAAAAGAGATTTTTTCTGTGGCCCCATTGCCGGAAATCTCTACCCGGTATGTTCCCTTTGGCAAATAGGTTTTTCCATTTTTTGCCGCGCTTAATTTAGCCTTGTTCTTTTTCAAATAGTTCTTTTTACCTTCTTTGCTAAAGGCAACATCATAGGATAAGATGTTCAGCCCTTTGTCGCCATCTATTTCGGCTGTGCTTACCTCTATACCATCTGTGGTTTGTACCGAGGCTTGAAATTTACCTTTGGCACTGCTATAAAAAGTAAGGTCAACTCCTGGGGTATTTGGGTTGCTCCACGAACTCCAACTATTTCCCCAACGTCTTGAATGTTTGATATTACCAACACTAAAAACATGAAGCTTAGTGTTCAAGAGGTCCGCATTTACCTCTTGTAACTTGGAAATGTCAGCCTTATAGATACTTCTTCCGTGGGTTCCCACTAAAAGATGTTTGTCTCTAGGTTGAATGACCAAGTCGTGTACCGCTACATTGGGCATTCCGTTTTGCATGAGTTCCCAAGAATCCCCGCGATCAAATGAGACATAAAGACCGTTGTCAGTACCTACAAATAGCAGGTTTTCATTTTCGGGATCTTCGACAAGCGCATTCACCGGTGATGTCGCAATGCCCTTCGAAATATTTTTCCAACTGGCCCCGTAGTCGTCACTGACATAAACATAGGGCGTAAAATCATCCCAACGGTATCCGTTCAAAGTGGCATAAACCCGTTCTTTTTTATGCTTACTTGCCGCAACTTCACTTACCCATAAATCTTTGGGAAAGGAAGTTGAAATTCTTGCCCAATTTCCACCGCCATTTTTAGTGACCTGCACCAATCCATCATCACTGCCCACATAAATTAACCCAAATTGAAAAGGAGACTCAGATATGGTGGTAAGTGTTCCGTAGGCGACATTGCCCTTTTTGCCGCCTTGTGTAAGATCATCCGAGATGGCAGTCCAATCATCGCCCTGGTTCATCGAACGATGCAATTTGTTTCCACCCAAGTACAGAATATCTTGGTTATGAGAACTTAGCAAAATAGGGGTTTGCCAATTGAAGCGATACGGAGCTTCACCCAGTTCGTGTTTTGGCTGTATTCTTGTGTTTTTTCGTTTGGCCAGATCCAATCGGAAATAATTTCCAAATTGAAATCCGGTATAGACGATATTAGAGTTTCGATTATCAATTTGAACCTGCATACCGTCGCCGCCCATGATGCCTTGCCAGGGGTTTTTTCCAGAAGAATGCCACCTGCTGTCTTGCGTGTTATTGTGGGCGCCTTTCCACACACCGTTATCCTGTAGGCCCCCATAAACATTATAGGGTTGGTCATTGTCTACATTAATCGCATAAAACTGTCCTACTGAAGGAGAATTGTTCTTCATCCAGGTTTGCCCGTCATCATAGGTGATATTGACCCCTCCATCATTCCCATTAATGAGGTGCCCTGGTTTCTTGGGATTGATCCAAAGGGCATGATGGTCTGAGTGCACATTTTCTTTGCTTATGGATTCAAAGGTATTTCCACCGTCCCTTGACATAATCAAAGGCACCCCTGCCAAATAAATTTTCTCTTTATCATTAGGGTCGACACGAATCTGACCAAAATAATAGCCATAACTATATACCAAATCATCAATATAGTCCTCATTCATCTTTTTCCAACTCTTGCCTGCATCATCGCTGCGATACACTTCGGCTCCAATCACAGGGGTATCAAACAACAATGAATTGGCATTCTCTAAATATTTGGCTAGATCAAGGGGTTGAACCGCACCATCTTGCACCATGTTCTTTACGTTTTCTGCACGGTATTTTTCCTGAAAACCGTTGGTTTTCAGGAAATCGTTTAATTTTTTGTTGTCCAAAGCCATAAACGTGGCTGTCGACATTGTTTTAAAGTCGTCCTTTACTAGACCATCACTTTTCTTTTGGGTGCTTTCCTTTTTTTCTCTACGAAATTGACTGTCATGAATGGCATAAACGGTTGTGTCATCAAAAACTGCCAACCCAATTCTACCTACGCCCTTACCTGTTGGAAAACCACTTTCCGAAGTAGAAACCAAGGTCCAGTTTGTACCCCCATCAACACTTTTATAGATACCTGATCCTGCGCCATTTCCCGTAAAATCCCAGGCCTTGCGATCTTTTTGCCAGGCCGCGGCATATTGGATGTTAAAATTATTGGGTGCGGCAGCAAGGTCAATTATTCCAGTTTCATTATTTACGAATAAAGTTTTGCTCCAGGTTTCGCCACCATCAGTTGTTTTATAAACACCACGTTCTTCATTGGTGGAATACAAATGCCCTGTTGCCCCAACCACAACTTCTTTCGGATTTTGAGGATTGATCAGGATGCGTCCGATATGGTGCGAATCATGAAGCCCCATGTTTTGCCAGGTCTGTCCGCCATCGCTTGATTTTAAAACACCAATGCCTCCATAGGAAGAACGCGAGGCGTTGTTTTCACCCGTGCCGACCCATAGGATATTATTAGTCCAATCAATGGCGATGTCTCCAATGTTCTGGGTATCCGAGGAATCCAATAATGGAGTAAATGAAATACCATTACTTGTTGTATGCCAAAGCCCACCAGATGCATAGGCCACATAGAATTCTGTGGGATCATTGGGGTTTACTTCTAGGTCTACCACACGGCCGCTCATTATGGTAGGACCTATATTTTTAAGCGGAATGTTTTTGACCAAAGAGGTTTTCTCCATTTCCTTTTTTTGGGAAAGGGAAGCACTTATTTGATCTGCGGATGTCGCAGGTTGTTGGGCGGATAGTAATTGAAATAAAAGAAGTGATAGGCAAGCTAAAAAGTGTCTCATTTGAGCAGAATTGAATTAGACGCGGAAGGTATGAATTAGTACTTGTTGGGACAAACGAATTACAAAACAAGAATTAGCAAATTGAAAATAAAAAACTTAAAATTTTGTTAATATGACAAAAAAGCGTTTATTTATTATCAAATAACCATTAAAACTATAAGTATGGAAGAGTATCTACCGTTGATTATTCAACTCGTATCAGGTGCAGTCGGAGGTAATTTAGCCGGAAAATTGTTGCCAAAATTAAATTTGGGCACTCTGGGTAACTCCATCTCTGGAATTTTAGGAGGTGGCCTAGGAGGTTACCTGTTGGGCATGCTCGGGCTCGGCGGTGATGGCGGTATGGACGCAGCGGGAATTTTGGGCAGCGTAGCCGGTGGTGGTGTTGGTGGTGGTGTTATTATGGCCATCATTGGAGCCATCAAGGGCGCTATGTCGAAATAAGGAACTTTTCAACCAAACCACAAAGGGCCGAAAGGCCCTTTTTTTATACAATTGAATTGGTACTTTTGAAGAAACCGAAAAATAAGAATGAAGTACGATTTAATACCTAGCACTCTTTTTAAAAAGAATCGTAAAAAATTTATGGCCCAAATGAGGTCAAAAAGTATTGCGGTTTTTAATTCCAATGACATCTACCCGATTAGTGCAGACAGCACCATGCCCTTCAAACAACATCGCGATATTTTTTATCTAAGCGGTGCCGATCAAGAGGAAACCATATTGTTGTTATTTCCCGATGCCATTCATAAGGCCCACCGTGAAATTTTGTTCGTTCGAGAGACCAACGATCATATTGCCATTTGGGAAGGCGCCAAATTAACTAAAGCGCAAGCAACCGCTGTTTCTGGCATTGAAACCGTGTATTGGCTCTCTGATTTCAAGAAGGTGTTTTTTGACCTGATGACCGAAGCCGACACCATTTATTTCAACACAAACGAACACTACCGGCAAGCGGTGGTGACCCAAACACGTGAAGATCGTTTTATTGAAGCCTGTAAAAAAGATTTTCCTGCCCATCAAATGGCAAAGAGCAATCCCATTTTACAACAAATTCGTGGGGTTAAGGAAGCTGAGGAATTTGATTTAATGCAAAAGGCATGTGATATCACTGAAAAAGGCTTCCGAAGAATATTGGCATTTACAAAACCTGGAGTATGGGAATATGAATTGGAAGCAGAATTCTTGCATGAATTCATTCGTAACCGCTCACAAGGGTTTGCCTATACACCTATCATCGCTTCAGGCAATAATGCCAATGTGCTACACTATATTGAAAACAACCAAAGGTGCCAAGATGGGGATTTGATTCTTATGGATGTAGGTGCGGAATACGCCAACTATTCTAGTGATATGACCCGGACCATTCCCGTAAATGGGAAGTTTTCGAAGCGTCAAAAAGAGGTGTATCAAGCCGTATTGCGGGTTAAGAATGAGGCAACAAAAATGTTGGTGCCCGGAACGATTTGGGCAGAATATCATAAGGAAGTGGGCAAGATTATGACTTCTGAACTTTTAAGCTTGGGATTGCTCGACAAAGCGGATGTGAAAAATGAAAACCCTGATTGGCCTGCCTACAAGAAGTACTTTATGCACGGAACCAGTCACCATATAGGTTTAGATACCCATGACTATGGAGAATTAAAAACCCCAATGAAAGCCAATATGGTATTCACCGTTGAGCCTGGTATTTATGTTCCGGAAGAAGGATTTGGCATTCGGTTGGAAGATGATGTGGTGATTCAAGACAAGGGAGCACCCTTTAACTTAATGCGAAACATCCCCATTGAAGCTGATGAAATAGAAGAGTTAATGAATGCCTAGCATTTCTTTTTGCTCGAAAAGTCTTGGTAGAATTTTGCCGTGGGCTCCGATTTTGGCTATAGCAATCGCTATGAATTTTCGTTTTGCCTTTTGAAAAGATTCATTCCCACATAAGTAAGAAAGGCGGGTAATACCCATCCCATATGAAAATTTCCTAGTGGTATAAACTTGGTCACTTGGGTTATTGATTCACCCCAACCAATACTGCCCAGAAAGTCAGGAATACTGAAAATTAGTGCGGCCATTACTACAGCGCGAAAGACATTTGGTGACGCATACCGTTCTGGCAACAGATTCAATACGATCAACACTATGGTTACAGGGTAAATGAACATTAGTGCAGGAATGGCTACAGCAATGATATAATGCACGTCAAATTGCCCCATTAAAACCCCCAAAACACAACCCAAAATAGCGGTTATGGTATAAGCGCGTTGTGAATTTCCAAAGCGTCCCTTGATAAAATCGGCAGTTCCCGTAACAATACCGACTGCTGTAGTAAAACACGCCAGACACACCAAAACGCAGAGCAAAAGATTGGCCATGCTTCCCAGGGTTTTTAGGCTGATCCCACTTAATAAAGCTGTTCGCGAAATATCGTTTGAAAATTCATTGCCCATTAACGCCCCGGTTATGATGAGGCCTATATAAATTAATCCAAGACCGAGTCCTGCAAACCAGCCTGATTTGGCAATTAGACTTTTTTTCTCAGCATAGGGCAGACCAGAATTTTTCAAATTGATCGATATGATGATGACACCGCCTACCACAACAGCTCCAATGGCATCAAAGGTCTGATAGCCTTCAACAATGCCATGGGAAAAAGGGCTTGGAAATGCAGACGGACCAAGATTAAAATCAATTGAAAAAATGGTAATCCCAACCATAGCGATGAGTATAATAATGATGCCAGGGGTCAATATTTTTCCAATGACATCCAATATTTTGGAACGGTTCATTACAAAAATGAAAACCAGTAAAAAGTAGATGAAACTGGTTAGCCAAGAAGAAGACCCAAACACGGGTGCTATCCCCATTTCATGGGTTACCGAAGCTGTTCTCGGAGAGGGTAAGCTGATGGAAATGGCGTACACCAAATAGCAATAAATCAGACTAAATACCGGCGACACTTTTTTTGCGAAATCAAACATTGTACCCTGCAAACGTGCATGCGCGAGGATTCCCAAAATGGGGATCAAGACGGCGGAGATACAAAATCCTACCGCCACTAACCACCAAGATTCACCAGCCTTAAATCCTAGTTGGGGAGGCAGTATCAAATTGCCCGCACCAAAAAACAAGGAAAAAAGTGCAAATGCCGTAATGAAAACAGATTTTTTAGGGTTCATTGGCTCAGAAATATTTGTTAAAATAGTTCAAAATTGTATATTGGCCGGCCCAGTAGTTGACCGATAAAATGACACACTTGGTCGAAAATGGGTATTTCGTCGAAAATACAGAATCTTAAAAAATAAAATGAACAGTAACCCGTTGCTTTTTTAAACCAGACAATTATTTATGGCATCTTCGGTCCCCAAATCGTAATGCTACCAAACTTCCAACTTATGAAGAAAAACACTACCCCCGGCGGAAATCTTCTCGGTAAGCTATATTGTAATTTATTCGGCCACCATTATGTGGTCTCCAACAAAGTCACTGGTCATATCAAAGAGTACAAGTGTGCGCATTGCCAAAAACAGGTGACTACTGATGTGAGTGGTAAACTTTCGATTCTTACTCCAGCGCTCCGTGAAATCAATATGGTACTAAGTGATATGTACCGTAAGCGTCAACAACGTATCAAAGTAGTGCAAAACGCTGCCTAAGACTGCATGGCATTCCACCCTTGGGCGGTCAAAGGTATTTTTGTTTCTGCCCTGGTAATTAAATGCGCTCCTTCCTTCTTTTCAACCATATGGCCAATAACGGTCAAATTGGGATTTGCCTTTATTTTTGGGTAGTCATCCATACCAATTGTAAACAGTAGTTCATAATCTTCGCCCCCGCTCAGTGCTACCAGCGTACTGTCCATTTGGAATTCTTCACAGGCAGAAATCACAGTTGGATCTAAAGGTATCTTGTCTTCGAACAAATTGCAGCCCACACCACTCTGTTCACATAAATGAAGTATTTCAGATGAGAGTCCGTCACTCACATCGATCATGGAAGAAGGCCTTACTTCCAATTTATGCAAGAGCTCAACAACATCTTTTCGGGCTTCAGGTTTAAGCTGCCTTTCGACAATATAGGTATATGCATCAAGGTCTGGTTGGTTTAGAGGGTTGGCCTTGAAGACCTCTTTTTCCCGATTCAAGACCTGCAGGCCTAGGTATGCTCCACCTAAGTCTCCAGAGAGCACCAATAAATCGTTGGGTTGGGCTCCCGAGCGGTACACAAGATCTGCTTCATTGGCAATACCCAATGCTGTAACACTGATCAACATACCTTTTTGTGAGGCAGAGGTATCTCCGCCGACCAAATCAACCTTATAAAGTGAACAAGCGGTCTTTATACCAGCGTATAATTCTTCCAGGGCTTCCAACGGAAACCTGTTCGACACTGCAATCGAAACCGTAATTTGCTGTGGGGTGGCATTCATGGCATAAAGGTCGGAAAGGTTGACTATAACAGCCTTATACCCCAGGTGCTTCAAGGGCATATAACTTAAATCAAAGTGAACCCCTTCAAGTAACAAATCGGTGGTTACCACTGTTTTCTTGTTTCCATGATCCACAACGGCTGCATCGTCACCAACACCTTTTACGGATGTGGTATGCAACATTTCAAATTCTTTTGTTAAATGTGTAATGAGTCCGAACTCACCCATATCGCCGAGCGAAGTCCGATTTTGATTTTTATCCTCCAGCATTTGGCAAAAGTAAATGCAATTATTTAAATTGTATCTTTATCTTGCTATGAAACCTATCCATAATTTTTTTGTCTTTTCTCTAGTCTTTTTGCTATTTGCTTGCGGCAATGATGATGGTCCTGGTCCTATTACTTCGGCCAGTGTAACTGTACAGTTTTCGCAAAGCTCCAGTTTCGATATTGAAGGTGATTTTGATAGTCTACCAATGTTGTTTTTAGATGGAAATGTAGAAAGCGCATCAAGTGTAACAGTTGTTTTAGGGAGTTCAAGTACAGCTACTGGAAATGGGAGTGACTTTAACTTTGCATCACCCTTGGTCATTAATATTCCAGTGGGTACTTATGATGGCACAGAAAATACCGCTATACCCCTGGCTGGGCTAACCATAATAGATGATGCCGAAGAAGAAGAGACTGAAACAATTGAACTGACATTAACCGACCCTACTGGCGATGCCGTTTTGGGCAACCGCGAAAGTACGGTGTACAGCATATTGGACAACGACAGTCTGAGCGTTTCCTTTTTAAGAGCCATTGCATCTGGTTCTGAAAGCAATACGGATAACTTGCCCAAATTGTTGGTAACGGGATCGGTCACTGAGGAAATTGTGGTCACCATAACCGATGACGGCAGTGGCAATGCCACAGTGGGTCTTGATTATGACTTTCAGTCTCCGCAAGATATTACCATCCCTGTAGGAAGTTATGATGGTTCTGAGCAATCCCAATTAAGCATACCGACACTGCAAATTATTGATGATGACCTTGTGGAGGAAACTGAATTCTTTGAATTGAGTTTGAGTGCCCAAGATGAAAGCATCTTGCGATTTACCAACACGCGCTATGAAATTACAGGGATTGCCACCTGTGAAGACGGCAGCGCACAGGGTTTTCCTTGTAACGGATACGATTTCTTGGGTAGAATATCACTGAATGAATTTGGTTCTAGCGCGGGCAATGATGTTTGGGGATGGACAGATCCAGCCAATGGAGACGAATATGCCCTGGTCGGTTTAGATGATGGTACCGCTTTTGTAGATGTTTCAGGAGATGAGCCCATTTACCTCGGAAAACTCCCCACGGCAACGGGCGCAAGTACATGGAGAGATGTAAAGGTCTATGCGGATCATGCCTTTATTGTTTCAGAAGCTGGTGGACATGGTATGCAGGTGTTCAGCTTGGGTCAACTTCGGAATGTAAACAACCCACCTGTGACCTTCAACGCCTCTACCCGATATACGGGTTTTGGTAACGCGCATAATATTGTTATCAATGAGGAAATGGGGTATGCTTACCCCGTAGGTACCGCAAGGAGCGATACATTTAACGGTGGGGTGCATTTTATTGACATTCAAAACCCTTTGAGCCCAACTTTGGTGGGGGGCTACGGGGCGAACGGTTATACCCATGACGCCCAAGTTGTTACCTATATCGGGCCTGATTCGGACTATAGCGGCCGCGAGATTTTTATTGGGTCGAATGAGACACAAATAGCAATTGTAGACATTACCGATAAATCAAATCCTTCAGAAATTGCCACTTTGAGCTATGCCCAGCTGGGATATACCCACCAAGGCTGGTTTACCGAGGATCAGCGTTATTTTATATTGGGAGACGAACTTGACGAGGCTAATTTTGGTTTCAATTCGAGAACCCTGGTGTTTGACTTGACAGATTTAGATGCCCCAAGTTTGCATACCACCTATACGGGGCCGACTCCGGCCATCGACCATAATGGTTATGTGTTAGGCAATGAATATTTTCTAGCGAACTACACTGCGGGTATCCGGGTATTGGATATTTCACAAATTGAAAATGAGGTGATTCAAGAGATCGGGTTTTTTGACACCTTCCCCGCCGACGATCGCACAGATTTTGAGGGGGCATGGAGTGTTTACCCTTATTTGCCAAGCGGAAAAATATTGGTGAATGACATCAATTCAGGCCTATTTATCATTCGAAAATCAAATTAAAAGGCCATTATGAAAAAGGCGATTCCATTTTTGGTAGCGGTTATTTTATGGTCTTGTTCGAAAGATGTTTACCGTCTTGAAGATTTTCCTGGGGCTTCTGGTATTGAGAACGTTTTATGGGTTAGGTCCTTTGGAGGCGCTGGAGATGACACCCCAAGATCGGTGATACAAACTATGGATGGCGGCTATGCCGTATTAGGATTTACCAATAGTACCAATGGCGATTTGGCATTTAAGAACACTGTGGTAAATGATTATTGGCTTTTAAAATTAAATGCTGACGGTGAGGTACAATGGCAGCGCACCTATGGGGGTAGTGGTGATGATCGGGGTCAGCAAGTTATCCAAACATCCGATGGGGGTTATGCACTTGCAGGATATGCGATGAGTGATGATGGTGATGGGAGCAACAATGAGGGATTTCATGACAATTGGATAATCCGATTGGATTCTTCGGGCAATATTCTATGGGAAAAAAGCTTTGGTTTTTCAGGCCATGATCATTCCTATGATATTGTCGAAACCGTTGATGGTGGGTTCTTTTTTTCAGGATTTTTGGATGTAACTTCTTCGAATGGCGAAGGAGCCACAAGTAAAACTTCGAGTCTTTCGGCCCATGGTGTTGGTGAATTTTGGGGCACCCGAATTGATGCCCAGGGAAACCTGCTGTGGCGCAAATTCTTTGGCGGCACAAATAACGACCGCTCGTTTGGGGTGGTAAATGCCGAGGACGGTGGATTTGTTTTGGCTGGAGCTTCAGAGAGTGATGATTTTGATATTTCAAACCCCAAAGGGAGCTATGATTTTTGGGTCGTCAAGGTTAATAAGAATGGGGATATGGAATGGGAACGTTCCTTTGGTGGAAGTGGCATTGACCAGGCGCAAGACATTATTCGCACCAAAGATGGGGCTTATGTTATTGTGGGTAATACCTTTAGTGCTGACACACAGGTTTCAAAAAACAATGGGGAGTCTGATGTTTGGCTGATAAAAATTGACGACAATGGAAACCTGCTTTGGCAACAAAGCTTTGGAGGCAGCAATTTTGAAGCTGCCCATGGGGTGTATTTGGCTTCTGATGGCGGTCTGCTTATAGCCGGAAATTCAAAAAGCAATAATGGTGACGCCTCCGAGAATTTTGGTGAAAACGATTTATGGCTCATTAAGACAGATAGCGAGGGCAACCTGGACTACCAGCGCTCTTTCGGTGGATCAGACCTCGATTTTGGTTACGATGTCTTGGAGAGCAGCGAAGGTGCTGTGATCTTGGTGGGGGAAACGGCCAGTACTGATTTTCCCCAAGTCAATCCTAATGGCGGAATCGACCTCGTTGTAATCAAACTGGAATAGGTATTTATTCCATAGAAAACCCTTATCAAATTATTCGTTATTATAATGTTAGGAAGTATGGTAAAACACTACCAATACAGTATATTTGTGGGCTATTTAGAATAAATCTTAGTAAGAATGATAAAGGTTTCTGAAACGGCAAAACAAAAGGTGGTGGCATTGATGACCGAAGAGGGTTTCGATGCGAACAAAGATTTTGTGCGCGTAGGGGTGAAAAGTGGCGGTTGCAGTGGACTTTCTTACGAGTTGAAATTTGATGATACCTCTGAAGAAACGGATAAGGTTTTTGAAGACAATTCGATACGCATCATAGTTGATAAGAAAAGCTTTTTGTATTTGATTGGCACAACCTTGGAATATTCAGGAGGGTTAAATGGAAAAGGGTTTGTTTTCAACAACCCGAATGCCCAACGCACTTGTGGTTGTGGGGAAAGTTTTTCGCTTTAAAAAGAAATTGGGGATATGGCTTATACCGAAGAAGAATTAAAAAAAGAACTCGAGACCAAGGAATACGAGTACGGTTTTTATACTGATATTGAGTCCGACACACTTCCTAAAGGCTTGAATGAAGATATTGTGATCGCCATCTCCAAAAAGAAGGGAGAGCCCCAGTGGATGACGGATTGGCGACTTGATGCTTTTCGTATATGGAAAGACATGGAGGAACCCGAATGGCCCAATGTCACCTACGAAAAACCTGATTTTCAGAACATTTCCTATTACTCAGCTCCCAATAAAAAACCGAAGTACAACAGTTTGGATGAGGTCGACCCCGAACTATTGGAAACCTTCAAAAAGTTGGGAATTTCAATTGATGAACAGAAAAAATTGGCTGGCGTTGCTGTTGACATCGTAATGGACTCAGTCTCAGTGGCCACGACCTTCAAGAAAACCCTGGCCGAAAAAGGGATCATCTTTTGCTCGATTTCTGAGGCGATACAAGAGCATCCCGAACTGGTAAAAAAGTATTTGGGAACCGTTGTACCAAAGAAAGACAACTTTTATGCCGCCCTAAATTCAGCGGTATTCTCTGACGGAAGTTTTTGCTACATCCCAAAGGGAGTACGTTGTCCTATGGAATTGTCTACCTATTTCCGAATTAATGAGGCAGGAACAGGGCAATTTGAGCGTACCTTGGTCATTGCAGATGAGGAGAGTTATGTAAGTTATTTGGAAGGATGTACGGCTCCAATGCGCGATGAAAACCAGTTACATGCTGCAGTTGTAGAGTTGATTGCGATGGATGATGCTGAAATCAAATATTCTACGGTTCAAAACTGGTTTCCAGGGGACAAGAATGGTAAAGGAGGCGTTTTCAACTTTGTCACAAAGCGTGGATTGTGCGAAAAGAATGCAAAAATTTCATGGACTCAGGTAGAAACGGGCTCTGCGGTAACATGGAAGTATCCATCTTGTGTCTTGAAAGGAAATAATTCCATTGGAGAATTCTATTCCATAGCCGTTACCAATAATTTTCAGCAGGCAGATACAGGCACCAAAATGATACATCTTGGTAAGAATACCAAGAGTACCATCATATCAAAAGGAATTTCTGCGGGAAAATCCCAAAACAGTTACAGAGGTTTGGTTAAAGTAAATAGTAGGGCTGAAAACGCCAGGAATTTCTCGCAATGTGATTCGTTACTTATGGGTAACGAATGCGGCGCGCATACCTTTCCTTACATCGAGGCGAGCAATAAATCAGCCCAAATTGAACACGAAGCCACTACAAGTAAGATTGGGGAAGACCAGATTTTTTATTGCAATCAAAGAGGTATCGATACTGAAAAGGCCATTGCACTCATTGTGAACGGCTTTAGTAAGGAGGTATTGAACAAACTACCCATGGAGTTTGCCGTGGAAGCACAAAAATTATTGGAAATCAGTCTGGAAGGGTCTGTAGGATAATAAATCACTTAAGAAATGCTAAGAATAAAGGATTTACACGCGAGTGTAGAAGACAAGAAAATATTAAAGGGAATCAATCTCGAGGTAAATGCCGGTGAGGTCCACGCTATAATGGGCCCAAATGGATCAGGAAAAAGCACTCTGGCCGAGGTTATTGCCGGTCATGAAGAGTACGAGGTAAAAAAAGGAAGTATTGAATTGGATGGTGAAGACCTTGAAGATATGGCACCCGAAGAGCGTGCTCATTCCGGTATCTTTCTTTCGTTTCAGTACCCTGTTGAAATTCCAGGAGTTTCTGTGACCAATTTTATGAAGACCGCAATCAATGAATCGCGCAAGGCAAGAGGTCTTGAAGACATGCCGGCCAATGAAATGCTAAAACTCATTCGTGAGAAATCTGAGCTTCTTGATATTGACCGGAAATTCTTGTCGCGTTCTTTGAACGAAGGATTCTCGGGAGGTGAAAAGAAACGTAATGAAATATTTCAGATGGCCATGTTGGAACCCAAGTTGGCCATTTTGGATGAAACCGATTCTGGTTTGGATATCGATGCCCTGCGAATTGTGGCCAATGGTGTCAATAAGTTGCGAAGTGAAGACCGGGCCATTGTTGTCATTACCCACTACCAACGTTTGTTGGATTACATCGTTCCAGATTACGTACATGTACTGCACGATGGCAAGATTGTAAAGTCGGGCGGAAAGGAACTGGCTGTAGAGCTCGAAGCCAAAGGTTATGATTGGATCAAACAAGAAACGGTTGCATAGATGGATTTAAAGGACAAATTGTTATCCTCTTTCCTGGCATTCGAAGACAAGGTGAATGTGAATGACCCAGTGCATGAAATTCGTTCGGAGGCGATTAAAAATTTCGAGTCCAAAGGGTTTCCCACGAAAAAGGAGGAGGCCTGGAAATACACTTCATTGAATGGCTTGCAAAAAGTTGATTTTAGTGTATTCCCAAAAGAGAGTGGTGCGCTGGAATACAAGGATATAAAAAAGTATTTTCTGCATGAAATAGACACCTACAAAATTGTGTTTATTGATGGGGTCTATAGTTCTTATCTTTCAGAGACAACCCATGATGGCGTTGACGTATGCCTAATGAGTTCAGCCCTGAATAAGCCTGAGTACAAACAGATCATTGAGCTTTATTTCAATAAGGTTGCTTCAAAAGATGAATCCTTGACCACCTTAAATACGGCATTCAGTAAAGAAGGGGCCTATGTTTATATTCCAAAAAGCAAAGCCCCCCGAAAACCGATTCAAATCTTGCACTTGGCAACGGGCAATGAAGCTTCGTTGATGTTACAGCCGCGAAATTTGATAATCGCAGAACAAAATGCGGAGGTTCAAATCATAGAAAGGCACCAAAGCCTTACAGAAAATGAGGTGTTCACGAATTCGGTCACCGAGATTTTTGCAGGCAAAGATGCCCATGTCGATTATTACAAAATACAGAACGACAATGCGGAGGCGTCATTGATAGACAACACCTATATATCACAAAAAGACAATAGCATTGTTCGCGTACATACCTTTTCGTTTGGGGGAAAATTGATTCGAAACAACCTGAATTACTACCAAAACGGCGAGCACATTGACTCGACTTTGAAAGGGGTGACCATTTTAGGGGAGAAACAACATGTTGACCATTACACCTTGGTGCACCATGCCCAACCGAACTGTGAAAGCCATCAAGACTACAAAGGGATATTTGGAGGGCGTTCCACAGGGGTTTTTAATGGCAAGATCATTGTTGATAAAATCGCCCAAAAAACAAATGCCTTCCAGCAGAACAACAATATTCTGATCAGTGATAAGGCAGAGGTCAATACAAAACCTCAGCTTGAAATTTTTGCAGACGATGTGCGCTGTTCCCACGGCTGTACCATAGGTCAGTTGGATGAAGAGGCCTTGTTTTATCTGCAGTCACGTGGCATACCAAAAAAGGAGGCCTCAGGGCTGTTAATGTATGCCTTTGCCAACAATGTATTGGAAAGTGTGCGAATTCCTGAGTTAAAAACAAGAATCAACAAAATTATTGCCAATAAACTGGGCGTTCGTATCGGATTTGATTTGTGATATAACCCTAACGGTTAACAATTTCTTCTGATAATAGTTTCCCAATTAGCAATGCTTTGGGTTTTTTGGGCAATAATATTTTTTTGATTTACAGTGCTAATTCAAAAAACACTTTCCCATGAAATTAAGATTTCTACTTGTCCTGTCGCTCTTAATTCTATCACTATCTCACGCTCAAGAAAAAAAATGGAATGCTGAAATCAATTATGGGGTAATCCCTGCTGATGGTTTTGGCGGTCCGGATAATGTCTTTGATATTGGTCTAAAATATCGTTTCATTGAAAAGGAAAGATTTAATCTTGGCTTTGGAATTAATGGAGGGTTTTATAGTCGACCCTTAGGCTTTGATGCTTCTGGTGTTCTTGAAAGCGATACGATATTTCTTTTTCAACCCAGGTTATTTTCAGAAGTCAATTTGCCCTTTGCACAAAACCTGAAACCTTTTATAGGTTTTGGATATACATTTTTTGAAAGTGGTCGAAATCAATTTGATTCTTTCGGTGGGTTTAATTATAATTTAGGTTTAAAGTATGACCTATCAAGGCAATGGTTCATCCAAGCGCAATATGATTACGTATATTCAAGGTCAATTGGAGCTGGATTTAACAACCTTAGAGTTGGTTTAGGATTTAAATTCTGATATACCCATATCAATTTAAAATATGGATGACCAATAGGTGATGACTTAATACGATTGTATCTTTGTATTCTGGAATTGTTCCTATGTTGAATATTGAAAAAATCCGTAAGGATTTCCCCATTTTACATCGAGAGGTCAATGGCAGGCCCTTGGTCTATTTAGACAATGCGGCTACTTCCCAGACACCCCAACAAGTCATTGACGTTATCGTGGATTATTACCAGCGGTACAACGCCAATATTCATCGAGGAGTGCATACGCTATCGCAAGAAGCTACCGATGCGTATGAAGCGGCACGTATCAAAATCCAAAAGCATTTCAATGCCCAGAAGGCCTATGAGATCATCTTCACTTCGGGCACAACCCATAGCATAAATTTGGTCGCCAATGGGTTTTCTTCGCTGCTGCGTAAAGGAGATGAAATATTGGTTTCAGCAATGGAGCATCATAGCAATATTGTACCCTGGCAAATGCTATGCGAACGAACTGGAGCAGTACTTAGAGTGATTCCAATGAGTGATGAGGGAGAGCTCGTGATAGACGAATACCACAAACTGCTCGGCCCCAAAACCAAGTTGGTCTTTGTAAACCATGTGTCGAATGCCTTGGGCACCATCAACCCGATCAAAGCGCTTATTAATGCTGCCCATAAGATTGGCGCGGCCGTATTGATCGATGGGGCACAGGCGGCACCTCATGTAAAGGCTGATATGCAGGCGTTGGATGTTGATTTTTACACGGTTTCGGCCCATAAAATATGTGGCCCCACGGGTGTTGGAGTGCTTTACGGAAAAGAAGAGTGGCTCAAAAAATTACCGCCTTACCAAGGGGGAGGCGAGATGATTGCCGAAGTCACCTTTGAAAAAACTACCTATGCCGAATTGCCGCATAAGTTTGAAGCAGGCACCCCAAATATTTGCGGAGGCATCGCCTTTGGAGCTGCCATAGATTATATGAATGCCATAGGTTTTGATGCCATCGAAACCTATGAAAAAGAACTTTTGGCGTACGCCACCGAAAAATTAGGACAAATAGAGGGCTTAAAAATTTATGGTCCGAAAAGAAATAAGGCATCGGTGATTTCCTTTAATATCGAGGGCATTCACCCCTATGATATTGGCACCATTCTTGACAAACTAGGCATTGCTGTTCGTACCGGGCACCACTGCGCCCAGCCCATCATGGATTTCTATAAGATTCCTGGAACGGTGAGGGCTAGCTTTAGTTTTTATAATACTAAGGAAGAAGTTGATACCCTGGTAGAAGGTGTAAAAAAGGCCAAAAACATGTTGGTGTAACACGCCTTAACAATTTCCCAATCTTTTGATTGGCAGTGTCCTTAATCGTATTTTTGCTAAAATTCATGCAATGACCATTCAAACCATTCAAGAAGAAATAGTAGATGAGTTTTCCATGTTTGAAGATTGGATGCAACGCTATGAGTATATGATTGAATTGGGCAAATCTCTGCCCATAATTGCCGACCAGTACAAGACCGATGATAACATTATCAAAGGTTGCCAGAGTAAGGTATGGGTGCATGCTGAACTCGATCATGACAAACTGGTGTTTACGGCAGATAGTGATGCCATTATTACAAAGGGTATCATCGCCATATTGATCCGGGCGTTTAGCAACCAAAAGCCCCAAGACATTATTGATGCGGACACCAATTTTATAGATGAGATAGGTTTAAAAGAACATTTGTCACCTACGCGGGCCAATGGTTTGGTAAGTATGATCAAACAATTGAAACTGTACGCGGTGGCCTACCAAACCCAATTGAACTGATGAGTGAAGATACAGTGAGAGATACTGCAGAACTGGGCGAAAAAATAGTTGGGGTTTTAAAGACAATTTATGACCCTGAGATTCCTGTTGACATTTATGAGCTGGGGTTGATATATGATGTGCTGGTCAATGAAGATGATGAGGTGAAGATCTTGATGACCCTGACATCACCCAATTGCCCGGTTGCCGAAACCTTACCCGTTGAGGTTGAAGAAAAAGTAAAGTCGCTTGATGCCATTAAGGATGCCGAGGTCGAAATTACCTTTGAACCTCCTTGGAGCCAAGATTTGATGAGCGAAGAGGCAAAATTAGAACTTGGTCTTCTTTAGAATATGGAAGGTGAAATAGTAAATAGAGTCGCAAATAGCAAGTTGGTCACCTTCGACTTGGAGGCCTTATACCCAGCAGGTGATCGGATTCTTTTGGATATCAAAGACTGGTTGTATGAAGGTTTGATACTTCGTGAAAAGGAATTCCGCGATTTTGTTTCAAAACACCATTGGGAACAATACCAAGATGCCTTTGTTGCGGTGACCTGTTCTACAGATGCAATTGTCCCCGGTTGGGCTTATATGCTTGTGGCATCTCATTTAAATCCGTTTGCGAAGCGCGTGGTCAAGGGCAATCTGGAGGTATTGGAAACCAGTATTTATCAAGCCATTATCGATCAACTTGATGTTGTAGAGTTTACTGATAAACCTGTGATCATCAAGGGGTGCTCGAACAAACCCGTTCCCGAAAATGCTTATTTGATGGCAGTGGCAAAAATCCAAACCGTAGCGAAAGGGGTAATGTATGGTGAGGCCTGCTCTTCGGTGCCCATCTACAAGAAAAAATAGGCTGCTACAAGTGACTATTTGTACCTTTGGGGTTCTAAATCGATAAACACTCATAAATTATGAAGAACTTAATCTTGACCGTAATGGCCATGCTCACCCTAAGCATGGGTTGGTCACAAACCAAAGAAGAACTTGAGGCTGAAATGGCACCTAAGAAAGATTCGATTGCAGCCATTCAAGGTAGGGTTGATGCCCTTCAGGCGCAAATTGATGCATTGCCAGGTTGGCGTGTGGGAGCCTTTGGAACCATAGGAGGCAACATTTCAGAATTTAGCAATTGGTATGCCCAAGGCTTCCCGAATAACTCCTCGGGAAACATTGGATTCACGGTGAACGCCTTTGCCAATTTACAGCAAGAAAAATTCTTTTGGAGAAATGCATTGAACACCAATTTTTCTTGGGTAAAACTTGATGATAAAGATGACCCCAACGATGAGGATGGTTTTAGACAAGCGGTTGATGTTTTTAATTTGACCTCACTTTATGGCCGCAAATTGAGCGACAAATGGGCGGTATCGGGTTTGATGGAATACCGTACGACTATTTTGAACAACTTTAACGATCCAGGGTATTTGGATTTAGGTGTAGGTTTCACATGGACCCCAATCACAGATTTGGTTGTGGTGATACACCCCTTGAACTACAATTTTGTTTTTGCCGATGACGAAACCATTTTTAATTCTTCTGCGGGGGCCAAAATTGTTGCAGATTATACCCGTCAGATCGGTGCGGTGAATTTTAAATCAAACCTTTCGATGTTTCAGAGCTACGAAAGTGGAGATTTGAGCAACTGGACTTGGATCAATTCGTTTTCCTATACCTTGTGGAAAGTGATTGGGGTAGGTTTTGATTTTGGTTTGAGAAACAACAAGCAGGAAGCGTTGAATTTTGTTAGAAACTTGGCGCCAACCCCAGATCCAAATGCAACTTTTGAGAATCTTGACAATGAGTTGCAAACCTATTGGACATTGGGACTCAGTTACTCTTTCCAATAATAAGATACAATTACATGTAAAAAACCCCGGTAAAAGCCGGGGTTTTTTAATTAAGTAGGGTTTTTAATTGGGGTTATATCATAAACTTAAGCAGTTAGTTCAAAGTGCTTTGGGGAAACACTATAACTTAAATACAGTGTAAACTTAGGGCGGTTTGGCCAGGATGCGAATTATTTGTTGTCAACCCCTATTTTTTTGTTGTGGGTCTTATGAACGGCTTGATTTTAACGATGAATGACACCAAGGCCCCCAATGTGTTTCATTTTGGAGAATTCAATTGAACCCAAAAAAATGCATTTCATGGAATACGGAATGTTCAAATCGCAATTCAAACGCTTAGAATTCATCGAGATGTTCGGGGTAGAGGAAATTATTGTAGGGGAATCGCGTCACATGAATGTCGCGCACTTCCTTATAGACCCGTTTTCTAAACTCGTCCAGATTTTCTTTGTTCAAGGCCGAAATAAAAAGGACATTTTCACCCATTTTTCCAAACCAGGTCAGCTTCCATTCTTCCAAACTGAAATGTGCCGAAGTTTTTTCAGTTACCAGATCGTCATCCTCAATTTCTTCAGGGGTATACCGGTCTATTTTGTTAAAGACCATTAGGGTGGGCTTATGAACACTTTTTATCTCCTCTAATATTTGATTAACGGAAGCAATATGCTCTTCAAAATTGGGATGCGAAATATCTACAACATGCAGCAATAGGTCTGCCTCCCGTACTTCATCTAAGGTGCTTTTAAAACTTTCAACAAGCTGGGTAGGCAGTTTTCTAATAAAACCAACGGTATCGCTCATCAGAAAGGGTAGATTTCCAATAACTACTTTTCGTACCGTGGTATCAAGGGTAGCAAAAAGTTTGTTCTCGGCGAATACGTGGCTTTTACTAATGACATTCATCAGGGTAGATTTGCCGACGTTGGTATAACCGACCAAAGCAACACGAACCAAAGATCCCCGATTACCTCTTTGGGTCTCCATTTGCTTGTCAATTTTCACCAACTTCTTTTTGAGTAGCGCAATACGGTCGCGTACGATACGACGGTCGGTTTCAATTTCAGTTTCCCCAGGTCCGCGCATTCCGATACCCCCACGTTGCCTTTCCAAGTGCGTCCATAATCCGGTTAATCGGGGTAGCAGGTATTCGTATTGGGCCAATTCGACCTGTGTTCGCGCATAACTTGTCTTGGCACGTTGGGCGAAAATATCCAATATAAGTCCTGTCCGGTCCAAGATTTTACAGCGTAGTATTTTTTCAATATTGTTCTGTTGTGCTGGTGATAGTTCATCGTCAAAAATTACAGAACCGATGTCATTGGTTTTTACAAATTGCTGCACCTCTTCCATCTTACCACTGCCAATATAGGTTTTCGGATTTGGTGTTTCGACACGTTGAACAAATCGTTTGCAAACCTCTCCTCCAGCGGTAAACGTCAAGAATTCGAGTTCATCAAGATATTCGGCTACTTTTTCTTCATTCTGTGCACTATTGATCACTCCGATCAATACCGCCTTTTCGTAAGCCAGTTCTTTTTTCTCAAGCATAGGAAATCAAAAAGCAAAGCTAAACAATGTTTCCGTTTTTTGTATTTTGGGTCAAACCAATGACCATGGCTGATAAGGGTTCCTTCAAGCAACGATATACCATTGCTTTTTACAATCTTGAAAATTTTTTTGATACGCATGACGATCCGACCAAATTGGACGATGACTTTACCCCAAAGGGACCTAAAAAGTGGACTGAAAAGCGGTTTAAAAAGAAACGAAAAAAGCTGGCCAAGGTTATCAGTGAGATTGGTTTGGAACACTCAGCCTATCCGCCAGTGCTAGTGGGTGTGGCAGAGGTTGAAAATAGCAAGGTGTTGGAAAGTTTGTTAGACGATAAGGCATTGGAAGATATCGACTATGGCTTTGTTCATTTTGACTCACAGGATGAACGGGGGATTGATACAGCGCTGCTCTATCACAAAAAGCATTTCAAGGTCGATAGTGCTGAAACGGTTGAGGTTGTTGTCGAAAATGAATCTGGGGAACGCGATTGGACCCGTGACATTCTCTATGTTCAAGGCAGACTTAATGGTGAACAGGTGCAGGTTTTTGTGAATCATTGGCCCTCTCGAAGAGATGGGGCCGAGCTTTCCAGTCCAAAACGGGAACGCGCTGCACAAACGATTCTTCAAAAAATTAGGACTTCTGATAATGGAGGTGACAACTGCATTATTATGGGAGATTTTAATGATGACCCAAATTCTAAAAGCATTAGGATGTTGATGGATTCGGGGCATTTTATAAATCCCATGAAAAAATTGTTGTCCTGGGATAAAGGCAGTGCCAACTACAAGGGCAAATGGAGTCTCTTTGATCAGGTCATCATTTCACATACCTTCCTAAATCATGAACCAAATACACATATGTTCAAAAAAGCGGGCATATTTTCGCCTAAGCTTGTCAAAGAATGGAAGGGCAAGTACAAGGGCAATCCGTTTCGAACGTATGTGGGCAAGAAATATCTAGGGGGGTATAGCGATCACTTTCCAGTTTATGTCATCTTTGAGAAAAAATAAAAGAGAGAAAAATCCTACACATCTATTTTTCTTTGTTTCACAACAACTTCTAAAAATTTAGGAGTATTTCGTCGAATAAAAAGGCTTTTTGACGACCCTAATTTTGTAATACATCATATTTGTAGTCCAAATCTTACATCAATATGATTGCTGATTACAAACATTATGCGCTTCGTTCGTACTCTTATGCGGTGCTTTTTGGATGTTTTTTTCTCTCTCATACGTTGTTTCCCCAGTCGAAGCAACAAAAACGAACTATTTATTATGCCAGTAATCAGAATGAGATTGTTAAGCTTCAGGCTAAGCTTGAAAAGGAATACCTATACAATACCTCAAGGATGCAACAGTTGGAGTTCTCCAATGGATGGAAAAAGAAGGAAGTACTTGTTGATGGCAGTGTTGTCGCTCTAAACGACTTTGGCGACGACGGCACCCCTTTGTTTTATACCACCTTAATGGATCCGACAAGTAAGGTGTCTCGAGCGAATACCCTTCACAAGGGCGGGGATTTAGGATTGGAATTGGATGGAAATGGATTGCAAATTGGGGTATGGGATGCTGGACCAGCACTTGAAACCCATCAAGAATTTGATACTAGGGTATCCACTAATGACGGCTCCAATGAAACTAGCTCCCACGCTACCCTGGTCACGGGTACTTTGGTGTCATCTGGTGTAAAGAACAAGGCCAAAGGTGTAGCCTATGCTGCGCAGGCATTGACCAATGATTGGACGCGTGACAAAATTGAAGTTGTCGAAGCTGCCTCCAATGGTATGTTATTGTCCAATCATTCTTATGGGATCAAATCGGATCGGGTTCCTGATTGGTATTTTGGATCGTATATTAAAGTTTCCCAAGACTGGGATGATATTATGTATAATGCACCCTATTATTTAATGGTGACCGCTGCTGGTAACGCACAAAATGCCTATGATAATGAGTTGCCCATATTTGGTAAGACCCAAGACGGTTTTGATTTGTTGTTGGGTTTTGCAACCTCAAAAAACGGGATAACAGTGGCTGGTGCCAATACACGAATCGATGAAAAAGGGCAATTGTTGAGTGCTTCGGTGACTACCTATAGCAGCTTGGGACCGGTAGACGATGGTCGCGTTAAACCTGATATCGCAGGTGATGGCACTTCGGTTTTTTCAACCACTTCAAATAGCAATAGCAGTTACACCAGTTCCAGTGGAACATCGATGGCAACTCCTGGTGTTACTGGGTCATTGCTCCTCTTACAGCAATACCACGAACAATTGTTCGGAAATTATATGAAAGCTTCCACCTTAAAGGGCTTGGCGCTTCATACAGCGGATGATGTTGACGCCCCAGGACCGGATTATAAAATGGGATGGGGGGTATTAAACAGTAAAAGCGCTGCCGAGCTATTAAAATCAAAAGATTTTTCAAGTATCGTTTCTGAACAGACCTTGAATCATGGTACCACATATTCGATTACCGTAAAGGCACTAGGAGATGGCCCACTTTCAGCCTCTATTTCCTGGACCGACCCCAAGGGTGAATTTGTAAATAGAGGAAATCTAAACGATGTCACGGCAGCCCTCACCAACGACTTGGATATTCGAATAACCCAGCATCAACAAACGTATTTGCCATGGCGCTTGAATGCTGCGAAAGCCAATGATGCGGCCAGTAGGGGCGATAATCGTGTTGACCCCTTTGAGCGTATCGATATTGAAAACGCTACCGGGGAGTATACCATTACCATTTCACACAAAGGGGCACTGACCAATGGTCTTCAAAACTTTTCACTAATCGTAAGTGGAGTAGAACTTACACCTTGTAGCATAACTGTTCCAAAAAATTTGGATATGGTGGCATCTTCAGAAGAGGGGACCACCTTCAATTGGGACTTTACAGAAGAGACCCTCTACGAAATACAGGTCAAGGAAGACGAGCAACCATGGGTTACTACCCATTCTTGGACCAATGAATTAGACCTTCAAGACCTAAAAATAGGAACAAGGTATCAGGTACGCCTTCGCTCGGTATGCACCGAAAACATGCTTTCGGAATATAGTGAGGTTTTCGAATTTATTTTTCAAGGAGAAACCACCCAAGAACTCATCAACGCACCGCTAAATTACCCTGCCACACTTGATATAGCGCTGTATCCTAACCCTGCCGCTGATGAAATCAGAGTAGCTGCCGATGCTTCAAAAGATGCGGTCTATTCAATTGTCACGGCATCGGGCACCATTATTAAACAAGGTGAATTGGAGGGTGCAATTCCCATTTCCGATCTTTCTTCGGGGCTTTATGTACTCTTGGTACAAGATTATGCAGGCATAAAAAGTTCAAAATTTTACAAAAATTGACTAAATGTCCTGAACAATAAATAGGGCATTTTTATTCAAGTCAAAAAAACCAAATTCGTGGGTGCCCCAACGGGTATTCATACGGAGCTTATCTCTTTTGATAGTCCCCCTTTCTACAAACTCATCAACCAAAGGGGCAATGTCCTTAACGAAAATTTTTATCACAGATCCCCCCAATAAGGGATCGTCTGCAGTATCGGCATGCCATTGCAGATGCAGGCATAAATCATCGCGTTTTAATCCGGCGTACATCGCATCTCCAAAAACAAATTCAAAGCCAGTGTGCTTTTTGTGCCAGACGATATCCCGTTTAATATCTTGTGAGGGGAGAACAGGTTCAATATGAATAAAATTTGACATTTTAGTTCTTTATGATTTCCGAATCGTTCATCAGTTTCTCATTTCGCAATCTTAAGAATACTTGAGCCGTGGTCACCACATCCAATTCGCAATAGTTGACAATCCGATCTATGTCATTTTCCTCATAATAAACCGAACGTACCATGCTTCCATCCATATCTTCCTTTGGAGAGGGGATACCCAATACATGAGCCATTAGTTTTAAAGAGGTGTAGTGTTTGTAATCGCCAAATTTCCAAAGCTCCATGGTGTCAAGATGCGGAACTTCCCAAGGTTTTTTGCCAAAGAGATTTAATTTGTAGGGGAGTTCAATGCCATGTATGATCATTCTGCGGGCGATATACGGAAAATCAAACTCTTTACCATTGTGCGCACATAGCAGGTGCTTGGTGCTACTAAAATTTTCAATCAATATATTTTTGAAATCTTTCAGCAGTTTTACCTCTTCTCCCTGAAAAGATCGTACCTTAAATTTTCGAACGGTATGCTCTTGTGTAAAATACCCAACCGAAATACAAATAATTCTTCCAAATTCGGCCCAAATTCCGGCACGTTCATAAAATTCCTTCGCCGTAACGCCATCTTTTCGTTGGTACTGCGATTTTAACTCCCATAAAGACTGTTTATCACTGCTTAGGGATTCAAAGTGTTCCTCCTCGGGGATGGTCTCAATATCCAGGAATAAAATGTGCTCTAAGTTGAGTTTTTTCAGCATACTTGAAAAGTACTAATTTGTTTTCAATAGCCTTTGAATGGTGCAATTAATTGTATATTGTTATGCTAAAGCTATGAAATTGAAAAAGATACTGCTGCCACTTATGGCTGTCTTTATCATTGGTTGTTCTTCCGATGATGCGGGCATTCCGGTTGTTGAAGAGATAGACCCAGTTGATTTTATCGTAATTGGAGAGAATGCAAATTCGGTAGTTCAATTAACTTATGAAGCCAGTTCTGATAGTGAGCAAAGCTTTAACCTGACCGAAGAGATCAACGTTGGTTTGGATTATTTGACACTGCGTCAATCCGGTGATTTAATCTCTTTTTACTCTTTTGCCGATGGGGCATTTTCATTGGCCCAAAAAAATCTTCGGACCAACCAAACCAATACCTATGACGATTTTTTTGCAAACAGTCCTGGCCGATCTGTCGCTTGGGGGATCAATAACGATACCAATGTTTTCTTCGGATTTTTCGGCCCGAACAATGCTAGAAATTTAGGTATCCAAGATGTACAGCTCGAAGGCACTGACAGCAATGATGTTACTATTGACTTTGATATTGATTTTGTTTTTCAACCCTTGCTCTATGATGACAAAGTCTATTTTGCCTACCGTGACAACCAGAACAACTACAAGTTCACCTTTTACAATACCTTGACGCGAATGTCAGGCCCTATTCTCAATTTTGGGCCGATTCCGATTAGCTTTTTGGTAAGTGATGTGGGCGATATTGTAATTATCGAGAATGGGACTTCACCAAACTTGGGCAACTATGATCCGGAAAGCTTGGCCTTATTGGATGAAACGCCGCTGAACTTTGGAACTGCGCTGAGTCAGGGGCCGATTCCTGGCGCGGTCTTGGTCGGAAACAGATTCTACTATGCCCGACCGACCATACAACCTGCACGCTTGTTTGCAGAACCCGCTATTTTTGATTTGACCACTCAAGAAGATTTTCAGATTGATCTTACCGGTATAATTACGGAACTCGAGCAAGAAATTGAAACCGATATCACTATCACAACCCTGGTTTTCAGTGCGACCAAAAATGTTTTTTTAGTAGGGTATCGACTTTTGCAAACTGGGGTCTCAGGAGGTGTTCTTCAAATTTCAACAGATGGAAAACTCATTAAAAATGTGGAGGTTCGCTTTTTCCCCACATTCTTTGTGCAGGATTAAAACAAGCTTTGCTGTTTTACTGGGTTTTCATGGTCGAGCAACCACTTTTTTCTGTGCAAGCCACCCGCATAGCCCGTTAAGTCGCCATTAGAGCCAATAACGCGATGGCATGGCACAACAATCCATAGGGGATTTTTGCCATTCGCTGCTGCAACCGCTCGAATGGCCTTCACATCACCCAATTGTTTTGATAGGGCTAAATAAGAGGTTGTTTTTCCATATGGAATTTGCAGTAAGGCATCCCAAACTTTTTTTTGGAAATCGGTTCCTTGGGCATTCAATTTCAGGTCAAAAGCAACACGAGAACCTTCAAAATATTCTTTCAATTGATGTGCAACTTCTTGAAGGGGTTCGGGAATACTATCGCTCGCACGACCCGAATCAAGAACGGTAATAGCGGCTATACCGTCAGTATCGCCTTCAAGTTTGGCAAAACCCAAAGGGGTATTGATCACTGCCGTTTGCATTAGTCTTCATCGGGTATTTGGTCTGGAATTATACCGAGACGTTTTGCTCTTGATTCCCAATTTTTGCGCGCCAAAACCTGCAGGTCTTCCACATTGTCACTTTCATCCATAATTTCCAACCCAAGAAGTGTCTCAATGACATCTTCCATGGTCACGAGACCACTTACCGAACCGTATTCATCTACCACCAAAGAAACATGCTCTCGCTTTTCAACAAATTTTTCAAAAAGTTCGGGGATAGGTTTTATCCGATTGGTAACCAGAATCTCCCTGCGAAGGGTTGATAATGGATTTTTACCCTCTTTGTTAATAATGGCCTCTAACATTTCGTCCTTTAAAAAAAATCCGGTTATGTTGTCGGCCCTGTCCTTGAAAACAGGAATACGGGAAAAGCGAAGCGGTCTGTTCGCCTCAAAAAAATCTTGTATACTGGTATCTTCCGAAGCGATTTTCATTACGGTTCTGGGGGTCATGATATCCTTCGCTTGAATTTCGTCAAAAGTCAAAAGGTTCTTGATGACCTTGGATTCAGACTCTTCAAAAACCCCTTCTTCCTCTGCGATATCGGTCATTGCGGTAAAATCTTCACGACTTAGTACACTGCCATGCGACCCTTTTTTTCCGATGAGCTTGGTAAACAGTTGCAATACCCAAAGGAGCCCAGTCCATTTGAGCACAAAGACCATGGCATTTAACGCTTTTGCCGTAAAATTGGACAATTGTTTCCAATAGGTGGCCCCGATGGTCTTGGGTATAATTTCGGAAGCAACCAAAATAAGAATCGTCATAATCGTGGATACCACCCCGACCATAAGATCTTCGGTGAATTCAATTCCAAAAAGACTCCTTTGTTGGGTTCCAAATGTTTCAGCGTAAGCGGCCTTCGCCTGTACGCCAACCAAAATTGCCCCAACGGTGTGCGCCACTGTATTTAATGTCAAAATGGCTATGAGGGGCTTGTCCACATCCCTTTTCAGAAGTTCCAAATCTGCAGCATAGGCTTTACCCTCTTGCTTTTTAACATTGATAAAAGTAGGGGTTACACTGAGGAGCACAGCCTCCAAAATAGAACACAGGAATGAGAAGAAAATAGAGATAACGGCATAAAAAATGAGTAGACCCATACGTGCTTAGATTGTGCTAAAAATAGCCAAAATTTACCTAGTTCGCCGAAGGAATTTTGGGAACTAAGGCATCATAGAACAATTGATGTAATTTGGGTCTTATGTTCAGTTCGTACAAATTTCGATTTTCTCTGGTGGGATACACGCGATTCGAAAGAAAAATGAAAATTAGTTCATGTTCTGGGTCTGCCCAGACAAAGGTACCGGTGAAACCGGCATGGCCAAAACTTCTCTTACTGGCCGCAGGAGCTGGGTAGGCCTCTGAAATAGACAAGGTGTCATTGCCCAGTAACGGCTTGTCAAAACCAAGGCCCCGTCGATTTTCATTCTCCGGAAATTGAATTGAAATAAAGGTTTCAACTACTGACCGCGAAAGTAGCTGCTGCCCCTGATATTGCCCAAGGTTTTGGTATAATGACATCATTTTAAAGAGGTCATCAGCGGTGCCAAAAAGGCCTGCATTTCCCGATATTCCTCCTAAAAGGGCAGCATTTTCATCATGCACCCACCCTTGGGTAAGGCTGTTCCTAAAGAGTGAATCTCGTTCGGTGGGTACAATCTTATTTGAGAAGTTCTTTTCTGAAGGGAGAAAACCCAAGGTATTTGCACCAATCGGTTGATAGAAATTTGTTTGAAGGTAGCTTTCATAATCTTGACCTGATAGGTCTGCTATCAGTTGTGGAAAAATTAAAAAAGTCAATCCAGAATAGCGATAGGTTTTATCGTTGGATACTTCAGATCGTTTAATGATACGATGTATTTTACGCTGAAATCGATTCGCAACAAATAAATCTTGATAGGCTCGTTTGTCGAACCTGTTGTACGGAGTTGTGCGTACAAATCTTCGCTTTAAAGCCCCCTCTTTTTTGGTGACCTTGTTTAAAAAAACGATGTACGGAACAAGGCCAGCTTGGTGTGCCAAAATTTCGCGCAACGTTAGGTCTTTCTTGTTTTTTTGTCTTTTCCAGGGTTTCCAATAGGTTGAAAAAGGGGCGTCTAAATCAAGCTTTTGTTCATCCACCAATTTCATCAAGGCCGGTAGCGGTCCAGTTATTTTGGTTACAGAAGCCAAATCATAGATATCGTCTTTAGACACCCTTGTTTTATTGGCATAAGTATGAAAGCCGTAGGTCTCGTGAAAGATGACACTATCTTTGTGGGCCACCAATACCTGTGCCCCTGGGAAGGCCTTTTGTTGGATGCCGTCAACCATGATAGAATCAACCTTTTCATGTAATGTTTTTTCTACAGCGGCGCTCATTTGTCCGCAACAAAACTGACCAAAAAATAAAAGCAAGCCGATAAAACTTAAACGACATTTCATACGCTAGGCTAACTGTTTTTTTTGCGCATCCAACAATTCCAATACACGGGTTTTTAAGGAAGCGGGCTCTAAAATTTTGGCATAATCGCCAAACATGAGATACCAGCGGGCAAAATGATTCTGGGTGTCTTCTATAAGAAATGTCATTTCCACATCATGTTGTAGTTTCCGTTCTTCGACAAAGCCATAACTTTTACGGCTGCCCCGAAGAAACTTTGAAATTTTCTTATCCACTAATATCTTGACCCTGGTCTTTTCTGAAGGCTCTTCTCTGCGAAGCGCTTCTAAGGGGGGGTGCACCAATTGAAAACGTTCTGTAGTCCTCGAAATTCGTTGTATTCGGTCAGCCCTAAATTGACGATAGGCTTTTCGTAAATGGCAGTAGGCCATGACGTACCAAAAATTATTTTCATTAAAAATACCGACCGGTTCAATTTTTCTATTCCCAGGTTTTTCAGCCTCTATGGCCTCATAGGTAAGTAACACCTGAGTTTTTTCTGCCATGCTTTCGAATAGTATTTCCAAGGCATTTGGCACCTTTTCATTGAATATTTCTTGTGACGGAAAAATGCGAATTTGGTTCTCCAAAGTTTCCACCCAATCTTTTTCAGAACCACGCAGTACCGATTTTAATTTTATCATGGCAGATTCGTAGTGACCCCCCAACGATTTGTCAGTAAAATTCTGCATTAACTTTTCTGCCGCCACAAAACTCCCAGCTTCTTCTTTGGTGAACATAACAGGAGGAAGGCGATAACCTTCCATGATGGAATACCCAACACCTGCTTCACTGGCGATGGGTACGCCAGCGGCTTCTAAGGTTCGAATATCGCGGTAAATGGTTCTTAGGCTGACTTCGAACCTATCTGAAAGCTCTTGGGCTTTCACAATGCGTTTGGATTGCAGCTGAATCAAAATTGCCACAATCCGGTCAAAACGTTTTACTGTATCCATTCCCATAAGGTTGCGACCTATTGTCCAAAGATAGGATTTCAAGCCAAGGTCAAAAGGTCGTTTTGTATTCATTTTTTGCCCTTTAAAAAGTTCAATTTAAACAGGACCACTGACAACCCTATGTCAACTGCCTTTTTTTTGGGATACATTTTTACTACTGACAAAGGGCTGTCACTACCCCCATTTACATTTGCTGAAAGAATTAATAATCTTTAAATCAATTGTAATGGTAAACACTGTAAATGAAGTTATTACATCGGGCCAACTTCTAGACTACTGGCAGAGTCATCGTAGCTTAACAAGAAAGGTAATTGAAGCTTTTCCTGAAAAAGATCTTTTTGAATATCGTATTGGGGGCATGCGTCCTTTTTCTGATATGGTCAAGGAACTCTTGGCTATCGCCGAGCCAGGCTTGCGAGAAATTGTCACGGGAAAGCAGGAAAAATTTGATGAACACCGAGATTATGGAAGCCAAAAAACCCTGCTTTTGGCGGCATGGGATAAATCGACAGCAAATATCAATACCCTCTGGGCCCAATTAACTGATATAGATTTTCAAAAAGAGATGGTATCGTTTGGTCAGTTTCCGGGCACTGTTCAGTCTTCGCTGTTTTATTTTATCGAGAATGAGATCCATCATCGAGGCCAGGCTTATGTGTATTTAAGAAGTCTGGGGGTTGAACCGCCATTATTTTATGAAAGGAATTGACATGAAAACGATTTTGGTTTTTAGAACTTCTGTATCGAACAAGGGTAGGGTGAAAAATTTGACACCCTATCTGGATCGATTGATCAATGAGAACGGAAGGTGGAATTTTGACCTGGAGGATTGTGACAACATTCTCCGGGTCGAAACCGAACGTCCGGACGTAGTTGCCATTTCCAATCTACTTCGGAAAGAAGGTTATGTATGTGAAGAACTTCATTAAACATGATGATAGAAAGTAGGGTTATGCGTAACTGGATTTGGAAAAATGGCACTCGGCCAACCCACGGCCAACACCCCTTATCAAAGCGAAGGGTGATGCCTGTTTTTTCACCGAAAACCCCGTTGAAGAGAGGTAATAGTGGCAAACCGGGCCAAGAACATCAATCGTTGCTATAAAAGATGAGGTGGGTAATCCTAAAAGTCGAGCATTACTTTTACGAATTCAAAACCCGAATGACATCTTTGGCAAAGTAGGAGGCAATCATATTTGCGCCAGCTCGTTTTATTGCAGTGAGCTGTTCCATCATTACCGCATCATGGTCTAACCAGCCTTTTTCAGCTGCCGCCTTAAGCATGGCATACTCTCCCGAAACCTGGTACACTGCTACTGGAACATCAACTTCATTGCGAATTTCCCGAACAATATCCAGATAGGCTAAACCCGGTTTGACCATGACGATATCGGCCCCTTCATCAATATCGTTCATAGTTTCTTTAATGGCTTCAAAGCGATTCGCAGGATCCATTTGATAGGTTTTTTTGTCTTTGGGTACATGTTTCATAGCTACCGGTGCCGAATCCAAGGCGTCACGAAACGGTCCATAAAATGAGCTGGCATATTTTGCCGAATAGCTCATAATGCCAACATCTTGAAAGTCTTCATCTTCCAAAGCCTCACGAATGCTTAAAATACGACCATCCATCATATCACTCGGAGCGACAAAGTCTGCACCGGCTTCAGCATGGGAAACGCTCATTTCTGCCAAAATTTCGTTGGTCTCATCATTTAAGATTTTCCCATCTCGCACAATACCATCATGACCTAAAGACGAATAGGGATCCAAGGCCACATCGGTCATGACGACCATTTCAGGGCATGCTTGTTTAACGGTTTTAATGGCACGTTGCATCAAACCATTGGCATTCAAGGCTTCGGTACCTTTATTGTCTTTTAGACTATCAGGTACTTTGACAAATAGAAGCACAGCACAAAGGCCAAGCTTCCATAATTCCTGTACTTCCTTTTCGAGATTATCTAAACTCAACCTATAATAGTTCGGCATTGATGGAATCTCCTCCCGAACCCCTGATCCTTCAACCACAAACAACGGAACCAAAAAGTCATTTGGGGTCACAACCGTTTCACGAACCAACCTTCGTATTGCTTCGGAACTTCTAAGCCTTCTATTTCGATGTAATGGATACATAACTAAAATTCTATTTCTCCTATTAAATATGGAACAGCCTTTCCAGCAATCTTGACCCTATCGCCCAAAAATTCACAAACCAAATTACCTCCCCGCTGCGAGAGTTGTTTGGCGGTCATTTCTGTTTTTCTCAAGACTTTTGACCAATAGGGGGTCAGGGTAGTATGGGCCGATCCTGTGACCGGGTCTTCAGGAATACCGCATTGTGGGGCAAAAAAACGTGAAACAAAGTCAACCTCCTCGCCGGGGGCTGAAACAATAACACCGCGGCAATCCAATTGGTCCAATAAATGAAAATTCGGGCTAATTTCCTCAATTTCCTGTTGTGAATTGTAAATCAGCAAATAGTCGGTTTTTCCTTTAATGGTGCGTTGGGGTGTTAAACCAATTGCTTTATTGATTTGGTCTAGACCCTGTATGGCAATGATGTCATCGGTAGGAAAATCCATAACCATATAACCTCCCTGTGCCTTTTGAACACTTAAATGGCCACTTCGATGTGAATAAAACTTAAGTGTATTCTCATTATAACCATGATAGGTAAAAAGTACATAGGCAGAAGCCAAGGTGGCATGCCCACAAAGGTCAACTTCTGTCTCAGGGGTGAACCATCGAATTTCAAATGTGCTATTATTTTGTACAATGTATGCTGTCTCGGCCAAATTGTTTTCTTGGGCAATTTTTTGCATTACACTGGCCTCCAGCCATTCATCAAGAATAACCACCGCGGCAGGATTACCCCCAAAAACAGTGTCTGTAAAAGCATCAATTTGATAAAGCGTTAGTTTCATACCGTAAATCTAAACATTATACCCATTCCTGGGGTTCTTTAAGAACGCTAACAAGGCGTTGCTCTTGGCTCCCTGGCTTTGGGGAATGATCATAACGCCATTGCACGTGTGGTGGGAGGCTCATCAAAATACTTTCGATGCGACCGTTGGTTCGAAGACCAAACAAGGTGCCTTTGTCATGAACCAAATTAAATTCAACATACCGCCCCCTACGAATCTCTTGCCAATCCCTATGTTCAGGACCAAATTCTGCATCTTTCCGTTTTTCAACTAGGGGTACATAACTCTTCAGAAAACTATTGCCCACTTCGGTAACAAAGGCATACCATGCTTCCATATCCATGTTGTCATCCGCTTTGCAATAGTCAAAGAATAACCCACCAATTCCTCGAGCCTCATTTCTGTGACTGTTCCAAAAATAGTCGTCACAACGTTTTTTGTAGGTGGCATAGAAACTGCTATGGTGTTTATCACAGGCATTTTTGCATACGGTATGAAAGTGTTTGGCATCTTCATCAAACAGGTAGTAAGGTGTAAGGTCTTGACCGCCACCAAACCATTGGTCTACAATGTTCCCTTGCTTATCATACATTTCAAAATAGCGCCAGTTGGCATGAACCGTAGGAACGAAAGGGTTTTTTGGATGGAGTACCAAACTTAATCCGCACGCAAAAAAATCGGCTTCATCTACTTCAAAATACTGTTGCATGCTTTTGGGTAGTTCACCATGGACAGCAGAAATATTTACCCCGCCTTTTTCAAAAACGTTACCGTTTTCTATAATACGCGTTCGCCCACCACCGCCTTCGGCGCGTTGCCAAATATCTTGTTTAAACGAAGCCTTACCGTCTACCTGTTCCAGTTTTTCGGTAATGGCATCTTGCAACTCTTGTATATATGAATAAAAACGATCTTTAACTGTCATCGGAAATATATATCAATTGTTTTTTCAATGGGTCAAGATCAATTGATTCATCGATCTTGATGGCATTTTGGGTTAGCTGAAGCAGAAAATTGACAAATTCGGTCTTTGACCACACTAGGTTTTCCCTAAAAATAGTTCGGCCCACTGCATTGTTATGGTAATCCATTTTCATGGGGAGCACGTTGCTGAAAAATGCTTGTTCATGCCAATCTGTAATGTTTTTTGTCCATCTCAATACCCGTTCCACAGATTGATTTTGCTTCAAACATCTTTTGGCAATCAAAATATTCCATAAAGCATGTCTAAACGCATTTGCCCGGCCATTTTGATAGTGTTTCCGACCAAAATGAAGGGTCGAAATTTGCATACACTCTTTGGTGGCCTTGTAGGTAGGCCAGAGCAATAAGATATGGGGTAAACAAAGCCGGACCAACCGAAATAGCGATGGCCACTTTAAGCGCGATATGGTTTTGAACAAGTTCATCAATTTAGGGAAAAGGCCTTTTTCTCTAACTCATATAGCTGCATGTCAGCCAATTGCCCATCAGGCATTCGGTGTTCATTGGTCAATAACCCAACGAAATTGAAGCCAAGTTTTTTTGCGACTCGAATACTTGCCCCGTTACTTTCATGTACAATGATTTGCAAGCTTGTTAGCATGGCCTCAGTAAAGCACCAGGCCATAATTGCGCGCACAAATTTGGTCATTAGTCCTTTGTTGGCGTATTGGTATCCAATACAATAGGCCAATTCACCTTGCCCCGGTTTTTTTAAAAGCTCTTTGACATAAATCAATCCCACAATCGTGCGGTTAACGTTTTCCTTGATGACAAATAAGTATTCATCTTTTTGGTGAAATTGCCGCTGCTTTCGATGCACAAACAATTCCGCTAAGGTAGGGGTCAGGTTCTCCCGTAAGGTTTCGGGAAAATACGCCTTTAGGTAATCTTCGTTGATAACCACAAAATCACACAAACGCCAAGCGTCTTTTTCTTGGATGGGTGCGATGCTGTATGAATCAACCGTTAGTTCCACCCAGCGCTAAACTTTATATTCTTTTACAGCCTCAATAAACGCACCCGCGTTTTCAATGGGGATATTTGGTAATATCCCATGGCCTAGATTAACGATATACCGATCTTTTCCAAATTCATCAATCATGGTTTTGACCATTTTTTTGATTGTCTTGGGCGGTGAAAGTAAGCGAGCAGGATCAAAATTCCCTTGAAGGGTTATTTTTCCGCCGGTAAGATAGCGGGCATTTTGAGCCGAACAGGTCCAATCGACCCCTAAGGCCGATGCGCCTGATTGGGCCATTTCTCTCAGGGCAAACCAGCAGCCCTTTCCAAATACGATGACGGGGGCCATATCTTTAAGAGCGTTGATGATCTGCTCTATGTAACGAAAAGAAAATTCTTGGTAGTCTGTTGGCGATAACATGCCTCCCCACGAATCAAATAGTTGGATGACGTCGCAACCGGCTTTGACTTTTTCTTTTAAGTAACCTATGGTCGTATCGGTAATTTTTTGCAAAAGTGAATGCGCTGTTGCGGGATCCGAAAAACACAAGCCCTTCGCCATATCAAAGCTTTTGCTGCCTTGACCTTGAACACAATAGCACAGGATGGTCCAGGGTGAACCTGCAAAACCAATTAGCGGTATTTCGTTGTTCAGCTTTTGCTTTGTCATTTTAATAGCTTCCATCACATACCCTAATGATTCATGGATGTCTGGGTTGATAACCCGATCTAAATCGGAAGCTTTTCTTATGGGTTCAGGCAAATAAGGACCAAAATTGGGTTTCATCTGCACCTCAATGTTCATGGCTTGTGGGATGACCAAAATATCACTGAAAAGTATGGCGGCATCCATGCCATAGCGTCGAATGGGCTGCACGGTAATTTCTGAAGCCAATTCTGGTGTCTGGCATCGTGTAAAGAAGTCATATTTTTCCCGTATCGCCATAAATTCTGGAAGGTAGCGTCCGGCTTGTCGCATCATCCAAACCGGGGGTCTTTCTACGGTTTCACCTTGTAAGGCCCGAAGGAAAAGATCGTTTTTAATCATGAATTCTAAGTTGTTTTATGGCCTGTACCAGTACATTTTCAATACTGGGCTTATTGGCAATTATTGTTTTTTCGTTATACCCTTTTGCCGCTTTTTCAGTGGTTGGCCCGATACAGAAGGCAATGCTTGAACCCACCTCATTTAATTGGTAATGACTCTCGACGGCACTGGGGCTAAAAAATAAAATGCCATCAAAACTCCTGTTTATCTTATTCGGTGTTGGGATTGTATCGTACACGTGAATTTCTGTAAACCGAACCTTATTTTTTTTAAGCTGGTTAGGTAAGATGTCAAGTCGCTGTTTCCCTGACAGAAATAAAAAAGACTTGTGTCGATGTTGCTCAATGATAATGGTGGCCAAGGCTTGGGCGTTTTCGGCAAATACCACATCGATACCAAGGGTGTTGGCCAATGCCTTGGTTTTTTCACCAACACAGAATGCCATGCTGGGCAGGGCAGTGTTCCCAGTTTTTTGTTCAATAAGGGCATTAACGGCATTTTGGCTTGTAAAGATTAGAGCGTCGCAAGCTGTGCAGTCAGCATCGAATGATACGGGGGTGATTTTAATCGCATCGTATTGCACCAATCGAATACCCGCATTCAAAACCATATCTTTTTGTCGCGGAGACAACACTTTAGTGGATAGTATTGTTGAGCTCATTTTTTATTTCCTCCATCAATTGCTTGCCGCCATTTTCCAAAACTTCGTAGGCACAGCTTTTACCAAATCCTTCAAATTTTTGCAAGTCGCGTTCTTTTTCAATAATAACTTCGGTACTGCCATTCAGGGCATGTAGCGACCCTTTAAAATGCACTTTTGAGCCTTCAATCTTTGCTAAGGCGCCGATGGGTGCGGTACAACCTCCTTCAAGGGTTCTTAAAAATTCACGTTCGATTTGGGTGGTAATATCACTTTCTTTGTGATTGAGTTTGGCCGTAGCTTCAACTACCACTTTATTGTTTTCTAAGGCAACCACAAGCATCGCCCCTTGTGCGGGGGCGGGTACCATCCAATCCAGTTCAATTGCTTCCTTGGGGAGCAATTTGATCCGTTCTAAACCGGCTTGGGCAAAAATGGCTCCATGCCACTTGTTTTCAATTAATTTAATAAGTCTCGTATTGATGTTGCCCCGTAGATCAACAACCTCATGATTTGGATATTTTGACAGCCACTGTGCTTTTCTTCTAAGACTTCCTGTTGCTACAATCCCTTTCCCCTCTAAAAAATCTGCCCCTTTATGCACCAACACATCATTTGTAACTGCCCTTTCCAAGACAGCGGTTTTTATCACCCCTTTCGGGAGCAGGGTAGGTACATCTTTCATTGAATGAACCGCGATATCGATTTCTCCTTTGATCAAGGCGACATCCAATGTTTTTGTAAAAATTCCGGTAATACCAAGTTCGTAAAGGGGTTTGTCCAAAACCAAATCCCCTGTGGATTTCACAGGCACCAAAACGGTATTGTACCCTAGGGCCTCCAATTTATTTTGGACGGTTGTAGCCTGCCACAATGCCAATTCGCTGTCACGGGTGCCAATCCTAATGGGACTTTTCATTATTGTTTTACTTCAAGCTGAAACACCTTTTGAATAAGTTCAAGGCTATCTTCCGTATCAACGTCAGAGTGTTTCAAGTGATTGGCAAACTGTTTGGTGATTTTCTGTATGATGCGTTCCGAAATTATCTGGGCTTGCTCTTCATTAAAATCCGTTAGTTTTCTTGAATGAAAGTCAAGTTCTTCGTCTTTCATCAATTTTAGTTTTTGCTTTAAAGCGCTGATCACCGGAGCAAATTTTCGGGTTTCGAGCCATTTTATAAAATCTGTTTTCACCTCTTCTATGATGGCTTGAGCCTGCGGGATATGCTTTTTTCTTTTTTTAAGTGTTGCATCGGTCACCTCGGAAAGCTCATCCAAATGTACAAGGGTCACATTTTCAAGGTCGGAAACATCATCGGAAACATTTTTGGGCACAGAAAGGTCGAGAATCAGTAAGGGTTTTTTCGGATGCACTAAATTTTTTGACACGGTCGGCAGCTGGGCACCGGTGGCCACGATCAGTACATCGGCCTTTCGAATTTCGGTCTGTAGCTCTCCATACGATTTGACAACCAATTGAAATTTTCCGGCGACTTCCTCAGCTTTTTGACGCGTTCGATTTATAAGTGTAATGTGTTTATTGGCCGTATGTTTGATAAGGTTTTCGCAAGTATTGCGGCCTATTTTTCCTGTACCAAAAAGTAAGAGTTCTTTTTCGGAAATATCCGGCACACGATTCAAAATATACTGAACCGAAGCAAAGGCCACTGAGGTGGCACCGGAAGAAATTCCAGTTTCATTTTTGATGCGCTTACTGGCCTGAATTACCGCATTACATAACCGTTCGATAAACGGATTGGCCATTTCGTGTTTTTTGGAGCGGTAAAAACTCTGCTTGATTTGGCTGATGATTTCAAAGTCACCTAAAATCTGACTATCTAGACCTGTGCCAACACGGAAGAGGTGTGATATGGCTTCCTGGTTTTTATAAATGTAACCCACCTCTTGAAAGGTTTCGACAGAACCCTTGGTATGGTCGCACAATAGTTTAATGAGCTGAAAAGGATGTTGGGCAAAGCCATACATTTCGGTACGGTTGCATGTCGAAATGACCATTAGCCCATCTACCCCAAAATTTTTAGCATCTAAAATGATCTTATCTATTGCAGGAATGTCAAGACTAAAAAGACCACGGATATTGGCATCGGCCTTTTTATAACTTAAGCCAATGGCGTAGAAAGAACTGTGTTTTGATACCGGGTTATGCAGCCTAATTTATTTAAAGCAACAAAAATAATTCAGCACAAAGGCTAAAAATAACGCTAGAGGAACAATAAATATCGAAAAGGCCGTATTTTTGTATTGAATGCAAAAAAATGCTCTAAGCCCTTTATTTCATTGAATTTGAACGAAATTTACACACTGTTTAGAGTCATTCTAAATAATAATTTTACAGCTTATGAAGGATCGAGAGACCCCTAAAAATATCGCTGGCGGTTCCTATGATGAAATTCTGGTCGAAAGCGGGGTTTATGTATTGAAAATTCAGAACGAAACCCGTAAAAGTCAAAATGTTACGCGTGACATCGACAGTTCTTTTATTCAGTTTCATTTTTGTTTGAAAGGAGAGGGGGCCTTCTTGTTCAATAACGGCAGCTATAAATTAAATGTTACCGAAGAAAGTTCCTTGTTGCTTTACAATACACAAAAAGATCTGCCAATGGACCTCGAATTGGATCCAGGATCTTGGCTTTTATCCATCATCATGACCATTCAAAAATTTCACGCGTTATTTTCCGATGAAGCGACGTATATTCCCTTTTTAAGTGCTGAAAACCAAGAAAAAAAATATTATGCGCAGGAAGCTATAAATCCTTCCATTTCCGTTGTTTTGAGCCAGCTCATGAATTACAATCTACATCCTTCCATAAAGAGCCTTTACATGAAGGGAAAGGTCTATGAGTTGATTTCCCTGTACTTTAATCGTGTTGAAAACACCGATTTGGAGCAATGCCCATACCTCGCTGATGAAGACAACGTGCGTCGTATTCGCAACGCCAAAGAAATCATCATTAAGCGTATGGCCGAACCGCCAACCTTACCTGAGCTGGCAAAAGAGATCGGACTGAGCCTTAAAAAATTGAAGGAAGGTTTCAAGCAAATTTATGGCGATTCGGTGTATGGATTTCTATTTGATTATAAGATGGAATATGCCCGCAAAATGCTCGAGGGGGGCAAACACAATGTGAATGAGGTCGGTCTTAGGGTAGGATATAGTACAGCTAGCCATTTTATTTCCTCATTCAAGAAGAAATACGGTACAACTCCCAAAAAATACATTACGTCAAAGGTGTAGGCCCTTATTTTGGCCTTGCCACAATGATACCGGTATTGTGCTTGATTTTTCTCAAGTAATCAACCAAGGGTTCTTCGGTAATGGTTACTGCCCCGGCACTTGAGGCATGTAACAGATGTGCTCTCCCCTTTACCTTCAGAACAAACCCGGTATGCGTTACGTCAAGACCACCAATGGAGGTTGCCAAAGCAATAATGTCTCCGTTTTGAAGTTTAGTTTCTACAGTTTCGATTTTATCTTGAGGTAAAATGCATAAGGGTTGGTTGGCCAATTCTTTTTCTACCGCGAGCATGGCGTTAAAATTGTCTTCATCTGTCAAGAAGGGATATAATTCTCGATGCGTGCCCATAAAATTGACGGATTTTTCTACTATAACACCCCCGAGATCAGCTGTAATATCATTCACCAAACCCTTCTCGTTATTGTTTCGAATCCAATCCGTAAAATAATGTAAACGTGAGGGATAACCGTTCAATAAACCATCTCTATACCGAACGGTCTTTATCTGATTTCCAAAAGTTTCAAAAGTTGTGGTTTTAGAGCGAAGCAAAAATGAAAAAGCAAGTACATTTTCGACAAAAGTGGTGCAATCAAGTCCACGTAAATTGATCACCAAGTTTTCCTCTTGACCAATTTCAAGGGTTTTCTCGACATAGGGGGTGCCCAAAAAGGAATTGCCTATGCTCACCAAGGTATCTCCGAAGGAATGGGCATTAAGGTTTTTTATCTGGGCCAATTTCTTCTCAAACCGTATTTTGTCCTCCGGAGAACAGCTTATCTGAGCATTTATTGCAGTTGAAAAAACAAAAAATAGAACAATGAGCAAGCGCATATAGCGAAGGTAAGGTAAAATCGATTCGGGTTATTGTCGAATAGAAAACTAATGGGGATAAGGGATATCCGTGTTGGGGTCAAGTTGTATTTTTGCAGCTACTAAATAAAAAATTGTGCAAAAAGGAGTTTTATTGGTGAATTTAGGGTCTCCAGACAGCCCAACGGCCAAAGACCTAAAACCCTATCTCGATGAATTTTTAATGGATGAGCGTGTTATCGACGTTAATCCAGTACTCCGTAATATCATTGTTCGCGGAATCATACTTCAGACACGACCAAAACGTTCTGCCAAAGCTTACGCCAAAATATGGTGGGACGAAGGATCCCCATTGATCGTGCTATCAAATCGATTTAAAGACAAGGTTGCCAAAAAGGTCAAAATTCCTGTGGCCTTGGGCATGCGCTATGGTAGCGGAAGCATTAAGGAAGGGCTGCAAGAATTACAGGAACAGGGGGTAGATGAGGTTTTATTGGTGCCCCTATATCCCCATTATGCGATGTCTAGTTATGAAACGGTAGTGGTTAAGGCGATGGAAGACCAAAAGGCTCATTTTCCCGATCTTAAACTAACCACATTACCAGCATTTTTTAACAACCCAGATTATATCAAGGTGTTGGCTAAGAGTATTGCCGAGCAATTGGAGTCCTTTGAATACGACCATCTGTTGTTTTCGTACCATGGCATACCAGAACGGCACATTAGAAAATCAGATCCCACTAAATTTCATTGCAAGATTGATGGCCAATGCTGTTCTACAAATTCTGTTGCACACCATACCTGTTATCGCCATCAGTGCTATGCCACAACGGAACTGATCAAAAAGGAATTAAAGCTAGATTCAGGTAAAGTGAGTTCAAGTTTTCAATCCCGATTGCCAAATGACCCATGGCTAAAACCTTATACCGATTTTGAATTTGAGCGATTGGCCAAGGAGGGCAAAAAACGCCTGGCTGTAATAACCCCGGCCTTCGTTAGTGATTGTTTGGAGACACTCGAAGAGATTGCAATGGAGGGTGAAGAGCAGTTTTTGGAAGCTGGCGGAACTGATTATGTGCACATTCCTTGCTTGAACGACAGAGAAGATTGGGTGGCATTAATGGCGCGTTGGATCAGTGATTGGGCAGTTCACGAAACACTCCCTGTCTAATGGCCAAAGTTTCCTCTGAAGAACTCGGTACAGAACCCATAGGAAGCTTATTGGTAAAACAAGCTGTACCGGCCTCCATAGGTATTCTGGTCATGTCACTCAACATTGTAGTCGATACAATTTTTGTCGGCAATTGGATTGGCTCTGTCGCCATCGCTGCAATTAATGTTGTGCTTCCGGTTTCCTTTTTTATTGCCGCTTTGGGAATGGCAATTGGCATTGGTGGGTCAAGTATTATTTCACGTGCACTAGGGGCAGCTAACAAGGAAAAGGCTTTAAAAACCTTTGGAAACCAAATTACACTCACCCTTTTGGTGACTGTGGCCATGGTTGCCTTGGGCCTTTACTATGTGGATTATTTGATCCCTGCCTTTGGTGGAAAGGGTGCTATTTTCGCTCCGGCCAAAATTTACTATACCATCATTTTATACGGGGTTCCTTTCTTGGCACTCTGTATGATGGGAAATACCGTTATTCGCGCTGAGGGCAAACCAAAATTTGCCATGTATGCCATGATAATTCCTTCAATTGGCAACCTGCTTTTGGATTATATTTTTATCTATGTCTTTGACTGGGGCATGCATGGTGCAGCCTGGGCAACCACTGCGGGGTATTTGCTGTGTTTTGGCTATATATTTTATTTCTTTCTTTCTAAAAATTCAGAGCTTAAAATAAACTTTTCCCATTTCGGACTCAACCGTTTTATTTTGGGGGAAATCAGCTCTTTGGGAGCGGTGACCTTGGCCAGACAGGCGGTAACAAGCATTATTTATTTGTTGATGAATAATATTTTGTTTGGTCTAGGAGGTGAAGCACTTGTGGCAGTTTTTGCCATAGTGGGTCGAACAATGATGTTTGCCCTTTTTCCTGTTTTTGGTGTGACCCAAGGATTTTTGCCCATAGCAGGATTTAACTATGGGGCCATTAAATACGACCGCGTAAAAGAGACAATTTACACGGCCATAAAATATGCCGCCTTGATGGCGACTTTGGTTTTTGTGATATTGATGCTGTTCCCTGCAGAAATTGCAGATTTGTTTTTAAGCAATCGGTCAGACTTAAGCGACATCGAAAAAGAGACCAACGCCTTTGTGTTGGAACATGCCCCATTGGCCATGCGTCTTGTTTTTGCTGCAACACCCATCATTGCCCTTCAATTGATCGGAGCAGCGTATTTTCAGGCCGTGGGGAAGGCCATTCCAGCCTTACTATTGACCTTGACGCGACAGGGGTTTTTCTTCATACCCCTGATTTTAATTTTACCAAGCTTTCTGGGCGAATTGGGCGTTTGGTTGTCATTTCCAATTGCAGATGTGCTTGCAACAATAGTTACAGGTCTGTATTTGTGGAAGGAAATTAGAACAAATCTTGTTCGTGCTGAAAAATGAATTTTATCTTTAAGTAGCTAAATAAATCAAGATGAAATCTATTCTTCCGTTTGCCCTATGCCTCGTGCTTTTAACTTCATGCCAAGAAAAAGAACCACCTATGAAACTGTATGTGGGCACCTATACCGATGGTACAAGTGAGGGTATTTATTCCTTACAATTCGATCCAGAAAAGGGAGTTTTGGATTCCTTGGAATTAAAGGCCATTCTTCCGAACCCTTCTTTTTTGGCCTTGTCAAAAGACAGAAAGCACCTGTACGCGGTTCAAGAGACCGTCGATTTTGATAGTTTGGGCGGCGGTGTTACAGCCTTCGAATTGGGAAATGGCCTGTTAAAAGCAATAAATAGTAAAGGAACAGGAGGAGCCCACCCCTGCCATGTCAGCCTTTCTGGAAATGGCCAGTTGGCCGTGGCAAACTATACAGGGGGCAATTTGGCCATTTTTGATTTGGCAGACAACGGAGGTTTGGGAATGCGGCAGCTACTGCAGCACAACCCGGCTGATACAACGGGCATTGCACATGCGCACAAGGCCGAATTTACAGAAGAGGGCCTATTTGTTGCGGATCTGGGTCTGGATGCCCTTAAGCGATATGCCAAACAATCCCAGGGTTGGGTGCCTGCGCAACAAGCAACCCTTCCATTGCCCGAAGGTTCAGGCCCTCGACATTTTCAGTTTAATACCGATGGGTCTTTTTTATATGTGATCAATGAATTGAATTCAACCATAACGGTTTTTCAACAGGATGATGAAGGAAGTTATAACCCCATTCAAACTGAATCAACACTGGCTAAGGACTATACTGATGCCAGTTATTGCGCCGATATTCATCTTTCGGCCGACGGTAACTTTTTATACGGTACGAATCGCGGTGAAAACACCCTTGTCATTTTTAAAATTGACAAGGCGTCAGGAAAAATTAGCTTTTTGGGAAGAGCGCCGGTTCGAGGAGATTGGCCGCGTAATTTTGCATTGAGCCCCGATGGCAATTATGTGCTGGTTGCCAATCAGCGTAGTAATAATATTACGGTTTTTAGACGAAACGCGGTTGACGGTTCTTTGGAATATACCAGTCAGTTTGAGTTGGGAGCACCCGTTTGTTTGGTTTTCAATTAACCAAATAAAAGTTCATGTAAATAGCGACCAGGTGCCAGTGTAAATCCTCCAGCAATTCCGATTGCACCAATATATAGGAGCACCATTTTCTGTTGATGTTTTTTTACTTTTCCCTGCCGAATGGCAATATAAGCTGTTGGAACCGTCCATAAGGTCAGAAAGCTAAATAAATGGATCCATCCAAAATGATCTAGAAATTGATTGCCGACATGTGCAGGCATAAACAGGGTTATCAATGCAGTGGTAAACATCAATATCATATATACTTTGCCCAAGCTTTTATGGATTTTTGTTCCTTTTTTTCCCAATAATCCAAAAGCACCTAGAATTATGCACGGTACCACAGTTATCAGATGGATAAACATTAAAAATCTATACTCCATGATTCTGTTTATTTCACTTTTGCTGAAGTGTCTGCTATAACCTTCCAAGCCCCATCTATTTTTTTTACCACGAGCATAAAAATGCCATTGGTGTTCCCCACAGGTCTTGTTAGGTAATATTCCCCCATGACGTAGTAAGTCTCTTCTGAAACAGGAGCAATCTCATTAAAGACAAAATTCAAGGTTCCAAAGTGTTCCTTGGAAGGATAGCTTTTTTTGTAGCGCTCCAAGGTGGCTTCCCATCCTTTTATTACGCCGCCACTTCCGTAAAACGTCAAATCATCAGATTTCCAATACCCGTCCATAAAGGAATCGATATCATAATTGTTCCAGGCCTCCTTTTGGGCATTCAGCATTGCCGTTATGGCTTCGCTATCTTGTTCTAGGGGATCTTGTTGCCCGAAAACTGTGACCGAAATAAGTACAAAAAAATAGACGAGATGTTTCATGGGAAATGATTTGGATTAAAAATAAAACTTTTAGGCTTAGGTGTTATTTACTAAAGAAGATGATAATTCCAATGATTGCCAACCCAAACAAAATGGTGAAGAATATTTTCCAGGCACTATAGGGTCTTGTTCCAGAAATGGAACCGTTTTCGCCATTCACAAAAAAATTATATTCCTTTCCGTTATAGCGATAAGCACTAATATAGACCGGGAGCAAAATATGCTTGAAGGTTTCATCGGATAGTTTCATGTTCATACTGGTCAATCGCTGGGTGTCACCACCAATGTCTTGCCGGCACCATCGACTCGCAATGTCTTCGGCCTCTTCCTTGGCGGTCAAATGGCCCTGTTTTAGGGCAATCGTATATTTTTCGGTTACAAATCCCCTTAAAAAATTAGAATTGAAAGGCTGCAGCAATTTTAAATTCCAGCGCGCAATGCGACTGGGCACCCGGCCTTTTCGTTGCTTTGATGCCTTTACCAAGGTATCATCAACGAAACCCGAGACTTGACCTGAAGCCGGATACCACCGGGTTTTTCGAACACGCTGCGTCACCACCTTCCCCTTTGCATCCCGCACCTTTTTGGTTTCATAATAATACTCGCCGCGCTGCCCAGAATAGGTGGCTTGCAGTTGTGCATCAAAGGTCCAATAAGGGAGGTAAAGCCCTTTCGTAAATTGAGGATCCAGCGCAGCTTTTTTCAACTTATTTGGAGCAAACCAAAGGCGTTTGACCCACTTTTGAAAAATTTGATGCGACTTCTTTTGATCAATCTGAAATGGAAGAACGGCACCGGGTAAAATCCATTCCTCTTTGTATTGGTCTTCCAACACCAGCGGCATACTGCAATACACACAGTGAAGCGACTTGTAGTTTTCCTCTATATGCTGGGTAGCTCCACAATTCTTGCAATGCAACATCGAAACTGCTTCACTGTGTTTTTGAGCGCCCATGGCATTGAGATAGGGATAAAGTTCCAATTCTTCAAAACCATGTTCATCAACGGATATTATTTCTTGATGCCCGCAATAGGCGCATGAGATGTTTGTGGTACCAGGTTGGTATTTCATCTCAGCCCCACAATTGATGCAAGGTTTTTTTAGCTCGGTTTGTTGGGTCTTCTGTTCTTCCATGTTGTCATTCCCGCATGACGGGAATCGTTTAGTTATGGATTCCTGCTCTTACAGGAATGACAATTTTGGATTGATTATGAATTGGGTAATGGTGGTGGTGTATTTCCTCCCAAAAATGATTTTAACTCTTCCACCGCATTCAACGCGGTCCAATTGGCCATGCCCTGTTTCCAAACCAAACTGTCTCGATTGATGGTCCGATTGGCAAAGAGCGCTTTTAATTGGTCAAAACTTACGGGCCCCTGTTGTGTTCCGTTGACGGCATAGAAATACTGAATTGCCACAGGAATCGGAGGTGGTGCGGCGCCCGCCTGCGGTGCTTGCGGTCCGCCGAGTTGTGGGTTCATTTGCTGCCCCATTTGCTGTGCGAGTACAAAGCCCATTCCCATGCCCATTCCGGCGCCGGCTGTACCGCCTTCGTTTTTTGCGGCAGCTTCGACAGCCTTGGCTGTTTTGAATTTGGTAAGCTTGTCCAAATCCAATTTGTCAATACGGCTGTATTCGAAAATTTCCTTTTTGAGGTCTTCGGGCATGGATACGTTTTCGATATAAAACTTTTCCAAGCCGATACCTACACTTTCAAATTCTGGAGCCATTACTTCCCTGCACGTATCTGAGAGTTCGGTTGTGTTGGCGGCATACAACTCAATGGGCAAATTGGCCTCTCCAACTGTATCGGTAAAACGGGTGGCGATCAAACTTTTAAGGTGTTCGTTGATTTCAAAATTGGTGAAGTTATTGTCAGTACCCACAATATCAACGATGAATTTGCCAGCATCTGAAATGCGAAAGGCATAGGTTCCGAAGGCACGTATTTCGACCAGGCCAAAACGTTCATCACTTAATGTAATGGGATTTTTGGTACCCCACTTTTCATCGGTAAATAAATGGGTGTTGACAAAATACACCTCTGCTTTAAAAGGGGAGTTGAATCCGTATTTCCAACCTTTTAGGGTGGCTAAAATCGGTAAGTTTTTGGTGGTCAAATCATAGGTGCCCGGGCCGAACACATCGGCCAGTTGCCCTTCGTTGACAAATACCGCGGTCTGCCCTTCACGAACGATCAATTTTGCACCGTTTTTTATTTCATTCTGATATCGCTCAAAACGATGTGCAATGGTATCATCTGTATAGTCGAGCCATTCAACAATGTCAATAAATTCATTGCTGAGCTTTTCTTTTATTTTTCCAAAAATATCCATGAGTTTAGTGTTTTCAAGTTTGACAGCTAAAGCTAACAAAAAAGCAGTTAGCCCGTAATTCTATTAGTGTAAAATTGGGGGCATTTGTTACACCTAGTCTTTTATCTTGTTCGCTCTTTTTAGCATTTGCAACACCTTCTCTTTTGGCAGGCCCTCGATCGTATGACCTTGATGACCGGTCATTGTTTCAGCGGTAAAGAGTGAGTTTAAAATAGCCTCCTCAGTAGCCTCAATGGTTGCTAAAAATAAAGGGGTCATAGCTTCATTTCTCAAGGAAGGATTGTTTTGGATTCGGGTATTGCTTTGATAGGGAATTCGACATTCTTTGGCCGTGGAAACGGCAATCACATAATCTCCACTTCCGTTGCTCGCAATTCCTCCCGTTTTTGCCAATCCGAGCATGGCTCGCTTCGCCAAACGTTCCAAATTTCGTGCATCCAAGGGGGCATCGGTCATAACGACCATCATACATGATCCATCGGGCGAATACTTAAAACGATTCGCGTAGTGCTGCAATTGTTTGCCCACGTCAACACCCGCAATTTGCAGTACGCCACCAAAATTACTTTGCACCAATACCCCTACGGTATACCCGCCCGAAGCCGCAGGAAGTACCCTCGAGGAAGTGCCAATACCACCTTTAAAACCAAAACAAATAGTTCCGGTTCCAGCTCCTACATTGCCCTCAGCGATGGGTCCGTTTTGGGCATTTGCCAGGGCTTGTAGCACATGATTTTGGGTGATATGCCGCCCCCGAATATCATTGAGATAGCCATCATTGGTTTCGCCGACCACCGCATTCACGGAGCGTATGCTTTCATTTTCAGGCAAATCGAGGGTATAACCGATTAAAGCATTTACGGCCGTGGATACACTAAGGGTATTGGTCAACACAATTGGGGTCTCCAAATTTCCTAATTCCTTTACCTGGGTCGAACCGGCCAATTTTCCGAAGCCGTTACCCACATAAATGGCTGCTGGAACTTTTTCTTGGAAAATGTTGCCCGAATGAGGGAGTATTGCGGTTGTTCCTGTTCGAATGCTGTCCCCCTCGATTAGCGTGTAATGCCCAACTTGTACACCTGCCACATCGGTAATGGCATTATTTGGTCCCGGTTTTAACACGCCGATTTCTAGGCCCAAATCACGAATTCTACTTTGGGCGCTTATTGAAAAAGAACAGCTTATGGCAAGTATGACTAAGGTTTGTTTCAACATGGCGAGGGTTTAATTGGTTGTGAGAACCGCGGTTGCCTCAATTTCCACACGCCATTCAGGCCGGCCCAAGGCCTCAACCCCAACCAAAGTGCTGGCGGGCATATCTTTATCACCTAGAAGCTCTTTTCGTACCCTTCTAAAGGTGTCTAGATAGGCGGGTTGATACCCAACGATATAGGTGTTGTATTTGACCACATCATCAAATGAAGCTCCAGAATTTTCAAGGGTCATGAAGAGCTTTCCCAAGGCATCGCGAAACTGCTCCTCAAAAGTAGCCCCAGTACCCACTTGCCCAGAAATATAAATTGTTTTAATACCATTGGCTTCTGTCACAACGGCCTGAGAATAGCCTGGGCCTGGAGCAATAAAGGACTTTTTCAATGCAACCTTTCCGATAGTGGCTTCGCCATTAGGTTGATGATGACAAGAAAACAAGAAGATAACAAGGGATAAAAAACAGTATTTCATAGTCGTGGTTTTACTCCTTTAAAGTATGAATAAAAAGGGTTTCCTGACTGCTGATAAATAAATATATTTAAGCGTACGAAATAATCTTATGCATCCTTTTCTATTGCAAAGCTTTCCAGATTTCAACAGTTTTAGTACCCCGCTACTCATACTTGGGTTGCAGGGCTTGTTATTGGCGATTCTCTTGTATCGTAGGTACCTGAAAAAAAGATTGTTGCCCGATATTTTGCTAACCTGCATTTTGTTGATTCTTTGCTATCATCGAACCACCTACACCATTGGTTTTATGAATTGGTACGACGTGTACAGAAACACCAAAATCAACTACTATTTGGTAAGCATGGATATGCTAATGGCCCCTCTAATCTACTTTTATGTTAGAAGTGTACTTAATCCCGTCTTTACATTGAAAAGGAAACACTTTTGGCACGCCTTACCCTGGATCGTTTTCTTTCTGTTGAAAATGATGATATTAATTTACGATTCGCAACAACCCGGTTTTGACGACATTCAGAATGGCTATTTGGTGGTGAATTTTCAGTGGCCCTATATGAGTCCGGTAGTCTCTGTTTTCTCAACCGCCCAGATGCTATTGTACCTTGCATTCTCCTTTCAACTGTTTTATCAATACAAAAATGACATCAAGCAGTTCTTTTCAAATACCACCAAAAAAGAACTAAACTGGATCCAAACTTTTTTATTCATTTACTCCTTTATCTTTTTATATGGGATAGTTCAAGATTATGTCGATTCGAACATCTTCGAAATGAGCTGGACGCAGAAGTGGTGGATTCAATTTTTCTCGGCCTTGGCCTTACTGTATTTCGGGGTAAAGGGCTATTTCACGGACTTTGGTTTTTTGAAAGATTTTGAAGTGTCAAAAATCGATAGGGGCCGTAGCGAGCTTGCATCGAAAGACAAGGCATTTGAAGATAAAAAAGGTGCAATCAATTCACTTTTTCAAAATGAAAAACTCTTTCTCGACCCAGAACTGAATCTTGCCCAACTTTCTGAGCGAATGTCCTTAAACCGAATGGAGGTTTCTGAATTGATCAATTTAGGATTCGGAATGAATTTTAATGATTTTGTGAATTCATATCGAATTGAGCAGTTTAAGGAAAGATTAAAAAAAGGAGACCATACGCGAATGTCGTTGGTAGGAATTGCTTTTGATTGCGGCTTTAATAGCAAGGCAACCTTTAATCGAGTCTTTAAAAAAGAGGTGCGATTGACCCCCTCCGAATACTTGCAATCCCTTACCTAACAAGGTCTCAAATAATTTGAGACGCCTTTATTTAAAATGAGTCGTTGGCTGGTTGTGATTCCTCCACCTTTGCTTCATTATTAATTTTAAAACTTAAAATCATGAGAAAAACAACAGTAGTATTCATGTCACTTTTTATGCTTGCTATGGGAGTAACAATTGCGCAAAAATCAGATCTTCAAATTCCACCGAAATCTTCATTGGAATTAGACTATGTGGGGTATGAAATGTATGAATTGGAGTTAAAAAACAAGATGAGCAAGGGCTTGGAAGTCAAAGTGGTCTCAAAGGAAAACGGAGAATTTGTGCGCGGGTTTGGACTCGGCCCCACGGGTAAGGTTGAGGTAATGGTAGAAGACGCATCGAAAATTGTATTTATGAACACCTCAAATAAAATGGCCAATCTTTCCATCTCATTTAAGGCGTTAGACGCCGCAAAAGTTGCATTAGGCAATGCGGGTAACATAAGTTTTACGTTGGTGAATAACAGTTCGAAACCTATTCCCCTTATTATTCCAAATGTGATGAACCCAAATTTGTCACCGAATTCGAATAGTGGGGTCGATTTAGCACTGGGACAGGAATTGCTTTTTCGACATAAAGGGAAACGATACGTACTTTTTACAGTCGGCCCAGATATACAGGAAGGACAAAAAATCGATGTTTATAAAATATTACAGGAGCGTAAGAAGGAACTGGGTTTGAGGTAATCCAATTTTAACGCAAAAGAAAACCCTTGGCACAACACCAAGGGTTTTTTGCTTTAGAAATCTCTGTAATTTCCTGTGAGATATTGATTTGCTTCTTCTTCGGCAAACTTTGCTGATGCGGCATCCCAATGTAACGTTTGATTGGGGAAACGCCCTGCGATAACACCCAATAATATGGTTTCTGTCAGGCGTGCGGCGTAGGAAAAGGGAGCTGAGCATTTGTCCTTGCCCAAACAGGCATCTACAAATTGATGATAGTGTTTAGGTGCATCAGCAGCATAATTTCTGGAAGGCTCGCTTAAATTATATTGTTTGGTAAGCTTCTCAATATCCTTGGAAATATCTACATATTTTCCATTTTTAATCTTGCGGGGCAATTGCATAAAATGCGGTAGCAATAAGCGGCCCTTTGTACCCACGAACATGGCGCCTTGTTCCGGTAGCTGGCCCTCGCCTGCTACTTTGGCATCTAAGGAAATATCAGTTTTGGATGCCGTACTTTTTTTGGCCGCCATTCCTTCTTGTCCCGGCAATATGAGGTCTTCGTGTGTTTTAGGCATCCCTGGACCATCGTACCATATCCACTTCAAGGTTTTTCCGGTGTATTCGGTACCCGGAAATTCATAGGTGACCACATTGTTTTCTGGGAAGCCATACCCATTGGGTTCGCGACATTCATTTTTGATGGTCAGGGGAACATCTAATTGTAGTGCATTGTAGGGGGTGTCAAAAATATGCACGCCCATATCGCCCAAGGTGCCACAACCATAATCAACCAATTTTCGCCAATTCCCAGGATGGTAATAACCTCGTTTGTAAGGTCGATTGGCAGAAGTACCCAACCATAGGTTCCAATCCAACTGGGCGGGCACCTCATCTTCACCTTCAGGAACAGCGCCATTATACCCCCATGATTTGGGGCTCCAGGCATGTACAGTATGCACCTTGCCAATGATACCATCTTGTATTAATAAGGTTGCCAACATATAGTCGTAAAACGAATGAACCTGTATGCCCATTTGGGTCACCAGTCCTTTTTCACGAGCAACCTTGTCCATTTCCCTAGATTCTGAGACGTAGTGGGTCAGGGGTTTTTGGCAATATACATGCTTGCCTTTGTTCATCGCGAAAAGTGATGCCGGGGCGTGGGTGTGATCCGGGGTCGACACAATAACGGCATCAATTTCATCGGCCATTTCATCTAACATAACTCGGTAGTCAAAAAATACACGTGCACCGGGATGCTTTTTTCTGGCCGCAGAGAGGTTGACAGCATCTACATCGCATAAGGCTACCACCTCTACTTCGGCATGTGAGGAAATATCTCTTAAGTCTTCCCCACCCATATTACCCACACCGATATGTGCCGTACGTAATTTGCCATCAGGGACCTTGCCAGATGATTTTGCTTGAAGCACTGCAGGTGCGGCCAACATGCCCAGGGCACCTATGCCACTTTTTTTAAGGAAGTCTCTTTTGTTCATTTTCTTGATGGTTATAATTTTTTGATTTTAATATTGCGGAACCAAATCGGACTTGCATGGTCCTGCAAGGCGATATAGCCTGTTTTAAATTTGCCATAATCGGGTGCATTGTCCCATTTACCTGAATCTTTCTTGGCGTTCCAATCTTCGGACCATGGTGTAAACTCCAAGAGTTTCTTGCCATTCAACCAGTGTTCTACTTTTTGGGGGGTAAATACAATTTTTGAAGAGTTCCATTCACCAACTGGATGCAATACTTTTTCCGTTTCATCTGCGACATGCATGGCATAATCAGCTCCAGTTTTCTGCCAATCTTGTAATACTTCGGGTTGCGCGGCCCCGAATTGTGAATTGTAGGCCGTCAAATCATGAATGTTGGCATAGTTCTCATCGTCAATGAGTTGGTACTCGGGTGCTACGACAGGTGGACCTTCATAACCTTCCTTTACATGGTAAAAAATCCCGCTGTTGCCACCCTCGGGCAACTTCCATTCGAGATACAGTTCAAAGTTGTCAAATTCTTCTGCGCCATAAATGATGTCTTTACCGCCGCTGTAGTCTTGTTCAAGCCCCAATGCTGTATCAAAAGTCAGGGTGCTGTCCTTTATGGTCCAACCGGGAGGAAGGGCATCCATTTCATAGCCGCGCCATCCTTCGGTTGAGGTGCCATCAAAGAGATAAACCCATTCTGAAGAGGGTGCTACCATGTCCACTTTGGTGGCTTCCCCTGCTTCTGCTTTTGAAGCGTGCTTACAGGACAAAATCAACAGTAATATGGCCGTAAAGACGATTGATTTTCTCATAAATTTCAAGGCAAAGAATTGCTTGAAAGTACAAAATATTGAGCAATGAACATTGTCCTTTTTTCACTACATTTAGAGCTAGACTAATTCAAAGAACCTAAAACATGAAAATGCTACTTTCCAAAGCCAGTGTGCTTGTACTGGCCGTGTCCTTCTTTACCATTTCAGGACATTCCCAAAGAAGAAAATCACAGGCGGCCCCAACAATTTCTTCAGAACTGTATTCCAGTTTGGAATACCGATTGGTTGGTCCCTTTAGAGGTGGGCGATCTGCGGCTGTAACCGGTGTGCCTGGCGAACCCAATCTGTTTTATTTTGGAGCCACAGGTGGTGGTGTTTGGAAAACCTTGGACGGTGGACGCAGTTGGAAAAACATTTCTGACGGTTACTTTGGTGGTAGTATTGGTGCCGTTGAAGTGGCCAAAAGCGATCCCAACGTCATTTATGTAGGTGGTGGTGAGAAAACCTTGCGCGGCAACGTATCTAGCGGTTATGGCGTTTGGAAAACCGAAGACGCAGGTAAAACATGGCAAAAAGCCGGCCTGGAAAAAAGCAGGCACGTTCCGCGTATTCGTGTGCATCCAACAGATTACAATACGGTTTATGCCGCTGTATTGGGCAATATTTATAAGCCTACCAAAGAAAGGGGTATCTATAAAAGTACCGATGGCGGTAAAAATTGGAAACAAGTCTTGTTTGTCAATGATCAGGCGGGTGCGGTTGATTTGACCTTTGACCCAAACAATCCAAGAATTCTTTATGCTTCAACTTGGCGTGCGCAACGAACCCCCTATTCCCTGAGTAGCGGTGGACCCGGTTCTGCGCTTTGGAAAAGTACCGATAGCGGCGAAAGTTGGACAGAAATTTCGAAGAATGAAGGCTTTCCGAAAGACACCTTGGGCATTATTGGAGTGGCTGTTTCACCGGTAAACTCGGAACGTGTTTTTGCTATTGTCGAAAACAAGAAAAAAGGGGGGCTTTACCGTTCGGATGATGGTGGCAAAAAATGGACCCAAGTGAATTCAGAACGAAAATTGCGTCAAAGGGCATGGTATTATACCCGGGTATATGCCGATACCGAAGATGAAGATGTCGTCTATGTGTTGAATGTCCGTTACCATAGGTCGACTGATGGCGGAAAAACCTTCAATACCTTTAATGCACCTCATGGTGACCACCATGATTTGTGGATTGCGCCAGAGAACAGCAAACGTATGATCATTGGCGACGATGGTGGCGCCCAGGTAAGTTATGATGCCGGAGAGACTTGGAGCACGTATTATAACCAACCTACGGCCCAGTTTTATCGGGTAACTACAGATAATGCGTTCCCCTATCGTATTTATGTTGCCCAGCAAGACAATAGTACAATTAGAGTGAATCATCGTTCCGATGGCGCGGGGATAGGAGAAAATGATTGGGAATCTACTGCTGGTGGTGAGAGTGCTCATATTGCAGTTGACCCAACCAATAATGATATCGTTTATGGAGGTAGTTATGGAGGATTCTTATCTCGGGTAAATCACGAAAAGGGAACGGTCCGTGGTATTAACGTCTGGCCAGATAACCCCATGGGATATGGTGCCGAAGGAATGAAATATCGCTTTCAATGGAATTTCCCTATCATTTTCAGTAAGCACGATCCTAAAAAACTATATACCTTTTCCAATCATGTGCATATGAGCACGAATGAAGGGCAAAGCTGGCAATTGTTAAGTGGTGATTTGACCCGAAATGATCCAGATAAACTGGTTAGCAGCGGAGGACCCATCACCCAAGACAATACGGGCGTTGAATATTACTGCACCATTTTTGCCGCTAATGAAAGTCCGTTAAAAGAAGGATTGATGTGGGTGGGTAGCGATGATGGCCTTGTTCATGTTACCCAAGATGGAGGGCAAAACTGGGAAAATGTTACCCCTAGCGGAATGCCTGAATGGATGATGATCAATAGTGTGGAGCCTTCAGCCTTTGATGAAGGAACCTGCTATGTGGCTGGAACGCGCTATAAACTAGGAGATTTTACGCCCTATTTGTACAAGACCACCGACTATGGTAAAACTTGGACCAAAATTACCAATGGGATAAAAGGGGAACACTTTACACGAGTAGTTCGAGAAGATCCAAAACAAAAAGGCTTGTTGTATGCTGGTACTGAAACGGGCATGTACATTTCATTCAATGACGGTGCAAGCTGGGAGCAGTTTCAACTGAACTTACCCATTGTACCCATAACCGATTTGGTGATCAAAGACAACAACTTGGTGGTTGCTACCCAAGGGCGTAGCGTCTGGATTATTGATGATTTGACAGTGTTGCATCAATTGAATCGAAGTGATTCAGGTGCAACAATGAAGCTTTTCGCTCCAAAGGATTCCTACCGAACAAAGGGTAGGGCACGGTCAAAGGATAATCCTAGTTTGACCGAAGGGCAAAATCACCCAGCGGGAGTCGTGACCCATTTCTATTTGAAGAATTTTGACAAAGCCAAGGATACGGTACAACTGACCTACCTTTCAAGCCAAGGCGATACCTTGGCCAACTTTAGTACCAAAGCAACCGACAGGAAGAAAATGCTAAAGGTCGAAAAAGGAGGGAACACCCATAATTGGGATACTCGAGGAAAGGGTGCCGAACGCCTCAAAGGAATGATCCTTTGGTGGGCCAATTTGAACGGCGCCAAAGCGGTACCTGGCAATTATAAAGTTTCATTGAATGTGAATGGAACGGCGCAGACCGAAAACTTTAAAATTGTTCCCGACCCTAGGGCCGAGGTATCCGTAGCGGATATGCAAAAGCAGTATGATTTTATTTCCAGTGTTAATGAGACAGTGGATAATGCGCATCAGTCCATTAAAAAGATACGCAAGATCAATGCAAAGTTGGATGCTTTTACCAAGCAGTACAAAGACAATGAGGCAACCAAGGATTTGGTAGAAAAGGCCAAAAAGATGAAAGAAGGATTTAGCGAGGTGGAAAAGGCGTTGTACCAAACCCAAAATAGGAGCAATCAAGACCCACTTAATTTTCCGATTCGATTGACCAACAAATTGGCACACTTGAACAGTCTGGTCAGTATTGATGATTTTCCACCCACCGAGCAAGACATTGCGGTCAAAAATGAAATGACTACAAAAATTAATGCCCAGCTGGCTGCCTTTGATAAATTGGTCGATGAGGAAATGAAAGCCTTTAACGCAGAATTCAACCAATTGGGATTGGATTATTTATCATTAGAAGACTAATACAAAGCGATGAAAAAACTGTTTATAATTGCTACCCTGACATGGGGGGCAATGGCTGTTGCACAAACAGCGGAAGAATATTTCAAGCCCTTAAAATTTCGAAATATTGGTCCCTTTAGAGGGGGAAGATCGGTATCGGCATCCGGTGTGGTGGATGATCCAATGACCTATTATATGGGAACCACAGGGGGCGGTTTATGGAAAACCGAAGATGCGGGGCAACGCTGGAATAATATTTCTGACGGATTTTTTGAAATGGGCTCTGTAGGAGCAGTCGCCGTTTCAACGCACAACCCCAATATTGTGTATGTAGGTATGGGAGAACATGCCCCCCGAGGTGTAATGACCTCTTATGGCGATGGGGTTTATAAATCAACCGACGCAGGTAAAACATGGAAGCATATGGGATTGGCTGCAACCCATCACATTTCAAGAATTATCATCCATCCCACAAATCCTGATATTGTATATGTGGCGGCCCAAGGGCAGTTGTATGGACCAAACAAAGAACGCGGAATATACAAATCCATCGATGGGGGAAAAACCTGGAAAAACACCCTTTTTGTAAATAGTTTGACAGGCTGTTCCGAACTTTCAATGGATGCCAACTACCCAGAAATTATGTATGCGGCGATGTGGGAACATCAGCGAAAACCCAATAAGGTAATCAGTGGGGGTAAAGGGAGTGGACTCTACAAATCGACCGATGCGGGCGAAACATGGACAGAGATGACCACAGGATTGCCCAAAGAAAAGGGAAAGATGGCCATTTCGGTGAGTCCTGCCAACTCAAATAAAGTATTTGCCCTTATTGAAAGTGATAGCAACCAAGATAAAGGTGGACTTTTCGTGTCAAACAATGCCGGAAAAACATGGCGCATGGTTAGTGGTGACAATCGTTTGACCCAACGGGCTTGGTATTACATTGAAGTTTTCACCGACCCAACAGATGAAGATGTGGTGTACGTATTGAGTGCGCCGGCTTTGCGGTCTGAAGATGGAGGTAAAACATGGAAACGCCTTTCAGGTACCCATGGTGATTTCCACGATTTATGGATCAATCCCAACAACAATAGAAATATGGTGATTGCCAATGATGGTGGTGCTGCGGTAAGTTTTGATTTTGGTAAAACATGGTCCTCTCAGGTCAATATGCCAACAGGACAATTTTACCGAATCAACACCGACAATCTGTTTCCTTATAATATTTATGCAGGTCAGCAAGATTATTCTTCTGCCATGGTTGCCAATATGTCTGTAGGTCGTGGCGGCATTACGATTTCTGATTTTAGCCCCTCCGCAGGAGGCGAAAGCGCCTTTTTGGCTTTTGACCCCGATAACCCAAGATATGTTATGGGGGGAAGCTATTTGGGCACAATCAATGTTTTGGATATGGAATCGAAGGCCACCACCCAGGTCATGGCAGCGCCTATTCAGTACCTGGGGCGTGAAGCGCGAAACATGAAGTATCTGTACAATTGGAATGCGCCTACACTTCGTTCACAACATGAGGAAAACACCTTTTATCACGGCGCTCAGCTAGTGTTGCGAACCCGTGATATGGGGGTGACCTGGGAAGAGATGTCTCCAGATTTGACGCGTGACATTGATGCCAAACAGGGAAATGGCGGTGGGCCGTATACCAATGAGGCCGTTGGAGCCGAAAACTATGGGACCTTGGCCTACGTATTGGAATCACCCCATGAAGCAGGGGTCTTTTATACCGGCAGTGATGATGGGTATGTGCATATTACCAAAGACAATGGCGCAAGCTGGCAAAATATCACCCCTAAAAACTTAGGCGAATCCCTGGTGAATGCGATCGAGGTCTCGCCTCATGACAAGGCTACGGTATACATCGCCACAACCAAATATAAATTCAATGACCATACCCCGGCCATCTATAAAAGCACCGATTATGGGCAATCATGGGTGCGTATCAATACGGGTATCCCTATGGGAGCCTTTACGCGTGTGGTGCGTGAAGATCCTTGGCGAAAAGACTTGCTTTATGCCGGCACCGAAAAAGGATTATACCTCTCATGGAACGGAGGAAAAAGTTGGAAGTCCTTTCAATTGAATCTTCCCAAGGCACCGATAACGGATATCAAAATACATGAAGGTGATTTGATTGTGGCCACTTCTGGTAGGGCATTTTGGATACTGGATGATCTGGCTATGCTTTCGCAATATGACCCGGCCCAAAAAGGAATGAAGTTGTATCGTCCAAATGATGCAATGAATGGTTTATGGTACAGTCAAATGAGTGGAAAAACCGACAATTTTAATGGTATGAATACCTTGTCAGGGGTCAACCCGGCAAACGGCGTGGTGCTCTATTACGAGCTTCCCAAATTGGGTGATTCTATACCCCTGACCATGGATATTTTGGATACTTCGGGCAAGACGGTACGAAGCTTTTCCTCTGAAAAGGATAAAAACTATATACCCCACAATGGTGGAGGACCCCGACCAGCGCCCACACTTTCCAAGAAAGAAGGCTTGAACCGTTTTGTCTGGGATATGAAAACACCAATTTTACCCGGAATTCCGGGCGCCTATATCGAGTCAAGATTCAGCGGTCACGTTGTTCCTCCGGGAACCTATACCATACGCCTTAAAGCAGGAGAAAATGTCCAAACTGTGGAAGTTAAAATAGTGGCGATGCCAACCTATAAAACAACCCCAGCACAGTATGCCGAATACCATACAATAATGACCGATATGGAACAACGGTTAACAGAAATGCACAATACGGTGAATTCTTTGTACAAAGTACAGGCCCAAATCAATAGAGTGCTTAAGGATATGGCCGATGAGACTTTAAAAGCGGAAGGAAAGCAGTTGTTGGTACAATTGGATGCTTGGGATAAAGAGATGATCCAACGAAAGTCAAAGGCCTACGATGATGTTGAGAATTTCCCAAATAAGTTTACGGCAGAATACCTCTTTTTGATCGATGCAACGAACAGTACGATTCCGAGAGTAAATCAACCCTCCAAAGATCGCAAAGCAGAACTTGATGCCCAATGGTCTTCACTAAAGCAAAGGGCAAATACATTGATAAAAACAACTATACCCGATTACAATAAGAAACTTTGGGACGCCGGAATTGGGGCCCTAAGAATTTAGTTTGAAGTTACTGGTTGATGGCAGTTTCATTGCTTAATTTTGTCATCAACCAGTAGCATACAATTGTCATTCCATTGGAGTATTATAACTATATAAAAGCCTTGCACCTCATTTTTGTGGTCACTTGGTTCGCTGCACTATTTTACATCCCACGATTGTTTATTTACCATATTGAGGCCAATGACAGGCCAGCACCCGAGAAGGATATCTTGACAGGCCAATTAAAACTCATGACCAAAAGACTGTGGTTTATTATCGCATGGCCCTCAGCTATTTTATGCACGCTATTTGCGCTTGTCATGTTGCATTTAAATTCGGGTTTGATATACCAACCTTGGATGCAGATCAAATTGGGTTTTGTGGCATTGCTTTTTGCCTATCACTTCAAATGCCATCAAATTTTTAGACAATTGCAACAAGACAAGGTGGCGTATACCTCTCGTTTTATGAGGTTATGGAATGAAGCAACAACCATACTTCTATTTGCCATTGTTTTTTTGGCGGTTTTAAAGAGCGCCACCAATTGGATTTATGGGGTCGTCGGAATTGTGGTACTCGCGGTTTTGCTGTTATTGGGCATTCGATTGTACAGGCGAATTCGAAACAAGAATCCAGAGGCTTGACGGTTGTCGCCTTGGCCTGATTATTGTTACCTTTAATTCCAAATTCCCATGGGTTGAGAAAGTTTTCCCTTCGCACACGTATTTTTTTGACCATGATTCTATTGGTCGTTATTGCCTCGGTGCTCATTGCCGGAGTGACCATCTATCAATATCGGGAGCAATCCAAGGATTACCATCAAAATAGATTGGAGCGAAAGGAAGAACAAATACTTCAAAGTATCAGTTATGTGCTTCGTGAGACCACCTATGAACCCACCACAGAAAATCTTGAGCACATTTTTAGGGATGAAATCTATAAGATAGCCGATGTGCAAAATGTATCGTTCAACATCTATGATCTTGAAGGAGAGTTGATCAAAAGTACCAAGCCGGCCTTTGAAGCAGACTCCGTTTCCAATTGTTTGGATGCGGAGGTGCTGAACAGTCTTTATGAGAGTGCTGAACGGCGATATATTGAAGAAAAATCAACGGCGGGCTTCAATTACCAAGCTTCTTACAATTACATCACCGACCCCAAGTTTAAACCCATTGGCATCATGAATTTGCCCTATTATGAGGACAATTCGTTCAATAATATGGAGCTGCGTGAATTTTTGATCCGCTTGGCCGGGGTTTATGTGCTCATGCTTCTTGCGGCCATATTCTTGGCCTATTTCATCTCAAAATACATCACGCGTTCGCTGCAAGCGATTTCTGATAAATTGAATCAGACCGATTTTACCAAAAGAAATGAAAAAATTCATTTGGATGATCCCAGTGGAGAAATAGGGAAGTTGGTCAATTCGTACAATGTCATGATTGACGAACTTGAAGAAAGTGCCGTTAAATTGGCACGCAGTGAACGTGAACAGGCATGGCGCGAAATGGCGAAACAAGTGGCCCATGAGATCAAGAACCCCTTGACGCCCATGCGGTTGACCGTGCAAAGTTTTGATCGAAAATTTGACCCCTCAGATCCCAAAGCCCAAAATAAGGTAAAGGAGTTCTCAAACAGCCTGATCCAACAAATTGATGCCATGAGCAATATCGCATCGGCCTTTTCAAATTTTGCGAGCATGCCGGCACAACAAAAGGAAACCTTGAATGTGGTCAAGGTGGTAAAATTGGCTTTGGACATTTTTCATGAACCTTATGTGCACTTCATTGCCGATGAAGACGAAATTATAGCCAAGTTAGATCGCACGCAGTTGATTCGTGTGGTGACCAATGTGGTAATGAATGCCATTCAAGCCGTTCCTGACGTGGAAAGTCCGCGTATTTTGGTATCCGTTACCTCCGAAGGGGAGCAGGTCAAAATATCGGTGGCCGATAACGGGGTGGGCATTGCCGATGAGTTCACAGATAAGATTTTTGAACCCAAGTTTACCACGAAAAATAGCGGCATGGGTCTAGGATTGGGCATGGTAAAGAATATTGTTGAAAATTATGGCGGAACCATTGATTTTACCTCGCAATTGGGCAAGGGTACCGTGTTCACCATCAAATTTCCAAAAGAACAAAACAACTGACTATGAATTACGAAAACATCTATATAGAAGAAGAAGGAAGCATCGCTGTAATTACCATTGATAGGCCTAAAAAACTTAATGCGCTCAATAAGCGAACGATTGAAGAACTTCATAACGCCTTTGGTGAATTGGACGAGGCCAATGAAATCAAGGCCATCATTATTACCGGGAGCGGTGAAAAGGCCTTCGTAGCCGGTGCCGATATTTCAGAATTTGCTGATTTTGATGTTTCACAAGGTGAGCAACTTGCAGCTCAAGGGCAGCAACTGCTTTTTGATTTTGTTGAAAACCTTGCAACACCGGTCATCGCCGCTGTAAACGGATTCGCCTTGGGGGGGGGTCTTGAACTGGCCATGGCCTGTCATTTTAGGGTAGCCAGTGATCATGCTAAAATGGGCTTGCCAGAAACTACCTTAGGCTTGATTCCTGGTTATGGCGGTACCCAACGGCTTCCGCAGTTGGTGGGAAAGGGCCGGGCCATGGAAATGATTTTGACCGCAAACATGATTACAGCCGAAAAGGCCTTGGCCTATGGTTTGGTAAATCATGTGGTTCCTCAAGAAGAATTGCTTCCACTTTGTACCAAGCTGGCAAGCAGTATATCGAATAATTCCCCAACGGCCTTAAAACGGGCAATAAATGCGGTAAATGCTGGTTATAGGTATAATATTAATGGCTATGCCGCTGAAATTGATGCTTTTGGCGCTTGTTTCGGCACCGATGATTTTAAAGAAGGCACAACGGCCTTTCTCGAAAAAAGAAAAGCCAATTTCCCCGGTTCTTAGCACGGTATAACCAAACCTGCTTTTATGAATTCACGATTAGTACTATTCGTAGTATGCTTCATGGGCATTTTTACCTATGCGCAAAAAATGCCTGTATCCTATGATTTTGGCGAAAAATTCAGTGACCGCTACCGTTACTCCAACCTTTTGGTTATTGATGATGATGGTTCAGGGGGTTATATTTTGGTTCGCTCCTATTTTCAAGGTCTTATCTTAAAACCCAAGGGCTATTTCATAGAACATTACAACAGCGATTTAGAACTCGTTGGAGAATACAACTATAAGTTGAAGGGATTGCAGTTTGTTGATGGCTTCTTCAAAAATGGAAGGTTGAACCTGTTGTTTTTGAATTATGATTTTGATCGCGAGCAATACGAATATTGGGCACATTCAAGTCCGATTGAATATTTCAATTTCGAAGCCCGAAAACTCTTGACCATTCAGTCCAAAGCAGTCAACGGGGCCTTTGGCAAGAACTATTACAACCGTGATTTCTCGAATGGCTTTTCGACCACCATGCTGTTTAATCAGGAGAAAAGTGGGTTTATCATCAGCACCCATCACAAAAAGGGCAAAAGCAACAAACATACCATCCACCTATTCGACGATTCTTTGAACAAACGGGGCGAGTTTGATTTTTCAAATGAAATCGAAGAAAAAAACTACGCTTTTGAGAATGTGGCCATGTCAAAAAACTTAGACGAGATATATATTACGGGCAAGGCATATTTCAAAAAGAAACGTTTTCGTATCGATGAGCGAAAATTTCAATATGAAATGATCCGCATTACAACATCGGGTATTAAAACCCAGTCGTTTGACGATCCTGGCAAATATTCAGAAGGCCTATATCCTATTTTGAATGACGGTAAATTGTTGTGTGCTGGTTTTTATGCAGACAGAAAGGACAACCGCTACAATGGAATTTCCTATTTTGAACTGGACCCTGCCAGCCTATCGGTCCAATCAAAAAAATACAGTCCGTTCACGTCTCAGTTTATGGATGATAAATTCGGACGTGAGGAGGATAAGATCATCAAGAACTTGGTTTTCAAAAGTGTGAATATCACACCGGAAAAAGAATTGTTTTTTAATGCTGAAGAATACTTCGTAACCCATAGTATACACAGCACGGGAGCCGGTCAGCGCATCAAGGTAGATCGTTACCACCACAACGATATTGTGAGTGTGAAGCTTAATGCCCAAGGTGAAATGGTGTGGGCCCGAAACATAAATAAGGCTGAGGTAACCCAAGGTGATGGGGCCTATGCGTCTTACTCTGCCTATTGTAAAAATGGTAAAACCTACTTTTTCATTTGCACGGCCGCAGACAATCCTCAATTGATCAACAACGAGCGTTTGATCTTTAAGCAAGGATTGAGCAGAAACCGAAATGTGTTCATGATTTCATTGGACGAGAACGGCAAAATGGATTATGAACAGGTAATTGGAGCAGAGGAAGCACGATTGCCATTAATGGTATCGATGCCCTTGAAAGACAAAAAAGATGATCAGTTATTGTTCTATGCCAAGCGCGGCAATAAGAAACAGCTGGTCAAGGTTGCTTTTAAATAGAACCCTAAATAATTCCCCAATGAAAAGAACACTAAATAACCTATTCGCCTTGATCCTAGGTTCGACCCTTGTGCTTTCGTGCAGCAATTCCGATGATAACGATTCGAACAACAGTCCCCTTTTGGGCACATGGCGTGTTCTGGAAGTCTTGGTTTCAGATCAGACACTAACGCAGCGCTCTCCAAGTGATGAAACAATTTCGATGACCATGGAATCTGGCGGTACCTTTTCCGGAAGCACCTCTGTGAATTCATTTAGCGGTCGTTATGAAGTGAATCAATCGACGCTGACCATGTTGGAGTTTACCACCACAGAAGTGGCTGACACTCCTTTTGCAGGCGTTTTTTACGAGGCCATTTCCGAGGCCATTGTACCCAACTCTACCCAGGCCCAGTTTGGCTTTAGCTTTGACAGTCAAAATCTGATTTTGGTTTTTGGTAATTCTGGGCAGATCGTATTGGAACCCCAATAATTCGACTGTTTTTTAAGCAGTTTTTAGGGCCATTAGAATCAACATACTTTTTAACAATCGCATGAATTAATAGGATATATTCCATAAATTTGGAATAAATCCCATTCATTGAATTCTGAAGACTATTTAAAAGGGCGTGGTGCCCAAAAGAATGTGCACAACCGCTTTTTGAAGGATGTGTATGAGATGCGTGACGATTTTCTTGAGTTTTGTCGACTTCATGGGGAGGAACCCGAAACCAATAGAACCCAATACATCCCCATTTTTCCCAAGACCCTAGTGAACAAGGTGACCAGTCCCGATGTTCGGATGCCCTACTCCATGAATCCGTATCAGGGCTGTGAGCATGGTTGTGTTTATTGTTATGCCCGTAACGCCCACGAATTTTGGGGATATAGTGCCGGCCTTGATTTTGAACGTAAAATATTGGTTAAGAAGGATGCCCCTGAACTGCTTGAAAAACAATTGAAAAAGAAAAGTTGGAAGGCGGCCACCATTGTGATGTCTGGGAACACCGATTGCTATCAACCCGCGGAACAAAAGTATCGGATCACGAGGGCCTGCTTGGAGGTTTTTTACAAATACCGACACCCGGTAGGGATCATTACCAAAAACGCTTGGATACTTCACGATATGGATGTGCTCAAGCGCCTCAATGAAAACCAATTGGTAGGTGTTAACATATCGATTACCTCTTTGTCAGAGCATACTAGAAGGTTGTTGGAACCACGAACGGCCACCATAAATAGACGTCTTAAAACGATAAAAACACTAGCTGATAACGGAATTCCGGTGAATGCCATGTTGGCTCCCATGATACCGGGAATCAATAGTCACGAGCTCCTAAAATTGGCAAAAGCAGTTGCTGAAAACGGAGCGCTCTCTTTTGGATATACGGTGGTCAGGTTGAACGGAGCCATAGGGCAACTATTTACAGATTGGATCAGAAAAGCCATGCCCAACCGAGCTGAAAAAGTATTGCACCTGATCCAAGAATGCCATGGGGGGACTATTAATGATAGCCGATTTGGAATCCGTAACAGAGGGGAGGGCAAGGTGGCGGAGCAAATTCATCAAATGGCACAATTGGCCCGAAAAAAGTACTTTTCGGACCGTTCGTTTCCTGAGTTAAGAATGGATTTGCATGAGCAGTTCAAAGAGGGTCAGATGAAATTATTTTAAATATTTTTAAGGGAACTTGTCCAAAAAGGGCAAGGATGCTCGTCACTATATCGAAAACAATTCTAGTAACCGTTCGAATAAGCGAACATAAAAGAAATGGCATGAGTAATTTTTTGTATTTATTTAGAGGAGGAGACGAGAACTACAACAAACTCTCCCAAGAAGAAAAGCAGGCCCATATGCAGGTATGGGGAAAGTGGATGGGGGAGCTTCAAGAAAAAGGAAAGCTATTGGATGGTCTCCCCTTGGCAGCGGATGGTCGTGTTGTGGAAAACAGGGGTGAGGTAATCACCAATGGTCCCTACGCAGAGGGAGCTGAATTAGTGGGTGGATATCTTATTGTTTCGGCCAAGGATCTGGATGAAGCCACCGAAATCTCAAAGACCTGCCCTATTTTTGACTATGAAGGCAGTGTGGTGGAGATACGTGAAATCGTGGATATGGAAGGCCACTAAAAATAGTACTGAAACAGCCTGGGGGAACCCGGGCTTTTTTCATTTACATGCAAGAAGCAAAAAACTGTATGGATCAACAACTTGACCATCTTTTTCGAAATGAATATGCCAAGGTGGTTGCCCTATTGACCAAACGGTTTGGCACAAACCACATTGAGGATGTTGAAGATGTAGTTCAGGAAACCTTTATCAAGGCCATGAAAGTTTGGGGGTACAAGGCAATTCCAGATAATCCAACAGCATGGTTATTGAAAGTTGCGCGTAACGGCATGATTGACGTATTACGAAGAAAAAAGAAAATAAGCCAAGATGTCGAAATTTCTACCAAAGAAGACAGCGGAAAGCAGTTGGAAATGATGTTGAAGAATGAGATTTCCGACAGTCAACTGCAAATGATTTTTGCCTGTTGCGATCCCAAACTTTCGGAAGAATACCAATTGGTGCTCAGTTTAAAATTAATCGGGGGTTTTAGTAACAAAGAGCTGTCTGAGGCTTTATTGAAAAAAGAAGAAACCATTGCCAAGGCCTTTACACGTGCCAAGAAAAAATTCAAGGATACGGTACAATTTTTAAAGGTGCCTGCCGAAATGGGCTTGCAATCGCGACTTTTTGTGGTCTTGCGAGTTATTTATTTGATCTTTTCCGAAGGCTATGCCACTACCATAGGTTCCCAAATTTTAAAGCGGGATATCTGTTATGAGGCGCTGCGATTGGCGCTGCTCTTGCAGGAAAATGACTATTGCAAACACCCCAATCTGGACGCCTTGATTGCGCTGATGTGTTTTCATTGCGCCCGTTTCAATGCCCGAATCGATGACAAAGGCGAATTGGTGAGTCTCGATTGGCATGATCGTTCGTTATACGATCAAGAATTGATCCAAATCGGCTTACAGCATCTAAAAAAGGCCCAGACCCATACCGCAACCCCCAGCAATTATCTTTTTGAGGCGGCGGTGTCTTACGAACATTGTAGGGCTTCCACATTTAGGGAGACCAATTGGCTTGCCATTTTAAGACTGTATGACCTGCAAGTACAAAACCGGCCTTCACCCATGACAAAATTAAATCGCATCGTAGCTGTACACTATGCAAAAGGAGCACAAAAGGCCTTGGATGAATTGGAGGCTTTGACCACGGATTTTGACTACCATAAGGTGGGCCTGTTTTACGCCATCAAGGCGGAGCTTTTGCAAGAACTTGGTGTGAATGATCAGCAAACAGCGCTACAACAAGCAATTGCCCTTACCCAAAATGAGCTGGTAAAACGCCATTTAAAGCGAAAGCTATAGTGCTATTATTAAGCAATATGTCATGAAAGAGCTGAGAAAACTCAATTATTTATTCGATTGTATCTTTTAAGGGTTTTTACGAGTAAATCATGAGGAATGGCATAGGCTTTATTTCCATTGATTCCTTCCATATCCTCTGCCGCCACCATAGCATTTATAATTGCCTCTTCAACAGCTTGTACTGTACTTTGAAAAACCCAATTGATTTGATCATTGGATAGACTTTCGGTAGTGACATTTTTTGTTCGGCTAAAGGCTTTTTCATTCGCCGTTGAAAAGGCGATAAAAATATCACCGGACCCGTTAGAACCTATTCCCCCAACTTTTGCGATGCCCAGTGGTACTCGCTGTGCCACTCTTTTTAATTGATGAGGCAGTAAGGGGGCATCCGTTGCTATAACCACAATTATAGACCCATCACCTTCTTGCCTGTTTGATTTAGGTGGTTTTTTTAACTCATAATTAAGCGTATCCTTTAATTCCCTTCCTACAGGCACACCGGCTATGCTGAGATTATCTTTAAATCCAAAATTGGCTTGTACCAATGCGCCCAGTGTATAGGTCGAATCCTGAATTTTAAAAACTCGTGAAGCAGTCCCGGTACCGCCCTTAAACCCAAGACACATCATTCCGGTACCACCACCAACATTTCCTTCTTGTATTTTACCAGTGGAGGCATTATTTATTGCCTCTAAAACATGGGTTTCTTTTACGTGAAAACCATAAATGTCATTCAAAAAACCGTCATAGGTTTCGCCAACAACGGGATAGGTATACCACCAATCCTCACCCTTATACCAATTCGTTTCAACAAACCATTTTAAGACAGCTTGCCTTACGGCACCCACACTGTTGGTATTTGTTATCATCAAGGGAGTTTCAAGAAATCCTGATTCGGTCACCCAAGTAGTTCCCGTCATCTCTCCATTCCCATTTAGACTATACCAATTTGCAAATACCGGGCTGAACTTGCTTGCTTTTCCTCTTGGAAATATTGCCGTTACTCCAGTTCGAACGGGTCCTTCACCAATAACATTTTTGCCTTGTCCCATAATTATAGTAGAATAGCCTACTTCAACACCTTCCACATCGGTAATCGAATTAAGTTTTCCTGGATTACCATAAAAGGGCACACCCAAATCTCTGGCTCTTGGCTTTTGCCCAAATAAATGAGTGCATAAACACATCAATGTAAGTGCAATGATTTTTGTTTTCATAATAATCCAATATTAATGTGGTACAAAACCACATTGAATTATAGCCAATGTTGGCAGTAGTTTTTATTTTTCAAGAGTTGCATTATTCATTATCAAATCATATTCTTCCCCATCATTTTGCAGCTCTCCCTTTACTTTTATTAGCCCACCTTTTTTTAGTTTATTTTCATCCGATTTGCTGGCGAATAGAATAGTCAGTCTTTTTAATTTACCCTCAAACTCAATTTCGGTCGAAATATACCGGTGTCCTCCCTCTGCTCCTGTTGATTTTATGACATACTTGTCCAGAACTAATTCAGTCCACATTTGACTCAAGATTTATTCATTTTTTTCATGAAGTAGGGTTTAATCAGATTTCTGGCGAGCACGTAAACAACGATAAAAGTTGAAACTTTTATTAATCCGCTTTTGCTAGTTTCTGAGTCAATCATTCCTTCAAGAACATAAATCAAAGCCCTAATTCCGACAAAGACAGAAGCTATTATAAGAATCCAGTAGAAGTAATTAATCACTTTCCATAGATACTCGAAAAAAATTTCCTTATCGTATTTATCCACTTATGAATTTAAATTACTGCCAACAATGGCGTATAGATCATATGATCTATACTTATTTTATACGCGGAATAGATATTTTAGATTAGGTCAATTCCCAACCTTTGCGATAATTACGGGTCACCCATTCGTTGGCCTTATCATAATTCGTAATCTTCATGTTTGCACCATCCCACTTAAGTTTACGACGACCTGGGTAATCATAAGGTGCCCAATCGCCAACTTTTTTACCCTCTTGCAAGACCATATATTGGTAGGCCTTGACTGCCAAATTCCCCATCAAGACCGTTTCGGTCAAAGGGCCTGCTTTGGCAAAATCAGATGAGGTGGCATCCCCTTTAAGACAACCATCCACAAAATTGGCAATATGGCCGTTCATACCATTGGCTACCCGCGGATATTTAGGTGTGGGCGATTTGTAAATGTCTTTTAATTCAGAAGGTAAGAAACGGGCGTTTCTTGAGTAGGTGTCAAAAATTAAGGTGCCACGATCTCCATACATCACGGTACCTCCACCGCCATCACCTACCGTTTCATTATCTTTTAATTCATCTGGCAGGTCAGGTTTTAAGCCACCATCGTACCAGTTCAATTGAATATCCCCATGGTGTTCGTGTTCGAACTTCAAATGTATTTTAGAGGAAGGCGGGCAAGAAGGGGCATAATTGGCCTCTACAAAATCACCAACCCACACGGTGGTACAGCTGGCTTCAGCTTCTGTCGGATAGCCTAGATCAAGTACGCTAAACGGGGTTTCCATAATATGGCAACCCATATCACCAAGTGCACCGGTACCAAAATCCCACCATCCGCGCCATTTGAAGGGCAGGTAAGCAGCATTGTAATCACGCATGGCAGCGGGGCCCAACCAAAGGTCCCAATCCAAGCCATCCGGTACAGCTTGCTTTTCGGCTGGCGTAGGTACGCCTTGGGGCCATACAGGTCGATTCGTCCAACAATCGATGGTGTGTACCTTTCCAATAACCCCACTTTCGACCCATTCGCGAGCAATGCGGCTGTCGTCGCTTGAAGCCCCCTGATTTCCCATTTGGGTGACAATGCCATTTTCGGCAGCCACTTGGGTCATTAATCGCGCTTCGTGAATGTTATGGGTCAAAGGTTTTTCAACATAGGCATGCTTTTTCTCCCGCATAAAGGGCAAGGCAATGGATGCGTGGGTATGATCGGGTGTGGCTACCATTACCGCATCCATATCATTAAGGTGGGCATCAAAAACTTTTCTAAAATCTTTATATCGGGGTACCTTTTTAAAGGCCTTATAGGTTTGTTCGGCCCTACGGTCATCAACATCGCACATGGCAACGAATTTTACCTTTCCCGTTTCATGCAGCCCACGAATCACACCACTACCACGACCCCCAACGCCAAAAGCGCCTACATAGAGGGTGTCACTCGGAGGTACATGTGTTTTTCCTAATACAAAACTGGGTACAATGGTGAAGGCTGCTGAAGTGGCAGCAGCATTTTTGATGAATTTTCTTCGTTGCATCTTGGGTTACATTTGATTGTGAATGAAGATACAAAAACAAGGCAAATTTCAGCGACTTGCGTTTACAATTTTCCTTCCCATTCCCCATAAAATTGCTCCAAATAGTCGAGCATGAACTGGTGGCGTTGCGCTGCCAATTTTTTTCCAGTTTCTGTGTTCATCTTGTCTTTGAGCAACAATAGTTTTTCGTAGAAGTGGTTGATGGTAGGCGCACTTGATTTTTTGTATTCGGCCTTGGTTAGGTCGAGGTTGGGCTGAATATCAGGATTATACAATTCACGATTTTTAAAACCACCATAGTGGAAGGCACGAGCTATTCCGATAGCACCTATGGCATCAAGTCGGTCTGCATCTTGCACTACCTGCAGTTCTTTTGAATTGAATGTTGTTCCTGATTTTTTTTCAAGTGAATTTTTGAAAGAAATGTGTTTGATGATGTTTGAAACATGCTGCACCACACTTCCTTTAACCCCCATCGCGTTCAAAAAATCAGTGGCCATTTTGGGTCCCAGGCTTTCATCGCCCTTGTGAAACTTGGCATCGGCTATATCATGTAGCAAAGCCCCCAAACTGACCACAAGAACATCCACTTCTTCATCTTTGGCAATCAGCAGGGTATTGTTGAATACCCGCTGAATATGAAACCAATCATGCCCCCCTTCGGCACCCTGCAAAGTTTCCTTGACAAAGGCTATGGTATCATCAATGAGTGCCGCGTCGTTCATAATTTGATGCCTTTTTTCACAAGCATTTCGGTCTGTTCAATTAAGGGCACGGGTTCCCCGGTATTTTTTAAGGGAGCATGTACCTCAAAGGTGATATGGGCTCCCAAACCCATGGGAAATTTACCATATTTAAGCAACTTCCATGAGTTGTTGATGCTAATAGGTACAATCAATGCCGAGGGGGCATTTTCCATCAAAACCTTAAGTCCCGCAGTTCGAAAAGGTTTGGGGTTGCCATCCCTGCTTCGGGTTCCCTCTGGAAATATGACTGCACTGCGTTTGTGTTTTTCAATATACCGCCCGAGTTTGGCAATTTCTGAAAGGGCCTGCTTACCATCTTTGCGATCGATATTGACCGAGCCACCATGGCGAAGGTTGAATGAAATGCTGGGAATGCCCTTGGCCAATTCTTTTTTGGCCACAAACTTTGGATGGTGTTGCCGCATATACCAAATGATGGCGGGAATATCGTTCATGCTTTGATGGTTGGTGACAATAATTAAGGGAACACCGGTTGGAATCGTATGGTTATTGATAAAGGTGTATCGGGTACCCAAAACATTGGAACAGCGCATCACCACCCAGTTAAGAAACGATACACTTCGTTTATGCGCCTCATACCCAAAAAGGTTAAAACATACCCATTGTATGGGATGAAAAATAAGCAAGGTCAATCCAAAGAGGAAAAGATAAATAGCAGTCAATGGATAGGCCAGTACCTTAAGCATATTACATTCTTTTATAAATCCAAGATGGTAAAATTTTCAGCAGTAGGGCAATGATTTGCCATCTTTTTGTTACGTATACAATTCCTTTCTTCCTTTCAATAGCGCGTATTATTTGACGTGCCGCTTTTTTTGGAGGGGCTACCCAAAATTTACCCTCACCCTTGGCCATCGAGGTATCAACAAATCCGGGCCGAATATCGGTAATGGTCATATTTAATTTTTCATGTGTCGCTTTTTGCCGTAGGCCTTCCAAATAGTTAATCTGATATGCTTTTGAAGCATTGTAAGCAAGGCCCATTCGATTTCCTCGAATGCCAGCAATTGAAGAAATAACTGCAAGTTGACCACGCCCTTGCTTCTTAAAATAGGAAAAACTCCAACCTGCTATTTGGGTAAAGGCAACCACATTCAATTGATTGGTTCGGTTTTCAATCGCATAGTGAAGCTCGTGATTGATATCACCGGTTCCAGAAGACAAAATGAGCAAATCAAGGCCACCAAGTTTGCTGACTAGATCATCCAGCTGGGTCATCGCAGTAGCTGCGGTTGCGTCAAAGGCTGCCGCAACAAATGAAGTCGGTGCTTGGTCCTTTAATTCGGCAAGCAATGCTTCTCTGCGTCCAGTGATACCAACGCGATACCCGTTTTGTGACAATAGTAGCGCAAGTTCTCGCCCAATCCCTGAAGTGGCTCCTATAACAACCGCCTTTCCCATATGCCAAAAATAAAAAACCATCCGTTGTTGGCGGATGGATTTTTAGCGCTAGGGTTCTTGCTCTAGCAATGTTCGTTATAAGCCTCAGTCAAATTTTCAGCGATCATTTCAGCGGGTCTACCTTCAATATGATGTCTTTCGATCATATGAACCAATTCGCCATCTTTAAAGAGTGCCATACTTGGTGATGAAGGAGGAAACGGTACCATTGCTTCACGGGCCGTGTTTACAGCTTCGGTGTCCACTCCAGCAAAAACCGTAACCAAATGGTCAGGTTTTTTGCCATTTTGAAGACTCAGTTTAGCAGCTGGTCTTGCATTTGCCGCAGCACACCCACAAACTGAATTGACTACCACAAGGGTCGTCCCTTCTTTTTTAAGGGCATCAGTAACAGATTCGCTTGTATATAATTCTTCAAACCCGGCAATAGCCAAGTCTTCTCGCATAGGTTTTACCAATTCTTCAGGATACATAGTCTAATTTTTATTCGGATGTCAAAGATAGCCATTTTGTCGCTTTTTTCACTGCTGCATTACAGCAGCCTTCCTTTGTAAAGAATTATATTTACGCTTTAATTTTTTTGACATGATCAAATGGTTTGCGGCCATTGCAGGATATTTTTTCTTTAGGTTCCCAGGTGCGATTTTGGGGTTCTTGCTTGGGAGTTTTTTTGACAATTTTAGTCGGGGAGGGGGCCAAGGAAGCATTTTAGGTGATTTTGCCCAACGCAATGTTTCGCCTGCCGACTTTGAGTTAAACCTGCTTTCACTATGCTCTATAGTGATAAAGGCCGATGGACAGGTGAGTCAAAGGGAGTTGGATTATGTACGCCAATACTTTTTAAGTACCTATGGGAAGGAGAAGGCCAATGCCATTTTCAGAACCTTTAATGATGTCATCAAAAAAAGGGAGGTCTCTGCGCAACGCATTTGCAATTACCTGAATCAACGTACCCGCTACGAGGTTCGTTTGCAGTTGCTGCATTTTTTGTTTGGTATTGCGCAAGCCGACGGGCAGGTTTCCGCTGCTGAAATTAACAAGTTAAGTGAGTTGGCCGGGTATCTTCGTATTGGCCGATATGATTTTGAGAGTATTAAGGCCATGTTCATTAAGTCGGCTGACAATGCGTATAAGATACTTGAGATTGAAAAAACGGCCACTGATGACGAGGTGAAAAAAGCGTATCGGAAAATGGCGAAAAAATACCATCCGGATCGGGTAGTTACTGAGAATGAGGCCATAAAGAAAGGTGCTGAAGAAAAATTCAAGGAGGTGCAAAAGGCCTATGAGGTCATACAGCAAGAAAGAGGAATTCCTTAAATTAGAGCGTTTGTTTGGTTTGCCCCAAAACAAACGAACACAAATCACCTCGAACAAATACCTTTATGATGCAAGATTTTTGGTTTTATATCAAGCTTGGTTTTACGCACGTATTGGACCCTACGGCCTACGACCACATTCTATTTTTAGCGGCCCTCGCACTCCCTTTTACGTTTAAAAGTTGGAAAAAAGTATTGATTCTGGCAACGATTTTTACAATTACGCATTGCCTGTCATTGGCACTATCTGTGTATGATGTATTTTCTGTAGACGTTGCGCTCATCGAATTTTTGATACCCGTAACCATTGCCCTTACAGCCCTACTCAATATTTTCAGAATCTTTAAAAAGGACAGGACAACAGGGATTTATTTTCAAGGGTTGGCGACCGCGTTTTTTGGTCTGATACATGGGTTTGGGTTTTCGAATTACTTCAATATGCTCATGGCCGAAGAAGAAAACAAAATTGGACCCCTCTTTGGATTTGCCACCGGAATTGAATTTTCGCAAGTGGCCATTGTTCTCGGCGTTTTAGTGTTGGCCTATTTATGTCGTGACATCCTGAAAATTAAAAAACAGGTTTTTGTCGGCCTTGCCTCGCTTTTGATTTTGATTATTACAATACCAATGTTGATTGAAACGTTTCCCTAGTAGCAACAGTGTTAATTTTAGTGAAATTAGGTTGCGGGTCGATGGTAAAGCAGGTATCTTTAAATGATTACAGGAGTCAATGAAAGGGAGTAAACAGGAAAAATATGATCGAGCCTATCTGAGAATGGCCCAAGAATGGGGCAAACTTTCCTATTGCAAAAGAAAACAAGTAGGTGCCATAATCGTTAAGGATAGAATGATCATCTCCGATGGCTATAACGGTACACCAACAGGTTTTGAGAATGTTTGCGAAGATGACGAGGGGTATACCAAGTGGTATGTTCTTCATGCTGAGGCAAACGCTATTTTAAAAGTAGCTGCTTCGACCCAATCTTGTGAGGGAGCCACCTTATATATTACACTTTCACCTTGTCGCGAATGTAGTAAGCTAGTGCATCAAGCAGGAATAAACCGAGTGGTATATAAAACAGCTTACAAAGATGAGTCGGGGCTTCGGTTTTTAGAGAAAGCCGGTGTTGAAACCGTGCATTTGCCCATATTGGAAGAATTGGCCTAAGGGCCGCTATGCTATGAAAAAACACAATTACATTTTTCCCTCTTTGCTGGCTTTGGCTATTGCCATTGGCATTTTCATTGGAGGAAAACTACACTTTAACGATACGCCTGAAAAGCTGTTTTCTACAAATTCAAAGAAAGACAAACTCAATCGTCTTATCGACTATATAGACTATGAATATGTTGATGAGATTGATACGGATAGTATTGTAGATGTTACCGTAAACAATATTTTGGGCAAACTGGATCCCCATTCTGTTTACATCCCTAGGAGCGAAATGCAGGAAGTAGCCGAAAACATGAAAGGAGATTTTGCTGGCATAGGAATTAGTTTCAATAAGTTTCGTGACACGGTAACTGTGGTGCGGACTATAGAAAATGGCCCCAGTGACCGAAAAGGCATTCAAGCCGGGGACAAAATTTTGATGGCAAATCAAGATACCCTTTATGGAAAACGCATACCCAATTCAGCCTTGGTCAATAAACTTAAGGGTGAATTGGGCACCAAAGTGGCCTTAAAAGTTTTTCGAAAATCTGAAAACCGAATCTTCGATGTATCGGTAAAACGTGATGTGGTTCCTATTCGAAGTGTCGATGCAAAATATATGTTGACCCGGGATATCGGATATATGAAAATTAATCGCTTTGCCGAATCTACCTTCAATGAGTTTCGAAAATCACTCTATCTGCTGCAAAAACGGGGCGCTAAAAAGTTAGTGCTTGATTTGCGCGATAACCCAGGTGGCTATCTTGGCATTGCAGAAAAATTGGCTGATGAGTTTCTGGAAGAGGGCAAGCTTATCCTTTTTACAAAAAACAAGAAGGGAAAAATCAAAAAGGCCTTTGCGACAGACAAGGGCAGTTTTGAAGGCAAGCCGATTTATGTGCTGATCAACGAAAGATCGGCATCTGCCAGTGAAATCATAGCAGGTGCCTTACAAGACAACGATATTGGAACCATTGTTGGAAGACGCTCTTTTGGTAAAGGATTGGTGCAACGTGAAATGGATCTAGGTGATGGTTCAGCGGTTAGGTTGACCGTATCACGTTATTACACGCCTACTGGAAGGTCTATCCAAAAATCATATGCCAATGGGCATAAAGATTATTACCAACGTTTTACAGAGCGCTATAACAGCGGTGAAATGGTGTCTTTAGACAGTATAAAAGTTGTTGATTCTTTGAAGTTTCAGACCCCAAAAGGCAAAGTGGTGTATGGTGGAGGAGGTATAATACCCGATATTTTCGTTCCCATTGGGAGTAATGAAGAACAGGCAATTTTGAGTATGGATTCGTCAGGACTTATGGGGCAGTTTATTTTCCGTTACCTTGAAATTGACCGTTCTAGGTTTAAAGACTATCCCAGGTACGAATTCATAGATGAATATCGGGTCGACGATATTCTGTTCGAACGTTTCATTGACTTTACCTTGGACCGTAAAATTAAAATTGATTTTTACGCCCATGAAAATCAAATAAAAACCTATTTAAAGGCAAATATTGCAGAGCAATTGTACTCAGTGGATTTGGCAGCTGAAATCAGGGGTTCACATGACAAAATGCTCAAAAGAATTATTCGACTTGACGAGGATGTCATGTTAACAGAAAAAGCAAATAGCCTTTCCACGTCAGACTAGTCCTATTTAAGCTTATCCGAAATTTTCTTGGAACCTTGGTTGATCAGCAATAATATAATGGCACATAAAGGAGCGATTATCCCTATCCATGCCACAAGACTGTCGTCGCCAAATGGGTCTTGAAAATTGATCATAGTTGCGTTAAAGGCAATCAGGGCGATAGCCAAAATAACGAGAATTAAGGTCACCGTTTTACTCATGATGAATTAAATCAGTTCATTAATATTTGATGCAAATAATTTGACGGCAATCGCCAATAAGATTACGCCAAAAACCTTGCGAATTATGCTTAGTCCAACCTTGCCAAGAAATTTGCCTATTCTTTGACTGGACTTCAACACCAGGTATACAAAAATAGTGTTTACTATAATGGCGATGATGATGTTTTCAACATGGTACTCGGCGCGCAATGACAAAATAGAAGTCAGCGTACCCGCCCCAGCAATCAAAGGAAATGCAATGGGCACTATTGATGCTGTTTCGGGTTCATCATCCTTGTATAGGGTAATACCCAAAATCATCTCTATGGCAAGAAAGAAAATGATGAAAGCACCGGCAACGGCAAAAGAATTAACATCAATACCGATAAGACTTAATATACTTTCCCCAACAAACAAAAAAGCCACCATAATGCAGGCAGCGACAATAGAAGCCTTTTCAGACTGAATATGTCCCACTTTACTGCGCAATGAAATGATAATTGGAATACTGCCCAAAATATCGATTACAGCAAATAATACCATGCTTGCTGTTGCTATTTCCTTAACGTTTAGGTTCATCTTTTTAGAGAATGTAAAATCTGTGCAAATCTACGTTGAAAAAGAGGTTTTTGGATGATGATCATCGTCCTTTCAATAGGTATTTTTGTCAAATAGTATAAACCATGTTCCAGATAGAAAAAACATTGGTCTCTGAGGAGATATTGGAGAATGATTTTGTCTGCAATTTGAATGCCTGCAAAGGGGCCTGCTGTGTAGAAGGCGACTCAGGAGCACCTCTTGAGAACGAAGAGGCCGAAATTCTTGATGCAATAATTGAGCAGGTTAAACCTTACTTAAGAACTGAGGGTGTCCAAGCTATCCAACATCAAGGCACCCATGTAAGGGGAGCAGATGGAGAATTGGAAACCCCCTTGGTGAATGGCAATGAATGCGCTTATACCATATTCTCTGAAAAAGGTACTGCAAAATGCGGTATTGAGGAGGCATATGCCCAAGGTGCCATCTTATGGCGCAAACCTATTTCTTGCCATCTCTACCCAGTTCGAACGAAGAAGTACTCTGAATTTACGGCGGTCAACTATCATAAATGGCCCATTTGTGATTCGGCCTGTAGTTTGGGTAAAGAGCTGCAAGTTCCCATTTACGTATTCGTAAAAGAAGCCCTTATTCGCAAATTTGGTCAGCAATGGTATGCCGAATTGGAACAAACGGCCTCGGAATTTACTAGAAAATAGGAATATCTATCATAACGCGGGTGCCTCTTGAGTTGCCTGTATCATCAAATAGGTCTACAATTTCAACATCAAAGTTGTTTTGGTAGTCCTTGGCAAAATTGGCCAGTCGTTCTTTGGTAATGTCGATGCCGACCGATTTTCTTTTAAGTACCCTATTCTCTTTATTGATTTCAGCAGCTGCGCGGCCAACACCATTGTCTTCAATTGCTATGGTGATATGGCCATTGTTATGACTGGCAACACCCAAGTGAATTTTTTTGGCTCCTTCTTTGGGTGATAGTCCATGCCAAAGGGCGTTTTCCAAAAAGGGTTGCAGTGCCAAACCAGGAATTTTGATGAGCTCTAAATCCACTTTTTTATCGACCTCAACTTCGAAGTTGATTTCATTGTTGAAGCGGATATTTTCAATATTCATATAAAGTTCAACGGTTTCCAGCTCCTCGGCCAAACTTATTTCCTTGCTCGACGAAGCCTCTAGGATTTTTCGAACCAGTTTTGAGAATTTGTTGAGGTAATGAACTGCATTTTTTTGCTCGTTATTGATGATGTATAACTTGATTGAATTGAGCGAATTGAACAAAAAATGGGGATTCATCTGACTGCGGAGCATGTTTTGTTCCAAGCTGAGCACCCTTTTTTCTTGACCACTCTGGTGCTTTCTATAGAGGATATAGAGGATTGAAGCCAACAAGCCCAACGCTAGCGCACTAACGAGATAGGTGGTCTGGGTTTTTCGAAGCCTGATCATCGCTTCTTCATTTTCCTTGGCCAAAGCTGCAATTTGACCGCTCTTCTTATCAGATTCATAGCGCTCGATTACTTCGCTCATGTACCTTAAATTTTGGTCATCTGAAATTTGATGGCCAACGGTATCAGCAGTTTTGAAATAGGCCAGGGCTTTTTGATAATCTCCCTTCAAGGTTTCCAATTCTGACAAACGTTGATAGGACGTCATTACAATACTCGGCATGTTGTATTGTTGCGCCAATTGAAGTCCTTTTTTTAGGTTTACCTCGGCATCCTTAAGGCTGTTCAATTTCATCTGTGCCCATCCCAAATTCAAAAAGACCGACGAGGTGATGTGGTTGTCACCCAGCTCTAAGGCTTTATTTTTTATAGGCTCCAATAAAACAAGGGCGGCATTGGGCATGTTTTGTTTCAAATAAATTTGTGCAATGCCGTTTTTACAGATTACACGACCAATATTTGAGTTGATTTCTTCGTTGAAGGCCAAAGATCTTCGATAGTTTTCCAAAGCCTTGTCCAGTTCTCCTTTTAGCTCTTGGCATTCCCCAATATTTTGATGGTTGATGGCCATACCAAGTTTATTGTTGAGTTCTTTGTCTAACAACAGGGCTTTTTCGAATTGTTCGATGGCCAGGTCGTATTGCCCTAAGGTCTGATACAGATTGCCAATCGAGTTTAAGGAAACATTGATGCTGCGTTTGATGTGGTGCGATTTGTTCTCTACGCTTTCAGCCAACTCTAACGCCTTTTGGTTGTAATCAAGCGCTTTTTTAATGGCATCGGTTCTTCGGTAAACAACGGCCAACCAGTTCAAACTGAGCACTTGAAAATCAATGCTGTTTGCTTCCTCTGCAATGTTAAGGGCAGCTTTGTGTAATGCTTCAGCCTCATTATATTTTGAAAGGTTCCTTAAAGTTCGACCAACATGATTAAGTGCATAGGCCTCGCCTTCTTTATGTCCTTGGGCCTTGGTATATTCGGCCGCGTACCCCATTAAAATGGTGTCTTGTTTTTCACCCCTTAACCGGGCATCAATGTCACTATAACTTTCTGGTGCGTCTGAAACAAGGTCCTCAACTTTTTTCTTGAACTCCTCAGGAATATTTTGTGCGCTTACTTCGAGTAAAAAAAACGAACAAAACACCATGACAACCCAAAAATTTAAGGGGTCAAAACGTTTGCTATGTGTTGATGGGCGATATTTCAGCACGGGGAAGGGGAAGTTTACAGGAGGTCGAGAAAGTCGGATTTTTTTTGTCTCGAAACGGGGATTTTATGATTGGTCTCCAAGACCACATAGCCGTCAGTTTTCAGAAACTCCTTGACCTTGTTCAAATTTACAATATATGAATTGTGCAAACGGAAGAAATTGGTGCTGGGCAGCAATTCATTTACTTCCTTAAGTTTTTTGGTAAGTAATATTTTTTGCCCATCGTTCAGGTAAATGGTGCTATAATTACCATCAGATTCTGCATATAAAATGTCGTCACTTTCAAAAAACAACAGCTTACCATCGGTGTTGATCGTAATTTTTTTGTTCAGCGATTTGGCATTGTGTTTGAGCAAAATTTCCTCAAGTCGCTCAGCAGTGAAGTTCTTAGAATTGAATTTTTTGATTTTGTTCAACGTCTCATCAAGATCATCGCTATCAATTGGTTTGAGCAAGTAATCTATAGCCTCATTTTTTAGCGCCTTAAGGGCGTATTGATTGTAGGCGGTAGTTATTACCACAGGAAAGGCCTTGTTTTTTAAATTTTTGATAAACTGAAAACCATCCATGGTGGGCATTTCAATATCTAAAAACAGGCAATCGGGTGTATTCTTTTCAAGGTAGGCCAGAGCCTCGTGCGCATCGGTAAAAGAGGCCACAACATGTACTTCATCACTTAGGTTGGTGAGTTCCCAACTCAAACTTTGCAATGCCTTGGCTTCATCATCAACAAGAACGGCTTCTATCATTATAAAAACATCCTTTAAGTAGCTAAAGGTAATGTTATTCGTATACATGGCTTAAAAAATTGTGTTGTTGGGGCCTAATGCATTACATATGGTAACGAATGGCTTAAGGTTGGGCAATCCAAAACAACAACTGCGCGCTGCAAGGGTCAACTGGAAGGTGGCAGCATATTTTGCTTACTTTCCATTTACACATGATTTCGCGCAAATCATACAATGGCCACAAAACTTATTGGAGTGACATTGTAATTTTCAGGTGTATTTAGAAAATACATCAACCATACCAATACGTAATGAGAAAGTGTGTTCTCTTTTTTCTGTTTTTTGTGGCAGCCTTAATCATAGCTGCTTCGTTGGACAAAAGTTCTGACTCTATAAAGGATTTTATGGAGATGGAACCGCAAGAGTTAGCACTAAAGGAATAATGACATAATTACCAACCTACGTACGGCCAACCAAGCATACTTTAGTATGTACAATACAAAATAGTCAAGTTGGTGCAGATGTAGATTTATTTCAGGTTTCGGGGGAACTACCTGGGTAGATCGAATCGTTATGCATCAATGGGCCGTACGGTTTGGTAATTTTTCTTCCCTTGCGTTTTAGGCGTTACAGATTTTAACATGTCGTGTTAAAAACTTTGGACCACTTTTGGTAAATCGCCCTTTACATTTCAATTCCGTTTTTAAATCTTTGTACTGGAAATAAAAAGGTCATTAGCTGAAGCCTTTTTAAGTGCGCTATTGACCTTTTCAATTTGTGACTGCACCTTTCAAAATAAGCCTGTAAATTTTTTATACGCGCTTATTGGATTGCAGTGTGTGATAGTGTTTATTTGATGAAAATGCCTCGGAAAACCAACCCCACGTTAGAGTTGACCGGGGCATTTTAGATGATATGATCCATTTATGGAATAAAAAAAAGATTACGGTAACGTAATCTTTTTTTGTTTTCTGTATTGCGATATTACAGTGACCAGGCTTTCCCTTGGGTGAGTTCATTCACATCACCACAGGCAATATACTCGCCGGGTATGGGTGCATAGGCCAATACTTCTTCGCCAATAAATTCAGAGGATTTATAGGCCCAAATAGAAATATCCCTAACACTTCCTGCAAAGGTATAGCTCGCTACTTCGTCATCAAGCTCGGCTTCATTACCTTCCATAACGGCCTGCATGTAGGCGCCAATGGCTTCCTCATGGGCTTCTTCTTCTTCATCTGTGCGCTTGGCAAGATATTTGGTCAAGGCCGATTCAAAATCAGCGCCTTCAATATCGGCAAGCGATTCTTTTCCTGAACTCTCCAAAACCTTGTTCATAAATTGATCTAATACCATTTTCATGAACATTTGTTGTTCTTCAGGAAGTACTTCTTTGGCAAAGGCATCGATAAAAACGTGCACATTCATCTCTGTTGCAGAAGGCGTATCCGTTTTGGGAAGAATAACATCGACCATTTGCGCCAAGGCGTAGCCTTTGTCCTTTTCAAAAAAGGAAGGAACCCATTCTGCAAAGGCCGGTTTTTGTTTGCAGCCTTGCAATACACTAAAGGCCGTTGGTGCTGCTACAGCATAGCCGAACACCATACCCATATTTTTAAGTGCTGATCTTCTTTTCATAATCAAATATTTCCTTTTTTAAATTCTTTTACCGCATGATTTGCAGCGCGTGCTGTGAATGCCATATACGTCAGTGATGGATTCACACAAGCGGCCGAAGTCATAAAAGCGCCATCGGTTACGTATACGTTTTTACAGGCATGCACTTGATTGTTTCCATTCAGGACCGAAGTTTTTGGATCCCGCCCCATACGTGCTGTACCCATTTCATGAATCCCCAATCCAAGGGCTCCAGGTTCATCACGAGTAGTGATATCCCTTAATCCAGCCTTGGTCAACATCTCAACGGCCTGCTCCTTAATATCTTCCCGCATTTTCCATTCATTGTCGCGTAATTCGGCATCAAAAGTAACGGTAGGCAAGCCCCATTGGTCTAATTTTTCATAGTCTAATGTCATGCGATTGTCCTCATATGGGAGTACTTCTCCGAAGCCACCAATTCCAAAGTTCCAACCACCTGGTTTTAAAATGGCCTCTTTCAGGGAGGCTCCGTGTGATACCTCTGCTATCATGTCTTCCCAATTTCCTCGGCTGGCCCCACCTTGGTAGCCATAACCTCGTAAAAATTTGTCGGTATTTGAATTTCCTCCGATATTTCGGAAACGAGGGACATAAACCCCAACAGGTTTTCGACCTTTATAATATTTGTCTTCAAAACCATCAAATTTTCCACTGGCTCCAACATTTAAATGGTGGTCCATGATGTTTCTTCCCAATTGATCTGAATCGTTGCCCAAACCATTAGGAAATCGGTCCGATTTGGATTGCATCAATATGGATGTCGAAGCAATGGCAGACGCGCATAGGAAAATGACTTTGGCCTTAAATTCAAACTCTTCTTTGGTGACTCGATCAATTACCTTAACACCTGTCGCCTTTTTGGTATCGGGGTCGTACATTACTTGATGAACGATCGAGTCAGGTCGTAACGTCATATTCCCCGTTGCCTCTGCAGCAGGAAGCGTAGAAGATACACTGCTGAAATAGGCGCCAAAAGGACATCCTCGGATACATCGATTACGGAATTGACAGCGAACCCTTCCGTCACCTTCAAAACGCTTGTCACTGTTAATATGTGCTACGCGTCCGGCGGTAATGACCCTGCCATCAAAATGTTCAGCAACTTGTTCACGTACGTGTTGCTCTACACAATTCAATTCCATTACAGGTTCGAAAACACTATCTGGTAATTGGGGTAAACCCAACGCTTCCCCTGAAACACCAATATAGCGTTCTACATGCTCGTACCAAGGAGCAATATCTTTATATCGAACCGGCCAATCAACCCCGTAGCCATCTTTCTTATTGGCTTCAAAATCAAGGTCACTCCAGCGATAACTATGGCGACCCCACATAATGGAGCGGCCTCCCACATGATAACCTCGCATCCAATCAAAACGTTTTGTTTCATTGTACGGATGCTCCAGATCATTTACAAACCAATGCTTCGAATCGGCTCGGGTGGTATATCCGGTTCTGTGCTGTTTTTCTTGTTTTCGTATGTCTTCTTGAGTAGCTTGACGGGCATGGGGGAAATCCCATGTGTCTAAATTTGCTGTTGGATAGTCTTCTCGGTGCTTCACCATTCGACCTCGTTCAAGAACCAAAGTCTTTAATCCGTTTTCACAAAGCTCTTTTGCTGCCCAGCCCCCACTTATTCCGGTTCCAACCACGATGGCATCGTAGGAATCTTGTTCTTCGTTGTAATAAAATTTACTCATTAATACGACATTGTTTATTCTCTAAATGTATTAAATATTAATTTAATTTTCTACATTTAATCCTTAGGCTTATTAAGGAATTTACACTATAACGTTATAGTAATTTCGTTATCCTTAAAAGTAAAAATCCAAACCATAAAATATGAAACGAAGACGCTTTATCGAAAATACCGCCCAAGCAGGATTGGCAGTTTCTTTTTTGGGCTTGCACGCTTGCAAGAACCAATCAAAAAACAAGGAATCGGAAATGACGGCAACTACAGCGGTCGAAGCAGCTGAACCATTCTTTAAACTCTCACTCGCCCAGTGGTCGATCAATAAAATGATCCGCAATGATGGTGTAGACCCATATACGTTTGCAGAAAAAGCCAAAGCGTGGGGTTTTGAAGGTTTGGAATATGTAAGCCAGCTGTACCACCCTGAACTTGACGCAGCAAACTATTCTGAGGCTGCAATGAAAAACTTTGTCGACAAATGTAATGCCGAGGCCGAGAAGCATGGACTTCAAAACCTATTGATAATGATAGATCGCCAGGGTCCCTTAGCAGCGGCTGATGACGAAGAACGCGATGCTGCAGTAGCCAACCACCACAAATGGGTTGATGCTGCTTCGGCCATGGGTTGTCACTCTATTCGGGTGAACCTGCAAGGAAGTATGGATCCAGAGGAATGGGTTGCAAAATCGGTGGACGGACTTACCAAGCTCTCCACCTATGCTGCAGATAAAAACATCAACATTATAGTGGAAAACCACGGGGGACCCTCTTCAAATGCTGCGTGGTTGGCCGAAGTCATGCAAAAGGTCAACCTGCCGAATTGTGGCACCCTGCCCGACTTTGGAAATTTTTGTATCAAGCGTGAAGATGGCTCTTATTACGAATCCAAATGTCTTGACGAATACGACAAGTACAAAGGAGTTGAAGAATTGATGCCCCATGCAAAGGCTGTTAGTGCAAAGGCGTATGCATTTGATGCGGATGGTGAAGAAACAAAAATTGACTACGCAAAAATGCTCAAAATAGTCAAAGACGCCGGTTACACCGGTTACATTGGTGTTGAATACGAAGGACAAGAACTTTCAGAAGAGGCAGGAATCTTGGCAACCAGGGATTTGTTGATCAATGCCGCCAAAAAATTGGGATAAGCTAACCCACATTGCATGAAAACATTGTTCAACCAACTTTTTGACTACAATTTTTATTGTAACAAAACCCTTATTGAAGAGTTTGGCAAAATGAAGAAGGTTCCTGATCAAAGCGCCAAATTTTTTAATCACATTTTAAATGCGCACCACATTTGGAACCACCGCCTGCTTCAAAAGAAATCTGAATTTGATCCTTGGCAGGAACACAAAATAGAAGCTTGGCAAGATATTCATTATGACAACCAAAGAACCTCATTTGAAATCATCACCAATAGCGATGATTTTGAAAAGCGCATTGATTATGAAACAACTGAAGGTCGACTGTTTACCAATGATCTAAAAGATATATTGTTTCATATCATAAATCATTCTGCGCACCATAGAGGTCAAATCTTAATGGATCTAAGGATGAACAATATAGAACCGAAGGCACTAGACTATATATTTTATAAGCGATGACCAAGATGAAAGGAAAGACACGAGCTCGGCTGTCTCTTATGATGTTCCTCGAATTTTTCATTTGGGGAGCTTGGTTTGTGACCATGGGGACGCACTTGGGCACCAACTTAAATTCATCTGGTGGAGAAATAGGTACGGCCTATACCACCCAAGCCTGGGGAGCTATTGTGGCCCCATTTATTATTGGGTTAATTGCGGATAGGTATTTTGCTGCACAGAAATTATTGGGTGTTTTGCACCTACTCGGTGCAGTTTTGCTATATATATTGGGCACCGTGGATGATTTCACCAGTTTTTACCCCTACGTACTTACCTATATGCTGATTTATATGCCCACATTGGCGTTGGTAAATGCTGTGGCCTTTAACCAATTAGAAGATCCATCCAAGCAGTTTGCCTCCATACGTTTCTGGGGTACTGTCGGTTGGATTTTGCAAGGAGTACTAATTGGTTATGTTCTGCTTTGGGAGTCAAAAGACATGTTAGAACAAACATTTGTTCTTGCCGCAGTAGCTTCAGCCTTTATGGGAATTTATAGTTTTACGCTGCCCAACACACCGCCACCGGCCAAAGGCCAGAAAGCGAGTTTACGAGAAATTGTTGGGGCAGATGCATTGGGTCTTTTGAAGGATAAAAATTACCTGGTGTTTTTTATTTCTTCGGTACTTATCTGTATCCCTCTCGCATTTTATTACAGTTTTGCCAATCCGTTCTTGAACGAAGTTGGTATGGCCAATGCCGCTGGAAATATGAGTTTTGGTCAGGTTTCGGAAGCGTTGTTTCTTTTGTTGCTACCCATTTTTTTAAAGCGTTTTGGTTTAAAAACAACCATACTTTTAGGGATGTTGGCATGGGTAATCCGCTATGCTCTCTTTGCTTTTGGAGATGCCGGGTCCAATATTTGGATGCTTTTTTTGGGTATCGTTCTGCACGGTATTTGTTATGATTTTTTCTTCGTTTCCGGACAGATTTTCACAGATTACAAAGCAGGCGAAAAAATTAGGAGCGCTGCACAAGGATTGATTACCTTGGCCACCTATGGGGTAGGTATGCTGATTGGTTTTAAAATTGCAGGTTTAATCGTAGATAATTATGCACTTGTAGATGGTACCCATTCATGGAAAGATATTTGGATAATTCCATCAGCCATTGCTGCTGTGGTCTTCATATTTTTCCTGATCACCTTTAAGAATGAAAAAATAGAATTGAATAAATAACCAACTAAATAACTTTTTCAGATATGGATAATATGAATAAGAACCGACTGTTTATAGCATCATGCGTGGCACTTTTGGTCACTGCAATGACTTTTGCCATTCGGGCTAGACTAGAGACCGTTTTTGGTCCGGAAGGGGTGGGTCTTACCCTCGAACAAATAGGCTGGGCGTTTACGCCAGCTTTTTGGGGGTTTACCTTGGCCATGATTATTGGAGGTCCCTTGGTAGATTCTTTGGGCATCAAAAAAATAACATGGATCGCCTTTATAACACACGCCATTGGCATCGTTTGGACCATTTTGGCCAAAGACCAAACGTCGTTGTTCCTTGCCACGCTTTTTGTGGGTATCGGAAATGGGATGGTCGAAGCGGCCTTGAATCCGATGATTGCATCAATGTACCCCAACAATAAGACCAAAATGCTGAATCGTTTCCATGTATGGTTTCCAGGAGGAATTGTAGTTGGCTCAATTGTGGGATGGCTGGTAATGGACGTTATGGGATTGAGCTGGCAGGTTATGGTCGGCACCCTTTTTATTCCGTTGGTGGTCTACGGCTTTATGTTCCTAGGTCAGCAATTTCCTGTTACCGAGCGGGTCAAAATGGGCGTTAGTACGGGTAAAATGTGGTCTAGTGTTGGTAAGCCCTTGTTCTTGTTCATGGTCCTATGCATGTTCTTGACCGCGGCAACAGAGTTGGGTACCAACCAACGTATTGAATCCTTACTGAAATCTACAGTAGCCGTACCCTTATTGGTGCTGGCTTTTATCAATGGCATTATGGCCATAGGTCGTGCTTTTGCAGGTCAGGTCGTACATCGATTAAAACCTGAGGGTATGCTGTTATTTTCCTCGGTATTCGCTTTTTTGGGTCTTTGGTTATTGACCTTGACCACCGGGCCGATGACCTTTTTGGCAGCGGCTATTTTTGCTGTAGGAATAACATTCTTTTGGCCGACCATGATTTCGTTTGTGGCTGAATACATCCCCGAAAGTGGTGCCTTGGGCTTATCCATTATGGGGGGTGCCGGAATGCTTTCCGTTTCAGTTGTATTGCCGATTATGGGGAATATTATTGACAATGCCAGTGCCAACGAGGCGCTAAAGATTATGTCGGTCCTACCCGCTATTTTAATTGTATTATTTATTGGATTGAACCTATACATGAAGAAAAGAAATTCATCAAAAGCATAAAACAGAACAGATGCCCAAAAAAATTAGACTTGGAATTTTAGGGGGAGGAGGCGATTCCCTTATTGGCGTTTTACACCGTGTAGCCTCACATATCAATGACAATTATCAAATCGTTGGCGCCGTTTTTAATCCCGACCATGAGCAGAGCATGGCTTTTGCCAGGGAAATCGACATTCCAACCAACCGTATTTACAAAGATTTTGATACCCTCATTGAGGAAGAATTGAAACTGCCGGAAGAGGAACGCATTCAAGTGTGTTCGGTGCAAACGCCAAATTTTCTGCATTTTCCAATGGCTAAAAAATTACTTGACAATGGGTTTCACGTGATTTGCGAGAAGCCCATGACCATGGACTATGCCGAGGCCAAAAAGCTTCAAACATCCCATGAAAAATCAGGTAAAGTATTTGCCCTGACCCATACCTATACGGGCTATCCCATGGTGCGTCAGATGCGCGAAATGATAAAAAATGGGGAACTCGGCAAGATCCATAAAGTGGATGCCCGCTATTATCAGGGATGGATCAATCCCATAATTCATGACAAAGAAAAAAGGTCTTCGGTATGGCGGCTTGACCCTGCCAAAGCAGGCATCAGTTCTTGTATGGGTGATATTGGGGTGCATGCGTTCAATCTACTTGAATTCACCACAGGGCTTCAAGTAAAATCATTGCTGTGTGATTTCAATTACCTCTATGAAGACAACCAAATGGATGTCGATGGCACAGTACTCATTCGAATGGGAGCCCATGTGAAAGGCGTAATTCGTGCCAGCCAAGTGGCTACTGGTGAGGAAAACGGTTTGGCGATTCGCATTTATGGCGAAAAGGGTGGTTTTGTTTGGGAGCAGGAAAAACCCAACTTCCTGTACTATTTCACCGAAGGTAAACCCCTTCAGGTCTTCAAACCCGGGCATGAATACAACTCCAAATTGTCGTTGGACGGTACCAAATTACCTCCAGGACATCCCGAAGGAATTTTTGACTCGATGGCCAATATCTATTTGGGTGCGGCCAAGGCGATTCGCGGGGAGGCCTATAATGATGGAGAATTCCCGACGATGACCGATGGGGTCCGCGGTATGAATTTTATTGAAAACACGGTGGCGTCACACAAACAGGGAAATGTTTGGGTGGATATGGACTAAGAAAAAATTAGCACTTATATAGTTATTGCTGATTTGGAACTATTGGCCAAACTTGTTTTAAGTGGAACATTGATTTTTTTTGGAGTAAAGGTTTATCAGTACTTCAGAAAAAATAAAGCGTCCGATTCTGATATAACCTCTGTTTCCGGTATTGGAAGCGGATTGATTCTAGTTTTTGCAGGATTACTTCTATTACTTGATGCTTTCGGTTTGATTTGAAAGATTATCTAGAAAACACCTTTTCGAAACGCTCAAAAACGACGATCATGCTTTCCAGGGGCCGTCGGCCAAAAGGCTCCAATTCCCTGGTGTAGTAGTCCCAATGGGTAGTGCGCCATTGCTCCAAACTTTTATCGCCTTCCCCTTCCAGGCGTGCGTGCTCAGCATGAACGGCAAAATAGGGCAGTAGCTTTACCGAAGTGGTGCGGATGATGCATTTTGCGGTTCCCTTCCAATCGGTCACCACAAAAAAGTCACCGATTTTGGGCATGGGCTCTTCGCGGTATTGTAGGCCCAATAAAGAGTGTGAAGTGGCCCGTTTGATATCCTTCATGACCAGCTCTGCACACCTATTGGCATCCTTTTCATTATCGCAAAAATGACCAACCCTGGGTGCATCTTCATCGACAAATTCAAGGTGGGCATCCAAAAAGTCGCCCCAGAGATTTCTGGCAGAGGCGTTTTCCATAAATAATTTGTTTAGGTGGCTATCGGATTAACGCTATTTTTAGTACTTTGAAAAACGAAGCTAAGCATTGGTTTATTTTCTAAATATAGGTTTTAATTCTTGAAATTTGATACATGGGTAACATGAAAACAATTAAGGGGCCAGCTGTGTTTTTGGCCCAGTTTGTAGATAGTCAGCCTCCCTTCAATTCGTTGGATGGGCTTTGCGAGTGGGCCTCTGGCCTAGGCTATAAGGGCATCCAAATTCCTACTTGGGAAAAGTTTCTGATTGATTTAGATCTTGCAGCCGAAAGCCAAGACTATTGCGATGAGCTCAAGGGAAAGATCAACTCCTATGGTTTGGAAATAACGGAGCTATCTACCCACCTGCAAGGGCAATTGGTAGCGGTTCACCCTGCCTACGATATCATGTTTGACAACTTCGCACCTGATGAGCTCAAGGGCAAACCCAAAGAACGTACCCAATGGGCCATCGAAACGGTAAAAAAAGCGGCAACGGCAAGCAGAAGGTTAGGGATAAAGGCCCATGCAACATTTTCAGGGGCTTTGCTTTGGCATACTGCACACCCTTGGCCGCAGCGCCCAGCTGGGTTGGTTGAGATGGGCTTTGAAGAATTGGCAAACCGTTGGCTTCCCATATTAAATCATTTTGATAAGGAAGGGGTTGATGTTTGTTATGAGATCCACCCAGGAGAAGACTTGCACGACGGCGATACCTTTGAACGTTTTTTGGAGGCCACAGGCAATCATAAGCGTGTCAATATTTTATATGATCCCAGTCATTTTGTGCTACAGCAGTTAGACTACATTACCTACATTGACCACTACCATGAATTTATCAAATCTTTTCATGTCAAGGATTCAGAATTTAACCCAACTGGTAAGAAAGGTGCTTTTGGTGGATATAATGATTGGGCTGACCGTGCCGGGCGTTACCGCTCTTTGGGCGATGGACAAATAGACTTTAAAACTATATTTTCAAAACTGACCCAGTACGGTTGTGATGTATGGGCGGTAATGGAATGGGAATGTGTGATTAAAAGTCCCGAGCAGGGTGCAAGAGAGGGAGCGAAATTTATTGCTGACCATATAATTGAAGCAACGCAAAAGACATTTGATGATTTTGCCGGTGCGGAAATTGACAAAGAACAACTTAAAAAAATATTGGGGTTATGAAGAAAACAATAGTGCTATTGATCGTACTTGCAGTCTTTGCATGTAAAGACAAACCAAAGGAAACTGAAGTCGTCTCTGAAGTTGCCGAAGAAGAAACAATGGAAAATGAATGGATAACCTTATTTGATGGTAGCTCATTTGAGGGATGGCATTTTTACGGAGCTGGAGCGATGGGCGAACCCTGGAAACTTGAAGATGGTGCCATGGTCTTTTACCCACCGGCTGAAAGGCCCCAGGGTGCCAGTTACAATATTGTGACCGACCAAGAATTCGAAAATTTTGTTTTGTCTTTGGAATGGCGCATTGCAGCCAATGGCAACAGTGGTATTTTTTGGGGGGTATTCGAAGACGAAAAGTACGGACAGCCCTATGAAACAGGCCCTGAAATTCAGGTATTGGATAATATGGGGCATCCCGATGCGAAGAACGGACCCAACCGCCAAGCGGGCGCTTTATATGATATGGTTGCACCCGCTGAAGACGTCACCAATCCAGCTGGGGAATGGAATACCGTCGAACTTACCATTAACCATAAAACCAATGAAGGTAGTGTGGTTCAAAACGGAACAAAAATTATCGAATTTGCCGTAAACGGAGATGCCTGGAATGCTATGGTGGCAGATTCAAAGTTTGCCACATGGGAGGGTTTTGGCAATTATCCCCTAGGAAAGATCGGACTTCAAGACCATGGAGATATTGTTTCCTATCGCAACATCAAAATTAAGAAACTATAGTATGAAACAGGCATTGCTATTGGTGTTCGGCACGCTGGTTTTGGCATCTTGCCAGCATAAGGTTAAAAACAAAAATTCGGCTGATCAAGAGACCACTGTACAAGATTCAGTACAGGAACCGACAAAACCTGAGGAAACAGAACGTTATGAACCCGTGCCACCAAAAGTGACCCTTGACACTAATAAGGTGCCTAGCGATGCTATTGTGCTTTTTGATGGTTCGAATTTGGACAATTGGATCAGCTCACGTGATAGTACGGCGGCAAAATGGCATTTGAATGATGATGGCAGCATGACCGTTGCCGACAAAACAGGTGATATCCAAACCAAGCAAAATTTTGGAAGCCTGCAATTGCATCTCGAGTGGCGTTCCCCAGCGGTGATCCAAGGTGAAAATCAGAGTCGAGGCAATAGTGGTGTGTTTTTGAACAATAGGTATGAAGTTCAAGTACTTGACAATAATGATAATCCTACCTATGTTAATGGGCAAGTTGCGTCGATTTACAAACAGCACATACCATTGGCCATGGCGTCGGTACCTTCCGGTGAATGGAATACCTATGATATTATTTACCATGCCCCGTATTTCAATAGTACCGGTGATAAGATCAAATCAGGTACTTTGACGGTAATCCATAATGGGGTTTTGGTACAGGATCATGTCGAAATAAAAGGTACTACAGAATATATAGGCTGGCCCAAGAATCCGGCCCATGGCAAGGGCCCCTTAAAATTACAAGACCATCAAGACAATAGCCGGGTGAGTTATCGCAATATTTGGGTACGGGAACTATAATATGGATTGGGAATTATTGGTTGGATTACTCCTTACCCCATGCATTTTTTTGGTTTGTGGATTCTTATGGTCGAAGTATCCGCCAAAAAAAATCAATTATTTCTACGGTTACAGAACGAGAAGGAGTATGTCCCATCAAGAAATTTGGGATTATGCCAATAGTTTAGGGGCATTTATGTTCATTAGGCTCGGTTTTGCGCTGGCTACAATCAGTCTTATCCTTTATTTCGCCTTTCCCGACAATGCAATGATGGTTATGCTTTTTTCTACGTTAATTGGAATTGGAGTAGGTATGTATTGGTGTGAAACTAAATTGAACAGTAAGTTTGATAAGAACGGCAATCCTAAATAAGTACCCAATTTAATTACCTTTGCCAAAATTCGTTGATTTTCTATGATTAAGTCTATGACCGGCTTTGGCAAACATGCCATTCAGCTTCCTTCCAAAAAAATTACGGTAGAGCTCAAATCACTCAACAGCAAAAATCTTGATATCAACGCAAGATTACCACAAAGCTATCGGGAAAAGGAATTGGAGCTCCGTAAGGCAATTTCGGAATCCTTACAGCGTGGAAAAGTTGATTTTTCCTTACATGTTGAAATCACGGGAGAAGAAACAACCACCGAGGTAAATCAGGGTGTTGTAAAAGAGTATATGCAACAGCTAAAAGAGATTACAGATGGCGATGATCTAAAATTACTTGAAATGGCCTTGCGTCTTCCCGATACCTTGAAGACCAATGGTGGTGACATCAATGAATCTGAATTTAAGGCGATTCAAGAGGCATTAAAAAAAGCGCTTAGCGCCATTAACAATTTTAGACTGACCGAGGGTAAGGTTCTTGAAGACGATTTCAATTTGCGCATTGGTAATATTGAAGCACTCCTTGACCAAATAAAAGCCATTGATCCAGATCGTTTGGCCACCATTCGTGAAAAATTGGAAAAAGCCGTTTCTGAACTTCAGGTAGAAGTCGATGCCAATCGTTTTGAGCAAGAACTCATTTATTATTTGGAAAAGTATGATATCACCGAGGAAAAGGTGCGACTTGCCAACCATTTGGCCTACTTCAAATCTACGTTGGATTCCAAGGAGTCCAATGGTAAAAAGTTGGGCTTCATCTGTCAAGAAATTGGTCGAGAGATCAATACCATAGGCTCAAAAGCAAACTTTGCCCCTATGCAACAATTGGTGGTTCAAATGAAAGATGAGCTTGAGAAAATAAAGGAACAAATGCTCAATGTATTATGAGCAAGGGGGGTAAACTGATAATTTTTTCAGCGCCTTCGGGTAGTGGCAAGACAACTATTGTAAGACATTTGTTGCAACAACCCGAATTAAATTTGGCGTTTTCGGTCTCGGCTACTTCCCGACCTCGACGGGGAAAAGAAAAGCAAGGGCAGCACTATTATTTCATGTCAACTTCTGAATTTAAGAACCATATCAAGAATGAAGATTTTTTGGAATGGGAAGAAGTATATCGTGACTGCTTTTACGGAACCCTGAAAAGTGAGGTGGAACGGCTTTGGGAAGAAGGAAAAAATGTAATTTTCGATATCGACGTGGCTGGAGGGTTGCGGATTAAGAAAAAATTTCCCGAACAGACCTTGGCTGTATTTGTAAAACCACCAAGTGTTGATGAATTGAAGATCCGGCTCAAAAAAAGAAGCACCGAAGACGACGACAAAATAAATATGCGTATAGCAAAGGCTTCTGTTGAACTGGCGACTGCCCCGCAGTTTGATAAGATTATTAAGAATTATGAATTGGAGAAGGCGCTAGAAGAATCGCATCAATTGGTGGCTGATTTTGTCAATGTTGAAAAGCCGAAAAAGGAATAATTAATTCTTTCGATTCCCTTTTGAAAAGGATTTGAGGGATAAGTTGGTAAGCATGTTCGTGAAATACAACCCGAAGCTCAAGGCCCTCGCCAGACATCTCAGAAACAATGCCACAAAATCTGAGATACGTTTATGGCAGAAATTAAAAGGGCATCAAATGCGCGGGTATGATTTTCACAGACAAAAACCTATTGATGAATACATTGTCGATTTCTATTGTGGTAAGTTATGCCTGGCTATAGAATTGGATGGTTATTCCCACGAATTGGAAGAGATTTGGAAGAAAGATGTAATAAAGACCAGGCGTTTGAATCAACTGGGGATTCATGTTCTTCGCTTTTCTGACCAAAAAGTCCATGAAGATATGGACCATGTATTATGGGTCATTGAAGACTATATTCAACAATTTGAAGCGAACGGTGATACACCTCCCCTTATACCTTCTTCTTAGGAGGTAATGGCATTAGCAATGAAAAGAATAGGACTTTATTTCGGAACCTTTAACCCAATACATGTGGGGCATTTGGTAATTGCCAACCATATGGTTGAATTCTCCGATTTGGATGAGGTTTGGTTCGTGATTACGCCACAAAGCCCGTTTAAGACCAAAAAATCGCTATTAGACAACAACCATAGGTATCAAATGGTGTATGAGGCCATAAAGAACTATCCGAAACTAAGAGCGAGTAAAATCGAATTTGAATTGCCCCAACCCAATTATACCATCAATACCTTGGCCCATTTGGAAGAAGGTAATGAGGGATCGCTCGAATTCTGTTTGATCATGGGTGAAGACAATTTAAAAAGCTTTCACAAGTGGAAGAACTATGATGTGATTTTAGAAAATCATCAAATTTATGTGTACCCACGAATTTCCAAAGGGGCAATAGCTGAAAAATTTAAAGACCACCCAAAAATCACCGCGGTTGATGCCCCGATCATGGAGCTTTCCTCTACCTTTATTCGGAAACAGCACAAACTGGGAAAAGACATCAAAGCCATGTTGCCCGATGCCGTTTGGAACTATATGGATGAGATGAATTTTTATAGGTAACAAGCCATCTCATTTCAATCTATTTAATCTCCCTTATTTAAGTTGGGTTTTTTTAATTCCAAAAGACATCGATTGGAAATAAATAAACTACCTTACAGGCATAATTCAACAAATGGCAAAATCGCAACAGACCTTTAGTAAAAAAGAAAAGGAAAAGAAAAAGCAGAAGAAAAGAGAAGAAAAGCAAAAGAAAAAAGAAGCCAGAAGGGCAGAAGCCAAGCAAAGTGATGGTGGCATTCCTTTTGCTTATGTCGATAAATTCGGTAACCTGACCGATACGCCTCCTGATACCTCTGAAAAAGAAGAGATTGATGCCTCTGAAATAGTCTTGGGAATTCCACAGAAAGTTGAAGAAGAATTCGACCCCATTCGCCAAGGCAAGGTTTCCTTTTTTGACCACTCTAAAGGATTCGGATTTATCATCGATACCGAGACACAAGAAAAGCATTTTGTACATGTATCGGGTCTTATTGACGAGATCAATGAGAATGACAAAGTCACCTTTGAACTCGAGAAAGGACAACGTGGCATGAATGCAGTACGTGTCAGTTTAATGAAATAAAATGCCATCCCTACCCAATTGCAAAAGGCGTTGTTTGCGTTTTTTGCAATAATGCTCAGTTAGTTTTCCCTAAACAAAGATCATTGATTTTGACATAGCGCTTAATCGATAACCCTCCTTTACCTTAAAAATATAAAACCGGTTGTATACAAGCCGCGTTTATTCCTCCCTATCATCCATCCCTTCATAGGCAGTGTACAATTCAACCCTATTTGACGATGGTTCAAAGGAAAAACCTTCCATATACGATGGTTTTGGAAGAATTTCGACTTATGATTAACCAAAAACAATTTCTATTATGACACCTTCTGAGATTTTCTCCATCTGTAATCTTATTGTAATGCCCATGTGGGTATTGCTCATTTTTCTTCCAAAATGGAAGGCGACGCGATTTTTAATCGATTATAAGATTGTCCCCATTCTACTGTCATTGGTTTATGCGGTCTACATTGGTATATCATTGGCGACAGGGGGAATGATGGATTTCGGAAGCCTTAAAAGTGTCATGGCGCTATTCACGGTTGAAAATGCCGTCTTAGCCGGATGGGTCCATTATTTGGCCTTTGACCTTTTGGTCGGTATGTGGATGCTGGATCAAAACAAGAACATTGGGATTCACCCAATACTTATGGCTCCATGTTTATTCCTCACTTTCATGTTCGGCCCCATTGGGTTTCTATTGTTCACAATCATCAAATCAATCAAAAAATAATTCATCAAATCAATCAAAAACGACATCATGAAATCAATCAATCACATATTACGAACAGTCAGAAAAGAAAGTCCGATTCTTTATGCGATAGTACTTTTTCACGTGCTATTGGCTATGGTTTCTTTCGTGGGGTTTTTTATTGACGACCGCATGCTAACCGGACTCAATGTCTGGGTAAAACCATTAAAATTTTCGATCTCTGGAGGAATTTATGTCTTAACCGTGGGTTACCTGGTAACGCTGTATCCGTTTTCTAGGCGGAAGAAGAACATTGTGAACAATATTGTCTCATGGACTTTGGCCATAGAAATCGCCATTATCGTATTACAGGCCGGAAGAGGTGTGCGTTCGCATTACAATCAATCAAGCCTGCTTGACGGATTGCTTTTTGCCGCAATGGGTATATTGATTTCGATTATTGTTATGACCATGGTGTTCTTTATCGTTGAAACGATTCGATTAAGAATGAACGTGGCCAAATCGATTCAAGGGGCAATTCTCATGGGATGGCTAGTGGTGCTATTTGGAAGTTGGGTCGGAGGACAAATGATTGGTCAAATGGCACATAACGTTGGCGTTGCAGACGGGGGAGAGGGTTTGCCATTGTTAAACTGGAGTACCCTAGCAGGTGATTTAAGAGTGGCACATTTTTTCGGATTGCACGGCATTCAAATCATCCCTTTATTCGCATGGGTACTAACTAAAAAATGGAAGACCAAAGAAAGAAATAGAATGGTATTATCGGTGATTTTTGGTTTATTTTATGCTTCTTGGATTGCTTATACCTTTTACCAGGCAAAACAAGGAATGCCATTTCTTAAATTGTAAACTAAAAAGAACATGAAGCTTTTCAGTAAAGCAAAACGAATAAAATATTTGGCCTTTGACGATATCTGGTTCGTTGTTGTTGGAATACTGTTGTTAAGCTTTGTGACCGATTTTCTCTTTTCGGGAGGTTCTTTTAGTCGCCGCCCATTTTTCGAAGCAGTTATCAATTGGAGTGTTTCCCTAATGTTCGCAACAGTGAACTGGTTGATTATTCGCGCCATTTTAATTGGTTTGCGAAAAAGGTTCCCAAGTTTAAAAGACAATAATAAGAGGATACCTTTATTGTTCTTGTCAATTGTCACAATTGTATTGATGGTTGATTTCTCCGGGAATGCCTTTTTAGGATTCATTTTTGGAGACAGTTATAATCATCCACTTCGTTCGAGAATAGTAGTACCCATCATATTGATCAGCACCATGACAATGGCCATTTATGAATCCATATATTACTATATCCGATTAAAAAAGTCAATACAAGAAGAGGAACAAGCCAAAAGGGCAATTGTTCAAGCGCAGCTTGATACCTTACGAAATCAAGCCCAACCTCACTTCTTCTTTAATACGTTGAATACGCTACGTGATATCATTGATCAAAACACGAAAGATGAAGCCAAGGAGTTCGTCGACCGATTGGCTGATATTTATCGCTTTATCTTGGAGGCGGGGGAAGCCAACATAATCCCATTGCGTGATGAATTAAAATTCGCCAGAGCCTATATACATGTGCAAAATGAACGTTTTGGTGATAACCTTAGAGTGACTTGGGATATTCCCGAAGTTGATTTAGACAAATTGATAATTCCGATGAGCCTTCAATTGCTTCTTGAAAACGCGGTTAAACATAATATTGTTTCAAAATCGAAACCCTTGGAAGTTTCTGTTCGTGTCAATGATGGTACACTCACTGTTCATAATCGCTTGCAGCCTAAATCTACACAATTGCCATCTACCAAGCTCGGTTTAAAAAATATTCAAGACCGATATGCTTTGATTTCGGAAAGCCTTGTAAAGGTTCATAGAAATGAGCACTATTTTGAGGTTTCATTGCCCCTGTTAACCCATATTGAAGAATAAATCTTATGATACAAGTATTGATTATCGAAGACGAGGCAAGGGCGGCAAATCAACTTCAAAGCTTATTGTCAAATTGCGGTTTTGAATATCAACTTCTAGATATTATCGATACCGTTGAGGAAAGTATCAACTGGTTTAAGGCCAATTCCGAACCCGATTTACTATTTATGGATATTCAGCTTGCTGATGGTTTAAGTTTCGAAATTTTCCAAAATATTTCGCTACAATGTCCTATAATTTTTACCACGGCATTTGACCAATATGCGATTCGAGCGTTTAAAGTGAACAGTGTAGACTATCTTTTAAAACCAATTCAAATGCCAGATTTGATACACGCCCTCGATAAATTCAAATCGGCCAGTACCCAAACCGCCATTGACATACAGTTGGTTCAGCAAATGCTAATGGAAATGCAGGCACCCAAAAAACGCGAAGGAATTTTGGTCAAAGACGGTGATGGGTTTACCCAAATTCGTATCACAGATTTGTTGTATGCCTATTCGGAAGAAAGTATCACTTTTGGCATAACAGTTAGTAAACGCGTAATTATCGAAGAAACCTTGGATGAATTGCAAAACACCCTAGCACATTCCGAATTTTTTAGAATCAATCGTGGGCAGTTGATTTCAAAAAAGGCCATTCAAAAGATAGATAAATATTTCAATCATCGATTGAAGTTGACCCTTTTACATCCGAGGGAAAATGAATTTATAGTGAGTCGACCGAAAACTTCAGAATTCAAAAAATGGATGAATTCTTAGAATTCCTTACTGATGGAGGCAAGTGCCACCTTACCTTCTTTGAATAAATCAATTCGTATAAATTGCGGATTATAACTTAAACCGATAACTGCCCTTCAAATAAAAGACAAAAAAACGGTTCTGTTCAAGCCGCACATTTTCCTCCCTTTCATTTATGCCAGCAAAAGCATCGGTTTTTCCACCGATTACCGACCGTAAGGCCAAGGTAAAGTCACCGATTTCAACCCCAATCTCTGGCATAAGCACAAAATTGGTTGTCGTTTGTCTTTGACGTTCCCCATCCACAAAAAAGTCCAATAGCTGAACATTAAAATGAAGTCCAGTGCCCAAACCCAGGTAAGGTCTGAATCCCTTATAATCAAAATAGTAGGCTCCCTTGAACATCAGATTGTGGGCATTAAAATTAAGGGGATCCATGATAATAGTACCGTCTTCATTGGCATTGGCCTCATCGGATGATAAGAGCAACAAGACCGTTGGATCTATAAAAAAGGAGGTGTTGGCTTCGAAACCTAGTAAGACATTTGATGAGATATGGTAGTTGATACCAGCATGTAGCAAGCCCCGCAAAGGTGTTTTTGTAACCCCACTAGGCAATCGGGTATCGTCAATTGCAGAAGCCCAACCCAACCCTGCTCCAACATCAGCTGTAAATTTTTGCCCATAGCTATTACAGCTTAAGCATACCAGGCAGATAAAGATCAAATAGCGATTAATCTTTGGCACCCGTTGCTTTTTCCAAAAGATCCGTTCCAAGATAGGCATCATCTTTATTATAGTACCAGGCCCTTTCTTTGGGCATATTGATGCCGTTAATAGTTTCGAGCCCGCTCAATAAGATATATTCACCATCATTTTTACTTTCATCATGGTAAAATTGGTAGACTTCCATGGCGTAGGTGGCAGGATCAAAGTAGAAGTACCAGGTGTCATCTCCAACGTTTTTCTCATAAGTGACTTTGAGCACCAAATATTCCTTGCCCTTAAAGGTTTTCTTTTGTGTTACTGGGTCGATTTTGGTGCCAGGGTCTTTTAATTTCATCGGTAGACCATAGAGATAGGTGTAGTAGTTTTTGAACATGGTGCCCCGCTCACAACTCAGTCGAAACTTTTCGATTTCTTCCGAACTAAGGCTTGTTTTTCCATTTAAGGAGCGTTGACAACTGTCTTTTTCAAGGATATAAGAATACCTGTCATTGTCTTTGGCTACCTCCAGCATAAAGTGCTCACGGGGAATGTTGATGTGAACCTGACTTACCCGCTCACTTGAATTGGGCGTTTTCATGGAAATTTGAAATTGGCCCTTAAAATTTTTCCAATTCCCATCAGGATCGTGATAGGTTATTGTTTTTTCAAGCAGTTCAGTGCCTGAAAGTTGCTGTGCTTGGATGGCAAAACCCACCAAAGCGACGGTTAGAAAAAATATGTTTCGCATGATTAAAAATACGAAACTCCAGTTATTTCTCTATTCGTGCGGGTTCTACGCTGCTGTCATGTTCAACATAGTAAAGCTCAGCCAGTTTCATGACTGTCTTGATCAGATCTTTGCTCTCCGTTAGCAGAGAAAAGTAAAGGGTAGTGTTTTTCGGACTTGACTCTTCGGTTCTGGTCAGGGCCACTTGCTTTTCAATTTTTTCGGAAACCAGGTCAAAGAGTTCTTCTTTTCTGCCTAAAATATCCAAAATGGATTCAAAAGACTTGGTGTCAAAAGCTTCAAAAGTATCGTTTAGCACTTCTTCAATGGCAATGTCAAGCCCCTTAAGTTCTTTGATTTGATTGTACCGTAATTTTTTATGGTTATTGTTGACATGGGTATGACTGACCTTGGCAATGTATTCAAGAGACTGTGAATAGTCTTGTAGAATACCCAACAGGTTGATGTAAAAGTTACTGGCCCCACCTACACTTGACTCATCAAGATTTTTGATGAAATAGAAGATATTGTTTTTGAGGCCCTCGACCTCATCTGACAATTTTTTAATGCCCTTTTTGTTCTTTTTGAGCATATCCAGGTCATGTTTCGCCAAACCGTTGATCGCATTCGAATACAATTTATTGCTCCGCTTAATGGTTTTGGCTACATTTTCTGCACTTTCTTGTATGACCCCTTGGATCGAACTGCTTTCGGCCCTTCTTAAACTATTTTCCGCCTTAAGTTCTTTCGATTTTCTGTTGTGCGACATATAATTGCGCAACAACAATAAAGCGGCAACCACAAGCAGCACCAATAGGGCAATAAACCCGCCAAAATGAAGAATGCTTGCGATAATGGCTGCTGCCGTAAAAGCACTAAAGGCAGTAAAAAACCAGCCTCCAATTACATTCAACACCCCAGCTACCCTGTAGACAGCACTTTCAGCACCCCATGCCCTATCGGCCAGTGAGGTACCCATAGCCACCATAAAGGTTACGTAAGTGGTTGATAAGGGTAATTTCATTGAGGTGGCAATTGAAATCAATACACTTGCCACCATAAGATTTACAGCTGCCCGTACCAAATCAAAAGCCGGCATATCTTGGGTCTTGCTCTTGGGCACATATACCTTGGGCATCTCAAAACGAGAATCGATCCGTTTTAGTAAACTAGGAGGGAGTACCTGAGCAACATTTTCAGCCGCAGTTATCGAATATTTGACCACCTGTCGTGACAAAAAGTTAGGTTGGAAACGTTCTTCACCTTCATCTTGCCGTGAGAGGTCTACACTGGTCTTGACAACACTCTTGGCCTTTGAAGAAAACCATAGCGTCAGCACCATGATCAAACCAGAAAAAAGCAGTAAAAGGGTAGGAGTTCGAACGGCCGCCGATAATCCCGCCATATTAAAGAGTTCCGCATCGACACCTGAGCCCTGCCAACTTTGAAAAGATTGTAAGGCAGCAATCGGAACGCCAATGAAGTTGACCAAATCATTTCCGGCAAATGCCATGGCCAAAGCAAAAGTTCCCAATACGATAACGACAGTGTAAATACTCCATCGTAAAACTGTGGACACCAATAGGGATAACAGTGTCCAGAAAATAACATTGCCCAGTAGAAAAAGGTTGGTGTTGGTCGCTACAAACTCAGTTATGGAAGCGTCAAAAATAGCGGTGCTTTTCAGACCTTTTATTAAGATAAAATAGATAATTGAAGTAATCGCCAGACCCCCAAAAAGTGATTCCACCCATTTGGCATTCGAGGTAAAATTAAATGAAATCAAAACCCGGGAAATAAATTGTACTATGGCACCAATGGTAAAGGCAATAAAGACCGAGAGTAAAATACCCAATATGATTTCGGTGGCTTTTTCGGTGTTGATATAACTTCCTAGATCCGAAAAAGTACCATCTGCACTAACAATTTTAATCAGCGAAACCGCAACAGCTGCCCCCAAAAGTTCAAAAACTATGGAAACTGTTGTTGAGGTAGGCATGCCCAGGGTATTGAAAAAATCGAGCAGGAGAATATCGGTAATCATAACGGCCATGAAAATGACCATGATTTCAGCAAAGACAAATTCACCAGGATTAAAGATGCCTTTTCGGGCAACCTCCATCATTCCGCTTGAAGACATGGCACCAAAGGCAACCCCTAAACTGGCTACAATCATTATGGTTCGAAACGAAATGGCTTTTGATCCAATGGCAGAGTTCAAAAAGTTCACCGCATCATTACTAACACCGACAACAAGGTCAATTATTGCTAGCATGCCCAGGGCAATGACCATAAAAATGTAAATGTTTTCCCCCATATGAATTAATGACCTCAAGGCAAATCAAGAGGTGTCAAAAGAAATATAAATTTAGCGATTGAATCGAGTTGAACGTCATGCATCCCCAATATTGGGTCAAATATGACAAAAATGCCACTATAATTTGTGATCGAGGTTAAAAAAATGTTACCAAATCACCATTCAGCTAGAACCCAAATGGGGTGTTCTAAAACCACAAAACAATACCATTTTCAACTATCTTCGCTCCAAATGTGATAAGGTATGGAGTGGGGACAATTACTTTCCCTAAGACGATATGGTGATTCGAAAAAAAGACCACGATTAGCACAGGATGAGACCCGATTGGGTTTTGAGGTAGATTACGATCGAATCATTTTTTCATCGGCTTTTAGAAGTTTACAAGATAAGACCCAGGTAGTACCCTTGCCCATTGGCTCGGGTTTTAAAAGGGATTTTGTACATACGCGATTAACCCATAGTCTTGAGGTATCCGTCGTGGGGCGAAGTTTAGGACGTATCGCTGGCAAGGAAATCTTAAATAAATACGGGTACCTTGGGGAAGAACTGGGGCATCAATTCAACGATTTTGGAGCAATTGTTGCCGCTGCCTCGTTGGCCCATGATATTGGCAATCCCCCTTTTGGTCATAATGGTGAAAAGGCAATTGGCGCTTATTTTGAAACAGGAAGTGGCCAACGATTTCAAGCGCAGCTTTCTGCCGCTGAATATCAAGATTTAATTGATTTTGAAGGCAATGCCAATGGGTTTAAATTGTTGACCCAATCGCGGCAGGGGGTGCCCGGAGGACTCCGATTGAGCTATTCGACACTAGGGGCATTTACCAAATATCCCAAGGAATCACTACCAAAAAAACCTACTAGCCATATTGCCGACAAAAAATTTGGGGTATTCCAATCTGAAAAAGATTTCTTTTTCGAAGTGGCGCAAGAATTAGGGTTGTCAAAAGACGTAAATGATCTCTCGAAAGGTTTCTACAGACACCCTTTGACCTATTTGGTTGAGGCGGCTGATGATATCTGTTATACGATCATCGATTTTGAGGATGGTATCAACTTAGGGTTGATATCGGAGGACTACGCCCTTGAATATTTGATAAAGCTGGTCAAAGATCGGATCGATACCAAGAAATACAATGAGATGCAGCTAATGGAAGATCGGTTGAGCTATCTTAGGGCACTGTCCATCCAAACATTGATTATGGATGCTGTCCGCATCTTTGTTGAAAATGAATCGGCCATTCTCGCGGGTAACTTTCCAACATCCCTGTTATCAAAAAGCACCTACAAGCCTCAGATAGATGATATTATTCAGTTGAGTATCCAAAAAATATACGAATCAAAAGAGGTGCTTGAAAAGGAACTGGCGGGGTACCAGATCATTTCCAATATTTTAGACGTTTTGACTACTGCTCTGATCAATCGAAGGGATAGCAAAATGGGCAATTTTGATAAGATTCTATTGAAATCGATTTCTTTGGACCATGAAGATGGGGTCGCAGCTTCGACCTATGACATTCTAATGCAAGCCAGTTGTTTTGTCGCGAGTTTGTCGGATAGTGCGGCTGTCAACCTGCATAATAAAATCGTAGGGAAATATCTTTAATCCAAAATGGTGACCAGGTATTCCTTTATAGAATTCAGGTCTATCCCTGCTATTTTTTGTAATTCTTCTGTGGGACCGTGTTCGATGAATTCGTCCTTTATACCAAATAGCTTAATGGGTTTGCTGTACCCCTTCTCATTGGCATATTCTAATATGGTACTGCCAAACCCACCTTGTTTGCTGCCATCTTCCACAGTTACAATATGTTCGTATTTGTTGAATATGCCATCTAATAATTCCTTGTCCAAAGGTTTTACAAATCGCATATCGTAATGCCCAATCTTTTGGTTTGGGTCATTGGCTGAAATTGTTTGGGCAATTCCATTTCCGATGGGTCCCAAGGTCAATACAGCGACCTTACTCCCCTCTTTAAGCGTTCGGCCGGTACCAAATTTCAGTTTTTCAAAAGGTTGTTTCCAGTCTACCGTGACACCCTTGCCGCGTGGGTAACGTATGGCAATGGGTTGTTCCAATCCAAGCTGCGCCGTGTACAAGAGATTGCGAAGTTCAATTTCGTCCATGGGTGAACAAAGCGTCATATTGGGGATGCACCTCAGGTAGGCCAGATCAAAAACACCATGGTGGGTGGGACCGTCGTGGCCAACCAATCCCGCTCGGTCCAAACAGAAGATTACGGGTAAGTTTTGCAGGGCTACATCATGTATCACTTGGTCATATCCGCGTTGCAAAAATGTGCTATAAATGGCGCAATAGGGAATAAGCCCTTCGGCGGCCATGCCTGCCGCTAGGGTAACAGCGTGCTGTTCCGCTATTCCGACATCAAATGCCCGCTCTGGGAAGGTTTCCATCATATATTTCATAGAGCTGCCAGTGGGCATGGCTGGGGTGATTCCAACTATCTTTTCATTTTCATGGGCAAGCTCAACCAATGTTTTTCCAAATACATCTTGAAATTTTGGGGGCTCCATGCTTTTGTCTCGTACATGGCGTTGGCCTGTTTGTGCATCAAATCTTCCAGGAGCATGATAGGTTACCTGGTCCTCCTCTGCCTGACGTAGACCTTTTCCTTTGGTAGTGAGTACATGTAACAATTTTGGACCGTCTACCTTTTTCAATCGTTCAAATTCTGAAATCAACTTTCTCAAGTCATGTCCGTCAATGGGTCCTGAGTAATTTAAATTCAAACATTCAAAAATGTTCTCATCTTTGGCTACTCCGGCTTTGACATTGGTCAGGTATTTCTTTAGGGCTCCAACGCTGGGGTCAATACCTATGGAATTATCATTTAATATGATAAGCACATTTGCATCGGTCTCACCTATGTGGTTTAAAGCCTCAAAAGCCATTCCACTGGCAATGGAGGCATCTCCAATTACAGCAATGTGATGGCGCAGTTTGTTTTCTTGAAGTTGGGCGGCTAGGGCCATGCCCAAAATGGCGGAAAGCGATGTGGAACTATGTCCGGTACCAAAAGCATCGTATTCGCTTTCGTCTCGTTTGGGAAAACCGCTAATGCCCTTGAGTTGCCTATTGGTTTCGAAAACAGATTTCCTGCCGGTCAGAATTTTATGTCCGTAAGCCTGGTGGCCCACGTCCCAAATCAACCGGTCTTCAGGGGTGTGAAACACATAATGCAGGGCTATGGTCAATTCGACCACACCTAAACTGGCTCCCAAATGTCCCTCCTTGGTCGAGACGATGGTTATGATGAAGTTTCGAAGCTCATTGGCCAGACCTTCCAAGTTGTCGATGTCGATTTGCCTTAAATCAGCCGGAGATTTTATTTTATCTAATAACTGCACCTTCAAAAGAAAACAAACTCAAAAATACCCATATTCACTGAGATGTTTTGAAATGGATTACTAGCTTTACCAAAAAAATTTCCGTTGGCTAAACTTATCAATCCCTTTGATGACACCTACTTTATGAAAAAAGCACTTCAAGAGGCCGAGGTTGCCTATGAAAGTGGTGAAGTTCCCGTAGGCGCAGTTGTTGTAATTCACAATAGGATTATAGGTCGTGCCCATAATTTGACCGAACAATTGAATGATGTTACGGCACATGCAGAGATGCAGGCCATTACCGCGGCGTCAAACTTTTTAGGAGGTAAATACCTGCATGGCTGTACCCTTTATGTGACCTTGGAACCTTGCCAAATGTGTGCGGGAGCCTTGTATTGGAGTCAAATTTCCAAAATTGTCTACGGTGCCGCGGATTTGGAAAGGGGTTACAACGTGATGGGTACCTCGCTGCACCCAAAAACTGAAGTGCTGAGCGGTGTGCTCGAAGATGAGGCTTCTGAACTATTGAAGCGCTTTTTTATTCAAAAACGGAATTTGAATTAAGATTGATTGGGATGTATTAAAATAAAAAGCCCGGCTAAGCCGGGCTTCAATAATTTCCAAAATAAAATATCGTTAGCTGACTACCTCCACTTGGGCGGCAACCATTCCTTTTCTGCCTTCTTCTTCTACGTATTCTACTTTGTCGCCTTCGTTGAGCTGAACTCCGTTCAAAGAAGTTACATGGACAAAGATGTCTTTACCTGTTTCGTCATTGGTAATGAATCCATAACCTTTAGATTCATTGAAAAACTTTACTGTACCGGTCATTGTAAATAATAAATGTTAAAACGCGAAAGTATACTTTTTAAAATGGCTGACGGAATTTTTGTTGGGTAAACTTGAAAAAATTATTGATTTTTTGATTTGTTCCTGTCTTTTATTTTCATTTTTTCAATGTTTTCCTTCGTCAGCATGTAATCTTTCATTTTTTTACCCTTGCTCTCCTTGATCAGAAATAAGGGCATGGCCACCAAGAAGAGGCCAATTGTTCCAAAGCCAATAAATTTGTCCGCTCCAGCATCAGATGATGACTTTAAATGGAAGCCATAAATGATGGCTGAAAAGGAGGCCAGAACAATTAGTACAATGATATGCTTGAATTTAATCATGTTCGCGTATGGTTTATTAATTCTCTTCTGTAAGCGGTCAATAGCTTAGATTTTGAAATAAAGCCGTGATATTTGCCATCTTTGATTACCGGGAGGTTCCATGCGCCGCTCTCTTGGAATTTTTGCATGATATCCTTCATCTTATCTTGCTCATAGAATATTTTTTCTGGAGGCGAATGCATAAGCCCTTCCACAAAAACAGTCTCATAAAGTTCACTGTTGAACATGATTTCCCGGATGTCATCCAATAAAAGTATCCCCATCAACTTCTTGTCAACACTGACTACGGGAAATATGTTCCGTGTGGATTTGGCCACCGCTTCCTTCAACAATTGCCCCAAGCTCATATTGGGTCTAATTTCTTTGAAGTTTTTTTCGATGACTTCATCCAATTGCATCAGTGTCAGAACCGCTTGATCCTTATTGTGTGTCAAAAGGGCTCCTTGTTTTGCCAGTTCACGGGTATAGATTGTATAATCCAAGGTGTTTCTTGTGATCAGGTATGAAATCGACGCTGTGATCATGAGCGGAACGAACAGCTCGTAACCACCGGTTATTTCTGCAATCAAAAAAATTGCGGTCAAAGGGGCATGTATTACACCCGCAATTAATCCGGCCATACCGATCAATGTGAAATTTGATTCAGAAACCTGAAAACCAAAACCAATATTGTTGATTACCTTGGCCACAACGTTACCCAGGGCACTCCCCATGACCATGGTGGGAATGAATACCCCTCCCGCACCACCAGCGGCAAAGGTGGTTGTCATGGCCACCGCTTTAAATATGGTAATACCAAACAAGAGGGCAATCACTACCCAAATGTTATCAATGTAGGCATCAAATGGCGTTTTACCCAAGGCAATCAGATGGTTCCCTTCCAACAAATTATTGATGAAACCGAACCCCTCACCGTAAAGGGGCGGGATAAAATAGAGCATGATACCGATAGCTATTCCGCCAACGAGCAATCTGTATTTCGGACTTTTTAGCGGTTCGAACAATCGGAGTATCCCAAAATACATCTTGGTAAAATAGATGGAAGCAAAAGCCGTACCTACCCCCAACAACAGGTAAAAAAGGGTGTCGTTCAAATCAAAACCTTGGTTCAATGAAAAACTAAAGAGGACTTCGTTACCCAGAAAGAAATAGGAGGTAAGTACCCCAGAAATCGAGGCCAATAATAAGGGCAATACCGATATCATGGTCAGGTCGAGGCTAAACACCTCTACGGCAAATACGATGGCCGCAATTGGCGATTGAAAAATGGAGGATATGGCCCCGGCAGAGGCACAAGCCACCAATAGCGATCTTGTTTTGGCATCTATATGAACCAGTTGACTTAGCCATGAACTTATGGCCGATCCTGAAGCGACAGCAGGCCCCAATAAACCCACCGAACCACCAAAACCAACAGTGAGGGGAGCGGCTATCAAAGGGGTATAAATCTTTTTTTTGGATAAAATTCCACGTTTTTTTGACAGGGAAAAGAGAATCGAGGAAACCGCATGCTCAAGCTTCTCTTTGTGCACAAATTTTACATATATGTAGACCAGGGTCAGCCCCAAAACCGGTAGCACGAAGTAGAGCTGGTTTTGAGAAAAGATAATGCCCCTTTCAAGTAATGATTGTATAAAATAGGTGACATTCTTCAGGGTAACCGCAGCAAGGCCTGCCAAAAGACCAACAGCCACACTCAATATATAGACAAAGGTTTTGTTGGAGATGTTTTTGTATCTCCATTTTAAAAAGCGTGCAAGAAGGGACCTTTTGTTTTTTGGCATTGGATCAATGACTGTATTAAAAGTATTAAAAAATCCCGCCGAAGCGAGATTTCAATTAAAGGTCCAATTTCAGATTTAATTCTTTTAGTTGTTCATCATCTATTGGGGAGGGCGCATCGATCATCACGTCACGACCACTATTGTTTTTTGGGAAGGCAATAAAATCTCGAATGGTTTCTTGTCCCCCTAGAATGGATACAAGGCGGTCTAATCCAAAGGCGATTCCGCCATGCGGGGGTGCCCCGTATTGAAAGGCATCCATTAGAAAACCAAATTGTGCTTTTGCTTCTTCAGGGGTAAAGCCCAAATGCTTGAACATGATTTCTTGGGTCTTTTTATCATGAATACGGATGGAACCACCACCGATTTCGTTGCCGTTCAAAACCAGGTCATAGGCATTGGCCCGTACAGCGGCTGGATCAGTGTCCAATAACGCCAATTGGCCCGGTTTAGGCGAGGTAAAAGGATGGTGCATGGCATGGTAGTGCCCAGTCTCTTCATCCAATTCCAATAAGGGAAAATCAACCACCCATAAGGGTGCGAATTCATCCGGTTTGCGCAAGCCCATGCGCTCGGCCAATTCCATGCGAAGTGCGCTTAGTTGGGTTCGGGTTTCATGTTCCTTTCCTGATAACACCAAGATCAAATCTCCCGATTTTGCCCCGGTAACAGCAGCCCATTTGGTCAGATCATTTTGGTCGTAAAACTTATCAACCGATGATTTATAGGAGCCATCTTCATTGCAACGGCAATAGACCATGCCCTTGGCGCCCACTTGCGGGCGTTTTACCCAATCAATAAGTTTGTCGATTTCCTTTCTGGTATACGAATTGCCTCCCGGTACCGCAATACCCACTACCAGTTCGGCCGAGTTGAAAACATTAAATTCTTTGTGTTGTGCTACATCATTTAATTCGCCGAACTCCATCCCAAAACGTATATCTGGCTTGTCGTTGCCGTAACGTTTCATGGCTTCGTCATAGGTCACGCGCGGAAAATCGGCCACGTCGAGACCCTTGATTTCTTTGAGCAGGTGTTTGGTCAAGCCTTCAAAAGCGGTTAAGACATCTTCTTGTTCAACAAAGGCCATCTCGCAATCGATCTGGGTAAACTCTGGCTGTCTGTCAGCTCTTAAATCTTCATCCCGAAAACACTTAACGATTTGGAAATACTTATCCATACCACCGACCATCAATAACTGTTTGAACGTTTGGGGCGACTGTGGCAAGGCATAAAATTGGCCTTCGTTCATTCTGCTGGGCACTACAAAATCGCGCGCACCTTCTGGGGTAGATTTGATCAAATAAGGCGTTTCAACCTCGATAAACCCTTGGTCGGAAAGGTGCTTTCGCACCTCCATGGCCACCTTATGACGAAAGATAAGGTTGTTTTTAACAGGATTCCTTCGAATATCAAGATAGCGGTATTTCATTCGAATGTCTTCTCCACCATCCGTATCATCTTCTATGGTAAATGGGGGCACCAAGGAATCGTTCAATATTTCGATGCTGCTAACCAAAAGTTCGATATCACCCGTTGGGATGTTCGGATTCTTCGAAGCCCGTTCGATAACTTGACCTGTGGCTTTTATGACAGTTTCCCTACCTAAAGTTCGAGCCTTTTCGAGCAATTCCTTTTGGGTTCGTTCATCATCAAATACCAATTGGGTTAGCCCATAGCGATCGCGTAAATCAACCCAAACCACAAAGCCTTTGTCCCGCACTTTGTGTACCCATCCGCTTAAACTTACTTCTGAACCAATGTGTGAAGATCGAAGTTCACCACAAGTCTGACTTCTGTACATTTTGAATAATTAGGATGCGCAAAGGTAAGCAGTTCCTTTGGTTGATAATAGCGTAAAACGCGTGAGCTTCGCCGACCAGCCGTGTATTTTTCGAGCCCAAATGCAAAGTGACGGTGCTCAATATCCAATAAATAAATAATTGTAAAAAACAGAAAATCAGATAGATATACGTTTAATGTAAACTTAATGTAAATAAAATGTTACATGAAAGTTTTAATAACGTAAAATAAATGCTAGATTTGTAACGTTAATGTAAACGAATAATTTAAATCCCAATGACAATGAAGCGAGCAATATTACTTTTAGCAGTTATGTTTACGGTAGGTATTTATGCACAGGATACCGAACCCAAGGTGGAACAGGTTGGGAAAATGGAAAAAGTGACTTATTTCCATGACAATGGTACCATTGCTCAAACAGGACATATGTTAAAGGGCAAATTACATGGCCAATGGTTTATGTACAATGTGGAAGGAAAGAAGATTGCCTCCGGTAAATACGAGGATGGCATCCGTCAAGGGAAATGGATGTTTTGGAAAGGTCAAGAACTAAGTGAAGTAGATTTTGTGGACAACAGAATTGTTGCCGTTAAAAAGTGGAACAATGCTGAAATAGTTTCCACTTACAAATAGTTGAAACGAAGACAAATAAAAAATCCCGCCGAATTCCGGCGGGATTTTTTTATGCTGCCAAGTCCAGCTTTTCTTTCTTTTCTAGATTTTTTTGGTGGCTGCCGCGTATCCTTATTTTAATACGATAAACAATATTAAAGAGTACGGGTACAATAATCAAGGTCAAGAAGGTGGCCACAATCAATCCGAAGATTACGGTCCAGGCCAACGGACCCCAAAAGATGACATTGTCTCCACCAACATAGACCTGTGCATCAAACCTTCCAAACAGGGTGATAAAGTTGATGTTCAATCCGGTTGCGAGCGGAATCAATCCCAATACGGTGGTTATAGCCGTTAAAATTACCGGGCGCAACCTGGCTTTACCACCTTTGATAATGGCTTCGGTAACTTCTTCACGTGTCAATAACTCCTCATCTGAGATGCCAAGGGTTACCTTTTTTCGATCGATCAATATTTGCGTATAATCTAAAAGTACCACACCGTTGTTAACCACAATTCCTGCTAGGGCAATGATTCCCATCATGGTCATCATAATGACGAAGGGCCAGCCAGTGGCAACCAGTCCGCCAAAGACCCCGATGAAACTCAGAAAGATGGCCATCATGATAATACCAGGTTTTGAGATGCCACCAAACTGGAAAACCAAAATGAGCATGATCAAACCTAATCCCGAGAAAAAGGCTCCCATTAAAAAAGCCTGTTGTTTTGCCTGCTCTTCCAATTCTCCGGTATAGTCGATTTTTACACCATCGGGCATGCCTTTAAAGTTTTCCATCTCTTTTTTGATCTGGTCCACAATAATTTGGGCATTCCCGCCTGGTTTTAATCCTGAATAAACCGTTACCACACGTTCTCCGTTAATATGCTTGATGGCATTAAAAGAAGAGGTGTTTTTTCTGGTAGCCACGGCAGAAATAGGAATTTCCTTGATTTGCCCTGTTGCCGGATCTCTAAAAATCATGTTTTGATCAAATAGGGCACTGGTGTTGTAGCGCAGGTTTTCATTGAACCTCACATTGATATCATAATCTTCACCATCCTTTTTGTAAATGCCGGCTTTGGCGCCAAACAGTGATTGTCTCAATTGTTGCCCCACTTGCCCTACTGAGACACCTAACTCTCCTGCTTTTTGGCGATCTACGGTCACCTCCATTCCTGGGCTGCTCTTGTTTACATCAACCTTTAAGCCTTCCATGCCATCAATGCTTTTTGAATTGATGAAATCCTTCATACGTTCGGCCACGCTGATCAAAGTATCATAATTCTGACCAATCAATTCTACATTAACAGGGTACCCGGCAGGGGGCCCTACCGCATCTTTTTCAACTGATATGGTCACACCAGGGTATACATCGGCCAAAGCGTTTTGAATTCGAAAGCGTAGTTCTTCCGTGTCCAACCCTTCCCGAAACTTAAACTCCTGCATAGAAAGGGTAATCTTTCCACGATGGGGCATATCAGCGGCGTTACCGGCTTCGGTAAACGGATTTTCTGCCCCACGCCCCACTTGAGAAACTCCAGTGTCAACCAAATAATTTTCACCGCTTGGTTTTAGGTATTGGTTGTCATCAATAATCTGGTAGACCCGTTCTTCGATATCCTTGGTGAGCACATTAGTCTTTTCTATATCGGTGCCCTGAGGGTATTCAATATAGATGTAGATTTCTTTAGGAGTGTTGTCTGGAAAGAATTCCACCTTGGTTCGTTGACTATCGACTGAGAGCCCAAATGTTGCGAAAGCAGCAAACAGCAATAACATGGTCACTCCAAAATACCAGTATACATTCTTCCCTCTTAGGGCATGTTTCAATCGTTTTTCATACCAATTTTCAAGGCGAACCAAACTGTTTTTTTGGAACCTGTTGGACCATGGTTTTAAGGCATACTTATAAATCCAAAACATAGCTGCCACAACAATCATCAAGGTTCCCAAACCACGTACAGGACCGCCGACCAATAGAATAAAGAGGCCAAATCCACCAAGTAGGGCACTAATGCGGATCAATTGTTTTCGGGTCAATGTTTTTTCACCTAGTTCCATAAATTGGGAAACCAACATGGAGTTCATGAAAATTGCCACAAAGAGTGATGATCCCAAAACTACGGATAGGGTAATGGGGAAATAAATCATGAACTCACCCATGATACCCGGCCATAAACCTAAGGGAACAAAGGCAGCAACCGTTGTCGCTGTAGATATGATAATGGGCACTGCAATTTCTCCAATTCCTTTTTTGGCGGCTTCCTTGCGCGACATGCCTTCTTGCTCCATCAAGCGATATACGTTTTCAACCACTACAACCCCGTTATCTACTAGCATTCCCAGCCCCATAATGAGACCAAAGAGAATCATGGTATTCAGGGTGTATCCAAGAGCCGATAAAATCATGAACGACATGAACATTGACATGGGTATCGCAAACCCTACAAACAGTGCATTTCTAAAGCCTAGAAAGAACATTAAAACGGTAACTACCAATATGATTCCGAAGATGATATTGTTCACCAATTCATCAACTTGGTTTAAGGTTGTGCTACTGCTATCGTTGGCAAAAGTAATCTCAAGGTCTTCAGGTAAGATATCCTTTTGGGATTCTGCAACGATATCGCGAATTTTTTCAATGGCGATCACATCATTCTTGCCCGACCGCTTTTTGATATCAAGCATGACCACACTTTCGCCCATTTCACGGGCGTAGGTATTCTTGTCTTCCTCGGTAAAGGTAACTTCAGCGATATCCTTGAGATAAACTGTTCCGTTTTCTGATTTTACCACAAAATCGTTGAGTTCTGCGGGTTTTTCAATTTCACCGGTAATTCGTATGGTCCTTCGCTGGCCACTGGTGATGAGGTTCCCCGCCGACATGGTCATGTTTCCATTCCCAATGGCTTGGATGATATCGTTAAAGTTTATTTTCGCGGCCATCATTTTGTTGATATCGACGGCTACTTCGACCTCTTTTTCTTGGGCGCCACGGATATCAACTTGTTTGACCTCTTCAAGATTTTCAATTTCATCTTCGAGGTATTCGGCGAATTCCTTCAATTTTTCAACGGGGTAATCGCCCTTCATGTTTACGTTAAGAATCGGGAACGATTCGGCAAGGTTCAAGTCAAACACATTGGGCTCGACTTTGGCCCCATTAAAAATGGGCCAGTCCTCACTGGCTTTCTCGGCATCCACTTCATCCTTGACCTCTTGCTTTGCATTCTCAACGGTGATGTTCTCGTCAAATTCAATGACGACCATCGAATAATCCTCTTGTGAGGTCGAGGTCATCTCAACAAAATTGCTGACATTTTTCAACCGTTCTTCCAAAGGGTCGGTAATAAGGCGTTCCATATCCTCGGCGGTATTACCAGGATAAATGGTACTTACATAAATTTTCGTCTCTACTGCTTCTGGAAATTCTTCCCTGGGCATGGCAAAGTAGGAGGAAATCCCTATGAACAGGAAAATCGCAATCATCACATAGATGACAGATGGATTGTCTATTGCCCATGAAGACAGGCGAAATTCTTTGTTGGCGTTCTTTTTGGCTTTCTCCATGATTTAGTTATTGGCAGTTTTAGTAGACTCAAGAACTTTTACTTGCTGATTGTCGCGCACGCTTCGGGCACCTTCTACAATAATATGGTCACCGGCCTCAATACCTTCAAGCACCTCAACAAAATCGCCTTGGGTTTTGCCCAATTCGATAATGGCTTTTTTCGAAAGTACTTCGTCTGACTTTTCTGCATTGGCTTGGGCCAGGTATACATATTGCTCTCCAGTGGCATTTTCAGATACCACGCTTTGTGGTATAAGAATCGCGTTCTCACTCGTATAATCATTGATTTTCGCCACGGCCGTTAGGTTGGGTTTAATGGCGCCATCTTTATTGGGAACAGGGATTTCTACACTGAACGAACGGTTGCCCGGATTAATGAAGTTGCCAGTTTGCCTAACCGTGCTTTGTACGGTGCTTCCCAAAATAGGGAAGTATACCTCTACAGTTTTTCCAGGGGTGACATTGGCCAAATGGGCCTCTGGCACTTCAACCTCGACATACATATCCGAAAGGTTCACAATGCGGAACACTTCCGATCCAGGGCCCGGGCTTACAACGGTACCTTGATCTTTGATGACATCATCAACAATTCCTGAAAAAGGAGCCCTGATGGATGATTTTCCAACCTGACTTTCCATTTGTCGTACCGCGCTTTGTTGTGATTCGTATTGGGTTTTGGCCTGCAGGTACTGAATCTCTGAACCAATATTTTGATCCCATAACCGTTGCTGACGTTCAAAGGTTGTTTTCGCCAATTCCAATTGGGTTCGCATTTGGGCCAATTGACTCGAAAGTCCACCGTCATCTATGGATCCCAACAATTGTCCCTTAGAGACACGTTGGCCTTCTTTGACATGAATGCGGTATAGGGTGCCTGCCATTTCTGGGTAAACCAATACATTCTGATCGGTCATTACATCCCCTTGAATTTCAAGATAGTGATGAAACTCTTGCGGCTCGATGGTGAGCACCGATACCAAGGGCAATTTGGCATTGTCATCCAATTCGGTAATGGCAGAATCCAATAATTTTACCTGGTCCTCAATCGCTTTGAGTTCTTGGTTCATGGCTGTCCTTTTGGTGCGCATGGCCTCTAGGTCTTTGCTGGCGATTACGTCTTCAACCGAGTTTTCACCTCCACCTCCACAGGCGGCTAGTAACACTCCTAGTATTGATAGTTGGACTATTTTTTTCATTTTGATCGTTATTTTCAATTATTGATTGATAATGTTTTCTAAAGCTGTTTTTCTATTAATGACATCTACCATCGATTGGAGATATTCTTGCTGCGTGGAATACAATTGGGTCTGTGCTTGTCGCAGCTCAAAACTTGTCGCCAGACCTTCTGAATATTTGACTTGATTTTTAGTTTCGATTCGCTCGGCCAAATCAAGATTGTCTTTCGATGTTTGGTATTGTTCAATAGCCAATATATAGTCGCTCTTTGCCGACTCATGCTGTAGGCGCAACTGAGATTCAGCTTGGGTCAACTGGGTTTTGGCCTTTTCGAATGCTATTTTAGCACGTTGCGTGCTTGCACTTCTTCCCAACGAGCTGAATATTGGGATGCGTAAATCAACACCCAGGGTTGAAAAACCGAACCAATCTTGTCCACCGTCAAAAAATGTAAAACTATCCCCAAACGAAAGACCCCCGTAATTGACGAAGGCATTAAGGGTTGGTAGGGCACGACTTTTGGCAAGTTTAAGTTCCAACTCGCGTTGTTCATTCAAGTTCTTGACAATTTTATAGTCGGTGTTATTGTCTAAAAGGAAATTGTTTTCAACCAAACCAAAGTCTATTTGGCGCTGCGTTAGTTTATCTAAATTTTCTGTAAGTACAGTAGGGTTGTCAAGCGGGAGACCCAACATAAGATTGAGCATCTGTAGGGTAATTTTCTCCAATCGCTTGGCATTCTTGAGCTGGTTGTTTACAGAAGACAAAGTGATTTGTAACTGGTCAACACTTTCCTCATCGCCAAGGCCATTTTCATATAATTTTTTGGTCTCGTACAGATTGTCGTCCAAGGTTTTTTTGTTCTTCTCGAAAATGGAAACACTTTCTTGTGCCAACAAAACGTTGCCGTAGGCCTCTACAACCGCGGTTTTGACCTCAAGATCACTTTTCTCCTTGGCATTTTGGGTATACCTTAAAAAGGCTTGGGTGGCCTGAACACCAACGATATAAGAACCATCAAAAATCTGCTGTCTCAAAGTGGCCGTGGCGTTCATTTGTTGGGGTTGCCCAAAAACGACTTCCTGGAACGTACCGGGCTCACCTCCAAAAAATTCGGCAGGTATCTGCGTTACCGGCTGTTTTAATTGGTTTTGGTAAGAGACTGCACCTTCGATTTGTGGCAGTCCCGTAGCTATGGTTTCCCACTTTTGCTTTTGGGCGTCCACCAAATCCCGGCTGGCATTGATGGCGTCATAATTATGCTCTAGGGCGTAAACTATGGCCTCATCCAACGTAAATGAGGTTGGATTTTCCTGAGCCTTTAGTGGCACATACCATAACAATTGAAGTAAGACTATTGAAATGATTGTTCGCATTATTCTTGGTTTGAGTTGATGATTTCGTTTAATATTTTTCTTCCCTCAGGGGTAACGATACCTCTAAGGTGATACTCCAAATAGTTGTCCATGAGCACGGGCATGGTAAACATTTTGTGGGGGAACATTTTTTCGTCCTTTATGCTGTTGACACAGGCAAAATAAATTCGTGAAACGAATTCCACATTGAGGTTTGCCCTGTAGATGCCTTGTTCCACACCCCTTTTTATATTGTCGACCACGCAATCTTGCATGACCTCGAATTGCTTGCCCCGCATCATATCCCAAAGTTTGGGGTAGTACTTTTGGAGCTGATAGGAGGGAGAAGATTTTTCGTCTTTCAAATGCATCATAACGAACTTCTTGATTTCGTAAAGCTCTTTGATGGGGTTTTTCTTCTGGGCCACAATGGCATCAATACCATTCGAGATGAACCAAAACATGTGCATGGTCGTTTCTTCGACCAATTTGGTCTTATTTTCAAAATGGGAATAAATGGTCTTTTTGGATATCGCCATTTCTTGGGCCAAATCATCCATAGTGACGCTTTTGAATCCCAGGTTCAAAAACAGTTCCGTTGCCTTTTGTAAGATTTCTTCTCTCATAATCGAAGGGCAAATGTAAAATGGAAACTTTTAAAACAAAAAAAGTTTCCAAAGTTTTACATTTATTTAACGAACCTTTAATCATTTGGCAAATCTTCTTTTTCAAGACGAAGAAAAAGAGGATGATTGGACCGAACTGTTGATTTATGTGCTGTAATGTTGTAAAAACCCCTGAACGGAAAGCCTGTTCCCTTAATTTTCCGATGCTTCCGTTTCACCTTCCCTTGCTTTATTGGTATACGCTTCAAATGCTTTGGCGCCTTCTTTTTCCCAAAATTCGTCGTACAATTCCCAGTCAGAGAATGCTCTTCTTGAGCTACATTTTTTCCGCTCAAAGCGCTTTTTCTTTGATTTTTTGCTGCTTCGCGGGCCATCAGAATCCCCGAATCCAAATCCGAAAATGATCTTTGCCAAAACCAAAATGCCCATCGCCTTCCAATATCCAATTATGGGCAACCCAAAGAGTTCGGGCATTAACCAATTCCATAACAGCATAAAGACATATCCGATAAGGAATAAAAAAGCAATTCCTAAAATGACGAAGAAGATGATCTTAACGGCTTTGGTCACATAATATTCAGCCTTGCTTTCTAGTCGTTTTTCTAAGTGATTTTCGTAACTCATAGTCTTGAATTTTATTTTTCTAATTCTATAATTCCAGTTTTTTAAATAGTAATGACAAGGCACGGTGTCGTTGTGACATCAGCGTGCCCGCAGGTATTCCTGTTCGTTCGGAAATCTCACGATAGGTATACCCTTCAAAATCAACAGCAATGATGATATCACGGTACATAGGTTTCAACTGCCTGATGGCATCTTGAAGCTTTTTTATGAGTTGTTCGGAATAGTCATAGGCACTATTCCCATAAAAAAGCTCTGCAAAATCCATCCACAAGTCCTCCAATTGGGGTTCATCGTGAACCGATACTTTTTTGCTTCTCATGATATCAACAATCCTATTTTTTAAGGATCGGTACACAAAACCGGCGATATTGTCGATTGGCGATGTGTTCTTCCGCGAAAAGAGTTTCAGCGCAACGTCTTGCACAATATCTTCTGCATCACTGTCAACACTAGTGTCTATTCGAGAGGTCACGTAGCGTTTTAATGCTATGTATTCATCTGCGAAAAAGTCAGCTAATTGCTTTTGGTTGTTGTTTTCCAATTCCATTTGACAGCTTTGGCCGGTCTACATTAGTAAAGACGAAGGTTTTTTAATGTATTGCATTTTTTTTCATTGATAGGACGACAACAGCTTAAAATTGTTAAAGGATTAGCCCGTATTTTTGTAAAAACCTTTGTATGCAATCGGTCGAAACCTATCGCGAAGCTTTTGTCAAATATTTGGAGAACCAATCCCCCGTCAAGGAACCAAAAAACCTGTACGAGCCCATCGAATACATTTTGAATTTGGGCGGGAAACGGCTTCGTCCTGTTTTGACATTAATGGCCTCTGATATGTTTGGCGGTGAATATCAGAAAGCCCTGCCGGCTGCCATGGCAGTTGAAGTTTTTCATAATTTTTCATTGGTGCACGATGACATTATGGATGATGCGCCGTTGCGAAGAGGCAAGAAAACGGTACATGAAAAATGGGACATCAATACCGGGATACTTTCCGGTGATGCCATGCTTATCAATGCCTACCAGTTTTTGGAAGCCTATGAAGGAGAAAGCTTGACCCAATTGTTTGCGCTTTTCAGCAAAACTGCGATTGAAGTATGTGAAGGGCAACAATACGATGTTGATTTCGAAAATCGTACCGATGTGACCCTGCCTGAATATTTGAAAATGATTGAATTTAAAACTTCGGTTTTGGTGGCCGCTGCCCTTAAGATGGGGGCCATTGTTGCAGGTGCTTCTGTCGCGAACCAAGACCTTATTTATGAATTTGGTAGAAACTTGGGCCTCGCCTTCCAATTGCAGGATGATTACCTAGATGCTTTCGGTGACCCGAAGACGTTTGGTAAACAGGTAGGTGGCGACATTATCGAAAATAAAAAGACGTTTTTGTATTTAAAGGCTTTGGAATTGGGTGCAGGTGAAGACACCAAGACTTTGTTGGAGCTATACCAAGGGAATACCAAAGATTCCGCAACCAAGGTGGCACTAGTCAAGGAAATTTTTGAACGAAGTGGTTCAAAGGCGGCCACCGAGGATGAGGTTGAAAACTATACCAATCGGGCTTTTGAATCGTTATTGAAAATCGACGCAGCCGAGGAAGCCAAACAGGTATTCAAAGCTTTTGCTGCCCAGTTGATGAATCGCGAAAGCTAGCGAATTCTTCCAAGCAGTGCTTTTACAAAAGGAATTTTAGGACAGGCCCACATTACTTTAAGATCTTCCCATAGGTTGGTTTGTTCGTCGAGGAACTTCAGCACCAATTGTGGACTTCGTTTTCTAAAAAGGGCTTCAAAAACACGACTGCCCAACGCGTTGTTTCTAAAAAGCACATCGAGAAACAGTAAATCGTAGAACCAGTAGCGACTCTTGTTCTCGAATTGGGAAAGCGGTTTCCCAGTTTTCAGAAATGGAACCAATGCTATCACCTTTTTGGAGGTACTGTAAAAAGTAAAGCCCGTGCTTGGTTTTGCCCACCCTCCGGCGATGCCAATTTTTAGTAGGTTCTGCGAATTGGAGCTGGCAAAATCATAACAGGTCATGGGAATATTTCCTTGTTCCACCTCGAGCATCTCAAAATTGGTCGCCTGCAAGGTGTTTTCTAGGTAGTCTTTAAGAGCTTCTTCATATTCGGCCTTTTGCAAAACGTTTTCCGAAAATAGGGTGTATTCGACCAGGCCTTCTGTTTCTGAAAAAGGGAGCACATACATAAAACGGGTATTGCCTTTTTGCGGAATCGAAAAATCCATAAACGAAGCTGTTTCTGGATCAAATATGGGCGCATCTGATTTCACAAACCAGCCCAAAAAATGTTGTTGTAAAACCGGATAATCGGATTGTTGTTTAAGGGCTTCGTAATCGAACCGACTGTCAAAAACCTGCTTTGCCGTATAGCGATTATCCTTTCCTTCAATAATGACTTCGTCTTCTTTTTCGGTTAGGGTAGTTACCTCGTCAGTAATCAATTCAATATTCGGATAGGTATTGATTTGGTTGAGATAATACTTGTAAAAATCCAATCCACGTAACATTTTATAGCGATAGGGGCTGATGCTGGGTTTGATATCGATCTCTTTACCCGCAAAATGAATGTTGGGCCAAGACTTATAAACAAGGTGGTCAAATGGACCGGCATCCTTTTCCCAAAAACACCAGGTTCTGTCGTTGTGTTGCTTACGGTCTTTTTCAAGTAGTAAAATTGATTTGGATGCAAAAAAGGCATCTTTTCCCAAGGTATCGGCAAGCAATAGTCCTGAAGCTCCGGCACCAATAATGATGTAGTCGTAGGTGGGCATTGTTCAAAGTTAAGCATTGTAATGGCGATACCTGAATACACCCATAAAATCAAAATGGGTTATCTTGAAGGAAAAATTAGCTAGCATGAAATTGAAAGTTCTTTTCAGACTGTTCGTATTGGTCGCATTTTTATGGGCTTGCTCCAATGACGACGCTTCAGAATCTCCTGATGGTTCAAATCCCACTATTGAGTCTGACCTCATCGAATCGATAGCCGTTCAACTGAATCCTTCAGGCTATGCCCCCTTGACAGCGCTTTTGAGTTTGGAAACCAGCCAAGCCGTAATGGTCGAGATTGCTGTAATCGGGCAAAATGGGGATGCTTCGACGCTGACAAGAAGGTTTAACGGAACCGGCACCACTTTTAATTTAGAAATACTCGGACTCTACGCCGATTACGAAAATCAAGTAGAACTACGACTGCTCGACAGTTCAGGGGCCACGCTGGAAACACAAACGGTAACGGTTCAAACGACACCCCTCATTGCTGATATGCCTCAAATTACCATAGATGTACCTTCAAATTCATCAACCCTTGAATTGAATTTTGTGAACTATTTTGGTTTTGATGAAAATTTCAGGCCCCAGCGCCCCTTTATTTTTGATCAGTTCGGAGCCATTCGATGGTATTTAGACTTTTCGAACCATCCCACCTTGTTTGATCTCTTTTATGATAATGGAATGGTACGGTCACAGAATGGAAACCTCTTATTTGGTGATGGTAGTACGTTTAGTTTGTATGAAGTTGACTTTTTGGGAAGAATAGCAGCTTCATGGAGTCTGCAGGGCAATGGTTTTCATCACCATGTGATCGAAAAACCCAATGGCAACTTATTGGTAACCATCAACGATGCAGCAAAAAATACGGTCGAAGATGTGGTTGTCGAAATAGATCGCGGTACCGGAACTTTTGCGAACAAATGGGATTTAAACGATGCATTGGATAATTCGAGAAGGGCCTGGCCTACAGATTTGGCTGATTTGGAAATCGATTGGTTTCACGCAAATTCCATTGAATACAGTGCACAGGATGATGAAATTATTGTTTCGGGCAGAACGCAGGGTATTGTAAAGTTGAATGCCCAAAATGAGGTCAGCTATATTTTGGCCCCGCACCGAGAGTGGAATACCTCAGGTGATGGGGTAGATCTATCACAATTTTTGTTGACTCCCCTAGATGCCAATGACCAACCCATTACAGACATTGACATCCTTGATGGTACCAGTAATCACCCCGATTTTGAATGGTCTTGGTACCAGCACTCACCCATTCTGATGCCCAATGGCAACCTCATGGTATTTGACAACGGTGACAATCGTAATTATACAAATGCTGGGCCCTATAGTCGAGCGGTTGAGTATGAAATTGATGAAGTGAACAAAACCATCAAACAGATCTGGTCCTACGGCAAAGAACGCGGTGAGGAAACCTATGCCCGAATTGTATCTAAAATCAGTTATGTAGCCGAAAACAATTCAGTATTGTTTACCCCGGGTTCCTCTGTGGATGGCGGTAGCGCCGCAGGTAAGGTGGTTGAGATCGATTATGCCACCAAGGAGGTCATTTTTGAAGCCACCATTAACCCACCCAATGCTGTTTTCAACATTAGCTTCCACAATGTGCAGCGGATGGCATTATTCAACTAAACCTTAAAAGTTAGGATAGAGTTGGTAGGCCATGGCAATAGCAATAAACACGATAAGTGCGATTGCGGATAAGGAACTCCATAAGGTCTTTTCATTTTTGAACCAACGAATCAACGCCAAAAACACAAACCCTAAAAGGATTGGAACCAGATAAAATATGTTGTTTGCCGAATCATTTAAACCAAAGGCCAACAAAAAGGGATTTTCTGAAGCGGTCTTACTGATGGCTAACAACAACCCAACTAGAAAAACGAGAATTCCTATTGAGGCAACGGTCAAAAATGCGCTGCGATTATCTTTTTTCACCAACCAGCTTCGTAATCCTTTGATGCTGTTTACAAGGGCAAATAGTACCACCAAAATCAAACCAATGAGTAAGGGGATATTCTTCATTTGAAAAATACCACTGGCCAACTTTGAAATTTTTGCATTCCGATAGTAGGTGGTTACAAAATTGATTTTATTGTCACCCAGGTTTTGGATGCATGTATCGCTTGGTCGTTCCTTAGGGTTCGCGAAAAAAGCATGTAATAATTCTTCTCCGCACGGACTTGGGGCCACCCCATGACCATAACGTTTCACCTCAAAATAATGATGGTTTTCAAAACTCTTTGCGACTTCCTTGGTCCATGAAGGGGGTGTGATGGGATCATATTCTCCTGCCAAAAACAATGTGGGAATAGTTGAGGTTACGGGGACCGCTTCCAAACTATCAGTGCCAATTCTATTGTCTTTGAAATAGAAGTCCATATGACCGCTTATCGCATTAAAGGGGTACAATTCCTTTTCCTTAGCCTTAAAGTAGGTTTCCGCTTCCCTGGTCATCGCTTTGTGGTCGTAGACGAAGTTGACCATGCCCAAACCATTAAAGTTGGTCGTAACGCGGCGTTTTATATTATTGATCAAAAGCTCAAAGCCCTCGCCTTTTCTACTCATTATTTCTTCAAGCAATAAGGGAATGTTCTTGTAGTAGTTACGTACGTATAACATTTGGAACAATTGTCCATTAATGTCTTGCCGGTTTAACGTAAAGGTGGAACCGTCAGACATCTCCACCACCCAGGGATTGGCATCCAAGGCAATGAGAAATTTGGAAAATCTATTCCTGAGTTCTGGGAAGGCGGAATTGCAATCTGAATCATTTTCACAATCTTTCAAGAAAAGGTCCAACACGCGAACATAGTCTTCACCAAATTTTCCCTGTTGCATAAAATGTCCCATTGGGCAATTGGAATCCAATACCGCAGATCTGATTTTGATGGGAGAGTCCTCTGCATTGCGAATGAAGTTTTGGATGGCCCGCGTGCCGTAAGAGATACCTAAGAGGTTATAGCTTTCATAGCCCAATTGCTCGGCCAACATTACGGCATCTTTGGTCTTGGTATTGCTGCCAAATTGGTTGAAGTCAACTTTCCGCAACTCCAAGGAATCCAAACATTGGTTGAATCGTTTCGTCTGATTGGCTTCAAATTGATCATTGCTCAAATCGTTTCCGATATCGGCCCAGGTTGCTTCACCCAACCAATCACACAATTTGGGTTCCGAATACCCACTTCCCCGGTAATCGAACAATATGACATCGCGATTTTTTATGGGAAAGTTTCGGACATAAGCCGCGGTGAGATCCAAGGTGGTGGCCCCCCAACCGCCTTGAAAGATTATGACAGGGTCATTTTGGATGGGCGCTTCAACAGCCTTGATAATAACGAAGGCTATTTTGATTTTCCTGTTCTCTGGTTGCTGGTAATTTTCAGGAACGGCCAACTTGCCAAATTCGAGATTGGGATAGCTTTCAAGAAGCCCACAATCTTCAAAAAAGCAATCTGTTTTTTCGAGATTTATGCCACCTTGGGCCATGGTGATGCTAGCGGACAATGCCAAAAAGGCAAAAAAGATTTTTTTCATAAGGTTTTGATTGCAATTAAATCAAGGGGGAAGCTTTACTTGATTATGTTCTCAAGATAGGGAATTATGTCAATAGCCTTTTATTCGTCTTCTACAATGGCATTGATTTCTTCGATGACAATTTGACCTGATGCTGATAATTGCTGGTATTGATATATCATTGCCTCAAACTGAAACGCGGCAACACTCACAACATTTCGATACGGGACGGAGGCTGTGTATTTTTCAAAGGATTTAAAATATTCTGATTGTTGTGTCGCCCTTAGCTTTAAGGAATCTGGTGGCATAAAGGCATAGGCCAACATAAGTGATCGATCAAACTGGGTGGAGAGATAGGCCTCCTGATTTTCGGCAAAATCGTTATAGTTCTTTTCATTATGAGCAATCTGTCCTATCTGGGCATGGTAATTGGCGAGCAAAGAATCTAAAGGGGTGTTGTTGATCTTGCCAAAATACCGCGAATTTTTCAGCGCTTCGTACCCTCCGGTATTCGGTTTGAAATAGTAATCAAAAAAAGCAAAACCAGTGGCCATGAATAGGGGTAGATTAGCGTTTTCCGTTTTATCGAGTATACTTTTTCGCGCTTTTTTACAATCTTCCAAGGTTCGCCTTCTACCGATTATCATTTGTTCCAATTGCAGCAAATCTTCCTGGGTGTGGGACTTGATCTTGATCAAATACTCGTTAAGGGCTTTTTTATCCTTTCGGTTTTCATTCCAATTGTTGATCTGTAGGGCAATGAGAATACCGATGACCACCAGGGCAATCTCTCCAAGCGCATATTTGAGGTATCCAGCTGTGTTGTTCTCAGTCATCAGTTTATGGCGTAGTTGTCTAAAGAATCGTATCATACACGAATACGCTTTCTCTGGTCTAGGGAAAAAAGCGCTGCTTGTTCAATTACTGCTTATCCAAGGTGCCAAAAAAAACAGCACAAATCACTTTTGCCCTGCACAGGTTGGCCTTACATCGGGGGGAAGCTTTACTTGATTATGTTTTCAAGATAAGGAATATTAAAACACCGTATAACGCAGGCCTAGAAAACCGCGTATGCCCTGGTTGGGGCCATATACGTAATTGGCATCAAAGGTCAGGGCATTGGGATTGTCGGTTGTAGGTACCACATTGCCTTGATTGTCGAATTGCACATTGCGGTCAAAGGGGTCATTGGCACGGGCAATGATAAACGGATTGCCCCGATTTGAGGTCCAATCCAATAAATTCTTGACACCTCCATATAATTCAAAATTTTCAAGCCCCTTATACGTAAACTGTATGTTTTGAATGCTCCAGGTAGGTGAGAATTCGCTTCGCGGGTCCAGTTCTCCCAACAAGGGCAGCCGCATCGGGCCATAAATGTTGCCGGTATAGTCAAGGGTCAAATCAAGATCTCGTAGGGTATAGGATACGTTCCAGGTGCCGGTAAAGCTTTCCGTTAAAATCTGTCGCTGTTTGATGCCAGCTTCGGTATTGGTTACATCTTGAAACGTGGCACCCAACAAGAATTTTAAACCGTTGGGAAAAACCAAATCAAGATTGGCAGAAATACCTTGGGAAATTGAGGTGCCATCCAAATTATCATAAATGATCTGGTTTACATTGGTATCGTAATCCGGAATGATTTGATTCGAGAAGTTGGTATAAAACAAGGAAGCATCGAGCCCGATGAATGTGCCATTGTCCAAATAGATTTTTTTAAGGTAATTCAGATTGATGTTAAAGGATCGTTCGGGTTCTAAGGCTTCGGTTATAATGACATCCCGTGAACCTGTTAGGGCAGCATGATCTTCGGTGAAAAGGTTGACCACCCGAAACCCGGTACCCGCATTTAACCGAAAAATGTCATTGTCGGTCATTTTCCATCGATAGGCAGCCCGCGGGGTGAAAATCGCACCGTGGCGTTGGTCATAATCATATCGTACCCCACCCAGTAGGGCATGCTTTTCAGCCAGTTGGTATTCATCTTGTACAAATAGGCTGGGTATCCAAATTTCGTCCACAAAATTGCCGTCGGTATTTGCAGTTGCCGGGGTATTGTCATCGTAGTAATTGTAGCGGAGCGCAGTACCAACAAGCAGGTCATGTTTCCCCAGGGTTTTGTCCCATAGCAGCTGTCCGAAACCAATGCGTTGGTCGGCGATATAGGAAACATCGCCATACACACTATTTTGGGCATGGTCGTTATAGGAAACCGAAAGGGTCATATGCTCCTTAAAGGGCAATTGGTATTTTCCTATAACCTCCCAGCGGCGCGTATAAATGCTTTCCCCATAAATAGCATCACCCCCTCTAAATTCTGGGGTCCATTGCATTTCTCCGCCCCAGCGGTCTTCGTAAAAGAACCTTCCTGCCACTGAAAATAGCCTGGAATTGTTGCGTTTGAAATTCCATTTTTGAAATACCGAAATGCGGTCTTGTAAGGTGAGATCGGTAAAGTTGTCATTGTTGTTATCAATGGGGTTGTCGTAATTAAAGTAGTTGACCCCCATCAGCACATCCGTCTTTTGCCCCAAACTAAATTTCGTGCCTACGTCAAGATTGAATTCCCCCCATCCTGTACCAAAAGAATCTGCAAAAAAAGTTGGCGCCTCGATGGCGTGTTTGGTAATGATATTGATGAGCCCACCGACGGCTTCACTTCCATAGAGGGTTGAGGCTGGGCCCTTGACCACTTCAATTTGGTCGATGAGTGAATTGGGTATTCCTGAAAGGCCATAAACCGTACCCAGGCCACTTACAATGGGCATCCCATCAATTAACACCAAGGTGTAAGGGCCTTCCAACCCGTTGATGTGAATGTCACCCGTGTTGCAGACGCTGCAATTGATCTGGGGCCTAACCCCATTGATGGTTTGTAAGGCCTCAAAAACATTGGGGGTAGGGTTGCGCTTTAAAAAGGTTGGGGAATACACTTCCACTGGAACGGGACTGTCGCTTCGATTCACGGCCTTAAGGGTGCCGGTGACCACAGTTTCGTTGAGCTGTTCCGTAGCCAGTTGCAATGAAATGCGTAGCTGCACGTTGGAGTCGTTGACCGAAAATGACTGGCGATAGGGTTGATAGCCAAGGGCCGTAACAAAAAGCACATAAGAACCAGGTTCTAGACCATTGAGTTGAAAATCACCGTTTTCATCACTTGCTGCACCCTTGGTTGTGCCTTTCAATACCACATTCGCAAAGGGAATGGGAGTGTCGCCTTCGACCACCTTGCCCGTGACAGTTACCTCTTGACCGACAAGCAATTGTGCGAGTGAAAAAAGCAATAAAAAGATGAATTTTTTAATCATCAAAATTTAAATTTAGACAAATCTAAAAATTTGTTTTTACAAATAAAAATGTACTTTTGGCAAAATTCTTTCTGTGACCCGTTCTGAGGAAAATTATTTAAAGGCCATATTCCATTTGGGAGGGAGTGCTACCGCTTCAGTTGCCACCAATGCCATTGCCGAAGAAATGGAAACCAAACCTTCGTCCGTAACCGATATGGCGAAAAAGTTGGCCGAAAAAGGACTGGTGAACTATGTGAAATACCAGGGGGTTTCTTTGACCGAGGTCGGCATTCAAACTGCACTCGCGATTATTCGGAAGCACCGCCTTTGGGAGGTGTTTTTAGTGAAGAAATTGGATTTTTCGTGGGATGAGGTGCACGAGGTTGCCGAACAATTGGAACATATCAAAAGCGAAAAGCTGATCGATAAGATCGATGAACTTCTTGATTACCCGAAATACGATCCCCATGGTGATCCCATACCCACAAAAAACGGAGAATTTCAAGAACGTGACAAGCAGTTGTTGAGTGAACTGCCCATTAAATCAAAAGGGATTTGCGTGGGTGTCAACGACACCTCTTCGACCTTTTTACGGTTTTTGGACAAGCATAAAATTGCATTGGGTGATGCCATCGAAGTGGTGGAGAAGGAAGACTTCGACGATTCACTTTTCATCAAAATTGGCGATCGAAACCTTCATATTTCCAATCAGATTGCTACCAACCTATTTGTTAAAAAAGACGGCTAATGCAAGAGCTCATCAATTATTTTGAAAGTATAGATCCTATTTTGGCAGCCCTTTATGCCACCCTGTTTACTTGGGGCTTGACCGCTGCCGGGGCGGGACTTGTGTTTTTGTTCAAGAACCCAAAGCGTTCGCTTATGGACGGAATGCTCGGTTTTACGGGCGGGGTGATGGTAGCGGCCAGCTTTTGGAGTTTGTTGGCACCGGGTATTGAGATGAGTGAAGGTGAGGGGTTTGTAAAGGTAATCCCCGCCGCCGTTGGATTTTTATTGGGCGCCCTGTTCATTTTTGGATTGGACAAGGTAATGCCGCATTTGCATATCAATTTTAAGATGGATAAGGCCGAAGGGGTCAAGACCCCATGGCACCGTACCACTCTTTTGGTTTTGGCAATTACATTGCACAACATTCCTGAAGGACTGGCAGTTGGGGTATTGTTTGGCGGGGTGGCCTCAGGGTTTGAAGGCGCTACCATTGGGGGCGCAGTGGCCTTGGCCTTGGGCATTGGCTTACAGAATTTCCCGGAGGGCTTTGCGGTAGCCGTACCCATGCGTAGGCATGGTTTGAGCCGTCGCAAAAGCTGGATGTATGGGCAGGCGTCTGCCCTGGTTGAGCCCATTGCCGGCGTTTTGGGGGCTTGGGCCGTGTTGACCTTTGAGCCCATTTTACCCTATGCCCTTGCCTTTGCCGCGGGAGCCATGATTTTTGTGGTGGTCGAAGAGGTCATACCGGAAACCCAACAAGATAAATACACTGATATCGCCACCCTAGGTTTTATTGGTGGCTTTATCATTATGATGTGCCTAGATGTGGGTCTGGGCTAAAGCGAATACTATGAAAAAAGGCATATTGTTAGTGCTATTACTTTGCACCTGTGCGGTCAAAGCGCAGTCTGAACAAGAAGTACAAAATGAAATTGACCAGGCGGTTTGGAAACCCTTTCAAGCAGCCTTCGAAAACCTCGATGCCGAGGCTTTAAATGCCATTTATGCAGAAGAGGTATTGCGCGTAACCCCCAATGGTATTGATACAAAGGGGAATTTTCGGGAGGCCAATGTAGCGCGTTTCAATAAGAACAAAGAGGCCGGACTTTCCATCGCGTTAGACTTTTGGTTCGATAGTCGAAAGACCAATGTCGACACCTCATACGAGGTGGGTTTTTACCGCATCGGCTTCACAGATAAGGAGGGGACGACGGATTTTGTATATGGGCAGTTCCATATTGTGCTCAAAAAGCGTGATGGGCAATGGCATATTGTTCAAGATTGGGACACCACTGCCATCAATGGGAAAGTTATAGGCAAGAAAGATTTTGATAAGAAAATGCCTTTGCAGTTTAAAGAAATTTAAAAGGCAGCCAAAGAGGCTGCCTTTTTTAGGAATTCTGTTCTCTCCCTTACTTTTTTAGATAGTTCACCACTTCATTCATGGCGGCATTGACAGCTTCTTCCTCAAAGTAAAGTTGCTGTTGGTTGTATTCATTCAACCATTTGATTTCCTTTTTACCTTTTAAAAGCTCATAAAATTCTTGAGCCCCTTGTGGAACTGCTCCACTTTCACTGTGCACGATAAAAACAGGTTGGGTTATAAACTTTCCTGCCGAAATACCATCAAAGGTCAACCACGGTTCCCAACTGCTTACAGCAAATAAATTGGCATATTTCGGACCTGCAGCCTTTGACGGATTCAGATAGTAATCAAAAGCATTTTCAGGAACAAACATTGCACTTAAGGGATCCAACTCACTGGCTGCCAACACATAGTCCATTTCACCAGTTTCTGCATACTTTGTCTTGGCCTCCTTGGCCGCCTTTAAAAGACCTTCAGTGCCGCCCGGTCTCAAATCATAAATCATTTTGGCAATTTCAGCATTGTGCAGCCAAGGGGCCACCAAAACCAATTTTTTTATACGATTATCTTCCGCAGTGGCATGGGCCATATACCCAGAACTTGCACATACACCCAATCCTGTGATGTCATTAGTATCAACATTTGGATGTTTCGATAGGTAGTCGATGGCCGCTAAGATATCGGCAATCTTTATATGGTAGTCTTCCAAGTACCTAGGTTGACCCTCACTTTCCCCAAACCCGGTAAAATCAAAGGTTAGGGTCATGAAACCGTCTTTGGCCAAAAGGCTGGCATATTCATCGGGCATTTGTTCTTTTACACTGGTCCAGCTTCCCGTTACTATTGCTGTGGGGTATCTTTTTTCTTCGTTAAAATTTGGAGGGGTAAAGAGATGCCCGTTAAGGTTCACCCCATTTGAACTAAAAGTAACCTCCTGCATTGCAACTCCACTATCTGTTTTGGCTCCAGCGCTATGTATGGAGAAGGTTTCGGGCTGTAAACCTGGCCATCCATTGAGCAGGATTTTTGGATTGAAGTGTTCAACGAACTTTTTAATTTTTCCATCTTCACCTAAGGTATAAATTCCAACATATGAGTTGTTATAGGGTTTTCCTTCACCTGTTGTAATGGATCCATTGAATTTGGCAATGACCACATTCGGATTGGCCGTGCCAAAGTACTCACGCCGGTAACGTTGTGAGTAATCCATTACCCCAGTATACTGCATCCGCATGGCATCTAAACCATCCAGCGATTTAGGGAATTTTTGAGGAGCAAAAGGCATTTCTTGAACGACATTTTCATCCAAAGAGGCAAGGACACCCTCTAGATTTTGCCCTTCCAAGGAGGTAAAGAATTCTTCAATACCAGCCACATTTTTTGCTTCGAATAAGTCTGGAATGTTTCCATTTTGCACATTTTCAATGGCTTTCATAGGCAATTTCCCGTGTCCTGATTGTTCATAAAGACTCAAGTCAATTCGGGCCAATTTCCACTGTTTCCCAACTTTAATAAATTCCGTGTCATAACCTACAAATACCGACCAAAAGTCATCTTCTAGGAAGTGGATTGCCAGGGCATCCAATGTAGCCGTGGCCCTATTGTTGGCCACCCATATTGCAAAGTTGTGGGGTTGGTGTACCGTGCGTTCAAATCCTGGCAATAGTTGCTGCCAACCTTTCAAAATTTCATCGGGTGTCTTGAAGGCAGCATCTCCCCCAAGTTCAGAATAATCTGCATAGACCGAATCTGCCATGGTTTCCTTTACAGCCTTCCAGTCACGATTGTCTGTTGCCTCAAAAAGTTGCATCACCACTTTTTTAATGGCTATTTGTTCTTGTTCAATTGTTAAGGATTCTGTTTTCGTTTCCATAGTTATCTCATTTTGATTTTCGCTTGTATTCATTTTACAGCCCACTATAAGAAGAGCCAGTGCTATTGTTTGAAGTAAATGTTTCATAACCGATCAATTTTAATTTGATACGACAAAGCTATTATTGGAGTGAGGCTCGAATGCTACGGAATTCAAAGCATCAAGTATAAAAATCAAAGTCATGCCAAAAAAAAAGGAAGTAGAGTAGCTATAAACTGGCCTTTCTGAACTGGGAAGGGGTCATACCTGTGTGGGTCTTGAAGAAATTACCGAAATGGTTTGGATACGAATAATAGAGCTCATATGCGATTTCCTTAACTGAAGACGATGAGTTTAAGAGCTTGGATTTTGCCAATGAAAGGATGTGTTCATAGATATGTTCTGATGCCGATTTTTCTGTGATTCGTTTAACAACGGCATTGAAGTGATTGGGATGTAGATTTACTTTTTCGGCATAAAATTGCACTTGATGCGGATGCAGTTCTAGATACTCGTTGTTGGGCTGAAAGGCCAGTTCTATACTCGTTTTAAAGCGACTGACTATTTTGATATCACTGTTCCGTTCCTGCCGGTTGACAGATGCTCCTTGGGTTTGTACCTCGAACAAACGCCCAACTTTCAACAATAAGATTTCAACATAGGATTGAATAATCTCGCTACTTTGTTGTTGTTCCGAATCAAATTCAAACTGTATATCCTGAAATAATTTTTCCAAGATTTGAGTTTCTTCAGTACTGACTTTCAAAGGCAAGGTTTGATCGGAAAGTAAATACGGAAACCGCTCTGTAAGTCTGTTTTGGTGATGAGCCTGCCGATAGAAATCTTCGGAGAAAATAATGTAGTACCCATTCCAGTCGGGTGCTATATCCCATTGCAGTATTTGATACGGCGAATTAAAGAAGACAGTAGCCTTTAAGTTTTCGGTAGAATAATTTCCGGTTTTAGCATAACCTGTGCCATCTACCTTTAAGGCAATGGCATAGAATTCATGCTTGAAAGGCGGCATTTTATGATTGACAGTTCGCATGTTTTCCTTAAAACTTCGAATGTCAAAATGCTGCCATTTAGGCGGATGAATATTTATGGCCTTGCAATAGGCCTCCAAGGTATGATAGTGGTTAATGACCATCATCTTCCCAATTTTTCCAACGCTACCCCATAGTCATATTGTAAATCTTCATGTAGTGCCGTAATTTTTTTATTGATGGCATTCAGTTGCCGCTCATAAAGATTGGTTAGCATTCTATTCCGATGAATCGATGGCCTGAAGGCGTTTAGTTTTTGGCAGAAATAAAGCAAGAGTTCTACCTCGGTCTCCTTGCTATTCGAATAGCGGATGTATTTTCTCAAACCCCTTAAAATTTTTCGCGTGCTTTTTTTGATATAGTAATAGCTCGAGGTATTGATCTCTTCGAATTGGGCATCGACCTGGGCTTTTACGGTTTCGATATAACCATGTTCATCATCGGCCTCGAACAAAAGGTAGGTCAACAACTCCTTGTTTTCCAATTTGAACCGGGCCAATCGCAGGCATAAGGCCAATAATTCATCCGGATTGCGGTGTTGCAATTCTTTTTTGAGTTGGGTAACGGTAGCGGCTTTCATGGTTATCGAAGATACGAAGCCCTAAGGAAAATGGAATCAACGTACCAATTCACGAACTGCATCGCGGGCAGAACGTGAGGCCGTATGCACCGAACTCCAATCCGCAAATTGGGTATAGGAACATCCTGCGAAGTACAATTTATTCGCCACGGATTCTGCCATTCTCCTTGATATGGAACTGGGCGCCTCGTCTGCTAGGTAGGCGGCCTGAGCAAAAGCTTGGTCGTTCCAGTTTTGCACCAAAATGTCTTGAAATACCGCCGAGGCTTTGCCTTCAAAAATTTCGTCCAGTTCGTTTAGTACATAATCTCGGAGGGCATCGCCACTAAATTGTTGGTACACTTCGGCCTGTTTCCCAACCGAAAACAACCCCAAGATATGATCGGCTGAGTTTTGGCCATAGGCGGCATCGTAGTACAATCGTTGCCCTTCATTGGTCTCGCTATCGTCAAAGTAGAGAAAGGTGGGGTAAAAGGCTTCCGAAAACTTTAAAAATATTTTTATGCCACTCCATACCGTGGCGTCAGCGATGGCATTTTGTTTATTGGTGGGCAACTCAGGTGTAAAATTAACCGTACCCAATTGCAACAATTTTAGGGGAACCGTTACCACTATCTTATCGGCTTCATAGAATTGCCCTTCGGCATCGGACGCGATGACTTTTGATCCTGAGTAATCGATGGTAGCGATCTGAGTGTTGAATTGCATGCGATTACGGATACTGGGTACGATGTAGGTATCAAAAAAATCAAACCATGATGAACCGATGAATTTTTTGTCTTGATCATCATTCACAGCATTCCCCACCGCTTCGATGGTCAATTGCCCATTGCTGTAATAGCCAGAAGTGTCGTTTTCTGAATAGGGCAACAACACCGTATCAACAGTTATTTGATCATCATTGATAATGGCGGGCAGTTCCTCTGCTGAGACATGAAGCCATTCGGCCCCAAGAGGAATGGGAAAATCGGTAAATTCATTGTTGGTTCGGAAGCGTCCGCCATAGGTGGTGTCGGCCTCTACAATTTGAAAATCGATACCCAACTGTTGCAGTAAATACCCGGTCGCCATTCCAGCGGCTCCGGCCCCAACGATCAAAACGGAACCGTCAAAATCACCGGCGGTTATGGGCGTCTCCGAATCTTCAGAACAGGCATTCATGGCACCCTGAAAAGGGAGGCCAATACCAAAAAGTGCACAAGCCTTTACAAATTCTGATCGGGTCATCATACGACTAGTATTTAACTTCGAAGATACGAAGCCCCATTCACATCAATGATGGTTCCTGAGGTATATTCGGCCCCTTCTGAGGCCAAAAACAAGATGGCGTGGGCCACTTCCTTGGGTTGGGCCATCCGCTTGAAGGGCGACTCGCGCAGCAGATTATCGCGTTCTGCCGGCGTTAAGGTTACGGCGGCCATTTCGGTTTCGGTAAAACCGGGTGCCACTACCCCTAGGTAGATGTTATATGGTGCCAATTTTTTCGCCAAAGACTGCGTCATGGCGTTCAAGGCCGCCTTACTTGCCCCATAGGCTGGTTTGGTGGGTTCGCCCCGAAAGGCGCCCCGCGAAGAAACATTGACGATGCGACCCCCTCCGGTTTTTAGCATGGCCTGGGCCGCGCAATAGGTCATATTTGCGGCGGCAAATAGGTTGGTTTTAAAGGTGCCTTCCCAGGCTTGGGTCCAATGCTCAAAATCAACGGCATCTATCTCATGAAAGATAGAAATGCCCGCATTATTGACCAATACATCCAATTGGCCAAAGGCCTTTACAACATCAGCCACTAGCGTTTGGCAATTTTCCTTTTCTGAAATATCGCCTTGAAACAGTTGATGCCCTGACCCAGGCAGTTCCTCCAAGGTTTTTTGGGCCTGTTCGACATTGCTTCGAAAATTGATGCCTACCTGGGCACCCTTTTCCGCAAAGGCTAGGGCCGTGGCTTTGCCGATGCCTCGAGAGGCTCCGGTAATGAGTACTTTTTTATTTTTAAAATTCATTTTTTAGCTCTTTATCTATTAAATCGATCAAGGTACTGAGCTCAGCTTCAAAGGTCGTATAGTATTCCTGTTCGAGACTTACACCTGTCAATGCACAAAACACCATAATGTTTTCAAACTCATCACTTTTAAGGAGAAAAAGATTGCTTTTTTCCCGTGGGTCATCGGGTATGCCGGTTTCAACATGATCCCCAATATCCAATACGATCTGCTTGGCTGATCCCGTTTTTTCCAAAAAATCACTCGCTTTGCGATTGTAACCATTAACTGAGACCTCTTGAGCCCGCACCCGCTCTAAGTTTCCCCCAATACTAGCTAAAATGTTTCGAATACTATCATTGGTAATATCCTTTAGATTTCCGGTAGAAATAATTTCGTTCAGGGTTCCGTTCTTAAAGTTAAAGTCCATGTCCCTACTTAAAATGGGTGCCAAAATTTGGGAGAGCTCTTTATTGGTCAAGGCAGGGTTTGGTCGTGCATATAATTCCAAGATTAGAGTGAGATTTTCAAGAAATTCATGGAGTACCTCATGCTCTTCTTGAACGGACAAAAGATTGCTTGACATTTCTTGTTTTATAAGGGCAAGGTAATTGCGCTCTTTTTCTTTGGTCTGTTTTTGTTGGTTCCAAGTATTGATCTGCAGGGCAATCAAGATTCCAATGACCACCAATACAATCTCTCCAATAGCATAGAGGAGGTACTTCGAAAACTTGTTTTCGGAGAGTAGTTTTTGGCGAATTTTTCTAAAGAATTTAATCATTGATATTTTTTTCAATGAGTTCTAGCGTATCGTTTAAATAATTGACAAATACTTTGTACGAGTTTATAGCATACATATAATTTAGGGTGTTATTGTATAGCTCATTTTCAAATTCAATGGTTCTGATCGTAGTGTTGTAGTCAATATTAAAATTTGATTTGGAGATTTCTTTTAGGTTTAGATTATCCTCAAAAAAATCTGGTACTTCCATATTTCTCAAAAGGGCCTTATTGGTCAAAGATGGAATGAAAAAGCTAAATAGATAATCTCTATAAATAACAATATCATCTTCTGTATCTGTTTGATAATACGACCAATTGGATAGTTGTTTTTTCAATTTTATATCCCTTATCAAATTGATGGACCCGGTGTTAAGCATTTCATCTATTGATCCGGTAATGATGTCAAGCGACTTTGTTTTGTTTATCACCTCATCCAATAATTGCTCGACTTCACCTCCGTCTACGGTATCGTCGGCCCTCACAATTTCGAGTAATTTGACCGATGCTTCATAGGCCTCTAAGAAAGTATTGTATGCGTCATCAACATTGTCAATATTGGTCCTGAAGTCTATACTAAGACTCTTTAAAATTGCTTGTTCTCGAAGCCTTTCTTTTCGTTCTTCGTTCCAAGTATTGATCTGCAGGGCAATTAAGATTCCGATGACTACCAATATGATTTCACCAACCGCATAGAGCAGGTACTTCGAAAATGTATTTTCGGAGAGTAGTTTTTGACGGATGCGACGAAAGAATTTGATCATTATTTATTGTTTAATTCCTTTTCAATTTCTCTAATCAATTTCTCTTGTTTTTTTACAAACTCATCTAGCAGTTTTGAAAATCGATACCTTACCTTAATACTATGACTGATTTTAGGGATTAATTTTGAATCGTTTAAAAGGGTCTGATAATCTGCCGGTGTCCAATATTCGTTATCGATTTTATAGGTTTTCTTAAAATTGGGAGTAATGTCAGGATACACCCTGTCAAAAAAATAGATAAGGTTTTCATTGCTTAAATGTTCACCCACATCAACACTTCTTTCTAAATTTCTTTGGTGTATGTTGTAATGGTCTACTATTTTTCGTCTAAGGGTTTCATTTTGGATAATGTCGATGCCACGAGACTCCAAGAGCGTATAGGCAGAGGTATTAAAGTCTACAAAATAGTACCGAATGATACGTTCCCACATGACATCTAATTTGGAGTCATAGGGTTTTTTTTGCCTAATATGGTTCAATAATTGGGTCGATACGAGGGCATTATCCAATTGGAATTCAATTTCATCCTTTAGAAGTTTACTATCCAATTCCAATGAATTCTTAATTTCAATAAGTGTGGAATGTTCGAGTGTCCGGTCTTTCCTATTTTCATTCCAATTATTGATTTGAAGGGCTATCAAAATACCAATGACCACTAAGATTATCTCGCCAATAGCGTAAAGAAGGTACTTACTGAACTTATTTTCAGAAAGCAGTTTTTGACGGATCCGACGGAAGAATTTGATCATTATTTATTGTTTAATTCCTTGTCAATTTCTTTAATTACCTCCTCTATTTCATTAGTTGTCGTAACATGGTATTTAGAGTCAAATTCAGCAGCATTTCTAATCCATTGTACATAGTTTATGAACTCCTTATCCTCCAATAATTTTTGATAATCACTCGGAATTGCAGCCACCCGCCATTGAACGGGTTCAATATGTTCTAGGTATTTTTTATATGTAATATGTACATGATCTTCCCTGAAAAAGTCGTTGGATTTTTGAATGTAAAAATAGGTTTGGTCATAGAGTCTAATAATCTGATTTCTGAGTGATTGATTTGTTATTAGCTCAACTCCTCGCGATCTTAAGTTTGAAATTGCAGCTGAGTTCAAACTTAATTGATCAAAATCGTTCCATAGGTCAAAATGAATGGCCAATGAATCGTTCCAAGCCCTTTTTTCTTTTAATTGGACCACAACTATTTTACTTGATGCTATAACTTTTTGCATCCAATGTTCCACACGTGCAATACTTTCAATATCGCCCTTTAGGTCTTCCTTAAATTGAATCAATATTTCCTTTTCTATTGTTTTTGCCTTGCGCTGCTCATTCCAATTGTTGATTTGCAAGGCAATCAAAATACCAATGACCACCAATATGATTTCGCCAATAGCGTAGAGCACGTACTTTGAGAATTTGTTCTCGGCCAGCAGTTTTTGACGGATTTTACGGAAGAAATTAATCATCACTTACTATTTCAAATTCGACTTCTTTCAAAAGAGAATGACATAAATTTTCTTGTTCTTTAAGGGTTGTCAACCCTACCTTGATACTCGACATATAATAGCGCAACTCTTGTTGCAATTCTGCATTACTGCCAAGTTCACGTATTATGTTCAGCGCTTCTTCTTCATCAATCGCTCCATCGCATTCTTTGATGATTTGAATATCACCTTCGGTCATATGACAATGATCCCACATGTAATTTTGAATTGTATTCGGTATCAGCCCACGTACCATTTTTCGATATGGCGGGTTGATACCAATTGTTTCGGCATATCGCTTTAGGCCCCCACCGTGATAAAATGAAAGGTCGTTTCTTAGGTTCACATTCTGGATCAATGATAGCTCACCTGAACTCCTTAATTCTTCATAAGTTGAAGAGGTCGAAATGATGGGCCAAATCTGACTGGAATGAAAATACGACATCAATACATGCCAATTGGTAACGGGTTGAACGGGTTCACCTTCGTTATATAAAAGCACCAAATTTCCAGCATTAAAAACGTCTAAATAAAATTCCTTGTTTAGCTTTAAATAGTTTTTGTCAAAATCAAGGTCCTCTTTAATTCGCTTTAAATATGCCATCTCTTTTTTTCGCTCTTTTCGCAAATCATTCCAATTATTGATTTGCAGGGCAATCAAAATACCGATGACCACCAAAATGATTTCACCAATTGCGTAAAGCAGGTATTTGGAGAACCGCTTCTCTTGTAGCAATTTTTGACGAATGCGGCGAAAAAATTTAATCATATGATGCTTCCAATAAATTGATGATTTCTTTTGCAGCTTTTGTTAGATTCCCTAAATCAATAACCGAAATTCTTAGATGCACTTCTTTGGTAGCCAAATAGTTTTCCAATAAGGGGTCATTCAATAAACCCTCATAATCTTCCCTCAGCGTTATCGGTTGCCCTTTAGGCAGCGCGTAATTGCGAAAGTCGAATTGTTCATACAACCTTCTATTGGAAATGTACTTCTCCAATAAGGGGCCATACTTGTTTAAGTTGTCATTTTGAAAAATGCGCTGTTCTTCCAACATTTCTTCAACCAGTTGCGGCCATTCGATTAATTTTCGCTTAAGCGTTTCATTTTTTATATCGTTGATCAAACCTGTATTAAAAACCCCTTCCAAGAGTTTAAAGTCTTCATTGAAACTGAAATTATTGAGTAAATAAGCCAAGAGCCCAGTAAGTTCTTCCTTATTAAACCCATTTTCATGGGTTGCAATAATCGTATTGAGTCTAGCCATGTTTTCGACTGCCTGTATTTTAGAAGAATGAAATTCTTCGAGTTCACCCAGCCTGTTTTGAAAATCTATTTTTAGATTGGCAAACAGTTTTTGCTGGCTTTCAGCCTCTTTTCTATTCTCATTCCAATTGTTGATTTGCAAGGCAATCAAAATACCAATGACCACCAAGATAATCTCTCCAATAGCATAAAGCAGATACTTCGAAAACTGGTTTTCGGAGAGTAATTTTTGGCGGATGTGTCGAAAAAACTTAATCATGGCCTTCTGTTAATCTTATGATTTCATCTATATATAATTCTAAACGCTCATCCTTTATGGAATTAAGGATTTCCTGAATACTACCTCTCTTATTGGGCCAGATGTTGTTCATCTTGGGGGTGGAGAGTAGCTGGAGGTTTGAAGCGGAATAAAGATTACTGTAATCTACATTATCCATAAAAAAAGGCTGTATTTCCCAAATCTGTAGATTTCTAGCGTATTGCTCTTCCTCATAGTAATCTAAGTACACATCTTTCCAGGATACCAATAGATTTCTAAGTGAATCATTTTGAATTAAATCGAAGGTAGAAGAGCTAATTAAAGCATCTACGGATCCATTAGACGGATTAAAAGTTTTAATGCCAAAGATTTGAGGAGCATATTTAACAATGGTGTCAATGACCGATTTATCTTCTTTAAACGGCATGATTCCCAAAAGCACATCGCAACCTTCAATAGCTTTCAGATGAGCAATTTTAATACTGTCTAGTTGTATTTTATTACTTCTAAAATCACTATTGATTTGTTTAAGTAAAACGGATTCTTTCGCGGTATTTTTTTGCCGTTCATTCCAAGTATTGATTTGTAGGGCAATTAAAATACCAATGACCACCAAGACAATCTCCCCAATAGCATAGAGTAAATACTTCGACAACTTGTTTTCGGAGAGTAATTTTTGGCGGATTTTTCGAAAGAATTTTATCATGGTGCTAAATCGTGTTCTATTAATTCCAATAGTTCGACAATCCTTTTGCGAAGCGTCAAGGACTGGCTATTGGCCAGGTGGGCAAAGGTGGCGCATTGCGCGATGTGATTTTCGAATTGGATTTCGTCCAATAACTCCGAAAGGTTGATATCTCTTTTGGTATCGCCCAGGTAAAAATCGGCTTTAATGTTTTTATCCAAATGAAAGGCTTCGATGATATTGTCTTTCCAGTATTGGTTTACCAGGTTCCTATACATTCCTTTTTGCAATAACAGGGGCATGTAGTTGTTGTTGCGATAATGCAACCACACTTGTTCTTCTTCGGTGACCTGAATGATCTCACTGGTCCACAACGAGAGCTTTTCCTTGAGTTGGGTGCTTTGGATCAAATCGATACGGCCCGAACTGTTGATGTCGTTCACAATGGGGTCGAATGTGGGCGAGAGTACCGTATACCCCAAATATTTCATAATGCTATCGTGGTTCCGTTTTGCAGGGTAATCCACATAGTCAAGCAATTTGAGCGAGGCACTAACCATTCTATTTCTGAGGGCTATTTTTTCATCCAGTTGGTTGAGGTTGCTTTGAAATTCGGATTGCAATTGCAACAAGAGTTCTTGTTCTTTTTTTTGGGCCTTGCGGTTTTCGTTCCAATTGTTGATCTGTAGGGCGATTAAAATACCCACGACCACCAACAGAATTTCCCCGATTGCATATTTGAAGTACTTCCCCATTTGATTTTGGTTGATTAGTGCTAGGCGGATATGGCGAAAGAACTTGATCATTTCTACTTTTTGATTTGAGAATCTATAATCTTTATTATTCGCTGTATCTGTTTTTTGAGTTCTCTATATCTGTCCTCTAGAAATCCTGAAGTATACATAAAACCTGCTAGTTGGTTATCAAATTTCTTAGAAGTCAGGAGGTGCAAATTGCTGTCAAGGAACTTACCTTTGTCTACACCAAATAGTTCACCAAAGGCATCAAATGCCATTCTTCTACTACTAACATTATCTTCAACAAAATCGATTAATTTATAGCGAAGTCTTGAAAGCTCCTGGCTTTCTTGAAATCGTATTCTTAACAAAAGCCCGTCATGGGATGCCAAAGCATTTTTTAGTTCCCCGTTTTTAAAAATAGTTAGCTTGCCTGAATTTAAGATTTCATTTGTGACCCCAGAACCTGGTCGATATTGTACCTCAGCGCTAACGGTCTCAAAAAATAATATACTCAATTCCTTATCGCTGATATCTGGTATTTCTGGACCCATATATTGTGCTAATTTTTGAGCACTTTTGAGCAATCCAGCATTCAACTTGATGACTCTGTCAACCTCGTTTAAATTGTTTTCAAACTCTGTTTTTAATGCCTTGAGATATTCTTGCTCCAGATTGTTTTGTTTTCGTTCTTCATTCCAATTGTTGATCTGTAGGGCGATCAAAATACCGATCACGACCAACAGAATTTCCCCGATTGCATATTTGAAGTATTTCCCCATTTGATTTTGGTTGATTAGTGCAAGGCGGATATGGCGAAAGAATTTGATCATGGTTTAGTTGTTTAACTCTTGGTTGATCAGCTTGATGATTGCATCAATACGTTCTATGATCCGAAGGATGCGCTGATGCCCTCCGCTAAAATTACCCCGATTAAGCCTCAAAATATTGGCGGGTTCGGCATCGCCTTGCAATACGGTCACGTCTTTTAACACAATGGATTGCTTAAAATTCACTTCCAGGGCTTCCTGTTTGAGTATGTGCACCCAATCACGTCGAAACGCTCGTTCAATATCTTCGATGGATTGACGTACTGCAATGAGTTCGTCGTCGTAATACGCCCCTATTTGAAAGCGAAGTTGTTTGTTGGTTATTAGGTCGAGCCCCTTTGATTTGGCCACTTCATAGGCATTGGTCAAAGGCTGGAAACGATCAAACATGACCACAGCACCCAGCCAATATTGGGCACTGTCTTGATCTTGTTGGGTCCAGGAGGCCGTCAATATTTTTTCTGTTGAGGCCATGGCTTTTTCAAAATTACCCTGAATGTGGGTCAAGGTGAGTCTTTCCTTGATGAGATTGGCGCGGATCTGTTCGAGTATTTCTCGTTCAAAGACCTGTTCTTTTTTGTCTTCATTCCAATTGCTGATCTGTAAGGCAATCAGAATACCAATGACCACCAATACAATCTCCCCGAAGGCATATTTCAAATAGGCCCCTGTTTTGCCCTCTGATAGTAGATTTTGCCGGATTTTACGAAAAAACTTAATCATCTGCGTATGGGTCTAATTCTTGATTCAACAATTGGTGCAGCTCCTCAACCTGACCCCGTGCCCATTTCATGGTGCTCACATGGTCGGTTCTAATGGCTATTAAGACTGTAAGAAAGTTACCAAACTCAGCATTTTTTTTCAGCGCTTCGTAATCATTGGGTCGGGCAATATCTTTTCCGATTCGTCTTACATTACCAATCATCATCCGTTGCGTAGTGTTTTGGTTAAAGCCCCATTCCCAACCACCATAATCAACGATAAGGCGCTGAAATTCAAAATCATATACCTTAATGATTTTGGCTTTTAAACGATCATTGGTAAGTTGATCTATGCCCTTTACTTTTAGGGTTTCATAGGAGGTTTTGGGCAAATAGGGGATGTTGAATATATCAAGTTCGGCAAATGCGGTATCCAATTCTTTGGAATAGGGTAGGTCTTCAAAAAGGTGCTTTTGAATCTGCTTGAGGTAGTTTACCGTTTTCTGATTGTAAAATACCACCGTGTCCAATTCACTTACCGAAAAGGCCACATCTTTCCGCAACTCTTGAAGCAGCTTGATTTCGTTGGCCTTAGCCTTTTTACCCTCGTTCCAATTGTTTACCTGTAAGGCCAATAAAATACCGATCATGACCAAGATGATTTCTCCTAAGGCATAGATGAGGTATTTGCTGAAGCGATTTTCAGATAGTAACTTTTGGCGGATGCGGCGGAAGAATTTAATCATGCTTTTCAAGATTGTTAGAAATCTGACCTAATAAATGGGTCATTTTTGCTTTTTGTTCCAAATACAGTCCGTTCATTTCTTTTGCCATATGTTTTTGTTCACCCACCAAGTTCAAGAATTTTGTCTCTGACATTATTTTTTCAACTGTTTCAGCATCAAGAAAATCCTTTTTCAAGGCGTATTTGTACATTGGTATTTCTTCCTTCAGATAGTTGATAAAACTTAGTTGGTTGTCCTTGCCCAAGGTTTCATATTCTTTTAAATACTTGAGATCTGCTTCCCAATTAACCATGGCCTTTCTAATGCTGTCGTTTTGAACGAGACCTAAATCTCCAGAGCCAAAAATGTCTTTGATGGTGCCCTCGGCACCGAAAAAGAAGGTGTAACTGCCCGTGCCTATGACCAAATCTTGAACTTGTTTGATGCTCTTTATTTCTAATTGACCATCGGCATAACGTAATAAAGAATCGGTCGTACCTATGGTCTGGCTTGACTTCTCAATAACCCGGTCCAATTCGGCAAGATTAAGTTGCATATCGTTTTGAAAGCTGGTCAAATACAATTGTTCCTTGGCGCGATTGTTTTTATTGCCGTTCCAAGTATTGATCTGCAGTGCAATCAAAATACCAATGACCACCAAGATGATTTCGCCTAGGGCATAGAGCAAGTACTTTGAGAATTTGTTCTCAGAGAGCAGCTTTTGGCGAATGCGACGGAAAAATTTAATCATCTGCAAGTTCTTTGTTGATGAGGTCAGTGACCTCCATTATTTTTTCTTTAGTTCGGATCAGATTGCCCGCATAGAATAATTTTTCTTCAACCAGCCGCATGGCGTCGTAAAAGATTTTCTCGTCCTTGGCCTTTTTTAAATCGGTATAGGTCCATCTTTTAATTTCAAAGGGATAGGTCCAATTCACTTTCTCTTCTTTGGCTTTTATCGACTCATAGGTGCTGGCCAAGCGCTTGTTTTCACCATCGTAAATGGCTTGGATCTTTAACAGTAAATCCCGGTTCTTGATCAATCCTGATTTGCCGTCTGCAATCAAAGAGGTATAAGTGCCTTCGGCCGGTCGAAACGAACGGTTTCGATAAAAAATGCTGGTGATATGTATCGAATCGGGGGTCAGTTCAAAAGGGTTTACAAACAGCTTGCTGCCTTCTTCAGAACGGGGGGCGTGAATTTTATAGAGCGAAGAATCAATGCTCGTGATTACACTGATTTCATAGCTTATCGCGGTCATTATGCCTTTCATTTGATCCAGGTCATTTTCAAGATCTTGCCGGATGTCTGCCAGGTATTGATCCCCGACCGCCTTGTCTTTACGCGCTTCGTTCCAGGTATTGATCTGCAGTGCCAACAAAATACCAATGACCACCAAGATGATTTCGCCTAACGCATAAATCAGGTATTTGCTGAAACGATTTTCAGAAAGTAGGGTGTGTCTGATTCGTCTAAAAAATTTAATCATTGGTTATTTCTTGTTGAATGGCATCATGAAGCTCTTGGGCCATTTCTTTAAAAATACGCCAGTCCTTAATTTGAAAGGTCTCTGCAGTGCGTTTATTAATGATCATGGCCATAAATTCAGGGTCTTCACCCAGGGCCTTCAGGTCTATCGGTTTCAACCGGCTGGGCAATTCGGCATGCTGTAGCGCCTCTTTGGTAGCCATAATTTTAGTAAAGAAGATTGGATACAAGTTTTCATAAATTATTTTTTGGGCATTCTTGTCGGTATAATTCAATTTGACATCACTGTAGTAAGCGAATATTTTTTGACGCAGGGTTTCGTTGGCAATGTATTTGATGCTACCCGAAGCCAAGGATTCTTCATAGGTACCTGCACTGGATTTAAAATACCCCTCGTGACCCAAACTCGAATAGGTAAGTTCTAGAAACCAATCCGTATCATAAGCCGTATCATTGGCAAGGCTGATCATGAGCGAGTCCATTTCTTTCGCTCTCCGTTGACCACTTTTTACAAGGGCATCTAAATGGGAGATGTCTCTACTTACCTCCTCTTTTAAAAGGGCAAGAATGCGTTGTTCCTCCTTTCTTTGCTTCTTTATCTCGTTCCAGGTATTGATCTGCAGTGCCAACAAAATACCAATGACCACCAAGATGATTTCGCCCAAGGCATACAAGAGGTACTTGCTGAAACGATTTTCAGCTAGCAATTTTTGACGTATGCGGCGGAAAAATTTAATCATTGCGCGAAGGTGTTGACAGATCAATAATTTCATCCAAAGTGGTCTGAAGTAGCTGCAATTCTCCGGTTGTATATAAAATTTGGTTCATTAAATCATTGATGAGTCTAATTTTATATTCGAACTCCAAACTCTGAAGTGCATCAAAGTCATTTCTAGGATCCTTAAAATCAAAAAAGAAATCAAAATGCTGCGATAAATAGGGGTCGAGCTCATTATTGGTATAAGTTCTTGCGTTTATCTCCTCTTCTTTATAATCTTCAACCAAGTCATTCCAAGTCATTAAATGATTGCGCAATCTTTCGTTGGAAATGATATCAAATGAAGAGGTACTTGTAAGGGCATTGACACTTGATTGCGATGGGTTATAGGTAAGCCCACCGTACGAATGATACAAATAAACAGAAAGTGAATCTAAAACCTTGTCCTCTGGTTTTGACCGTATTGGGAACAGCTCGATGATTTTGGAAGTGCAGTAGTACACATACTTATGTTGACTGACAACGGAATCTAGTTGTTTTTTGTTCTTGGCAAACTCTTTGTGGATTCCAGCTAAAATGGTTTTTTCCTTTTTTGATTGCAATCTGCTTTCATTCCAAGTATTAATCTGCAGGGCAATCAAAATCCCAATGACCACCAACACAATTTCACCAATGGCGTATAGTAGATACTTTGAAAACTTGCTTGCCGATCGTTCGGCCATGTTTTCAGAAAGCGATTGTTTGCGAAGATATCTGAAGAATTTTAGCATCACTTAAATCTTTCAAGTTCTTTTTTCAAGCTCTTTAAAATACTGTCGTTATGTTTTTCTACATTTTTAAGATAAAAAATGGCTTCATTGGTATTGTAGAGTTTATCAACGGTAATGTTTTGAAATTCCATGTTTCGTAAAAAGCCAAGGGAGTCATTTTCAAAAGCTTCTTGAGGATAATCTCCAGGGCTGAAATGCTGCTCTGTAGCAATTAAGCTCATAAATTTTTGGTGAATCTTTCGTTGTCTTAAGGTGAGATCGACCAAAATTTTTTCAGGTCTTTCATAAAGATCAAATCCTAATTGATAGGTTAGAATATTTTGTCTTAGGCTGTTGTTTTGCAATAATTCAAGGTTTATGGTATTCTCTGAAGAATTACTGGTATAGAGCAGTCGGGCAGCGGGTGTGAACAATTGCTCAATGGTATCAAAAACAATGGCCTTGGGAATTTCTACCTTTGGCCCCGTATGCCTAAGGGTGGTTTGTATGACTTTATAACTGTCTTCATACTGTGTTTTGAAATAATCAATGGCCTCTTGGTTTTTTGTAAAATCAAATATCAACTGTTCGACAACTTCTTTTTCAAGCTGCAGTCTCACTCTTTTTTCATTCCAATTGTTGATCTGCAGCGCGATCAGAATACCAATGACCACCAAAATGATTTCGCCCAAGGCATACAAGAGGTATTTACTGAAGCGATTTTCTTCGAGCAGTTTTTGACGAATGCGGCGGAAGAATTTAATCATTTACAATAGGAGCTAAAGGGTTCTTCTCACCGGTCATTTCCCAATGGCCCAAGGCCATAGGGATATTACCAATGCTGTTTAAGGTGTCATAGAAGTCTTTGAGGGCAAAGGGCTGGTTGTTTAGTTCTTTGATGCGTGCATAATCTGCTAGGGCAGCCTCTAACAGGTATTTTCCCGTGATGTAACTGGTGCCGTAACCCGGCTGTCGTAAGTACAAATGTTGTTCAAAAAGCAGCAGCTCTTTCTCGGTCTTCATCCATCCCCTCGGGGTATATTCTGAATGGATGCCCCCAGCTTCTTCCATGGTCATTTCGTTGGCATGGGCATACAGCGAACCCAAACCACGTGCTGCCCGTTGGGCAATCATGATATACACAATTTCGCGACTGCGGGGCGAATCGTCGTACAAGCCTGCATCCATAAACATTTCTTCCACGGCCGTGGCCGTACCCTCGTTGCGCGAATCAAAAATGTTATACAATAAAGGACCCTTGCGTACCTCACTTTTATGGGGTTCCTTGTCCATACGGGCCAATTCAAACCAATGGTAGAAATGCGAGTAGAGCGGGCGGGGATCATAGTGGGCCCCGATCCAAAAGAAGTTCCGTTTTTCTTCGGGTACAAAGGCCCCAAGATGTTCTCGCAGCGCGGGGTCAAAATAGTCTTTGACCGTTACGATTTCTTGCGCCTCCAAAAAGTTGATCAAACTTTTTGCCGACTGATCGGCCAATTTCGCGTAGGCCTCAGGGGAGTCGGCAGCTTCAAGTTCGGGTAGGCCCCGGTTCCGATGCTCTTCCAACTTTAGGGCATTCCATGCGCGCGCCAGTTCGCGTTTTAGGATCATGACTTCATCTTCCCAGGTCAAGGGTACCAAATGCACCTTTTGCAAGTACCAGGTATAGTTATCCTTACCTATACCCGAGAGACCAGATTTTGTTTTGGCCTGATTTTCCAACCATTCTGCGAGAGCATCGGTCGAAGCAATTGCTTTCATGATTGCCTCAACCACAGGTGTATTTTGTCGCACGCCTTGGTGGTACAGAATTTTTTTAAGTATCGTACTTTGATTCTTGATATCGCGAATACCGGCAATCCAAAGGTCCTTGGCATTGCCCATCAGGTTTAGTTGCGCCTGTTCGTTCAAAGCCGGAATGACCTTTAGGTCGTTGATCAACCGTTGGCTTTCACTAGCAGAGAGTGGGAATTCATAGGTCCAAAGCTCGGTGGTGGCATGGTGTGTCGGACCTTCGTGGGCGGGTACATCACTTTTATAGGTCCATACCGATTTGTAAAAGGCAGGGTCACGCACCCAGGGTTTTAAGGTATTGTGGTTGAAATCGTAGCCGTTCATTTCGGCCCAAACGATCATCCAATCCACTTGTTGGGCCACGGGCCAGCTGGCGGTGTCAATTTGCACCAATTGTTGTTGTAAAGCCTTAAATTCTGGCCAACGTTTTTCGAAGGTAGCCTTGGTATAATCGGGCGCACCATCGCGCATGGGGGGCTTTTCAAAATCACGCCAGTTGTGAAACAGGGCGACCAAATCATCATAGGAATTGGTGCTATAGGTGGACGCTGACTCAAGAACGTTGTTTTGTTCTTCCCTGTTATTGCAAGCAGAGAACACCAAAATCAGACTGAGAAGTAGCAGTGTTTTTTTCATTTTATGTGATCGGGTTAGCGCATTTAAAATTCGTTGTTTAGATAGTCCTCGATGCCATTTTGCAACGCCTCAATTTTCACTTGCATTTCTTTTAGGCGTTGGTTGTGTTCGTGGGTCTTGTTCAACATAACAAACAATCTCGACAAAACTTCGGGGTCTTTATGAATGGTCAATGCTTCGAGCGGAGCTACATCAAAATCGCGTTTGGTGAAAAATTTTGTCATTTCCTTATTGATCATTTTTGGGGTGGTCACATCCAAAAAACTTTGGGTGTTTCTTTTCAGCTGTTCTTGAACCCCATCGAGCGAGGTATCGGCATAGTATTGGGCCAGCTGTTTGCGCAAACCAACCGATTGAATGATCTCAATTTGCCCTGTAGACACGATACTTTCAAAGGTGACCCGAGTGGGTTCGAAAAGCATATTGTTTGACAGTACCGGAAATTTATTGGAGAATTGGCGGCCGTAGGTTTTGTCGTCTTTCATCAGGGCCATATAATGAAAGGCAGAATCGATGGCCGTTAATTTTGATTGGTTGAAGTCAAGGGTTTTTTGTACGGCTTCCTGATCTTCAATTAAATTTTGCTTAAGCTCGTGAAGAAATTGGGTTTCTTTTTTGGCATTGAGCCGTTCTTGATTCCAAGTATTGATCTGTAGGGCAATCAAGATCCCAATGACCACCAAAATAATTTCACCCAGGGCATAGAGCAAGTACCGTGAAAACTTGTTTTCAGAAAGTAAATTCTGACGTATTTTTCTAAAAAACTTGATCACTTCGGTTGGTTTGGTGGGGGAGGTATTTCCCCTAAATATATGAAATAAGTGATATTCAGGGATTTGATGTGCCCATCGTTTTTCCGAACCACTTGGCAATCACATTTTCAGCAGGCTTAAACCGAGGGGAGAAGTTGAGGTTTTTCGGGGCGTTCTCTTTGGAGCTGCGCGTATCCCACTCCCAGATGTAAACCCCGGCAAACCAATCTTGGTGCCATAGTTCTTCAAAGAGGGCCTCATAAGCCAGAAGTTGGGTCTGATCTGATTTTTTCTTGAACAGCACCTGCATGGCATTGCCCCACTCCCAAGGTTTGATGGTTGCTGAGGCCTCGCTTTTGTACCCTACCTCGGTAAACAGAATGGGTTTGTTGTACTCCTGTGAAAAGGCGGCCAGGGTATTGATATGGGGTTGCCACCCCTTTCTGATGGTCGCCATATCGGGATTCTTGTTTTTGGTCAAGGGGAAATAGGCCTGAATGCCAATGTAATCGAGCTCATCCCAAAAGCTAATGTGTTCGTACTCATCATGCCAATTGGCCGCATAGGTCAATTTGCCCGAGTAGATTTCTCGTATCTCTTGGATCAATGCAGCCCAGGCCTCAGGCTGTTGTTTGATGGAGGTCCGTAACTCGGTGCCCACACAAAAAAGTTCCGCCCCGGTTGCTTCCGCCATTATTGCATAATGCAGCATGCGATCGCGGTAGGAGGCGAACCAAGTCTCCCATTCCTGCGCATTCTTTAATTTTAGGTTAGACCGCCAGCCTTCGCCCAACCACAAATGGGGTTTTAGGTGTACGCGTATGCCCTTCTCATGCAAATCGTTAATGGCACGGATGAAGGTTGAATCGCGTCTTGCAAAGTCGCCGGGTTTTCGTTCGGAACGCAGGCTTACCGAATTTTCATTTTCTTGATAGATAAAGGGAATCACAGCCACCCATTCTGTATTGACTCTTACGAGATTGGCTATGGCTTCTTCGTTATCGACACTCCAACCAAATACGCTCATTCCGCGATGCAATCCATCGTCTAGGTAATGGTTCGTAGCCTTTTCAGAGGTATTATGTACAGCATCATCCCACTCAAAAACGACCTCCTCGTTGGTATTGACGTACACCAGGGTTTGAAAACTTAAAATCAGCAGGGCAATGGGGAGCAAAAAGTAGAGGCCCAGTCTTTTGAACATGACCTTGTGCCCATTGTTCTTGTAGACCTTTCGAAAGTAGGTAAAGGCAAAGAACAAGAGCAAAAGCAATACGAAAAGGATATGCAGGGCGACTAGAAATGCGGTATTCGGAACCACTTCCTTAAAAAAGATTCCTGCACTTTCAACGATACTACGGCCTCGTTGCACAAGCTGGATCGCGATCAGAAAAAAGGCGACCACCCATGCGGCGAGGTATACCCAGAGTATCTTTTTGACTTTTTTACGCATCCAATCTATGAGCTAATGTGTACATTTCGCTATTCTGAAATACTATCAATTTTTTTAAGACAGGTTTCGAAGTCTGCTTTGAGCTCGCTTTCGAAATAATACAAATCGACCATTACCATGTTTAAGAAAATGGCCAATTTTTTGAAATTTTTGATATCCGAAAAATCTTTTTGATAAAGCGTGCTCGATGCGGTGGCGCCAAAATTATTATAGGCTTCTTGAGAGGTGTACAACGCATTCAATTCTTCAACTAAATCCACATTCAGGTCTTTGGTAGTGCCCGCTTGAACTGCAGTTTGAAAGGCTGCATCTCGCAATCTAAAAATGCGCAATCCTCGCCAAAAGCTCATTTGTGCTTTCACCTCATCTTCAGTCTCGGGAATTTTTAGCTTTTGCAAGGTATCGCGTACCATGATATGGTATTCAAATACATTGTCAACTGATTTTTGGTTCGACAACAGTTCTTTTTTGATTAAGGCAAGTGTTTTGCGCTTGTTCTCCTCTATTTTTTTGACCTCGTTCCAATTGTTGATCTGTAGGGCCAAGAGTATGCCAATGACCACCAAAATGATTTCACCCAAGGCGTACAACAAATACCTACTAAAAGAATTTTCAGAAAGCAGGGATTGACGAATTTTTCGAAAGAATGATAACATAAGGCTGTTTTCCTTTATTCCAATATAAATTACTCATCTAGTCTCTCAGGTACACTCTCATTGCTGTTCACCAACCACTTTTCGTCCTCATAAATGGAGGTAAAGATGACCTCAAAATCGAAGGGAATGTCATCAATGTCGGTTATGCCAAGATAGGCAAATACGCTATCCACATTGGCCACTGGCAATTGGTATACAAAGAGAGAGCGTTCTTCGGTTGGTGTCAAGGTAGTGCCTCGGCCAAGGGTGGCATGTTGTGACAGATAACCGTATTTCAAGAGCTTTGGAAACTTTTGTTCAAAGAAGGTTTCCGCATCCATTGAAAACCGTTCTTTATTATAGTTGATGTAAATCGAGTCGATAATGGCGGGCCCCAATCCTTTATTTTCCAAAATTTCTTGGAAGGCGATTAGGGAATCGTTGCCTCCTTGATTGGTGGTGAAATCTGACCTCGGTTTTACAGAGAGCTTGCTTTGCACTCTCATGATATCGGTTTGGTAAATAAAAATGGCAAGGGTAAGAATACTGATAACCATGGCCGAAATTCCAAGGATGCGATCCGTATTGATTTTTTTGGCAGACATAGTGTTGAAGGGTTACTCGGTTAAAGATAAACGATAATTGGAAAGCACAGAGGTTTTGAAGTCTATGGCCTATCCTTTACCTTTAAATACTTCAAAAAATAAAACCATGCTCAGACTCATTTCTCTTTTCATTGTTGTACTGACTGTTCAGTTATCAAGTGCCCAACACCCTAGTTTTTCGTATACCGATGTCTTTGATTTACAGTATGCGCAAGACCCCCAGATTTCACCAGACGGCGAATGGGTGGTGTACCGTCGTGTGGGATTCGACATCATGAAAGATCGTGCTTGGGGCAATTTATGGCTCCTAAAAACGGATGGCAGCCGGCATCAAAAACTGACGTCGCGTGAGGTTAGCGAAAGCAGCCCCAGGTGGTCGCCCAATGGAGACCGCATTGCGTTTACCAGCAGTACGGAGGAGGGTTCCGAGATCTATGTGTATTGGACGGGTTCTGGAAAAATAGCCAAACTCTCACAGCTGCCCTTTTCGCCCAGCTCCTTGACCTGGTCCCCTGATGGCAGCCAGCTTGCTTTTTCAATGAATGTGGAGGCCAAGGCCCCTGTGCTTGCCAAAATGCCCAAAAAACCAAAGGGTGCCAAATGGGCCAATGCCCCGAGAATTACCGATCGGGTCTATCACGAAGCCGATGGGCGGGGCTATATAAAACCTGGGTTTAGCCATATTTTCGTGATGCCTTCCAACGGTGGTGCTCCGCGCCAAATCACCTCGGGAGATTGGCATCATAGAGGATCCCTTTCCTGGTCTCCGAACGGGTCAACAATTTATTTTTCAGCGAACCGTGTACCAGATTGGGAATACCGATTTCGCAATAGTGACGTCTATGCTGTTACTGTGGCAACAGGAACCATTGTCGCGCTAACCGATCGTGATGGGCCGGATACCAGCCCCCAAATTTCGCCTGATGGCAAGCATATCGCCTATATCGGTTATGAAGACCAAAAACAAGCTTATCAAGTACGAAAGCTGCACCTCATGAATGCCGATGGCTCTGACCAACGCAGTATTTCAGATGCGTTGGACCGCAGTGTTTCCAGTATCCATTGGGATCAAAAAAGCGAGGGGCTCTACTTTAATTACGATGACAAGGGCAATGGAAAGATCGGTTATATCGCGCTTTCGGGCAAGGTCAAGAAACTGGCCGATAACCGTGGCGGCACCACCCTGGGAAGACCCTATGGGAGTGGTTCTTACAGTGTATCAAACGACGGAACCCTGGCTTATACCCATTCGCGCCCCGACTATCCGGCCGAGGTGGCCATTGTTGGTCCAAAAGCAAAACGTCCCAAAAAAATAACGGATTTAAACAGTGCCTTGTTAGATTTTAGAACCCTTGGAGCAGTAGAAGAGGTTTGGTATACCTCTTCTTATGACGGTAGAGACCTGCAGGGTTGGATCGTATACCCGCCCAATTATGATGCTTCGAAAAAATATCCCTTTATGATCGAGAACCATGGGGGCCCTATTTTGAATTACGGAGACCGATTTTCGATAGAAATGCAGCTTTACGCGACTGCCGGATATATTGTCTTTTATCCCAATGCGCGTGGCAGCACTAGTTATGGTGAGGAATTTGGTAATCTCCTGTACCGAAATTATCCGGGGCAAGACTATGACGATACCATGGATGGGGTAGATTATTGTATACAGAAGGGCATCGCCCATGAAGACCAATTGTTCGTAACAGGAGGTAGTGCAGGGGGTATAATGACAGCGTGGATGATTGGTAAAAACAACCGCTTTGAGGCTGCGGTAGTGGCCAAACCGGTAATGAATTGGATCAGCAAGACCTTGGTGGCAGACAACTATTTTGGTTATGCCAATTCACGTTATGAAGGACAGCCCTGGGAAAATTTTGAACACTACTGGAAATTTTCGCCCATTTCCCTCGTTGGTAATATAGAGACCCCAACGATGGTCATGGTGGGTATGAACGATTTGCGAACACCACCTAGCGAGGCCAAACAATTGTACCATGCCCTCAAACTACGGAAGAAGGAAACCGTATTGGTTGAAATACCCGGTGCGAGCCATGGTATTGCGAGCAGACCCAGCAATTTGATCACAAAAATTGCCCATACAGTGGCCTGGTTTGACAAGTATCGAACAGATAAGGAAAATGAAAAAACGGAATAATCGGATTTGGAATGGCATTATCGTCATAACGGTCATTGGCTGTATCGCGGCATTTGTGCTTCACTATAAAAATTTTGTCAGCATTGAAGATGGAGAGTTCAAGGTTTACTCCGGTATTTATCGGCAACGTATACCCCTTACAGAATTTGACAGTATTTCATGGGTAGCCCGTATTCCTCAAATGGAGCGTAGAAATGGATTTTCATGGCTGGCGAAGGAAAAAGGTGTATTCAAAGATTCGTTGACACAGACCACAACCTATGTTTTTGTTGATGATTTAAGACAACAGAAAATTCGATTGGTACATCATGATTCCTTAAAACTGTATATTAATTTGCCCGATAGTTTGGCCACCCAACAGTTGTATGAACAAATTCGATCGCTATCGGTGCAAGAGGACGAATGAAAGGGATGCGAAGCATGGATTTGTTCGTGGTTTATTTTGGAAATAGTTGTTTAGGTTTTAATTTCATGCAAAATCCAAATAGGAAGTGACTTCGTATACTAATTTGAACAAAAATCAGTTTAGCATAATTGTTGTTAACCCTATACCATGAACAAACTATTTCTTTTCTTATTTCTGCTACCGTTTTTTGCCCTGGGACAAAATGAAATTTCAATCGATGTGCATGAGGTGCCTGCCTCAAAGGGGAAAATAAGTGTTGCCGTATACAATTCTGAGGAGGGATTTTTAAAGTTTGATCAGGTTTTTAAATGTGATAGCATCGCTGCCCAAAAAGGCATAACCCAATTGTCTATCAAAAACTTGCCTGAAGGAGAATATGCACTGGCCATTTTTTATGATGAAAATGGAAATAATAAGTTGGACACCAACTGGTTGGGCATCCCCAAAGAAAAAGTGGCATTTTCCAATGCCAAAATGAAGACGTTCGGCCCTCCCAAGTTTAAAGAGTGTGCCTTTCAACTTTCCTCGAACACCAAAATCAACGTTTCGCTATAGTTGCGCTATTGATAGGTGGTAATCTCAATGACACCTTTGGCACCCTGCGAACCATAATAGGAAGTTTCAGGACCCGCAATCACCTTTATCTTTTTTACATTGAAATTATCGACGATCTGATCGATGCGAGCGAAGGAATTGCCAATTATTTGACCGTTTAGCACATAAAGGGGTTCGCTGTTTCCGAACGAACTAACGGTGTTTGCCGCTTTATTGACCACGGGCACCCCATTTTTAAGAACAATGCCGGGTTGCTGACGAAGTCGGGTAAGCAGCGATATTTGCCCCCGGTTTTTGGCATCGTTTTCTTCTTTGATATTGGATTTGGTTTCGCTTGTTTTGGAAGTGCCACAGGAAAAGAGGCCAACAACCAACAAAGAAAGCAGTACAAGTCGTAATTTCATTTCAGACAGTTTCACCTAAAGGTACGGCTTTTAACCAAAAAAGCCGGCCCTTGGGCCGGCTAGTTCAGCTAAAACTAAAGGTTTTAAAGTCTGAGATACATATTGCCGTTGATGGTATTCAGTTTCAATTTTTTTGAGGCATTCGACACTCTTTTTTCTACCTTTTGGCCTACATGTTTATCGTATGTCGTCAGCTTTAACTTTTCATCGGCATAGATATCGCCATTGATGGTTTCGGCCACCAAACTGGCATCGCTCACCTTGAGGTCTATTTCACCGTTGATGGTGCTCAAATCGAGATTGCCGCGATAGGTTTGAATGTCGATGTTACCGTTGATCAGATCGGCGGTGAAATTACCTTCGATGGTTTCAGATTTCATGTCACCGTTGATGCTGCTGATACGGAATTCTGAATTTTTTGGCACGTACAACACATAGTTGAATTCGTATTCGTTGTTCCAAGAGTAGTATTTTTTCTTCTTCCCCTCATTTTTTGATTTCCACTCTTTCTGAAATTCTTTAAATATGGCTTTTGGCTCTGATACAATGGTTATGGCGCCACTGCCCTCCATGACATCCAATTGATAGAGGTCGAGGTATTTCCCTTCTTCGGTTTCGATATCCGCCTTAAAGTAAACGGTGGACTTGTCCCAGGTTTTTACTTCAATATTTGAAGCAAAGGGCACTTTTAACTCGACATAGCGATCTTTGTGATCAATGGTTTTTTCGATGACCTTTTGCGCCAATACGGGGAGTGCCCAAAGGGTACATAAAAGGATTGCTACTGCATTTTTCATGACTGTTCGTTTTTTGATTGAATTATTGTTTTCTTAAATAGATATTACCATTGGTTGATTTTAATTTGATGGCGACACCACCACTGTTGATCGAACCCCTGATGTTTTTACTTGAAATCGATTTCATACCATCTTTGTCGGGTCTTTTCAGGTCAAAGTTGCTATAAATGTCACCATTCCATGAGCTCATTTGAACATCTGCAGGCGTGTTTCCTGGAATGGTCATGTCAATGGCCCCGTTTGTAGTACTGATGTAGATAGGGGCGTCTTGACGGATGCTGTCAAATGTCACATCCACATTTGAATTAAGGGAATAAGCGGTCAAAGGTCCAGAAATATTTACCAGTGTCAGCCCACCATTTAGATTGGCATTGGCTTCCACCTCACCTGAAAAACCTTCGATGTAAATGTCACCATTCCAGCTATTGGTGACCGATACATTTTGTGATTTCGGGAGCCTAATTTCCGCACCATCCGATTTTCTGAGGTTCTTGACGATCAAGGTATTCCCATCTTGTACCACATTGAAGCCCACGTCGGTATTGTCGGGTCCGCCAGCACCCATAAGTTTTAGGCCCTTGGCCTTTTCGGGCACCGAATATCCCTTGGCTACCTTGATCAACAGTTCGCCTTTGTCATGCGTTTTGAGGGTGATATCGGCCTTTGACTCGATCTTGACCCACTCAATTCCGTTCAATGATTTTGAAAAGTCTTTTTGTGCCTGAACGGTCAAGGCAACCAAACAACTAAAGAATAATGTAAATGTTACTTTTTTCATGATTTTCGTTTTTTGAATTTTTATATGATTTTAGGCAATGCCTGGTTAATTTCATTTTTAATAAAGGGTTGGGTATCTTCTTGCTCCAACAATTTTTGCATGGGTTTGATGGCCTTCTTTTCACGCATATTGACCAAATTTTGAATCAAGGCAATTTGAATACTTGGATTTTTCTCACTTTCCAATATTTTCAAAAAGACCAATTTGACCTCTTCTGAGCTTTGAAACTTTGACAGGGCCTCTAAGGCGGCCATACGTACCGTGGTATTTTCATCAAACTGCAATCGTTCCGCCAAGGCCCGAATGATTGCTGGATCGGGTTCGTGCAATTCTTCAACATACTGCACCCCTTGTATTCTTTTGTTGGCCGATTGGTTTTCCATCATGGCGAGCATCGCCATCTGCTTGGCTTCAACCGTTTCCCTTTCGACAAGGGTGATCTGATTTTGGGTCTCGGTAAATTTTGAGTAGCGACCCAAGTAAAATATGCTGATAAGAACCGCTACACTGGCAGCAATTTTCAATACTCCAAAGCCCCAACCCTTACGTTCAGGAGCGATAGAGACCACCTTGGCCTGATTGACTTTTTCCTCTTCGAGCATTTTTAGGAAATTTGCTTCCAAGGCCTTTGAGGGAACCTCTTGTTCTTCCGTAGTAATGGCTTCGAAAAGTATGCCGTATGCTTCGACCTCTTGGTCAAATTCGTTCGAGTCCTTCCTTTTCTTCTCAAAAGCTTTGAGTGCTTCGGGCGTTAGGGTGCCGTCGTAATAGGCTGCAATCCAAGCTGTCATTTCGTCCTTATTCATATCAAATGCTTTCTAAATAAATGGTCTTCAATTTTTTTAAAGCCCGGCTCACTTTTGTTTTTACAGCCCCTTCGGTACTGCCAATGATCTCTGCGATTTCTGTGTACCGTATTTCTTGAAACCGGTTCATTACAATTACTTCACGGTCTGAAGTTTCCAATTTGTTCAAGGCATGTTGCAATTGAGAATAATCTTCATTTTTCGTCTCCTCGCCAATCCGATGTTCCACTTGTTCCAAATCGGTATGCCTGTCTTTATTTCTTGTAAAATGTGTTTTCAAACTATTTCTTGCAATCGTAAACAACCAAGAAATAAACTTTCCGTTCTTATAGGATGATCGGTATTTGATGACCTTGTAAAAAACATCTTGGGTCAAATCTTCACTCAACATTTTGTCGCCGCTCATTTTGTAGAGAAAGTTGAATACGTGCAAATGATGTCTTTTGAATAAAATCTGCAGCACATCCAAATCTCCCTGGGCCACTTTGGCCATCAGCCCTTCATCCGTTTGTTGTTCTAAAGTTGGATTCACGTTTTGTTAGTGTTCACTAGTGTATAGTCAGGAAATTGCAAAAGGTTACACCAACATTAAAAAAAAATAGTTTGCAAAAGCAAAAAGTGTCAGTTGCACCCGCAATTATCGTGGCCACAGCTTTTAGAAGTATTCTTTTTTGGGGAAGAAAAAAGTGATTTGGGCAGGAGAAATTTTTTGACAAGGTAGGCCACTGCCACTGCGAGAATCAGATATACCAATACTTGTTGAACCATCAGTGTAATAGTTGATAGGCTGTCAATGCTGCAAGGTAGGCAATAATACTCATGGCACCCAATTGGAGCATGGGCCATTTCCATGAATTGGTTTCCCGCTTCACAATGGCCAAGGTGCTCATGCACTGCATGGCAAAGGCATAAAACAGCATGAGCGAAACCCCAGAGGCCAAATTGAACAAGGGTTGGTCATTGCTGTCCAACTCCGCCGCCATTCTATTTTTTATGGTCTCTTGTTCATCACTGCCAACACTATAGATGGTAGCTAGGGTTCCCACAAAAACCTCGCGCGCCGCAAAGGAAGTCAATACCGCAATACCAATCTTCCAATCGTAGCCCAAAGGCTTGACCAAGGGTTCAATGAACTTGCCAGTATACCCGATGTACGAATGTTCCAATTTGTAGCTGGCAATTTCTTGTTGTCGTGCCCTCGTTTCAAGTTCGGCTTTTAAACTAGGTAGGGAGTCGCTGTGTATTCTCGTGCCCTCTTCTGCTGATGCTTCCTTCAAGGCAGCTAGGCTATTATTGATGTAGTTTTGACTGTAGGCATTGAGGCCATTAGCATCGATACGGGCATTCACAATGGCCTCTGCATTCTTGAATTCCTCAGTGTAGCCATTGGACCCCAGAAACCATAGAACGATCGATATGGCCAATATGATTTTACCTGCACCAATTACAAAACTTTTGGTCTTCTCGATGACGGTATACAATATGTTTTTTGCCTGTGGCCAACGGTAGGTCGGCATCTCGATCATAAAAAAGGAACGTCCTTTTATCTTGAGAAATTTATGTAAGACCACAGCAGCCAGCAAGGCCATTAAAAATCCCAATACATAGAGTGAGAATAGCGTTAAGGCCTGATACCCAAACCCGAAAACCGATCCATCGGGAATTACCAGGGCGATAAGAATGAGGTATACGGGCAAGCGTGCGGAACAGGTGGTAAAGGGAACCACCAAAATGGTGATCAATCGTTCTTTCCAGCTTTCAATAGTCCGCGTCGCCATAACGGCCGGAATGGCGCAAGCGGTACCCGATATTAAGGGCACTACACTTTTACCACTTAGTCCGAAAGGACGCATCACCTTATCCATGAGAAAAACAACCCGGCTCATATAGCCAGACTCCTCCAGTAGCGCGATAAACAAAAACAAAAAGGCAATTTGTGGAATGAACACCGCAATGCCCCCGATGCCTGCAATTATCCCCTCAGCAATAAGGTCGGTGAACATACCACTTGGCAAACTCATTTTCACCCATTCGCTAAGTGCTGCAAATTGTGCATCTATAAAATCACTGGGGTAGGAACTCCATTCAAAAATGGCCTGAAAAATCAAAAGAAGAATTGCCATAAAAATGAGGTAGCCAAAAATCCGATGGGTCAATATGCGGTCTAGGCGGGCATCAAACCCGGTGGCGGTAGCTTTGTCGACTGTATAGGTGCTTTTTAGGGCGCTATTGATAAACTGGTATCGTTTGATGGTCTCTTTGTGCTGAAGCCGTTTGAGATCATCCTTTGATTTTCCGAAAAGCTTCTTTTCTTCATTCGCTTCTTTATCGGGTGAAGGTTGCGCCAGTCCGATCCAACTTTTATACATGTCCTGATGCGGAAATTCTTCCTGCAAGAGCGCAAAGTAGGCCGCATCGATGCTTGTAATATCAAATGATTTTTTCGTGGACAACTCCTGATAACTCGCGATCAACAGCTTTAGCTCTTCTATGCCTTGACCTTTTCGAGTACTTACCAGGGCAATTTTGGTGTCCAAGGCATCTTCCAAAGCTGCCACATTGATGGAAATTCCTTTTTTGGGCATCACATCGGCCATATTGATCACCAATAGGGTGGGGATCTCAAGGTCTTTGACCTGGGTGAATAAGAAAAGATTTCGTTTTAGGTTCTCTACATCGCTTACCACAACCGCAACATCTGGGTAATGCTCGCCCTCAACATTGGTGAGTACCTCGTATACCACAGCTTCATCAAGTGAGGTGGTGTTGATGCTATAGGTGCCCGGTAAATCTAAGATGGTGCCTTTTGCACCTTTGGGCAGTTTGGTGGTTCCCGATTTTTTCTCGACGGTAATACCAGGGTAATTGCCCACTTTTTGATGAAGCCCCGTTAACTGATTGAATACCGATGTTTTTCCGGTATTCGGATTCCCCACTAAGGCTACTTTGATGGCACTACTCATGTATCAGGACTAAGATTTGACAACCTCAAGGTGAATTTTGGAGGCCACGCTTCTACGAATCGCTATTCGAGAACCGTTAAGGTTGATGTATATGGGATCGTTAAGGGGGGCTATTTTGATGAGTTCGACCTGGTTGCCCGGCAAACAGCCGAGTTCTACCAATTTTATGGGGACGGTATCGGAATCAAAGTTTTTGATAACGCCTTTTTGTCCCTTTTTTAAATCTGCGATCGAAATCAAGCTCCTTATTTAGAGTTATTTTAAACAAAGGCAAAAGTAGGTGAAAAAAAACAAAGCCTAATCCGAATAAGAATTCTTTAAGATGGCCAAATCTTGTACCAGTTTTTCGATTTCTTGCCTGTTGGTACCATCGTAAAAGCCTCGAATTCGACGTTCCTTATCCACCAAAATAAAATTTTCGGTATGGATCATGTCATACGCATCCCCATTGCCCACGTCGGTCACTGCAAAGTATGACTTTCGGGCCAGCTCATAAATGTGCTTTTTATCACCGGTGACCAAATTCCATTTGGCATCGACCACGCCTTTTTCAAGGGCATATTTTTTCAACTGCGGTACCGAGTCAATTTTCGGGGTGACAGAATGCGAAAGCAACATCACCTCATCATCTTCCAAAATGTGCTGCTGAATCTGGGCCATGTTTTTGGTCATTATCGGACATATGCTCGGACAGGTGGTAAAGAAAAAGTCGGCAACGTAGATTTTGCCTTCGTAATCTTTTTGGGTCACCAATTCCCCATTTTGGTTAAGGAGTTCAAAATCTGCAATGGTGTGGTATTTCTTTGTAAAGTGTAAGGTGCTGTCGACCAGTTCCGGATTCACCATGGCAGGTTGGTAGATGGGCAAACGTTGTTCAGGTGTCAGGGCCCGATACATCAAAAAAATAATGACTGTGGAAAGGCAGAACAGTACAATTCCAAAAAACTTGTATTTGGCGAAAAAGTTACGCATGACTACAAAAATACTTTTGCGCTAGCCAATCTTCAAAAATAACTTTGATTCTTGCTATTAAATCTTTCTTAAAAAGCCATCGGACTGTTTGTGAGGCTTTTATAAGACCCCCTAAAAGACTACTTTTGTGGGCTTGAAGTTAATGTACTAGTAATGAGCCCCATTGTTGTAAAGGTCATTCAGTTTTTTTTGAGCCTTTCCTTTTTGATCGTCCTGCACGAACTTGGTCATTTTATTCCAGCCAAATTATTTAAGACCCGGGTTGAGAAATTTTATTTGTTTTTTGATATCAAATACTCCCTTTTCAAAAAGAAAATAGGAGAAACGGTATACGGTATTGGTTGGTTGCCCTTGGGCGGTTATGTGAAAATTTCAGGGATGATCGATGAAAGCATGGATACCGAAGCCATGAAGGAAGAACCCAAGCCATGGGAGTTTCGAAGCAAGCCGGCATGGCAACGTCTGATCATCATGTTGGGCGGCGTAACGGTGAACTTCGTACTTGCCGTTATCATCTATATTGGAATGGCCTATTCATATGGCGACCAGTTTATTCCAATGGAAAGCCTTCGAGACGGCGTGTGGGTCATGGACGATAGAATTGGTGAAAAGGCGGGCATACAAACCGGCGATAAAATCATCGCCATTGATGGTGACGAGGTCGATACCTTTAACAGTGTATTTATTGATTTGATCAATGGAAACAACATTACCCTTGAACGTGACGGTCAGGTCATTGAAAAGGAAATTCCTGTTGATTTCATTGCAACCTTGCTAGAAGATGAAGACAAGGTTCGGTTTTTGAACTATCGTATCCCTTTTGTTATTGGAGAGGTTTCAGAAACTTCGGCAAATAAGGATTCTGGTTTGCAGCAAGGTGACCAGGTCGTTCGCATAGCCAATGATGAACTTCGTTACTATGATCAAGCCAAGGGTATTCTTGACAAGTATAAGGGGCAACAGATCGAATTGGGAATTCTAAGGGCGAACCAGCAGGTCAATATCCCCGTTCAAATTAGCGATACGGCCACCATAGGGGTACGACCCAGCTTTGTTGGCCTTGAAGATTTGCAGTCGCAGGGTATTCTAAAGATAGAAACCAAGACCTATTCGTTTATGGAGTCGATTCCTGCAGGAATCAACAAGGGGGTTGATATCTTAACAAGCTACGTAAAGCAATTAAAAAAGATATTTAACCCTTCAACAGGGGCATACAAAGGTGTTGGTGGTTTTGCGGCCATTGGAAACATGTTTCCAGATACATGGGACTGGGCGGCGTTTTGGTCAACCACAGCCTTGATTTCGATCATTTTGGCTTTTATGAATGTGCTGCCCATTCCGGCTTTGGATGGGGGTCACGTTATGTTTTTGCTCTATGAAATGGTGACGGGTCGAAAGCCAAGCGACAAATTTTTGGAATACGCCCAAATGGTCGGGTTCTTTTTATTGATCGCTTTGTTGTTGTTCGCCAATGGCAATGATGTTTATAAGTGGCTTTTCAAATAGAAAATCATAACTTTTTTGTTTGAACCTTTTCAAGAATAGGCTATATTTGCACCCGCTTTAAGGAAAAAAATTCCTCCATAGCTCAGTTGGTTAGAGCACCTGACTGTTAATCAGGGTGTCGCTGGTTCGAGCCCAGCTGGAGGAGCAAAATTAGAAAAACCACCAATTTTGGTGGTTTTTTTATTGTGTTCAAATGCGTTAACTTTGATAATATGAAAAAATTAGTCCTATTATTTTTTGTTTTTAGCATTTTTGGATGCACTTCTTTAAAGAATACGCAAGTTTCTGATAATGACAAGAGTGGTAAGCATATTTTGCCACCCAATACCGCTTCAAACAAGTATTCAGCAAAAAGGCAGGGTGGTCATTGAAAATGAAACTTGTTTAGCGAGGTAAATTTAGACTGCATATTTTTTTAAAAGAAAGTCTTTAAGGTGCTCTTGACTTTCTTTGCCATCTTTCAGGATGCCACCACTAATGCTCTCAATGATATGTTGTAGCAAATCAGCTTCTTTTTTGGGTTCAGCGTATCCTAATTCCTTAAGGGCCCACGCAAGTTTGTCTGTCATGGGCTGCATTTTTTCCTTTCCCGAGATTTCAAGTTCCCATTTTAATTTAAACTGCAATCGCCAAAAGTCATATTCCTTGGGATCGCTGTGAAAAGGAAGTGTGATCGATTTCCAAATTACCTGTTTTGGGTTTTGTTCGGTAATGATATCAGCGTAAAGAATGGCAGCTTTTTCGAAGGCCTGCTGGAGAATTGCATCCAAAAGACCTTGTTTGTTTTTGAAGTGTCTAAAAATCAAACCCTCGGAAACACCTGCTTCTTTAGCGATCTTATTGGTTGAGACCCCGTTGTATCCATTATTGGCAAATAGCCGTAAGGCAGCTACTATTATTTTTTCTTTACGATCCAACATTAAAGTGAGTAATCACTTCAAATTTAGAACTATTTTAAAAAAGCACCAATTATTGAGGTTATAATGTATATATTCAGGGATTTAACTATATTTAAAAAGTAAGCACTCACTTTTTATTTTATGAAATCAAAACGCTCATTAATTTTCATATTCCTATTGGCGGTAGGCTTGCTACTGGCCAATTCTATTGAACCCGATACATCGAACTATAAGGTGTTGACAAATGATTTACCCAATGAAATGACTTCTGAGCAGGCCTTCCATAAGATGATGGATGTCTTAACCCATGAACGTTGTGTGAATTGTCACCCCAAAGACAATATTCCAAAGCAAGGCGACGATAGCCACCCCCATTATTTTGGAATGCAAAGAGGTGATGGCAATTTAGGTTATGAGGCCACCAAATGCACTACGTGTCACCAAACTGAAAATAATCCTTATTCCGGTGTGCCTGGCGCCCCTGAATGGTCATTGGCCCCATCCCAAATGTTTTGGGAAGGCTTAAGTCGTTTTCAAATTGCAGCATCTATGATGGATCCTGAGCGCAATGGCGGGCGTACACCGGAAGAGACTTTACACCACCTTACAGAACACGCACTGGTGCTCTGGGCCTGGACACCAGGGGTTGATGCTGAGGGCAATCCGAGGGAACTTCCCCCTGTGCCTTTAGATGAATATCGCGCAGCGGTTGAAAAATGGTTTGAAGAAGGACATATAATACCAACTGAATAAGAGGAACTATGAAAATTTCATTTACAATAAATGGCACCCAGCAAACCGTTGAGGTCGTTGATGGCAACACACCGCTCCTATGGGTGGTTCGAGATGTATTGGACTTAAAAGGCACCAAATTCGGATGTGGGAAAGCGGCTTGCGGAGCTTGTACTTTGCATGTTGATGGCGAAGCAGTTCGGTCTTGCTCCTATGCGGTGAAGTTTGCCGAAGGTAAAACCATTACCACAATCGAGGGACTGGGAACTAAAGAAAACCCGCACCCCGTGCAGCAAGCATGGATTGACGAAGTCGTGCCGCAATGTGGCTATTGTCAACCCGGGTTTATGATGGCAACCGCAGCATTATTGGATAAAAACCCAAACCCTACTGATGAGGATATTGACAACAATATCATCAACGTTTGTAGATGTGGTACCTACTATCGCATGCGTAAGGCAATTCATAAGGCGGCGGAATTACATGCGCTACAAGAAGATTCTGAAATCCAAAATTCCTAAGACATGGCTGAAAAGAAAAAAATATCGAGACGAAAGTTTTTGGTGCGAGGAGGATTGGGCACGGCGGGCGTGTTGGCCGTTGGCGCCTATGTTTTTAGAAACCCGATCCGACGTGGGATATTGGAAATGGCCAATACAATGGAGATGGCTTATATGGGCGAAACCAAAAATCCGATGGTTTGGTTTGAAATTTTAAAAGACAATACAGTCCTTTTGCACTCGCCCAAAGTAGAAATGGGTCAAGGTTCTTTTACAAGTTTTGCGCAAATGGCGGCTGATGAATTGGAAATTCCCATGGCGATGTTAAAGGTAGTTCACGCTGCTACATCAACCGGAAATATCGATGGTATGAGTACAGGGGGAAGTACATCCGTTCCCGGTCTTTGGCAACCACTTCGTGAATTGGCAGCAACTATGCGCGAAATGATTCGAACGGAAGCAGCCACAAAGTTAGGGGTTACAACCGATGCTATAGCTATGGGTGGTGGTGTGGTATCAGCAAATGACAAATCTATGACCTATGCCGAGGTTGCGGAAGGAGTAACGGAATGGCCCGACATCGAGACTCCGGTCTTAAAGCCTGTTAGCGAATACAAATTTGTTGGCAAGCCCATACCAAGAATTGATTTGGAAGACAAGGTCTATGGAGCACCTCTTTTTGGAATGGATGCCGAAATGGAAGACATGGTATATGGTGCGGTTGTTCGACCTGAAAAAATAGGGGCAAAATTTCTAAATGCCGATACCCAACAAGCCGAAAGCATGCCCGGTGTGATTAAAGTGGTCAAGGAAGATGATTTTGTTGGGGTGGTCGCAGCAACGTACCAGCAAGCTGAAAATGCAAAAAACGCGATTATCGTTACCTGGGAAGCTCCAAACAACTTGCAACAGGAAGATTTAGAAAAAATAATGACTGTTGGCAATGGCAAGACCACGATAATTCAAAAGGAAGGGGGCGCTCTTGACGATGATGACAGTGAAATTATGGAGTTCCGAAGCCCAATTGGAGCCCATGCCCAAATTGAACCCAACGGAGTTTTGGCCTCCGTAGAGGGGGATATGGCCACTGTGAAAATTTCTACCCAGGTCGTTGGAATTACGAGAAAAGAGGTGGCCGAACGCTTAGGGTTTGAAGAAGAAAAAGTAAATGTTATACCCACCTATCTGGGCGGAGGATTCGGTAGACGCTTACATACCCCACATGCTGTTCAGGCAGCTGTACTATCAAAAGCCGTAGGAAAACCAGTAAAATATTTCTTTTCCCGAAAGGAAGAATTTCAGCACGATATGTTCCGGCCGCCGACCCATCATGTTATGAAGGGTAAATTAAATACTTCAGGTTCATTGGAAGGTTTGGAGCATCATTTTGTAAGCGGTGATGTGGGTAATAATTCGGCTCTAGTGCCAAGTTTTGCCCCAACGATATTAGGAGCTGATGTGGGTGCTATTCGGGGTGGATTTATTCAATATACAGGAGTTCCCAATTATCGTTCGGTGTATTGGCATGTTCAGCTTCCCTTTGCTACAAGTTGGTGGCGAAGCCTGGGACTTTTGGCCAACACCTTCGCAATTGAGAGTTTTATCGACCATATGGCGCATAAGGCCGATAAAAATGCAGCTGAATTTAGATTGGAAAATATTGCCAATGATCCTTTAAGCGTTCGTCTCAAGGCGACTATTTCGGCCGCGGTTGAAAAAGCGAACTATACCGAAACCATTGTAAATGGAAGGGCCATGGGGCTTGCTGCTTCCATTGATGCTGCTACACCATGTGCCCAGGTTGCCGAGGTGTCAATAGAAAACAATCAAATTAAGGTCCATAAAGTTACCGTGGCCTTAGATCCTGGTCTGGCTGTAAATCCGGATCAAGTAAAGGCCCAATGTGAAGGTTGCGTGATAATGGGAATTAGTGCTTCCCTACATGAAGAAATGTATGTCGAAAATGGAGAACTTCGTCCCATAATTTATGGTCCTTATGATATGGCGCTAATGAAGCACAGCCCAAAGGAAATTGATGTTGTATTGCTACAAGGTAAAGATACTCCTGGTGCTGTTGGTGAACCTCCTCTCGGTCCTATCGGAGCTGCTGTGGCCAATGCCATTTTTAGGTTAACAGGGCAACGTTTGACCAAATTACCGCTAAAACTGTCATAGGTATTCCTGTAACCTTGGTTACCCATGGTAACTTCCGTATTGCGTAACTTCGTAATGTGATAGAAGAGTTGAAAACCAGCTTTGGCGATTTATTCGAAGCAGAACTTTTGGATGAGATCGCCAGGGTTGGAACGCTTAAAGAAGTTTCAGCAGGATCCAAATTAATTGAAATCGGAGCCTATATCCGTTCTATGCCACTGCTTTTGGAAGGCGTGGTCAAAATTCTTCGTGAAGACTCAGATGGCGATGAACTCTTGCTCTATTACCTTGAACAGGGCGATACCTGTAGTATGACCATGGCCTGCTGTCTAAGGGATGCCCAAAGCGAAATAAGGGCCATTACAGAGACTGATGCGAAACTGATCATGGTACCCATTCAAAAAATGGAGGAGTGGACTTCCAAATACCGTTCATGGCGCAACTTCGTTTTTGAAAGTTATCACAATCGCTTGAACGAACTCTTGCATACCGTTGACAGCATAGCCTTTATGAATATGGATGAACGATTGGAAGAATACTTAAAGCGAAAGGCAGCGTTAAATAAGGATAATACAATAAGTAAGACGCATCAAGAGATTGCCTATGATATGCACAGTTCGCGTGTCGTAATTTCACGTCTATTAAAAAAGATGGAAACAATCGGCAAAATAAGGATGAACCGAAACCAGATCGAACTTTTAGATCATTAAAAAATAGACCAAAACAAAGTGAAGAAATACCTTCCGATACTTGAATGGCTCCCCAATTATAAGCGAAGTTATCTAGCTGGAGATTTTTCGGCGGGATTTACGGTGGGCATTATGCTCATCCCGCAAGGAATGGCCTATGCCATGATTGCCGGTCTTCCTCCAGTTTACGGGTTGTATGCAGCATTGGTTCCCAATCTTTTGTATGCCCTCACAGGATCAAGCAGAAAGTTGGCCGTCGGACCGGTTGCCCTAGACTCACTTATCGTAGCCTCGGGCTTGGCGGCCATGAAACTTTCAAGTGAAGGAGAATACATAGCCATGGCCTTGTTTTTGGCCTTTTTCGTGGGGGTGCTTCAACTGGTCATGGGTGCTTTTAAAATGGGGTTTTTGGCCAATTTTCTTTCGAGGCCCGTAGTAAGCGGATTCACCTCTGCAGCAGCTTTGGTCATTGCTGTCAGTCAACTAAAATACCTTTTTGGCATCCAAATCGAGGCCACAAAAACCTTAGATACGCTAGTTGCCTTGAGCGGTAAACTCTCTGAAATCATTTACTGGGATTTGGCTATTGGAATCATTGCCATACTGGTCATTGTTGTATTGAAGAAGGTCAGTAGAAAATTACCGAGTGCCATGTTGGTGGTCATACTTTCGATCATTGGAATCTATTTGTTTATGAAACAAGAGGGCGATGTGACCATACTGGGTATAATTCCGGAAGGCTTACCGAATTTTGTCATGCATGACATTGATAAGGAAATGTTGATACAGGCTTTTCCGCTTTGCTTGGCCTTGGCATTTATCGCCTTTGCGGAAGCCATGAGCATGGCCAAGGCCGTAGAGGAAAAAAGCCAAGAATTTTATACCAATCCCAATCAAGAACTCAGGGCCTTGGGAATCTCAAATATTATAGGCTCATTTTTTCAATCGTTTCCTGCCAATGCCGGGTTTTCTAGAACAGCTGTCAATGTCTCTGAAGGGGCAAAAACAGGTTTGGCCTCGATCATTAGTGCTGTTGTTGTGGCCCTTACCTTGGTGTTTTTGACACCCTATTTTCAATACCTGCCCAAATCGGTTTTAGGAGCCATTATTTTGGTTGCGGTGTATGGTCTGATCGATTTGAATTATCCTGCCAAACTCTACAAAGAGCAAAAAGATGAATTTGTGTTGCTTTTGGTAACCTTTTTGACCACGCTGTTGATCGGAATTACCCAAGGGATCATATTTGGGGTGCTATTTTCATTATTGCTATTGGTATACCGAACATCAAGACCCCATATTGCGGTCTTGGGAAAAATTAAGGGGATGGAATATTTCAAAAACCTAAACCGCTTTCCAGAAGACACCGAAGAATACGATGAAATTTTGATGCTGCGTTTTGACGCGCAACTCTTTTTTGCCAATATCCAATACTTTAAAAAAGTATTGATGAAAGAGGTTTCAAAAAAAGGGGAGAAACTGAGGTATGTGATCCTCAATGCAGAGCCTGTAAATTATATTGATAGTACGGCCTTAAAACAGTTGGAAAAGGTAGTCGAGAATTTAAGGGAAAAAGGAATCACCTTCAAGATTGCAGGTACTATTGGGCCAATCCGCGATATTTTTAAGAAAAGCGGCTTTATGGAGGTCATTGGTGAAGAGAATATCTATGTACGAACAGCCGAGGCCTATGAAGATTCTTTGAGGAAAATGGAGAAAACGGCGATTCAAAAAAAGGTATCGTTACAATATCGTTAATGTAACTTTTGTAACCTTAAGTTAAGTGGGTTATAAATAACTTTGCAAAAGAATAAGTGGATTATGAAGATCGAACAGATATACACAGGTTGTTTGGCCCAAGGGGCCTACTATATAGAAAGTAAAGGCGAAGTAGCCATAATTGATCCCTTGCGTGAGGTTCATCCCTATATTGAGCGGGCCGCACGGGACCAAGCAAAAATCAAATACATTTTTGAGACCCATTTTCACGCCGATTTTGTAAGTGGTCACGTAACCCTTTCCAAAGAAACTGGCGCCCCCATCATTTATGGCCCCAATGCAAACCCTTCTTTTGATTGCATTGTAGCTGAAGATGGCCAAGAATTCAAAGTGGGTGAATTGACGATAAAAGTGCTACATACCCCCGGTCATACCATGGAAAGCACCACGTACCTTTTGCAAGATGCCAAAGGAAAAGACCATGCTATTTTTAGTGGTGACACCTTGTTTTTGGGAGATGTGGGGCGACCTGATTTGGCGCAGAAGGCTACCGATATGACCCAAGAGGATTTAGCCGGTATTTTATACGACAGCCTGCGAACAAAAATCATGCCTTTGGCCGATGACATTACCGTATATCCCGCCCATGGTGCGGGTTCTGCCTGTGGAAAGAATATGATGAAAGAGACGGTGGATACCTTGGGCAATCAAAAGAAAATGAACTATGCGCTTCGACCTGATATGAGCAAGGAAGAATTTGTCAAGGAGGTCACCGACGGCCTTTTGCCGCCCCCACAATACTTTCCGCTAAATGTCAAAATGAACAAAGAAGGTTATGAAGATGTAAAAGAAGTGATTGAACGAGGAACACAAGCCTTGTCTCCAGAAGCTTTTGAAACAGCAGCCAACGAAACCGGAGCGGTAGTACTTGATGTAAGGCATCAAAATGACTTTGTCGAAGCCCATATCCCCAGGTCTATTTTTATTGGTCTTAATGGAAGTTTTGCACCTTGGGTAGGCGCTTTAATTGCCGATGTGCACCAGCCCATACTTTTAATCGCTCCCGAAGGCAAAGAAGAAGAAGCAATTACCCGATTGTCACGAGTTGGTTTCGATGGTACCTTGGGGTATTTAAAAGGAGGTGTTGCGGCCTGGCAAGATGCTGGCAAGGAAGTGGATTCCCTCGAAAGCATTTCAGCTGATACCTTTAAGGAAAGACTTACGCAAAACATACCTGTTTTTGATGTGCGCAAAGAAACTGAATTCAATGCCGAACATGTTGCAGACGCCAATTTGACACCGCTTGATTTCTTGAACGATCATTTGGCCGAGTTTCCGGCTGACGAAACATTTTATGTGCATTGTGCTGGGGGGTATCGCAGCGTAATTGCAGCTTCGATTTTAAAAAGTAGGGGGATACATAATTTGGTTGATGTTGCAGGGGGCTTTGCAGCTATTAAAAAGGTAGGGATTGCCACCACGGACTTTGTTTGTCCCAATTCTGGCAGCTAGACTAAGCGATTGGGAGCACCCTAGTTATCTCCAAGTTCTTTAAACTGAAAGCGCTCATTTTCAGAAGGATTGTGTGCCTCGCGCATGATGCTTTTGATTTTGAGTACAATTTCTGGATGCGCTTCTGAAATATCGATTTGTTCTTGGGGATCCTCTTCAAGATGGTACAATTCGATGTTTAGATTTCCATCAAATATATTTTTTCGAATGCCCTTCCAGCTTCCCATTCGTACGGCCTGTTGGCCTTTATAGCTTGGAAATTCCCAATACAAAAAATCATGGGTGTGTTGTTCCTCTTCAAACAATTCCGGCATAAAACTCATACCGTCTATTGCTGAGGGAAGGGCCGCCCCGGTAAGATCGCAAATGGTTGGCATTAAATCATAAAAGGATGAAATATGACTACTGACACTCCCGGCCTTGATATGATTGGGCCAACTGACGATCATGGGCACTCTTATACCCCCCTCATAGACAAAGCCCTTTGTTTTTCCATAACCGTTTGAAAAAGGTTTTGAACTTTCAAAAAAATCAAAATCCACACCACCTGTATAGGTGGGACCGTTATCACTTGAAAAAATAATTACGGTATTCTCGTAAATTCCTTCTTCTTTTAGTGTGGTCACCAATTCTCCAATTTGCTGATCTAAATAACTGATCATTGCGGCGTAGGTAGCCCTGGGATATCGGTTTGGAAAATATCCTTTGTCGCCCAAATAAGGTTCTTCATCGCCAAAAATTTTGCGATAGTCATCCACATATTCCTTGGGGGCTTGTAAGGGCAAATGGGGCAATGGTGAGGCATAATACATAAAGAAAGGAGCCCCTGAGTTTTCCTTGATAAATCGCAAGGCTTTTTGATGTATTTTTTCCGGTGCATAGTCTTTTTGTGTAAAGGCCTGGTAGCTACTTTCTTCATACGGATTTAACAGAGAATCCAATTTCTGGTGTGGAATGATTAGGGCATTGTTCAGAGAATCTTTTACATCATTTTCCCAAAGATGGGGTGGGTATAAATTATGTGCCTGGCGCTGGCAATTGTAACCATAGAAATAGTCAAAACCTTGCAAATTCGGCACCCCAGAACTTTGTGGAGCCCCGAGCCCCCATTTCCCCAATATACTGGTTGCATATCCTACTTCTTTTAATTGTTTGGCCAAGGTGATTGTTGTTTCGGGTATGGGTCTTTGCCCCTCCAATGCGGGGTCTAAAGAAACAGCCTCATAGTTCCAAACGTCACCGCGTTCTTTCCATTCGTCATTACCCCGAATGAAGGCATGACCAGCATGCTGTCCGGTCAAAAAAATATACCTGGATGGGGCACAAACGGGAGCACCGGAATAATGTTGGGTGAAAAGCATTCCATTGTTGGCCAATTGATCCATATGGGGTGTTCGAATTAATTTTTGCCCATATGCGCCTACCTCACCATAACCAAGGTCATCAGCAAGTATAAAAATGATGTTCGGTTTTATGGCAATTTCTTTTTTTGGGGCGCACCCCAAAAACAGCATAACTAGTATTACGATTACAACATGGATTCCTTTCTGAAGCATTTCATGAAGGTAAGCATAAAAAAAGGCATGTTAGCAAGGGGTATCCCTTACCTGAAAAAGTTGAAACTACGATTTTATTTTCTTGAATCCGTAGACCAATTGGCCCCAAAAACCTTTGGGCATTTGGTCATCTCCTGGGTATCCCAATGGTATTTTACCCCCGTCTTCCGGTATGTGATGGGTGCCAAAAAGATAGTCCCATACGCTGAGACTTAGACCAAAATTGACACCATATTTTCCTTCGGGCAATACATAGGAATGGTGGTACAAATGCATGACCGGGTTGTTGAAAATATACTTGAGCGGGCCATAGGTCAATTTGATATTGGCATGGTTCAAATGTCCGATAGCAATGGCAACAAAGTGCACGATATAGGCTTGCTCGGGTTCAAAACCACCCAATATCATCACCCCAAAAGTCTTTAATGGTTTGTAGAGGATGTTTTCCATCCAATGGTAGCGTAGATGGGCTGCAAAACCCATTTCCTTTACACTGTGGTGTACTTGATGAAACCGCCAAAAAACAGGGAATTTATGCAGGGCAATATGGGTAATCCACTGCACAAAGTCCAACAAGACAAAAAACAACAACAGTTCAGCCCATACAGGCCAAGATGAGGTGTTGATAAGGGCGATACTTTCCGCAGTTACACCAAGCTGTCCAAATACGATGCCCAAAATTTTATAGACCCCGGCAATTACAATGGAAAAAATGAAGAAATTGAAAAACATATAAAATGCGTCCAGCCAAAAATCCTTTCTGAAAATGGACTGCTCTTTGCGCCAAGGAAAAAGAATTTCCAAGACCCAAACCAAAAGGGAAATGGCTACAAGGCCCCAAAAGAAATTTTTATAAAGAGGAACTTCAAATACGATAGATTTCCATGTATAATTTACGGTACCCTCGAAGGCGCTGATAAAGGCATCTAGATATTGCTGCATCATTCAAAAATTTCAGTTTCGACCTCTGTTATTATGGGGAGGTCTTCAAAATAACTCCACTCCGTCCAAGAACCATCATAATTGAACACGTTTTTGTAACCTAACAGTTGCGTCAACACAAAGGTAGTGTGCGAGGAACGTGCACCACTGTGGCAATACACAACAATCACTGCTTCCTTATCTGGGATGTTCTGTGCATAAAAATCTTCTAACTGCGACAAGGACAAAAACTTTTTCGAATTCATGGGGTCAATACTTTGAACCCATTCCAGGTTGTGACTGTTTGGTATTTTTCCAGCCCTTTTTGCACCTTTTTTTTGTCGTTTGCCCAAATATTCTTCAGAGGTCCTGGCATCAATGATAACCAACTTGTTGTCATTTTTCACCTTGTCTAAGAGTTGCTCCTTGGAAATGTAATGCTGAGGTGCAGCAGTTGGGAATATAAAGTTGCTGGGCACGGACTTTGGTTCTTCTTGACTTAGGAGGTGATCATTTGCCACATAGGCATCCAAACCTCCATTTAAAATGCGTATTTGCCCAAAGCCGTAATGATCTAACATCCACCATAGTCGAGCCGCATTTACAGAACCTCGATCGTCATATAAAATCAATGTATCTGAAGCTTGAATTCCTTTTTCAGAGAGCACCTTTTCAAGCTGTGTTTTGGAGGGTAACATGCCACCGTAAGGGTATCCCTTATTTTCCAAGACATTGTACCATAAGTGCAGCGCATTGGGTATATGACCCTTTTCGTAAGCAGCTACTGGCCTAAAATCAATTATGGCATAACCTTCGTCAACCGTTAAACTATCCAGCTCCTCAACTTCGATCAATGGCTTAAAACCCGTATCTATTTCTGATTCGACCGTGGTCTTGTTTTTCTCATTACAAGAGATAAGTACCAAAATGGCACTGACGATAATGCTAATCCTTAAGCTCATACCATTCGATATTGGTCAAGTTTTGCCGTCTTCCCTGCGCTTCAGGTGCATAGAATTTGGCCAGATAGGCAACAATAATTTCTTCATTAGCTCCCAGATCCCACAAGTTTTGGGTCTCCTGCATCCAGTCGATTGTGGCGCGCCAACCGTCAGCTGTCATTCTATTTTGGGTAACCAATTTTGCCGAGTGACAGTTGGTACAATTGTTCACAACGGTCATAAGTCCCTCACCTTCAACAAAACCTGTAAGGACATGTACTCCATTTTCAATTTTTTCGTAATCAGGGCTGTCTAACAGCGTGTCATTGCGAACAACCAAATCAGCTTCCGTAGTGGGTTGGAGTGCCGATAAATTCGGGTCGGCCATTACATAGATCAATATCGCTGCCAAAGCGATGAATAGCGCAAACATGGCGACGCTTAACCGGCGAATTTGCTGTGCAGCTTCATTAAATTTATCCTCCTTGCTCATTAGCTCACTTTTACCGCGATGCGGTGGCACGCATTGTTTAGGTAACCTTTTGGGTTCCATCCGGGCAATACCATAGGCTGACTAGTACCAGTGCTATCCGTGGCCCGTGCCCAGACCTCGTAATAGCCTTTTTTGGGGAACGCTACCGTTGCGCCGAAATGCTGCCAGGCCAATCGGTTGGTAGGTTGCTCAAGGGAACAGGTTTTCCAAGTGCTTCCAAAATCAATGGAGTATTCCATGGTACTGACTTGCAGTTCACCGGCCCATGCATGCCCCCGAATTTTAAGATCTTGATTTGTTTTGATGGTTGCACCGGTTTTCGGGTAGGTAATCAATGATTTGACCGGCATAGATTCTATGATACACATGGCTTCATCCGCTACTTTTTCACCTGGAGCAACAGTTTCACAGGGAATCCGATATGACGAACCGGTCATTTTTGGTCCGTCATGTACTTTGTTCCTAACACTGATGCGGTTGACCCATTTGCCGGAGGCCGATGCCGGCCACCCACCGCATACCAAGCGCAGTGGAAATCCATGAGCCAGGGGAATATCTTTTCCATTCATTTGAAAGGCCACCAAGGTTTCATCCTGTAGTGCTTTTTGCATCGGTACACCTCGGGATATCGGTTCCTTGTTAGGGTCACCACTTAGATGGGTGTCCGCGGCGTGATAGCCGATATAAACGGCATTTGATTTGATACCCACGTCTTGTAATATATCGCGAAGACGAACGCCGGTCCATTGAGCACAACCGACGGCACCAACGGTCCATTGGTTGCCTTTCGCCGGAGGGTTGAACTCGCTTCGACCATTACCTCCACATTCAAGGGTGAGCTGGTAGGTATGTTGCTCAAATTTGGTTTTCAGGTCTTGGAGTGTGTATGTTTTTTCTTGGTTTGCGGCTTCCCCGTCGATGGTCAGCGTCCAGGTAGCGGCATCAATGTTTTCAGGTATGTTACCATTATTTCGAATAAACATGAATTTATTCGGGGTGATTTTGTCATCCAACAAATGCGCCTGGGCTTCCATATTCCAGGGTTTGTCATTGAGAACAACCATTCCCTTATCCTTATTGAAGCGCTGAAACGGATCGGTATCTTGTAGGCCCAATGGAACATACCCTTCAGGCATTGATTTCCCAAAAACTATGGGAACTCCTAATATACTTGCCATGGCACCAAGGGAGAGTGAACCGGTGAATTTTCTTCTATCCATATTCGTGTTGAATGCTAAAAATAACTGCTTGAAAATAACAAATGTGTAACAAAAGTTACATCTTTCTAATCGAAGGGTGATTAGATTTGAGCAATGAATTTGAACAAATGGCAGAAATTGGTAGTGGTATGCCTCATCTGTGCGGGATTGGTTACCCTCTGTGTTTTGCTAGTTGAATATTTAAAGACATAAGATGAAAAAAAACATGGGCGGTGCTGACCGCATAATTCGATTGATTTTGACTGCGGTTATCGCAGTGCTTTACTTTACCGGTACTATTACAGGTACCTTGGCCTATGTGCTATTGGCTTTGGGAACCGTGTTTTTAATAACAAGTTTTGTCAGTTTTTGTCCGCTCTATACGTTGGTTGGGTTGAACACCTGTAAGGTTAAAAACTGAATTTTTGATTGATTGATAAGAAAGGCCGCTGATTTAGGCGGCTTTTTTCTTTTGGGTGTCGATGACAATGACAACAATTTTGGAACTTCAATAAACTATTTATATTACCGCTCGTAATTTCGTTTTTAAATTCTATTATGGATATTTTGTTAGCACCTTGGCCTTGGTATGTTTCGGGCCCTTTGATTGCATTGACCATGGCCCTGCTGGTATTGATGGGCAAACGGTTTGGAATGTCTTCAAACTTGAGAACCTTGTGTGCCGCTGCCGGTGCAGGTAAGACTTCCGACTTTTTTAAGTTTGATTGGAAAGCGCAACGATGGAATCTCTTAGTGGCCCTGGGTGCAATTTTAGGGGGTTTTTTGGCACAACATTATTTATCTCCAAACGATAGTGTAGCCATCTCAGAGGCTACCGTTTCTAAATTGAATGCACTTGGATTTAAAGATGGTGGCCAAAATTACATGCCCGAAACGCTTTTTGGTAGCGAGGTCTTTGGCAATTTGAAAACGCTGGCTTTATTGGTAATCGGTGGTTTTTTGGTGGGCTTTGGGGCCCGGTATGCAGGAGGGTGTACCTCGGGTCATGCCATCTCGGGTTTGAGTAATTTGCAGTTGCCCTCTTTAATTGCGGTAATCGGTTTTTTTGCTGGGGGGCTATTGATGGTACATGTTTTTTTTCCAATGATTTTTTAAGCTATGAAGAGTTTGTTTTACGTATTGATCGGCGTCTTTTTTGGAATTGTATTGTTTAAGTCGGAAGCGGCTTCGTGGTTCCGTATTTATGAAATGTTTCAGTTTGATTCGTTCCACATGTACGGTATTATAGGTTCTGCTTTGGTCTTAGGGGTGGTGTTTACCCAATGGGTAAAAAGGCCTGGCAGAAAATCATTTTTCGGGGATCCCATCCAAATAGCGGCTAAGGAAAAATCAATTTCCAGATATGCGATTGGCGGAACCATTTTTGGCTTGGGTTGGGCCTTGGCAGGGGCATGTCCAGGACCAATATATGTGTTGCTCGGAAGTGGCTTCTGGACGATTTTAATCGTATTTTTTGGTACGTTGCTCGGAACCTTCGCATATGGCCTGCTCCGAAACAGGCTTCCACACTAGAATTGTCGCCACATCCTTTCGTAGAAATAAGGAAAACTGTACCTAACATAGGAACTTTCGGGCCTTAAAACGATTATTTGCTGCCGAAATCGATCTAAGATTTTAATTTAGCGGATTAAGATTACCCAAATCTAATAACGAACCGAACAAAAGACCTATGCAACGTACAGTCTGTATAATTGATGATGACTTGGTATCGCAATTTGCTACGCGATACTGTCTTGAACAGTACGAAGAAGATTTTACCATCCTAACCTTTGGTAGTGCTGAAGAAGGCCTTGTGTATTGTGCTGAACGAATTGATGAAAAAGAAGATTTGCCAGACATCATTTTTCTAGACCTTGTGATGGGCGATATGGACGGATGGGCCTTTCTTGAAAACCTACAATTGATTTCCGAAAATGTAAAGCAACCCGAGGTATTTGTGCTATCGGCATTTACCAATTCAAAAGATAGGGCGGTTGCCAAAAGTCACAAACTTATATCGGGTTATTTTGACAAGCCCTTGAACAAGACCAATTTGCTCAAGGTGTTTGAAAAGAAGATGACGAAATAAAACCGTCTAGGTTATTCTCGAAAATCTTGATTTGGGTAGTTCGCTAAACGATTAGGTTTTTAGTAGCCCCGGCAAGAATCGAACTTGCATCTAAAGTTTAGGAAACTTCTATTCTATCCATTGAACTACGGGGCCAAGGGATGGCAAAAATAGTGTTTTTTGCTTCGTTCAAAAATCTAGAATTCCTATTTCTTATGTACATTAGAGGCAATGGAAACAAAAATTAAGAACGTATTTGTAGACGGGGCCATTTCCCCTGAATTTATTGCCAATTCAATCGCCAAACACCAATCTAAAACCACGATTGGTGCCCATGATATTTTTTTGGGACAGGTACGGGCCGATGAAATTGACGGTAAAACTGTTGTTGGCATTGATTATTCTGCTTATGAGGCCATGGCCAACCAAAAGTTTCATGAGATTCGGGAAGCCACTTTTGAACAATTTGAGTTGAGCTGCATGCATATCTACCACAGCCTGGGCAAGGTTGGTGTGGGTGAAATTTGTTTGTTCGTTTTTGTTTCCTCCCCGCACCGCAAGGAAGTATTTGAGGCCCTTCACTATGTGGTTGAAGCGATAAAAAAGGATGTTCCGGTTTTCGGCAAGGAGTTGTTTGCCGATGACTCTTACCAATGGAAAGTAAATACCTAGCCATGGTCGATATTACCCAAAAAGGAAATACCCATAGAACGGCAATAGCACAAGCTACTGTAACGGTAGGAGAGGACAAAACCATTACGGCCATAAAGAACAAAACCGTTCCTAAAGGTGATGTGTTTGCCATGAGCAAGGCAGCCGGATTTCTAGGGATCAAGAAAACAGCAGAACTATTGCCCGATTGCCATCCGTTGCCCATTGAATACGCTGCTGTAGACTATGAAATCTTGGGATTGGAAATTCTTATCAAAGTAACCGTCAAAACTTTTTACAAAACCGGGGTAGAGGTAGAGGCCATGCATGGTGCAAGTCTGGTAGCTTTGAACCTGTATGATATGTTGAAACCCATTGACAAGAATGTTTCGATTAGGAACATTCGACTTTTAGAGAAAACAGGCGGTAAGTCTGATATTAGAAACCACTAAAGTTTTTCAAACATCACTTTCGTGGTTTTTTCCAAGTCAAATTGAGGTTGCCATCCCCAGTCTTCTCTCGCCATGGTGTCGTCAATGCTACTGGGCCATGAATCGGCGATTTGCTGTCTAAAATCAGGTGAATAATCTATGGTGAAATCAGGCTTGTGCCTTTGGATGCTTGTAGCCATCTCTTTGGGCGAAAAACTCATTGCCGCTAAATTGTAGGAGGATCTGATTGAAATTGATTTTGATGGCGCCTCCATTAAGGTCATAGTCGCTCGTATGGCATCATCCATATACATCATGGGCAAATAGGTGTCTTGATTCAAAAAGCAGGTATAGTTCCCTTTTTTCAAGGCCTCATGGTATATTTCGACCGCGTAATCTGTGGTTCCTCCGCCAGGCAGTGTTTTCCAGCTGATCAGTCCTGGGTAACGAACACTTCTTACATCAACCCCATATTTGTTGAAATAGTACTCGCACCATCGTTCGCCAGCCTGTTTGCTAATGCCATAAACCGTACTGGGTTCCATCAAGGTGCTTTGTGGGGTATTATCTTTCGGGGTATTGGGTCCGAACACCGCTATACTGGAGGGCCAAAAAATCTTGTCAATTTTTTTCTCCTTTCCCAGATCAAGCACATTTAAAAGCGAGGTCATATTGAGATTCCAAGCCCGATTTGGAAACTTTTCGGCCGTTGCACTTAACATGGCGGCCATCAGGTAAACTTCCTCAATCTCATAATGCATGACTACATCTTCGATGGCCTCATAATTGGTGGCATCCAAAATTTCAAAGGGGCCCGACTGAGTGAGTTCTTGGCTTCCTTCTCGAATATCGCTGGCAACAACCATTTCTGCATTGTACTTTTTTCGCAATGCCATGGTTAGTTCGGTGCCAATTTGTCCGCAGGCGCCTAGAATAAGTATGGATTTTTGCATAGCGGGAAACCTTTATTCTGATGGTTGGCCAAAGATAACCCTTATTAAAATTTGTACCTTAGCTTATGCGAAAATTACAACTGCTTGTTGTGGCATTCTTGCTATGTGTGGGATGCGAAAAAGAGCGAAAGGAACCTACTGATGCGGTTCAAGAAGAAGTTGCCTATGAATACGGCAAGATGCCAAAAAAAGAACCCGTAAGTCAAGAGGCGGCTGAGATCTTGAATGCGTGGGAAGCTTTTTCTGAATTTTCAAGAAGTGTCGATATTTTATACCGGGCGACAAGTTCTGAAGATTTATCGCTTGCCATGGAAGATGTGATAGCCAAAGAAAAGCTCTTGGCCGAATCTGAATATCCTGCAACCTTTGATGTGCCTCAGATAAAGAGCAGACAGCAAGTGCTGCGCACTTTTCTATTGAAAGCAAAAGGGGATTTGGATGGTAGAAGAAACCCTACTTCAAGTATGATGCAATTGTTTGATGCTTATAACGCCATGCGCAGTCAATTTATCATTATAACCAGTAATACATTGGAGCTAAACCTTTTTTTGAACGACGAATAAACGACAAGCCAAAAAAAAGCAGGAGACCAGGCTCCTGCTTTAGATATCCTTCAAAAAAAGAATTTAGTTTTCACTTTCTCCTTCTGTTTTTCGCTTTTCCAAAGCTTGTTTGCTAAGGCTTGCCAAATTAAAATTGGAGTCTAGTTCCAGGGCTTTATCCATGAAACCAATGGCTTCGTCTATTTTGGTTTTATCCTTATTGAAAATAACCAATCCCTGAAGGTGGTAAAAAGCAGCTTTGAGCGGTACCTCATAAGGTTGCTGGCGCTCATAAAAAGCATGCTTCATATTTAAAGTCGAATTGGCGATGCCATAGGCAATATCTTTTTCTGCACCCTCGGTATCACCGATCAATATTTTAAGGTCGGCCAACTCATAGGCCACAAATGGATCAGGGTTTCTATCATACAATACCTGAAACTGCTCTGCAGCTCTTTTGGGTTGGTTCAACGACTTTAACGAAACCGCCTTTACCTGAACGGCCAAATCAGAATCAGAATCGTTTTTCTCAATACCAATGGTATTCAACGCCTGCATATGTTGATTGCTGTTCATGTAAACATAGGCCAAGGTGTCTCTGCGTTGCTTTGATGGTGCAACTATATTGAGATGGGTCAATGCATTAATAATACCGTTCACATCGCCCTGTAGACGCATTTCATTGTAAAACGCTTCGTAATGTGCCTTTAATGCATCGCTTGTTTGTGCCATTCCGGTATACCCGATCAACATCAAAAAGAAAAAAGCCAATTTTTTCATTGTCACTTATTTAGTGCGGCAAAACTAAAAAAATATAGCTTAAGGCATGTTAAATAAAATGCTAAAGCTTAAAACAAAGCAAGCTACCCAAAAGGGTTCTCTATTGGTTTATACTGTGGAGGAGAAGATGCCTAGGCAGGCAGGGCCATATTTCTATTGGTATACTGCAACAATATCCGGGCATAAAAAGCCAAACTTTTTACATCTCTCTCTAAACATGATTTTAAAAAAACCGCCAAGTTCTTGAAGAATAAATTCACCGGTACCGTGGCCAAAGCCAAATTCACGGTTTTTGGATCATAGTCTTCCTCGCTGATGATGACATCCATCTGTATGCGATGACGTTCATAATCAATTGTGACATCCGCGGCGTTGTAATATTTTTTGAGCAAAAGTTTGTGCAGATCAATTGACTTCTTGTCTGGTGCGTTCGTTTCACAACTTTGCGAAATTAATTTTTCCGTTTCCGTCAAGATCCTTGTTGTCAATCTTGAAGTTTCCATAACAATACCTTTTTTCTTTGTAATTAAAGTTACGTTGAATTGGTCGTAAAAGGTTGAAATTCAATACAGTAATTAACAAAAAGAAATGTGAAATGTTGTGAACTAAAAGGTTTCAGTGGTCAATTAAGAAGATAGTGAAGTATAGAAGGTGTGCCCTTTGGCCAGATAGTTTTCACTTTTAACAGATTTTAATACCGCATTAACAGAAGACGGGGCATAATCGGGGGTCGGTAAATTTCGCGCTCCCGCTTCCATGCTGTAATAGTCCCTTTTTCGAGGGTGCTTAGGATATACCCCATTAAATATCTCGTTCCAATAATTATTCTTGATGATGGTTTTGATCATTAGGATACAGTCATTCAAATGGATCAAATTGATCAGCTCATCGCCATTGGTTAGCCCTTGCCTTTTTGATACCTGGTAGACGGGGTGCCTGTCGGGTCCGATTAATCCCCCAAAGCGCACTAGGGTGGTTTTTGGGTTCATTTGGGTAAATAGGTTTTCAGCACTGTGCAATTGTTTGGCTGATTCGGTTTTAGGGTTTGGTGGCGTTTCTTCTGTTATTTCTCCTTCCTGGATGCCATAGACTGAAGTGCTGCTAACAAACAGGATGTTTTCAAGCTTGGATTTTGAAATGGCATGGGCCAGGTGTTCCATTTTTTTGACATAGTTTGAGCCCTTGTTTTGCCTCAGTTTTGGCGGCACATTGATTATTAAGGTCTCGATGTCTTTGAGAAAGTCCCCAATGTTCCCATCGATATGGTTTTCGGTCAATGCCACCTTATAGGGGTCGATCCCATTTTTGACAAGAACCTCCAACTTCTCGACAGATGTTGTTGTGCCCTTAACCGGGTAACCTGAGGCAACCAATTCGTTAGCCAAAGGGAGGCCCAGCCACCCACAGCCCAAAACACCAATACCTGCTTTATTCAAAGGTCAAGGTTTTTGTGGTCATGATGGCATCATTGAGCACAAACGGCATTGGGATGCTTTCTGCAGGTCGTGTTGGAACGGAAAATTGTTTGTGCTGGAGCAAGTCATTGGATGATTCGTAAAATAACAGTTCCAATGCTTCATTACTGGGAAAAGCCAACTCAATTTCAGTATAGTTGTTTTTAGAGATATAGTGCGTCACAAGCTTCCCATTGCGCCTGTTGTTCAGGTAATAATCTGAAAAGGGTTGCCCGTTTACACTTGCCCGTATCACCTTGGTGTCACCGGTAAAGACATCCAATCGGTTTACGTTTCTTTTGGGGGTAACACATAACTCTAGAATGCGTTCCCCATCAACAATGGTATCCTTGGCAACATCGATTTCAGGGGATGTAATTTTTTTGATTGGTGCTTCCGAAATATAGGTGAAACCTGTGCCATATTTGCTGCTAATAGTTTGGTCACTGGCCTTATCGAAGGCTTGTTTGTCGCTGCCCAAAAACTGGGCATTCCAACCGATCAGTTGTTTGTCATAAGTTGCCCAAATTGCCTTATCGGTGTCTTGGTTGTACACATAAAGCAAACTGCTGGGTTTTGGATTGGTCTCAGAAAAGTCAGAATTTATATGGGCTGCAATGCTGAACACCGCATACAGCAACAAAAATGAAAGGGCAAATCGCATTTTGTTCTTGATTTGTCCAAACAAGGGCAATAATAGAACAAACAAAAGCACTACAAATAGTGTTGCCGCTACCATTAATTTTAGCCCAAGTCCCACGGGAAACATTTTTATAAATGGCGCATAAATAAAGATGGCCGGCAACCCTAAAAAGAGCATCAAATAAGGGTTGGGTTCTTTTTGGTTCAAGTTAACGAACAAGGCTACCAATAGACCAAACAGCGGAATCACAAAAAAGCTAGCACCTGGCAAATATAGATTGGTCAGTGCGCAAAGCAGCAACCAGAGCACAATAGGGGCGATCAATAGGTTGGGTGTACTGATTTTTTTGAAGAGATGATAGGTCCAAAAACATACTGCTAAAGCAAAAAAGCCAAATGCGCTGATATAGGTGTAGCCATTATAGGTGAAGCCGTGCAACATATCGTTAAAACCCAAATACCACCATGTCAACATGGGCCAAGCAATGTAACCCATGACACCAGCCAAAAGCAAGGCCAATAGCAACGGAATAAATCCTTTTACAATCGATTTTATATCGAGGATTTCTTTTTTAAACCCCAATACGAGCAAGGCAATGAAGGCCAAAAACGCGAGACCAAAAAGGGGCCATATCCACTCAAACGGATACGATACCATTTTTAAGAAAGGTACATTGAAATAGATATAATCATCCAAACTTTTCAGGTTGCTGATATCCACTTCACTAAAATGTGCTAACAAGGGCATCAAATAGCTTCCTTGATGGGCCAGGGATTCCCGATCCAACCGATCGTAATTATCTAATACGGTATGGTAATCGTAATGGTCACCAATAAAAGCAAAATTAAAACCGTCAATGTCGCCATCTTCCCTAAAAACGGTCAAATCGGTATCGTTCGGAAGCATCTTGTAAATGCTATAAGCCAAGGAGTTTGCGACAATATAATCTGGACTCGCCTTTGCGAATTCATGAATTAGTTTTCCATTACCTCTATTGGTTTCGATGAGCATATAACTAGGACCACCGCTTCCCCGGGCCTCAAAATTGAGGACGAGACCAACCTCTTTGGCCCAAGGGTGCTCATTCACAAATAATTTCGCACCATTTAATCCCAATTCTTCAGCATCGGTAAGTAGGACGATAATATCATTTTTGGGCTGTTTGTTTTGGGCCAAGAAAGCCCTGACGCCCTCCAAAATAGTAGCTACACCACTTCCCGCATCGCTTGCTCCCAAAGAAGAGTGTGGGCTGCTGTCATAATGTGACATCAAAAGCAGGGCTTTGCCCGAACCGCTACCTTTGATTCTCGCCAAAATATTGGTTGCCTTACTAAGATTGCCCCAATCCCCAAGCGAATAGCCCTCTTGTATCGTGGTTTGCAGCCCCAATTGCTTCAGTTCTGAGATCACATAGGCCATGACATCGGCATGCGCTGGAAACCCAACTGCATGAGGTTGCTGGCTTAACTGTTCAACGTGGGCTAGGGCCCTCGCTGTTGAGAAATCGGTATCGGGTGCTGCGGTGTCAATTTTATAGCTAGGCATAAGTGCCTTATAGCTCCACCAAACGGCAAAGACTACCAAAAGCAAGGCGAGGTTTCGGGAGAATTTCATAGTGATGCGCTGTTGGTGATTAATCGCATAAAAATATAAAGGGTTGGCATAATTACTGCGAAAAAGTTAAATATTTCGTTAAAATTCACTAACTTTAGTAATCAACCCAAAACCAAATTCATATGGGAATCAAGAGTTTTCAAGGGGCCAGAGCCAAGGGTGAAGCCAAAAAGGGCTATGATGCTCCCATTTTGGTCGAGGATTATATGACCAGAAAATTGGTCACCTTTTCACCGGAACAATCCATTTTAGAAGTTATGGAGGCTTTTGCAAAGCACCATATCTCAGGAGGCCCGGTAATGGATGACAATGGGTTTTTGGTGGGGATAATTTCAGAAGCCGATTGCATGAAGCAGATTTCTGAAAGCAGGTATTTCAATCAACCCATTTTAGACAAAAGTGTGGAACGCTACATGACCAAAAATGTCGAAAGCATTCCCCATGACATGAGCATTTTTGATGCAGCTGGGGTTTTTGATAGGCATAACCGTAGAAGGTTGCCCGTAATGAAAGACGATATTTTGGTAGGGCAAATAAGCCGCAAAGATGTGGTCATAGCTGCCCTTAAACTAAGTGGTGCCAATTGGAAATAAATTCAAAAAAGAAAAAGTAAGAAAAACCTCTTCAGTACTGAAGAGGTTTTTTTATTCCCGTTTCACAATCATGTAATAATCATTGTCTAGGGGAAGGTAGCCAAGATCATAAACGAAATAGTAGACCGTACCTTTTTTGGTGGTATAGAGGTTGGTGATAAATTCAAAATCAAACCCTTTATCCAACAAACGGGTCTTTGTAGTTCTTGCCTTGCCCTCTTTCAGCTTAAAACTATCCAGTATACGGTAGTTTTTACGAAGCCTATTGTTGATGTTGCGAACTAGATTTTTGCTGTCTTTGTTGAGGTTATTGTTATAGGCATTGCGACAATGGTCAGAACAGAATTTTTTATCTATTCTACCCCTCACTTCTGCTTCACATTCCAAACATTGTCGAGCTGCCATGACTAGGTGCCTATTCTATAACAATATCGTATTTTTTCAACAAACCGATAAGCCCTTCCTTAGTGAATTTGGCCTTTTTGATACCATTCTTACTGGGGTCAATCGTAAAATTGATTCCAGATGTAAAGTCTGCCCGTTCCAAATGGGAACCATCAAAAACGGCATCAGCTAAATCACAATGCTCAAAAACGACATCGGATAGATTCGTGTTTGCAAAATCTACTTGGTGCAGTTTGCAATTTTTGAATAGTGTATTGGACATATCCATCTCAAAAAAGCTGGAAAGCGACAGGTTGCTACCTTCAAATTGCAGCCTAGAGAACATTTGGTCACAGGTCTCAAAATGAATACCTACCAACTTACAGCCCTTAAAGGTAACTTCATTGAATTGGGTATGCGCAATATTGGCGTTGGTTAAATCACAATCTTGAAAAACGCATTCAACAAAATTTTGATTGTCTAAGAACCCTTCCTGAAATTGGCAATCTTGAAAATGACAATTTTCATAGTCTCCTTTTGGCAGGCGTTGAACTCTAAAGTCTTTTTTGACAATTGTCTTGTCAGCAAAAAAATCACGCATTAGTCTTCGCTCATAATGAGGGCGGGAATACCCAAAGACCTGTACATTTCATTGTATGCTGCCATTTCAGTTTCTACAATGGCGTTCTTTTCTTGTTTATAGGTGTTCCACGCTCTCAACAAATCTTGTAAACGCTCTTTGGCACCTTCGGTAACCTTAGGTTCGGGTACATCAACAAAGCCTTTTAAATGCATAAAGTCAGCATTTAACTGATTGTGAAAGTTGATTACATCTTGAAAGGTTTTTTGTTTGGGCTGAATTAGATGTCCCTCCCAGGCATCGATACGCTTCAAAAGACTATCTCCCTTCGCCACGAGTTCTTTGGCTGCCTCATTATCTTTTAATAGCTTTTTATAGGACTTTAACTGACTTTTGGTTGAACGCATTTGATTGACGGCCTGATGCATCGCGCTCAAGGTGCCTTCAATCTGATCGAGCACAGTTTGTTGTTCCGCATAGTCTGCAGCCGATGCATTGATTTTAGGGTTGGCCACTACCTCAGCCGTAGTTTCGACAGTTTTCCCCGCTGTGCTAAGCCGAAGGGTGTAGGTGCCGGGGGCTACGCTTGAACCCGCATAATTACCGAATACAAACACCTTGTCAATCGCAGGAATGGCTTCTTTTCTAAAGTCCCAGGTAAAGCGGTTATAGCCTTTTTTGCTTGGCAATATTTGAGGTCTTGGAGGACCGCCCGGCCACGACTTGAACCCTTTTGGTTTTTGATTGGTATAGCTGCGAATGACTTTTCCGTTTTGAAGAACTTCGAGCTTCAATGCGATGGAATCCAATTTTTGAGGCAGATAGTAATCAATCGTTACACCAGATTTTGGGTTCTGACCAAGCCCGGGCCTGGGCTTTTCTTGATGGCCTCCGAAAATCCTATAACTTGCTTTGGGTTGTACAATTTTCAAGGTTTCTGAAGTATCGTAGCTATTTTGAATGGCCCCCAAATCGTCTAAAATCCAAAAGGAACGTCCTGCAGTGGCGATGACCAAATCATTGTCTTGGATAACCATATCATTTATGGGAACGACTGGGAGGTTCAACTGGAATTTTTGCCAGTTTAAACCATCATCCATGGAGATATACAAACCTGTCTCCGTGCCAGCATAGAGCAATCCCTTCTTTTTCTTGTCTGCTCTAACGGTTCTTGCAAACGTATGCTTATCTGTTATGCCGTTGGTTATTTTTGTCCAACTTTGGCCATAATTCGAGGTCTTAAAAATGTAGGGTTTGAGGTCCATCGCCTTGTAGCGCATAACAGCAATGTAGGCTGTGGCAGGATCGTGGGGCGAGACTTCAATACTGTTCACAATACCATTCCCAATATTGGGCGGCGTAATATTGGTCCAATTGGCACCACCATCTTTTGTTAGGTGCACCAATCCGTCGTCGCTACCGGCGTATAGCACGCCCACCTCGTGGGGTGATTCGGTCAAATACATCAGGGTGTTGTAATTCTCACCCCCTGCCGCTTCGTTGGTGTATGGACCACCACCAGGCCCCTGTTTTTCCTTTTCATTTCGTGTTAAATCAGGACTAATGACTTCCCAACTATGTCCCCCATCTGTGGTTTTGAACACCACATTACCCGCATGGTAAATGGTATTGCGGTCGTGGGGCGAACTAATTATCGGAGCGTTCCAATTGTAGCGGAATTTGAAATCTTTCGGCACTTTTCCCAAGCCCAATTCTGGGTAGGCCTTGATGGGTTTTCCTTCCCTAGCTGCCTTGACCCATTTTTCGATAATACCCTGATAACACCCTCCATAAACTACTTCAGGATTATCTGGGTCGAAGGCCAAATAGGCACTTTCGCAACCCGCCACCGAATACCAATCTTTCCAGTCGATACCGGCATCATTGGTTCGACTGGCAATGGCTATTGCTGAATTGTCTTGTTGGCCACCATATACGTTGTAAGGAACCAAATTGTCAGTGATTACCCGATAAAATTGTGAGGTAGCCTGGTTTTGTTGCGTGCTCCAGCTTTTACCTCCGTTATTCGAAATGTTTGCTCCCCCATCGTTCGAATTGATCATTACTTTATTGTTGTGGGGATGGATCCAAAGGTGGTGGTTGTCGCCATGTGGTGTGGGCAGTGGACTAAAAGTTCTACCCCCATCAATAGATTTGGTTACAGGGGCATTCAAAACGTAGACGATATTTTCGTTTTGTGGATCGGCGAAAATCTCCATATAGTACCAAGATCGCGCTATGTTTATACGGTTTTTGTTGACCTGCTTCCAAGACTTTCCGGCATCCACACTTTTATAGACCCCACCTTGGGTTCCCTTGGCCTCGATGACGGCATACACCATTTCAGAATTCGCTCGGGAAACTGAAATCCCTGCTTTTCCGAATGCCTGGGGCAGTCCTTTTTTCAGTTTTTCCCATGTGGTTCCGCCGTCGGTAGATTTATAAATCCCCGAAGAAGATCCCCCTGATTCCATGGTCCATGGGTAACGACGATGTTGCCACATGGCGGCATACAGGATCAAAGGGTTGTTCATATCCATGGAAATAGACGAAGCTCCAGTATTGTCATCAACAAAGAGAACACGTTGCCAGTTACGGCCACCGTCGGTCGAACGATATACACCACGCTGTTGTGACGGCCCATATTGGGCACCCTGTGCCGAAACAAAAATGATATCGGGGTTGGTTGGGTGAATGATCACGTCAGAAATATGGCGGGTTTCATCAAGCCCGATATGGGTCCAGGTCTTTCCGGCATCTGTCGATTTATAAACACCATCACCCATAGACGTCATGACACCACGAGCCGCATGTTCGCCCATACCTGCGATCACAATGTTGGAATTGCTTTCGGCCACAGCAATGGCCCCTACTGTGCCCGTGTTGAGTTGCCCATCCGACACATTTTTCCAGGTTATCCCGTCATCTACAGTTTTCCAGATACCACCGCCGGTGGTTCCCATATAATAGGTCATGGGTTGCCCTACAACTCCAGTTGAGGTTACACTACGTCCTCCCCTGAAGGGGCCAATATTTCTCCATTTTAGTCCAGCGTATAACGAATCGTTTAATACTATAGCGGGTTTGGCCTCCTGTTTTTTACGGCGTTGGGCCGAAGATAGTAGTGGAAATACAAGAAATGTGACAAGTAGAAGTTTTAGTGCTCTCATTTAGTTGGATTTTGAATTTGGAAGATACGAAAGGAAGTGCAAAAGACTAAAAAGGTGTTAAAGTTTGTTTTTTATTTGGAACAAATGTTCCAATATTAATATGTTTGTATCGGAATGAACGTTCCAAAATAAAACTAAAATCAAAAATTCAGTTAAATGAAAAAATTAGAAAACAAAGTAGCTATAGTAACAGGTGCCACCAGTGGTATGGGCTTAGAGACTGCCAAACTCTTTTTAAAGGAAGGGGCAAAAGTGGTCTTAACGGGAAGAAATCAAGAAAAATTAGACGCCTTAAAGTCAGAACTTGAAGGCGAGTACCTATTGGTCAAAGCTGAAGCTTCGAGCATTACCGATAGTGCGCAATTGATCAAAACAACCGTCGAAACCTTTGGAAAGATTGATACGCTCTTTTTGAATGCCGGCATATTTCGAATTGAAACCATAGATGGCCTAACGGAAGCAATTTATGATGAGGTGCATAACATTAATGTTCGCGGTCCTCTTTTTACCGTAAAGGCGGCCTATAACCACCTAAATGAAGGTGCCAGTATCATATTTAACACTTCTATCGTAAATGTCAAAGGATTTGCCGGAATGGCAGCCTATGGCGCCAGTAAAGCTGCATTACGGTCTTTGACGCGTACACTTGCTGCCGAATTTGGCCCTAAAGGAATTCGTGTCAATGCCATAGCACCAGGACCTATCGATACCCCAATTTACGGGAAACACAACGTGCCCCAAGAAAACATTGACGCAATGGCAGCGAGTTTTCCGTCCTTGGTGAGTTTGGGAAGATTTGGGCATTCAGAGGAGATAGCCACCACGGCCCTCTTTTTGGCGTCATCGGATAGCAGCTATATCACGGGTACCGAAATTCCGGTGGACGGCGGTTTTGCCCAAGTATAGTTTTTATGGGTAAATTTGGAACAACTATTCCAGTATGCCACGCACGAAACAATTTTGTGAAAAAGAAACATTGAATAAAGCCATGGAGCTCTTTTGGGAGAAAGGGTTCCATGCTACTTCAATGCAAGATTTGGTTTCCCATTTAGGGATTAACCGGGCCAGTCTGTATGACACCTATGGGGGTAAGGAAGCCTTATTTGACAAGGCTTTTGCGTATTATAAGAAAACCTCGGGTGCTTGGTTGGAAGAACTATTTCAAGGTGAAGCTTCAGTTAAGCAGGGGTTTCAAAAGCTCTTTGAAACGGCCATACAAGAAGCTGTTTCAGACAACTGTCGAAAGGGCTGTTTTGTGGTCAATACCACAACCGAGATGGTTCCCGGAAGCGATAAAATGCAGCACAGCCTAATGGTACATAAAGCACAAATTGAGAAGTTGTTTGTGGGCTATGTTCAAAAGGGCCTAAATTCTGGTGAAATCACCTCATCCAAAAGTGCAGAAGAACTGGGTTTGATGCTTTATACGTTATACAACGGTATTCGAGTGGTCTCAAAGGTTGATGTGAACCCTAAGAAACTTCAGATGGTGGTCGACGCTGGGTTATCAATTTTGGGTTAAGTCTATTTTTTCTTTCGGTACGAAAAAAGAACCTCCTCTTTTTTACCCTCATTTTCAATCAGTACATAAACGTGCATTTCATCCTCATTGATCTGTTCCATGGTGAGGCCCTCAAAATAGACTTTGTCGTTTTCTACCTTGACCAATTTGAAATCAATGGTTTGATCTTTTTCTTCCCAACCCCTTAGGTTGCCATCAAAGTGTTTTAATTGCAGTAAAATGGTGCCATCAACTTGTTTGATGTGGCCCGATTCATAAAAGGTCACCTTGTCATCGTTTACCAATCTAAAAACGAACATCATACTTTCGCCCAAAGGAGCGCTCCAAATTTCTTCAGCAATACCTCCAAAGGCCTCGCCCATCCAATGTCCTGAAATCCATGCCACATCGTCAAGTGCTGCTTTTGGCGAGGAAGCCCCCTTCGGTAGTTGTACGGTTTGTTGTGCCTTTACGGTATGAAAGCCAAATGCAAGTAGTAAAATTAGAAGTACCCTCATGGTGTTTTTTATAAAGTGACGAATACGAACGAACTATTTGGACAATTCGAATTTGACATTGACCGTACTTTCAACACGGATCTTTTCAAAATTAATATCCAAAGGTTCGGCTTCGGCCACATCCATTTTAGCCATGGCCATTTCCATGCGGGGTTGATTGTAGCGTGGGTAATAGGGTTGCGAGGTATCCATTATATGCAAAGCAGGACCAACGTTTTGGCCTAAAGGTGCGGTCAGGGCATCGGCCTTCTTCTTGGCCTTTTGAATTGCTCTTGATTTTAAGGTCAGCTCCAATTCATCCATCTTCGAATACTCGGTCTTTTCCAAATAGGTATTCGCAATATCAAGCTCCTCCAAAGCGGCCATCACCTTTCCGGCGGTCAATCCATCGTAGACCACGAGCGAGAACTGCTTGCTTTTCAGCACCTCCTTGCTTCGCAAAAAGTATTTCTTATAGTTGCTGGCCAAATCTTTGATAGCTAGCTGCTTGTCGATGTCGATGCCTAAGTTTTTTAGGCTTTGGGCCATTTTGTTTTCTTGCTCTTCCACCGATTTCCCTCCTTTTGAATCTTTTTCACGAATGGTGATGCTGAGGTATATTTTATCAGGGGTTACCAGGGTGTCTACCCGTGCTGAGGTCTCAAGGTAGGGCACATCTAAAAAATTCTTGCTCTGGGCTGGCAACAGTAGGGGCATGGCTAAAAACAAAATGCTATAAATCAGTTTCATGGTGTCTTATTTTATTTTAAATGTACAATAATAGCCCTGAACGCTAAACTCCCATTGAGTGATTTAGGCGCCTTGATGCGTGAACGCTTAGGGGCGGTTAGCGCACCCCTTTATTTTACAAACCCCTGTTTCCGGTAGTATTTGGAAAGCTGTTGTATGATTAAGGATAAGGATATAAAAACAAATACTGAAATGGCAGACTGCCAAACCTCCGCTTCATTCAAAACTTCATCAAAAAGTAGCACATCAAGAGGTAAAAACACCACGCATAACATATAAACGGCCGAAAGCATCCAACATATCCAAAGGAAGACGCCTAAACGAAACAGTCTTTTTTTTAAAATAGGATCTTCTTTTTTGACCAAAACCGCTTTGAACTAATGATTAGATCAAAAGTAACTGAGAATTGAACAACTTACAATTAAAAGAATGGGCCCAACGAAACACCTGTTCAAACCTTAAACGAAGAATCCCTAACAATTAAATTGGTCTTCACTTCAACAGTTTTTGTTATTTGATCTTGTTTTGGGTTTTCGATTTCATCAATTAAATATTTCGTGGCCGTTCGCCCTATGCGTTCCCCTGGTTGGTCAACCGTAGATAGGGAAGGTGTCACAATGGAAGCGCTTTTGGAATTACTAAAACCCACGACCGCTATTTCATCTGGAATTCTAACTTTAAATTTTTTCAAAGCTTTTATGACGCCAATGGCAGCACTATCAGTAATGGCGAAAACTGCATCAGGTCTTCGTTTTAAGCTCAATAAAATATTGGCCATGGCGCGACCTTTCTCCAAGGAGATATCTTCGGTGCTCAAAATTATTTTTTCGTCCTTTTCGATACCATAGTCCTGCAATGCTTTTAAATATCCGGCATAACGTTTTTCTGAGTTGTACGAGTTTTCGGTTTCTTTGATAATCGCAATTCTTCGTTTACCGGTGTTGATCAAATGCTCAACCGCGGTATAGGCAGCTACTTCTTCGTCAATAACAACCTGGGTACAGGGAATCTTATCAGATACCTTATCGAATAAAACGATTGGGGATCGGTTCAAGGTTTTTAAAATATCATCAATCGATTTGGTTCTTCGGGCCAAAGCCATCAATATCCCTTCAACTCCAAATTGAAGCATGGTTTGGAGCATTTCGGCCTGTTTTTTTTCATCATTTTTTGATTCGGAAATAATGATGCGATACCCCAGTTTTTCTCCCTCATCCAATATTCCCTTTAGAATGGTAGTGGTAAAATAGTGCGAGACATTGGGAACAATTACCCCTAAAATATGACTGTGATGGGTTCGGAAACCTTTGGCAAAAAGGTTGGGCACATAATTCAATTCTTTGGCCAATTGTTGCACTCTTGATTTTGTTGCTTCACTAATATCAGGATGGTCATTTAGTGCTCTAGAAACGGTTGAAATAGACAGTTCAAGTTGTTTGGAAAGCGCTTTCAGGGTAACATTTTGCCTACGATTCATTGTCATTATCAATTAATTCTGGAAAAATATGTTTTCGCAAACGTTTTCGCAAACGATTGCATAAGTTTTTCGCAAAGATTTTGAATTTTGGTTAACAACTTCAAATAATTTTAGTACGAATTTGATAGATATGATAAAAACTGACTCAATCAATGATTTACTAAACTTATAATTATGAAAAGAATTCTTTTTGCGGTAATCGCCTTGTTCGCATTTGGTTTTACCAATGCCCAGACCGAGATTAGTGGCTCGGTTAAAGATGGTTCAGGAGTACCAATTTTAGGAACTAATGTCCTAATTGTTGGAAGCACCGAAGGAACGACCACTGATTTTGATGGAAATTTTGTGTTAAGCACCAACCTGTCCGGTTCACAGACCATTAGATTTTCATTTATTGGATTTACTACGGTTGAAGAAACGGTTAACCTAAGTGGTAGCTCTGTAAGCCTCGATATTGTTATGCAAGAAAGTGGGCAGCAGTTAGATGAAGTCGTTATTTCCGCTTCGACCACATTTAGGTCACAGAAACAAGCACCTTTGTCCATAAGCTCCAAAAAGATTGCTGAAATCACCAAACTTTCGGCAAATAGCCAGGCTGATATCTTGAGAGATGTACCCGGTATTACCGCTGAAGGTGGTGGTGGTGAAACTGCAACAAATTTATTTGTAAGGGGATTGCCATCCGGGGGGCAATATGTATTTAACCCTCTCCAATATGACGGAATGCCGCTAATGAGCACCTTTGGGTTGAATTCTTCTGCACACGATGTGTACGCACGACCAGATATTGGTTTCAAAGGCGTGGAATTTGTTCGTGGTGGTGCTGCCGTGCTTTATGGTGCGGGTTCTGTTGCAGGTTTGATTAACTATACAAGTAAAACAGGTGATACCAATCCGGGGAACATTATTAATGTTGAATGGGGTAGTCGTGGACGTTTGAAAACTGACTTTTATACCGGAGGGCAATTAGGAGGTGAGGACTCCAATACCTTTTATGCATTCACTGGTTTTGTTAGAAAAGATGATGGACCAATAGAAACAGGACTTCCAACGCGGGGTGTTCAATTTCGTGGAAACATCAAGAAACGTTTTGAAAATGGTACGTTCACCATTCATGGCCAATATATTGATGATAAGGCCCAGTTCTTTTTACCACTACCATTGGGCTCTGATAGAGAGCGTATTGCAGGTAATGATGGGGAAGATGTTGAACAGTTGCTTTCAGGTGAATTGGCCGAAACTTCCTTTTTAACTCCAGGTGGGGTGTATAAAAGTCCAATTGAAGATGGTGTTTCCGCTAAAGGAGGATACCTCATGGGAGACTTTGTATACAACTTCAGCGATAGGGTGAGCTTTAAATCGAAGATTAGATATGCCAATTATGAGCACAATTTCGCCTTGTACGTAGGTGGCAACGGTACCTTTGGAAACCCATTGACGTTAAACAACTATGTTGCTCAAGTAGCGCCAGGAAACACGGGTTTTGATGCCCAATATCAAGGAGGCAGTGGTGACCAAATCAATGGAAATGACCTCGTCGTAGAAAACCTTCACGTTGACCGCCTGCGACCAATGACCGACTATTCAGGAGATGCCAATTTGATTTTCAGAACGGCAAATAGAGAGCATACCTTCACCCTGGGAACCTATATGTCTCGTACTGATGCCGAAGACGTAAACTGGCAGTATCGCGTGCTTTCAGAGTTCAATAATAATCCTAGATTGGTGAACCTCAGCTATACCGATGCGGGTGGCGGCAATGTTGTTTATTCCGATGGGGGTATTTACAACCGGATAGGAATGACTTCCAATCGATTTCTCTCTCAAAGCAGAACAGCTTTCTACCTAACCGATGAGATGATTTTTGACCGCTGGCGTTTTGACGTTGGATTACGGATCGAATCCACAAACGGTACCTTTAACAATGGTGGCTTAGAGGAATCTCAAGTATATGACAATCCGGAATTGACACCAGAACTTGCCAACGTGAGATTTGCGGATGGAAGTTTTACTACCGCAACGATTAAAGCTACCGATTGGGCACTTTCATTGGCAGGACTCTATGAACTGAGTGAAAGCACAAATCTCTATGCGAATTTCTCTAGAGGGTTTTTTTGGCCCCAACAAAGAGGTTTTGCCCCTACCCCAGGTATACGCGAATCCAACTATGATGGCGAGACCATACTTCAATTTGAAACTGGGGTAAAATATGGCACTTCAACGCTTTCAGGTTCCCTCGCAGGATACTATGTTACCTTGCGAGACCGAATCCGAATAGATCAAGCAATCGTTGGCGGTCAGTTGGTTGACCAGGCTCGAAGCGAGCAAACCACCGCTACGGTAGGTCTTGAAGCCTCATGGTTGTATCGCTTTGCCCAAGATTGGAGTTTAAACGGTACGGCGACCTATCAAAACCATGAAATCACCAAAAATGAGACTACAGATTTGACCAACAATACCACCACAACCATTAACGAGGGTAATGAAATTGGTCGTCAACCCAATTTCTTGGGAAGCCTGGGTCTGAACTACGACAATAGTAAGTTCGATGCCAACTTTACCCTAAACCACACCGGTAGTAAGTTTACCGATGATGGAAATAATGTGGAATTGGATGCAATAACAATAGCACGGTTAGGTGCTGGATATACCTTTAGAACAGCAGATGTGAATTCGGTTAGATTGGGCTTTTCGGTATTCAATCTGTTCGATAGTGTCGGCCTTACAGAAGGAAATCCAAGAGCGGGAATTGGAGGGCAAGTTGATGATGGTGACTTTTTCTTTGGTCGCCCTATACTGCCAAGAAGGTTCTTCCTAACAGCAACCTTTAATTTTTAATTGAGCGCGAATTAGTTTAAGTTAGTTGAGTTTAAGTTACGTTTGATTCACACTGGCGGTCAACCACCGCCAGTGTGTTTTTAGGCCTTATTAGTACAACATGGAAAAATTGTTAGATCGAGCCAAAGAGGTATTGAACAATAATTTTCAACAGGGTGGTTTCACCATTCCCAGTAAAGGACTCTATCCATTTCAATGGAAGTGGGATTCTGGGTTTATTGCCCTAGGTTTTGCCCATTACGACATGCCGAAGGCTAAAACAGAGATAGAAACCATTCTTGATGCACAATGGGACAATGGCTTTATCCCTCATATCGTTTTTCACACCGAGAGTGATTCGTATTTTCCCGGAGCCGATTTCCATCAATCGCATCTGCATCCAAAATCATCAAAGCGGTACCGGTCTACCGGAATGACTCAACCTCCGGTTTTTGGCTTCGTGCTTGAAAAGCTGTATCAAATTGCTGAAGACAAGGAGGATATACTACGCTTTATAAAAGACCAGATTGACAACGTATATGACAATCATGTATACTTTTATGAGCATCGGGACTTACATGAAGACGGACTTGTCTATATCTATCACAATTGGGAATCAGGAACCGATAACTCACCCCTTTGGGATGATATTTGGGAAACTATGAATCCTCCTGAGTATCATTTTGAGCGCAGAGATACGACTCATGTTGATCCAGCCCAACGACCCTCTAAGAGAGAATATGATCACTATCTGTACATCATAGATATCGCAAAAAAACATGGCTATGATGATGCAATGATTGCCAAACACTCTCCTTTTCTTTTGATTGACCCCCTGTTCAATACGGCCCTATCAAAATCGAATGAGTCTTTGATCGCCCTGTATGCAATTCTAGGTGGAAATGACGAGAAAATAGCGTATCTCCAGGAAAAGAATAAAAAAACATTGAGCGGCATGAACCAAAAGCTTTTTGATGATAAACTGGGCGTATACCTGCATTATGATTTAAGAAATGAAAGAAAATTGCCCTATATCTGTTCGTCTTCTTTTTCACCGTTGTTTTCAGCGGCGCCAAACGAGGAAAGGGCTAATAAGTTAGTAGAAGTAATGATTGAAAAATTTGGAGGTGACGATAAATACCTATGTGCCTCCTTTGACCCTACCCATGAACGATTTAACCCAAGAAAATATTGGCGAGGACCGGTTTGGATCAATCTTAATTGGATGCTTTATTACGGTCTGAAAAGACATGGATTCGAAACGATTGCGAATCGCGTGAAAAATGATTCCTTACAACTCATCGAAAAAAATGGGTTCCATGAATATTTTGATTGTCGTATTGAAAATCCGGATAGTGAAAAAGGGGGGTATGGCGGAGATAATTTTTCATGGAGTGCGGCTTTGCTCATTGATCTTTTGCTTAATGGGGAACAATGAGCTTAAACTATGCCGAAGATTATGTTTTAGAAAATGAAAGGGCACGTTTAGAGCCCCTTTCCGTGGCCCACTATAAAGCGTTGAGCACATGGGTCGATGAAAAGGAAATTTGGACTTTTTTCCTTGGAAGGTCAAATGGAGCGGAAGATTTTAAGGCGTATTTTGAAGATGCCCTTAGGGCACGAACCTTGGGAAAAGAATATCCTTTTGCGGTCTTTGATAAAGAACAGGATGTATATGCCGGATGCACCCGATTGTTTGACTATGAGGAAAGCTTGCAAATTATAAGATTGGGATATACCTGGTATGGTAAAAAATTCTGGGGCTCGGGTTTAAATAAGCATTGCAAGTATTTATTACTTGAATTTGTTTTCGAGCACTTGCAGCTCGAAAGATTAGGGTTGGGAGCACATGCAGAAAATGAACGCAGTATTCAGGCGATGAAGTCGATAGGCTGCAAAGAAGAAGGAGTGATCCGCAATGCGTTTCCGGCCATAAAAGAATCCGGTAGGGCAAATGCCGTTTTATTGGGCGTCCTTAAAAGTGAATGGTTTTCGACTGCTAAACAAACTTTGAAACAAAAATTATGAACGTATTTGATTATGTCATTATCGTCGTTTATCTGGTGGGATTTTTGGGCATCGGATACTTTTTTAAGGAAAATAAAAGCTCAGGTGACTACTTTTTGGGAGGTCGAAGTATGGGTTGGTTCCCGCTTAGTTTGTCAACTATGGCCACCCAGCTTTCTGCTATCAGTTTTATCTCGGCGCCGGCATTTGTCGGACTTAAAGATGGTGGTGGCCTACAATGGTTGACCTATGAATTTGGGGTGCCCTTGGCCATGGCTTTTCTACTTATTGCAGTGATTCCTACCCTCTACAAATCAGGCATTGTTAGCGTTTATGAATATTTGGAAAAACGGTTTGATGCCTCCTCGAGGTTGCTGATAAGTTTTGTTTTTCAGGTCAGTCGTTCTGTGGCCACTGGGGTTATGGTATACACCATGGCTTTGATATTACAAGCCACAGTAGGGGTTGATTTTTGGATTTCAATTTTAATTATTGGAGTGATTACATTGGTGTATTCATTTCAAGGAGGAATGAAAGCTGTTATCTGGGGTGATGTGATTCAAATGGTAATTCTTTTCTTGGGCATTATAATTTGCTTGATTTACGGTATAAGTGAATTAGGGGGCTTTGATAATTTTTTGACCCACGTAGATAAAGATCGCCTTACTGCTGTAGACTTCGGCAAATGGGGTTTCAACAACGCCGATGGCGGCGATGAGTTCGGTTTTTGGCCAATGATAATAGGTGGTTTTTTTCTCTATGCATCCTATTATGGTACGGATCAAACACAATCCCAACGCTTGCTTTCTGCCAATGGTATGCCCACCATAAAAAAATTATTGTTGGCGAACGGCCTGTTTCGTTTTCCGCTAACTCTGACCTATTGTATTATGGGGTTGGTCTTGGGAACACTATTGCTTCAAGATCCGGGATTTCAAGACTTACTTAACAGTACATACCAAGCAAATATTGGTTCCTTGGAAGGTAAAAAAGCGGATCTGATGGTGCCTGTCTTTATATTGCAATACCTACCAAATGGGGTAATAGGGATATTGATTGTAGCCATCATGTCTGCTGCAATGTCGTCATTGAGTTCAACCGTAAATTCACTCTCAGCGGTAACCATGGAAGATTTTGTGAAGCGATTTAAGCCTGATATGTCCGATAAGTCATACGTGCTGAATTCTCGATTGTTATCGTTGTTTTGGGGTCTCGTATGTTTATTCTTTGCCTTTTTCGCTGGCAATATTGAAGGCACTGTAATCGAGGTGATCAACAAAATCAGTTCGGTCTTTTACGGTCCAATTTTGGCGGCCTTTATACTGGCTATTTTAACGAAAAAAACCCACGCCTTAGGGGCCAACGTGGGAATTGTTATTGGTGTCTTATTCAATATGTATTTGTGGCTGTATGTACCTGATGTTTTCTGGTTTTGGTGGAATGCGATTGGATGTCTCGTGACTGTCGTGGTTGCCATGATTGTTAGTGCTTTAATAAAGCGGAAAGCCAACGAAGGCCTCGAAGTAGTTTACTTCCCAGCAAAACGTGAATTGTTCATTTTGTTGGGCTTCTTTGTGGTGATTGTTGTTTTAAGTATTTGTCTACCATCGATATTAAGTTAAGTGCTGCATGAAGTTTGTTATTGCACCGGATAAGTTTAAAGGATCCCTGAGCGGTCAACAATTTTGTGAGGCAGTTGAAATTGGGTTGCAAAGGGTATTTCCCCAGGCCGATATTATCAAAATTCCCTTGGCAGATGGAGGAGATGGAACGCTAGATGTCGTAAAGTCCTTTTTAAAGGCAAAAGAAGTTAGGGTTAAGGTTCATGATCCGTTGTTTCGGAAAAGATCAGCGACCTACCTTTTTTCCCCTGAACATAAAATGGCCTATATCGAAATGGCCGAGGCATCAGGCCATGCTTTATTAACTAATGAGGAATTGAACTGTATGCAAACCACTTCTCTTGGAACTGGGGAGTTGCTATCCGATGCCATGGCCAAGGGTGCCAAGAAGATCTTCTTGGGTATAGGGGGCAGTGCCACCAATGATGGAGGAATGGGCATGGCCACGGCAATAGGGTATGCATTTTTAGATGCGGAAAACAACAAATTAATTCCAATCGGTGGCAACCTGACCAAGGTTCGAAAAATTTTAAAGCCAAAGAATGACCCAACAGCACGCATTGATTTCAGTGTGATATGTGATGTAGAAAATCCATTTTATGGTGAAAACGGCGCTGCTAAGATCTATGCAAAGCAAAAGGGAGCCTCCGATACTGATATTGTTTCCCTTGATGAGGGATTGCAAAACTTTGCAGCTGTGATTGAAACAGAATTTGGAATTGATGTTCAGCCCATTAAGGGGTCTGGAGCTGCGGGTGGCATGGGAGGAGGTGCATTGGTTTTTTTAAACGGTAAGTTGCGAAAAGGTATTGATGCCGTAAAAGATATTGCCAATTTTGACCAAGCCATCCAAGGAGCAGATTGGATTATTACAGGAGAGGGTAATCTTGATTCCCAAACTTTATCAGGTAAGACTATTTCAGGTGTGGTTGATTCTGCTAGGCGTGAGGGAATTCCAGTTGCCGCTTTTTGTGGTAACGTTGGTCTTTCATCAAGTGAAATAAAAGCCATCGGCATCAATTATGCCATTTCTGTTTCAAAGGGGATGCCCAATCTGAAGACTGCCATGGCGAATGCACATACGAATGTGTCATTGACAGCGTTCGAGTTTGCCAAAAGCTTAAAAAACGCTAACCTTTAAATTCGATTTGGTTATGTGTGCCATCGCAATAAGGCTTATTCTCAGATGCGCCACAACGACAAAAGGCGGTGGATCTTTTTTTGTCTTCAACCGTTCCGTCTGCCAAGGTTACTTTTAGATTGCCACTTACCAAAAGGGGGCCGTTTTCAACAATGGTGCATTCGGTGGCCTGCGTTTCCTCCGTTTTGGTCTCTCCTTTCTGCTTGTAGGTCAGGGCTCCTGAAGGGCATTTTTGTATTTGCGATTTCAAGGCTTCCACCGATGCATTTTCTGGGGTAATCCAAGGTTTGCCCTTCGGGTCATAGACCTCGGGCAAGGTTTTTACACATATCTCGGCATGGATGCACTTTTTGGGTTTCCAAACGACGGTAAAATCACCGTGGGTATATTCTTTGATTATTTCTCTTTCCATAGGGTTACACGTTAATTCCTTTTAAAACAAGTTCCCGCCATTCTGGATTTTCTTTAATGTAATGTGCCACGAAGGGACAAAGCGGTATTAGGGTCAGATCTTTGCTTTTTACATCTTCCAAGACCTGTTTGACCAACTCGTGACCAATACCTTGACCTTCCAAGGCAACAGGGACTTCGGTATGGGTCAAGTAAATTTTGTCTTTGGTTCGAATATATTCGATCAAAGGGGTATGTTCAGGCAGTTGAAATTCATACCGTTTCTTCTCCGCATTGTCAATAAGGGTATACATAGGCAGTGGTGCTGTTTAAAGATAGGCAACTATTTCCAAAAATAACACCCGAAAGTGTTTGCCCATTATTGCTACGAATGGGTCCAATTATCAGGGTCATCACTTTCATTCGGCGAAAGCCCCAAAATATCGCCATGCGTGGTTACACCCAACCCAAGCACCGAGCGGTTGACATAATTAAAATAGCTGCACACCTGATTGATTTCCAAAATTTCGCCCTCTGTATAACCCACAGCCTTAAGATTTTCGACATCATCCTGAGTGATATGTGCTAACTGTAGGGTTAGTTTTTTGGCATAGGCCATACCCTGAAATTGTTTGGTATCAAAATGGTCGTTCAAGGTGTCTTTTTGTACTGCCATGAAAAAGCTTGAGGCCTTCGCATCATCTTTTAGCAATCGCTTCAGCCCTTCGAAGTGATGGGCGACACAATAATCACAACCATTTAAGAAGCTGACGTATACGCCCAGTGCTTCCAAATACCATTTTGATAGGGTATTATTGGTATTGTGTAGCACACTTTTGTATAGGTTCATATGTCCGACAAGGGTATGGGGTCTAAGACTGTGAATCAGCAAGACATTATCGATGTTATGATTGGGTCCCTTGACCCGATCGTAGATTCTTTTGAGGCCCCTATCGGCCTTTTCATAGGAAATAGTCTTGATCCAGCTCATGTCAATACACTTTGATAACCCAAAAATCGTGATTTACGAATTGAGGGTCTCCCATAAGGTCATATAGGATTTAAAATGTTGAAAATCAAACATAAAAATATGTACAAACGTTTACAAACGAAAATAAGCAATTCCCAGCCGAATCTTTGATGACGACCGTTTTATGTTTGCCCTGTCGGATGAAGGACATTCGATTGCATTAACTGTTTAACCTTAAAATTTAATAGTATGAACGCGCTTAGAAACAAAGTACAGTTGATTGGAAACTTGGGTCAGGACCCAGAGATTGTAAACTTGGACAACGGAAGTAAATTGGCCAAGTTTTCGATTGCCACGAATGAAATTTACAAAAATGCCAAGGGAGAGAAAGTGACCGATACCCAATGGCACAATGTGGTGGCATGGGGTAAGACTGCAGACATCGTAGAGAACTTTTTAATGAAAGGAAAAGAAGTGGCGATTGAGGGGAGGCTCACGAATCGATCGTATGAAACCAAAGAAGGTGATAAAAGATACATCACAGAAATTAGGTGCAACGAGCTTTTGCTATTGGGAAAGTAAAATTCATTACCGATTATACAGGAAAAAGGGCAGTTTGCCCTTTTTCTTTTTTAATACCGAATATTAACAATAACTTAAAGAGGAACTAGGCAACAAAGGCGACACTTGTTCGTCTTATTAATAGACCTTGATCAATGAAATCCTATAGTGTACATATCTTAATATTCTTGCTGTGCGTATCCTTTGTGGTGACGGCACAAGAACAAGGCATGGATGCCAAATTGGATTTTTACTTACAAATGGCCTACAGGGATGCCCAATACGAACAGACTTTGAGCGCTTTGGGTGTGGAAGACCGGGCAGATTATTGGAAAGACCAACGCGCTTTTGAAAGGGAGTTACTTCACAAAACCCCTGATTTGCACCAAGCCTATATTAATGGTAAGCATATTGCTTATGGGCAGCACCAAAAGCGGTGCGGCACCCAATGCGGGCACAGTGATATGTACTTGCGACAGGCTTCCTACTATGCCGTAATGGGCGTATTTCAGGTGCCAACGAATACGGCTTTATCTTCGAAAGAGGTCAAGCTATCCAAAATTTCCAAGACGCCGGAGCGGTAAGAAATTAAGCCACTTTTTTGAGTAGATCGAAACAAGGGCATTTGCGGCATCTTTTATGCTCGCCCTTTTTGTATTTAGCACAGCATTTGGTCTTGCACTTGCCCGGATTGAGCTCTTTGAGGCGTGCCTTTTGAAGTTTTTTTACTTTCTTTTTTTTGCCCACTTTTTGCCGTTGTTTCAACGGGGACAAAAATAACTATTTTAAATTAATCTAAATAAAATATATGCTAAAATTGAAGGACTACCCCAATTCGATTTGGTGCAAAAGTTAGATTCCAGCTAACCGCTTTTGTGTTGTCGTTATATTTCTCGGCATACTTTTTATCGAGGTACCTATCGATCGACTCGACAATAAAAATACTGAGCACCGTGCTGAAAGCCACATCTGAAATCCAATGAAAGCGATCGATAACCCTTACGAATCCAGGTATGGAACCTACCGTATAGATGCCCGCTTTGATCCAGGGGTTCTTAAATTGCTTGGCTATGACATAAGCGTTCGTAAAGGCGAGCATGGCATGACCTGATGGAAAGGAATCGTAATTGAATATGCGATTAAAACCAAAGGAGGGATCAAAGGTAAATGAAGATTCTCCGCTTTTGGGTCGTGCTCTTCCCACCAGACGTTTGGCCACCTGCTGAAAAAATCCACTGGCTGTGGCTGAGGAGATCAACAGCACACCGGTTCGGCGTAGTTTTTCATCTTTTGCGAATAATCCGGTCAAATAAACCGCTCCGGTGAGCATATAGTTATTATCCGGATTGCCATAGCTGTTGCCATAATCCTTGATAAATTGCGGTACATCATCACGAAATCCGTTCGCCCATTCATCCACTTCGTCATCAATGGTAAAGAGCAGCCCTGTGCCAGCCACCATATACCCGAAATTCGCCCAGTCATTCCCCTGCCAATGAAAGGGTCGGCTATAGGCATGGCCAATTCCCCCAAAAACATTGCCCATGTCATAGGTGAAATCATTCCAAAGCGTTCGGTCTTTGGTCACATTCAAATCTTGCGACACGGTGAATTGCAGGCTAAAAATGAGGATAATAAGCAGTAGTTTCTTCATTGTAATATATAATTGACCCATGATAAATCTAGAAATAAATTTCTTGGGCCAATCGAAACGTGTTCGCATGGGCCTCGACAATCACTTTAATATCTTTTGAATAGCCCCCGCCCATGCTGCATTGAACCGGTATACCATGGTCTTTACAGGTCTGCAGCACATACCGATCACGTTCGGCACAGCCTTCGGGTGACATGCCCAAGGTTCCCAATTTATCGGTGGCCACTACATCGACCCCGCAGAGGTAAAAAATAAAATCAGGTTGCACCTGTGCCAAAAGTTTTGGGAGGGTGTTCTTGAGAAGTTCCAAATAGGTTGGGTCATCGGTTCCTTTTTCTAGGGGAATATCTAAGTCGGAGGTTTCTTTTTTAAAAGGATAATTGCCTCTGCCATGCATCGAAAAGGTAAATACCGAAGCATCATCTTGGAAAATTTCGGCGGTACCATTGCCCTGGTGCACATCGAGGTCAACAATCAATATAGTATTGGCAAGGCCATTAGACTGGAGGTGTCGTGCCCCAATGGCTTGATCGTTGAGCATGCAAAATGCCTCGCCACGGTCTGAATATGCATGATGGGTGCCTCCTGCAATGTTCATCGCGATGCCATATTTTAAAGCATAAGCACAGCCTTTTAGGGTGCCGTCAGCAATGATTCGCTCGCGCTGGACAAGCGCTTCGGATAGGGGAAATCCTATTTTTCGCTGTTCTTTCGCCGTTAGTTTTAAGTTCACCAAATTTTGATAATATTCGGCATCATGAACCGCAAGAATCGCAGCATCACCAGGCAAGGTGGGTTCAAAAAAATTGGTTGCCGTGCAGGTTCCCTCATGTAGGAGTTGTTCGGGCAGCAACTCATATTTTAGCATGGGAAAACGATGCCCCTCTGGCAAGGGATGTTTGTAAATGGGGTGGTAGGCGATTTTAAGCATTAACTGATCTGGGAACCATTTGCAGTAGCGTCATCAGGATTCACGAAAATTAACCTTCCATCCGCATCTTCAGCCAACAAAATCATACCCTGACTTTCTACCCCACGCAATTTTCGAGCCGCCAAATTCACCAAAACGGTCACTTGTTTGCCCACCAATTCTTCAGGGCTAAAGTGTTCAGCAATCCCCGAAACAATGGTTCGGGTATCCAAACCCGTGTCTACTTTCATTACAATAAGCTTATCTGCTTTTGGCATTTTTTCAGCTTCCAAAATCGTACCTACCCTTAGATCAAGCTTTGAAAAATCATCATAGGTAATCGTTTCCTTCTGGGGCGTAATGTTTGTTGTCATTTCTTGTTCATTTGATTTTTTTGTGGCTTCAAGTTTGGCCAATTGTGCTGCGATCTCTTCATCTTCAATCTTTCTAAAAAGAAGCTCCGCCTTGTTAATGGTATGATTTGAAGGAAGTAGCATAGCGGAAGTGGCAATGGTGTCCCAAGTTGGTGCTGAACCGAGTGCAGTATGGTTCAAGATGCTTTTTAACTTGTTTGAAGTAAAGGGCAAAAATGGTTCGCTCAACACCGCCAAGGCCGAGGCTATTTGCAAGGCCACAAACATCACCGTTTTGGTGCGCTCTGGATCGGTTTTGATCAGCTTCCAGGGTTCTTCATCCGCTAAATACTTATTGCCCAAACGGGCCAAGTTCATCAATTCTTGCCCCGCTTCACGAAAACGAAAGCGGCCCAAAGAATCAGCAATTGTTTTGGGATATGACTGCAGCGCTCGTAATGCCGCTTCATCTGAACTTGTATAGGTCGAGGGTTCTGGAATACTACCCTCATAATATTTATGGGTCAACACGGCAACCCGGTTCACAAAGTTGCCAAAGATGGCCACCAGCTCATTGTTGTTACGCGCCTGAAAATCTTTCCAGGTGAAATCGTTGTCCTTCGTTTCAGGAGCATTGGCAGTTAAGGTGTAACGCAATACATCTTGCATGTCAGGGAAATCGACCAAATATTCATGCAGCCAAACCGCCCAATTCTTAGAGGTGGATAATTTGTTGCCCTCCAGATTTAAAAATTCATTGGCAGGAACATTTTTTGGCAAAATATAATCGCCATGTGCCTTGAGCATACTCGGGAAAATAATGCAATGGAAAACAATGTTGTCCTTGCCAATAAAATGATAGAGTTCGGTGTTTTGATCTTTCCAATAAGGCTCCCAATCCGTACCTTCACGTTCGGCCCATTCTTTGGTTGATGAGATATAACCAATAGGTGCGTCAAACCATACATAAAGTACCTTGCCTTGGGCATCTTTAACCGGAACTGGAATGCCCCAATCCAGATCACGGGTGACCGCCCTGGGTTTTAGGCCATCATCAATCCATGATTTGCATTGACCATATACATTGGGTTTCCAATCCGATTTATGACCTTTCAAAATCCATTCCTTCAAAAATCCTTCATAACGGTCCAGCGGCAAAAACCAATGTTTGGTCTTTTTTAAGCTAGGTACCGCACCGGTAATGGTTGATTTTGGATCAATAAGGTCGGTGGCGTTCAAACTGGAACCACAATTTTCGCATTGATCGCCATAAGCCTCGGTATGACCACAAACCGGGCAGGTACCCGTCACAAAACGATCGGCCAAAAATTGGTCAGCTTCTTGGTCATACAATTGCTCGGTTACCTCCTCTATGAAGTCATTCTGATCGTACAGCTTTTTGAAAAAATCTGAAGCGGTCTCATGGTGTATTTTGGCAGAGGTTCGGGAGTAATTATCAAATGAAATCCCAAATTCTTCAAAAGATTTTTTAATGACGTGGTGGTACTTGTCAATGATTTCCTTTGGTGATACGCCCTCTTTTTTGGCCCGCATTGAAATGGCCACCCCATGTTCATCGCTACCACAAATAAAGGCGACATCATGACCTTGTAGGCGTTGGTACCGGGCATAAATATCAGCGGGCACATACACGCCAGCTAAATGACCAATATGAATAGGACCATTGGTATAGGGAAGCGCAGCAGTAAGGGTATACCTTTTTGAGGGCATAAATTGTGATTAAGGCCCAAAAATACTGATTTTGATAAGAGCGTAACGCCTAGTTTATAAAAAAGGAAACCTCCGAATCATGCAACCCAAATTGGGGTGGGGGATTACACGATCGGAGGATTCTGGAAAATGTAAGTAACGCTTACATGATCATGACCGATTTGCTCATTTTCTGGTCGGCAACCTGAATCCTGTAGATGTACTTACCTGTTGCAAGGCTGCCACGCATGCGTTCTCTAATGTTGATTTCCGCGGAGCCTTCAAGCATCATCTCATTAAACACCGTTCCTACGTTCTGGCCGAGTATGTTGTACAACTGAATGTCGACATGCGCGGCAAACGGCATTTCAATATAGATGTGCGGATTGTTTTCAGTAGGATAAAAAGGTCTATGGGTAACTGCATTTTCGATATCTGGATTTGGGTCCATACCATCGGGATCACTCGGTGGTGTATCGGGCAAAGTTGGTGGATCATCACTGTAAGCAATGTCTGGAAAATCAATGCCACTACAGTTGAATCCTAAATTTACTGGCGCATAGGGGTGGTCCAATAAATGCTGTTCAACCTTATTGATGGGTACACAAAGCCATTCGGCCAATACGGTGGCATAGAGGTCCCTAAAGTCCATGGTATATTCAAGGTTTCCACGACCATTTGGGGCATCGAGTGAAGGATGTTCCCCTACAAAGGCACTACCATTAAGTCCTGAACCAAAGAACAGGGTGGGTGCAGCCTTTCCATGATCGGTACCGTTAGAACCATTTTCATAGATCCGTCGACCAAATTCAGAGAATGTCATGCTCAACACCTGATTGTCTTGCTCTGTAAAGGCCAGATCTTCATAAAAATTACTTACCGCTATGGATAGGTTCGACATTAATCGTTCGTGGGCCAAGGGTTGATTACCGTGGGTATCAAAACCACCCATTGAAATCATGTATACTTTGGTGCCTAGATTACCTTTGATCAGACGGGCCAATAGGGCCAACTGTCGTGCAAAACCATTGTCTTGGTATTCTACCTGGTTTTGACCTTGTAAATAAGCTTGGTGTATTTTACCTGCATATTCGTAAGTGGTATTGGCGACACCCCGCAAAAAGCGCAACTGGTCACCATACATACAACTGTCAAAAAGACTGTTGTCTAAGTCATAGAAGAAACCGGTTTGGGCGATTTCTTCCAATTGGTCAATGTTGTTGGTGACAAAGGCGTAATTGGTTTCTTCGCCCTGGAACACCAAATTTGAAATACTACCAATTTGAATAGCCGCTGGTGCCTCAGGTGGATTGATCAAATAATCAGGAAAACAGTCTTCAAAATGTCTTCCCATCCATCCGGTATTCAAACCATCGAAACCTGTTGTGGTCAAATCGGTATTGGCATAAATGTCAGATCCTGTAAAGTGAGAAAGGCTTTGGTTTTCATAGCCAACGCCATGTACAGCCTTAAATTGACCTTCTCCCCACATGGGTTCTAAAGAGTTCATATAGGTGGGCACACCGAAATCATCGGTTAGCCTCAAAATCTTACTTTCAGGGATGTAGATATTGGGCCTAGCATTTGCGTAGGTATCGTATTGTTGGATGGGGATGACGGTACTCAAGCCATCATTACCTCCATTTAATCGTATTAAGATCAATATGTTGTCCGTTTCTGCATCGGCAATGGCCGCAGTAAGCGGAGAGGGTGCCGAAGCGGAAAGCATGTTGTGGCCCAACATCATTGAGCCTGAACCGAAAATACCTAGTGCCTGAACAAATGACCTACGGCTCCAGTTTTTATGTTCTATATCATGCCCATCGTGTTCAAGGCCTTTGTGGGGTTCAATATTGTGATCGTGGTGTGTATCGCACATAGCAGTAGGATTATTTTAGTTGAAATTCAGGTTCTCTTGATAAGTGACGCAATAAGGTATAGACTTGAAGCGGTGTTTCCATACTCACTGCCAACATCCAAAGGCTTAATCCGCCATCAACGTAGTCTGGGGAATAGTAGTTTTCAGGTACATCATCAATTTTGAAGGCGTCCATCGCGTTTTCAAAATCTTGCTCGGTAAGCAAACCCTTAGGGGTGAATTTATCAACCAAGGCCCTTACAACTGTTTCGGGGTTACTTGTATTGCTATCTCCGGGGCCAACAGCATCCATGGCCAATGTTCTGAATTGTTCCGGATTGGCTTGATAGAATTGTTCCAAGAATACTTCCATGGTCAACCATCTACCAATAATAAAGTTTGTATTGATCCACATACGGTCGCGCTGCCAACCGGCAACATCAATCGGGTCGAACATCGTTTGTCCGATCAATCTACAGGCATCAACAGCATTGATAACGATACCGTCATCATAGGCAAAATTACTTTCCTTGATAAAGTTGAGGTACAGGTCAAAAGGACTTTTGATAATGACTCCGATGGCGGTTTCATCAAAAAAGTGCTGGCTTTTGAAAAGCTGTGATAGCACAGGGGCCAACTCAAAATTATTGGCTATAAAGGTTGCAGAAAGACCATCAATAATCGGTTGTGCTTCCGCAGCATCTGAATCGGGATGCACAAAGAACTCATATAGTTTTGTGCAAATAAAGCCTGCAATCTCATTGGGTCGCTGATCAAAAAGAATGTCAATGGTATCGTCGTAACCCCAGTTTCCGGTTTGACCCAAAATGGTCTTTGCATCGGTATCATGGCGATCGGCCCTAAAAGTAACCTGGGTACAGCCTATCTCACCTCGTTCAACATAACCGGTCAATGCTCTGGCGGTTTCTATGATATCTTCCTCTGTATACCCGTTGCCCTCTCCTAAACTAAAAAGCTCATAAAGCTCGCGTGCGTAGTTTTCATTCGGATTGTTGCCATTGTTATAGGCACCATCCAAGTAATATAACATCGCACTGGTCAAGCCGATCTCACTGACAAAGGTCTTAAAGTTGCCAATGGCATTCCGCTGCAGACAATTGATATAATAATAAAGGAAGGAATTACAATCATATACATCAAGTTCAGTGACAAAATGATTGCTCCAAAAAAAGCTGAGACGATCTCTTAGGTTGTTGTTCAACAAAGCATTACCGTAGGCTGCCCTAAACTCACCAAGCTGCTCTCTGCGCAGCGCTCGGGCGGCATCATCATCGGCAGGGTAATTGGCATTGGTCCAGTCGGCCCATAAAGGGGGCGCGATGGGAGCCATATTGACAGCTTCGTTGATCAATTGATCTACTAGGGCATCGGCCGATTGGCCAACAGCTGCATTAACGGTTTGAATTGAGGCGCTGAAACCAAGCCTTCGAAATAGGTGTTGAACCCTAATCTGATCTAAGGGCGTGGTATACGGCGCTAAGGTTGCAGTATTGCAGTTAACGAAGTATTCCATAGCAAAATTTGGCGTTATTAAACATATAGTCTTTGGGGTTAACTATGTGTTTTAAAAAGGTGGTCACGGTTTTATTGCGTTGTAAATGTAATAGCTTAACGCAGTTTTGACGGTAAACTGCCGATTTTTTCGATGAACTGCACTCATTTTTTAATATTTTTCAAATCAGATGGGAAATCACAACGAATTTGGAAAGCAAGGAGAGCAGCTCGCCGTTGATTTTTTAACCAAAAAAGGGTATGTCATCAAACAGCGGAACTATAGATTCTTAAAAGGTGAAATCGACATTATTGCCCAAAAAGGAAAAATCTTGGCCATAGTTGAAGTGAAGTCACGCAACAAGGCATTTGTTGCATCCATATCTGATACGGTGAATCATAAAAAAAAGAAGCTTTTGATTGAAACGGCCAACAACTATGTCATTGAAGAAGATTTAGAGGTTGAGGTACGCTTTGATATTGTCACGGTGGTTCAAAAAGAGAAGAAAATTGAAATTGTTCACTTGGAAGATGCCTTCTATAACTTCTAACTATTTGTTTTATTTGTAACATATTGTTATTTTCGAAGCAAATTCGATGAAATGAAAACCATTTCTGCGGTTGTAGAACAGTACATTAAGAAAAAGCCCTTTCTACAAAGTGCCTTGGCTCAGGGAATCATTAATTTGACTTCGCTATCCCGAATTATCAAACCTGAAATTGAGGAAGAACTTGGTAAAGACATCCGAAATGGGGCCATCGTAATGGCACTAAAACGGTTGTCGGATGATCTTGAATTCAGGGCCACCCATAAAATCGTGAAAGTACTCAAGAATATTGGCGAAATAACGGTGCGTTCGAACTTGACCGATTATACCTTTTTCTCATCAGAAACGATTTTGGCCAGGCAAGCCCGGTTACTTGAAGAGGTCAATAAGAATCAGGACATTTTTTATACCTCTTCTCGCGGGGTGAATGAAATCAACATTGTAATCAGCAATAGCCTCGACCAAACTGTCGAAGCGCTCTTCAAAAATGAAAGATGTACCCAAAAGGCTAAGAATCTCTCTTCAGTGACCGTGAAATTACCTTCAGAAAATGTGTCGGTCCCGGGGATTTACTATTTCATTTTTCAGCGCCTAGCTTGGGAAGGCATCGTGCTGTACGAGGTGATTTCGACCACCAATGAGTTTACCATTTTGGTGAATGATGACCAGGTAGATGTTGCCTTCAAGACCATAAAAGACCTTAAGACCCTTTAACAACAAAGTTCTTTGTATTTTTCTGGGAAAGAAATCATTCTCATGAAAAATCTGTACCTATTCGCAATTGTTTTATTTCTCAATGCGCACCATATGGGCGTTGCGCAGCAACTCTATTTTCCTGAAAGGAATGCCACCTGGGCAACCGTAACGGCCAAAGTTGAGAATACCTCTTTAACAGAGGCGGTTAATTTTGCCATGGCGAACGAATACAGTGGCAGCAAAGACTTACGGCAGGCCATTTTAAAGGGTTTTGAACGGGAGCCCTTTCATGAGATTCTTGGCCCGACCAAAAAACGCGGTGGACCCGCGGGAATGATTTTGAAAGACGGAAAACTGGTTACTTCATGGGGCGATACGCAACGGGTGGATATGACCTTTAGTGTGACCAAAAGTTTTTTGTCGACCGTTGCCGGACTGGCGATTGATGCCAAATTGATTCGTGACGTTAATGATCAGGTAGCGCAATATGTATGGGACGGTACCTTTAGAGGAGCACATAACGCAAAAATTACCTGGGCACATCTGCTGCAGCAAAACTCGGATTGGTCCGGTGAGCTTTGGGGCATTAAGGACTGGGCCGACCGACCTCCACGTGAAGGAGGTCTTGATGACTGGAAATTCAGGGAATTGCACGAGCCCGGCACCAAAATGGAATACAACGATGTTCGGGTGAATGTTTTGGCCTATTCGTTAACCCAAGTATGGCGAAAACCCCTGCCCTTGGTGTTAAAGGAAAACTTGATGGATAAAATTGGGGCTTCGACCACATGGCGTTGGTACGGGTATGATCATGCCTGGACAACCATTGATGGTCTAAAAATGCAATCCGTTACTGGAGGCGGGCATTCAGGGGCTGGTATATTCATCTCTGCCGAAGATATGGCGCGGTTCGGACTGTTGTTTTTAAACAAGGGTACATGGGATGGCGAACAATTGTTAAGTGATGACTGGATCAATATGGCGCTTAGCCCATCAAAGCCAAATGTCAATTATGGCTTTATGTGGTGGCTGAACAAGAAAGAAGGCTCGCGCCATTGGGAAGGTGTACCTGAGCATGTGTTTTACGCCGCAGGGTTCGGCGGTAATTTTATTATTGTAGATCAAGAAAAAGGATTGGTTGTGGTGACGCGCTGGTTGGAACCTCAAAAAGTAGGCGAGTTTATGCGTTTGGTTACCAAGGCTTTCGAATAATTTTATAAACACGGTATGGTGATATCTCGATGAAATGCACCTGAAATCGGTAAGCTGGTTTTTACCTCAAATACGTTCGTCGAGGATAAAATACCCTTTATCTAACTTCTTGTTTTTCAGCGATTTTTTTATCGGGATAAACGACGAAAGTCGCTTCTAGGTGCACCCCATGGGTAATTTTACTTCGTAATAATTACCCAAATCATGAAAGCAATTTTAACCTTCGTTTTTTTCATCTTTATCACAACAGCTGCTATGGCCAATACTTCTAAAGGAGAAGTAAAAGTTGAAACCTTGTCTTACGGTGTGGAATTAAACATTACAATAGAGAAGTCTGATTTAAACAAGACCGAAGTTGCTAGATTGTACAAATTCAAAAATTCACGAGTAAAGAAAGCTCTAAAGTTTGTTACCAAAGCCAACAAAGCCAAGATGGCTTAATCCCTGATACAATGTTTTCCCAAGGGCCCTCATTTGAGGGCCTTTTTTATGTGCTATTCTCAATACCTTTGTGTGAAAACGATTCATGCCAACTTTTTCCTATGATGATTTGATGCAGTTGCCGAGTAGATATCGAGGTAGATTGCTCAATAAAATATCAGGTCTTAAGCCTGCCAATCTAATTGGGACCAAATCAAAAAACGGACAGCCCAATTTGGCCATTTTTAATTCTGTGGTACATATTGGAGCCAATCCCCCTTATTTGGGTTTTATACTAAGACCTACCACTGTTGAGCGCCATACCTATGAGAACATAAAGGAAACCGGGTGGTACACCATAAACCAAATTTCTGCCCAAATTCATAAGCAGGCGCACCAGACCTCGGCCAAATATGAAAGGGGGGTCTCAGAGTTTGCATCAGTAGGCCTAACCGAATGGTACCATCAAGACTTTAACGCGCCCTTTGTAGCCGAAAGTCATATCAAAATAGGGTTGCAGTTTGAGGAAGAACACTATGTGAAATGCAATGATACCCGATTGGTCATCGGTAAGGTGAGGCATTTGTTCCTTCCCGATAATTGCCTTGATGAAGACGGGGATGTACGGTTGGAGGATTTGGATAGCGTCACAATTGGTGGGCTCGATTCATATTATAGTATCGCGAAATTAGGGCGTTACCCCTATGCGAAGCCTTAACTTGAGCTCTTTTTAAGGCTAATGAAGGGCAGCTGAAATATCTTCAAGAAAAAGAACATGAGCCCTTTTACTTAGCGCATGCAGGTCAGTTGCACTTTCTTGCCCGGGGTACGAAACAAAATGGTGGTTGGTTCTCGCGTTTCGCCAGAAAAGGGCCCAACTAATGCCTGAACCGGCCAATTGTCTATCAATAACATTCGTCCACCAATCCGGAACACGTACCTTATTGTGGCCAGATTCCGTCAAGGCGTAGAGTTTCTCCTTTTCCTTTCCCAATTGGGTGACTATTTCGAGCTCATTGCCCAGGTTTTTCGAAAAGGAATTTGAAGTCCAGTGTTGATATAGGTCCATCCCAAGGATATCCACAACATCATCACCAGGATAGTATTGTAAATATTCTTCTTTGGTTTCGAAAAAATCAGGGGAATACGCAAACAAAAGATGATCAGCCTTAAATTCATTGGTCAGCAGCATCACCAGTTCTCTCCAGAGTTCTTTGTATTCCGCTTCAGAACATTTTCCCTTTCCCCACCAAAACCAAGGTTTGTTCATTTCATGAAATGGGCGAAAAATTATGGGTATGGGGTTGTTTTCATCATCACGAATACTGTTGAAAAAGGTCGCGACATTGGCCAACCATGCTCTATAGGTATGGTGCAAGCGCCCATTGGAAAGTACATGCCGAACCGGTTTGCCTCTTCTGTTCCATGAGTCTTTACCATTGATTGGGTTACTTGCATGCCAACTGATGGTGACAATACCTCCCTGTTCGTGCACTTTTTTTATTTGACTGCGCATCAAATCAAAGGAAACCGTATCCAAATTATGCATCCATTCGAGCTCTAAATGACCAATATCAAAACCATGTACTGCAGGATGTTGACCCGTTATTTCGTGTATATCACTTTTAAAAAGTGATCCATCGTTTTTCCATCCGATACCGTAGACGGTGGCATCTTGATGCCCAAAGGCATAACCCTTCTCGGTCATTGCCCTGAGCTTGTTATGAAGCTCTTGCGCTTCGGAGCTTATGTTTCTTTTGAATGAAGTCATGGTATCTGTGCTGCGTGTACGTTGTAAAGATTTACAGGAACCCATCAGCAAAATACATGTAAGATAAAACGAATAGGTTTTTAAAGAGGGTCTCAATATAATGGTAGGGTTCTTTTTGGTTGAGTTGTGTTTCGAACAAGATTAAAGATACCATTTTTGAATTTGCGGATTATCCAATAATATATGGAGAAGTCTATTGGAGTATTTTTCCGTTCTTCACATATTGTAACAAAAAAGAGACTTTAATGTCTATTATGACATAACAGCCCAACCCAAAAACATGACGTGATGTTCTTTAGAAAACTTGCTTTAATTTCCATAGTTTTTTCAATTGTCGGCCTAAATGCGCAAGGTCAGACATTTTCTGAGTTGGATAATAAACTCGAAGCCATTGGTGAAATTGGTCTGTTAAAAGGATTTGGTGTCGCGGTGGTATCAAAGGACAGTATTTTGTTTTCGAAAGGGTATGGATATGCCGATGTGCAAAACAAAATTCCATACTCCGAACAGACCGTTCAAAACATTGGTTCGGTATCCAAAACTCTGATAGGAATCGCCTTGATGAAGGCCCAAGAAATGGGGAAACTAAAATTGGATGACCCAATAAACAAACATCTTGATTTTAAGGTCATAAATCCCTACCACCCTGAAAAACCGATTTTGGTTCGTCATTTGGCTACCCATACGGGAACAATTTTAGATACGGATTTATATGACAAGAAGGCATATTATGTGCTCAATGAAGAAGACTTGAAATTGGAAATTGTTCAAGATATTGGTGAAGAGCTCCAAACAATAGACACCAAGGTTACTATGGCAGACTATCTCAAGAATTTTTTGTCTGCCAATGGAATTTGGTATAAGCGGAAAAATTTCTTGAGAAAAATCCCCGGAGCCAAATACGAATACAGTAATGTGGGAGCCACCTTAGCAGCCCATGTGCTTGAAAAAGCCACAGGAATACCCTATGATGAGTTTACTACCACATATATTCTGGAGCCTCTGCAAATGAACGCCTCAGGATGGTCGTTTGATACTATTGATGCCACGAAACATTCGAAGCTGTATGTACAGGAGGGTGCTAGGATACCAAACTACGCTTTAGTGACCTATCCTGACGGGGGACTATTGACCGATTTGCACGATTTTTCGGTATACCTCTCAGAATTGATGAAAGGATATTTTGGCGAAGGGACCTTGCTATTAAAACCATCGTATAAAGAATTGTTTAGCGAACAGTTGCCCGCCAAAAAAGTACCCAAGGACCCAAACAGTTATGATGATGAATTTAATTCAGGAATCTTTATGGGCTTCTCTCCCATAGGATTGATTGGTCATACAGGAGGTGATCCAGGCATAAGTACGTTTATGTTTTTCAACCCCAAGACAGGCTTGGGGCATATCGTAATGCTAAATACTTCGCTTACCGGTGAATCTATCGAAAAACAGTTGATTCCCATTTTTCAAGCCGTGAATAAAACCTTGCAAAATACGCCCTAGCCAATAGGTGTTGCAACATCAATTCCAAGAAGGGGTTGTAACACCTTTAAGGCTGTCTCTACCTTGCTAATTTCTTCAAAAACCAATAACAACCGCAGTCCGTTCCGGGTTTGTTTCTCTTTGAGCTGGCATTGTTTAGGGTGTGCTTGTACATAACGGAGCACATGGGTAAAGGTGTCGGTTTGGAAAAAGTCAGAATGTTGATCAGCGATAAAATACCCAATGAACTTGTTCTTTTTGAGTACGACCCGTTCCAAACCAATATGGGTGGCAATCCATTTGATGCGCACTGAATTTAATAAGTCGACAGCCTGTTCTGGCAATTCGCCAAATCGGTCTGTTAGCTTGGTCTCAAATTGGGCAAGTCCCTCTTCATCTTTAATCGCGTTCAATTCTGTATAAAGACTTAAGCGTTCTGTAATGTTGTTGATATAGTCATCGGGGAAGAGCAGTTCAAAATCTGTATCTAACTGCAGGTCTTTTACGAAGGTCTTTTCGCGATCCCCTTCCACTTCATCATACAATTCCTTGAACTCATTTTCCTTAAGTTCGTCTATGGCTTCGGTCAATATTTTTTGGTAGGTCTCAAAGCCTATTTCATTGATAAAACCACTTTGTTCACCACCCAACAAATCTCCTGCACCCCGAATTTCCAAATCTTTCATGGCAATATTAAAACCACTGCCCAATTCGGTAAACTGTGCCAGGGCCTCAATGCGCTTTCGGGCATCTGGTGTCATGGCCTCAAAAGGAGGGGTAATAAAAAAGCAGAAAGCCTTTTTGTTGCTTCGTCCTACGCGGCCTCGCATTTGGTGCAGATCACTTAATCCAAAATTATTGGCATTGTGAATGAAAATGGTGTTGGCATTGGTTACATCAAGGCCACTTTCAACAATGGTGGTAGAGACCAACACATCAAACTCCCCATTCATAAAAGCCAGCATTAATTGCTCCAACTTTTTTCCGTCCATCTGGCCATGACCGATACCAATTTTGGCATCTGGGACCAAACGCTGGATCATACCGGCCACCTCCTTGATGTTTTCAATGCGATTATGGATAAAAAAGACCTGTCCACCGCGTTGTATTTCATAAGAGACAGCATCTCGAATCACATCTTCTTGAAAACGGATTACCCGACTTTCAATGGGATACCTATTGGGTGGAGGGGTGTTGATTACCGATAGGTCACGAGCTGCCATTAAACTGAATTGGAGCGTTCGCGGAATGGGTGTTGCGGTCAGGGTAAGTACATCAACATTCTCTTTGATACTTTTCAATTTATCTTTTACCGCCACGCCGAACTTTTGTTCTTCATCAACAACAAGAAGTCCCAAATCTTTGAACTGGACATTTTTATTCACCAACTGGTGTGTGCCTATAATGATATCGATTTTACCATCGGCCAGTTTTTCAAGGATGTTGCGTTTTTCTTTTGCCGTTCTAAAACGGTTGAGGTAGTCAACGGTTACTGGCATATCTTCCAATCGTTTTTTGAAGGTGCGATTGTGTTGAAATGCCAAGATGGTAGTGGGTACCAGTATGGCAACCTGCTTGCCGTTATCAACCGCTTTGAACGCAGCTCGAATGGCCACCTCGGTCTTTCCGAAACCAACATCGCCACAGATTAAGCGGTCCATGGGGCGTGCGCTTTCCATGTCTTTTTTGACATCGGCAGTTGCTTTGGCCTGATCGGGGGTGTCCTCGTACATAAAAGAGGCCTCCAGTTCATGCTGCAAATAGCTGTCGGGATCATATTGATGCCCCTTTTCCAAACGTCGCTTCGCATAAACCTTGATCAAATCGAAGGCAATCTTTTTAACCCTGCTTTTGGTCTTCTGTTTTAACTTTTTCCAGGCCGCAGAACCTAGTTTGTATATCTTGGGGATGGCGCCGTCCTTGCCATTGTACTTCGAGATTTTATGAAGCGAATGAATGCTGACATATAAGATATCACGGTCACCGTAGACCAATTTAATGGCCTCCTGTTTTTTGCCCTCGACATCTATTTTTTGGAGCCCTCCGAACTTACCTATTCCGTGATCTATATGGGTTACATAGTCACCAACCTCGAGTTTGTTGAGTTCCTTAAGCGAAATGGCCTGCTTTTTGGCATACCCATTTTTAAGGTGAAACTTATGATAGCGCTCAAAGATTTGATGATCTGTATAACAGGCAATTTTCAAATCATTATCAAGGAAACCTTGATAGAGTGGAAAAATAAGGGTTTGGTAATGTACCTCTCCTGGAATGTCCTCAAAAATATCGTGAAATCGTTTTGCCTGCTGCTCTGTTGAGCAAAATATGTAATTCGTAAAACCTGCCGTATGGTTTTCATTCAGGTTTTGAATAAGCAAATCAAACTTCTTGTTAAATGAAGGTTGGGGTTGGGTATGAAATACCATTTGCTCACCTGTATCATCATGCTGGGTGTCTCCTCCGATTTCAAGTACCGTAAAATCACCCAACTGCGATTTGAGAAGTCCGGCGTTTACAAAGAGTTCGGTAGGGGTGGCGTGTTTGATGTCTTCACTGAGCTTTAGAAAACTTTCTTTTGCCTTTTCAAAATTCAAATCGATCCTGTCATAAACGCGATTCAAGTCTTTGGCGAAAATGAGGGTTTTAGAATTGATGTATCGTAGGAAATTTTCCCGCGTTTCTTGAAGAAACTTGTTTTCGACATTGGGAATAATGGTTATTTTCTTGACCTGCTGGTTTGAAAGTTGGGTTTCTACATCAAATGTTCGAATGCTATCCACTTCATCACCAAAAAATTCGATGCGATAGGGTTCGTCATGGGAAAAGGAGAATACATCCACTATACCCCCACGAACGGAGAATTCGCCAGGTTCGGTCACAAAATCAACGCGCTTGAATTCATATTCAAAAAGCACCTCATTTAGAAAATCAAGTGAAATGGTGTCGCCTATCTTAAGCTTTTGGGTGTTTTTTTCAAGCTCTTTACGGGTCACCACCTTTTCAAAGAGGGCATCGGGGTAGGTGACGATAATGGCTGGTTTCTTCCTCGAATTGATGCGGTTCAGTACCTCGGCCCTTAACAGTACATTGGCGTTGTCAGTTTCCTCAATTTGATACGGTCGGCGGTAGCTGCCCGGATAAAAAAGCACATCCTTATCGCCCACCAATTGTTCCAAATCATTCAATACATAGGCGGCTTCCTCTTTGTCATTCAATAAAACCAAAAACGGAGTTTCCATCCTCTCGAATAATTTCGATATGGTAAAGGATAGGGAAGAACCCACCAGTCCTTTAAGCTGAATTGAATTTTGGGATAGGGCAATGGTATCTTGCAGTTTCCGTAGTTGTGGAGACTGTTCAAATAGTTGTAAAATGGACGATTTGGTCAATCCATAAAATTTGGTGCAAATATAGGCGTGGGGATTTTAGGGCACAATTGAAATTGCAAAAAGATGCTATGGTTTATTGGAATTTATTCGTTGTAAAAGTTTGTTGACCGGATTGGTCTTTCGATTCATAAAAGCATGAATAAGAACAGTCACCAATAAAACGATACTGCCGCCCAACGCGGTAAAGGCAATTGGTTCGAGCGAATAACGGTGTCTTACATAAATGGCGAATAAAGCCCAAACGCCAACTAGGGCAAATTCACGCAGATTTCGTTTGACCACCATAGCGATGTTCACTGCCGTGGCAATGGCTATCATGATGAGGGTCCAGGTAGATTCACTGAATACACCACCCGACCAATCAACTTTCGCCAAATAGGCTGCAACGTTGGCGATTGTGGCCACCGCGATCCAACCGGCATAAATGGCAATTGGCCACCAGACAAATGCGATAATTTCGATTGGAGCATCCCAACGCTCCATATTGGTGTTCAGGATAACCTTGAGCAAGGCGACCAAAATGCCCAGCATAATGAACACAGATAAGCCGGTGTAGTCATACATAAAGGCTAAAATCCACGCCGTATTGAGAACATTGGCAAAGGTGAACCAATAGCCTGTTTGTTCAATAAAATCGCTTGGTTTCTTGCTGAAAAAGGCGCGTCTAATTTGAAAAATTCCATAGGCCAGCAACCCAAGAAATATAATGCCCCAAATGGCAAAGGCATAACTGGCAGGGGTAAAAAGATTCGCATATTTGGCGCTGACTTCACCAATAGTGGTGTTGTTCAAACGCAAGGCTTGGGAACTATAATTGACGCCTATGGCGAGGCATACCGATAGTAAATTGAAAATGGCCAGTGTCTTTTTCATAATCTCAATTTCGGAAAAGATAGCAATTTTAAATTTTGAGGACTTCCCCTTCAGCAATCACAAAAATTTCGTCCTCCTTTTTGGGTGTTAGGGTGTGATTGCCGGTAAATTCTCCAAAGGCCGGTAAAATCATTTGATGTTTAGATTTGAAAAAACACGGAAGTTTTACGCGTTGTCTACCAAATCCCTGCAAGCGTATGGCGGGGTGGATATGACCGCAAAAATTGAAAAAGCCAGTACGTTCTTCTGGATGATGGGTCAATAAAAAATCATCGATACAGAGCTCCTTAAAAATTTGAATGCCTACACTTTCAAACTTTTCAGGGGCAATAATATCGTGATTGCCGGCCACCAATATGATTTCGGAAGGTGTTTTTGCTACCCAATTTTCGAACAATTGCCATTCTTTGTTCAATGCAGCGTGGAACAGGTCTCCCAAAAAACAAATTTGAAAGGGCTGAAAATGAGTGACGATCTCATCCAGCAAAATAAAGTTCTTTTGTGCTGCAGGTGAGGGGACGGCAGCGCCAAATTTTCTGAAATGACTTACTTTACCCAAATGTACATCAGAGATGAGCAGCATGGATTTTTCTTCCCATAACAGCCCACCATGAGGGTGAAAGGTGAAGGTTTGTTTTTGAATGGTTGTGTTGAGAACCATGTATTCTATTGAAATTTTATGGGCGTTATACTTGAGCTTAGGAAGCTAAAAATTTAGCCGCTAGTTTTCAAGTGGCAGCTATTATTTCGTCAATATTTTGGTCATCCGTTTGATACGATCCGCCAATTTTTCATTCGATAATTTTTCACGAAGCCTATCGGTAATGATAGGGAAAGAGAAGGGTGTGGGTTTTTCACACTGCTTCCATTGGATATGTTGCTCGGCAATACGCTCGAGGGCCATTCGAAGTCGCCCCTCCTCCAACTGATGTTCAAAGGTTTCGGTATAGGCTTGTTGGTACAGCAAATTATCAGGCTCAAAATCTTTAAAAACATCGAACAACAGTTGTGAGCTGCTCTGTAAATGCTTCATCTTAATTCCCTTGTCGGGATAGCCGGTAAATACCATTCCACTTATGACCGCAATATCACGAAACTTTCGCCTGGCCATTTCATTGCTATTCAAACTTTTTTGTAGATCGGATAGCATATAGGCTGTTGTGAAGAGGTTATTGTCCAATACGTTTTGAATATCGATAGGCTTGTCTGAAAGCAATTCAAACCCGTAATCGTTATAGGCCAGTGAACAGGTAATGGGAGTAAGCAGGCTAATACGGTAAGAGAGTAGACTGCTCATCGCTTCATGCACTCCGCGACCCTCGAAAGGATAAAAAATATGGTGATAACCATCCCTTGTTTTGAACGTCTCAATCAAAAATTCGTTGGGTTTCGGAACAATACTTTCTTCGCGTTGTTTGGCAAACATAGGTGCCAATGCCTTGATTTCTTCAGATTGTTTCGAGGGCTCCAATTCGGCGGTATATAATTCTTGGCGCAACAATTCTGACATTTGGGCCGAGAAACTAAGGCGTCCACCCATCCAACTGGGCACTTTGTTTGTTCTTTTAGTCGAATTGCGAACATGTGCCTGCATCCCTTTGACACGAATGAACTCCAAATTTCTACCGGCAAAGGTGAACACATCTCCAGGGGTCAGTTTTGAAATAAAGTACTCTTCTATTGAGCCGATATACCCTCCTTTTTGATAGCGCACTGCAATTGAAGCATCACCCACGATCGTTCCAATTTGAAAGCGATGACGCATCGCAATGCCCCGATTGTTCACTTTGAACCTACCATCGGATTCCACTTCTACTTTTTTGTACTCATCATAGGTTTTTAGGCTTTGGCTTCCGATGACCAAGAAGTTCAATAGCCATTGCCATTGTGCTTCACTTAGGGCTTGATAGCAAAAGGTTTGTTTGATTTCAGGAAAGATTTCTTCAGGATAAAAACCGTCTGAAACTGCCAATGTTGTAAGGTATTGGAGCAAGACATCAAAACTGTTCAGATAGGGAATACGGTCTTCAACCTCGGCATTGCGAACTGCCTTTTGCATGGCAGAAGCTTCGATGAGCTCCATGGCATGGGTGGGTAAAAAGTGGATGACACTTTCTTTACCGGGTTGGTGACCACTACGCCCGGCACGTTGTAGAAATCGAGCCACGCCTTTTGGTCCCCCAATCTGTACAACGGTTTCTACTGGGGCGAAATCTACACCCAAATCAAGACTTGAAGTGCAGACGACCGCGCTTAGGGTTTCATTGCGAATTGCCTGTTCGACCCATAATCGGGTTTCTTTGGCCACACTGCCGTGGTGCATGGCCATAATACCTGCATATTCAGGGTGTTTTTCCAGTATCTTTTGAAACCAAATTTCACATTGGCCACGGGTATTGGTGAACAGCAAGGTGGTTTTGCTATTGTTGATTATGGGCACAACTTCATGCAACAACCGCAGGCCAAGGTGTCCCCGCCATGGGAATGTCTCCATCTCCTTGGGGATCACACTTTTGACCGTTATTTTTTTGTTCAATTTGGCCTTGACCAACACCGAATCTTGATAGGCTTTTGATGTTGGTCCCAGCAATACCTGTCGGGCTTGCTCTAAGTTTCCTATGGTGGCTGAAATACCCCATATGCACAAGTTTGGGCAAACGGTTTTCAAACGCGAGAGAGCAAGTTCCATTTGCACCCCTCTTTTGGTGCCCAAAAGTTCGTGCCATTCATCTACCACAATGGCCGAACAGTTTTTGAAGATCTTGTCATATCCCTTTGATGAGAGCAAGAGCTGAAGGCTTTCTGGGGTGGTTATCAGCAGGTCCGGCATCGTGTTTTTTTGTCTGGAACGCTCTTTGGCAGAGGTATCACCGGTACGTATTCCGACAGTCATCGGAAGTTCCAAATCAGCTACGATTCGTTCTGCAGATTGTTTGATTTCTTGAGATAGCGCTCGAAGTGGCGTTATCCAGATTGCTTTGAGCCCTTTTGTGTGCCTGGATTTGTATTCGGGATGGGTTCGAATATAATGGAGAACAATAGGAAACCATAGGGCATAGGTTTTGCCACTGCCGGTAGGCGCATTGAGCAAACCGTGCTTGCCACCCAAAAATGCATTCCAGGTTTCCTTTTGAAAGGCATGCGGGGTCCAGTCTTGTTCAAGGAACCAAGAATTCGCTATTTCAAAAAGTTCGTTACGATCCACGAGTATTATACAATTAATGCCTTCAAATCTTCCAAGGTATTGGCCTCCTCTATTTTTTTATCCTTACGCCAGCGCAATATTCGGGGAAAGCGTGTAGCAACACCACTTTTGTGTCTTTTTGACAAGGCAATACCCTCAAAAGCAATTTCGAATACGTGATAGGGAGTGACGCTTCTCACAGGTCCGAAGCGCTCCAAGGTATTCTTTTTTATCCAACTGTCTACTTCACGAAATTCTTTATCTGTCAGACCAGAATAAGCCTTCGCGAAGGTGACCAATTGTTGCTCGCCTTTGTCATTCGTTCCCCACAGGGCAAAGGTGTAATCTGTAAAAAGATTACTTCGACGCCCATGGCCCCGCATGGCATAGGTGAGTACGGCATCTATCGTTAGGGGGTCTACCTTCCACTTCCACCAATCGCCTTTTTTTCTGCCTACTTGATAGGGAGAATCCAGTTTTTTGAGCATGAGTCCCTCACTGTGTTTTTCGCGTGATAATTCACGTTCCTTGGCCACCTCTTCCCATGTTTCGAATTGCATGCGTTCAGAGAGCAGTAGGGGAATGTCAGGTATTTGTGCGTAGAACTTTTCAAGGAGTTGCCTGCGTTCTAAAAACGGTCTGCTTCGAATATCCTGTCCTTCCCACTCCAATAGATCATAAGCTTTTAAAACAACAGGTGTTTTTTCCAATAGTGCTTTTGAGACGGTTTTGCGACCAATTCGTGTTTGAAGGTCATTAAAAGTGCCAATTTGGTTGTTTGGATAGGCCAAAAGTTCACCATCTAAAACCGTTCCGTTGGGAATAGTTCCTATGAATTGTTGGAACTCGGGATATTTGTCGGTGACCAATTCTTCGCCTCTACTCCATACGAAGAGTTCATCATTACGGCAGATTACCTGGGCCCGAATTCCGTCCCATTTGTGTTCTACCGACCAGTTTTTGACATCGCCCAATTCATCAAGGTCTTGCTCAAGGGCATAGGCCAGATAAAAAGGATAGGGTTTGGAAAGAAAATCACTTTCCCGCTCTTGCAATACCAGGTCTTGAAATGAAATGGTGTCCGGATTCCAATTGCCCATTAGCTTATAGGCTAGAATATCTTCATCAATTTGTGTGGCTTTTGACAAGGCCTTGGTCATCAACTTTTGACTGACCCCGATGCGAAAACCACCAGTGATCAGTTTGGTAAAAACGAAACGCCCATAATAGTCCAATTGTTTCCAATTTTGGAAGAGGTATTTCTTTTTAGCTTCCTCGGGCTGCTTTTTCAACCAGATCATTTCCCTCAAAAATTGCGTCAACGATTTTTTGGTTGATTTTTCATCTGAAGGTACCACCAGGGCTATCGTTTCTGCCAAATCACCAACAATATGATAGCTTTCTTCAAAGAGCCAAAGTGGAATGTTCGCCAATTCGGAGGCCCATTCGCGCAGTAGGGTCGTGTTTACCGGTCGAGGCGGCCTACGATGTGATAGTATGGCGATGGTCCAAACCTTATCTTTTTCGGGTGCGTTTAAAAAATAGGTAGATAGGGCCTCGACCTTGACATTGGTTTTATTGGTGCTATCCAGTGTTTTGATCAATTGGGAAAATTGCTTCATTCGGCCTGGACTTTTTCAGGTTCCGTATTCACTTCAGGACTTTCTCCTTCGAATTGGGTAGTTTCCGTGCGGGCATCATAACCCAAAGACCTTAAGTATTTGGAAAAGATTTCGGTATAGCCATGGGTGGTTATTATAGTTGTCGCACCGGTATCCTTGATCGCTTTTAGAAGTCCTTGCCAGTCGCAATGGTCGCTCAGAACAAAACCTTTGTCTATCGCCCTTCGGCGGCGGGCACCTCTAAAAGCCATCCAGCCGCTGGCCGTGGCCGTAACGAAAGGTGTCATCTTGCGAATCCAGGTACTGCCATGTGCAGAAGGAGGTGCAATGACCATACTGCCTCGAATGGCTTCCTTTGGGGTTTCTTTAGTGAGCAACTCTGTTGCAGGAAATTGTGCCAATGGCCTAAGAATTTGGGTCATGTTTTCAACGGCCCCATGGGTATATATTTTTCCAATTGAGGGGTCTAGGTGCTTTAAGAGACGTTGTGCCTTTCCTAGCGAATACCCAAACAAAACCGATGTTTGCCCGTTGGCTTTGTTTTCGGCCCACCATGAATTGATATCGTCAATTACTTCTTGTTGGGGCTGCCATAAAAAGGCCGGTAACCCGAAGGTGCATTCGGTAATGAAGGTGTGGCATTTCAAAGACTCATAGGGCGTGGTAAGGCCATCGTCCTCAATTTTATAATCGCCAGTAAAGACCCATACCTCACCTTTGTGTTCCACGCGAATCTGTGAGGACCCAATAATATGACCTGCGGGGTGCAAACTGAACTTCACCCCGTTCACTAAAAAGGTTTCTCCCCATTCCTTTGAAGAAATGGTAAGGTCTCCAAGACGGTGTTTGATGATGGGTGCATTTCGGTGATGGGTGATATATTTTTTATGACCCCACCTGCTGTGATCGGCATGTCCGTGCGAAATAATAGCCCTGTCAACTGGTTTCCAGGGATCTAGATAAACATCAGCCGCTTGGCAGTAAATTCCCTTAGCTGTAAATTCAAGTAGCGGTCTTTTCATAGCAGTCTCAAATTACAAATTTCTTTTGCCATAACCCTAAGGAGTTCTTGGGCATAAGAAGTATATTTGCCCTACAAAATTTTGAATATGCCGATTATTGATTTATACGAAGCAGGGAGCCATAGAAGAAATTTAGCACACTTTGCTACACTGGCCAGTTTAGCCGCAATTGATGGTGAAATCAATGCTGAAGAAAAAAAAGTGCTGGACAAGTTTGCCCACAAACTTGATATCAGCAAGGCTGAGTATAAGGAAATCATGAAAAAAGAAAACAAGTACCCCATTGAGACACCTCATAGTGGGGAGAAACGTTTGAAGCGTTTGTTTGATTTCTTTCAGATTATTTTTTCAGATAACGAGATTGATGAGGTAGAACGCAGTATGGTTGAAAAGTATGCCATCGGACTTGGTTTTCCAACAAAAAAATCTACCGCGATCATCGAGAAATCCATCGCGATTTTTACAGGAAAGATTTCCTTTGATGACTACCATTATTTGATGGAAAAATAGGCTAGGCCTTCATAAACTCTTCGGCCTTTTCCACCATTTTCTTGCTTCCACAAAAGAAAGGTACCCTTTGGTGCAGCTCGGTAGGCTGAATATCCAAAATACGTTGGTATCCGTCACTGGCTTTTCCACTCGCTTGTTCCGCTAATAACGCCATGGGATTGCACTCGTACAATAGGCGTAATTTTCCGTTGGAAGCAACACTACTTTTAGGGTACATATATATACCGCCTTTGATCATGTTGCGGTGAAAGTCAGAGACCAAAGAACCAATGTATCGCGATGTATAGGGTCGATTGCCTTCTTCTTTTTGGCAATACTTGATATAGTCTTTTACCCCTTGTGGGAAATGAACATAATTACCTTCATTAACAGAGTAAATCTTTCCGGTTTCGGGAAATTGCATGTTCGGATGTGATAAATAGAAGGTTCCAATGGCAGGGTTTAGGGTAAACCCGTTCACACCATGACCGGTGGTGTAGACCAACATGGTGGAGGTGCCATAAATGATGTAACCTGCAGCCACTTGATTTTTCCCGGGTTGTAAAAAATCTTCCAAGGTAACTGGTGTTCCCACCGGAGTGATTCTTCGGTAAATGGAGAAAATGGTACCAACAGAAACATTGACATCAATATTGGAAGAGCCGTCCAAGGGGTCAATTAAGACCACATATTTGTTCTGGTGCTTTTCATCTTGGCTGTTGATGCTTACAAATGAATCTTCTTCTTCTGATGCGATACCACAAACAATCTCACGTTTGGTTAGGGTTTGGATGAATTTCTCGTTCGCAAGGACATCCAATTTTTGTTGATTCTCGCCTTGTATATTGGTTTCACCGGCCTGGCCCAAAATATCGACCAAACCGGCCTTATTGACTTCGTGATTGACCACTTTTGCCGCCAAACGAATAGCGTTTATCAACTTTGAAAGCTCGCCGGTCGAGTATTCGAATTCGGTTTGATTTTCGATGATAAATTCACCAAGGGTTTGGTTTTTCTTAGTCATTGGCGCGGGCTGTTTTATTTGCTGGCAAATATCGGGTATTTTGTGATACTACAACGTTTTCGAAGCGCCTTTGTTGTTTCATATTATAACAAAGTGTTTTATTTGCAACGCCATGGATATAGTAGTAAGAGATGCCCTAAAAAATGACATGCAGGCGGTTCACGCCTTAATCACTGAATTGGCTGTTTTTGAAAAGGAACCCAATGCGGTCAAGGTCAGTATTTCCGATTTGGAGCGGGATGGTTTTGGTAAGGACCCAAAGTTTCATTGTTTTGTCGCCGAGGTTGGTAAAAAGATCGTTGGCATTGCTTTGGTCTATGCCCGCTATTCGACCTGGCAGGGACCCGTTATTCATTTGGAAGATTTGATCGTAACGGCTACCATGCGGGGTAAAGGTGTAGGTTCGGTACTATTGAAAGAAGTTGTGCGTTATGGTATGTCCAAAGGAGTGCGACGCATCAGTTGGGAAGTCTTGGATTGGAACGAACCAGCCATTCAGTTCTACGAACAGCGAGGTGCCAAGGTGCTTCGTGATTGGGATGTGGTGCAATTAGATGAAGAAGGAATGAAAAAGTTTTTGGGAGAATGAGAGTATTTAAATTTGGAGGAGCTTCCGTTAAAAATGCCGAGGGGATCAAAAATTTAGTTCGCGTACTTCGCGAGGTCGGGCATCGCGATACCTTATTGGTAATATCTGCTATGGGCAAGACCACCAATGCCATGGAACAGGTGGTCAACGCTTATTTTAAGGAGAAAAACGCCTTGGATACCGCCATACAGGTGGTCGCTAATTTTCACACTGCCATTTTGAACGATCTGTTTCCTGAGGATCATGCTATTTTTCATAAAGTCGATCAGCTCATTCAAGAATTTCAAGGGTTTTTACTTTGGAACAAATCGCCCAATTACAGTTTTGTTTATGATCAGGTGGTGGGCTATGGCGAATTAATTTCAACGACTATCTTAAGTTCCTATCTCCAAATGGAAGGATTGGCTTGCCATTGGGTCGATGTTCGAGAACTTATCCATACCGATAACACCTATCGGGATGCCCAAGTGAACTGGCCAAAAACCGAGCAAGCCGTAAAGGAAAAGATTGATACCAAAAAATTAAATGTTACACAGGGTTTTCTGGGTAGCGATGATAATAATTTCACTACCACCTTAGGTAGGGAGGGATCGGATTATACGGCTGCCATTTTAGCCTATTGTTTGAACGCAGACTCCGTGACCATTTGGAAAGATGTACCGGGGGTTTTGAATGCCGATCCTAGAAATTTTGAAAATACCCAGCTGTTGCATCAAATATCGTATCGCGAAGCCATTGAACTTGCGTTTTATGGTGCGTCGGTAATTCACCCCAAAACCCTACAACCGCTTCAGCGCAAGGAGATTCCCTTGCATGTCAAATCTTTTTTGCATCCAGAAAAAGATGGAACAACCGTAGGTAAAGGGGTTAAAATATCGCCTGAAACACCTTGTTTTATTGTTAAAAAAGACCAAGTACTACTGAAACTTTCGTCCCTCGACTTTTCGTTTATTGTTGAGAATAATATTAGTGATATTTTCAAGCTCTTTCACGACCACCGTATGAAAGTTGATTTGATCCAAAATTCGGCGATCAGTTTTTCAGTATGTCTTGATAATAAATTTAAGGGTCTCAAATCAATTCTTCCCGAGCTTGAAAAGCGTTTCAAGGTCAAATGCCATGAAAATGTTTCTCTTTACACCATTCGCCATTTCACTGATGAAGCTGTTGAATCAATACTGAACGGATTCGAAATATTGGTTGAACAGCGTGGCAAGGAAACCGTGCAACTGGTAGTTAAATAAGCGGAACCAAAATAAGCACAGACTTATTCTCTATATTTATTGTTTCTAAATCAATCGAATGGGACTGGTTACCGCCAAAGAGGTCGCAAAAGTAATCAAGCTAGATAAATATGGGTTCTTGGGAACTTTTGTGGGATGGTTGCTCATGCAGGTTACCCGTATTTCCAATTTAAATCGCTTTTATAAAAAGCATCAAAATCTTGGGGCGCTTGAATTTTGTGATGCCATCCTTGATAACTATGAAATTGATTTCGAGTTGGTTGAGGAAGAACTCAAGCGTCTTCCAAAAGACGGCCCATTTATTACCATTTCGAATCATCCGCTTGGGGGTATTGATGGGGTGTTGCTCTTAAAGCTCATGTTGAACCAACGTGATGATTTTAAGATTGTGGCCAATTTTTTACTACACCGCATTGCGCCCTTGAAACCTTACATTATGCCCGTGAATCCCTTTGAGAGTCATAAAGACGCCAAAAGTAGCGTTACCGGTTTCAAAAATGCGCTTTTGCATTTGCGTGAAGGGCATCCCTTAGGTATTTTTCCCGCAGGGGAGGTATCAACCTATCGTGATGGGAAGCTGGTTGTTGATCGTCCTTGGGAAGAGGCCGCCATTAAACTCATTCGCAAAGCTGAGGTGCCTGTTGTGCCCATTTATTTTCATGCCAAGAACAGCCGACTGTTTTATCGCCTTTCGAAAATCAATGATGTATTCCGAACCGCAAAATTACCATCAGAATTGACCACACAAAGTCGTCGCCCAATTAAGGTTAGGATTGGAAAGCCCATTGCCGTGGCAACCCAAAAGGAGGAGGAAACACTTGAAAATTTTGCTGAATTATTGCGAAAGAAAACCTATCTCTTGGCGAACGCACTTGAAAAAGAACGCTTGATCGACAAGGTTCCCACGACATTGAAAATTCCAAAACCCCCTAAAAAGATTGCTACGGCCGTAAGGACAGAAGTTTTGGAGGGGGAAATCGAAAAATTACGCGAAAAAGACCTGCGCCTATTGCAAAGTAAAAACTATGAAGTGTTCTTGGCGCAAGAACAGGACATGCCTTTTTTACTGAAAGAAATAGGGCGACAAAGAGAGATTACCTTTAGAGAGGTGGGTGAGGGAACCAACAATTCAATCGACCTCGACAAATTTGATTCCTATTACCATCATTTGTTCCTTTGGGACAATCAAAGTAAGGAAGTGGTTGGTGCCTACCGCATGGGGTTGGGGTCACATATTTTTGTGAACCACGGCATTGATGGGTTTTATCTTCAAGATCTTTTTGGTTTTGAACCCGAACTTTTTGGCATGATGGAAAAGTCCATCGAAATGGGACGTGCCTATATTATGGGGCATTACCAGCAAAAACCAATGCCCCTATTTTTACTGTGGAAAGGAATTGTTCATACGACCCTGCGATTTCCGGAACATAAATTTCTTATCGGTGGGGTGAGTATCAGTAACCAGTTCTCAAATTTTTCCAAATCCTTGATGATCGAATTCATGAAGTCGCACTATTGGGATCCCTATGTGGCGCAATATATTCGACCTAAAAAAGAGTTTAAGGTGCAATTGAAAGATGCCGATAAAGAATTTGTTTTCGACGAAACCCAGGCCGATCTCAACAAATTTGATCGGTTGATAGAAGAGGTAGAACCCGGTAGCCTAAGACTGCCCGTATTGATCAAAAAGTATATCAAACAAAACGCCAAAGTGGTTGCCTTTAATGTGGATCCCTTATTCAACAATTCGGTGGACGGATTGATGTACATCAAAATTTCAGACCTTCCCGAAAGTACCGTTAAACCCGTTATGGAGGAGTTTCAAGCAGAACTGGAGCGTAAAATGGGCGATCAACAGCAGCCCGCTACTTAGTTGTTCACCAACTCTTCTTTGATGAAGGTTTCACAAAAATCCTTGATTTCATTTCGTGTTTTCAAAAAGGCTCCATGAATTGCCTCTGGCGTTCCAACCAATTTTGAAGGGTCACTGAAATTGTGATGCAAGCGCTCTGCATTTTTGGCAGGAATAAAAGGGCAGTTTTCTTTGGCGTGATCACAAACAGTTATGATGTAATCCCATTCTACGCCCTCATATTCATCAACATGGTTCGAGGTATGCCCAGATATATCGATTCCATCTTCCTTCATAATGGCGATCGCACCCGGATTTAAACCATGGGTTTCAATGCCAGCACTGTAAATGTTGGCCAAATCATTTTGGTAGTATTCCAAATACCCGTGGGCCATTTGACTTCTACAAGAGTTTCCGGTACAGAGTACCAATATATTTTTCATCCTTGTTTTTATTATTGTTTCTAATCAATTCCAACAACACTACTTCTGCGTTCAAAAAGCAGGTTGTCTTTCCAGAGACCTTTACTTGTTTTTCCAACACGCTCTCGTTTTCCCAAAAATCGAAACCCAACCTTTTCGTGCAAATGGATACTTGCCGTGTTCTCTGGAAAAATTCCTGATTGTAGGGTCCAATAGCCTGCAGCCTCACTTGTTTCAATTAGTCTTTGCATGAGTGCTTTTCCTACGCCTTGGCCCCGCGTATTTTTTCCAATATAAACACTGACCTCGGCAACACCACCGTAAACACAGCGGCCTGAAACAGGTGAAAGGGCAGCCCAGCCCAATATTTGGCCTTCGCTTTCAGCCACCAGGCGACATGCTTTGGTATGTGCGGTATCCCAACTATTGTAGTCAGGTACCTCTGTCTCAAAAGTGGCCAACCCGGTTGCAATACCCTCTTTATAGATTCGTGCAACAGCATCCCAATCTTTTGCTATCATTTCTCGTATGACCATGTCGTTTTCTTAACAACAACCGCTACTGGGCGAACAACATGCTTCATCTTCAACATTTGACGTTAGCGGAACGCCACATTCTTCCTTAGCCTTGCAGTCTGTTTTCTGAACCCCAAGATTAAAAACCAGGCGATCAGTGTCATGGCCAAAACCATTTACAAAAAGCTGGGCGGTATGAAAATGGGCATTACTATATTCAAATTTGATCTCTGCATCCCTGGTCATGGGTTTCATCCGGTCTACCTTATTCAATATGCCCAATGCCTTAAGGGCACTCATGAACTCGGTTTTGCCAATTTCGGAGGGGCTTTCCCAAAGTTGGATAATTGTTTCTTTCCAAAAATCGGTTCTTGCTCCGCAGTCTACCGAATCTACGGTAATGTTTTTTACTTCCGTAATATGATAATTTGCGGGCACCAACTTGCCCGGTTGGTATTCAAAGACCAGGCTTTTTTCCTTGTGGTCTTGCAGTAAAGAAAGGAATTCAGATGTCTTCATGTCAACAACAATTTTGATTAATATTTAAGAAGAAGGACGAAATTAGATTTTGCACTTCGGCCCATCTTTTCTGATTGATACAATAGCAAAGGTTTTTTCCTTCAAAGGTCCCGTCAAGCAGGCCAATTTTTTTTATTTCGTTCAAATGTTGGGAAATAGTGGGCTGTGCCAACCCAATCTCTTCGACGAGGTCTGTACAGATACAATTTTCTTGTCTGCTTATGTACTCTAATATGGCAACACGTGCCGGATGCGCCATAACTTTGGCGATACGCGCAAGTTCATTGTGCCTGTTGGAAAAGATATGTGTTTTGGTAGTTCCCAAGCTATTTAAATTTAATATTGCAATATTACGATTATAATATGTAATAAAAAAGGTCAGAAGTATTTTTCTGACCTATTTTTTTTTAGAACCAAGGTTTTTTGCCCACTTGGTATGTATTGTAAAACTCCTCATCAGACTTGGTCAGGTAGATGATGCCCTCAATTAATCCAATGAGCATGGGTATATAAATCAAGAATGCCCCTATGATGAAGCAAATCAACAAGTAGGAAACAACTGAGATACCCAACAAGATGAAGCCCTCTTTGTTATAGCCAAGAATAAACTTGTGAACACCAAGTGAACCCAAAATTATAGCCAAGACGCCTGCTAAAATTTTCTTGTTTTCTCCACCTGCGCTTTTAAGGCCTTCGCTAAATTCATTGGCGGTCTTTTTTGCCTCATCGGCAAATTCGCTTGCTGCTTCTTTTGCATCTTCGGCAGCTTCTTTGGCCTTATCGCCTAAATCTTTGTTTTCTTCTGACATAATTTTAAAATGTTGGTTGAACGAAGCTTAAATGTAACAAATATTTCGCTAGTTATTGAAAGGCTTTATCAATGGGCTCCCATAGTTCTATTTTGTTGCCTTCCGGATCTAATATCCATCCAAATTTTCCATAGTCGTACTCTTCGACCTCACCTACGATCGTAACTCCCTCTTTTTCCAGCTCAACCAATAACTGTTTCAGGTTTTCAACCCGAAAATTCATCATAAACTGTTTTTCACTCGGCTTGAAATATGTGGTGTCTTCTTTAAAGGGACTCCATTGGGTCATGCAGTCATTTCCTTGCTTGTCTTTCCACCAAAAGCTCCAACCATATTGGTCTGTTGGAATTCCAAGGTGTTTTTTGTACCAACTCTTAATTTTGTCGGGATCCTTGGTCTTAAAAAAGAAACCACCCAAACCCGTTACTCTATTTTTCATGATTATCGTTTTATGTTTTGTTCATAAATGGCAACCCATTCCGCAACGGTCATTTTTTGGCAGAGCTCAGCAATCAACTCATAGGGAATATGCGCTACCTTTTTAAAACGAATACAGCTTTTGCCCATGTCCAGTTTTGTTTTTACGTATTTGGGATATTCTGCCACAAACCAATCCAATAATTTTTTGTCGGCATAAATACCGGAATGGTATAGGGCCACAAAATTTTTCTGCGAAGCTATATTGATAAAGGGTAGGGGGTCTTTGGGGTTGCAATGGTACCCATCAGGATAGCTGCTGTGCGGAACATAATAACCGATCATTTTGTAATTGATCCCTTCCTCAAAACCTTCCGGAAGATTCGACTTTACGGTATCCCTTAATTTGGAGATGGCCGCTGTTCGGTCTTCAGGAACCTTTGAAATGTATTCGTCAACTGTTTTTGCGTCTATTGTCATCGGGTGTTTATTTGCGTTGTAAAATCAAGGAGGAAATCAATGACATGATGAAACCGATAACAAATACCGTCATGCCCATGACAAAGAAGGTAACCAGAGGAGAGGAAAAAAGTTCTTTTTGTGCCTCCATTTCTTTCACTTTTGCCTCGACTTCATCCGCCGGCATCGTATGTTGCATTTGTTCGATAGTATGTGCATAATATTGATCCATAAATTCCGGATTCAATACTTCCACATAAAACACATCTAAAATGGCAAAGGCCAAAGCAGTGATCAAACTGATCAAAACACCTATGGTCAGGGCCTTTTTGAAACTTATTTTACCTTCATTTTCTGTATCGCGAAAATTCTTAATACCGAAATAGACAAAGCTGAGTGAAACGATCATTGAAGCATAACCGATAACCTCACTGATTTCAAAATTCACTTCATCAATAAAAAACCACGATCCAATAAATAGGATACAAATGGTCAATGCTCCATACAAGCCGTAACGTACTACTGTTTTTTTCATTTGTTTGTTTTTATGGTTGGTCCAAAACTAGCCTGACGATGAAGTTTAGGCCTCATACTAAAGTACTAAAATGGTAGTACTTTGGTAGGATTTGCCCTTAATGGGGTATGATCCGCAGTTTTTTTGCCCGTTGTAAGGCTTGGGTACGCCTTTTGGCATCTAATTTTACCAATAGGTTGGAAACATGGGTTTTAACCGTACTTTCGGAAACAAACAGCTTTTCACCAATTTCCTTGTTCGACAAGCCTTTGGAGATTTCGACCAATACTTCATATTCCCTTTCACTAATACCCAGTTCTTTTATTTTGTCAATGTCCAACCCCTCACCATCCAATACCAAATTTTTACTGTTTTTACGGTTGAGGTAAAAGCCGATCACCAAAAAAACCAATGCTATAGAGGCAATTAAAAATTCGATTGAAGTATCGCCGGCAATGAAAGAGTACTTGCCTAACTGAAAAAGTATCAGCAAGGCGATGATCAATGCAGAAAAAACAAGGATGGTTTTTTTCACATTTGAAGTTAACAAAATTCGGCCTTAATCTTGTCGACGATTACTTGTGCCAATTTTTGTTTGCTTTCGACACTCCAACCCGCCACATGAGGTGTCAGAATTACATTGTCTGCCTTGCGCAAATATTTAAAGGGTTTCGGCTTATTCCTGATCCAATCGTCGAAATCAAAAGACTTTTTTTCATATTCAAGAACATCGAGACCTGCCCCAAGAATTTTACCTGATTTGAGGCCCTTTACCAAATCTTTTGTCGCCACACATTTTCCTCTTGCGGTATTCAAAAACCAGAAGGGCTTATGAAAGGCTTCGATAAATTCATCGTTGATCATTCCCAGCGTCAACTCGGTTTGGGGTACATGAAGGCTTACTACATCAGATTTTTGCTGAAACTCCATTATACCTACTTGACGTGCATACTCATCACCGACACCACCCACAATATCGTAACAGACGATATCAACATCAAAACCCTGAAGTTTTTTTGCAAAGGCCTTACCCATATTGCCGTATCCTATGATGCCTATGGTCTTTCCATCAAGTTCGACCCCACGGTTGCCCTCTCGGTCCCATTGCCCTTTTCGAACTTCCCGATGGCCTTTGTATAAGTTGTTCATTAAGGCCAGTAGCATGCCCAAGGAATGTTCGGCAACGGCATTACGATTGCCTTCGGGGGCATTGGCCAAGAAAATCCCTTTTTGTTTGGCATGGTGAAGGTCAATATTTTCAAGTCCGGCTCCCACGCGACCAATAAATTTTAGATTGGTGGCCGCATCTAGAAAAGCGCTGTCGATGGGAAATCGGCTTCGAATCACAATACCGTCGTAAGCATGTATCTTTTTCTGAATCTCCGCTTTGGAAGAGGAATAGTCTTCATGGTTTTCAAAACCCAGTTTTGAAAATTCATCCATTAACAACGGATGGTTGGTATCGAGATGGAGCACCTTCATATTTTGGGGTATGTTTTTCGGGTCATTTCATGCTCCACGTTACCGGTATGGGCTGTGTGCTGTTTCTCAAAAAGAAGAAGATGAACCTCTTCACCGTTTTTGGTTGACGGGCAGTGTTCCACACCTTTTGGCACCACAATGATTTCACCTTCGTTAACCCTTTCGGTTCGATCGCGAAATTGCATGTATAAGGTTCCCTTTAACACCTGAAACAATTCATCCTCATTTTCATGGGCATGCCAAACAAATTCCCCTGATATCTTAGCCAAAATTACCTGCATATCATCTACGGTAGCTATTTGGTGGGGATGCCATTTCGCATCAAAAAGCTCATGTTTTTCCTTGAGATTAATGGGTTTCATGTGGTTGTAACTTAAATTCCTAAAATCACTTTGGCAATCCAGAAATAAATCAGGATTCCAAAAATGTCATTGCTGGTAGTAATAAAGGGGCCCGTGGCAATGGCCGGGTCGATATTCCGCTTATCTAGAAACAAGGGAATAAAGGTGCCGATCAACCCAGCAACAACAATAACGGCAATTAGGGAAATGGAAATGGCCATTGCCGTATTAAAATCGCCTTTCCAGAACCAGGTGAACAATAAGAGTAAGGCCGCCAAAATTAAGCCGTTCAATAAGGCTAAGAGCATTTCTTTCCAGAGCCGGTTGCTTATACTTCCTTTTAAATCATCATTGGCCAAACCTTGCACAATAATTGCACTTGACTGCACTCCAACGTTTCCTGCCATTGCTGCAATTAAGGGGGTAAAAAATAGAATTTCGGGAGCGTTATCTATGATGGTCTCAAAACTTCCCATGATTACGGCTGCTCCGAGCCCACCAAACAATCCCAAGATCAACCAAGGTAGTCGCGCACGGGTCAACTCCCAAATGCTATCATCAGCCTCCACATCTTGCGAAATACCTGCTGCCAACTGATAATCTTTGTCAGCTTCCTCACGGATTACATCAACTATGTCGTCAATGGTTATTCTTCCAACCAAACGGCCCAGTTCATCCACAACGGGAATGGCTTCTAAGTCATATTTTGACATGATTTTGGCGACTTCTTCCGGTTTTTCATTGACATGTACCGAATCTACCTTGGGTATATAAACTTCCTTGATATGGGTCTCGGTAGATACGGTGAGCAAATCCTTTAACGAGAGTCTTCCTTTAAGCCTGTCCTTGTTATCAACGACGTAAATTGAATGTACCCGCGTCACATTTTCTGCTTGTGCCCGCATTTCTTTGACACATTGTGTTACGGTCCAATTTTCATTTACTTGAACCAGCTCTTTGGCCATAAGCCCACCAGCGGAGTTCTCATCGTAACGAAGAAGATCGACAATGTCTTCTGCATGCTCCCGGTCTTCAATTTGCGAAATGACCTTTTCTGCCATTTCATCTGGTAGTTCACCAACGATATCAGCGGCATCATCGGTGTCAAGCTCTTCCAACTCTTCGGCAATTTCCTTCACCGAAAGGTTATTGAGTACCGCACTACGAATGTCTTCATCCATCTCAGCCAAGACATCGGAAGTTTTCTCACTATCAAGCAGCTTGATGAGATAGGTTGCTTCCTCCTCGTTTAACTCCTCCGATATTTCGGCAATGTCGGCATAGTGCAATTCCTTCATCAGTTTCTGAAGTTTTTTATTGTTCCCTTCAGAAATGAAAAGTTGAATTTGCCCTATGAGCTCGTCAGTAAGTTTAAACGGAGTCATCCTCAATTTTCTTTGTCAATATTATGAATTCAGCTACTGATAGCTGCTCTGGCCGCCGGTCAAATATAGCATCTTCTTTTAGATTATCTGAGAGTCCCAGCCCCTTGAGGCTATTGCGTAAAGTCTTTCTTCGTTGGTTAAAGGAAGTTTTCACGATTTTGAAGAAGCGCTGCTCGTTGCAGGGCAGCTGGTATGCTTTTTTTCGAATAAGCCGGATTACCCCTGATTGTACTTTCGGAGGGGGGTCAAAGACTTCTGGGGGCACCGTAAACAAGTATTCAGCATCGTAAAAGGCCTGTACCAAAACGGATAGAATGCCATAAGATTTGTTGCCCTCCTTGGTGCAAATTCGTTTCGCCACTTCCATTTGAAACATGCCTGAAAACTCTGGAATCTGTGTTTTGTTATCCAGCATTTTGAACACTATTTGAGTGGATATGTTGTAGGGAAAATTTCCGGTAATGGCAAAGGGAGAGGTACCGAACAAGGCCTCCAAATCACACTTCAAAAAGTCCCCTTCGACAATCGATAGGTCGGCATCTACATGCATATTTTCCTGGTGTTTTTCGAGAAATACTTGGTTCAAATACCCTATGGATTCCTTGTCGAGATCCATCGCGACAAGTGAAATAGCATGTTGTAAAAGAAATTTGGTGAGCACCCCTGTTCCGGGCCCTATTTCAAGTACTTTGGAATACCCTTGCAAAGAAAGGGTGCCGGCTATTTGTTGGGCAATGGTATCATCCTTTAAGAAATGCTGCCCCAACTGTTTTTTTGCCTTGACAGGAGATTTTCCATGCCCTTTATTGAAGTTCCGTTGTTTTTTTTTGTTTGGCATGGTTGGTTTTGGTGCAAGTTAACCTGAATTTTCAATATAGGTCCAAGCTTGTTTGCCGGAAGCTAGCGTAATTGTAATTCGTTTGTATGCTTGGGTTTCGTAGGCATCGGCCTTAAAAAGATCGAGATTGGTTACCTTGTAGATTAGACCCGCAATACGATCATTAGCATCTCCGGTGCTTTCAATAACAGGATATTGACCCATGAGCTTTTTTTCTGATAGCTTGTACCCGAGAAGTACATCACGTTTACCCCTAAGCTTTCTTCCAAAAATTTCTTGTTGAACAAGTTCTTCCTGTAGGGTACCATAGGTGAAAAGGTACTGTGTCTGAATCAAATCTCTTGTTCACTAATGAGTTCTAGTTCGGTGCGGAAGGCTACGAATTTACCGTTGAACAATTGGTGGCCTTCTTGTCGAAGGTATGCTGCATTTTCTGAGTAATACGCTTCGAGGGTCTCTTTATTGGCTGTCTTATACTGTATGGAATAGGTGGTTCCGCCCATTTCTTCGTCAACCAAAACCTTGCACATTTTTGCAGAAAGAAATTTGCCTGTGGCCAACATATCAGGGATATGTTTATCCACCATCCATTTCAACCAATCCTTGTGGGCGCTGTCATCGATATTTATGGTGACGTTATAGATGTACATAGGTGTTGGATTCCAATTAATTAATGGCGTCTCCACGTAAAATACGAAAATTTTTACGGGCCTGAGGGAAGTAATAACTGTCTTGGTATTGATAGATTATCTTTTCGTAATGCGCCATGGCTTTTTCAGGTTCGTTCAGCACATTTCTATACAATTCGGCCAAGGCGAAATGGGCATCATCACCGAGGATTCCATCCCCATAAAACTCAATGAGTTTTCGGTAGTTAAAGGCTGCGCTTTCATATTGGTTTTGTTCTTCTAAAAGTTGCCCTTGCCGAAGTAAAGCTTCATCCTCAATTTTTTCTCCTTTGTGATTTTCAAGAATATCATTCAAGAGTGCTATGGCCTCCTTGCTTTTCTTCTGATAGGCCAACAGGTCAGCTCTAGCATACTTTTTTAAAGCGGTTTGGGTAGAATCTTCGAGCGTATTGTCTGATATCGTCAAACTAAGCTGCATGGCATCATTGGCAATAAGCTGTGAGGTTGAACCACGCAACACTTTTAGTTGGGTAAAGGCCCAATCAAAATCACCTTTGTAAAAACTGGTCTGTGCGACCTTGAACCTGGCTTCTTGTCCCAAAACATCATTTTTAAGGCTTTTTTGAATTTGTGTAAAATAAATCAATGCCCTGTTGAACTTTTGGTCATATACCAAAATATCACCCAAGGCCAACTTTACATAAGCCTCTCCAAACCTACCCAAAGAGGGTAATCTTAAGCTTTCTTGTAATAGTGCTATCGCGACTTCAGGATTTTCTTTTTTAAAGGTTAAAAAATTGGCATAGGCAATTTGTAACGGTTGGGTCTGGGGGGCATTGCCATATTCTTGTGACAGTTTTACGAACTTCTTTTCTATGGCGTCCAAATCTTTTTCAGTGGTGGTAACCAAGTCAATTTCAATGCGCATTAGTTCAGCACCAAGTTTTGTTCTTGGGTCATTGGCTTTCTCAACAATGTAATCAAATACCGCTGTGGCGGTAACATAATCGCTTTGTTCGATGGCTATATGCCCTAGATTTTCCAAACGGTCCAAGGAACCTATGGGCGCGCGTTTATAGATGGCTTTCTCTTGGTTAAATGCACTTTTGAGCTGTTTCTGTTGCACAAAAAGCCAGCTTAACAACTCATTCCATAAGAGGTCAGGCTCTTTTTGGGCGTTTTGAAGCAGAATTTTTCGAAATGCTATATTGTTTTTGGCATTGGGGTCTTCCGAAATAAAATCGTCAACATTACGCAATACATTGGCACGGGAAGCCCTTCCATTTTTTATTAAGGCCAGATACGATTGATACATTTTTTCGATTTCACCCTTTTCCCCATAAATGCGAGCTAACTGAAAATCATAGTTTAAATCTGGTTTCAAAAGCATGGCCGTGGTATACGCACGAATGGCCTCATCAAGTAAGGCGTACTTTTGAAAACGATATCCAATCGCATAGCCATAGTTGGGATTTACCGAAATTTTGTCAATCGCCCTTTCGTAGTATTCATTGGCTTTTTCAGCTTGGTTCTGCAAGGTATAGTTATAACCCAATTCGATAAAAAAGGTAGGCATGGCATAGTCATTCGCGACCTTTTCAAGTAAAAACGCCTCCGCATCTTCATAGCGTTCCAATTGTTGGTAACAGGTAACCAGACCTTCAGAAAAGTCGGTCCTTCGCGGATTTTTCGCTACGAGTTTTTCATAAAAAACAACGGCTTTCCCGTAATCCCCATCATTTAGATATTGCTTCGCAAGAAAATCATCCTGCGCTTCAGTCGGGATGCAAAGCAAAAGGCAAAAAACAAGTAGCCAATTTCTCATGGTCTAAATATAACGGAGAAAAAGAGGGAATTGTGTTAAGTAAATCCGAATATGGCTCAATCAATATGCTCAAACCCGCAATAAGGAACCAGTACCTCGGGTACCTTGATTCCGTTTTCGGTCTGGTAATTTTCCAATAGTCCTGCCAAAACACGGGGCAGGGCCAGGGCGCTGCCGTTTAGGGTATGTGCCAATTGCTTTTTGCCATCGGCATCCTTCACCCGTAATTTAAGTCGGTTGGCCTGATAGGTTTCAAAATTGGATACTGAACTTATTTCCAACCATCGATCCTGGGCCGTTGAAAACACCTCAAAATCATAGGTCAATGCAGAAGTAAAGCCCAAATCCCCGCCACACAATCTTAAGATACGATACGGTAGTTTCAATTCATCAAGGATGCCCTTTACATGCTCTACCATACCATCCAAAGCCTTATACGAATTAGCGGGATCTTCAATTCGTACGATTTCAACCTTATCAAATTGGTGCAAGCGGTTCAATCCTCTTACATGGGCCCCATAACTGCCTGCCTCGCGCCTGAAACATGGGGTGTATCCGGTCAGCTGAATAGGGAGGTCCGTAGCTGACAAAAGCTCGTCTCGAAACATATTGGTAATGGGTACCTCAGCAGTTGGGATCAAATACAGATCATCGGCAGTAACATGATACATTTGCCCTTCTTTATCCGGTAATTGACCCGTACCATAACCGGAAGCTTCATTCACCAAATGGGGTACTTGTACCTCGGTATAACCGGCTTCGGTGTTTTTATCCAAAAAATAGGAGATAAGGGCTCGTTGCAACTGGGCTCCTTTTCCCTTGTAAATTGGGAAACCCGCACCCGTGACCTTAACTCCCAATTCAAAATCGATGAGGTCAAATTTCTTGGCCAATTCCCAATGGGGAAGTGCATCACCACTCAGTTTTGGAATGTCTCCCTTTCTAAAAACTTCTTCATTATCGGCATCGGTATTGCCCGCAGGAACCGATTCATGAGGAACATTCGGGATTTGGTACAGTAGTTTATGAAGCTCTTCGGCAGCAACATTTAATGTTTCCGTAAGCTTTTTTGAAGCTTCTTTCAGCGAAGCTGTTTTCTCTTTAAGGGCGTTGGCTTCCTGAACGTTTCCAGTCTTGAACAATTGACCAATCTCTTTTGAAAGCTTATTTGATTCCGCTAAGGTATTATCCAATTCAGTTTGTGTGGCACGACGCTTTTCATCAAGTGAAAGTACCTTGCTGAGCATTTCGTCCGCATCGATGTTTCTTTTTTTGAGGGCGGTTACCAAAGCCGCTTTATTTTCACGAATCGTCTGTAGCTGTAGCATGAATCCTATTTGATGGGCAAATTTAAGCCAATCTTGCTATAAGCCGAAGTAATTATTTGGTTTGTGAAGGACGAATCCATTCATTGTGCGAAAAATGCTTCCATGGAACGTTCGCCAAATCGACTTTAGGGTCAATAAATTCGTGAAAAGCACCTTGGTTAACTCGTACCCGATTCCGCACATAGACTTCGATCGTTTGGCCGTTTTTGGCATATTCCCTTTTAAGGTATTGGGCGAATTGCCATGTGAAATCAGGATAGCATGCGACCTTTCTTTGCTGTTTTTTGGTCAGGTAATCATCTAATTTAATAGCCGTTCGTTGTTGGGTCGCCTTGTCCACTACCTCAACAGCAATACTTCCATTGCGACTTCGCAACATCATGCGCCAACTTAATCGATGCCCTTCCTCGGTCCACAAAACATTATCGGGAAACGTATGGTGCCGAAGGGGTAAAAGTAATTGAATTACAAAGTAGATGCCCAATACACCCAACAGCCATTGCTGGTTTTTGGGCCTGTGCTCTTCCTTGGGTATTTCAACTTGCTTTCGCTTTAAAAAGATATTTCGAATGGTTTGGGGCTCAAAAAAGAAAACAATAAAGGCCAAGGACAAGTAAGGAAATATGCCGATCCGGAAAACATAACTGTTGAAAAGATGAAAGAAAATCGAGGCCCCAAATGCAATTTTTCGGGTGGGTTTCCAAAGTAGGGCAGGTACTACCAATAAATCGAACAAGATTCCAAAAACAGCCACCATTTTATGGATCCATTTTTCCTGCAACAACTCCCCGATCAAGAAATAGTCTTTCTTGCCCCTAAGCAATACCTCGATAACGCTGTAATCAAACCAATCACTATACAGTTTGGCCACAGAGGCATACGTATACACAATGAACAGTTGTAAGATAATGAGCCATCGAACATAATTGTACATCCAATCTGAACGAATTGATTTATTCAAATGGGCTTCGAGGGAGAGGTTTTTATGGGCAGGTAAAAAGGCCATGATATAGGCCAAAAGCATTAATAAATAGTAGTGGTTGTTGTATGCTGTTTTTTGCATCAAGTAGACCCCCGTCCACATCACGGCAAAGGTGAAGGCACTAAAGCGATATTTATACCCTAGGGTAATTAATATGCCCATTAGGCCCATAACCAGAAAATAAATGTACATTCCGTTTCCTGGTAAGGGCTGAAGCCATTCAAATCCGATAAAGGAAAAGGTGAATTTTGGTTCGACCAACGTTCTTCGGACCCAACCGGTACCTATAGCGCCGAAACACTCGCAACATACCAATACCCCATAGAATACCCTGAAAACCAATAATTGGACATTGTCTATTTTTTTGAAAAGAAAATTAGTTAGCAAGGTGGGTTGAGATTAGATGTAATGCATTTTCCTTATCCTTTTCCAATTGGTCTCTGAGTTGATCAACCGATTCGAATTTTTGCTCATCCCTTAACCTAGCTAAAATTTCGATGGTAAGTTGTTGGCCATAGAGGTTTTCATCGAGGTTGAAAAAATGGACTTCAATATGTTTTTTTGGGTCATTCGAACCCTCTTCAGCCACCGTTGGGTTGACACCAATATTCATCATACCATGCACAAATCGACCTAAAATTTGACACTTCACGGCATACACACCATTTTTGGGAATCAGTTTGTAATTTTCGGCAATCTCAATGTTTGCTGTGGGATAACCCAGTTTTCGGCCTAACCCCTTGCCCTTAATAACCAAACCTGTAATGATGAAGTTATAACCCAAATAATTATTGGCCGTGGGCATATCGCCCTCGATAATGGCATTTCGTATTTTGGTCGAACTAACAGAGACTTCATTAATTTCTTGAACCGGAATTTCCTCAACCGAGAAATCAAAAGTTTCTCCAAAAGCTACCAGATCCTTGATATTGGCGTTTCGGTTGCGACCAAAACGATGGTCGTATCCTATGATTATTTTTTTCACCTTCAACCGGTTCACCAGCACATCACGTACAAAGTCGGTGGCCGATAGCCTTGAAAACTCTTTGGTGAACTTGTGAACAACCAAATAATCAAGTCCTAGGGATTCCAGTATTTGCTTCTTTTCTTCGAGTGTATTTAACAGTTTTAAATCGGAATCTTTTTGAAGCACCATTCTTGGGTGTGGGAAAAAAGTAAGAACTGCAGATTTCAAACCTTCCTTTTTGGCATTGTTTATGAGGCGTTTTAATATGGTTTGATGACCTACATGCACACCATCAAAAGTACCAATGGTGACAATGGTCGCATCAGATTTATTAAACTCGGAAATACCTTGGATTGTTTCCACCAACGAAATAATAAAAAGGCTTACTTTTAGTTGCTACAACGCCCCATTTAGAATGAAAGCTAAGTTACATCTTGTTTTTTCAATAACCATGTTTTTGGTGTGCTTTTGCGCACAGGGGCAGCAAAACTATTGGAAAAAGAACGCAGTTCAACAGCGGCTACAAAATAGTTTCATCAAGCTTGCCGACGAGAAGCAGGTGGGGTATTTTGCGCTCGAGAAAAGCAGTTTGGCCGAGGTGCTCGAATCAATTACGGCACATGAAAGTGGAGTGGTATACTTTCCCAATAAAAAAGGAAAACTGACCGCCTTCCGGGTTGTTGAAACACCTGTTTTTCACAAGGCGCTGGCTGAAAAATACCCGCAGATCAGATCCTTTACCGGAATTGGTGTTACGGAACCGGTAAAGGTGCGCTTTAGCATTTCGCATAAGGGATTGCAGGCAATGTGCATCCCCTATGATGGTGAGCAAGCGCTGTTTATTCAAAAAGTGGACAAAAGCGATAATGGGTATTTGGTATACCAACGCAACGATAAATTAAAGGAACAAAAGGATTTTGTGTGCAGCACCATGGGACTGGCACCCGAAAGGTTGCATCTTAAACCAGCTTTGGTTGATGATCAAACATTGAGAAAATTTCGGATAGCGGTTTCGACCACCGGGGAATATACCACTTATCACGGTGGTACCGTTGCAGATGCTTTGGCTGCAATCAATGCAACCCTTACCCGAGTAAATGAAGTTTTTGAAACGGATTTGGGTGTCACTCTCGAATTGGTGCCAAACAATGACCTCGTAATTTTCACCAATGCCTCAACGGACCCCTACAACGGCAGTTTAAACGCCCAGGTACAAAATACGCTTACTTCGATAATTGGAGAAGCCAATTACGATGTGGGTCACCTCTTTCACGAAGACAATGATAATGGCAACGCCGGGTTTATTGGCTCGGTATGTGTTGACAATAGAAAGGGTAGTGCTTTTTCTTCCGCTTTGATTCCTGAAGGTGACAGCTTTGATTTGGATTATGTATCGCATGAGTTGGGGCATCAATTTGGGGCCAATCACACGTGGTCTTTTGAGTCTGAAGGCACGGGAGTGCAAGCAGAACCTGCCAGTGGCACAACGATAATGGGATACGCTGGTATCGTTGACGGCAATAATGTTGCGCCCAACGGTGATGATTATTTTCATTACCATAGCATTGTCCAAATAACAGATTACATTCAAACCACATCCTGTGCGCAAAATGAGACGCTAACCAATTCGCCACCGGTTATTGCACCATCACCCGATTTTGTGATTCCTAAGGGAACGGCCTTTGTGTTAACAGGCAGTGCTTCCGACCCTGATGTTTCCGATATTTTGACCTATTCCTGGGAACAAATTGATGACGGAGTGGTCACTACGGATACCTTTGGTCCCGATAATCCGGGGGGAAGCAATTTTAGGTCTTTGCCGCCTTCAACCAGTGCAATGCGTTATTTTCCCAAACTCGCTCAAGTGATACAGGGCAACTTGACCCAAACCCAACCCGCCCTTAACACAGCTTGGGAAACGGTGTCCAATGTTGAACGTGAAATGAATTTTGCCCTGACTGTACGAGACAATGTTACCGGTGGGGGACAGGTAGCATCAGATGAGGTGAATGTTCAAGTGATGAATTCTTCTGGTCCGTTTGTGATGACCTCACAAGGCAATGGTGAAACTTATGAGGCCGGGAGTACACAACTGCTTACTTGGGATGTGGCCAACACCAACTTGGCCCCCGTTGGTGCAACTACAGTAGATATTTTTCTGTCAACCGATGGTGGAAACTCATTTCCGACCCTGGTTGCAGCAAATATTTTAAACGATGGAAGTGCTGCTATCCTTTTACCGGGAATTGAAACTACTCAGGCTCGATTTATGGTCAAGGCACGAAACAACATTTTCTTTGCTGTTAACAGCTCAGATTTTACGATTCAACAGACACCGGTGGTGCTTGATTTTGAAGGACTTGATGTTGAGGTGTGCCAACCTGACAACTTGATAATCCCTTTTGACTATGAGGCGTATGGTGGGTTCAATGAGACTTCGGTATTCTCTGTAGATCTGCCAACAGGTTTGACAGCATCTGTTTCTCCGTCGTCTGCTATGGCCAACACCAGTGTTGAGATCACAATTTCTGGTACAGGCTCTATTGCAGAAGGGAACTATCCCATTACGGTTACGGCCACTTCAACCAGTGTTACCAAACAAGTGATCCTAAACATGAATTTATATGATGCCAGCTTCGAAGATGTTGTGTTACAGGCTCCTTCGAATATGGGAGTGAATACAGCCGTTAATCCTTTGTTTGAATGGCAAGAGCAATCAACTACGACCTTGTATGATATAGAAATTGCGTCAGATGCCTTTTTTACAGACCTTATCGAATCAGCTGAGGTACCCACCAATTTTTATAGATCTACCTTACTTCAACCTGAGACCAATTATTTTTGGAGGGTCAGGCCAAAAAATAGTTGTGGCAGCGGCACCTTTGGGAACACTTTTAGCTTTACTACGAGCCAGGTTGATTGTAAAACACTTTCTGCTGACTTTTTACCCATCGAAATAGCAGAACAAGGAACTCCAACCGTTACTTCGACGGTCACTTTTGTTGAGGATCTGACCGTGCACGATGTCAATGTGCGATTGGAATTGAACCATTCGTTTTTAGAGGATTTGATCATCAGTTTAATTTCCCCTTCGGGCACCAAAACAGTGTTGACCTCAAATACATGTGGCAGTTTAAATAATATCAATGCCGTATTTGATGACGACGGAAGCATGCTCAATTGTTTGGGTAACCCAGCCATAAGTGGTGTCGTTCAACCTTTGGGTTCATTGGCTGCCTTCAAAGGTGAATCAACTTTAGGTGATTGGACACTACAAATTGAAGATACAGCACCTTCCGACGGGGGATCTTTGGTTTCCTTTTCGCTGGAGGTATGTGCCGAGGGAATTTTCAGGCCTGACGATGATGGAGATGGGGTATTTGATGATGGCGATGACCTTTGCCTAGGAACGCCTAAAGGGGTTGCTGTTGACACCAACGGTTGCCCATTAAATGATTTTGCGGTCGATAATTTTCAGATTGAGATTTCCAGTGAAAGCTGTAGAACCAATAATGATGGTCGCATTCTAATTACGGCCATGGATACGGCATTGGATTATACCGTTACCCTAATTGGTGGCGCTGTGAATGAGACTGCAGTTTTTTCAGATATGACAAGTTTTGAAAATCTTCAGGCAGGAAGTTACGCGCTATGTATAAACGGATCGGATGGCACCGTAAATTACCGGGAACAATGTTTTGATATTGTGTTGGATGAACCCGATGAGCTTACCGTAGGTACAACCTTGGTAAGTCGGTCACAACTCCAAATCGAACTTGAAGGAGGTTCCTTGTACAATATCGAATTAAATGGAGTCGTCTTACAGGCCTTGGAATCGCGGGTATTATTAGATTTAAAAAATGGGACCAATACCTTAAAAGTATTTACCAATTTGCCTTGTCAGGGTACTTATGAAGCGTCGTTTCAGGTTGCGGGCAATTTTGTCTTGTTTCCCAACCCTGTAATTGATTCAGCCACTGTATCGTTCCCTGCAACTGATGGGGCGCCAATTTTTGTTGAAATTTTTACCATAGATGGCAGATTGGTGAACCGTAGAAGAAGCATTGCATCAGGGAATGAGATTCAAATCGATTTCGAGGGGAGCCCACCTGGAATCTATTTTGTAAAACTATTGGGTGAAGAGACCAACAGCACCTTTAAAGTGATTAAAAGATGAAAAGATTTCTGTTCCTTCTTGTATCACTTTTGATGATTGGTTGTGGTGGAGATGATGGTCCTCCACCCGCTCCAGAGGCAGCACTACTGGTATTTCCACTTCAGAATTCTGAATGTACCACCGGCCAAAGTATAAATGCCAATTTGAGTCAGGTGACTTTTGAATGGCAACCTGCTGCCAATACTGATTTGTATACCTTGAGCGTCGTTAATCTTACTACCAACGTATCCCAATCCATTGCTACAGTTGCAACATCAGCGAACCTATCCATCGCCAAGGGAACGCCCTTCTCATGGTCCGTGAGCTCCACCAACGATAAATCAAGTCAAACGGCTACCAGTGAAAACTGGCTCTTTTATAATGAGGGCGCCCAGCTCAGCTATGCGCCTTTTCCAGCTCAAATACTGAGCCCAAAAGCTGGCGCAACTGTGCTGCCCGATACTATGGATAGAGTTGAATTATCTTGGATTGGTGCTGATGTTGAGGATGATATTGATCGGTTTGAGGTGTATTTTTCGGAACAGAACCCTCCAGAAAACCTATTGTCGAGCATTGGGTCAGGCACCATGCAAACTGAGGTCTCCGTTGTTTCAGGAACAACCTATTATTGGAAAGTTGTAACGGTTGATGCCCAGGGTAATACTTCTGATTCGGGCGTGTTTGACTTTAAGGTGCTTTAAGTACCGTTGAATTGGTTCATGGTATTTTTTGTTCCAGCGAAAATAAATGACCGTACAAGCGCTGTTGACTTTTTAAGACGTTCAGGAAGCGCCCGGTTTTCATCATCATTCCATTTGCCCAACACGTAATCTACTTGTTGACCTTTACTGAATTCGGCACCAACCCCAAATCGAAACCTATTGTAATTCGAAGTTTGCAAAAGATTTTGAACGCTTTTAAGACCATTGTGGCCGCCGTCGCTACCCTTTGTCTTTAGACGTAGGGCACCAAAGGGTAGGTTGATATCATCGGTAATAATGAGTGCGTTTTCAAGGGGAATTCCTTCTTTGTCGATCCAATAGCGCACCGCCTTGCCACTTAAATTCATATAGGTGGCAGGTTTCAACAAAAGGGCTGATCGGCCTTTGTACTTAAAGGTGGTCAGATCACCCAGTTTGGCCGTTTCAAAATCCAAATTTTCCTGAGCAGCCAAGGCGTCTAAAATTTGAAATCCAATATTGTGTCGGGTATCCACGTAATCTTCCCCAATATTGCCCAGGCCCACAATCAAGAATTTTTTCATGGCATCAGTTTCTTTGAGTAGAATTTGGTCTGTTGAAAAGAGCGCATAAAGCCATCGAAACATGGTCAAAATTTGTTCGAAAATACAAAAGCATCCCCAAAACCAGTTTGGGGATGCTTTTTTGAATGCGTGTTTTGTTTATTCCGCGCTTTCCTCGGCCGGTGCGTCTGCTGCCGGAGCTTCAGCTGCTGTAGCATCACCTCCTTCAGCGCCCTCTTCGCCTTCTTCATCCTCGTCGTCAACAACAACAGCGGTACGTTGCGTTTTCACTTGTACAACCACTGTTGAATCAGGATGGAGAATCGTGAAATCATCGCTAAGCAACGATTCGACAGCAATGTTTTCACCAATTTTCAATTTTGATATATCAACGTTGAAAAAGTCGGGCAAATCTTTTGGCAAGGCCTTGATTTCCAATTTTCTTTTTCTGAAAAGCAGTCTTCCACCGTTTCGAACACCAGGTGAATTACCTTCCAAACGAACAGGAATCCTCATGGTTACCGGTTTATCTTCAAACAACTGATAGAAATCGATATGCAGTATTTTATCGGTTACAGGGTGAAATTGGATGTCTTGCATAACGGCATCAAACTTTTCACCACTTTCCAACTCAATCACAGCAGTGTGTGCATTGGGGGTGTAAACCAGATTTTTAAATGCGATTTCATCAGCTGAAAAATGCACTGGTGTTTCCCCTCCGTACAGCACGCAAGGGACCTTTCCAGCATTACGTAAGGCTTTGGTCGATGCCTTGCCCACGCTTTCTCTTTGGGATCCTTTGATTGTAATTGACTTCATTATATAATTTAAGATTAATATTAAAACGTCTAATTATAGACTACATTAAAAATTTCGAGGCTATTGAGGTGTTATGGTGCACGCGATGCATGACATCGGCAAAAAGACCCGAACAAGTCAAAACCTTTATTTTTTTACTATTATTTTTTGAAGGAATCGAATCTGTAATGATCAGTTCCTGCAACATTGATTTTTCTATGCGCTCATAAGCTTCACCGGAGAGAAGCCCATGTGTTGTAATTGCCCTGACACTCAATGCACCACGTTCCATCATCAAATCTGCGGCCTTCGTCAAGGTACCTGCCGTGTCGACCATATCATCTACCAAAACGACATTTTTGCCCTTTACTTCACCTATGAGTTCCATATGTGAAATGACATTGGCCTTTGCACGTTGCTTGTAACAAATGACAACATCGCTTTCCAAAGCCTTTGAATAAGCATAGGCCCTTTTTGATCCTCCCATATCAGGTGAGGCGATGCACAGGTTTTCAAGATTTAAACCCTTTAAATAGGGTAAAAACAAGGTGGAGGCAAATAAATGATCCACCGGTTTTTCAAAAAATCCTTGAATTTGATCGGCATGCAAATCCATGGTGATGATACGGGTGGCCCCGGCGGTTTCCAACATTTTAGCAACCAATTTGGCCGCAATGGGCACGCGGGGTTTATCCTTCCTGTCTTGACGCGCCCAACCAAAGTAGGGCATTACCGCTGTTATATGCCTTGCTGAAGCGCGCTTGGCAGCATCAAGCATCAACAACATTTCCATTAAATTTTCAGAACTTGGATTGGTAGAACCGATAATAAAAATTCGGGCGCCACGAATCGATTCCTCAAAAGAGGGTTGAAATTCACCATCACTATATCGCGAGAATTTCACCTTGCCCAATTCGGCGCCAAACTTTTCAGCAATTTTTTCACCTAAAGCAGTGCTCTGTGTACAGGCAAAAATCTTTGGTTCTGGTACTTGGTATGGCATTCTAACCTATTGTTGATTAACCTATTGGGCTCCTTCTTTTTAAGGAGGTGCAAATTTAAAAATTTAATCGGGTTGCGAAAGTATAAATACAGCTAATTTTAGTTTTCGGATTAAAATTATTTTTTAGCTTTGCAGTCCGCAAAAAGCCTCGGTGGCGGAACTGGTAGACGCGCTGGATTCAAAATCCAGTTCTTTCGGGAGTGTGGGTTCGATTCCCACCCGAGGTACAAACCCAACTTAGTGTTGGGTTTTTTTATGCCTTTTTCTGAAAACTGATAAAAGTCATGAAATAGGACGCATGCCCTAGGTAGTTTTGGATAGAATTATAAAACTATCGGCAATGACAACTTTATCAAATCTTCAAAAAGACTTTATTGAAAATGTTTCAGGCTATTCGAGTCTGGGCATTGTACTTTCGACCTGTCTCGGCGCAATCGCTATTTTGGCTTCGTTGAGTATGGCCAATGGTCTGTTCGCTATGGCTTTGGTTTTGGTATCTGTAATTGTATGCAGCATTCATAACGCAGCGATCCTTACCTTGCAAAAACCCATCTTGATATTCAGATTGCTTTTAACCAGTGTTGTGGTCAATGTGTTGATTATCCTTGGATTTTTGATCTAGTCAAAGGGTACGGGAAATAAGAGCAAAAAAATAGCGGTCTTCATAAAAGGACCTTCTAAGGTTCTACAGAAGCATAGAGCGCCCCAAACCATGGTTTGGGGCTTTTGATTTTATAAGTTCTTGTTAAATGCTTCTCGAAGTGCCAAAAGCATAGTAACTTCTCCTAAAAATTTTACTATGAAAACTTCAGCAATGGCCGTCGTCGCTTTTACCTCCTTTATGTTGATTGCATTAACGATTATGGCCAGCATGAATTTACCCTTCAATTGGATTTTTTACCTCACAGTTTTTGGACAAGGATTTGTGATGTACATGGTATATCGGGTGCTGACCGATACCTATGTCACTTCTAAAACCTTTGATGATTTCTATGAAGATAATCCGATTGCCCAAGAAAATGAAAAGTTTAGATAACTTCTGCCTTACGTTGTTTGGTACTATTATCCATGAGGTCCATACTCAGTTCCGGAATCACCAAAAGAGGTATTTGCGTATGGAAAGCGGTTCGCTTGACAATAGGCTCTCGGGTCATTTTTTCCATATAGCTATGCTGATAATGCAACATGGCCAATAGGTGAATATCCAATTCTTTGGAGAATACGTCTAAGGTATGGGACACCGAAGTAAGTTCTGAAACGGTATGCACGTAATGTGCCACCCCGGCAAAATACTTTCTTAGCATATTGAGATTAAATTGCTGCAATTCAGATAAGGCCTTTATCTTGTATTGCACATGCACGATGCGAATAGTGGCCTTGAAAGATTTGGCCATATTCAGCAGGGGTTGTAATTCCGATTGGGAATAGAAACGGTAAAAATCGGTGGCAAAGGCAATTTCAGATGGCGTAGTAAATTCGAAATGCTGTGGGATGGCCAATATGGGGCATTTTTTTGTGCTCTTGATAATTTGAACTGTATTGCTGCCCATAAACACCTCTTCCATTCCGGAAGCACCTTTTGTTCCCGTAACGATTAATGCTATACCATGGCTTTCCACCACATCTTTAACCTCGTCTACCAATAGGTTGAATGACGATATTGTTTCAAACGAATGCTTGTCATTAGGATATTCTTTTTGAATGCGGGCTACGGTATGCTGCAATCCATTTTCTGAAGACTCCCTTATCGCATCTTCGATGCGCACCGCGTTGGTCATTGGCGCCATAAAACGGCTACTGGGAATGACAGGGGTATAGGTGTTCAACAAGAAAAATTCACATTCTTGGTCTTTGAACAATTGTACGGCGTAGCAAATGGCATTCCATGCATTGTTGGAAAAGTCCGTTGGTATTAAAATTCGTTTCATCCCAATTTTTTAAGATGGGATAAAAGTAGCGGCCCCATTAGGGTAATACTATGATAATTATCAGGTTTTGATTGATTTTTAGAACCCTTCTGCCAAGTCTCGGAGTTTTTTCTCATCCTTGACACCCAATTTTTTTCCTGAAGCGATGATGAGCCCTTTCTTTTTAAATTCTGAAATAATCCTGATGGCAGACTCGGTGGCCGTACCCACAACGTTGCCGATGTCTTCTCGAGAAAGCGTTACCTTAAAAAAACCTTCATCATCGACGCCGAAATTTCGGAGGTATAAAAAAGCTTCGGCAATTCGTTGCTTCACCGTTTTTTGCCCCATATTGACAATAACATCATCGGCTTCCTTTAGATCATGGGCCATATGACGTAATACCTCAAGGGTGAAATTTGGGTTGGTATGTAAGGTGGTACTGATACTTTCTTTTGGGATAAAGCAAACTTCCATATCACTTACCGCGACAGCAGATAAGTTGGTTGATTCTTGGGCAATTACCGAGCGTTGCCCCATCACTTCTCCCTTGGTGGCCAATTTTACGATTTGATCTTTACCATTGGCACTTAACTTAGAAAGCTTGGAAACACCGTCACGAACACAATAAACACCATTGAGTTTTTCCCCTTCCTCAAAAAGAGCTTCACCTTTTTTGACCTTTTTGGTGATTTTCGAGTCGGAAACCTTCTTTAGTTCTTCCTTGTTCATTGCTCGCAGCGCATTGAACTGTCGAATGATACAATTTTCACATCTGCTTTCCATAACGTTTATACCTGATGCTACAAAGGTAAGGGTCAAACGAATTCGCAAACCTGATAATTATCATGTTTTTAGGAAATTATTGCCGCCACCTTTGCCCAAGGTATAAGTAAAATGATATGGCGGCAACTTGTTTCCATTGTGGTGATTCTTGCAATCGTACTGCCGTTCGATTTGATGATAAGGATTTCTGTTGTAACGGATGCAAAACGGTGTATGAAATTTTTCAAGTCAACGGACTTGAAAGCTATTACGATTTACAAGCCGCAGCTGGGGCAACACCTAAAGAAGTTTCGAATGCCTATGATTTTTTGGATAACCAAGAAGTTGTCGAGAAACTTTTGGATTTTAACGAAGAGGGTATTCAGGTGGTGGAATTCCATATTCCACATATGCATTGCAGTTCATGTATTTGGGTATTGGAGAACCTGGGTCGTTTACATGCCTCGGTCAAAAGTTCTATGGTCGATTTTCCGAAACGTAGGGTGCGTATCACTTTCGAGAAGGACAACTTGAAATTAAAAGAATTGGCCATGCTATTGGCCCGTATAGGTTATGAACCTTCGATTGCCCTTGAAGATTATTCCAAGGCCAAGAAAAGGGTAAGCCGTGACTTAATCTACAAATTGGGGGTTGCGGGATTTTCATTCGGTAATGTGATGCTCCTTTCGTTTCCCGAGTATTTTGAGGTGCAAGAGTTTTGGCTTGACCAATACAAACCCTTTTTCAGAGGGCTAATGTTTGCGTTTTCACTTCCGGTGGTTTTTTATGCCGCTCGCGATTATTTTAGTGCTGCCCTTAAAGGGCTGCGCTCTAAGATATTGAACATCGATGTGCCAATTGCCCTGGGAATATTGACCCTTTTTTTAAGAAGTGCCGTAGATGTTCTATTTGATCTTGGTTCTGGATTCTTTGACAGTCTTACGGGGCTCGTGTTCTTTCTTTTAGTGGGCCGTTTTTTCCAACAAAAAACGTATGCCCACCTGTCCTTTGAACGGGATTATAAATCTTATTTTCCTATAGGTGTAACCAAAATCAGGGAAGATGGTGTCGAAGAAAATGTAGAAATCCATGCCATACAACAAGGGGATCGGCTTCTGGTTCGCAATCAAGAAATCATACCCGTTGATAGCCTGCTGGTTCAAGGTAGGGCGCATATTGATTACAGTTTTGTAACTGGTGAATCCGAATCTGTTCCGAAAACATCAGGAGACAAACTTTTTGCAGGTGGAAAACAGTTGGGTTCGGTGCTCGAGGTGGAAGCCCTTAAGTCTGTTTCGCAAAGTTATTTGACCCAACTATGGAGCAATTCGGCTTTTTCAAAAAACAAGGCAAGTGAGTTTCAATCGTTAACCGACGCCATTGGGAAACGGTTTACGATCGCTGTGCTAAGCATAGCAACAATGGCCACCTCTTTTTGGTTATGGTACGACCCCTCAATGGCATTAAATGTCTTTACGGCGGTACTCATTATCGCATGTCCGTGTGCCATTGCTTTGGCAGCCCCCTTTACCTTGGGCAATCTGCTTCGAATCTTTGGCCGAAAAGGGTTTTATCTGAGAGATGCCAATACCATTGAGCGCTTGGCCAAGGTCGATACATTGGTGTTTGATAAGACCGGTACCCTAACCTCAAATGCGGGGAATGCAATTGTTTATGAGGGTATGGAGCTTTCGAATGAGGAAGCTTCGCTTTTAAAAAACACCTTAAGGGCTTCCAATCATCCCTTAAGTAGAGAGCTCTATGGAATTTTGGACGATTATGAGATCATGACCCTCGACGATTTTACCGAAAACACAGGTAAGGGTGTTCAGGGAACCGTGGGCAGTTGTTCTATGAAGGTCGGCTCTGCCCACTATCTGGGACAAGCAATCTCTCGGCAATCAGAGACAGCGGTACATATTGGTACCCAAGAAGGCTATAAGGGGCGATTTGTGTTCAAGAGCAAGTATCGCGATGGCTTGGTAAGGCTTTTCAAAAAACTTCGGAACGATTTTAACCTCGTGATTTTGTCGGGTGACCATGATGGCGAAAAGAATCATCTTGAGAAAATGTTTCCTTTTCAATTCCCCATGTTTTTTAATCAGCAACCCCAAGACAAATTGGCATTCATTAAAAGTGCGCAGCAACACAGTGTGGTAATGATGATAGGTGATGGTTTGAATGATGCTGGAGCCTTGGCACAAAGTGATGTCGGGGTTGCCATTTCTGAAGATGTAAATGTATTTTCACCGGCCTGCGATGCCATTTTGGATGCCAAGAAATTCAACTTGCTTGATCGGTTTCTTCACCTTTCGAAACAGGCGACGATCGTCATAAAATGGAGTTTTTTACTCTCGCTCCTTTATAATATCACAGGCTTGTATTTCGCGGTTACCGGTCAGTTGAAGCCAGTAATAGCTGCAATCTTGATGCCTCTGAGTTCCATTAGCATTGTGGTTTTTACAACCCTTGCCATGAACATGCTGTCAAGAAAATTAAAAAGCTGATAAATGTCATTTTTTGTGAGTTGGCACCCTTATAGTTTTACATCCGAATTCAATTAGGTATGAGCGTAATTTATGTGTTATTGAGCATAAGCGTATGTGTGGCTATATTCTTTTTTGTAGCCTTCATCTTCACCGTCAAAAGTGGGCAGTATGATGATTCATATACCCCTTCAGTTCGCATGCTTTTCGAAGACGAACTGGTAAAAGAGAATACGAAGAACAACAACCAAAATAAAAGTCAAACTGAGTAATTATGGAAGTACAGCAATTTCACTACGATAATAAAATCGTACAAAAATTTCTCTATGCCACCATGTTATGGGGAGTTGTGGGTATGGTGGTAGGCCTTTTGTTGGCCTTCATGTTTTTATTTCCCAACATTACAGATGGCATCTCGTGGTTAAGCTTCGGCCGATTACGTCCATTGCACACCAACGCCGTTATTTTTGCCTTCGTTGGGAATGCAATTTTCGCCGGGGTTTACTACTCCTTACAGCGCCTTTTAAAGGCCAGGATGTTCAGTGATGCTCTGAGCAATATTAATTTTTGGGGTTGGCAGCTCATCATTGTGGCGGCAGCCATTACCCTGCCGTTGGGTATCACTACCTCCAAGGAATATGCCGAGCTCGAATGGCCAATTGATATTGCCATCGCGGTAGTTTGGGTCGTTTTCGGTTGGAATATGATCGGAACGATTCTCAAAAGGAGGCAACGCCACCTTTATGTTGCTGTCTGGTTTTACTTGGCCACATTTGTAACAGTTGCCGTACTGCATATATTCAACAGCTTGGAATTGCCCGTGACCGCGCTCAAGAGTTATTCTGTTTACGCCGGGGTTCAAGATGCCCTCGTCCAATGGTGGTATGGGCACAATGCTGTGGCCTTTTTCTTGACCACTCCTTTTTTGGGTTTGATGTATTATTTTGTGCCCAAGGCAGCCAATAGGCCGGTGTATTCTTACCGCCTATCCATTGTGCATTTTTGGTCCTTGATCTTCATCTACATATGGGCCGGACCACACCATTTGCTCTATTCATCCTTGCCCGATTGGGCGCAGAACCTTGGGGTCGTGTTTTCGATCATGTTGATCGCACCCTCATGGGGAGGTATGATCAATGGTCTTTTGACCTTACGGGGTGCCTGGGATAAGGTGCGTACCGACCCGGTTTTAAAATTTATGGTCGTAGCGATCACCGGTTACGGTATGGCCACTTTTGAAGGCCCAATGCTATCGTTAAAGAACATTAATGCAATTGCGCATTTCAGCGACTGGGTCATTGCCCATGTACACGTGGGTGCATTGGCGTGGAATGGCTTTTTGACCTTTGGTATGATTTACTTTTTAGTCCCTAAAATGTATAAGACCAGGCTTTACTCCAAAGGATTGGCCAACCTTCATTTTTGGATTGGGACATTGGGTATCATTTTGTATGCACTTCCTATGTATGTCGCCGGATTTACCCAAGCGTTGATGTGGAAGGAGTTTAACCCCGATGGAAGTTTGGTGTATGGTAATTTCTTGGAAACCGTACAACAGATCATCCCAATGTATTGGATGCGGGCAATTGGAGGAACCCTATTTATCATCGGGATGCTCATCATGATCTATAATGTTGTTGTCACCATTAAAAGAGGGAGTGCCGTTGAAGATGAAATGGCCGAAGCACCTGAATTAAAGCGGGTCTCAAAAAGGAGATTGGTAGGAGAGACCTTGCACACCTGGTTGGAAAGAAAACCAGTTCAGCTTACAGTTTTGGCCACAATTGCCATTTTGATTGGGGGGATCGTTCAAATTATACCCACCCTATTGGTGAAATCGAACATACCTACCATCGCCAGTGTACAACCCTACACTCCTTTGGAGTTGGAAGGTAGAGACTTGTATATCCGTGAGGGTTGCGTGAGTTGTCATTCGCAAATGATCAGGCCTTTCCGCAGCGAGGTAGAACGGTATGGTGAGTATTCGAAGGCGGGTGAGTTCGTCTATGATCATCCGTTTTTATGGGGTAGTAAACGAACCGGTCCTGATTTACATAGAATAGGGGGCAAATACTCTGACAATTGGCACTTGAATCATATGTATGATCCGCAGAGTACATCTGCTGGATCTATCATGCCGGCTTACCAATGGTTGGTTAGCAATGAACATGACCGCAGTGGTATTGAAGCTAAAATGAGGGCAATGGTCAAATTGGGTGTTCCTTATACCGATGAGGAGATTGGCAATGCCCAAGAACTTATGGAGGTTCAGGCGACCCAAATCGAACAGAACCTATATGAGGATCCTGAGTTTGCAAGGACCTACGAGGCAGATAAAAAATACGCGCAAGAAAATGGACAGGAATTTATTGAAATGAGAGATCGAGAAGTTGTTGCGCTTATTGCTTACCTGCAGCGATTGGGTACAGATATAAAAGTACAAGAGACCGAAGAACTAATATCACAAAACAAATAGCCATGTTGAAATTTGTTAAAAACCATATGGAAAGTATTGATGGGGTGGCCACATACCCCATGATTTCCTTACTCATCTTTTTTGTGTTTTTCACCTTATTGTTTTGGTGGGTATTTACCGCTTCAAAATCACATATCAAAGAGATGGGAGAATTGCCCTTAGAAGAAGATAACCAACAAAAAACAAGATTATGATATCTAGAATTCCATGGTGGTTACGAGTCACACTGCTGTTCTTTATTGCGTTTGGTTTAATGGAATACTTTATTGACTCCGGAGATCAACCCGCCTTTATGGCCTATCCGATCACCCAGCTTTTTCTACTGCTGGTATTGCTGTTGTTGATTGCTGTTGAGCTGATTGTTCAGGCAATTGAAAGGATCATGTTTCAAACACTTTCCAAAGAGGCCCAAGAACGTTATCTGGCCGAAAAGAATAAGAAATGGGAATGGACATGGGGCAAAAAAATATACCAACAATTAACACGAAGCAAGTCTATTGAAAGGGAAGGTGAGATTGTGCTCGACCATAATTACGACGGTATTCGAGAACTTGACAATGTATTGCCACCTTGGTGGGTGTATATGTTTTATGCTACCATACTATTCGGTGTGGTGTACCTCGTACGATTTCATATCGTAAATGATTATACACAGGCGGAAGAATATGAAAACCAGGTGGCCGAAGCGCGAATCGCCATTGAAGAATACAAGAGAACCGCTAAAAACCTGGTTGATGTCAATACAGTGGCGTTATTGACCGATGCATCGGATCTAAAGGCTGGCGAGAAAATCTTCACCATGAACTGTGTGGTATGTCATATGGCTGATGGAGGTGGTGGAATTGGACCCAACCTGACCGATGAGTATTGGATCCTTGGGGGTGGCATTAAAAATGTGTTTCGAACCATATCTGAGGGCGGTCGTGACGGAAAAGGCATGGTGGCTTGGAAAAATAGCCTAAAACCTGTGGAAATGGCCCAGGTGGCCAGTTACCTTTTACAGTTTCAGGGCACCGAACCTGCCGATCCAAAAGCACCAGAAGGTGAAATTTGGGTGGATCCCGATGCTCCTGAAGAAGAAAAGATCATTGAGCAAGCGAAAGACTCCACAGTCTCGGTAAACCCAAATTAGGATGGTACGAACCTTCATAGGAATGCGCTATGCCTAAGGTGGTGTAAAGGGCAATTGAAGCGAAAGCAATGGAAGACAATTTTAGAGATTCGATCGCAACGGTAACGGAAGAAGGGAAGAGGGCTTGGATTTATCCTAAAAAACCTAGTGGCAGGTATTATGAATACAGAAAATGGGTGAGCTATGTTCTTTTGGCTTTTCTTTTTTCAGCACCTTTTATAAAAGTTGACGGCAACCAATTTTTACTCTTTAACGTACTTGAGCGCCGCTTCAATATTTTTGGGTTTCCGTTTTGGCCACAAGACTTTCATTTGGTCGTCATCTCGATGATTACCGGGGTCGTCTTTGTTGCGCTTTTTACGGTTGGATTTGGCCGACTTTTTTGCGGATGGATGTGTCCTCAAACCATTTTTATGGAAATGGTCTTTCGCCGAATAGAATATTGGATTGATGGCGATAGAGGGGCACAAATTCGACTACAGAAAGCCCCTTGGAATTCGAAAAAGATTCGAAAAAGATTATTGAAATGGTCTGTTTTTTTCATTATTTCCTTTCTTATTGCCAATGTCTTTTTGGCCTACCTCATTGGGAGTGACAAACTCTTACGGTATATAAGTGATGGTCCTATGGCCCATTTGGGTACGATGGTCCCCCTATTGATTTTTACATCTGTTTTCTATTTTGTTTTTGCCTGGTTTCGCGAGCAGGTTTGCATAATTGCATGTCCCTATGGCAGGCTACAAGGGGTACTGTTGGATGAAAAGTCTATAGTTGTGGCCTATGATCATAAGCGAGGGGAAAGCGAAAATGGGAGAAAGAAATTTAGAAAAGGTGAAGACAGGAATGCCTTAGGTTTTGGCGATTGTATTGATTGCTTTCAATGTGTACATGTTTGTCCGACGGGTATCGATATACGTAACGGCACACAATTGGAGTGTGTGAACTGTACAGCCTGCATTGATGAATGTGATCATATCATGGAGCGCATCAACAGACCAAAAGGATTGATTCGCTATGCGAGTGAACAAGAAATAAGTGCTAAAAAGAAATTTCGGTTCACCGCTCGGATGAAGGGCTATGCCGCCGTGTTGACCATTTTGGTAGGCTTACTGGTGGGCATGTTGTTTCTTAGGAATGATTTGGAAGCCAACATTTACAGGCTACCCGGACAATTGTATGAACGGAAGGCCGATAATATAATTAGTAATGTCTTCACCTATAAATTGGTAAATAAGACCACAAAGGATATCGAGAATGTTCGTTTTAAGCTGCTTTCACATAAAGGGCAAATTCGTATGGTAGCGGTAGATGCGTTTCATGTGCCTGCCCAAGATTTGGCAGAAGGCACCTTATTTATCGAAATCAATAATTCGGCCTTAACAGGCAATAAGGATAATTTAAAAATAGGGGTGTACAGCGGTAATGAATTGATTGAAACGACCAATACGCAATTTTTGGCACCGCGCAGTTATAACTAAAAGAATGGGTATGAAACTAAATTGGGGAACGGGAATTGTACTGGCATTTATTGCCTTTATCTCCTTTATCATGTATTTCGTAATTCGATTAAGCCTAGATCATAATGCCAATCATGAGTTGGTTTCCAATACGTATTACAAGGAAGAATTGGCCTATCAAGAGAAGATCGATGCCGAGAAAAACTCAGTGAAATTCGATGCTAAATTGAAGGTGAAAAAATCAGATAATGGATTGCGGATCGAATTTCCAGAAAATTTTGAACCCAAACACATCACAGGTAAAGTGTCCCTGTACCGGCCGTCGAATAGGCACTTGGATGTAAACTTTCCTATAAGTTTGTCCAATTCACATTTGCTTATACCTGACGATAGCTTAATTGACGGTCGATGGGACATTGCCATTGCCTGGTACTATAAAGGGGAAACCTTTCTACATAAGGAAAAGATAAGCTATTGAGTATGATGGCATCTGCATTGGTTTTGGGTTTGTTGGGCAGCTTGCACTGCCTGGGCATGTGCGGTCCAATCGCCTTTATGCTTCCCCTGAGTAGAACCCAGCCCTATAAAAAAGTACTCCAATTATCCCTATATCATTTGGGCCGTTTGTTTTCGTATGCCCTTATGGGGTTTGCGTTCGGTCTGGTTGGTAAGGGGTTACAGCTGTTCGGATTTCAACAGAAATTATCTATTGGTATAGGGGTTCTGATGATTTTGTTGGTTGTGGTTCCCTCCAAATTCTATGCAGGTTTTAGATGGGTCAGCCCCTTATATAAATTCGTTTCAAAAATGAAATCAAAATTGGGTGCCACACTTAAAAAACAAAGTCCGGACACCTTTTTAACAATTGGATTTTTAAATGGTTTTTTGCCCTGTGGATTGGTCTATGTTGCATTGTTTGGTGCCATCGCCTTTGGCACCCCAGTACAAGGAAGTATGTATATGATTTTATTCGGTCTGGGCACGGTACCCTTAATGACCTCGGTAGTCTATGCCAGTACCCTCTTTAGTGGGAGGGTGAAGTCAAAGATTCGAAAATTGGTGCCGGTTTTTGTATTTATCATCGGGCTATTGTTCATTGTGCGAGGACTTGGTCTCGGTATTCCCTATGTGTCACCACAACCCATAACCCAAGAAATGGTAGCAGCTGATATGGAATGCCACCAACCCTAGGAATCGTTTTGTTTTTTCTTGTGGTTTGGTAAGCCACCCTAGTTTTCTCGAATCTTTCCTGAAATATCGTCAATATGCATGCGGTATACGATGGGTAGGCCTCTCGTGTCAAGTTTACTCGAAAAATCCTTAATGAATTTTGGCGTCTCTTTGTCTTTGGTGGCCAAAACATCTTGTACGCCCTTGGCGAACTTATGCAGGTAAAATTTTGCATCGCTTCCTTCCAATTCTTCATACCGCCCCTGCACCAATACCGATCTCCAATTTTGTATGGTTGTGATTTCATCAACTTGAAGTGCTATCTTATTGTACTGGCGCATTGCAAAAAGTTTATGGCCTTCAGCTGCATAGCTGATGATGCATTTTTCCTCAGGGTCGTGGTAGTAGGTAATGGGTATGATAAATGGGCCTTGACCATATATATAGCCCAATCGGCCCACATAATTGTTGGCCAGAACCTCCAAACAACCATCCATGTGTAAGTTTCGAATTTCCATAATCAAATAGTTAAGGGATTAGCTATCATAATAAATACAATTTTATTGACACTCCTCTGGAGTGAACTATTTATACCGTCATTGAAAATAAACGTTTTTCGGATCGGTTGCGTTGTAATTTCAAGTCAAAGGCCATTGCAATGTTCCGGATATAGGGTCGCCCCTTTTCTGTAACCCTAAGGGAATCATTTCCAATCACCACAAGGCCATCAGCTTCAAGTTCCTTTAAACCATCCAAAATTTTTGGCATTGCGATGAGGCTGTTTTCATGCAACGTCCATGAAGTCTCAAAATGACACATAAGATTCAGAATATGTTTTCGGATGATTTCATCCTCCTGGTTTAAAAGATGACCGCGATAAACCGGAATTACATCATGATCTACCAGGTGTTGGTATTCTTCAATACTTTTTACATTTTGAGCGAAGGCATGCCAGCTATCACTGATGCTTGAAACCCCCAGACCGATCATCAACTGGGTTTTTGATGCGGTATAGCCCATGAAGTTTCTATGTAAACTGCCTTTTTTGAGAGCCTCGTAAAGACTGTCTGTGCCCAATGCAAAATGATCCATGCCAATATGTTTGTAACCCATTCCCAGCAACCATCGCTTCCCTAGCTCATGCTGATTTTGTTTTTCTTCAGGATTTGGAAGGTCCTCGGTGCGATAGCCTCGTTGTCCATTGCCTTTGCGCCATGGCACGTGGGCATAGCTGTAAAAAGCGATCCGGTCCGGACTGAGTTCTTGGGTGCGAACAATGGTATTTTTTACATCATCAAGGGTTTGGAACGGTAAGCCGTAAATTAGGTCGTGCCCTACAGAGGTATACCCCATTTGTCGTGCCATTTGGGTTACCTCCCTTACTTTCTCAAAGGGTTGTATGCGGTTGATGGCACGTTGGACCTTGGGATTGTAATCTTGAACACCGAAGCTTACCCTCCGAAATCCCAGGTCATACAATGCCTTTAAATGAGCTGTTGTGGTATTGTTGGGATGCCCCTCAAAACTAAACTCTGCCTTAGGATGTATCGTTGAATTCCGTATGAGCCCCTCAATTAACCGGGTTAAATTTTCTGGTGTGAAAAAAGTAGGTGTTCCACCACCTAGGTGGAGTTCCTTGATGACTGGGCGACCGGAAAAGAGTTCACCATACAATTGCCATTCTTTTACCACTGCCTTGATGTAAGGCACTTCGACCTCATGCCTTTTGGTGATCCGTTTGTGACAGCCACAAAAGGTACACAAGCTCTCGCAAAAAGGCAGATGAACGTAGATACTGAGTCCCTCTTCCTTGTTTTGTTGGTAACTCTTGATGACCGCTTGTTCCCAGCCTAAGCCTGAAAAGTTTTCGACATCCCAATAGGGTACGGTCGGATAGCTGGTATAACGGGGCCCGGGTACATTATATTTTTCAACGAGATGGCACATGGCTATAACTTTCTTTCAAAGCTATAACTGGGTGCCTTCAAAAAACATGATAATTGTCAGGGTTACTTGCCCTTGGTATGAGAAATCCCTGTAGGGTATTCTAATAAAAAAGGGATGAAAGCAGATTGCTATTCATCCCTTGTGGTTCCCGAAACGGGTGTAGTGTTAAAGGCTTTTTACAGTATGGGTCCAGCGGATCCGTCTGCTGCTCTGTAAGTTCATGAGCAAAACTGCCTTTTTTGTTTCGATTGCTGATTGATTGATGATAATGGGTTTCATTTTTTGATTGATTGAAATGTTGACTAGCGATTGTAATTCCGATACTGTGCCCAGAGTGATCTTTTGCTACCACTTAGGGTAGAAAAATATTGTCCTGTCTTTGATTCTGTAACTGTTCTGTTGATTGATGCTTTCATGATGATTGTTTTTTGATTGATGAATTTGCGCCTCAGCGATTAAAATTTCGGTATTGCGCCCAAAGTGATCTTTTGCTACCACTTAATGTTGAGAAGTACTTTCCTGTTCTTGATTCTGTTACTGTTCTGTTGATTGATGCTTTCATGATTGTATTTTTTAATGATTGATTAAACTTGATTACACTATATAGACGCCGCAAAAATCATTTTGTTACAGTACTATGTATAAAAAGGTACTATTTTATAGAAATTTTAAGAATTTTTATAGCGCTAAGCTGCGATGAAATAGATATAAATAGTTGATATTAAACTATTTATATTGAAATTTAGAATGCTTGTTAAAAAGTATAGAAAGCATTTTTTTTGCAATTGGGTATTGCTTATTGCGAAAACCGACAGATTATGTATTCCTTAAATACATGTCATTTTTGGGGGAAATGCAATTATTATTGGTTTGAAAACCAACGCTTAGGTCAATCGAGTTTGTCCCATACATAGTCGGAGCCCAATCTGAAACTACCAAGATGTTCAAAATTGCATTCGTTGGGCGCTAAGATGGAAAGAAAAGCTTCGCTATGGCCGTTTTTGTACAAGTGGTAGACATTACCTACCATAGGTTGAAAGCTAAACTTCGCACCATAGATCAATTCATTGTACTCAAAACGTTCTTGTAAATTTTTGAATTGTTTTTTTAATTCATCGTATTCGGCGCCCATGGCTGAGTTGACCATTGAAATTCCCTTGTTTTTCCATGGTGCCATGTTGGTCTTCTTGATCACAGGGGCACCTAAATCAGTAGGGTAGGGTTTTAGAGCAGCTTCATATTTTTCCGTTGTCTCGTCATAGACCACATTGTCAGGCTTCTTATTTTTCATGTGTTTGTTCTTAAGCACGAAACAAGTTTTTCTTACTCATGGCAAACAGGACGTTCAACGTAATAACCCTTAATTATTAATATGGTTGTAAAGCTCCTGTACCTTTTCTGCGGTTTGAAATTGTCCCCCATAAAAGGAAGTCACTGTTGCTGAAGTATCATCCTTTATGCCTCTTGAAGATACACATAAATGCTTTGCATCAATAATTACAGCCACATCTTTGGTCTCTAAAACTGTTTGAAGTTCTCGAGCAATTTGGTTGGTCAAACGCTCTTGTACTTGAGGACGCTTGGCAAAGTATTGCACAATTCTGTTGAGTTTTGAAAGTCCTATAACCTTACCGGAAGATATGTAGGCAACATGCGCCTTTCCGATTATAGGTACAAAATGATGCTCGCAATTGGAATAGAACGTGATATTTTTCTCAACCAGCATTTGATTGTACTGATAAGAATTTTCGAAAAGTGCCACCTTGGGCTTATTTGCCGGATTTAACCCTGAATAAATTTCGTCAATGTACATTTTTGCAACCCGCATGGGGGTGCCGCGTAGGGAATCGTTTTTTAAATCCAAGCCCATTACGTCCATAATTTGGGCAAAAAGCTGCGCTATTTGTTCCTTTTTCTCTTTGTCAGATTGTTCGAAGGCATTTGCTTTGAGCGGTGTATCTATCCCTGTATATAAATGTTCATCACCGATTTCCTCATGGGTAAAGCCATTCAAAAGTTCCTGGGAATCAACATATCCGTTTAGTACTGCTTCCTGATCTTGCATAAAATTCGTCTTAGCGTAAGGCCAACACTATTGCCCTACTTGGGTTTTTGGTAAAACTACTATTTTGTTTAACATATTTTGTTAAAGTTTAAACAAAATTATAATTTGAATGCAATTTCATTAGTCACAGCCTTGTTTTTTCTTGGGTATTGAGGGTTTTTAAGTGGCGGTCTGGACGGGATTGTCACCTCGCTATGCTCGGTGACGGCCATAAAGGGTGTTCCTGCAACAATTCAAACACTTTTACCAACTTCGTTGGTATATGCTTTTTGGTTTCTCAACTTCAAAATCAAGCTTTTTCGTTTCGAAACAAAAAACCCTTCACACTAAGTGTGAAGGGTTTTAATTTGATGCGGTCTGGACGGGACTCGAACCCGCGACCCCCTGCGTGACAGGCAGGTATTCTAACCAACTGAACTACCAGACCAATGATTTTATCTTAAAAAGACTCGCGCAACAGCGGGATTCAAATCTTGTTCAACGCCTTATGAAAGCGCGGGCAAATATACATTCACTTTTCGGTTTCGACAAAATTTTTTTGTGCTCAAACAAACTTTTGCCGCTCTACCATGAAGGTGTTCAATACGGAAGAAAAATCAGAGCGCACATCTACACCCACATATTTGATTCGGTACTGGGCACATCGAAGCTGTAATTGTTTCATATAGCGTTGTACTTCTTCATGGTAAGCCGATTTGATGGTGTCTGCATACAAATCGATATGTTGATTGGTCTCCACATCAATGAATCGCTTTGGTGCGTTATCAAATGAAAAATTCAGCTCATGTTCATAATCCAACAAATGAAAAAGCACTACCTCATGTTTGTTGTACTTCAAATGCCGAAGGGCTTCAAACAATTGGTTTTCTTCAACCTCGGTCTGGAACATATCTGAAAACAAGATGATCAGGCTGCGCCGGTGTATTTTTTCAGCTATTTGATGCAGGTACTCGTAGGTTTTGGTGGTTTTGTTTTCCTTGTTGTCAGCGGTGACGGCATTCAGTTTGTCCAACAACATTTGAAAGTGTCGTTCGCTACTTTTTTCATTCACCGAAAACGTATAGCTATCGGAATAAATACTCATGCCAACGGCATCACGCTGTTTTTTAAGAATATTCATTAAGGCCGCGATTGCCAAAACACCAAAGCCTATTTTATTCAAATTATCGATGGACTGCTTATCGATTTTGGGATAATGCATCGAAGAGGAATTGTCCAAAATCATATGGCAGCGCAGGTTGGTCTCTTCTTCGTATCGTTTTGTATACAGTTTGTCAGTACGGGCGAAAAGTTTCCAGTCGATATGTTTGGTGCTTTCTCCTGTGTTGTAGATTTTATGTTCCGCGAACTCAGCAGAAAACCCATGGAAGGGGCTTTTGTGTATTCCATTGATAAAACCCTCAACCACCTGGTTGGCCAAAAGCTCTAAATTTTGGAACAGTTTTGCTTTCTGAAGTTCTGATTTGATATTCATCTACAACCAAGATAAAAGAAAAAGGCTTGGTTAACACCAAGCCTTTTGCAAAACTTAACTTAAACTAATTCTTATAGCAATGCATCAATCGCATCGGTATAAACTTTCTTTGGTGAAACTCCTACTTGACGGGTTACAATTTCGCCATCTTTAAAAACCAAAACTGTAGGGATGTTTCGCACACCATATTTTGCAGCAAATTGCTGATTGGCATCAACGTCAACCTTTCCAACAACTGCTTTACCATCATATTCTTGACTTACTTCATCAATGATCGGACCTACCATACGACAGGGACCGCACCATGCTGCCCAAAAGTCAACTACTACAGGTTTATCACTTTTCAATACAACTTCATCAAAAGTTGCGTCTGTTATTTCCAGTGCCATTTTATTATTAATTTATTGTTCGCAAATTTAGTCATTTAAAGAGGTGTTTCCTTACCTGAGACACATTTGTTTTGATTATAAAGTCATTGTGAAAAACTATGGTCAGTTCAACTTGTAGTGAACATCCTGTTCTTCCAGTACGTTGAGCAGTTCGCTTGAGATGTTCACCTTTTGTTTCCTGCTTGAGAGATTTAGTTTTATTTCGTCTTGCATCTCGTAAACCACAAAATTTAGGGGGTGATTCCCCTTATGTGAGGTCAATGTCTTTTTCAGTTCTTTGATTCGTTTTTCCTGCAGGGCCGATACATCGAGTTTGATGGTCAGTTTTTTGGCATAGCTATCCATCACATCTTGCAATTGTTTGAAGTCATTGTACTGCAATCGGGGCTCTCCCTTTTTGCCTGTTTCTCGATTCACCCAACCCTCGCGAACAAAAGCCTTTACGTATACGAAGGAATTGACCATCATAAAATGTCGGAACTTCAGGTACTCTTCTCCAAATATTCGAAACTCATGTGAGTCGGTATAGTCCTCGAGGGTGAGAATGCCCCAACCTTTGCCATTTTTCGATACCCGATGTTGCACGTCGGTAATGACACCGGCAAACGAAAGTTCGCGGTTGACATAGGAATCCAATTCATTGGAAAAAACAGAGACACTGGTGTTGCAAAAAGCATCGATTTCTTTTTTGAAATCGTCCAAGGGGTGACCTGAAATATAAATGCCGACCACTTCCTTTTCTTTTCGAAGTTTTTCCATAGTGCCCCACTCCTCGCAAGGAGGTACCACCGGCTCTGGTATTTGCACCTCGCTCGCATCACCAAAAAGGCTTACTTGGGAGGAATTCTCATTTTCCTGGAACTTGGCTCCGTAGCGAATCACTTTTTCCAAGAAGCTGACACCGTCACCCTCTTCGTGAAAATACTGCGCCCTGTGGGTGAGACCAAAAGAATCAAACCCACCTGCCAAGGCTAAATTTTCAAAGGCCTTTTTGTTGGCGGCCCTTAGGTCGACCCGTTTTGCAATATCAAAGACGGATTTGTACGAACCATTTTCTTTGCGTTCATCTACAATTGAACGAACTGCAGAGCGCCCTACCCCTTTAATGGCACCCATGCCAAACCGTATGGCATTGTCTTTATTTACGGCGAACTTATAATACGATTCGTTTACATCTGGTCCCAAAACTTCGAGTCCCATACGTTTGCATTCTTCCATAAAGAAGGTGACCTGCTTAATATCGTTCATATTGTTCGAAAGTACCGATGCCATATATTCTGCCGGATAGTGCGCTTTTAGATAGGCCGTTTGATAGGCGATGTAAGCATAACAGGTAGAGTGGCTTTTATTAAAGGCATATGAGGCAAAGGCTTCCCAATCTTTCCAAATTTTTTCTAGGATGTCACGTGGATGCCCATTTTTCTCTCCACCATCCAAAAACTGGGGCTTTAGTTTTTGCAGCAGTGCAAAAATCTTTTTTCCCATGGCCTTTCGCAGTACATCGGCATCGCCTTTTGAGAATCCTGCCAATTTTTGTGACAAGCGCATGACCTGTTCTTGATATACCGTAATGCCATAGGTATCCTTCAGGTATTCTTCCATTTCAGGAAGGTCATAGCTTATTTCTTCCTCCCCATGTTTACGGGCGATGAAACTCGGTATGTATTCCATGGGTCCGGGTCGGTATAGGGCGTTCATGGCAATCAAGTCATCAAAAACCGAAGGTTTCAGGTTTTTAAGGTGTTTTTGCATGCCAGGAGATTCGTATTGGAATATGCCTACTGTATCTCCCCGTTGGAACAATTCGTAGGTTTTGGCATCATCCAAGGGAAACTCATCGGGTACCAATTCAACACCGGTTCTGGCCTTTATGATTTTAACCGTGTCCTTTATCAGTGTCAAGGTCTTGAGCCCAAGAAAGTCCATTTTCAGCAAACCGGCACTTTCAACCACAGAGTTATCGAATTGGGTGACGTACAGGTCAGAATCTTTGGCCGTGGCTACGGGCACAAAGTTGGTAATGTCATCAGGCGTGATAATGACTCCGCAGGCATGTATGCCAGTATTTCGCAACGAGCCTTCCAATACGCGGGCCATATTTACGGTACGCCCTTCAAGGTCATCGGTTTCTGAAATATTGAGAAGCTCATTTACTTTCAACATGTCATCTGCCCTGAACATCTTTTTTAATTCTGCCGTTTCCTTGCCAAATATTTTGTTCAGTTTTCCCATGGTGGGAATCAACTTGGCTATGCGGTCGGCATCGTTCAAGGGTAGGTCCAATACCCTGGCCGTATCTCGAATAGATGATTTGGCGGCCATGGTACCGTAAGTGATGATTTGGGCGACCTGATTGGAGCCGTATTTATTGATCACATAATCCATGACCTTTCCACGTCCCTCATCATCAAAATCAATGTCGATATCGGGCATCGATACCCGATCAGGATTCAAAAAACGCTCAAAAAGTAGATCGTATTTCAGGGGGTCGATGTTGGTGATTTTTAAGCAGTAGGCCACTACCGACCCCGCTGCGGAGCCTCGACCCGGACCAACGGAAACTCCCATATTTCGGGCTTCTCGAATAAAATCCTCCACAATCAAGAAATAACCTGGGTAGCCTGAGTTTTCGATGGTTTTCAGCTCAAAATCGATACGCTCCGAAATTTCTTTGGTGACCTCGCCATAGCGTTCTTCGGCACCTTTGTAGGTAATGTGTTTTAAATAGGAGTTTTCTCCACGTTTGCCCCCATCATGCTGGTCTTCGGCAACCATAAACTGCTCAGGAATATCGAATTTGGGAAGCAGTACATCGCGGGCCAGATCAAAGGGTTCTATTTTGCTTACGATTTCCGCTAGATTGAGTATGGCCTCTGGCAAATCTTTGAAAAGGGTCTTCATCTCGTCAGAAGACTTGAAATAGTATTCTTGATTGGGCAGGCCATAGCGATACCCGCGTCCCCGACCTATAGGGGTAGAGACCTTTTCTCCATCTTTAACGCAAAGTAGAATATCGTGTGCCTCTGCGTCTTCTTTTTTACCATAATAATTATTGTTGGTGGCAACCAACTTCACCTCATGTTTTTTGGCAAATTGAACCAAGACCTGGTTTACCCGATCTTCATCTTCTTGCCCATGACGCATGATTTCCAAATAAAAATCGGAACCAAATTCTTCCTTCCACCAGAGTAGCGCTTCTTCGGCCTGTTTTTCACCAACATTTAAAATTTTTCCGGGTACCTCGCCATATAGGTTTCCAGAAAGCACAATGAGATTATCCTTGTGTTTTTTGATAATTTCCCTGTCAATTCTGGGTACATAGTAAAAGCCATCGGTATAGGCCAAAGAGGCCATTTTGATCAGGTTGTGATACCCTTGTTTGTTTTTGGCTAGTAGCACAATTTGGTAGCCGTAATCCTTGACCGATTTATTTGCATGATCTTCACAAACGTAAAATTCGCAACCCAGTATGGGAACAATTTCCCTGTCTGCAACCACTTCCCCATTTTCTTTTGCCGCTTCGAGCTTTTGTTTGACGCTCTTGTTATGCGCCTTGATCTCTTTTACGAAATGAAAGGCCCCCATCATATTGGCATGATCGGTAATCGCCACCGCAGGCATTTTTGCACTGGCGGCCTGTTTTACCAATTCCTTGGTGCTCATGGTTGATTGCAGCACCGAAAACTGCGTGTGGTTATGCAAATGCACAAAATCTAGGTCCTCTAGGTTTTTTGCATTTTCATTAAGTTCTTTTTGAGAGATTTCCTCCGTATCGTTCTTCCAGAGCGCATCCGCGATTTTTTTTGATGCTTCCTTAAGATTGATGTGTTTGAGGCCAATGCGTTCAATTTCCTTTGGGTTCGCCGCTGAGAATCGCTCAAAATAGTCAGGCTGTACATCCAATTCCTTGATCGAAAAATGTTGCCTTCGAACCAATTCCAAGAAACATCGGGTGGTGGCTTCCACGTCGGCAGAGGCATTGTGGGCCTCGGCAAAAGGTGCGCCAAAAAGATGTTGGTGCAACTCGGTAAGGGTTGGTAATTTGAACTTGCCTCCGCGACCCCCTGGAATTTGGCACAGTTCAGCAGTGGCTTCGGTACAGGTGTCTAAAACCGGAAGTGTTTGTAGGGGGTTCTCAACTCCTTCGCGATGAAATTCGCAACCCATGACCTTGATGTCAAAATCTACATTTTGACCCACAACAAATTTGGTTTGGGCCAGCGCCTCATTGAAAGCATCCAAAACTTCGGCAAGAAGCACCCCCTCTTGTTCAGCCAGTGCTGTTGAGATACCGTGGATCTGTTCAGACTCATAAGGGATATTAAATCCTTCGGGTTTGATCAAAAACTCTTGTTGTTCTACCAGATTGCCCAATTCATCATGCAACTGCCAAGCCAGTTGCACGCAACGCGGCCAGTTTTCCGTATCGGTGATAGGGGCGTCCCAGCGTTTGGGTAAACCGGTAGTTTCTGTATCAAAAATGAGGTACATAGGCTGTCAAAAAATCAATGAATAAAAATAGGTAAAACCACTAGTTGGGGAAAAAGGAGTTGTAAAGAGTTATGAACGGCTAAAAAAAGTGTTGTTGAACCTTGTAGAATTAAGGATTCGCACTATATTTGCACCCGCTTTGAACGCAAAGCTTTGAAATGAATTAATAACCGGGGTCGGGCACCCTACAAATTAATGTGATATGCCAGTAAAGATTAGATTGCAACGCCATGGTAAAAAAGGAAAACCATTCTACTGGATCGTTGCTGCAGATTCAAGATCAAAAAGAGACGGTAAATTTTTGGAAAAATTGGGCACCTATAATCCCAATACCAATCCGGCCACCATCAATATTGATGTAGACGGTTCGGTAAAGTGGTTGCAAAACGGTGCACAACCTACAGATACCGCAAGAGCCATCTTAAGCTATAAAGGTGTTATGATGAAGAAGCACTTGCTTGGTGGGGTTGCCAAAGGTGCATTTTCTGAGGAGGATGCGGAGAAAAAGTTTGCTGCCTGGTTACAAGAAAAAGAGGCTAAGGTTCAAGCCAAAAAAGATGGTTTGAGCAAGGCCGAAGCTGAGGCACGTGCCAAAGCATTGGAAGCTGAAAAGGAAGCCAATGAAAAGCGTATTGCCGCAGCTCAACCAGAGCCTGAGGCAGAAGAGGCACCAGCTGCTGAGGAAGCTACTGCTGAGGTAGCCGAGGCTGCTGCAGAAGAAACTCAAGCTGTAGCTGAAGAGGTGAAAGAAGAAGCACCTGCTTCAGAAGAGGCTGCTCCTGCTGAGGAGGCAAAGGAAGAAGCTCCAGCAACTGAGGCAAAAGCAGAAGAGGCAAGCTCAGAAGAAGAATAAAGTAGTAACGATGCGCATAGAGGATTGCTTTTACCTCGGCAAAATCGTTTCAAAATACAGTTTTAAAGGGGAGGTACTGGTAAAACTAGATACCGATGAACCTGAAATGTATCAAAACATGGAATCAGTTTTTGTTCGAATAGGACAAAACTTGGTTCCATTTTTTATTGAGCGCTGCAGACTGCACAAGTCAAACCTGCTCCGAATCGATTTTGAGGATGTAAAGGATGAACAGGCTGCCGACAAAATCATGGGAAGCGAAATTTATTTACCCCTGACCTTACTTCCCAAACTCACGGGCAATCAATTTTACTTTCATGAGGTGGTTGGCTTCTCTCTGGTCGATGCGAAGCATGGGCATATCGGTATTATCCAATCCATTAATGATGCTGCTTCCCAAGACCTTTTTGAAGTACTCAAGGATGGAAAGGAATTGTTGATTCCAATTTCTGATGACATTATCATTAAGGTGGACCGGGAGCATCAAGAAATTCATGTAAAAACACCAGAGGGCCTAATCGACCTTTACCTTGGCTAGTATCACCTGACGTTCGGTTGCGTATCTTTGAAGGTGTTGCTAATTGCTTTTTATGTCGCGTTTTGGCTTGATTCTTCCCATTCTATGTCTTTTAATTGCGTGCAAGGCTGAAAATGAGCTTTTATCCAAACAATCGACCCTCCCCAATATTGTGATCATCTTCACCGATGATCAAGGCTATCAAGATGTTGGTGTATTTGGCTCAAAAATAAGCACACCCCATTTGGATCAAATGGCGGCCGAGGGCCTAAAATTAACCAATTACTATGCGGCCCAAGCTGTATGTTCGGCCTCTCGAGCGGCTTTGCTTACCGGGTGTTATCCCAATCGCATAGGCATACACAATGCGTTGATGCCGAATGCCAATATAGGGTTGAATCCTGATGAAACCACCTTGGCTGAGTTATTGAAAAGTCGAGGGTACGCCACGGGCATTTTTGGAAAATGGCATTTGGGAGACCATCCCAATTTTTTGCCTACCGCCCATGGATTTGACGAATGGTTTGGTATTCCCTATTCGAACGATATGTGGCCGTATCATCCGCAACAGGGAACCGTTTTTAACTTTGGCCCCTTACCCTTGTACCAAAATGAGCAGGTCATCGATACGCTGACCGACCAATCTCAACTAACGGCTCAAATCACAAAAAAAAGTATAGAATTTATTGAAAGAAATAAGGCGAATCCCTTCTTTCTTTATGTGCCGCACCCGCAACCCCATGTACCCCTGTTTGTTTCAGAAAGGTTCAAAGGCAAGTCGGAACAGGGGCTTTATGGCGATGTGATCATGGAGCTTGACTGGTCTGTGGGCCAAATCATGCAGGCACTCGAAGCCAATGCCATTGCTGACAATACCATGGTAATTTTTACTTCAGATAATGGACCTTGGTTGTCTTACGGCAACCATGCAGGAAGCGCCTTGCCCTTTCGGGAGGGCAAAGGTACTGCATGGGAAGGAGGTCAACGCGAACCTTTTCTGATCATTTATCCCGACAGTTTGCCGAGGGGTAAAACCATTGATGCGCCCATCATGGCCATCGACCTGTTGCCAACCATAGCTGATGTGGTGGGAGCACCACTGCCTGACCTCAAGATTGACGGAAAAAGTGCCTGGCCGTTGCTTAAGGGGGAAACGACCAAAAGTCCTCAGGAGGCCTACTTTTTTTATTACAAAACCAACGAATTACATGCGGTACGGCAAGGGGATTGGAAATTGTACACCCCGCATACCTATAGAAGTATGAAAGGACAATTGCCCGGAAAAGATGGATTGCCCGGTTTGTATAGGCAATTCACGCTCGAAAAGCACGAACTCTATAACCTTAGCCACGACCCTGAAGAGACCCTGAATGTAGCGAATGAAAACCCCAAAATTGTTACCAAGATGATGCACTTGGCAGATAGTATGCGCAATGAGTTGGGCGATGCCCTCACCAGTGCCAAGGGAATAAATAATCGAGAACCCGGACGTATCGAATAATGTCAAAACCTTTTACATTCAAGCAGTTTACCATCCACCAAGACAAATGCGCCATGAAAATTGGTACAGATGGTGTATTGTTGGGCGCTTGGGCGGCTATAACATCGAACCCAAATGCGATTTTGGATATTGGCTCAGGAACTGGGGTTGTGGCCCTTCAATTGGCGCAGCGATCCATGGCAGAAACCATAGATGCCATTGAACTTGATGCAGGTGCCTATGAGCAATGTGTCGAAAATTTTGAGGCTTCTCCTTGGGGCGATCGACTGTTTTGTTACCATGCCTCCTTTCATGAATTTTATAATGAAATGGACGATACCTACGACTTAATTGTTTCCAATCCTCCTTTTTATGCGGAAGATGTGTCCAGTGGAAACAAGTCACGTGACCTGGCCCGACAAAACCTTGCATTGCCGCTAGAAGATTTGATTAAAGGTGTAGACAAGCTTTTGACCCCAAGAGGGACATTTGCCACGATCCTTCCCTTTTCGGAGGAAACGAACTTCATTCAATTGGCAAAAAAGCACAAACTCAACCCCTATACCATAACCAGGGTTCGTGGAAATCCTGCGTCACCTACAAAGCGAAGTCTCATGCAATTTGGGCGGTTACAACACCCTACCACGATTGATGAATTGGTTATTGAAACCGACCGCCATCAGCACACGGAGGACTACATCGAACTAACCAAGGATTTCTACTTAAAAATGTAACATTCTGTTCAATAAATGTTGTATTTGATTCCTACCTTTGGCCAAAATTGAAACGCATGAAGCCTGATTTGTTTGAAGCTCCTGATTATTACCAACTTGATGATTTACTTTCTGAAGAGCATATTTTAGTACGCGACGCAGCTCGCCAATGGGTCAAGCGCGATATTTCGCCCATTATTGAAGACTACGCCCAGAAGGCAGAGTTTCCGAAGCAAATCATTAACGGTCTGGCAGAAATTGGTGCTTTTGGGCCCTACATTCCCGAGACATACGGGGGTGCAGGTTTAGATCAAATCAGTTATGGACTGATCATGCAGGAAATTGAACGTGGGGATAGCGGTGTTCGGTCTACGGCCTCGGTACAATCTTCTTTAGTGATGTACCCCATTTTTGCCTACGGTACCGAAGAACAGCGAAAAAAGTACCTTCCGAAATTGGCCAGTGGCGAATGGATGGGCTGCTTTGGATTGACCGAACCCAATCACGGGTCAAACCCCGGGGGTATGGAGACCAAATACAAGGATATGGGTGATCACTACCTGCTCAACGGTGCCAAATTGTGGATATCCAATTCCCCTTTTGCCGATGTTGCCGTGGTATGGGCCAAAAATGAAGAAGGTCGAATTCACGGTCTGATCGTGGAACGCGGTATGGAGGGTTTCTCAACCCCGGAAACGCATAACAAATGGTCACTTCGGGCTTCAGCAACTGGAGAATTGATATTTGATGATGTCAAGGTTCCCAAGGAAAATCTGTTGCCAAATAAATCAGGACTAGGTGCGCCACTGGGTTGTTTAGATTCTGCACGGTACGGAATATCATGGGGCGCTATTGGTGCTGCCATGGATTGCTATGACACGGCTTTGCGCTATGCCAAAGAACGTATTCAGTTCGGCAAGCCCATTGCTGCATTTCAATTGCAACAAAAAAAGTTGGCCGAAATGATTACTGAAATCACAAAAGCCCAATTATTGGCATTTCGTTTGGGGCAATTAAAGAATGAAGGCAAGGCCACTACCGCCCAAATCTCAATGGCCAAACGGAACAATGTGGATATGGCATTGAAGATTGCCAGGGAAGCACGCCAAGTGTTGGGTGGCATGGGCATTACAGGTGAATACAGTATCATGCGCCATATGATGAACCTCGAAAGTGTCATTACCTACGAGGGAACGCATGATATTCACCTCTTGATTACGGGGGCAGATATTACCGGCCATCCTGCGTTTAAATAAATATCTAATTTTCATTGGGTTGAATTTGTCGGTGCGCTAGACGTCTATACCTTGAGCTTCCTAATGCGAATACGGATCGACTTGCTGATGGGGGTTCTGCTTCCATCCGCATATTCATCAATGGGAACCAATACATTGGTTTCCGGAAAATAGGCAGCACAATTGCCCTCGGGAATATGATACGGAATGGCCAGAAATTGTTTTGCTATTCGTTCCACTCCCTCGTAGGTGCTCACCAAGTCAAGCGGTTCTAGCTTTTCAATACCCCGTTTTTTCATGTCTGCAGGGTTCAAAAAAACAACCCTTCTTTCGTTATGAATGCCCCGGTACCGATCATGCAACCCATAAATGGTGGTATTGAATTGATCGTGCGACCGAATGGTCATCAATAGAAGTTCATCCTCCTGTAGGACGACCCCTGACAGTCGGTTACGGGTCAATTGCGCCTTTCCGTTTGGCAATCTACCAAAATCTCGTTCGCGCGCGTTATTCGGCAGGTAATATCCATGACCTTTTGAGCGTTTGCTGGTTTCTTGAAATCCTTTGATTGTGATATCAATGAAATCCCGTATGGCCCCATAGTCATAGCCCAATTTTGCCCAGGGCATCGGATGATCTCCTTTGAAATAGGTATCGGCAATGCCCGCTATGATTTCCGGTTCGCTCTTGATTTGATCGGACACGGGCCTCAAGAGACCTTTGCTTTGGCGAACTTTACCCGTGCTGCTTTCCATGGTCAAAAATTGTAACTGTCCGTTTTTGACATCTTTTTCAGAGCGGCCAAAGGTGGGTAAGAGCAAGGCCGTTTTACCCGTGACTAAATGACTTCGGTTCAATTTGGTGCTTATTTGTACGGTTAGATCGCACTGTTGAATGGCCCTTGCGGTATAGGCGGTGTCTGAAGCCGCCATGGCAAAGTTTCCGCCTAGGCAAACAAAAACCTTAGCCTTGCCCTCGTACATGGCCTTGATGGCCCCAACCGTATCAAATCCGTTTTCCTTAGGAGGTTCAAAACCCAAGTGTGTCCTTATCCGTTCGTTGAGTTCTTCATTCACGAAATGCATGATACCCACACTTCGATCTCCTTGTACATTGCTATGGCCACGAACCGGACAGGTCCCTGCAAACGGTTTGCCTATCGCGCCTTTCAACAACAGGATGTTTACATATTCTTGTATGGTTTCCACGGCATTTTTGTGCTGGGTGATGCCCATGGCCCAACAAATGATGATGTTTGGTTTCGAAGCCAATAGGGCGACTGCATCGTCAAGTTTTTGCTCAGGGATACCTGTTCTAGCGATCAGTTCGGAAGCCTCATAATTTTTTAGGTCTGCCAACAGGGCCTCGTAGCCATCTACGTGCTTTGTGATAAAGTCATGGTCAAATACTGTTTTCTGTTGTGCATCAAGGGCCACCAGCTTTTTTAAAAGCACCTTGGCAAGGGCGATGTCTTCGTTGATTTTTAATTGCAAATGAATGTCGGCAATAGCGGTTCCATTACCTATTAACCCACTGGCGTTTTGGGGGTTTTTAAAACGGACCATTCCAGTTTCCGCGAGGGGATTAATGCTAATGACCTTGCCGCCATTTTTTTTGCATTTTTCCAAAGCAGATAACATGCGCGGATGATTGGTACCTGGGTTTTGTCCTACCACCATGACCACATCTGCACCGTAAAGGTCATCTACTTTTACGGAGCCTTTTCCGATGCCCAAGGTTTTAGACAGTGCCACACCAGACGATTCATGGCACATATTGGAACAATCGGGCATGTTGTTTGTGCCGTAGGCCCTTGCAAACATTCCATACAGAAAAGCAGCTTCGTTACTGGATCGTCCTGAGGTATAAAAGATGGCTTCGTCAGGGTGGTCCAAATTTTCCAATGCAGTTGCAATATGCTGATAGGCGTTTTTCCAAGAAATGGGTTCGTAATGGACCTTGTCAGCATGTAAAATCAAGGGCTCTGTTATTCGTCCAAAGGTATTGAGCTCATAATCGCTCAGTTGCGAGAGTGCTTCGACTGAATGCTTGGCAAAGAATGCAGCTCCAATTTTTTCGGTAGTGGCTTCATCTGCTAAAGCTTTTGCCCCATTCTCACAATATTCTGCGATTTTTGATGGATGTTCAGGAACCGGCCAGGCACAGCTGGGGCAACGAAAACCATCTTCTTGGTTCATTTCCAACAGGGCTCTCATAGTCCTGGCAACACCCATCTCCTTTACACCATGACGTAAGGCTTCTTTTACCCCGAGTATTCCTGCAGCGACCTCGGATGGCGCTTTAAGTTCTAAGCCCGTGAATTTGATTTGCCCTGTTAAAGATACTTTCCGTTTTATGGCGGCAGTTTTAGACATGTTGGTTGTTACTTGTTTGTCATTAGTTTGGGGTTGGGGTAATTGTCGGATTGATCTTCCGTGGTATTGTCCAAACAGGTGAAGTCTTTTTCAATCAACAGGTGAAGATCATCTTGATGATGTTCAAACCCTATCGTTGCATTATGGTACCAGTTCTTGCCCCATTTCTCTGGTAGATACAAGGTGATTTTTTGGGAATGAAAAACAGCATGCAGGCTGTCTTTATCCTTTGTGATTTTTACTGCGTAACCAAAGGATGTAGTTCCAAAATTCGTCTGCTCTTCAACACTTCCTTTTTCACACAATTGTTTTACTTCACTTTGGGTCAGACGAAATCGAACGGAATTTCCCTTTATTCTTATTTTCATTAGGAATGGGTTGTTTACCCTAAGATACAAAGCAATTGCCAACCTTGGGTTATTGTTTCATGCCCCAGGAAGAAGAGAGACGTTTTAAAGTGCCTGTTTTCATATCGGAATAGCGTGGGTCTTGAACATAATCTTGTTTTTGCATTTTGAAGACCTCAATGCTCAGAAAACCAAATTCACTGACCACTTTACCATAAAATCGGTAAATGCCTCTTCCTTGAAAGCGATGTTTGGCAGCTACAGGTGGAAAAAGTACGGTGTCAAATACTTCCCCATATTGGTCCAATAATGTAGCAAAATGCATTTGGTCTCCCTTGTGGGTGGCCGTGTTTTTCACGGTGACCAAGTAGCCGTATATGTCGATGAGTTTGTTCAGGTAGCGGGGGAGGTCTTTATTGCCATTGGTGCTTTTGACAGGTTCTTTCAACAAGCCAAACGGATTGCAAAGAGGAAAACCCAATAGTTCCCATTGCTCAAATGCGGTTTCCAATGCGGTGGTATCCAAATTGGGAATTTGAAATTTTGAATGTTTGGGCGGGAATAATTTGGGGTGCTCCATACGTTTGCTTTTGCCCAACATGAGGTAGGCTTTCCAAAGGAGTTCGTGTTTATTGGTTCCCGTAAATCGGAACGCATCAATACGAATGAGTAGGGTCAATTGTTCTACCGAGATAACCACACGATCGATAAATTCTTCCAAAGAGGAAAAGGGCCCATGACCACCCCGTTCTTTAACGATACGATGCATAACGCGCTCTTCCAAATCGCGCAAAAACATTAGCCCTAAATAGAGGTGTGTGCCATAAATGACATTGGCAATATGGCTCTGGTTGATACAGGGCGGGTGAATGGTCGCTCCCTGCATTCGGGCTTCGTGCACATAAAATTCAGAACGGTAAAACCCACCCCCATTGTTGAGTACGGCAACCATATATTCCAACGGAAAATAAGCCCTGAGAAACAAACTTTGATAGCTTTCGACGGCATAAGAGGCTGAATGCCCCTTCGCAAAAGCATAGCCGGCAAAGCTTGCCACCTGCTCCCAAACTTCATTCACAGTTTTTTCAGCAATTCCCTTTTTTAGGCAATTCGTTCGGAATTTATCTTTTGCCTTTTCAAATTCTTCGCGGGAACGAAACTTGCCACTCATACCCCTTCGCAATACATCGGCTTCACCTAGGGTCAAGTCTGCAAAATAATGGGCGACTTTGATAACATCTTCCTGATAGACCATAACGCCATAAGTCTCGGGCATAATGTCTAACATTACGGGGTGTGCTTTTTCCTCGGCCCTGCCAGGATTTCTGTGTCTGAGAATGTACTCCCGCATCATACCGCTTTTGGAAACCCCGGGGCGAATGATGGAGCTGGCCGCGACCAGGCCCAAATAATTGTCGACCTCCAGTTTTTGCAATAGCATGCGCATGGCAGGAGACTCTACATAAAAACACCCCATGCACTGAGCTGTTTTTATCAAATTGTTGATGGTGTCGTCTTTGTAAAATGCAGCGACATTATGAATGTCAAAATCAGCTTTTTCAGGTTGATTGTATTTGATGATCGAGATGGCATCCTTGATTTTTCCTAACCCCCGCTGGGCCAAAATATCAAATTTATACAGCCCCACATCTTCGGCAATGACCATATCAAAATGTACGGTAGCAAAACCCTTGGGAGGCATAAAAGTTGCTGAAAAATAATGCAGTGGTTTTTCGCTTATCAAAATACCGCTTGCATGTACGCTTATATGATTTGGCATTCCTTCGATCAACTCCCCGTACTTGACGACAAGCCCTGCGATACTATCAAGCTTTGACGAAACGTACGCTCCCATACTGAGCGCATCGATTTCTTCTTTGGGCAATCCGAAGACTTTTCCCAATTCGCGGATCACAGCTCTTCTTTTGAAGGTCACATAGGTTCCTACCAGAGCGACATGGGGAAAACGGTCAAAAATATATTGTGTCATTTCTTCCCGGTCACGCCATGAAAAATCGATATCAAAATCAGGTGGATTGGTCCGATATAAGTTGATAAATCGTTCAAAATAGAGGTCTAGTTCTATGGGGTCTACATCAGTGATATATAAGAGGTAGGCAACAATACTATTGGCCCCGCTGCCACGACCTACATAGTAAAAACCTTTCTTCTTCGCATGTGTGACAATGTCCCAATTGACCAAAAAGTAGGAAACAAAGTCTTTTTCCTTGATGAGATTTAGTTCTTTCGCCAATCTCTTTTGAACAATGTCGCTACAGACTTCATAGCGTTTTGGGAGCCCTTCGTTGCAAAGTCGTTCAAGTAGTGCTTCGTCGTTTTCTTTGCTATCGGTATAATAGTTTAAGTTTTGGGGTTTTCGGTGTGTTGAAAAATTAAACTGTATGGTGCATCGGTTCAATAAGCGCTCAGTGTTTTCAAGAATATGGGGGTAGGCCGAAAAGGCTTTGACAAGGGTTTCAATAGGCTGCATTTTTTCACTTTCATCAGCCACCTCGCTGTTTTCAAGTTTGCTCAGTAATACATTGTTGTCGATAGCCCTTAGTAACCGATGCGCATTGAAATCTCGTTTGTCTCTAAATGTAACAGGCTGTTGCACAACTAACTTGTCGGTGTGTTTTTTTAGTTGGGAAAAGGGTAGGCGGCGTAAATCCTTGATTGAAATACCTATAAACTCATTGGTCAAAAATGTATCCTTATCATTCAAGAGCACTTTTTCAAAAGGGTATACCACAAAAGCATTCTCAAATGGCGGTGCTTGTTGTGGAATGTCTTCCTTGTGATGCAGGTGGCTTGAAAGAAAATCATTCAACTCTTGATACCCCTTGTTGTTTTTCGCAATGCCAATAAAGCAGGCATCTACGCCATTGCGAAAATCGATTCCTAAAATAGGTTGTATGCCATAGGTAGGAGCTTCCCTAACAAAATTTAAGCAGGCAGAGGTGTTGTTGATGTCTGTCAGCACCACGCGCTTTAGGTGGTTTTTTTTTGCCATTTGTAACAGCACTTCTTCAGAAAAAGTTCCGAAACGCAGGCTATAGTAGGTATGGCAATTCAAGTACATATTATTGCTTTCTATGGGCGAGTACAATAGGGGGCAAACCGTTAAACGGATTATGCATTCTGCCAATGGTTCGTGCTCCCATGGCCGAGGCCCTGAAAACACTGCGGTCACCAAAACGGTTGCGTACATGGTCCATGGCTTGGTAAAGATTTAAGGCTTCTTCGGTATCCTCAAAAAGATTGATCTGGTAATTGCCCGAAACCAAATGGCTGTAGCGTATGCCTATCAATCGGACCAACATGCGTTTGTTGTAAAGCGCATTGAACAAATCCATGATCTTTGGAATCAGAATATGGTCTGCACTGGTATAGGGTATGCGCATTTGTTTTGAATAGGTATTAAAATCAGCATATCGAATCTTTACGGCAATACAGGCCGTAAGCTTTTCGCCACGCCGCAATTGATATGCTAGATTTTCGGCCATTGCCATTAAAATTCCCTTGAGTTTGACCACATCAATCGTATCTCGATCAAAAGTGCGCTCGGTTGAAATCGATTTGCGCTCATGAAACGGAATTACAGGGGTGTTGTCCAAGCCGTTGGCACGTTTCCAAATCACAGTGCCATTTGCCCCCAATACCCGCTGCATGATATCCATGGGCATTTCTTGTACGGTCTTTACTTGCCGTATGCCCAAATTGCGAAGGGTTTGATAGGTCTTATCGCCAACCATGGGAATTTTTTTGATTGATAGGGGGGCTAGAAAAGGCTTCTCGTAGCCAAAATCTATTTTCAATTGATTATTGGGCTTGGCCTCATTTGTAGCCACTTTTGAGACCACCTTATTGACCGAAAGGCCAAAGGAAATGGGCATCCCCGTTTCTTTAATGATTTTTTTTCGAAGTTCAGAGGCATACTTATAAGAGCCAAAAAACTTATCCATACCTGATAAATCGGCATAAAACTCATCAATACTCGATTTTTCAAAAACAGGAACAGCTTCTTGAATAATTTCTGTGACTTCATCGGAAACCTTGCTGTAAGTGCCTGCATTACCCTTGATTACCGTAGCTTGTGGACACAGTTCTCTCGCCATTTTCATGGGCATGCCTGAATGAATGCCGAAGCCTCGAGTCTCATAACTGCAGGCTGCGACTACACCTCTATCGGTAATTCCGCCCACCAACAAAGGCCTTCCTTGTAGTTCGGGGTTAATTCGCCGCTCTACGGAAACAAAAAAGGTGTCGAGGTCAAGATGTAAAATGGTTTTCTTCACTATCCCAAAAAAGGACGACTAAATTATGGAATAAATCCATAAAAATGGATATAATCCATTCATTTTAACACTACCAAAAGTTAAGAGTCTGTGTGCTGTCCGAACCGCAAAAAATCTTGGATATTATGCCGAAGACTTTTTTGTTTATATATTTGTACCGTTGTGTTGGTTTCGATGTATTTCGAAACAGGTTGTGACACTTAATCGTGTCAACCAATGAAAGGCTTTCCAAATGGAAGGCTTTTTTTGTTTAAAACAATTTGTGGATCATATAATGGGCCAAAGATGCTGCCAGCTTTGCCGTTTGCCCATCACTATCATACTTTGGATTCATTTCGGCAAAGTCAACCGAAATCAACTTGCCCGAATTAAGAATTGTTTTTAAGGATTCAATGACAATATCAGGTGAGAAGCCCATAGGTGAGGGGGCACTGACTCCAGGTGCAAATGCCGATGAAAAACCATCAAGATCTATGGTGACATATACATGGTCTACCCCATTCATAAATGCGGTGATCCATTTATTGATTTCATCAACGAACTGCATTCTGAAGGTGTCTCGAGAAAGGTGCTTTACATTAAGGGCCTGCGCAGTTTCAAAAAGTCTTTTGTTATTGGCATCATCACGAATGCCCAGGCATAGATACTTGAATTCGTTTGACAGGGCTTCACAATCACGGGCAATTTGAAAAAAAGGTGTTCCCGAATTATTTCCGTTTACATTGTCGCGTAAGTCAAAATGAGCGTCAAAATTAATGATGCCCACACTTTTTTTTGCGGCGTTCAAAAATTTTTGAATCCCTTGGTAGTGCCCATAGGCCAGGTCATGTCCTCCTCCCAATACAATTGGGAAGGTATTTGTGCCTAAGAGTTCTGAAATCAGTTCAGCCAATTTGTTTTGGGCCGCTTCCATATCGCCATGAACACATACAACGTCACCAACATCAAAGAAGGAAACAGATTCCGGTAAATGGTTGGGCAGTTTGGATAAGGCCTTTCGAATCGCCATAGGACCATCCTTGGCGCCTATTCTACCTTGGTTTCGTCTGACGCCTTCGTGGCAACAATAACCCAATAGGGCCACCGCTTTATTGGTCTGGGTATCGGCCAGCTCATCAATGGCCAAACAGCGTATTTTCTCATGCAGATAGAGTTGCTCATCTGATGTTCTGCCCGTCCATAATTTTGAAGAAGGTGCTTGGTAATTGGCCATATCAATCAAAGATATGATTCAACAAGGAATCTTCAACCTTATTTGGTAGGGTTACCTTTAATTTGGGATTGCGATGCATCTCGCGCTTAATGGCAAAAAGCGCTTCATCATTTCTGGCCCAACCTCTTCGGGCAATACCATTGTTTACATCATAAAACAACATGTTTTTGAGTCTTTCAGAGGCTTCATTTGAACCATCCAAGAGCATCCCAAAACCACCATTGATGACTTCACCCCAACCTACACCACCACCATTGTGTATAGAAACCCAGGTGGCACCTCGAAAGCTATCACCAATGACATTGTGAATGGCCATATCAGCGGTAAATTTGCTCCCATCATAAATGTTGCTGGTTTCCCTAAATGGCGAATCTGTGCCACTAACATCATGATGATCCCGACCCAATACCACAGGTGCTGAAATTTCACCTTTATTGATGGCCGTATTAAAGGCATCGGCAATCTTAATGCGTCCTTCTGCATCGGCGTACAAAATTCGAGCTTGGGAGCCAACGACTAGTTTGTTTTGTTCGGCCTCTTCGATCCAGGTGATATTATCCTGCATTTGTTGCTTGATTTCATCAGGGGCGGCTTCCTTGATTTGACGCATCACTGCTAAGGCTATGGCATCGGTCTTTTGTAAATCGTTGGGATCACCCGAGGTGCATACCCACCGGAAGGGACCAAAACCATAATCAAAACACATGGGCCCCAAAATATCTTGTACATAGGAAGGGTATTTAAAATCGATGCCATTCTGGGCCATTACATCTGCCCCGGCACGAGAGGCTTCCAATAAAAAGGCATTGCCGTAGTCAAAAAAATAGGTACCCTTGGCCGTATGCTTATTGATGGCAGCTGCATGCCGTCGCAAGGTCTCTTGAACTTTTTCTTTAAATACCGTTGGCTCAGCAGCCATAAGGGTATTGGCATCGTCAAAGCTCATACCCACGGGGTAGTACCCGCCAGCCCATGGATTGTGTAAAGAGGTTTGATCCGAACCCAGTTGTACGAAAATGTCATGCTCATAAAACTGCTCCCATACCTCAACCACGTTTCCAATAAACGCTATGGAAACCACTTCTTTTTGCTTCATGGCCTGTTGTACCCTAAGCAGTAAATCATCCATGTTTTCAAGGAGCTCATCAACCCATCCTTGGTTATGTCTTTTACGCGCGGCCTCTGGGTTGACCTCTGCACAAACGGTGATACATTTAGCAATATTTCCGGCTTTGGGTTGGGCACCGCTCATACCCCCTAGACCCGCGGTCAAGAATATTTTGCCTGCTGGCGATTCGTCTGAACCCAGTACTTTTCGAAAGGCGTTCATTACAGTAATCGTAGTTCCGTGAACGATACCTTGAGGACCTATGTACATATACGAGCCAGCAGTCATTTGACCATATTGGGTTACCCCCATGGCATTGTACTTTTCCCAATCGTCTGGCTGTGAGTAATTGGGAATCATCATCCCATTGGTAACAACAACCCGAGGGGCGTTGCTAGAGGATGGGAACAAGCCCATGGGATGGCCCGAATACATATGCAAAGTTTGCTCATGGGTCATCTCTGCGAGGTACTTTAGGGTCAAAAGATATTGCGCCCAATTTTGAAAAACGGCCCCATTGCCGCCATAAGTAATCAATTCATTGGGATGCTGAGCCACCTCAGGATCCAGATTGTTTTGTATCATCAGCATCAAAGCGGCAGCCTCTTTGATTTTTGCCGGATAGGCCGAAATTGGCCGTGCATAAATCTTATAGTCAGGTTTAAAACGATGCATGTAAATGCGACCAAATTCTCGTAATTCATCAGCAAATTCAGGAGCAAGTTCAGCATGCCATGCATCTGGGAAGTAGCGTAGGGCATTTCGAATCGCCAATTTCTTTTCCTCTTTTGAAAGAATGTCCTTGCGTTTGGGTGCGGGATTGCCCCCTTTGGGATAGGGTCGTTTTGCAGGCAAGGTTTCAGGTATACCTTGTAAAATGGCTGATATAAACTCTTTTTCGGTCATGTTCTGCATCAAAACGCTTTTTCTCCATTTTTAAAAACCATGCTCGGCCTTAATTGGCCTTGATGATAGGTAATCTCTTGATAGTTGCTGGTGTCGAAAACCATAAAATCGGCTTTTTTGCCCCTTTCCAAAACACCTCTATCCTTGAGTTTAAGGGCTGCGGCTGCCCTAAAAGTTAGACCTGCCAATACTTCAGCATTGGATAATTTTTCAAAGGTGGCCAAAATACAGGCCTGGGTCAAGAGATTGCCCATAGGTGCCGATCCCGGATTGTGGTCACTGGCAATTGCCAGACTCGCTCCTGCATCCAATAGCTTACGGGCGGGGGTAAAGTCACATCCAAGTCCTATGGAAGCCCCAGGTAATGCAGTGGCCACTACATTGCTTTTGGCCAACAGTTCCACTTCTTTTTGCGTACTGGCCTCCAAATGATCTGCACTAAGGGCATTAAAGTCAACCGCTACTTGACTGCCACCGGCAGAAAACTGATCGGCGTGCACGGTTATGTCGAACCCCAGTTGTTGGGCCTTTTTAAAGTAAGGCGCAATCTGTTTTGCTGTAAAGGCACTCTCCTCAATAAATGCATCGATCCGTTGCGTCAAATTTTCAGACTTCAAGACTGGGAAAAGGTGTTGACCCATTTCAGAAAGATATGCTTCGGCGGTTCCTGACCAATCTTTGGGAACCATATGCGCTGCCAAACAGGTAGTGACAATGTCCTGCGTACTAGCTGCGGCGGCTGTTTTGATGGCCCGAAGCATTTTTAATTCTTGTTCAATAGAAAGACCGTAGCCGCTTTTTACCTCGATGGTGGTTACACCGAGTTGCAAATGTTCTTGACTTCGTTTCAAAATACCTGCTATTAGTGCGGTCTCTGATTCCTTTCGGGTCTTGGTAACCGTATCCCATATACCTCCACCAGCTTTGGCAATTTCAAGATAGCTTGAACCTGCATTGCGCATGGCAAAATCATTGGCCCTTGACCCTCCAAAACAGATGTGGGTATGGGCATCAACAAAGCCGGGAATACAAACGGCATCATGGGTAATCGTCTCAATATGATCTGCTTTGGCCTTTAAATCAGTGAAACCACCAACTGCTGCGATGACACCCTCAGACACCAAAATTCCGGCATTTTCGATAATCGTCAACTGCTCGTCTTTCAAGGCCCCTTTAATGGGAAGGTCTTGCATGCTGAGCAATTGTCTAAATGGGCCAATAAGTTTTGTTTGTTTCATTTAAAGTACTTCAAATTCTTCTCGGAAAGGTGTGCCCCATGCTATGTTTTTCTCATTCATAACTTGCTGCACCCTATTGATTATGCTTCCTGATTTTATAATGGAAATCGCTTTTTCGATATCTTCAGAAAAAACCCGGTCCTTCTCAGCAAAGGAAACTTCTTTTCGAATAAATTGGTGGACTTCATCCAATAAAACACCCGATTTCAAAGGTCTCCTGAATTCAAAGGCCTGAGCGGCGGTAAGCATTTCGATGGCCAGTATTTTTTCAACATTTTCTATGATTTGCAGTGCCTTTCTTCCGCTGATCGATCCCATGCTCACATGATCTTCCTGACCAAGTGATGTGGGTATACTGTCTGCGCTTGCGGGGAAACAAAGTCCTTTGTTTTCACTGGCTAAGGCTGCTGAGGTATACTGCAATATCATATAACCTGAGTTGATACCCGTGTCCTCCATCAATAATTGGGGCACACCATGACCACCTTCAAGGGCCAGGTAGATGCGTCGATCTGAAATATTGCCCAATTCTGAGGTTGCTAGGGCAGCATAATCAAGTACCATGGCCAGGGGTTGCCCATGAAAGTTGCCCCCACTGATGGCATTATCCTGATCTACAATTACTGGATTATCGGTAACCGAATTCAATTCAATTTCAACCAGTTCTTTTAAATGCAACCAGGCATTACGAGATGCACCATGCACCTGCGGCATACAACGCAGCGAATAGGGGTCTTGTACACGGTCGCAGTCAATATGGTCTTCTAAAATTTCAGACCCTTTTAATAAGGTGCGAATACGACCGGCCACATGTTGGTTGCCCTTAAACGGTCGAACTTCGTGCAACTTTTGATTGAACGGGCTCAAGGACCCTTGGAGCCCTTCCAACATCATCGCGCCTATAATATCAGCTTGTTTTAAACAGTTTTGTAATTTTTCCAGCACCAAGACGGCATGTGCACCTATGAACTGTGTGCCATTGATAAGCGCCAATCCTTCTTTAGGCCCCAATTCGAGCGGCAATAATTGGTGTTGGTCAAACAACTCTTGGGTTGGTAGGGTCTGGCCCTTATAATTAACTTTTCCCAAACCGATCAGTGGTAAAAACAAATGCGAAAGGGGGGCAAGGTCTCCAGAAGCGCCAACAGAGCCTTGGGAAGGGACTATGGGAATGGCATTGTTTTCAATATGCCAAAGCATGCGCTCTAGGGTTTCCAATCGTATTCCCGAAAATCCTTTTGCCAAAGCATGTACCTTAAGTACCAACATTAATTTGGCAAGCTCGTTTTGTATGGGTTTGCCAACCCCAACAGCATGACTTTGTAGGATGTTGGTCTGTAAAATACGGGTCTCCTCTTTTGAGATCGAAGTGGTACATAAGGGGCCAAATCCTGTATTGATCCCATAAACAGGTTCTCCCTTTTCAACCATAGCACCCACAATCTGAGCACTTCGCCCGATTTTGGTCTTGGCTGCTTGTGAGAACATACCTTTTACTTCCCCTCTGGCAAGCTTTAGCGCTGTTCCTGCTGTAAGCTGATCTTCGCCTAATAAAAATTGCTCCATACAGTTGGGTATTAAGAACAAATTTATTTGATACATTTGATAATTGCCAATACTTATTAATTTAATAAATGATAACTGATAATTATCAAATAGAATTACGACATTTTACCTATTTCTTGGCTGTGGCCGAAGAACTTCATTTTCGTAGGGCTGCGGAAAAGCTTTTCATTTCACAGCCAGGATTAAGCACTCAAATCAAGCAAATGGAAACGCTTTTGGGGGTTGAGTTATTTTTTAGGAACAAAAAGAAAGTTAAGTTGACACCTGCAGGAGAATTTCTAAAGAAGGAAGCCGAATTCATCCTAAACCATCTGCGACAAACCAAAAGACAAGCCGTTATGATTGGGCAGGGTCAGCTGGGCGAGGTTCGCATCGGTTTTTTGGGTTCTGCGATGCAAAACGTGGTGCCGGATTTATTGCTAAAACTTCAAAAAAATTACCCCACCATTCACACCAGTTTGGAAGAACTATCCAACCGGGCCCAGGTCAATGCCCTTTTGAAAGACCAATTGGATATTGGTTTTGTTCGCCTGGGCAGGGTGCCTTCAAGCCTTGAAAGCCGATTGATTTTTGAGGATACCTTTTCGTTGGTGCTGCCTGAAAACCATGAATTGGACACGGCCAATTTTAAGGGTATGCATCAGGTTTCCGATCGCAATTTCATCCTCTTTTCCAAAGAGTACAGTCCCTTGTATTTTGATACTGTAATGAGTATCTGTGAAGATTCGGGGTTTGCACCCAAAGTGACCCATAAATCCGTACATGCCCAAACCATTTTTAGATTGGTAGAAAGTGGTCTTGGTATCGCCATCGTGCCAACATCCTTACAGCATGGTTTTCAAATGCGGGTCAAGTTTATCACATTGAAAAAAATCAAGCAACGCGCTGTATTATCGGCTGTCTGGAAAAAAGATAATAGAAACCCCGTGTTGCAGCATTGTCTGAAACTATTGCTCAACGATTCATTGCATTGATTTGTGTTCTAAATTTGGTGTAAAACCGAAACAAACATGATTTTTGAGCTGATTGAAAAACGAAGAAGTGTATTTCCCGTTCAATACAATAATAAACCCATTGCAAAGGCTGACATCGAGAAATTGTTGGAAGCAGCCAACTGGGCGCCAAACCATAAAAAGACGGAACCTTGGCGGTTTAAGGTGCTGATGGGGGAATCAAAAACCCGCTTAGGCCAATTTTTAAGCCACAAGTACCAACAGGTAAATACCCAGCCCAAGCAGATCAAAATCAAGAAACTGATGGACAACCCACTCAAAGCTGGAGCCATCATAGCCATTTGTATGCAGCGCGATCCGAATGAAAGTTTACCCGAATGGGAAGAATTGGCGGCCACAGCAATGGCAGTTCAAAACATGTGGCTTTGTGCTACCGAAATGGGTATTGGCAGTTATTGGAGCTCTCCCGGACTTATCAAATACATGGATGAATTTTTTGAACTTGCCGAGGGCGAACGATGTTTGGGATTTTTCTATATGGGCTATTTTGATGGTGCACTAGCTGAAGGCGCAAGAGGTCCTATTGCCGATAAGGTACAGTGGCTCGATTAGGAAAATGAAAAGATTTCCGGACTGTATTCGATGGCCTTCCAAATGAATAGGCCGGCATAGATAACTGCAATAAGAAACTTCAAAAAAGTTCCCGTTAAAAACCCGATAAAGGAACCAAAAGCGGCTTTCCAAGCTTTTTTTTGGTCTTTTGAATTTTGTGAAAGTTCACCGACCAAGGCCCCAACAAAGGGCCAAATAATGATACCGAAAGGACCAAGTACAGGGAAAATTATGGCCACCAAAAGTCCTATTATACTGCCCCACATTCCGGCCTTGCTGCCTCCAAACTTTTTAGTGCCCGCTGCAGGAATCACATAATCCAGAACGGTAACCGTGAGGGCAATGGCCAAGGTAATTCCCAAAAACCACCAATTGTCGGGTACGGCCTTCGTCAAGTGAAGTAGTAAGAGACCTACCCAGCTTAAGGGCGGACCAGGTAAAACTGGTAGAAAACTACCGATAATACCAATCAACATCAAAATTAGGCCAATAAGGGTTAGTGCAATATCCATAAGCGGTTTTTGATAAGACAAATTTAGGAGGGATTTGTTACAAATGGCTGTGTTTGACCAAAATAGTGGCCAATTCACTTTCGCACAAAAAAATCGTAATTTCACCCATCTTTACAGGGTTTATGCGCAGGGTTTGGCTGTTTTATTTATGGGTGCCTTTATTGCTATCATGTGACTACTTTTCATCGCGTGAAACCAAAACGCAGCAGTTGGTGAATGATGAATTGTTGACCATCGACTGGAATGAGGTTGATGGTTATCCGCTTTTTGACAATTGTGATGAGACCCTTTCTAGAGCGGAGCAACGCAGCTGCTTTGAGAATACCTTGTTACAACATTTTTCAGCGGCTTTTGCGGATTTGGAATTCGCGGTTCAGGATGATTTAAACCAGGAGCTATTTGTTGATTTTTTGATTGATGAACATGGGTTTATTGCGATTTCACAAATTGAGGAAAATGATGCGGTTGCCCAGGCCATTCCCGGTTTTTACAACGAAATCAATGCAAGGCTGAATGATTTGACGACGGTGAAACCTGCCCACAAAAGGGGCATTCCCGTAAGTGTACGGTTTCGATTGCCAATAGTTTTAAACACAAATTAATGGTGCAAGAGAAAATCATTTTGGGCATAGACCCCGGAACGCAAATCATGGGTTTTGGCATCATCAAAGTAGTCAACAAAAAAATGGAGTTCATACAAATGAACGAATTGCTGCTCAAGAAATATACAGACCCCTATACCAAACTCAAATTGATTTTCGAACGTACGTTGGAGTTGATCGACACCTATCATCCAGACGAGATTGCCATTGAAGCCCCCTTCTATGCCAAAAACGTGCAGTCGATGCTGAAGTTGGGCCGTGCTCAGGGCGTGGCCATGGCAGCTGGCCTATCTCGCCAAATCCCGATAACGGAATACATGCCCAAAAAAATAAAAATGGCCATTACCGGTAATGGTAATGCCAGTAAGGAGCAGGTAGCCAAAATGCTTCAGGGGATGCTCAAACTAAAAGCCTTGCCCAAAAACTTGGATAGTACAGATGGCCTGGCCGCTGCGGTATGCCATTTTTACAATGAAGGCCGTATGGATGTTGGTAAACGATATACCGGCTGGGCTTCGTTTGTTAAGAACAATCCGGAAAAATTGGGTTGATGGCGGGGATTTATGTTCACGTGCCATTTTGCAAACAGGCCTGTCATTATTGCGATTTTCATTTTTCTACCAATGTTAAAAGGAAAAGACAAATGGTCGCCGCGCTTGCCAAAGAAATCACCCTGCGCCGCTCAGAACTTCAGGGACAGCAGGTTGAAACCATCTATTTTGGTGGGGGAACCCCCTCGGTACTTGAGGTTGATGAGGTGGTACAATTGATTTCCGTCATACAAACCAATTATCAGCTTGTTGATAATCCTGAAATTACCCTAGAAGCCAATCCAGACGATTTGTCCGAAGACTACATCATTGCACTTGCAAAAAGCCCGGTCAATCGGTTGAGTATAGGGATACAGTCTTTTTTTGAAACCGATTTGCGACTGATGAATCGCTCCCATACAGCGGAACAGGCCGTTTCGAGTATCAAATGTGCCACCCGATACTTTGACAATATTTCCGTCGACCTGATTTATGGCATCCCTGGAATGGATGATGACCAATGGCAATCCAATATCGAAAAAGCGGTATCCTTCGGGCTTCCCCATATCTCGAGCTATGCGTTGACCGTAGAACCAAAAACGGCGCTGAAAAAATTTATTGCCGAGAAATTGATTCCAGAGATTGATGACGAGCAGGCCGAAAGGCAGTTTCATTTGTTGGTCGCACAACTCGGCGAAGTAGGTTACGTCAATTACGAAACCTCAAATTTTGGGAAACCTGGATTTTTCTCAAAAAACAATACGGCTTATTGGCAGGGAAAAAGCTATTTGGGCATTGGCCCCTCGGCACATTCGTTCGATGGGGAAAAGCGCGGATGGAATCTTAGAAATAACATAAAGTACATGCAAGCCCTAGCAGCGGATAAGCTTCCCATTACCTACGAGACCTTGTCAAGAACAGATCGCTACAACGAGTATGTAATGACCGGATTGCGTACCATTTGGGGTGTTTCCTTGCAAAAGGTAGAACATGAATTTGGAAAGACCTATGGGGCTTATCTCCATAGGCAAGCCATAAAATACATTGAGCAGAAATTGCTGTTTTGGGATGGAGATATCTTATTGGCAACCAAAAAAGGGAAGTTTTTGGTTGACGGGATTGCGAGTGATCTGTTTATGGTTAACTTGTCCTGAACGAGATTCAGGATCAAGTTTATTTTTTGATGATGATGGGTTACTTTTATTTTTTAAGCAATTCGACAAGAACTTTATTGTATGCAGGAGCAACCCAAAATTTAAAGGAGCGACTATTATTGCATGAAAAGGGCAAGGCTTCGGTTTTTACAAAAAAATACCACCTAAAGTATCTTGTATATTATGAGGTTTTTGCCTCCAAATCTGAGGCTTTTGTTCGCGAGAAGCAGATAAAAAATTGGAGAAAGGAATGGAAATGGAATTTAATAAAAGAAACAAATCCTGATTTAATCGATCTCAAATCAGAAATTAGTTAGAATACTGAAACAAGTTCAGCATAAATGATCGCCACCTTAAAGCACAAAGGAAAAAATCTAAAAATCGATTTTTCAAAGCCGATTGATATTGCTATTCCAATGACCGGGAATGAAACCAATATCAATGCCTGGTATGTAGATTCCCCAAAAATAGAACCCCATCGTGAGGGAGACTTTGTGGGTAGTGTTGCCCAAGGGGCATCAACCAATTTTAACGATATCAATTTCAATCCGCATGCCCATGTGACCCATACCGAATGTGTGGGTCATATTACCAAGAAGGTCCATTCGGTGAACCAGGTTTTTGATTGCTATTTTTTCATAGCAGAATTGATCACTGTGGCACCTGAAAAAAAAGAAAAAGATTTCGTGATTTCACAGCAGCAATTGGCGTATGCTTTGGGTCAAAAACGACCTCAGGCAGTCGTGATACGCACCTTGCCCAATACCAACAGTAAAATGCAACGGCAGTATTCGAATACAAATCCGCCCTACCTGCTTGAGGCCGCCGCCAGCTGGCTAAGCACCATCGAGGTAGAGCATTTGTTGGTGGATCTTCCTTCGGTTGATAGGGAAAAAGATGAAGGGGCTTTGCTCTCACACAAGGCTTTTTGGCATTCCCACGGCAAAGTGCGATCAAAAGCCACTATTACCGAATTTATTTTTGTTCCGAACGAGGTTCGAGACGGGACTTACCTGCTCAACCTTCAGCTTGCACCTTTTGAAAATGACGCGAGCCCCAGTCGACCCGTTCTTTACAAATTGATCAAATGAAAACGATATATTTAGGTTGTGGAGAGTATAGTTGAAGCACTTTTAGGGCTCATTCTTGGAGCCATTTTGATGTATTGGATCTTTTCGTTTTTCAATAGAAAGAAAAGCAAAAAGTTGGTCAAACATCAATCGACGGTGATTCTAAACAAAATCAAAAGTGTTTGTAAGTTGGTTTCCGTGGAGGGTGATTTTGCCGAGATCTATAACTACGAAAACACCAAAGAGGGCTTCCTAAAAATTACCAGTAAAAAGAAGGCGCTTGTGGTCATAAAAGCCAAGGCACAAGTGGGGTATGACCTCAAAAAAATAAAGGTGCACGCCAATACGAATAAAAAACAGATTGTACTTTCACATTTCCCTGAGCCTGAAGTGTTATCCGTGGAGCCCAATTTGGAGTTTTATGATGTAAAAAATGGCTTGTTCAATTCGTTTTCTCCAGAAGATTTAACAGAATTGAACCACAATGCCATAGACCATATCCGTGAAAAAATACCTGAAAGCGGATTGATCCAAACCGCCAAAAAGGAGGCGTTACAGGCTGTGCTTTTAATTGAAAAGATAGTGGAAACCATAGGCTGGGAACTTGATTATTCGGCCTTGGAAATATCAAATCGAGACAAACAATTTTTAGAAAATTAACGGACGTAATGAAAATAAGGATACTATTTTTACTGGTACTATTTGTGGGCATGACAGCATTTGCCCAAAACAAAGAAGATATGGCTGAATTTGATTCCAATTTTGCCCATGTGGTTTATTTTTGGTTTAACGATCCTGATGATCAAGAAGGCAGGCAACGATTTGAGACTTCATTGCACACCTTTTTGACGAATTCCAAATTCGCTAAAACCAATTTTGTAGGCACGCCACCAAAGGCCGTTCGCGATGTGGTTGATGATACATTTACCTACAACCTCATTGTAACCTTTGAATCGGCCGAAGCACAGGAAGGTTATCAAAATGAGCAAGCCCATTTGACATTTATCGAAGAGTGCAAGGATTTGTGGAAAAAGGTCATCGTTTATGACGCCAATGGGATAGAACAATAGTTTTTAATAAGATTTAGGTGCGGAAAACACCTGCCTCAGTCCCTCCTTTTTAGGAGGGATGAAAATTTGGGTTAATGAACATTGAAGCATTCCGGGAATATTGTTTGGCGAAAAAAGGGGTTGAAGAAACCTTTCCCTTTGACGAACATACGCTGGTTTTCAAGGTCATGGGTAAAATGTTCGCTTTGGTGCCTCTGGAGCGTCAGCCTTCTCAGGCCAATTTAAAATGTGACCCCGAACGTGCAATTGAACTACGTGAGGAATTTGATGGTATTATCATGCCGGGTTACCACATGAGCAAGGTTCACTGGAACACCCTTTTTATAGAACAATTAGCTCCAAAGTTAATTACCGAATTGGTTGACCATTCGTATGATTTAGTGGTTTCAAAATTCACCAAAAAACTCAAGGCTGAATGGAGCGCCTTGCGTTAAATAGCAGCATTGATGAAGCAGAATAGCATCATTTTTTGGACAGGAATTTTGGGTGTGTTTCTTTTTGTAGGTTCAACTGTTATCGGAGGTTATTTATTACCTGGTTACAGCCATATTTCCCAGTTTATAAGTGAAAGCTATGCGCTCGGAACACCTCATGGGGAGTCATTGCGAAAGTTCGGATTTATTCCGAGTGGCATATTCATTACCGTTTTTTCATTTGTTTACCCAAAAGTTCTTCCAAGAACTAAAATGCTCACCTATTCCTTCTATGGTCTGGGTATTTTTTATGGCTTTGGTACAATTTTTACGTCAATTTTTCCGTGTGATTTGGGTTGTGAAATGAATGAACCAAGCCTAGCACAACTTTTACACAATTTAATGGGCTTTTTGACCTATCTAATTGTGCCATTGTGTTTGATCCTTATCGGAATCAAATTGAAAAACTTGAAAAACTATGCCCTTTTCGCCCTTATTTCGTTGGTCATGGGGGGCATAGCCCTCCTTTTTGTATGGATCTTGTTCGCTGAACCCAACGCCAACTTTAAAGGGCTATATCAAAGAATCGTTGAGGGTTCAATTTTATTTTGGATTCTTTATGCCGCAAAACACGTTCTAAAGTCAACTAGATCTTTTGGCAGTCTATAGGTTTTTTACCTGTAAATCATGAAATGAATCGGCTTGTAATTTCAGCAGTTCCTCGGCTTTTCGTTTTTTGTAGTTGTAAAGCTCTTCCTCGGATTTGATGTCGGCATACACCTTATCATTAAGGGTAATATCTGTAGACAACACCATTTTCCGCTGTTTTACCTTTTGGGTTACCCAGGTGGCAACCACACTTTCTTGTTCTTCAAATTTATAGTCGTATTCGCCTTTGGGCGCCAATAGTTTCGCGATGATAGGGGCAGTTTCAATGGCTAAAAACAACAAAAAGATAAAGAACGATGGAAACCAGGGCAATTTGCCCAAGGCATTGATTCGGGCCATTAATCCGTCAAAACCGTCAATAACCGGTTGGGTAGTTTTTACTGCCGTATCGTAGTCTGTATTCAATGCCGCAATTTGATTTTCTAAGGCGGCAATTTTTTCCCCATTGGTTTGTTTTAACTGCTGTAACTCGGCCAAGTAAGCGTCATGTTTTTCACGCTTTTCCTTGTAAACGGGCCCTTTGCCCAAAAGTAGGGTACCCGCAGTGCCTTCAGCCTCTGATATATAGGTATCATACAGGGCATTGGTTTCGGCCTCTTTTGCTGCTATTTCTTCCTTGAGCCCCGCGATATCTTGATTCAAACTCGCTATCGTAGGCGTATATTGTAAGGCTAACTGTTCTTTGTTGGCCAGGGTCATGGCATTTTTTTCTTCCAACAACACTTGATTGATTTCCTTCTCAAAAATTTTCATTTCCAGGGGTTTAGAAATAACCACTGCAATAATTATGGCCAATATAATTCGGGGAGTGGCTTGTCCTATCTCACTCCATTTGTTATCTCTTTTTTTTAGGGTTGATACGATATATCGATCTAAATTAAATATGAGAAGGCCCCAAATGAGGCCAAAGAAAATGGCGGAGAAAATATTGTCGAAGACGGTGTATAGGGCATATCCGCTGGCGATAAAAGCCATTACCGCGGTAAAGAAAACGGTTGCCCCAATACCGGCGTATTTATTGCGTTCCCCATTGGAACAGGTTTCTAAAATTTGTGTGTCCGCTCCTGAGCAGAATATAAAAAAGCGCTGTAACATGATTGTTCTCGTTTAGGTTTAGTACTAAATAAATTGGGTTCCAAAGAAGAGCCATGGAAGGTTGGTGGCGGCTAGTCTAGAACCAAAGGTTTTGATTGCAATGTTATTAGAACGCAATTATTTTCCAATTGTTACATAAAAAGCCTTCAAAATGAAGGCTTTTAAGAATTATTGTGAGAAAGCGATTAGGCTTTTGAATAGATTTTAACCTCAGGTGTTTTGTTTGTCCACGGCAAGGTTTCGACCTTGTCATAATCCTTTTGCTGAATAATGTACAAAGCTAACCCAGAAGGAATGGGTTCTCCATCCAAATAAAAATTCGCTTTTTGGGTTTCCAGTTCCTTTGCATAATCATATAGACTTTGTGAAGGGGTATCCACCCGCCCAATTTTAATGGGCTCTTTGGATATGCGAACAATTGGTTTCTTACTGTTTTTGGACCTAGAATCGATATTGAGGCTTTTATTTTTTTTAAGCAGTTCTATGGCCCGGTCAGAAGAAATTTTCTTGCCCTCGTAATAAAATTCCGCTCCTTTTTTTGCCATATCGATCACATGGTCCAAGGGATTCGGTGGTGTCGGAGGGGGTGGCGGTGGCGGAACAGCACTCGCTTCACCCTTTAAGACCCTAGGGCTTTTTGAGGCTGGCGGAGGAGGTGGCGGGGGAGGATTACTGCTTGCTTCTCCTTTGAGCACTTTAGGACTTTCTGGAGGAGGAGGTGGTTTGGGAAAATCAGGAAAGGGTTCCGCGTCGGCTCGTTGCTTGGCTGACATGATGCTGTAAATGTACTTTAACTTTTCAACCTCCTTCATTTGAATGCGCATTTGACTGCGATCCATCTCGTTGTATTTTCGCGCCAGGGCATTGTATTCCCTCAATTGTTCACGAGTGGCACTTTCTTGCTTATTTTCCGAGACTGCTGTAATTGTAGGCTGCTCATCTTCTATGGCAAAAGGTTTGTTTCCTTTGGGCCGTATGATTTCTTGATTCGGTGCCACAATGCGATAGAAGCCGTATTCCAAAAACGAATTGTAGATAAACCAAACTTCGGCATTTGAGATTTCCTTAGAAGAATTCAAATGCACGTTCAGTATGTTATTACGAATTTCAGGGCTAATGTCTTTGTTGAACGAATTGATTACCGCTTCGAAGTTCTTCTTATCTGCTGCTTGGCCTTCAATAAGGTAGGCGTTGTTATCCAAGATTTCAATGCTCAAACTTCGGGCTGTGTAATGCGTTTTTTCCGTGTCCTTATCCGATATTTTGGGTATGACCCGTTTGGTGCTAAAACCGAAGAGGAGTAAAGAAGTCACCGGAATTAATAAGAGACTTCTCAGGGCAATTGATTTTTTTGATGTTCTTTTTTTCATGATTGAGAATCGTTTTTTGATTGATGAATAATTAATGGCATTGGCCATTTTGACAGACTGATATTTCTGATTGCTTTCCATCGACAAATAGGATAGCAAGGTGTTTTGGTAATTTCGAGTTGGCACGTTTTTCTTAAGTACAGCACTATCTGCCAAGAATTCATGATTTAATTTAATGTTCCTTTGGAATAAATAAATCAATGGATTGAACCATAGCAGTACCTGCAACAATTCGATAAAAAGCACATCGATGCTATGCAATTGCTTGGCATGGGTTTCTTCATGTAAGATAACCTCGTCGGGAATGTTTTTCTTTTCAATATCAAGCTTGTTCAGAAATATGTACTTGAAAAAGGTATGCGGGGGCATTTTTTCGCCCAACAAGACACGGGTATAGGAGCCAAGCTTGAGTCTGGGATTCTTTTGAACCCGTAGACCAATCTGTACAAGGTGTTTTATGAATCGGAACCCAAAGAACAATAGCCCCAAGCCGTAGATGGACATAAAAAGTAACTCCCAATTGACCACCTCAAGGTCGGAGACTTCAGTAGTGGCAATTGCGGTTTCTGCTGCGGTTTCCAAAAGCCTTGTTTGGTTTTCTGCTGCCGGCGTCATTTCGACATATTCAGTAAATACAAGCGTGGGTATTGCAAGTGAGGCTACCAATGCCGACAAAAGAAAGAAACGTTTGAACACATGCATATTCTCCCGTTCCAGCAAGAATTGATAAAACAGGAGGAAGGCACCCATGCAGGCAGCGGATTTTAGAATATATTCAAGTAGTGTCATTTTCTTTTGATTTCTTGGTCGATCAATTGCTTAAGATTTTCCAATTCTTCCTTACTCAAATTGGTTTCTTTGGTAAAGAATGAGGCAAATTGTCCCGGACTGTTATTGAAAAAATTTTGAATGAGTCCATTTACGTGCTTGGCGAAATAGTCCTTCTTTTTTACCAAGGGGTAGTACTCACGGGAACGACCAAAACTTTTATAGGCTACAAAACCCTTATCGGTCATTCTTTTTAGCAAAGTTGCTACCGTTGTTGTGGCCGGTTTGGGTTCTTCATATGCATCCAAGAGGTCTTTCATGAAGGCCTTTTTCTGTTTCCAAAGGATGTTCATTAATTCTTCCTCTGTTTTTGATAGCTGCATTTTCTACACTTTTAGAAATAGTTCTACAAACATAGAATAAATATTTAAATTCTACAAACGTAGAGTAAAAAATAATTCGAATTAACGGCTCATTTCTGCAAAATACTGGTAGAAATAGGGGATAGTCTCAATACCTTTTAAGTAATTCCAAATGCCATAATGCTCGTTGGGAGAGTGTATGTCATCGCTATCCAGCCCAAAACCCATAAGAATGGTCTTGCTCTTAAGTTCTTTTTCAAAGAGCTCGACAATAGGAATACTTCCCCCGCCCCGTTTGGGAATCGGAGTTTTGCCGAAGGTTTTTTCAAAGGCCTTTTCAGCCGCGAGATAAGCCGTATGGTCTATTGGGGTTACATAAGCCTCCCCTCCATGGTGCGGGGCCACCTTGACCTTGACACTTGCGGGGGCAATGCTTTCGAAATGTTTGGTAAAGAGTTCGGTAATCTCATCTGAATTTTGATTGGGTACCAAGCGCATCGATATTTTGGCGTAGGCCTTGCTTGGTAGTACGGTCTTGGCTCCTTCACCAATATAGCCACCCCAAATGCCATTTACATCCAATGTGGGGCGAATAGATGCCCGTTCCTTGGTAGAGTAGCCGTTTTCACCGCTAACGTCATCTACCTGAAGGTCTCTTTTGTATTTTTCAAGGGAAAAGGGTGCTTCGGCCATTTTATCTCGTTCGGCTTGCGAAAGTTCTTCGACCTTATCGTAAAATCCAGGAATGGTTATATGGTTGTTCTCATCATGTAATGAGGCTATCATCTTGGCCAAAACATTCACGGGATTGGCAACTGCACCTCCATAGACACCGCTGTGCAGGTCTTTGTTAGGGCCAGTAACTTCGACTTCAACATAGCTGAGTCCTCGTAAACCTGTGGTAATACTGGGCACATCACTGGCAATTAAACTGGTATCCGAGATCAAGATGACGTCATTGGTCAATTTTTCCCGGTTTTCGGCCACGAATATTCCAAGATTATCACTGCCAACCTCCTCTTCACCTTCAATCATGAATTTGACGTTACATGGCAGTTGGTTGGTTTCATTCATATACTCAAAGGCCTTCACATGCATATACATCTGTCCTTTGTCATCACAAGATCCCCGTGCGAAAATTGCCCCATCAGGGTGCAATTTGGTCTTTTTGATAACCGGTTCAAAAGGAGGGGAGTTCCACAGGTCTAAAGGATCCGGAGGTTGTACATCGTAATGTCCATAAACCAAAACGGTGGGCAAAGAGGCATCAATGATCTTTTCGCCATAAACAATGGGATGCCCTGCAGTTTCACAAATTTCAGTGCGATCACAGCCCGCTTTTTTAAGTGATTCTTCTACCATTTCGGCAGTTTTGACGACATCATTTGCATAGGCCGAATCTGCGCTAATGGATGGAATTTTCAACAATTCGATCAACTCATTTAGAAACCGGTCCTTGTTTTCGGTGATGTAATCTTGGATGTTTAGCATGAAGAATTTTTGAGAAAGACGAAAATACAAAAACAACTTTTCGAAATGAAGCTTTATTTCTATTGAAAAATTGAAGTATATTTGCCCACCCTAAGCGGATGTGGTGGAACTGGTAGACACGCTAGACTTAGGATCTAGTGCCGCAAGGCGTGGGGGTTCGACTCCCTTCATCCGCACAAAAAAAGCCTCTCGTTTATCCGAGAGGCTTTTTTAATGGGAATTGTTAAACTCCTACTTTTTAATAATGGGTATGGTTTTTTGTCCGTCGAGTGTTCGTAGGACGACATAATATACCCCAGGTTCCGTTTGCGGAGGTAAAGCAATTTGAAGCTTACCGCTTGCATTTTCAATTTCATTCATCGGAATTGTTCCTCTCGAAATTTCAACGCCCGAAACATTCGAAACCGAATAGGCCACAGCACTGCTTACCGTTTCTGTCATTTGTACTTCGACGATCGAGGTAACTACAGGATTCGGATAGGCAATAGCATTCTGGACCTTAGAAAGTGTAACCCCAACATTAAATTGGGTTGTTGCCTCAGCTGTAGCACCATCATTATCACGTACAAAGGCCCTAACCGTATAATTGCCCACTGCAACATTGGTGATAAAGTGTGGTGTAAAGTTTGCACCGTCGGTATCCACAAGCGTTCCATTCACAAAAATCTGATGGAAGACCACACTACCGTCAGGATCATTGGTGTTCAATGAGACGGTAACCGTGCTGCCCGGACCAAAGGTTTGTCCGTTGGATGGACTCGTAATGCTTACCGTCGGTGCTGCATTTCCACCATCACCTGGTGGCGGTGGTGGGGGTGGGTTGTCACTGCCTCCTACGGTGAACTGAGTGGTGTCTTCCGCAGTATTACCGTCATTATCACGAACAAAGGCCCTCACAGTGTAATTTCCTGCAGCAATATTATTGATGAAATGTGGTGTGAAATTGGCACCATCGGTATCTACCAAAATACCGTTCACAAAAATTTGGTGAAAGACAACGCTTCCGTCTGCATCACTGGTTGCCAAGGAAACAGATACGATGCTTCCAGGGCTAAAGTTTTGTCCGTTCGATGGATTGGTAATGGTAACCGTTGGCGCACCATTTCCTCCATCACCTGGAGGTGGATCATCATCACCTGGTGGTGGCGGAGGCGGGGGGTTATCGCTGCCTCCCACGGAGAACTGAATGGTGTTCTCTGCAGTATTTCCATCATTATCCCTTACAAAGGCACGAACCGTATAATTGCCTGCGGTTGCATTTGGAATAAAATGTGGGGTGAAATTAGCCCCGTCGGTATCAACCAAAACACCATTTACATAGATTTGGTGGAAAACCACACTGCCATCGGGATCGTTGGCGTTTAGGGAAACGGTCACCGTACTGCCAACATTGAAGTTTTGGCCATTTGTTGGACTGGTAATCGTAACTGTAGGCGTCCCGTTACCACCATCACCTGGAGGTGGATCATCGTCACCCGGCGGTGGCGGCGGTGGCGGATTATCGCTTCCAACTGAAAATTGAACTGTATTTTCTGCTGTGGCCCCATCATTATCACGAACAACAGCACGCACCGTATAATTACCGGCAGTTGCATTCGCAATTAGATGAGCGGTGTAGTTGGAACCATCTGTATCAACCAAGGTGCCATTGACATAAATTTGGTGGCTTACCACAGACCCATCAGAATCACTAGAATTTAGATTGACAGAAATATTGCTTCCAACCGCAAAATTTTGTCCTTCCGAAGGATTGGTGATACTCACCGTAGGAGCGGCATTCTCTCCATTGCCACCATCATCATCTCCAGGAGGTGGCGGAGGAGGAGGTGGGGTGTCGCCATTGCAGTTGGTTTGACTTCTTGATAAATCTGCAGCCTGCCCTATGGAATATTGACTTTCGTTGTAGAGTACCATTCGGTCAATAAAATGAGCATCGGAACGGGCCGATATTTGAATGGTATACACCCCGGCAGAATTGAACCTTGCATATATGGGATGTCCATCAAAATCACTGGTAGTGGCCTGCCAACTCCACGCAGAAGAACTTACATAAACTTTAAACCATCCGTCAGCAGTTGAACCATTGGGATTGGGTGTTTTTCCTGTACCGGCAGGATAAAGAATGCTGCTGCCTCGTTGTGCAAAAAAATCACTGGCATCAGGAATTCGCAGCCAGGTATCATTGTGTTCTGTAAAGTCTGCCCCTTTACCAGACCTACTTCTCCAAATGAAGCGGTACGTCCCCGGATTATTGATTCGAATTCGGTAGGAAATTGTACCGATACCGGGATTGTTAAAGTAGCTTGGGCCTCGCCACGTTATGAATCCGCTACCTGAAAAATCTGAAACGCCATTTTCAACGTTCCAACTGCTCGGGGTAGGACCGGATTCCATTTCGTAAATGGCGATGCCATTTACTTCTTCGAAATCATAGCCGCTGCATTGCGCTGAACCCTGATAACTTAGGGCCATAGCAAAACAAGCAACCAAAAAAGTAATTTTTGTTTTCATTTGTGGGGTGTTAAATGTTAATCTAATATGTGATTGGGGGAGCAATTGCCCAAAAATTTTGGACGTCCAAATATATAGAAACTTTGTAAAAAGTGAACAGATTCAAGGTTAATTTAATGCGCAATGCCTCAAGTAGTTATTAGAGGTTGTTACAGATAAATACAAAAAAACCTCTCGATCACTGTCGAGAGGTTTAAACACTACTTAAAATTAAGGGTTACTACCTAGTCAAACACCCCCACCAGAATGAATGACAATAAAATTTGGTGACTGTAGAAGACATTGTAGAGAATATACTTAGACAACCACGTTAATTTTCTTTCACCCGAATCAAACTATAACATACCTACAAAATGTTATGATTATCAAGGTATTACAATTTATAGGATCAAAATTTTAATTGTTGTAAAAGCTTGAATAAATGTAGTAAAATTCCTATAAAATGTAGTTTGGAAATATTGATGCATTAAAAAGCCCCCTAAAAGGAGGCTTCATATTTTCAAGTTGTAATGGGTTTGGATCATACGATTCCAAGCATTTCAAAAACGCCAAGAAACTCCAAAATAATACATACCGGAATGGCAATCAATATAATAACCAATGCGATCACCATAATACGTAAAAAGCCTTCCAGGAAACTGGTGCTAATAGATGAATCATTTGCCATAGTGTTCAATTTGCTTCAATATAAGCAAATTAGAGCTCAAAACCTTTAAAACACTAGGCGATATTCGATTAAGGGTGAGCTTTCTACTGTGTTTAACAAAAAGTATGCTCGGCTTATTTCTTTTTTCTTGAGCTCAATTTTTTGGCCAATTCTTCCAAAGAAACTCCTTTTGTTTCGGGCATCATAAAAATCACGAATAGTAACTGCAATACCATCATGAAGGAGAAAAAGATAAATATGGGCCACGGATTGTCTCTAAAAATACCAATTTCACCATCTAGAAAAGTGGGTGTCAGAAGCGTTATAAGGGCTGCGAACACCCAATGGGTTCCTGTACCCCATGACTGACCGTAGGCCCGAACCTTATTCGGAAATATCTCGGAAATAAAGACCCAAATTACAGCACCTTGTCCCACGGCATGAGATGCGATAAATACCAAAACAAATACTAACAACAGCATGGAGTTGGCACTTGCATAAAAGCACCAACCAACCATTGCCAAGCTCAATATATAGCCAATTGAACCTATGTACATCAATTGTTTTCTTCCCAATCGGTCAATCAGCGCAATACCCACAAATGTGAAAATAAGATTTACCACACCTATAGCTATGGAACTAAACAGCGATTCTCCAGTGGCCAAACCTGCTTTTTCCAAAATTTCAGGAGCATAATAGAGCACAAAATTAATCCCGGAAAGTTGATTGAAAAATGCCAACAAAAAAGCCAATACCAGGGGTTTGTTGTAAGCGCCCGAAAAGAGCTTTTCTTTACTTGACGCTGCTTTCTCGACCAAGGCCGTTTTTATTTGTTTCAATCGATTTTTAGCCTCATCGGTGTTGATGCCGAGCATGGTCAACGCCTCAAGCACCACAGCATCTTCTTTGCCCCTAAGTGAAAGCCATCGAGGGCTGTTCGGTATTTTAACAACCAAGAAAATATAGATCAATGCAGGTAAGGCCTCAATGCCCAACATCCAGCGCCAGGCTGTTTCCCCTCCAAACAGTAGTCCTATCAAATAATTTGAAATAAAGGCAATCAAAATTCCAAAGACGATATTGAATTGGTACATGGCTGTTAGTCTACCCCGATTATCGGCACTGGAAATTTCAGATATGTAAATAGGGGCTGCAACCGAGGATGCGCCTACCCCAACACCGCCAATGAACCGAAAGAATGAGAAACTGTAGGCCTCAGGGGCCAAAGCCGAGCCCATGGCTGAAATAAAATATAGAATACCAATCCATAACAATGTCTTTTTGCGTCCTAACTTGTCACAGGGAATACCTCCGAAAAGAGATCCCAAGACGGTACCCCATAAAGCCATTGACATGATGAAAATTCCATGAAAGGTAAATATAGAATCGCCCAAAAACCAGTTGGTTTCCCACAACTCTTTGATGGGTTGGTTTGCACCACTAATGACCACGGTGTCAAATCCGAATAGAAAGCCTGCTAAGGCTGCAGTCAATGAAACTTGAAATATGCGTTTGTTCATTTTGGTCGTTTGGTTAAAGCTAGGAAAAATCAAAGGAAATCCTTAATGTAGGCAATCACTTTGGTCGTTGCCCCCCTATTTTTGTCGATATAATCCGAATTGACTTTGCCCAAATGTTTTCTCTCAACGGCATCCTCCAATAAGTCTTGCATTCGCTCATTAAATTCTTTTGAATTCTTTATTGCCATAACACCACCTAGGCCCACCAAATCTTCCACTTCTTGAAAGCCTTCATAATCAGGTCCGATTAAAACAGGGATTCCGTATACGGCTGGTTCCAGGGTGTTGTGCAAGCCGGTTGCGAACCCTCCACCAACATAGGCGATATCGGCGTAACTATAAATTTTTGTGAGCAGCCCAACCGTATCAATGATCAATACAGCTGCATTTTGAATCGAAGTTTTTTCCCGTTCTGAAAATAAAACGGTTTTCTTGTCGATCGAGCTTTTTAGTTTCTGAATATGTTTTGGTTTGATGTCATGTGGGGCAATGACGAACTTGGTGTTTTTCGATGAAGCATTGGTGAAATCAACCAAAATTTCCTCGTCCTGAGGCCAGGTGCTTCCCGATACTATGCAAAGCTGTTGACCCTTAAATTGTTCCATAAAGTCAAGTGAGGCATTCGTGCTGAGGATCTTTCCCACCCTATCAAATCGGGTATCACCGCTAATATGTATATTTTCGAAGCCTATGGATTGTAAGAGTTCTTTCGAACGTGTGTTCTGCACAAAGAACTGGTTGAAGGGTTCAAGTGCCCTACGCATAAAACCGCCATACCACTTAAAGTAGATTTGATTTTTTCGAAAAATAGCGGAGATCAAAAATGTGGGAATCTTCCTTTGTTGAAGCGCATACAAATAGTTGGGCCATATTTCATATTTCACAAATAGGGCAATCTCGGGCTTAACAATATCCAGGAACTTTTTTGCATTGGACCCGGTATCCATAGGAAGATAGGTTACCACATCTGCTGATGATGTGTTTTTTTTCACCTCATAACCAGATGGTGAAAAAAAAGTAAGAACAATTATGTGGGCCGCGTAAGCAGATCTCAGTTCATCTAAAATGGGGAGACCCTGTTCGAACTCGCCCAATGAGGCAACATGCATCCAGATCGTCTTGTCCTCCTCTTTTATTGCGTTTTGAAGTTGCTCAAATGTAGTTTTTCTACCTTGGGTAAAGCGCTTGAGCTTTTGATTGAACAATCCAATCACATGCAATATCCCCCAAGAAAGGTGTGTTAAGAATGTGTAGATGAATCTCACCTGATAGTCAACTTTTGGCTAAAATACATTTCTTTGGTTCAAGAAGAGCCTGACCTTGGTAAATTGTTAATTTTGTAGCAAATTTTCATTGATGAAGAAAATACAAATGGTCGATCTGGTTGGCCAATATGAAGGATTGAAAAGCCAGATCAACAGCTCATTTTCTGAGATTTTAGATTCGGCGGCCTTTATAAATGGTCCTCATGTGCATTCCTTTCAAAAAGAGCTCGAAGCATATTTAGATATCAAGCACGTCATTCCTTGTGCGAATGGTACCGATGCCCTTCAGATATGCATGATGGGTTTGGGTCTGCAACCTGGTGATGAGGTAATCACTGCTGATTTTACCTTTGCAGCTACGGTTGAGGTAATCGCCCTATTGGGGTTGACACCCGTATTGGTGGATGTTGAGCCCGATACTTTTAATATTGACGTTGCCGCAATTAAACGTGCAATAACCCCCAAAACCAAGGCGATTGTGCCCGTCCATTTATTTGGTCAATGTGCCGAAATGGACGCCATTATGGAATTGGCCGAAGCGTATGACCTTTATGTCATCGAAGATAACGCCCAAGCAATAGGAGCAAATTATACGAGCAAAACAGGGAAGAAACAAAAATCAGGTACTATAGGCCATGTGGCATCAACCTCCTTTTTCCCTTCAAAAAATTTAGGATGCTATGGTGATGGTGGCGCCATTTTCACAAATGATGATGAATTGGCCCATATCATTCGAGGTATTGTAAACCATGGCATGTATAAAAGGTACCATCACGATGTAGTGGGGGTAAATTCGAGGTTAGACACCTTGCAGGCAGCCGTGCTTTCAGCAAAATTGAAAAAATTGGATGTGTACAATTCGAAACGCCGTGAAGCCGCGCGAAAATATTCTAAGGCGTTCATGGGGCATGAGCATATTATTGTACCAAAGGCCAGTAAGGGATGTGAAGGGATTTGTGATTCTTGTGACTGCCATGTTTTTCATCAATATACCTTACAAATCACCAACGGAAAAAGAGATGCCTTAGTGGCGCATTTAAATACTAAAAACATACCATGTGGCGTTTATTATCCCATACCGTTACATAGACAAAAAGCCTATGTTGATGAACGTTACAATGAAGACGATTTTAAGGTAACCAACAAATTGGTCGATGAGGTAATATCATTACCCATGCATACCGAACTTGATGACGAACAAATAAATTTCATTAAGACAACGGTACTTTCTTTTATTAACGCTTAAGCGTAAAGGCTCATGAAAATTCTAGTTACTGGGGGATTAGGTTTTATTGGTTCGCATACCGTTGTTGAATTGCAACATCAAGGCTTTGAAGTGGTTGTTATTGATAACCTCTCCAATTCCTCTGAAGATGTCCTAGATGGCATTAGTGCAATTACCGGAAAGGAACCCATTTTCGAAAATCTTGATTTGCGTGACAAAAAGAAGCTCAATGGTTTTTTTGAAAAATATCCTGATATAAGGGGTGTCATTCATTTTGCAGCTTCAAAGGCCGTTGGGGAAAGTGTAGAGGAGCCCTTGCTGTATTATGAGAACAATTTGGGGGTTTTGACCTATTTGCTTCAGGAATTAAAACAAAAAGGTAACGGCAATTTTATCTTTAGTTCTTCGTGCACCGTTTACGGTCAGGCAGACAGCATGCCCATTACTGAGGCGGCTCCAGTCAAACCTGCCGAATCACCCTACGGAAATACCAAACAGGTCGGTGAAGAAATCATACGGGATACCTGTAATGTAAATCCTGAATTGAAAGCCATAGCCTTACGTTACTTTAATCCCATTGGCGCCCATCCCTCGGCCAAAATTGGGGAATTACCATTAGGGGTGCCTCAAAATTTGGTGCCTTATATTACCCAGACAGCTATCGGCATTAGGGAAAAACTGGCAGTTTTTGGGGATGATTACCCCACCCCGGATGGCACCTGCATTCGAGATTATATTCACGTAGTGGATGTAGCAAAGGCCCATGTTATTGCTTTGCAACGTCTTTTGGAAGGTAATAACGCGACCAATTATGAAGTATTCAATTTGGGAACGGGAACTGGCAGTTCGGTTCTTGAGGTCATCAAAAGTTTTGAAAAAGTTTCGGGTAAAAAATTAAACTACAACATTGCGCCGCGACGAGAGGGTGATGTGATACAGGCTTATGCCGACACAAAAAAGGCGAACACTGTATTGGGATGGAAAGCCGAATCAAGTCTTGATGAAGCCATGAAATCTGCATGGGAATGGGAGCAAAAGGTGCGCTCCTAAAATTCATTTCCACAGCAATTCTTACATTAGGGGATATTTTCCAACCAAAATTCAGACCATGAAAAAAATCCTCTTCGTAGCTACGGCTCTTTTCATCACAGTCATAAATGCCCAAGATACTTACCTGCAAAGCGGTACTATTCTAGATGTGGCATCAGGGAAATTGCTATCGGAGAAAACAATTATCGTTTCTGGCAATACGATTAAATCCATAGAGAACGGCTACGTTTCAGGCAAAGAAGGGGATATTGTCGTAGATCTGAAAGACAAAACGATACTTCCCGGTTTCATTGATATGCATGTTCATATTGAAGGAGAATCAAGTCCGACGCGATATTTAGATCGGTTTACCAAAAATGATGTCGATGTGGCTTTTCAATCTACGGTGTATGCGAAAAGAACACTAATGGCCGGATTCACAACCGTTCGCGATTTAGGGGGGTCTGGAGTCAATATTGCACTAAGAAACGCTATCAACAAAGGGATTGTGATTGGGCCAAGAATTTTCACCGCAGGTAAGGCGATTGGTACGACCGGTGGTCATGCGGATCCTACCAATGGCATACGCAAAGAGTGGATGGGAAATCCGGGTCCCAAGGAGGGGGTGGTGAACTCTCCCGAGGATGCTCGCAAAGCGGTAAGACAACGCTACAAGAATGGAGCGGATTGTATTAAGATAACAGCGACTGGAGGGGTGATGAGTGTGGCCAAAAATGGTCAAAACCCTCAGTTTATGGAAGATGAGCTAAAGGCCATTGTAGCTACGGCAAAAGACTATGGCATGTTGACGGCAGCGCATGCACATGGTGACGAAGGAATGCAAAGGGCAATAAAAGCTGGCATAAAAACAATCGAACACGGCACCCTGATGAAAGAGCCGACCATGGAGCTCATGATCCAATACAATACCTATTTGGTGCCTACCATTTCGGCAGGTAAGGCAGCGGCACGAATGGCTGAAATACCAGGATTTTTACCTCCTGTTGTAGCTAAAAAGGCCCGGGAAATTGGCCCCGTGAGTCAAAGAACCTTTAAAAAGGCATATGAAAAAGGGGTGCCCATTGCTTTCGGTACTGATGCCGGGGTTTCTCCCCATGGAGATAATGGCAAAGAGTTTGCGTACATGCACGAAGCCGGCATGCCCATCTTGGATGCACTTCGCTCTGCAACCGTAACCAATGCAGAATTGTTGGGTATGGGCAACGAACTCGGTCAAATTAAGGAAGGCTTTATTGCAGACATTGTGGCTGTGGATAACAATCCCTTAGAGGATGTTAATACCTTGGTGAATGCGGTATTTGTAATGAAGGAAGGAAAAGTTTTTAAGCAATAAGGTTTTCAACAAAAGATTTTCCAACTGTAGGTGCCTCCTCGACTTCGATTCTTGGTCAAACCAACGCATTGAAAAAAGTTGTAAAAGACGTTTGATTTTCATTGCTGGTCAAAGAAAGGGATCTGTTCTCTTTTTGGTGGCCGGAAAGGATTCTTCTCGCAATCGTTAAATTTTTGTTGGGGTAGTTTCTAAAGATGGGCCAAACTATGTTAAATATTGTATTTTTGATACTTGTTTTGACAGCACAGCATTGATGGATAAATATTCGTTCTTAAACGCGGCACATACCTCTTTTTTTTCTGAACTCTACGAAAAGTATTTGACAAGTCCGGATAGCGTTGAACCCAGTTGGCGAGCTTTTTTTCAGGGTTTCGATTTTGGATTGGAAAGTTCATTGGATGAATTCGAGATTACGGCTTCGGAAAATGGTCAAACAGCGCATGTAAATGGGAAACAAGTCGAAATTCCGCAGTCTTTGCAAAAAGAGTTTCAGGTCATTCGCTTGATCGATGGTTATAGGTCTCGCGGTCATTTATTTACCGCTACCAATCCTGTAAGGGCTCGAAGAAAATATGAACCCACCCTTGCCATTGAGAATTTTGGCTTGGCGCAGGCAGATTTGGAAACGACATTTGATGCTGGAAACATAATTGGAATTGGCCCAAGTCCCTTAAAAAAGATCATTCAACATCTTGAGAGCATCTATTGTGATGCCATCGGGGTTGAGTATATGTACATTCGAACACCAGACAGAATTCAGTGGATTCAAGACTGGTTAAACCGAAATGACAACCATCCCAATTTTTCATCTGAAGAAAAAAAGAACATCCTTCGAAAGTTGAACGAAGCTGTTTCATTTGAAGGTTTTTTACATACCAAATACGTAGGGCAGAAACGCTTTTCCCTTGAGGGAGGCGAATCTTTGATTCCTGCCTTGGATGTTATTATTGAAAAAGCCGCCGATGCCGGTGTCAAGCAGTTTGTCATGGGAATGGCGCACCGGGGTCGTTTAAATGTCTTGACCAATATTTTTGGAAAATCCCCAAAAGATATTTTCAGTGAGTTTGACGGTAAAGATTACGAAGAAACCATCTTTGACGGTGATGTAAAATACCACTTGGGATGGACCTCCATGAGAGAAACCGATTCGGGAAAAATGATGAATATGAACATTGCTCCCAATCCTTCCCATCTCGAAACCGTAAACTCAATTGTTGAAGGTATTGCGCGGGCGAAACAAGATAGTTCACACCAAGAGAACACCTCTGAGGTCTTACCAATTTTGGTACACGGCGACGCCGCATTTGCAGGTCAGGGCGTTGTGTATGAAGTTGTTCAAATGGCGCGTTTGGATGGGTATACCACCGAAGGGACCATTCATATTGTTGTGAATAACCAAATCGGATTCACCACCAATTATTTGGATGCGCGATCCTCAACCTATTGTACTGATGTTGGCAAGGTTACCTTGTCACCGGTGCTGCACGTCAACGCCGATGACGCTGAAGCAGTGGTGCATGCCGCTACATTTGCGCTAGAATACCGTATGCGTTTTAAGCGTGATGTGTTCTTAGACCTGCTGGGCTACCGGAAATATGGTCACAATGAAGGTGATGAACCCAAGTTTACTCAGCCCTTGTTATATAAGGCAATATCAAAGCATAAAAATCCACGTGATATCTATGCTGAGAAATTGTTGAAACAGGGTATCATTGATGAAAATCATGTGAAGCAGCTCGAAGCAGAATACAAGAAAAACCTTGAGGAAGATTTGTTGGATTCGCGAAAGGTTGAAAAAACCCGTATCACCGCTTTTATGCAAGATGAATGGGAAGGTTTCAAAAGGGTAACCGAAGAAGCCATGCTCAAACCTATAGATACATCGTTCGCGCTTCAAAAACTGGACGAGGTGGCCAAGGCCATAACCCAATTGCCAGAGGATAAGAAGTTTCTCCGAAAATTGGAACGTTTGGTGGCAGGTCGCCATAAAATGTACTTTGAGGATAACAAGTTGGATTGGGCCATGGGTGAACTTTTGGCTTATGCTTCCCTCTTACAGGAAGGGTACAATGTGAGAATGACCGGTCAGGATGTGGAACGCGGCACCTTTTCACATCGACATGCAGTAATCAAGACCGAGATGCATGAGGAAGAGGTCATCTTGTTAAATGAACTCGGTGCCAACCAAAAAGGAAAATTCCATATTTACAATTCATTGCTTTCAGAGTATGCGGTAATGGGGTTTGATTATGGATATGCCATGGCGAGTCCGGATACGCTAACAATTTGGGAGGCACAATTCGGAGATTTCAGCAATGGTGCCCAAATTGTAATCGACCAATACCTTTCGGCTGCCGAAGACAAATGGAAATTGCAAAACGGATTGGTGTTGTTATTACCTCATGGATACGAAGGTCAGGGTGCAGAACACTCTTCAGCCCGTATGGAACGGTACTTGCAACTGTGTGCGAAAGACAATATGTACGTGGCCGACGTAACCACACCGGCGAATATGTTTCACTTGCTTCGTAGGCAAATGAAAGCCGAATTCAGAAAACCTCTGATTGTTTTTACCCCGAAAAGTCTGCTGCGTCATCCTAAAGTTGTTTCGACCAAGGAAGAAATGGCAAACGGAAGTTTTATGGAGTTGATCGATGATGATACCGCGAAGGCTTCGTCTGTAAAAACCTTGGTGTTTTGTACCGGTAAATTTTACTACGACCTATTGGCGAAAAAAGAAGAATTGGGGCGCGAAGATGTGGCCTTGGTGCGCTTAGAGCAATTATTTCCCCTTCCCACCGAAGCTATGCGCACAACAATCGAAAAATATGAGAATGCTGACGAAATCGTCTGGGCTCAAGAAGAACCAAGAAATATGGGGGCGTGGGGTCATTTGCTGATGCATTTTGACGAAGCGAAACAATTTCGGGTAGCGTCACGTCGCTTCTATGGTGCACCTGCCGCAGGTAGTGCCGTTCGTTCACAACGACGACATGCCGAGGTGATCGATTATGTGTTTGACAAGAAAAAAGATAACTTCATTAGAAGATAAAGAACTTGATACAATAAGAATATGATTCTAGAAATGAAAGTCCCGTCACCGGGAGAATCTATAACGGAAGTAGAGATAGCTGAATGGTTGGTGCAAGATGGCGACTATGTTGAGAAGGACCAGGCCATTGCTGAAGTTGACTCAGACAAGGCCACATTGGAACTTCCTGCTGAGGAGAGTGGTACCATAACCTTAAAGGCTGAAGAAGGAGATGCCGTTGCCGTTGGCGAAGTGGTATGTTTAATTGATACCAGCGCCCCGAAGCCCGAGGGTGCCGCTGCAGCTGACACCCTTGCTCCTAAAAAGGAAGAAGCCCCGGTTGAAAAAGAAGCGCCAAAACCGGTTGAGGCAACCAAGGAAACCTATGCCTCAGGGTCTCCATCTCCGGCAGCTAAAAAAATTCTAGACGAAAAAAACATTGACCCTAGTGGTGTTCAAGGTACCGGTAGGGACGGGCGTATAACCAAGGAGGATGCTGTTAAAGCAGTACCTTCTATGGGAACTATCCCAGCAGGAGGCGATCGCGGTGAGTCTCGATCAAAATTATCAATGCTGCGAAGAAAGGTTGCTGAGCGACTTGTTGCTGCGAAGAACGAAACGGCGATGTTGACCACTTTCAATGAAGTGGATATGTCACCAATTTTCGAGTTAAGAAAAAAATACAAGGAGACCTTTAAAGAGAAGCATGGGGTTGGTTTGGGCTTTATGTCCTTTTTTACCTTGGCATGCGTTAGAGCATTGAAGCAATTTCCGGCAGTGAACTCCATGATTGATGGCAAGGAAATGATTTCCTATGATTTTTGTGACATCAGCATTGCAGTATCTGGTCCTAAAGGTTTGATGGTTCCTGTCATACGCAATGCCGAAAAACTTACTTTTCGCGGGGTTGAAGCTGAGGTAAAACGATTGGCTATTCGTGCAAGGGACGGTCAAATAACTGTGGATGAGATGACCGGAGGAACGTTTACCATTTCCAATGGAGGGGTATTTGGATCAATGTTGTCAACTCCAATTATCAACCCTCCACAAAGTGCAATTTTGGGGATGCATAACATTGTTGAGCGCCCCATAGTCAGAAATGGTGAAATTGTAGTGGCACCCATTATGTTTGTTGCACTTTCTTATGATCATCGAATAATTGATGGCAAAGAATCTGTTGGATTTTTAGTTGCCGTGAAAGAGGCTTTGGAAAATCCTGAAGAATTATTGATGGAAGGTAATATCAAAGCTGCTTTGGAGCTTTGATCAGTTAGCGCGTAGAAAGAGCATTTTTTTGTCGTAATCAATAATGGCCTTTCCTTTCTTGAGAAGGTCTGCACCAATAATACCATCTACTGGTAGTGCATTGTGATTGGTAAGGGCTTGGTTTACATGTACCAAGTCAAAAAGTACAATTTTGTGCTTCTTTTTTTTCCATTGCCCAATTTCAATTTTGTTTTTTGCTGAAATGAGGGTTTCCATTTCTGTGGCCCCGGCCCCAGCTGCCTTAATTTCCGATTCCTCTGAAATGAGCTTGAAAAATTCGATTTTATCGATACCTATGCAGGTGTTTGATGCTCCGGTATCTAAAATAAATCGACCCAGATTGCCGTTTATTTTGGCCGAAATTTCAAAATGATTGGTTTCGGTCAGTACCAAGGGTATTTTTACATACCCCTTCTTTTTTAGCAATTTTTTGAGCGATTTCATAAGCTGTATTTTTCAAAGATAACCCTATTTTTACAGCGTGTTGATTACCGATACCCATACACATCTTTACAGTGAGGCTTTTGATGAAGATCGAGATGCCATGGTAAAACGTGCCCTCGATAGGGGCGTGCAACGCTTTTTTGTACCGGCAATTGATTCGACCTATACTCGGGCCATGCTAGACTTGCAACAAGATTTCCCTGATCATGTGTTTTTAATGATGGGACTTCACCCTACCCATGTCAAAGAAAATTATGAAGCCGAATTGGCCCATGTCACCGATATGCTCGAAAGGCACCAATTTTATGCCATTGGCGAAATCGGTATTGATCTGTATTGGGATAAAACATTTTTTGAACAGCAGCGGGAGGCCTTTGTTGCCCAAATTCGATTGGCCAAAAAACACAAACTTCCTATTGTGATCCACTGTAGGGAAGCATTTGATGAAATTGCCGAGGTATTGGAACAGGAAAAAGATGATTCACTTCATGGTATTTTCCACTGCTTTACAGGAACTTTAGAACAAGCCCAGCGGGCCATATCCTATAATATGATGTTGGGTATTGGGGGGGTGGTAACCTTTAAGAATGGAAAAATTGACCAATTTTTGAATCAAGTTGATCTCAAACATATTGTACTCGAAACCGACGCACCTTATTTGGCCCCGGTACCGTTTCGAGGAAAACGAAATGAAAGTGCATACGTCATCAATGTTCTTGATAAATTGTCAGATGTGTACGGACTACCCCAAGATGAAATAGCGCGTATCACCACAGAGAATTCGAAAAAAGTATTTGGTATTTGAAAAAAAGGGCGAACATATTATTGCTGTATACCGGAGGAACGATCGGTATGGTTAAGGATTACGAATCAGGGGTCTTGAAAGCTTTTGATTTTGAAGAATTGATAAAAAACATTCCAGAAATTGCGCAGCTTGATTGTGATTTGGAAGGAGTTTCGTTCGAAACACCAATCGATTCTTCGAATATGGGTCCAGCGTATTGGGTTGAAATTGCTGCCCTACTTGAAAAGAATTACGACGCCTTTGACGGATTTGTAGTGCTGCATGGCAGTGATACCATGAGCTATTCTGCATCGGCCTTGAGTTTTATGCTTGAAAACCTGACCAAGCCCGTAATTTTCACAGGGTCACAATTACCTATCGGGGATCTTAGAACTGATGCCAAGGAAAATCTGATTACCTCAATTCAGATTGCTTCGTTATTGGAAAATGGAAATTCGGTTATTCAAGAAGTTTGTTTGTATTTCGAATATAAGTTGTACCGTGCAAATCGTACCACCAAAATAAGCGCCGAACATTTTGAGGCATTTACCTCACCCAATTATCCTCCGCTCGTAGAATCAGGGGTTCATTTAACGGTACATCGAGACTACCTGTTTAAAAACAGTGAGGTTGGGAATTTCAAGGTACATTCAGCGATGAGCGATAGCGTAGGCATTTTAAAACTGTTTCCGGGATTAAATTGTTCGTTTTTGTCGGCGGTACTCAACACGCCTGACTTGAAAGTTTTGGTTATGGAAACCTACGGGGCAGGCAACGCACCTATGGATGAATGGTTTTTGGAAGAATTAAAAGCTACCCTAGATCGCGGTATACATATTATTAATGTAACGCAGTGTTCAGGGGGCAGTGTGGCCATGGGTCAGTATGAAACCAGTGAAGCCTTGTTGAAATTGGGACTGGTAAATGGTAAAAACCTCACCACGGAAGCTGCCATTACCAAAGCTATGTTTCTGTTGGGGCTATCCGTTTCGGATTCCGATTTTAAAAGGATTTTCGAGACTTCGCTACGGGGTGAAATGCACTAAAATTAACGCATCAAATTTCGTTTAGTGGCTTTTTTTTTGTTTATTGCTCGGCCGAACTATTTCTATAGAGAGGTGGCCGAGTGGTCGAAGGCGCACGCCTGGAAAGTGTGTATACACCAAAAGTGTATCGAGGGTTCGAATCCCTTCCTCTCTGCTAGGTTTTTTAATTTTTTAGTAACCAAATTTTTTTATCTTTAGCATTATTAATAACTAACTAAATTTAAGTTGAACACAATGAAAAAAATATCCTTAACTCTGGCTACTGCCGGAATGTTTGTTTTAGGCACTGCGAATGTATCAGCAGCAATGCTTCAAGATGAGGCAGCAGCTGAGGCTAGCAAAGGTTTCACTCAAGTACTTAAAGAACAATTTATCCAAGGGGGTCCTGCCTTTATGGGAATTGTACTTCTTTGTTTGATATTGGGCTTGGCCGTTGCCATTGAACGTATCATTTATTTGAATTTGGCCAGCACCAATTCAGCAAAGCTTAAGCAACAAGTAGAAGATGCCTTGGCATCTGGAGGCGTTGAAGCAGCCAAAGAGGTTTGCCGAAACACCAAAGGACCGGTTGCTTCCATTTTTTACCAAGGTCTTGACAGAGCTGGTGAAGGTTTGGAATCTGCTGAAAAAGCTGTTGTTGCTTACGGTGGAGTTCAAATGGGACAATTGGAAAAAAATGTGTCTTGGTTATCCCTGTTTATCGCAATTGCACCCATGCTTGGGTTCATGGGTACGGTAATCGGTATGATTCAGGCCTTCCAGAAAATTGCAGCTGTTGGTAACTTGAGTGCCTCGTTGATTGCAGGTGATATCCAAGTAGCACTTTTGACAACGGTATTTGGTTTGATTACAGCGATTATTCTTCAAATTTTCTACAACTACATCATCGCAAAAATTGACAGTATAGTCAATGATATGGAAGATTCATCTATCTCATTGATCGATATGTTGGCAGCACACAAGAAATAGAGAGATAAGTATTCATTAAAAACTATAACGATTATGAATAAAATAGTTAAAATAGTACTTATAGTCATAGGACTTGTCGCTGCGGCATTGTGGTTTGCCATGCCATCGCAGGATGATCCAGATGCCATTAACAGTGGTGCGATGAATTTTATGTTTCTTATAATGTACTTGCTGTTGGCAGTTGCAGTAATTTTCAGTGTCTTTTTTGCATTGAGAAAATTATTGTCTACTCCCGGTAGCCTTAAGAAATCCCTGTTTGTTCTTGGTGGACTTGCAGTGGTAGTAGCCATATCCTATGGTCTTTCATCTGGAAACGCTGAGGTTGTTGATGCCATGGCACAAAGAGGTCTAGAGACCACTGAGAGTACAGTGAAAAAGATTGGAATGGGTCTGAATGTATTCTTCATTTTGACCATCGTTGCCGTAGGACTCATGTTATGGTCCGGTTTGAAAAAATTGTTCGTTAAGTAAAATCTGAGATATGCCTAGAAGAAAAGGAGCACCAGAAGTAAATGCAGGTTCGATGGCGGACATAGCGTTCCTGCTCTTGATATTTTTCTTGGTGACCACAACTATTGAGACAGATGCGGGCTTAGACCGTATGCTGCCTCCAATGGAACCGCCAGAAGAGGATGTAGTCATCAGACAGAAGAACATTTTTACGGTAAACATCAACAGAAATGGCCAGTTACTTGTAGAGGACGAATTGATGGATTTGAAGGGGTTGCGTCAAGCAGCTGTGGCCTTCTTGGACAATGGTGCCGACGGTACTTGTAATTATTGTCAAGGCAGGAAAAATCCAGAATCATCCGATAACCCAGCTAAGGCAATTATATCGCTTAAAAATGATAGGGAAACAAAGTACAGTACCTACATTACAGTTCAAAACGAATTGGTTGGGGCGTATAATGAATTGAGAAATCGTGAAGCGCAAAGGTTGTACGGTAGGGATTTTACCGAAATGGAAGGTAAATATCTGAATCCGGAAACACCATCAGCTGAAAGGGATGACCTCAAGGAAAAGGTTGAGCGTGTACAGAAAATGTATCCGCAAAAATTATCTGAAGCCGAAACCTCTACCAGTAATTAAGTAAAAGAACAAGTATGGCTAAGTTTGCTAAAAAGAAAGACGGAGATTTACCAGCAGTATCAACGGCATCACTACCTGATATCGTTTTCATGCTCTTGTTCTTCTTCATGACGGTAACCACAATGAAAGACAGTTCGTTGTTGGTTCAAAATACCTTGCCCAACGCGAGCGAGATTAAAAAGTTGGAAAAGAAAGACCGTATTATTTACATCTACGTGGGGAAACCCACACGTGAATATCAGAGTGTTTTTGGTACCGAGCCAAAAATTCAGTTAAATGATAAATTCGCGAATGTCGATGAGGTAGGTTCCTATATTTTGGCCGAGCGTGCTAAAAAGCCGCAAGAGCTTCAAAATGTATTGACCACAGCCCTTAAAGTCGACAAGGATGCCAATATGGGCTTGATTTCCGATATCAAACAAGAATTGCGAAAAGTAAATGCCCTAAAGGTAAACTATACCACCTATGAAGGGGACGCTTTCCGTAATCTTCAGTAGATAAAAACTTAAATTTAGTTTGAACGCCCCTTTTTGGGGCGTTTTTATTTGCAACTTACCAAGACCGAAACTATCTTTCAATTGATGAATAACATCTTTCAATCGGGTTTGTTGATTATCCTGTGCGCTGTATCGATGCAGGCGCAGGTCTACGATGCGAATGACCTAAAGGGCACCAAATACGTTGAAGACCAGTTTTATATTGCGGCTGGGTACAACTTTTTGCTCGACAAACCTGATATTGTCGTTCAACGAAGTTTGTCTTATAACCTACAAGCTGGTTTTATCAAAGATTTACCCTTAAATGCGCGGCGTAACTTCGCCTTGGGCATCGGCTTGGGTTATGGCGTAAATTCGTACTACACCAATGTAGAAGCTCAAGAGACTGCCGAAGGTGTGGTTTATGCCCTTTCAAATAGAGAAGGATTTCGACGAAGCAATATTGAAACACATGCGCTAGAACTTCCGTTCGAACTGCGTTGGCGGACATCAACAGCTACCGAATATAAATTTTGGCGTGTTTATGCGGGATTCAAACTGGCCTATGCCTTTGTGAAACGATCTAAAATAGTTTCCGATGGTTTCGTGAACGGGTTCGACAATTCGGATATCCAAAACCTTCAATATGGCCTAATGTTGAATTTTGGTTTTAATACCTGGAATATTCATGCCTATTACGCCTTGAATCCCTTGTTAGAGGATAATGTTTCCTTGAGTAATGGTACGCCATTTGAAATGCGAACCTTGCGGGTAGGACTCATATTTTATATCCTATAGCCAGTATTTTAGAACAAAAAGCTGCGATAAGAAACCAAGAAAAAATCCAATAACCAGCTCAATTAGACTATGTGCTTTCAAGTAAAGTCTAGATGTTATCACTAGACCTGATAAAAAAGTAACCAGCCCGATAGCGAGGGTAATATTCACCTCGAAATGAATACTGAGCCCCACCAAGAACATCAGAAGACTGCCCATGCCCAAAAGATGAATACTCGTCTTGAACTTCACAAACAGCAACAGTAAGGTAGCCGATGTTCCAATGAGCAATCCGACAAAAAAGTAGTAGAGTTCCCCAATATAATTTTGGGGGATCACTTTGTACAAAATCATGAGGTACAATATGATACTGATAAGCAAAGGGTACTTGCGCTCGGCAATAGTGGGGGCAAAAACAGAGGTTATCAATTTCATGTTCTTGAGTATAAGAAAGAAAATGATCGGGATGATAACGGTTAAAATGAATATCGGCAGTATGTTCCCGCTTTGTTGTTCGAGCGAGCTGTACTTTGGTGTGACCAAAAAATAAGCGAGGGTTCCAGCGATGGGAATGAAAAGGGGATGGCAACCATAGGCGATTGCTAATAGAAAATTTCGCATCAGATCTGCTTTCGAAGTCGTGCAACCGGAATACCCAATTGTTCGCGGTACTTAGCTACTGTTCTCCTGGCAATGGGATATCCTTTCTCCTTGAGCATCTTGGCAAGCTTATCATCCGTCAGCGGTTTTTTCTTCGCTTCATCGCGAATCACAGTTTCCAAGATTTTTTTGATCTCGCGGGTAGAAACATCTTCGCCTTGTTCATTTTTCATGGCTTCAGAGAAGAAATCCTTAATTAATTTGGTGCCATAGGGGGTGTCAACATATTTACTGTTAGCCACACGGGAAACAGTAGAGACATCCATATTGATTTTATCAGCGATATCTTTCAAAATCATAGGACGTAACTTGCGTTCATCACCCGATAAAAAGTACTCTCTTTGATATTCCATAATGGTACTCATGGTGACAAACAAGGTTTGCTGTCGTTGTTTAATGGCATCAATAAACCATTTTGCGGCATCTAACTTTTGTTTGATGAAGAGCACGGTGTCTTTCTGGGACTTTGATTTTTCTTTGGCATTCTTATAACCGGCAAGCATATTGCTGTATTCCTTGGAAACATGCAATTCGGGGGCATTTCTTCCATTAAGCGATAATTCGAGTTCACCTTCAACAATACGTATTGAGAAATCAGGTACCACATGTTCAATAATCCGGTTGCTACCTGCATACGAACCGCCCGGTTTGGGGTTCAGTTTCTCAATTTCTGAAATGGCTTCTTTTAATTGGGCTTCAGATACATTGTGCTTTTGCAACAATCTTGTGTAGTGCTTTTTTGTGAACTGCTCAAAGGATTTTTCCAAAATGGCAATGGCCAAGGCTATGGCTTCAGAACGCTCTTTTCGCTGTAATTGAATGATCAGGCATTCGTCTAGACTACGGGCTCCAACACCCGATGGATCCAATTCCTGCACTTTTTTCAACACTGCTTCAATAGTGGCTTCCTCTACATAGATGTTCTGTGTAAAGGCGAGGTCATCCATGATATCTGCGATGGGTCTTCTGATGTACCCACTTTCGTCTACACTGCCGACCAAGAACTCGGCTATGGCCCATTCCTCATCATTCAGGTAAACCGTATTCAGCTGGTTTATCAAGTATTGGTTGAATGAGGTGCCCGCCGCATACGGAATACTTTTTTCGTCATCGTCGGCACTATAATTGTTCGCATGGGTACGGTAATCAGGAATTTCATCATCACTCAAATAATCATCAATGTTGATGTCATCGGTGGAGATGCTATCATTATCCGCACTTTCATCGTAAGTGTCCGCATACGAATCTTCAAGGGAATCATTTTCACCTTTTCCACTTTCAAGTGCCGGGTTTTCTTCAAGTTCTTGCTTCAAACGTTGTTCAAATGCCTGTGTGGGCAATTGAATCAATTTCATCAACTGAATTTGCTGTGGGGACAGCTTTTGGGATAGCTTGAACTGTAGGTGCTGTTTGAGCATGTGTTATTGGATACTTCCTTACTTATAAAGTTAAGAATTCCGTATTAAAACGCTGCGTTTTGAGGTGTCCTTGGGAAAGGGATGACATCTCGAATGTTACCCATACCCGTTGCGAATTGAACCAAACGTTCAAAGCCTAATCCGAAACCACTATGCACCGCAGTACCAAATTTTCGAAGTTCCAAATACCACCAAAGCTCTTCTTCGGGAATATCAAGCGCAGCCATTTTTTGTTGCAGCACCTCCAAACGCTCTTCTCGTTGTGAACCGCCCACAATCTCTCCAATTCCTGGAAAAAGGACGTCCATGGCACGAACCGTTTTTTCATCTTCGTTTAGTCGCATATAAAACGCTTTGATTTTGGCAGGATAATCAAAAAGAATTACCGGACATTTAAAATGCTTTTCAACAAGGTACCGTTCATGTTCACTTTGCAGGTCGGCCCCCCACTCATCGATGGGATATTCGAACTTTCTTTTCTTATTGGGTTTGCTATTTCTAAGAATATCAAAGGCCTCGGTATAGGTAACCCTTTTGAAATTGTTGTCCACGACAAACCTTAATTTCTCGGTCAGGGCCATTTCACTGCGTTCGGCCTGAGGCTTTGTTTTTTCTTCGTCAAGTAGACGCTTTTCTAAAAATTGTAAATCATCAGAACAATGCTCAAGCACATGCTTCAATACCCATTTGATAAAATCTTCGGCCAAATCCATATTGTCATCAAGGTCAAAAAAGGCCATTTCGGGTTCGATCATCCAAAATTCGGCCAAGTGCCTCGAGGTATTTGAGTTTTCAGCTCGAAAGGTTGGGCCAAATGTATATACCTTGCCCAATCCCATCGCATAGGCCTCGGCTTCCAGCTGTCCGGAAACCGTAAGGTTGGTTTCCTTACCAAAAAAGTCTTCCTTGAAATTTATAGCACCTTCCTCATCCAAGGGTGGGTTTTTGGCATCAAGGGTAGTCACACGAAACATTTCACCGGCGCCTTCGGCATCCGATCCTGTAATAATGGGGGCATGCATATAGTAAAAGCCATTTTGTTGAAAATAGCTGTGAATCGCATAAGCCAATGTCGAACGAACGCGCATGACCGCCGAGAAGGTATTGGTGCGCACGCGCAAATGGGCTTTTTCGCGCAAAAATTCCAAGGAATGTTTCTTGGGTTGAATCGGATAGGTCTCCGGGTCGGCCAAACCGTGTACCTTTAATTGATTCACCTGTATTTCAACAGATTGGCCACGTCCCTGGCTTTCCACCAAAATTCCGCTAACTTCAAGGGCTGCCCCTGTGGAAATTGATTTAATGGTGTCTTCGTCAAAATTTTCAAAATCCACCACACATTGCACATTATTAATGGTGGAGCCATCATTCAAGGCGATGAAGCGGTTACTGCGAAATGTTTTTACCCATCCCTTAACGGTAACCTCCTGGGCGCTCGGCGATGTCGAAAGTAGTTCCTTGATTGAAAAAAGCTGCATTTTCGAGATTCAAAAATTAAGCCCCAAAGATAGTTTTTTGGGCTGAAACCATAGATGTCACCAAGGATAAAAACCCATCATTCCTGTTTCTCGTCTTGTTTGGGAAGAATGTCGATTTGTGGTTTTTTGAGTACCTGTTTGTTCGCAATACTTCGTTCAAGAGATAGCAATAGGGAAGGAAGCAAGATAAGATTGGCGAGCATGGCAAACATCAGGGTGGCCGAAACCAGGGCGCCTAAGGCTACGGTGCCTCCAAAACTTGAAATGATGAAAACCGAAAACCCAAAGAAAAGTACGATAGAGGTGTAAAACATGCTCACCCCTGTTTCGCGAAGCGCAGCATAGACCGATTTTTTGATTTGCCATCGGTTCGCCATTAGCTCCTGACGGTATTTGGCCAAAAAGTGAATGGTATCATCCACCGAAATACCAAAGGCGATGCTGAATACCAATATGGTCGAGGGCTTGATGGGTACGCCTAAAAATCCCATCAGTCCTGCCGTAATCACCAGGGGCAACAAATTCGGAATCAAGGAAATGACAATCATTCGAAACGATCGGAACAAATACGCCATAAATAAAGAAATCAAACCAATAGCCAGGGCCAAGGATAGCAAAAGGTTATTGACTAAATATTTCGTGCCTTTTAAAAACAAAAGGGCCTTCCCGGTCATATAGACATCGTAGCGTTCTGAAGGAAAGATTTTGGCAATGGCGTCTTTTAAATCCTGTTCAATTTCTTCCATGCGCGTGGTCTTGACATCGCGCATAAAAGTTGTCATTCGTGCGATTTGCCCTGTACTGTCTACAAAACTTTCGAGCAGGTTGCCGTTTTCGGAAGACTTTCGGGCCACATCCAAAATAAATGTATTCTCTTGCGAGGTCGGTAACTGATAGTATTTGGGAATACCGTTGTAAAAGGCTTGCTTGGAGTACTTGGCCAAATTCACCACCGAGATGGATGGCGAAAGTTCGGGAATATCATTGATCTCGGCTCCTAATTGGTCCATGCGCCTTAGGGTGGCCAATTTTAAGATTCCGTTTTTCCGTTTGGTATCGACTACTACCTCAACGGGCATAATGCCATCGAACTCCTTTTCAAAAAAGCGAATATCCTTGAAGAAAGCGGCCTTTTTTGGGAGGTCTTCGATGCGACTTCCAGTGATTTCAATCTGGTAAATACCGATAATACTCAATACCAAAACAATGATTGAAATAATGTAAACGGCTATTCTTTTATGGCGCACGATCCGTTCCATCCAACTCACAAAAAGGTCGATCCATTTTTTGTTGAGGTGTTTTAAATGTTTCCTTTTGGGCAGCGACATAAAGCTGTACACAATCGGAATGATCAGCAGCGACAAAATGAAGATGCAAATGATATTGATCGATGCTACAATACCGAATTCGCGCAATAAATCACTGTCAAGAATGATAAAGGTGGCAAACCCAGATGCCGTGGTAATATTGGTCATTAAGGTGGCATTGCCAATTTTTGAGATGACCCGTTGCAGCGAGAGGGCCTGGTTCCCATGGTTTTTTACCTCTTGCTGGTATTTGTTGATCAAAAAGATGCAATTCGGAATTCCGATCACAATGATCAAAGGGGGAATCAAAGCAGTGAGTATGGTAATCTCGTAGCGAAAAAGGCCTAAAAATCCGAATGCCCACATCACACCAATAATGACCACAAACATCGATATGAAGGTGGCTCTAAAACTTCTAAAAAAGAAAAAGAAGATGATGGAGGTCACCAGTAAGGCAGCCAAGATGAAATAGCCGATTTCATCAATGATCACTTTGGAATTCCAGGTGCGTATATAGGGCATACCTGAGACCCTTACATCAAGACCGGTTTCTTGCTCAAAATTCAGCACAAGATTCTCGAGATCATTCAGAATGAAATCGTTGCGGACAGGTTCATTAAGAATGTCCCGGTCCATATAAATGACCGTTCTTAAGGTGTTGGTTTCTTTATTGAACAACAAACTTTCATAAAAGGGCAGCTCATTAAAAAGGTGCTCCTTGATGGCAACCACGTCAGCATCGCTTTCGGGTGGGGTGCTAATCAAAGGTTCAAGAACGAACTCCTGTTTGTTATTGTCCTTGACCAGTTGCTGCAGGTTGTCGGTTGAGACGACAAAATCAATTTCAGGAACAGCTTGAAACTGTTTGCTCAATTTGTTCCATCGGTTAAAATTCTCGGTGGTGAACAAAAGGCTATCCTGAACGGCCAAGACAATTGCATTGTCTTCTTGACCAAAAAGTTTTACAAAGGCATCGTATTGAACGGTTTCCTCGTGTTCATCGGGTAAAATATTGGCTTCGGTATTGGAAAAGCGCATATGTTCCCACTGTAGGGAGAGGAAGACGGTGATACCCGCCAAAATCAATAAGATCAGGATACGGTTTCGTAGAATGATACGGGCGACCTTGGGCCAAAATCCTTGAGCCAGCTTTTTTGCCATGCCAATTTTTAACTCGGCAAAGGTAGAAAATGATTGGAAGCTAACCTATATGACAACGCTTTCAGTTGAAGAAATATTAGACCTTCATAATCTCCGCCTCTTTGACCTCAAGTGTGGCGTCGACCTTTTTGATGTAGCTATCGGTTAACTCTTGTACATCGATCTCTGCATTGCTGAGCAAATCTTCAGAGATGTCCAGGCGCTTTAGTTCCTTATTGGCATCTTGACGTGCATTACGAATACTTACCTTGGCATCTTCGGCTTCAGATTTGGCCTGTTTTACCAATTGGATTCTTCGTTCTTCCGTCAGTGGAGGTACATTGATAATGATCATTTCACCATTGTTCATGGGGTTGAACCCCAAATTGGAATTGATAATGGCGGTTTCAATATCAGACAAAATAGTTTTTTCCCAAGGCTGCACCGAAATGGTACGCGCGTCGGGGGTATTGATATTGGAAACTTGCGAAAGAGGGGTCTGCGAGCCATAGTACTCGACCATGACCGATGAAAGCATTGCAGGACTCGCCTTACCGGCCCGAATCTTTACAAAGGCCTTTTCCAAATGAGACATAGCTCCGTCCATGCTTTCTTTCGAAGCTTCCAAAATAAAACTGATTTCTTCGTTCATTGTCTTAATTTTTTAATCAAAACCAATAAGTATGCCACCTTAGAGATCTACCAAGGTTCCTATATTTTCACCAGATACGATTTTCTCCAGATTGCCACGGGTATTCATATCAAAAACCACTATGGGCAATTCATTTTCTTGGCTTAAGGTAAAGGCTGTTGTATCCATAACCTTTAGGCCCTTGCTCAGCACCTCATCGAAAGAAAGCGAACTGAACTTGGTGGCTGATTTGTCTTTTTCGGGATCGGCAGAATAGATACCATCGACCCGGGTTCCCTTTAAAATAACATCGGCCTTGATTTCTATGGCCCGCAGCACTGCGGCTGAATCTGTTGTGAAATACGGATTTCCCGTACCGCCACCAAAAATCACCACCCGTCCTTTTTCAAGGTGGCGAATGGCCCTTCTTCGAATAAAGGGTTCCGCTACTTCGTTGATCTTGATAGCCGATTGCACCCTTGTTTCTACGCCAACACCTTCCAATCCGCTTTGTAGCGCCAGGGCATTGATTACCGTCGCCAGCATACCCATATGGTCGCCTTGAACACGGTCCATTCCTTCACCAACACCCTTCATTCCCCTAAATATGTTTCCGCCGCCAATGACAATGGCGACTTGAACGCCTTGATTTACAACGCCTTTGATGTCTTCAGCATATTCTTTGATCCGTTTGGGATCAATGCCATATTGTTGCTCACCCATTAAGGCCTCACCACTAAGTTTTAGAAGAATTCTTTTGTATTGCATTCGATACGGTTGAGATTCGAACAAAAATAATCAAAATAATAAACCTTAAAAGCGCTTACGAATACCCAAAGAATGGTCGTCGGCCAAAAAAAATGTATTTTTTGTAACCTTTTAAAAAAATAGCAGTTTACCCTTTTGAGCACGCAAACCAAACCAAATTGGAAGCACTAACCGACAATGCCTTAATGAAAAAAGTTAAAGCGGGAGACCTAGATAAAATGGGCTTGCTTTACGAACGACACAAAAAAAGATTGTTCGGCTTTTTTTATAATACGAACCACAACGCTTCGATTAGTGAAGATTTGGTACAAAACGTTTTTATTCGGATGATTAAGTACAAGCATACATATACAGGTGAAGGGTCATTTTTGGCGTGGATGTTCACTACCGCCCGAAATGTAAACTATGATCACTTTAATGCGAACAAAAGTGCATACAACGAACGGGAACTGTCGACTGTTGCCCATAAAATGACAACGGATAGCACTGCTGACAATGCCATGGATAGGGATGAAAACCAGCAGCTATTGCGTAGCGCCCTTAATAAATTGGATTCCGATAAAAGGGAAGTACTGGTGCTTAGCAAATTGAAGGGTATAAAATTTAGTGAAGTAGGGCAGATCATGGGTTGTAGTGAAGGTGCCGCCAAGGTAAAAGCCCATAGGGCCTTGAAAGAATTACGAACAGTGTATCTGCAAATGCAACAATAAATCGGTTATGAAGAAAGAAGAATTTGAAACTTGGGCCATCGATTTTTTAAGCGATGGATTGGATGAAAAAGAAAGAACCGCTTTTGCCAATTATTTGAAAAACAATGCTGAAGCCGAGGCAGATTTCCAGGCACTTAAGGCTTCATGGGCGATGCTTGACAAGCTATCGGTTCCTGAAACAACAGAAGCCATGGATGCTAGGTTCTTTGGTTTTTTAAATAGCGAAGTGGAGAAAACCACCAAGAAAAAAGCGAATGGGCTGAATACTTTGTTGCAAATTCTTTTTAAGCCACAATTGGCCTATGGAATTCTTCTGTTGGGCATCGGATTGGCCGCGGGATATTTTTTGAACGTGAAGGATGATCGTCCGGTTATGGAAAACACGGTTGTCAACAATCAAGAAACAGAGGAGGTACGTGAAAAGTTGGTATTGACCCTCTTGGAGCAACCCTCAGCGAATAAACGCTTGCAGGGCGTAAATGAGGTGGCCAAAATGGATGGTGCAACGGATCGGATTACCAACGCACTTTTTGTTACCCTCAATAATGATTCAAATGTCAATGTGCGCTTGGCCTCGGTCGAGTTGCTGTCAAAATATGTGGCGAATCCCAATGTTCGAATGGGGTTGATACAGTCAATTGCCCAGCAAGATTCTCCCATCGTTCAAATTGCCCTAGCTGACCTTATGGTTGCCTTGCAAGAAAAGGAATCGATCAAGTCGATGGAGCAATTGTTGAACAAACCAGATATTGATACTACGGTAAGTAAAAAGTTAAAGGAATCAATCAATCAAATTATTTGAATATACATTAATCTAAAAACGAACAGTTATGAAAACTAGTAAAGTAATCTTATTGACAATGGCACTTTGTTTTTGTGTGGTACTGCAAGCACAAGAATTTAGGGAGACCATTAAAAAAGAACTCCAATTTGCATCCAGCAATTCAAAAAATGTATTGCATGTGCAAAATGTAAACGGCTCAATTGCTGTTGAAGGTTATAATGGAAGTGCCATTTTGGTCGAGGTCAAAAAAGTGATCAAGGCAAAAAACGAAGCGTATCTTGAAACAGGTAAGCAAGAAATTGGAATATCGATTGAGGAGAAGGGGAACGAAATCTTCGTTTTTTTAGACTCACCATGGACCTATTTCGATTTTGATAAGGGGCGTTTTTCCCACAACGAGAATTACAATTACAGTGATCGGCCGAAATACCGCTACCATTTAGATTTTACCGTTAAGGTGCCAAAGAACACTGGGCTTAATGTCGGAACCATGAACAGTGGAGACATTTTTGTCAAAGATGTACAGGGTTCCTTGATGAAGGTCAATAATTTAAATGGGGCCATAACCCTAGAAAATGTATCGGGGAAGACCGATGCGAATGCCCTGAACAAGGATATCAATATCACCTACCATTCCAACCCTAGGGAAGATTCGAGCTACCATTCGTTAAATGGTGATATCAACGTCATATTTAAAGATGGGTTGAATGCAGATGTATCTTTTAAGAGTTTGAATGGTGATCTCTACACCAACTTCGATACAACTACCTTACAGGCAAAGGTCACCCAAAAGGAGGTTAAGGGGAATAAAGGCGTGAAATACAAAGTAGATTCGAATGAATCGTTCCGGATAGGGAGTGGAGGTATCAAACTTGATTTCCAATTGTTGAACGGCGATGCGCTAGTAAAAAAATAAAAACATGAAAAAAACAATACACACTTTCGTATATATGCTTTTTGTGATGATGCTCCCGCTCGGGTTGTTTTCACAAACAGATCAGAAATTGAATATTCCCTTGAGCAATCCTGGAAGTAAGGGGTATCTGAAAATAGGACTGCTATATGGTTCAATCACGGTAAATGCCCATTCAGGCAACGATGTGATCGTTGAGACAAAGAGTAGGGCCAAAAAACCTGCGGAGACCACGGTTAATGGGTTGAAGAAAATAAGTAATTCTAGCGGTGGATTTTCCGTGGAGGAGGACAATAACAAGGTAACGATCAAATCAGGTCCCAACAATAAAAAAATGGACTTCACGATTACGGTGCCCAAAAACTTTTCACTGAAATTAAGTGCGGTCAATGACGGCAATATTTGGGTCAACGGGGTAAGCGGTGATATGGAAATCAGCAATACCAATGGCGCCATTACCCTTGAGGATATTGGGGGATCGGTAATCGCAGATGCCTTGAACCGTGATATTATCGTCACCTTTGATTCGGTAGATTATGATGCGCCCATGGCCTTTACCAGTTTGAATGGAAATCTGGATGTAACCTTCCCGTCTGATTACAAAGCAGATGTCAAGGCCAGAACAGAAAATGGCAATGTGTATACCGATTTTGAGATGAACCAAAGAACGTCAGCGGATGTTGACCAAAAGCGGAATTCGAAAGGTGTTTACAAAGTGACCGTTGACAAATGGATTTCGGGAGAAATTAATGGTGGTGGTCCAGAGATTCTTTTTAAAACCTTGAACGGCAATGTCATTATTCGTAAAAAATAGGGATTGAAGATTTAAGTAGACCTAAAAAAAGCGCCCGTTACAATTCAGTAACGGGCGCTTTTTTAATTGTAGTTGTGGACTTATCCGAGAGCAACACGCTCAAAGCCGGTAACTTCCAAATCTGAATTCACAGATTTTACATATTGGGCAACACTTTGCTTACTGTCCTTGATAAAGGCTTGGTTTACCAAGGTGTTATCCTTGAAAAAGCGCTTTAGTTTTCCTTTGGCAATATTGTCTAACATAGCCTCAGGTTTACCTTCTTGACGCAATTGATCTTTGGCAATCTCAATTTCCTTATCAATCACCGATTGATCAACACCTTCTTCATTCAATGCAACCGGATTCATTGCAGCAGCTTGCATCGCCACATCTTTGGCGGCTTCAGGAGCACCATCAACAGCAGCTGATAAACCTACCAAAGTAGCAATTTTATTACCTGCATGAATGTAAGAACCAACAAAGGGAGCATTAAGTTTTTCAAAGCTTCCAATCTCAATTTTCTCACCAATGACACCGGTTTGTTCGGTTAATTTTTCCGAAACGGTCATACCTTCAAAAGCAGCGGCTAAAAAAGAATCTTTATCAGCATGGTTCAATGCCTCATCTGCCAATTGATGTGCCAAAGACACAAATGATTCGTTCTTTGCAACAAAGTCGGTTTCGCAATTCAATGAGATAACAACACCTTCTGTTTTATCTGTATTGACCTTTGCAATAGCGGCACCTTCAGAGGAATCTCTGTCGGCTCTCTTTGCTGCAACTTTCTGTCCTTTCTTACGAAGAATTTCGATGGCTTTGTCAAAATCACCCTCAGCTTCAACCAAAGCTTTTTTGCAATCCATCATTCCAGCACCTGTGGCTTTTCTTAATTTATTTACGTCTGCGGCTGTAATATTTGCCATTTCTGTATACTTTAAATTTTAGTAAAACTATTTGTATTTAGGCGTGTTCAGTTCTGTTTACTCTACACCACCTTTGGCCTTGTCTTGCCATTCTTTTAATTCGTCCCATTTTCCATCGGCAGCCATTTTAGCTTGCTTTGGCCAAGTAGTTGGGTCTAAATGGGCCATTCGCGAACTTGCCTCGGTCAAAATTTCTTTGATCGCATCTGGTTTGGCCTTCGATAAATCGGCATAGGTTCCGATACCAGCAGCAACCAATGCTTCTGCCGCCTTGGGCCCGATACCTTCAACTTTGGTCAAATCGTCTGCTTTTGCAGCTTTTTTGGCCTTGGCCGGTGCCGCTTCTTTTTTAGCTTCCACCTTGGCTTCGGCTTTTGGCGCCTCTCCTTTTGCAGCTACCTCTTCCTCAACTTTTTCTTCGACTTCAGTACCTGCGGCGATTTCATTTTCTCCATCTACAGGCTCACCATCCTCTTCGCCAATAACCATGGCCGTAGTCTTGGAAGTATCCACTACTTCTTCCTCTTCTTCAACATTTTCTTGTTGCCGCTCATTTTTACGCTCGGTCAATCCTTCTGCAATGGCATCGGTCACGGCACCCATGATTACTTCAATAGATTTGCCAGCATCATCGTTTGATGGGATGACATAATCAATAGGTCTTGGATCAGAATTGGTGTCTACCATCGCAAAAATTGGAATGTTCAATTTTTGGGCTTCCTTGACCGCAATATGCTCACGCATGGTGTCAACAATAAATATCGCACCTGGCAAACGGGTCATATCAGAGATAGATCCCAAGTTCTTTTCAAGTTTGGCCCTAAGACGATCTACTTGTAGCCTTTCTTTTTTGGATAGGGTGCCAAAAGTGCCGTCTTTTTTCATACGGTCAATAGCAGCCATTTTCTTGACCGCCTTTCTGATGGTCACAAAATTGGTCAACATACCACCTGGCCAGCGCTCGGTGATGTAAGGCATATTTACCTTAGCCACCTTTTCAGCTACGATATCCTTGGCTTGTTTCTTAGTAGCAACAAAAAGTACCTTTCGGCCCGAAGAAGCGATTTTTTTCAATGCTTCATTGGCCTCTTCTAACTTTGCTGCAGTTTTGTAGAGATTGATAACATGAATCCCGTTACGCTCCATATAAATGTAAGGAGCCATGTTTGGATTCCATTTTCTTGTTAGGTGGCCAAAATGCACACCCGCTTCGAGTAAGTTTTTTACTTCAACTTTACTTGCCATTTTTGAACTTAGTTTACGTTCCGTTGTAGTCGCAATGCATGGGTGGTCATTTTGCAAATCGCCCCATTCATTTAGATGCTAAACTAATTTCCAAAAAGTCGTTTTGCTCTTTGGAACAACGACAACTTGATTAAAATTTGGTTTCTGAACCTAGGTTCGAACCCTTCAATGAACTTCATCCTGAAATTTTTTCAGGATATTTATTAGTGGTTGCTGAATCAAGTTCAGCATATAATTAACGTTTCGAGAACTGGAATTTCTTACGTGCCTTTTTCTGACCGTATTTTTTACGCTCTACCATTCGTGGATCTCTTGTTAGCAATCCCTCTGGTTTAAGCGCTGTTCTGTTTTCCTCGTCTATTTCACATAGGGCTCTTGAAAGTGCCAAGCGAACAGCTTCAGCCTGTCCTGTAATTCCGCCACCATAAACATTCACATTTACGTCGTAGCTTCCTTCATTTTCAGTCAGGGCGAAAGGTTGCTTTACTTTATACTGAAGCGTACCAGTTGTAAAATAATCTTCCAGCTTTCTTTTGTTGACGGTTATGTTGCCTTTTCCTTCAGAAACGTAAACACGTGCGACAGCGGTTTTTCTTCTACCTATTTTGTGAACAACTTCCATTATTTGTAGTCGTTTAGATTAATTGCTTTTGGCTTTTGTGCTTCCTGATTGTGCGCTGCACCTGCATAAACCTTCAGGTTTCTGAAAAGCTCTGCACCCAAACGGTTTTTTGGAAGCATCCCTTTGACTGATTTTTCAATCAATCTTTCTGGGTGTTTTTCCAAAAGCTCTTGGGCCGAAGTGGAGCGCTGTCCACCAGGATAACCTGTGTAGCGCAAATAAACCTTATCGGACCATTTGTTGCCACTCAAATTAATTTTCTCAGCATTGATAACAATTACATTGTCACCACAATCAACATGGGGGGTAAAACTTGGTTTGTGTTTTCCTCTAAGAATTTTAGCAACCTTTGAGGCCAATCTACCCAAGGTTTGTCCTTCGGCATCAACCAATAACCACTGCTTGTCAACGGTTGCTTTATTGGCCGATATGGTCTTATAACTTAATGTATCCACTTTTCGATTATTACAGATTTACAATCCATTCCCGTCAAACGGGCTGCAAATGTACAATTATTAGATTGAATTACAAATCGTTGGCAGGCCATTTTTTTTGATTTTTTCCTAGGACGGCTTTAGACCTCCATCCAACCTTAAAAGTTTCCAAAAATAGTGTTAAAAAAAGGGCATTTGGGTGAAAAGGTGTAACCATTTGAAAAATGACAGGTCTTTACTACATCAATCAAAAAGCTAATTCTATCCATGAGAACAATCACCATCCTAACCGTATGCTCCTTTTTTTTATTTTTTCCTGTACATGCCCAAGAAACTGAAGGCTCCAATGATCCAGCACCGGAAGTGGTTCCGAAGAAAATATATGTAACAGCTTCAGTAGACGAAAACGCCCCCCCGACCATTGATGGTTTATTGAATGATCCCGTTTGGAACACTGTCGAATGGGCCGGTGACTATATTGAAAACCAACCCGATGAAAATACACCTCCTAGCCAACAGACCAAATTCAAAATTGTTTACGATAACAAATACCTATATATAGGTGTGCGCTGTATGGATAATGAACCCGATAAAATTGTGAAGCGAATGTCACGACGTGACGGTTTCGACGGGGATTGGGTAGAATTTAATATTGACAGTTACCATGATAAAAGAACCGCCTTTAGCTTTACGGTCACTGCCGCAGGGGTAAAGGGTGATGAACTGATCTCTGAGAATGGAAATAATTGGGATGACAGCTGGAATCCAATTTGGTATACGCGAACCCATGTGGATGAAGAGGGATGGACCGCTGAATTGAAAATACCCTTTAGTCAGATTAAATTTAGTCAACAAGAGGAGCAGATTTGGGGCCTTCAGTCAACAAGACGGTTTTTTAGGGAAGAAGAGCGTTCGCTTTGGCAGCGAAAGCCCATCGACCAGCCTGGGTGGGTAAGTGAGTTTGGTGAGTTGCATGGGTTACGAAATATTGAACCCCAAAAGCAATTGGAAATACAACCCTATACAGTGGCCAAGGGCGAAACTTATGAAGCTGAAGCTGGTAATCCATTTCGAACCGGTGATGAAACGGATTTGAATTTTGGATTGGACGCCAAAATAGGGGTGACAAATGATCTCACCCTTGATTTGACCGTTAATCCTGATTTCGGACAGGTAGAGGCAGACCCTTCGGCGATTGCCTTAGATGGTTTTCAGATCTTTTTTAGGGAACAGCGCCCTTTTTTCGTGGAAAACAATAATATTTTTGACTTTAATCTTTCCCAATCACAAGCGGGTAATACGTTTGGCGCTGATAATGTATTTTACAGCAGGCGCATTGGCCGTAATCCACAAGGGTTTCCAAATACCAATAGTGGTGAGTTTGTTGACCAACCTGAAAACACCCCCATATTGGGTGCTGCTCGTTTTAGTGGTAAAACACAAAATGGATGGGCCATTGGGGTCTTGGAAAGTGTTACCGCCAGGAGGTTTGCAACAATCGATAATAATGGGGAGCGACGTGAGGAAATCGTAGAGCCATTGACCAATTATTTTGTAACGCGTTTGCAGAAAGACTTCAACGAACGAAACTCTTACATCGGTGGAATTTTTACCGCTGTAAACCGTGATGCCCTATCAGAAAATGTAAGCTTTTTACACCGCCAGGCCTATACGGGGGGCTTTGATTTCAAACACCAATGGAACGATAGGGATTGGTATGTTGGGGGCAATATCAATTGGAGTCATGTCAGGGGCAGTGAAGAAGCGATCCAAAACACCCAGCAAACCATCACCCACCTTTTTCAGCGGGTCGATGCCGATCATGTTGAAGTCGATGAAAATAGGACCTCTTTGACGGGTACCGGTGGCAATGTCCAAATAGGAAAGCAAGGAAACGGTCACTTTATGTTTGAAAGTGGGGGTACTTGGCGTTCGCCCGAACTGGAACTGAACGATATCGGGTTTCAACGACAGTCCGATGACATCAGACATTATACCTGGGTAGGATACAGGACCCTAAAACCAGATAGCACCTTTAGAAGGGTGGGGATCAATTATAACCACTGGTCTGCCTGGGATTTTGGCGGAAACCACAATTACCTGCAATTCAATACCAACAGCTGGCAGAACTGGGCGAACAACTGGTTCACCAATGTCGGATTCAATTACGCTCCCATTCAATATTCGAATTTTGCCCTAAGGGGTGGTCCAAGACTCAGAAATTCACCTTGGGTCAGTTTTTGGAACGGTATCAATACAGACAACAGAAAAAAGGTTCGTTTTAATGCCTTTCATAATGGCAGAAGGGCCTTAGACAATTCGTTCCAATCGTATTTTGTGCGAACAGGGGTTACCTATCAGCCCTTTGACGCCTTACGGATTTCGGCCTTTCCCTCATATAACATAAACAATGATAAACTACAGTTTGTATCCAATATTGATACCAACGGGGGGGTCCGCTATTTGAATGGGAAAATCGAGCAGCGTACCTTGAGTATGTCGCTTCGGGTCAATTACAACATCAATCCGAACCTCACCATTCAATATTGGGGTCAACCCTTTATCTCGCGTGGGCGCTACTCCGAATTCAAACATGTGAACAATGCCACAGCCAAAGTATTCGAAGACCGCTTCTTGCAGTACGATTCAAACCAAATTTCATTTGCAGATGGGACCTACAGTGTAGATGAAGACATTGATGGGAACATTGATTTTTCATTTGGAAACCCCGATTTCTCATTTGTTCAATTCCGGTCAAATCTTGTGTTGCGCTGGGAATACATTCCGGGATCCGAGATTTTCTTGGTATGGTCCCAAGATGTATCCGTATCCGGAGATCCAACCCAAGGACTTTTCTCAAGTTTAAACGACAATATCTTTGGTCAAACCCCGCAAAACATCTTTTTGCTTAAAGCCACCTACAGGTTTGTATTATAGGCCTGAATCATGGCACTATTTTTAAGATTTTAGCGTTATGGGGTAGTAAACACCTCATAATCAATTACTATGAAAAAGTATTTTTTATCGGTTTTCTCGCTGGTTCTGCTCTTGGCAGCATGTTCAACAGATGGAGATGATAACAATGAAGCGAATGATGCGTCATCATTGGTGGGAACATGGGCTATGACCGATGTCCGGTTTGATGATGATCCGAACAACACTTCCTTGAATTTGGCCGATGAGATTGTCGACGCCTTGGTCATGGAAAACTGTTTTTTGGTGAACTTTACCTTCAATGCGGATGGTACAGCCTCGGCCGACAATAAAGTAAACTACCTAGAGGTCAATGCGGGTCCGAACGGTTTGGATGTGCCTTGCCCAACACAAAGTGATATTGAATCAACCTTATGGTCACTAAATGGGAATCAACTTACATTTATCAATGATAATCAAGAAGAAGAAACCATAACGATTCAATTGGATGGCAATACCCTGATTATTGCTGGAGAAGACATTGATGCCAATAACTATACAGGGGCAGAAGTTGTCTTTACCAAGCAGTAAACCTCATAAAACAGCATTTAAAACCCGTTGCTTGTCAACGGGTTTTTATTTTTTCAAGCGCGCTTACCAAAGCTTCATTAGCCTCTTGATCCCCAATGGTAATACGCACCTTGCCCGGGGCACCAAACTGTGATACGGGTCTAACCATGACGCCAAGTGACATTAACCTGTCAGCGAATTCCATTTCAGCCAAAGGGGGGTCAATGATAAAAAAGTTGCCTAGCGTGGGCCAAAATTTGATTCCTAGGCTTGTAAATGAATCGTTTAAGAAAGTACGCCCCCTGTGAACGGTCTTTACCGTTTTTTCAATGAACGCATCGTCCTCCAAGGCTCCAATTGCGGCTTCAAGAGACGTCAACGGCATTAAAAAGGGCTTGTGGATTAAGCGAAGGTAATTCGCAATGGTTTGGGTTGTATACCCATAACCAATGCGCAAACCAGCTAGCCCATACGTCTTAGAAAAACTGTTCAGGCCTAAGATGTTATGTCCTTTCAAAACATAGGGAAGCGCAGTAACATAGTCCTCGGCATCTGCAAAATGGCGATATACCTCGTCATAAACAATCAAAATATGTTTTGGGACGCGTTCAAGAAAATCTTCCAACTGGTTCTTGGGAATATAGGAGCCTGTTGGGTTATTCGGGCTCGTCAAGAAAATGACCCTGGTCTTTTCGGTTATTGCCCTAAGGATACCTGCCACATCTAGGTCATAGTTGGGTTCCTTTAACGGTACGTCAATTTGCTTGGCACCGTACCAACGCGAAAAAACGGCATAGGGCAAAAAGCAGGGATTGGAAAAAATCACTTCGTCCCCTTCGGAAACAAAGGCACGTAAAATCATATCAATAACCTCAGACCCACTATTTCCTGTAATAAATTGTGCTGGGGTCAATTGACCGTCAAAATCTAGTGCCAAGGCTTCTCGAAGCCGAATATCAGTTTGATCGGGGTATACCGCGATATTGGTTGACGCTTTAAGCAAGGCCTCAACGGCTTTTGGCGAAGCTCCAATGGGGTTTTCATTGGAGGAAAGCTTGTAAATTTTTCCGGTTGATTGCGGCATGTTCTTACCGCCTTTGTATACTTCTTTTGGATTTAGATAGGGCTTAAAAATAGACGTGATGTCTTTCATGGCTAACGGTTTTCGGCATAGATCAAAAGGGCCAGTGCTTTTTCGGTATCTCCGGCTTCCAGCATGTCTTTGGCTTTTTTATGCAACTCGGATTGCGAATGGCCATGAAAATGATGTCCTACGGATTCGACTATTTCTGAGGAAGGGAGCTTTTCCATATTGCCCAATCTGCCCAGGTTATTCCCTGTCAAAATAGCGCTGTCTCGTATTCCTTTGGGTAGGGCGTCCACCCCAATACCTTTGGTTCGAATGGGCTTCGGTATTTCAAAAAGGGCATTCCCATTTGCGTGTACATACCAGCTGCCGCCCATGCGCCCCACAAGATCTAGTTTTTGTGTATCCAAATTTCCATCTGTGAGGTAAGATTCATTAATATGGATCAATTCAACTTTAGCCAAAATCAAGTTGCCAGCACCAGGCAATTCTGCCAATTCAATTACTTCTTGAACACTGCATTCGAAGGCAACCGGGGCTTCAGCAACTCTTGGCGGACCCACTTTTTCACTGGGTACTTGCGTGAAACCTGCTTTTTCAAATTCATTGATTCCTTTGTCATAGGCCGTGCTCGCCAATGACATTTGTTCGACCATATCGTAGTTGACCACATTAATGACCACCTCAGGTACCTCCTTCACATTTTGATGGGAATGTTTCAGAGAATTGTCTCGACCGCTGCGTGCAGGTGAGAAAATCATGATCGGTGGATTGGAACTAAAGACATTGAAAAAACTGAACGGACTTAGGTTTACATTACCGGCCGCATCAATCGTACTTGCAAAGCAAATTGGTCTTGGGGCCACAGCGGCCAACATATAGCCATGCAGTTCGGGTTGCGATATTTTATTTGGATCTATGGTTTTTATCATTTTGCAGGCAATACCTTAGCTGTTACCTCACCAAAACCAACACGCTTCCCATCTTTTTCTGCATAACCTCTCATGGTCACGGTATCTCCGTCGAGAATGAATTTTCGCTCACTGCCATCTTTCATTTTCAACGGTTTGGTGCCCATCCATGCCAATTCCAACATAGAACCATAAGAATCCTCATCCTTACCTGAAATGGTACCGGAACCATACAAATCACCAATATTGATATTACAGCCATTTACGGTATGGTGGGCCAATTGCTGGGCCATATTCCAATACATGTATTTGAAATTGGAGTGACAAACCGTTTGTGCTTCACTTCCTTCCGGAGCAATGCTTACCTCAAGATTGATATCGTAATTCTTGTCACCATTGTACTTCAAATAGGGGAGCACCTCAGGCTCTTGTTTTGGGCCGGGCACCTTGAACGGTTCAAGCGCTTCCAAGGTCACAATCCAAGGGGAAATGTGGGATGCAAAATTCTTTGCCAAAAAAGGGCCTAAGGGTACGTATTCCCATTTTTGAATATCCCGCGCAGACCAGTCATTGAACAACACCAAACCAAAGATATAATCCTCTGCGTCGGCCGTTGAAACGGTGTCGCCCAAGTGGGTATTCTTTCCGGTGATAAAGCCCATTTCCAATTCAAAGTCAACGCGTTGCGATGGACCAAAAATAGGCTGCTTTGAATCATTGGGAATCGTTTGACCTTTGGGCCGGTGAATGGGTTGGCCCGAAACGACGATCGAACTGGCCCGACCGTGATAGCCAACCGGAATGTGTTTCCAGTTGGGAAGCAGTGCATTTTCAGGATCACGAAACATCTTGCCCACATTGGTCGCATGTTCAATACTTGAGTAAAAATCGGTATAGTCGCCCACATAAACTGGCATATGCATCTGGGCATCGGATTGTTTTACAAACAATTCAGGTTTATCGGCCAAGATGGAGTTGTCATCTTGTAACCAATATTGGATGTTCTTTCTCACCTGTTTGGTGATATCCTTCCCGAGGGAGATAAAATCATTCAAGACCTCTTTTTCAAAAACCGCTGTATTGAAATCAAAAACATCAAGCTCGGCAACTGCCGTCAAGTCCAATATTTGGTCACCTACGGCAACCCCGGCCCTAGGGCTTCTGTCTGCTGTTGAAAAGATGCCAAAAGGAATATTATGAATTGAAAAATCAGAGTTTTCAGGTATGTCTATAATCATATTTAGAAGCTATAAGAATTGCGTATTGCAAATTTTCAGGTCCCTATGGAAAGCCCAGTCGGAACGTTTAGATCTTAACAAAGGTTATTCGACCCAAGATTTGTAATACTTGCCGTCGTCTATTTTTAGTGCATTTTCAGTAATCATTAGCGTTTTGAAGGTATCGATCATTACTGCTAACTCTTCCGTGCTTTTTTTGCCAATACTTGCCTCGTATGTTCCGGGATGCGGACCATGCGGTATTCCCGCAGGATGCAATGAAATATACCCAGGTCCGATTCCTGTTCGGCTCATAAAGTCGCCATCAACGTAATACAACATTTCATCAGAGTCGATATTGCTATGGTTGTAGGGAGCAGGAATCGCTTTGGGATGGTAGTCATATAACCTTGGGCAGAATGAGCAAATCACAAAAGCACTGGTTTCAAAAGTTTGATGTACCGGTGGCGGTTGGTGTACCCGGCCGGTAATGGGCTCAAAATTATGGATGGAAAACCCGTACGGGTAATTATAACCATCCCAACCCACAACATCAAAAGGATGCGTTGCATACACCAAGCTATGCAACATGCCCTGTTTTTTGATTTTCATCAAAAACTCACCCGTTTCATCATGGGCTTGCAAATTTTGTGGCAATTTATAATCACGCTCACAGTAGGGCGAATGCTCCAACAATTGGCCAAACCAGTTGCGATAGCGTTTAGGTGTGTATATGGGATGGAACGACTCTGCATAGAGAATTCGGTTATCCTCTGTATCAAATTCTATTTGATAAATCATTCCCCTCGGTATAATCAGGTAATCGCCATATTCAAAAGGGATATCACCCAAAAAGGTTTTTAAGGTTCCAGAACCTTTATGAATGAACAACATCTCATCGGCATCGGCATTCTTGTAAAAATAGGAGGTCAGTGATTTTTTGGGAGCGGCCAATCCAATATAGATGTCATTATTTACCAAAAGCGGCTCTCTCGCCTCAAGAAAATCATCTTTCGGTTCGATATCGAATCCAATTAATTTTCGGGAGGTGATATTTTTGGCGACCGCGATTTTTGGAGAAACGTCCAAGGGCTCGCCCACCTCCTTAACCTGGGTTGGACGGTGGATGTGGTAGAGCAATGACGACATGCCATCAAAACCTATGGTGCCGAACAGCTGTTCGTAGTATAGGCCACCATCGGCTTTTTCGAATTGGGTGTGCCTCTTTTGTGGAATTTTTCCGAGTTTATGATAAATCGGCATGATGCGTTGTTTTAGTGTAAGGTACCTCTTAGCTCTTGTTCACGTTCGATGGCTTCGAACAATGCCTTAAAGTTACCTTTTCCAAATGATTGTGCTCCCTTTCTCTGAATGATTTCGAAGAACATGGTCGGCCTCGGTTCAACGGGTCTGGTAAAAATTTGCAATAAATAACCTTCATCATCCCTATCAACCAAGATGCCCAATTCTTTCAAAGGAGCAATATCCTCGTCAATTTCGCCTACGCGATCGGTGACTACGTCGTAATAGGTATCGGGCACACGGAGAAACTCAACACCTCGACTTCTTAGGTCGCGCACCGTTTTGATAATATCATCAGTGGCAACAGCGATATGCTGAACACCTTCACCTTCATAAAAATCAAGGTATTCTTCAACCTGGGATTTTTTCTTTCCTTCTGCGGGTTCGTTGATCGGAAACTTGATACGGCCATTGCCATTGCTCATTACCTTGCTCATTAAAGCCGTATACTCTGTCGAAATATCATTATCATCAAAGGAAAGAATGTTGACAAAGCCCATGACATCTTCGTAAAACTGAACCCATTCGTTCATGCGGTTCCAACCAACATTGCCCACCATATGGTCCACATACTTTAACCCCGTTGGGGCTGGATTGTAATCCGGTGTCTCCCATTTTACAAACCCTGGAAGAAAGGTGCCATTGTAGTCTTTACGTTCCACAAAAATATGCACGGTTTCGCCATAGGTATAGATACCGGCACGAACCACCTTGCCGTGTTCATCTTCTTCAGTTTTGGGCTCTAGATAGGATTTGGCCCCTTTTGCTACTGCTGTTTCATAGGCGTAAGTGGCATCATCGACCCAAAGGGCAACTACCTTGACTCCATCACCGTGGGTATCGATATGTTTTCCAATTTCGGTGCCGCTTTTCAGGGGCGAGGTCAAAATCAATCGGATCTTGTCTTGAATTACCACATAGCTTTCACGGTCTTTCAAACCGGTTTCCAAACCGGCATAGGCAAAAGATTGAAATCCGAAGGCGGTTTTGTAAAAATGGGCAGCCTGCTTTGAATTGCCAACATAAAGCTCGATATAATCGGTCCCGTTAATGGGCATAAAGTCTTTCGCTGCATCATGAATCTTAGGAATTGCCGTGGTTTCCATAATCGTATATTTTAAAGTCTTTTATTAAAATTGTTGTTGATGCAACAAAAATAGTTATTTTTGCGACACCAACACGTATTTTTAAATAAAAATTTAGGTTTTAGATTGCTTCACCAAATTGATGAAATACAGGGAATAGGATTGCACTTGGATTTGGTGCTCCGGAAGATTCAAGATGCTTATTTGCGCAAATTTGAAGACCTAGGCGTTGATATGACCATTGAACAATGGGTAATACTGCACCAGGTATATGAATTGGGCGATCATGCCTCCCAACGCGAGATTGTGCAGTCAAATTTTAGGAACCGTGCTACCATATCGCGCATCATTGGCGGTTTGGAACGCAAAAAATGGATAAAAAAAACACGATTTAAAGGGGATCAAAAGCGTTTTAAACTCGTGCTGAGCCCGCAAGGCCAGACCATTATAAGTTTAGTTTTACCGGAGGCCCAGAAATTGCGCCAAAAGGCTGTCCAAAATTTAAGTTCAGCGGAGTTCGACGGTTTTTTGAAGGTATTGGAACAAATAGGTGAGAATTATACCTTTTGATAATTAGTTTGTACGACTAAGAAAATCCCAACTCGATACCAATTCAAAGTCTGGTGTATTTTCAAAAAGTTCGTCCAAAATCCATTTATGGTTATCACCCACAATTATGAGCAATCGGTCTTCGGGCTCACTAAATTTAAGGACGTTCGCCATCATTCTTATATTTCTTCTGTAAAACCGTCCTAGCCAATCGGGACCTATCCAATTCTTTTGAATTCCCACTCGCGCTTCATAGGCATGCATTCTCAAGGCATTAAATTTTTGTGCCTTGGGAGAATTTCGCAGTACGATTTCATCAAACAACCCGAGTTTTTTGTACACAGCTCGATTGTGATTGAAAGCAACACCGATCGGATCTATATGCTTGTCATAGAACCCTTTGTCGTTCTCCTCAGCGTATTTGGTAAAGGCCTCAAAAGAAAAGTCTTTTAACGACCCTATATATTCGGTTTTATCATCAAAAAGATAAATACGATCATGCTTCATCACTTTGGCCAACCGAAAACCTAATTGGTAGACTTCGTTGTACTTGGTTTGGATCAAGGAGGAGTCGCCCAAATAGTTTTGATAGCTGGTATTGGTACTTTTAAATGCACTTGGCTCCCATTCAACAACCACCTTTGTGGGTTTGTATACCGCGAGAAGTTCGATAAGGCGGTTCAGTTCTGATTGGTTTTCGGTTTCCAATATGGTTTTATCGAAGTGTTTCGTCCCCAGTACGAGTACTTTAGCTGGGTTGTTGACCTCGATTTCTGCCAGTTGGGCCATGGCCACATCTGTATTTTGAGCCCTAACCGTAAGTAAAAGGGTCAGGAAAAATAAAACAAAAATGGTCAGCTTGGTTCTTGAAAGAATGATCATGAATAGGATGTGTTTGTTTAGCTAAAAAGATGAACATTCGTAGAAAATGTTACACCCTTTCAACAACCTATGAAGGTGCTTTTAGCAGAATGCAAAGAGATGGGGTTAAGAATTATGGGACAGGGATAAAATACTATAGCAATTAGATAATTCTGTTGTTATGGGTGCCTAGAATTTGGATGAATTTTGCCAACTGATTTTTAAAAAGGCAGTGTTATGAAAAAATTGAAGTATTATCCAACCATGTGGCAGACGTATCCCTTTTCAATGGAATTGTTCATCCATGCGGAGAAAGAGGCCAAAGCAAAGGAAGCACAGCTTCGAAATGAAAGCGGATCAAAGTTTAAGTTGGCTTTGGGTTGGTAACAGCAGCATTAATTGAGAGATAAAAGGCATCAATTTTGGTGCCTTTTTTAATTCTCAATTTTATCAAAAATATACCCTCCTTCTGTAGCACCCCAGACCTGTTTGCCTTCGGAGTCAAATCCTTGATCCCATGATGTTATTCCATCAGGGGTAATTTCGACTTTCGACATAGCATAGGAAGCACCTCGCAAGGAACTTTCACATGTTGCGTCTTGTGTCTTACCTGCAAAAACACTGTCTGAGGTTTTTGACAAAAGAACCTCACAACCTTTTCGAATTTCAAGTTGATGAGGCGATAAGCTATCAAATGCTTTTGGGGTTTTCCATTTTCCTATCCAAACAGAGTCATTGGGTATGGTATACACATAACTGGCTAATTGGCCATCTTCAGTGCGCTTTACCTCATAAATACGCTGGCGATACGGTTTATCTTGCATAGCGTTTATGGCTTGTTCTACATAAAGCCAATTTCCTTGCCCATCCCAAATGGGATACATATGCAAAGAGATGTTATAATATGTAGAATCGGCAAGGGATTGTTTTTCGGAATTAAAAGATCCCTGCATGAGTGCATATAAGGTCTCTAATTCGGTATCCTTGTCTTCAGTACGCTGTGTTGTGGTTTGCCTGCAAGATAAAAGTATAATGAGTACTAGTGTCAGGCTTGTAAAAATTGTTTTCATAAAATTCTTATTGCCAGTTGGTTATAATTTCCACGAATAAGGGATGAACCTCTTCTCCAAGCTTTTTGCTTAGTTCGGAAAACGACATTTTATCTTTATAGGACTCATCATATTTGACGATGAAGTCATTTAAAGGTTTGAGCATATCATTACCCAATGAATCAATAATTTTTTCGGCAGCTTTTGTAAACTTCATTTGATACATGCCATAGTCCCCTGGACTCATAGAATAGTAATTCGTATCAAAATCTTGAAGTGAGGTAAATTGTGCGCTAGGAGGAGGATTTTCTACACTAAAATCCACTAATGTTGTAATGTACTTAAGTTCATTGGGCCGATTGCTTTTGTAGTATGCATATAAGCCCATATTGGCGTGAATTTCTTCAAGCCAACGACTGATGGAATACCCTGCTTGATTGTTTGGGTCTTGAAAATTATGGGTCAGCTCATGAATGGCGAGTTTGTCAAAAAACAATTTCATGTCGAGATTACCCTTCTCATCTTTATAAATTTCATAAAGCGTCGAGGTCATTTCAGGAGGGAAGCTACCTAACATTTGGGCATAATCATCGGCCATGGCATTTTGGCCCGCCCCTACAATAATATTTCCTTTATAATACTCGGGCAGTCCTGGCACAGGCATGTAGGCGTTTTTAGCCCAATCTTCTATGGCCACTACCAAAATGCAAAATTCACTTTTGGGCCCCATGATTTCCGAAAGAAATTGATAGGCATCAGAAATTAAAGACGCTTGCTTTTCGGCCTCTACCTCATGACCATTGCTGTGCAACACTTTAAAAGCCCCCTCAAAATCCAATTCTATGAGGCCTTCATGCTTACTTTGGTCAATTGTTGTACCCTCGGATTGGCCAATGGATGGAGATGACCATAATAGCATTACCGATAAAATCCTAAGAATTTGTTTAGTTATTTTCATGTTTATCAAGGTATTAACTTGAAAACAGTTTGGACTTTATTTATGTATAACTGGAGGTTTTTAATGTGCCTCCAACCAATTTTCACCAATTCCTACTTCAACATCTAATGGAACCGCCATTTTGTAAGCATTTTCCATTTCTGACTTGATCAAGGTTTTCATTTCCTCGAGTTCGGGTTTGTAACAATCGAACACCAATTCATCATGTACCTGCAACAACATCTTGGTTTTGTAGTTTCCTTCGATCAATTTTTTATGGATGTTGATCATCGCAATTTTTATGATGTCTGCGGCACTACCTTGGATCGGCGCATTCACCGCATTGCGCTCTGCTGCACCGCGGACAACCTGATTTCCGGCATTGATATCCTTTAAATACCTGCGCCGCCCTAAAACCGTCTGTACATAACCATTGTCCCTGGCAAAATCAACCTGTTCGCCCATATAATTGCGTAGTTTGGGGTAGGTTTTGTAATAAGTATCGATCAATTCTTTGGCCTCGCTTCTACTTAAATCGGTCTGGTTGCTCAACCCAAAAGCAGAAACGCCATAGATGATGCCAAAATTCACGGTTTTGGCATTGCTACGCTGCTCCCTTGTCACTTGATCAATGGGTACGTTAAACACACGTGATGCGGTTGAGGCATGAATATCTTCGCCATTTTTAAAGGCTGAAATCATGGTGTCTTCTTCGCTCAAGGCGGCTATGATACGCAATTCAATTTGCGAATAATCTGCAGCCAAAAGCACATAATCTTTATTTCTTGGGATAAACGCCTTTCGTACCTGCCGACCGCGCTCTGTGCGGATGGGAATGTTTTGAAGGTTGGGGTTGTTGCTGCTTAATCGACCCGTGGCCGCGACGGTCTGCATATAATCCGTATGCACGCGACCACTATGTTTTTGCACTTCATTCGGAAGGGCATCAACATAGGTGCTTTTCAATTTTGAGAGTCCCCGGAAATCCAATACATTTTGTATGATTTCATGATCCTTCGCCAAATAAGAAAGTACATCTTCTGAGGTGGAATATTGGCCTGTTTTGGTCTTCTTGGGTTTGTCGACCAAATTCATTTTGCCAAACAGAATATCTCCCAACTGTTTTGGGGAAGCTATATTGAATTGTTCGCCAGCCTGTTCGTAAATCTTAGCTTCCAAGTTTTTGATGTCACTTTCAAGCTCTTTTGACAGGCCGTTCAAAAAGGCCTCATCCAAATTGATGCCCTCACGTTCCATGTCGGCCAAAACACGCAATAGGGGAACCTCGATATCTTCGAATAAGGTGTCGGTTTTGGCCTCAGAAAGCTCAGGGCGAAAATGCTGTGCCAATTGATAGGTTATATCAGCATCCTCGACGGCATATTCGGTCTGTTTTTCGATGGGCACTTCGCGCATGCTCAACTGGTTTTTGCCTTTTTTACCTATTAATTCCGTTATCGAAACCGGCGTGTAATTCAGGTAGGTTTCCGAAAGCACATCCATATTGTGGCGCATATCAGGATTGATCAAATAATGCGCCAACATGGTATCAAACAACTTGCCCTTGACCGTGACCCCATAGTTTTGCATTACCTTGACGTCATACTTGAGGTTCTGTCCTATTTTTTCTATCTCCTCAGCTTCAAAAAAAGGACGTAGTTTTTCAATAAGAGAATTTACCGCCTCCGCTTCTTCAGGAAACGGAACGTAAAAACCCTTACCTGCTGACCAACTAAAAGCGATTCCCACCAACTCGGCTTCCAAAGGATTAATGCTCGTGGTTTCCGTGTCAAAACAAACCGAGCTTTGTTGCATCAATTGTTCAAGAAACAAATCCATCGCCAGACCATCACTAAGGGTTTGATAAAAATGGGACACGTCACTTATTGTATTTCTACTGTTGACATCTTTAATAGTGGCTGCTGCCTCTGTGGGGTCGCCACCAAAAAGGGTAAATTGCCCGCTGCCCGCTGCTTTGGCTTCCTGTTTTGCCGTAGGCGTACTGGTGACTTGAGCGGTTGTCTCCACCTCGCCCGTGAATATCTTTATGAATTGCTCCTTTAGTCTTCTAAACTCAAGTTCCTCAAATAGTTCTTGCACCTTGTTGGCATCAGGTTCACACATTTCAAAGTCTTGGGCATCAAAGGTGACATCACAATCGGTTTTGATTTCGGCCAGCTTGCGTGATAAACGACCCAGCTCAGCATTTTCTTCAACCTTTTCCTTCATTTTGCCCTTAAGTTGATCGGTATTGGCCAAAAGTCCCTCCAATGAGCCAAACTCCGCCAAAAACTTTTTCGCTGTTTTATCGCCCACTCCGGGCAATCCGGGTATGTTATCACTTGCATCTCCCATCATGCCCAAATAGTCGATGACCTGTTCTGGTCGTTCTACCCCGAATCGTTTTTGTACCTCAGGAATTCCCCATATTTCGATGCCGTTTCCAAGACGTGCCGGTCGATACATGAAAATGTTTTCGCTTACCAACTGACCAAAATCTTTATCGGGGGTCACCATGAAGGTTTTGTATCCTTCTTTCTCAGCTTGTTTGGCCAAGGTTCCGATGAGGTCATCTGCCTCATAACCTGCCAACTCGACAACAGGAATTTTGAGTGCCTTTAAAATTTCTTGGATATAGGGTACGGCAATTTTTATGGCCTCGGGGGTTTCGTCTCGATTGGCCTTATAGTCTTCAAAAAGTTCGGTACGTTCTACACTTCCACCTTTATCAAAGGCTACCGCCAAATGATCTGGTTGTTCGCGTTTGATCACGTCAAAAAGCGAGTTTACAAATCCCATAATCGCTGAGGTGTCCATGCCTTTGGAGTTGATTCTGGGATTCTTTATCAATGCATAATAGCCTCTAAAAATAAGGGCATAGGCGTCTAAAAGAAAGAGTCTTTTTTGGTCAGACATGTGTTGAAAATTAGATATAAGAAGTATAAGAATTTAAAAGTAGGGAAAAGGCTGTATAAATTAAACCAAACCATGGTTTTATTGTTTTAGTCTTGTATGCGCCAGGGGGGATGTAATCGATTTTTGCCGGCATGAAACAGAATTAGCTGGTTGCCATCTGGGTCCAGCAATTTGGCTTCTTGCCACAACCATTCTTGATGCACGGGATCATTTTGAAACAGGATACCTTCAGTTTTTAAGGTGTGCACTTTGGCCTCTAAATTTTCGCATTCAAAATAAAGGATCACCCCATTTCCCGATGGTAATTGGTCGACCCTGTGAATAGAGAAGGTCGCATCTCCTTGTGGACATTCGAATCTTGCGTAATTGGGCAGGGCGTCCACAATCAGGGTAAGGCCCAACTTTTTATAAAATGATACCGACCGAGGCAGATCAATAGACGGAACAGTTACTTGATTGAGGTTCATGTCGCCTAGGAATAAAAACTATTGGAGGGAACATTCTCATGCCCGTTCGGGTCATATTTTCGATAGCTAAATCCCGGATGCACGCAATATGCCCCTGTTTCTCCTTTTTTGTTGATGGCCAAAAATCCAATTTGAAAATCTTTTCGATCTTTATTTTTTTCCATGATGCGTTTGACACCTTCTTCGCAGGCCTCTTGTGGACTTTTTCCCTGTCGCATCAATTCTACAATCAAAAAGCTTCCCACAGTTCGAATGACTTCTTCACCAACTCCTGTTGCCGTAGCGGCTCCTACCTCATTGTCAACAAAGAGACCCGCACCAATAATGGGTGAATCCCCCACGCGACCAGCCACTTTGTAGGCCATGCCACTGGTTGTGCAGGCCCCGGCAATATCACCCTTTGCATCGATGGCCAACATCCCTATGGTGTCGTGATTTTCAATATTGATAATCGTCTCGTATTTTGATTCCTTTTTCCATTCCTCGTATTGTCTTCGGGTACTTTCAGTTAACAAATCTTCTTTTTTAAAGCCCTGCTCATAGGCAAATTGTTCTGCCCCTTTCCCTGCAAGAATGATATGGGGAGTCTCTTCCATAACCTTGCGCGCAACAGAAATGGGATGCGCTATATTTTGTAGGTAAACCACAGACCCGCAGTTTCCCGCCGAGTCCATAATGCAAGCGTCAAGTGTGACATTGCCATCTCGATCTGGTCGCCCCCCTTTTCCAACCGTTTCATTGGTGACATCAGCTTCTTCTACGCGAACGCCTTCTTCCACTGCGTCCAAGGCGTTTCCTCCTTTCTGGAGTACCTCCCAAGCTTTTGTCGAGGCGTTGTGGAAATCCCAGGTACATACGACAATGGGTTTAATGGCTTCGGTTTGTACCGCCGATTCCATTTTGGGTTCGGTTTTGCAAGACGACAATACAGGTGCTGAAATCAAACCAGCAGTGGTCAAACTTGAATTTTTGAGGAATTTTCTACGGTGCATGATAGGTTGTTTATCTTTAGTTTTTAAAGATAGCCAAATGCTTATAGAAGTTTGTGTCAACAGTTTGCAATCTGCCATCAATGCGCAGCAAGCGGGTGCTGACCGTATTGAACTCTGTTCTGAATTGGGTGTGGGAGGCATTACACCGTCATACGGTCTTATTAGGATGGTGCGCGAAGCCTTGACCATTCCCATTCATGTTCTTGTGCGACCCAGAGGAGGACATTTTACCTATTCTGAAACTGAATTTGAGGTGATGCTCGAGGATGTGCGGCAGTGCCATGCATTGGGCGTAGATGGTATCGTATCGGGCATCTTACATGAGGATGCGACCCTTGATGCGACCCGTACCCAAAAGTTGATTGCAACCGCCATGCCCCTTCATTTCACATTTCACCGGGCCTTTGACTGGATTCCAAATCCCGAAGCAACGTTGGAACAACTCGAGCATTTCAATGTCAACACGGTTTTGACCTCGGGCCAACAGCAGCATGCCGAAATGGGGCTAAAAAATTTAGAGCAATGGCAGGGCAACACCAAAATGACCATCATGGCAGGGTCAGGGGTTACCCCTGTAAATGTGTTGAAATTTAAAAAAGTGGGTCTTCGAGCCGCGCACCTTTCAGGAACACGATTTGAAAATGAAGTGTCTACCGATCACAAAATTCCGATGACTTCTGAAAAACACCTTCAAGAACATCGGGTTGCCGTAACAAACGAAGAAATAATTCGTCAAACGGTTCGAGCCGTTAAATAAAATTCAAAAAATTGAGCTAAGCGGTTAAAAGCAATATTTTTGTCGAAAATTATCCAATGACCCGATTTCTTGTCATTATCTCCATCATTTATATAGCCTTGGCCATTTATGGCTTTCAAGCTTTCAAAACCTTATTTAAAAGTCCATGGGCGCAAATCGGATATGGTTTGGCTTTTTTAGCGGCATTGGTGTTTTTGATATTTAGAGTGGCCACCTACCAGCCTGGTATGGCGATGAGAGGCCATATTGCCGTTGCGGGCGGTATTTTTTTCTCCTTTTTCCTACTGGCAATGGTTCTGGGTTTTTTCATGTTGCTTGAAGACGTAGTTCGCCTCTCTGTTTTTGGATACAACAAAATTGCAGGGGTTTCTGATGAAAGCACCCGGTTTTTTCCATCACGAAGGAAATTCGTTAGCCTCATTGGTTTAGGGTTGGCGGCACTTCCTTTTGGTGCCTTGTTGTATGGTATGTACCGTGGCAAGTATAACTACAGGGTATTGAAATACGAACTTGAATTTGATGACCTGCCCGATGCTTTTGATGGGTACCAGATCACACAGATTTCAGACATACACAGCGGGAGTTTTGATGATCGTGACAAGGTGGCCTATGGGGTTGATTTGATCAATGAACAGCAAAGTGATGTCATCTTGTTCACAGGTGATATTGTAAACGACCGGACCGAAGAATTGCGACCTTGGGCAGATCTTTTTTCGAAGCTTGAGGCCAGAGACGGGGTGTTTTCGGTATTGGGCAACCATGATTATGGTGATTATGCCTCATGGGAATCAACCGCGGCCAAAGCTAAAAACCTTGAAGATTTAAAACAGCTCCAAAAAGATATGGGCTTCGATCTGTTATTGGATGAGCACCGCTATCTCGAAAAAAATGGCCAACGAATTGCCCTATTGGGGGTAGAGAACTGGGGTCGAGGTCGTTTCAAAAAGGCAGGAGATCTGGAAAAGGCCAAGGCCGGTATTCAAAAAGATGATTTTAAAATTTTAATGAGCCACGACCCCTCGCATTGGGAAGATGTGGTGATCAACGACGACTTTCACTTTCACCTCACCTTGAGTGGCCATACCCATGGGATGCAGTTTGGTGTTGAAATTCCGGGTCTAATCAAATGGAGTCCTGTAAAATGGCGCTATAAGTATTGGGCCGGGGTGTACAAAGAACTTGGGCAGTTCATCAACGTCAACCGAGGTTTTGGTTTTATTGGTTACCCGGGCAGAGTAGGTATCCTACCAGAAATAACCGTGATTACCTTGAAGCGGAAATCTTTAACTTGAATTTAACGGCACTTCACTGGGCAAAGCATCGACAGGATGTAACGCTTTAACAATTTTTCTTACTTTTGAGCTGTAAACCCAGCATCTTTTATGTCAAAATTTGGTGAACTTATTGACCTGAACATTCCAGTTTTACTGGATTTTTATGCGGAATGGAATGACCAGTCCACTTCTATGCACCCTGTTCTTCGCGATGTGGCTGCCGCTTTGGGCGACAAAGGCAAGGTGATCAAAATCGATGTTGATAAGAACAAAGAACTTTCACAAGCGCTAAGAATCAAAGGTTTGCCGACATTGATGATTTATAAAAGGGGTGAAATGGTATGGCGCCAAAGTGGTGAGCAGGATGCCAACACCTTGATCGGTATTCTCAACGAATACACCTAAGCTTTCCGTAATTTTTTCTGTTTTCTTTCTTTCCTACTGATTCTCAGAGGTATTCGCTGTGTCTTGAACAGCTGTGGAAGTGTCCAAGGGCACTGAATCGATCATGTCTGGATCTTGTGTTGGAGGAGGGCCTTCCAATAACTCAGGATCTTCACCAACAAATTGGGTAAACTTGTCGATATATTCATTGAAAATCAAGGTTTCCTTTTCGGCCCTTTGATGGTCTTGGTTTTCAATAAGAATATCGATGTTGCGTCGGTAGGCCTCCATATTGGTCAAGATATCCTCGATCGCATCGTATTGTTCATCAATGGGGAGACCGGCATAATACTCCAATCGGTCTTGGTAGATCAGTTTCAATTGATCGAACAATGCTCTTGCTTTGTTGGTTTCACCTACCTTATAATACCCATCTACAAAAGGTTCTACAAAGGCGTAAAAGGCAAAATGTTCAACGGGCATATTGGTCATGGCAATTTCAATGGTCTCCTTGGCTTTTTCTATATTTCCTTCCTCTAAAAAGGTTTCCATGAGTCGTGCTAGATTGCCTCGGAACGAAAGTCCTTGTGATCGGGTTTGGGGGTCATGGTAAATTTCTGAACTACCCGAATTGCCCCATTCCCAGTTTTTGACTATGTCAAACATAAGTTCACTGTCGATTCGTCCCATTTCAAAAACACTTTCATATTTTGTTTTAATGGGCACCAATTTGTAGGCCAAACCATCCAGTTGAAGGTAATCTTTCATCCATAGGTATTCGGCATTGTCGAAGCTACCGCCCGAAAAATATATGGGTCGTTTCCAATCGTTATTGGCCAAGATATCCAACATCAAAATGCGTTGTTTGGTCATCGCATTGGGCAGGTCAATATCAATGTAATCAACGATGAGGGCTGAATCTTTTTCTTTTACCAAACCACTTTCCAAAACATTCTTTTTGTTTACAGGAATTCGAATTTTCTTGGTTGGGTAGTACACCAAGTTTTGGGTGCTTTCAGGGTATTGACTTAAATCGGCACCCTGCTTTTCCAAGAAGTATTTGAATTTGGTCTGGGGTTTATCGCTTGCAACCCAATCCATAAAATCTTGAATGGTCCAGCGACTTTCTGTCAGACCTTGATAATAGATTGCATCGCGGGTTCCGTAACTGTATTTATCATGGGTAAGCTGAGAGGGAATCGGATCGCTTTCATAGGCTTTCCGCTTCATTTGATCAATGTACCAGTCCGTAGCAAAAAGGCTGGTGCAAACAATGCGCACATCAGTACGATGACCTTCGATCTCTTGGGCATACCACAACGGAAAGGTATCGTTATCGCCAATGGTGAACAATATGGCCCCGGCGTCTTTTTGGCACGAATCCAAATAGGCTTTGGCCGTTGAATTTGCAGTATATCGATTGGATCGGTCGTGATCATCCCAGTTCTGATAGGCCATTAACAGTGGAACTGCCAAAAGACAGACCAATCCTACTGTAGGGGCCGCAATCTTGGCCTTGAGCAGTTTCTTGACCTCATCAAACAACCCGTATACCCCCATGCCGATCCACAGGGCAAAAACATAAAATGAGCCTACCAAAGAGTAGTCACGTTCACGCGGTTGGAAAATGTAGGGATTGGTGTAAAACTGAATGGCCAAACCTGTAAAAATGAAGAATACAAAAAGTGCCCAAAACTGCTTTGGGTCTCTTGAGATTTGAAAGACGATTCCAATGATTCCAAGCAATAGGGGTAAAAAGAAATAGGTATTGCGGGCTTTGTTGTCCAAAACATCTTTCGGAAGGTTCTTTTGGCTGCCAAAGAAAAAACTGTCGATAAAACCAATGCCGCTGCGCCATTGTCCATTATTGTCATAGCGCCCCTGTACATCGTTTTGCCGACCCACAAAATTCCACATAAAGTACCGGAAGTACATATAGCCCCATTGAAAATCAAATAGGTAATTTATGTTTTGTCCCAAGGTGGGAGGGCTCACCTCGATATAGTCACTGAACTCGCGAAGAAATCGCATGTACTGCTCCGCGTCAAGTTCACCAGAGTCATAGGCAGTTCGGAACTGGCCAACCGCTTGTCGAAGTTCATTGTTGGAAATGTACTCAGGTTTGATCTTAAAATCGAGCACACCATAATATTGCATGTAATTTTCGGCATGCTGATCACTCCATAATCTTGGTAGTATGCCGACGTGTTTTTTGTTGGGCCCCTGCAAGGCATCTTGATACAAGTTCACGATGACATATTTGCCCAAGGTTTTATCCTTTTCATATTTGGGTTTGTCATCCATGTCAGGTCCGGGCTCAGCAAAGGTATCGGAAAAGTAGGCCCCATATATTGGGCTGTCAACACCCGGATATTGCTCCCTGTTGTAATAGGCAAGTAGCGAACGGGCATCTTCTGGATTGTTCTCATTAACCACCGTCTGCGCATTGGCTCGAATCGGCAACATTAACCAAGACGAAAAGCCTAATATCAAGAACATAAAACAAAGGGTGATCAGATTACCCGTGTGAAAATTGTTTTTGCGGGTATAGCGCAACAGGTAGTAAAAGACGCCGACAAGGGCAATGCCCATAATAATCGTCCCCGAGTTGAACGGAAGCCCCACGGTGTTCACAAAAAACAATTCACTGGCTCCAAATAGTTTTAGGATATAGGTAAGTGAGAACTTATAGACCAAAACCAGTACCACGACAACCGCGATATTGGCCAATAGAAAATTTTTGACCGTGGTATTCTTGTATTTTTTGAAGTAGTACAAAAGACCAATAGAAGGAATGGCCAAAAAGCCCATAAACTGTATGCCGAAGGTCAAGCCAATGACAAACCAAATCAATAATAACCATCGGTTGCCTCTGGGATCTTCCAAATTATCTGTCCATTTGAGACCAAGCCATAACAATAAGGCCATGATGAAGCTGGCTAAGGCATATACCTCAGTTTCTACTGCATTGAACCAAAAACTATCGGAGTAGGCCAGGGAAAAAGCGCCGACCAAACCACTGGCAAAAACCGCAATGGCTTTGCTATTGGTAAATTTCTTTTTCGAGGGGAGTAACTTTCGGGTCAAATTGGTGAGGGCCCAAAAGGTAAAGAGTATGGCAAAGGCACTAGAGACCACTGAAACCCAATTCACCATGAGTGCAATTTTAGTTTCATCGCCAAATGCAAATAGCGCAAAAAAGGCTCCAATCATCTGTTGCAATGGCGCTCCTGGTGGGTGGCCGACCTGCAATTTTGCTGAAGTACTGATGTATTCGCCTGCATCCCAAAAACTCCCAGTGGGTTCAACAGTAATGGCGTATGTGATAAGTGCAATGGTAAAGGTAACCCACCCTAAGATGGTATCCCATTTTTTGAAGTTTTCTGCAAACATAGATCGTGGTTAACCAATCGGGGCGAATTTAGCAATTAAATAAGATACGTTAGGTTATTTTGGCAAAACCTTTAACATCAAAAAGACCTTGTCTTTGTTGCGAAAATTGTTTGCTGTAATCAAAGTTTGTCTTAAATTTGCACGCTCTTAATGGTAATGGCCTATGGTGTAATTGGCAACACTACTGGTTTTGGTCCAGTCATTCTAGGTTCGAGTCCTAGTAGGCCAACTATCAACCCAGCATTTCTGCTGGGTTTTTTATTTTTATGGTTTCTTGACATCATATTCCCGCCTCGTTTGTTCAAAAGTATTCGGCCTGGCTACCAAAAAAGGTTAAACAAAACTGATTTAGTAAAAGGTATTTAAAAGAATTCTCAAAATAATTCATACTTTGAAGTCTTTGCCGCATAACCAACCTTTTTTTCGATTTGAATGGACTATTTTGTTATCACCAGCATTCTTGTCTTTCTGTCCGCCGTTTTTGGCTACTTAAACCTCAGGATATTTAAATTGCCCAATACAATAGGGTTAACACTGATTACCATCTTGTTCACCTTAGGTGTATTTGCCCTTAGTTTTTATGATGATACTTTACTGAAGGCGGAGCGCTTTATTATTTCAAAAGTTGATTTTAAGGTTGTGCTGCTTGATATTATGTTGAGCTTTTTACTATTTGCGGGGGCTCTCCATACCGATGTTAATAGACTTAAGGAACAGCGCTGGCCCGTTATGATTTTTGCCACCTTTGGTGTTTTGGTTTCCACCTTTTTGATAGGCACCTCTGTTTACTATTTACTTATGGTGCTCGGGCTTCAAGTGAAGTTCATCTACTGCCTTTTATTCGGTGCACTTATTTCGCCCACAGATCCAATTGCCGTATTGGGAATCTTAAAAAAAGCAGGTGCCCCTAAAAAATTGGAAATAAAAATTGTTGGTGAATCCTTGTTCAATGATGGTGTCGGGGTTGTGGTATTTCTGACCATTTTTGGTTTGGCGGGTGGTTCGGAGGTAGGATTTTCATTGTCTGCTGTTCTTGAACTATTTCTGGTTGAGGTAGTAGGGGGCTTACTTTTAGGACTTACGTTGGGGTGGTTGACCTATTACTTTCTAAAGAAAATCGATGATTACAATATTGAAGTAATAATCACTTTGGCAACGGTAATGACAGGCACTGTTATCGCAACTCATCTGCATGTTTCAGCCCCATTGGCCATGGTAGCTGCTGGTTTGATAGTTGGTGCCAACAAAACTAGAAAACAGGCCATGTCTAAATTAACCGAAGATTATGTTGACAAGTTCTGGGAACTCATAGATATTTTATTGAACGCCATCTTGTTTGTTTTAATCGGCATGGAAATGCTGGTTTTGGAATTCAATGCGAATTATATTTATGTCGGTTTGTTAACTATTCCAATTGCTTTGATTTGTCGTTATATTTCATTGATTATCCCAGTAAAGCTCTTTCAAAAAAGATTGGATTTTGTTCCCAACTCTACCATAATTATGACATGGGGAGGATTAAGAGGCGCCATTTCTATTGCTTTGGCATTAGGATTAACGCAACAAATGGAGCGTGATTTGTTTTTGGTGATAACCTATGTTATCGTAATCTTTTCCATAATTGTACAAGGACTTACGATTGAGAAACTTATAACCAAACTTAAATTGAACCCTAATAAACCATCGTGATTAGAAGTCACAATAAATAATATCGCAGTCGAACAATGAAACAATTGTGAACAAGAAACAAGTATATGAAGTCTATCAAAAACCTTGCTGTCCTTCTCATTTTTTTGGCAAGTTTGTCGCAGGCAATAGCTCAAGATAAAAGAATCTATAAAGTTGGTATCCTTATAGATCGTACGAATGATGAACTATCTCCCTTACTTGACAAGCTTAAGGGTGAAGTGCAGGCTGTTGTAGGAGAAGATGCAATAATAGAATTCCCAAATGATGCTCTTTTAGTGAACAATTTCGATTTGGAAAATGCTCAGGCCAATTATAATAAACTTTTAGCAAGCGATATCGATATCATTTTGGCTTTTGGGGTCTTTAATAACGAAATAATCAGTCCACTAACAGTTCATGAAAAACCAACAATATTGTTTGGGGCCGTGAACCGAGATGTACAGCAATTGGATCTTTCAAAGACAAGTTCAGGGGTAAAGAATTTCACCTATCTCATAGAGTCTGAATCATATCAAGACGATTTAGATAGATTTTACCAACTAAGTGGGTTTAAAAATTTGGGCATTGCAATAGACGCTCCAATTGCTAAAATTTTGCCGCTAAAAGAAGTATTTGACGGTGAACTTGCCCAATTGGATGCTGACTATCGCTTAATTCCTTTTGAGTCAGTTGATGATATCATTACCAATCTAGAAGGCATTGATGCATTATATATGGCCGGCGGGTTTTTTATGTCAGCTGTTGAAAAAACCATGTTGATCAAGGAACTTCTTAATCGTAAGATGCCATCGTTTACAGTTAATGGCCCCGAAGATGTTGAGAAGGGTTTCTTGGCCACCCTACAAGCTGAAGAGAATTTAGATCAGTTTTTTAGACGAATTGCGCTAAACATCGAGGCCTTTGTCACGGGAACTCCCATGTCTGAACTTCCTGTATTTATTGAGTATAATCCTAGATTGACAATTAACTACAATACGTCTGATATCATTGGATTCCCAATTAAGTATAGTTTGATTGGAGAGACCGATTTTGTGGGCGAGTTCAAAAATGTCATATCAGAAAAAGAATATGATCTGCTTGGGGTAATAAACCAGGCCTTAGAACAGAATCTATCACTACAATCTGGTCAGCGCGATGTTGATTTGGCATCTCAAGAGGTAAAAACGGCCAATAGCAATTATCTGCCATCTTTAAGTGCGTCGGGCACAGCAACCTATGTGGACCCAGATTTGGCGGCAATTAGCAACGGGCAAAATCCTGAATTCTCCACTGCCGGAAATATCACGCTAAATCAGACTATTTTTTCTGAAGCGGCGAACGCCAATATTTCAATTCAAAAGAATTTGCAAAAAGCCCAGCAAGAAGATTTCAATGCATCGCAGTTAGATTTGATATTCGATGCGGCCAATGCCTATTTCACAGTGCTTATTCTAAAAGCCAACACCCAAATTCAGGTTCGAAATGTGGATTTGACCAAAAGGAACCTTCAGATATCTGAACAGAATTTTGAGGCCGGTCAATCCGGAAAATCGGATATGTTACGTTTTCGTAGTGAAATGGCACAGAACACCCAAGCCATGGTTGAAGCTATCAACCAGTTGGAGCAGGGTTTTTTATTACTTAACCAAGTATTAAATAATCCAACCAATCTGGAAATAGATGTGGAAGATGTAGATCTGAATGCCGGAGTATTTGAAGAATACAAGTATGACGAGCTTTTTGGGCTATTGGATAACCCAACTTTAAGAGAACCCTTTATAGAATTTTTGGTCAAAGAGGCCTATGAGAATTCTCCAGAACTACGGTCCTTGGCTTTTAATCTTGATGCAACTAACCGTAATATTAGACTGAATAGTTTTGGACGGTTTTTGCCTACGCTTGCCCTACAAGGCCAATACAATTCTACGTTTAGCCGTTCGGGTGCCGGCAGTACCGTTCCTCCAAATTTAGGATTTGGGTTAGTTGATAATTATTACACGGCGGGGGCTAGTATCTCTTTACCGCTTATTAATCAAAATTTAAATAACATCAATCGGCAAACCGCCCTTATTCAAAAAGATCAAATAGAAATAAATAGGGACAATTTGGAATTGGGTATTGCGGTAAATGTTAGAAATGGGGTTTTAAACCTGGTAAATCAGATGTCTAATATCCAATTGTCTAGGATCTCGGAAGAAACCGCTGAGGAAGCTCTGGAGTTGACCCGAGCCTCCTATGCCGAAGGAGCTGTTAATATTGTGCAGCTTTTGGATGCTCAAAACAATTACCTGAATGCGCAATTGGCGCGAACCAATGCAGTGTACAATTTTTTAATAAACGCCTTGCAATTAGAACGGTTTATGGGGTATTACTTTTTGCTTAATTCAGAGGAAAAAAACAATGAGTTTAGGCAACGTTTTTTTGAATTTTTGAACACTAAAAATTAATTGACCAAAACATGTGTACTATGAAAATCAAACAACAATTTAGTTTTGTACTAGTACTTAGCGTATTGCTATTAGCCTGTGGTGGCGAAGAAAAAAAGGAAGAAACCGCACTTAGACCCGTTAAATTCATGGAGATTGGATTTTTAGGGGGTGAGAAGTCCCGTACCTTCAGTGGCACGGCCAGGACTGATAAAATAATCAACCTAAGTTTTAGGAATTCTGGTATCATTACGCAGTTTGACCTTAAACTTGGTCAAAAAGTAAAGAAAGGTCAACTATTGGCCAAACTCGATAATGTACAGGCACGTTTGGCTTACGAGCAATCCCTTACGCAACTGAACAGTGCGGCATCACAAGTAAATACGGCCAAATTAAGTTTGAATCGTATTCGAACATTATATGAAAAGGGAAGTACTTCACTAAGTGATTTTGAGGCCGCCAAAAATTCATTTCGAAATGCAGAAGAAAGCTATAAGTCCGCGAAAAGGGGTGTTGAGCTACAACAAGATCAAATTAATTACGGATATATCTATGCCCCAGAGGATGGTACAATTGCTTCCATTTCAGCAGAAATTGACGAAAATGTAAGTCCGGGACAATCCGTAGCGGTCTTAAACGCAGGAGCAGATATGGAAATTACGTTGGGTATTCCTGAAAGTATTATTAATGGGGTTCAAGACAATATGGACGTGGTCGTAGATTTCACTTCAATTGCTGAAGAACAGTTTAAAGGTAGGGTTTCAGAAGTGGCACCTGCAGTTGACGCGAATACCTCTACGTATCCCGTAAAGGTCATTGTGACCAACCCAAGTGATGCCATAAAGAGTGGTATGGCGGCTAACGTAACCTTTGATTTCGGGGATCACGATGCCACGAAGAATGTTTTGGTCGTACCTGCCCACGCGGTTGGGGAAGATAGTAATGGTCGCTTTGTGTTTCTTGTTGAAGGAGAAGGAGACAAAGCCACAGTAAAGAAACAGGGAATTCAGTTAGGTAATTTGACATCACAAGGTTTCGAAGTTACCTCAGGGCTGTCTTCTGGGCAAAAAATTGCAGTAGCTGGCTTACAGACCCTTTTAGATGGCCAAGAAGTAAGGTTGCAATAACAACACCATAACCCACAATAAAATGAATTTAGCAAAATTCTCTATTGACAAGAATCGTATCACTTTTATGGTGTTGGGTACTATTGTTCTTTTGGGCATCAATATGTACTTTAATCTGTCGCAGGATAGTATGCCTCCATATACCGTTCGGGTAGCTACGGTAGTTTCCCAATTTCCTGGTGCGAGTCCAGAACGTGTAGAACAACTGGTCACCGATAAGATCGAAAAAGTTGCACAGGAGCTCCCCGAACTTAAAGAAGTAACAAGCACATCGAGAACCGGCTTGTCCGTTGTAAGTGTTTCATTGAAAGATGAAGTAGCTCCCGAAACGTTACAATCGGTTTGGGATAGACTGCGTCGAAAATTGAATGGAATACAAGGTCTACCTTCCGGTGTAAACCCAAATTTGAATGATGATGGTATTGGTGATGTGTATGGTATTGTGGTAGGGCTTACTTCTGATGGCTTTAGCTACTCGGAAATGAAGGATTATGCCGATGATATCAAAGACGATTTAATAAAGCTACCTGACGCCGCTAAGGTAGAACTTGGAGGCGTGCAAGACGAACGTGTTTTTGTAGAATTCGACAATACGAGATTAAAGGAATATGGTCTGTCCGCTTCAAAATTGCAACAGAGCATAAGTGCCACAAACATTCTAAGTTCAGGAGGGCAAATCAATGTGGGTGATGAACGTATTATTTTAGAGCCTACGGGTAATTTTAACTCCGTTCAGGATATTCAAAATATGCTAATCCCGGTTGGCAATAATTCGCAATTGGTCAAACTTGGAGATATTACAACGGTGACCCAGGGTTACATCGACCCCCCAAATCAAATTGTTAGTGTTGATGGTAAAGAGGCCATTACCATGCACGTTAACCTCAAGAAGGATAAAAACATTGTTTATTTAGGCGAAGCTGTGGATGAAGTTGTGGATCAATGGCAGAATCGTCTTCCTGTCGGTTTAGAATTGACAAGGGTTTCTTCTTTAGACGATTATATCAATATCAAGGTAAGCGATTTTATGGTCAACCTTTTACAGTCAATAAGCATTGTATTGATAGTAATGCTCATCTTCTTAGGATTCCGAACGGGTTTTGTAATTGCAAGTTTAATACCCATTGTCACCATTATGACATTGATGCTTATGGGCATCATTAACATGGGCCTGAATCAGGTGACCTTGGCAGCACTAATCATGGCATTGGGGATGCTGGTGGATAATGCCATTGTAGTCGCTGAAACCATTATGGTCAAATTGGAACAAGGTATGGAAAAGTATAAGGCTGCGGTCGAAGCTTTTTCAGAGCTTTGGATGCCTTTGTTGATATCAACTTTGACCACCTCTGCGGCATTCTTGGCATTTTACCTTTCACCGACTACTATGGGAGACATCGTAGGGCCCATATTCGTAGTCATAACGATTGCTCTAACGTCTTCATGGTTAATTGCGCTTACTGTGATAACAATGTTTTGTTATATGTTTTTGAAAGTGGCGCCAAAAGGGGAAAAGAAGCCTGGTCTTGTAGATCGCACAATCAATGCCGCGAAGCGGTACTATAAAGATTGGATTTTATTGGCTTTACGCCACAAATACAAAGTTATTGTTGGTATCTTTTTGGCCTTCTTTTTATCCCTATATGGTTTTGGTTACATACCGTTTATCTTTTTTCCAGATAGTGATCGTAACATGATAACCATCGACATCAATCTGCCGGAAGGGAATAAAATTGAACGCACTACCAATGTCGTTCATCAAATAGAAGATTATATGGCTGATTCACTTAGAGTGAATCAAGAAAGGCAGAAGGGTATCGTTAGTTGGTCGTCATATATAGGTGCCGGGCCGGAGTCCTATGATTTAGGATATTCACCTGATGAGGCGAATTCAAATTATGCCCATATTTTGGTGAATACGACCACCTTTGAGGAAAATGCGGAAATGGTTAGACGTCTCGATTCCTATACGTTTAGGAGCTTTCCGAATGCCGATATAAAGGTTGGTTTTTTGGGTTCGGGGGGTGGAGGCACCCCAATCGAAATAAAGATTTCCGGACCCGAGCCCGACCAATTATCGAGTATTTCAGAACAAATAAAACAAAAGCTATCAGAAGTGGCTTTTACCAAAAATGTAAAGGATGACTGGGGTCCAAAGAGTAAAAAGTTTTTAATCGAGATCGATCAAAACCGTGCCCAAAATGCGGGCATAACCAGTTCGGATATTGCCACATCGTTACAGACCGTTTTAGATGGATTTCAAACAGGTGAATACAGAGAGGATAACAAGTCCATTCCAATTGTAATGCGCAGTGGTGACAGCCAACAGCAAAGTTTAGCGTCCTTGGAAACCTTGAATATTTACTCACAAAATAGTGGTAAAAGTGTTCCCTTGTTACAAGTTGCGTCAATAGTTCCGGCTTGGCAATACGCCAAAATCAAACGCTTAGATCTTCGCAGAACCATCAATGTGAGCAGCGAACTCAGAGATGGGGGTAATGCCTCAGCCATAATGTCTGTCATGAACCCTTGGTTGGAAGAACAGATTAATGGAGTCTGGCCTGAGGGTTATACGTATCAATTAGGGGGCGATGCCAAACAAACTGCTGATAATATGGGTCCTATTATCGGGTATCTTCCCATCTCTGGTTTCATCATTGTTCTTTTGTTGATAATCCAGTTTAATTCGTTCCGAAAAATGACCATGGTCGTACTGACCATTCCTTTGGGTGTGATCGGGGTTGTTATTGGCTTATTGGTTTTTCAGGAACCTTTTGGATTTATGCCATTTTTAGGGGTCATTTCGCTCGCGGGTATTGTGATTAATAATGCGATTGTTCTTATTGACCGAATGGAAGTGGAATTAGCAGCGGGCAGAATTGAACAAGATGCTGTTATAGCTGCATGTCTGCAACGTTTTCGTCCTATTTTGCTATCTACCTTTACTACTATTTTAGGATTGGTACCCTTGTATCTTTCGGGAGGTGAGATGTGGGAAGGGATGGCCGTTAGTATTATGATAGGACTCTTATTTGGTACAGTTATAACGCTTCTTTTTATTCCATCCCTATATAGTGCCCTGTTTAGGGTACATTACAAAGGCTATTCCTTTAATGAAAAGTTGTTGGAAGACTAACATAATATCAGTAGCATAAAGTGATTGATAAATTGTACAAGTTCAGGTTCGAGATTTTTTTGGCATTACAACTTGCTATTTTGTTTGGGTCCCTGATTTTTCCACCGGAATTTTTTGAATTTACTGTATTGCCATTGTTATATCTGCTGAGCATTTTAGGAGGGCTTTTAATTATATCTAAAAGGAAGGTTGCCGCTTGGTTTTTTGTTTTACTTTTTATGGTTTCTGCATTCATATTTGGCAGTTCTATGATTTATAGGCAAGAATCACAAACCGATATTTTGATTCGACTTTTGATTTATTTTCTATTCCATATCGTTGTAACCTGGAATATTATCAAGCAGGTCTGGAAAGCTCAATTCGTTACGAAGAATGTAGTGTTGGGTTTGATGAGTGGATACATTTCATTGGGATTTTTGGCATTTTTCCTGTTTATGTCGATTGAACTCACACATCCTGGAGCATTTCAGGGAATACTTTTGGAAAATAAGGATATAAGTGTGTTTAGTGAAGCCATACTTTATTATTCCTATATCACTTTACTTACCATTGGTTATGGTGAGATTGTTCCAGTCATCCCTATAGCACAAAAAGCTGCGATGCTCGTGGGCCTTGTAGGGCAGTTTTACCTGGTAATTGTGACCGCGGTGGTAGTCGAGAAATACATAAAACATTCAGAAAAAAGAAATTAGACCAAAGACCCTTATTCAGGGAATTTTGCAAACCACAGATTTATCGTATATTTGCACCACTGAACGGATAAATGTATTCATGAGGGGACTTCGAGTCCCCTCTTCTTTTACCAAAATTTATGTTGAAGGATAGGGTAGAAGTGCTTTTGGAAAAAGCGTTGGAGCAAAATAAATCGCTCTTCTTGATTACATGCACGGTTTCAGCAGATAAGTTCATTAAAATTGTTATTGATGGCGACAAGGGTGTAACCCTTGAAGATTGTATTGCGGTGAGCAGGGCCATCGAGCACAACCTGGATAGGGATGAGGAAGATTTTTCATTGGAGGTTACCTCTGCGGGTGCAACAGCACCCCTTGAAATTCCCCGTCAGTATAAAAAAAATATAGGTCGTAAATTAAAGGTACAGACCCTTGAAGAAGTTATTGAGGGCACCTTGACCGAAACCAATGAGAAGGGCATAACATTAGAATGGAAGGCCCGTGAACCCAAGCCTGTTGGCAAGGGAAAGCATACAGTTCAGAAAAAACAGATCATTGTTTTTTCTGAAATCAAAGAAGCAAAAGTTGTTTTAAAATTTTAATTGTAGATCAAAATGGAAAATCTGGCGCTTATTGAATCCTTTTCGGAGTTCAAGGACGATAAGTTTATAGATAGGGTAACCCTAATGGCGATTTTGGAAGAGGTATTTCGAAGTGCGCTGAAAAGAAAATTCGGTTCTGATGAGAACTTTGACATCATCATCAATCCCGATAAGGGTGACTTGGAAATTTGGAGGAATCGTATTGTGGTTGAAGACGGTGAGGTAGAGGAACCCAATGAAGAGATTTCACTTTCTGAAGCGCGCAAGATTGAGCCCGATTTTGAGGTGGGTGAAGATGTTTCAGAGGAGGTTAAGTTGATGGATCTGGGGCGGAGATCAATTTTGGCATTGCGTCAAAATCTGATTGCCAAAATCCATGAGCATGACAACACCACTATTTACAAGCAATTTAAAGACCTAGAAGGCGAAATATATACGGCAGAGGTACATCACATTCGCCACAAGGCCATTATCCTTTTAGATGATGAAGGCAACGAAATCATCATGCCAAAAGAAAAGCAGATTCCGTCTGACTTCTTCCGAAAAGGTGATAATGTTCGCGGAATTATTGAAAGTGTTGAGCTGAAGGGTACCAAACCGATGATCATTATGTCGCGAACGGCACCTAAATTCTTGGAACAATTGTTTTTCCAAGAAATACCCGAAGTTTTTGATGGATTGATCACCATTAAGAAAGCGGTTCGAATTCCTGGTGAAAAGGCCAAGGTTGCTGTCGACTCTTATGATGATCGAATTGATCCCGTAGGAGCTTGTGTGGGTATGAAAGGCTCAAGAATTCATGGTATTGTTCGTGAACTGGGCAATGAAAATATTGATGTGATCAATTGGACCAACAATCCTCAATTGATGGTTACCAGGGCATTGAGTCCTGCACGGGTAACGTCTGTCAAATTAAATGATGAAAACAAAACCGCACAGGTTTACCTAAAACCTGAAGAGGTTTCAAAGGCCATCGGTCGTGGCGGGCACAACATACGTTTGGCTGGTCAATTAACTGGTTATGAAATAGATGTATTCCGTGAAGGTGTTGAGGAAGATGTTGAGCTGACCGAGTTTTCTGATGAAATTGATGCATGGATTATCGAAGAGTTCAAAAAAATTGGATTGGATACGGCGCGCAGTGTTCTTGAACAAGATGCAGCCGATTTGGTCAAACGTACCGATTTAGAGGAAGAGACCGTTGCTGAGGTAGTTCGGATCCTCAAATCAGAGTTTGAAGATTAACTTATATTTGCACCGATTTAAAAGGGCGTTAAAAAGCATATGGCAGGTAACCCAACAATACGATTAAACAAGGTACTAAGGGAATTGAACATTTCTTTGGATAGGGCCGTGGATTATCTTAATGCACAGGGTCACGATGTGGAGGCACGGCCTACCACCAAAATATCTGAAGAAGTCTACCAAGTATTGTTGGATGAATTCCAAACGGATAAGAGTAAGAAGGTGGCCTCAAAAGAGGTGGCCGAGGAGAAAATGAAGGAGAAGGAAGAGATTCGCCTTCAGATGGAGCAGGAACAAGAGGAACGACGTATTGCCCGCGAAAAACGGATTGCTTCTAAGGAGGTGGTCAAGGCCAAGGCGGAATTAGCCGGTCCAAAGACCGTGGGTAAAATAGACCTAGACAAAAAGCCCGAGCCAGAACCGAAGGCGGAGGAGCCTAAAAAAGTTGAAGAAAAAGAAGCTCCGGCTCCAGCTCCAGCACAGGCACCAGCGCCAGCCCCTGAGGTGAAAGAAACGCCAAAACCCAAAAAAGAGGAGCCGCAACCCGAGGCGCCCAAGACCATTGAAACCCAGTACAAAAAGCTCGATGGTCCAAAGATTACGGCTAAAATTGACCTTTCTCAGTTCGAAAGACCCAAAAAGAAGAAAGAGGAAGAGTCAAAAGAAAAGGAGTCGAACAACAACTCCAATGCTGATAGAAAGCGTCGCAGAAAACGTATCGTCAGTAAAAACCAACAAAATCAAAATGGAGGTAGATCGAATGGTCGCAAAGGACAACGTTTTAGTACACCGAAGGTAGAGCCTACCGAAGAGGAAGTACAAAAGCAGGTTCGTGAGACCCTTGAGAAGCTTCAAGGAAAATCCAACAAGGGTAAAGGAGCAAAATACCGTCGTGAAAAGCGCGACTTGCACCGTCAACAAACCGAAAAGGAGCTTGAACAACAAGAACTTGAAGGGAAGATCCTCAAGGTAACCGAGTTTGTTACCGTGAATGAGGTAGCCACCATGATGGATGTTTCCACTACTGATATAATTTCGGCCTGTATGTCGCTGGGGATCATGATGACCATGAACCAACGATTAGATGCCGAAACCCTGAGTATCGTTGCAGAAGAATTCGGCTATGAAGTTGAATTTGTTACTGCTGAGATAGAGGAATCCATCGAAATTGAAGAAGATGCTCCTGAAGATCTAAAACATCGGGCTCCAATCGTTACGGTGATGGGGCACGTGGATCACGGAAAAACTTCCTTGCTTGATTATGTGCGTGAAGAAAACGTAATCGCAGGTGAAAGTGGTGGGATCACGCAGCATATCGGTGCGTATGGCGTATCGCTCGAAGATGGACAAAAAATAACCTTTTTAGATACACCGGGTCACGAGGCGTTTACCGCGATGCGGGCAAGGGGTGCTCAAGTTACCGACATCGCCATTATTGTAGTAGCGGCTGATGATGATATCATGCCCCAAACCAAGGAAGCCATTAGTCATGCTCAGGCAGCAGGTGTGCCAATCGTATTTGCCATAAATAAGATTGACAAACCAACGGCCAATCCTGATAAGATCAAAGAAGGTCTTGCCGCCATGAACCTTTTGGTGGAAGACTGGGGTGGTAAAATACAATCCCATGATATTTCGGCCAAGACCGGAGAAGGTGTCAAAGAATTGTTGGAAAAGGTATTGCTCGAAGCCGAATTATTGGAATTGAAAGCAAATCCTGACAAGCTGGCCAATGGTACTGTTGTTGAGGCATTTTTAGATAAGGGCCGCGGCTATGTGTCAACCATATTGGTACAAGAAGGTACTTTGGAGATTGGCGACTATGTATTGGCTGGTACCCACAGCGGTAAGGTGAAGGCCATGCAAGATGAGCGGGGTAAAAATGTGAAAAAAGCAGGTCCCGCCACACCAATTTCGATTTTAGGATTGGATGGTGCGCCACAGGCAGGTGACAAGTTTAATGTCTTACAAGATGAGCGGGAGGCAAAATCCATTGCGTCAAAACGTTCGCAACTACAACGTGAGCAATCGGTGCGTACACAACGCCATATTACCTTAGATGAGATTGGTAGACGAATTGCATTGGGCGATTTCCAGGAACTGAATATTATTTTGAAGGGTGATGTGGATGGTTCTGTAGAGGCACTTACCGATTCCTTCCAAAAACTATCCACAGATGAGATTCAAGTGAATATCATCCACAAGGGAGTTGGAGCCATTACAGAATCTGATGTATTGTTAGCGAGTGCCTCTGACGCCATTATTATTGGATTTAATGTTCGTCCCATGGGTAATGCCAGGGATATTGCCGATAAGGAAGAAATTGATATCAGAACCTATTCGATCATTTACGATGCCATCAATGATCTTAAAGATGCGATGGAAGGAATGCTTTCACCAGAATTGAAGGAGGAAGTTACGGGTAACGCCGAGATACGAGAGACTTTCAAGATTTCTAAAATTGGTACTATTGCCGGATGTATGGTGACCAGTGGAAAGATTTTCAGAAACTCTCAGATTCGATTAATTCGAGATGGTGTGGTTGTGTTTACCGGAGAATTGGCCTCGTTGAAGCGTTTCAAAGATGATGTCAAGGAAGTTGCGAAGGGCTATGATTGCGGATTGCAGATCAAAAACTACAATGATATCAAAGAGGGTGATATTTTAGAAGCCTTCCAAGAGGTGGCCGTTAAAAAGACACTTTAAGAACAGCAGATTTACTGATTAGGTCAAGGATTTCCGTTCCCAGTATATAAAAGGAGGGGGTATTGTTTATCGCCCTGTACTTTCAGGTTTTAAAAGCATGGCATTCGGATACTTTTTTCTGACTTCCAAATACCGGCGCTCAGCTTCCAATTTTGTTTTAAACCTTCCCAAACGTACCCTATAGGTGGGTGACTCGAATTCGATTTTTGAGTACCAGTCCGGAAAATCAATATCAATTTGTGATTTCAGGTTTTGAGCCTTTTGATAGGTGCCAAATCCTACTTGAATTTGATAGTACGATTTTTTTGAATTCACCTTTTTGTACACTTCAACGAGCTCGTCGATCTTGGGGTCTTTTTCGATATTGAGTTGTCCTTCTTGTGCATATGCGCCCCAGGAAAAAAAGAATAGGCAGATCGATATATGGGTAATTCTTGTTTTCATATAGCTGCTGAAAATTAAACGGATAGCAAAGTTAATTTATTATGGTAGCCATGATGTAAATTTTTCATTATTTAGAATAATTATAAATTGTATATTATACTTCCCTTAACATTTTAAAAAATCACGCTGTGTCGTATTTTTGTAGCCGATTTAAACCACGATAAAAGCTAACTTACACAGTATCAATAGTAATTATCGTGCCAAAATTTCGATTGAAACTACGACAACATGAAAAAGGTTTCGGGCCGCACTCAATTCTCACTGGTTTTTAGCTTTTTATTCTTCTTATTCCTAACATTTTCCGTTAATGCTCAAGACGAAGCTGCAGCTGAACAGACTGTTGTTGAGGAAACTGATGCTTCGGCTGGTGGTGGTGACCCAGTCGCTGGAAAACAACTGTTCAATCAAAATTGTGCCGCTTGTCATGCTTTGAACCGTAAGATGACTGGCCCTGCTTTGGCAAATGTGGAAGCAAGGTTGGCAGAAGATGAAGGATTGGATAAAGAATGGTTATATGCATGGATTAAGAATAGTGCAGGTGTAATTGCATCTGGTGATTCTTATGCCAACAAGATATATGCCGAGTACAACCAATCGGCAATGACGGCGTTTCCGACCTTGAGTAATGCCGATATTGACAATATTTTAGCCTATACGGCTGCTCCGGCTCCGGCACCAGTTGCTGCCGCAGTTGCTGCGGGTGGTGAAGGTTCAGGAGGGGATGCTTCTGGTGGTATTTCAAATAATATCATCTTGGGAGCCTTGGCATTGGTATTCGGCATCTTGGTCGTAATGCTTTTCTTGGTGAATCGAACCCTAAGAAAAATTGCCGAGGCCAATGGTGTTGAAGTGGTGCGACAAGGGGCGCAACAACGCACTCCAATTTGGAAGGCTTTTGCCCAAAACCAGTTTTTGGTTCTGGTTAGTGTCGTATTTCTATTATTGGCAAGTGCTTACTATGCCTATGCTTGGATGTCTCAAGTTGGCATCGATCAAGGCTATGCACCCGTACAACCCATACATTATTCACACAAGATTCACGCCGGTGATAACAAGATAGAGTGTAAGTACTGTCACTCTTCTGCGCGTGTTTCCAAACATTCGGGTATTCCTGCCCTTAATGTCTGTATGAATTGCCATAAGTCAATTTACCAGTATACGGGAAATCCTGAAGGACCTAGTGCGGAGGATTTGGCCAATGGATACACCAACGAATTTTACACCAAGGAAATCAAGAAACTGTATAAGGCTGTGGGTTGGGATGAAGAAAACCAACGTTACACAGGTGAGACCCAACCAGTAGAATGGGTACGCATTCATAACCTACCCGACTTTGTTTATTTTAACCACTCGCAGCATGTCTCTGTTGCTGGTGTAGAATGCCAGACCTGTCATGGTCCGGTAGAGGAGATGGAAGTTATGTACCAGTATTCACCATTGACCATGGGATGGTGTATTGATTGTCACCGAGAAACTGAGGTCAACTTGGCCAATAACGATTATTATAAAAAAATCCACGAAGAGCTTTCGAAGAAATATGGGGTTACAAAACTAACCGCTGCTCAAATGGGAGCTTTAGAGTGTGGTAAATGCCACTATTAATAAAAGAAAGATAGTTCTAAAACGTATGGCATCAAACAAAAAATATTGGAAGAGTGAAGCGGAGCTAAATCCGAACGATTCCATAATTGAGACGCTAAAACAAAATGAATTTGTTGAGCCAATTCCTGTCGATGAATTTTTAGGCGATAAGGAAAACCTGGCCGATTCAAATACCACCCGTAGAGATTTTCTGAAATACGTTGGCTTTAGTACAGCGGCAGCCACTATGGCCGCTTGTGAAGGTCCCGTGCATAAATCGATACCCTATGTGGTTCAGCCTGACAATATCATTCCCGGTGTTGCCGATTATTACGCAACCACCATTAATGATGGATATGATTTTGCCAGCATATTGGTGAAGACTCGCGAAGGGCGACCTATTAAGATAGAAAACAACAAGGATGCTAAGGTACACGGTGCTGCAAATGCTCGTGTAAATGCCTCTGTTCTTTCCCTATACGATAGTAAAAGGGTTCAAGGGCCAATGGCCAAGGATTTGGAGGGGAACTATGGACCGGTTGAATGGAAAATATTGGATGCCAATGTTCGCGCGAAATTGGGCGCCCTTAAGAATTCAGGCAAAAAAGTGGTGTTGTTGACACAGACTTATGCCAGCCCTTCTACAAAAAGATTAATTGCTGATTTTGCAGCAGCCAATGGTAATGTTGAGCACGTTACCTATGACGCCATCGCAGAAGATGCGGCCCTGAACGCTTTTGAAGCCAATTTTGGTGAACGGGCACTAGCCGATTACGATTTCGAAAAAGCGAGCTTGATTGTTTCTTTTGGCGCAGACTTTTTAGGTGATTGGCAAGGTGGTGGGTATGATTCCGGTTATGCAAAAGGACGCGTTCCCAAAAATGGAACAATGTCAAAACATATTCAGCTAGAAGGTAATATGTCATTGTCAGGGGCCAACGCGGATCATCGTTTTCCAATGAATTCTGCAGAGCAAAAAGTGGCACTTGCCAAACTCTATGGGAAATTGAATGGGAGCACCGTTGGCGGAGGTACTTCAAATGTTGATGAAGTAGTCGACATGTTGTTCGAAGAAATTAAAAAGGCTGGTGAAAAAGCGGTAGTCGTAAGTGGACTTGATGATGAAAACGCACAAGGTGTTGTGTTGGCCATCAACCAGTTATTGGCAAGTGAGGTGATTGACACCGACAACCCAAAGTATGTGCGACAAGGTAATATAGCCCAGGTCAATAAATTGATTGGCGATATGAATGCCGGTCGCGTTGGTGCTTTGATAATGGATGGGGTCAACCCTGTTTATTCCTTACCGAATAGTGAAGCCTTTGTTTCAGGATTGGAGAAAGTTGATATTTCTGTGTCTTTTGCCTTTACCAATGACGAAACCGCGCAAGCTGTGGATTATGTGGCTGCGTCTTCGCACTATTTGGAAGGATGGGGTGATGCAGAAATCAAAAAAGGATATTACAGCTTGCAACAACCTGTAATTCGTGAGTTGTTTGATACAAGACAAATGCAGGCAGCCTTATTGTTATGGATGGGCAGCGAGCAAACGTATTATGACTATGTTCGTGAAACCTGGGGTGCAGGAATTTTGAACGGTTCAAGTTGGAACCAGGCCTTACAGGATGGGGTGTTCTCAGGGGCACAAGCACCTGTAGAAAATGGTGCCGACCTTAGCTCTGAAGACAGCGAAGCCCAAGAAACAAGTACGACAGTTGCCCCGATTGCGGCGGCAGTTCGATCATTGGTCAACACTGTGGCATCACCAATGGAATTGCAGTTGTATGCCAAAGTGGGTATGGGTGACGGAAAACAGGCAAACAATCCCTGGTTGCAAGAATTTCCCGATCCAATCTCAAGAACAACTTGGGATAACTACCTGACCATGTCGAAAGCAGATGCAGCGAATTTGGGCATCGAAAATTACAATGTTGCCAATGGCGCTTTGAATGGTAGTTATGTCAATGTCACTGTAGATGACGTAACCCTAGAAAAGGTTCCCGTTTTAATCCAACCAGGACAGGCAGCAGGTACTGTGGGTCTTTCCTTTGGGTATGGGAAAAAAGCGGGCATGCAAAAAGAGATGCAAACAGGGGTGAACGCCTATAAATTGTATCAAAATTTTAATTCCACCCAATCTGTATCGATCAGTAAAGCGGAAGGAATCCATGAATTTGCATGCATCCAATTGCAAAACACCTTAATGGGGCGTGGTGATATCATTAAAGAAACCACCCTTGAAATTTTTAATACCAAAGAGAAAAACCAATACGGTGATTACGTCTGGAATGAAAAACCCCATGTTTCGAAAGATCATGAAATGATTTCTGCCAGTTCTCCTGAGGCTGACCTTTGGGATTCGTTCGACCGTTCGATCGGACACCATTTTAATCTTTCAATCGACCTTAATGCATGTACCGGTTGTGGTGCTTGTGTGATTGCCTGCCATGCTGAAAATAACGTTCCTGTGGTAGGTAAGGAAGAAATGCGAAAATCACGTGATATGCATTGGTTGCGTATCGATCGTTATTATTCTTCTGAAAGTACGTTTGAAGGCGACAATGAAAAGAAAGATAATCTGGATGGATTATGGGGAGAAAATGGTTCCCTTAGTGGCTTCGGTGAGATGGAAGATCCTTCTGCCAATCCGCAAGTGGCTTTTCAACCCGTTATGTGTCAGCACTGTAACCATGCCCCTTGTGAGACAGTTTGTCCGGTTGCTGCGACCTCTCATGGTCGTCAAGGGCAAAATCACATGGCTTACAACCGTTGTGTGGGTACGCGATACTGTGCCAATAACTGTCCATACAAAGTAAGACGATTCAACTGGTTTCTATACAACAACAATGACGAGTTTGATTACAACATGAACAATGACCTTGGTAAAATGGTCATCAATCCTGATGTTGTAGTTCGATCACGAGGGGTCATGGAAAAATGCTCTTTCTGCATACAAACAACCCAGGCGGTCATATTGAAAGCGAAGAGGGAAGGAAGACCCGTGGCTAAAGGAGAGTTTAATGATGCTTGTGCATGTTCAGCTGCATGCTCATCAGGAGCCATGCGTTTCGGTGACTTGAATGAAGAAGGTAGTGTTATCGCTCAATTGGCTGAGGATGATAGAGCTTATCATTTGCTTGAGCATGTCGGAACCAAGCCCAACGTGTTCTATCATGTTAAGGTGAGAAATACAGATAAAGCGTAATAAAAAAGTAAGCAACTAGAATATAAAATATGGCATCGCATTACGAAGCACCAATACGAAAACCCTTAGTACTAGGCGACAAAGGCTATCACGATGTCACTGTTGATATTGCGGCTCCTGTTGAGGGAAAGGCCAATAAGCAATGGTGGATAGTTTTTAGTATTGCCTTGGCTGCTTTTTTATGGGGTCTTGGGTGCATCATCTATACGATTTCAACAGGTATTGGGGTTTGGGGTCTGAATCCTACCGTTAACTGGGCCTGGGATATTACAAACTTTGTGTGGTGGGTTGGTATTGGTCACGCCGGTACCTTGATTTCTGCAGTATTGTTACTGTTCCGCCAAAAATGGAGGATGGCGATTAACCGTTCTGCTGAGGCAATGACCATTTTCTCGGTAATTCAGGCGGGTCTGTTTCCCATTATTCACATGGGGCGACCTTGGTTGGCCTACTGGGTACTTCCGATTCCTAACCAGTTTGGGTCACTTTGGGTAAATTTCAATTCTCCCTTATTATGGGATGTATTTGCCATCTCTACCTATCTTTCTGTATCCTTGGTATTCTGGTGGACAGGATTGCTTCCAGATTTCGCCATGATTCGCGATAGGGCGGTCAAACCTTTTCAAAAGAAAATATACAGCCTTTTGAGTTTTGGTTGGACAGGTCGCGCCAAAGATTGGCAACGTTTTGAAGAGGTTTCATTGGTGCTCGCTGGTTTGGCAACACCACTGGTACTTTCAGTACACACTATTGTATCCTTTGACTTTGCTACCTCGGTTATTCCAGGATGGCATACCACGATATTCCCACCATACTTTGTTGCTGGTGCAATTTTCTCTGGTTTTGCCATGGTTCAAACACTACTGATCATCATGCGAAAGGTGTGTCATTTGGAGGCTTACATTACGGTACAGCATATCGAACTGATGAACATTGTAATCATGATTACGGGTTCGATTGTGGGTTGTGCCTATATCACTGAGCTTTTTATCGCATGGTACTCTGGAGTTGAATATGAACAATATGCATTCTTAAATCGTGCTACGGGCCCCTATTGGTGGGCGTACTGGGCAATGATGACATGTAATGTGTTTTCACCACAGTTTATGTGGTTCAAAAAATTGCGCACAAGCATCATGTTCTCATTCTTTATTTCGATAGTGGTAAATATCGGAATGTGGTTTGAACGATTTGTGATTATCGTTACCTCTTTGCATAGAGACTATTTGCCATCTTCTTGGACGATGTTCTCGCCAACCTTCGTGGATATAGGTATATTTATTGGTACCATAGGATTCTTCTTTGTACTCTTCCTATTGTATTCCAGAACCTTCCCGGTGATTGCCCAAGCGGAAGTAAAATCAATTCTAAAGTCTTCAGGTGAACGCTATAAAAACCTTCGGGAATCTGGAAAGGCATTGTATGAAATGCCGGCTAAAGGAAAGTCCAAAAAGGCAGCCAAACCAAAGAAGGAAGCTGAAAATAAAGAGGTGTCATCCTTGTTAAATGCCATAGGTACATTTGATAAGGACAAAGAGACACCAGACGATTTGAAAAAGGTCAAAGGTATTGGTCCGCAAATGGAACAAACCTTAAACCAAATTGGGATTTTCACTTTTGCGCAAGTGAGTAAAATGACCAAAAAGGAATACGACTTGTTAGATTCGATTACGGGTTCCTTCCCTGGAAGGGCACAACGTGATGATTGGGCAGGTCAAGCCAAAAAGTTGAACAACAAAAAGTAATTATGGCATCGAAAGTTATACACGCACTTTACAATGACGATGACATACTGATGCATGCCGTTAAAAAGGTTCGTGCCGAACATCATCATATCGAAGAGGTCTACACACCTTTTCCGGTGCATGGTTTGGATAAAGCAATGGGATTGGAAGACACACGCATTGCCATTACCTCATTCATGTATGGTTGTTTGGGGCTTACAGTTGCTATTGTCATGATGAATTATATCATGATCGAAGACTGGCCTCAAGATATTGGTGGTAAACCAAGTTTTAGTTACTTGGAGAACATGCCTGCTTTTGTTCCTATTATGTTCGAAATGACAGTATTTTTTGCAGCGCATTTGATGGTCATTACGTTTTACCTGCGTAGTAAGATGTGGCCCTTCAAAAAGGCTGAAAACCCTGATGTAAGAACTACAGATGACCATTTTTTGATGGAAGTAGGGGTGCATGGAAATGAAAAAGAGTTGACAGATTTGCTGTGGGAAACAGGAGCTGTAGAAGTAACCCTAACCCAAAAGGATTCTTAGGTATGAAGCAATTCACAAAAATAGTGGCCGGTTTTATCGTATTGCTAGGTGTAACATCTTGCTTTGATAAGAACAAACCCAATTACCAATACATGCCCAATATGTATGAGTCTGTGGGGTATGAAACCTATGAAGCCGTTGATAACGGTTTGTTCCCAGAAGGAACCGAGGCTATGGTTGCACCAGAAAATACCATTCCAAGGGGCTGGATGCCATACGAGTTCGAAAACACGCCCGAAGGCAAAGAATTGGCTCGTGCACAAGCAAGTCCGTTAGACTCCTTGCAGCAAGAGCAAAATTTAGAAAAAGGTGCAGAGCTTTATGGCCTTTATTGTGCCATTTGCCATGGTAACAAAGGAGATGGCCAAGGACATTTGGTCAAGCGTGAAAAGATTTTAGGGGTACCTAGCTATGATGATGTGGCTCGAAATATAACTGTTGGCAGTACGTATCATACCGTTTATTATGGTTTGAACTCCATGGGTTCATACGCAGCACAATTGCACGGAGAGGAAGAAATGTGGCAGGTATCAGAATACGTGATGAAATTAAAGGAAGACCTAACAAAATAACGTAAGCACAACAATGATGTACACGTTTTCAAATAAATTAAAGCTTGGTTCCATCGTAATGATGGTTGTGGGAGCCCTGTGCTTGGGATATGGTTTTTTTGACGCACCCAGTACGGTAGAAGAGGCAAAAGCCAAAGTAGCTGCGGCCCATGATGATGGCCATGGCGGAGGACATGGCGAAACATCCCATGCTGAGGAGAATGCCCATGGCGAACACGACGCTTCCCATGATGAGCATCTCTTGCATCAGTTACAGAACAGACCATGGTCTGCCTTGTATGTGGCCGCGTTCTTTTTCTTTATGATCGCACTTGGTGTGTTGGCCTTTTATGCCATTCAACGGGCCGCCCAAGCGGGTTGGTCGCCTTTATTGTTTCGAGTAATGGAAGGGATAACGGCCTACCTGGTCCCAGGGGGAATTATCGTGTTTGTGATTTTGGTCATGTCGGTTATGCACTGGAATCACCTCTTTGTATGGATGGATGCCGATACGGTGGCGCACGATGAATTGCTTCAGGGTAAGGCAGGATTTTTAAACCCAACATTCTTTTTAATACGAGCAGCACTCTTTTTGGGTGGTTGGATTTTTTATCGTGAATATTCACGAAGATTATCGTTGGCACAAGATGATGCTGATGACAATTCCAATTTTGTAAAGAATTTTAGATGGTCGGCAGCCTTTTTGGTTTTCTATTTGATAACCGAATCAATGATGTCATGGGATTGGATCATGAGTCTTGACCCACACTGGTTCAGTACGTTATTCGGGTGGTATGTTTTTGCCAGTATGTTCGTTTCAGGTATAACAACCATTGCAATTGTTACCATTTATTTGAAATCCAAGGGATATTTAGAGCAAGTCAACAACAGTCACATTCATGATTTGGCGAAGTTTATGTTTGGTATCAGCATCTTTTGGACGTATCTATGGTTCGGGCAGTTCATGCTGATTTGGTATGCTAACATTCCTGAAGAGGTTACCTATTTCGTAACACGAATCGAAGATTACAAACTTCCCTTCTTTGGTATGGTGGCCTTGAATTTTGTTTTCCCATTATTGGTGTTAATGAACAGTGATTACAAACGCGTAAACTGGTTTGTGATCATGACAGGTATAATTGTTTTATTCGGACATTATCTAGATGTATTTAATATGGTAATGCCTGCTACTGTAGGAGACCAATGGCATATTGGTATACCTGAAATTGGTGGGATTCTGTTTTTTGGAGGATTGTTCATTTTCTGGGTATTCAATGCGTTGACGAAAGTGCCATTGCAGCCCAAGCGCAATCCATTGTTGGAAGAGAGCAGACAATTTCATTACTAAAGATTAAGCCAAGAAAGAGACACAATGAATATAGTTTTGATATTGACGGTTTTAATTTTAGTGGCAATTGCAATTTGGCAAATGACCAAAATATTTGAATTGTCACAATTAAAGGCAGATCAGTCGGTTTCTGAAATCGCAAATGACTATGACAATAACTACAATGGGTATTTGCTGTTTGCCTTTTTGATTTTCATTTATGGGATCACCATCTTCAGTTTTGCCAAATATTATAAGTTTCTGTTGCCGGAAGCAGCATCAGAACACGGTGCGGGTTACGACCAATTAATGTGGATATCCTTTGCGATTATTTTCTTTGTGCAAACGATAACACAGGCCTTGCTGCATTACTATGGTTATAAATATCGTGGTAAAGAAGGTAAAAAAGCCTTGTTCTTTGCCGATAACGATCGGTTGGAATTTATTTGGACCATTATTCCCGTCATTGTATTGGCAGGATTGATTATATGGGGATTGTACTCGTGGACCAATATCATGGACGTCAATGATGAAGACGATCCCTTGATTATAGAATTGTATGCACAGCAGTTCAATTGGACCGCAAGATATGGGGGTGATGATAATGTGTTGGGTGATGCCAGTGTTCGGTTGATCGATATTAACCGTGCCAATGTGTTGGGCTTAGATGAGTCTGATCCCAATGCTTCAGATGATGTTATTGTAAAAGAACTGCATCTGCCTGTAGGTAGAAAGGTAAACTTTATGATGCGTTCCCAAGATGTTTTGCATTCGGCGTATATGCCACACTTTAGGGCTCAAATGAACTGCGTACCAGGGATGATTACCCAGTTCTCCTTTACGCCTACCATAACAACCGAAGAAATGCGATTGAATCCTGAGGTAGTTGATAAGGTGAAACGAACCAATAAACTTAGAGCCGAATGGGCGGCAGAAGGTCGACCAGATTCGGATCCTTGGGAATTTGATTACGTATTGTTATGTAATAAAATTTGCGGTAAGTCACATTACAATATGCAAATGAAAATCATAGTGGAAACAGAAGAAGAATTCAACGCATGGATGGCAGAACAGGCTACCTTTGAACAGACTGTCACCCCTGCAGAATAAGAAGTTGCTAAAAGAAAATAAAAAAAAGGATTATGTCAGACCACGGACACCATCATAAGGAAACCTTTATTACAAAGTACATCTTTAGTCAAGATCATAAGATGATTGCCAAGCAGTATCTTATTACAGGTATCTTGGTGATGGGTTTTATCGGAATCGCGATGTCATTGCTATTCAGAATGCAATTGGCATGGCCAGGAGAATCATTCTCTGTTTTTGAAGCTTTATTGGGAAAATGGGCCCCTGACGGTGTAATGGATGCCGATGTTTATCTTTCACTGGTAACCATCCACGGTACCATAATGGTATTTTTTGTATTGACCGCAGGATTGAGTGGAACCTTTAGTAACCTATTGATTCCCCTTCAAATTGGGGCAAGGGATATGGCTTCTGGGTTCTTGAATATGGTATCCTATTGGTTGTTCTTTGTTTCCTCGGTTATCATGGTGATTTCCTTGTTTGTGGAAGCAGGCCCAGCAGCAGCCGGATGGACCGTTTATCCACCTTTAAGTGCCTTGCCAATGGCGCAGCCTGGTTCAGGAATGGGAATGACCTTGTGGTTGGTTTCAATGGCCATATTCATCGCCTCTTCCTTATTGGGCTCCCTGAACTATATTGTAACGGTGCTTAATTTGAGAACCAAAGGGATGTCGATGACGAGACTTCCTTTGACCATATGGGCATTTTTTGTAACAGCGGTAATTGGGGTAATCTCGTTCCCAGTGCTTTTGTCAGCGGCATTGCTATTGATAATGGATAGGAGTTTTGGTACGTCATTCTTCCTATCAGATATTTTTATTCAAGGAGAGGTCTTACACTATCAAGGAGGGTCCCCAGTACTATTTGAACACTTGTTCTGGTTTTTGGGACACCCGGAAGTTTATATTGTAATACTTCCAGCCATGGGTATTGTGTCAGAGGTAATGTCTGTAAATTCCCGTAAACCTATTTTTGGGTATCGGGCGATGATTGCTTCAATTTTGGCGATTGCCTTCTTGTCTACAATTGTTTGGGGCCACCATATGTTCATTTCAGGGATGAACCCATTCTTGGGGTCTGTCTTTACCTTTACCACCTTGTTGATTGCCATACCATCGGCGGTTAAGGCGTTTAACTGGATAACAACCCTATGGAAGGGAAACCTCCAATTAAATCCCGGAATGCTATTTTCGATAGCTATGGTATCTACCTTTATCACGGGAGGTTTAACAGGTATAATTTTAGGAGACAGTGCCCTTGATATCAATGTACATGATACGTATTTTGTTGTGGCCCACTTCCACTTAGTGATGGGTATTTCAGCATTGTACGGGGTTTTTGCAGGGGTCTATCATTGGTTCCCGAAATTGTTCCAAGGTCGAATGATGAACAAAAATTTAGGGTATGTCCATTTTTGGATAACCGCTATTGGCGCCTATGGTATTTTCTTCCCAATGCATTTTGTTGGGATGGCCGGTGTACCAAGACGTTACTATCAAAATACCAATTTTCCAATGTTTGATGAATTGACAGATATTCAGGAATTGATGACCGTATTTGCCATCATCACAGCAGGAGCTCAATTGGTGTTTGCCTTCAACTTTGTGCGCAGCATTTTTTACGGGAAACGAGGACCTTTAAATCCTTGGAATGCCACTACCTTGGAATGGACAGCTCCTCAAGAGCATTTCCACGGAAACTGGCATGGTGAAATCCCCCATGTCCACAGGTGGCCTTATGATTACAGTAAAACCTACGAAAATGGGGAATACATTATTGCAGGTCAAGACTTTGTTCCACAGACAGTGCCACTTCAAGAAAATGAAGAAGAATTGAACCACTAAGGTTCCTTCAAAAAAATAACAAAACCCATCTGCGAAAGTAGATGGGTTTTTTGTTTGGTGACTTTGGCACCGCTTTTGTTTCGAATAAGTAATATCTTTAAGAGTCAAAGAACACCATCATGAAACGTTACCTTCCTTTTGTATTGATTTTGCTTACGCTATCCATGTCTGCCCAACGAAAACCAAAAATTAAAGGAAATCGTGTAGTAACCCAAGTAAATGAGGCCTTACCAGAATTTAACGCAGTGGTGTTGGAAGATGATTTGGATATAGTTCTAAAAAAGTCATTTGGACCGGGCTATGTCATCGAAGCCGATGACAATTTGATCGATATTCTCAAATTTAAGGTGGAAGACAGCACCTTGATTATCTCCTCATTTTACAATGTAACGACCAAAAAGAAGTTCGACATTACAGTAAATTTTGTTGAATTAAAGGCCATAACGGTTAAGGAGGGAAGTGTCTTATGTGATGATATTATTGCCAATGAAATTTTCTTCGCTGATGTTTTTGCCGATTCAAAATTGGATATCAAGGTAGATGCCGGCGTTATGGATCTAAACTTGGAGGAAAGTGGATCGGGTGATTTTAATTTGGACGTAGATTCCCTTAATGTAGCGATGCGCGGCAGAACCGATGCCTTGATCTATTCAGTAAGTGGTACGAAGAATATCAAGCTCGATGACAATGCCAGTCTTACCTTGGAGGGTACAACAGATTTGTTAATGGCAAGCCTGACCTCAAATTCGAAATTAAAGGCTCAAAAACTAGAGGCAGCTGAAATCGATCTACGGCTTCAGGAATCATCCAATGCCACGGTTAATTCGTATCGGGAAATAAAATTGGCAACCTCTGGTAACTCAAAGACCTTTCTCTATGGCAACCCAAAAATTGTTGTCGAAGAATTTTTGGACACATCCCAATTGATAAAAAGGAAAACGAATTAGGTTGCTATTGGCGCTGTAATTAAGTTTTCGGGAATCCCAAACCCATCCACCAAGGTCCCGATATGAGGCCGCAACTCAGAGCTCAAACGTTCAATACGCTGGCGGATCGCCTTTGACTTTGTACTGCCCAAATAGCCTTCTTCCAAAAACCATTCGGCATCGTTTCGAATAGTCTTGAGGGAGTGAAGTGCGCCAATTTTATACAAGAGTGTTTGGTAATCCTTATGGGTAACAGACTCTAATCGCTCATAGTACCATTTGACCGCCAAAGCTTCACTGTAGGCTTTGCCAACTTCTAGCAAATGCGTTTGCGTCTTTAGAAAAGCTTGGTAACTGGGCATCCCCTTCTTGATATAACTGCGTATGCGCATGGCCGAAGTATAGGTCAACCGTCGCAATCTAAAATCAAGGGCATGCAAATGAAACTTCGGGTTGTAAAGGTGTGCGCTGTCCACCTTATTGGTATAGGCCGGATTTATAGTAGCCAATTTATCTGATAATTGTACCCCCAAGAGTTTTAAGACACTGATAAACCCATTAGCATTAAATTCAGATTTAAAATCAGATAAGACTCCCTTAGCGGCCAACAAGAGTAGCACGGTGTTGTCACCTTCGAAGGTTGTGAAAATGTCTGAGTCATTTTTCAAATCAGGAATCCTATTCTCCAACAGATAACCCTTTCCACCACAGGCTTCTCGACTTTCTTGGATGGCCGCTGTTCCAAACCAGGTAATGATGGCCTTTAAGGCGGCCACTTGTGTTTCTATTTTGCGTTTATCTTCCCCAGGTATTGATACGTATTCAGCCATGGCCCTTTGCAGGGCAAAATGGTATACATAAGCACTGGCTACTTTGGGGATCAACCTTAATTGATGGGTCGGATAATCTATCAAAAGGTCTTCCTGGATTTTTATGGAATCATTGAACTGTCTCCTTTTCAAACCATGTTTTACGGCAATGGTAAGTGCCATCTTAGCGGCTGCCAGTGAACCTTTGGCTACACAAATACGACCACCCACCAAGGTGCCCAACATGGTAAAAAAGCGTTTGCTCGGATTCTTGATTTTTGAAGCATAGTTACCATCGGCGTCGATCCCTCCATATTTATCTAAAAGGTGATCTACAGGTACTTTGACTTGGTTGAACCAAATTTTACCGTTGTCCACGCCATTCAGGCCCAATTTATAGCCATTGTCTTCAATGGTAACTCCTTGCAATTCTTTATGGTTTTTATCACGGAGGGGAACCACTATGGCATGTACACCTTCATTTTTGCCGTTCACCAAAAGCTGCGCAAAAACAGTTGCAACTGTTGAATCCATGGCATTGCCAATGTATTCTTTGTTATCATCTTTGCCCGGTGTGTGTATGACCAGGCTACGTTCGTCATGAATATAGGTAGCGGTTGTTTTGATGCCTCGCACATTGCTGCCGTGACCGGTTTCGGTCATGGCAAAGCACCCCAGTAACCGGGCATCAGAAGCAGGTGTCAGAAATTTTTGCCGTTGGCTTTCATTGCCCAAATTTTGAATGCTACCGCCAAAAAGTCCGAATTGAACGCCCGTCTTAACGCCAAGGCTGCCATCAACATAAATGATATGTTCAAATATGGTGGCATACCCTTCTAGGTCATCCTTTCCGCCGTATTTCGGAGGGTAGGCATAAGAACACCACCCGTCTTTCGCTAAATATTTTAATTGTTCCAACACAACCTTTCGGGCCGTCTCCTTATCTCTTCGAACTTCCCACTTAAATATTGGGTGGTCCAAAACTTTTCGAAGTTGTTGGATCATCTCAACATCGCGTTCATTTAAAATCGCATCCAACAATTTGGCCTCATACTGATCCGAATCGAGTTTTTGAACAACCTCTACATTAAAGAGGTGATTGTAATGGTTGGGTTGAATACCCAAGTTGCGTTCGATATGCTGTAGATGAGGATTGGGTTGCGCTGTCTTCGTATAGAAATCAGCCACATTACGGGCAAATGACTCCAAAGGATAAATTTCAGATTCAATCAGCTTGGCCTTGCTATTGGTTATCAAAGACTGCCAAGATTTAATTTCTTCATCTTTTGGCGGGTTGTTTTTGTCCAACCAAGAATGTAGTACCTCCTTTTCAGCTGTTGAAAGGGTCTCATCTTCTTTGATGGTAGCACGAACCACCTGAATTTCCGAGGCCGACAACAAATCGTCTGACCAAATCACATAGAAAAAGGGAATGTAAGCAATGATGCCGTCGGGATACTTTCTTTTCAACATAAATTGAAATTACAACTAAATGTCGCTATTTGGTAGTATTGGGCATTTAAAAATCTTATGGCCGAATTGCTTTATATTTGTTTGGAATGAATGAGCACTTAGACCCAACTTCTGATAATTTCTCGCAAGAAGAGTTCGATATTGAAAGGGCATTGCGTCCAGTTTCCTTTGATGATTTTACGGGACAGGAGCAAGTACTGGAAAACTTGAAAGTATTTGTTCAGGCAGCAAATTTACGGGGAGAAGCCTTAGACCATACCTTATTTCATGGGCCACCGGGATTGGGAAAAACAACCTTGGCCCATATTTTGGCCAATGAATTGGGTGTAGGTATTAAAGTGACATCAGGTCCCGTCTTGGACAAACCTGGTGATCTGGCCGGATTGCTTACAAATTTGGAAGAACGGGATGTGTTGTTCATTGATGAGATCCATCGATTGAGTCCCATTGTGGAAGAATACCTGTATTCGGCAATGGAAGATTATAAAATCGATATCATGATCGAGACAGGCCCCAATGCCCGATCGGTGCAAATAAATTTGGCCCCCTTTACCTTGGTGGGTGCCACAACCCGATCCGGACTTTTAACCGCTCCCATGCGTGCCCGTTTTGGCATTACCAGCCGTTTGGAATACTATGATACCGAATTGCTTTCGACCATAGTGCAACGAAGTGCCGAAATTTTAAAAGTGCCCATCACCAACGAAGCATCCATAGAAATTGCTGGCCGAAGCCGAGGCACCCCACGAATCAGCAATGCGCTTTTGCGTAGGGTAAGGGATTTTGCCCAGATCAAAGGCGATGGCAATATTGATATGAACATCTCCAAATTTGGACTGAAGGCATTGAATGTTGATGCTCATGGCCTTGACGAGATGGATAATAAGATTCTTACCACCATTATTGATAAATTTAAAGGAGGTCCTGTCGGAATTACCACCCTGGCAACGGCAGTTTCCGAAAGCGCCGAAACCATTGAGGAGGTTTATGAACCCTTTCTCATACAACAAGGTTTTATTATGCGTACCCCGCGCGGCAGGGAAGTGACCGAGTTGGCCTACAAGCATCTGGGCAGAATAAAGAGTGGCGAACAAGGAGGTTTATTTGAATGAAAGTTCAACCACGGAAAACCTTTGCGCAAGTCCCTTTTTTAGACTTTCTCAGAAGAGCCTTAGAAATTGTAAAAAATCCGTTACCGTTTCACCATGATAATTTTGAAAAAAAGGGAGACACCTTTCAGTTAAATCTAGGGTTTGGCAATAAGATTGTTTTTTCCCGAAATGCCTCTTTCTTACAATATGTACTGCAAAAGAATCAAAAGAATTATACCAAGTCCAAGGTGCAGACAAGAGACCTGGCAAAGTATATTGGCCAGGGACTATTGACCGCAGAAGGGGCCCATTGGAAGCGCCAACGAAAATTGATCCAGCCTACCTTTCATAAAAAACATTTGACCCAATTGTTGGGCATTATGCATGAGACCATCAATGAGGAACTTTCCAAAATTCCGGTTGGTAAAAAAGTAGATATAGAACCCTATTTTGGGCGATTGGCTTTTCAAGTGGTAGCCAAATCCCTTTTTAGCGGAGCGGTAGATGAAAATACCATAAGCCGGTTACAAGAAATCGTTGAGGCAACCCAGAAAATGTTGGTGAAAGAACTTCGTCAGCCCTATTTGGGGTGGTGGTTCAAGGGTAGTGGCCTGATCAGAAAGCACTTTTCGATGGTGGCCGAAGCCAGACAAACAATTGAAAGCTTGATCGTACAACGCAAGAACAATAAAGCATCAAAAGGGGATCTGTTGGATATGCTTCTTGATGCTAGGTACGATGATGGCAGTGCAATGGAAATGAACCAGATGATCGATGAGATATTGATATTGTTTATTGCAGGGCATGAAACAACAAGCAATGCCTTGACATTTGTATGTCAATTATTGGCGCGGCATACAACATACCAAGATTTGATCTTTGAAGAAAACAATATTGCCGCATACGAAGATGACATGACCCAGCTAATGGGCCAAAAAATTACCAAACAGGTGTTGGAGGAAGCGATGCGACTTTACCCACCGGCTTACTTTATCGACAGAACAAATTATGAGGAAGATATTTTTGAAGGAACGGTAATCCCACCTGCAACTCCGTTGCTTTTTTCGGTAATCGAAATACATCACAGCGAAAAATATTGGGAAGACCCAGAAAAATTTATGCCCGAAAGGTTTGAAGGCCAACCCAACCAACATTCGGGGTATTATTTTCCTTTTGGGGCTGGGCCTCGCATGTGCATCGGCAATAATTTTGCGATGTTCGAGATGCAACTCGTCATTTCTGAACTACTGAAGAAATTTACGATTTCGTCGAATCAAAAAACCATTGAGATCCTTCCTTTGATTACGTTGAAGCCAAAGAATGCGATCCTGGAATTCAAAAGTCGTTAAATAGTCGGAGGGCATTAGGCAATGGTGCCGATTATCGCATAGTATCAAAGGATTATTCCAAACAACCCTTGAGCACCATTTGTAAGGCCCATTGAAGGGTTTCCTTTGATTGTTTGTTGTCTAAACCACAAACATCTTTGCTAACAATTATGGCCTCGATTCCCATTAAGAGTACGGTAACATGCATCAGTTTTTCTCTTTTCTCTTTATTCAAAGGAATATCTTGGGATAGAAAATAGTGTTTGATGGCATTCAATCTGTTTTGACCCCGTTCCAGTTTTACATCTGAAGATGACAAAATTGCGCCCAGGAACTTTTTGGAAGCTATTTCATTGTTGATGATAAAATCCAGAAAGGTGTCTTGAATGCCCAGTAGGGCCTTGGTAGGTTCGTGGTCATCAAATTGTTGGGCCAACACTTCGGGGTTAGGTAGGTTGAGGTGCAACACCAATTCCGTTGAAAGCGATTCTATGCTGGAATAGTAACGATAAACGGTGGCCCTTGATAGTTGGGCTTCTGTAGCCACGTTATCCATGCTGAGCGATTTGCCTTGCTCCAAAAGACGGTGCGCAGCGGTTAGAATTTTGCTGCGGGTATTCAGTTTTTGTTCTGTTCTTCCCGATTTGAGATGTTCATTCATGAGACAAATGTCTTATAAAATTTTGAGTTGTAAAAATTTGTAATTATGTTTGTGAGACAAAAATCTCATAAATGAAACAAACTACAGCAATGTGGGTTTTAGGACATAAACTAAAACCGCATCCAACCACTGGGGATTTTGACATGGTTGTTTTCGAAACACCCGCAGGAGTTCCAGGTCCGCCGCCTCATCTGCATAACAATTACCAAGAGGCTTTTTTGATATTGGAAGGTGAAATGGAATTTATGATCAACGGTGAAACCCGAGTTCTAAAAGCTGGTGAATCTGTTGATATTCCATCAGGTATCTTGCATACTTTTGGCAACAAAAGTGCTAGCCCTTGTAAATGGGTTAATGTTCATAGTCCGAAAGGATTTTTTGATTTTTTTAAAATGGTAGGTATTCCTGAGCATGAAGAAGATGCCATAGCCAAATCGGTACATCCCGATATCATTCAAAAGGTATTGGACCACGCCCAAGATTTCGATATGAGCATTCCCCCTCCCGTAGGAGTATGATAGTTTTTGTACTTTGGCAACGGTTTTATGAGTTGTCAAATTGAATGCAAAAGCGCACTACAGTACTAGTATAAAAACCGAAGCCAAGCGCCTCGGTTTTTTGTCTTGTGGAATCTCCAAGGCCGAGTTTTTGGAAGATGAGGCCCCACGCTTGGAAGCTTGGCTGACTAGGCAAATGCATGGCGAAATGGGGTATATGGAAAATCATTTTGACAAACGTTTAGACCCTACCAAGCTCGTTGAGGGCTCAAAATCAGTGATTTCTTTATTGCTGAACTATTATCCATCAGAAGAACAAAATCAGGATTCCTATAAAATTTCCAAATATGCCTATGGCACCGATTATCATTTTGTAATTAAGGACAAGCTCAAATCCCTTTTGCAGTTCATACAAGAAGAAATCGGAGCGGTACAGGGTCGGGCCTTTGTAGACTCAGCTCCGGTATTGGATAAGGCATGGGCAGCCAAAAGCGGTTTGGGTTGGATCGGCAAGCATAGCAATTTGTTGACCAAAGAAGTGGGTTCCTACTATTTTATTGCGGAGTTGATCGTTGATTTGGAGTTGGAATACGATACTCCGGTGACCGACCATTGCGGTACCTGCACGGCCTGTATCGATGCCTGCCCAACTGAAGCCATTGTAGCCCCCTATGTGGTAGATGGAAGTAAATGTATATCCTATTTTACCATTGAGTTGAAAAACGAAATTCCAACAGAATTCGGGGGCAAGTTTGATGACTGGATGTTTGGTTGTGATGTATGTCAAGAGGTATGCCCATGGAACCGATTTTCAAAACCACATTCAGAACCGCTTTTTGATCCGCATCCTGAATTGCTTTCCTACTCCAAAAAAGACTGGGATGAAATTACAGAGGAGGTATTTAAAAAGGTGTTTAAAAAATCAGCTGTGAAGCGCACCAAATTTTCGGGCCTAAAGCGCAACATCAAATTTTTGCAGCGCGATTAAAATCGTTATCTTGAGCGAGACTACGGCCTTCCATAAGCCGTAACCAAATTAAACCAACTCAAATGGCTACATTACTTAAAAAACCAAAACTTAGTTTTTGGCAAATATGGAATATGAATGTCGGTTTCCTCGGCATTCAATATAGTTTTGGACTGCAGCAAAGTGCAATCAACCCGATATTTTTGTTTTTAGGGGCTTCTGAAGAATTGCTGCCCATCCTAAATATCGCCGGCCCGGTTACCGGTTTGATCGTACAGCCCATTATAGGTGCGGTATCAGATAAAACCTGGTCTCCACGATGGGGTCGAAGAAAGCCTTTTTTCTTGATAGGAGCCCTATTGGGAAGCTTGTGTTTGTTTGCCTTTCCTTTAAGTCCGGCACTTTGGTTCGCAGTAGGCCTGCTCTGGATATTGGACGTTGGAAACAATATGGCCATGGAGCCCTATCGTGCTTTTGTAGGAGATAAACTTCCCGACAGTCAATTAAGCATAGGATATCAAATGCAGAGCTTGTTTGTTGGGGCCGGTATTTTATTGGCCAATGCGTCTATCTTTTTATTTCAAGATTGGTTTGGTGGCGGAGAGGAAATATCCGGGCAGATTCCAAAATGGCTGTACTATTCGTTCTTTATTGGTTCATTTTTATCAATAGTTACAATTCTATGGTCGGTACTTAAGACGCCCGAGATACCGCCGAGTGATGAAGAGCTGGAAGAAATTATGAAAAACCGGGCCTTACCATTTATGGAGCGTTTTAAGGCACCTTTTGTAGAGATTTCCCATGCGGTCAAAGAGATGCCGAAATTCATGTGGAAGTTATCAGCGGTGTACCTATTCCAATGGTATGCCCTCTTCATTTATTGGCAATTCATAACCCCATTATTTCGAAATACCATGGGGTACGATACATCTGAAGCTGCTGCGCAAGCGGCAAAGATGAGTACAACCTACAATGTTGTAACAGCTGTTGTGGCATTGATATTGGTGCCCTTGACGATACGTTTTGGAGGTAAAAAAATATACGCCTTGAGTCTATTGGGAACAGGAATCGCCCTATTGACCATTCCACATATAAACGATCCTGTATACGTGCTTTTCCCTATGGTCTTATTTGGTATTGGGTGGGCAGCCATGATGGGTATCCCATATAGTATGGTTTCTAAAATTGTTCCTCAAGAACGCAGAGGGGTTTATATGGGGATCCTGAATATGATGATCGTGATTCCAATGGGTATTCAAACCTTGTCCTTTGGACCTATTTTCAAAAATGTTTTAGGCGGTAGTGCAATTAATGCCATGTTATTTGCGGGTGGCTTTTTTATAATTGCAGCCGTATTGGCGATGCGCTTGAACATGCCAAAGACGGCCACTGAAGATGAACAAGACGAGGTGATTTCTTAATTCAAACGAAATTTACCCGATCCCATTGATAGCCTAATTTTGGCAATACACTTACCTTTGGCCATAAATCATTACACTACATGAGTAAGGAGAAAAGAAGGAGACAGGCGTTGGTATACCATGCCAAACCCCAGCCTGGCAAAATAAAGGTGGTTCCCACCAAGCCCTATTCTACACAACGTGACTTGGCCTTGGCCTATTCTCCCGGGGTGGCCGAACCCTGTTTGGAGATTGAAAAAAATCCGGAAGAAGTGTATCGGTATACGGCAAAAGGGAATGTTGTGGCCGTAATTTCAAATGGTACAGCAGTTTTGGGTTTGGGCAATATCGGCCCTGAGGCCTCCAAACCTGTAATGGAAGGAAAAAGCTTGCTTTTTAAAATATTTGCCGATATAGATGGTATCGATATTGAATTGGATACCGAGGATGTAGATAAATTCGTGGAGACCGTCAAGACAATTGCACCTACCTTCGGCGGAATTAATTTGGAAGATATCAAAGCGCCCGAAGCGTTTGAAATTGAACGACGCCTCAAAGAGGAATTGGATATTCCCGTAATGCATGACGACCAGCACGGTACGGCCATCATTTCGGCAGCTGCCCTGCTCAATGCCTTGGAGCTGGCAAAAAAGAAAATTGAAAAAGTAAAGATTGTCATTAGCGGTGCAGGTGCGGCAGCAGTGTCGTGCTCACGCTTATACAAAGCTTTTGGAGCAAAGGCCGAGAATATGGTCATGCTTGACAGCAAAGGGGTAATTCGAAGTGATCGTGAAAAATTATCTTCCCAGAAAGAAGAGTTTGCCACAGACCGAAAGATAAATACCCTTGAAGAGGCCATGAAAGATGCCGATGTATTTATCGGACTATCCATCGCCAATATTGTGAGTCCGAAAATGCTGAAATCCATGGCAAAGAATCCAATTGTATTTGCCATGGCCAATCCTGATCCCGAGATTGAATATGATTTGGCCTGTAAAACCCGCGATGATATTATCATGGCTACCGGTAGATCTGATCACCCGAATCAGGTAAACAACGTACTCGGATTTCCTTTCATTTTCAGGGGTTCCTTAGACGTCAGGGCCACGAAAATCAATGAGGATATGAAAATGGCAGCGGTTCGAGCCCTGGCCGATCTGACCAAAGAGCCCGTGCCCGAGCAAGTTAATATCACCTATGATACCACACGGCTGGCCTTTGGAAAAGACTATATCATACCCAAACCCTTTGACCCCCGTTTGATTACCACCATACCACCAGCGGTGGCCAAAGCGGCTATGGAAAGTGGCGTGGCCAAAGCACCGATAAAAGATTGGGATGCTTATGTAGAAGGTCTTCATCAACGATCGGGAAATGATAATAAAATTGTTCGCTTATTGCACAATAGGGCGAAAGTCAATCCGAAGCGCATTGTTTTTGCCGAAGCGGAATTGTTGGATGTTTTAAAGGCAGCACAAATTGTGCATGACGAGGGCATTGCCAAACCCATTCTTCTTGGAAATCGAACGACCATAGAACGTCTCAAGAAAGAACTTGATTTCGATGCGGATGTACCCATCATTGATCCTCGTTCTCCTGAAACCAAAGAAATAAGAACAAAGTATGCCCAAAAGCTTTGGGAGGCCCGAAAGCGCAAGGGAGAAACGGAATATAGTGCCCGTATAAATATGGGTAAGCGGAATTATTTTGGTTCGATGATGTTGATGGAGGGGGATGCAGATGGTATGATTTCAGGTTATTCGAGGTCGTATCCGAAGGTATTGAAGCCAGTCTTTGAGGTTTTGGGTAAAGCCACTGGGGTTACCCGTGCGGCAACGGTAAACATCATGATTACGCAAAGAGGCCCTTTGTTTTTGGCAGATACCTCTGTAAATATTGATCCCAATGCGGAGGAGCTGGCAGAGATTGCTTTAATGACGGCCAATGTGGCTTCTACCTTTGGTTTTGACCCAGTGGTTGCCTTACTGTCGTACGCCAATTTTGGTTCATCGCAGCACCCCCATGCCCGCAAGGTGCGGGAGGCCGTTCGCATCCTTCACGAACAACATCCTGAATTGGTTATTGACGGAGAGATACAGACCGATTTTGCCCTAAACCAAGAGTTGTGTCATAATAACTTTCCATTTTCTAAATTGGCGGGTAAGAAGGTAAATGCCCTTGTTTTCCCAAACTTAGAGGCGGCCAATATCACCTACAAACTACTAAAGGGGCTCAATAATGCCGATTCTATTGGTCCAATAATGCTGGGATTGCGTAAATCTGCCCATATTTTGCAGCTGGGCGCCAGCGTTGAAGAGATGGTCAACATGGCCGCAGTAGCCGTAATCGATGCCCAAGAGCGCGAAAAACGAAAAAAAGCCAAATCAGCAAAATGATAACACACCTAAAGGGAAAACTGGTTGAAAAAAATCCGACTTACGTTATAGTAGAGTGTGCAGGGGTAGGTTATTTTTTAAATATTTCCTTGCATACGTTTTCGTTGCTCCAAGACGAAGAAAATATCCAATTGTACACCCACCTGCAAGTTCGTGAAGATTCACATACGTTGTTTGGTTTTGCTGAACGTACCGAACGGGAAATATTTCGATTGCTGATTTCCGTTTCGGGTATCGGATCGAGCACCGCAAGAACAATGCTTTCCTCAATGACCCCGGATCAGGTTCGCGATGCGATCGCTGGTGCCGATGTGGTTTCCATACAGGCAATCAAAGGTATTGGAGCCAAAACTGCCCAGCGCGTAATTCTTGACCTAAAAGACAAGGTTTTGAAGGTTTACGATATGGGAGAAGTTTCCACACAATCAAACAATACAACCAAAGAAGAAGCGTTATCTGCTTTAGAGGTTCTTGGATTCAACCGAAGACAATCGGAAAGAGTTGTCGAAAAGGTCATTAACCAGGATCCTTCGCTAAGCGTCGAGGACATTATCAAAAAGGCGCTTAATAATTTGTAAATAGTTTGAAAAGAGGGGCCAAACCAATTCTTAAATCACTGGCATTTAAGCGATTCTTCCTTTGCATTATTTTCTTGGGGACGTATGTCTTTTCGTATTCCCAAGAAACGGGCGAACAGCAACAAGATTCCGTAAAAACCGGCGTATCCTTGGGTAAGCTGCTGTTGGCGAATCCAGATAGTATTGTTGCGAAGTATACCTATGATGCTAGCTTAGACCGTTATGTATACACCGAAAGCGTTGGTGACTATAATATTACACATCCGCTATTTCTGACTCCTGAACAATACTACGAATTGGTACGTCAGGAGCAAATGAAAACCTATTTTAAAGAAAAAATCGATGCTTTTTCGGGCAAAAAGGAAGGTTCGGAAGAAGCTCGTAAAAACTTGCTCCCCAACTTCTATGTCAACAGCAACTTTTTTGAATCCATCTTCGGAGGAAACACCATAGAAGTTATTCCACAAGGTTCCGTGGCAATGGACTTGGGCGTTCTTTGGCAAAAAAATGACAATCCGGCGCTTTCCCCACGAAATCGAACCAACCTTTCCTTTGATTTTGACCAACGGATCAGTTTGAGTCTTTTGGGTAAGGTGGGTGAGCGTTTGCAAGTCACGGCAAACTATGATACTGAGGCCACATTCGATTTTCAGAATTTGGTCAAATTGGATTATACCCCAACAGAAGACGACATTCTGCGCAAAATTGAAATTGGTAATGTGAACATGCCCCTCAACAGTTCGCTGATTACCGGTGCGCAGAGTCTTTTTGGGGTGAAGACGCAATTGCAATTTGGGAAGACCACCGTAACCGCGGTATTTTCCGAGCAGCGTTCCCAAAACAATACTGTGGTGGCACAAGGAGGAGGAACATTGAACGAATTTTCATTGACCGCCCTTGATTACGATGAGGACAAACACTTTTTCTTGGCCCAATATTTCAGGGACAATTATGATGGCGCCCTCGCCAATTATCCTTTCATCCAAAGTCAGGTTCAGATAACGCGACTGGAGGTTTGGGTGACCAACCGTAACCAGCAAACCCTGAATGTTCGAAATGTCGTCGCGATTCAAGATTTAGGGGAAACGGCTTCAGAGCAGACCCGTATCAATACCAACGCACCGGGTGGCTTTTTCAATCCGATTGGAGCCAATGGCCTACCGCAAAATGGCGCCAACGACTATGATCCAGCCTTGATCGGAGCCGGAGGGGTGCTAACAGACCAAATTCGTGATATCGCCACTGTTGAGCAAGGGTTCAATTTTGGCAATGGTTATGTTTCCAATCAAGGATTTGACTATGCCATTCTAGAAAACGCCCGTAAGTTGGAGATCGGTCGTGATTATCAATTTGATTCACAATTGGGCTATATCTCCCTAAACCAACGATTGAGCAATGATGAGGTCTTGGGTGTCGCATTTCAATACACCTTTAATGGAGAAGTGTACCAGGTGGGTGAATTTGCCAATGGCGGAATTGATGCCACTACAATTTCTGGCGGGGTGAATCCAATAGTTGAAAACAACACCCTGATCCTAAAATTGCTGAAAAGCAATATTACCAATGTCGATGATCCGATATGGGATCTGATGATGAAAAACATCTATGCCACAGGGGCATTTCAATTAAGCCAAGAAGATTTTAAACTCAATATCCTTTATTCCGACCCAACACCGCGAAACTACATTAGTCCTGTTGAGCCCTTCCCAGCTACTGCAGCTTCTGCGGATGGCCGACCCCTGGAAGAACGAATCCTTTTGGATGTATTTAATCTGGACCGCCTCAATGTATATAATGATGTGCAGCCTGGGGGTGATGGTTTCTTTGATTACATTCCGGGTATCACGGTAGACACACAATCCGGTCGCATAATTTTTACCAAGGTTGAACCTTTTGGTGAATACCTATTCGATTTGCTGGGTGGGGGTACCTATGAGGTTGAAAACGACCAAGGTTATAATGCCAACCAGCAGCGTTATGTGTTCCGTAATATGTATTCCAAGACGAAGGCAGCTTCGCTTCAGGATGCCGAAAAGAATCGTTTTCAGTTAAAGGGACGGTATAAATCTGAAGGTGCAAATGGCATACCAATCGGAGCGTTTAACGTACCGCGTGGTTCGGTTCGGGTGACCGCAGGCGGCCGCCAATTGCAGGAAGGTATCGATTATACCGTAAACTATCAGGCCGGTACGGTCCAGATCTTGGATCCGAGCTTGGAAGCTTCGAATACGCCCATTAATATTTCGGTTGAGAACAATGCTGTTTTTGGGCAACAGACCCGAAGGTTTACCGGGGTAAACGTCGAACACCAGTTTAATGAAAACTTTGTGCTGGGGGCAACCTTATTGAATTTAAATGAACGCCCCTTGACCCAAAAATCAAACTTTGGGGTTGAACCGGTAAACAATACCATCTTTGGTCTGAACGGAAATTTCAGTACCGAAGTGCCTTTTCTAACCCGATTGGCGAACAAACTACCCAATATTGATACGGATGTACCCTCAAACGTATCCCTACGTGGTGAAGTAGCCTTTTTAAAGCCCAACTCACCCAAAAATGCTGATTTTCAAGGGGAGACTACAACCTATCTAGATGATTTTGAAGGGGCCCAGGCCTTGATCGATATCCGTTCTTCGTTGGGTTGGTCTTTGGCGAGCCCGCCCGTAGAATTTGCCGAGGGTCTTGACGGACTTGAAGTGGGGCATGAACGTGCGAAAATGTCGTGGTACACCATTGATCCCATTTTTTATACCAACCAGCGTCCTGCCGGTATCACCGATGCCGATATATCGCTAAACAGTACCAGGCGCGTGTTTATTGATGAAGTCTTTCCGCAGATCGATATCGCGCAAGGGCAGACAACGGTACAGGGAACCTTAGATTTGGCCTACTATCCGAATCAGAAAGGACCCTATAATACCAGTACAAGTTTTGAGGGTAGTCCGGAAGACAACTGGGCAGGAATCATGCGCTCACTCAGTAGTACCAACTTTGAACAATCCAACGTTGAATTCGTTCAATTTTGGGTGTTGGATCCTTATGTGGATGGTGAGGCCACCTCTACAGGAGAATTGGTTCTCAACCTGGGTAACATTTCAGAGGATATCCTAAAAGATGGAAGAAAACAATACGAAAATGGTTTGCCCGGTGTGAACAGCAACGAATTTACGGCCCCGACGGTTTGGGGAGCGATACCCTCAACGCAATCATTGGTCTATGCCTTTGATGCCGACGAAGCCAATCGATCCCTGCAAGATTTAGGGTTTGATGGTCTCAATGATGCCGATGAGGCCAGTATCTATAATGGCCCTGCCGATGACCCAGCACTTGATAATTACACTTATTATTTGAATAGGGACGGGGGTATATTGGAACGTTATATCGATTTCAATAACCCAGACGGAAATTCACCGGTTGCGGTAACCAATACCAATCGGGGATCGACCACCCTGCCCGATGTGGAGGATATCGATCGTGATTTGACCATGAATACGGTCAACAGTTATTACGAATACCGTATCGAGATCAAACCGAATACAACGATCAATGATCAATATGTAACCGATATCCGCGAAGGGATAACACCTCAGCTTCCCAATGGCAATCAATTGAACCGGAGATGGATACAATATAAGATTCCGCTTAGCGATTTTACCGAAGCAGTGGGCGGTATCGCAGATTTTAGATCCATTAGTTTCATGCGGATGTACCTGACGGGCTTTTCAAGTGATGTGGTCCTTCGTTTTGCCACGCTTGATCTGGTGCGCGGTGATTGGCGAACCTATACCAATTCGCTTCAGCCCGATGTCGATAATGATCCATCTGACGATGGAACGGTTACCGATGTGAATACGGTAAATATTGAAGAAAATAATGGGCGAACACCAATTCCGTATGTGTTGCCTCCTGGTGTTGTTCGTGAACAATTAAACAACAACAATACCATCATTCGACAAAATGAACAATCACTTTCCTTCGTGGTCGAGAATCTTGAATCGGAAGATTCAAGGGGGGTGTTCAAGAATGTGAACATCGATGTAAGGCAATATGAACGCATTAAAATGTTTATGCATGCCGAGAAAATTATAGATAGTGATTATTCAAATGACGATACACCCCTGGTTGGTTTTTTGCGAATAGGAACCGATTTCTCTGAAAACTATTACCAAATCGAATTGCCGCTCCAGTTTACACCATTTGGTTCGGCAGCCCCTGAAATTGTATGGCCCAGTGTAAATGAAATTGATATTGCACTTTCTGAATTGAACCAGGTAAAATCCTTGGGCATTGCAGACCAAAGCTTAAATGATATCAACTATTATGAAATTATCGATGGCCAGGTCGTGCCCGTTGATGAGTTTGCCCCAAGAACCTTGGGCAGAAATCGAATCGGAATTCGCGGTAACCCCTCGTTGGGTAGCATACGCGCCATGATGGTGGGGATTAAAAATATTGATGACGTACCCGCGCGTGGTGAGGTCTGGTTCAATGAGCTTCGCCTGGCCGGATTGGATAACAATGGTGGTTGGGCCGCTATAGTGGCCTTAGACGCCAATATGGCTGATTTCGCTAATGTATCGGCAACAGGAAGTCGAAGCACTTCAGGTTTTGGTGCCATTGATCAAATGCCGAACGAGCGTCTAAGGGAAGATGCCATTTCTTACGATGTGGTGACCAATGTGAATGTAGGGCAGCTCTTTCCAAAAAAATGGAACCTACAGATACCCTTTAACTATGGTATTTCAGAAACCTTGATTACCCCCGAATTTGACCCGGTATACGATGATTTAAAGCTTGATGATCGAATCGATGCTGCCACAACGGCCCAAGAAGCAGAAACCATTCGCGAACAGGCAGAAGATTACACCAAGCGAACCAGTATCAACTTAATTGGTGTTCGTAAAAATCGGGGCGAAGAGGCTGAGGCCAATTTCTTTGATATTGAGAACTTTACCTTTAACTATTCGTATAACGAAACCGACCATCGTGATTTTGAGGTCGCGGAGTTGCGTGACCAACAGGTAACGGCGGGGTTTGTGTACAATCATAACTTTAAACCGGCAACCCTTGAACCCTTCGCCAAGAAAGATTCTCTGTTTACCGGCAAGTATTGGAAATGGCTGAAAGACTTGAACATTAATTTATTGCCTGCCAGTGTATCTGTAAATGCGAATTACAATCGGGCCTTTAATCAACAACGTTTTCGCGATGTACTCGAACCTGGGGTAGAGGCCTTAGACCTGCCCTTGCTGCAACAACGCAATTACCTTTTTAATTGGCAATATGCTTTAAACTATAGCCTCACCAAATCACTACGGGTAAATTTGACCGGTTCGAACAACAATATTGTTCGCAACTACTTTAACTTGGATGGTGACCCAGATTCTGGGATCAACCAAGAATTAGATCTTTGGGATGGCTTTTTTGATATGGGAGAGCCCAATCGCCACTCGCAGCAGATGCAGGTGAATTACGAACTGCCATTTAGCAAAATACCCTTTCTTGATTTTATTAACGCTCAATATACCTATACCAGTAACTTTGACTGGCAGCGGGGTGGTGATGCACTACGTGAAGTGGCGGGTGAAGACATCAATACCGTACAAAATGCGAGTACACATAATTTAACGGCAAATTTGACCATGCAGCGTTTTTATGACGCCATTGGGTTAAAAAAGCGTGATGGAAAAATACCTACGGCCCGAACCCCGGTCCGAAGAGATAAGGCCGGCAATGCTGCTGCACAAGCGGAGGACGAAAAACCACAGAAAAAAACAAGCAAGACCTTCAATACCATTATTGATGTTTTGACCATGGTCAAAAGATTGAATATTAACTATAGCGAAAACAATGGAAAGGTATTGCCAGGGTATACGCAGTCGATTGGATTTATTGGTACCACGAGGCCTTCCTTGGGCTTTGTGTTCGGAAGTCAGGCCGATGTTCGTTTTGAGGCCGCCCGCAACGGATGGTTGACTACATTTCCGGAGTTCAATTCACAATACTTGGAAAACACCAACAAACAGTTGGCCATTACGGCTACAGCCCAACCCACCCAAGATTTGACCATCGATTTGACGGCTGACCGTCAGATTTCAAACAACTACCAAGAGAATTTTCAGGTTCGGGATATTGATGGCGATGGGGTGCTTGATTACGAGAACCTACTAGGGAATAATTTTGGCAACTTCAGCATTTCAACGATGATGCTGGGTACGGTATTCAACAAAAGCGATGAATTTGATTCCGCTACTTTTGAAGAATTCAAAAACAACCGGATCACCATTGCCAACCGGCTGGTTGCTGACCGTGGGCAAAACCCAGGCACCTTGGATGCCGATGGATTTCCTGAACTGTACGGGAAAACACAACAAGAAGTGCTGCTACCGGCATTTTTCGCGGCCTATACCGGGCAAGATGTGAACCGTGTGAATTTAGATGCCTTCCGTGATATCCCTATTCCGAACTGGAATATCAAATACACGGGCTTGATGAAGAACAAATGGTTTAAAAAGAAGTTTACCCGCTTCTCCTTAAGCCATGGGTACCGCTCTCAATATAGTATCAATAACATTCAAACGAATCTCGAGCGTCAAAATAGCAGTACGAATCCTGAAAATGGGGACTTACTGCCAGAAAATATCATTAGCAATGCGATTTTGATGGATATGTTCAATCCGCTGATTCGTTTTGATTTTGAAATGAAGAATTCCTTCAGCTTTTTGGGTGAGGTACGTACCGATCGAACGCTTTCATTGAGTTTTGACAATAACCTGTTGACCGAAATCAATGGTCAAGAATATACCTTGGGCTTGGGGTATCGTTTTAAGGATGTGAAATTTGTGACCCGTATAGGAGGGGAACAAACCCGTTTAAAGGGCGATTTGAACCTCAAGGCCGATATTTCATTGCGCGATAATATTACCATCATCAGAAATTTGGATATTGACAACAACCAAATTACATCAGGGCAACAGTTATGGTCAATCAAGTTCACCGCCGATTACGCTTTGAGCAAGCAATTGAATGCCCTCTTCTTTTACGACCACTCTTTTTCGCAATTTGCAGTATCCACGGCTTTCCCACAGACGACCATCAATACCGGCTTTACCTTGCGTTATAATTTTGGTAATTAGGCCATAATGGGCACTTGAAAAATTCACCTAATTATTTGCTTGAAAAGCTAAATGCAAACTAGTACATTTGTTTGCATTACTAAATAATCAAAAATGAATATCCCTGCTGAATTAAAATATACCAAAGACCATGAATGGGTGCGAATAGATGGTGATGTTGCCACCATCGGAATTACTGATTTTGCCCAGGGCGAACTGGGAGATATCGTATATGTTGAGGTGGAAACCTTGGATGAAACCTTGGATCGTGAAGAGGTTTTTGGCACCGTTGAAGCCGTGAAAACAGTTTCTGACCTGTTCCTTCCTTTGACTGGAGAAATAACAGAGTTCAATGAGTCTTTGGAAGATGAACCTGAAAAGGTCAATTCAGACCCTTATGGAGAGGGATGGATGATCAGAGTAAAATTCAGCGAGGCTTCGGAAGTTGATGATTTGTTATCGGCTGATGATTATAAAGCCTTGATTGGTGCCTAAGAAGGCAGTTTATACCACATTGTTTATAAGCTGGGTACTGTTGGTTACGGTACTCAGCTTATTTGATTTTGATCCGAATGACGAAGGCATTCCGATTCCGTACCTCGATAAGCTTGTACATTTTGTCTTTTACCTTCTTTTTGTGATTTTGGGTGGGCTCATGTGGCAGTCAGGCAAACCGATGCCCGCGACCTTAAAAAAAACCATTCTATGGGTGGTTATTGCCGTACTTTATGGCCTACTGATGGAAGCCCTACAAGACCTATTGCCCATTGATAGGTCAGCAGAAATATTTGATGTTTTGGCCAATACACTGGGTGCAGTCATGGGTGGTTTACTCATCAAAACCTACTTTTCACGTACCCATGCGTTAAAATGACTCATTTTAATTGCTTTTTTCTCCAAAAAAAAATTAAATTAGCCCATACTAAATTCGAAACGTATGGAACCGAAAAAGAATCCTAAAGCTGATGTTGGAAAAAACAGTTCGCTCTATTTTATCATAGGTCTAGCTGCTGTATTGGGTATTGTGTATGCCGCGATGGAGTGGAAAAAGTATGATCGATCAAACGATTATGATATTGCGCTTAACGTAGAGGATACACTTGATGAAGAGGTTCCTTTGACCGAACAGATCAAAACGCCACCGCCACCACCGCCACCTGCGGCTCCAGAGGTTATCGAGGTAGTTGAAGATGAAGAAGAAGTTGAAGAAACCGTAATCGAGTCTACTGAAAGTAGTCAAGAGGAAGAGGTTATGGAAGTGGAAGATGTTGAGGTTGAAGAAGTAGACGAAGATATTTCTGTTCCTTTTGCTGTGATTGAAGATGTACCGGTCTTCCCAGGTTGTGAAGGGTCTAGTAATAAAAAAGCTTGTTTCCAAGAAATGATGCAAAAGCATATCCGTAAAAACTTCCGTTATCCTGAGATAGCACAAGAAATGGGTGTGCAAGGAAGGGTTTCTGTCATATTTACCATTATGAAAGATGGTAGTATTGGCAATATCAGAATGCGTGGACCAGATAAAAACCTTGAGGCTGAAGCCATGCGTATCATTCAAAAATTGCCTAGAATGACACCTGGTAAACAAAGAGGACGTGCTGTAAAAGTTCCTTTTAGTATTCCTATTACGTTCAAGCTGCAATAGTTTTTTGCACAAAAAAATATATAAACCCTGGCCATTCGGCCAGGGTTTTGTTTTTCGTACCATGATAAAGTGATTTCAAATTGCATAACAGCCCGTTGGCTCTTATCTTTGCAAGCCATAAAAATGCTGCATGAAGACGGCGGTAAGCACGGTCAAAAGCTCTGTAATCTCTTTCGCTGATTTCAAGGAAATCACCAAAGTCCGTTTGGCGGCCAGTGTGGTATTCTCATCCATCGCCGGTTATTTTCTTGGGGCCTATCAGGTTGATGTCATTTCAGTAGTATTGTTGGCCTTTGGAGGCTATTGTATGGTGGGGGCGTCCAATGCCTACAACCAGATACTAGAACGCGATTTGGATGCGCTCATGCACCGTACCAAAAATAGGCCATTGCCGGCTGGGCGCATGACCGTAAAGGTAGCATTGACCATCGCTATAGTGATGACCTTGTTGGGTGTTGCTGCCTTATATCTTCTAAGTCCAAAAACAGCATTGTTCGGGGCCATTTCAATTTTTTTGTATACCTGTGTGTATACGCCCCTAAAAACGGTAACTCCCCTTGCCGTATTTGTGGGAGCCATACCTGGGGCGATTCCTTTTATGTTGGGCTGGGTAGCGGCCACGAATGACTTCGGTATTGAACCGGGTACCTTGTTCATGATTCAGTTTTTTTGGCAGTTTCCCCATTTTTGGGCCTTAGGTTGGATGCTTGATGAAGACTATAAAAGGGGCGGCTTTAAAATGCTTCCCACCTTAAAAAAAGATCGAACAACAGCATTGCAGATCATACTGTATACCATTTGGATGATAGCCATGTCAATTATGCCCGTATTTGGTTTTACAGGTAGGTTGGTGCTATCCGTACCAGCGGCGCTGATCATATTGGCATTGGGATTGATCATGCTCTTTTTTGCTTTGCGCCTATATACAAAACGAGACAACAAATCGGCAAGAGCGTTGATGTTGGCAAGTGTAACCTACATCAGTCTGATACAAATCGGCTATGTTATTGATAAATTTTTGTGGTAAATGGATTTAACTGAAGGAACGGAAAAACAAAAACACGAGCGATCGCGGAAGATGATGCTTTGGTTCGGCATTGGCAGTCTGATTATGGCTTTTGCCGGTTGGACCAGCGCCTATATCATTAGTAGTAAACGGGAAGACTGGTTGCAGGAATTGGAACTGCCATCGGCATTTTTTATAAGTACCTTGGTATTGCTGTTCAGCAGCTTTACCTATATCTTGGCAAAACGAAATGTCAGCACTGACAATCAAAAAACGGCATCCATCTGGTTATGGATAACCTTTATGTTGGGAGGTGCGTTTGTGGCACTACAATTTTATGGGTTTTCCCAAATGCTGGCCAATGGTTACTTTTTCACAGGACCTACCAGTAACATCAAAATGTCTTATGTTTTCTTGATTGCATTTGTGCATATTTTACATGTGGCGGCGGGTATTATTTCTCTGCTGGTCGTCATTGTGCAACAGCTTCGGGGCAAATATGGGCCGGGCAATATGTTGGGTATCGAACTGGGTGCCACCTTCTGGCATTTTCTCGATATCCTATGGATTTATTTGATCCTATTCATGTACTTTGTAAAATAAACAACGATAAAGCAAGTTTTCCTTTTGCATTGGCTTTTAGAATAGGTGAAAAGGATTTAAATTTGTGAAAGTTTTATTAAAAGCTAAAGTTCTACTTTATGGATACAGCGGTAACGACCGAATCGGAAGGAACAACTTGGGGAGGTGGAAATCAACCCTTGAACGCCAGTTATGGAAAAATGATGATGTGGTTTTTCATCGTTTCCGATGCGTTGACATTTTCAGGATTTTTGGTTTCCTACGGTTTTTCAAGATTTAAGTTCATTGAAACTTGGCCGATAGCTGATGAGGTGTTTACGCACGTTCCGTTTTTTCACGGCAATTATCCCATGATCTATGTGGCCTTCATGACCTTTATTCTGATCATGTCATCGGTGACCATGGTGTTGGCGGTTGATGCCGGACACAAAATGAAGAAGAACAAGGTTATTTGGTACATGTTCGCAACCATTATTGGTGGTGCTATTTTCGTGGGATCACAGGCATGGGAGTGGGCAACTTTTATCAAAGGTGATTTCGGTGCCTTGGAAACCAAAGGAGGCCGCGTACTACAGTTTGTAAAGGCTGATACCGGTGAACGGGCTGCATTGGCTGATTTCGCAACCGCCCTACCCGAAGATAGAATCAAACACGAAAGTAAAAATGGGATTTGGTACCAAGAGGAAGGCTATCAGACCTCTTTTTCGTTAAACGAAGTCATTACAGGGTTTAAGGCGAACCCTGGAATTTTGATCCGTACAGAAACCATCAATGAAGATGGTGAAAAAACACTGTTGACCCGCGAGCAATCCCTTGATCGATTGAGCGATGCGGTACGGGTGGTTGAAGGAGCCAATTTGATTCGCAATGAATATGGTAGTCGTTTGTTCGCAGACTTTTTCTTCTTTATTACAGGGTTTCACGGCTTCCACGTATTTTCTGGGGTAGTCATCAATATTATCATATTCTTTAATATCATATTAGGTACCTATGAACGACGAGGCCATTATGAAATGGTCGAAAAAGTCGGACTGTATTGGCACTTTGTAGATTTAGTCTGGGTATTCGTATTCACATTCTTTTATTTGGTTTAAAAATAAAGCGATAACATGGCGCACGCACATAAACTTAGAATCTTTAGATGGGCAGGGGGCAAAACCTTTAAATCAAACACGGTCAAAATTTGGTGGGTGCTTGGCTTCTTGTCATTGGTGACCGCAGTTGAGGTGATTTTGGGTATCTTCAAACCCGAGGTGCTGACAAAGAACTATTTCGTCGGCATGAAATTGCTGAACTGGATATTTATCATTCTTACCTTGGTAAAAGCCTATTATATTGCATGGGATTTCATGCACCTTCGTGATGAGAAAAGTGCCTTACGTAGAGCTATTGTATGGACACCGATTTTCTTGGTAAGCTACTTGGTATTCATCTTGCTTTATGAAGCAGACTACATTTACAATATTTTTAAGAACGGCTTTTTTGCCTGGGACTTTTAAAGGTGCCATCCAAAGTACAAAAGCGGTCATTCGACCGCTTTTTTTATGTTTCTAAATATGGTTTTGAGTACTTTGGATTGTAACTTTGCAACATGAAAAAGACACTGGTTTTAGTGGCCCTTTTTGTACTTCCCCTAGTGGCCTATTTATTTTTTGCTTCGGGCGTCAACAATTTTGGCAAATTACCTGTACTGACCGAAAATGTTGCTGATTTGATCGAATTTGACAGTTCGGTGTCCATGCGAGATAAAATTACCATTCTGGGCTTTTTGGGTGCAGATATTAAAAATAGAAAGGGAAACGCCTTTAACTTAAACCAAAAAATTTACAAACGATTCAACGGGTTTGATGACTTTCAATTGGTCATGGTAGTCCCTGAAGGGGAAGAGTCCAATGTTTCGGAACTTAAAAAAGAACTTGGGGCATTTACCGATATTTCGAATTGGAATTTTGTTTTTGGTAACCAAGAACAAATAAACAAGGTCTTTGAAAGTCTTGGAACGGATTTGGAACTCGATGAAAGCCTGATGACCCCGTACGTTTTCATTATTGATAAAAATCTCAACCTCAGGGGTCGAAACGATGATATAGATGAAACCATTAAATATGGTTTTAATACGAGCAAAGTGGCCGATTTGAACAACAAGATGGAAGATGATGTCAAAATAATTTTGGCCGAATACCGTATGGCGAAAAAGAACGGCAATGCCAACAGGAGCGAGTAACAAAAGAAAGTACAATTACATATGGGTGGCATTGGTCATCTTGGTCTTTGGAATTATATTCATTCCAAAGATTGTTGACCGTTTGGCAAAAGACGAGCACGTTGATAAGGATCGTCTAAACCAAAATGCGGCGCCTGAACCATTGGGATATATTTTAAGCAATGGTGAAAAAAGAAAAGTACCCCAGTTTCGATTTTTAAATCAAGACAGTGTATGGGTAGATAATAAGACCTATCAGGGCAAGGTGTATCTCGTTGACTTTTTCTTTACGACCTGTCCCACCATTTGTCCAGTGATGACCAAAAATTTGGTCGACATTCAAAATACGTTTTCAGATAGCGCGAGTTTTGGGGTAGCCTCGTTCACCATTAATCCGCGCTATGATACCCCTGGCGTATTGAAAAATTATGGGGAGCACTACGGCGTTAAAGATTCAGACTGGAACTTTTTGACAGGCGACCAAGATCGTATTTACAAACTGGCAAGAGAGGGTTTCTACATTTTGGCCAACGCGTCAGAAGATGCACCTGGTGGTTTTGAACATTCAGGTATGTTTGCTTTGGTAGATAAGGAAGGTTACATACGAAGTAGATCGGACGAATTTGGTAATCCCTTAATCTACTACAGGGGTACGGTTTCAGAGGCACAGGGTGAAAACACGAAAGGAGAGGCGCAACAGATTACCATTCTAAAGGAAGACATTAAAAAATTACTTGCTGAATAATATGAACGCCATAGCAAAAGAAAAAAAGATAAAGGTTTGGATAACGGTACTGTCTATTCTCATTCCTTTGGTGGTCGCAGTTCTTTTCAATTATAAAATTCCCGATGCAAAACCCCTAACTTTTTTGCCTCCAATTTATGCCACCATTAATGGGTTGACGGCGATTTGTTTGATTGCCGCAGTATGGGCTATAAAAAATGGAAGGCAGCGCTTGCACCAAAATTTAATGACCCTTTGTATCTGTTTATCAGTACTCTTCTTGGTCATGTACGTGGCCTACCACATGACATCAGAATCGACCTCTTATGGCGGCGATGGAATTGTGCGCTACCTTTATTTTTTTATTTTGATCACGCACATATTTCTTTCAATTGGGGTAATACCCATGGTGTTGGTTACCTATAGCAAGGCTTACCTTAAAGACTTTAAAAGTCATCGCAAATGGGCTAAATTTACCTTTCCCGTTTGGTTGTACGTAGCCATTACCGGAGTTGTTGTGTACCTAATGATTTCACCTTACTATGCGGTTTAAGTCAGTACTATTTTTGGGTTTTGTATTTTTTCTCTTTAGCACTTCTGCTGAAGCCCAATGTTCTATGTGCCGTGCCGTACTCGAAAGTGAGGCAAATGGGGGTACTGCGGAAGCGGTGAACAATGGTATTCTGTACTTGATGGCCATCCCATATGTAATTGTTGGGGGCCTATTTTATTTTGTCTACCGCAAGCTAAAAAGCTGATTTCAAAACTTTAACATTTTTTCTTCCCTTTTAGTGTAACATATCGTTCAGAACATAGTCTGATTGATATACGTTTTCGTATTTCATCAATCATCAAACACCAACCATATGTTCGATCTTGAAAGATGGCAGGAAATTTTTGATACCATCAGAAAGAACAAACTCCGTACTTTTTTAACCGGGCTGTCCGTAGCCTCGGGTATTTTCATTTTGGTCATTTTATTGGGTTTTGGGCAAGGAATGCAAAATGGCATTGAAAAAGAGTTCAAAACCGATGCCGCCACGAGTATATGGGTTTGGCCTGGTAGAACCACTATCGCCCACAATGGACTTAATCCGGGTCGCAGAGTTCAACTTCGCAATGAAAATCTGGATTATATCAACAATACCCTGGATGCAGATTTTGACAAGGTTTCCACTTTTTATTTTCCGCGTGACATTCAGGTTTTGTACAAAAATGATTTGATTGTATATCAAGTCATTGGTACAACCGATGATGTTCAGGTCATCGAGAACCAATATATCGTTGAAGGGCGCTTTATTAATGAAAGGGACCTGGCCGAGAATGCCAAGGTTGCAGTTATCAGTAGCAAGATAAAGAAAGAGGTTTTTAAGGATTTGGATTCGCCTTTGGGAGAATATCTAACCATATCAGGAGCCGGATTCAGAATTGTAGGTGTCTATAGTGAAGTAAGTGGTGATGACGAAGGTGAAGAAGAACGGATTTGGATACCGTTGACAACAGCACAATTGGCATTCAACGGTGGTGACCGAATTAATAATCTAACCTTTATGCTCCCGGAAAAAACCAATTTGGGCCAGACAGTAGCTTCTTCTTTGGCATTTGAAGATGAAATCCGTGGCTACTTGTATAAAGCCCATGGTATTGCTCCCGAAGATGAAAGGGCCATCCACATTTGGAATCCAATCGAAGAGGCAAAACGGTACTACTCTTTAACAGGAAACATAAAGTTTTTTTTCTGGTTTGTTGGGGTTTGTACAATCATCGCAGGAGTGGTGGGTGTAAGCAACATTATGCTTATTGTGGTCAAAGAGCGAACACGTGAAATCGGAATAAGAAAAGCGCTAGGGGCCAAACCTTGGTTTATTGTCAGTATGATTTTACAAGAATCAATATTCGTTACAGCGATTTCTGGTTTTACCGGTTTGATTTTGAGTATGGGTTTATTGGAAATTATTGGTCCCAATGTAGAAATCGATTATGTGGTCAATCCTTCCGTAAATTTTAATGTAGCCTTCACGACGGTTATTGTGCTCATTTCCGCAGGAACCCTGGCAGGGTTTTTTCCGGCATGGCGTGCAGCGAATATCCAAGTTATTAATGCTTTAAGAGACGAATAGCCATGTTCAATAGAGACCGTTGGAAAGAGATTTTGGAAGTGCTGACCAAAAATATGTTCAGAACAATTCTCACTGCATTTGGGGTTATTTGGGGCATTTTTATTTTGATATTGCTACTGGCGGCAGGTAAGGGTCTAGAAAACGGAATCAAACAAGATTTTAGCGGTGTGGCAACCAATACCATGTTCATGTGGACCCAAACAACCACCATGGCTTATGATGGACTCCCCGAGGGCAGACAGTATAGCTTTAAGTTAAGTGATGTGCAGTTGATTCGGGATAATGTGCCAGGTTTGCGAATAATTTCTCCAAGAAATGCCGCAAGGGGTTCAGCCGATAATGTTTTTTATAAGACTGAGAGTGGATCCTACCGAATTTTTGGAGACTATCCTGAAATTCTAAATCAAAATTCTATTTATGTGAATTATGGAAGGTTCATGAACCACAATGACATTCAAAAGAAACGAAAGGTTGCTGTGATCGGTGATGGTATTCGTCAAGATCTTTTTGAGGACGATGAAGAAGTGCTAGGAGCCTATTTGCGCATACAAGGGGTCAATTTTATGGTTGTGGGTACTTATAAGGAAAAGTCGAGCAATGGAAACGGTCAAAATGCTGAAAGACAAATTTATGTTCCGTTTACCGCTTTTTCCCAAGCCTTCAATAGGGCAGATAATGTGGGTTGGATGGCCATAACGGCAGAAGACGGACAATCAATTTCGAATAAAGTGGATGACATTGTGAGTACAGTAAAACAAAGTAGAAGAATCCACCCTGATGATGAAAGAGCCGTCGGATTCTTTGATTTATACCAACAATATAACAGGGTTGAAAGTTTATTTGCAGCCATGCGATGGATTGCCATTATTGTGGGTACGCTAGTATTGATATCCGGTATTATTGGAGTCAGCAATATTATGCTGATTGTTGTCAAGGAGCGTACCAATGAAATAGGTATTAGAAGAGCTTTAGGCGAGTCGCCATGGTCAATAAAACTGCAAGTGCTCATGGAATCTATAACGCTCACTTTGCTTTCGGGCATGGTGGGTATTGTGATCGGCGCGCTCACGATTTATGGTATAAATGCGCTATTGGATAATGTGGGACCAGTAGATATGTTCCTCAACCCCAGCGTGAGCCTAACCATAGTTTTAAGTGCCATGCTCGTTTTAATAGTGTCAGGCCTTTTAGCAGGGTTTATTCCAGCGAATAGTGCCATTAAGGTTCGACCTATTGAAGCCCTTCGAACAGAATAAGTTAAATCAATCAATTAAGAAACTAATCCATGAAAAAGTCAGTAACCATTATCATTTTAATCGTCATTGTATTGTCCTTTGGCGGTGCTTTGTACTATTTGTACCAAAAAAATAGCGAGGATCCCGTTGTCTACGAGACAGAGACACCAAGCAAACAAAATATCATAAATAAAGCTGTTGCCACGGGGAGTATTCTTCCTTTAGAAGAGGTCTTGATCAAACCTAACATTTCCGGAGTCATCGAAGAGGTTTATGTTGAGGGCGGTGATTATGTGAAGACAGGGGACCTTTTGGCCAAAATTAAGGTTGTACCCAATCTCAGTGCCCTAAATGATGCCAGGGATGCCATTGAAAGAGCCCGGATCGATCTCGAAAATCAAAAACGCAACTATGACCGGCAATCATCCATCTTTCAGCGTGGGGTAATTTCGCAGGCCGATTTGGAAACCGCTGAGGTGGCCTACAATCAGGCCAAACAAACTTATAAAGCAGCCAACCAACGCTTGGATATCATCAAGACCGGAACCTCACGGGGGTATGGGAATCAGGCCAATACCCTGATCAGGTCTACGGTAAGTGGTATGGTACTTGATGTGCCTGTGGAAAAGGGAAATCAGGTTATTGAGAGTAATAATTTCAATGAGGGAACTACGATCGCCTCCATTGCCGATGTTGAAAAAATGATATTTGAAGGTAAGGTAGATGAATCAGAGGTTGGTAAAATCAAGGAGGACCTACCTCTTGAAATAACCGTTGGCGCCATTGAAAATCAGGTGTTTCCCGCCGTCTTAGACTATATAGCGCCCAAGGGTGTCGAGGAAAACGGTGCCATCCAGTTTGAAATCAAAGGAACCCTTACCAAAAAAGATACCACCTTTATTAGGGCAGGCTTAAGTGCCAATGCTTCGATCATCTTGGCTCGTGCCGATAGTGTTTTAGCATTAAAAGAAGCCTTGGTGCAGTTTGATGAGGAGACAAAAGAGCCCTACGTTGAGGTCGAAGCGGGTGATCAACAGTTTGAACGAAAAGAAGTTGAACTGGGCATTAGCGACGGTATTTTCGTAGAGGTAAAGTCTGGTATCACAATGGATGATAAAATCAAAGTATGGAACACTGATGGTTCCGACGATGCATCCAACTAAATAGTTTAACAAAATTTTTAATCAATTCTTGTAACAAATTAACAACTTGTCAGTCCTACAATAGGATTTTCCAATCAAGATAGCTAACAAACCAATCATGATAGAAATTAAAGATCTACACAAGTCCTATAAGATGGGGAGCAATTCACTCCATGTATTAAAAGGATTAAATTTTTCAATAGGTGAAGGAGAATTGGTTGCCATAATGGGTTCTTCTGGATCCGGAAAATCAACTTTACTCAATATTTTAGGGATGTTGGATGAAGCAGATTCTGGAGAGTATACCTTAGATGGGGTGCCCATCAAGAATCTGAACGAAACCAAAGCGGCGCAATACCGTAATAAGTTTTTGGGGTTCATTTTTCAATCCTTCAACCTTATCAATTACAAAAACGCAGCTGAGAATGTGGCTTTGCCTTTGTACTATCAAAAAGTACCCAGAAAAGAACGCCAAGAAAAGGCACTCAAATATTTGGACCAAGTGGGTCTAAAAGAATGGGCACACCATTTACCCAGTGAACTTTCCGGAGGGCAAAAACAACGGGTCGCCATTGCAAGAGCCATGGCTGCAGAACCTAAGGTATTGTTGGCCGATGAGCTTACTGGTGCGTTGGACAGTAAAACCTCGTACGAAATTATGGACCTGATCCAGACCATTAACGATCAGGGCAATACCATATTGGTGGTTACCCACGAAGAGGATATTGCACATATGTGCAAACGAATCGTACATCTTAAGGATGGTATTATTGAAAAAGATGAAAAGGTAAAACAAGTAAGAGCTTCAGCGTATGTTTGATAGAGATACTTGGCAAGAAATATTCAATACGCTCAAAAAGAATAAGCTGCGTACATTTTTGACCGGCTTTTCAGTGGGTTGGGCCATCTTCATCCTGGTGATGATATTGGCATCAGTAAATGGGATGCAAAATGGGTTTTATAGCCAATTCAATGATGATGCCACCAACTCTATTTTTGTAAGATCAGGAACTACTTCAAAAGCCTATGCCGGTTTTGAAGCGGGGCGAAGGATCCAATTCAAAAATGATGATTTAGACTATATCGAACAAAGTTTTCCCAAGGACATTGAATACATTAGCGCCCGCTATTTTACCAGTGTATCTGCGCGATACGGTAGTGAAACGGGTAGTTATTCGGTTCAAGCTGTTGAACCCGATCATTTGTATATCGAAAAGACCCAAATGTTGAGTGGTAGGTATATCAATGAAACGGATATGGTGAACAAAGCCAAGGTCGCGATCATTGGAAGAAAGGTGGCAGAGGATTTACTTAAAAAGGAAGAGCCCTTAGGGAAGTTTATTGAATTCAACGGCTTGCCATTTCGGGTCATCGGCGTTTTTACCGATGAAGGAGATGCCAATGCGGAGCGAAGGATCTATGCACCCATCAGCACCTTTCAACGAATTTATGGCAATACAAATAACGTTGGCGGTATTGCGCTGACCTATAATCCGAACTATGACCTCACCGAAGCCTTGGAGTTTTCGGAGCGTCTCGAGATCCTACTGAAAAGAAGACATAAAATTGCTCCCGAAGACCAAGCCGGTATTGGGGTGTGGAACTATGCCCAAGCCTTTAGTGATATTAGCAGTTTTACAGCAGTTTTGAATACAATTGGAATTGGCGTTGCTTTTTTGATTTTAATTGCGGGAATCGTCGGCATTGGAAATATCATGGTCTTTACTATTAAGGAACGAACCAAAGAAATCGGTATACGAAAAGCTTTGGGGGCCAAACCCCGGCAAATTGTTAACCTGGTGATTTTAGAATCGGTTTTTATCACGACAATTTCAGGATTTATCGGTCTCATGTTTGCCTCGGTCATTTTAGGTGCCATAGGCCCAACGATCAATACCCCTGCTTTTACGAATCCGAATGTGAGTAGTTCGGTGGTGATTACGGCAACCATTATCTTAATTGTTGCTGGGGTAATGGCAGGATTTATACCAGCCCTTAAAGCGGCAAAAGTTAAACCAATAGTTGCACTAACAGACAAATAGATATGTGGTTATTTGATAGGGACTTATGGATTGAAATTTTTCACACCTTAGGGCAAAATATGTTCCGTACTATTTTGACCATGTTGGGGGTGATATTCGCTATGATCATCTTGGTGTTGTTGCTGGGCTCTGCGAATGGGATGAGCAATGGGTTTGACAAAATTTTTGCAGGTACGGCATCGAACAGCTTATTTGTTTGGGGGCAGTCCACTTCGGAACCGTATAAGGGTTTTGAACGCGGGCGACGCATTCGATTCAAATTGGAGGATGCAGCCATTCTAAAGGAAAACATACCCGAAATAGAGGTGCTGGCGCCACGTATCGAGTTGGGTAACCATCGAGGTATTGTATCGGTCTACAGAAATGGGCAGACCAGCGGTTCTGCAGTATATGGAGATTTCCCTCAAATTGATGACATCACAAAGAAAAAATTGGTCGAGGGCCGTTTCCTCAACAGTTCAGATATTGAAGAATCAAGAAAAGTATGTGTTATAGGCGAAGAAACATATGAACTGCTATTTGAAAAAGGAGAAGAGGCCATAGGTGAAGAAATACGAATCAATGGGGTGTATTTCTCCATTGTAGGTATATACAAACCGAATAATAACATAAATATTGACGGAGAAAATGCCGTTTTTGTACCCTTTAGTACCTTCCAAAAGGCCTTTGGGTCAGGTGACCGTATGGGGTGGATGGCCATCGCCGTTGAACCCAACACCAAGGTGGCTTTTGTCGAAAGCCAAATAAAACGTCTATTAAAGAATAAGTATGACGTTTCGCCATCAGATGAACGGGCCATTGGTAGCTTTGATTTTTCAGAGATTTTCAGCAATATTTCAAGCTTTACCACCGTATTGCAAGGGTTCTCCTTTTTTGTGGGCATTTTTACCCTTTTGGCGGGTATCATCGCCATTAGTAATATACTGCTGATTACGGTTAAAGAACGTACCAAAGAGATTGGGGTGCGAAGGGCCATGGGGGCAACCCCCAAAATTGTGAGGCGTCAAATCGTCTTGGAAGCCATTGTTCTGACGGCCTTTGCCGGTTTGATTGGGTTTTCCTTTGCAGTTGGGGTATTGGGATTGTTAGATGCTGCATTTGGCAGCGGGAACGATTTCCCCTTTGTTAACCCTATGATCAATATACCTCAATTCTCAGTTTCATTTTTACTGATGATAAGTTTGAGCCTGTTGATAGGACTTTTACCTGCCAATAGGGCATTAAAAATAAAACCAATAGAAGCATTACGAGAAGAATAACTAAATACAATCACAAAACAAATTCATTAAAATGAACAAATATTTAAAGTATACCTTAATTGGAGTTGTCATTATAGCAATCTTGGCTGCCCTATCCTTTTTCCTTAAAAAGAATAGTACACCCCTAGAATTGTTTAAAACTGAAAACGCTGAACGAAAAGACATTGTAAACAAGGTCATCGTTACAGGAAAGGTAATTCCGGAAGATGAGATTGAGATCAAACCACAAATCTCAGGTATTATCGATAAAATTTATCTAGAAGAGGGTGCCGATGTACGGGCAGGAGATTTAATTGCCGTTATCAAGGTCGTGCCTAACGAACAAGCACTTTATCAGGCAAGAGGTCGGGTGAACAACGCCAAAGTTGCCTTGGGCAACTCTGAGTTGGATTTCAATAGAAACAAAGCCCTTTTTGATAAAGGGGTGGTTTCGGCCCAAGATTTTCAGAACATCCAATTGGCCTATAACCAAGCCAAACTGGAACTTGAAAATGCACAAAACGATTACCAAATCATTCTTCGTGGATCTGCAGGTGGGTCATCAAGTGCGAACACCAATATCAGGGCCACTGTAAATGGAACGATCTTGGAAATACCTGTAGAGGAAGGTGATCAGGTGATTCAGAGTAACAACTTTAACGATGGTACCACAATTGCCACGATTGCCGATATGACCAAAATGATATTTGAGGGTGAAGTTGATGAGGCCGAAGTGGGCAAACTGCACGCTGGGATGCCATTGGAAATTAGTTTGGGTGCTTTGGAAGAGCAGAAATTTGAGGCCAATTTGAAATTTATTGCGCCCAAGGGAGTTGAGGAAGAAGGGGCTGTACAGTTCAAAATTGAAGGAGACATTGTCGTAAGTGACAGTACCTATGTGCGTGCTGGGTACAGTGCCAATGCTTCCATTGTTTTGGATGAAAAGAAAGACGTGCTTTCGATCAAAGAAGCGTTGTTGCAGTTTGATAGTGAAACGGAGCAACCCTATGTCGAAGTTGAGGTCGGCGAGAATGAATTTGAACGTAAAGATTTGGAATTGGGGGTTAGTAATGGAATTGATGTTGAAGTGATTTCAGGTCTGGCCGAAGAAGATAAAATCAAGGTGTGGAATAGACTGGAACCAAAGTCTGACGATAATTCATAATGACCGATCAACCGATAAACTAAAAAATCAAAAAACGAATGAAACTTAAAATCACACTACTGGCGCTGGTATGCGCCACTACGATAACACATGCCCAATTTAAAAAATGGACTTTGGAAGAGTGTGTCACCTTTGCGGTGGATAACAACTTGACCATTGAACAATTTGAGTTGGACTTGGAAAACGCGAAAATTGACAGGTCAGATGCGATAGGAGCCATGTTGCCCGATTTAAATGGGCAGGCCAGTGTCTCGGGTAATACGGGTTTGATCTTGGATCCTACGACCAACGCCCTGGTAACAGGAACTATTTTATCTGCTTCAGGAAACCTTACTTCGACGGTAACCCTATTTGATGGTTTAAGGAACATTAAGCGAATCAATAGAGCGAAGTTGAATGCCATTTCCAATCAATATCGTTTGGATGATTTGAAGGACGATATTCGTTTAAATGTAGCAAATGCTTATTTGCAAGTGCTTTCCAACAAAGAACAGTTAAAAGTTTTTAGAGCACAATATGCCGTGACCGAACAAGACTTAAAGCGTACGAAGGAGTTGGTGGAATCAGGTGTGGTACCACGTGGCGATTTATTGGAAATAGAGGCCACTGCTGCCAATCAGGAACAGCAAATCATCAATGGTGAAAGCTTGGTGTTGATTTCAAGGGTGAATTTGGCCCAGTTGTTACAGATTACCGATTATGAAAACTTTGATATCGCCGATGAGGAGTTTGATGTGCCTCCTTCTGATATTTTAGATAATTCGGCCAAAGTCATCTTTGACAAGGCCCTGACATTTCGAAATGACATCAAGTTATCGCAATCGAACGTTGATCTTGCTGAGAAGGATTTAGAAATTTCCAAGGGTGCTTATTTGCCAACACTAACCGGATTTTTTAACTACAATACGCGATATTCAGATCAAAACTTTGATCCGATAACAGGTGATGTGATTTCCTTTACCAATCAGTTGTGGATAAATGACGGTGTTTCTTATGGCGCACAATTGAATGTTCCTATCTTCAACGGTTGGAGCACTAGAAACAGCGTAAGACGATCAAAAATTAGCCTTGAACGGGCGAAACTGCAATTCGAGCAAGACAAACTGGCGTTGGAATCAAACATTCAACAGGCCTATGTAGATGTAGGTACCTTCGAGAAAGCTTATGAAGCGGCCCAAAAAACATTGGAGGCAAGAAGGGTGGCTTACCAGTATGCCAAAGATCGTTTTGATGTAGGATTGATGAATGCGTTTGATTTTAGCCAAGCACAATCAAGACAAGACAACGCAGAGGCAGATGTGATTCGTACCAAGTACGATTATATTTTCCGACTAAAGATTTTAGAATTCTATTTTGGTATCCCGATATCATTGGATTAAAAAATTGGTTGATTGATATATTACAGGCCCTGAGGTTTTTCAAATCTCAGGGCTTATTTTTGTTCCATGTCCAAAATACTTTGTTTAGAGACCGCCACAACCAATTGCTCGGTATGCGTGGCGGCTGCAGGTCAGGTCATTGCAATCAAGGAGGAAAACACGGCCAATTATTCCCATGCGGAACAACTTCATGTTTTCATTGACGATGTTCTGGAAGAGGCTTCGCTAAAACTTTCCGATTTGGATGCCATAGCCGTTAGCAAAGGACCTGGGTCTTATACGGGTTTGCGAATTGGGGTTTCTGCCGCCAAAGGATTATGTTTTTCCTTGGATATTCCCCTAATTTCGATTCCCACACTCGAAAGCATGGCCAATCATGTTACCTTGCCTGAGGGAGCAGTGGTGATACCTGTTCTTGATGCCCGCAGGATGGAAGTGTATTCCGCAGTCTTTGATGCAAACCTTAATGAAATTCGTGAAACTAAAGCCGAGATTATTGATGCATCCTCCTTTGCGGCCTATAAAACTGCTTCTCAAGTTCATTTGGTTGGCAATGGTGCCGAAAAGTGTATGGCGATATTGGGCGAAAACAAAAATTTTCAATTTGATCCGTCACTATTTCCCTCCGCAATGGAAATGGGTCGTTTGGCACATAAGAAGTTTGAAGCAGGTCAATTTGAAGATGTAGCCTATTTCGAACCCTTTTACCTCAAAGATTTTATCATTCAGACCAAACAAAAGTCTTAATCGGCCTCCTCAATGGTATGTACCACCCGTTGCGGAAAGGGTATCTCAATACCGGCCTGATCAAATAACAGTTTTGATTTTTCGATAAGATCGAATCTTGCGGGCCAGAATACATCATTGGGTGCCCAGAAACGCAGGGTAAGGTTGACAGCGCTATCACCCAAGCTATCCACATACACCTCAGGCATGGGTTCTTTTAAAATGCGATCATCTTCAGCACAGATATCCAATAAGATTGCCTTGGCCTTTTTAATATCGGCGCCATAGCCAATGCCAACCTTGTAATTTTCTCTTCGGATGGGTTCGGCATTGTAATTAATGATATTGCCATTGGCCAATTGGCCATTGGGGATGATTGCAATTTGATTGCCAAAGGTATTGAGCTTGGTGCTAAAAATTGAAATTTCTTTCACGCTTCCGTCCACCCCTTGTGCTGAAATCCAATCTCCCACCTTAAAAGGCTTAAATAGTAAAATAAGCACCCCACCAGCAAAATTGGCCAAGGAACCCTGTAAGGCCAAACCAATGGCAAGGCCAGCTGCACCAAGCATGGCAATCAAGGACGAAGTTTTTACCCCCAATTGGGTCACCACCAAAACCACCAAGGTCACATGCAAAACAATATTGATAAAGCTCTGCAGAAAACCTTCAAGGGTCAAGTCGTAATCTTTGCGCTCAAAGAACTTACGTACAATTCTATTGATAAACCGGATGGCCAGCCGCCCCACCACTGCTATTATAATGGCAGCAATGATATTGGGAATGTAGCTCCATACCAAATCAATGAAATGTTCGATAAACTCTTGGTAATTGCTCAACTTATCATCCATGGTTGTGGTGTCTTATAATTGATTCAAAGCGGTTTCCGTTGAGGTCGTGGGCAGCTTACATGTTCCCTCAATACATACATAAATCAAGGTTTGTCCCTCATTGTATCGACTTTTCAATAAATCAAGGGCGCCCTCTTTTTCTGAACCGATCAAAATACTGTTGGGAATGTATTGCGAAGCGATTTCTTGTCCTACCTCTTTGAAGGACAATCCGACCACAGCAATTTCATAAAAGTTTTTGTTTTGAAAGAGTACGACGTTCAACCAATTGGCGAATCCTTGCCCACTTTCCAAAAAGTTGTCCTGCACATTTCTGACCATCTGATTGGCCAGCTCGCCGTATCCTTCTTTATGGTAGAGCTTGTGCAATTTTAAGAGGTTATTTGCCATGATGGAATTGGAGGATGAAATCTCCTTGTCGTACGACTCAATAGTTCTTCGTATTAGACCTTCTTGCTGATTTGAAGTATAGAAGAACATCCCACTTTTTTCATCTTTAAAATTGGCAATGGCCGTATTGGTCAGTGCTTTGGCATGTTGTAGCCACTTTTCGTCAAAAGTCACCTCATATAATCCGATAAAAGCTTCGATAACTGTGGCATAATCGTCTAAAAAGGCATTGATGGTACTGGTCCCATTTTTATGATTTCTGTAGAGGGTGCCATCTGTTTTGATCATTTCTTCTTCAAGAAACCGGGCATTTTTAAGCGCCAATTCGAGGTAATGGTCGTCCTGAAGATAGCGATAGGCGTCAACCAGGCCTTTAAGCATCAATCCGTTCCAGGAGGTCAAGATTTTATCATCCAATCTTGGTTTTTCCCTTTCATCACGCACCTCCTTTAAAGTGGTGAGCGACTTGTGTATACGTTGTTTTAGCTGCGCTTCTGATAGCTGATGCTTTTCAGCAATCTCGGTATCGGATTTATCACGGATCAAGACATAATTTTCATCCTCCCACAGTCCATAGGAATTGATGTTGTAATAGTCTTTGAAAATTGGAAAATCTTCCCCCAAAAGAGAATCCAAGACGTTTTCCTGCCATACATAAAACGCACCCTCTTCCAATTCGCCGGATGCATTTTGACTGTCTGCATCCAGGGAAGAATAAAAGCCACCATTTTCATCCAACAATTCAAGCTCAACAAACCCAATGCATTTTTCTGCAACCTCTTTATAGAATGGATCCTTGGTGACAGCATATGCTTTGGCATAGAGACTGACCAGTGGACCATTATCGTACAGCATTTTTTCAAAATGGGGCACATGCCATTTCGTGTCGACCGCATACCTTGAGAATCCGCCATCGATAGGGTCAAAGATTCCGCCATAGGCCATTCTTTTGAGCGTGGTGTTGACATACTCCATAATGCTGTCATTATTTTCAGAGACAGCATAGTGCATCAAAAAGTCGATATTGTTTGGCATCATAAACTTGGGAGCCCTTTTGTAGCCACCCAAAAAGGTATCAAAATAGGACGACCAGTTCGCAACCGAGGCATGCAGTTGGTCCATGCTATATTGACTGTCCGTTTCGTTGGTCTCGACCAGGTTAACGGCCTGCAATCCCTTTGAAAGATCATTGGCGTAGCCAACCACCCGCGCTTTGTCATTTTGGTACAAATCGATCAGGCGGGTCAAAGATTTTTGCCAATCTTCCTTGGGTAGGTAGGTGGCTCCCCAAAATGGTTTACCATCGGGAAGTGCCACGATATTTAATGGCCAGCCCCCATTGCCAGACATCATTTGTATGGCATCCATATAAATCTGGTCAATATCAGGACGTTCTTCACGGTCTATTTTAATGTTGATGAAGTTTTCGTTCATCATTGCAGCTACTTCTTCATCTTCAAAACATTCATGCTCCATGACATGGCACCAATGGCAAGCTGCATAGCCAATACTGATCAAAAGGGGCTTGTTTTCCTTTTGTGCCTTTTCGAGTACCTCAGGTTTCCAAGCATGCCAATTGACAGGGTTGTGCGCATGTTGCAACAAATACGGACTTGTCTCTTCAATTAATGCATTGGTGTATTTGTGATCCATTGTCTTGGATTTTTGGGCACAACTGTTTATCAATAAGGGTACAACCAGTAAGACAATTGTCTTTTTCAACATGGTATTTTATTTAATCATAAAAAAGGCGCCCAAAGGTGGACGCCTAACTTTTTCGGATACGTCCTGTTACTTCACTTCGAAAGTAATTTTTACGTTCACTCGATATTCGTCAATCTTGCCATCTTTAATGGTGGCACTTTGCTCATTTACATAAACCGAACGAATATTCTTTACAGATTTTGAGGCTTGTTCAACCGCCTTTTCTGTAGCTTCTTCCCAGCTTTTGCTTGAATTCGCCAAAATCTCGATTACTTTTAAAACTGCCATAGTTAATGATTTATAAATTTCTTCAATTTAGCGAATTTGCTGGATAAATGGACTGGTTTAACACAAAATCAACCGTTTAAGGCAACCACCTCATTTACCTTATCACCCAGCATATTTTTTAACATGGTCTCGATACCATTTTTTAGGGTAAAGGTTGAGGAAGGACAGCCACTACAGGCGCCTTGAAGAATGACACTAACCGTTTTACTCTCCTCTTCGTACGATTTAAAAAGAATGTTTCCGCCATCGCTGGCAACGGCTGGTTTTACATATTCGTCAAGAATACTTACAATCTGTTGCGAGGTTTCATCCAATTCGGTTGGTGCCAAGGCTTGGCTTTCATTTTCAGCGCCTTTTTGGGCGGCATTTTCAGAAACCGCCTCACCACCTTCCATCAAAAAGGTGCGGATGAACTCCCGAAGTTCCTGTGCGATTTCACTCCATTCAGCAACCTCATATTTGGTTAGGGAAATGTAATTCTCATCGAAAAACACTTCCTTAACGAAAGGAAAATGAAATAACTTTTTGGCAAGTTCTGAGTGTTGCGCCTCATCAATATTTTTAAATTCATAGATGGCCGGAACAATCCTTTTGTTCACCACAAATTTCATCACAGCCGGATTGGGGGTGACTTCGGCATACACGGTGACAGGAATTTTTTGAGGGTTTTCTTCCTCAACAACGATAGGGGCCTGTGAATTCAAATAGTCAACCAATTGTTGCGCCACCTCATCCTTGACATCGCCCCATTCCACGATATCGAATCGTTCTATGGCAATAAAATTGCTGGCGATATAAACAGTTTTTACAAAGGGCAGGTAAAAGAGCTGTTGTGCCAAAGGGGAGTTCTTGGCTTCATCAATATTTTTATACTCGTAATTGCCCTTGGTCAAAAAATGGTTCGCCTCAAATTTGAGTATGGTAGGCTTATTTGTGGCAATAGTGGTGATGTTGTAATCCTTCATCTCAATTCTTTGCTGCAAAAATACGAACTAAACACATGGTTTAAAATTTATAATAATGTACCTTTTATGACGTTATAGTAACTGTTTGAACACTATAGTGATAAAGTTTTGGCCCCAATCCCATACATGAGACGCTTTTTAACTACCGTACTGGTTTGTTTTTCATTTGTTTATACCGCTAAGGCACAGGAGGGAATACCTGTGTATTTCGATTATTTGGCCGATAATTATTATTTGGTCTATCCGTCAATGGCGGGTATCGGTGAAGGCGGTAAAATAAGACTCACAGCGCGAAAGCAATGGTTTAATGTAGATGAGGCACCCAGCCTGCAAACCTTTAATGCCCATTTTAGGGTTGGCGAACGCAGTGGAATAGGGGGTATATTGTTTAATGACTCCAACGGCTATCATTCTCAAACAGGTTTTAAGGTAACCTATGCCCACCATTTGCAATTGGGGGGTGATTTTAGAACCTTGAATCAGCTGTCATTCGGTTTGAGTACAGGAATTATCTTGAGTAGCTTGGATGAGACCGAATTTCGCTCTGTAATTCCAGATCCTATAGTCTCTGGGGTAAAGAATACGACGAGTTACTTCAATCTCGACTTGGGGGCATCGTACAACCTTTTTGAATTTTATGCCCATGCGGCCATTTTGAACATTTTAGGTTCGGGCCGAGATCTTTATACGGCTGCCGAATTTGATAACCTACGGCGCTATCTTTTCTCGGTGGGGTATGTCTTTGGAAAGAGCAGATGGCGCGTTGAACCATCCATGTTGTTCCAGCTTACTGAATTTACCGAAGAAAAAACGGTTGACTTTAATGCCAAAGTGTATCGCGATGTTGGGGATAATACGGTTGTTTGGGCCGGGTTGTCGTATCGAAGAAGTTTTGATGGCGCCCAATTTCAACAAAATGGTTCGTTTGGTGAACAACGCCTCCAATTGTTTACACCTATCGTTGGTGTGAATTGGGGCAAGTGGTTGTTCTCTTACAACTACTCTTATCAATCGGGAGATATTCGATTTGACAATGGCGGATTTCATCAGGTAACCCTGGGCTATAACATCGGTCAAAGCTCTGAAAACCGCTATGATTGTTATTGTCCTGCGGCAAACTACTAAAAACAAAAGAGGCAAAGTCATATACATACCTTGCCTCCTTTTCATCCAACATTACTACTCCCACACATAATTTTTGCGAGCTGCCTGCTTTTTAATGGCATTGAGCATGGCATTTTCAAGCTCCCCTTTTTCCGCTTTCTGGTTTTTGGCGATATATGCTTCGCGTTTGGCACTGAGCTCCTGAATTTCTTTCTGAATACGTTTGCGTTCAGACTTTTTTTCTTCGATATACTTTTCGATTTCATCGTCTGACTTCCCTTCCAATTCTTTGGGCAAATCATTCTTGTCGATACTTGATACTTCAAAATCTTCACTTTCAGAGGCATCAACCAAATCCCAGCTTGAATTGTTATACAATCTGGAACTCTTGCTTTTGGCCCTTTTTAATGCTACACTCTCGTTTAGGCTATAGGCATTGACATCTTGCTGGGCTTGGGCACTTATTTTGGAAGCCCCCATATAACCATAGGCGATATAGGTGTGGTTCAACTTTGAATTTAGTTTGATGATGACCTCATCATAAGGGGTGGCCACGTGAACAATTTGTCTGTTGTGGTCAATGGCCATATAATCACCACCGGTCAACAATGCACCATCTTTCCAGTTGGTGGCAATACCTTGATTGTAATTGCCACAAAATATGGTATTGACAATGACATCTTTTTCCTTGGCCTGGGAGGTGGCATCCCTATAGTCAAGTTTTCCTTGGGTAAAGGGTTCATTTCCGGCAATAAAGATCATTTTGAGGTCATCAGGATTTTTTCCCCATTCCAATTGCCCCAATGAGGTATGTATGACTTGACCACAAAATTCTTCCCCGCCATTGGTGGTCAACGAGAACAACTGCTCCGAAATCTCATCCAAATCACTGCTAAACGAGATGACCTGTCGGATATACCCCTCCCTTGATGAAAGGTTGTCATTGCCGTATTCATATAAGGCAATTTGTAAAAGGGGTCGGGTTTCATTCCCACATCGGGCATGGGTAAATTCATTTACAATATCCCAAAGTTGGGCCTTTGCTTGATTGATGAGGCCATCCATACTGTTGCTTGTATCCAAGAGCAAGGCTATTTTCACAAACTGCTTTTTGGGTTGCTCGTGGTTTTTGGTCAAAAGCACGGTTTTTGATTCGTTCTTTTGATGGGTTTTGAGGGTGCAACCGAACGCGAGCGTCGTTGACAAAACACAAACACCCAATACCATCATTTTCTGGAAATTTTTCATAGTTTTTTGATTTTTCATGTTCAAAATTTTAAGTGAAAGTAGCCCTGTGTTTTTTTAAAAAAAATGGACAATGAGGCAATTCTGCCCTTGAATGAGTAAATGGTCCATAGGGATGAGCAAAGCCCTCAAAACAGCATTGTTTTTAGCCATTTACGGGATAAACGCATTTTTTAATGCGCTTTAAATCGACTAAGTTTACCATGAGAATTATCCGATTATGAGGCGTAAGCACGGTATCGTTTTGCTTTTTTTCATGGTCTTTTCTGTGGCTCTTTCCCAGAACCAAAGTGAGCAGGTTCAAGTGGAAATCGAGGGTTCGGTAAAGGGCAAGGAAAACTATACGGCAATATCAGGTGTCGAAATACGAACAGATAGAGGCGCCTATACCACTACAAACGGACTGGGTGAGTTCAAAATAAAAGCCGCAATTGGCGACCTATTAATTTTTGAATCCCCCGATATAGAAACAGTCAAACATCGCATCACTTCGGATGAAGACATTGATGTGCTCGTGGAAGGATATTCCAATTCAAACCGCCAAGAAAACAAAGTGGTTGCCTATCGTGTTTTTTTAGATTCTGCCCAACACTACAAAAAAACAGATATAGAAAAGAGCATCGAATTTGTGATTCAAGCGATTACCGTCTTGGGAAAGGGAGGAAACAAGGCTGATTTGGCAAATTCGTACAGCGTTCTTGGAGAAGTCTATCAATACCATAAACAGTATGATTTGGCCATCGATAACTACAATTATGCTCAGGATCAGACCAAAACGGTTCGCACCACCCTATTACTTGGAGAAACCTATGTGTTGAACCAAAACTTTGAACAAGCAAGCTCGGTTTTGACACCTTTGGTAGCGTTAAAAGGCATGGTTCCTTACCAAAGGGTACAGTTGTATGAGTTTTTGGGCGATGCGGCAAAAGGTAGACAGGAAACAGAAAGAGCCATTGATTTTTACCAAGAATCCTTGAAAATAGCGGAGAAAAACCAAATTGCACCCAAGATTACCGACCTGAATTCCAAGATTGCGGAAATCTACGCCTTGGCTGATCGATTGCAGGTGGCAGAAGGGTACTTTAACAACTCACTCTCACTTTCAGAAGAACAAAACCCAGAGCGTGCCATACAGGAAAAGGAAAAGGTAGCTGATTTCTACAATAGCAAACGCCGGTTCAATGACGAAATCCAATTGCGGAAAAAAAGTTTGAAAGAATTGGAAGAGCTGCCCGAAAAAGCCGTGGTGGACCAAAAAAGTGTTTTTCGGGGAGATTCAATCACTTCACAACGGATCAACTACAAGATTGCCAGTGCCTACGTAGCGCAAGACAAGCTTGCAGAAGCCATTCCCTACTTAGAAAAAAGTATTGTTGAGGCAGATAGTGAAGACGATTTGGTTGTGCAGAAGGATGCGACCCGAAAACTGTCGGAAGTATACCGTAATCAGGGTGATTTTTCCAAGGCCCTTGAAACCTATCAAGACTATGTGGCCGTGGTAGACAGTTTGTACGTCAGAAAAGAACAGGAGATTTCCTTGGGCTCGCGCTTGAACCGTGAGATAACCACAAAACAAAATCGGATATCGAGCCTAGAACAAGAACGAGAGTTATCCCAAAGCAAATATAGTTTGGCCCGAACCGAGCAACAGCTGTCTGAGGAGCGCAATAAAAGGCAACAATTGGTGATATATTCCCTTCTTGGAGCGATGCTGTTGTTGGCGCTTACGGCATTTTTCTTGTACCGCAGTACCAAACAGCAAAAATTGGCCAACAATTTATTGGCTTTGAAATCCTTGCGCACACAAATGAATCCCCATTTCATTTTTAATGCCTTGAACTCGGTGAATCACTATATCGCCAAAAGTGACGAGCGCAGTGCGAACAGATTTTTAAGCGAGTTTTCGGTGTTGATGCGTACGGTTCTCGAAAATTCTGAAGAAGATTTTATTTCCTTGTCCAAGGAATTGGAATTGCTTCAATTGTATGTGAAATTGGAACACTCACGTTTTCCTGAAAAATTTGATTTTAAAATTAACCTCGAAGAAGGCTTGGATGTTGACTCCTTTGAGATACCGCCAATGCTCTTGCAGCCCTATGTTGAAAATGCCATTTGGCATGGTCTTCGGTATAAGGAAGAGAAGGGGTTTTTACATATCAATTTTGACCAAATTAATGAGCACACCCTGCAAATTGAGATAGCCGATAACGGTATCGGACGAAAAAAGTCGGCGGCCCTTAAGACGTCCAATCAGAAGCGTCAAAAGTCAAAGGGCATGGGAAATATTAAAAGGCGGATTGCCATTTTAAATGAAATGTACAAGAATAAGGTCGATGTCAAAATTTCTGATTTGAACGACCAAGGAACGGGAACCAAGGTGGTACTCCAATTAAAAAAGGATTGATGAAGTTAAGCGCAATTATAGTTGAAGATGAAGCCAAAAGTCGAGAGATAATACGAGACTACTTGGCCAAATATTGTACCGATGTCGAACTTTTAGGCGAAGGGGCCACGATTAAGGAAGGGCTTGAGCAAATAAAAAAGCACAAGCCAGATCTGGTTTTTTTAGATGTGGAAATGCCTTTTGGAAATGCTTTTGACCTTTTGGACCAAGTGCCCAACCGTACCTTCGAAACGGTCTTTGTAACCGCATATGACCATTATGCCATGGATGCCCTTAACAATCACGCGGCCTATTATTTGATGAAACCCATTAATATTGATGAATTGGTGAAGGCCGTTGATTATGTGAGGGACATCAAGAAAAAAGAATCGTCCCTTGCGGGAAAGGTGTTACAGAGCAAACTCAAAAAAGCGGAGGGCAAGATCACATTGCCCCAGCAAGACGGTTTTCAAGTACTCGATGTGTCGGATATTTATTTTTGCAAGGCAGACGATAATTACACAGAAATTTATTTGGAGCACAAGAAAATATTGGTCAGCAAAACCCTTAAATATTTTGAGGAAGCACTTTCTGAATTTCCCTTTGCAAGGATCCATAAATCGTATTTGGTGAATGTCAATGAAGTGGAAAAATACAAAAGGGGCAAAGGGGGGAGCGTTGTGCTTTCCAATGGCAAGGAGCTATCGGTTTCAGCTTCACGAAAGTCTGAACTCCTTTCATATTTTAATTAGAAGAACATATGGTAGTACACGAGGTTAATGGCAAATCTCCCCAATGGGGAGACGACTGTTTTATCGCAGAAAACGCAACGATTGTTGGTGATGTGCAAATGGGCAATCAATGCAGCATTTGGTTCAACGCTGTATTACGGGGCGATGTGCATTTTATAAAAATGGGGAACAAGGTCAATGTACAAGACGGGGCAGTGATCCATTGCACCTATCAAAAATCACCGACCACCATTGGTAATAATGTGTCTATTGGGCACAATGCCATTGTACATGGTTGCACCATAAAAGACAATGTGCTTATCGGTATGGGTGCCATTGTTATGGATGATTGTGTTATCGAGAGCAATTCGATTATCGCAGCGGGTGCGGTGGTTACGCAAGGGGTTCATGTACCTTCGGGTACCATTTATGCCGGCATGCCAGCCAAAAAATTGAAAGATGTCAGCCCCGAATTGAGCGCTGGAGAGATCGATCGGATCGCCAACAACTATGTAAAGTACAGCAGTTGGTTTAAATAATTCCTATTTTTGCCGCTCTAAAGAACACTAGTATGAAGGCCTATATTTTTCCTGGTCAAGGAGCCCAATTCGTGGGTATGGGATTAGATCTGTATGAGCAAAATCCGCAAGCCCAAGAACTTTTTGAATCTGCCAATGATATTTTGGGTTTTTCGATTACCGATGTGATGTTCGAAGGAACACCCGAAGACTTAAAGCAAACCAAAGTTACCCAACCCGCCATTTTTCTGCACTCTGTTATTTTGAGTAAAGTGCTGGGTGAAGCATTTCAACCAAGTATGGTGGCCGGGCACTCCTTAGGGGAGTTTTCGGCACTTGTGGCCAATGGGGTATTGAATTTTGAAGATGGTCTGAAACTGGTGTCACAACGTGCTATGGCCATGCAAAAGGCATGTGAATTGCAGCCGAGTACCATGGCAGCGGTCTTAGGCTTAGATGATGCCGTTGTAGAGGAAGTTTGCGACGCAACCCAAGGTGTTGTCGTTGCTGCGAATTACAATTGTCCTGGGCAATTGGTGATTTCGGGCGAAATTGAAGCGGTAAACTTGGCGTGTGAAAGTCTGAAAGAAGCCGGTGCGCGTCGTGCGCTTGTATTGCCCGTTGGTGGGGCCTTCCATTCCCCATTGATGGAGCCAGCACGCGAAGAACTGGCAGCTGCCATAAAAAATACAGATTTCAAAGAACCACGTTGTCCCATCTATCAGAACGTGGCCACTACTGCGGTTACCGATTCGCAGGAAATCAAGAAAAACCTCATTGCCCAATTAACGGCCCCAGTGAAATGGACACAGAGTGTTCAAAATATGGTTCAAGACGGTGCAAATCACTTTGTTGAAGTTGGCCCAGGAAGGGTATTGCAAGGGTTGGTCAAAAAAATAGCGGCCGATGTAACCACCGAATCAGGTTCTTTATAGGCAATCCATTTAATACCAATTATTTGCAGTTTGACCGAAAAAGATAGATTTAGACCTTTTTATTGGTTGGGGCTGGTGTTTTTTCTTAATATTGGATCCCTTTATTTTAGCCTACAAGGCATGAATTGAACGTTACGGGATTCAATTTAAAACACTATGGAATTGAAATTGACAAATGTAGTCCCAAAACCCCTGCTTGTTTCACGGAGGTTGTCATTGCTCATGGCAATTTTTCTTTTAGGCATTTCAATAATGAATGCCCAAAGCCTTTCTGTAGAAGCAACTGATGCTGCAGCTTCTGAAACAAGTCCAGATCCTGGAACATTTAGAATTTTTGAGACCGGCGGTTTTGTGGCCGGTGCAGACATAACGGTTAATTACACCATAACAGGTACCGCAACCGCTACAGGTGATTATACGGCCCTTTCGGGTTCGGCAGTCATTCTGACTGGTGATAATGATGTTTTGGTCGATGTGACCGGTATCGTTGACGATGGGCTGATTGAAGGTGACGAAACTGTTACCATTACCTTGGTCAATTCGGTTCCGGCCGTAGCGATAAATCCCTTGGCAGATACCGCCACCGTGACCATAGCAGACAATGATGTTGGAAACGTGACCATTGTGGCTACGGATCCCACGGCTGCCGAAGAGGGCGTTGAAACCGGTGAGTATACCATTGATTTAGGGGGCACCAACAATACGGGTGCTGATGTAACCATAGGATATATTTTAGGAGGCATTACCGATGCCACCGAGGGAGATGATTTTGTTGCCCTACCCGGAACCATCGCCATTGCCGATGGTGATGATTCAGCAACCCTTGTTTTGACCCCAATTGATGATAGTGAGGTCGAAGATAACGAGACCGTCCGGGTGGTCATCAATAGTTCAAGTAGCACGGCCTTTCCCATTGATCCCGATACAGCGAATGATAGGGATGATGTGGTGATTGCAGATAACGATTTGGTCGATATAGCAATCGATAGTCCAGTCTCGGTAAATGAGGGCAATACGGGTACAGCTACCATAAATTTTACGGTTACCATAGATCAACCGCATCCTTCTGTGGCGGTAACAGTTGAATATGAAATTTCAGGCGGTAACGAAGATGGCCAATCCAATACATTGACCTTCCCGGCAGCTACGGCTACCCTTTCCCAGACTATTGCTGTAACCACCGATGGTGATTTTATCGCTGAAGCGGATGAGCAAGTGGGCATACGATTATCCAACCAAAGTGCTGAGGCCGACATCTCTGTTGACGAAGGGGTTAGTAGTTTTCTCGATGACGATGTGGTTGGCATTGTGGTGACACCCACCACGGGCACAACAACAGAGGCCGGAGGCACAGCAGAAATAACGTTTACCTTATCGAGTGAACCTACGGCCGATGTGACCATTCCGATTAACCAATATGACCCTACCGAAACTTCTGGCGCAAACCAAGTAGTGATCCAACCTTCTGAATGGGATACCGGGGTGACCTTGACCATTACGGGGGTTGATGATTTGATTGTCGACGGTGATGTTGACGATACCATCAATACGGGTAACCCAACTTCTGGTGACGCCAATTACAATGCCTTGGTAGGTGGCGATGTCGCTCAGATAGTCATTACCAATACTGATGATGATGCTGCAGGTATTAATGTAACCCCTACTTCTGGGGTGACCACCGAAATTGGGGGTGCAGCAACCTTTACCTTTACCCTGGATAGTGAACCCACCAACGATGTCACCATTCCCTTAAATCAATATGATACTTCGGAAGGTAGTGGTCCCTCGGCGGTCATCTTAACTTCGACAAACTGGCAAACTGGTGTAGACGTGACCATCACGGGCGTGGATGATATGATTGATGACGGTGATATTACCTATGAGGTAAATACAGGCGATGTAAATTCCCTTGATTTGGCCTATGGGTTGATCGTAGGCGACGACATTCCGCAATTGCAAATCACCAACCAAGATAATGACCAGGCTAGTTTGACCATTTCGAATGCAGTGGCTGATGAAGATATAAACAGTGGTCTGATGGATTTTCAGGTTACCCTTGATATTGAAAAACCCGGAGGCACTTCGGTCAGCTATACCTTGGTTGACAATACGGCCACAGATGGGGATGATTATGATGCCACGGGAGGTGTGATCACCTTTACCGGCAATGCCGGGGAAATTCAGCGCATCTCCGTACCCCTTATTGATGATACCGAATTGGAGGACAGTGAAACCTTCACTGCCGTATTGGGGATTCCTTCAAATGATGTAATCGTAACGGGCGACGGAACTGCAACCGGTACCATTTTGGATGACGACAACTGTTTGCCCTCACCACAATTGGATGCTTCCCAAGACACTAATTTTTGTGATAGCATTGAGGTTGATCTAGATATTTATATCTCCAATAGTCCTCCCGCTGGGAGTGAATTGATTTGGAGTACCCAACCCAACCAAGCGAATGAGGCTGCCTATATTAACAGTCAGGTGAATGCACCGGGTACCTATTTTGGGTTTTTTAGGGATACTGACGAAGACTGTTTTAGCCCAAATGTAGAAGTGACCTTGGTCATAAATACCACCCCAAGCGTAGAAAGTACGGCGGGGGCCACCAATTGTGGCGAGGGCATGCTGACCCTATCAGCCACGGTGAGTGTCGGAGGTACCTTAAATTGGTACGATACGCCGACCGGCGGAACAATATTAGATTCGGGAACGACCTTTGTCACGCCTAATATCAGTGCGACCACCTCCTTTTACGTAGAGGCAACGGCAAATGGTTGTACCTCAGAACGTGTTGAGGTGATCGCTGTTATCAATGACGAACCCAATCCGGGTATACCAACAGATACCTTTGCCTGTAATGTGGCCGGCAATGGGGGCCCAACCCTTATTGATTTAGATGGCACTCTTACCGATGCCGGCGCTGGGGTATGGTCGATAACCACAGACCCTTCTGGAGGTAGCATTAGCATCAATGCCAACAACGAGGTAGATTTTGAAGGAGCACCCGATGGGGATTACATCTTTACCTTTACCACCAATACGGCAGTAGCACCATGTACGGATCAGTCGGTTGAGGTCACCATTAGTGTTACCGATTGTATCGTCGACACCGACAATGATGGCTTGACCGATGGGGAAGAAATTGATTTGGGTACGGACCCCAACAATCCAGATTCTGATGGTGACGGTTTGACCGATGGGGAAGAAGTGTTGGTGATCGATGATCCCAATACCGAAGCTGTGCCAGTTGGCCCCAGTGATCCCTTGGACAACTGTGATCCCTTTTTGACGCCAGATTGTGATGCGGAACCCATTGATCTTGAGATTGTCAAAACAGTGAGCAACCCGGTTCCCTTGATCAATGCCAACATTACGTTTACCATCACGGTGACCAACTTGACCCTTGATCGGGTCATCAATACCACCATAACCGATTTTATAGCACCTGATTCCGGATTTACCTATGTGTCGCATGTGGCCGAACAAGGCGTTTATGATGTAGATACAGGGATTTGGCTGCTTGATGAGATTCTTCCTGAAGAAAGCATAGCCCTAGCGTTGACGGTAACCGTGCAACGCGCGGGTACCTTGTCGAATACGGCTTCATTGACCGATTCGTTCCCGATAGATGGTGGGCTCTCCAATAACAGTTCAACGGTAGAGGTTCAGGTGAACCTAAGCCCATGCGCAGACTGCGGTACCATTTGCAATATGTTCTCACCCAATGGTGATGGTATAAACGACTTTTTGGTATTGAACTGTTCTGAAAATTATCCCGATAATTCGTTTCAGGTATTTGATCGTTGGGGCAGTAGTGTTTTTGAGGCCCGAGGCTATGATGGAACATGGGACGGTAGCGGTAAAAATGGGGCTTTGCCCAAAGGAACGTATTTTTATATTTTAGATCTTGGCGATGGTTCCGATCCTACCAAGGGCTGGATTCAAATTGTAAGATAACCCCAAACACTATTCATGAAACTAAAATTGAAAAATCAAGTTGTTTGTGGGTTCATCACCCTCTGGGCCGGGCTACTGTTGTGCCATGCACAACAAGAACCGCAGTACACCCAATACATGTACAATATAGGGAGCTTTAATCCTGCCTATGCGGCTTCGGTTGAAGATGCCGAAATCTCCGGTTTGTACCGTGCGCAATGGGTCGACATTCCCGGGGCACCCCGCAATATCCGCTTTGGAGCCAATTTTCCCATGAACAATGAAAAAATGGGACTGGGCTTCAATGTCGTAAACGATGAACTGGGGCCGGTTAAGCAAACATTTATTGATGTGGCCTATTCGTACCAGATCAACTTATCTGAAACCAGTAAAATGTCTTTCGGAATCGATGCTGGGGGAGCGCTTTTCAATCTTGATTTTTCAGAAGGAAATTTTCAAAATCCTGGGGAGCCAACAGTGAGTCAACAAGAGTTGAGTAATTTTAATCCCACCCTTGGTGCGGGTCTTTTTCTTTATGATGAAAGTTGGTATTTAGGGCTATCTGTCCCCAATTTTTTGACAGATATATTACTGAATGAGGAAACGGCCACCTTGGTGACCGAAAAAATGCAATACAATTTTATTGGAGGTTTTGTTTTTGACCTTGCCGATCGAACCAAGTTCAAACCGGCATTTCTCATTAACTACATCAACGGGGCTCCGGTGAACGTGAATCTTTCGGCCAATTTCTTGTTTATTGATGCCTTGACGGTGGGCGCATCCTACCGTTTCGATAATGCCTTTAGTGGCTTGGCCGGATTTCAGATTTCGAATGGGCTGTTTTTGGGCTATGCCTATGATTACAATACCAATGGCTTGGGTGAATTCTCAGGGGGCACCCATGAGGCCATATTGAAATTTTATCTGGGCCGAGGCGGCGGGCGATCCGATTCGAATTCCAGAAACAAGAACAAAAAATTGAAAGGAAAACCGAAACAAATTGATTCACCAAGATTCTTTTAACATGAAGGTATCAAAGTTGTACATACCGTTTGTGATGGCCTTTTTGGCCTGTGCGACAACATGGGGTCAAGGAAAACGCTCCAAGGGCGATGCCTTTTTCTTTCAGTATGCCTATGGTCAGGCCGTTCAGGCCTATGAAGCGGAAATGTCTGAAAAGGGCTTAAGTCCCTTACAGAAGCTAAATTTGGCCGATGCTTACTTTCAAACCAGTGCTTACCAAAAGGCGTCGGAACTCTATTTTGAAATGTTCAAGCAAGATTCCCTAATGGGCAATCACCATTTCAACAAAATGCTCCAGAGTTTTTCCAATGTTGGGGATCGCAACCGCGTACTAGCCGTACTGGAGACCAAATCAACAGAATTGGGGCAAGAGCTGCTTGAAAATGCCGATTTTAACCTTGAATTGTTGCAATCGGAAGACGAGAACGGACTAGATTTTGAACTCTTCAATGTTGCCAGCAACAGTCCGCAATCTGATTTTTCGCCGGCATTTTTTGGCGACAAATTACTTTTCAGTAGTGGTCGACCCCAAGAAAAAAAGCCCAATTACGCCCCGATGGGAGAGTCTTTTTTGGATATCTATGTTGGACGTATTGGCAACGACAAACAAATTTTGAATCCCAATCCTTTTGATGGCATTCCCCAATCGGATTACCACAAGGCAACACCTTATTTTTCGGAATCCTTGAATAGTCTGTTGTATGTGCTTTCCAATACGGATAAAGGCGGAAAACTCGCTTTCGACGATCGGGGCAAGAACGCCCTGGCGATTGGCATGCAAAACATTGATGGCCCCTTCCGATTGATCTTAAGGGATTTGAGTACCTCATTTTACTATCCCTTCTATGATGAACAAACGGGCAAATTGTACTTTGCGGCCAACTTTGAGGATAGTTATGGCGGTACGGATATTTATTTCATTTACACCAATAACGGTCAGGTAATGTCGGCACCGATCAATCTCGGGCCGCGCGTTAACTCCCCAGGAAACGAAATCGCACCTTATATCTTTGAAAATAGCCTGTATTTTGCTTCCGATGTCTTTTATGGCTTGGGGGGTATGGATATTTACCGCAGCAATATTGAAGATGAAGAAAATTTTAGCATTCCCGTCAATTTAGGGCCGAAGGTAAACTCTGCCAAAGATGATTTTGGTTTTATCATGCGTGATGATGGCGAAGGGCTTTTGGGGTACTTTTCCTCAAACCGTGACGGTGGCAAGGGCAAAGACGATATTTATGGCTTTAAGGTGGCCCAAAAACCAGGTCTGCAGACCATCACACTTCGTGGTGTGGTAGCCAAACCCGATACCAAGGCAACCCCTATCGGCAAAGCAGCGGTGCGCCTATTGGACAAGGAAGGAAACTTGCTCAAAGAGACCTATTCCAGTGCCGATGGTTCTTACCGCATCGAAATCCCTTGGCGTGATGCCGTCATATTGCAGGCAAAAAAAGACCGCCACTCCACCTTCACCGAAGAGCTTCAATTCGTGACGGGTTCAGATCAAGAAACCAATTTTAAGGTAGATGTTGATTTGGCCTACTACAATGATCTCATAGAGGAAAAAGAAGGTCAAAAAGTGGTCAAACTCAATAAGTTTTATTTTGGTAGAAATCGCACCGAACTCAATCCGATCATCATTAAAGAATTGGATAAGGTTGTTGATTTTGTAAAACACTTTCCGCAGGTGCAATTGCGCATTGAAACCTATACCGACAGTCGCGGGGGATCCAGTACCAACTATAGGCTGACCAAGGGCAGATCTGATGCCATTAAAAAGTATTTGATCGATAATGGGGTATCAGCCTCCAATGTGTTGTATTCGATGGGCTTTGGTGAAGAAAAACTGTTGAATAATTGTACCAATGGCGCCTTTTGCATCGAAATCATGCACCAACAAAATCAGCGCTCGCTGATCGTGGTGCTCAACGACAATTTACTCTTTCAGTAGGTGACTTTTAGGGGCTATTGCAACAGAATATAGCAGTAGTACAGCGCAAATGCAGCAAGGAAGACCATTCCGAGGTAGGTCAAGATGCGCAACCCTAGTTTTGGGCGTTGTTCCAAGGGCATATCATCACCCATAACCGCTTTTAGATTCATCCACCCTATAATGGGGGCCATCACAAACGAAACAAAGGTGGCCAAGGCAACCAGGTTGCCCATATTGGCGCTAAAAATGGAAATGACCATCCAGTTGATGGCGGCCATAAGCAGCACCATAAGCACAAAGGCAGATTTCTTTTCGAATACTTTTTTCGTGGGCATCAATTTGCCCAATACATCCAAACTTACCCGTGAAACTGCATCATGGGCTGTCATGCAGGTACTGAACATGGTGGCAAAGGCTGCCACGGCAATGATGATGTACGCCCAATCTCCAATATGGGTGGTGAATAAGGTGACCACCTGATCGGCAAAGGTGGTGGCATTGCCACTTAACTCGATACCGGTACCGTAAAACGTCATCCAACCGATCACCAAAAAGAAAATGGCCAAAACGGCGGTTAAAAAATAACCCAAGTTGAATTCGCCAAGGGCTTCCTTTAAGGTGGGTTTTTGTTTTGCGGTTTTAAGCTTTTCGATACTCCAAAGGCTTACCCAGCCTGAAGCTTCGACCGCCGTGGGCATCCAGCCGACCAAACTGATCAAGAACAGTACGCCTACCTCGTTGAAGATATGGGGCCGCTCAAAATTAGTGGTATCTGACATAGGTCCCTTGACCAATACCAAGACGGTTGTTACCAAAAGGGCGACAAAGAGCACGGCAATGACCAATTTGAGTGAATTTTCTAAAAACCGATAACGGCCAACGATCAAAATGGCACTGATAAAAACGAACAAGCCCAGGGCAGCCAGGCTTACCGATACCTCCGAAATTTGGAACAGGTTAATAAAGAGTCCGGCGGTGACCACGTACAAAGCGGCCAAAATGGTAAAGGTAGATACCAGGGTCACCAGGGTATAGGTCCATAAATACCCCTTGCCGAGGTTGGAGTAGCCTTGAATTAGCGTTTTTTCGGTAACGTGGGTATAACGGATCCCAAATTCAAAAAAGGGATACTTTAATACATTGGCCAAAATGATGGGGATGACCATCACCCAACCGTATTGGGCCCCACCTTTGGTAGATAAAACCAAATGCGATGTTCCGATGGCCATGCTGGCAAACAACAGGCCGGGCCCCAAGAGTTTTAACAAGCGCAATGCCTTGCCCATAGTACTTCAATACGCCCTGAATTTACCATAAAATACCTATTGTAAAAAATAGTATTTTTGAACCGCTATGAAAACAATCAAAATAATCTTTACGGTCGTACTAGGTATGACGGTTTTAGGCTGTTCTACCGACAGCGAAAATACGGTAATCCCACCTGCAGAAGATGACAGCCCACAACAGGTTGCCACAACAGCCATTGCCGATAGTAATTTTGAACAGGCCTTGGTCGATTTGGATATTGATGATTTGGTTGATGGTGAGGTCCGCAATGATCGCATTGATGATGTGACCAGTTTGGTGGTCGATGATAAGGGCATTACCAATTTATCGGGTATAGAAGGATTTGTACAATTGGAAAACCTCAGTGCCCGTAACAACAACCTGAGCACGGTTGATGTGAGCGGAGTGCCCACCCTAAAGTTTTTATGGGTCGAAGACAATGTGATAGACAATCTCAACCTTATGGGATTGACCATTTTAGAAAAGGTGGGGGCCGATCGCAATGCGTTGACCGCGATTAATGTAGTTGACAATGGGGCCTTGCAATTGCTCAATCTTTCAGAAAATAACCTGGCATCCATAGATGTATCCAATAACCCTGCATTAACTGATTTTACGGTCGTGGGCAATCCCTTGACCTGTATCTTGGTCAATCAGACCCAATTGGACGCCATCCCTACGGATTGGAGCAAAGATGATGAGGATGGCTATGCTTTGGACTGCGAGTAAAATAGAAAGCACATGAAAAGAATTTTGTTCAAATTGGTTAAGGTATTGGCCGTAGTGTTGGGCCTCATGGTGGTAGTTTTTCTGCTCGGCCCCAAGGTCGAACAGCCCAGTTTGGACCAAAAAACACCTGAGGTACCCGCTGACCTAAGGGCTCTTGAACAACAGATCGCACAGCATGAGGCTGCCGTTCCCAATATCAAATCGGACAATGAGGCACGGATTATCTGGTTCGACAGCATTCCCCAAAAAACGGCCTACAGCATCGTGTACCTTCATGGCTGGTCGGCAAGTCAAGAAGAGGGTGATCCCGTACATACCGAAACCGCCAAGCGTTACGGTTGCAACTTGTACCTACCAAGATTGGCGGGCCATGGTATTACCGAAGAAGAGCCCATGTTGGAGCTGACGGCCGAGACCTTGCTCGAGTCGGCTGAAGAAGCCTTGGCGGTGGGCAAGCAATTGGGGGAAAAGGTCATTTTAATGGGCACCTCTACCGGAGGCACCTTGGCCCTTCATTTGGCCAAAAACGACCCTGATGTGGCTGCTTTGTTGTTGTATTCACCCAATATTGAAATATTTGATCCCAATGCCAAGTTTATGTCCGGGCCGTGGGGGCTGCAGGTGCTTCGGGCTGTAAAAGGCAGCGACTATCATGAGTTTGATACCGATATCGACCTTAAAAACCAATACTGGACCACCAAATACCGCATTGAGGCGCTGACCCATTTGCAGGCCCTTTTGGATGTCACCATGACCGAAGAGGCCTTTGCCGCAGTCACACAGCCCGTTTTTATGGGGTATTACTACAAAGACGACATTCACCAAGACAGTGTCGTTTCGGTACCCGCCATGCTCGAGATGTTTGACGATTTGGGCACCCCCTTGGCACAAAAGGAAAAAGTGGCCTTTCCTGAGGCGGGCGACCATGTCATGACCTCCTATATTTCTTCAAAAGATGTGGCCTCGGTTCGCAAAGAGACCAATGCCTTCTTAGAGGACATCGTGGGCTTAAAAAAGTAAGCCAGCCGTGGCTGCAACCGGCTAATCATTTAGGGTTAGTTTCGTTGGATAACTGGGCTCCTTGTTACAACCCAATCTTATCGTATCGGTAAATTTTCTATCTTAATCGGATGTGCTACAACACCCGGCAATCAAGAAAGAAAAAAGACCTTCAAGAATGGGCCAATTTGCGCGCCTCCTTGGGCGAGGTGCCCGATGACCTTGAATTGATCTATTTCAGTGCCAATGGGTGGAGCCATCCCATTATGTGGACGATCACCCAAGAACGCCCCGATTTTTTATCGCCCAATATGTGGGGCATCATGCCCGCAAAAGAAAAGCAGGCCGATTACAAAGAATATTTCAAAAACCCCAAGACCTTTGGGGGGCTCAATTCGAAATCTGAAAAGCTTTTTGACCATTTCATTTATCGGTACGCCTGGGAAAACCAGCGTTGTTTGATTCCCGTTGATGGGTTCTTTGAACCGCACAATACGAAAGTTAAGGTTAAGGGCAAAGATTTTAAGGTGCCCTTTTATTTCAAACGAAAAGATGACGACCCCCTGTTTTTGGCAGGTATCTATACCAATACGGCAGATGGCAGAAGAACCTTCTCGGTACTGACCAAAGAAGCCACCCCTCTATTTGCCGAAATCCACAACGATAAAAGAAGGCGACCCGTCATTATCGATTACGGGAACAAAGACGAATGGTTGTACAATGGCCTTACGGCAGATGAAGTACAGGCCATGATCACGGATGACCTTTTCGAAGGCGAATTGGAGGCCTACCCGGTGACCAAAGAGCTGTATTCACGTACGATTGACCCCAACCGCCCTGAGATTATAGATCCGGTGCACTACGAGCAGATTGCAATTGCCTATCCGGAGAAACCCAAGACCAACCTTTTTGATTGAGGTATGATTTTAGAAATAAATATTGCAGGAAAATGTTCTATGTTTAACTTAATTAAGAAAAGGTGGCAAATTAGTTATCCATTAAAGTTTTTACCATCATTTCTTTTACTGCTGGAAATATTAGTTCAAATGCTTCTCTCTTCTCTTCCTTAATATTTTCTGGTTTTAAACTTAAAAAGTAGATTAATTGTACTGGGATATCGAGTACTTCTGCAATTTTTCGAAGATTATTAAGGTGAGGTAACCTTCCAGACTCGATTTGAGACATATAGGAAGGAGAAATAGAACAAGCACTTGCAAATTCAGCCTGTGAATAACCTGCTCTATTTCTCAATTCCTTTATTACTTCTCCAACTTCTTTCATGGTTAAAAATATGGTCCGCCCCCTCTTAAAAAAATTTCCAATAAGATTCTCAAAATGTCACGGATTAATTCTTTCCACAAATTGGAATTACACTCATCTTCCTTGTTTGATACCGAGTCATCACAGGCACATAATTTCTTCTGATGTTCAAAAACCAGAGATTTGATGTAAAGCAACCTACTCTTATCACCTTCGGAAGTAATAAGGTCATTTTCTAAAATGTGATCAATGACCTTAATTAGCTCTTCAATGTTGTAGCCCAAATTTTTCATGCGAATCGTATTTGTCTTGCTCAAATCAATTCTTGAGTTTTACATCACCACTGTTAAGAACCCATTGAGACATTAATGATTATCCGTCGCGATGAAAACTATATTAAAACCAATGGCTAAAATGACCACGCCCCTTATGTGATTTCAGTTAAATCAATTATATAGAATCAATTAGACTAAAAGTTTATACATAGAAAAATGAAAAAGAAAAGACATATCAATCATCTGTAATAGATATGACTTTTTGCACTTTCTTCACACTTATAATGTGACGGGGAAGTGCTTGTTGATATTTCGGAACTTAACAGAGTACGCTACATTACTAATTAAATCCAGAAGTTGGACCTAGTTAACCTAGGTGTTAAAGTCAACCTGCTTTAACCTAATTTTCCTATTCAATAAACATCATTTTAAGTAAACCATTTCCCATTTTTTGCAAAACCAGAAATGGTAATCAACGACAAATACTTTATTTGAAATCAAAGAACTTATAGATGTCTTAAAGATAGTAATACTTTTACAAATAGCAAATATATATTTAAAAAAATTTAAATAATTTAACAAATAGCAATTTTATTCATCCAGAAAATGCACTCTAAATTTACTCTTGGTGCAGGTGGATTAAGCAAAATAATAGTTGGCGTAGTCAATCTTCTTTACGAAAAACATAAAATTCAATTATTGTTATGAATTAAAGAAGTGCCAAAACATTGAAGAAAAACCATATAAATTCTGTGGATTTCATTCAATAAGTTTAAAACGCATATCATTAACTTACGATTCTATTATATATATTGTAAACCTCCCCCTGTATTATATATACTAACCAATTCGTAGAACCATGTTTAGAAAGAAGTTGACCAAACTGGTTGGCATCAAAAAAGAACAATTTGAACATTTCATTGAAACGGGTCAGATCAAGGCGCAGACGGCCAAGTTGATCCCAACTTTGAAGACCGGTGATGAAATGGCATTGACTTCAATTTTTCTTTCTACCCTCCGATTGGTGGATGAATTCAGGCAAGGCGTTTTCAAGGATTTAAAATTATCACGTTCAGGCAAATTGTTTTATTTGACCGAGGTTGTCTTTCCGGACATAAGTAACTCTCGAATAGATGGTATGGTGGTCAATATCACTTCAGGTAAGGTGAAAGAGGTCGCGTTCTTTGAGATGAAGAGTAAAACGAACGGCATAGATGTTGGTCAAGTTGAGACGTATATCAAAATTGCCAAAAGTCTTGGTGTACGAACCATGGTGACAGTTTCGAACGAATTTGTCTCCAACCCAAACCATTCTCCCCTAACTATTAGAGTGCCCAAGAGTATAAGTCTGTACCATTTATCATGGACCTACATTTTAACTCGGGGCCAATTGCTTCTCTTTAAAAACGAGCATAACATAAAAGACGAAGACCAGATTGAAATCATGCGCGAAGTACTCAGTTACTTTGATAGCCCAATTTCTGGGGTTGTCGGTTTTCATAGTATGAAGGTGGGTTGGAAAGAAACCTTGGAGGCGATTAAAGCTAACAAGAAACTCAGGCTAAGCGACCCCATGGTTGAAGAGGCGGTGGTGAGTTGGCACCAAGAGGAAAAAGACATGGCACTTCTGCTCAGCAGAAAATTGGGTGTACTGGTCAAGTCAACAAATAGGACGGATAATTCCCTAAAAGAAGACATTAAGAAACTTGCTCAAAACTTTGTCTTAAATGGAAATCTGAGTGTAAAAGACTCAGTGTCCGATATTCGAATACGATTAGATTTTGAGAAACGTACATGTGCCATGTCGGTCAAAGTGACACCCCCTTTAAATAAGGGAACAGTAGCAAGAAACAGTTGGATAATTAGGCAGTTGGAAAATTCTAAAACCAAAAGCGAAACATCTTTTAATAAGATTCAAAAAGACCTATGGTTGGAGGCGGATGTCAAATTTGCCAGGGAAAATCTTATTCTCAATTTAAATGATCTTGATTCTCTTAATGATTTGACGAAGGGTAAAGAGGTTCAGGCCTTCCATATCACCTTCCTAACTGATCTGGGTGCATCATTTGGCAGCGTAAAGAAGTTTGTTCAATTAATGGACAAAAATGTATTGAACTATTACGAAGGGGTGGTTCAGAACATGACCAACTGGAACAAACCAGCACCAAAATTGGAGAGAGATTTATCATTCGACAACTAATAAATAGTATTACATCTAATTGGTTAGAAGATATTGTCTGACCAGAATAAGTCAACCTAGCTGATGCATTTGACATAACTTTTTATCGAATTGAACAAATGGCAAGAAGAAATGATAAAGGAAGTGCGCTTCTAATCCTAGTAGGACTATTGACCTTGATAATCATAAAAATCTTTGAGTTCGTCGTAGAAAATATTGTTATTATAGGTTCAATTGTCGGAGTTGTCATAATCATATTTGCCATATTAAAGCTTATAGAAAATCAAGATTCAAGAAAACAGAAAGAACTTGATCTTCATAATGCCATTTTAAAAGATCTCAATGAAAAATATGAAAAACAGAAGGTTAAAATTGAAAGCGATAAAGAAAGCTTATTGTCTTCGCTCCGAGAAATTGAAAATGATTTGGGAATCTTAGAGAAAGATTCTGAAAAGTTTAGTGGTTCTTATGATCCAATTGAAGCAATATCAAAACTTCAAAATATTCTCAAAACAGACACAATAAAATCGAATGAAATATGGGATTTACTTTATACCTCTGAAGAATTTAAATCTGTAAACACAAACAAACTATTTCTGGAAAAAGTTAAGTCACTAGAAAAAATCGAACAACCAGATTATATTCAAACAGGGGAAATAAAAGATAAACGTTCAGAGGAGGTCGAGAAAAAGAAAAAAGAATTAAATAAAAGCATTAAGATAATTTACAATGATAATGTTGATTTCATAGAGAATAGGATTTCCGAACTAATATTGAGCTATACGCAGAAAGGTGAAAAATGGAATATAGAGTATGAAAAATTCATAGAAAGTCAAAAACTGGAAAATTCCGGCGTGGATTTGTTAAAATCCAAATACTATAAGAAAGACAAGAGTTCAATAGCAGAATACCACAAAAAAATATTAGAAAAATTAGTCTATGATCCAAACTTCCCTAAAAATGTTTTAACTGACTACAACAAGGAGAATAATGTTCTTATAATAGAATACCAGCTTCCATTAATTAAGCAATTTCCTGTGACAAAGGAATTCCGATACATAAAAACCCGAAATGAATACAAGGAAATAAAATACTCTGGAAGAGAACTTGACAAGTTATACAGTGACATCATTTACAGAATTGTTCTTGATGTCATAGATATTACCTATAAAAATGATTTGATAAACGTACTTGAGTCAGTAGTTTTCAATGGCTGGACAAATGCAATTAACAAGGCAACAGGGCTTTATAATAAGTCTTGTATTCTCTCTGTGGTATGTGATAAGAATGAATTTGGAACCATAAATTTATCCGAAGTTCACCCTAAAGAATGTTTTAAAAGTTTAAAGGGAATTTCTGCAAATAAAATAAGTAGCCTAACACCTATTAAACCGATTATTGCAATTTCAAATGAGGACGACCGATTTGTATCATCTCAAGAAATTTACATTACTTCTTCAACTAATTTAGCCTCTATGCATTGGGAGGAGTTTGAACATTTAATAAGAGAAATTTTTGAGAAAGAGTTTAGCAAGAATGGTGGAGAAGTTAAAGTAACACAGTCGAGTAGAGATGGCGGCGTAGATGCAATCGCATTTGACCCTGACCCAATCCGAGGTGGAAAAATTGTAATTCAAGCCAAAAGATATACAAACATAGTTGGGGTTTCAGCTGTTAGAGATTTGTATGGGACAGTTATGAATGAAGGTGCTACCAAAGGAATTTTAGTTACTACTTCCGATTACGGTTCTGATTCATTCAAATTTGCAAAAGACAAGCCAATAACATTATTAAACGGGGGGAATTTACTATATCTGCTTGAAAAGCATGGTTACAATGCTAGAATTAACATTAAAGAAGCTAAAGACGAATTAAGATAAACCTCTTGGTAAAAAATTAGAACGAATATTATTTTCTAAAAAAACTAAAATAGATGGCAGAAAAATTTATTACTTATCATCAAAACCCAAAAATTGAAATTCTATTCGGGTTTTATGGAGGAAAACCAATTCCAACAAAACAAGATAAGTTCAAACCTTTAAAAGCATTTGAAATAGACGAGGACGGGCATGAAGTCGAACTAAAAAACATTTACGAAAGAAAAGAAGATAAAAACTCAATTCAAGAAATGAAAGAGCTTGTTAGCAAATATGCAACCAAAGCTTTTAAAGAAAAGGGAATAATTAAAAGACCAGCAATTGTTGAAGTCGTTTTATCTTTTTCAGTTAAAGAAAGTCGGTTTAAAGAAGTTGACATTGATAATCTTGCGAAAACAATTTTGGATGGATTAACTGGAGTAGCCTTCGAAGATGACGCTCAAGTTTCTAGTTTAATAGTGAATAAGCATGTTCATGAAATGAAAATAGATGCATTGTTTATTGGAGTTACGGAATTGACAGAAGAGAATAAAGGATTTGGGGATGACATTAAACTATTTGGATAAATAAAATCGGAATAAAAACCGCTTAGAATTATTTGTATAGCTCATTGCAGCTGAAAATCATAATAACGCTCAAGGATTAGAAATCGAACTTGAGGGTTGGGAACGATTAGAACGTTCTGTGGGGGAAATAAGACTAAGTTTATCTGAAGCTCAAAATGAGGAACAATTTCAAGCTATTGGATTGTTATATAGAGAAACTATTATTTCTCTGGGCAAGAGGTTTATCATAAAGAAATACATCCACCATTAGATGGAATTGAACCTTCAGCGACCGATGCTAAAAGGATGTTGGATTCCTATAAAGCAGTTGAACTACCCGGGGGTGAAAATGAAGGATTAAGACGATACGCTCGAGCAACGAACTCATTATCGAATGAATTAACTCATAAAAGAACAGCGAACCTGAAACTTGCTAAATTATGTAGCTCATCTTGTATAAATTTAATCAACCTAATTAGAATAATTGAAGAGTAATTAACTTCTGTAAATACAGCAATTTTAAATGAAAAAATTCGGTTCTTATGAAATAACAAGAGTTTCAGATTTGGAATTTTCATTCGTCACAGATAACCATAATATTTATAGAGTTGTATTCAAGTTTAGTGAAAGATTTTTCGAAGAACATTGTTCTGAATGCAAAGATATATTGGAGGTTGATATAGTTTGTGCTGATAAAAATTGTCCGAAAGATTATAGAGTTGGAGCGACAATATTTAAAATATTTGGCGAAATTCTTAGTGAAAGTTGCAATGGAATAATGTATCGCTGTGATGACTCTGATGGTAGAGAATGTTCAAGAGAATTACAGTTTGACAGATGGTATGAAACATATAATACTGATGAAAAAATTGATAGGTTCGCACAAGACTTTTGCGATGAAAATGCTTGTGACAAATACTATGTTTTAGTTGATAAAGGATGTTTTAACTATGAAGAGATTTTTGAAAGTTTCAATTATCGTTGTAAAGAATGTAATAATTAATAAGTTGTACTGAACTCAATAACAGATATAGTTCAATACGGTTGAAATTCCCAATCGGGATTTAGTGTCTATTTTCTTAATTTGTGGTTGACGCGGAATGATACCAGCAAACCAATCCGTAAAGAAACAAGAGCCAAAACCATTGTGCTATATATAAATGACCATTCAGGAAAAGTGTAGAAACTTCAATACAAAGATTCATGATCGGATGTTTAGAAATAATCATTTCGATGCATCTTTTGGACATTATGAACAAACATTCATTTCAATTGACCAAATTGAGGATTGCCAAGATGCGATAGATGAATTCAAAAAATTAGTAAGAAATGAGCAGCGCAGGTCAATACTCTCTATTTATGGGGTTCTCCAAGCATTTTTTGGTCAACAAGATGGACTTTTTTATTTGTTTCGCTCAATTTCCAATAAACAAAAACTAAAGTCTGCTGATTTTTTCAGAGGATATGAACTTATCTCAAAAATTAGGGAAGTTAGGAACGACATTGTTGGTCATCCTTCAAATCGGAAAGGAGGAAAAGAATTTTACTTCATTGACAAAGGACCCAACTCGAAATTTGAATTTGAATATGGTGGGTATAAACCTGAATTTGTCAGAATGAAAGTTGACCTACAGAAATTCATAGTCAAACAAGAACAATTTGCTCATCAAGTATTGGACAATTTGAATGAATTAGTTCTTGAAAATATAGAACTTCATAAAAAGGAATTCAAAATGATAAAGCTTTATGACTTAATATCTGGACTTAACTATGCTATTCAATTAATGAAAAGAGGATATCATGACGAACATAGGGGTTTTCAAGCTGAGTGGGGAATTAGTGAGGTTAACGATAAATTATTGAAGTTTCAAGAAGAATTAAACAAAAGATTTAATGATGAAATTCCGGCAGGAATTGAAGATACTTTAAGGATAATACATTATATCCTTGAAAAAATGAAAATTTGGCACGAAAAAAATGAGTTACTTGACAATGACGATGCAGAAATTTTCATGTATGCTTTTGACTATCAATTCGAGTCATTGGAACAAATGGCTAAAGAAGTTGATAGTGAATATGAGTTATAAATACAGGGCACATCGAGGGCTGTCATACGGTTCGGCTGAAGAATTATTACGAAGACTAAGGCAAAATTAGCGGCTGTTTTCCATTACGGAACCATTTTTCCGAATCATCCTACGCCGAATTCATAAATGAGACCTTATACTCGAGGCGGGAATTCGCTGCGCAGAGTCCCAGCCCGAACGTGTTGAAAATGAAAAACCAATTCTGTAAGAATTGGTTTTTTTAAAATAAAACTTCACTCAAACGGGTTTGGTTCGTTTTATCCCATAAAAAAACCAAGGATTTCACCTTGGTTTTCCATTTATTCGTACTCGAGGCGGGACTTGAACCCGCACGGGCAAAATGCCCACAGGATTTTAAGTCCGGCGTGTCTACCAATTCCACCACTCGAGCAGGACTTAAACAAAAAAACGCTGCAAGCAGCGTCTTTTGAGCGAAAAACGGGATTCGAACCCGCGACCTCCACCTTGGCAAGGTGATGCTCTACCAACTGAGCTATTTTCGCATTTTAGAGAACGTTCGCCTTGTTAAAAGCGCGGATGTAAATTTAATACATTTCTACAAATCGCAAAGAATTTTTTAAGCTGAATAATATGGGGAAACTTCGGTAAATGGCTTCCAAACACAATAAATAAAAGGGTTTTATTGGGTATTCTTCGGGCCTAAGAACTGGCCTTTTTCTTTTTGGTGAGCAAGCGCTTGATTTCATTCAATTTCATCAAGGCTTCCACCGGGGTCAGGGTATCGATGTCTAAATGCAGGATCTCGTCCTTGATTTCTTCCAACAAGGGGTCGTCCAAATTAAAAAAGCTCAATTGCATTTCGTTTTGAACGGCCTCCAACGAATCGGACACTGCTTCACTGCGGTGCGATTGCTCCAGTTTTTTGAGAATTTTATTGGCCTTTTGGATTACCTGCTTGGGTACCCCAGCCATTTTGGCCACATGAATACCGAAGCTGTGTTCGCTGCCTCCGGGCACCAATTTGCGCATAAACAGTACCTGATCTTTCAACTCCTTGACCGAAACATTGTAGTTTTTGATGCGCTCAAAGGCGTTGGTCATATCGTTCAGCTCGTGGTAATGGGTCGCAAAAAGGGTTTTGGCCCGAGAAGGATGTTCATGCAGGTATTCGGCTATGGCCCAAGCGATGGAAATACCGTCATAGGTGCTGGTGCCCCTGCCGATCTCATCCAACAAAATCAGGCTGCGTTCCGAGAGGTTGTTCAAAATGGAGGCCGTTTCGTTCATCTCGACCATAAAGGTTGATTCTCCCATCGAGATGTTGTCGCTCGCACCCACCCGGGTGAATATTTTGTCGACGATACCGATTTTGGCCGAAGCCGCAGGAACGAAGCTTCCCATCTGCGCCAGAAGCACAATCAGGGCCGTTTGCCGCAAAAGGGCCGACTTACCACTCATATTGGGCCCTGTAATCATAATGATCTGTTGTTCCGATCGGTCAAGCAACAGGTCGTTGGCAATGTAACTTTCGCCCGGGGGCAACTGTTTTTCAATAACCGGATGCCGGCCATCTCGAATGTCGATTCGGGTGGCATCGTCAATTTCAGGTGCCGTATAGTTGTTTTCCAAGGCCAATTGGGCAAAACCGGCAAGGCAATCCAATTTGGCCAATAGCTGCGCATTCTGCTGAACGGGTACGATGTGTTCTTGCATCCATACCAAAAGCTGTTCAAAAAGCTGTTGTTCCAAAGAAAAAATACGTTCTTCGGCACCCAATATCTTGGCTTCGTATTCTTTGAGTTCTTCGGTGATATAGCGCTCGGCATTCACCAAGGTCTGCTTTCGTACCCAACCCTCCGGAACTTTATCCTTATGGGTGTTGCGCACTTCGATATAGTAGCCGAACACATTGTTGGAAGCAATTTTCAAGGAACTGATGCCCGTTTGTTCCATTTCACGCTCCAACATCTTATCCAGATAGTCTTTGCTTGAAAAGGCCAGTTGACGCAATTCATCGAGCTCTTGGGAATGCCCCTCGGCGATGGTATTGCCCTTGGCGATGTTAACCGGAGCCTCTTCGCTCAACACTTCCTTGATTTTTTGGCGCAGTGCATCACACGAATGCAGCTTGTTCCCCAGGCCTACCAAAAAGTCGTTTTGGCTTTGGCTGATCAAGGCTTTGATGGGAATGATAGCTTCCAATGAGTTTTTGAGGTGGATTACCTCACTTGGGTTGATCTTGCCGGTAGCGACTTTGGAAATCAGCCGTTCCAAATCGCCCATTTTCTTTAAGGCTTCCCGAAGTTTTTCCAGTACTTCATTGTGTTCCCTCAAATGCCCCACAATGCCCAAGCGCTCTTGAATTTTTGAGGCATCCTTCAGGGGTAGGGCCAACCATCGTTTCAACAAGCGCCCTCCCATGGGTGAAAGGGTTCTATCGATGATTTGGAGCAGGGTAATCGCATTGTCATGGGCCGAATGGTACAATTCCAAATTGCGAATGGTAAAACGGTCCATCCATACAAAGTCTTCATCGGCAATGCGCTGCAACCGATTGATATGTTGCAGTTGCCGGTGCTGCGTTTCTGAAAGGTAATGTAGAATGGCCCCAGAAGCGATGATCCCATGGGTGAGGTGCTGTACCCCAAAACCCTGCATCGTCTTGGTCTTGAAATGACGGGTCAGGCTTTCAAAGGCATAATCTTCTTGAAAAATCCAGTCCTCCAGAAAAAAGGTGTGGAAACCACTACCGAACTGTTCATTGAACGCAGTACGTTGGTTTTTAGAAATCAGTACCTCGTTGGGGGCAAAATTCTGCAACAGCTTGTCAATAAGCTCGCTGGGCCCTTCGGTGGTCAGGTACTCTCCGGTGGATACATCCAAAAAAGCAATGCCAAGTTTTGTTCGGCCAAAATGTACCGCACACAAAAAGTTGTTGCTTTTGGCCTGTAAAATATCGTCGTTCAAGGCCACGCCCGGGGTCACCAATTCGGTAACGCCCCTTTTGACGATGCTCTTGGTTTGCTTCGGATCTTCCAGCTGGTCGCAAATGGCCACACGTTGCCCTGCCTTCACCAGTTTGGGTAAATAGGTGTTCAGCGAATGGTGCGGAAACCCGGCCAATTCGGTTTGGTCACCACCGTTGTTCCGGTGGGTGAGCACAATGCCCAAAATTTGCGAGGCCTTGATGGCATCTTCCCCAAAGGTTTCATAAAAATCACCCACCCGAAACAGCAATAAAGCGTCAGGATGCTTGGCCTTGATGGCATTGTATTGCTGCATCAAAGGGGTAACCTTTTTTGTTTTTTGGTTGCTGGCCAATTCGAAGCGTTTAATTTTACCGAAAATAGATCTTTACCTTAGGTGCAACGATTTTTGTTGATATTTTGGGGGCAAAAGTGGAAAAGTATATGCGCAAACTTACCAATGAGGAATTACCGCGTTTGGCGGTAGAAGATTTCAAGAAGGCGGCAAAAACACCCTTGCTGTTAATTCTGGACAATATTCGCAGCTTGAACAACATCGGTTCGGTCTTTCGGACTGCCGATGCGTTTTTGATCAAAAAAATATACCTCTGCGGTATTACGGCCACCCCGCCTCATAAAGACATCAATAAGACCGCACTTGGTGCGACCGAAAGTGTGGCTTGGGAATATCGCAACGACACCCTCGAACTGGTACGGGAGTTACAGGAGGAAGGCGTTAAAGTAATGGCCGTCGAACAGGCCGAGCAGGCAACCCTACTCAACGATTTTGAATTGGATTCGAATACGACCTATGCCCTGGTGTTTGGCAACGAGGTCAAAGGGGTTGCCCAAGCGGTGGTTTCTGCCAGCGATGGGGTTCTTGAGATTCCGCAATTTGGCACCAAGCATTCACTCAATATAGCGGTCAGTGTCGGAATTGGGGTGTGGGACTTTTGGTCAAAACTAAGGGCATAAAAAAAACCCCGAAGGCCAGGCTCCGAGGTTTTACATATAGTTTGAGTTAGTTAGTTTTAAATTAACTGCGGCTAAGAAAGTAAATCGATTGGTGATATCCAAATATTTTCTTAAAAAAACAGCGATATCGCTTTTTCCTCCAGTTGCATCAAAATGGTCTCATAATCTTCGGGTCGGGCCACAAAATCGAGTTCCTCCAAATTAATGATCAGTGAATTTTGCTCGGGATGTCCTTTAATGAAATCAAGATAGCCCCGGTTGATCTTTTCTAAATAAGTCTCATCAATTCGCTGTTCATAGGCCCTTCCGCGAGATTTGATGTTGGTCAAAAGGCGTTCAGTGTTTTGGTAGAGGTACACATAAATACCAGGCTTCTTGACCTCCTTGTACATAAAATTGAACAGCTTGCGATACAGTTCAAATTCTTCTTTTTGCAGGGTTATTTTGGCAAAAATCAAAGATTTGAAAATATCGTAATCGCTGACCATAAAACTTTTAAAAAGGTCAAATTGGGTGGTATCGTCGGTAAATTGCTGGTAGCGATCGGCTAAAAAGGCCATTTCCAAGGGAAAGGCATAGCGCGCGGGATCCTCATAAAATTTGGGAAGAAAGGCGTTGTCGGCAAAACGTTCCAAGACCAGTTTGGCGTTGAATTGTGCAGCAATTTTCTTGGCCAGGGTGGTTTTACCCACCCCAATGGTACCTTCAATGGCAATAAATTGGGTCTGCGCCAGAAGGTTGCCTCGTTCCGCAAACAACTTGCCCTTTTGCTTAACCATGCTGCTCGTATCGCGACACTCCTGCAATAGGTTTCGGGTATCTTTTTGTAGCAGGGGATGGTAAAACTGCGGGGCAATGTCTGAAAGCGGGCGCAGTACAAAGCGCCGTTCCTGCATTTTCGGATGGGGTACCTGCAGCTCAGAGGTGTCGATGACCGAACTGCCGTAGTAGATGATATCAATATCCAAGGTGCGCGACGCATAGTTGGCCGCGTCGGAACGCTGTCGACCCAGCACCTTTTCAATCCCCAGAATGGCCTTCAATAGGGCCTTTGGTTCCAAGGTAGTGTCCACTGCCACACAGATATTCAAAAAATCGCCGCCGTCAAAACCTACCGCGGGGTTTTCATAAATGGGGGAGATATGGACCAACTTGCCCACCTGCTGCCCGATTAGAAATAGGGCCCGCTGTAAATTGGCCAACCGATTGCCCAGGTTACTTCCGAGTGATAAATATGTAACAATAGTGCTATTCATTCTACTAATGGACAAAATAAGCAAAACATTACCACAATGGTTATCTTTGCTGACTTATAAAAATGTACTGATGAAGTTTTTGAGAAACTTGTTGGCCGCTATTTTAGGATGTTTGATTGCCTTCGGGATTTTGTTTGTCATGTTCTTCATTTTTACGGCGCTCTTGGGTAGCGCCAATGATGGGGTTCAGGTCAAGGACAATTCCATTTTGGAGTTGAGTTTTTCCGGACCCATTTACGATTACGTGGGCAAGGACGATTCCGATCCCTTTGCCTCGTTTTTTGATGAAGGGGCCGGTCTTGATGAGATCTTGCACACCCTTGAGGTTGCCCAACAAGACAATAAAATAATGGGGATCAGCCTAAAGACCAGCTTTTTGTTGGCCGGTATTGCCCAATCGCAAGAAATAAGAAAGGCCCTCGCCGATTTTAAGGCCAATGGGAAGTTTGTGTATGCCCACGCCGATTTTTATACCCAAAAAGACTATTATTTGGCCAGCGTGGCCGATTCGCTGTTTCTGACGCCTGAAGGTGCCATGGACTTTAAAGGCCTCGCATCAGAAGTGTTGTATTACAAAGACCTTCAAGAAAAGAGCGGTATCAAGATGGAGGTAATCCGCCATGGCAAATACAAAAGTGCGGTAGAACCCTTTTTATCCGATACCATGAGCGATGAGAATCGGGCACAAATACAAGAGCTCATCACCTCCCTATGGTCGTCCTTATTGGAGGATATATCCGAATCTCGAAATATCTCGGTAGATGACCTCAATACCATTGCCGATACCTTGGGCGCACGCCTGCCTCGTTACGCGGTGGCATCAGGCTTGATCGATGGCAATTTGTACAAAGATGAATACGAGCAGTTGCTGCGCGATCAGCTGGGCCTTGGGGATGGTGAAAAAATCAACTACGTACGGTTTGATGACTATAGAAAGGTCGCAAAAAACAAGAACCTAAAGTCGGGTACCGACAAAATTGCGGTGATCTATGCCCAGGGTGAGATTTACTATGGTGAGGGTGACAAAGATTTCATCGGTCAGGGCAGCATCAACAAAGCCTTGAAAAAAGCGCGTGAAAACGACAACATCAAAGCCATTGTACTACGGGTCAATTCTCCTGGGGGCAATGCCTTAACGGCCGATTTGATCTGGCGAGAGCTCAAACTGACCAAGCAAGAAAAACCAGTAGTGGTCTCGTTTGGCAATTTGGCTGCCTCAGGCGGGTATTATATCGGCGTTGTCGGGGATAAAATATTTGCGGAACCCACCACGATTACGGGATCCATAGGGGTGTTTGGTACGATTCCCAATGTTCATGGGTTGGCCACTGATATCGGTATCAATGCCGAACAGGTGGGCACCAATAAAAACTCAATCGACTATTCGGTTTTTGAACCGATGACCGATGCCTTTCGCGCTACAGTTCAAGAAGGTATTGAACAAACTTATGACACCTTTTTGGAGCGGGTGGCCGAAGGCCGGGGCATGACCGTGGCCGATGTAGATGCCGTGGCCCAGGGACGCGTATGGAGTGGGGTCGATGCCTTGCGACTTGGTTTGGTAGATGAATTGGGCAGCTTGGATGATGCGATCAAGGCCGCCGCCGAACTGGCCGATCTATCCAACTATGGCATTCGAAAGTACCCCAGATACAAATCAGACTTTGAGCAATTTATGGCTAACTTTAGCAGTGCCAAAACCGCTATGGGGGAGGCCTTCGTTAAAGAACAGGTAGGTGACGATGCTTATCGATTGTTGCGCGAATTCAAACAAATGACCCAGCAAGAAGGCATACAGGTACGAATACCATATAGCTTGAACATTAAATAGGTTGATGACCCAAAAAGACAAGAAAGTTGCGTTTCAGATTTACCTTTACCTGGGCGCTCTTTTCATTACCTCCTTGGTGGTTTCCAACCTGATTTTTCAGAAGTTTTTTTACTGGAACCCCTTTGGCGATGTAACCGTGTTCGGCGCACCGCTGTTTGAACTCTCGGTGGGGATATTGCCTTATCCGCTCACCTTTTTGATTACCGATACCATTTCAGAGATCTATGGTAAAAAGCGGGCCAATCAGGTGGTGACTGCCGGTATTTTTGCTTCTTTTTTCTCGATGCTGATTATTTGGGTGGCCAATGAGGTGCCCGCCATCGAAAGTTCACCTATAGGTGATGCCACCTTCACCAAGGTATTTGGGTTGTCTCCTTTGGGCGTTTTGGCCTCTATGCTGGCCTATTTGGCAGCACAATACATTGATATTTCGATCTACCACTTTTGGAAGGCCCTGACCAAAGGAAAATACCTCTGGTTGCGCAACAACTTCTCAACCTTTACCTCGCAATTGGTCGATACGGTCACCGTAGTGGGCTTGCTCTGTATTTTTGGGGTATTGCCCTGGGACCTTTTTTACGGTTTGGTCGTCAGTGGCTTTATTTTTAAGATTTTTATCGCCTTTCTCGATACCCCTTTGTTGTACCTGGCGGTGTATGTATTGCGGAAACGATTTAAGCTAGGGCTGGGCGAGGAGATACAACTCGACTAAATGTACCTCACTAGTGGTCCAAAACCTTGGCTGTAAACCTTAAGGTCCAATACGTATGAAATTCTACGCTTAGCTTACAGCGCCCCGTAAATAATCTTTGCGAGGCGGGTATCAATTTCTTGGTTATAGGGTGATGACAACACCTGGCGCAGTTGAATTACGATCAACTCATTGTTGGGGTCGATCCAAAAGGTGGTGCTAAATGCTCCGCCCCAACTATAAACGTCTTTAGGCGTATCTGACTCCCCTGAGGCCACATGAAACCCATAACCAAAACCACCCGTTCCCCAAGGGTAGGTGATGGTATCCAATTGGTTTTGATGCATGAGTTGCGCGGTTTCCGGTTTTAGAATTTGACTGTCCCCTAAACTGCCATCATTCAGCATGGCCTGGCAGAACAAATAATAATCGCGTGCCGTACCGGTCATGCCACTGCCGCCGCTCATATAGGTTTTAGCCCCTGTAGTAGGGTAGTTGACGTTATAAAATGGCCCCATATCAGGTATCGGGCTTACTTTGCCATCCGAGCCGGTGATATAGGGCACGGTGAGCTGGGTGGTTAACGAGTCAGGAAAATAAAAGTCGAGTTGCTCAATGCCCAAGGGTTGGGTAATATGTTCACGTATATAATCATCAAGGGATTGGCCTGAGGCCACTTCGACCACGCGACCCAACACATCGGTGTTGAGACCGTACATCCATTGGGCACCCGGTTCGTGTATCAAGGGGAGGTCCCCCAATTTGGCAGCTGTTTGTTCAATGGTCATGGGCAAATGCGTCGCTAGATCGGGTATTTGGTTTTTCGCTAAAATCGCACCATTCACGGGTGGATTCACAAAACCGTAGGGTACCCCGGCGGTATGGGTCAGTAATTGTGCTACCGTGGGGATGCTTTGACTAGCCACACTGGTGTACGAAGAATCGGCAGGGTTAAACTCTTGCAATACCTCAGTTTCCATAAAAGAGGGAATGTACTTGCCTACGGGATCCTCTAAATTAAGTTTGCCCGCCTCGACCAATTGCATGGCCGCTACCGAGACCAAGGGTTTGGTCATCGAAGCCATGCGAAACAAATGATCTTTCCGATAGGGAATGGTCTGAAGCGAATCGGACCAGCCCACTTCGGACTCATAAATAATCTTTCCGTTTTTGGCAATGAGAGTGACCGCACCTGGGTATTTTTTCGCAGCTACATATTCGTTCACCAAGTCCTGTATTTGGGCCAGACTGTCGGACGACATGCCCACCGCTTCAGGCGTGGCAAATTGAAATTTTTCAAAGGCGACAGCTTCTTCTTTTTTTTCTGTTTTACAGGCAAAGAAAAGGGCTATAAGAGCCAGTGTGAGAATGAACTTTGTTGTTTTCATGAAGGGAAGGTTTCTTAGTTTTTACGATTGTTTTTAAACGACTTATCAGGGTAGGCAGGTACTCTTGGTACATCTCGTGGGTCTTCGGCTATCTTTTTCAATAAGAGGTCTACCGCAGCATCCAACTGGGCATCTTTCCCCTTAAACGTTTCATGGGGGAGGTTATCCAACTCAATGTCCGGAACAAATCCATGACCCTCGATCAACCATTCCCCTTCGGGTCCGTATACGCCAAACATGGGTGCACGGGCCAAACCATTGTCCGTTAAACGGTTGGCACTGTTCAACCAAATTTCGCCACCCCAGGTGCGCGTGCCTATAGTGGTGCCAAGGCCTAACCTTCTAAAACCGTCGGCAAAGGCTTCACCATCAGAATAGGTATTTTCATTGACCAAGACCACAATATGCCCCCTAAAGGAGTAGGGCATGTTCCAATAGGTCTCTCCCGAACGACCTTTCCAATACATCCAGGCCTTGCGCAAGAGCTTTTCTAAAATAAAACTATCGATATTTCCACCCCAATTGTAACGCACATCTACGATCAGGCCCTTTCTATTGAAAACAGGATAAAATTCACGGTAAAATTGGCTGATATCGCGACTGCCCATGGCGCGAAGGTGTAGGTACCCGATTTGTTGCTCACTATCGTTTTCAACCTTGAGACGGTTGCCATATTCCCAATCCCTATAGCGCAAAGCAAATTCGTTTCCAGTGGGTTTGACGATTACATCTCGACTTGTGTCACCCCGTTTAAGGCGCAGACGCACCTGTTTGCCCGCTTGGTTTCGAATGAGTTCGCCCAAATCTAATGCCGATAGGGCATCCCTACCATTCACCTGTGTAATGACATCCCCTTCTTTAATGCCCAGGTAAGGGTCATCCAAGGGGGACTTCTCATCCGGATAATCGGGGTCAACCTTGTAGATATAATCAATGCGAAACCCGCCATTGCTGGCATCTCGACTCACTTCGGCACCTAGGCTTGCCACCGCAATTTGCTTGTTGTCAGATCGGGTATCGCCACCACGTACACTGGTGTGCAATGCGGATAGTTCGCCTACAAAGCGACCTATCAGATCTGAGAGTTCCTGCCTGGTGGTCACACGGTCAACCAGGGGAAGGTATTTTTTATACATGGCATCCCAAGCTACGCCATGCATATTCTTATCGTAGAAATAATCGCGTTCCATACGCCAAGCATCGGTAAAAATCTGTTTCCAGTCCTCTTTTGGATCTATAGCGAACTTCCAACCACTAATGTCGATTTTGGCATCGTCCAATGATGCCTTGCCCGTACCTGCATCTACCATAAAATAGTTTCGACCTTTACGCACCAGCAGCTTTTTGCCATCTTGGGTCATTTCATAACCAGAAATGGCCGAGACCATATCTTTAAGTTCGATTTTTTCATTGGTGATTTTGACCACTTTCAGATGCGATTTGGCATTGATTCCGGTTTCGCGAGCCATTAGGTATAAAGCTTTATCATTGACCGTTAAACTATTGTAGTTGCCGGCAGCTATGGGAACTTCAACAATTCGCGCTTGTATACCGTTTTTATCGATGGTCACAATGAGTTGATCCTCGTCCGCTTTATCTTTTCCCTTCTTCTTGGCATCAGTCTTTGGTTTTTCCTTCTTATCATCGGTCATCAACTCGTCTTTTTCACGAAAGGGTGAACGGGTGCCCTTTTGAAGGGCAACATGGTATACTTTTTCGCTGGCGTCCCAATAGGGTTCTGGTTGGCGTGTACCCCAAGGACTACCTACCAAGGAAGTAAAACTTCTATCAGACAAGAAGTAGAGGAATTTACCATCCGGACTCCATTTAGGGTTAAAACTATTTGCGCGATCCGTGGTCAAATCAAAACTGGTTTGGTCATTCACATTAAAGACCTTGATCTGAGCCATGGTGTTCATTGCCCTTTGCACGAAGGCCAACCATTGACTGTCAGGTGACCAAGAAAAGTCCCAGATCCCCTCTTGATTGGTTGATATTTTGGTGCTTACCCCAGTAGCTACATTCAGCACATACATATTGGCTTCCAAATCGTCATAGGCGATATACTTGCCATCGGGAGAAGGAATTCCTTGATAGCGCAACAGGTTTCCGTCTTTGGTCAGCACCTTGGTTGTACCTGAGCCATCTGCCTTGAATTGTACAAATTCGAATTCACCACTTTGATCTGAAAGGGTAATGATATTGTTGCCGTCATGCGAAAAAACAGCGTCACGAAAACGCACCCCTTGTTGTTCGGTAAAGGAAACGGTACGACCTGTTTTGACCGGAACCACAAAAACACGCCCTCGGGCGGTAATCGCAATTTTATCACCCTTGGGGTTGGGGTGTACCGAAGTAATGTAGCGCGAGGGGTTCTCGTCCCATTTCTCACGGAGTTGTTCCAGGTCTGAAGCCAAACGAATGTCTATTTTGTTAGTGGCCCCGGTAGCAATATCCAACAACCATAAATCTGCGGCATGCTGGTATACGATTTTCCCCGAATCAAGATTTGCATAACGCACATCAAAATCTTCATGTTGGGTGTGCTGCTGTAAATCTCCACCTGATGGGTTCATTGACCAAATGTTCATCATACCATCCCTATCGGTGATAAAATAAATACGTCCATTGTACCACATCGGATGAAAGCTTTCACCATCATGGTCTGTGGTCAGTTTTACAGCCTCGTTGCTGCCATCAAATTTCCAAATTTGTCTTGCCGTACCCCCCTTATAGCGTTTGGTGACATTGTTGTGGTCTGCAGGACGAATGAAGTACCAATTGCCCTCTTCATCCTGTATGCCTTCACTGGCTTGATAAAGTGGTACTACACTTTTCACTTTCGAATCAAGGTCAATGGTCACCAATTGTTCATCGGGTCGTTTGCTATAAGCCCAGGTTTGGTATACAATTTTACCATCTGGGGTCCAGCTCGTAACGAATGAACCATCGGATTCATACGTCCATCTGGTGGTTAGACCACCATCAATGGGTAGTGTATATACCTCGTAGGGCCCTTCATAGGTTGCTGAATAGGCCAAGGTTTTACCATCTGGTGAAATAATTGGATATAATTCTTGCTCGGCATGGGTCGTTAATCTTTGCGCCAAACCTCCTGAAACAGGTACTTTCCATATATCACCTTCGGCCACAAAAACGATTTGGTTCTGGTGAATATCAGGATGTTGGTAGTAGCCCTCAAAGCCTTGGGCAATGAGATTATGGGTAGATGTTACTAGGATTAGGAATAGTGCGATTAGGAGCTTGTTTTTTGATGACATGATTCTTCTTGTTTTATATACTGAATTGGTTGAATTAAAGGTATTGGATTTTGAACTTCAAAGCTGTTACTGATTATTTTATGTCGAGGCCAATAAAAAATCCTTCATGGCCGCGTACATTGAAAACAGTTTGGTCTTCGAAGATGAGGTATTGGCCCTTGATGCCTTTTAGTACCCCTTCATAGCTTGGTGTTTTGGTCAAATTCAGGCTTTTGACCTTCTCGGGATAGGCCAAAACGGGAAATTCGATGGTGGTCTCTTTGTTGTCTTGAATAAAGTATTCTGCAGTTTCTTCAGGGATGTAGGGTTTCAGTTTGGTGCGCCATTCGGTGAGGTCAAGATCTTCAATTTCATTTTTGAGCATTTTTTGCCAACTGGTCTTGTCACTTACATGTTCTTTTAAGGCCACTTCGGTGATACCCGCCAAATAGCGGTTGGGCACCTCTACAATTTCCAAGGCTTCATGGGCGCCCTGATCAATCCAACGTGTGGGTATTTGTGATTTTCGGGTTACCCCGACTTTAACGTTACTACTGTTGGCCAAATACACGATATGGGGTTGCAATTGTACCTTTTTTTCATAGGCTAGATCACGATCTTCTATGTTCAGATGTGCTTTACTGAGTTCAGGTTTCATGATCCACTCCCCCGCCGCAGCAGATTCAAAAAAATAAGACCTGCAAAATCCCTGTCGATAAATTGGCTCATCCTTACCTGTACCAAGGCATTGGTATTTGATAAATTGAATTTTGAGATTGCGATTTATGGCTTGGTTAAGGTTGAGAAAATCATCCCCTAAGTTTAAAAAGTATTGAATGGGCGAACCCATTTCGGTGCGCATTTTTCGTAAGACCCCTTCGTAAAGCATCGGTTTGTTGTTTGCTAGGCTTAAATTTATTGTTTTTCTAACATCTTGGGGCATGAATTCTCGAAACGAAGGTCATAAAAAGCTGCAGGGGCCAAAATCACGGATTTATACTATTTTAGCTTGAACCTGCGAAAGAAATCCAACTCATGCCCATACCGTTGTTCAACAGTATTGCGTCTTGGCTGCTGAAAAAGCGCTATCACCAGATCGAGCTTTTTTTGAAATACCCGGCCGATGTACAAAATGAGGTATTGCACCAACTGCTCGATTTTTCAAAAGATACCCTGCTCGGTAAAGAATACGGTTTTGAAGATATGGTCAGTTACGAAACTTTCGCAGAACGCCTACCGGTGGTGAACTACGAAGAGTTTGCCCCCAAAATCGAACGCACCCGAAAAGGGGAGAACAATATTTTTTGGCCGACCCACATCAAATGGTTCGCCAAGAGCAGCGGCACCACCAATGCCAAAAGCAAGTTTATTCCTGTCAGTGCCGAGGCCCTTGAAGATTGCCATTACAAATCGGGCAAGGACCTGCTCTGTCTCTACCTGAACAACAACGAAAACTCCCAATTGTTTAACGGCAAGAGCTTACGGCTTGGGGGAAGCAAGGAGTTGTATGAGGACAACGGCACCTTTTTTGGCGACCTTTCTGCCATACTGATCGACAATATGCCGTTGTGGGCAGAGTACAGCAGTACCCCAAGCAATAAGGTCTCCTTGATGAGTGAATGGGAAACCAAACTTACGGCCATCATCCAAGAGAGCATTCAAGAGAACGTGACCAGTTTGGCCGGGGTACCTTCATGGATGTTGGTGTTATTGAACAATGTCATCGAAATCACAGGGAAAAACCATTTGTTTGAGGTTTGGGAAAATTTGGAAGTGTATTTTCATGGCGGGGTAAGTTTTGCCCCCTATAAGGAGCAATACAAAAAGTTACTGCCGCGTAAACGGTTCAATTATTATGAAACCTATAATGCCTCTGAAGGCTTTTTTGGCATTCAGGACCGGAACAATGCCGATGATTTGTTATTGATGCTCGACTATGGCATCTTCTATGAATTCATCCCCATGGATTCGTATGGTACGGAAACCCAAAAAGTGATTCCGCTTTGGGAGGTAAAAACCGGGGTGAACTATGCCATTGTCATTACCACCAACGCCGGACTTTGGCGGTACAAGATTGGGGATACTGTGCGCTTTACCTCTACCAACCCCTATCGCATACGCATTACCGGACGCACCAAGCACCATATCAACGCCTTCGGGGAAGAGCTGATCATTGAAAATGCGGAAGAGGCGCTAAAGCAAATTTGTAAAAAGACCGATTCGGAAATTAAGGATTATACGGCGGCGCCCATTTTTATGAACGGCAGCGAAAAGGGAGGTCATGAATGGATCATTGAATTCAGAAAAGCACCGGCAGACCTCAATTACTTTACCGAATTTTTAGACAACGCCCTTAAATCGCTCAATTCTGATTATGAGGCCAAGCGCTACAACAACATTACCCTAAAAATGCCCAAAGTGCATGTGGCTCGAGAGAACCTGTTTTACGATTGGTTGAAATCGAAAGACAAATTGGGCGGGCAACACAAGATTCCCAGATTGTCGAATGAGCGGGGCTATGTGGAGGAATTGCTTGATATGAACCACTAATCCTTACGATCTTGGGTGCCATCATCAACTTATTGCTCATTATAGGTGCCATTCAAGGCTTTATTTTTATTGGGGTAACCTTCTTTCTGCGCAAACGCATTGAGAAACCCGTACTGTTCTTAAACCTCTTTGTACTTTTTTTGTCACTCAACAACCTGCAGTCGTGGTTGTTGGAGAGCAAGATTTCTGATGCCGACCTCATTACTTTTTTTGCGGTTCCCTGGTATTTGATGATCGTACCGCTGTTTTATTCCTTCTTGATCCATTATTTGGAAATTGAAAAGAAGAAAAGTCCATTGCTTGGCTTTTCCATAGGCTTGTTTCTTTTGGCTGTGGGGGTGCGAACCTGGTTGTTGTATGGTGTGGATAAGGGTAGGTTGAAGGTGGCCCTACTTGAAAACTATAACCTTTTTGAAGATAGCTTTGCCCTGGTCTATTCCATCACCCTGTTCGTGCTTTGTGTAGATCTGGTGAAGCGCCAACAGCAATTGTATCCCGATATTTTGGTGTTTGACAATTTGCGGTGGATCCGGCGTTTTTTGCGCTTGGGTGGTGTTGTTTTTGTGCTTTGGGGCATCGCCGTTGTGCTCAATATATTTTCGGAAACCATAAAAGCACCAGCATCGTATTATCCTCTTCGATTGGTATCGAGCATATTGATTTACTGGGTGGCCTATCAAGCGTTTTTTAATTACCGTTTGTTAAAAGACCGGGTGAAACTGCGGCAATTGCTCAAAAAAGAAACCTCATTGGCAACTGAAGGCCCATCAAAAGCCTCCTCCAAATCAAAATTGGGCTTCGCCGAATTCGAAACCTACATTACAGCACGGCAGTCGTACTTGAATCCCAATCTGAGCATGGAGCTCGTTGCGAAAGAATTGGGGGTAGGGGTAAGCACCCTTTCAAAAGTGGTGAATGAAAATGCTGCGGGTTTTTCAGATTACATCAACGCAGCACGGGTCAAGGAAGCACAACGTATTTTAACCGATCCTGAGTTTAAGCACTATACCATAGTCGCCATTGGATTGGAGTGCGGTTTCAATTCAAAATCTGCCTTCTACAGTGCCTTCAAAAAACTGACCCAAGAATCCCCCACCGATTTCCGCAAGCGCACACAAGGGTAGTTATCCCGTTTTCTACAACTTGGATTTTTCTGGACACGCATCGATAAGGGTACCTCTAGTTTTGGAGCAACGCTAAAACCGGAAGTCATGAAACAACTATGCGCGTTGGTCTTACTCCTAGGGTTTTGTATGATCCTGAGTGGCCAACAAATCCGTGAACGAGGCTCAGGATCCAATGAAATAAAATTCAATGGGGCCTATGTGATTGAAAATTATTTGGAATTCGGTTATGAACGGGCATTTAAAAACAATACGGCATTGGGGCTGACCGCCGGATTTGCTTTTGATGAATCACAGGTATTTGATTTTGCCCTACTACCTTATTATCGCACCTATTTTGGTAAAAAAAAGGCAGCGGGCTTCTTTCTTGAGGTGCACGGTGCGGTGTATCAGAAAGAGGAGTTTGTTGCCACTTGGCCCTTCGTGTACGTCGCTACTGGCCAACACTATATTGGGGCCGGTGCAGGGATAGGCTTTGGTGTGAAGTTGCTATCCCAATCAAATTGGATAGGTGAACTAAATCTGGGCGCTGGTCGAAACTTCTTCAATACAGATAGAATAGCCAAAGGGTATCCCAGAGTTGGGATTACCCTTGGAAAAAGATTTTAACGAACCTTAAAACCAACAGATATGAAAACTAAGATATTGTCCTTTTTGATTGTGGTGCTTTTGGCTGGTTGTTATGGTTATAAAAAAGTGCCCTTGGGTTTTGAGGGTTTTGAAGAAGGCGACCGGGTCAAAATTGTTTTGAAAGATAAAACGCTAAAGGGAAAGTTTTTGCTTAGTACAAATGACACTCTAGTATTAGATAGAGGACGAGACAAAAAGGATTACATACCTATTGCGGATATTCTAAAAATCAAGAAAGGTAAATTTTCAATAACGAAGTCGATTTTGATGCCTACGGGTATAGCTTTTGGAAGTGGAATTGCGATATTTTTTATGGGTGGCTGGGATATTGATGCCATAGATTGACCCTAGTTATCATCATATACACAATAATCTTCTATTGGTACAACTAGCGAAGCTTTTACGAAAACGTTTTCGTAAGTTCGTGTCGTTTTGTCGAACAAATTTCCCGCTTGAACAAATAAATGAGGGATTTAGGCGTTTATTCTAGAATTTTAGGGCACCAATCTTAACAAAAGCAAATAACAAACTATTCTAAAAATGGCTGAAAAACTTGTTATCCTTTCGGATATGTGGGGCGTAAAAAGAGGCCTCTGGATCACTTCTTATTTTGGTTACCTGCAACAATACTATGATATTGAATTTCACGATTGCCAGCAATTGGGCAATGTGGATGTTACCGTAAATACGGAAGAAAATGTGCATAAGGCCTTTGTCGAGGGTGGCATTGATACTGCTGTGGCACATTTGATGAAAAAGCATACCCAACCCGCGCACTACCTGGCTTTTAGTACAGGCGGTACCATTGCATGGAAGGCCGGAGCAAAAGGGTTGCCCATGAAATCACTGACAGCCATTTCACCCACACGTATACGAAACGAGGAAAAGGGACCAAACTGCGAGATGGACATCCTTTTCGGTGAAAATGATAATTTCCGACCAGATGCCAATTGGGCTAAAAAGGTAGGGGTTACCCTTGATGTGGTGCCAAATTTTGGACACCAATTGTATTCCGATGAAAAAATCATCAGTGAGGTAAGCCTAAAACTATTGCAACGGGTTACCAGACGGGCGGTCTAAGAAACAGCTTTTAACTTTTTGATGGTTTCGTGCGAGAGTTTATCCTCGGCGTAAGCCTTTGATACCTTGAATTCTTTCTCCTCACTGCTGGGGAGGGTAAACATGGCATCCGTAAAAACGGCTTCACAGAGCGAACGCAATCCACGCGCACCAAGCTTGTATTCCACGGCCTTATCAACGATAAAGGACAAAGCCTGCTCGGTGATGGTAAAGCTAATGCCATCCATGGCGAACAGTTTTTCATACTGCTTGATGATGGCATTCTTGGGTTCGGTCAATATGGCCCTTAGGGTTTTGGAATCTAGCGGATTCATATGGGTCAAAACCGGCAGACGGCCAATAATTTCAGGAATAAGCCCGAATTCTTTGAGGTCTTTGGGAATGATATACTGCAGGATGTTCGTACTATCCAATCGTTCATCGGCCTTCGAAGCGCTGTACCCTACAGCTTGCATGTTCAAACGCTTGTTGATGATACGTTCAATACCATCAAAGGCACCACCCGCTACAAAAAGAATGTGTTCGGTATTGACTTCGATAAACTTTTGATCAGGATGCTTTCTACCACCTTTTGGGGGTACATTGACCACGGTGCCCTCCAACAATTTTAAGAGCCCCTGTTGCACACCTTCACCAGATACATCACGTGTAATGGATGGGTTGTCGCTCTTGCGGGCTATCTTATCTACCTCATCAATAAAAACAATACCGCGTTCGGCCTTTTCAAGGTTGTAATCGGCTGCTTGCAACAAACGGGTCAGAATACTTTCAACATCCTCGCCAACATAACCTGCTTCGGTAAGTACGGTCGCATCAACTATGGCCAAGGGTACATTGAGCATTTTAGCAATGGTTTTGGCCATTAGGGTCTTACCGGTACCGGTCTCACCCACCATAATGATATTGCTCTTTTGTATTTCAATATCGTCATCTTTGCCTTTGGGTTGCAGCAATCGCTTGTAGTGGTTGTATACCGCTACAGACATGACTTTTTTGGTACGCTCTTGCCCAATGACAAAAGTGTCGAGGAAATCTTTGATTTCCATAGGTTTTTTGAGGACCAGTTCAGAAGAAAGATCGTTGTTTTTGGATTGTTTGGATTCTTCGGCCACAATACTATGTGCCTGCTCGATGCATCGGTCACATATATGGGCATCCAAGCCCGCTATAAGCAGGTTGGTTTCTGGCTTCTTTCGGCCGCAAAATGAACATTCCAAGTTTTCTTTCGCCATGTCTTTCGTGTGCTAATGCCCTCTATGTGAAACGGAAAAATACGATTTTTGGTCTATTTTCCTTAACCAAGACCCTTTTTTGGTCGAAATTTTACTTTTCCCTTACTAAAATTTCGTCGATCATGCCATAGGCTTTGGCTTCTTCGGCCTTCATCCAATAATCACGATCACTGTCCTCGTATACCTTGTCAAAGCTCTGGCCGCTATGGTTGGCAATGATATGGTACAATTCGTCTTTGACTTTGAGTACCTCTTTGGCAGCAATCTCAATATCACTGGCTTGACCCTGCGCCCCGGAAAGGGGTTGGTGGATCATTACGCGCGAATGGCTGAGCCCACTTCGTTTGCCAGCCTGCCCTGCACAAAGCAAAACCGCAGCCATTGAAGCGGCAATACCCGTACATATGGTAGCCACATCGGGTTTGATGAACTGCATGGTGTCATAAATGCCCAAACCGGCATAGACACTTCCACCAGGTGAGTTGATATAAATTTGAATGTCTTTTGAGGCGTCAGCACTTTCCAAAAACAACAATTGTGCTTGTATGATATTGGCCACTTGATCATTGATGCCCGTACCCATAAAAATGATACGGTCCATCATCAACCTTGAAAATACATCCATGGCGATGGCATTCAATTGGCGTTCTTCAATAATATTGGGCGTCATGCCAACAGGGTACATGCTACTTACGATATTGTCATAGTACATGCTGTTGATACCGTGGTGCTTGGTGGCGTATTTTTTAAATTCTTTTCCGTAATCCATGAAATTACAATAGCTTATTTGACAAAAAAAGGTGCCGAAACTTAAAGTTCCGGCACTGTAAAGATACTTAATTTAACGGTATGGTTATCCGTAGACCTCCTTAACAAAGTTGTCATAGGAAACCTCTTTAGACTTGAGGTTGGCCTTTTCTTTGTAGAGGGTCAAAAGCTTTTGGCTCATCAACTGTTCAGAAAGTCTTTTTACCTCGTCTTGGTTACCAAGCACACGTTCTGCAATTGAATCAAGCTCTTCTTCTTTTGGTTCCAAATGTCCGTATTGGGCCATTTGAGACTTGATGAAGCCCTTGGCGAATTCCTTAAGTTCTTCAAGTTGCACTTGCAAGCCATTGTCCCTAATGATTTTTCCTTCGATAAGTTGGTAACGCAATCCTTTTTCAGAACGTTCGTACTCTTCTTTGGCCTCATCCTCTGACAACGGTTTTTCGCCACTTATCTGAATCCATTTTTTTAAAAAATCGGCGGGAAGGTTGAATTTGGTCGCCTCGATCAAACGCTCAGTGATATCGTTCAACAATTTTTGATCGGCCTGCTGTTCGAACTGTTTTTCAGAATCTTCTTTGATGCGCTCTTTCAATTCTTTTTCAGAACTGATGGCATCTTTTCCGAAAAGCTTGTCGAAAAGTTCTTGGTCCAATGGGGCCAATTGGCGCTCATTGATTTCTTCGATGGTAAAGCTAACCTCAATGTTTAATTTCTTGCTATCGTCACCTTGTTTGCCTAGGGCACTTGAAAGCAGGTAATCTTCTGTGAACAACCCTTTGGTCTTTAACGTGATCGAATCACCTACCTTAGCACCTGTCAAGGCATCAAGTGCTTTTTTGCTCTTGATTTTTGAAAGTTCAATGGTGGTTTTATTGTCGATTTCTTCGGCTTCGTTTTTGAAGGTCCCGTTTACTTCATCGTTCTTTTCTACAACATTTTTGGAAACCAATTTACCGTACTGCTTTTGAATGCGCTCAACCTGCTCATTGACCATCTTGGTATCCGCCACAATTTTGTAATGCGTTACGGATTTTTTGGTTTTCAAATTGACGTCAAATTCAGGGGCCAGACCCAACTCAAATTCAAAGGCAAGTTCTTCCTTGTCCCAGTCAAAATTTTCTTGCTGTTTTGGAAGCGGGTTGCCCAATACATCCAATTTTTCTTCGGTCAAATACTTGTTGAGGTTGTCTTGAAGTAATTTGTTCACCTCATCGACCAACACCGCTTTGCCATACTGCTTTTTGATCAGTCCCAAGGGTACTTGCCCTTTCCGAAAACCTGGAATATTGGCCTGCTTGCGATAGTCGTTAAGTATTTTGTTGACCTTTTCTTGATAGTCATCCTTTGTGATGGCCACTGTGACCACCGCGTTCAATTCATCAATCTGCTCTTTGGTAATCTGCATTATTACGCGTCTTTAGCTATTAAAAATGGGACGCAAAAGTAGCATATTTTACCTAGCGCACCAATTTTTTAAGTTTTTGATAACCAAATAGAAACTACTTCTTTTTGTCCTCCTTGAGCATCGAGTGCAAAATAGATTGCAAAAAGGAAAGCAAGATGCTGAAAGCAATGGCCCACCATACACTGGCAACTTGAAAACCGTCAATAAAATGGGCTGCCAACAAAATAATCAAGGCGTTGATGACCAATAAAAACAAACCTAAAGTGACGATGGTGATCGGCAGGGTCAAAATAACCAGTATGGGCTTCACCAAAAAATTCAATAGCGATAGCACCACGGCCACAAGTACTGCGGTCAAAAAGGTGTTGACTTCAACACCGGGTAAGACATAGGCCAAGATAATTACGGCCACCGCACTTAAAAGAATGCGAAGTAAAAAATTCATGATGTTCTAAATTAAAAAAGGGCGCCATATTGCGCCCTTTAAAAATAGTGTATTTCTTAGTTTAATCGATATAAACCCCCGTAAAATTAAGTGGATTTACACCGGGTAGATTAGATCCATATTTGCCATTGATAGCTTCAACAAAAAGGTTGGTAATAATGGCATAGCCTCGTGGTGATGGGTGTACCCCATCTAACGAAAAGCCCCCTCCTGAACCAAAAGTTGCAGTGACCGTACTGCCATCTGCCAAGGGGAATCCGGAAGCATTAAATTCAACAAAAAAGCTGTTGGCATCAACCAAAGCAATATCGTAACTGGCTGCAAGCCCTGCAATAACTTGATTGTACGCCGCAACAGCTGCTGAAGCGGTCGCTTGTTCTTGCGGGGTTAAGACCCAATTGTCAGCCAAAGGTACGGCCACACCGTTAATTGAGGTGGGGTCGGCTGGATTCGCCAAAGTACCAATGAATGAACTTGACGTCAAAACCAACTTGTCATCAGGCGTAGATTGTCGCATATTGATCAAAGCGGGATTGAACCCGGTCAAATCGGTCAAATCTTCGTCAATTAAAACAACAGGATTTGAATCTCCGGCCGCGAACGAAATGGTTCGCTGCGCTAACTCATCTGCAGTGATCAATCCCAATCCCTGAAGTTGCGCCAAACCTCCATTATAGGCAGCATAGGCACCATTCAGCAGGTCTGCGGTGGCCTGGTCCAGAGGTACAGGGTTATATGGTACTGTATTTAAGAATGGAATATCAACCACACTTGGAATGTTTGCAATCACCCCATCGGCACCATTCGCTGTCATGGCTTGTAATATGGCATCAATAGATCCGGCAACAACATTGGGGTCTGAAATATCAGCTCCACCATAAGTGCTCGGGTCAATATTTCCGGCCTGGTCAACACCGGCACCACCAGCAGTAACATAGCCCAAAACATCATTGTTTCCTATCCATAGTGAAAAGAAAGTAGCACCCTGAGCGGCAGCATCACCCAACACGGTAGTCGTCGGTGAAGAAGCCATACGGGCAAAATACGGATTGGCAAGGCCGAGTGCAACACCGGCAACATCTCCGTAGCCAGGTGCAACTAAGTGATAGCTCTTGGCGCCCGGAACACCCATATTGTTAAAGGGTCCAGAAAGTACATTGGAAACTTCGGTGCTTCCTTGGCCTCCAACGGCAACAGGTAATGGACTCCCAGTCGCAAATGAAAGGATAAGACGGTTGCCAGAAATTGGGTTGCCGCCCAATGTCAATCCTCCAAGGTTATCTGCCATCAATGGCTGGCTGAAATTGCCACCTCCTGCTAGGGCGAAATTTCCTGCCAACATATTGGGAAAGGAAGCTTCTTGGCCTTCAATAAACAAGGCCAAATCAGAAAAACCAGCGGTTAATGAGTTTCCAAGCGATACGTAATTAGAAAAATTTGCCGAGCCTGAGGTGTAGGTAACTGGATCTGGTGGAGTGGTAGTATCCACGATAGGTTCATCCTCTTCACACGATACAAGAAATAGCCCAAAAACAAACAATAGGGCATATAGCTTTTTCATAGGGAAATATTTAGAGTTAGTATAAGTTAATTTTTAAGCAAAACCAATGTTTCCAAATCTATGTGAAAATTAGCATACTTACAATTAAATGGCTTAAAAAATTATGCATGCATAATAAAATAGCGCATATTTTATTGATTTATAAAGGCCATGGTTTTTTCAAAAAACTGATTGGGATTTTCGGCATGCAACCAATGACCAGCATTTGCAATGGTTTCAACCGCTGCATTGGGAAAGTTTTTTTTGATGGTTGCCTCATCCATTGGTGTGATATATTCAGATCGGTCACCCCGCAGAAATAAGGTGGGTTTTTCAAAAACGGATGTGGCAGCTATGGATTCGCCGATTTCTTCCATTTTATGCTGAAGCACCTCCAAATTGAACCGCAGGCCAAGTACACCCGGAGCTTTCCAATACAGGTTCTTCAACAAAAATTGACGGATACCAAAATCAGAAAGGTGTTTTGACAGTGCTTTATCAGCCTCCCCACGTGAATGTATCTCATTGAAATTCAACGAGAGAAGGGCATTGATGATTTCTTGGTGGTGTGGTGGGTAATACTTGGGGGCAATGTCAGCGACCACAAGTTTTGCTACCTGATCCGGATAGGAGGTGGCCAATTGCATCGCCGTTTTTCCACCCATTGAATGGCCTATGACCAGCGCTTCGGTGATGTGGTGATGGTTCATGTACCCGCGTACATCATCAGCCATAAACTCATAATCAAAATCTTCGGAATGAAAACTCCGGCCGTGATTGCGTTGGTCGATAAGATGTACTTCAAGATTGTTTTCGGCGTATCGGTTTCCCAGGGTTTTCCAGTTGTCAGACATTCCTAAAAAACCATGTAAAATCAATAAGGGTCTCCCTTCACCCACAATTTTTGAATGGAGCAAATTCATGGTTTTAAGCGGTGTAGGTACATGTTGATTACATTTTCGATACCCAGGTAGATCGATTCACATATTAAGGCATGGCCTATGGAAACCTCCAGTAAATTTGGCACGTTATCCTTGAAAAATTTGATATTGTCGAGGTTCAAATCGTGCCCTGCGTTGATACCCAACCCATTTTCATGGGCAATCTTGGCCGCCTGGGTGAAGGGTTCCACTCCCTTTACATTACCTTCAGCAAAGGACTGTGCGAAACTTTCGGTGTAGAGCTCGATACGGTCTGTTCCCGTTGCTGCGGCCCCTTCAACCATTTTGTCAATCGGGTCCACGAAAATAGAAGTGCGTATGCCATTTGATTTAAAGGTGGCGATCACCTCCTTTAAAAAATCGCGGTGTGCTAGGGTATCCCATCCCGCATTTGACGTGAGAGCATCTTCGGCATCAGGAACCAAGGTTACCTGGGTGGGTTTGACCTCCAACACCAAATCGATAAACTTGGGAATCGGGTTGCCCTCAATATTATACTCGGTACGAACTACTTGTTTTAAATCTCGCGCATCTTGGTAGCGAATGTGTCGCTCATCAGGACGAGGATGTATGGTAATGCCATTCGCCCCAAAGCTTTCGATGTCTTGGGCCGAAACCACCAAATTGGGCACGTTTCCACCGCGAGAGTTTCGAAGTGTCGCCAGTTTATTGATGTTGACACTCAATTTTGTTTGCTCCATGAATCAATTTTGCTTGGCAAAAATACAAAATGGGCATGCCTTTTGCATTTTAAAATTAGTATTTTGCGAAGGAATTGTTAGGTATGCACATTCAGAATCAAATAGTGACGACATTGCCCTTTTTTAAGGTGTCTGATACCATGAAAATGGTCATCAAGTTTTTTGAGGAAACTACATTTTCACACATTGCCGTGGTTGATGGTGACATTTTTATTGGGTTATTGGCCGAAAAGGATATCGGGTGTTTCGAACCCAAGAAAAAGATTGAGGAATTTCGCTATAATTTCGAAACCTTTCATGTCACCAAAGACACTTCTTGGCTTGATGTGTTAGAGAATTTTGCACGAAACGAGGCCAATCTTCTTCCAGTTCTGAGTGAAGAAAATACCATACAGGGGTACTACGATCTTAATGACATTGTTGGCGAATTTATTGGCACCCCCTTTTTTACGGAACCAGGGGGCATTTTGGTGGTCGCCAAGGGCATCAAGGATTATTCCTTTAGCGAGGTTTCTCAGATTGTTGAAAGTAATAACAGCAAACTGCTGGGCGCCTTTATTACCGACAATCAAAATGATGTTGTGCAATTAACCATGAAAATTGCCTCGGGCAACCTTAACGATATCATTCAATCGTTTCGCCGCTACAATTACAGCATCTTATTTGGCAATAACGATGATCAATTTTTAGAGGATCTACGGCAACGTTCAGACTATTTGGACAAATACTTAAATGTCTAGCATGAAGGTTGCGATATACGGTCAGTCGTTCCATAAAGAAGATGGAATATATGTGACGCAATTGCTTGAAGAGCTCCATAAAATTCAAGCGACTATTTACATCGAAGAAGACTTTCATGAATTATTGGCCACAACGGTGACAAATTTGCCATCTGTTACCTTTTCCCAAAGTTCGGGCCTCGATGGATCCTTCGACCTCTTTGTAAGTTTCGGAGGTGATGGTACCATGCTGCGTGCTGTGACCTACATTCAAGATATGGGCATCCCCATCGTTGGTGTGAATACGGGGAGGCTGGGTTTTTTGTCGACCTTTAAAAAAGAAGATGTAAAAAAGGTTGTGACCGAATTCACGGCTGGCAATTTCCGTATTGAAGAACGTTCGTTGGTCGAAATTTCCTTGGATACCGATACCTCGGAATTCGGTACCATGAATTTTGCACTAAATGAAATTACGGTTAGCCGAAAGGATACGACCTCTATGATTACTGTAGAAACGTATTTAGACGATGAGTATTTGACCTCTTACTGGGCCGATGGTCTTATCGTTTCTACCCCAACAGGTTCAACCGGGTATTCGTTAAGTTGTGGGGGGCCGGTCATTGCGCCAACTGCGCAGTCATTGGTGCTCACCCCAATAGCCCCACATAATTTGAACGCAAGGCCATTGGTTATAGCTGATACCACCGAAATACGCTTGAAAGTCTCTGGTCGCGAAGAACACCACTTGGTTTCGCTTGATTCGCGCATAGCGACCATACCCAATGGCAAGGAGATTTTGATAAAAAAATCGAAGTTCACGATTCAAATGGTGGAGTATACCTCAGAAAGCTTTTTAAAGACCCTCCGAAACAAACTGCTATGGGGGCAAGACCAAAGAAATCCCTGAAACAATAAAAGCTGTCAAAAACTGTTTTACAAACAGAACATTTATGATGGTGAAATGGTATGCTGACCAGACCATTGTATTGCAACCCTTGTATTTTATGCGGACAGTTTTAGTTGTCTTTTTGTTGATGTCGGTACTTGCCCAAGGGCAAACCTATGAAATTGGGGCCTTTGCGGGGGGCTTGAACACAATTGGTGATGTTGGCCGAACAAACTACGTGCTGCCTTCAGGTGTTGCCTTTGGCGGCATTTTTAAATGGAACAAGAGCAAACGCTACGCCTGGCGTGGCAGTGTATTTTACGGCCAGTTCACTGCCGACGATACGAAATCAAGCTTTACCTCAAGGCAGCAACGGGGATATCGTATTGATAATTCTGTTATGGAGTTCTCTGCCGGTCTTGAATTTAACTTTATAGAGTATAATTTACACAAGCTGGGTCCAGCTTTCACACCCTATCTATACACAGGGTTTACCTATTTCAGATACGATTTTAATTATTTTGATGCCCAACAATTGCAAAATAATGGCCAAAAAGATGGTAGTTTTGCAATTCCAATGACGGTTGGCGCCAAATATAGGCTGAACCAATTCTTGATTTTGGGTGCTGAAATAGGGGCTCGATATACTTTTACCGATAATTTGGATGCAAGTAATCCAGAAGGTTCTAACTTTGAACAGTTTAGGTTCGGTAATATTCTGAGTGACGATTGGTACGTTTTTTCAGGAATAACCCTAACCTATACCTTTGGCCGTAAACCGTGCCAAGACTGTTTTGAGTAAGTATGCATACCCTCGAAAATATTGACAAAACGAAGCTGCCAAAGCACATAGCCGTTATTATGGACGGCAATGGCCGTTGGGCTAAACAGCGTGGTAAATTAAGAGTCTTTGGTCATGAAAATGGGGTCAAAGCGGTTCGAAAAACTGTTGAAAATAGCGCTCAACTAGGAATAGATTTCCTCACTTTATATGCCTTCTCAACCGAGAATTGGAACCGTCCCAAACTTGAGGTCGATACCTTGATGCGCCTTTTAGTGGCTTCCTTGCGCAAAGAATTGAAGACCTTAAACAAGAACAATATACGATTGCGGGCCGTTGGTACCATCGAATCACTGCCGGCCAAAGCGCATAAAGAACTCCAGGAGGTCATCTCGAAAACTGCTGAAAACACGGGAATGACATTGACCTTGGCGCTTAGCTATGGTTCACGGGAAGAGCTCAAAACAGCCATAAAAGGCATTGCTTCCAAAGTTAAAAATAACATAATTTCAATTGAAAAAATTGATGAAACCGTTATAAATACACATCTTTACACGCATTTTTTACCGGATGTAGACTTGCTTATCCGTACGAGTGGTGAACACCGGATAAGCAATTTTTTACTTTGGCAAATTGCATATGCCGAATTATATTTTATTGACGTATTTTGGCCCGATTTTAGTGAGCATCATTTGGTAGAAGCCATAATAAGTTACCAGAACAGAGAAAGACGATTTGGAAAAACTAGCGAACAACTCAACTAACGGCATAAACAAACGCCTTACACTTTACTCAACATACCTCCTCTTACTTTTCTTGCTAGGGCAAACAGCATTCGCCCAAGATGTTTCATTTGAAGATGGGAAGGAGTACATTCTGGGAGGCCTTGAGGTCACCGGACTTCAAAGTTATAATGAGCAAACGGTAAAAACCTATACCGGCCTACGTATAGGTCAGAAAATTACGGTTCCCGGTGAGGAGATCAGTGCGGTGATTAAAAAACTATGGGGCTTGGAACTCTTCAGCGATGTTTCCATGTACTATACAAGGGTGGAAGGTGATCAAATATTTTTAGAGCTAAATATACTTGAACGCCCAACGCTCTCAACAGTTACCGTTTATGGTGTGAAAAAGCGCAAGGTTCCCGATATCATCAATGATACCGATTTAAAGAAGGGCAAGAAGATTACCGAAAGTCTTATCGCGAACACGAAAAATTACCTTGAGAACAAATACCGCAAACAAGGCTACCTTAATGCCAAAGTGTTGATTGCGACGGCCACAGATACCTCGGCAACCAATTCACAGAGCATGGTCATCAATGTAAAAAAGGGTGATAAGGTCAAGATTCGAGACATCATTTTCGAAGGTAATGAGCAACTAAGTGACAAAAAGTTGCGAAAAGCGATGAAGAATACCAAAAAGAAGAAGCTGTATCGTTTTTGGAAAAAGTCAAAATATATAGAAGCCGATTACGAAGAAGATCAAGGTACCCTAATCGATGCTTATGCTGAAAAGGGTTTCCGCGATGCACGGATCATTTCCGATACGCTTATCAAGGTGAACGACAACAATATTGCCCTTCAACTAAAAGTGGAGGAAGGCAACAAGTATTACTTTGGCGATATTGATTTCGTGGGGAATTCTGTTTATAGTGACCGAATCTTAAGTCGGGTATTGGGCATTAAGCAAGGTGACACCTATAATGGGGTACTTCTTAAAAAGCGAATTGCAGATGACTCCAAACCAGATGCAGAGGACGTAACCAACCTCTATCAAAACAATGGGTATTTGTTTTCAAGCATTAACCCGGTTGAGGTTTCTGCCGCGAATGACACCATAGATTTTGAAATACGAATTATTGAGGGAAAAGAAACCTTTTTGGACCATGTTACGGTTGTGGGCAACGATAAAACCAATGACCACGTAATCTTCAGGGAACTGCGCACGCGACCTGGTCAAAAATATAGCAAAGACAATATTGTACGAAGTATTCGCGAACTCGGACAACTTGGTTTTTTCGATGCCGAACAGATTGTGCCCGACATTCAAAATCCGGATCCCAACGCCGGAACAGTGGATATTAAATACAGTTTGGTAGAATCGGGATCGAGTCAAATTGAGCTGCAAGGTGGCTATGGTGGCGGAGGATTTATTGGAACATTAGGACTTTCATTCAATAACTTTTCGCTGCAGAATATCTTTAATGGGGAGGCCTATAAGCCCGTACCGATGGGTGATGGCCAGACGTTTGCCCTTCGATTGCAAGCCAGTAGGACGTTTCGGGTGTATAGCCTTAATTTTTCTGAGCCATGGCTCGGAGGTAAGAAGCCCGTACGATTCAACCTGTCGTTTTCGAGAACACAGCAGTTTGCCTCTCAGTTTGATCCGACAAGTAGAAACTCAATCGACGTTGACCGTGATCGAGGTTTCGCCATCACAGGAGTCTCGGCGGGATTGGCCAAAAGAGTGCAATGGCCCGATGACTTTTTTACGCTTTCGCACGCCTTGGGCTATCAATTATACGATTTCAATGATTACAATATAGGACTGTTCAATTTTGGTAACGGAACGTCAAATTCGTTGACCTACACGATCGGAATTTCAAGAAGTTCGCAAGGTCCAAGCAGAATTTTTCCGTTAACCGGATCCAATTTTGAAATCACGGCCAAACTCACGCCGCCTTATTCTCTGTTCGGGAGCAAAGATTTCAAAGCCCTGAAAGACCGTAGTGATGAAATTGCGGCATCTGCCAATGATGGTACACCGCTAACTACCGCAGAGGTCAATGAATTACAGGAAATCGAGGAGGAACGCTTTAAGTGGCTCGAATATTACAAGGTTAAATTTAGAGGAGATTGGTACACGCAGTTGGTTGGAAAATTAGTGCTGCGTACCAATGCCGAATTTGGCTTTTTGGGTAATTACAATAATGATATTGGCGATGTGCCTTTTGAACGCTTTTTCGTTGGTGGTGATGGTTTGGGCAATTTTACCTTGGATGGTCGTGATGTGGTACAGCTCAGGGGGTATGACAACAACTCGTTGACACCATTGAGTGTGAATCCGATCACCGGGCAAGAGGAGCGCGAAGGCGGTACCATATACAATAAGTACTCGCTAGAATTGCGGTATCCCCTGACCTTGAAACCCTCTGCTTCGATTTATGTACAATCTTTTTTAGAGGCCGGTAACGCTTTCAACAATTTTAGGGACTTTAATCCGTTTCAGTTAAAGAGATCTGCTGGAGTGGGGCTGCGAATTTTTATGCCGGCATTTGGTCTCTTGGGTATAGATTTTGGTTATGGATTTGATACTGACTTGAATCCTGGATCTGTGGGCCCAAGTGGTTGGCAAACTCACTTCATCATTGGTCAACAATTTTAATTTGTGAAAATTCGGTCAAATGGGCATTCCTAACTCGCTCATTTTAAATTAATTGATATTTTTGGCACGATATTTTCTATGTAAAAGCGAATACAGATGAAACGTAACGTTCTTTTTTTGTTGCTAACTTTTTTGACCTTCTATTCAGGTATTTCGCAACGCGTTGTGGGTGTTCGAATTGGCTATGTGGATATGGAGTACATTTTGGAGAATGTTGAGGAGTATCGTGATGCCACGGAACAACTGAACGCCAAGGCTCAAAAATGGAAGCAAGAGATTGAGCTGAAACAGAGCACAATCGAGCAGATGAAGAAAGATTTGATGGCGGAGAAGGTGTTGTTGACGGATGAACTTGTTGCCGAACGCGAAGAGGAAATCCAGATTCTTGAAAAGGAGATGCTTGATTACCAACAAGACCGTTTTGGTCCCCAAGGTGATCTTGTGCTGCAAAAACAACTGTTGATTCAGCCCATACAGGACCAAGTTTTTAATGAGGTCCAGAAAATTGGAGGAAATAAAAGGTATGATTTTATTTTTGATAAATCAGCAGATGTCGTAATGTTGTACTCCGAAAAAAGGCATGACATCAGTGACTTGGTTTTGAGGGAGATAGCTAGAACCAGAAAGGTAAGCAAGTCGAACAAAGACCAAAAAGAGAGAAACAGGCTTAAAGAATTTCAAGCGCAAGAGGCTGAAGCAGATAAAGAAATCAGTGAAGCCCTTCAAGAAAGAAAGCAGCAGGCGGCAGATGCCCAAGATGCTAAAGCCAAAGCGGCAGAAGATCGTAGGGCCGAAGCCCTTCGATTGCGGGAAGAACGAAAAAAGGCATACGAGGAACGTAGAAAGAAACTGTTGGAAGAGCGGGAGGCCAAAAGAAAGGCTAAGTTGGAGGAGCGAAAAAAGGCTCAAGAACAACCCAAAGATTCAACAAACCAAGGATAAAAAATTAAAATTTAACTCAATTTGTAACTTAGAATCATGAAAAATGTAAAGAAGATGGTTGTGGCAGTGGTGTTGTTTGTTGCTGCTACGGCATTTGTGAATGCACAAAGTAAAGTGGCCCACATCAACGTACAGCAATTGCTATCTGAGATGCCTGAAATGAAGGCGGCCCAAGCGGAACTTAAAAAATTGGAAGAAACGTATAGTGCCGATATCGAAGCATCAGTGAAGGAATTTCAAAATAAGGCTACGCAATATCAAAATGAATCCCCGTCTAAAACACGTGAGGAAAACGAAAAAAGAGCTTTGGAATTGCAAGGTTTCGAAAAGAATATTCAAGAAGCCAGACAAGCTGCTTTGGGAGAAATGCAGAAAAAACAAGCTGAATTATTTCAGCCCATTTCGGAAAGAGCCAAAGCGGCTATCGAAAAGGTTGCTGCCGCCCAAGGGTTTGATTATGTGGTTGACGCCAGCCCTGGTTTAAGCTTAATTGTGGCCAAGGGAAAAGACTTGTTGCCCGAAGTTAAAGTTGAGCTTGGGTTTTAATCTACACCGCAATAAAAATACGAGTGACCGTTCCTCATCCTTTGATGAAGAACGGTTTCTTTTTTTAGGATGAATTCACCCATAGGTATATTTGATTCAGGAGTTGGAGGTACTTCCATTTGGAAGGAAATCTCTGGTTTATTGCCAGACGAGGATACCGTGTATCTGGCAGATGGAAGCAATGCTCCCTATGGTGAAAAATCCCCCGAAGAGATTCTTCGGCTGAGTATTAAAAATACGGAGCTGCTCCTCGAGAAAGGGTGCAAGCTCATTGTGGTGGCCTGTAATACGGCCACGACCACCGCAATCGATCATTTGCGCGCACACTATAAAATTCCATTTATAGGCATTGAACCGGCGATTAAGCCCGCGGCACTAAAAACCAAAACTAAAAAGGTGGGGGTTTTGGCCACAAAGGGAACATTGGCCAGTAGTCTTTTTCACAGTACGTCCAAATTGCACGCATCGGGCATCCAGATTTTGGAACAAGAAGGTACTGGCTTGGTTGATTTAATTGAAAGCGGTGAAGTAAATGCCAAGGCTACCTATGAGTTGCTTCAAAAATACCTAAGTCCGATGTTGGATGACGGTATTGATTGCCTGGTATTGGGGTGTACGCACTATCCGTATCTGATTCCCCAAATTCAAAAAATAATACCCCCGACGATTACCATCATAGATTCTGGAGAAGCCGTGGCCCGTCAAACAAAAGCCATATTGGAACAATATCAGCTATGCAATACCACAGGGAACAAACCGGCCTTCCACCAGTTTTTTACCAATAGGGATGTCACTGTACTAAACGGTTTTGTGGGTGACCAAGCCCAAACTTTCTTTATGGATTTTTAAAAGCGTGCTATTCGTGTTTAGAATCACCGCTCGCAAAGAAACCAATACTCTTTGTTAAAAAGGCTTTTTTATTTTTATCGGTAATGGCTATATGTCCCGTATTCGGAACAATCCAGAGTTCAGAATTAGGTAAGTTTCTGTAGAGGAAAAGGGCAGGTTCAACACCTGTAATTTCGTCGCGGTCACCTTGCACAATCATTGTCTTTATCTCTATTAAAGCTAGTTGTGAAGCACTTAGATTAATTTCATAATTGAGGTTGGGATCGAACATCGCCCTAATTTGGTTTTCGCCATGTAAATGCAAACCCTTGAGCTGATTTCGAAACGAATCGGGTAGGTTTTCATAGGTTATGGCACGCTTCTGATTGTCACCTCCCTTAAACGAATTCGAGGTACCTATAAGTATCATGTTGGAGAGCAATTTAGGATGGGATGCAGCAATTTCCAATAGTACCAGACCTCCAAAACTTAAGCCGATAGCGTTTACTTGCTTCAATTTTAAATGTTCTATCAATTGAAATATATCTTGGGCAGTTTTTTGAATGGAGAAGTCTTTGGTTAGGATAGATGATTTACCATGTCCATGAAGGTCAATGGCGTATACTTTGAAATGTTTGGCGTAGTCTGCAACGTATTCCAACCAAAATTGTGAAGATTGGGTCCAGCCGTGTAGCAACAACAAAGGTTCCCCCGTACCATATGTCTCATAGTGGATGTTTGTTCCACCAATGGTAAATACACCGGAATCTTTTTGTCCTTGTCCCCAACTGCTCGCGACTAAGGTCATGGCTAGTAAAAGGAATAGTGATTTTATCGAGCGAAGGTTTCCGAATAATCGGTTCGACATTATCACGGAAAAAGGGTCAATTGTTTTTCTTGACATAGGTCAAATACGTAAAATCAAACTGATGTCGCTCATCTTTGGGATGGTATTCTTCCTTGACCAATTCCCAGCTTGAAAGATCGATTTTCGGAAAAAAGGTGTCCGCTTCAAAATCGGCATGTATACGTGTCAATTCGATATGGGTGGAATATTTCATGGCCTGTTCATAAATCTGCCCACCGCCAATGATATAGGCCGTAGCATCGGATTTTGAAAAGGAGATTGCCGCTTCCAGCGAATTGAAAATCGTGCACGGAAACTTCGGTTCATATTGGGTATCTCGCGTTACGACAATATGTTCACGATTGGGCAATGGTTTGGGAAAACTTTCCAGCGTTTTTCTGCCCATAATGATTTTGTGACCTGAGGTCAGCTTTTTAAAGCGCTTAAAATCATCAGGCAAATGCCAGGGCAAGTCGTTGTTGATGCCCAAAGCGTTGTTTTCGGCCGCGGCCGCTATTATGACCAGTTTGTTGGTCACAGCTCTTTTTTTTTATTGTACTGCGATAACGGAAAATCTTGATCTACTTCTCTCTGCAATTCGGCAATGCGCTGTTTTTGTTTTGCGACCAGCTTTTCACGCTGCTCGCGTTCCCATTGCTGTCCCATAAACTTTGAAGTGATAAAAACATTAAAGGCATGCAACACAAATAAAAAGGCCCATGCTGTTATGGCCCAAATGAACCAATTGTATTCTTCGCCGTAGTTTAAAATCTTGTTGATGAGAATCAAGAATACGCTACCGATCAAAAAGATGACAAAATGCGAATACAGCCTTTTTTTCTGCTTAATCCTATTTTGGGCATTTTCGAGTAGCTCATGTTGTTCGATTGCCACCTCGGTCTCTGGTTTCTTTTTAGAGAACATCTTGTTTACCTTTAACAACAAAGATAATTTAAATAACCACCACAATATCTATGGAAAAAATCAGGTCGCAATTTCCGGTAGTAAAACAGTGTATTTATGCCAATACGGCCACCTCAGGACTGCTTTCAGAAGATTTAATGGAGTGGCGCCAAGGTCACGACATTGATTTTCTTATCGGTGGCAGTGAGATGAAAATGCACTCCAATAGGATGCATTCAGCAACCCGAAAAACTGTGGGGTCTTTCTTTTCATGCGAATCCGATAATGTCGCCCTGGTACCCAATTTCACCATTGGACTGAATTTTTTGTTGGAAGGATTGGGCAAACATGAAAACGTATTGCTGCTTCAGGGTGACTACCCATCATTAAACTGGCCATTTGAAAGTCGGGGATTTGACATCAGTTATGCCCCAATTGCCCACAATACAGAAGAACTGCTGTACGATGCCATTACGTCTAGGAAAATAACGGTGTTGGCACTTAGTTTGGTGCAATGGCTTAACGGGTTTATGATAGACCTGAATTTTTTGAAATCCTTAAAAAAAGAATTCCCAGATTTGATGATCATTGCCGATGGTACGCAATTTTGTGGCTCAAGAAATTTTGATTTTACCGATTCGGGAATCGATATTTTGGGAGCCAGTGCCTATAAATGGTTGTTGGCAGGCTATGGCAATGGGTTTGTATTGGTAAAGGATGCCGTTAAATCTCGGTTTTCCCTAGTTTCCAAGGGATATGGCTCTGGACGAAATATCCCTGAACACGATGAGCGTAGAACCTTCTGTAAACATTTGGAACCTGGGCATCTGGATTCCCTAAATTTTGGAAGCCTAAAATTTTCGTTAGACTATCTTGCCAAAATCGGAATGGACAAGGTGGAGCAACAAAACAACATACTCTCAAAAAAGGCAAAGGAGGGTTTTATGCAACTGGGTCTGCTAGAACATGAAATTACCCCAAGGGAAAAGCACGGAACTATTTTTAATATTCGAGGAAACGATGATCTTTTTGAAAAACTGACCCAAAAAAATGTGGTTTGTGCCCAAAGAGGGGAAGGTATTCGATTAAGCTTTCATTTCTACAACGATGTAGCTGAAATCGATGAAATTTTAAATGTTGTTAAATACTGATCGGTCATTGAAAAAAAGAAATAATAGCCCCCTTTTTTTTATCAAGGCCAATTCACGGGAACTTCTATTTTATCAAATTGATAATTCTGATGTAACGTATTGACTGCTATGGGTTTTATGCTAAGCTTTGCACTGAATTTTAATCTCTAAAAAAAGATTACCATGGCAATAAAGAAACAATTTTTGAAAAGTAAGCCCGTATGCAAAGTAACGTTTACCGTTCCGGCAGAAGCGGCTAAAAAAGTAGCAGTTGTTGGAGACTTTAACAACTGGAATGCAAAAGGCAGCATGTTGAAAAAACTGAAGAACGGTTCTTTCAAGGGAACCTTCGACCTTCCCACAGAGAACACCTACGAATTTCGTTATTTGGTTGACGGCAACTATATCAATGACGAAGCTGCTGACCGTTACCAGTGGAACGATTACGCTGGTACGGAGAATGCAGTGTTGGAATTGTAAACCCCACTACAAGACGCCATTGGAGATTTATTCTTCAATGGCGACTCCTTTCCAAAAGGCCACATAACCCTTAATACTTTTGGCCAGTTCACTGGTTTCGGGATAATACCAGGCCGCATCTGAATTTTCTTGCCCAGCCACATTCAGGCTATAATAAGACGCAACTCCCTTCCAAGGACAGGTGGTATGCGTAGTACTTTCTGTAAAAAATTCTTCTTTGATACTGTCCGGAGGGAAATAATGATTGCCCTCGATCACGATCGTATTGTCACTTTCGGCGATTACTTGGTTGTTCCAGATTGCTTTCATAGCTTCTTTGTTTTGAATACATAATTTTTATAATTCTGATCGGCATCGCTAAACGAATTGGTCACTTCAAGACCCGCTTGGTCGGCCAACCAGCTTACGACCTCGTCGTCATACTTTTGAGAAATTTCGGTATGAATGGTCTCCCAAGCCCTGAAATGAACTTGTAGATCCAAATCCTTAATGGTCACGGTAAATGCCTCTTTGGCTACCAAGTAGCTTTTGGCAGTGCCGCTTTCTGGGTCATAAACCTCCCAATGCAAAAACTTTTGGATATCAAAATCACCGCCGAATTCCTTGTTTATTCTTGTTAACACATTTTTGTTGAAGGCCTCAGTAATGCCTGATGCATCATTGTAGGCATCTAAAATGGTCTGCGGATGTTTCTTTTGATCCATGCCCATAAACAAAAGGTCATCCGTGTTCATGGTATCCTTAAGTTGGGTCAAAAAATCAATGGCTTGCGGGTGCAATAGGTTGCCAATATTGGATCCTAAGAATAAAATAACCTTGTTTTTAGTGTTTTCTTCTCGGATTGCTGCCAAGGTTTCATAGTAGGTACCCTGAAGGGGATCGATAACAACCTCTGGAAGTTCATCGTTAACCGTGGCCTTCAATTGGTCCAATGCATTTTGACTAATATCGATGGGACGATAGTCAAATGATGCTTTTTGATCGATTAATTCTTGGAGTAAAATCTTGGTTTTTTTACCGTCACCTGCGCCCAATTCATATAAGCTGAACGGTTTGCCTGTACGTGAAAACAAGTTGGCTATCTCAGTTTTCCGGGTCTGGAAAATTGCCATTTCCGCATTGGTCAGGTAATATTCGGGCATGGCCATAATATCTTGAAAGAGTTTATCGCCAATTTCATCATAAAAGTATTTTGAGGATAGCTGTTTGGGAAAGGAGGTTAGTCCCTCATAAACTTCTTGGCCGAAAGCAGTTCGCTGGGCCGACAGTGCGTCTTGTTGCATGTTCTTTTTGTCGTAGTTATTGTGCCAACCTTAATCCTGTGTATTGCCACCTTAGATTGGTCTGAAAAAAGTTTCGATAGGTGTGGCGTGCATGTTTTTTTGGGGTTGCCACTGAGCTGCCTCGCAACACCTTTTGATTGACCATAAACTTACCGTTGTATTCACCCAGTGCCCCAGCTACTTTTTTGTAGCCTGGGTAGGGCAGGTAGGCACTTTCGGTCCATTCCCATCGGTTGCCCCAAGGAAAAAATCCTTGTGCCGCTTCCCATTCAAATTCGGTCGGTAGTCTACAGCCTTTCCAATTGGCATAGGCAAAGGCCTCAAAGTAGGAAATATGGGTCACCGGAGCCTCTTGGTTCAATCGGAGTAGTCCGGCCAGGGTATACTGATGCCATGCGCCATCGATGTCATGCCAATACAGCGGGCTCTCTATGCCTTGCTGTTGCACCCAATCCCATCCCTCGGCATGCCAAAACTCATGTCGATGATAGCCTTCATCTGCCATAAATTCTAAATATTCCGCATTGGTTACCAGTTTATTGGCGATTTGGTACCCGTGAAGATATACCTTATGCCTGCCCAATTCATTGTCATAGCAAAAGGCATCCTCAGCATGCCCAATGGCATAGATGCCCTCATCCATCAGAATCCAATCTTGATCGTGATGCTCGATAGGATGGCCTTCAAACCCTTTAGAATATTCAGGTAATAATGGGTTATTGCCCAAAATATATTTGATATCGGTCAGCAGCAGTTCTTGGTGCTGTTTCTCGTGATGAATCCCGATTTCCAAGATATCATAGAGCTCCTTTGATTGTTCCTTTTCAAAGAACTGCCTGATGTGTTCGGTGACATGGGTGCGATAGGCATAAACCTTTTTAACCGAAGGTCTTGACAAATTTCCCCTATCGGTGCGCACCACGCGCTTGCCTACGGCTTCATAATAGCTATTAAAAACAAAGGAAAAGTCCTCATGAAAAATTTGATAGCCCGACATATGTGGCTTTAAAATGAACTCTTCGAAAAACCAGGTGGTATGACCTAAATGCCATTTTGGTGGGCTAACATCTACGATGGGTTGCACCACATAATCTTCAATTTCAAGGGGTTCGCAAAGCTGTTCAGAATACCTTCGGGTTTCGATGAAAAAATCCAAAAGAGAATCGGTAAGAAGCATATTGGCAATTTAAGCTTAAAGATAACCAATTAAGCCATTTGATATACCGGTAGGCTGAAACTAAAAGTCGCACCCTCATTGGGTTTGCTCAGCACTTTAATGCTTGAATTATGAAGCTCGATTATTTTTTTGACGATGGCCAGTCCAAGTCCGGCACCTTCTTTTTGTTCCCCCGTTTTTGTTTGTCGATAACGCTCAAATATTAGGGCTTGATTTGCCGTATTGATACCCGGCCCTGAGTCTTTTACAGCAATTTCTACATGTTCGTCATGCGCGTTTATCTTGACGATTACCTCACCCCCTTCTGGTGTAAACTTCAGTGCATTGTCCATTAAATTTTGGATGGCCCGTTCAACCAATGAAATATCTGCAAAAACAAGTGGAATACCTTTTTCCATCTCTAATGACAATTTGATTTGCTTGTGCTTTGCCAATACCTCATAGTTCCTACGAATATCATTGGCCAAATCGGCAATTAAAAAAGGCTCCTTCTGGGGTTCAATTTGATTGGCCTCCAATTTTGAATATTCAAAGAGCTGTGCGATCAATTTTGAAAGACGGTCACAACTTTTATTAATGGTATTAAGGTACTCTTCCCGCTGCTGGGCAGTAAGCTTTGAATCCTTCATTTGAAGGGTTTCAATATAACCTTGAATGATCGAAAGCGGTGTTCGAAGGTCATGCGAAATATTCGCAATCAATTCCCTGCGGAGTCCTTCCAAAGATTTTATTTTTTCAATATCTGATAAAATGGTGTCCGCCATTTCGTTGTAGGTCTTGGCTACACCAGCCAAATCGGTATTTTGGGCATTCGCTATGCGGTATTCCAGATCACCCTGTTGAAAGCGTTTGGCGGCAAAAACAATCTCCCGCAAATTTTTGGTTAGGTACCAAATGGAAACTAATCCTAAAAGCGCTGCAAAAATCAGGGTGAGTAAAGAGCCCCGCAGCCCCAAACGCATGAAATAGCTATTGAGGAGTTCATCACGGGTCATCACATATTCTTCCCCGGCAAGAACAATATAAACGTAGCCCTTTTTTCCTCCCTTTTCAAAGCGCGCTACAGAGAATATACTTTGCTTTTCGGGGTTTTTTGGATTGTCTCCCACGATAAATCCCTCCCCATTATTGTTTATAAATTCATTAATGGGTTCAAGGGCGACCTTTTTTTCTTTGGTTTCCGGTGCATCATGGTCTAGAACAACAGAATATTGCACTGTACCTGTGTCGTCAAGCAGGTATACTTCAATGGCACGATTAACAGCCATCATATCGTGCATGATATCGCCAAATAGCGCTTTGTTCACATTGCCCAAGGAGTCGATCGGACTTTCGTCAACAAATTTCTCATCAATGAGATCTTGGGCCAAATTTGCGTGCAGCCGTTGCGTGGTTTCGTAAAAATAATTGTTGGAAAGATTTAAGGCCGTGAACATATAGCCCACCCCTGCCAATATTAATATCGCCAAAAATGAAAGCAAGAGCTTTACGACAAACTTTTCTGAAAGTAAACTGCTTCTCATAGTTCTTCGTTGAATTTATAGCCCACACCCCAGGTGGTCAAAATAAATTTTGGATTGCCCATATCGGGTTCTATTTTGGAGCGTAACCGATTGATATGTGAGTTGACCGTATGTTCGTACCCCTTAAAGTCGTATCCCCAAATGAGGTTCAATAATTTGGTACGGTCATAACTTTTTCCAGGGTTTGATGAAAGCAGTACCAAGAGCTCAAACTCTTTGGGCGATAATTCGACACGTTGTCCTTCAAGAGTTACTTTGCGCATATCCACATCAATACTCAGCGTATCAAATAACATGGCCTTGTTGTGCCCATTAATCGGTTGTTCTTGGGTTTCCATTTTTTGTCGCCTAAAAATAGCCTTGACCCTGGCGATAAATTCCCGAACACTAAATGGTTTGGTTAAATAGTCATCTGCACCTACCTCTAGCCCCAATACCTTATCAATTTCTTCTGATTTGGCAGTGAGCATCATTATAGGTGATTTGATTTGCTGGGCCCTGATCTTTTGGCACACTTCAATGCCATCCATTTCAGGCAACATCACATCTAGGATGATGAGATCTGGATTTTCATTGACGGCCATACGCAAGCCATGGTCTCCCTGTCCTGCCGACAGTACCTCACAACCCAAATCTTTTAGATGTATTTCAAGAAGATGTACAATTTCTGGGTCATCTTCTATGACGAGTACCTTTTTCATCTGAAGCGAAATAAAAGCTAAAATCTCACGGAAAGTTCACAAGAACCTCCCAACAATATCCACAATTGTCGACAAAAACCCCCTTAGCTTGCAAAATTTTGATAAAAAATAACGTATAGCCCTGAAAATCAACAGGTAATAAAATTTGATTTTTATGTGATGCTTTTGCAACACCTTCCCGATTTCTTTGTGGCAACTTTAAAACATAACGCTATGAGCAACTTGAAAACATTAGTAGTATTCGTTTCTTTGGGGTTGTTTCTCTTCAGCTGTGAGGAGGATGACAACGGAAATGTCACCCCAGTAACCCTTGATGCCGGAACCCTTTCCGGTGGCCCATTTACCTTTGCTGTAGATGGTGTGGCCGATATGGTCAGCGGAATCACCTTGTCCGATTTTGATGGCAATGGCGACACACAGACCTATATAATTACGGATGCCGATCGTAACATTTTAGGTATTCCACCTGATTTGGGAGCTGTTGAAGGTGTTGACTTTGACGGTGCCGGAGTGGGTGACTGTTACATTTATCACCTAACCTACAATGAGGGTCTAACCGGTTTGGCCATGGGCGAAAACTTGGATGACTTTTCTGGTGACTTTGATTTGTCAAATTTTATAATGGTGGCCAGAAATGCCCTTAATGCCGGAACCCTGTCGGGCGGCCCTTATAATTTTGTGGTCGATGGGGTACCAGATATGGTAAGTGCCATTAGTTTGGATGATGCTGAACTTAACGGTGATATGCAGACCTATGTGATTACCGATGATGCACGTAATATTTTGGGGATTCCCCCAACCTTGGAAGCGGTAATGGGGGTTGATTTTGATGGTGCCGGTGAAGGATCGTGCTACATCTACCATTTGACATATTCCACAGGCCTTGGAGGTCTTGAAATGGGTGAAAACCTTGATGATTTGACCGGGCAGTTCGGACTTTCAAATTTCGTGGTAGTCAACAGAAATGCCTTAAACGCGGGAACCCTATCTGGTGGGCCCTATAATTTTACCGTTGACGGTATGCCCGATATGGTCAGTGCCATAGCACTTGACGACACAGAGCTTAATGGTGACATGCAGACCTATGTAATTACCGATGATGCACGTAACATTTTGGGTATTCCCCCCACCTTAGATGCAGTTATGGGCGTTGATTTTGATGGTGCTGGCGTGGGGTCATGCTACATCTATCACTTGACGTACTCAACCGGTCTTGAAGGACTTGAAGGCGGTAACAATCTTGATGATCTAACAGGTTTACACGCCTTATCAAACTTTGTTGTTGTGAACAGGAATCCCTTGAATGCGGGTACCCTATCTGGCGGTCCCTTTATGTTTTCAGTGGATGGCACTCCGGACATGGTTTCTGGAATCACCTTGGATGATGCCGACCTGACGGGAAGCAACCAAGGGTATGTCATTACCGATGCTGATTTAAATATTTTAGGATTGCCACCAACCCTAGATGCTGTTGAGGGGGTAGATTTTGATGGAGCTGGTATCGGGGTTTGCTTGATATGGCATATTACCTATGAAGATGGAATTACAGGATTGGCCATGGGAGAAAATGCAGCAGATTTGGATGGTTTCTATGCACTTTCCAACTCCATAACGGTTTATCGGAATCCAAATGCAGGAACCATTTCAGGAGGTCCCTTCACCTTTACGGTTGACGGCACCCCCGATATGGTGAGCGGAATCACCTTAGACAACAGTGCTTCTACGGGTGCCAATGGTACATGGGTCATTACCGATGACCAAAACAACATTTTGGGCTTGCCACCAACTTTGATGGATGTCGAAGGGGTTGATTTTGATGCTGCCGGTGTTGGGGTATGCTTGATTTGGTACATGCGTTACGAAGACGGATTGACGGGTCTGGCCATGGGCAACAATGTGGCCGATTTGGAAGGATTGTACGGCCTATCGAACTCCATTACAGTGACAAGAAACTAGCTATGAATTAGAAAATACTGATCATAGGTTATCAGTGTGTTTTGTTTAATTGTCCTGAAACGCCCGAGCTCCGCTTGGGCGTTTTTATTTTTGCAGGAAACGGGTTTGGAATTAAGAGCTATAAAGGTGTACAAATATTTTATACTGCCACAACCCCTTTGATGTGTGGGTGGGGATCATAGTTCAATAAGGTAAAGTCTTCGAATTTGAAGTCCAGAATATCTTTTACCTCAGGGTTCAACTGCATGGTTGGCAAGGGCCTTGGTTCACGGCTCAACTGCAGTTCAACTTGCTCAAAATGGTTGTTGTAAATATGGGCATCACCAAAAGTGTGGATAAAATCACCGGGTTCGTAACCACATACCTGAGCCATCATCATGGTGAACAAGGCATAGCTGGCGATGTTAAAGGGTACGCCCAAAAAGATGTCGGCACTGCGTTGGTACAATTGGCAGCTCAATTTGCCCTCGGCCACATAAAATTGGAAAAATGCATGGCAAGGGGGAAGGGCTGCCTTTCCGTCGGCCACATTTTCAGCAAATGAGATGGCGGTGTTGGGCAATACACTTGGGTTCCAGGCACTGACCAACATACGACGGCTATTGGGGTTGTGTTTGAGGGTTTCAATGACCTCTTTGATTTGGTCTATTTCTTCGCTGTTCCAATTACGCCATTGGTGCCCATAAACTGGGCCCAAATCGCCATTTTCATCGGCCCATTCATTCCAAATACGCACGCCGTTTTCTTGAAGATACTTGACATTGGTATCACCCTTTAAAAACCACAACAATTCATAAATGATACTTTTTAGATGCAGCTTTTTGGTGGTTACCATAGGGAAACCTTTTTGCAGATCAAATCGCATTTGGTATCCAAAAACACTTTTGGTGCCTGTTCCTGTTCGGTCACCTTTTTGGGTGCCGTGTTCCAACACATGCGTTAAGAGGTCGTGGTATTGTTTCATGAGGTGTAAAGGTAAATGGAGAATAACAGATGATGAAAATTTTAGGTCTTAGGTTTTCAACGAATTATTAACCAAGCAGCATTGCTTGCTAAAAGCAAGGGGTTGAGGGTGGTGTTATGCCTGAGATGGTTTTTTATCTTGTCAAAAGACTTTCGACCTGGCTAAGCATTTCAATTGCTTTGAATCGACGTCTTACTGCTGTCAGTCGGACTTTGAGACTGAGTACACACCCCTTAGTCCCCTCTTTTTAGAGGGGAAATGATTATCCTAAAATCATTCCCGCAATGGTTGCCGAAATCAAGGAGGCCAAAGTACCGCCCAATACAGCCCGCATACCGAATTCAGATAGTGTTTTGCGTTGCCCGGGAGCAAGAGAGCCGATACCCCCAATTTGAATGCCTATAGAAGCGAAATTGGCAAAGCCGCATAGCATATAGGTTGCCATGATGACGGATTTATTATAAGTGAAATGGGCAGCGCTGGACATATTTTTGAGTTCTGCCAATTGAATATAACCGACGAATTCGCTGGCGGCCAATTTGATACCCAACAATTGCCCCATCAACATAATGTCTTCATTGGCTACACCAATTAACCACATCAAGGGAGCAAAGACAGTTCCCAGTATGGCTTCTAGGGAAAAGGAATCATAAGGTGAGTTGGCAGCGACCCAATTGTTCAAGGTGGTCCAATCACCGACCCAACCCAAAATGCCATTGATCATGGCAATGAAAGCCACAAAAACAAGGAGCATGGCCCCTACGTTCAGGGCCAATTTGAGACCTTCAGTGGTACCATTGGCTATGGCGTCCAAAAAATTGGCTCCAATTTTATCAGAGGAGACATGCACATCGGTATTGATTTTCTCTGTCTGGGGATACAACATTTTTGAAACTACGATGGCCCCAGGCGCAGCCATGACCGAAGCTGCCAAAAGGTGCTTGGCGAATACCAACTGCAATTCGGGATCGTCACCGCCCAAAAAACCAATGTAGGCAGCCAATACGGCTCCCGCAACGGTCGCCATTCCGCCAATCATGACCAGCAAAATTTCTGATTTGTTCATCTTCTCCAAATAAGCTTTGATAAGCAGCGGAGCCTCGGTTTGCCCCAAGAAGATATTACCGGCTATGGATAGGCTTTCCGCGCCAGAAATCCCTAAAGATTTGGTCAGTAACCATGCCAGAGATTTAACAACTTTCTGAATGACACCCAAATAAAATAAAACGGATGTCAATGCCGAAAAGAAAACAATGGTGGGAAGCACCTGAAAAGCAAATATGTAACCAAAGGTTTCTGTATCGACCACAAGGCCTTCAAATAAAAATTTACTTCCCGATCGGGTAAAATCCAATATGCTGATGAACACTTTTCCGATGCTCTCAAAAACCAACTTCACAAAAGGTACTTTCAAGACACCTATGGCAATAAGTAATTGGATGCCCAAACCGATTCCTACTGTTTTCCAGTTGATGGCTTTTCGATTGGCACTGAATAAGTAGGCGATTAAAACCAAAACAGCCATACCCAAAATACCGCGCCATAACGAACTAATGGAAAATCCTTCGTTGGGTAAGATTTGATCCGCTGCAACCTGACTTAAAATTGGAGTCGTTTCTTGGGAAAATGAAGGGAAACAAACTAGTAAAAACAGGGCGCCAAAGGCTAGAAATCGCTTTCCCATAGAGTTTTTTGATTATTTGCGCTTTGAAATTTCGTCGCGCAGCTTGGCGGCCTTTTCATAATCTTCGTTGGCCACGGCCTTATCCAGTTCCTTATGAAGTTCATCGAGTGTCATTTCGCGAAACCCTTCAGTGGCAGAACTCGATTCAATCTCGACCGTTTCCCCTTCCTGCAATATTTCATCGACCACGATGCTGTCATCACCATCTTCATCTTCTTTTTCCTTAGATGAGAATTTGAGAAAAATACCGGCCTTATCCAAAATGGTTTTGTAGGTAAAAATAGGTGCATCGAACCGAAGTGCCAGTGCAATGGCATCACTGGTACGTGCATCAATGATTTCTTCAATCTTGTCACGCTCACAAATAATACTCGAATAAAATACGCCGTCTACCAGTTTGTGAATGATGACTTGTTTCACTACGATATTGAAACGGTCAGAAAAGTTTTTGAAAAGATCATGGGTGAGCGGTCGAGGAGGCTTAATTTCTTTCTCCAGCGCAATCGCAATTGACTGCGCCTCAAAGGCACCAATAACGATAGGAAGCTTTCTGTCACCCTCCACTTCATTTAGAATCAAGGCATAAGCGCCATTTTGCGTTTGGCTATATGATATGCCCTTTATTTTTAAGCGTACTAGACTCATGTATCGTTTTGAAAATCAAAAAGGGCGGTTCAAATAGGTAGACATGCCAGCTATCTGAACTGCCCCTTAAAAGGACAAATTAACAAAAATTAGGTGTTTTGGGCTTTAAATTCCTTTAATTTTTCGATGAGTTTTGGCACCACTTCAAACGCATCGCCAACAATGCCATAGTCTGCTGCCTTAAAGAAAGGAGCTTCAGCATCATTATTGATGACCACCTTGGTTTTTGAGGCACTAACACCCGCCAAGTGTTGAATGGCACCAGAAATTCCTATGGCAATATATAAGTTGCTGGCAACCGGTTTTCCTGTTTGTCCAACGTGTTCACTATGAGGTCGCCATCCCAAATCCGAAACTGGTTTGGAGCAGGCCGTCGCTGCGCCGAGAATGTCCGCAAGTTCCTCTATCATTCCCCAGTTCTCAGGACCTTTTAGACCGCGTCCGCCTGAAATCACGATATCGGCATCGGCAATGGTTGCTTTTCCGGCTACTTTGTCAATTTCAATCGATTTTGTAGAGAAATCCGCCTCATTTAAATTAGGGCCAAACGCTTCCACAGCAGCATCCGTCTTATTCTCATGTGCTCCAAAAGCGTTATTGGATACGCCGATTAGCTTGATATCAGCACTTATTTCCGTATGGGCAAATCCTTTATTGCTAAAAGCTGTTCGTTTCACGACAAATGGCGATGTGCTCTCTGGTGCGGCCACCACATTGGGCACATAACCAGCGTTTAATTTGGCGGCGAGAATACCGCTTAAAAATTTACTGTCGGCACTTGAGCTTACCACCACGGTTTTTGCACCTTCTGCCTCGGCAGCTTGCGCAATGGAGCCGGCAAATGCTTTCGCATTGAAAGCTGCTAGGTCGGTATTGGTAATATTCAGGACTTTCGAAACCCCGTATTCTCCCAATTCTGATGGATTTTCAGCATTAAACGCCACCGCTGTGACATTTTCTCCTAATTTTTTGGCTACATCGAAGGCATACGATGCGACTTCGAACGCACTTTTTTTGAACTTACCTTTATCGGTTTCTGTATAGACTAGAACTGACATGATTTATATGGCTTTAGCTTCGTTATGCAATAGATTTACCAATTCGCCAACATTATCGGCGTCAACTAATTTTACGGGACCTTTTGCAGCGGGTTTTTCAAATTTTTGATCATTGGTTTGCGAGGGGGCATCGATGGGTTCCACCACATTAAGTGCCTTTTTACGCGCCATCATGATACCGCGCATGTTTGGAATTCGCAAGTCACTCTCTTCAACCAATCCTTTTTGTCCGCCTATGACCAAGGGAAGGTTGGCCTCCAATTTTTCCTTTCCTCCATCTATTTCGCGAAGAGCGGTGGCTTTGTTGCCTTCGACCTCAAGACCGATACAGGTATTTACAAAATTCATCCCCAATAGACTGGCCATAATTCCAGGCACCATGCCTCCATTGTAATCAATAGATTCACGCCCTGCTATGACCAAATCATAACCGCCATTTTTGACCACTTCTGCCAATTGCCGGGCAACAAAGAAACCATCGGTAGGTACGGTGTTGATACGGATGGCCTCGTCGGCCCCAATGGCCAAAGCTTTTCGCATGGTAGGTTCAACCGATGCATCACCAACTGTGGCTACATGTACTGCGGCTCCCTGTTTTTCTTTAAACCACATGGCCCGGGTCAGTCCAAATTCATCATTTGGATTAATGACAAACTGTACGCCGTTGGTATCAAATTTTGTGTCCCCCTCGGTAAAATTGATTTTCGAGGTGGTATCTGGTACATTGCTAATGCATACCAATATTTTCATCGTATTATGCTTAAAAATTTCGCGACAAAGATAGCCATAAAATCCTAAATTTATTATGCATGCATAATAAATTTTTTTTATGCTTTTTAAAAAATCGAGGCTGAAATATCCTGTATATTTTGCTATTTTTGCTTGCATTTTTTAATACAGCACCCCGTATAGCGTATGAAAACATTACAGTTTAGACAAGCCATTGCAGAGGCCATGAGCGAAGAGATGCGTCGTGATGATACCATTTATTTAATGGGCGAAGAAGTAGCCGAGTACAATGGTGCTTATAAGGCTTCAAAAGGTATGTTGGATGAATTTGGTCCTGACCGCGTTTTAGATACTCCAATTTCAGAATTGGGGTTTGCAGGTATTGGGGTGGGATCGGCCATGAACGGCAATCGACCGATCATCGAATTCATGACCTTTAATTTCTCCTTAGTGGGTATTGACCAAATAATAAACAATGCAGCCAAGATTCGTCAGATGTCTGCCGGGCAGTTCAATTGCCCCATTGTTTTTCGTGGTCCGACCGCTTCAGCTGGCCAGTTGGCAGCAACACATTCACAAGCCTTTGAGAGCTGGTATGCCAATTGCCCAGGATTAAAGGTTGTAGTTCCTTCAAATCCTGCAGATGCGAAGGGATTGTTGAAATCTTCGATTCGTGATGATGATCCTGTCATTTTTATGGAATCAGAACAGATGTATGGTGACAAAGGTGAGGTGCCTGAAGGGGAGTATACCATTCCTTTGGGTGTTGCCGATATCAAACGTGAAGGAAATGATGTGACCATTGTCTCTTTTGGTAAGATTATAAAGGAAGCTTACAAAGCTGCTGATGAATTGGAAAAAGAGGGTATTAGTTGTGAAATAATCGATTTGCGCACGGTTCGCCCCATGGACCATGATGCAATTTTGACTTCCGTCAAAAAAACCAATCGATTGGTGGTATTGGAAGAAGCATGGCCCTTTGGCAATGTAGCTACTGAAATTATCTATCACGTTCAAGATAAGGCATTCGATTACTTGGATGCACCCATTGTAAAATTAAATACGGCTGATACGCCAGCACCCTATTCACCAGTGCTTTTGGCAGAATGGTTGCCCAACCATGAAGACGTGATCAAGGCTGTTAAGAAAGTGTTATATAAGTAGACATAAGTATTTTGTAAGGTATATTAGCCCTATCGACAAATTGTCGGTGGGGCTTTTTTAAGGAACAGTTTTTGATATAAGACTACGCAGAAACCAAAATGACCGAGTAATGAGACCTATCAAATGATAGTGTCTACATGCTATAACATACATGAAAAAGTTCCTTATTCCTTTCTTCTTATTCCTTCCTTTATTCCTAATCGCCCAGACCAAGGTAGGGGGTATTGTTTTAGATCCTTCCGGTGCACCTGTGGCTTTTGCGAATATTGTTTTTGAAGATTCTTCTGAAGGTACCATTACCAACGACAACGGCCGTTTTTACTTTGAATCTGACAATACCTATAAGGCCATAGTGGTTTCTTTCATTGGCTATGAGACAAAACATATCGACCTCGCCGCAAAAGTGAACTACAACCTTGAAATTGTTCTTGCCGAATCTACTGAGCAATTGGATGAGGTTGTGATCTACACCGGAAAACAATCAAAAAAGAACAATCCGGCCATCGAAATCCTTAAAAAGATTTGGGCGAAGAAACGCGTCAATGGCGTTCGAAAATTTAAGAGCTATCAGTTTGACAAATATGAAAAGGTAGAATTTGATCTCAACACCATCGATAGCGCCTTGATTAAAAGTAGGTTGTTCAAGGGGTTGGAATTTATGTTTCAAAATTTGGATACGTCCCGTATTACGGGTAAGACATACCTCCCCATGTTTTTGAACGAAGTGTTTTCCAAAGTTTACGGCGACAATCAATTGGGTTTGGAAAAGGAAGATGTGTTGGGTAATAAAAGTTCTGGTTTTGGGGGCAATCAAGCGATAACTGCGTTTGTAGAAGACCTTTATTCTGATTACGATATCTATGATAACTATTTGAAATTTTTTGATAAAAGTTTTACCAGTCCGCTTTCCAAGACAGGAGTAGACGTCTACAATTATGTGCTCTCCGACAGTACATTTATTGATGATAAGTGGTGCTATAATATCATCTACTATCCCCGGCGAAAGAACGAATTGACCTTCAAAGGAGACTTTTGGGTCAACGATTCGACCTTTGCCGTCAAAAAAATCAATTTGGAGGTGACGAAAAGCGCCAACATCAATTGGGTCAAGGAAATCTATATCGAACAGGATTTTGATGTGGTGAACGACTCGGTGTTTCTCTTAAAACGGGATTACATGTTAAGCGATTTTGCCTTTTCAAAAAAGGAGAAATCGCGCGGCGTTTATGGAAAGCGTACTACGGTATATGACAATTATGCGTTTAACATAGAGCGACCCGAACCATTTTATAAGGCCGAAAGTGATCCTTATGACCCCAGGGTCTTTAATCGTGATAGTATCTTTTGGAACAATGCCCGACTGGAACGTTTGAATGAGGACGAAAGTGGCATTTTCAAATTGCTGGATACCCTAAAGACGGCCCCGAAATTTCGGACCTATTACGATATTGTCAGCATTTTGGGTTCGGGTTATGTTGAAATTGACAAATGGAATATCGACATAGGGGATATCTACAGCACTTTTGGGATCAATGATGCTGAAGGAATTCGGATTCGAGGTGGGGCCCGAACCTACTTCGGCCAAAATGACCCATGGCGACTTGAGGGATATATGGCATATGGCTTTGATGACAAAAAATTCAAGCATGGTTTCTCGGCCAAGTTTTTATTAGATCGTAAAAATCGGTTGATCCTTTCTGGGGGGCATCGTAGGGATGTGGAACAATTGGGATTGAGCCTTACGGCAACAAACGATGTTTTAGGCCGCAGCATTGCCTCATCATCACTGGTTTCGGTAGGTGCCAACAATCGATTGAGCAATATTAACCTATCCACCTTTAATATTGAGATAGAACCCGTTAAAAACTTAAGGGTTCGGGTAGGCAGTTCGTTTAGGACATTAAGTTCGGCCTTGCCACAAGATTTTAGTCTGGCCTATCTTGACGCGGCTTCACCAACAGGGATTTCAGATGAAATCAAACAATTTGATATCAGTACCACCTTGATATATACCCCTGGCAAGCGAACCATTGGGTATGGGGTGGAACGGTCTGATATCAATGACAATTACAGTACTATTTTATTCAATTACACCAAGGGTTTTAATGGATTCTTAGAAAGTGATTTTGATTATGAACGACTACAATTTTCATATACCCAACCTTGGCAATTAGGAGGATTTGGCCGCTTGTTGACCACTGTTGAGTTGGGAAAAACGTTTGGAGCGGTACCCTTGGGACTTTTGAGCGTCATACCTGGGAACCAAACCCTGTTTTCGCTGTACAATACCTTTCCAAATCTAGATTTTTATGAGTTTGTGACAGACACCTATGCCACAGTGCATATGGAACACAATTTTAACGGACGCATTTTTTCTCGTATTCCCCTTTTGCGAAAATTGAACCTGCGCGAAATAGTTGGGTTAAGAGGTGCTTGGGGTTCTATCTCTGATGAAAACATACTCTTGAGCTCTCCGACAAACATTCCGTTGATTGCCCCTGAAAACCAAATCTATTGGGAATACTCGTTTGGCGTTGGTAACATCTTTAAAATCTTTAGAATAGACTTTAATTTTAGGGGGAATTACCTTGACAATCCCAACGCTAGAGCATTTGGAGTCACGGGTACCTTCGGTTTCAGCTTTTAGCATTTTATTTTCCTAGGTATTTTACTACTTTTGCGCCACTTAATTAAACCTTAAAACTTTATTTATGGAATCATTAGTTCCTTACCTATGGGGATTTGGTATTTTGGCCCTTTTGTTTGTGGCCGTCAAAAATGCCTGGGTCTCAAAACAAGCCGTTGGTGACGATAAAATGGCGCGAATTGCCAAAAACATTGCTGACGGAGCCATGTCTTTCTTGAAGGCAGAATATAAAATTCTTTCAATTTTTGTGGTAGCTGTTGCTGCCTTGTTGGTTTTTAAAGGAGAGAGTGAAGCCGATTCGAACTGGATGGTAGCTGTCTCTTTTGTGGTTGGTGCCATCTGTTCCGCCCTGGCCGGATTTATCGGTATGAAGGTCGCAACAAAGGCCAATGTAAGAACGACCAACGCTGCAAGAACATCTTTGGGGAAAGCGCTTGAAGTAGCCTTTGCTGGAGGTGCCGTGATGGGACTTGGTGTAGTTGGTTTGGGTGTTTTAGGCCTGAGCGGACTATTTATGTTATATAGTGGTATGGGTTGGAGCACCGCTGAAGTACTGAATGTACTTTCAGGTTTTTCATTAGGAGCTTCCTCAATTGCACTTTTCGCACGTGTCGGTGGCGGTATTTATACCAAAGCAGCTGACGTAGGTGCTGACTTGGTAGGTAAGGTAGAAGCTGGTATTCCTGAAGATCATCCGTTAAACCCTGCTACCATTGCAGATAACGTGGGTGACAACGTTGGTGATGTTGCTGGTATGGGTGCTGACCTTTTTGAGTCTTATGTAGGTTCTATTATAGGTACTATGGTATTGGGTGCGATATTTGCCACCAATCCTGCCTTTGCTGACATGTTTGACGGCCTTGGTGCTGTGTATTTGCCTTTGGCGTTGGCAGCTGCAGGAATAATCATGTCTATTATCGGTACCTTCTTCGTACGTGTTAAGGATGGTGGAAATCCTCAAACTGCATTGAATATTGGAGAGTTTGGTTCAGCGTTCTTAATGTTGGTGGCCTCTTACTTTTTGATTACCATGATGTTGCCAGAGTCCTGGATGGACGGTGGCAAAGAATATACGGCCATGGGCGTTTTTTGGGCGACTATTGCCGGTTTAGTTGCTGGCCTTGCTGTTGGTAAGGTTACCGAATATTATACAGGTACAGGTACAAAACCTGTGAACAGTATTGTGCGTCAATCAGAAACAGGATCGGCAACCAATATCATTGCCGGATTGGGTGTAGGAATGATGTCGACGATGATTCCTATTATTTTGATTGCTGCGGCTATCTTGGTTTCGCACCATTTTGCTGGGCTTTACGGTATTGCCATTGCGGCCGTGGGGATGTTGGCTAACACAGGAATCCAATTGGCGGTTGATGCCTACGGACCGATTTCTGACAATGCTGGTGGTATCGCCGAAATGGCCGAATTGCCGAGCGAGGTTCGTGAGCGCACAGACAAATTGGATGCCGTTGGTAACACTACAGCCGCTATCGGAAAAGGATTCGCCATTGCCTCTGCTGCACTTACAGCATTGGCACTTTTTGCCGCCTTCATGAAGACAGCAGGAGTAACTTCAATTGATGTATCGCAACCAAAAATTATGGCTGGTCTATTGGTAGGGGGTATGCTTCCCTTCGTATTCTCGGCCCTTTCGATGAATGCAGTGGGTAGAGCGGCTATGTCAATGATTGAAGAAGTACGTCGTCAGTTCCGTGATATACCTCAATTAAAGGCTGCCTTGGAAGTGATGCGTAAATACGATTCTGACCTTTCGAAAGCAACCAAAAAAGACATGGAAATTTTTGAGGCCGCTGATGGTGTTGCTGAATATGATAAATGTGTTGAAATTTCAACCAAGGCTTCTATCCGCGAAATGGTATTGCCTGGGTTGTTGGCCATTGCCGTGCCCGTTGCTGTTGGATTCTTAGGTGGGGCCAATATGTTGGGTGGATTGCTTGCCGGTGTGACCACTGCAGGTGTTTTAATGGCGATTTTCCAGTCAAACGCTGGAGGTGCATGGGACAACGCCAAAAAAACCATCGAAAGTGAAGGCCGTAAAGGTTCTGATGCCCACAAAGCAGCCGTTGTTGGCGATACCGTGGGAGACCCTTTCAAGGATACCTCAGGACCATCATTGAACATTCTGTTGAAGTTGATGAGTGTTGTGGCGTTGGTAATTGCACCAAGTATTGCCGTCAATTCTGACACAGCAATGGCAAGTATGCAAGTTGAAAAGCGTATTTGGATTGATGAAGACGGTAACAAGCACGAAATGGATGCCTCTAAGGAAATTCATTTTGCTGAGGCCGATACCATGAATAAGAAAACCGTGAAGGTGGAGATGGAGAAAAATGAGGATGGTACGGTAACTGCAACGGTTATTACAGAAGCGAATGGTGAAAAGACCGAAGAGGTGTTCACCGGAACCAAGGAAGAAGTGATGTCCAAGGTTCAAGACATGGATAAAGACATCCAATTGAAAGTAGAGGAATAGAACATTCACTTCTACTGTATACAATTAAAAACACCCGCATTAGCGGGTGTTTTTTTGTGCGTTAGACTTTAGGTCTACTGAATAAGCTTCATTAAAACAATCCGTGAATCTCCGCATCGATGCGGTTGATGACCTCACCTAAATGCTCTGGATTGTCAACAAAGTCAAGCTCATCAACATCAAAGACCAGAAGCTTGCCTTTTTCATAGGTGTTTACCCAGGCCTCGTACCGTTCATTTAAACGGCTCAGGTAGTCGATTGAAATACTGTTTTCATATTCCCGCCCGCGCTTGTGAATTTGCTCCACCAAATTAGGGATAGAGCTTCGGAGATAAATCATTAGATCTGGTGGTTGCACCAAACTCTCCATTAATTCAAAAAGACTTTTGTAATTTTCATAATCCCGATTGGTCATCAAACCCATGGCGTGCAAATTAGGTGCAAAAATATGGGCGTCCTCATATATGGTCCGATCCTGGATAACATTTTTTCCGCTCTCCCTAATCTTTAAAATTTGGCGGTACCGACTATTCAAAAAATAAATCTGAAGATTGAAACTCCACCGTTCCATTTGGGTGTAGAAATCATCCAAATAGGGATTGTCGACCACATCTTCAAAGTGAGCTTCCCATTTATAATGTTTTGAAAGTAAAGAGGTTAATGTAGTTTTTCCTGCTCCAATGTTTCCGGCAACCGCAATGTGCATGGTGTGGTGTGTTTAGGTTCCAATTAATAAAAGACGGAGCTTGCAATATACAAATCCAAAATTGGTTTTTGGAAAAATTTGGGCCTAAATCGGTGAACACATTTTCAACTTCTGAATTTTGAATTCTTTTTCAAAACCGTACATTTGCCAAATCAAAAATTGAGGATAGATTTGACCGATTGCAACCTCAGATGCTTAGCAAGATGTAGCTAAACAAAAATGCTAAAAGTGGTGCCGACTCCCTAAGGTAGTCCTGTCAAATCTCTCCCATTAAAATTAGAAAACATGCCATATTTATTTACCTCAGAATCTGTAAGTGAAGGACACCCAGACAAGGTATCCGATCAGATTAGTGATGCCCTACTTGACAATTTCTTGGCTTTTGACCCCGATAGCAAGGTAGCCTGCGAAACCTTAGTGACCACTGGGCAAGTTGTTTTGGCGGGTGAGGTAAAAAGCGGTACGTATTTGGATGTTCAAAGCATTGCTCGAGAGACAATTAATAATATAGGCTATACCAAAGGGGAATACCAGTTTAGCGGTGATTCTTGTGGAGTGGTTTCTTTAATCCATGAGCAATCACAAGATATCAACCAAGGTGTAGATCGAGCAACAAAAGAAGAACAGGGTGCGGGTGATCAAGGAATGATGTTCGGATATGCCACTACAGAAACTGAAAACTATATGCCTTTGGCACTTGATATTTCACACAAAATCCTTCAGGTTTTGGCTGATTTGCGAAGGGAAGGGAACGAAATATCCTATTTGCGACCCGACGCCAAGGCCCAGGTCACAATCGAGTACTCTGATGATAATGTACCCCAACGTATCGACACCATCGTTGTTTCTACCCAACATGATGCCTTTGACTCCGATGAGGCCATGTTGGCAAAAATCAAGTCGGATATTATATCCATATTGATGCCAAAGGTCAAAGTACAGTTCCCAGAACGCGTACAAGCGCTATTTAACGATCAGATTACCTACCATATAAATCCCACCGGAAAATTTGTCATTGGAGGTCCGCATGGTGATACCGGTTTGACCGGTAGAAAAATTATTGTGGACACCTATGGTGGCAAAGGGGCCCATGGTGGTGGTGCCTTTAGCGGAAAAGATCCAAGTAAGGTCGATCGAAGTGCAGCATACGCTTCAAGACATGCCGCTAAGAACCTGGTTGCTGCAGGAGTAGCAGATGAAATATTGGTACAGGTGAGCTATGCAATTGGTGTCGTTGAACCTACCTCGATTTTTGTAGACACCTATGGTACCGCAAACGTATCCTTGTCTGATGGTGAAATTGCTCGTAAAGTTGCTGAATTGTTTGACATGAGACCTTTCGCCATCGAAAAGCGTTTGAAATTGAGAAACCCAATTTATTTGGAGACGGCTGCCTATGGTCACATGGGAAAATCTCCAAGAACGGTAACCAAGGTATATGAGTCTCCATACAATGGTAAGATTGAGAAAGAGGTGGAACTTTTTACTTGGGAAAAGCTTGATAGTGTTGATGCAGTGAAAGCGGCATTCGATTTATAGCTCATCGATCTTTAAGCCAATAGAAATAAAGCTTTTAGGGCACTGTTCTTTACAAGGTATTTCTTCGTAGTTTTAGAATTCATTTAAAATCGAAATTCTGAAAGTGAAGAAGTTTTGGTCTCTTCGTTTTCGGAGAACCAAAATTTCTTATCCATGAAACGAACTACCCGTATATTACTTCTTTCCATCCTTCTTATAGCATTCGCCAATTCGTGCAAAAAGACATCAAAAAAGGATGTTGGTGCGATTGATGAGAATTTTGTTGCCGAAAATTATACCAAGCAGGAAGTAGATATCGAAATGCGTGATGGGGTGAAATTGCATACCACGATCTACGCTCCCAAAGATACTTCCAAAACCTACCCCATTGTCATGCAGCGTACCCCTTACAGTTCTCGACCTTATGGGGCAGGGGAGTTCAGAAGACGTATCGGGCCCAATATCAACATGATGAAAGAGGGGTACATTGTGGTGTATCAAGATGTTCGTGGCCGGTGGATGAGTGAAGGGCATTATGAGAATATGCGCGCCTATATTCCCAACAAGACTTCTAATGACCAAGTGGATGAAAGTTCAGATACTTATGATACAATAGACTGGTTGGTTAACAACGTTGATAACAATAACGGCCGTGTAGGCCTTTGGGGCATTTCTTATCCAGGATTTTACGCCACTTACGGAACCATAGATCCCCATCCGGCACTAAAAGCCTCTTCACCACAAGCATGTATTGGTGATTTCTTTTTTGATGACTTTCATCACAACGGCGCTTACCTGTTGAGTTATTTTAGGGCAACTTCGCTTTTTGGTACAGCACGTCCGAATGGGGATCAGCCTGTAGATACGGCATGGTACGAACTCCCAGATATCGGTACCGAAGATCAGTACCAGTTTTTCTTGGAAGCAGGACCTTTAAAGAATCTGAACACCTTCTTTGAATATGACGTTCCCGACAAACCAAAGTTGACCGCAAACGACATGACCGATGATTTTTTCTGGAATGAACTGAAAGAGCATCCCAATTATGATGAGCTATGGCAGCGAAGAGGTTTGATCCAACATCTTGACAAAACAGCCAACCACGTAGCTACCATGATTGTTGGTGGCTGGTTTGATGCTGAAGACTTATATGGCCCCTTAGAGACCTATAAGAACATTGAAAAGTACAATCAAGGTGCATACAATACCATGGTTTTTGGACCTTGGGACCACGGAAGGTGGGCGCGAAGAAGCGAACGAAACTTGGTGGGCAACTATTATTTTGGAGATTCCATATCTACGTTTTACCAAGACCAGATCGAAACCAAATTTTTTCATCACTTTTTGAAGGGCGAGGGTGACGGTAAAACTGGATTGCCCGAAGCCTATGTTTTTGATTCTGGGAAAAAAGAATGGAGCGAATTACCGGCCTGGCCACCGAAAGAAGCTGTAAAGCAACGTATGTTCTTATCTGATAATCAAGAATTGACCGCAGAGGAGCGTGATTCGAAGGGTGTGCAGTTCATAAGTGATGTTAAAAAACCAGTACCCTATTCTGAAGATATTAAATCAGTTTTTACACCTAGAAAGTATATGACCGATGATCAGCGCTTTGCGGCAAGACGAGGCGATGTATTGGTTTTTGAAACTGAGGTTTTGGAAGACGATTTGACCTTGGCAGGCCCTATTATGGCGAATCTGAAGGTAGCCACAACAGGTACTGCAGCAGATTGGATAGTCAAGGTAATCGATGTGCATCCCGCTGATAGCGAGACCAACGAAGAAATGCAAGACCATCTCAAAATGAGCAATTATCATTTGATGGTGCGCAGTGAGGTGTTGCGAGGACGGTTTAGAAATAGTTTCGCCGAACCAGAACCTTTTACGCCAAACAAAAAGACCAACGTCGATATCAAGCTACAGGATGTATACCATACCTTTAAAAAAGGACATAAACTACAGGTTCAAATCCAAAGTACTTGGTTCCCTCTTATCGATCTAAATCCCCAGACCTACGTGGAGAACATATTTAAGGCCGATGAGGAAGATTTTAAGACCCAAACCCATACGGTTTTTGGCGATTCCAGTTTGGAATTTTCTGTATTAAAATAAGCGTGAAGGCCCTTCAAAAAAAGAAAGCATGGCCGACAAGAGCGGCCATGCAACAAATTTATCACAAGCAACTTTGGGGAACCAATGGAACTACTTTTTATTCGGGTAGTGGATCCCATGATTCAAATTTGGTAGCGCCCTATATAGCATCGGTTACCTCCTTTCTGGCCTCACTTGAGGAAAAAATTACGGTAGTTGATTTGGGATGTGGTGATTTTAATATAGGGAGTCGTTTGGTGCCCTTTGCCAAGAATTATATTGCGGTTGATATCGTTGAAGAATTAATTGATCATAACCGCGCTGTGTTTCAATTACCCCATTTACAATTCCGGTGTTTGGACATTGCCAAAGATGAACTTCCAAAGGGAGATTGTGCGATTGTTCGACAGGTATTACAACATTTGTCCAACGCAGAAATTAAGGCCATTGTATCAAAACTTTATCGCTATAAATATCTGGTAATCACTGAGCATATTCCTAAAGGAGCTTTTATTCCCAACCTTGATATAATTTCAGGGCAAGGAATTCGCTTAAAAAAACAAAGTGGGGTTGATCTTTTGAGTCCCCCCTTTAATGTAAAAGCGAAAGAAACAAGGCATTTGGTTTCCCTGGTCCCTCCTAAAGGTAACGGGCTAATCCATACCATGCTTTACATTCTGGAATAGTGTCATATATTTTAAAAAAATAGAATCCTACTGATATACTAGGAAATTGTTAATTTTTTCATATCCATTAGGTTTTTAGAAAATTCTGCCTTTATATTTGTGCTAAGAAGTTCAAACACGTATTGAATAGTTATCAAGAAAGGTGGAGGGAATAGACCCTATGAAGCCTTAGCAACCTTCCGATCTTAACGGAGCTGGTGCTAAATTCTATCCCTTAAATCAGGGAAAAGATAGCAATCATCGATTTATCTCGATTTCACTTTCTTATAACTTTTTGATTTATCCGACCCCTATGGGGTAGGCTTCGTGTTTTTAAATAATTCATTAATCCTAAAATTTAAAAAACATGAGCGATCAAAATTTTTCCAAAGCAACCAACGCCTTGCATGCCGGACATGATGTAACGGTTAATGGAGGTACCCGTGCCGTACCTATTTACCAAAGTACGGCCTATGTGTTTAACAACGCAGACCATGCAGCCAATTTATTCTCACTGGCTGAATTTGGAAATATTTATACGAGAATCAACAACCCGACAAATGATATTTTAGAACAGCGATTGGCAGCATTGGAAGGCGGAATCGCCTCTGTGGTTACCTCCTCTGGAACAGCAGCCTTGAACACTGCACTCTTGGTCTTGTTAAAGGCTGGCGACCATATTGTTGCGTCAAATAGTCTTTATGGCGGCACCTATAATTTATTAAATGTAACCCTACCACGATTGGGTATCACAACCACATTCGTTGATCCTGATGATCCCGCCAATTTTGGAAAGGCAGTACAAGAAAACACCCGTGCAATATTTGCTGAATCAGTGGGTAATCCAAAGTTGGATGTTCTTGATTTAAAGGCCATATCCTCAGAGGCAAAGAAAGCCAAAGTGCCATTTATTGTCGATAATACAGTAGCATCGCCGGCATTGTTAAACCCTATCGACCATGGTGCCAATATCGTAATCCATTCCTTGACCAAGTATATTAATGGAAATGGTACGGCCTTGGGTGGAGCCATTATTGATGCTGGCACTTTTGATTGGGCAAATGGCAAGTTTCCTGAGTTTACCGAACCATCTCCGGGTTATCATGGTTTGGTGTATCACGACGCTTTGGGGCCAGCCGCTTTTATTGCCAAGGTGCGCATCGAAGGCTTACGTGACCATGGGGCATGCTTAAGCCCGTTCAATGCCTTCCAAATCATTCAAGGGCTCGAGACCTTGGAAGTTCGTATGAAAAAACATAGTGAAAATGCCTTGGCATTGGCCGAATGGCTTCAACAACGTGATGAAGTGGCATGGGTCAATTATCCTGGGTTAAAAACCAGTAAATACAAGGCACAAGCTGAAGCGTATTTGCCAAAAGGCCAAAGTAGTATTGTGACTTTTGGTGTTAAGGGAGGTTTTGAATCCGCTAAGAAAATAGCAGATGAAACCAAGATTTTCTCCTTATTGGCCAATATTGGAGATACCAAATCATTGATCATTCATCCCGCGAGTACCACACACCAGCAATTAAGTGATGCATCTCAAGAATCTACGGGGGTGACCAAAGATTTGATTCGCCTATCGGTAGGTTTGGAAGATGTAGCAGATCTTAAGGCAGACCTTGAATCAGCATTCGCCACAATTGATAAATCGGTTCTTGCTTAATCTTAAAGGTTCATGCTCCAAAAGCTTAAAATAAAGGATTTTATTACGTTGAATGGAAGCATTCAAGAACTTCAGGTAACCTATGAGGTTTTTGGGCAACCCTTAGGTACGGCACCCATAGTTTTGGTCAACCATGCCCTAACGGGCAATTCCACCGTTACCGGGAAAAATGGATGGTGGTCCAATTTAATAGGACCAGAAAAATGTATTGGAACCGAACAATACACCATTTTAGCGTTCAATATTCCTGGCAATGGATACGATGGATTTGAAATTAAAAACTACAGAGATTTTGTCGCCGGTGACATTGCCAATGTTTTTTTAAAGGCGTTGGAGCAGATGGAAGTTTCAAGACTTTATGCCATTATCGGCGGTTCTTTAGGAGGCGGAATCGGTTGGGAGATGGTGGCATTGGAACCAAATATTACGGAATATTTGATACCGATTGCCTCTGATTGGAAATCCACCGATTGGCTAATTGCCAATTGCAGAATACAGGAACAGTTTTTATTGAATTCTTCCAAACCCATTCATGACGCTCGCATGCATGCCATGCTCTGCTATCGGACACCTGAATCTTTTAAAGCGAGGTTTCATCGAAGCGTGAATGAAGAACTGGGTATGTTCAACATCGAAAGTTGGTTGCTACACCATGGCAAAAAACTACAAGGGCGCTTCCAGCTTTCGGCCTATAAACTTATGAATCAGTTGCTCAAAACCATTGATATACGCCGAGATGGTGAAGCTGTGTTCCAAAAAATTTGGGAGAGTGGCGTAAAAGTTCAGATGGTTGGTGTCGATACCGACTTGTTTTTTCTTCCTGGAGAAAATATTGAAACCTTGACACCCATGAACCAGAACCTAAAATATGCAGAAATAGAATCAATTCACGGTCATGACGCCTTTTTAATTGAATTTGAGCAATTGGAAGAAATCCTGGCCGGTATTTTTAAAAAAGAGTTTGCTGATGAGCGGGCAAAAGTTTGAAACTCGTGCCATAAGGGCACAATTGGAACGTACGCAATATTTGGAGCATTCTGCTCCACTTTTTTTGACATCCAGCTATGTGTTTGAAGATGCTGAGGATATGCGTGCGTCTTTCGCTGAGGAAAAGGAACGAAATATCTACTCGCGGTATTCGAACCCGAACACTTCGGAATTTATTGACAAGGTGTGCCAGATGGAAGGCGCTGAAGCAGGTTTTGCCTTTGCTTCAGGTATGGCCGCCGTGTTTTCGACTTTTGCCGCATTGTTAAATAGCGGTGATCATATTTTGAGTGCGAGAAGTGTTTTTGGGTCAACGCATAGTCTGTATACCAATTTCTTACCGAAATGGAATATTACCACCACCTTCTTTGACGTTACTAGTTTAGAAACCGTAGAAGGACTGATTCAGGAAAACACAAAGGTGATATATGCAGAATCACCAACCAATCCGGGTGTTGACATTTTGGATTTGGAGTATTTAGGGCAACTCGCAAAGAAACACAACCTGATTTTTATAGTGGATAACTGTTTCGCCTCACCCTATTTGCAGCAACCCATCAAGTTCGGGGCTGATTTGGTCGTCCATTCAGGCACCAAGCTTATGGACGGACAAGGAAGGGTTTTGGCCGGAATTACGGTAGGCAACGCAACTTTGGTTGAAAAAATTTATCGCTTTTCAAGAATAACAGGCCCCGCGCTCTCACCTTTCAACGCCTGGATCTTATCAAAGAGTTTGGAAACCTTGGCCATCCGAGTAGACAAACATTGTGAAAATGCCTTAAAATTGGCCGAGTATCTCGAGGGTCACCCAAATGTAAATTGGGTGAAATATCCTTTTTTAAAGTCGCACCCGCAATATGATTTGGCAAAGAAACAGATGGAGGCAGGTGGCTGCGTAGTCGCTTTTGAGGTCAAAGGCGGATTGGAGTCGGGAAGAAAATTCTTCGACGCCATCAAATTATTATCGCTTTCGGCCAACCTGGGCGATTCTCGAAGTATAGTGACGCATCCCGCTTCAACTACCCATAGTAAACTTTCCGATGATCAGCGTCTTAAAATGGGTATTTCAGATGGTACGGTGCGCGTTTCTGTCGGACTTGAACATAGCGATGATATTATCGCCGATATTGAACAAGCTTTAGGGTAAATGCCTACCACCATACAGCCCTAGGTTCGGTTAATTTACCAATCACAATGGGTTCTCCAATTTGCGGGGTGACTAAGGGCAGATGCAATTCGTTGGCCTTTTTGGTTACCCGTTCAATAGGATCGGTCCAAGAATGCAAGGCTAGTTTAAAGGCACCCCAATGTATGGGCATGACCGCACTGGCTTGTACATCGAGTCCGGCTTGAGCGGTTTCCTCCGGAAACATATGAATGTCAGGCCACATTTTGTTGTATTGCCCACATTCCATCATGGCTAAATCAAAGGGGCCGTATTGTTCGCCGATTTCCTTAAAATGGGATCCATAACCACTGTCACCACTAAAATAAATTGATGTACTGTCGGTTTTGATTACCCATGAACTCCACAAGGTGCTCTGGCCATTGGTAAATTTTCTGCCCGAAAAATGTTGGGCAGGGGTACACGCCAATTGAATGTCCTTATAGGTGGTTTCCTCCCACCAGTCCATTTCTGTGATTATGGAACTGGCAACGCCCCAAGCTTCCAAATGAACACCAACTCCAAGCGGTACAAAATAGTGTTCTACTTTGTGCTTTAATTTTTTGATGGATTCATAGTCCAAATGATCATAGTGGTCATGGGAAATGACCAGGGCATCTATTTGGGGCAGTTTTTCAATTGGAATGGGTAACTCAGAATTAAATCGTTTCGCCCCCAACAAAGGATGGGGTGCAGGTACGTCGCCCAACATTGGATCAATCAAGATATTTATATCATCTAACTGCAGCAAAAATGCCGAATGGCCAAACCACATGAGCTGTGCTTCATGCTGATTATGGGCAATATCTGTCGAATCAATTTTTTGAATTTTTATGTCGCTTTCAGGCCTTCCATTTTCAACTTTTTCAAAGAAAAATTTTCGACCGATTGAGAGCATTTTTGAAAAACTGGCAGCTTCTGGAATCTCCTTTTTCGAATTGATGAATTTTCCATTGTCGAACTGGTCGGAGGATTCGTAAACCGCATTTCTTTCATTGGACACATCTCCCCCAAAGGCAGGATAGAAACTCACGAAAAGAAAATACAAGATGATGAATAGCGCGATAATTGAAAGAATGGATAATAGCATCCGTTTGAGTATTTTTTTTAGCTTTTTCAAAAGTATGGTTATAACAGGGCTTGTGATTTGCCGTTCGATTGTTCCAACAAAGGTACAGTTGTAGGTGATTTAATGAAATAGTTGTTCTGTTGAAATAGGGAGTTCATGTTGTGGTTGTTTTAGGGAACAGAGTTGACTATGCATTTTTGGCTATATTCGTAGGATGCTCTCCAAGAAAACCAAATACGGCTTAAAAGCGTTGACCTATCTTGCTTCGCAGGATAAGCAGTCGCCAATTCAGATAGCTGAAATTGCTAAACATGAGAACATTTCCCAGAAGTTTTTGGAAAGTATCTTATTGACTTTGCGACGTAATGGATTTTTAGGCTCAAAAAAAGGAAAGGGTGGGGGCTACTATCTCATCAAAGAGCCTAAAGATATTCCAATGACCGCTATCATGCGGATTTTAGAAGGCCCAATTGCCATGGTGCCCTGTGTTAGCTTGAATTTTTACGAAAAATGTGATGATTGTCCCGATGAGAACCTTTGTTCAGTTCACAATCTCATGTTGAAAATAAGGGACAGCGCCTTAAGTGTTTATCGAAATACCACACTGGAAGATTTAATTCAAATGCAAACAGGTTAGTTACTTGATAAATTGTCAATATTTCGAACTAATATTTAATAATCTACTAAAACTATAGGATTAACCAATTTTATTTTTGTTTTAGCGCTATAGCTGATCAAAAAGGGCTATGTTTGTATAACCTATTAAATCTATAGGATAATAAAATTATGATTGCAGATCAACTTGTTATTTCAAATAAAGATGAAAATGTATCCTTGAAAAGGGATAGAAATTCTGAAAGCCCAAAACGGAGTATTGCCAAATCTATAAGTTGGAGGATCATAGGTACCTTGGATACCATTATCATATCATGGATTATTACAGGTACCCTTACCCTGGCCTTTTCGATTGGAGTGGTTGAATTGGTGACCAAAATGCTACTTTACTTTTTTCATGAACGTATTTGGAACACCATTGGTTGGGGCAAATAACTATAAGCGAACGGTATGTCAGAAGATCAATTACCAAAATGGAACGCCCAATTAAAGGGAATCCCTCCGCAAGAAATCATAGCGTGGGCGATTCAACATGGGCAAAATCCTGTAGTGACCACAAATTTTAGACCTTATGAGGTTGCCATATTGCACGCAGTATCGGATGTGGATCCCAATATCCCTGTTATTTGGTGTGATACCGGGTACAACACCCCGAACACCTATCGCCATGCAGAAGACCTCATTTCGCGCCTAGGGTTGAACATCAAGTTGTATGTTCCCAAACAAACGGTTGCACACCGTGACGTGGTTTTGGGAATACCGGAAGTTGACAATCCCTTGCATAAAATGTTTACCGAACAGGTAAAACTGGAGCCCTTTAAAAGAGCCATGAAAGAACACCAGCCCGATGTATGGTTCACGAATCTTAGGAAAGGTCAAACCACATTCCGCGATTCGCTGGATATATTAAGTCTTAGTAATGATGGTGTGCTGAAAGTCAGTCCTTTTTTCTATTGGTCAGACAGGGAGCTGGATGACTATCTTGAAAAATTTAGACTACCAAACGAACACAAATATTTTGACCCTACAAAAGTATTGGCCAACAGAGAGTGTGGTCTTCATGTATAATCAAAGAATAAAACCTTGGAAACATTCTTAGATAACGTCGCGGCTACAGCCCAAAAAATCAGCAGTCCATTACAGGTAAACGCACTTGAGAATGAAGCTATTTACATTTTTCGAGAAGTTGTGGCGCAATTCGAACGTCCTGTATTACTTTTCTCTGGAGGGAAAGATTCGATTACCTTGGTTCGATTGGCGCAGAAGGCATTTTGGCCAGCCAAGATACCTTTTCCGTTAATGCACATCGATACCGGTCATAATTTTCCTGAAACCCTTGAATTTAGAGATCAATTGGTGCAGGAATTGGGAGTTGAACTGATCATTCGCAAGGTGCAAGATTCCATAGACGAAGGTAAGGTTGTTGAAGAGACCGGTAAATATGCAAGCCGCAATTCGTTGCAGACGACCACCCTTTTAGATGCCATTGAAGAGTTCAGGTTTGATGCCTGTATAGGGGGTGCTCGAAGAGATGAGGAAAAAGCAAGGGCCAAGGAACGCATTTTTTCGGTGCGGGACGACTTTGGCCAATGGGATGAAAAAAATCAGCGTCCCGAATTGTTCGATATGCTCAATGGCAAGATTGAACATGGGCAGAATGTTAGGGTATTTCCGATCAGCAATTGGACAGAACTTGATGTGTGGAGCTATATCCAGCAAGAGGGTATCGAAATTCCGTCAATTTACTTTGCGCATCAGCGCGATACTTTTATCCGCGATGGGCTGATTTGGTCTGCCCAAGATGATGTGGTCTTTCGCGCCGATAATGAAAAAGTGCAAGAGCGAACAGTGCGATTTAGAACTATCGGAGATATGTCATGTACTGCGGCTGTTGAGTCACAGGCTGATTCGATTGATAAGGTGGTCGCAGAAATTAGAGATTCAAGAATTTCCGAAAGAGGCGCCCGAATTGATGACAAACGTTCGGAAGCGGCGATGGAAAAACGAAAGCAACAAGGATATTTTTAAGCGATGGAAGTACTAAAAATTGCTACAGCGGGAAGTGTCGATGATGGTAAAAGCACCTTGATAGGAAGGTTACTCTATGATACGAATTCCTTAACCGATGATAAAATTGACGCCATTCGAAACAATAGTGAAAAAAAGGGGTATGACTACCTTGATTTTTCATTGGCCACAGATGGTCTGATTGCCGAAAGGGAACAGGGCATTACGATTGATGTAGCCCATATTTATTTTTCGACAGCGAAAAAGAGTTACATAATTGCCGATACCCCTGGCCATTTGGAATATACGAGAAACATGGTGACTGGTGCATCAACCTCTCAGGCGGCCATCATTCTGATTGATGCCAGAAAGGGCGTAATCGAGCAGACCTATCGTCATTTTTTTATCAATAATCTATTGCGGATTAAAGACGTCATTGTGGCAGTCAATAAAATGGACCTAGTTGGTTATGATCAAAGCGTTTTTGAAGATATCAAGCGTAATTTCCAAGCACTTAACAATTCAAGCTCCTATGCGGAACAAAGTGTTACCTATGTTCCCGTAAGTGCCTTGAACGGTGACAATGTGGTGGAAAGATCAACACATATGCCATGGTATGAAGGCTCGAGTCTATTAGAACATTTAGAAGGGTTACAAAGTGTGGATGTGCAGGAGAAGGCCGAATTCCGTTTTTCGGTGCAGACGGTAATCCGACCCAAGAAGGATGAATACCATGATTTTAGGGGTTTTGCTGGAAAAATTAAAGGTGGGGACCTCACTGTGGGTGATGAGGTAACCGTTCTACCCTCATTCACCACTTCAAAAGTGGAATCCATATATTTTTACGACCAATCTTTTGAATCGGCAACATCGGGTACCTCTGTGACCTTGACACTTGAAGATGAAATTAATGTAGCACGAGGTGATATGTTGGTAAAAACCAATGAGCTACCCATGGTACAGAAGGAGGTGACTGCGACTGTTTGTTGGATGGACAAAAAACAATTGGTGCCAGGAACACGATATATAGTGCAGCATAATACCAATCAAGTCCTTTCAAAAATTTCGGAAATAGGGGAGGTGTTCGCCACAGATTTTTCAGGTCATACAAAATCATCGGGAACATTGGGTCTAAACGAAATAGGGGAAGTCAAAATCAAGTTGAGCAAGCCTATTTTCGTTGATTCCTACGAATCGAATAAATCCAACGGAGCTTTTATTTTAATCGATGAGCGTACCAATACCACTGCCGGGGTAGGTTTTGTCAAATAATATAATAGTCTTGGGCTTGGAGTGTATCGTCATATCATAATAACCTATAAAAATAATAGGAATAATAGGAAATGAAAAGTTTTAGAACCGAAATAGAGAATCCGGTTGTTGAGAAAGACATCATTGAATTGGAGGAGAAGATCCGAAGATTCAAAGATGGTTCCATTGATGAGGAAAAGTTTCGCAGTCTACGGCTGGCACGAGGGGTTTATGGCCAACGCCAACCTGGGGTTCAAATGATACGAATCAAGCTTCCCTATGGTAAGGTTACCACAAACCAATTGCTTCGAATAGCGGATGTAGCCGATAAGTACTCTACGGGGCGTTTACACATCACGACCCGACAAGACATTCAAATTCATTATGTCGATTTAGACCACACACCAGCCTTATGGGCAGAACTGGAAAAAAATGAGGTAACACTCCGCGAAGCTTGTGGCAACACAGTTCGAAATGTAACAGCCTCTGAAACGGCCGGTATTGATCCAGGAGAACCTTTTGATGTTTCTCCCTATGCCCAAGCTGTTTTCGAGTATTTTCTGCGGAATCCGATCGGTCAAGAAATGGGACGTAAATTCAAGGTTTCCTTTTCTGGTACGGATGCAGATACGGGTCTTTCCTATATGCATGATTTGGGCTTTATCGCCAAAATTAACGATGGGATAAGAGGATTCAAGGTGATGCTTGGTGGTGGATTGGGTTCTCAGCCTAGGCATGCTGATACACTGTATGAATTTTTACCTTCTGATAAAATAATCCCGTTGATGGAGACAGTCATTCGGGTTTTTGACCGGTATGGGGAACGCAAGAGCCGGGCCAAGGCCAGGATGAAGTTCTTATTGAAGGAGATGGGTGTGAACAGGTTTAAAGACCTGTTGAAAGCCGAGCAAAAGGCTGTCCCCACGCAGTCGTATGCTATCCACTTCGAACGTTATCCGAAAATTACGGTTGCTCAAAGACAAACACCACAAATACATATTGCGAATCAAGACGCATTTAAACAATGGCAAGTCACGAATATTATTTCTCAAAAACAAAAGGGCTATGTCGCCATTGGGATAAAGGTTTCGCTGGGCGACTTCTACACCGAAACTGCCCGTAAGCTGGCTAAATTGGTACAAGAATACGCCGCTTCCGAAATCCGGTTGACGCTTAGGCAAAACATACTTATCCCTTTTGTCAAAGAAGAATTAATACCGCTGTTTTATCAAGAACTGAAGAAACTGGGATTTGCTGATGTCGGGTATAATAAGGCCTTGGATATTACCGCCTGCCCGGGCACAGACACCTGTAACTTAGGCATCGCCAGTAGTACCGGAATTGCTGAAAAATTGGAAAGCCTTATTGCTAATGAGTATCCCCAATATGCGAATAATCCTGATGTTGTCATCAAGATTAGCGGTTGTATGAATGCCTGTGGGCAGCACACTATGGCACATATCGGATTTCAGGGTATGAGCATACGTACCAAGGAAAAATTAGTGGCGCCAGCACTGCAAGTACTATTGGGTGGAGGAAATCATGGCAATGGCAAAGGAACATTTGCGGATAAAGTTGTAAAAATTCCAAGCAAACGAGGACCGGATGCCTTACGATTAATTTTAGACGATTTTGAGGCTAATGGCAAGGGAAAAAGGTTTGAAGAATATTACGCGGAAAGGGGGGAACATTACTTCTATGATTTCTTAAAACACCTATCCAATATTGACAACCTTGCCCAAGATGATTTTATTGACTGGGGAAGCACCGAAAAATATAAAAAGGAAATCGGCATTGGGGAATGTGCTGGTGTCATCGTGGATTTGGTGGCAACCTTGTTTTTAGAAAGCCATGAAAAAATTGAAAAGGCCGAAAAGGAAATCGAAAATGGGAAATGGGCCGCCAGCATTTATTACAGTTATCAATCGATGGTCAATGCGGCAAAGGCGCTACTAACAGCAGAAAAAACAAAAACCAATACGCATGCCAGCATCATCAGCGATTTTGATCAACTATTTGTCAAAAGCGGAAAGGTCATTTTTGAGAACGACTTTGAGCGTTTGGTTTTGCAGTTGAATACAAACCGACCTTCTGAAAACTTCGCCAAATCATATTTAGTGCAAGCCAAGTTGGTTTTGACAAGACTTGAGGAACATCGAAAAATGGAATTAGAGCATGCGTAGTCAGGGTAAGTTAACAGTAGTTGGCGCTGGGCCAGGTGATATCGAATTGATCACGCTCAAGGCAATCAAAACCTTGAATCAAGCTGATGTGGTACTCTATGATTCGTTGTTAGATAAGCAATTGTTGACCTATGCAACAGGGGCCGAACATATTTTTGTTGGCAAGCGAAAAGGATGTTCCTATTTCCATCAAGAGCAAATCAATGAATTGATTGTGCAAAGGGCGCTTTTGGGCAAACATGTGGTTCGCTTGAAAGGCGGTGACCCCTTTGTGTTTGGCCGTGGAGCAGAGGAAATGCAGTATGCAGTACAACATGGTCTTGATGTGGCCGTAGTACCGGGTATTTCTTCTTCCATAGCCGTACCATCCTTGGCCCATATTCCTGTTACAAAGCGTGGATCATCAGAGAGTTTTTGGGTGATAACTGGAACCACTAGGGAACATAAATTGTCAAAAGACATTGCCTTGGCAGCAAGGACCTCAGCCACGATTGTGATTTTAATGGGGATGTCGAAGTTGGTTGAGATTATGGAAGTGTTCCGGACCCAAGGGAAATCTGAAACACCGGTTGCGGTTATTCAAGAAGGCACGACAAAGAATGAAAAAGTCGCCATTGGAACCATTGCTACCATAGCAGGTAAGGTTAAAGAACAAGAGCTTACAAATCCTGCAATTATTGTCATTGGTGAGGTAGTCAACCATCGCAAAAGACTCTATGAGATACAACAACATCAAATGCAACTGTGATGGAACGAAATAACCTATATCCAATATTTCTAAAGGCTTCACAATTGCATATTTTAATTGTGGGTGGTGGATTTGTGGCCGAAGAGAAATTACATTTCTTGACGAAGTCCAGTCCTGATGCCAAGGTAACCATGGTATCACCAATGTTTCGGGAGAACACCTTAAACTTGGCGAATAAGTACGGTGTAACCTTGATTAATGATGGTTACCATGCCGATTATATCAAAGGGATGCATATGGTCATCGCGACCACCAATAACCCCAAAATCAATCTTCAAGTTTATAGCGATTGTCGAAAATTGGACACTTTGGTCAATGTTGCGGATAATCCACCGCTATGTGATTTTTATATGGGGGGAATTGTAACCAAGGGCCATGTTAAGGTCGCTATATCCACTAATGGGAAATCCCCAACAACGGCAAAAAGGTTGCGCCAATTTTTTGAAGAGGTAGTGCCTGATGACATCACTACAATGGTGCAAAATCTAAATGAATATAGAAAAACACTAAAGGGCGATTTTGAAGAAAAAGTGGATAAAATGAACCAAATCACCCAAAAATTGATTGAAAAAGTATAAAAAACAGAAAAAAATGATCAAAACGGATATAGTAATCATTGGTGCGGGTCCGACAGGTTTATTTACAGTATTTGAAGCAGGACTGCTGAAGCTAAAATGTCATTTAATTGATGCATTACCACATCCTGGAGGGCAATGTGCAGAGATTTATCCAAAAAAACCGATTTACGATATTCCGGCCTATCCTGAGATTTTGGCAGGTGATTTGGTAGCACGTTTGTTAGAGCAAATAAAACCTTTTGATGCGGGATATACCCTTGGGGAACGGGCAGAACACCTCAAAAAACTGGATGACGGCACCTTTATTGTAGCAACCAATAAAGGAACGCGCCACCATGCTAAAGCTGTTGTTATTGCTGGGGGATTGGGTTCTTTTGAACCCAGAAAGCCGAAATTGCCCAATCTCGAAAAATTTGAAGATAAGGGGGTTGCATTTATGGTCAAGGACCCTGAGGTGTATCGCGATAGAAAAGTAGTCATTTCAGGAGGGGGCGACTCCGCTTTGGATTGGGCCATTTACCTTACCGGCATTGCTTCTGAAGTCACTTTGGTGCATCGAAGGAATGAATTTCGTGGTGCCCTGGATTCTGTCGAAAAAGCGCGTACGCTGGCCAAAGCAGGCAAAATTAAATTGCATACCAAAGCCGAGGTAAAAGCGCTACATGGTGGCGACGAATTACAGGCCGTGGTCATAGAACATCAAGAGGAACATAGGGAACCTACGTACTTAGAGGTAGATGATTTTATTCCCCTTTTTGGCTTGGCACCAAAATTGGGACCACTGAATAATTGGGGGTTGGAGATTGAAAAAAATGCTATTAAAGTGAACAATGCAAAAGACTATCAAACCAATATTCCAGGGGTTTTCGCCATTGGTGATGTCAATACCTATGAAGGAAAATTAAAACTCATTCTATCTGGTTTCCACGAAGCGGCCGTAATGTGTCAATATATTTATCAAATCGTGAATCCTGACAAACGTTTTGTTATGAAATATACCACAGTTGGCGGTGTAGAAGGTTTTGACGGTAGCAAAAAAGAGGCCAAGAAAGAAGTGGTGCAAAGTATTATTTGAGTTAGGAGTTATTCATCAACCAAAACCTTCCAAATTTGATTTTGGAAGGTTTTTTTGGTTTTCATTGAAAGGCATTGTTTCTTTGTACTAGTTCATTCACAAAATGAAGGTTATCAAGAAAGGTGGAGGGATTGGACCCTTTGAAGCCTTGGCAACCCTCGAATTCGAGAAGGTGCTACATTCTACCTACCCAAATGTAGGAAGGATAACAATATATAACTCAAAATTCCGCTTTACTTGATAACCTATTCTAACAGCCCTATTTAAGGACGATAGTTGTCATGTCAAAAATTGAAGAAATATTACAAGAACGAATTTTAGTGTTGGATGGTGCCATGGGCACCATGTTGCAGCGTTATAAATTTACCGAAGAAGATTTCAGGGGAGAACGATTTAAAGATTGGCCTTCACCCTTACAAGGAAATAATGATCTCTTATCGTTAACCCAACCTGAAGCTTTGGCAGAAGTGCATCGCAAATATTTTGAAGCCGGAGCCGATATCGTTGAGACCAATACCTTTTCAGGAACAACCATTGCCATGGCCGATTATGGCATGGAGGAGTTGGTATATGAGCTGAACTATGAATCGGCAAAAATTGCCAAGCGGGTTGCCATGGAATGTACTGAGAAGGAACCTGAAAAACCGAGATTTGTGGCAGGAAGTATGGGGCCAACGAACAAAACGGCCAGCTTGTCGCCAGATGTAAATGACCCGGGTTATAGGGCAGTGAGTTTTGATGAGCTCCGAATTGCTTATAAACAGCAGGCCGAAGGACTGTTGGACGGCGGTTCGGACATATTGCTTGTGGAAACCATTTTTGATACCCTAAATGCCAAGGCCGCTTTGTTTGCGATTGAAGAAGTAAAAGAAGAGCGGGGTATTCATGTGCCGATAATGGTCAGTGGAACCATTACCGATGCATCGGGAAGAACCCTGTCCGGTCAAACCGCCGAGGCCTTTTTGATTTCGGTGTCTCATATTCCGATTTTATCGGTCGGATTCAATTGTGCCCTAGGGGCAAAACAACTAACCCCACATTTAGAAGTGATTTCGGCAAAATCCGAATATTTTACTTCCGCACATCCCAACGCTGGTTTGCCCAATGCTTTTGGCGAATATGATGAGACCCCAGAACAAATGGCTTCGCAAATAAAGGAATATCTCGAAAAGAGTCTTGTGAATATAGTTGGTGGCTGTTGTGGAACTACCCCCGCCCATATTAAGGCCATAGCTGATATTGTCAAGGATTATAAACCAAGAAAACTATCTGTTTTGGCATAGCTAAAATTGGTATGGAAAGAAATCATCAAAAATATTTAAGGCTAAGTGGGTTGGAACCCCTGGTCATAACACCCGAAAGTAATTTCATCAATGTTGGGGAGCGAACCAATGTAGCAGGTTCAAAGAAATTCCTACGGTTGATCAAAGAAGAAAAATATGATGAGGCCCTAGAAGTGGCCCGGCATCAGGTAGAGGGGGGTGCCCAAATCATCGATATCAATATGGATGATGGGTTGATCGACGGAAAGGAGGCCATGGTTAAGTTTCTCAATTTGGTGGTCGCCGAACCTGATATTGCCCGAGTACCTATTATGATTGACTCCTCAAAATGGGATATCATAGAAGCTGGGCTTCAAGTGGTACAGGGAAAGTGTGTTGTAAATTCAATTAGTTTAAAGGAAGGAGAAAAAGAATTCGTTCACCAGGCAACACTCATAAAACGCTATGGTGCGGCAGTTATCGTTATGGCCTTTGATGAGGTTGGGCAGGCCGATAACCTTGAACGCCGAATTGAGATTGCTGAACGATCATATCGCATCTTGGTCGATAAGGTTAAGTTTCCACCTGAAGATATCATTTTTGACCTCAATATTTTTCCCGTTGCCACGGGCATGGAAGAACACAAACGAAACGCACTTGACTTTATTGAAGGAACAAAATGGATTCGCGAAAACCTACCACACTGTAGTGTAAGTGGAGGGGTGAGTAATGTTTCATTCTCCTTCCGAGGAAATAATCCCGTTCGGGAAGCCATGCATTCGGTGTTTTTATTTCATGCCATTAAGGCCGGTATGAATATGGGTATCGTTAATCCTGCCATGCTTGAGGTATATGACGATATACCCAAAGACCTTTTGGAGCATGTTGAAGATGTCATTCTCAATCGCAGGGATGATGCCACTGAGCGATTACTTGAATTCGCTGAGACCGTTGTTGGTAAAGCGAAAGAAAGTAAGGTTGATCTATCATGGCGAGAAGAACCCCTTCAAAATCGAATTACAAGGGCGCTGGTCAAAGGAATTGATCAATTTATTATTGATGATGTCGAAGAGGCCCGTAAACAAGCTGCCAAACCCTTAGAAGTTATTGAAGGGAACTTAATGACGGGTATGAATGTTGTTGGCGATCTTTTTGGTAGCGGGAAGATGTTTTTACCACAGGTTGTTAAGTCTGCTCGCGTGATGAAAAAAGCGGTTGCATACCTAGAACCCTTTATTGAAGAAGAAAAGAAAAAGAATGCTGATGCCACGGCAGGGCAAGCAGCAGGTAAAATTTTAATGGCCACCGTAAAAGGTGATGTTCATGACATAGGTAAGAATATTGTCTCGGTTGTACTGGCATGCAATAACTACGAGATTGTTGATCTTGGGGTTATGGTGCCACCCGAAAAAATAATCCAGAAGGCAATAGAAGAGAAGGTCGATATCATTGGTCTAAGTGGGCTGATTACCCCTTCTCTTGATGAAATGGTCTTCCTCGCCAAGGAAATGGAACGTCAAAACTTTGTTGTTCCACTATTGATTGGTGGCGCTACAACGAGTAAGGCACATACTGCCGTAAAAATCGCTCCTGTTTATAGCCAATCTGTAGTTCATGTCAATGATGCATCTAGAGCGGTTACAGTCGTTGGTGATTTGCTGCAAAAAGAAACCTCTCAAGCCTATAAAAAAGCGATCAAACTGGATTATGACAGTTTTAGGGAAAAATTCTTGAATCGCAGTAAACAAAAGGAATACCTGTCATTGGAGGAGGCTAGGGCCAATAAAATCAAATTGGATTTCGCTACGGAATTTATCAAGAAACCCAATCAATTGGGTGTTCATGTTTGGGATGATTTTGATGTATCACAATTAGCTGAATATATTGATTGGACGCCCTTCTTTAGATCGTGGGATTTGCATGGAAAGTATCCTGCCATTTTAAAAGACGAAATTGTTGGTAAGCAGGCTACTGAACTTTTCGAAGATGCCCAGGTTCTTTTGAAACGGGTGATGGATGAAAAACTGTTGAAAGGCAAGGCAATATTCGGTCTCTTTGCAGCCAACCAGATTCATGAAGACGATATTGAGATTCTTTCAGAAAAGGGAAGAAGGGTATTTCGAACGTTACGCCAACAACTTAAAAAGCGCGATGGCGTTCCAAACATAGCATTGGCAGACTATATTGCCCCGAAAGCTTCTGGAATTCAAGATTACATGGGATGCTTTTGTGTCACGGCAGGTTTTGGAACACAAGAATTGGCGCAGAAATTTGAGGAAGCACATGACGATTATAATTCCATAATGATTAAAGCACTGGCGGATCGTTTGGCAGAGGCCTTTGCTGAATATTTACACAGGCAAGTTAGGATGAACCATTGGGGGTATGCCTCAAAGGAAAATTTAAATAACGAAGCCTTAATAGAAGAAAAGTATCAGGGTATTCGTCCAGCACCAGGGTATCCAGCTTGTCCGGATCATTTGGAAAAACATACCATTTGGGAATTGCTTGAGGTTAAGGAAAAAATAGGTGTAGAATTGACGGAAAGTTTGGCCATGTGGCCTGCAGCCAGTGTCAGTGGCTACTATTTTGGTCATCCAGAGGCCAAATATTTTGGACTTGGAAAAATCAAACAAGACCAGGTGCAAGATTATGCAAAAAGAAAAGCGATTGAACTGGAAAAAGCCCAAAAATGGCTTGCTCCTAATATTATTGAAGAATAACAATGAAAGTTACCGACCACATCAAAAAGGCTAAAGGGGAGCCTCTTTTTAGTTTCGAAATCATCCCTCCAATTAAGGGTAAGAACATTCAAGAGCTCTATGACAATATTGACCCTTTGATGGAATTCAAGCCGCCCTTTATAGATGTTACCACCTCACGTGAGGAATATGTGTACATCGACCGCGATGGATTGCTGGATAAAAAATTAACCCGAATGCGACCTGGTAGTCTAGGTATTTGTGCCGCCATTAAGCATAAGTATGATGTAGACGCCATTCCGCATGTACTGTGTGGTGGGTTTACCAAAGAAGAGACCGAATATCTTTTGGTAGATTGTCATTATTTAGGCATAGACAATATTATGGCTTTACGTGGCGATGCGATGCGCGAAGAAAAATATTTTGAGCCTACCAAAGGCGGCCACCACTATGCATCCGATTTGGTAAAACAAATTCAAGAGTTGAATAAGGGCAACTACCTTCATGAAGTCATCGAAACTGATAATTGTGCCAACTTCTGTGTTGGTGTAGCCGGTTATCCTGAAAAACATATGGAAGCACCGTCACTCAATTCGGATTTAAAACGATTAAAGGAAAAGATTGATTTAGGCGCAGACTATGTGGTGACCCAAATGTTTTTCGACAATAAAAAATTCTTTGAATTTGTTGAAGCGGCACGCGATATGGGTATCGATGTTCCCATTATTCCCGGTATAAAACCTATTGCCGTCAAACGTCATTTACAATTGTTGCCCCAGGTATTTCGAGTTGATATACCAGAAGATTTGGTTGATGCGGTTGAAAAGTGCAAAAGCAATAAGGAGGTGCGTCAAGTTGGTATCGAATGGTGTATTCAGCAATCCAAAGAACTTAAGGATGCAGGTGTGCCTGTATTGCACTACTACTCCATGGGGAAATCGGATAATATAAAAGCAATAGCTGAGGCCGTTTTTTAATCGCTATTTTTACGGTCGATGAGACTTAGCCCCTTCCTTATCTGCCTGTTTTATTGCGTCTTGGTATTTTCACAAGAAAAGGAAAATCCAAAATACTTTACGGTGGATGCCAGCCAGTTTTATGGTGGCATTCTCTTGCATAATCCAGATATCGCACATTTGATAACCGCGCATCCTGGGGGGGTTATCCTAGGGTTCAATCGCAAACGTTTTGGTGACGATCCTTGGGAGGCAGCCTACGGTTTTCCCGATACCGGTTTTTCCTTTGTTTACCAAAACATGAACAATGCAACCCTGGGAGAAAATCTTGGCCTTTATGCCCACTATAACTTTTACTTTTTAAATCGGCACTTACAGTTTCGAATCGGCCAAGGTATTGCCTACAATACCAACCCCTACGACAAGGAAACTAATTTTCGCAATTCAGCTTATGGGTCGCATCTGCTCAGTTCAACCATGGCCATGTTGAACTACCACAAAGAAGACTTGGTGGCAGGTTTTGGGGTGAAGGCAGGATTATCCCTAATTCATTACTCCAATGCCAATTTTAAGGCCCCTAATACATCAACCAATACCCTTGCCCTAAATGTTGGATTGGTCTATAGATTGAACCCAAATGAGAATCCGGTTTATAAGGCTTATGATGAAGAAAAGCTTAGTGAACCCATTCGTTTTAATGGGGTGTTGCGTTTCGGTCTCAACGAAGGTGATGTGGTGGGTTCAGGCCAATATGGTTTTATGGTGCTCTCGGGTTATCTTGATAAACGGATCGGAAATAAGAGTGCCCTCCAAGTGGGCACCGATGTATTTTTCTCTTACTTCCTGAACGAGCTCATTCGGTTTCAGGCGAATTCCTTTCCAGAGATGATGGTAGACCCTGATACTGATTTTAAACGGGTTGGTTTGTTTGTGGGACATGAACTCTTTATCAATAAACTAAGTGTGGTTACCCAATTGGGATACTATGTATATTATCCCTTTGATTTTGAGGGCAGGGTATATAACCGTATCGGCTTGAAACGGTATTTTGGCGATAAGATTTTTGGAAGCGTTGCCTTAAAATCACATGCCGCAGCGGCCGAAGCTGTTGAATTCGGAATTGGAATTAGACTTTAAATTAGAGATGGTAGGGCGTAGATATATTTCGGAAAAATTTAGTGTCACAGTAAACTTGGCACAGCAATTTCTATGTTTTTTTTCATTGTTTTTATTGGTTTGCTGTAATTCAGAAAATGCGCCAGACTGTATTCAAAATGCGGGTACCTTGACCCGTATCGAAATCGAAACACCTGGGTTTTCTACCATTACGGTTTTTGAACAAGTAAACTTGGTTTTGATTCAAGGTGATGAACAAAAAGTCGAAATCGAATCAGGTGAGTTCTTGTTGCAAGATATTTCTGCTAGGGTCGAAGACAATAGATTGGTGCTTCGCAATGAAAATGGTTGCAATCTTTTTCGAGAGTATGGGTTGTCAACCGTATATGTCACAGCTCCCAATATCACTGAAGTTAGAAGTAGCACTGGTCTTCAAATCTCAAGTCAAGGAATTTTAGAATATCCAGAATTAAGGTTGATATCTGAAAGTTTTATTGAACCTGATGCAGCTACCACCTCTGGCTCTTTCGATTTGCAGGTTTCCGGAACACAACTAAGTATTGTAGTCAATGGCATTTCGTATTTTAAGCTAAATGGCGAGGTTGATGAATTGAATGTGACGATCGCGGCCGGTGATTCAAGAATTGAAGCCGAAGAATTAAGGGCTGATCGCGTACTATTGAACCATAGGGGGTCCAACGATATTTTGGTTAACCCCCAACAACGAATTTCGGGTGTAATTCGAGGGTATGGCGATGTAATCAGCGTGAACCGTCCACCAGAAATTGAAGTTGATGAAACTTTTGCGGGCCGTTTAATTTTTAGGGACTAGTGGGTTGGTTCGATTTCCTTCAACGATTGATCAAAACCAAACGACAGCCCAAGCCTTTGGTTAGGCTAGGGGGTATTGATTATTTAGATGCGGTATGCCATAATCTAGTTGTGGAGCATAAGGTTCCGGCTCTTGCTGCCACCGTTATACAACATGGAGAATTGGTGCTCCAAAAAGGATACGGTTACGCCAATTTGGACAAACAAATCCCGGTTGACCCGAAACGTTCAATGTTTCGAACGGCAAGTATATCAAAATGCATAACAGGGCTTGCATTTGGTAAAATGGTAGATGAAGGTATTTTGAATTGGGATGATTCCTTTTATACCCATGTACCCTATTACCCGAAAAAAAAGCACGATTTTTCATTGCGGCAATTGGCATCGCACACCGCTGGTGTTCGCGGATATCAGGGAAAGGAATATGCTTTGAACAAACCGTATGAAATTTGGGAAAGCATAGAGGTGTTCAAAAATGACGCCTTGGTATTTGAACCGGGCAATGGCTATTTGTATAACAGTTATGACTTTGTCTTGCTTTCATTGGCGATGCAAGAAGCCGTGGGTATTCCATTTGAGGCGTATGTGAAAGAAAAGGTATTGATGCCTTTGGGGATGCAACATACCCACACACCAAAAGAAATTTTGACTGCCCATAATCGCCAGGTTTCGAAATTCTATACAAGAAGTGCCAGTGGATTCAAAAATGCTACAGAGGTCAACAATTTCTATAAACTGGCGGGGGGCGGATACCTTTCTACTAGCGAAGATATTGCCAAATTGGGTCTTGAACTACTGAATCAAGACCTGTTAAGGCCAGAGACCTACCAACAGCTGTTGACTGCCCAGACCATTAAGGGGAATTCGACCTATTATGGCCTAGGATTTCAGGTCAGCGAAGATGCCTCGGGAAGGCGTTTCATAGGGCATGTTGGCAGCAGCATCGGGGCCTATACAAACTTTTTTGTATATCCCACCCAAAGGGCAATTTTTTCGCTGCTAATTAATTGTACCGATCCGAAGGTTCAAGAAGTACTTGACGGAGCGCTTGAAGTCTTTTTCCAAGATCTTCCAGTTTAAAATTGGTATCTTCCTAACAGAAAACCAAAAAAATGTTTGTAGGTCATTACGCAGCTGCCTTTGCCTTAAAAGGAAAGGAAAAAGGCGCCTCATTAGGTTGGCTCTTTATCGCAGCACAGTTTGTTGATATTTTGTTCTTTCCTTTTGCCCTATGGGGATTGGAAACTATGGAATTCGTTCCCGGTTTTACCGAAACCAATGATTTTAAAATGGTATTCCCCTATACACACGGATTGGTCGGGAGCATAGGTTGGTCAATACTTTTTGCAGGGGTTTATTTTTTACTGTCGGGTCGAAAAAAGACAAACGGAAAAGCAATTGCGATAATCTTGGGCCTTGGGGTATTGTCGCATTGGGTGGCTGATTTATTCGTACATACGCCAGATTTGCCGTTATTTCAAGGGGAGCCTAAATTTGGTTTTGGCCTATGGCATAACAAAGCCGCGACTTTTGGGCTCGAGGCTGTTTTATTGGTAGCGGGTCTGTGGTACTATTTGAGGAAAACAAAGGCTACATCAACTATTGGCAACTACCTCGCCATAGTTTTTGTGGTATTTCTTTTGGTGATAAATTACCTAAACTATTATGTGTTGCCAGCCAACCATGATATCATGGGATTGACGATATCCGCCTTGGCCTCCTATTTCCTTTTCGCGGGTATGGCCTTTGGGGTGGATAAAACAAGGGGTTGATCAAAGGAACACAATACAATAGGAAGCCAGATTAGTCTTCATATTCTAGCTGTCCCATCACAAAATTGTTTGTTGGTACATGATAGATTTGGGATTTTTGAACCCCATCAAAATACAGCCCCCAGTATTTCATATAAGGTGAAAAATGCAGGCCTTGGCACTTCATTGCAGACAAGGTTTCTGGGTTATCGTCAAACTCAAGCACCGGAATGTGAATGTCGCTAGGAATGCTTTTCATCGACTTCGAAAAATATACATAATGATGTATAAGCGCTTTTAGAATGCCCGTTAAGTTCTCAACTAAGGCACAACACTCTGTAATGGAATGCAAATGAATGGCTGTCTTCTTAAAGTAAAGCGAGATCTCTGTTATTCCAGCTTCTAATCGATAGTCATTTTCAAGCTTGTACATCAATTTTTGGAAATGCTGAATCGAATCGAAGGCCTTTTTGGGTATCAATAAATTTTCTTGAAATATTTTAAAAAATTGAAAGACTTCCTCGATAGAAAAATTAAAGTCAAGTTCGACAACCAGCCCCTTTTGCCTTTGTTCATAGGACATAAAAATATTCGTTGAAGAGGCAAAGAAGGTACGCTCTAAAAGGTTTTCGTACTTTATTAAAACACCGCCTAAAGAGGCACTACGTTGAGAATGTTGTTTTTTTGACACCTTGTGAAAAATTTGTTTTCAAACCAAAGGGAACTTTTGAATACAAACCGCTATAGCATCTTGCTGTTATCTTAAAATTACAAAAATATCCTATGAATTAACAAAAAATTCAAATGAAATGACAAAAATGAATATTGAATGGAACAATTCTAAATTAGAAACACGATACTTAGGCTAGCGCGTCAACTCCGTAAAAAGGTGCTCTAAATTTTTATTTTTTCGACTCAGCTGCAAGGTTTTGAGTTTGTTGTCGTGGGCAAAATCAAATACCGATGGGCGCATATCTTGGTCGGTGGAAAAGGTCAATTCATAGACAAAACCTCCCGTATTTTTAACGGCAACAACATGGGGTAATTTTTGTAATAAGACCTCTTCGACTCGGTAATCAAATTCTACTTCAATGATTTGCTGATCCGCCTCACGCAGGTCTTCCAATTTTTTATCCGCAACAATTTTGCCTTTGTTGATAATGATAACCCGGTCGCAAACAGCTTCCACCTCTTTCATAATGTGGGTAGACAACAAAATGGTCTTTTTCTTACCAATCTCTCGAATCAATTTTCGAATTTCGATCAATTGATTGGGGTCAAGCCCTGTTGTGGGCTCATCCAATATCAGTACCTCTGGATCATGCAACAGCGCTGCCGCCAGTCCGACACGCTGTCGGTACCCCTTTGATAATTGACTGATCTTTTTATGTGCTTCAGGTGAAAGTCCAGTCTGTTCGATGACCTCGGCAATACGGTTTTTGTCTACCTTATACACATCCGCGTTAAAGTTCAGGTATTCCTTTACATACATGTCCAGGTATAAGGGATTGTGTTCCGGCAAATAGCCGATGCTTCTTTGGACCTGCGACTGCGAATTCTTGACGTCAAATCCATTGACGGCGGCATTTCCCGAGTTCGCGCCATAATAGGTGGTCAAAATGCGCATCATTGTAGATTTGCCAGCACCATTAGGACCTAAAAATCCGACGATTTCACCTTTGTCGATGGTGAAGCTTACCTTGTCCAGTGCTATTTGCTTCCCAAAATTTTTGGTGATGTTTTCAACGGAAATGGACATTCAAAATCAATTTGCTATCAAAAATAGGACAATTATTGCACTATATAAGTCCCCATCGAAGAACGTTCGAAATTCGAATTTCACAGAATTGCCATAGAATTCCTTACTAATTTTCAAGGAAAAGCGGTTATTTCATAAAAATCGAAAAAATTGTCGCATTCTTTTTGAATTCTCAACGGAATAGCTAATCTTAGCCCTGCATTAGAACAACAATGAACAATACTTATTTCTGGAACGGGTTCTTTTTTTACTTCTTTTACCGAAGAGGTGCGGGGCTGTTCTAGAGTATGTTAATTATAAAACACAGAAGGTCCCGAGTAAGATTCGGGGCTTTTTTTTTGAATGAAACTTAGCGTTGCCATACAAGGTATTAAGGGGAGTAACCACCATCAAGTAGCCAAAGATTTTTTTGGTGATGATGTTGAACTGGTAGAGTGTCTCTCATTCGACATTTTGGTCGATTCATTATTGAATGGTCAAGCCGAAAAGGGGATAATGGCAATCGAAAATTCTATTGCAGGGAGTATCATTCCCAATTACAATCTGATCTGTCAAAAAGGCCTTCATATTATCGGTGAGCATTACTTGAACATCAATCACCATCTCATGGTGCTTCAAGGCCAACGCATTGAGGATATTGAAGAAGTGCGGTCACATCCCATGGCCCTATTGCAATGCAAGGAATACTTAAAGAAATATCCACACTTGAAATTGGTAGAAGACGTCGATACAGCCGAAACGGCTCGACATATTCAAGAAAACCAATTGAAGAACGTTGCGGCCATTGCACCAGCGGTTGCCGCGAGTTTGTACGGCTTGGAAATCATTGCCGCTGACATACAAACCATCAAAAACAATGCAACCCGTTTCATTATCATTAAAAAACAAAACGCCATGTTGCCCAAGACCGAGATCAACAAGGCCTCCCTTCGTTTTATTACCGACCATAAAAGGGGCAGCTTGGCCACAGTTTTAAATGTTATGAGTGATTGTAATTTGAATTTGACCAAAATTCAATCACTTCCGGTAATTGAAACGCCTTGGAAATATGCATTTTTTGTGGACATCACCTTTGAAGAGTACGCGCATTTTGCAAAGGCCAAATCACTTTTAAAAATAATGAGTGAAGATTTTACGGTGCTCGGTGAATATAAAAACGCCTTACTATCATGAGATTCGCGAAAAGATTGGATAGCGTTGAAGAATATTACTTCTCAAAAAAATTGAAGGAGGTAAGGCAATTGATGGCAGCAGGAAAACCGATAATCAATATGGGTATTGGAAGTCCCGATTTAGCACCATCAAATGAGGTACTTGGGGCGTTAACCGAGGCAGTTGTGCATACTGGTGCCCACCAATACCAGAGCTATCAAGGCTTACCAGAGCTTCGAGAGGCGATTGCGAATTTTTATGCCGTGAAGTTTGGAATTCAAATTGACGCCCATAAGGAAGTATTGCCCTTGATGGGATCTAAAGAAGGGATCATGCACATAAGCATGGCCTTTTTGAATCCTGGAGATGAGGTGCTATTGCCAAATCCGGGGTATCCGACCTATGCGGCCGTAACCAAACTGGTCGGGGCCAATCCGAAATATTATGATTTGAAGGCAGAAAAGGATTGGTTTCCAGATTTGGAACTTTTGGCAAAGCAAGATTTGACCCAAGTTAAGTTAATGTGGGTAAGCTATCCGCACATGCCTACAGGTGCTATTGCATCAACAAGCCAGTTTCAAGAGCTCATCCAATTTGCGGAAACTCATGATATTGTTTTGGTCAATGACAATCCCTACAGTTTTGTTTTGGCAAAGAATCCTTTGAGCATACTTTCGGCCACATCATCAAAAACCCATGTTTTAGAGCTCAATAGCTTGAGCAAAACCTTCAACATGGCCGGTTGGCGCGTGGGTATGGTTTTGGGAAGTGCCGAAAACCTGGCAGCCATACTAAAGGTAAAGAGCAATATGGATTCTGGTATGTTTTACGGAATTCAAAAAGGTGCCATAGCGGCATTGAACAGTGGTCCAGAATGGTTTGAAGGACTAGACAGTATTTATACCAAACGAAGAAAGTTGCTTTATGAGCTGGCCGATAAGTTGGGTTGTTCCTATGACAGGGAGGCTGTGGGTATGTTCGTTTGGGCCAAGCTTCCTGAAGGGGCTAAAAAATCGGAGGATTATATTGATGAGGTGCTCTATGACAAAGATATTTTCATTGCCCCAGGGACCATATTTGGAACCAACGGGGAAGGCTATATCCGATTTTCGTTGTGTGTCAAAGAAGAGGCGATAAAGGAAGCTATAAGTAGATTTTAGATGGAAAAAGTAGTAATAATTGGAATTGGTTTGATCGGCGGGTCTTTTGCAAAAGGAATACGACGACTGTACCCGGCTGCGAAAATAACAGGCCTTGATACCAATGAAACACATCTAGATCAGGCAATGGCCTTACGGTTGATTGATGAGAAGGCCAATGGAGATACCCTGTCAGATGCCGATACCATATTGGTCTCCATTCCTGTTGATGCCATGGTGACTGAACTGCCCAAGATTTTGGAGCAGGTCAATGAAGACTGCTTGGTCATCGATGCCGGGTCGACCAAAGCTTTGGTATGTGAAACAATTTCAGAGCATCCCAAAAGAAGGAACTTTCTGGCTTGCCACCCTATTGCAGGAACCGAGTTTTCAGGACCCGAAGCGTCTTTTGATGGGCTGTATGAAGGTAAGACCAATATTATCTGTGAAGTTGAAAAAACGGCCTTTAAACTACAGGAAAGAGCATTGGATTTGTTTCAAAAACTGGGCATGCGAATTCGCTATATGAACCCAGGGGCCCATGATAAACACATTGCCTATGTGTCGCACCTATCGCATATCAGCTCTTTTATGTTGGGTAAAACGGTAATCGAAAAAGAACGAAATGAACGCGATATTTTCGATATGGCCGGTAGTGGTTTCGAGAGTACCGTGCGCTTGGCCAAGAGTTCCCCCGATATGTGGACGCCAATTTTTGAGCAAAACAAAGAGAACGTAATTGAAACGCTTAAGGAGTACATTCAAAACCTCGAAACTTTTAAGAAAATGATGGAGGAGGGTGACTTTGAAGGCATTTATAATGAAATGAACAATACAAATAGAATAAAACAGATTTTAGAGGGTATACCTCTTACCAAAACACTAGATTGAACATGGAAAATTCAAAAGATTTAAGAAGATGGTTGGATGATATGCAATTGCCACACCCTTTGGTGATTGCAGGGCCTTGTAGTGCAGAAACAGAAGAACAGGTACTTAAGATTGCCCACGAGCTTAAAGATTCTGATGTCAGTTATTATCGTGCAGGTATTTGGAAACCACGAACGCGCCCAGGAAATTTTGAAGGAGTAGGGGCCATTGGGCTTAAGTGGCTTCAAAAAGTAAAGGAAGAAACTGGACTCAAAACGGCCACTGAGGTGGCCAACAAGAACCATGTTGATTTGGCCTTGGAACACGATGTAGATCTACTTTGGATTGGCGCCAGGTCAACGGTAAGTCCCTTTATTGTTCAAGAAATTGCTGATGCGCTGGAAGGAACAGACAAAGTGGTATTGATCAAAAATCCGGTTAACCCAGATCTATCCTTGTGGTTGGGTGCAGTCGAACGCCTGCACACTGCCAACATTAAAAAATTGGGGGTGATTCACAGGGGGTTTTCTACCTATCAAAAAACAAAATACAGGAACATCCCTGAATGGCAATTGGCCATCGAATTACAAAGTCGTTTTCCCGATCTACCATTGATCAATGACCCTAGTCATATCACAGGTAAACGCGATATGGTATTTGATGTTTCCCAAACTGCCCTTGACCTCAATTTCGACGGGTTGATGATTGAGACGCATCACGACCCCGATGGCGCATGGAGTGACGCTGCACAACAGGTAACTCCGGACACCTTAAAACAAATGTTCAAGAATTTGAAGATGAGAAAGGAGACCGACGAAGAAGCCGAGTACAACGCGAACCTTAGTAATTTGCGTGCCCAAATTGACGTAATCGACAATCAATTGATCGATACCTTGGGTAAAAGAATGCAAGTGGCCGATGCGATAGGTGAGCTAAAAAAGCAACGTAATGTTGCCGTTCTGCAGACCAATCGATGGAACACCATTTTAGGAAAAATGATTCTAGAGGGAGAACAGCACGGCCTTAGTGAAGAATTTGTCTTAAGAATGTTCAAAGCAATTCACCAAGAGAGTATCAATCATCAGGAAAAAATTATTAAGGCATAAATTTCAGGCGAACTGTAACAATTAAGGTTAGAGATCATCTTTCCTTAAAACTAAACAGAACATCATGAAATACATAATTACTTTTTGTTTGGCATTTGCCACGTTTTCTTCCTTTGCACAACGCACAATTGACAGGGAGGTTGGAGATTTTAATGAAATCAAGGTATTTGATTTGATCGAGGTGAACCTGATACAATCCGATGAAAACCGAATACTGATCAAAGGACGTAATGTAGATGACATCAAATGGGTGAATAAAGATGGTACCCTCAAGCTTCGCATGGAACTTGAAAAGAAATTTCAAGGCGAGGACACCTTTATCGAAGTGTACTATACCAAATTAAATGTAATCGATGGGAACGAAGGCGCCAGAATTACATGTAATGAAATGGTTCAGAAGGAAAGGATTGAGCTGCGTGCTCAAGAAGGGGCCCATATCAATATTGGGATGGATGTTTCCTATGCGGAGATGCGTGCCGTTACCGGCGGAATCATTGAAGCCTCTGGGTTAGCAGAGAATCAAAGCATTGTAATCAATACTGGGGGTATTTTTGATGGCCGTGACCTGCGAACCGCAACATCAGATGTAAAAATTCAGGCAGGGGGTGAAGCTGAAGTTTTTGCCTCAGATCGAATTGACATTAATGTTAAAGCTGGCGGTGATGTAACCGTATATGGGCAGCCCAAGGAGGTAAACAAGAAAACCTTCATAGGTGGAAGAATTACCATCGTTGATTAATCCATTAGTGAAAACTAAAAAAGCCCAATGCATGCATTGGGCTTTTTTTTATATTACTACGGTCTTATTTCTTAAAAATATAACGTGTAATAAAGATACCGTTACCATCACCTTTACCGGCACTTTCCACAGCACTGGTCACATATTCAAGGCTCCATCCATCGGCTATCATGGTATTGATCATATTGGTTATCAATGCATCGTTGGCGGCGATGTTTTGAAAACGAATTCCTCCTAAATTATAGAAGTTCAATAGTTTGGTTTCTTCAAAATTCTTGACACGAATCTCGCTTCGGTCAGATTTATTTCTTGAATTGTCCTCTTCCGACCGTACAGAAGTATATTCTTTATAATCCTTTTCCTCTAGTGCATTTATTATTCTTGAACGTCCAAGTCCATTAGGTACAATAGATTCTACACTTGTGATCACCTTATACTGCTGAGCACTCATGTCAAAAGTGGCAGCGATAGCAAAAAGTGCAATGAATACGATTTTTTTCATAATTAATTTGTGTTTAATATTAATTCGCACCAATGTTAAAACGAATTTGTAAGAAAAGAAAATTGTTTCTTTGCGATTGTATGAAAGGTTATCAACACTACATATGATGCAGGGTACCGTGTATAAATCGACTGGCAGTTGGTACACCGTAAAATCAGCGGATGGTGAATTTTATAAATGTAGGATAAAAGGCAAATTCAGGATCAAGGGAATTAAGAGTACCAACCCAGTAACGGTGGGCGATGAAGTGGTTTTTGAACTAGAGCGCAATGGCGACGAAACATTGGGTATTATCTCTAAAATCAAAGAGCGTAAGAACTACATCATCCGCAGATCGGTCAACCTTTCCAAACAGGTTCATATTATTGCCGCCAATGTGGATCAGGCCTTTTTATTGGTCACCTTGAACAATCCGACGACCTATACGGCCTTTATCGATCGATTTTTGGTTACCGCGGAGGCCTATGACATTCCGGCAATATTGCTTTTCAATAAAATGGACACCTACGATGAAAATGAATTGGTTGAGGTGAAGTATTTGATGGATTTATATGCGGCAATCGGCTATGAGGTTATCGATATCAGCGCAAAAAAAGGTGAGGGTGTGGATCAGGTAAAAGCAAAAATGATTGGCAAGACCAGTATGTTTTCAGGCAATTCAGGCGTTGGAAAGTCTACCTTGGTGAATGCCTTAGAACCCGGCTTAAGTTTGAAGACCTCAGATATTTCAGAGCAACATCTGCAAGGGCAGCATACCACCACTTTTGCCGAAATGTATGATTTGTCATTTGATGCCCGAATTATTGATACCCCAGGGATAAAAGGATTCGGAATCGTAATGATGGAAAAAGATGAATTGGGTGATTATTTCCCTGAGTTTTTTCAATTGAAGTCGGCATGTAAATTCAATAATTGTCTACATTTAGAAGAACCCAAATGTGCCGTAAAAGATGCTTTGGATAACAATGAATTGGCATGGAGTAGGTACCGCAGCTACGTGCAAATGTTGGAAGAAGATATAGGTGATACCTATCGGAATGATGCCCAAAAAGAACGATAATGCGAGCAGTAGTACAACGAGTTTCCAAAGCGAGTGTAACGGTTGATGATCAGTTGGTGTCAAGCATAAGCAAGGGTCTGTTAATCCTTTTGGGCATTGAAGATGCCGACACCTTGCTAGATATCCAATGGCTGACCAAAAAAATAGCAAACCTTAGAATATTTAATGATGACAACGGGGTTATGAACCGCTCATTGATTGAAGCGCAGGGCGAGGCCATAGTTGTAAGTCAGTTTACCCTGCATGCCGCTACCAAAAAAGGAAACCGACCATCCTACATCAAAGCCGCCAAACCCGACGTGGCAATCCCATTGTATGAAACTTTTTTACAGGAGTTCGAAAAGGTGTTGGGGAAAAAGGTGGGCACGGGAATTTTTGGAGCCGATATGAAAGTTGAATTGTTAAATGACGGTCCGGTGACCATTCTCATGGACACTAAAAACAAGGAATAAAAAATTCGTCGAATTTTTGCACTAAATTGTAAGAAAACCTACAATTTTGTAGTTATAGCATGAATCGCTAACCAATTTTTATGCGCTACCGGATTGCCCTGCTTCTTTTTTTTATAGTTCACATCCATTTTTCGCAAGACTTCAATTACAGTGTTCATACGCTTCCTAAAGAACTTGTTAATGGTGCCAACGCGGTTGTTCGATTGGATATGTACAAAGTATCTATTCATGCGTTCGACCACATGGAGGTGCAATCCAAAAGAGTTGTTACGGTGCTCAACAAGGAAGGGGAACAATTTATTCATGCGTATGCTGCTTACGATAAGGAATCAAAAATCACCGCCTTAAAAGCAACGGTATATGATGCCAACGGTTTTGAATTGGAAAAATTCAAGCAAAAAGACTTTATAGATCAAAGTGCCACTGGTGGAGGTACTTTGTATTCGGATAGTAGGGTAAAATATTTGGGGTTTACTCCGGTATCGTATCCGTACACGGTAGTTTTTGAGCGAAGTTATGAGACCTCGGATACGGCTTTTATACCGGGTTGGTATTTTTTAGACGGGTATGAGGTGAGCATGCAGAAAAGCAAGTATTCGTTAGATGTTTTATGCGATGTTCCCATTCGGGTAAAAGAATCAAATTTGCAGGCTTTTGGCGTTACTAGCAGCAACAATGCCAAGCAATTCAGGTATACGGCCGAAAATATACCTGCTATAAAAAAAGAACCTTTTTCTCCAAGTTTTGCACAGTTTGCCCCAAATATCAAGTTTGCATTGGAGAAATTCAAATTGAAGGGAGTCGTTGGATCCGCCAAGTCTTGGAAAGAATTTGGTCTATGGATATACAATGACCTTTTGGCAGGCCAGTCCGAATTGGACGAATCAATGAAAATAAAGGTCAGAAAATTGGTTTGGGGGTCTCAAAGTACGGAAGAGAAAGTAAAAAGAATTTACCAATACCTTCAAGACAATACAAGATACATCAGCGTACAACTGGGTATCGGCGGATGGCAACCGATCAGTGCCTTAAACGTGCACCGTGTCAAATATGGTGACTGCAAGGGTTTAACCAATTACACCATGGCCATGCTAAGAGCGGTTGGGATAACGTCTTACTATACCGTATTGTACGCCGGTAGTGACAAACGCAATATAGATCCTGATTTTCCCGCTTTGGCAGGAAATCACGCATTTTTAAATGTGCCATTGAACAATGGCAGAGAGTTATGGCTTGAATGCACAAGCCAGGAGGTGCCGGCAAACTTTTTGGGCACCTTTTCCGATGACAGGCATGTGCTAAAGGTCACCCCTTCAGGAGGAGAGATTGTAACAACCAAAAAATACAGTCCGGAAGAAAGCCTACAGCTTACCAATGCCATAATCAATTTTGGGGAACAGGGTAGCATTAATGCGAAGGTCACCATAAAATCAAAGGGTATCCAGTACAACAACAAGTACCGACTTCCCTTAAACAAGGAGAACGAAATCGAAGAACATTATAAAGACTATTGGGATTATGTGAACAATGTCAAGGTTCAGAGCGCCAACTTCACAAATGATAAGGAAAACATAGAACTTTCTGAGGTTGTTGAAGTGTCTACCGAAAATTATATATCAAATGCTGGCGACCAGTGGTTATTTGCCCCCAATATGTTCAATAGAAACTTGTTTGTGCCAAAACGCTCCAGAACAAGAAAGAATGAAGTGGTGATTAAAAGAGGATTTGTCGACGAAGACTTCTTTACAATTAACCTTCCTGAGAACGTAAAACCAGAACAATTGCTGCCCAAAATCGAATTGAATACAGATTTTGGAGAATATTCCTTGGAAATGACGCAAGCCCAAGAAAATCAAATATTATATAAGCGAAGACTTAAAATAATTGCGGGAACATTTCCCAAGGAACGCTATAAAGAATTTCGGGAATTCCGGAAAAAGATTGCCCGAAACGATAATTCAAAAATTGTATTGATTAAAACCCAACCCTAATGAAATTAAGATTCTTGACCCTTATCACAGCACTCATTTTTACTTTCGGTAATGCACAGAAGGAATTCAAATTTGGCAAAGTTTCCGAAGAAGAAGTTTCTCAAAAAGAGCATCCCTTAGAAAAAGATGCAGAGGCTGCCATTTTGTACAAGAAAGAAAGAGTTTTCTATGATTATGATGCAGAAAACGGATTTAGAACTATTCGTGATGCGCATTATCGAATTAAAGTATATAACAAGAACGGTCTGAGTTGGGGTACCATTCAGATCCCTTTGTATACCTCTAACAATGGTGAGGAAAGGGTTTCATCAATCAAAGGGTACACCTATAACCTTGCTGCAAATGGAAAGATAGAGGAATATAAACTTAAAAAAGACGGCATTTTCAAGGAGAATATCAACAGGTATCGAAATCAGGTTTCTGTAGCCATGCCTGAGGTTAAGGAAGGGAGTGTCATAGACTTGGAGTTCAGAATTGCTTCAGATTTCGCAGGATACATTGGAGATTTTAAATTTCAATTTGGTATCCCAGTAAATTTAATAGATGTGAGTGTTGCAATTCCTCAATATTTTATTTTTAAGCGGTACGGACGAGGTTATTACCCGATAAACTTGACCGAATCAACAAAGAATAGGAAAATTCAATTCCTCTCCAAAGGAAGTAGAAACTTTGATGACGGGTCGTCAATTCAAAAAGGCACCAATATAAATAGGAATAACCTACAATTTTTTGAGAATGTTTATGCTATAAATGCCACTGACATCCCTTCCCTGAAACAGGTTGATTTTACGGATAACGTGGATAATTACAGAAGTGCTTTGAAATTTGAATTGGCCTCGACTCAATTTCCGAATAGTCCTTATAAAAACTACAGTCTTAGTTGGGAAGATGTTGCAGAAACAATTTATAAATCTGACTATTTCGGTGTTGAACTCGATAAAAAGAGATTGGTCAAGGATATCGTAGCGAAAATTCAATCACAAAGTCAAGATGCCAATGAATTGGTGCAAAAAATTTACGATTATGTAAAGAACAATTTGACCTGGAACGAATACTACGGAAAATACTGTGAAAATGGAATTAAGAAGGTTCTGGATGAAAAAACAGGCAATGTCGCGGACATCAACTTAACGCTGGTGGCCATGCTTCGGCAAGCAGGTTTAAAAGCGGATCCTGTATTGCTCAGTACAAAATCCCACGGTATTCCGTTGTTCCCGACGCGTGAGGGGTTCAACTATGTCATTGCTGCTGTAGATATCGGGAATGGCTTACAGTTTTTGGATGCTACCGAAAAAATGGGGACACCCGGAATACTTCCAGTGCGCGTGATGAATTGGAATGGAAGATTGGTAAAGGAAGATGGATCTTCTATGGAGCTAAACTTAACGCCAAAAAAAGCTGCTAAAAAGCTAATATTCATAAATGCCAATATTTTAGAAGATGGAAGTGTAAACGGGAAGTTACGCTCACAATTAACCAATAATTATGCTTTCGAATACAGGGCGTTACATAAAGATGATACCCTTGAGGAAATGATGGATGGCATGGAAGAACAATATGTTGAAATGGAGATTGATGAACTGGATATCAAAAACCTCGAGGACCTTAACAAACCCATTGTGGAATCATGTAGTTTTTATAAAGAAAACCAGGTCGAATTAATTTCTGGCAAACTTTACTTCAAACCATCGCTGTTTATGGGGCTTTATGAAAATCCATTTAAAATGGAAAACCGTGAATATCCCTTGGATTTTGAATTTCCCAAATCGAATAGAATAACAGTGAATTATACCCTTCCCGAGGGATATCGCGTGGAGTCCGTCCCTGATAATGTAGTGCTCGGTTTGCCCGACGGCTTGGGCAGTTTTAAGTACACGATCAGGGCCAGTGGAAATCAATTGCAATTTTCAAGTACGACCGATATCAATGCTGCGATTGTGCCTGCTACCTACTACCAAGCCTTAAAAGAGTTTTTCAATCAAATTGTCACAAAACAATCGGAAAACGTAGTATTGACCAAAGCCTAAGTTTTATCAAATGCGGTTCTGTTTTTTCATTGCAATACTTTTTTGTTGCTCGCTCTTTTCACAAAAAAATGTCGAATTTGGAACCTTATCATATTCAGAGAAAAACTTTGAAATTTTTGAAAAGGATACAGCAGCAGCTGCAGTTTATCTATTTGAAAAGGGGAATAATTATTTTGAAGTAAGGAATAATTTTATCTACCTGATAACTGAATACCACGCCAAAATAAAAATTTTAAAAAAGGAAGGATTTGAACAGGCAAATATCAATATACCATTTTACCATAATGAAGATCGAACGGAAAAAGTTCAACATGTAAAGGCCATTACCCACAACATTAATTCAAGAACCTATGTGCGGGCCGATGATATATATAATACAGATTTAAACGAAAGTTGGTCACAGGTCGCTTTTACATTTCCAAGTGTTCAAATTGGGTCTGTTTTGGAGTATTCATATGAGGTTCAATCTCCTTTCCATTTTAACCTAAGTGGGTGGGAATTTCAGGCTGATATCCCTAAGGTCTACACAGAATATAATGCAAAAATACCTGGCAATTGGTCGTACAATAGATTGTTGATTGGCGAGATACCTTTAAATGTAAATGAAGCTTCTCTAAAAAAGGATTGTTTTTACATTGCAGGTTATGGCATCGCGGATTGTGAAATTTTAAAATATGTGATGAAAGATGTTCCTGCATTTGACAAAACGGAAAACTTTATGTTGTCACGTAGAAATTATAACTCGAAATTAGAGTTTGAGTTGTCAGAATATCACAGTTTTAAAGGTTTTACAAAAAAATTTACCAAATCCTGGAATGATGTGGATAAAGAGTTTAAAACGGATCGGGATCTTGGAAGACAATTAAAAAAAAGAAACTTTTTGGAGAATAATGTTCCTGAAGATTTATTGAATTCAGGAAATGCTATCTCAAGGGCAAAAGCAATTTATGCGTTCGTAAAAGATCATTTTACGTGGAACGAAAAATATGGGGTTTGGAAGAATAATAGGGTGAAAAAAGCCTTCGAGGAAAAAAAGGGAAGCGTTGCAGAGATAAATATGGCACTGATAAATTTGCTGAATTCTTCAAATTTAAAAGCGGAAATGATGCTATTGGCAACTAGGCAAAGAGGATTGCCCAAAAAAGCACATCCCGTTATGACCGATTTTGATTATGTGGTTGCTAAACTTGATATTGACGGCCAATCGTATTTGCTTGATGCCTCTGATAAAGAGATGCCCTTCGGAATGTTGCCTTTTCGTTGTTTGAATTACTATGGCCGCGTTATGGACTTTGATAATCAGAGTTATTGGTTTGATATAGCTCCCGAAGGTAAAAATGATAAGCAAATTAGGGCCGAATTCGAGTTGGATGTTCAAAACCATATTGCGCGAGGTAGATTCAATTTAATTTCAATGGGGTATGAAGCCGTTTCTGAGCGTAATAAGGTTAACTCTAAAAGCGAGGAAGAGTATCTTGAAGATTTTGAGAAGGGTATCGATAGCGATTTTTATATTACTTCTTACGAAGTAGACAAAGAAAGGTCCACCGAGAAAATGCTGGTTCAAAAATTTGAATTTGAAATTGAAAACATTTTTCAAAATCAAACCATTTATTTGAACCCTAATATTGTCAAGTTTTTTGGCAAAAATCCGTTTTTGGCATCAAGTCGTAGCTATCCAATTGATTTTGGTTACAAAAGAAGTTATACGCTTAATTTAAGTTTTAAGATTCCAGAAGGTTATGATGTCAAATCATTACCAAAGGAAAGGATCTTGGCGCTCCCAGGTAAAGATGCTGTTTTAAGGTTTAAATGTGTGAAGGTTGGGGAACATTCAATAACAGTATTTTTTGATTTGCAATTGAACGGATCACATTTTAAAAGTGGTTCTTATCAGGCTATTAAAGAAATTTTTCAACAGGCTGTAGATGCTCAAACAAAATCTTATATAGTTTTGGAAAGAATATAGTTTTATGGAATGCTATATTTATACAAATATCGTATTAGATGAACATACAAAACGCTCAGAAAGCTGTTGATGATTGGATAAAAGAACACGGCGTTCGTTATTTCAATGAACTCACCAATATGGCACAACTCACCGAAGAGGTTGGTGAAGTGGCTCGCATCATCGCCCGGCGCTACGGCGAACAAAGCGAAAAAGAATCTGATAAAGACAAGGATTTGGGTGAAGAGTTGGCTGATGTGCTATTTGTGGTATTGTGTTTGGCCAACCAAACAGGCATTGATTTGCAACAATCTTTTGCAAAGAAGTTGGATTTAAAAACAAATCGAGATCATGACCGGCATCACGGTAATGAAAAGTTGAAATAGAACTATCTTTGCAACTTTCCAATTAGCATAAAACCTGCGATTTGAAACTGCATCTTGTTGCCCCTTCTTCAACCAAAATAAAGGCCCAAGTCAAAATAACAGGCTCGAAAAGCGAAACCAATCGGTTGCTTTTGCTTCGTGCCCTGTTTCCTAATTTGAGTATTGAAAATCTCTCAAATTCTGACGACGCTGAAGTCATGCAAAAGGGCTTGTCCGTTGCGCAGGGTGAGGTTGATATTCACCATGCAGGAACAGCCATGCGTTTTCTAACTTCCTACTTCGCATCGCAAAACGGCAAAGCGGTTATTCTTACCGGGTCGTCACGAATGAAACAACGTCCGATCGAAGTGTTGGTCAATGCTTTGAAAAGTTTAGGTGCCGATATTCAGTATTTGCAAAATGAGGGCTATCCACCGCTTGCGATCAAAGGCAAAGACCTGGTTAAAAACAAAGTGAGCTTGCCTGCAAATATCAGTAGTCAGTATATATCATCATTATGTTTGATTGCTCCATCGCTTAAAGAAGGATTGCAAATCGATTTGATTGGGAAAATCACATCGGTCCCTTATATCAAAATGACATTGGCCTTACTTCATAAAATTGGGGTGACTACCAAGTTTGAAGGGAATACCATAAAAATCGATCCCAAAACGGAAATTGATGATACGGCCGTTGTGGTTGAGTCAGATTGGAGTGCAGCAAGTTATTATTATAGTTTGGTAGCTTTGGCTGATGTGGGTTCTGAGATTACCCTAAGCTCATATGCCCATGATTCACTTCAGGGCGATAGTGTATTGGTAGAAATTTATCGAGATTTTGGAGTAGATACGGTTTTTTCAAACAATGAAATTACCCTGACCAAAAGTAAAAATCACGAAGAAGGCGTACTGCATTTAGAGCTGTCAAATGCTCCCGATATCGCACAAACAATAGCTGTTACCTGTTTGGGATTGGGAATGGACTGTCATCTAAAGGGGCTGCATACCCTACCCATTAAGGAGACCGATCGACTCATGGCCATGAAGGTTGAATTGGAGAAGTTTGGTGCCGAAGTTAGTATTGACAATGAAAGCTTGAAACTCAGTGCAAATGCGAAGCTAAAAAAAGACGTAGAAGTTGCGACTTACAATGACCATCGTATGGCCATGGCTTTTGCCCCTCTTGCCTTAAAAACACAGTTTTTTGTCAATGACGCCGGTGTTGTGTCAAAGTCTTATCCCGATTTTTGGACCGATATGGAATCAATTGGGCTTCATATTGGAAAAGATTAGCTCATTTACTTGACATCCCCTATTGCCAGATTGTATATTTGCGCTCCTTTAAAAATACGTATAACGCGAATCGGTCACATGATTTGATTCCAAACGAATTGATTTACGGATTCGTTGAGAAAATAAAATAGAACAAATGAAATTATCCAACTTCAATTTTGAACTTCCTAAAGAACTATTGGCCGAATATCCTGCCGAAAATCGCGACGAATCAAAGCTTATGGTGATTCACCGTGAAACTGGGGAAATCGAACACAAACAGTTCAAGGATTTAATCGATTATTTTGAAGAAGGTGACGTTATGGCCTTGAATAACACCAAGGTATTTCCTGCCCGACTTTTTGGTAATAAAGAAAAGACCGGAGCTCGAATCGAAGTGTTTTTGTTGCGCGAGTTAAATGATGAGCAACGGTTGTGGGATGTTTTGGTGGATCCGGCTCGAAAAATAAGAATTGGGAACAAGCTTTATTTTGGCGAGGATGAGAGTTTGGTGGCAGAAGTCATAGATAATACAACCTCAAGGGGGCGAACCCTTCGTTTCTTATACGATGGTTCGTATTTGGATTTCAGAAGAAAATTGAAGGAATTGGGAGAGACACCCTTGCCTAAATATATCAAGCGCGATGTTGAGCCTGAGGATGAAAGCCGTTACCAGACCATTTATGCCAAACATGAAGGTGCTGTAGCTGCCCCAACGGCTGGATTACACTTTTCAAAGCATTTGCTGAAACGATTGGAAATTAAGGGTATCGATTTCGCTGAGGTCACCTTGCATGTAGGGCTAGGCACATTCAATCCTGTTGAAGTAGAGGACCTTTCCAAACACAAAATGGACAGCGAAGAGCTCGTTATAGATGAAAGGGCGACAGAGGTAATAAATCGGGCCAAAAGCCAAAAACGAAAGGTCTGTGCAGTAGGAACAACGGTAATGCGTGGCCTGGAAAGTGCGGTTTCATCTGAAAGAACCCTAAACACTTTTGAGGGTTGGACCAACAAGTTCATATTTCCTCCTTATGACTTTAGTATTGCCGATGCCATGGTGACCAATTTTCACCTGCCAAAATCAACCTTGTTGATGATGGTTTCTGCCTTTATGGGGCACGATTTGATGAAAAAAGCGTACAAGCAGGCCATTCTTGAAGGATATCGCTTTTATTCTTATGGCGATGCGATGTTGATATTATAATAGGGCGTGTTACCTTTAAAATAACAAGGCGTAAAATTTGACTCCCTCTTGCAAATTCAAGAGGGAGTTTTCTTTTGATACTTTTGCAGTATGACAGCTGTCAAAAAAGATATTCGAGCATTGACCAAGGAAGAACTCCGGGACTTTTTTATCGCCCAGGGTGATAAGGCTTTTCGTGGCAATCAAGTATACGAATGGTTGTGGCAAAAATCGGCCCATACCTTTGAGGGCATGACCAATATCTCAAAAGATACCCGAACCATGCTTGAAGCGCATTTTGTCATCAATCATATTGAAGTTGACCAAATGCAGCGCAGCGCTGATGGAACCACCAAAAATGCGGTACGCTTACATGACGGACTGATCGTAGAGTCTGTTCTTATTCCCACCGATACCCGCACTACGGCCTGTGTATCGAGCCAAGTTGGTTGCAGTTTAGATTGTAGATTCTGTGCCACAGCGCGACTAAAGCGCATGCGAAATCTAAATTCAGATGAAATATATGACCAGGTAGTAGCCATTGATCGGCAAAGCCGTTTGTATCACAATCGACCGTTGAGCAATATTGTTTTTATGGGGATGGGGGAACCCTTAATGAATTATAAGAACGTATTAATGGCCATCGAAAAGATAACTTCAAAAGAAGGGTTGGGTATGTCACCCAAGCGCATAACGGTCTCTACTTCGGGTGTTCCGAAAATGATACGAAAAATGGCTGATGAATCGGTTAAGTTTAAACTGGCTGTTTCTTTGCATTCAGCCATTGATGAGGTACGTACATCCATTATGCCGTTTAATAAGACCTTTCCGTTACAAGATTTACGGGAGGCTCTTCAGTACTGGTATCAGAAAACCAGGAACAGGATTACTTATGAATATGTGGTATGGCAGGGTATAAATGACAGCCAGAATGATGTTGATGCCCTGGTTCGGTTTTGCCGATTTGCACCTTCTAAAGTTAATTTGATTGAATACAATCCCATCGATGATGGCGAATTTTCACAAGCCTCCCAGGAAGCTATTCAACGCTATGTACGAACCTTGGAGCAAAATAATATTACGGTAACCATCAGAAGGTCGCGGGGCAAGGATATTGATGCCGCATGCGGGCAATTGGCCAATAAAACATAGGTGGACAGAGATAAAACGGCATTTTTTACCCTTTGTCCGCTTTCGTGAATAAAACACTCTTTTTTGTATACTTTTAAACAATAATTCGACCTAAATTCAACTAACAACGCCGCATTGAAAATTGTTGCTCAAATACGGGAACCCATTGAGAAAGAGATGGAACTTTTTGAGGAAAAGTTCCGCAAATCAATGACCACCAAGGTTGCCCTTTTTAATAGGATCACCTATTACATTGTAAATCGAAAGGGTAAACAAATGCGGCCAATGTTCGTCTTTTTGACGGCAAAGATGCTTAACAAGGGCGAGGTTGTTGAACGTACCTACACAGGTGCTTCAATTATTGAGTTGATTCACACTGCCAGTTTGGTTCATGACGATGTGGTGGACGATAGCAACAAACGCCGCGGTTTTTTTTCGGTTAATGCGCTATGGAAAAATAAAATTGCGGTCTTGGTTGGTGATTATTTATTCTCCAAAGGCTTGTTGGTGTCACTTGAGAAAAAAGATTATGATTTGTTGCATATCATTTCCAACTCGGTGAAGGAAATGAGTGAGGGAGAATTGTTGCAAATTGAAAAAGCACGCCTGTTAGATATTACAGAAGAAGTTTATTACGACATCATTCGTCAAAAAACGGCAACATTGATTGCTGCGTGTTGTAGTATGGGTGCCGCTTCAGTCAGGCCAGATTCTGAAGAGGTGGAAAGGTTTAGAAAATTTGGGGAGCTCTGCGGGATGGCCTTTCAAATTAAGGATGATCTTTTTGATTATGGTTCAGAACGTATTGGAAAACCGACCGGCATTGATATAAAAGAACAAAAAATGACCTTGCCTTTGATTTATGCCTTAAATCAAAGTGGTGCTGATGAACGCCGTTGGTTGATCAATTCCATAAAAAACCATAATAAAGATAAAAAGAGGGTCAAAGAAGTCATTGCCTATGTAAAGGAAAAAGGGGGCTTAGACTATGCGGTAACCAAAATGCTTGAGTTTAAGGATGAGGCCCTATCTTACCTAGAGATTTATCCAGATTCACCCTATAAAACTTCGCTTACCTTAATGGTGAATTATGTTGTCGACCGAAAAAAATAATTTCCTGGGCAACCTTTTTGAAAACCAATGCGTCTATGTTAATAGAGAACAAACCGAGAACCATTGAAGATCGTATCATTTTATAGTAATGAAAGGCAACTTATAAAGAAGGCCATTGCAGGCAATCGTTCTGCCCAAAAAACCATATACGAACGATTTTCACCTAAAATGTTGAGTGTTTGCCGACAATATATCAAAGACATCCATTTCGCGGAAGATGTCATGGTGAATGGATTTGTTAAGGTCTTTAAGAATTTGGAAGCCTTTGAACATCGCGGAAGTTTCGAGGGATGGGTGCGCAAGATAATGGTGCGTGAAAGCATTTCATATTTGCGTAAAAGTCAGTTCGTGGTATACGATGATGCCTTATTTGAAGCGAACGCAGCACAACAGCTTGAAGAAACCTCGATTGTAGATGTGGAACATATTCAACAATTGATTGACGCGCTTCCTGAAGGCTATAAGATGGTTTTTGTGTTGTACGCGGTTGAGGGATATAAGCATCATGAAATTGCAACGATGTTAGACATTTCTGAAGGCACTTCGAAATCGCAACTTTTTAAGGCGCGAAAAATGCTTCAGGAAAATTTAAGATTGAAAGGATTAATGTCGGGTCAAAATAATAACAAAAAGAATCATGGATAAACTGGAAAAACATATTAAGCAAAGCTTGGAAAAGCGTCGTATCCAGCCTTCCGACACAACGTGGAACAAAATAGAATCTCAGTTAGATGATGCAAAAAAGTCGCATTGGGGTTTTCCCAAAATAGGGTACGCGGTTGCCGCTGTTTTTTTGGGAGCCCTTATAGTTACAACCCTATTTTGGCGTCCCGAAGACCCATCCAATGAAATTGAGGTTGTCAATACCGCTGTAGAGGAGGTGCCAGATACGAAAGAAAAAATTGAATCAACGGTAGAGGAGCAACCGGATAGCATAGAGGAAGCTGTTGAAGGTTTGGTGCAAGTTGATCAATCTTCAGTTTTTAAAACTGTCCCTCACGAAGAAATAGTTTCAGTGCAACCCATAAATGAACCAAAAAATGACTTTCAAGAGCAAGAACAATTGCTAATCGATCAGAAGGTGAATGAGGTTTTTGCCAAAGTGGCCTTACTTGAAAGTGGTGATGATGCCATAACGAATGCCGAAGTGGATTCCCTCTTGCGCAACGCCCAAAAAGAAATACTGTCAGATAAAATTTTTAATGAAAATGGCACTGTAGATGCTCTGGCCCTATTGAACGAAGTGGAAAATGAACTGGATCAGACGTTTCGAGACCAAATTTTTGAAGCGCTAAAAGACGGATACACAAAACTTAGAACAGCGGTCGCGGATCGCAACAATTAATATTCATCAATCAAATCAATCTTTTTTCAATCCCCTCCCACTTGGAGGGGTTGGAGAGAGATGGGTTAAAACAAAAACAATCATGAGAAAAATTACACTACTTATTATTGCGATAACCTGTTTGGGATGCTTTTCGAATGGGTACGCCCAAGAGGATAAGGTAGATCGCCAAATCAAAAAATTGGAACGGCAGAAAGAAGGGATTTCAAAACGCGAGAAGAATGCCTTGAAAGAGGAGGTGAAATCTATCAATAAGCGGCTGGAAAGGGGCTTAATTACGGAGGATGAAGCGAAAATTTTAAAGGAAGAGGCGGCCAGAAAAAGGGCCATGAATATTGAGAACCTGTTGGCAATTTTGGACAATAAGATTGCTTTTTTAGAGCGCAATGAAGGAAGCGGTGATTTCATAATGGAGGGTGACAATGCCATTCTTATTGATTTTACCGATGGTGCTGATGAGGACTACCGGATTTTGGGCATACGTTTTAAAGACAAGGAGTGGCAAAGACCCGTTAAATATGACAGGAGAACGCGGTCAGATTTTGTGTGGGCGATAGGCTTGAATAACGCCTTGATCGATGGGCAGTCTTTAGAAGATTCTCCATACAAAATTGGCGGTAGTCGATTCTTTGAAATGGGTGTTCAATGGCGAACCAGAGTTTTCCAAAATTCCAATTGGCTCAGATTTCATTACGGACTGTCCTTCCAGTTCAATGGATTAAAACCTGAGGGAAATCAATTCTTCGTTCAGAATGGAAATCAGACTGAGCTTCAAGAATTTGATGTGGAACTGCAAAAGTCAAAACTCAGAATGGACAATTTGGTCGTGCCCATTCACTTTGAATTTGGCCCATCCAAGTTTTATAAAACCGAAGAAAAAATCAGGTATTCGATCCGAAAACAGTTTCGATTTGGAATTGGAGGGTATGGAGGATTTAATATTGGTACCCGTCAAAAATTGAAGTACACGCTTGATGGTGATGAAATCAAGGACAAATTGAAAAGAGATTACAATACGAGTGATTTGATATACGGATTAAGTGCTTACACTGGGGTCGGTAACACGCTATTGTATGTGAAATATGATTTAAATCCCATTTTTCGTGATGCTCCAATCGAACAGCGGAACATTTCCTTGGGACTCCGATTTGATTTGGATTAGTCCAATGCCCTGTTCATTTCTTTTGTAAATTCTTCCTTATAATACACTCTTTTGCAATGGGAACATTCCGCATAGCGGGATGTTCCTATTTTTAGAAGGGGCAGCCAAAACAAATGAAAATAATTGGGTTGTGTTACCGCGCTAAGGGTGCCCGACTGATTGCAAAACGCACAACGAACAGCTGCCAATTTTATGACGTTTTTTTTACCAGGTCGTGTTCCAAGGAAAAGAATCATTTGTTTGGATTTCTATATTGTAAAATACGAAATTTGGTTACTTTTAAAGGCTACTTACCGGATAAATGATTTCAAAAATTACCATCGATCAAGTATATGAAACCGCTCGCGTCGAGGAGGTCATTGGTGACTTTGTTCAGTTAAAAAAATCAGGTTCAAATTTTAAGGGTCTCAGCCCATTTACCGATGAACGAACACCGAGTTTTATGGTCTCACCGGTCAAACAGATTTGGAAGGATTTTAGTAGTGGTAAGGGAGGCAATGTAGTTGCATTTTTAATGGAACATGAACATTTTAGTTATCCTGAGGCTATTCGCTACTTGGCCAAAAAGTACAATATTGAAATCGAGGAAACCGAACGAACCGACGAAGAGAAAGAACAGGCCAATGAACGTGAGAGCATGTATTTGGTCTCGGAATATGCAAGTACATATTTTGAGCGTACCCTTTGGGAAACTGAGCCTGGCAAAGCCATAGGGTTGACCTATTTCAAAGAACGCGGATTTTCTGAGGAAACTATCAAAACATTTTCGCTGGGCTACAGTCTTGATGAATGGGAAGCATTCACCAAATCGGCCCTTGATGAAGGTTACCAACTCGATTTTTTGAACAAGACCGGACTGACTATCGTAAAGGAACAACCCCAAGGGGCCGCCAAGAAATTTGATCGTTTTAAAGGTCGTGTAATGTTCCCAATACACTCCATGAGTGGTCGTGTACTTGGTTTTGGAGGTCGAATTCTGACCAACGATAAAAAGGCGGCCAAATATCTAAATTCTCCTGAAAGTGAGATTTACCATAAAAGCAAGGTGCTTTATGGTATTTATTTTGCAAAGCAGGCCATTGCCAAGGAGGATACCTGCTATTTGGTCGAAGGTTACACCGATGTCATTCAATTGCATCAACGAGGTATTAAAAATGTCGTTGCATCAAGCGGTACTGCGCTCACCCCTGAGCAAATACGATTGATAAATAGGTTGACCAAAAACATAACGGTGCTTTTTGATGGCGATGCAGCAGGCCTGCGGGCATCATTGCGCGGTATCGATCTGATTTTGGAACAAGGTATGAACGTTCGGGTATGCACTTTTCCTGAAGGTGAGGATCCAGATAGTTTTGCGAAAAACAATGCCTATGAAGATGTCGTACTTTATTTGGAGGAAAACAGTAAAGATTTTATCCAGTTTAAGACCTCTATACTTGTTGCTGAAGCCGCCAATGACCCCATAAAACGGGCCGACACCATTAGGGACATTGTCAAGAGCATCTCAAAAATCCCGGATCGGATTAAGAAAGAGGTGTATGTTCAGGAGTGCGCAAAAATCATGCAAATTTCTGAGGAAGTCTTGTACAATACCCTGGCACAAATTAACAAGAAGGTGGCCACTGATGTGGCAAAAAAACAGCGGCAAGAACAAAAGGCTTTTGATGTTGTAAAGACCGAACAAACTTCTGCCAAGGTAGATGTGCAGTTTGAGCTGGAGCGAAAAATTATTGAAATGCTCTTATTGTATGGCAGTGAGCGCCAAGAGTTCGAAGATTTGGTGCTCAAGGAAAATGCGGAGGGTGATCTGGTATTGGAACCAGAAACTTATGAAACAAAAGTTTACGAGAAAATTTATTTAGACCTGCAAGAAGATGAAATTGAACTGACCAATCAAAATTTCAAATCGGTATACTATCGCCTGATTGAAAGTCTGAATGAAAATGATGAATTTTCGATCCAGTCTTTTATGGCGTCTTTGAACCAAGAATTGGTGCCTGAAGTTTCCTCCATTTTAATGGAAGAGGAAAAATATGTCTTGCACGATTGGAAACGAAGAAACATATATCCCAAGGAAAAGAAACAAGGTGTCGCTCAATTGGTAGGGGAAACAATTTTGAGCCTACGTTGCAATTTGATACGAAATAGGATCGAAAAATTGAAAAAGGAGACTGAAAACCCCGAAAAGGACAATAAGGAGGTTTTGGAAGAAATTGTAAACTACCTTCAGCTGAACAAATTGCTCAATGCCAAACTAAGTCGGGTAATTTCATAAATGCCATAAAAAAAACCCCAATAAAAATGGGGTTTCTGTTTCTTTTGGAACGAAAGGGGAATATTAGTACAGTTCCAAAGCCTTCGCCTGCTGCAATAAGTCGACCATATTGTCAACATTTAACTTTCGCATTAAGCGGGCTTTATAGGTACTTACTGTTTTTTCATTCAAGTTAAGGCCCTCGGCCACTTCTTTATTGCGTTTCCCACTGGCAAGAAGTTTTAAGACCTCAACTTCACGGGTAGAAAGCTTTCTAAAGAATCTTCTTGGTTTTTGTGTCCCTTCATCGAAGGCTAAGCGTTGTGCAAGCTCATTGGTAATGAACATATTGCCCTCGCTCACCTTGCGCACAGCAGTTACAATATAATCAAGATCGGCTGTTTTTGAAAGGTAGCCATAAGCGCCTGCCCGTATGGTGCTCAGCGCGTACACATCTTCCGATTGACCGCTGTGCATCAGCACTTTGGCATCAGGATAGTCTTGTTTCATTTTACGTAAGGTGGCAATCCCATTAATTTCTGGAATGTCCATTTCAAGAATTACCACTTCGGGAGAAACTTTTTCCAAAGCTTCAAATAATTCAGTTGTTGTTGCAACATCAGCTACAACCTTAAAGTCGGGTACAGATTCCAAAACGGTTTTCATCCCCAACCTGACAATAGGATGGTTGTCAGCAATTAAAATTTTGATCATTTTGGTAGGATTTTCAAAAAATATTTAATTGGTGTTTAGTACTTAAATGCCTACAGGCTATGACAGGCAATATAGGCATTTTCTGACAACAAATATGCAATTTTGTTTAAAAACCACAGAATTTTTGTGGTTTTTATCGTCTTAAACACAGAAAATTAGGTCAAGATGTTGTTTTTAAAGCATGGGGTATCTCACAAACCGGTATGGGAATCATTTTGTGCTGATTGGCAGTATTAAATTTTTTGTAAATGGTGAACACTTCTTTCTGTCGGCCACTAAAATCCGTTGCCGTTTTTCCATCGTCATCCATTTGCATGGCCCATTCGAGTTCGGGGTAAGAAGCACCTATTTGGTCTTCATCGGTGCGATTGTCGCCCCAAAGTCCATCGGTCGGTGCTGCCTCAATAATTTCTTCATTTACACCAAGTACACGACCCAATTCCCAAACTTCTGTTTTTAACAGATCAGCGATCGGACTTACATCTACACCGCCATCGCCATATTTTGTGTAAAACCCAACACCGAAGTCCTCTACCTTATTTCCCGTACCAGCGACTAAATATCCGTTTAATCCCGCGAAATAATATAAGGTGGTCATGCGCAGGCGCGCACGCGTATTGGCCAACGCCATGAAACGCATTTCTTCATTCTCAACCGCAGGTAAGACACTGATCAATTTATCGAAAACAGTTGTCAGGTTTACCGGTTGCCGTTGGACATTGGAATAGTTATCGATAAGCCAATCAATATGCCTATCGGCTCGGGTGACTTGGTTTTTCCCTTGGTGGATGGGCATTTCCAATACTAATAGGTCAAGTCCTGTTTTGGCACATAGAGTAGAGGTGACCGCAGAATCTATACCGCCAGATACACCGACTACAAATCCTTTTATGTTGGCCGAGGTGGCATAATCTTTTAACCAATTAACAATATAATCAATGACCTTTTCGGTTTGCATAGCCTTCTTTTTATTTCAAAAATTTACCTTTGTGCCCATAAAAATAATTGCTGTGGCCCTAATTATGAAGCGGTTCGTGAAATACTTTGTCGTGATTGCCTGTTTTGCATTTTTTTTATTGTCCTGCAATGAAAATGACAAATTGGAAACAGAAATTAATGCGGTAGAAATTGATTTTGAAGTATATCGATTTGATCAAGAATTTGCACAGGCGCAACCCCAAGATATTAAAGGGCTTCAAAAGAAATATCCCTATTTGTTTCCACAACAGTTTTCCGATAGTGTTTGGATAGCTACCTTGACAGACACATTGCAATTGGCCTTGCAGCATGCTTCGGATAGTGTTTTTCAAGACTTCGAACCCACCAAGGTGGACTTAGAATCCCTATTTAAGCACATCAAATACTACTTTCCGAAATACACGGCCCCAAACGCCATTACCATGGTATCTTATGTGGATTATAACAATAGGGTGGTGCTTTCAGATTCCTTACTTTTAATTGGACTTCAAAATTACTTAGGACCAGATCACGAATTCTATGCAGGTTTGGCCAACTATATAGCCAAAGGTTTGGATAAACAATTTTTGGTTTCCGATGTGGCAAGTGCTTTTGCCAAAAAAGTAAATCCTTATCCAAGAAACCGCACCTTTTTATCGCGAATGATTTATTATGGAAAAGAACTGTATGTAAAGGATAAATTACTTGCAACTGCCACAGATGCACAAAAATTGGGCTATACATCCGATGAATTTGATTGGGCCCAGGAAAACGAGGAACAGATTTGGCGGTTTTTTATTGAAAACGAATTGTTGTACAGTACGGACTCGAAATTGGATCGCCGGTTTTTGGACCCTGCTCCCTTTTCAAAATTTGGATTGGAATTGGATAGTGAATCACCGGGAAGATTGGGTCGCTATCTTGGTTGGCAAATCGTACGCGCTTATGCCGAAAAAAATGAGGAAGTATCACTGATACAAGTTTTAGATCTTCCGGCTGATGAACTTTTTAAGCAATCAAACTATAAACCCAAACGCTGATGGCTGTAACACATACTTCAGAGATACGTTTAAAAGTAGGACTTGATGAGAATCGGGTGCCCGAAGAATTGAGTTGGTCTGCCCAAGATGGAGGGATCAACAATGAAGCGGCCAAGGCTATGTTATTGTCTGTATGGGACAGTAAAAACCAGGAATCGCTTAAGATAGATCTGTGGACCAAGGATTTGCCTGTTGATGAGATGAAGACTTTCTTTCACCAAACACTCCTCACCATGGCAGATACCTTTTATAAGGCAACACAAGATGAAAAAATGACCGCCACCATGAAGGATTTCTGCGATTATTTTGCGGAAAAGCTAGAGTTAAAGTGATTTTTAATCTAGGTCTATGCTTTCAATTTGATATTCATATTCGTAAACCCATTTTGAAGTTTCACGACCAGCCCAATACGCATCTACATTATAAATGTTTTTGCCAGGATCATTTTCCTTATATACTCTAATTATTTGATTTTCTTCATTCCTAACTACAATAGAGTCATATTGTACCAGTGAAGGTTGAATAAATGTGCTGCCAATGTCGCTGCCTTCCTGAAAAAAAACAGTTTGACCTGAAGTAATATTCAAGCTTCTGTTTAGTTCAATGTCTGATGAAAAAAAGGCAATTGAGAGGTTTGTTGGGGTAGCATTTTCAATGTAAGCATCATATTCTGCAATAGGATCACAACTTGATGCCACTAGAATGACTAAGGCAAGCGCTATTAATTTTTTCATTTTATTGTTTTTAATGAAACCACCGAAAATGGATTTACCCTAAGTGAACAACGTTAAGTTTGGGTTAAGTATTGGATGGGATTGATCTAACAGCATCAACAGGACTAGCCAGAAGTTATACTTCTGTTGATTTCGTTAATATACTGCAACAGTTCATCTCTTCCCAAGTGCTTGCTCGAGGAGGTCACAAAATAAGGTGGTGTCTCTTCCCATAAGGTGTCCAGTAAATGTTGTAAGTAACTGTTTACCTGGCTGGTGACTGCACCTGGTTTTAGCTTGTCGGCCTTGGTAAAGACAATGGCGAAGGGAATGCCATTCGTGCCCAGCCACTCCATAAACTCCATATCGATCTTCTGCGGTTCATGCCGACTATCGACCAATACAAAGGCACTGACCAATTGCTTGCGTTTTAAAAAGTATTCGGTGATGTACTTTTGAAAGGTCTTTTTATCCTTTTTTGAAACCCGGGCATAACCATAACCGGGTAAATCGACCAAAAACCAATTGTTATTGATCTTAAAATGGTTGATTAATTGTGTTTTACCGGGGCGTCCAGAAGTCTTGGCTAGCCCCTTGTGGTTGACCAACATATTGATCAATGAGGATTTCCCCACATTGGAACGTCCAATAAAAACGTACTCGGGCAGTCTGTCCTTCGGGCATTGCGAAACATCCGAATTGCTCATCACAAATTCGGCCGATGTGATTTTCATGATTAGAAATTGCGCTTGTTCAACCAGGCTTCCAATATCACGTTGAACTCCTCAGGATGCTCCATCATTGGCGCATGTCCACATTTGTCAATCCAGAACAAATCGGAATCAGGCAATAATTGGTGAAACTCCTCGGCAACGTTAGGCGGGGTAACATTGTCTTGTTTTCCCCAAATGATGCAGGTAGGCGTATGCATTTTGGGGAGGTCTTTTGACATATTATGGCGAATGGCACTTTTTGCTATGGCAAGTGTCTTGACTAATTTCATGCGGTCGTTCACCGTTGCATACACTTCATCGACAATTTCTTTGGTGGCTACTTTTGGATCGTAGAACACGTCTTCGGCCTTCTTTTTAATGAATTCATAATCCCCCCGCTTTGGATAGCCATCACCCATAGCACTTTCATACAATCCGGAACTACCCGTAATGACCAAGGCCTTGACTATATCGGGGAACATTTTGGTGTGCAATAACCCAATGTGTCCGCCCAAGGAATTCCCTAAAAGAATAACATCGGTAAGACCTTTGTGCTCAATAAACCCTTCTAAAAATTGCGCAAAATTCTTGACTGTAGTCTTCAGCATTGGCATGTCATAGATGGGCAATTCGGGTACCAAAACTTTATACCCTTTTGAGGGAAAGTAACTGGTGACACCCTGAAAATTGCTCAGACCACCCATAAGACCATGCAGAATGATCATCGGGGTGCCCTCGCCAAATTCTATGTACCGGTATTTGCCGTCTGAAATGATCTGGTCTTCCATGCGTGTTAGTTCGGTAGCGAACGGCAAATATAGGTATTTCAAAACTTTCGGTTCGGCTAAAAAGCAGTGGGAAAATGTGGAAAATCAACCTAAAAAAATCGGCCTTGAACAGGGCTCTGAGCGTGTTTTGGACACTGAAAGACAATTAAAAGTGGAAATTTGACGTTAAAATTATAGATTTTATTAACATTTGTGTCTTTAAGTGGTAAAATGTGGAGATTTTATCTCTATATTTGATTTTAATTCTAACCAAAGAATTCTTCTGGCAATGAACCTGATGGGCCAATATGATTGTAAAGCTGATGCCAAGGGCAGGGTGACCTTACCTACTGCGCTCAAAAACCAGCTTATGCCCGTCATCAATGAAGATTTTGTAATCAAGCGTGCCGTTTTCCAAAAGTGCCTCGAGTTATACCCTAAAAGTGAATTTGATGGGTTGATGCTTCAGGTGAGGGCGAAGCGAAATATCAGTCGTGATTACGACCTGTTTTTTAGAAAGTTTACGGCAGGAATGAAGAAAGATGTAAAGGTAGATTCAGAGACCGGTCGCTTGCAAATACCCAAAAACCTCATTGAATTTGCTGGGATAGAGAAAGAGGTAGTCTTGAATGCTGCCGACGATAAAATTGAAATTTGGGACAAGGATAAATACGAGGCCGTATTGAATGAAAGCGAGGACATTTATCCTGATGTGGCCGAAAAAATATTTTCCAACAATGGATCAGACATATCACAACCCGGTACTACTACATGAATCGGTAGATGGTCTGAACATTAAAGAGGATGGAATATATGTTGATGCCACTTTCGGTGGAGGGGGGCATTCAAAAGAAATTTTAAAAAGACTGGGTGGTAACGGAAGGTTATTGGCTTTTGATCAAGACAAAGATGCTGGAGCAAATGCCATTAAAGATGATCGATTTCGATTGATTCAAGAAAACTTTCGGTTTCTCAAACAGTTTTTGAAGTTCTATGGCATTTTGGAAGTTGACGGAATCTTGGCTGATTTTGGTGTTTCATCACATCAATTTGATCAAGCGGAACGAGGGTTTTCAATCCGATTTGACGCACAGCTTGATATGCGGATGGATAAGGGTAATCCGCTTTCTGCCTTTGAAGTAATCAATTCATATTCGCATGACGAGCTGGCAACGGTGCTTTTGAACTACGGAGAACTCCGCAGTGCAAGGGCCATGGCCGATGAGTTGCTCAAGGCACGAAAAAAGAAAGCGATACGAACAACCTTCGAGCTAAAGGAGGTGCTGCGTCGATTTTTGCCCAAAGCGCGAGAGCACAAAGTGTTGGCCCAAATATATCAGGCCATTCGTATTGAGGTGAATCAAGAAATGCAAGCCTTACAGGAATTTTTGATTCAAACACCACAGGTCATTAAAGTGGGAGGAAGATTGAGTGTTATCAGCTACCACTCCCTTGAAGATCGTCTGGTAAAGCGATTTATTAGAGAGGGCAAGTTCGAAGGACAGGCTGAAAAAGATTTCTATGGAAACACTAATGTTCCCTTGAAAAAAGTGGGAAAGTTGATAGTTCCGTCAAAAGAAGAAATAGCAAAGAACAACAGGGCGCGAAGTGCAAAGCTTCGCATTGCCGAAAGAATTTGAACCACGGGAAACTGGAAAATGAGAAAAGGATTATTGGATGTATTGAAAGGTAAGTTTTTGGTCAGCGGTGACGCTCCTAAAAACTGGCTCTTCTTGCTCTTCACTTCCGGTTTGGCCGCCTTGATGATTTCAAGCAGCCATCAAGCCGATAAGAAAGTCCATGAAATTTCAGAATTGAGTGAAGAAGTTCGCGCTTTGCGAAGTGAGTTTGTCATGCACCGCCAAAAACTCCAACAACTCAAGTTGGAATCTTCACTGAAGCATACCGTTGCTGAAAAGGGCTTGATTCCCTCTGAGTTTCCACCGCAAAAAATCAAGGTAAAATCAGTTGAATAGTGGCGATTAGTGAAAAACATATCATGAATAGGTTGTATCTCGTATCGGGCCTACTCTTTGTATTCGCTATAGCCGTGGTGGTGAAACTGGTCAATATTCAAATGGTCAAGGGTAAAGACCTAAAGGAATTGGCCACCGCCAAGACCGAAAAAATGTTCGTGATAGAACCCAACCGGGGCAATATTTATGCAGACGATGGCAGTTTATTGGCAGCGTCGGTTGCGAAATATACCATTCACTTTGATGCCCGAACCATTGACCAAGAGGATTGGGAGAAAAACATCAATGCGCTTTGCGACTCGCTTGGAATTCTATTCGACAGACCCTCAGAGTACTATTTAAAGATGTTACGTAAGGCCCGGGCCAATAAGAACGGATATAAGTTGATTGCCCGAAATATTGGTTATTTGGAATATGACCGCATGCGAAATTTTCCCTTATTCCGATTCGGTCGGTACCGGGGTGGCTTTATGGAATCGCATCGCGTGGTTCGAGATTATCCCTTGGGTAAAATAGCGGCACGTAGCATAGGATACGAGCGCGTTGATGACGAAGGGCACTATACCAGGGTAGGTCTTGACGGTGCCTTTGGTAAGGAATATTTACGGGGCAATGCAGGGAAAAGATTAAAGCAAAAAAGCGCAGGATCCCAGTGGAAACCGGTTGGGTTAAGCAATATTGTTGAACCTAAGGATGGACAGGATATTGTGACCACGATCAACACCAATATGCAGGACATCGCCCATCATGCCCTACTCAAGCAACTCGAGTATTACAAGGCCGACCATGGTTGCGTGGTGATAATGGAGGTAGAAACCGGTGAAATCAAGGCCATTTCAAATTTAGGGCGAACAGAAGAGGGTAAGTACTACGAGCGATTGAATTACGCTATAGGAGAATCGCATGAGCCCGGATCAACTTTTAAGTTGATGTCGATGATCGCAGCGCTTGAAGACAAGGTCATCGATACCAGTACCATTATTGATACCGAAAAGGGAAGATGGCGGATTTATGACAGAACAGTTCGTGATTCCCGGCATGGGGGGTATGGAGAAATTACAGCTTCGGAAGCATTTGCAGTGTCATCCAATACGGCCTTCGCCAAAATTGTCCATTACAATTACAAAGAAAATCCAGAGCGCTATGTCACGCGCTTGATGAATATGGGGTTGCACAAAGATTTAGGCCTTCCCATAGTTGGTGAGGGGCAGCCGGTATTGCGATATCCTGGAGACGCAGGTTGGTCTGGAATTTCCCTCGCTTGGATGTCGCACGGTTATGAAGTATCGATGACCCCAATGCAAACATTGGCCTTTTACAATGCCATTGCCAACGATGGTGAGCTGCTGCGGCCTAGATTCATAAAAGAAGTTCGTGTTGGTGGCAAGGTGACCAAACGATTTAAAAAAGAAGTTATCAATACTTCCATTTGTTCCAAAGAAACTGTTTTGAAGGCCAGACAATTGCTTAAAGATGTTGTTGTCAAGAAAAACGGAACCGGGCATGGATTGTATTCAAAAAACTTTTCAATGGCAGGTAAAACAGGTACATGCCAAAAAAATTACGTTGCAAAGGATCCTGATAAACTGGCCTATATATCATCATTTGTCGGCTACTTTCCGGCTGATGAACCCAAGTATTCCTGTATTGTGGTAATTCATGAACCGGACAAGAGTGTGGGCTATTATGGTGCTGACGTATCAGGTCCGGTATTTAAATCTTTGGCACAAAAGATTTATGCAGATTCACCCATAGTTGATGAGGTCACGCCCGAAGCTCCAAAGAAAGAATTACTCGAAGCGCAGTACAAAAATTATTATGCCGCATCGCAAAAGCAGTATGATAAGGTTCCAGATGTGCGCGGAATGAGCGGAATGGATGCCGTTTCCCTTTTGGAAAATCTCGGTCTTGAAGTGGAAGTTCGTGGCAATGGCAAGGTTAAGGGTCAATCCATTGACCACGGAACAGCAATTAACAAGGTTGATAAAATAATATTGGAACTGTCTTGAAGCTATTAAAAGACATATTGTACGGGGTGCGACTCGTAGCGGTAAACGGAGATACCAATGTCATGATAAATGACATCCATTTTGATTCGCGTTCGGTGCAAATGGATGATATTTTTGTGGCCATTCGAGGAACGGTTACCGATGGGCACAAGTATGTTCAGAAAGCGGCTGAATTGGGAGCCAAGGCTATCGTTTGTGAAGAATTTCCATCCTTGATGGTCAATGGCATTACCTATTTGCAGGTACGCGATTCCAATGCTGCCCTTGCCATCATGGCCTCCAACTTTTATGATACTCCGTCGAAAAACCTGAAGCTCGTCGGTGTTACAGGAACCAATGGAAAAACCACGGTTAGCACACTGCTTTTTAGGTTGTTCAAGAGTGCCGGTTACAAAGTAGGTTTGATTTCTACCATTAAGGTGATGGTAGATGATGAAACCCATGATACTAGCCACACAACCCCTGATGCCCTAACGATCAATAGATATTTGCACTTGATGAGCGAGGCAGGTGTGGAATATTGCTTTATGGAAGTAAGTTCCCACGGTATAGCGCAAAAGCGTATTGAGGGGCTTAGCTTTGAAGGCGCCATTTTTACCAATTTATCCCATGATCATTTAGACTACCACAAAACCTTTGCGGCCTATAGGGATACCAAAAAGAAACTTTTTGATGGTCTTCCAAAAACAGCATTTGCACTAACCAATGTGGATGATAAAAATGGCTTGGTAATGTTGCAGAACACCAAGGCCAAAAAGTTCACCTATGCCCTAAAGTCTTTTGCTGATTATCGAGCTCAAATACTTGAAAACCAAATTAACGGACAATTACTCAAAATTGATGAAAACGAGTTGTGGTCGAAATTAATAGGTGATTTTAATGCCTATAACCTATTGGCAATTTATGCGGCTGCCGACATTTTAGGTCTTGAAAAATTAGAGATTTTGAGGTTGATAAGTGAACTGGAAAATGTTGATGGAAGATTCCAATATTTTATATCCAAGAATAAAATCATAGCAATTGTTGATTATGCCCATACACCGGATGCACTAAAAAATGTATTGAAAACTATCAATGCATTGAGGACTGGAAATGAAAACGTCATCACCGTAGTGGGGTGTGGTGGTGATCGTGACAAGTCTAAGCGTCCGGTTATGGGTCATATCGCTTCAGAGATGAGCAATCAAGCAATTTTCACTTCTGACAATCCGCGAAGTGAGTCACCTGAAATCATTATTGAAGAAATGGAAGCTGGGGTCGAACCCCAAAACAGCAATAAGGTTTTGGTGATTGAAAACAGAAGACAAGCCATAAAAACAGCTTGTAAGCTTGCCGTCGCCAATGACATCATTTTAGTCGCAGGCAAGGGGCATGAAACATATCAAGAAACCAACGGGAAACGGGTCGATTTTGATGATTTTAAAGAAGTAAAGGAAGCACTGAATAGTTTAGAAAAATAAGATGTTATACTACCTATTCGAATTTTTGGAACAAAAATATCAATTGCCCGGTGCTGGGCTGTTCCAATTTTTGACATTCAGGGCAGCTTTGGCGGTGATCCTCTCCCTATTGCTGGCGATGGTATATGGTAAGCGTGTAATCTTATTTCTAAAGGCCAAACAAATTGGTGAGAGCATCAGGGATTTGGGGTTGGAAGGTCAAAACGAAAAAGCGGGCACACCAACCATGGGAGGCATCATCATAATCATGTCAACCCTCGTACCTGTTTTATTATTGGCTGACTTACAGAACATTTACGTGATTTTATTGGTTATCACCACCATTTGGATGGGGGTAATTGGCTTTGTGGATGATTACATCAAAATATTCAAAAAAGATAAAAAAGGCCTCAAAGGTAGATTTAAAATAATGGGTCAAGTGGTCTTGGGATTATTAGTCGGTGCGGTGCTCTACTTCCATCCCGAGGTAACCATGAAGGAGAAAAATACCACACGTATCACTGCCACCTATCAGGTAGAGGAGGTTGTTGGAAAAGAGGTGAAATCGGTGCGCACCAACGTTCCTTTTTTTAAGAACAATGAATTGGATTATGCCGATTTTATTTCATGGGCGGGTGAAGGAATGGAAAAATACGCTTGGGCTATATTCATCCCCATTGTCATATTGATTGTAACGGCAGTCTCTAACGGAGCTAATTTAACTGATGGTATTGATGGATTGGCAGGCGGTACATCAGCAATTATAGTGCTTACCCTGGGCATTTTCGCCTGGGTTTCCGGTAATATCGAATTCTCAGATTATTTAGACATTTTCTACATCCCCAATGTAGGCGAATTGGTGGTATTTATAGCTGCCTTTGTGGGGGCTTTGGTAGGGTTTTTATGGTATAATACCTATCCCGCCCAAGTTTTTATGGGCGATACCGGTAGCCTAACCATAGGAGGGGTCATTGCAGTGATTGCCATAATTGTGAGAAAAGAGTTGTTGATACCTGTGTTGTGCGGCATTTTTTTCGCCGAGTCCTTGTCAGTGATGCTTCAAGTGGGCTATTTCAAACATACCAAACGAAAGTATGGTGAGGGCAAGCGAATATTCTTAATGGCGCCCTTGCACCATCACTATCAAAAAAAATCATACCACGAGAGCAAGATAGTAACCCGATTTTGGATCGTTGGGATCCTATTGGCAATTATCAGCATCGTGACCTTGAAAATTAGATAATGCAACGGCTAGTTGTTTTAGGAGCAGGCGAAAGTGGTGTAGGTACGGCCATTTTAGGGAAGCAAAAAAAATACCAGGTCTTTGTCTCAGACAACGGCCAAATTGAAGATAAGTACAAAAACGTTCTTGAACATTTTGAGATTGAATGGGAAGAAGGTGGGCATACCGAAGAAAAAATTCTGAATGCCACCTTGGTGATGAAAAGCCCTGGGATTCCTGATAAGGTACCCTTGATTCAAAAGTTGTTGAAGTCGAAAATTCCGGTGATATCAGAAATTGAATTTGCCGCTCAGTATACCGATGCAACCCTAATTGGAATTACGGGAAGCAACGGTAAAACAACGACTACCATGTTGACCCAGCATGTATTGCAAGGGGGAGGATTGAACTCTGGAATGGCTGGAAACATAGGAGACAGCTTTGCCAAAATGGTAGCGGAAGAGGATTACGACAACTATGTGTTGGAGATCAGTAGCTTTCAATTGGATGGTATTGTCGATTTCAGACCCCAAATAGCCATTATTACCAACATTACCCCCGATCACTTGGATCGCTATGAGTATCAATTCGAAAATTATGTGGCATCTAAGTTTCGGATTGCCATGAACCAAGGAGTAGATGATTATCTGATCTATGATGCAGACGATCCAGTTATAATCCAGGGGATACAGCAACATTCCGTTCAATCCAAATTGGTGCCCTTTTCAGTGCAAACTGAATTAAAGGAAGGGGCATGGCTTGAGAACAATGAAATTATAATAAACGTAGAACACAAAAACTTGAAAATGAGCACAGATTATTTGGCCCTTGATGGGCAGCACAATGTAAAAAATGCCATGGCAGCGACTCTTGCCTCACTTTTGGTCAATGTGAGAAAAGAAACCCTTCGCCAAAGTATCGAGTCATTTCAAGGTGTTCCGCATAGACTCGAAAAGGTTTTAAAAATCAATCATGTCGAATACATCAATGATTCAAAGGCAACCAATGTAAATGCTACCTATTATGCCTTGGAAGGGATCAAGAAGCCCATTGTTTGGATCGTTGGGGGAGTTGACAAGGGCAATGACTATTCTGCCCTAATGCCTTTGGTCAGAGAAAAAGTAAAGGCCATCATCTGCTTGGGGATGGACAATACCAAACTCAAGGAAACCTTCGGTAATGCGATCGATTTGATGGTAGAGACCTTTTCTATGGAAGAAGCGGTCAAGGTAGCCTACAAAGTTTCAGAGCGAGGTGATTCCGTTTTATTGTCACCTGCATGTGCAAGTTTTGATTTGTTCGAGAATTATGAAGACCGTGGAAACCAATTTAAGGAAAGCATAAGAAAATTATAGTCATGCTGGCGCTATTGAAAAACTTGAAAGGGGATAAAGCAATTTGGGCTGTAGTGGCCCTTTTGGCGCTTTTTTCGTTCTTGCCGGTTTACAGCGCGAGCACCAATTTGGTTTACGTCTTGGAAAAGGGAACGACGGTCGGCCATTTGGTCAAACACGCCATGCTTCTTTTCCTCGGATTTGGCATAATTTACGCGGTGCATAGGGTTCCCGCACACTATTTTAAAGGACTTTCAATTATTGCTATGCCCATAGTTTTAGTGCTATTGGCCTATACACTAACGGTAGAAACTAATATAGGGGGTGTACGTGCCAACAGGTGGATTCAACTACCCTTTGTGGGCATCAATTTTCAAACCTCAACCTTGGCCTCAGTGGTACTAATGGTTTGGATTGCACGCTATCTGACCAAAATAAAGGATACCAAAATAACCTTCAAGGAAAGTTTGTTGCCCCTATGGGTGCCAACGGCTTTAGTGGTTTTGTTGATCCTGCCTGAGAATTTTTCGACAGCGGCCATTATTACCTTCATGGTTCTTGTGCTATGCTTTTTGGGCGGTTATCCCTTAAAATATTTGTTGTCCATTGCAGGTGCCGGACTCGTGCTTGCCGGCATGTTTTTATTTGTCCTTTTCAAGACGCCGGAAATACTGCCCGGTCAAAGGGCGGTAACCTGGAAATCAAGGTTGGAGTCATTCTGGAGTCCCGAAAGTGCTTCATCAGATAGTACTCACCAACCTACCTTGGCCAAAATAGCAATTGCTGAAGGTGGAATTGTTGGCAAAGGTGCGGGTAAAAGCGTAATGAAGAATATGCTTTCTCAAAGTACATCCGATTTCATATTTGCAATTATTGTCGAAGAGTATGGATTGCTGGGTGGAGGTGCCCTCGTGTTTTTTTATCTCTTATTGCTCTTTCGAATCGTTGTGGTGGCCAATGCCGCCAACCGCGTTTTTTCAAAGCTCTTGATAATTGGAGTGGGTCTGCCCATAGTTTTTCAAGCCTTTATCAATATGGCTGTTGTGGTACAGTTATTTCCGGTCACGGGACAACCATTGCCGCTAATCAGTATGGGGGGTACTTCGATTTGGATGACCTGTTTGGCCATTGGTATTGTGTTGAGCGCAAGCAAAAAAGAGACCAGGGAGGAATCCCATGAAATAGATGAAACAAACCCGTTAGAGATTTTGAGTGGACAATTATAGGTTCATACTGTCTGGAGGCGGAACGGGTGGTCATATATATCCGGCAATTGCAATTGCCCATGAATTAAAAAGAAGATATCCCTTGGCAGAGATATTGTTTGTTGGTGCCAAGGATAAAATGGAAATGGAAAAAGTACCTCAGGCTGGGTATGAAATAAAAGGCCTTTGGATTAGTGGTTTGCAAAGGAAACTAACATTGAAAAACCTGATGTTTCCTTTTAAAGTATTGAGCAGTTTGTTGAGAGCACGAAAAATAGTGAAACAGTTTAATCCCGATCTTGTTGTGGGTACGGGAGGTTATGCCAGTGGTCCCTTGGTAAAGATGGCTTCAGGTGCTGGAATTCCGTCTGTCTTGCAGGAACAAAACTCCTATGCGGGTATAACGAACAAATTACTGTCAAAAAGCGCCAAAAAAATATGTGTTGCCTATGATGGGATGGACCGGTTTTTTCCAAAGGAGAAAATTGTGAAAACAGGCAATCCCGTAAGAGCCGAATTGGTGTCGATATCGGACGATAAAAAAGAAGGGGCCAGCTATTTTGGATTAAATCCTGAAAAGCTAATCGTATTGGTGCTTGGCGGAAGTCTTGGGGCCAGAAGAATTAACCAATTGATAGAACAGGAGCTCGAGTTTTTTCAAAGAAATGATATCCAGTTGCTTTGGCAGTGTGGCAAATTGTATGACCAAGAGTACCAAAGACACACTGGTAATGGCGTAAAGGTCATGCCCTTTATTACTAAGATGGACAAAGCCTATGCAGCTGCTGATTTTATCATTTCAAGAGCTGGGGCAGGTTCTGTATCAGAACTCTGTTTAATTGGTAAACCAACAATTTTTATACCCTCACCAAACGTAGCAGAAGATCATCAAACCAAAAATGCCAAAGCCTTGGTTCAAAAAAATGCCGCCCTAATGCTCAAGGAAAATGAATTGGATGAGCGTTTTGAGGCTGATTTTACGTCGTTGATGGCTTCAAAAGAACAACAGGTCGAGTTGTCGAATAACATCAAAAAATTGGCATTACCTAAGGCCACGGAACATATTGTAGACGAAATCGAGAAATTGTTAAAATGAAATTGCAGACAGTACATAGCGTCTTTTTCATAGGTATCGGAGGAATCGGTATGTCTGCATTGGCAAGGTACTTTAGGTTTTTGGGAAAAAACGTGGCAGGCTATGATAAGGTTGAGACGCCACTGACCAATGATTTGGAAGTGTTGGGTATAGCGATTCATTTTGATGATGATATCGCGAATGTCCCCCATGATTTTAAAAATCCTGATGACACGCTGGTTGTTTATACACCGGCTGTACCTAGTTTGCATTCAGAACTTCAATACTTTAAGACGCATGGGTTTAAGGTGGTTAAAAGATCCGAAGCTTTGGGCATTATTACAAGAGATTCATTTTGTTTAGCTGTGGCAGGCACCCACGGTAAGACCACAACTTCATGCATTCTGGCACATATATTGAACGAGGTGCAAACACCGATGACTGCATTTTTGGGCGGCATCTCTGAAGATTTTGATAGCAATTTTGTTTACAAAGGTGCCGATTATTCTGTGGTTGAGGCCGACGAATATGACCGTTCCTTTTTACATCTAAGTCCAGATATAGCATGCATCACATCAATGGATGCAGACCATTTGGATATTTATGGAGATGGGGAAACCTTAATAGAATCATTTAAAGAATTTGCTGGAAAATTGAAGCCTGGTGGTCAGCTGGTGATTTGTAATGGATTGGAAATTAAAGGTTTGACCTATGGAATCGAAGATGATTCTGATTATTGTATCAGAAATATCAGGATCGATGCAGGAGCCTACATATTTGATATCAAAACCCCGACGGAAACTATAAAGGAAGTGCGTTTCCAAAAACCGGGTAGACATAATTTACTCAATGGATTAGCTGCTTATACAATGGCGGTGCAGGCTGTTCCCCAGCCGCACCGCCTCGCTATGGCGTTGGGTTCGTTCAAGGGGGTAAGACGAAGATTTTCATATCAGATCAATGAGGAAAATTTGGTTTTTATCGACGATTACGCTCATCATCCTAAAGAAATTGATGCCGTTTATCAGGCAGTTACAGAGATGCATCCAAACCATTTGGTCACCGTGGTTTTCCAACCCCATTTGTTTTCAAGAACAAGGGATTTTGCCGAAGGCTTTGCAGATAGCTTATCACGATTTGATTGTATCCTGTTGTTGGAAATTTATCCGGCACGAGAGCAACCTATCGCCGGAATTACCTCGTCGTGGCTATTGGACAAAATTGACAATCCCAATAAAAAGTTGATTCAAAAAGAAAATCTGCTTGAGGAGGTGAAAAATTGTAAATCAAATGTTTTGATAACCATGGGTGCCGGTGATATAGGTCTTGAGGTGCCCAAACTAAAAAAAGAACTGGCCTATGCGAGTTAATCGTAACAAACTAAAATTGGTTTCCCTGCTGTTGGTCACAATAGGGCTTTACAGCTTTGCAGATCTAAGGAGTAGCTCAAAAAATGTAGTGGATTTTTCGATTCGTTTTTTGGGTGATAATAATCTTTTTATTTCCGAAGATTCGGTTAATAAATTGTTAATACAAAATTATGGCAACCTAGAAAATAGGGCAAAAGAACAAGTAGTTTTGAATACCATAGAGACGATAATCGAGTCCAGTCCTATGGTCAAAAACGCCCAAGTCTACCTTACTATCGATGGCAAACTTATATCAAAGGTTGTTCAGCGAAAACCCATTGGAAGAGTTGAAGGTGTCTCTAAATTTTATTTGGATGATTCGGGCCAGCGTATGCCATTTTCAAGGCATTACTCTGCCCGCGTTCCTATAATAACAGGTAAAATTTCAGGAGAAAGCTTGGAGGATGCCTATACCATTTTAGAATACATCAACAAGGATGAATTCTTGCGAAAAAATGTTATAGGAATCCATATCGAAAATGTAGGGGAGTACCAACTTAAGTTCAGGTTGGAAAACTTTGTCGTGAATTTGGGCGGAGTTGAAAACTTGGATGAGAAGTTCAAGAATTTTATGGCATTTTATGTGAAGGCGGAAAAAGACAATACGCTTGAAAAATATGCCACGGTAAGCTTAAAGTTTGAAAATCAAGTCGTTTGCACCAAAATTTAAAACATGGAACAAGGTAATTATTCGGTAGGATTAGATATTGGAACCACCAAAATCGTAGCCATTATTGGCCGGGAGAACGAATACGGAAAAATTGAAGTTTTGGGCACTGGTCGCTCAAAAAGTTTGGGCGTTCACCGGGGGGTGGTCAACAATATTACCCAGACCATCTCATCCATCCAGCAGGCCGTTGAGCAAGCCGAAGTGAACTCAGGACTTAAGATAGGTGCTGTGGTCGTTGGTATTGCCGGACAACATATTAGAAGTCTTCAGCATAGCGATTACATTACGCGACCTGATTCGGAAGAGGTTATCAATGATGATGACCTTGAGAAATTATGCAATCAAGTATATAAACTGGTCATGCTTCCCGGTGAGGAAATTATTCATGTACTACCTCAAGAATACAAGGTAGATGGCCAATCTGAAGTGAAACAGCCCATTGGCATGTATGGAGGTCGACTCGAGGCCAATTTTCATGTGGTCGTCGGTCAGGTTTCTTCCATTAAGAATATTGGTAGATGCATTAAAAGTGCTGGGTTAGATTTAGGCAATATTACCTTGGAACCTTTGGCGTCTGCGGAAGCCGTTTTAAGCCAGGAAGAGAAAGAAGCAGGTGTGGCCTTAATCGATATCGGTGGGGGAACTACCGATTTGGCCATTTTCAAAGATGGGATAATAAGGCATACCGCAGTCATTCCCTTTGGAGGAAATGTGATAACCGAAGACATCAAGGAGGGTTGTTCGATTATTGAAAAACAAGCTGAGCTCCTGAAAATAAAATTTGGATCGGCCTGGCCAGGAGAAAATAAGGATAATGAGATTGTTTCCATACCTGGACTTCGAGGTCGTGAGCCCAAAGAAATTACCCTAAAGAATCTTTCAAAAATAATTCACGCACGTGTTGTTGAGATAATCGAGCAGGTCTTTGTAGAGATAAAAAATTATGGTCATGAAGACCAAAAGAAAAAACTGATCGCAGGTATTGTACTAACAGGAGGTGGAAGTCAATTGAAACATTTAAAGCAATTGGTCGAATATATCACTGGTATGGATACACGAATCGGCTATCCCAATGAACACTTGGCAGGCGATTCTGATGATGAGGTGGCCAGTCCACTCTATGCAACGGCAGTTGGGCTGTTAATGAATGCTATTGAAAGCGTTGGGCCACCACCTGAATTGCTTGAAGTTGAGGAGGGCATTGAGCCTGATGAACTTTTGGTAAGTCAAACCGCCCAAGAAGAGTCAGCACACGCCGGATTAAAAGAACGAAAGTCAATTTTTGATAAATGGTCCGAAAAGTTGAAAGACTTTTTAGACAATGCAGAATAAGTAAACAAACCCGTAACAAGAAGATTATGAGTAAGAACACCGAATTTGATAACATCGCATTTGATTTGCCCAAGAACAAGAGCAACGTAATAAAGGTCATTGGTGTTGGTGGAGGTGGTAGCAATGCAATCAACCACATGTTCCAGGCCGGGATAAATGGCGTTGACTTTGTGATTTGCAATACAGACGCACAGGCCTTGCAAAATAGTGCCGTACCGAATAAAATTCAATTAGGGGTTTCATTAACAGAAGGTTTGGGTGCGGGTGCCAATCCGGATGTTGGAGAACAAGCGGCAATGGAGAGTATGGAAGAAATCAAGACCATGCTTGAACACACCACCAAAATGGTTTTTATAACCGCTGGAATGGGTGGTGGTACGGGTACAGGAGCCGCTCCAATTATTGCAAAACTGGCCAGAGAGATGGATATTCTAACGGTTGGTATTGTGACCATTCCCTTTCAATTTGAGGGTGCCATGCGGAACAAGCAAGCCCAAATCGGCATTGAAAAGCTTCGTAACAATGTTGATTCGTTAATCGTCATCAACAACAACAAACTCAGAGAGGTTTATGGGAATTTAGGGTTCAAGGCAGGTTTTTCAAAGGCTGATGAAGTGCTGGCAACCGCCGCGAGGGGAATTGCAGAAGTAATCACCCATCATTATACCCAAAATATTGACCTCAGAGATGCTAAGACCGTACTATCCAATAGCGGTACGGCCATCATGGGGTCAGCACAGGCGTCCGGTTCGACCAGAGCCAATGAGGCCATTACCAAGGCATTGGATTCCCCCTTATTGAATGATAACAAAATAACCGGGGCCAAAAATGTGTTGCTTTTGATTGTCTCGGGAAGCCAAGAAATCACTATTGATGAAATAGGGGAAATAAATGACCATATCCAAATAGAGGCAAGTCATGGTGCCAATATCATAATGGGTGTTGGTGAAGACCCAGAATTGGGTGAGGCCATTTCGGTCACGGTAATTGCAACGGGATTCAATATGGATCAGCAGGATGAGATCGTTAACACCGAAACAAAAAAGATAATCCATACCCTCGAGGATGAGCAAAAGGCCGAACAAGATTTAAGTACACCCCCGACTGCAGGGCCACAAACTCTTGAGCGGGAAGAACCTATTGTGAAGCACATCCTTCAAGAAGAAAAAGAAGAAGACACAATTTCGAATTTGAATGAGTCCGTTGAAGAATCTGAATTGATACCAACAACCTCTTATATCCGAAATTTCAATGTCTTTTATGAAGAAGTGGTCGCCGAAAATGTGGAAGATTCTTTTGTCATTGTTGAAGCGAAAAATATCATCAATGAAATGGAAGTGGTAGATCCAGAAGTGGTATCGCCCGTCGAAGCAGATGAAGAACAATTTGCATTAACCTTTGATATGCCCTTGAATGAAATTGAAGATGAAAAGGAAGAAAAGGAAAATACGATCACTTTCGATTTGGATGCCGACATCAAGGAAATGGATGTTGAGGAGTATGTAGAGGTAAGTCCTGTTTTAGATTACCGAAATGAAGGAGAAACACGCTATGACCTTCAAGAATACATGGAGCTCGAGACAAAATTAACAGGGGCAACGTCATTGGCAGAAACCCATGAACCCAAGTTAATGGAAGATGAGCTTGTTTTCGAGAAAAAAACCATTAAAACCGAAGCCTCTACAGGGGGTGAGGGGGCTCCTGTAGGACCTGTTGATCCAATGAACAGTTCAATCAATGAAATGTTGAAAGGACGCGCAGACGAAAGACGCAAAAAACTAAAGAATTTTAATTACAAGTTTAACAATAGTGTAGGTAGTATTGATGAACGTGAAAAACAACCTGCCTATAAAAGACAAGGGGTAGATTTGAACGATGTGCCCGACGAGCAAAAGGTCTCACGTACCACATTGAGTGAAGATAGCAACGATGAAATGCAGTTGCGGTCGAACAACTCATTTTTGCATGACAATGTTGATTAGTAGTGTTTAGTTTGTCTCCATTTTTAAATGGATAGTGTAAACCCGGAAGCCCTAAACTTTCGGGTTTATTTTTTTATCTTCGCAGCCCAAAAAGGAAAAGAATGAGCTTGCAGGAGAAAGTAATGAGCGAAATGAAACTGGCCATGAAGGCGAAGGACACCGTTGCCTTGGAATCACTTCGCGCCATAAAGTCAGCCCTGCTTCTGGCAAAAACAGAAAAGGGTGGTGGTTCAGAACTCTCAGAGCAAGATGAGATTAAATTGGTGCAAAAATTGGTAAAACAACGTAAAGACAGTGCAGCCATTTTTAAAGAGCAAGGAAGAAATGATTTGGCTGACCCAGAGTTGGCCCAAGTCGCTGTTTTGGAGAAGTTCTTGCCAGAACAGCTAAGCGAAGAAGAGATTGAGAAAGTAGTGGTTCAAACCATAGCTGCAATTGGGGCATCAGGGATGCAGGATATGGGAAAAGTAATGGGGATGGTTTCCAAGGCATTGGCTGGGCAAGCAGATGGTAAAACCATTTCGATGGTAGTCAAAAAGAAATTAAGTTCATAAATAGCGGCCGCGTAGTTCAACTGGATAGAATATCAGATTTCGGCTCTGAGGGTTGGGGGTTCGAATCCTCCCGCGGTCACAAATAGCTAAAGCTTCACATCAAATCAAGGTAACTTGAATTGGGCCGTGAAGCTTTTTGGTTTTTAATAAGAGCGGCATTGATTAAGAGTGGTTCAATTATAGGATTATAGGTCCTCCAAAAAATGTAGAGCATTTTCTAAGTGAACTGCCTTCTTTTCCGGGTCCATTTTGTCAAAAGTTCTCACCAGCATGCCCAAGCGTGGGTTTTTAAGAAAAAAGTCGCGATGCGTATCCATAAACCGCCAAAATAGGCCGTCCCATGTTTGTTGCCATTCCCCTTTTCCATAATTGCTCATTTTCATAAGGTAATTGCTTCCGCTTATATAGGGTTTTGTGGCAAACAGTCCCCCATCTGAAAATTGACTCATGCCATAAATATTGGGCACCATGACCCAATCATAGGCGTCAATAAAGAGTTCCATGAACCATCGGTAGACCTCGTCGGGGTCAAATTCACAAAGCATCATAAAATTGCCCAACACCATCAAGCGTTCAATATGGTGGCAATAGCCTGTCTTTAACACCTTTTTTATGGTAATGTCAATGGGGTGAATACCTGTCGTACCATCGTAAAAAGACGCTGGAATTTTTCGCTTAAAACCCCAAAAATTCTTCGTTCGTTCTTCGCCTCCATGAAATTGATAGATTCCCCGAATAAATTCCCGCCAACCGATTATTTGCCGTACAAAACCTTCCAACGAATTGATGGGGATGCCCTCGCGGTTCGCGAAGGCAATAGATTCATCGATTACATATTTAGGGGTCAATAAACCTGTATTTAGTAAGGGGGTAAGTAAACTGTGATGCAAAATGCTTTGGTTTTCAACAATTGCATCTTCATAGGTCCCAAATTCGTTAAACCGGTATTCCAAAAACTGTTGAAACCAAGTTTCTGCATCTTCAAAAGTTATGGGATACAAGGGTGATTCGGTGATTTCGCCAAAATTGTTCCGGAAATATTCGCTTATATAGGCCTTGGCCTCAGTATAATAAGGGTTTGGGTTGGGGTAGTGAATTGGAGGAGGATTTTTTTTGGCGGGGTATTTTTTTCGATTTTCCTTGTCAAAGGTCCATTTGCCACCAAGAGCCTTACCTTCTTCATCCAAAAGGATTCGCCTTGTTTTTCGTTGTTCAATATAAAATTGTGTTTGATGGTATCGTTTTCTTCCTTTTTTGAAATGATCTTGCAGTTCTTCACTACCGTTTATAAAAGAAGGCGATGTATATTGATGCCGGGTAATACCCAATCTTTGGCAAGTTTTTCGAATTCTCTTTTCCAACCAATCATCAACTGGATCGATAAAATGAATGTGTGCTATCGCATGCTCGGAAAACTGCTGGATCAATTCCCTGCAATCAGAACCACGTTCTTTAGAAGCAACGTAATGAACCTTTTTGCCTAAATTTTTAAGATAGGCCTCATAACATTTCATGCTGGATCTATGAAATGCAATTTTCTGTTTGTGAAAGTTGTATTGCTTAAAAAACAACCCTTCTTCAACCATGTAAATTGGGTAGTCATTGTCGAGTAACGGACTTTTCTCGAATAGTTGATGGGGAAATATCAAATTGACAGCGTGCTTCACTTTTTATTTCTTCGGCATTTTTGACTACAATATTTTACCCCTTCCCAATTTTTTTCCCATTTCTTTCTCCATGAAAAAGGGCGACCACAACTTGGGCAGGTTTTTATTGGCAAAAAAGGTTTTTTCATTCTTTGAATTTACCACACAAGTTCTTTTTTGCATTTTTTCCAAAATGCGAAAAAGGATGGATAATATCCTTCTACTGTGAACATCCAATCCCGTGGTTCTTGTATTCCCTTATAGTGCAGGTTGGTGGGGTGTTCTTTGTAATAGGTTTTTTCAAGATGATATTGTGCAACGAGATCTTGAAATTCACCTACAAATACTTGTAAGCCTTCAATGTTTTTACCTAAATCCAGCATAAAGCGAATTGAATTTTCGGATATGGGGTATTTTTTGAAATGCGAGGGTTCCAACAACAAAATTCGATTGGCCAGCACCCCTTTTTTCCAATTGGGATCTAGATTATAAAAATTGTAGATCAGAGACGGTAAGGTCGTATCTATGACGATAGGGGTCGATTCTGGCAAGTTGGTCGTAAGCTTCATATCAATGGTATGGGATAGCTTTGAAGGAACAGCCATTTTGGGCAGTTCTTCATAGGAAAGATCGAGAAAGGTTTCTTGTTGTCTGGTATGACAATACTTGTTGATATTGTCTTGGTTGGCATAGTATTTTTTGTTGCTATTTGTTCCAGCCACCCATTGCCAACTCAAGGCGTTGCTTGCCCAGTCACCATCCAATAAATGGTAATACATCCATTTTGCTGGTGCCTTCCAATGGCTTTTTGCGACGTTACATGCGATTGAGGCAATGTACATTCGAACATGGTTGTGTAGATAACCTGTTCTATAAAAAGTCTCAATTGCCCTGTCTATTGCTTCTATTCCCGTTTGGCCCGAGGTGATGGCTTCAGGAATGCCCTGATTGGTTACTTCGGTCTGAGGGTTTTTTAGGTCAACATCAATCGCATCGCCCTTAGTCGACCACACCTGCTGCCAATAATCGCGCCATGTAAGTTCTTGAATAAATTTTTCGATTTTTTTTGGGGCATGTCCTTGATCCAGGAGCTTGGTTAAAACCTGTTTGGTTGAAATGACACCTCTTGATATATAAGGCGATATATAGGTGACCGCGCCATCAACAAAATTTCTAGTTCTCCCATATGTGATGGGATCAATAGTTGAAACCCGAGAATCAATTGCAACTGCTGATGTTTCAAAGAGGTAAGGATCCAACTTTTTTGACTTATCGTTTACTGATTTTATTGCCAGATATATGGCGCTGTCTTGAGCATTTAAACCGGTCAATTTCGGGATTCCGTTTTTTGAGGTGTTTTTGACTTACCCCACTATTTACCCGTTTGCGCCATAAGTTGAAGCTGCTGCGTTTGAGCTGGCTTCGCATGATTTTTATGACTTCTTTTTCAGAAATACCAAATTGATAAGAAATCGCTTCGAATGGTGTGCGGTCTTCCCAGGCCATCTCGATTATACGATCTAATTGTCTTTCATCAAAGGCGTGCCGCATGGTTTAGACAATGGCTTCAATTTTTTTCATTACCTCTTCTGCCTCTGCAATTTTTGCATCACTTAGCTTTCTGTTTCTTGTAGAAAGCAGGTGGGCTTCAGACATCAGTTTGGCGTATTGATCTTGTAATTTTTCTTTTGACGATCTCTTTTTGAAAAGCTTGAACATGACAATTGATTTTATAGCACTGTAGGTACAAAAATACAAATGTTTAATCTTTTAAAGAAAAAGTTAAACATAATTAAATCACAAAGTTGCTCAGGCTTACCCCTCTTTTTTAAGGGTCTTAATGTCGGCAATTAATTGGGCAATTGCGGTTTTGTTCAATCCATTATAGATGCCTCTGATGTGTCTTTTTTTATCGACAAGAATAAAATTTTCAGTATGTAAAAAGTCATCCTCACCTTTAGGAATTCCTAAGTCTTCTTCAACAAAATAACCAAAGCGGCCCAATCCGTAAATGGTCTTTCGTTCACCAGTAACGAGATGCCACTTATTGGAAATAACGCCTTTGGTATCGGCATAATGCTTTAAAATAGGAACCGAATCGTATTCTGGCGTAACAGAGTGGGAGAGTAACAAAACCTCATCATCTTTTCTAAATTCCTCCTGAACCAACAACATATTAGCCGTCATCTTTGGGCAAATTCCGGGACAAGAGGTAAAAAAGAAATCCGTGACATAGATTTTGTTTTCAAACGTCTTTTCGGAAATGGTGTCTCCCAATTGATTTACCAATGAAAAGCTGGGAATTTTATGCATGCCGCGGATCGAATCATTGCTGGGCCCCATCCATTTTGGCGTAAAGGAAGGATTGTCATAGTAGGGTAAGGTTGTTACACGACTTGTTTTTTCTCTTTTTTCAGGGCCGTTGCATCCAATTAACGCCACCAGAATGATTAGATACCCCCTATTTTTGAACAACTTCATTTTTTAATTGATAACAGAGGTTAGATCTCTTGAGTCCAAAGAATCGGCCATTTTTTGCCTCATAATTTGCGTAGAGCTTTCCGGTTGGCAGCCAGGCCTGTTGTAGCCCTTCTTCTTTTCCGTGATTAAAGCTCCTTCGTTGCGCCATTTGACCATTGGCATACCATTTTAACTGGGTACCTTGGCGTTGCCTATTTTGATACTTAGACGCTGAACTTTGCACACCATTCGGCCACCATGTTTTTGCTATGCCTTCTAAACGATTGGCATTGTAATTTTTTTGGCTTGATAAGCTGCCATCTTCAAACCATTTGAATGCAGGGCCTTGTCTTTTTCCGTCGATATACCCAGTCAGTTCCCTAAACGTACCGTTGCCATGACATACGAAAGCATACCCACTGTAGGCTTGGCCTTTATAGTGCCATTTGCCTTTATTCTGGTCCAACTTCAACCACTCCTTTGGTATGTTTACATCGGGCACCTTAAAATCAACCTGAATTTCGTCCTTCTTAGATCCGCTAAGTACCAACAGTCCCAATAAGCCGAGAAGTACAATAGCTCTAGTTGATACTGTTCGGAGTACCCTGGTAATCCCCTGGAAAAATGACATAATATTGGTTTAGGTACAACTCATTTTGAATATGGTAGTGGTATTCACCATCCGGATTGTGGGGTGTAGGCCCAAAATGACCCCCAGAGGCATCTAGATCGGTAGGATAATTGCCGTCATAGTCTTTTCGCCCATAAATAAAGAAACCGTCAGCCAAAATACCAATTAGGGCACCATCATCTTCTGACCATGCAGTAGGTTCCAAATGGTAATGGTAAACAGAGGGGCCAATGTGCCCACCGGTCCAATCCAAACTTGCGGCTGCCTGGCTCAGTGGTCCATTTCCTTCTTGGTCATTAAAAATGGCCGCACCACTGACGGCGATACCAATTGCGCCTAAATTAGTGGCTGTGCTCGTGGAAGCCAATTGCGGGTTTGCGGAAACCACCAATGTGGCCGATCCATCAAAATTCGGTATGATGCTAGGAGTTAGAGCGACATCCGGTTCATCTCGATACAAATCATTTCCGGGTCCCCAATACACGGTTTCGTGATTCGGAAAGCCCGTTGTTTCGATAACCACATTATTACCATCCAAATAAATGGTAGTTTCATCTTCGTCAAACTCTGCAAACGCAGCGCTCAGCTCTGCCGTACCGCCTACATCATCAGTGTTTGCAACATCGTCAGTTACCATGGCCGCATCATCGTTATCAGCGCTACAGGCCAGCCCGGCCAGAATGAGAAATAGCGTAATCAATACCATAGGATTTCTTCTCATGATCGTTATTTTAATTGTTATCGACTTTTTTTCTGCGCCTCGGTTTCGGGGCTTTTTCTAATTCTTCTTTGGTAAGGAAACCATCTTCGTTTAGATCCACCTTGTCAAAGTGATTTTTGAGAGGTCCCTTAACTTCTTTCACCGAAAGTTTACCATCCTTATTGGCATCCAAATCCTTAAACAACTGTTCAATGGAAGGGGGTTTTCTATGTTGCCTTTCTTGATTGTCTTCATTCGTCTGTGCCTTTGTTTGGCAAATGAAGAAAACTGTTGCCAAACCAAATACCATCACTTTTTTATTTACCATCGTAATATTCCTTTATATAAAAGTTTAGATGTGAAAAGTGTTGGAAAACTTGCGCTAGCATGATATATTTTCTTAAATCCCTTTATTTTGTAACTGTTAACGCAAGTGGATTAATTGAGTGAAGCGCAATTTTTAGCGGATTTAAAGGCTCAGAAAAGAGAGGCCTACGAAAAACTCTTGGATGAGTACCAAAAGTTGGTTTTTAATGCATGTCTGTCTTTTGTTCCCAATGTTGAGGATGCCGAAGATTTGGCCCAAGAAGTTTTTGTTGAGGTTTTCAATTCCATTGCCAAGTTCAAGGGTAATTCTAAACTATCAACCTGGATATATCGGATCGCGGTAAACAAGTCACTTGAATACATTCGGAAAAAAAACGCAAAAAAGCGTTTTGGATTCATGCAGTCATTGACCGGTAATGCATTGCCCATCGATAAAACCTCATATTTCACTGAGTTTAATCATCCCGGGGTGCAATTGGAAAGAAAAGAGGAGCAAGAAATTCTCTTTAAGGCCATCGATCAATTACCGGAAGCCCAAAAAATCGTTTTTACCTTGCATAAAATCGATGGTCTCAGTTATAAAGAAGTAAATGCTATCACCCATAAGAGTATAGCGTCTATCGAGTCTCTTCTTTTTAGGGCTCGTAAAAACTTAAAACAAATTTTAACCGCATACTATAAAAAAGAAAAGTGAGTGCAAGTTTTTGGCCAAAAAAGCATCTAAAGATTTAGACCACCATAACAACCATGAATGATAAAAAAATTACATCGCAATTCGTAGACGAGCTTATTGATTCGATTTCAGCAGTAGAGCCTGTTGATGTTCCTCCTTTTTTTAAAGATAAGGTCTTACAAAAGTTAGGAAGGCACGAGGTCAATGAAGTTTCTTCTATTGTGCCTTGGTTTACTCCCAGGTATCAATTGGCAGCCCTGCTCCTTTTTATTTTTTTGAACGCCGCTGTTCTCTACTATTATTCCAACTCTAGGCAGCAACAAGAACTGGAAACTTTTGCTGATTCGTATGGTCTGTCCTTATCGCAGCAAGAATCGTTATTAAATTGAAGGCGATGAAGAAGAATACGATGCTATTTATATTACTGGGTTTTCTAATGGTTATGAACACGGTATTGCTGTACATTGTAATCAAAGAACCTGATAAAAAGCCTAGACCTCCCAGAGAATTTATTTATGATAGGCTCGATTTCAATAAGGATCAAATCGATCGATTCTTTCTAATTGATGACGCCCACCACGAAAAAATGAGGGCCATTGATCGCGAATCAAGACTATTGAAGGAACAGCTTTTTTCCAGAATTAGGGGTAATGAATTGTTGATCGATTCATTAGCATCACAAATCGGCGCCTTGACCAAGGAACGAGAATTGGAAGTGTACCATTATTTTAAACGCATAGAGGAGATCTGTGACGAAAGGCAAAAACGAAAACTCGAACGGATATTAAAGGGTGCAATCCGGCCAAGACCGCCAGCTCACGGGCCACCTCCTGGCGGGCCACCGCCCCGATAAATCGAAATTTCTTTGGTAATTTGATTAAGGAACGGAAGGTCTTGGGGTGATAACCCAGGACTTTTTCTTTTCCCAAAATTTAGGGCTATATTGAAATGTTCGAATGGTACTCTATACCCATTAAAAAATCTAAAAAATCGTGATGATATGACTGAGCAATTAAAAAATATGACCGACAAGCACTGCGCTAACCCTCCTGCAACTTATAGTGATTTAAAAGCCCTTTTCCTGAATTGTACCTTAAATCGCACTCCCGTTTTGTCGCATACCGAGGGTTTGATAAAAGTTGCTCAGAACATTTTTGAAAAAAATGGTGTTAGCACAAAAGTAATTCGCCCGGTAGATTATGTAATACCAGCAGGTTTGGGGTTAGACATGTCGCAAACACCCGAATGGGACAAAGATGATTGGCCACAAATACAAAAGGAAATTGATGCCTGTGATATCCTTATTATTTGTACTTCGGTTTGGTTGGGAGAAAAATCATCGGTATGCAATAGAACATTGGAACGGATGTATGGCTACACCCATCAATTTAATGCCAAGGGTCAATATCGCGATTATGGCAAAGTTGGGGCAACTTTGATAACAGGTAATGAGGACGGGGTAAAGCACTGTGCCATGAATATTCTTTTCTCCTTGTCACATATCGGATACACGGTGCCACCACAGGCTGACGCTGGGTGGATGGGAGAAGCAGGGCCTGGCCCCTCATACAGAGATGAAGGTTCGGGTGGCCCCGAAAATGATTTTACGAATCGAAATACTACTTTTTTGGTTTGGAATTGTCTGCATTTGGCCCGAATGTTAAAAGATCAAGGAGGAATTCCTGCCTATGGCAACCAACCTGATGAATGGGCTGCTGGATGCCAAGCCGGATTCGATAGTCCGGAGCACAAAAGGTGAGCAAATTAGTCTAGGTAAGCTCCAAGGGCTTCTTGAAGAAACTGTACTGCCTCTAAGGTCGTAACTTCAGAAGTAGGCAAAATGGCACCCTTAAACCCGTCATTTTTCCATTCACCATGGGCCAATGCTGAAAAATTGGAAGTGTCGATACCTTCATGTCCATGGTATGCGCTGAGGTAGAAGTAATGGTCATTTACCAAGGAATCAGGTATGGCCATACCCATTCCAATAGATTTTTCAGAACCGTCGGCCAAGACAACGAAAGCCCCTGTATCAAAATGATGTGGCCAGATACGAATTGCAGACTCTAGCTTCTCTTTCTTAAGGAAAGTATCGAGCACATTATTGGCTAGGATACGCAATTGAACAAGTCTTTTCAATTTAGCAGGGTCTGGCTGTTCGAATTTCAGTTCAGCATTCCATAAAAAAGGTAATTCGTAATGCAGGTCAAAAACATAAGGCTTGTCGATCCCGGTTTGTGGAGAAGATTCTGTAACCCATTTTGTTACTTGAGCATGGTTCTTTTCTACCAAATCCAATATTGCCCCAGTTGACCATTTTAGTTGAAGCTTGGGCACATCAAAGGTCAATTTAAGCCCGTTGCCATCAAGCGGCCAAGTTTCGAAGGCTTGTGTTGTTGCATTAAACGCCAGGTTCGTATGACTATCGTCAGCTCTTGGCTTTAAAAAACTTTTACCTGCCATTGCCAGGTATTGCACCGCAAAATGAACTTGTTCGAGCATTTATTCTTCCTTTTGTTTTTTCAGAATGGCATCAATGATGATAGGTGCATGTATCCTGGAATTCTCTATAAACCATTTATGGGTTTCCATTCCACCACAAATGACACCTGCCAAATACAACCCCTCAACGTTCGACTCCATGGTGTCCGGATTGTATGTCGGGAGTCTTTTATGGTCCGTAGAGAGCTCAATGCCCAAATCCTCCAAGAACTTAAAATTGGGCCTATATCCCGTCAGGGCAAGTACAAAATCATTTTGCAGCACAACGTCTCCCTTTGGGGTGTTCACTATAATCTCACCCACTTTTATTTCTGTGATTTCAGCATTGTAGTAAGCTTTTATGCTTCCTTCATTGATTCGGTTGATAATATCAGGTCGCACCCAATACTTTACGCGTTGCCCAACTTCAGGTCCCCTAATGATCAGTGTAACTTCTGCCCCCTTTCGCCAACACTCCAATGCTGCATCAATTGCTGAATTGCTTGCCCCTACAATGGCCAGTTTTTGGCTTGCATAAAAATGCGGGTCTTTATAGTAATGCGATACCTTGGGTAACTCTTCTCCAGGAACATTTATTCGATTGGGTAGGTCATAAAATCCGGTGGCAATGATGAGGTTATGGGCGCTGTAGTTGCTTTTGTCAGTGGTAATCTTGAAATTTTGATTTTTCTCGACTTGAATAACCTTTTCAAATAACTTAATATTCAACTGATTTGACGTCACGATTCGGCGGTAGTATTCCAAAGCCTCATTACGTTTGGGTTTGGCCTCTTTGCTGATAAAGGGTATTTCATCAATTTCCAATTTTTCTGAAGAGGAGAAAAACTGCATATTGATGGGGTAGTTAAAAAGGGAGTTAACAATGGGCCCTTTTTCGATAATTACATAATTAAGGCCTTTTTTCTTCGCCTCTAAGCCACAAGCAATTCCTATGGGGCCGCCACCTACAATCAATAAATCGAACTCTTGCTTCAAGCGATTTCCTTTTTCAAGTTTTTGATGGTTTCGGTCGGGTTTTCACTTCCAAAAACAAAACTACCTGCGACCAAAACATCGGCTCCGGCCTCTACTAATTTTTTCGCATTTCCTGAGTTTACACCCCCATCAATTTCAATTAGGGTGTCTGTGCCTTTAGTTTTTATCATACGTTTCAAGGAAACCACTTTGTCGTAGGTGTTTTCAATGAAGGACTGTCCCCCAAATCCTGGATTCACGCTCATAAGACACACTAGGTCAATATCTTGGATGGTATCTTCCAATACATTGACCGATGTATGGGGGTTGAGAGCCACCCCGGCCTGCATGCCAGCCGATTTTATGGCCTGTAGCGTGCGGTGCAAGTGATTGCACGCTTCGTAATGAACGGTTAGAACATCCGCACCCAGATTGGCAAAGGTTTCAATATAGCGGTCGGGCTCAACGATCATTAAATGAACATCAAGCGTTTTTTTTGCGTGTTTTGCAATATCCCGAATCACGGGCATCCCAAAAGAAATATTGGGAACGAACACCCCATCCATTACATCCAGGTGAAACCACTGGGCCTCACTTTGGTTAACCATTTCAACATCGCGTTGCAAATTGGCAAAATCAGCTGCAAGTAGGGAGGGAGCTATAATTTTTTTGGACATGATATCAGTTGTTGATGCAAAATTACTCAAATAGAATTTCAGGGCTTTATTAAAGCTGCCGTAGTTGGTGTTATATATTCATCTGGTTGGTTGGTGATAATCCTAATATTTTTCCATTTTATTTGCCTGCCTGCCTGTGTTTCATCAGCAATACTGTGTACCTGTAGTCCGATGAATCCGGAAGCGGTTTCGGTATCTTCCAGGTTGGCTGTATTGATGTGGTTCACCCAAATCGCCAAATGATTATCAATGGCCTCGATGCGGTAATGGTTCCATGCCCCATTTTTAAATGCAGCGCGACCCTCCGGATGCTCCTCTAAATTATATAACCAACCACGCTTCCCTTCTTCATATATACCACCGCTCCATGCCCTATCACTTGGGTCTATTTCTGCCTGATAGCCATGAACGCGCCCATTTTGATAACTTGCCAAACTGTTACTTCGAAATTGAACCCCTGAGTTAATGGTGGAATCAACCCAAACTTCAAACTCTAAAATAAAGTTGTCATAGTGCTCTTGCGTACATAAGAAAGTGTTCGCAGAACCGAATTTGGTGGTGCCAATAACGACACCGTTTTTGAGTTGATATTCTGCCGTGCCATTTTTAACTTCCCATCCTTTGAGCGATTCATGCTGTATTAATTCAACCCACGGTTCTTGGGTCTTCTTACACGAAACAAAAAGGAGGGTCAAAATGGCCAAATCTCTAATTGGAAGCAAATATTTCATGGAGCTCTTTTTGAGTAAATGTTTTGTCGTATGTTCTGTCAATCTTTCTAAGACTATCAATGGTTTTTGTCGTAATATTTTGCGGTGAGGTCGTAAACGCATTTCGTATAAAATTTCCAATATCTCGGATGTTTTTGTCCGTCAATGTCTCATTGACTCCAATACCGGGCATTGCATTTGCGAAATTGTAGTCTTTTTTGCCAACCGATACAGGTCCATGCATGCCATATAGCATGATAGCAACCAAATGCTCTTTGTTCGACACAAACTCAGAGTTGAGTAAGGGCGGTGCTAGATTTTCCAAACCACGGCCATCTGGACCATGGCAGGTTGCACAGTTGTTATTGTATAATACCCGGCCTCGGGTCAAGCCGTCCTCACCAATGGCAAAATTCTCGGTTAGGATCACTTTACTAGTTGAAAGTGAATCCAGAACCTTACGGGTTGTGGGTATTTCTTGCGAAATTTTCGAATCTAGAAATGCAGTTTCTTGCTTATGAATGCCAGAAAGAAAGGCTTCCGAAATCATTTCATTGCCATCTTTTAGAATTTCGATAAGTGGCGCAGCTTTTTCAACATCGAAATTTTTGGATAGAAAGTAAGTCAGGTAAAAATCAAGGCTTTCATGTTTGACCGCCATTAATTTTTCTAGTTGCGATGTACTTAGTTCATGTTCGTCTTCCGCCATTAGTTTTAGTACATGAGAAACGAATTTTGGATACGAAGTAAAATCTTCAACGGCTATCCTTGATAAATTGAGCTTTTGCAAGCCTTCTAAAGTATATAGCGCATGTATTTTGGCAAATTCATTGTTCGATTTACCCAATACAGCCTCGAGTTCGGGTACCGCTGTGGCAGCATTTCTGGTAATTAGCAAATGTTGCGCCTTATCACGCACCCAAATATTGGACGAGGATAGTGAATCAACCAGATTTTGATCGCTTAGAGTCTTAAGATTTATCGGCTTGTAGGGTAGGGAATCCTTTGAAATTCTAAGAATCCTTCCCATGCCATGAACTGTATCCAGTCCTTTTTCTATATATAGGTTTCTTAAATAACTGGTTAAGTAGGTTTTGTGTTGAATGATGCCCTTGTGCATGTCAACAACATACAAGGCACCATCTGGTCCGTTGAAGAGATTAACGGGTCTGAAAGCTTCATCACTACTTCTCAGAAATTCCTTTCCCGTTAAGGCTTGTTTTCCTGAAACTTTCAAACTGTCAGAATAGATCAGGTTTCGTTTGATCAAGTTGACCTCTGGACCGCAAACAAAAAAATTGGATTGATACGCTGAACTCAAACCATTGCCTTCAAAATACAGGGGACCGCAGGCACTGGTGAAATTTTTCAATTTCCCATCTTCATGCAACATTCCAGGAATGTAGCCTCTATTCACTGCTGTGGCTTGCACAGGATAAACGGATTGGTCTTTTACTATGGTTTGGCCAACTGTTTTTGATGCCCGGTATTTGATATTTTGATTGACCACGTTGGGAAGGCTGTAATCACCCCGAAGTTGATTTGAATTGTCATTATAGAATAACCTCCCCATGGCATCATGGGTAATGCCCCATTGCCCTCGAAATGTCGTTTTTTCTTTTTCCCAAATGCCATTTTTCAAGCGGTATCTTTTTGAATCTTTGGCGTTGTAGATCCAGTTGTCAATATTCATTAAGAGGCCGTTGGGTTGGTGTTCTACATTACCTCCTACCGCATAAGCAGAATCTACCACTACCGTGGCACCTGGGGTAAAATCGGCATTGATTTTTGTAAAAAGTAGGTTAGGTGGCTCGGCATAAAGCAACCCATCATATACATGTGCAAATGCCCGGGCCAATTTAAGGCTGTCCAGAAATACTTTCGTATGGTCTGCTATCCCATCAGCATCTTTGTCCTGTAGCACCAGAATTCTTCCTATGGGGTCCTCTTCATTTACTCCTTCCAAACTTTGCATGTACCCCGGCATTTCCAATACCCAAATATTTCCATGCGCATCAAAATTCATTGCCACAGGGGATTCTATAAGGGGCTCCGCGGCAATGGCCTGAAGGGTAAGCCCCGGTTCAAGTTCATAAGTGGAAAGGTCAATCTCAGTTTCTGCATATTCCTTTTTGCACGAAAAGGTTAACAACAGGATGAGTAATAAGGCTAGGGGCAGGTTCGACCTCATGTTGTTTTATTTGTACTAAAGATAGGCAAGAAAGCGAATAAGAAAGGTTGGCGAAGTGCTATAAAATGAAAAACTCCGGTAATCAGCCGGAGTTTATTCATCAATCAAAAAACGAACAGTCATGATAAACTGTTATAGGGTTACAAATTACAACTTTCTTGCCAAATAAACAATTTAAGGTTTATTTAACGTCAGATTTGTTGAAATTATCCTAAGTATGTCTTTAAAATCTTACTTCTTGAAGTGTGTTTTAGTCTACGAATAGCTTTCTCCTTGATTTGTCGAACACGCTCACGAGTCAAATCAAAAGTCTCACCAATTTCTTCCAAAGTCATTGAATGCTGACCTGCAAGACCAAAATACAAACGGATTACATCAGCTTCTCTTGGCGTCAAGGTCTCAAGTGCTCGCTCAATTTCAGTTCGAAGTGATTCATGTAATAGTTCTTTGTCAGGATTCGGCGATTCACCGCTTCGAAGAACGTCGTACAAATTGGAATCTTCACCATCGATCAATGGAGCATCCATCGATACATGGCGACCTGAATTTTTTAGGGATTGTTTGACGTCTTCAACGGTCATATCCAATTCCTTGGCAATCTCTTCTGCAGAAGGCACGCGTTCGTGGGCCTGCTCTAAAAAGGCGAAGGTCTTATTGATTTTATTGATGCTTCCAATTTTGTTTAAGGGCAATCGAACAATACGCGATTGTTCGGCCAAAGCCTGCAAAATAGACTGTCGAATCCACCATACAGCATAAGAAATGAACTTGAAACCACGGGTTTCATCGAAACGTTGAGCCGCTTTTATCAAACCAAGGTTTCCTTCATTTATTAAATCAGGTAAAGTCAATCCTTGGTTCTGGTACTGCTTGGCAACAGAAACAACGAATCTCAAGTTGGCTTTGGTCAATTTTTCCAAAGCAATCTGGTCACCGGCCTTGATACGTTGCGCCAATTCAACTTCTTCATCAGCTGTAATCAGGTCAACCTTACCGATTTCCTGTAAATATTTATCTAAAGAGGCGGTTTCCCTATTGGTAACCTGTTTTGTAATCTTTAACTGTCTCATCTAATTTCTTCTTCAAATTAAGTGGTTGAGCTTGGGGCTCACTTATTTATACGTAAGAATTTGAAAAATGTTACAATTTGGTAAAATTTATCTCAAAAAATTTTTGTAATAAAAAAGCCCCAGTACTACTGAGGCTTTTGACACGTATTTGAATTTTTAGTCACGTTTGGGTCTTCGGTCACGATTACCTCCACGGCGATCACCACCTTTATTATCCCTTCTTGGAGGTCGTTCTACATAGCCTTCAGGTTTTGGCAAAAGCGCCTTTCGAGACACTTTTTCCTTTCTTGTTCTTGGATCCAAACCAAAATATTTGACATCCAGAACATCACCCATATTGACAATATCGGTAACCTTATCGGTACGTTCCCATGCCAATTCAGAGACATGAAGCAAAACTTCGTTACCACGTGCTTCTACGTACTCAACTACAGCCCCAAAATCGAGTATTTTTATTACTTCCACTTCATAAACACTGCCCACTTCAGGTTTGAACATTACGGCTTCGATTTTGGCAATAACCGCATCAATACCATCTTGGTCAGTTCCTAAAATTTCAACAATACCCTCTTCCGTTTCCGGATCTTCATTGATAACGATAGTAGTATTGGTTTCTTTCTGTAATTCTTGAATGACTTTTCCTCCAGAGCCAATAACAGCACCAATGTATTCACCCGGAATAATTTTGGTGACAATTTTCGGGGCGTATGATTTCACCTCTGCTCTTGGTGCTTCAATGGTATCCGTTAAATGCTTGAGAATATGTAGGCGTCCGTCTTTGGCTTGCATTAGGGCCTTTACCAAAACTTCATAGGAAAGCCCTTTTATTTTAATGTCCATTTGACAGGCAGTGATACCATCTTCGGTACCCGTTACCTTAAAATCCATATCACCCAAGTGGTCTTCATCTCCAAGAATATCGGATAGCACGGCATATTTGCCTGTTTCCGCATCGGAAATCAGTCCCATTGCGATACCAGATACTGGTTTTTTCAATTGGACCCCAGCATCCATCATTGCCATGGTACCTGAACAAACCGTTGCCATTGATGATGAACCATTAGATTCCAGTACTTCAGATACGACACGAACCGTGTAAGGGCAATCTTCTGGTACCATACCTTTCAAAGCACGCTGTGCTAAATTTCCATGCCCCACTTCTCTTCTTGATGTGCCACGGATTGGACGTGCTTCACCAGTTGAGAATGGCGGGAAATTGTAGTGCAAATAGAATCGTTCTTCACCTTCAAAGGAAGGCATATCAATGATATTTGCATCTCTTGACGTACCAAGTGTAACGGTTGCCAACGCCTGGGTCTCGCCACGGGTGAAAATAGATGAACCATGTACGGAGGGCAAATAATCCACCTCACACCAAATTGGTCGTATTTCATCTGTTTTACGCCCATCGAGACGTAATCCTTCGTCTAGTGTAAGGTTACGAACGGCTTCCTTTTCAGCCTTGTAAAAATATTTTGTGGCCAAATCACCAACTTCTTCCAACTCTTCCTCGGTAAAGGATTCCATGACTTCATCCTTGATTTTGCCAAAGGCCTCACTACGTTCATGTTTTGATGAACCTGCTTTTGCGATGGCGTATACCTTGTCATAGGTCAGGCTATGGATTTTCTTTTCGAGCTCTTCATCTGCTGGCTCAGGATCGTAATCACGTACCTCTTTTTTGCCAACAGCTTCTGCCAGTCTTACTTGGGCCGCACATTGTACCTTAATTGCTTCATGGGCAAATTTGATGGCTTCTACCATTTCTTCTTCAGAAATTTCATCCATTTCACCTTCGACCATCATTACTGAATCTTCGGACGCACCGATGACCATGTCGATATCTGAGTTTTTGATTTGCTCGAATGTCGGATTAATGATGAGTTTGCCATCAACACGTCCAACTCGAACTTCTGAAATTGGGCACTCAAAAGGAAAATCAGACAATTGGATTGCAGCAGAGGCAGCCAATCCAGCCATAGCGTCTGGCATAACGGTTTCATCATGAGACATCAATTGAATCATGACCTGAGTCTCTGAGTGGTAATCTTTTGGGAACAAGGGGCGCAATACCCTATCTACCAAGCGCATGGTTAGTACTTCGCCATCACTTGGTCTTGCTTCCCGCTTGAAAAACCCACCTGGGTATCTTCCGGCTGCAGCAAATTTTTCCCTGTAATCAACCGTTAGGGGAAGAAAGTCTACATCAGCAGCCTTATAGTTGGATACTACGGTACATAAGAGCATACATTTGCCAGATTGCACCACAACAGATCCGTGGGCCTGTTTTGCAAGTTTTCCGGTTTCGATAGAGATTTCCCTACCATCACCAAGGTCAATGACCTCTTTAAACGTTTTTGGAATCATAAATAATAAAGTAATCTACCTAGGGTAGATGTGTTAAACATTTGGTCTACCGCCTTCCTGACGGTCGGGTTGTGTTGTGTGTTGTTGACCAATGAAAAACTACAAGAAGCTTTTTGTGTTTTTGCCTGTTACCTAAAGGCAAAAATAAAGGGAGCTATAGAAGCCCCCATTATTTTATTTTCTGATACCTAACTCTTTGATTAGAGCACGGTACTTTTCAATATCTTTTTTCTTCAAATAATCTAAAAGACTACGTCTTTTACCTACCAATTTTACCAGCGAACGTTCGGTATTATAATCCTTATGGTTCTTTTTAAGGTGTTTGGTTAAATGCTCGATTCTATGGGTGAACAATGCAATTTGTCCTTCGGTAGACCCTGTGTTGGTTTCCGAACCCCCATGTTTTTTGAAGATTTTCTCTTTTACTTCTTTGGTTAAATACATGCCAATATTGTTAAAATGATTTTTATGTATATGATTGATTTTCAATCAAGGCGCAAAGATACTTCTTTTTTTTGAAGGAAAAATTTTTTATTAATGATTAAACCTTTTGTGATGGTCCCAGTCCTACCTACAAACTTTAAAATTTGATATTATGAAAAAGAGTCTCAAACTAATGAACTTTAAGCGAAGGTTTCCTTCGGCTTTACTTGTGATGGCCTTGTTGGTCGCTTCATGTAACAAAGACGAAACTTCCATCGAGGAAGAGTTGGCAAGTGAAGAACTAATTACAGCATCGGAGCTGAAGTATAGCGATGAAGCTGAAATGATTTCTGACGAGGTGGCATCCATCGCTGAAGATGTTTATGCAGCTGATGAAATTTCTGAAACTTCCAAATCATCGTATAGCTCCAATTATTTGCCAGAGTGTGTGACGATAACCACTGTTGTAACTGCTACTACCAAGGAAAAGACGATCGATTTTGGAGCGGGTTGTGAATTGCCCAATGGAAATGTTTTAAGTGGAATTATTATGCTGAGTTATGCCAAAGATATGGAGATGGCTTCTAAGAGTCTTGCCCTTTCCTTGGAGAACTTTACCTTTAATGGAGTAGCTGTAGAAGGAGGAGCAGATGTACTTCGTGTGCGCTCAAATGAAAATGGCAACCCCCAGGGAACTGCAAGCGCATCATTCAACGCGACATGGCCTGATGGCGAAACGGCCTCCTTTACTGGCACAAGAACCCGTGAGTGGATAGAAGGTTATGGGTCTGGATTTTGGGGCGACAATGTGTTTTTGATTTCTGGCAATGGAACATTTACAGGAAAATTGGGTAATGTTTGGTCAAAAGAGGTTGTAGACCCCCTTCGAAGAGAGATGTCTTGTCGTTTTATTGTGAGCGGTGTTTTGGAAATCTCAAGAAACAGCAATACTGCTAGCTTGGATTTTGGTGACGGTAGCTGCGATGCGACTGGAGTGCTCACCTATCCTGATGGATCGGCCAAAGAGGTCTTTTTACGAAGATTCTTAAAGTAAGATACTGTAAAGAAAAAGCCCCGATTTCGGGGCTTTTTTTTAGTTTCTAACAGGTTGATTGGTTATCAAATCGATATAAAGATTTATTTTCTTTTTTAAATCTTTTCTATGCGAAATAAAGTCCAAGAACCCATGTTCTTTTACAAATTCAGCGGTTTGAAAACCTTCAGGCAGTTCCTGGCCTGTGGTATCTTTTACAACCCGTGGTCCGGCAAACCCGATTAATGCCCCTGGTTCTGAAATATTGATATCACCCAACATGGCATATGAGGCTGTAGTACCCCCTGTTGTGGGATCGGTGCAAAGCGATATGTAAGGAACTTTGGCTTCCGCTAACTGAGCAAGTTTTGCAGAGGTTTTGGCCAATTGCATTAAGGATAGGGCGGCTTCCATCATTCGGGCACCCCCAGATTTTGAAATCATTACAAAAGGAACTTTCTTTTTCTTGGCATGATCAATTGCCCTGGCAATTTTTTCACCAACCACACTTCCCATTGATCCACCAATAAAGCTAAAATCCATACAAGCAACGACCAGGTCTTTGCCCATCGATTTTCCGATTGCTGTACGGACTGCATCTTTAAGTCCTGTTTTCTTTTGGGCCGCTTTTAGTCGATCAGAATATTTTTTGCTATCGACAAATCGCAAAGGATCTTTTGCCGTAAGTTTTTCATCCAATTCTTTGAACTTATTGTCGTCAAAAAGGATTTCAAAATACTCCTTACTTCCAATCCGAACATGGTAATCATCCTCGGGACTTACGTAAAAGTTCTGGGCAAGCTCTTCTGATTCTACAATTTTACCCGTTGGGGTTTTATACCATAACCCTCTAGGCGTGTCTTTTTTCTCTTCTGTAGCGGTCTGTATCCCTTTTTCCTTTCTCTTAAACCAAGCAGATGACATATCCATGTTGTTTTAGTTAAAGCGTATCGATATTGTTAAGGTCTTCAAATGCTTGTTTTAACCTGTCATTAAAAGCTTTTTCGCCGTCCCTAAGCCAAACGCGAGGGTCATAGAATTTTTTATTGGGCTGATCATCGCCATCAGGATTTCCAATTTGCGCTTGCAAATAACCACTTTTTCCCTGAACATAATCCCTAACTCCAGACATGAAGGCGTATTGCAAGTCAGTGTCGATGTTCATTTTGATGACCCCGTATCCAATGGCTTCCCTAATTTCCTCTAGGGTAGATCCAGATCCTCCATGGAAAACAAAATCAATGTGGTTGTGCCCAACGCCATACTTTTGAGCGATGTATTCCTGAGAATTTTTAAGAATTTTAGGGGTTAATTTGACATTGCCCGGCTTATACACACCATGAACATTTCCAAATGCCGCAGCAACGGTAAACCTGGGGCTTACTTTTGAAAGTTCTTCGTAAGCGTAGGCAACTTCCTCAGGTTGTGTATAGAGTTTAGAACTATCAATGTCTGTATTGTCCACACCATCTTCTTCACCACCGGTAACACCCAATTCAATTTCTAGGGTCATGTCCATTTTCGACATTCGCTCTAGATAACGTTTGCATATTTCAATGTTTTCTTCGATAGGCTCCTCAGATAAGTCGATCATATGCGAGCTATACAAGGATTTGCCCGTGCTCTTATAATGTGCTTCACTCGCATCGAGTAGACCATCGATCCAAGGAAGGAGTTTCTTTGCACAGTGGTCTGTATGTAGGATTACAGTGGCACCGTAAGCTTCTGCCATTTCATGCACATGTCTTGCACCGGCAATACCGCCCAAAATTGCAGATTTTTGATTGTCGTTTGAGAGTCCTTTTCCCGCATTGAACTGGGCACCCCCATTTGAAAATTGTATAATAACTGGGGCGTTAAGGCTTGCAGCGGTTTCCATAACCCCATTCATGGTGTTTGAACCGATTACATTAACTGCAGGGAGTGCAAAACCTTTTTCTTTTGCATAATTGAAAATTGCTTGGACTTCATCCCCTGTGGCAACGCCAGGCTTGATATTGTGGGACATATTTTGAGTTAGTTTCTGGTTTAATTAAGGGACAAAAGTAATAAATAATTCAGCGTTAAAACGGATAATTGATACCCACATTAAAAACGGCGTTTCTAAAATTGTAGTCACTAAACCAACGTCTAGAGGGCAATTCAGCAGGGTTGTAGGTTTTAAAGCCGGTATCAACCCTAAAAACAAAATAGGTGAAATCATATCGCAGCCCAAATCCCGTGCCCAGGGCAATATCACCCAAAGAATCAAAACCAGTAAATACCGCATCCGGATTATCTTCACTGTCAAATACATTCCAAATGTTGCCGGCATCTGCAAAAAGGGCACCTTTGACATCACCAGCAATGGGAAAACGATACTCTAGGTTGAGTGCTATTTTTAAATTGGCTTCATTAAAATCATTCAGGTTCGAAGTGGTACCGGGTCCTAACTCATAGGCATTCCAAGCTCTATTGTCATTTGACCCTCCTGCAAAATAACTGCGCACAAATGGAATACTGTTTGAGTTTCCGTAAGGCACGGCCATTCCGAAGAAACTTCGAAAAGCCAACACATCGCTACTCGACAAACTCCAGTGTTTGATGTAATCAAACTCTGTTTTGAAATATTGTGAAAAGGGTACGTTGAAAACTAGGAGTTGTTCACTGTCGTTTTCATTAAAGGGTATCACATTTGATAGTGCTGATAACAAGTTTCCTGCGCTTTCAAATTTCAATCTAAGTTGATAAAAGTCAGGGTCATTAATACCTTGTTTATTGTTTTTGGTATAGGTGTAGTTTGAGGTAAAAATTAAGTTGTTCTCCGTGAGACGCTGTCTGCGTTCTTCAATACTTCTAACAGTGGAAATGTCTTCCGATCCGAGTGGAATACTGCCGTTTAACACGCCTTGAGTAAACTCTGTGGTTCCTTGGGGAATCAAAAGCCTTAATGAATCATCAGGGTTATTCGAATCTAATTCAAAAAGGTCCTCAAATTGTGGGTCGTCTTGAATATCATCTGCTACTCCGTCAAGGGTATTGTAGGTATTTCGATATTGATTGAAGAAATCATTGGGATCGGTATTTCGAACAAATTCGATATTCATCAATTCAATGTTGTTCTTGAGGAAATCAGTAGGTGACCAGTTGTATGACAATACCGTGTTAAAAGATTGACGGTCAAGACCTATATTATTTTGAAAGTTGGTACCCACCGAAAATCGGGTCTGTGGCAACATATAGTAGGGTATGATTTTTTCAGTATTAAACGGCATCCAAATTCTGGGAAAGGTAATATTGACATCCCCACCCAGTTCAGAGGTAAAGGTTTCGTCTGTGGCGGTATCGCTTAACAAGCCAATAGAACCTCTGGCCGAAATGCTCAGGGTCTCTGCGCCACCAAATACATTTCGTGTAATCACGGAGGCACTGAAAGCCGTACCAATACGCTGGATATTCGAATGTGTTACATCCAAATCCAGACTTAGGGAATATTTGGGCCTTGGTGATAGAAAAATATTGGTATTGAGATAAGGAGATGTCGTGTCCTCACTTACCAAAATATTGGGGTATTTAAAGGTGTTCAGGTTGCTGATTTGCCTATAGGTCCGAATTTTATCCAATTCGCGATAAATACTGTCCTGTTCAAAAAATATGGCATCAGCCAGTGCCTTTGGCCGATACCTTAATTTATCACTGAAGAATATCGTATAATCTTCATATTTGATAGCCTGCAATGAATCAATGTTCTGACGCACATTGTAATCGGTATAGATATTGATGTTTTTATGGCGATTAACCCGATAGGGTGTCGTACTTTGTGTAGAATCCCCAACGGCACCAGCCTTTCTGACATTCAACTGAACATTCATCCGCTGGTCATTGGAAATTACGGCGGTATCCCTTAATATATCAAACGTAACAGAGCTCTCCTGAAAATTGTATACTCCTGTATTTCGAAACAATGCCGTTAATCTTTTGCGCTCATTGCTGAAATCGGAAAGGTCAAATTGTTCACCTTTTTTTACAAAGGAGCCAGCTTTGTTTTTTTGGTAGATGGAGTCCAATTCCTTGGCAGCGATTTTAGTGCTTACCGAGTCTAGAAAATAAGGATTTCCCAAGGCGACATGATAATCGATTGCAGCCCTCTTGTTTCCCCCCTCAATAATAGCATAAGATGCCGAATTATTGAAATACCCTTTACTCCCGTAGTAGGCTTCCAAAAGGTCGACAGATTTGCTCATATTGGTAGTATCAATGACCGAAGGAGGTTCCCCAACTCGCTTCATCAATTCACTAAACCCTTTGACCACAAACGATTCTCCCAATCTCCCGACTTGTTTTTTTGAAAGTAAGTTTGATAGCCTTTTTTCACGTTTATCCTTGCGATACAGCCAATCACGATACATTGAATCGGGATTTTCCTTGGCAAGGTTATATAGATTTAGGCGCAGCGGATATCCAAGAACACTGCTGTTTGGCTTTTGTACTATTAAGTTTTTGATTTCTTCTGAGGTAACCTTGGTGCTGTCTGCATATACCGTATTCTTGGTCAGCAACAATTCATCTTCCCCAACTCTTTTAAGACTGTTACAGGCACTTAAGAAAGCCATTAGCCACAATAACCCTATTTTTGTTTGGCTGGCCCGCAATCCCATATAAATTCTCATTGAGCTCAAAAATAAACTATTTGCATGGTTACTAAAAAACAAATCAAGGTCGTCAAAAACCTAGTGCAAAAAAAGTACCGAAATGAATATGGCCTTTTTGTGGCCGAGGGAATCAAATTGGTTAAAGAGCTTTTGGATGCAGGTTTTAATGCCCATATGCTTTTTGTCACTTCCCAGGATTTGGCTGAAAAATTGGCCTCCAATGCTGAAATTATTGCTCCGAATGACTTAAAAAAAATGTCCAATATGCATTCAAGTAATGCTGTTTTGGCTGTATTTGAAATTCCCAAAAGCAAACCCATTGATCAGAAAGATTGGGTCCTTGCCCTTGATGCGGTTCGAGATCCTGGAAATTTGGGGACCATCATACGCTTGTGTGATTGGTTTGGTGTCAAACAGCTGGTCTGTTCCTCAGATACCGTTGATTGTTACAACCCCAAAGTACTTCAGGCTACCATGGGTTCGATTGCCCGGGTAAATGTCGTGTATACCGATCTTGATTCCTTTTTAAAGATGACTACATTACCGGTATTAGGGGCGTATATGGCTGGTGATGAGGTCTATCGGACCGAATTACCCGAAAGGGGCATTCTGGTTATGGGCAATGAGGCAAGGGGTATTTCGGATACCATTGGTTCAAGAATAACAAAGAAAATTGCCATTCCACAATTCGGCGAACCATCGGCCGAAAGTTTAAATGTGGCCACTGCAACCGCTATTTTGTTGAATGAAATTCGTCGAAGCAGTTTTATTCAAAAGTAAAGTTGATAAAAACGCCCCGGGTTCTCATACCAGCAATATTACCGGTCCAAGGACTATTGGGGTCGTTATCGCGAACCAATTCGTCGGTAAGGGCAAATACACCTCGAATCGAAGGGGTGAACTTGAAGTATTCTGTGTAAAAATCGATGCCAAATCCGAGTTCATACCCATAGACATTCTTTTTCATGCGAAATTCCCCGCTCGAATTATCTTCCAAGCTATCCTCATTGCTGCCCAGGTTCATTGAAGCATAACCGCCACCTATCACAAAAGGTTTCCAGTTACCGAACCTGCGGGCACTCAATTTTACAAGTAAGGGGAACCGAATATAGGTTGATCGAACCTCACGAATGGCATCATTTTCAGCATCGAATCCTGGAAATCCCAAAATTCTTTGGGAATACAATAGGCCAGGTTCGAAACGAATGTCTACAAATTCATTAACACGCATTTCACCAATAAGACCCACATTGAAACCAAAGCTGGTATCGACCAAGATATCAGTCAATTCATTTTGCGTGGCCGTGTCGTTTTCATACTCAAATTGAAAGTCATATTGGTTAAAACCAAGATAATAGCCCCAATTTAAAAACTTCTTGTCCTCATTCTGAATATTGAGAATGGGGTCCTTTTTAAATTGCGCAAAAATGCTTTGATTGGCCATGAAAACAAGGCCTAGGAAAATGGCAATTTTTTTCATCAAATTATTTTGTGGCAACGTATATCGATGCTGCCCCAAATGTTTGGGGCATGTTCTCAATACCTATAAACCCCGATTTGGCCAAAATATTGTTGAAATCTGTTCCATGTGGGAAAACGGAGGCCGATTTACTTAGATAACCATAGGCCGACTTATCTCTAGAAAACAGTTTTCCAATAATTGGAAGTAAAAAATTGCAATACAAATGGTACCCTTGTTTGAATGGAAATTTCGTGGGAACCGAGGTTTCTAAAACAACAAAGATTCCGTTTGGGTTGAGCACACGATAAATTTCTTGAAGCCCTTTTTGGAGATTTTCAAAGTTTCGTACCCCGAACGCCACGGTTATAGCATCAAAAGAATTATCGTCAAAAGGAAGATTTTCGCTATCTCCAATGACCATATCAACAATTCCATCCAATTTTTTTGCCTTGACTTTATCTTTCCCGACTTCCAGCATGCCTGGTGATAGGTCTAAACCAATTACCTGTGCTGCTCCTGTCTGGGCCATCGAAATGGCAAGGTCACCAGTACCGGTTGCCACATCAAGTATGGTACGAGGGGTTTTTTCAGCCACAAGTTGCACCACTCGTTTTCTCCATTTTTTGTCTATTCCAAAAGAGATGACCCTATTCAGGTTATCATAGTTTTCCGAAATAGTATCGAACATTTGGGTGACTTGTTCTTTTTTTCCTTGATCGGAGTTTTGATATGGCTTTATTTTGGTCCCCATAAAAAAAATTAGATGGCAAAGATACGGCTTGGTGTTTTGGGGAATGACCTTTTAAACGAAATAATTATTGTAGTTTTGCCCCATAATACGATACACTACTGTTGAATAGATACACTTTACGGTATCATCATGAATAGTAAATTTTCTTCTGGGCATTGGTCGTTTTCCAATATTGGAAATGTTTTTTCCTCAATTTAAAAAATGAAAATAGTTATAGCAGGTGCTGGTGAAGTGGGCTTTCATTTGGCAAAATTATTGTCCTATGAGGCACAAGACATAACCTTAATAGATACGGATAAGGAAAGTTTGGCCTATGCCGACAACCATCTTGATATTAAGGTGCTCAAGGGTGATGCCACCTCAGTTTCGGTACTGAAGGAAGCGAAGGTTGATAAATCGGATATGGTGATCGGTGTTACCTCATCAGAAAGTATTAACCTTACTTTTTGTTTGTTGGCCAAACAATTGGGCAGTAAGCGAACCATAGCGCGGATTTCAAATACCGAGTTTGTAGATCATAAAGAGCTTATTCGTTTTGAAGAACTTGGTATCGACGAGCTTATCTCTCCAGAGGAATTGGCTGCCACTGAAATACAATTGTTGTTGAATCAATCGGCCTTCAATGACACTTACGAGTTTGAAGATGGACTTCTGATCATGGTCGGTGTGTTCTTACCCAAAACTGCCCCATTTGTTGGGAAAATGGTCAAAGAAGCCGCCAGTATATTCCCTGAGTTACATTTTATGCCCATAGCCCTGCAGCGCATGGGTACCCAATACACCTTAATCCCCAGGGGAGACACTGTTTTTAAGGAGGGTGATCAGGTATATTTTATAACTACTTCTGAAGGGGTCGAAAACCTCTACAAGCTTACCGGCATGAAGAAGAAGGAAATAAAAAATGTTATGATTTTGGGGGGTAGCAAAGTAGGTTATAAAACGGCGCGAGACCTTTGTAACAGCAAGTTCAATGTCAAGTTGATAGAGAAAAATAAGGATAAGGCCTTTGAAATTGTTGACGAACTTCCGAATGCCCTGGTTATTAATGGGGATGGCAGAAATGTGGAGTTGTTGGATGAGGAGAGCCTCGATTCAATGGACGCTTTTATTGCGGTTACAGGAGATTCAGAGACCAACATCATGTCATGTTTGGTCGCCAAATCGAAAAAGGTCAAAAAGACCATAGCCATGGTCGAAAACATGGATTATTTTCAATTATCACAATCCATTGGTATTGATACACTTATTAATAAGAAACTGCTGGCTGCCAATAATATTTTTAGGTACATCCGTAGGGGAGAGGTTTTGGCCTTAACCCGTTTGAACAATTTGAATGCGGAAATCCTTGAATTTGAAGTTAAGGCCACATCCATCGTTAATGGTGAGATTATCAAAGAACTTGATTTTCCTCGCGATGCCATTATAGGAGGTGTGATACGTGATGGAGAGGGGATAATCGCCTTGGGAGATTTTCGGATTCAAGAGGGTGATAGGGTAGTGGTCTGCTGCATGCCGAAGGCCATAGCAAGAATCGAAAAGCTCTTCCTCTAATGCAACTAAACTTTAGGATCATTGTTCATATCATGGGGCTCTTAATGCTCTTCAATGGTTCATTTATGCTCTTGGCAGCGTTGGTGAGTGGTATTTACAAGGATGGTGCTACGCTAGATATCACCTTGGCGGGTTTGGTTACGCTCTTCGCGGGTATTATGGCCATGTTCTATACCCGACAGCATAAAAAAGAGGTCAAAAGAAAGGAAGGTTATATCATTGTGACCTTCGGATGGATCGTCATGTCAATGTCTGGTGTGTTGCCGTATTTGTTTACCGGTTCGATACCCTCTTTTACCGATGCATTTTTCGAGACTATTTCCGGCTATACCACAACCGGAGCCTCTATTTTAAATGATATCGAATCGTTGCCTGAAGGAATACTTATTTGGCGAAGTCTGACCCATTGGATTGGGGGTATGGGAATTATTGTTTTGGCAATTGCCATTCTGCCCTTACTGGGTATCGGTGGTATGCAACTTTTTGCGGCAGAGGCTCCTGGCCCCGGGGGTGATAAACTGCATCCCAGAATTACGGATACGGCAAAACGTTTGTGGTTGATTTATTTAGGATATACCCTTTTGGAAACCCTTCTTTTGAAATTGGCAGGGATGTCTTTATTTGATGCCATTAACCACTCCCTGTCCACGCTTTCTACTGGAGGATTTTCTACAAAAAACTTAAGTGTTGCCTACTGGAATGACCAACCGATTATACAGTATATCATCATGGTATTCATGTTCTTGGCGGGAACCAACTTCGTGATGAGTTATTTTGCGATGACCGGAAAAGTGCAGCGTATTCTAAAGGATGAAGAGTTTCGGACGTACGCCATTTTTATTGGGGTCTTTGCCCTTGTTGCCTCACTGCTGGTGTATTTTCAGGCGAACGTTACGGTTTCGGAATACCATCCCATGGTGTGGGGTGCAGCAGAGAGCTCTTTCCGTCATGGCTTGTTTCAGGTGCTGGCTATAGTCACTACGACAGGATTTGTGACAGCAGATTTTACGAGTTGGACACCCTTTTTGACAGTATTCTTCTTTGGGTTGATGTTTCTCGGCGGTTCTTCAGGGTCTACCTCTGGAGGCATCAAGGTGGTTCGCCATATGTTGATCATTAAGAATGGTATTTTGGAGTTTAAAAGAACCTTGCATGCCAGTGCTATAATACCCGTCCGGTACAACCAAAAAAGTGTTTCTGAACATATCGTTTACAATATCATTGCCTTTTTTGTGCTTTACATGTTGTTGTTCATAATCTGCGCGCTTGGTCTGGGATTTCTTGGATTGGATTTTGAATCTGCAATCGGTGGGGCCGCCTCATCGCTAGGCAATGTTGGTCCGGCCCTGGGTGATTTGAACCCTGTCGTCAACTTTAGTAGCTTGCCCAACTTTGGTAAATGGTGGTGTGGTTTCTTTATGCTGTGCGGTAGGCTTGAATTGTTTACAGTACTTATATTGTTGACACCCTTCTTCTGGAAACGGACCTAATCGTACCTTTTGTTGTAATTTTATTGTAAACCTGTAACATGATCAATCGAATTAGTGGGTATCAGTATGTTCATACCATAGTTTTCACTTTAATTCTTTTTATTGGATGTAGTTCGAGTGATGTCACTGAAGATCGCGAGTCCAAACAAGATAACGAGGCCACTGAACAAGCTGAAAATTCATCTGAAAATAATGAAGGTAGCGATCTTTCTGTTGCCGAATTTATCTCTCAAATGGGAGTAGGATGGAACTTGGGAAACAGTTTTGATGTAGAGTCTAGGGACAAAACATTTTGGGGTAATCCGTTGCCAACCAAAGAAATGATTGATTTGGTTGCTGCATCGGGTTTTAAGACGCTTAGAATACCCGTGACTTGGGGGTTTCACCAAAATGATCAGGCCCCATTCACAATCGAATCAGATTTCTTGAGACAGGTTCAGGAGGTTGTTGATTTTGGCATTGCAAATAAGATGTATGTTATCATTGATGTTCATCATGATGACGATTGGATCCAATTAGTGGCCGAAGAATCTGACTATGTAAAGGAACGCTTGGCTAGTTTATGGCGTCAAGTTGCGATACATTTTAAGGACTATGATCAGCAGTTGGTTTTTGATGTTTTGAACGAACCAAGATTGAAAGGAACCAGCTTGGAATGGTCAGGCGGAGATAATGCAAGCAGACTCCTATTAAATGAGTATCATAAAGTAGGTGTTGATGCAATCAGAATGTCTGGCGGTGAAAACACATCAAGGTTTCTTATGATAGCTACCTATGCGGCAAGTACGCTGGAAGGGCCCATGAATGATTTGGTAATTCCGAATAATGACCCCAATGTGATTGTTTCACTACATACTTATTTTCCGTGGTCCTTTGCAGGAGATGAAAACGGGCCTGATACCTGGGGAAGTGCACAAGAAAAGTTGGCATTAGATGGGGAAATGGATCGAATATATCAGAAATGGGTGGTGCAGGAAGGGCGCTCAGTTGTGCTAGGGGAATGGGGTACTCGAAATAAAAACAATTTATCAGAGCGTATTGAATATACCTCCTACTATGTTGAAGCCGCTTTAAAACGAGGATTAATTCCGGTTGTTTGGGATGATGGAGGAAACTTCGGATTACAAGATAGAAATGCCATCAACTGGGAGTTTCCTGAAATCATAGATGCAATTTTTGAAGCGGTTGATAACACCACAATGCAGAAGGACTAAAATTTCTTAAGTGATTTCATGAATTTTTGAGTATCAATATTTTAAGTTGATTTGTATCTTTCCTATTTATGAAACAGCCTGTACTGATAGATTCAAGTTTTGTTGAACATCATACGTCGTTCAATACCTTGATTGAAGTACTTAAAATGTCCTTTGCCGAGAATTCAACGATTGTCCCAGAACGTCATCATCATCATTTTCCAAATCCCGAGGTGAAACAAGATTCTACACTTCTATTGATGCCCGCATGGAATCCGAGTGCTGATGCCGGGGTGAAAGTGGTAACGGTTAGTCCAGCAAATGGAGCCTTTGACCTTCCTTCCATTCAAGGGAGCTACCTCTACCTGGATGCGACAACGGGTGCGCTCAAAGCCATAATCGAAGCCAAGAGTCTCACGGCAAAGCGCACTGCGGCCACATCGGCCCTCGCTTCTTCTTTTTTATCTCGACCCGAAGCCAACTCACTATTAATGATAGGTACCGGTGCCCTTTCCTCGAATTTGATTCAAGCCCATTGCGCAGTGCGACCCATCGAACAGGTCTATATATGGGGCAGGGACAAAGCCAAGGCCCGAGTTGTTGCCGAAAAAGTGAGGAGCAAAAGAATTGAAGTCAATACCATTACAACTATAGAGGCCGTACTATCGAAAGTTGATATTGTTTCCTGTGCTACCCTGTCAAAAACACCTTTGGTACTGGGCAAGCACCTTAGCCCTGGTCAACATATCGATTTGGTTGGCGCTTACAAACCCGACATGCGCGAGGCTGATGATGCAGTTATGCAAAAAGCTTCAATTTTTTTGGATAGTCATAAAAGTGGTTTGAAAGAAAGTGGGGACATTGTGATTCCTTTAAATCAAGGCGTAATCAAAGCCGAAGACCTTCGCGCCGATTTATTTGATTTGTGTTCGAACAAGAAAAAGGGAAGAAGGTCCGAAAGTGAAATTACAGTATTTAAGTCTGTGGGGCATGCCCTGGAAGATCTCGTAGCAGCAAAATATTTTTATCAGCAGTATGTCGACAAAGCGAACCTATGATAGGATAAAGGCGAAAAAGAACTTTTTGGTTCCGCAAAACTGGATGCAAATCAAAACCATAGACATGCACACAGGTGGAGAACCCTTACGTGTCATTATTGATGGCTTTCCGGAATTGATCGGAAACTCAGTGTTGGAGTACCGAAGGTATTGTAGAGAACATTTTGATGATTTGCGCACCGCTCTGCTCTTCGAACCCCGAGGTCATGCGGATATGTACGCTTGCATTTTGGTGCCACCCAATGATGCTGAGGGTGATTTCGGAATACTCTTTTTGCACAACGAAGGGTATAGTACCATGTGCGGCCACGCCATAATTGCAATTTCTACACTGGCCGTACAGCTTGGCTGGATCGATGCCGTTGAGGGAGAAAACACACTTAAAATTGATGCTCCCTGCGGAAGAATAACATCATTTGTAACCATAGCGAATGGGCAGGTGGTCAATGTCGGATTTCATTGTGTTCCCAGTTTTGTAGTGAACTTAGACGCTGAGGTCACCACAGCAAACCTAGGTACAGTGACTTATGATTTGGCCTATGGTGGTGCATTTTATGCGTATGTGGATTTGCAAAATAATGATTTGGGTTTTGATCTTTCAAAGTCGTCTTATCAAGATATTATTCAAGCAGGTTCAGAGATAAAACATGCTGTCATAAAAACGAATGGGGCGATACAGCATCCGTATGAAGAAGACCTAAGTTTTTTATATGGCACCATTTTCATCGACAAGACGTCAACCGAAGGTATTCACAGTAAAAATGTCTGTGTATTCGCCGAAGGTGAAGTTGATCGTTGCCCAACGGGGTCTGGGGTTTCGGGAAGAATGGCCATACACCATCATCGGAAAGAGCTGGCCATCGGCGAAAGTATTCAAATCGAGAGCATTACAGGTTCTATTTTTATTGGAACAGTGGTTAATGAGTTGGATTACGGTCCTTTTAAAGCTGTTATTCCGAGGGTAGAAGGAACCGCCCATATTACAGGAATGCACACCTTTGTCATCGATCCAAAAGATCCCGTTAAAAATGGATTTATTTTACGGTAAAATTGAACTAGCTGACAGCCTCTTTTATTCTTGCAACTGCCGATTTGATTTCATCAGTTGATGCTGCATAACTAATACGAATACATTTGCCATTTCCAAAGGCATCGCCCGTTACAGTGGCAACATTAGCATGTTCCAACAAGTACATGGCAAAATCAGAGGCATTGTTGATTTGTACTCCGTTCAGTTCTTTTCCAAAGTATGAAGCGATATCTGGAAAAACGTAGAAGGCTCCCTGGGGTTCATTGCAGGCAAAACCATCAATATCGTTGAGTAAATCCAAGATTAGTTTTCTTCGATTTTCGAACTCGTTCACCATGTAACGTACTCGTTCGGGAGATTCGGTCAAGGCCGTTATTACTGCCCTTTGCGCAATGCAATTGGCTCCGCTGGTAACCTGACCCTGTAATTTATTGCATGCCCGAGCGATATAACTTGGGGCGCCAATGTAACCAATGCGCCATCCGGTCATGGCAAAGGCCTTTGCTACCCCATTGACAGTAACGGTGCGGTCGTACATGTCTTCGAAAGAGGCCATTGAAGCGTGGTCCACAACGCCATAATTGATATGTTCATAAATCTCATCACTTACCACAATTATTTGGGGATGTATTTGGAGAACATCGGCAAGAGCCCGCAATTCTTCCTTGCTATAAATTGAGCCGCTAGGATTGCAGGGCGAGCTGTACCAAAGCATTTTTGTTTTGGGGGTGATGGCATCCTCCAGTTGGGCAGGAGTCATTTTGAAGTCACTTTCTATACTGGTGGGAACTTCAACCGGCATGCCACCGGTAAGTTTTACTATATCGGCATAACTTACCCAATAAGGGCAAGGCAAAATAACTTCATCACCCGGATTTAAGCAGGCCTGAGCAACATTGTACAAAGCTTGTTTGGCGCCTGTCGAAACCACAATCTGCGAAGGTTCGTATGATAATCCGTTATCGCGTTTGAATTTGGTAATTATAGCCTCCTTCAGTTCAACATAACCATCAACAGGGGTATATGAATTGTAATTTTCATCAATGGCCTGTTTTGCAGCTTCCTTTATGAAATCAGGGGTGTTAAAATCAGGTTCGCCCAAACTTAACCCAATGATATCTTTGCCTTCTGCACGGAGTTCCCTTGCTTTTGCGGCCATTGCCAAAGTTGCCGAAGGCACTAGACTGTTAATGCGGTCGGATAGTTGATTGCTCATAATTGTAGTTGCACTAGTATTGTAAGACGGGCTCTTTGCCCAATTCTCTCAAATGTTTGAAGTGCGAAATTATGGCTTTTCTGGTAGTTTTATATTCATTGTAGGGTAAATTGAATTCTTGCGCCGTTTGTTTCACAATTTTTGAAATTTTTGTGTAATGAATATGACTGATGTGCGGAAAAATATGGTGTTCTACTTGATGGTTTAGCCCTCCTGTAAACCAGTTAACAATTCTATTTTTTGTGCCAAAATTCACGGTGGTAAGCAATTGGTGGATGGCCCATGTATTTTTCATGCTTCCCGATTCGTCCGGAAGGGGAGTTTCTGCATCTTCAATGATGTGTGCCAATTGAAATACCATACTCAAAATCAATCCGGCCACATAATGCATGATAAAGAACCCGATCAAAACATGCCACCATGGAATATTAAAGAAAATAAGGGGAATCACGATCCATACCGTAAAATAAAGGGCTTTGGTGACACCCAATATGGTCCAATTCCATACCGGCTTGGGAAGCTTACCGTACGAAAGCTTACGTTTCATATACTGATACATTTGCTTAAAATCAACAGTAATCGCCCAGTTGAACGTCAGAAGGCCATACAAGAATATGGAGTACCAATGTTGGAATTTATGGTGTTTTTTCCATTCAGCATGTTTAGAAAATCGGAGTACTCTACCGGCATCCATATCTTCGTCATGATCTTGAATATTGGTATAGGTGTGGTGCAATACATTGTGTTGCACCTGCCAATTGTAAACATTGCCCGCAAGTAGGTACATACTGCTTCCCATAAGCTTGTTTACCCACTTTTTTGTCGAATAAGATCCATGGTTGGCATCGTGCATTACGTTCATGCCAACACCCGCCATTCCAATACCCATTAAGATGGTCAACAATACTTGAACCCATGTCGGCATATCAAGGGACAAAAGCAAAAAATAGGGCGTCAAATAGATGCTGAACATGATGACGGTTTTCAAATGAAGCTTCCAGTTTCCTGTTTTCTTAATTTGCCGTTCCTTGAAATATTGGTTGACCCTTTTGTTTAGGGTTTTGAAAAATTGTGCGGAATCTTTTCTTGAAAATCGGATGGTTTCCTTCTTCATATACTGAATTTAATCAAAGATAGCCAATATTAATTCGAAACTATCTGCGCCCAAAGAACGGGAATCTGCCTGTTAAAAGTATTATTTTTGAGTTAAAATTTGATCGCTATGAAAGCGGATATCGTTTTCAATTACTTCACCGAACTTACCGGGGCACAGCAGAAACAATTTGAAAAAATGGAACTGCTTTATAAAGACTGGAACCAAAAAATAAATGTGGTTTCTCGCAAGGATATTGATGAGCTGTATTTACGACATGTATTGCATTCGTTGGGTATCGCAAAAATTCAATCTTTTAAGCCAGGTTCAGAAATACTTGATGTTGGCACGGGTGGTGGCTTTCCAGGAATTCCGTTAGCCATCATGTTTCCCCAAACACAATTTACCTTGGTCGATGCCATTGGAAAAAAGATAAGGGTAGTGAATGAGGTAATCGAAGGATTGGGGTTAGACAATGTAGTAGCGCACCATTCTAGGGTTGAAGAACTGCCAGGCAAATTTGATTTTATCGTAAGTAGGGCAGTAGCCGCAATGCCAACTTTTGTGCATTGGACCAAGGGAAAAATAAAAAAGAAGTCGGTTCATCAACGGAAGAACGGCATCCTTTATTTAAAAGGGGGAGACTTGACAGAAGAATTGGCTGGCTATAGTTCAGCAGAAATATATCATTTATCCGAATATTTTTCGGAACCATTTTTTGACACCAAAAAGGTGGTTTATCTGAAAGGGAGGGTCACCTGATTAGGTGCTAAGTACATTATGATATACCCTACGGCATTTGCGTGAATATTGTTTCAAGCTATGCCATAACTTTTCAATCGACTTTCCAATACGAATCATTAAACTACCTAGGATTGTCATAGCAAATTAGTTTAGAAAACAATTTAGAAACAATTAATTAACGTTAAATTTACATAAATATTGCTCTTGATTCAAGGAAAAAGTTTGCAACGTACATGCAAAGGAATATATAGTGCAAAAAAAAAGCCCCAAATTCGGGGCTTTTTTAAGCTTTCTATTCAGGTTGCGGTTGACTCCAAGGAGGTGCAACATCGTTCGATCGTGCATAGGCAATCAATTGGCCCTTGTGTTCGGCATTATGGTCCAAAACAACCAATAGGCCACTTAGTCGGTTTAATTTCATAAATCCAAAATCGACCTCTTCACCAAACTTCGATGCTTCTTCCTTGGCAATTACACCAAGGATGAATTCGTTTGAGGCTTTAAGGGCAGCAATTACATTTTCTTTGCCGGTAATGTTCTTTTCCATGCCCATCCAATCAACACCCTCAGGTGAAGGATGCCCCATTTTTGCAGCTAAAAAATAGTTGGCTGCTGCAGTATGTAAAATGGCCTCACGCACCGAGCGGATATTCTCGGCAGGTCTCCAATCATACTGTGATTCGTCAAAAGCGTCAGCCAATTGAACGAGCTGACCTTGTACCATGGTCACTAATCCCGTAAGGGAATTTTGTACTGTTTGGTCTTCTTGGGCAAAAATTCCAAAAGAAAACAAGCAGCAGAATAATAGCGCTAATTTTTTCATTGTTGTAGTGTTTATAATGTTCTAAGATTTTCTTGCTTCAATTTACGGAATTTGCTGCCTTTTTTCGTTTTTGTTTGTAAAAATTCTTATCGGCTATGTAAATGGTTTTTTCAACCGTACAAAACTCCTTGTTTCCATCCTTGTTGGTTAGGATGGTTTTCTTGATGATCTCTATCTCATTTTCTTTGGCCACGCCATTTCTTATGGCTATGACCTCTTCATCTTCAAAGATGAATTCGGCATAAAGATCTTCTTTGGCAGGTCGCTTGAATTTAATAACGGCGCTCTTGTCCCATACGACAAATGAATCGTCAAGCAAATTGATAAGTTGTACCATGGGGATTGGATCTACAGCTGAGAACATGCTTCCCCCAAATACCGAATTCACGTAATTCTTATTCTTCCAACTCAAGGGAATTTTTATGCGAATGGTAGACAGATCTTCCGAAACAAAGATCACTTTACCCGTACTTCGACGGTACATGGGCGACCAGTTAAAACCGTATTTAAAAAGTACATTGTAACTGACGAACTTTTTGCCAAAAGCAGTAAGTTTTTGGTATACCGACATCGTTAACCTAAAAATGGATAGCGGTAATCCTCAGGGCTTACAAAGGTCTCCTTGATCAATCGTGGTGACACCCAACGTAGCAAATTTTGGGCAGAACCCGCCTTATCGTTGGTTCCCGAGGCTCGCGCACCGCCAAATGGCTGTTGTCCCACTACAGCGCCGGTGGGTTTGTCATTGATGTAGAAGTTTCCCGCACTATTTTGCAAGGCCTTGGTGGCTTCATCAATGGCGTAGCGATCGGTTGACAATACGGCACCTGTCAATGCGTATTCTGAGGTATTGTCGACCAATTCAAGGGTTGTTGACCAATCTTTGTCATCGTATATGTACACCGTTACCACGGGGCCAAACAATTCGGTGCACATCGTATCGTATTTAGGATCTTTGGTGACAATGACAGTGGGTTCAATGAAATACCCTACAGATTTATCATAACCTCCGCCAACGATAATTTCGGCATCTTTATCTGCTTTGGCTTGATCGATATATTTTGCCAATTTGTCAAACGAACCCTCATGGATTACTGCGGTAATAAAGTTGCCCATATCTTCTGGCGAACCGGGCTTGTTAAAACTTTCGACGTCTTTTTTGACCAGTTCAAGTATTTCGTTTGCCGTTGATTTGGGTAGGTACACCCTCGATGCGGCACTACACTTTTGACCCTGAAATTCGAAGGCACCTCTTGTAATTGCAGTGGCTACCTGTTGTGGTTTGGCTGAAGGGTGTGCGATAATGAAGTCTTTGCCTCCTGTTTCTCCAACAATTCTTGGGTAGGTCTTGTACTTTTCAATATTGTTTCCGATTTGTTTCCAAAGGCTCTTGAAAACGTGCGTGCTTCCTGTAAAATGGATGCCTGAGAAATCTGGGCTGTTCAAAACCGTGTCAGAGATCATTACCGGATCTCCCATGACCATATTGATGACCCCATCAGGTAGGCCAGCTTCCTTGAAAACATCCATAATGACCTTTGCCGAATACACTTGACTGTCACTGGGTTTCCAGACACACACATTGCCCATCATTGCAGCACTAGCGGGAAGATTTCCGGCTATGGCCGTAAAATTAAATGGGGTGATCGCGTATACAAAACCTTCGAGAGGTCTATATTCAACGCGATTCCAAATCCCCTCGGCAGAATCAGGTTGTTCTTCATAAATCTGGCTCATGAATTCTACATTGAACCGAAGAAAATCAATAAACTCGCAAGCAGCGTCAATTTCTGCCTGATGAATGGTTTTTGATTGGGCAATCATGGTCGCCGCATTAATTTTGGCCCGATAGGGACCTGCAATGAGTTCAGCGGCTTTTAAAAATATCGCAGCACGTTGCTCCCAGGTTAAATTGGCCCAAGTTTCACGCGCGTCAAGGCAACTTTCAATTGCCATTTCCACATGATTCTTCTCTGCAAGGTGATAATGGCCCACAACATGTTGGTGTTGATGTGGGGGAGACATGGGTTTGGTAGTATTCGTTTTGATCTCTTGGGACCCTATATACAGCGGCACCTCAATTTGAGTATTGTAAAATGCTTTATACTGCTTTTGAACTTGTTCACGTTCAGGAGAACCTGGAGCATACGCCTTAACTGGTTCATTTATAGCTGTTGGAACTTGGAAAAAACCTTTACCCATCTCGGAAATTTTTGCTTTGATTTAAATTCCGACAAAGGTAACGAAAGCGATTTCGAAAGTAAAATGAAACCGGTCTTAGTTTAGTGCGAAAGGCGCTGCAAATTTGAAGGTGGGTATTTCAGCCTCAAATTCTTCAGCTGTAGCAAGACTTACCATATTGTAAAACCCTTTCATGGCCCCAATAGGTGATGCCAATAAGCATCCGGAGCTGTAGGTGTGTGATTTTCCTGGTTTGATAACGGGTTTTTTGCCAACTACACCTTCACCATCTACAGTTTCTGGTTCTTTTAAAGAATCGAGTATATCCCAATGTCTTCCCACCAATTGAACCGTATCCTTGCCCTGGTTTTCGATGGTTATCGTATATCCGAAGGCATAGTGCATCTTGTAGTTCTTGAAGAATGTTCCTTCAAATGAGGTTCGAATAGAAACCTTAATCCCTCTGGTAACCTGTGTAATCATTTTCTAATAGGTAAAAACACTTCCTGTAAATATCAACAACACGGTAAATAATGCCAAAAAGGTAAAAACTGTGTTGAGAAACAGATATTTAATAATCGTTTTAATTCTTCCTTGGCCGTAAAATCTTCGCATTGCCTTGTACAGGTAAAAACCGAAGATCAAAATGAAGATCCAAACACTTGTAGTGCCAAAAATAGAATCTACAATCCAGCTAAGAATCAGCAAGATAAATAATAAGGACTGGTTGTGAAAACTAAAGATCAAATGATCGGTATAGGTATAATTTTTACGGATGTATACCACCCAAATGAAAATTGCGAACAAGGGTAAGAACAAAAAAATGACAAATGGAAGCTTGGCCATGGTATCATCGATCCAGCTTCCTGGTTGCGAAATAACACGTATAGCACTTTTTGAGGCATTAAAGGCTATTCGGGTACTCCAATCATTATCAATGGCATACTTTTCTTGGGCTTGTTCCAAATTGGTCACCGAATCCTTTCTTATAAGATTGAAAAAGAAATTCATCTTATCTGAGAAACTGTCGTCACCCTTGGCCTTCATAGTTGCAAAAAAAGCTTTTGGATCGGCCAACATGAGTGAATCCGTTCGTTTTTTCTCTTGTACGCCTTTATTGATTAAGACATCCAGTGAGTCCAATTGATCAAGACCTTTGCCAACTTCAGGATCTTGCGCCGCCAACGAATCCAGATTTCCTATAGTGAGCCCTGGAAGGTCTTTTTGCCGTAAGCTGTCCCTAAAATCATTTGGACCGAACGAAAAATTGAAATCACCTTCGTTCTTGATTTTTTCCTTTAGGTTCAAATCGTCGAGCTGCCTGAAATCGTTTCCATAGGTAACCATCAGAAAATAGAGAAAGGCAAGACTGAACAAAAATCGAAAGGGGTTGGTATACGATATCCGTTTGCCATAAATATAGTCTTTGGTGATGGTTCCCGGCTTTAAAAGCATGGTGTATAAGGTCTTGAGCAATTTTGCATCGTAATTGACAAGACTTGAAAAGAATTCATCAACAAAGTCTCTTAGTACCAATCTTTTGGTGCTATTGGCCTGGCCGCAATTGGGGCAATATTTGTCGTCTACATCTAAGATGTGGCCACAGTTTAAACATTCGGTACCCCTAAACTTGAGTTCGTAACGCCCTTTGGTGAAAATTAAACCCTGTTCTTTTTTCTTGCCCATTTTTGCGGTTGATGGACTAAAGATAAATCAATTGCTAATAGTACGGGAATTGGTGGTGCCGATACCTATGATACTGTCGTACAAATCTCCAAAGTTTCTATAGTACACTAAAATTAGGTAGTTGTTTTCCGTAAAGTGAAAGTTGCCAGAGACAAGGTTCATGTCCATGAGATCACTTTCGCCCACAACAACGTATTTATAGTTATAGAATCCTTGTTTTATGGGGTATTCCAATTCAAAATCTCCAGTCTCTTCGTTAAAGACCATTTTGTTTTCATCGCTTAGGTCGTAGTTATTGAACCTGCCTACCACATATACTTCATTAAGTCCGATATCGGTCGTATATGGAAGGCTGAAATGAACCTTGGTGTATTCCGCTTCCCGAGATACATCCTCACCTTGAAGGGTGCGAACGACAAAATCTCCATTTACATCAGGAAAATAGGTATAGGGTTGATCGTAGCGATAGTCATTGGTGTACAGATAATGATGATAGAGCTCTTTGAACTCGATTTTTGAAATTGCGAAGGTGGGTGACCTTAAATCTTTGGTGTCAAAATTCAAATATTCATTCCCACCAAAAAAACTGGTTTCTCGATCGTATTTGTAAACCAACTCATTGCCCAAAGTAAATTGGGGTTTGATGTTGTAGATGGCGGTGGGCCAAAAATAATTTTGCAAAATGGCAACCTTGATTTCACTTTTGGGATTAACAATAGGAAAACCTCCCGTATTAATAGTAAACTGCACCGATTGCTTTTCATTCAAAAAATTGAAGTCGCGTGGGCGTTTTACTGTCGCACCAACTTTAACGATATCTTGATACACCACAAAACGCCTTGAAAACTGGAGTTCGTTGTACATATTGTAGATCTCGATGAGGTAATTGCCACTAACTTTCAACCGAACCTCGTTATTGGGTATGGTCATTTGATAATTCGAATACGGCTGAAGTGTGGTATAGCTGTTCTCGTAATTTATGATGCGTTGATTGTCGACCCCATCTAAATACTGTGACTTGAGCAACTGAGAAGGTGTCCAGTCATAATCGCAATGCACCAACTTATAGTAATAATCCTGCTCGCTTGCCGTGAGGTCGTCAAACTCCAAGGTAATCGTTTCACCAAGTTTTATAACGGGAAATTGATCTTCAGTGGGCCCCCTGAAATTAATGGTTTTGATATTGGCCGGTGGGTTGACCTCATACTGTATTTGACCAAATAGGGGTATCACCCATAAACACAATAAAATTTGTTTAACCAAAAAACGCATTTTAGGCTTATTTAGGGGTCAAAGGTAAACAAAAAGTGTGCCGAGCAAATTTCACTCGACGTAAGCCCATATTTTATAGCTGATAATTATGAAAACAATGCTTTAAGTGCTAAATTTGCATGCGTTTTTTAACAAAAAGGTCTACAAAAATATGTCTAAAGACATTCGCATTAAGAAAGGGTTAAACATCAACCTGGTCGGTGCAGCAGAACAGACAACTTCCAAAGCAGTTTTAAGCAACGTTTACGCGTTAAATCTTGATGATTTTCACGGCATTGTTCCTAAAATGATGCTTAAGGAAGGCAGCGAGGTAAAAGCTGGAGAGCCATTATTTTACAATAAGAACAATGAGCAAATGTTATTTGTATCACCGGTTAGTGGTGAGCTTGTTGAAATTGTTCGCGGTGCAAGACGACGAATCTTGACCCTTAAAATTTTGGCTGACAAAGAACAACAATACAGCGCACACAAAAAGATTGATTTGGCAAAGGCCGATGAAAATCAAATTCGTGAGTTGCTCTTAAAGTCGGGTTGTTGGCCCTTCATAAAACAACGACCCTATGATATCATCGCTGATCCAAATGCAGTGCCCAAGGCAATTTTTGTTTCTGGTCATACCACTGCACCCTTGGCGGCTGATGTTGATTATGTGTTGCGTGGTAAGGAAGATGAAGTACAAGCAGCTGTTACTGCCCTATCGAAACTTACACCAGGGCAATTTCATGTTTGTGTAGGCAATACATCGACCTCGCCCTTTACGAACATTCAAGGGGTCACCATGCACAAGGTATCTGGCCCACATCCTGCCGGATTAGTGGGTACCCAAATCAATAAAATTGATCCCGTAAACAAAGGAGAGGTGGTTTGGACCCTTTCACCACAGGATCTTGTAATTATCGGTGAGTTACTTCTGACCGGTAAGTTCAATGCCGAACGTACCATTGCGTTGGCAGGATCTGTAGTAAAAGAACCCAAATATTATACGACCAAGATCGGTGCCGAAATATCAACCTTTTTATATGCCAGTGGGGTCAATTTGAAAAAATTCCGATTGATCAATGGCGATGTGCTGACCGGTTCCAAGGTTAAACCTGATGGTTACCTAGGGTTTTATAACAATACAGTGACCGCGATTCCCGAAGGAGATGATTATGAGTTTTTTGGGTGGAACAAGCCTGTGTTCAATAAAATTTCACCGACACGCTCCCTTACATTTTCGTGGATGCAACCCAATAAAAAATATGATCTAGATACCAATACCAATGGTGAGCATCGGGCTTTTGTGGTTACCGGGCAATATGAAAAGGTGTTTCCATTGGATATATACCCTTTACAGCTACTAAAGGCTTGCATGGTCAAAGATTTGGATGAGATGGAGCAATTAGGGCTGTACGAAGTGGCACCTGAAGATTTTTCGTTGACAGAGTTCATCTGTATCTCAAAACAACCCCACCAGCAAATAATCCGAGAAGGACTTGATTTGTTACACCAAGAAATAGGATAAAAATGGCATTACAGTTAAAAAGAAGACTGCACATTTTAAGAGAAAAGTATCGAGGCAAAAAAATGGCTCCGGCCTTTAATGCACTCCATACATTTTTATATACCCCGAATGATACTACGCATGGGCGGGGTACACATGTTAAGGCTGTTGATGACTTGAAACGTACCATGAATACTGTGATTATGGCCTTAGTGCCCTGTTTGCTGTTCGGTATGTTCAATACTGGTTATCAGCACTACTCGGCCATTAATGGTTTTCCAGAAAACTTTAGTGTTTTTGAGCACTTTTTGACCTGGGATAATTTTTGGTTGGGCGCGGTAACGGTACTTCCTTTGGTTATCATATCCTATGGAGTAGGTTTGGCTATCGAATTCCTTTTTGCAGTAATCAAGGGGCATGAGGTAGAAGAAGGTTACCTGGTCACAGGAATGTTGGTGCCACTCATTATACCTGTAGATACGCCGCTTTGGATGCTGGTTATTGCCGTAGCCTTTGGCGTTGTGATCGGAAAAGAGGTTTTTGGGGGTACGGGAATGAATATCTTAAACCCAGCCCTGACAATTCGGGCATTTCTGTTCTTTGCCTACCCTACCTGGATGAGCGGTGACAAAGTTTGGGTTCATGGAGCGGTTGAACGCTCAAATGAAATTGCAGCGGGTGCAAATGTTGATGCCATATCCGGCGAAACGGTATTGGGGTATTTGGCAGCAGGTAATACCGAGGGTATCGCGGCTAAATATGATTTGGCCGATATGTTCTTTGGCTTTATCCCCGGATCTATTGGAGAGACTTCGACTTTTCTGATTTTACTGGGCGGTCTCTTTTTAATTTTTACAAAAATTGCCAGCTGGAGAATTATGGTAAGTGCCGTTATAGGTTCTCTCGTAATGGGCTTGATTTTTAATGGTGCCGTAGCATGGGAATGGATTCCCGAATACAGCAAGTTTTATGGCCTAATGAGTTTCGAATTTTGGCAACATTTGCTGGTGGGAGGTCTTGCATTTGGTATTGTTTATATGGCAACGGACCCCGTTACAGGGTCACAGACCAATCGCGGAAAATGGATTTACGGTTTTCTGATAGGATTTATATCGGTAATGATCCGAGTATTCAACCCAGGTTATCCTGAGGGGGTATTCCTGGCCATATTATTGATGAACGTATTTGCTCCGACCATCGATCACTATGTGGTGCGGGGTAACGTCAGAAGAAGGATGAAAAGAGCTCAGAATGCTACGATTCATCCAAAACTGACCGAAGAAAGTGAAGCACTAAAAGTAGAAACAGTTTAAGATGGCAGTCAGTACAGATAAGAATTCATACACGGTCATTTTTGCGATAATCATGGTTATTGTCGTTGGGTCTGTCCTTGCATTTTTGGCATCAGGATTACGACCAAGAATCGATGAAAATGAACGTTTCGAAAAACAGCAAAACATTCTCTATGCCATGGGTGTCAACCAAAATGAGGGTGATGGCGATGTGAGTTTTATACCCACCGATATTGTTGAAAATGAGTTTTCAAAATACATCACCAAACAATTGGTCGTAAATGCCAATGGCGAGACTTCGGAGGACGATGAAGCCTACCTCATTGATATGAAAAAGCAATTGAGTATGCTGAAAGAGGGTGGTGATGCAAGATTACCTGTTTTTATTGGTGAAAGAGATGGCAAAAAATCTTATGTCCTTCCTATGCATGGCAAAGGCCTGTGGGACGTAATATGGGGCTTTATTTCTATCGATGAGAACATGGTGGTTCAAGGTGTCTACTTTGACCACAAGGCAGAAACCCCTGGATTGGGAGCCAATATCAAAATGCGCTTCTTCATGGATGATTTTAGTGGAGAATCCCTTTTGGAGAATGGAAGCTATGCAGGGATTGCCGTAGCCAAGGGTAATAATGATCCCTTGAACAATGACAAAGATGACAACGAAGTAGATGCATTGGCGGGAGCCACCATTACAGGTAATGGTGTATCGGCTATGATCAAAGAGACTTTGAAAGTCTATAAACCTTATTTGGAAACCATTAGAAATTAAATGAATGGCACTACTTTCTAAAAAAGATGCAAATCTTATTCTTGATCCGTTAGCGGATAATAATCCAATTACCATTCAGGTTTTGGGTATCTGCTCGGCCTTGGCCATTACCGCTGAGTTAAAAGCCTCGGTTGTTATGGCGATATCAGTACTGTTTGTGATGGGTGTGGGCAATGTGGTCATTTCCCTAATGCGAAATGTAATCCCCTCCAAAATTCGAATTATTGTGCAGCTGATTGTGGTGGCCACTTTGGTAATTGTAGTAGACCAGGTATTAAAGGCTTTTGCATATGAATTGAGCAAAACCTTATCGGTGTTTGTGGGGCTGATCATCACCAACTGTATCATTATGGGACGTTTTGAGGCCTTCGCACTAGGAAATGGTATCTGGCGTTCGTTCTTGGATGGTATAGGTAATGCCTTGGGGTACGGTGTTATTTTGATTATCGTGGGCTTCTTTAGAGAGCTTTTGGGTTCCGGTACCTTATTCGGTATTCCGGTTCTTGGTGACCCAATCACCAAAACAGGACTATATTCCATTGGCTATGAAAACAATGGGTTCATGATTATTCCCCCAGCCGCCTTGATTGTGGTCGGAATCATCATTTGGGTACAGCGTTCACGAAATAGAGCATTAATCGAAGAGGCATAAAAAAGACTTGAAATGGAGCATGTAGAATTATTTTTTAAATCCATCTTTATCGACAACATGGTATTCGCCGTGTTCTTGGGGATGTGTTCTTACTTGGCAGTGTCAAAAAAGGTAAGTACGGCAGTCGGCTTAGGTGCCGCCGTTATATTTGTACTCGGGGTGACTGTACCATTAAACTGGTTACTGGACCAGTACTTGCTTCGTGATGGAGCTTTAGCTTGGTTAGGTCCTGAATACGCTGATTATAACCTAGGATTTTTATCCTTTATCCTGTTCATTGCCACCATAGCAACAATGGTGCAGTTGGTAGAAATAGTGGTAGAAAAGTTTTCACCTGCCCTTTACAATTCATTGGGCATCTTTTTGCCCTTGATTGCGGTAAACTGCGCTATTTTGGGTGGATCCCTATTTATGCAGGCACGCGAAATACCGTCATTAGGCCTTGCTCTTAATTATGGTATCAGCTCTGGTATTGGTTGGTTTCTCGCCATTTTGGCCATTGCAGCCATCCGTGAAAAAATAAGGTATTCGAATGTGCCAGCACCCTTACGGGGTTTGGGTATCACCTTTATCATAACGGGTTTAATGGGTATCGGTTTTCAAAGTTTTGGCGGAATGTTGACCGGTGATAATGAGCCGCCTGAAGTAAATCAACCTGCTACCGTTGAAACAATTGAAGAAAAAGAAATAAATAAGGAGATTGAAGATGAAGAAGACGCAATCTCTTATAACGAAGTCATAAACGAAGAAAAATGATTTTAGCCACTAGTACGGGAGGAACTATACTCATAACAGTAGTTGCTTTTTTAATTCTGGTATTGTTATTGGTCGCCTTATTGCTTTTTACCAAAGAAAAGCTCTCTCCTTCAGGTCCTGTAACCTTGACAATCAATGGTGAGAAGAAAATAGAGGTAGCCTCGGGAGGTACCCTTTTATCCACGTTGGGTAATCAAAAAGTTTTTTTGCCATCGGCTTGTGGTGGCGGGGGTACTTGCATACAATGTGAATGTCATGTGCTGTCTGGTGGTGGAGAAGCACTGCCCACCGAAACGCCACATTTCTCAAGAAAAGAATTGCAGCACGGAGCGCGTCTGGCATGCCAGGTAAAAGTGAAGCAGGATATGGAAATTTCCATTCCTGAAGAAGTATTTGGTATCAAGAAGTGGGATGCCAAGGTAGTGCGTAACTATAATGTGGCCTCATTTATCAAAGAATTTGTGGTTGAAATCCCCGAGGAGATGAACTACAAGGCTGGGGGCTATATTCAAATCGAAATCCCACCCTGCGAAATCAAATATGAGGATATTGACATCACCGCCCATCCTGAGGAACATGAAACTCCAGATAAATTTAAAGCTGAGTGGGATAAGTTTAATTTATGGCCTTTGGTGATGAAAAACCCGGAAACGGTTGAAAGAGCCTACTCTATGGCCTCATATCCTGCTGAAGGGCGTGAAATTATGTTGAATGTACGAATTGCCACGCCACCTTGGGACCGGTCTAAAAACGGTTGGATGGATGTAAATCCGGGTGTGGCCTCTTCCTATATATTTGCCTTAAAAGAAGGAGACCCCGTAACTATTTCAGGACCTTTTGGTGAGTTCTTCATCAATGAATCTGAATCTGAAATGCTTTATGTTGGTGGGGGAGCCGGAATGGCACCTATGCGTTCGCATCTGTATCATTTGTTCAAGACATTAAAGACCAACAGAAAAGTGACCTATTGGTATGGTGGGCGTTCAAAACGAGAACTCTTTTACATTGATCATTTCAGACAATTGGAAAAAGACTTTCCAAATTTCAAATTTTATATGGCCTTATCCGAACCCTTGGAGGAGGATAATTGGAAAGTGAAAAAAGATATTAATGACGAAGGGGACGGCTTTGTAGGATTCATTCATAACTGTGTTATCGATAATTACCTGAACCATCACGATGCTCCTGAGGATATTGAACTATACTTTTGTGGCCCACCATTGATGAACAAGGCAGTTCAGAAAATGGGTGAGGATTTTGGTATTCCTGATGAGCATATCAGATTTGATGATTTTGGTGGATAAACTGAACATCATTGCCGAAAGGGTAGAAAATCACAAAAAACCAAACCGATACCAAGTATCGGTTTTTTTGTAAATGAAAGAGCGAAGAGCACTTACCGAACAAGAATTGCACAACCTCGCCATGAATTTGGTCGGCAGGGAGTTGGAAGCTGATGGATATGAATTTATGGGGGTGAACAGCAAATTCAAAAAGGATCCGCAGTTTGTTTGCTTGAAGAATAAATCACTACATTTTGTAGTGGTCCGACACGTTGAATTCCCCAATGATCCAGCAGCAGTTGATACTGATTTGATGCAAAAGGTAAAGGACCATGCTGAAAAATTTGAGGCCAAAACGTATTATGCAGGAGTGGGACTCTCTAATGCTGCCAATCAGCAATTGCCCGTTTTTTTGAATGAGGATTATCTAGTTGATTATCAAGGTTTGATTGAATTTTAAATGCAACGATTTTTTCTTTTCTCTGTATTGTTAGCCTTTATCTATGGATGTGCGCCCAAAACTCCAATTAGAAACCAGCATGGTGGTCAAGCTTTGGGAACAACATATGCCATTATTTTTATTGCAGATGAAGAACTCAATCTGCAGAACAAAATAGATTCCGTCTTTCAGGTCGTCAATAAATCGATGTCTACCTACATCCCCGATTCTGATATTTCAAAAATAAACAGAGGAGATACCACCCTCGTTGTTGACCAAATGTTCCAAGAGGTGTTTGAAATTTCTTCGAAGGTCTATCGCAGTTCAGCGGGTTATTTTGACCCCACGGTTGGTGTTTTGGTAAATGCTTGGGGGTTTGGTCCGGAAGATCGCATAGAACTTGACAGTACTAGGGTTGATAGTCTATTGAACTATGTGGGCTGGAACAAGGTCAAACTTCATGAAAATGGACTTATTAAAAAGAGCCACCCTGAAATCCGTTTTGATTTCAATGCCGTTGCCAAAGGATATGCCATCGATCGCTTGGGCAAGATGCTTGAGAACCAAGGGCTTGAGAACTATTTGGTAGAGGTAGGGGGTGAGGTTCTAGCAAAAGGGCGAAATACAATTTCAAATAAGCTTTGGACCATTGGTATCGATGACCCCACCAATCTTGATAACAGGGGAGCCGCAGCTATTGTAGCATTAGAAAACAAGGCTTTGGCCTCATCTGGTAATTATAGAAAATTTAGGGTTGACCCAGAAACAGGAGAAAAATATGTTCACACCATAAACCCTAAAACAGGCTTTACCAAGAACTCAAAAGTGCTGGCCACCACGGTAGTGGCCGAAGACTGTGCCACAGCTGACGCTTATGCTACTGCCTTTATGGCGATGGACTTGGATCAATCAAAATCTTTGTTAGCCTCACAGGAAGAACTCGAAGCCTTTATCATTTATTTGGATGAAGAAGGCACGCCCCAACGATTTAGCACAAAGGGATTCGAACAACTTATGAAATACTAACTTGCTTGCGCACCAATGGCAGTAGTTCGCCTTTAGCCAGTCGGTACTTTTCCACGTCTTCTTCCGAAAGTTGTGCGCTGTAATTAATTTCTTCGACCTCAAATCCGATACGTCGTAGCTTAGCAAAGTAATCAAGACCGTAGATTCGAACATGATCATATTGGCCAAAAACCTTAGCACGTTCCTTTTTATCGGTAATGGAATCATCCTCGAAAGTGGTCTGGCGCTTTACATCTTGAGGAATTTGGAATATACCCCAGCCATTTTGATTCATAACCCTAAAAAGTTCCTGCATGGCTTTGGTATCATCAGGAATATGTTCCAGCACGTGATTGCATAAAATCACATCAAAAGAGTTATCCTCAAATGGTAACGCACAAATGTCGGCTTTTACAGTCGCCAAGGGAGAATTTAAGTCTGAGGTAATGTATTCTAAATTGGGAAGCTTTTTAAATCGACCAAAAAAGGCCTGTTCTGGAGCAATATGCAGCACCTTGAGCTTGGCATTAAAAAAGTTGGTCTCGTTTTTTAAATAAAGCCATAAAAGACGATGTCTTTCTAAGGATAAGGTTGAAGGTGAAAGCACATTTTCTCTTGGGTTTTCATAACCATAGGGTAAAAAGGTTCTGAATTTTTTGCCGTCAATGGGATCCATATAGCGACTACCCTTGTAATAAAGGGCCAAAAAGGGTCGAACCCAATAGCTCATTCTTATCAAAAAAGGTCGGGGAAGTAAATTCAGAAAGTACTTAAATAGCCTTTTCATTATCGGCATTTCACGCCTGCAAGGCTTTGGTTCTGAACTCGTTCTCTTCTTCTGAAGTGATGCCCAAGGCATCATATATATAAGTAAATGTTGAGAGTAACTCTGGTTTGCCGTTCAGCAGGGCTACATCATGTTCAAAGTGGGCACTGGGTTGACCATCAGCGGTCAAAATGGTCCAGCCATCCTTGAGTTGTTTTATTCGTCTTGTTCCCCTATTGATCATAGGTTCAATGGCAACCACCATGCCATTCACAAACTTTTTACCCCTCCCTCTTTTGCCATAGTTTGGCATTTGAGGATCTTCGTGCAGATCTTTTCCCAAGCCGTGGCCAACCAATTCACGTACAACGCCATAACCGTGACTTTCGCAGTGATTTTGAATGGCGTAACCGACATCACCAACGCGATTTCCCAGTTTGAATTCACGTATCCCTATATAAAGCGATTCTTTGGTAACTTTTAAAAGTTGTTTGGTTTCGGGGGCTACTTCGCCAACTTCAAACGTATAGGCATGGTCACCATAATAACCATTTTTAAGCGCACCGCAGTCAACAGAAATGATGTCACCGTCTTTTAGGGGATCATTGTTAGGAATGCCATGTACCACTTGGGCGTTCGGGCTCCAATTCAAGGTATTCGGAAAGTCATACATTCCTAAAAAACCTGGTTCAGCCCCTTGTGACCTAATAAATTCCTCGGCCATTTTATCAAGCTTTAGCGGGTTTGCCCCTGGCTTTATTTCTGCTGCTAGCATCCCCAAAGTTTTAGATACGACCAACGCACTTTCACGCATTAGTTCAATTTCCTCTAAAGACTTGATTTTAACCATAGCTGCAAAGATACATTGAATTCAATAAAGGAATGAAGCTCGCTTTGGGTCTATACCAATGATTTTTGTGTCATTGCACTCGGTTGTTGAATGCCCATTAGATGCAATACAGTGGGTGCAATATCGCCAAGAATACCATCGCTGATTTCCTTAATTTTTGAATCCACTAAAATCAAGGGTACGGGGTTGGTCGTATGGGCCGTATTGGGGCTGCCGTCTTCGTTGATCATCGTATCACAATTGCCGTGGTCGGCAATAACAAGGGTCGAATAGCCATTGTTGAGCCCTGCAGTAATTACGGCCTTGGCACATTCATCAACAGTTTCGCAAGCTTTAATGGCAGCTTCCATGACACCGGTATGCCCAACCATATCAGGATTCGCAAAATTGAGACAAACAAAATCGGCATCTCCCTGTTCGAGTTCTGGTACTATGGCGTCCCGAATCTCATAGGCGCTCATTTCGGGCTTCAAATCGTAAGTGGCCACCTTGGGTGAAGGACATAAGATTCGTTTTTCACCCTCAAAAGGCTCTTCTTGTCCTCCATTAAAGAAAAAGGTTACATGCGGATATTTTTCAGTCTCGGCTATTCGAATCTGTTCTTTTCCAGCCTCGGACAAAATTGAACCTAAGGTATCTTTAATGTTCTCCTTGTCATAAATTACATGGACCCCTTCAAAGGAATCGTCATAATTTGTCATGGTCACATAGTAAAGTTTTAACTTATGCATGTTGTGTTCAGAAAAGTCTTGTTGGCTAAGTGCTTGTGTGAGCTCCCTACCCCGATCTGTTCTGAAATTAAAGAAAATGACCACATCGTCTTCGCCAATGGTTCCGTTTGAATCTAGAACTATGGGCTTGATAAATTCATCAGTTACGCCCTCGTCATAACTATTTTGAATGGTTTCCGAAAGATTCAATGAGGAATCTCCTTTGCCATGAACTAGCAGGTCATAGGCTAGTTTGACACGCTCCCATCGTTTATCACGATCCATGGCGTAATAGCGGCCTATCACTGTGGCCAACTTGGCATTTTTGTTTTCACAAAATGAATTCAAATCTTCCAAAAACCCCTTACCACTTTTTGGGTCAACATCGCGGCCATCGGTGAAGGCATGAATGTAGGCTTGCGCAATACCAGCCTCATCAGCTGCATTTATTAGGGCTTTGAGATGGTTTGTATGACTGTGCACGCCCCCATCGCTTACCAAACCTAAAAAATGCACATTTTTACCACGCTTCTTGGCATAGTCGAAAGCTTCGCGCAATACCTGTTCATTTTTTAGGGTGTCTTCGTTGACCGCTTTATTGATTTTGGCTAAATCTTGATAAACAATTCTGCCTGCCCCTAAATTCATATGTCCGACTTCGCTATTGCCCATTTGACCTTCTGGAAGGCCAACATGCATACCATCGGTCAACAACTTGGCATGGGGGTATGTTTCATAAAGAGAATCGATAAAAGGGGTCTGGGCTTTTACAATTGCAGATACTTGGGGATTTGACGCTATTCCCCATCCATCCAAGATCATCAAAATCACTTTCTTGTTCATATGAATTGCTTATGCGATTAAAGTTTGCGGTACCGTTTTTGAAAATATTACAACAAAAAGTCCTTTTCGTTGGGCATTCTGTTAAACCTGAGTTATATAATTGTTAATCTGGTAACATTTCAATGAAATCACAGTCTATTTGACAGGAACTATCATTAATCAAAAATTCATTCATCATGAGAAAAACAATCCTAATTCTAGCGGCATTTGGCGTGATGGGCATAGCCCAAGTCAATGCCAATGGCCCTAAGGCCAAAGTTACAAAAGAGCTGAACGTTGCGCCGATTTTGAAACTAAATTCTTTTTGCAATGCAATCATTAAGGGCGATCTGGAAACCGTAAAGAAAATGATTGCCCTGGGTGAAGACGTAAATCAAAAGTCGTTGGGTATGGCACCTGTACATTTTGCTGCCCGCTATAACAAAACTGACATATTACAGGTTTTAATAGCGCATGGAGCCGATTTGAAACGAAGGTGCGATAAAGGTTATTCTGCCATAGAACATGCTGAGCTATCAGGGGCTCAAGAGGCTATGGCTATTATAAAAAATGCTATGAAATAAGATCGGAGTTTATCCATCAATCAAAAAACCCATTGCAGCGCAATGGGTTTTTTTCATTTACCTTATAGTGTTCAAGTAAAAGAGTAAATAATTTTTTGTCGTTTTAGAAATAATAATCAAAGCCTGTAAACAAGCGGTAAACGAATGCATATATCGCCATTGATATCATTAATGCGCAAAATACTGAATATACTTTCAATAAAATGACTACTATCTCAGGCTTGCAATTGGCAAAGGCCTGAACGTATAAATTTCTGAAATGTGAAATAGTTCCCATATAGCGTGTTCTAGTTGCCAGAGCTATAAGGAAGGAAATGTAGATAAGATTTTAGGAACAATAAAGATACGCAAAAGCCCTAAACGACAAGATTTTATCGGTGAATTAACAGTATTTATCGACCTTGATACTTAATGATGGCTTCTTTGATTCTATCGATACGATTTTCTGGATCTGGGTGTGTACTCTGAAATTCTGGAACTCGGTTAGGACCTGCTGCGGTCTTTAAAATTTTCATGACTTCGATCATCTGGTAGGGGTCATATCCTGATTGTATCATTAATAATACCCCCAATTCATCACTTTCCAACTCATCGCCCCGGCCATTTTTTAATAAGGTGTTTTGGCCAATGGCTCCAACAACACTGCCCAAATCACCGGCGCCAACTGTGGCACCCATCATGGTTTGTTGCCAAAATTGGCTGTCTGCTATACGTTCTGCGGAATGCCTTCCAATTACATGTCCAATTTCATGGCCCATGACCCCGGCGAGTTGCGCCTCATTCAATTGTTTGAACAGGGCATAGGTGATAAAGCATTGCCCCCCTGGTAAGGCAAAGGCATTGATTGTTCTGTCATCGGCAAGCAAATGAAAGTCGTATTGATAGGGCGTTTCCCTGGCAATGCTGTTTCGCACCAGTTTTTGACCCACCGCATCAACAAAGGCTTGCATGCGTTCATCCGGATATAGGCCTCCATGTTGCTGCGCCATTTCAGGAGCACTTTGCAATCCTATGGCAATTTCTTGTTGGGCATCCATGGTGATATGCTGTTCACGCCCAGTATAGGGATTGGTCTCTGTATTGCTGCATTTATTAAAATAGGCAAAAGCAACAATGGCCAGTCCAATTAGAATTCGGATCTTCCAACTTCCTCTACTTCTCATTAGGGTAGTGTTCTAATTATGGAAAGATACAAAAAAGCCTAAAGCAGCACTGGATTGATATCCAGAATATGGTCTTGGACGTAGGTAGTGACAAATCCGTTCGTGAAGTGTTCGCTACCCAAAAAATCTTCTTGTCCCAATAGTTTGAGCACATTAAGTCTTCGATAAGCTTCAAGCATGGGCCTGGCTATTGGCGCATAGCTGTAATGCCAAGGTTCATATTTGAATCCTCGGCGCTTGGGATCATCGGTGTATACCAAGTAAAAACCAAATTTTTCAGAATTGGCATCGAGCCATAGTTTAAAGGGTGCAAAAGGGCCGTTTTCAACAAACTTGTTTGGGTCAAGGATATCCCCTGAAACCTTTTGATATCCATCCACGATGTCGATGTCTGTACCCCAATGATGTCGACTGGTTCCAGGAATTGTCGAATATTCGATTATTTTTTCAATGGCATCCAGGGGTGCCATCCCGTCATTCTCTGTATACCGGATATACTTGCGCTCCCAAATGGATTGTTGTCGATAAAAATCCCGAAAACTAGAAACCATTTTTATGTCAAAACCATCTGCATAAGCCGCTTTTTTCATTGCAACATAAGCATCATGGGCTTCCTTACGTAAATTGATCCCTTCGCCATACAGGTCGATGGTTGCTTTGCCCATCAGTTCATCAATAGAATAGGTCGTGTCATTGTATGACACCTTGGTTGGAACACAGGCAAAGGCTAAGCCGGCCAATGAGGATTGTTTGACAAATGTTCTTCGCTTCATCTAAGGGTTTTTAGGAATACAACGCATTCCTCACAAAATTAATCAAACCTAAGCAACAATCCCGTGGTTAAATTAAAGGAGGGGAAACTGACACCCTAACGATCTAGAAATAAGAACCCTTGGTACTCCAACTCGAGATCATCGAGCGTGACCACATAGAAATAGATACCCTCGGGTAAACCAATTTCTCGATTAATAACAAAATTGTCCCTATTGGATACCCCTACAAATTCATCAACGTAGTTGGTTTGTTCAAAAACGATCTGCCCAAAGCGATTAAAGATGCGCAGGCTATTATTTGGTGATTCTTCCATACCCTCGATGACCAGGGCATCATTCACACCATCGCCATTGGGACTCAAAAAATAATCGCCCAAGGTAGGGTTGTTAACAACGAAGGTGTCGGTGGGTAAGGGTACGGCACCAAAGGTAAGGGCCGCATAATCATTGGGCACAAAGGTCTCTGAAACCAAAAATCCTTGGTTCAGATCACCACTAATTGCTGAATTCCCAATGATGGTCCAACGGTTAGCTGCAATATTCCAGCCTACCAAAATGATTTCACTGATATCGTTTGCAATCGCACCGAGATTACTGCGGTTATTCCAGCTTATCGTGGCCTGAGACGAAACGCTTCCCCGAAGCACCCAAAACTCGGTTGCACTTACAAAACCGATATTGCGTACACTTTCTTCGATATCGAATGATGCATTTAATGAGGTGGGATTATCAGGGTTTTCAAAAAAATACGCACAAATGGCCAAATCGTTCGTTGCATTTGATTCCAATAATAAGGGTCGCAACTGATCGGTATCCCCTACAGGGAAGGAGAAGAAGGACTTATTGCTTATGGCTGCAAAACCATTAACCTTGGCGGCATCACCCTCACCGGTAAAAAAGGCATCTTGCTTAAAATCAAGAAACACAATTTCTGAATTCCGAGGGGTAATTACATCCCCAACCACAAAATTAAGGTTGTTGGCCACCCCGAGTGCTGTTTCCAAAACCAGATCACTATCCAAAACAATCTCAATATCATTAAATGTGATTGGTATGGCACCAGAAACGGTTAGTGGGGCATTACCGTAAAATCCGGCTAAACCTGAATTTTGTTCAAACGACCCGTCATTGATCAAATGGGTATGCAAACCCAGTTGACCATTGCCATGCAAACGCATATTGCCGCTATTGTATAGGGCGGTTTGGGCAATCGTCTGGATTGAAACCAAAAAGATGAGTATGCCGATGAGTTTTCCCATTAGTTGATTTGTTGCCAATTGGTACCGTCACTCTGTAATTGAGTCACGCCAATTTGAAGGGTAGAGGTGGGTGTTGTTGAAGTACTTGGAACAAAGGAATCAGCAGACATTGTAATCGCTACACCGGTAACGTTTTTAATGATATATATTCGGCCTTGAGCACTATTGGCAGCCGGTAAATCAATATCGGTAGCACTGTCAACAATGACCGTGTAATCATTATCACCTATTACAACATTCAATGCGGCATCTGACCTTATGTTAGCAGCAAAGGATCCGGCTGTGTGGAGGTTTGCAGTAGGATTCGATGTGCCTATACCTACATTACCGTCATTTTTGATAGTTAGGGCAGCGTCACCTAAATCAGGATCGTTGCCATCGCCATTTGGTTCTTGTAGGAAATGAAAATCGCCACGACCAAAGGAAGCATTTCGTTCATAAACCAAGGCCCCTTTTCCAAAACTACCTGCCCGTTCCGCTGAAAAAAGCAATCCAACGGCTCCCCCTCCAGTATCGACATTCGTTCTGTTTTGAATTACCAATGGATAAGCCAAGGCCGTGGGTAAATCTTCCACAATTTGCACTTTGGCGTCAGTATTTTGGGCCCCATCATCAACCCCAATAAAAAGTGCCCCGGTATTAAATCGTGCACTTTGATCCCAATAAAAACTCTGTGTGGATTTTGTCGGGTGTATCGCTTCTTGTAAATCATTTCCAGCTGCATTATAAAAGGGAATGCTGTACTGTATAGCTGGGGCTATCGCAGCTGCATTTATCCATTCTACACCATTACCTGCACCACGTGAAGAAAGTACCTGACCAACCGTTCCGGTTACATCGTTAAAATCTAATACGTCGCCATCAAGATCCAAATTTTGGGCTATAGTAACTTCTTGGGCAGCATCAATGGTCAGCGCATTTGTACCCCCTGTTGAAAAACCTATTTGATCTGGACCTGGGCGGTACATACCTGTATCCATATCATCACCCGTATGAAAGGCATAATCTGGTAGGTTAACTGATCCTCCACCAGCAGCAATTCCGCTTCGTCCTCGGATTTGCCCATTCACATCTAACTGGCTTGCAGGAGCTCCGGGTAGGCTACCAATTCCAACATTGCCCGAGCCTCCCAAAACAAAATCAAAACCGCCTAAATCGTGAGTGATGTTCGCGGTTAGAACATCCACAGCATCAAATAGATTTTGACTACCGCTGGCCCCAGCAATTTCATCGATGGCTGCCTGTGTATCGGTAGCGGTAAGTCCCGATGTGGTGTTGTCGTAAGGTACCAGGTCGGCGGTCTGGTTATCGGTATTGTCGAGGTAGGGCGAAAGGTCGACCGTGCTTGGCGCCGCCCCATCATCCTGTAGGGAAATGCTAAGCTGGTCTGCCACGATCTGGAACTCGTCCACCGTCTGGTCATCGGTATCGACGATTCCTGAAGCCGCAATTTCATCAATGGCTGCCTGTGTATCGGTAGCGGTAAGTCCCGATGTGGTATTGTCGTAAGGTACCAGGTCAGCGGTCTGGTTATCGGTATTGTCGAGGTAGGGCGAAAGGTCGACCGTGCTCGGTGCCGCCCCATCATCCTGTAGGGATATGCTAAGCTGGTCTGCCACGATCTGGAACTCGTCCACGGTCTGGTCATCGGTATCGACGATTGCCGAACCTGCAATTTCATCAATGGCAGCCTGTGTATCGGTAGCGGTAAGTCCTGATGCGGTATTGTCGTAAGGTACCAGGTCAGCAGTCTGGTTATCGGTATTGTCGAGGTAGGGCGAAAGGTCGACCGTGCTCGGTGCCACCCCATCATCCTGTAGGGATATGCTAAGCTGGTCTGCCACGATCTGGAACTCGTCCACGGTCTGGTCATCGGTATCAACAATTACTGATGCAGCAATTTCATCTATGGCAGCCTGTGTATCGGTAGCGGTAAGTCCCGATGTGGTGTTATCGTAGGGAACCTCAGCTGCGTTTTGGTTATCTAAATAAGGACTCAGGTCAACTTGATTACCAGGAGTTGCGGGATTTGTCACCGTTAAAATATCACCAGTAAGCTGTAAATCTTGTAATTCATCAATTGGATTGCCCCCGCCACCGACAACAATGGCATCTACCTCATCCTTTAGCTCTTCGATTGCTGCCTGGGTATCGATGGCACCCAATGACAGATAGGGTGTAAAAGGAACTTCTGCAGCATTTTGATCATCCGCCAATGATGACAAATCAACGGTGGCATTGAATCCTGGTGCTGTTCCGGTGAATTCAAGATCGGTCCCGTTAAGTTGAACATCGGTAACCACCCCATCAGCACCACCTCCGGCCAAACTACTAAGATCAACAGTTCCATTAAAGCCCGGTGCTGTACCGGTAAACTCTAAATCTGACCCATTAAGTTGAACGTTGGTAACCACTCCATCAGCACCTCCGCCAAGTATTGGTGTCAGATCAATGGTATTACCATCCTCAATAGTAATCTCATTGCCTAATAGAGTTAGCGTTTGGTCATCCGTTCCTGTTCCGGCGAACCCCGATAAATCAACCGTACCACCATCTTCAAGGGTTAAAATATTGCCTGCAAGGCTTAATTGCTGGTCATCCGTTCCTGTACCGGCAAATCCTGACAAATCAACAGTGCCACCATCTTCAAGCGTCAATATATTGCCAGCAAGACTCAATTGTTGGTCGTCACTACCTGCATTGTTCAATGAATTTAGGGGAACGGTAATATTTCCACCCGGTTGGTTTATCACCAAGTTATTACTGCCGTCTAAAACGGCACTGGTAATTAATTCATTCTGATCATCCAAATCGCCATCATTAGCAATATGGTCGTTGATCGAGGTCTGTAACGCACTGTCATCGTATAGTACCCCACCATCTGTTCCGGTAGTCAGCGAATTGGGTACATCTGTACTAACCAGGTTGGCAGCGGTAAGATAACCTGCATCATTGCTGAAGTCACTAACCGTTACTTGACCGTAATCTATCTCCAGGTCACCAACTGTATTGTCTTGCAATTCTTCCTGCCCCACAGAATTGGGCGCCAATTGGTCTGCACTGATCGAGTTGAACTGAATATCTAAAAACCCGTTTATGGATCCATCGACTATATTATCGCCTGTTATCTGGCTTACCTCAAAATTGAAGTTGTCGCCCGTTTGTGTGATTACAATGGTAGCTTGGCCATTCACAACAGGGTCAGAAGTAAACGTTTGAACACCAACGCCTTCTAAGGTCACACTGACCGAGTTGCCATCACTATCGGTCAAAACGAGATCGTCATCAACAAGACTTAGGCTAACATTGGTAGTATTTTGTTCGCTGCATAAATTTACCCAGCTTGCGCCATTGTAATAAAACACACAGCCTTCATCGGTATTGTACAGCAATGCCCCTCGAAGTGGTGTGATGGCATTCATTTGCGCGGTATTCACCCGGGTAACCACGAATACTCGAGAATTGCTCTCCAATTCCAATATCGAAGAACCATCAATAGATTGTGGATTGTCACCAATTTTTACCTGTGCTGTGGCCTGCGTTATAAATAACAGGGCAAGAATTGCACAAAAGGACGTAATTCTCATGATGTAAGATTTTGCAGGGTTTACCAAAAGGTAAAAACAAAAGTAAAATTCTTACGAAATCCACCTAATTTTATACGTCAAAATGCCCAAGACTTGGGTTAAACGGAAGGGCCGTTACCCTGTATTTTAAAAGCTTGACTGTGGCTTGAAATCGTCTTGGTGATAACAATTAACAAAAGTTTAGAACCTTACCCCTTTCAATTGCGGACTGCAACCATTTTCTTTACGCTCACCAAAACCGCTTTGACTCATGAAAAACATAGGTTTTTTTGCGCTATTTATCTGTAGTTTTCTAAGTCTTTCTGCACAAGATGATGGGCGGGAATTACTTCGTGGCCAAGTACTCTATCGCGGCAGCAATGTGGTAAATGAGAATGTGATCAACTCGACGACGGGTATGGCGACCATTACAAATGACAATGGCCGATTCGCTATACGTGTGAAGCAAGGCGATCAATTGGTATTTACAGCTGTGAATTATCAATTGGAAATCATCACTGTCTCCCAAGAAATTGTTGATAACAAGCGTTTGGTGGTCGAAGTAACCGAAAAGGTGACCGAATTGGATGAAGTGGTTGTAGGTCCGGAAAACCAAAAAAAATTCCTTGAGGTCAAAAATGAAGATTTTAAGGGTTTTGAATATGAAATTGATCGGTCTTCAGAAGTTGTCAATGTGGCTGAATCACGCGCCGTGCGTGGAATGCGCGATGGTTTAAATTTGAAGAACATCTTTAAGGCCTTGTTCTTTTCAAGAAAAAATGATGCCGAGGAAAGGGCTCCGTTAAAGGTCAGTCAAGTGTTGCGACAGGTGTATGACGATGAGTTTTTTGTAGTTGATTTGCGTTTGCCTCAAGATAAAATCGATACTTTTTTGCTGTATTGCGATGAAAAGATGGGGTCTCAAGATTTATTAAAAAAAGAAAATGAGTTCGAACTCATTGACTTTTTGGTAACCCACAGCAAAACTTTTTTGGCTGAATTGAATGAAGAATAATCCCTTACTCCTCCTTTCTTTTTTTGTACTAAGCATCGTTTGCGTTCACGCCCAAGAAATCAAAGAATTGGGTGGCCGGGTAAGTGCCCAAGGCAAAGATGTAACCGGGGTGGTAGTTCGAAACATGAATTCGAAACAGGCTACCATAACAGACGAAAAGGGTAATTTTTTGATTCGAGTTCGGGAAAATGACACTTTGATTTTCTTGGCCGTACAGTATAAGAATAAAATTCTGCCACTGACTCCAGAAATTTTTAAAACGAATTTTATAACGGTGCCCCTTGAAGAATTCGTAAATGAGTTGGATGAGGTTGTGGTGCGACCCTTTAACCTTTCAGGTGATATCGATAAGGATATTAAAAACCTGAAGCTTGAAAAAGATGTCAGTGCGGAAGCACTTGGTCTTCCGAATGCCGACGTGAAAATTATAACTCAAAGTGAACGAAAGTTACACGAGGCCGATAGCGGGAAGTTCTTTTATTATTACGTAGTGGGTGCCGCGGTCAATATCAATAAAATATTAAATCGCATTTCAGGACGCACCAAAATGTTGAAAAAACGTGTTGAAATTGATAGAAGGTATGCCCAAACCCAGCGCGTGCAGGATGCATTTGTAGATTCCCTTTTTATTGATTCTTTAAAAATCCCAAGCGACAGTTTTTCCGATTTTATGTATTTCTGTGAAGTGGATGCTGATTTTGAGGCTGTAGTACAAACCGATGATCAACTTAAAATATGGGAGTTTCTAATAACCAAGAGTCAGGCCTACCGAAAAAACAACGGTCTTGATTGAACAAAATGGCACAAACTTTGCCTATATTTCTGAAATTTATGCCATGAGAATAAAGCTTCTTTTTCTGCTCTTTTTCACCTTTAGTTTGAGCTCTTTCGTAAACTCGCATAAATTTTATGTCAGCGTAACCAATATAGAACACTCGGAGAAGGACAATGCGCTCCAGATTACCAGTCGCATCTTTATCGATGACTTGGAAAATGTGATTCAAGAACGCTATGGGGTTACTTTGAATTTGGCCACTGATGAGGAAATAGCAGCGGCAGATGATTATATCGCAAAGTATTTTAGGCAGAAGTTTGTAGTGTTATTGGACGGGAAGGTGTTACCCTATAATTTTCTGGGGAAAAAGTACGATAACGATGTCACCATTTGCTATCTCGAACTTCCTGAGGCACATCTGGGTCAGCGCAAAACGTTGGCAGTGGAAAATGATTTGCTCACCGATATTTTTGAGGAGCAAAAAAACATAGTGCATGTAAAGCTCAAAGGAAACAAAAGGAGTTTTGTACTCATCAAAGAGAATAATAAAGGAATGTTAAACTTGTAACATTTTCTTAAGGATCAGTCAAAAAACAGTTATTTTTCCATGTTTAAAAATCAATATTAAAATGAAGAAATTCAAATACCTTTTGGCGTCCTTTTTATTTCTTTTCGGAGCTTCATTGATTGCTCAGGAAGAGGGAGAAAAAGAAGCGCGTAAACCGGGTCATTACAACCAAAGTAAATTCAAACAATTGTATGAGGAGTTCTCAACTCCCAACACGTATCGTTCGGCTTCTGGTGCTCCCGGGCCTGACTATTATCAGCAACAAGCTGATTATGTGATGAACATTGAATTGGATGACAAGAATGCCAAGCTTTATGGCGAAGAAACAATCACGTATCACAACAATTCTCCAGATGATTTAGAATTTTTGTGGGTGCAATTGGATCAAAATGTCAGGGCCAAAGATTCAAAATCGCCCCTTCGCAATGGTGGTGGTGTGCCCTTGGCTTACCGCGCTGGATCATTTGCTGGTCAATACTTGACAGAGCCTTTCGATGGCGGATTCAACATTGAATGGGTAAAAGATGCGGCAGGAAAACCATTGTCTTATACCATCAACCAGACCATGATGCGAATTAATATTCCGACTGCCCTGAAAAGTGGGGAACAAATGTCATTTGCGATAAAATGGTGGTACAATATTCCTGACCATACCATAAACCGGGCAAGATCAGGATTTGAATATTTTCAAAAAGATGGGAATCGCGCCTATGTCATCGCCCAATTTTTCCCAAGAATGGCTGTTTACAGTGATGTAGAGGGATGGCAAAACCATCAGTTCTGGGGAAGTGGTGAGTTCGCACTTCCATTCGGTGACTACGAAGTGAACATTACGGTACCTGCAGATCACGTATTGGATGCGACCGGGGTGCTTCAAAATAGAAAAGAGGTATTTTCAAGAGATATGATGAAGCGCTATGAGCAAGCCAAGAAATCGTATGACAAACCTGTTCTAATTGTGACCCAAGCGGAAGCCGAGGCTGCCGAACAAGGGTTTTCCGAGAAAAAGAAGACATGGAAGTTTAAAACGGAACCCGGTAAAATGGTCCGTGATTTTGGATTTGCCACATCAAGAAAATTTATCTGGGACATGCAAGCTGTTAAATTAGGCGGTAAGGATGTGATGGCGGTTTCGATGTATCCTAAGGAAGGAAATCCACTATGGGAGGAATATTCGACCAAAGCGGTGGTGAGCACACTAGAATCGTATTCGGCGCATACCTTTGATTATCCATACCACAAAGCCATTTCGGTACATGCCAAAAATCAGGGCATGGAGTACCCCATGATTTGTTGGAACTATGGTCGACCCAATGAAGACGGTACTTATTCTGACAGAACCAAATATGGTATGATCAGTGTTATTATTCATGAAGTGGGTCACAATTTCTTCCCGATGATCGTTAATTCTGACGAGCGCCAGTGGGGTTGGATGGATGAAGGATTGGATACCTTTATGCAGTATGTAGCCGAACAAGAATTTGGAGATAAGTTTCCAGAGGCGGTAGCACCAAATGAAAAATACCCTTCAAGAAGAGGTGATCCTGCCAAAATTGTACCTTATATGTCCGGTGATCAAGACTATATTTCACCGATCATGTCGAACCCAGAAAATGTGTACAGTTTAGGGCCAAACGCCTACGGAAAGCCTGCTACAGCCTTGAATATCTTGCGTGAAACTGTAATGGGAAGAGAATTGTTTGACCATGCCTTTAAAACCTATTCGCAACGCTGGAAGTTCAAACATCCAACACCAGAGGATTTCTTTAGAACCATGGAAGATGCGTCTGCGGTCGATTTGGATTGGTTTTGGAGAAGTTGGTTCTATACAACCGACTATGTGGACATCGGCGTAAAAGAGGTCAAAAAATATTACGTAACCAGCACTGCAACCAAAGAAATGCAAGAGTATATGGCGGCACGTAATTTAACAGAGGCTGACCTACCACCATTGGTATATTTAGCAAGAGAGGATAGTGAAGATTACAACGAAGCTTTGAAAGGTAAATCGCCTTCTGAAACTTCAACTACCCTTAAGGAATATATGATGGACAATATGACCGCAGAAGAAAGGGCGCAGGTTAAGGAGCCCAAATTTTTCTATGAGGTTACGTTTGATAAACCCGGAGGTATTCCGATGCCGTTGATTGTTGAATACACCTATGCTGACGGAAGTAAGGAAAGTGTGACGTATCCCCCTGAAATCTGGAGGAAAAATGATGCCGAGGTAAAACGGGTAATTTCTTCACAAAAGGAATTGGTCGGCATTGTTGTTGATCCAAAATTGGAGACTGCAGACATTGATACCACGAACAATTCGTGGCCAATAAAGGATGAAAAGTCCGATTTTGACCAGTTTAAAGAGAAGGTCAAAGGAAAGTAATCCCAATAATTTATGAAAAGCCCTATGTCGAAAACATAGGGCTTTTTTGTTCAATGCCCCTAGTTGTAGTTATATTTGTGTATGCATTTTTTGTTTATCAGCGGAGCTGAAATCTTCTTTATTTTATTTATTGTCGTCATGGTATTTGGGGCCGATAAATTACCGGGAATAGCGAAAGGTTTGGGAAAGGGCATGCGACAACTACGCGATGCTACTGATGACATTAAGCGTGAAATAACCAAAAGCGCTGAGAAACAGGGTATAGATACCGATTTTACGAAAGACATTCGAAAAGAGCTTGATGAGGTCAAGAAGAATGTTGACGATGTAACAGGTACGATCAAAAGAAGCTCCAAATAATCCCATGTTTGATGAACTACTTCAGTGGGACCGAGATGCCTTGATCTTTCTGAACAATTTGGGTGCTGATTCTTGGAATTCCTTTTGGATCACCGTCACCTCGATAACGACTTGGATTCCGTTATTTCTCTTTTTGATCATTCTTGTTGTTTGGCTCAATGGTAGAAAGAATGGAATACGGATGGTTACCTCGGCTTTGAGCATGGTCGTAGTTGTGCTGTTGGTGACGAAATTGACCAAAGAGTTGGTCACCCGCTTACGGCCAAACAATGATGAGAATGTCAATCAATTTATCCGAATTTTAAAAAGCCCGGTCGACTATAGCTTTTTTTCAGGACATGCGGCCTCTTCTTTTGCGATAGCTGTATTGCTCTATTTGTTTTTAAGAAAGAACACTCCTTGGATAGGCTTGCTCTTTATCTGGGCCTTTATGTTCACTATTAGCCGGATCTTTGTAGGCGTTCACTTTCCCAGTGATGTTTTGATTGGGGCACTTGTAGGAACACTTTTTGCCTTCACCTTTTTTAACCTATATAAGAAAATTACAAAACCCGACTTAGGGTAAGGCCATCTCGAATGGGCAGTACCACAGTTTCGATTCGGGGATCTTCTTTTAGTTTTTTGTTGAAAGCCAGTAAGGAACGGGTAGCCTTGTCTGACTTTTGTACAGTTTCTACTACTTTGCCCGACCACAGTACATTATCTGAAAAAATGACACTACCTCGTGCGGTTTTCTGAATGGCAGCTTCAAAATATGCCGCATAACTTGTTTTATCAGCATCAATAAATACCAAGTCAAAGGTGAGGTCGAGCTTCGGAATGACTTCTAGGGCATCTCCGACATGTTGCCTTATACTAGTACCATATTCGCTTTGATCAAAATACCTTCGTTGCATATCAACGAGTTCCTCATTGATATCTATGGTATGCAATTCCCCGCCAGACTGCATCCCTTCGGCAAGGCAAAGGGCAGAATACCCGGTGTATGTTCCAATTTCGAGTATGTTTCGTGGAGAAATAATTTTAGATAGCATACTCAACACCCGTCCTTGATAGTGCCCTGTAATCATTCGCGGTCGAACGACCTTTAAATGGGTTTCCCTTGTCAGTTCTTTCAATAGTTTGGGTTCCGACTCAGAATGCTCGGCGATATACGATTCAAGTTGATCGGATAAAAAATGCATGTTTCAGTTTTATGGTGTCTTCCTAAACGGATTCTAATTCTCAATTAACTGATAAAATTAGCCAAATAAGGATTATTTTTAGGCGATGGACAGTCTTTTGCTTCGTGATGCGGTTTTGGAGGATTTACCAATTCTAAAAGAATTCGAACAAGAAATAATAAAAGCGGAACGTCCTTTTGACCCCACCATTCGCCCAGACCCAATTAATTACTATGATTTAGCGGATTACGTGGAACGTGAGGATGTAAAAGTTGTAGTTGCCGAGGTACAGGGAAAATTGGTGGCCTCGGGCTATGCCTTAAGAAAAAAGGCCAGGCACTACCTGGATCATGAAGACTATGCCTATTTGGGCTATATGTATACCAAACCAGAATTTCGGGGAAATGGTATCATTCAAAAACTAATAGAAATACTGAAGCAGTGGGCCAAATCCCAAGGGTTGGTTGAGGTTCGCCTAACCGTATACCACGATAATCTTCCGGCCATAAAGGCCTATGAGAAATCAGGATTTAAGAGCCATCTCAATGAAATGCGAATTCGTTTGAATACCTAGTGAATGGAATTTGAAAATACACTTCGTTTTGCCAAGAATTTAGACCACAAAGACCAGTTGGGGAAGTACCGAGAATTGTTTCATTTTCCCCAAGTCAATGGTAAGGATGTCATCTATTTTACGGGAAACTCTTTGGGCTTGCAACCCAAAAACAGCCAAACCTATGTTGATGAAATCATGGATGATTGGCGACAACTTGCTGTAGAAGGACATTTTTATGCCAATAAACCATGGTGGGACTATCACGAGCGCCTGGCGGTACCATTGGCCAAAATTGTTGGGGCCCATGAAAAAGAGGTTTCCGTGATGAGTACCTTAACGGCCAACCTTCATTTTTTAATGGTTTCATTTTACAGGCCTACAAAAAAACGCTTCAAAATCCTTTGTGAAGAAAAGGCTTTTCCCTCGGATCAATATATGATAAAAAGCCAGTTACGGTTTCATGGAATTGATGAAAAAGAGGCTTTGGTCGAAGTTAAAAAAAGAGCGGGCGAACATTTTTGGCGAACTGAGGATATCATTGCCAAAATAGAGGAAGTAGGTGAGGAGCTGGCTTTGGTGCTCATAGGGGGGGTCAACTACTATAATGGTCAAGTTTTTGATATTGAATCCATAACCAAAACAGGAAAAAAGGTAGGCGCCTATGTAGGATGGGATTTGGCTCATGCGGCTGGTAATGTGGCCTTACAATTGCATGATTGGAACGTAGATTTTGCGGCTTGGTGTAGTTATAAATATATGAACAGTGGCCCTGGCAATGCATCGGGAATTTTTGTGCATGAACAATACCTGGATAAAAAGGATATACCGCGTTTCGAAGGTTGGTGGGGAACCAAAAAGGAATCCCGTTTTTTGATGAAACCTGAATTTGAACCTATGGCTACTGCCGATGCATGGCAGGTTAGCAATGCCCCTGTTTTATCATTGGCCCCTTATTTGGCTTCGCTGAAGCTTTTTGAAGAAGTGGGAATGCCAGCCTTGATCGAAAAGCGAGACATATTGACCTCCTACTTAGAATTTATACTTAATGAGGTTGACAAAAAGGTCGAGAGCTCCTTTGAGATAATTACACCAGGAGATAGAGGTTGTCAGCTTTCGGTATTTCTACATGGAGAAGGCCGTTCTTTGTTCGATTATTTAATGAAGAATGGTGTAATTGTCGATTGGCGTGAACCCAACGTAATACGTTTGGCACCTGCCCCTTTTTATTGTTCATTTGAAGATATGTTTCGATTTGGGGAAATTCTGGAAACTGGAATTTTGTCAAAATAATTGTCGTAATTCTCGCTGATTAAATGAAATCACTTCGGCTTATTCTTTCAAACCCGCGCTATTTTGCACCTGCATTGGTGTTTGCCAGCTTAAACATATGGTTCGGTACCTGGGCCGTATACATTCCGACAGTAAAAGAGCGCTTGCAGATAGATAAAGCGGATTTGGGCTTTGCCATATTTTTCTTGGCTTTGGGGGTATTTGTTATTTTTCCCCTGGCTTCAAAAATTATCAATAAACTTGGTGTTGGGCGGGCAACATGGTGGGGTGTGGTATTGAACTCGGTATTCGCGGTTATGCCCCTTATTGCACCCAATTATTACTTTTTATGTGCCGCTCTATTTTTCTTCGGTGCCTGTAATGGAATTACCGATATCGCCATGAATACTTTGGTCACCGAATTGGAAAAAAAAGATAAGGTGCAGTTTATGTCTGCTGCCCATGGCTTTTTTAGCCTTGGTGGGGTTGCTGCAGGTTTGGGTAGTTTTTTGATTCCTATAATCGGCAACCCGTTTTTACATATGTTATTTATGGTGCTCTTGGTGTTTGTGGCAAACTTTTACTTCAAAAACCAATATGTTCAAATTTTGGCAGAACCGGAAGAGAAAGAACCGTTTAGTTTAAAACTTTTCAAACCGCTATTCTTGCTGGGCCTAATTGGATTTATAAGTTTCGCGAGCGAAGGGGCTGTGGTTGATTGGAGTGCGTTGTATCTCAAAGAGGTTACTCCTGCACCAGAAGTACTTTATGGAGCTGGATTTTTAGCCTTTTCAATCACCATGACCCTTGGTCGTTTTTTAGGAGACGGTATCAGTGAAAAAATAGGCTCTATAAAAATTGTGGCTCTTGGAGCTCTAATTGCCATAGGAGGTTATGTACTCGTTTTATCGGCGTTTACCTTGTTGGCAATTTCAGGTTTTGCCCTCATAGGACTGGGGTTTTCAGTGATGGTGCCTGAATTATTTAGAATCGGAGGTAAGGTAAAAGGGGTCGATTCTGCGCAAGGGATTGCCTTCATTGCAGGGGTCGGATATGCTGGTTTTTTATCTGGTCCTGTTATTTTGGGTTTTTTGGCCGAAAGCAGCTCACTCAGTACTTCCTTCTTGGCCCTGTTGTTATGCGCAATCTTGATTTTGGTTATTACCTTTGGTCTAAGCAGAAAAAAGTAGTTTAGTTGCCTTCAGCATTAATTTTCACCCCAGAGAAATAAAGGTTAAAGTTGCTATCTGGTCTTTTATGGTCCCTGGCCAGTGTTAAAGAGTCGACCACCATATAATTCTCCCAAGTAGTCATCATCGAGGCTTCTTCCTGATTGGCCTTTCGGAATACCCATTCTTTGATCAAAAAATCATCTTTGAAATAAAAATCATAGGCATCACCGGGCGTATATCCGCCTTCGTTGCCGTAAACAATGGTCAATTTCTGCATCGTTTCACCGCTAATGGGTGCTGTACTGCCTATTTCATGGGTGGTTTCAATATTTTGCGCATCCCAAATCAGGTTAAAAGGGGCCAACAACCAATAGCGATCATTAACGAATCCACCATTGACCTTATAGGCCGCGCTATCCATTGCATTTCGATTGTATGCTAAAGTATCCGTGCCGGAAATAGAGATGACGTCATTGGTTTTGGGTTTCCAGATCCAAGACCGTTCAAAATGGGTGGAATCTCGATCTACATTGAATGTAAAGTTGAGTTGTTCTACCGTACCCCAATTCGCATATCCATGGGCCATAGCTATTTTTTCGGAGACGGTCAAGGTTGTGACCTCTGCATTGGTAGTTTCCTTTTTGGCTTCCTTGCACGCCACACCAAGTATTAGTAGCATGAGTAGGGTTGGTATAAATGATCTCATCTCAAGTGTTTTGTTCAAAGATAGATTGTTTTAACCTATCTTTCGGGGTTGATTTTCACTATTCAAGCCCAACGCGAAGTGACTTTATTAAGAAAACTGTTTCTCATTTTAATAAGTAATCAAGAAAAGGAGCCGTTGGGCAAGGCAGACCCTTACAACCATTTGACCGATGAGGAATTAGTGGCCAAAATTGTGGCCAATAACGATACCCTATTATTTGGGGTGTTGTACGATCGTTATATCAAACGGGTGTATAATAAGTGTTACGGCTTTGCCAAATCGAATGACGAAGCGGAGGACCTTACACAGGATGTTTTTTTGATGTTGTTCATTAAACTGGCATCGTTTTCCGGCAAGTCAAAATTCTCAACTTGGCTGTATTCGTTCACCTATAATTTTTGTGTGAACTATGTGAACCGTGACAAGCAACGTAAAATGAGCGATAAGTCGGTTCCGGTCGAAGACAATGAATACCGATTTGTTGAAGAAGTTTCAGACGATAGTATTTATGAGATGAAATCAAAAAAGCTAGAGCAGGCCTTGCGATTGATTTCACCTGAAGACAAATCTATTTTGTTGCTTAAATACCAAGACGGGGCATCGATCAAGGAATTGATGCAGGTGATGGAACTTGGGGAAAGCGCAATCAAAATGCGTTTGAAAAGAGCAAAGGCAAAACTAGTTGAAGCATATAATAACTTAGCATAAATGGCTGACGAGTATAAAAACCCTTTTAGGGAGTTAGACAAGAAGCTGCTTGAGGCTCCGCCCGAGATGCGAAAGAAGGTAATGAGCGATATCGCCATAGCCAAATTTATTATGGATATGGCTGTATTGATTACATCAAACTATTCTTCCTTATTGACAGGACTTTTTAGAACCAACAAAAGAAATTAAAGCGATCAACCAAATAATATATCATGGAAAAGTATAAAGAAGTTTTTTTGGAAAGTTTTGGAGACATTGCCTCAGGATTTGTTGAGGTACTTCCAAAAATAATTATTGCCCTTGTAGGTATTTTGATCCTATGGCTTGTTTTAAAGTTCGTCCTCTTTATTTTAAAGCGAATTTTGAAAGCGGCCAAAATCGATAATCTGTCGCAAAAGATTACTGACGCTGGACTATTAGGTGAAAAAAAGGTAAAAATAGACTTGTTGAAAATTGTATTGACCACGGTGAAAATCCTATTAGTTCTGGTCTTTACCATGGTTTTTGCCCAAGTACTCGGATTAACCTCTTTATCCGAAGGAATTTCATCGATGTTCTCGTATTTACCCACGCTTTTCAGTGCAATTTTGATATTGGCAGGAGGCCTGTTTTTGGCATCTACTGTTAAGAAAGCAACCTTGGCGTTATTTGAGTCTATGGGCGTTGGGGGCTCTAAGGTGATTAGCGGAACCTTGTTCTATTTGATAGCCTTTTTTGTATCGATAACCGCATTGAACCAGGCAGGAATAGACACTGAAATAATCACCAGCAATTTTACCATGATTTTGGGTGCCTTTTTGTTCGCGGCGGCCTTAGGATTTGGTTTGGGGTCAAGAGACGTTTTTTCAGACGTATTCAAAATGTTTTATGCGAGAAAGATGTATATGGTTGGTGATAAAATTTCCTTTGGTGATGTTGAAGGGAGCATCGAGGCCATTGATAACATTTCGGTTACCTTAAAGACTAAGGAAGGAAGGTTGGTGGTTCCAATTAAGGATGTGTTGGCTGCCAAGGTTTCTGTCAAATCACAACAATAAAAAAATCCGCCTTTAGGCGGATTTTTTTCTATTTACTTTTTGCAAGTGCTGTTCCCTTAATCTGTATTATCGGAAATTCGGTCCTTCGATTAAGTTCTAGTTCCTCAGGGGAACAATCATCTTTTCCGGTGCAATCGTTGAATAGGTTCCGTTTTCCATATCCTTTGTAAGAGATGATATGATGCCTTGGAACACCATTGGCAATGAGGTATTCGTATGTTGACTTCGCACGACGTTCAGAAAGGTTGTCATTATAAGCGTGACTGCCCACGGGATCGGTATGCGACTCCAATTTAATAATCATATCAGGATAGGTTTCAGTCATCAACTTGACAACTTTGTCCAATTCTTCGGCTGCATCTGGTCTGATGTCATGTTTGTTAAAGTCGAAATAGATTTTGTTCAAACCAGCCAGTACCTTTACATCCAAAACGGGATCAAGAAAAATATTTTGGTTCACAACACGCTCATACCTAGGTGTTTCATAGGTATTGAAAAATATGTGTTTTTTTGGATGTGTAATTCGAGCTGCCTCGATCATAAAGTTGCGCTTCCTGTCGATGAACATTTCATAGTTGCCATAGGCATCTGTGTAGGTTTCAGCAACCAATTCTTTGGTTTGTTGGTCAAACAATGAAATTTTGACACTATCCAAGGGTTGCATATTGATGGCATCACTTACCCTACCTTCAACCCGTAAAGAAGGATAAAACTTGAACTTGTAAATATCATCACCTCCTTGACCACCGTCTCTATTGGAGCTGATATAGCCATCAATACCGTTGTCATGCGCAAAAAAGCCGAAATCGTCTTTTTCACTGTTCATTGGTTTGCCCAAGTTGATAACATCTTTAAATTCAAAAACCCCAACTGAGTCAAGTACGGCTGCAAATACATCCAATTGGCCAAAACCAGGATGACCATCAGATGAAAAGAATAACTGCCCTTCGTTATTGATAAAGGGAAACATCTCATTACCTGCTGTGTTTACCACAGGTCCTGCGTTGACAGGTTGACCTATTCCACCTCTTTCATGAATTTTGGCATAATAGATATCCGTTCCGCCATAACCACCAGGTTTGTCAGAAGCAAAGAACAAATAGGTTCTTTCAGTATTGACACTAGGGTGACCAGAGGAATAGTGATCCGCATTCATTTTAAGATTTCGGGTAACTTTCCATTCACCATCAATATTTTCTGCGCGGTAGATTTTTAAGTTGTTCAGGCTTTCGATCTTAAGATCTTCCTTTTTGGTGTGGAAGCCTTCTTTCTTTTGAAAATAATTGTTACGGGTAAAATAGATTACCGTATCATTTTTGTGGTTCGTAGAAAAAACAAGCGAACTTTCGTGGTATTTTGAATTGATTTCTCCACTTATTTTCTGAGGAACGGCTTTGTTGTTATTTTCTTCAACAAAGTAAATGTCCAACCAAGCCTCATTGTTCCAATCATAGATGTTTTCAGATTTTTCATCCAATCTACCAGAACTGAAATAGATTTTACCGTCATGATAGGAGGTGCCAAACTCGTTGTACTTGGTGTTAAAATCTACCTGCTCGAGCTCGTAGCTATCCCTACTGTTAAACAAGATGGAAGCATAGTTACCTTCCTTCAAGTACTTTTTTATTTTGGCATCATTTTTAGCCAGTTTTTTATAGCGTTTAAGCCATTTTAATGCCTCTTTGTCTTGACCAGCACTTTTAAGGGCCATACCGTATTTGAAATAGAAGTCAGGCGCTATACCTTCATCATGAATAAATCGGTCAAAATAGGGTAGTGCTTTTTCAAAGTCTCGCAACATCAGATAACATTCTGCCAAACGCTTGAATGCATGCTTTGAATGATTTTCTTTTAAGGCCAATTTTTCATACTTCGGAATCGCCTTGGCATAGGCGAATTGGTAAAATGAAAGATCGGCGTCTTTTCTAAGCCCAGATTGGGCAATAGTGCTCACAAAACTCAATAGACAAGCGAGCAATACCAGAATGCTGTAGGTTTTTTTCATCATGGTGGGTTTTAAAAGTATCTGGGGGACTTATAAAGTTTGGTTCTTTTCGAAAACCGTGGTTCATAGATCAGGATGACCTCATGTGTACCTCCGGTATAAGGTTGTATCGTTGATGTTGGTAAATCGTAGGCGTACCCTATTCTGATGTTGTTGGAAACTTGATAGTCTAAAAAAGCGCCAAAATTGGTAGCATCGTTTAAACGATACGAGGTTCCTGCCCAGAATTTGTCATAGAACAGAAAACTGGCCGTTACGTCATAGGAAGCCGGAGCACCATTGGTCAATTTGGTCAAAATTGAGGGTCGAAATTTAATATCTGCTGAGACATCCAATACGAGTCCTGCGATGCCATAATAACTATTGCGCTCAAGGGCTTCAAATTCACCTTCATTTAAATCGGTATTTAATATTCTTGGTGATGAAACACCAACATACCATCGTTCACTACTTAAATAGAGACCGGCTCCAAAATTCGGTTTCCAACTATTGAAATTTGAATTAAAAAAGGGATCGTTGATATCTGGGTTCTCAAGTTGGTAATTGGTAAAACCAGCTTTAAGACCGAACGATAGCCTAGCGTTGTAGGAAACAGGAATGGTATAAGAGAAATCCCCATATACATAATTCGTATTTTCAAATCCCAATTGATCTGAGATATAGGATATTCCCAAACCAACCCTTTCATTATTCAAGGGTGTATGGAACGAGAAGGTGCTTGTTACAGGGTTTCCATCCAATCCGGCCCACTGATTTCTATGTAAAGCGGTCATATTCAATGTCTCACGGCTTCCAGCATAGGCAGGATTGACCGAAATTGTATTGAACATGTATTGGGTGAATTGTGGCAGTTGCTGTGCTTTGGTCACATAAGCTGCCAGAACCAGGCAAATAAGCAATGCTTTTTTGAAAATATTGGTTACCATAGTGGTTAAGTTTTATTAGCTAGAATTACTATTTGGGGTGCAATTCTTAAACAAAGGAATAAAACCTCATTAGAAGGGCTGAATTTAAACGTTGAAGCCACCATAAAATTCGTTCTGAAACCAACTTCTCGATAAGCTGTTCTTTTCTATGGATAAACGAACATTGTATTGATATTCAATGGTTTAAAAAGAAAAAGGGCGGTATACCGCCCTTTCTTATATAGGATATTGATTAGTTTCCTCCCAGGAATATATATCCGTTCAACGGTTCGAAATTAGAACCATTCACATTGATGATATAGTAATAGGTACCTGTAGGAAGCATTCCTGAGTTACCTACCGCATTGTTTGGGGCGTAGCCTCCCCAATCGTTTTGATAATCAACAGCTTCATATACCTTATCTCCCCATCGATTGAAAATCATTACGTCAAAAGTGAAGTCACAATATTCAACGCCTTTAATTTCAAAGAAATCATTGATGTTGTCTCCATTCGCGGTTACCGTTTTTGAAACCTCAATCTCATCTCGTGTACAGGGCACACAATCGGAGTTCGTGGTAATGATGAAATCTACAAAGTATTTGCAATCACCCTCTATGGAGCTATAGGCAATCCTAAATTCGCCGGTTTCCAGCCCTAAGGGGTCAAACATACTTCCTTGAAGCGTTACATTACCCTCTAGTACCTCAAAGGTACCGTTGGCATCAAATCCTTCGGGAAGGTAGGTCAATAGATCAATGGCGTCATCCTCTACACAAATATCGATAAAGACCTCTTCCAATTGGGGTTGCATGACAAAGATGATTTGTTCAAATTCAGCCATATTTCCACAAGAATCGGTTACCTCCCAGGTTCTGATGATGATATAGTCATCTGTGTCACCTGAGTCTTGGCGTTCTTCAGTAAATGTGACATCATAGTTTCCACACCCTCCCATAAAGGTTAACTCAGGAACGGCAGGAATTTCGTCTCCACACAAAATGGTTACTTCTTCGCTATAATCACTCGCTGTTATCGGCCCTGTTGGTTCCACTGTGATTACCTGTGTATGGGTGTTAACATTCCCAGCACAATCGCTTACCGACCAGGTGCGGGTTACGGTATAGCCATCCATACAATTTTCATCGTTGGTAACCACTTCGTCAAATACTACGGTTACATCGGAATCACAATTATCAATAGCCGTCAAGGTAACTGCATCGGGAACCTCGTTACATAGTGCTGTAACACTTTCCGGAAGTGCTTCAACAAAAGTTGGTGCCTGGGTGTCTTCGACAATGATGGTTTGTACATGCACCGTTTGATTGCCAGCACAATCCGCTGCTGTCCAAGTACGCGTGATAATGTAATTAGAGGCACACGTATCATCATCTGTAATTTGTTCATCAAAGGTTACAGAGGCATTGGTATCACAGTTGTCCATTGCCGTAAGCGTATCGGCTGCGGGCACACTATCACAGGATACGGTGCTGTCGGCAGGCAGTGATTCCACAAATGTGGGGGCCTCATTATCTTCAACAATAATGGTTTGGGTATGTATGCGTACATTACCAACGCAGTCAGTAATGGTCCACGTTCTTGTGATGGTATATTCTGTATCGCATCCGTCGTCCAAACCAACAATGTCTTCAACAAAATTTTCGGTATAAGTGCATCCATTCGCGTTCAGCACAATAACCGGAATGCTTGGTACGGCATCACAAGTAACCGTAACATCCACAGGAAAGTCATTATTACTGTCGTTATCAACAATTCCGCCATTGGCCGTGTCACCATTGATATTGATAATTGTAGTTGAAAGATTAGAAAGTACTACAGTGTAGCCTTCGGTTGTTTCAACGATAACATCATCTATAATTGGAACGGTAATATCAAACGATTCACTATCGTTACCCACAAATGTCAAAGTGCCATTTGCTGAAGCATAGTCGCCCGGGTTCACGGCTGAACCATCATTGGTGGCATAGTCCACGGTAAAGCCGCCCTGAACGTTACCGGTCAATCGTACGGTAAAGGTTGCCGTTCCCGCATCTTCGTTAACGGTTACATCGGTATTGTCAAAAGATAGGCCTGTTACCCCAGGTATGTTGTCATTGTCAACAATACCACCCGTTGCTGTATCTCCATTTATTGGAATAAGTGGGGTTGATAGGTTCGTAAGTACAACAGTATAGTTTTCCAAAGCTTCGATGAGATTGTCATCAACGATGGGAACGGTAATATCATACGATTCACTATTGTTACCCACAAATGTCAAAGTGCCATTTGCTGAAGCATAGTCGCCCGGGTTCACGGCTGAACCATCATTGGTGGCATAGTCCACGGTAAAGCCGCCCTGAACGTTACCGGTCAATCGTACGGTAAAGGTTGCCGTTCCGGCATCTTCGTTAACGGTTACATCGGTATTGTCAAAAGATAGGCCTACCCCAGGAACATTATCATTGTCGGTGATGTTCCCTGTTGCGTTGGCCCCCACGATGTTGATCAGGGCTGTTGAAAGGTTGGAAAGGGCAATTGAAAGGTCCTCTGTCCCCTCGATCAGTGTATCGTCGGTGATGTTCACGGTCACCTGCTGTACCTCGCCGTTGTTGCCGGCAAAGTTGAGTGTCCCCGCCATGGTAGCGGTGTAGTCGCTCCCTGCGGTTGCCGAACCATCGGTGATGTCATAGTCCACGGAGAACCCGCCCTGTACATCGGCGTTGAGGGATACCTCGAAAGTAGCTGTCCCTGCCGCCTCGTCGACGGTGAACCCTGCCACGGATACCCCGGAACCTGCGCCACCGTCATTGTCGGTGATGTTCCCTGTTGCGTTGGCCCCCACGATGTTGATCAGGGCTGTTGAAAGGTTGGAAAGGGCAATTGAAAGGTCCTCTGTCCCCTCGATCAGTGTATCGTCGGTGATGTTCACGGTCACCTGCTGTACCTCGCCGTTGTTGCCGGCAAAGTTGAGTGTCCCCGCCATGGTAGCGGTGTAGTCGCTCCCTGCGGTTGCCGAACCATCGGTGATGTCATAGTCCACGGAGAACCCGCCCTGTACATCGGCGTTGAGGGATACCTCGAAAGTAGCTGTCCCTGCCGCCTCGTCGACGGTGAACCCTGCCACGGATACCCCGGAACCTGCGCCACCGTCATTGTCGGTGATGTTCCCTGTTGCAGTGTCTCCATTTACAGTGATGAGTGAAGTAGAGAGATTTGATAATAGTACCGTAAAGTATTCCGAAGGCTCAATTAGCGTATCGTCAATTATAGGTACTACGATATTTTGTGATTCCCCATCATTTCCCGCAAAAGTGAGTTGCCCCGAAGTACCCGTAAAATCTGAAGAGTCTGTTGCACTTCCACTATTGGTGTTATAGTCAACTGTAAAACCACCTTGTACGTTTCCAGTAAGTATTACTGTGAATGTGGCAGTTCCATCACCCTCATCAACGGTAATATTATTGGTATCGAATGAAAGTCCATTACCAACCCCACCGTCATTGTCCAAAATTCTTAATACCGATCTTTCGGTATTGATACTGACCCTTGAAGGTGCAACACCGTATTTGGTATTTTCAGCAGCGTTTCTTGATTTTACCCCATTAAACTCCTCTGTTTCTTCAATGATATTATCATCAAGCGTTGGTACCGGAATAAAAATTTCAGCTCCGGCCATAGCGTTGGCAGGAAAAGTTACAGTTGTCGTAAAACCATTGAAATCTGCCCCTTCAGTTGCTGGGTTAGAGGAAGAAGGATATTCTTCTACGGAAAAATCAACATTATAGGCATCTTCGATACCTACATACTGTTGCCCACCCGAGTTGGTACCTGTAGAAAGGAATAATCTATATTGTATGGTACCGCCTTCGGTTATACTAAAATTACCTCCAACGACATACGCAACATCTGTATCTATAACGGTACCTTCTCCAATTCCATCGGTAATGGTAGCTGGCCCGGTCCCAGAAGGATAACTAATTGTGGCATCAAAAGTTTGATTGGTTTCTTCAACCCAATCATCATCAATGGCACTAACATCAAAGGTTACTGTAGTTGATCCGGATGGTAATGTCACTGAAGAAGGACCATTGTAATCCGCTGAAATAGCCGAACCGTCGGTATAGTCAATATCAAAAGTTACATCTTCTGCTAAGGGATGGGAGCTCGATATGGTGAAGGTCATGTTATTACCTTCATTGGCAGAGGTATCATTTATGCTAACACCAGGCTTGACCGTCAAGGTAACTGTCGATGTTTCACAAATAAGTTGATTTGGAGGGGGCAAGCAAACCTGAACCTCAAAAGTATCGGTTCCAGCAAAATTTGCATTCGGCGTATAGGTAAAGGTTCCATCAGGATTCACGGCAACGGTTCCGTTTAAAGGGTCGGTCCCCGGTAGATAAGTATAGGTCGAACCACTGGGAACATTATCATTTGCACCTACATCTCCAGTAAATACTGTTTCAAAATCGGTTTCAAAAATATCATCAACGGCATAGGTTTGCATCAAAAAGAATTTTCCATCACCCACATCGTTTGTGGCACCCATGAACTCTATCGAAGTAATCGTAGATCCAATAGGGGCAATGCTTGAAAGCTCGAACAACGCAATACCAATAACCTGATTGTTATTGTTGTTTCTACCACTTAACCAGAAATCAGCACCAGCTGGTGGTGGCGCTTGCGGTTGAACTCCAGATTGATTAGGGCCATTAATGACAAAAGTCTGCCCTAATAGTTGTTCAGGACCTCCTCCCGCAGGAATACCATAGAGTGCAATATGATAGCAATTGTTCATCCCGCGCTCGGTAATGGCAATAACACCATCAGGATTAGAAGGAATGCCCGGACTATACCGTATGGTCTGAATTTGGGAATCGGAACCGGCAATTGCACCATAGTTGCCACAAATATTATCACCATTTTGGTCCGACTCAAAATAATAGTTCAAATTTAGCGACTGGAAAGCGGCAATAGCTTCATCATTCCAAGTTGGAATAGCACTACTATTGACAATTCTAGAACCATTCAGCCAAATGTTATTATCATTGTGGCCTCCCGGACCTAGTCTGGTCAGCTCATAAGAGGTCGGAACAACAAAACTGTTGTAAATATTCCCGTTAATATCAATATAATCGATTGTTGCCGGGTCGCTAAGATTGGACTGTGTATCGGCCCAATGAAAGGTTACTCCAGATTGAATGGAGCTGGCCTGCGAGTGCATACGATTGCTGAAGAAAAGAACTAGAATTGCAAGAAAAGCAAATTTCTTGCTAAAACGACTGGTGGAGTAGTTTATTCCCATAGGTTAAGGTTTTAGACATTGACCTTAACCAGCGGACGTACACTGTCGTTTTACGTGTCCGTACTTGAAGGTTAAGATCAAATTGCATTCATGTAGATTTGGGGTCTACAGCATCAAAGGTATTGAAGTCGTATTCCCAAATCCTTTTATTTACGACATGAACGTTTGTTTTTTCGTTGTTTTACCGAGTACACGATAAACGACACAGTTCTATCGATATTTGTAAAATGTTGTGAAACAGGGAGTTTTGTATGTTAAATAGGTGTTTTTTAAAAGATCCAAGAATATGCTTTCCTTTCGGTAAAAACTTAGCTCGTAAAACCGGTATCTTTGGGTTCTTAGCGATAAATATTTAGTTAAATTTGTGGTTTAGTCAATAGTAAGAATGAGTGCAAAAAAAGGTAAAGTACAAGAGCTAATTCAAGAAAAATTATTAGAGGAACGAAAGGTGTTTCTTTGGGGAATGGTCGATGATAATTCTGCAAAACATGTAATTGATCGTTTGCTTTTCTTGGATCTGCAAAACAATAAAGAAATACAGCTAATAATCAACAGTCCAGGAGGTTATGTCACCTCAGGCTTTGCAATCTATGATACGTTGAAGCAGATTAAGAGTCCCGTTTCAACCGTCTGTTCGGGTTTGGCAGCTTCCATGGGTTCGATATTACTTTCGGCCGGTAAAAAGGGAAGTCGATTCATTCAACCGCATGCACGGGTGATGATCCATCAACCTAGTGGCGGTGCTCAAGGCCAGGCCTCAAATATTGAAATTCAAGCTCGAGAGATTATCAAGACCAAAGAATTGGGCGCACGAATTTTAGCCGATAACTGTGGTCAAGATTACGACAAGGTGATGAAAGACTTTGATCGTGACTATTGGATGGATGCTGAAGAGTCGGTAAAGTACGGTATCGTTGATAAAATCTTGAAATAAAGAAAAAAATTGATTCTAAGGAAAGCCCTGCAATTACTGATTGCAGGGCTTTTTCTTGGTGCAGTGTTTGATCAACTTCAACCAAAATACTTTTGTTTGTGCGAGGTAGTTTCGAAGCCATTGCTCATCTGCTTTTTGTTACATTTGTTATCATGCCGCAAACACCGAAAAATATTGCAGTTATTGGTTCTGGACTGGTAGGTGCGTTATTGGCCATTTATCTTCGAAAGGCCGGTCATCAAGTGACCGTTTTTGACAGAAGACCTGATATCAGAAAAATCAATTTTTCGGGAAGATCCATCAACCTCGCAATGAGTACTAGAGGATGGAAAACCCTTCAAGGTGTAGGACTCGAAGAAAAGGTTAAGCAAATTGCGATTCCCCTTTATGCACGGGCCTTGCATGTGAATGACAAACCATTGTACTTTCAAAAATATGGAAAGGAATCGCAGGCAATTTGGTCGATTTCAAGAGGCATCTTGAATCGAAAAATGATTGATTTTGCCGAATCTGAAGGCACAGAATTTCGATTCGATGAAAAGGTATGGGATGTGAGTCTCCCCGAAGCCAAAATATATACAGGTGAAACGGAAAAAGGGGAGTGGAAAGAATATCAATTTGATTTGATTTTTGGGTGTGATGGGGCCTTTTCAAGGGTACGGCATCGAATGCAACGAAGAAGCCGTTTTGATTATTCACAGGACTTTATCGACGTGGGTTACAAAGAACTTACCATACCCCCCAATGCGGATGGCAGTCACAAATTGGATAAGAATTCGTTCCATATTTGGCCCCGGGGCAAATTCATGCTTATAGCCATGCCCAATATCAACGGAAGTTTTACCTGTACCTTGTTTTTGCCTTTCGAAGGGGAAGTTTCATTTGAAAGAATCAAGAACAAGCAAGATGCAAAGAACTTTTTTGAGAAGTATTTTCCCAATGTTGGGAAGGAAATAGAAAATTTGACCACCGATTTTTTTAATAACCCAACCAGTGCCTTGGTAACCATGAAATGTTATCCTTGGACCTATTGGGATAAGGTGGCTTTGGTAGGAGACTCTGCACATGCCGTGGTTCCTTTTTATGGACAAGGAATGAATGCCGGCTTTGAAGATATTTTTGTGTTGAACGAACTGATGGAGCAACATGGTGATGATTGGGAAACCATCTTTAAACAATATCAAGTGTTGCGAAAGCCAAATGCTGATGCCATTGCCGAATTAAGCTACAGAAATTTTGTGGAAATGAGCAGCAAGACGGCTGACCCAAAATTTCTATTACAAAAAAAGATAGAAAAGCATTTTGCAGCCAAGCATCCAGATAAATGGGTACCGGTGTACAGTAGGGTAACCTTTTCTGATGCCCCCTATGCAGAGGCACTTGCTATAGGGGATGAACAAGAGGCCCTTATGGCCAAGATTATGGACATCCCAAACATTGAAACTTTATGGGATTCACCCGAGATTGAAAAGAAAATGTTGTCCCTATTGGATGAATTTCCCATTGGGAACCGCAAATAAAGTTCAGCGCTTATACCTTTACCAGCACCTTACTTTCTTCTTTATGTGCTTCTGAATGTGCTATTCTTTTTCTGTTCAACGAATACGTGGTTAGTAAAAGGATAAGACAAATGACCGCTTCAGCTCCATTTCCGTATTTGGAGCTATAGTGTGCGACAACCGCTAAAGTAAGATTTGCGAAAAAACCGCCATACGCCCATTCAACCAGCATTTTCTTTTTGTTGTACCAGATGGCAAACAACCCAAAAAACTGGGCAATGGCCAAAGGTTTCACCAAATGTTCAGGATAGCCAAGACTGGCATATTCAGCAACTGTTGCTGCATAATCGAACAAATGGTTGTACAGCGAGGTCAAAATCATCACAGAAAATAATCCTAAAAATGTATAGTAGGTGATAAGATGTTTTTTCATAATATCAAGTTTAAAGATTGGAACTTCAAAGCTAAGTATGTAGGCAAACTAAAATAGCCTTAAAGCGCTAAGCAAGGGAAAGCTAGCGATAGAAAGGACATTTCTATAGGTCAGCGGTAAAATACATAAAAAAAGCCCTCGAAGATGGGAGGGCTTTTTATTCTGGTTGAGTGCTTTTACAATTTGTTGAAAAGCTTCTGCATTTTTTCTGATTCTTCTTCGGCCAAGGTTGGATCTACCAAAATACGGCCACTGTGTTCATCGGTGATAATTTTTTTACGAGAAGCAATTTCTACCTGAACCTGAGGTGGAATGGTAAAGAACGAACCTCCAGAGGCACCCCTTTCAACAGGAACCACAGCAAGACCATTCTTTACATTGTGTCGAATTCGTTTGTAAGCTTGGATCAACCTTTCTTCTATTTTTTCCTCGAATTCCTCAGATTTCTTAAGAAGGGCTTTCTCTTCCTTTTCAGTCTCGGCCAAAATTGCGTTGAGCTCACTCTTTTTGTGTTTTAAGTGTGCCTCACGTTCGGAAAGCTTCTCCTTGGTTTCCGTGATGACTTCCTTTTTTTGCTCAATTTGGGCCTTAAACTCTTTAATGTTTTTTTCGGCCAACTGTATTTCAAGTTCTTGGAACTCAACTTCTTTGCTCAAAGAGTTAAATTCCCTGCTATTTCGAACATTTTTTTGTTGCTCAGCATACTTTTTTATCAGCGCTTTGGACTCTTCGATCAGATTTTTCTTTGCCGAAATCTCAAAATTTATGGTCTCAACATCGGTCTTTAATTTGTCCATTCGCGTTTTCAGACCTTGGACGTCATCTTCCAAATCTTCAACCTCTAAAGGCAATTCTCCGCGCACACTTCGAATTTCGTCCACTCTTGAATCAATAAGTTGTAAGTCATATAATGCTCTTAACTTATCTTCAATGGTCACTTCTTTTTTTGATGCCATATTTATTAAAAATACTTGATGGGATTAGTTTCACTTTCCGATAAAGCGATTGCAAAATTAGGAATTTTTTTTGTAAGAAAGTCTACCAATAAATTTTTTGTAAACTGCTCAGTTTCAAAGTGACCAATATCCATAATTACCATTTGACCTTCAGCTTCATAGAACTGATGATACTTAATGTCGGCACTAATAAAAACATCTGCATTTTGCCGCAATGCATCCTTTATCGCAAAAGCACCGCTACCCCCTAAAACGGCCACCCTTTTAATACTTTTCTTAAGTAGGGAGGAATGTCTGATGATTGGTGTATTCATTTTCTTTTTTACCCCTTCCATAAATGTTTGCTCATCTGTCTCGTCTATTTCACCAATCATGCCCATACCAATATTTTGATTCAAATTATCAAGTGTGGTGACTTCATAAGCCACTTCTTCGTAGGGATGCGCCGCAAATAGGGCTTCAAGAATTATATGTTCCTTGTCAGATGAATAGGTGATGTTAAGCTGTTCTTCCTCCTCAATATTGGTTTCACCAATCTGTCCCTTGGTTGGGTTCGCATGCGCTTGGGGTTTGAAACTTCCTGTTCCCATGGTGCTGAAACTACAATTCTCATAGTTGCCTATATTTCCTGCACCTACAGCGAATAGCGCTTCTTTAACCCTGTTTGCCTCGTTCTTTGGGATATAGGTTACCAATTTTTTGATGCTTCCTTTCTTGGGTATTAAGATTTTTGGGTTTTTTATACCAAGGACCTCGCAAATTTTTGCATTCACACCACGGGGCGAATTGTCAAGTGCCGTGTGCATGCTATAAATCGCTATGTGATGCCGTATGGCCTTAATGAGCACACGCTCTACATAGTTCTTGCCGGTAAGACTTTTGATTCCCTTAAAAAGAATGGGATGGAAGCTGACAATAAGATTGGATTTTTTAGCAATGGCCTCATCCACTACATTTTCAAGGGTATCTAGCGTCACCAAGATTCCGGTAACCTTTTGATTGGGATTTCCGACCAACAGTCCCACATTGTCAAAGTCTTCTGCATGGTGCAATGGGGCGAGTTCCTCCAGAACTGTCATTACTTCTTTTACAGTCATCTCCTAGCTTTAGTGCGGTTAAAGATAAAATATTCTAATTTCGTCGAAATGCAAGTACTACGTTACCTATTATTTCCAGTTTCATTGCTCTACGCAGCAGGGGTATACTTCAGGAACCTACTTTTTGATGTTGGGATTTTAAAGTCGTCCAAATTTTCTACGCCCACCATTGCCATTGGAAATTTAACGGTGGGGGGTACAGGAAAAACCCCAATGGTGGCTTATTTGATCGAACTGCTGGGGTCTGACGTTAAGATGGCTGTTTTGAGTCGTGGCTACAAAAGAAAATCGAAGGGGTTTGTGCTGGCAAATAGCCATTCAAATGTTGTTGACCTAGGTGACGAACCTTTTCAAATTGCCCGTAAATATCCGCATATAACCGTAGCTGTAGATTCGAATCGCAGAAATGGAATTCGAGAATTGGAGAAAGGGCCTGCACCCGATATAATTATTTTGGATGATGCCTATCAGCATAGGTGGGTCAAGCCTTCCAAATTGCTGCTATTGACCTCGTATAATGCCTTGTATGCCAACGATTGGTATTTGCCTACCGGAAACCTTAGAGATTCAAAAAACCAGGCGAAAAGGGCTAATTTAATCATAGTGACCAAATGTCCGCAATTTCCGAACCCAACAAAAAAAGAGGAACTTCTGAATTCCATAAAACCATTAGACAACCAAAAGGTGGTTTTTGGTACAATTCAATACCAAGATTATTTTATTGGTTTGAATGGGAACCTAAGTTTTCAAGACCTAAAGGGTAAGAACATCGCTTTGGTAACAGGAATAGCCAATCCAGCTCCATTGGTCGACTTTTTAACCTCTAAAGACGTGATGTTTAAACATTTAAAATTTGCTGATCACCATAATTTTACCTCCCGGGAAATACAGTCATTTGCTGCCTATGATTTAGTGTTGACCACCGAAAAAGATTTTGTTCGCTTTGAAGACGTTTTGACCAATGCCTACTATTTGGAAATGAAACATGACTTTTCTGAGGATGACAGGAAGGTGGTGCTCCAAACAATTCAAGATTTGATCAAGCCTGCTCCTCGACCTTCTTCTTAAAAATATTCTCCCCGATTTTTTGATAGAAAACCTCGGGTTTGAAAGGTTTGGTGACAACATCGTTGCAACCGGCTGCATAGAAACTATCCAAACTGTCGTCCATTGAAATTGCGGTCAGGGCCACAATTGGAATTTCATGATCAAACTTTCTTATTTGACGAGTGGCCTCCTCGCCGCTAATGCCCGGCATATGGATATCCATTAAAATGCAGGCATACTCGTTCGCTTTTGCCAAATCAATAGCCTCATTCCCGTTGTTGGCAATGTCACAGGTCATGCCTCTCTTGGTGAGCATTTTTTTGGTGATGACTTGATTTATTTTATTATCCTCGACAAGCAATAGATGTAAACCATTGAAATCAAAATCCTCACTACTAAGCTCAAAAGGAATTTCAGCAATGGCTTTATCTTCACATTTCACATCCAATTCAAAGAAAAAGGAACTTCCTTGGCCCAGGGTACTTTTAAGCTCAATTTTACTATCGAAAAGACCAAGTAAACTTTTTACAATGGTCAAACCTAAACCGGTACCTCCATATTCGCGGTTAATTTGGATAGATCCCTGTTCAAAGCTGTCAAAAATGTTTTTCTGCTGCTCTTCCGAGATTCCAATACCATTGTCTTTCACCTCAAAATATAAGGTAACCTCTTCATCCTTTTTTTCAAGGAGTTTCGTAATCACTTCAACTTTCCCCTTTTTGGTAAACTTAATGGCGTTACCCACCAAGTTCATGAAAATCTGCGATAATTTTAGAGGGTCACCCAAAAGGTTTTTAGGAATGGCCTCATCATAGCTTATGGTGATCTTTGTTTCGTTCTCCGCCGCATTTTGTTGCAGGGAATCAACCACATCGGTCAACACCTTTTTGAGCTTGAATTCAATGTTCAAGGGTTCAAGCTTATCGGCATCAATTTTATTGATCTGTAATATATCATTGATGAAGTTCAGCAGGTAATCTCCTGAGAACTTTAATGATTTCAAATGCTCCTTTTGGTGATCCGATGGGTTTTCCTCCAAAAGCAAATGGGTCAGCCCCGTAACAGCATAGAGTGGGGTTCTTAATTCGTGGGTGACCGTAGAAAGAAAGTTTGCCTTGGCTTTCATGGCCGAGACCGCAGAATCACGCGCCAACTCCAATTCAGAATTTTTGGTCTGCAAAAGGTCATTGGTTTTTAGTTTGATCTGATTGTTCCGATACAGGGAAACTGCCAAAAGGGAAATAATGGTCAAAAATGCGGTTGTCAGAATGACCATGACTTCCGATCGGTTTGCTGATTGGCTTAGTTTTTCATTCTTTTCCTCCAATTCGCTAATGACTTTGTTTTGATGTCCAAAGGCAATATCACTGGCAGTTTTAGCCTGCTGTTTGACAATCTCGATATTATAGAGCGAATCTTTAATTTTATTTAGACCTCTATTGTACTGCAGTGCTAAATCAAAGCGACCCATATCTTCAAATATGGTGGTCAATATTCGATTAGACTCCAATATTTCTCTATTGAAATTGTTTTTCTCGGCCAATTCAAGAGCGGCTAAGGCATTTTTGGCGCTTTCTTCAATATTGGCGGTGTTGAGATTGAGCTGAGCGAGACCCAAATTGGCTTTGGTGGCCAAATAAGCACGTTCCTTATCATCTGCATTAACAACAAGAGCATTAAAATTGGTTTGGGCTTCGTCAAACTTTTCCCTATTCGAATAAATATAGGCTTCGGCCAAGAGTAAATGATTGGCCAAATTACGGTCGTTACTAAGTCCTCTGGCTTCTTCAATCATGTTCATGGCCTGGAAATTGTTTCCATCGCGATACAACAAGGTCGCATCCACGAACTTTAAAACTGCCTCGCCATGTGGGTAAGCTATATCCTTTAGGTAAATATCAGCGCGATCACGATAAAACAAGGTATTGTCTCTATTGTCCAATTCTAAGTGAAGCAGTGCAAATCGCAAATAGGTGTCGAGAAGAACCTTGATGTCTTCATTTTTCTCGGCAATGTCTTTGGCTTTGTTGAGTGAAACAATGGCCGAATCAATATAATTTTGATGTTGGTAGCGAAGGACCTCGTCGAAAATATCTTGTAAGTCTTTGATCGGGGTAGTCTTGTCTTGCGCATAAAAGGTTGTACTACCAACCAAAAGGTACCAAAGAACCAATGTGGTCAAACACAGCTTTTTATGTATTTTTTCAAAGATCAAACGTAGTTTTTCTTTATAACTAAAGCTATTAAATCCAACAGTCTTGCACAATAACCTGTTTCGTTATCGTACCAGCCTATAATTTTTACCATTTTACCAATGACGGAGGTCATCTGAGAATCAAACGTACAAGAATAATAACTATTGTTTATATCGATTGAAACTATGGGTTCTTCGGTATAGTGCAAAATTCCCTTCAAACTGCCCTCTGAAGCCTTTTTAAATGCTTCATTGATCTGTTCTATGGTAACAGAACGTTTCACATTGAAGGTAATATCGGTCAAAGAACCATTCGGTACGGGAACACGAATACCACATCCTCCAATAACATCTGATAGTTGGGGGAAAATTTTTGTCAATGCCTTTGCAGCCCCTGTAGTCGTTGGAATAATCGATTGTGATGCAGCACGTGCCCTTCTTAAATCCCTGTGGGGTTTATCATGCAAACTTTGGTCTGACGTATACGAATGCACGGTTGTTATATAGGCTTGCTCAATACCGCAAAGGTCATTTATAACTTGAATCATTGGTGCGGCATTGTTGGTTGTACACGAAGCATTTGAAATTATGTGGTCCCCAGAATCAAGGATTGCTTCATTTACTCCAATGACCGTCATTTTAATGCCCTCATCTTCAGGTGGAACAGCCAAAATCACCTTTTTGGCTCCATTATCTAAGTGTACTTGTAGTTCGTTTTTTTTCTTGAATTTGCCCGTGGCTTCAATAACAATGTCAACATCGTGCGATTTCCAATCAATGTTCTTGGGGTCGACGTGGTTTGATATGTGGCTTTTTATGCCGTTGACCAGAAGATGGTCATTGGCCTTTTCGATTTTCGCACCGTAAATGCCATGTATGCTATCATATTTCAAGAGATGCGCCAGTGTCTTGGCATCTCCAAGGTCGTTTATGGCAACCACTTTGTGTTCGGTGTGTTCGTTTACTAATCGAAAAAGTGTTCTGCCTATCCTTCCAAAGCCATTGATACCAATTTTAAGTTGACCCATTAGCAGAAGATTTATTTATTGGGTTTGTGATTTGTCAATGGATATGCTTGTGCGCTTTATAAGAAGACCGTACCAAAGCTCCACTTTCCACATGGCGGAATCCCATTTTTAGTCCAATCTCTTCGTACTTTTTAAACTGTTCAGGAAGTATGAATTCCTTAACGGGCAAGTGTTTCTTTGAAGGTTGCAGGTATTGCCCTAAGGTTACTACATCTACATCAACGCTACGCAAGTCCTCCAAAGTGGTTATAACTTCTTCCTCGAGTTCACCCAAACCTAACATAATCCCTGATTTTGTGCGTTTGGCGCCATTTTTCTTCAGGTATTCCAAAACCCCTAAACTACGATCATATTTCGCCTGAATTCGAACTTCACGGGTAAGCCTTCGTACTGTTTCCATGTTATGCGAAATGACTTCTGGACTCACATCGAGCAACCTATCCAAATGATTTTCAATTCCCTGAAAGTCTGGTATTAGGGTTTCCAATGTTGTTTCGGGGTTCATCCTACGGATGGCTTTTACGGTTTCTGCCCAAATGATGGATCCCATATCCTTGAGGTCATCCCGATCCACTGAAGTCACTACGGCATGTTTGATGCCCATTATTTTGATCGAGCGTGCTACTTTTTCAGGTTCAGCCCAATCAACACTTTCCGGTCTACCTGTTTTTACACCGCAAAACCCGCAAGATCGTGTACAAACATTACCCAAAATCATAAAGGTTGCGGTACCTTCTCCCCAGCATTCACCCATGTTGGGGCAACTTCCGGATGTGCAAATGGTATGCAGGTCGTACTTTTCTACCAACCCTCTCAACTGGGTATATTTTTTACCTGTAGGCAGCTTTACCCTCAGCCATTTAGGTTTCCCTTTTGGGGGGGCGTTATGTGCTAAAGTCTCTACGCTCATCAAATACAATTAATGCAGTTGCAAATATACGAAATGCCCATGCTTGGGTACATTCAATTAGTGTTTCTCTTGATAATCTGTGCCAGTAGTTTTTTGGCCCGTAACAGTTTGACCTTGATGTTGTTTACCGGTTCATTCAATTCATTCGCGATATCGGCATAACTCATTTCATTAAAAAAGCGAAGATTGATTACTTTTTGATAATGTGGTTTCAGCTCTTTAATATGGGTTAAGAGATTGGCCAGGTTCTGTTCGATGATTAGCTGGTCTTCCGCTGAAGGAGATTCATCCAAAACTTTTTTCACGGCATCACCATGTTGGCTGATTTCTTCAAAAATGTTCTTTTTTCGCTTTCTGATGAGGTCAACGTGAAGATTTTTTGAAATGGTAATAAGCCATGTTTTAAATTCAAAGGCATCATCATAACTGGCTATTTTATCGAAGGCTTTTGAAAAGGTACGTATGGTGATGTCCTCTGCATCGTTTTCATTTTTTGTACGCTTTAACTGAAACCCATAAACTTCGTTCCAAAAGGTATCCAGAAGGGTGCTGAATGCCTTTTGATTGCCATTTTTCGCCTTTTCAATTATAGATTGTAGGGAGTTATCGGTTGAATTCAAAAAATGCTTGTTGTAGTGACTTTTAGGTCTAATTCATTGGAACACTGTCCTTTCTGCACTCTTGTTCATTGGGTAATTTACCACAAAACCCACATGCTTCGCCTTCCTTGTTCAAAAAAGGATTTTGGCTGGCACAAGTGCCTGCAAACTCGCCATCTTTCTTAGACCAAATTTTTATGGCGATACCTGCAAAGGCAAGTGCCATGAGTCCTATGGTGAGCAATATCAGTTTCATTCTCTTTTTTTACAAAAATACGAAAGAAGTGGTCACCCGATACTTATAAAAACCCTAAAAGTCTATGGGATTTACTAGTAGTCTATATTTGCTACGATATTCTTGACCGTTGGAGCGGTATTGCCACCTTCTGGCTCGATCGTGATGTAGCCAATGGCATTTTCGGCATAGGGTAGGGCCAAAAGTTTCTCTTTGTCATCAAACTGTTTGATAACACCAAGATTTACCAGTTCACCATTGACCTCTGCCCACATTTGAAAGCATTGGTCTTCAGGTAATTGGGGAAGACTGCTAACGTTGATATACGAAAGTTTTTTTACAGGGTTGATGTATGCTATGGCTTTCAATTCCTTAGCTTTCATATTGCCATTTACGCTAAATCGTTTCGTGTTTGGATTGTTAAGTACAATGTATTGGTTGCGAATATCTTCTAACTGCACCTTCATGTCCTGCTCCAAATTCTTGATTTTGTTATTGACAATGGTGTTTTCGTGCTGTAGTGTTTTACTCTGATTCCAAAAGAAGTAAGAGGAGCCGGCAAAAATAAAAGCGACAATACTGGCCGCAACGGCGTACCTGTAAAACCTTCTTCGCCCTGCCTTTTCATTTCGGATTCGGTTAAGAACAATTTCCTTAAGGCCTTCGGGTGTTTTTCGGGCATGAAGTTTGGCATACGCCTCTAGATTATTTTGTAGTTCCTCATACGTCTTGCGCACTTCAGGATACATGGCGATATACCTTTCGACCTGCAGACTTTCTTCCGTCGAGGTATCACCTAAAAGGTATTTTTCAAGCAGATCGGTATCTAGAAATATTTTAATCTTTTCTTTCATAACATACTATTTATGACAAAAAGTAGTAGTGATGAGGTGCCATAAACCTTACGCAATTCCCTCAAACCAATTTTCAGTCTCGACTTAACAGTGCCAAGGGGAATATCCAGCTCTTCACTCGCTTCTTGTTGGGTCATTCCCTGAAAAAACAATGCCTCAAGCACTATTTGGTACTTCGGTTCTATTTTATCAAGGTTTTCTTGAACGTCCATTAATTCGGGACGAACACCTTCGTGACCTAAACTATATACGTCAGAAACATCAATTTGGATCTCTTTATCTGATTTCGTGCTTATACTACGTAATTTGTCGATGGCAGTATTTCGGGTAATTCTGAACAACCAGGTAAAAAGCTTGGCTTTGGCAGGGTCATATGAATCTGCTTTTTTCCAAATTTTGACGAAGCTTTCCTGAAGCACATCTTGGGCCAGATCTTCATCTTTCACGACTTTATAGGCTACCCCAAATAGGGTGTCGCTATAATTGTCATAAAGCAACGAAATAGCTTTTTCGTTCCGTTCTGCTAGAAGTTCGACAATATGTTTTTCAAGTAGTGTGCTCATGGGCGAAAAAAAATAGCACTTAAAAATCCAAAGTGCCATTGTGGCCGTATATACTGTAACGCTAAAATATGAAATTGATTATTTCATTAGGCGTTCAAAACATTAAAGTACTGTTTTCATAAAGTACTTAAAATTTGGTTAGTTTGGTTTGGTATAACCCCTGTTGTCGTCCTTGATGCAGGGGTTATTTTATGATATTCACCTCAGGGGTAAGCTCAATTTTGAAATTTTTCTTGACGACTTTCTGTATGTCTTGGGCCAATTCTAAGATTTCAGCACCAGTCGCCGCCCCATGGTTTACCAATACCAATGCCTGCTTTTCATGTACAGCTGCATCTCCGACCCGTTTTCCTTTAAAACCACATTGTTCGATCAACCAGCCTGCGGGGACTTTTACGTAGTCGGTATCGATACGATAATGGGGTATATCAGGAAATTTTTTCTGGAGTTTCTCAAAGGCTTTTTGACCAATGACCGGATTTTTGAAAAAACTTCCACTATTTCCAATTTTCTTTGGATCGGGGAGTTTTTCTTGGCGTATGGAAATGACCGCATTGGAAATATCCCGTATAGTGGGGTAGATGATCTCTTGTCGCTGCAACTCTTGCTCAATGGCACCATATGCGGTGTTCAAAGTGTGGTCTTTTTTTGTTAATCGGAGTTTGACAGATGTAATTACATACTGACCTTTTTTGGCATTTTTAAAAACAGAATCACGATAGCCAAATTCACAATCGCCATGTTCAAATTCAACCAACTCCCTACTATTCAGGTGCATGGCCTCACAGCTCACGAATAAATCTTTGAGTTCAACCCCATATGCCCCAATGTTTTGAATTGGTGCGGTTCCCACATTTCCAGGTATTAAGGAAAGGTTTTCGAGGCCTCCATAGCCGTTTTCAAGAGTCCAAAGCACCAATTCATGCCAATTCTCGCCTGCCATGGCCTTAATGACCACCTCATTGTCATTTTCCTCGACAATTGAAATACCTTTTAAGGCTATATACAGGACCAGGGCGTCAATGTTCTTGGTGAGTAAGAGGTTGCTTCCACCCCCCAAAATAAAATAGGCGGGATAGGCGGTGAGCTCCAATGCTTTCTGCAATTGCAACAGACTTGTAATCTCAACAAAAGATTGCGCCTTGGTATCAATACCAAAGGTGTTGTAGTCTTTTAGCGATATGTTTTCAAGAATATTCAAGAATCAGGATATTCTGCTAGCGCTCCTGCTAATATGGATACTGCCTTTTTAAGCAATTTTTTATCAAGAACGTAGGCAATACGCACTTGGTTTTGGCCTAAACCTTCGGTGGCGTAAAATCCAGCTGCCGGAGCTACCATGACGGTTTCACCTTCTTTTTCAAAACTTTCAAGGAGCCATTGTGCGAAATTATCTGCGTTTTTTACCGGTAGTTCCGCTATACAATAAAATGCGCCCTGCGGCTTTGCAACCCGCACTCCTGGTATTTGCTGAAGCGCTTCAACCAGAATGTCACGTCGTTCCACATAGGTTTCAATAACATCGTCAAAATAACTTTGTGGCGTAGCCAAAGCGGCTTCACTGGCAATTTGCGCAAATGTAGGTGGCGATAGCCTCGCCTGGGCAAATTTCAAGGCGGCACTTCGTACTTCTTTGTTTTTGGTCACCAGACAGCCAATTCGTGCTCCGCACATACTATATCGCTTTGAAACGGAGTCTACCATAATGGCATGTTCTTCTAAACCCGCTATTTGCATTATAGAAAAATGTTCCCTTCCATCGTAGGCAAATTCACGGTATACCTCGTCAGCAACCAAGAATAGATTGTATTTTTTTGCCAAATCAGCCAATTGTTCGATTTCTTGCTTGCTATAGAGGTAACCAGTTGGGTTGCCTGGATTACAGATAAGGATTGCTTTGGTGCGTGGAGAAATTAGCTTTTCAAACTCAGAAATGGAAGGAAGCGCAAAATTGTCCTCAATTTTTGAAACAATGGGCACGATGGTTACCCCCGAAGCGGTGGCAAAACCATTGTAATTGGCATAGAAGGGTTCCGGAATAATAATTTCATCCTCTGGATCCATTATACTGCCCATTGCAAAAGAAAGGGCTTCAGAGCCTCCTGTTGTCACGATGATGTCGCTTGCACTGACCTTAATATCATTTTTTGCGTAATACTGTGCGATTTTTTGCCTGTACGTATCCGAACCCTCTGTCATACTGTATGCCAGTACTTCAATATGGTGATTTCTAACGGCATCCAAGGCAATGTCTGGCGTCTTAATATCAGGTTGCCCTATGTTAAGGTGAATTACTGAAGTTCCTCGTTTTTTTGCTGCCTCAGCAAAGGGAACGAGTTTTCGAATGGGTGACGCTGGCATTTGCCTTCCCTTGGCGGAAATAGTCGGCATGGGTCAAATTTTTGACAAAAATGGCAAAAGCAATTCTATCTGACAATATTTGGTCTGATTCCATCCAATTTAATATCCATTTTTTGGCAGTGTTAAACAACGGTTGCCGACGTAGATAGACCGATATAATGTTAATTAAAGCATACTTCATAAAAATATTCTTTATCTTTAAAAGAGTGCAATCAATTAATAATTAGGTATTTGGGTCTAATTCGTGTCATTGTGATACTGTTTTGTGTGCTATGGTCTTTACCGTCTGTAGGACAAGGCTTTGCATTGCCCAAACACCAAAAACATGAACGGGTTCGGTTCAAATTGATCAATAACCTGATCATCGTTCCCATTGAGGTTAACGGTGCTGAACTTTCATTTGTTCTTGATTCAGGCGTGGGGAAGCCCATCCTTTTTAATTTGGCAGATCAAGATTCACTGCAAATTAACAGTGTCTCTGAAATCACCCTAATGGGACTGGGCGATGGCGAGCCCATGAAAGCGTTAAAATCGAGAAATAATATTGTCAAATTGGGCAATGCGGTCAATTGGAACCAAGAGTTGTATGTAGTTCTAGATCGAAATCTTAATTTTTCTTCTTCTATAGGCATTCCAGTCCATGGTATTATTGGGTATGAACTATTTCGGGATTTTGTAGTTGAACTGAATTACAGTGCACAAAATGTCAAATTTCACAACCCCGAGCTTTATGTGAGCCAAGACAAAAAGAAATCACTTACCCTGCCACTCGATATTGTAAATAGAAAGGCTTTTATTGAAGGTTCGGTAATGTTGGAAGAATCTGAAGATATTCCAGTTAGACTGCTTGTTGATACCGGCAGTAGTGACGCCTTGTGGTTATTTCATGACCCTGCGAAAGGTTTGGATATACCTGAAAAACACTATGAAGATTATCTGGGAAAAGGACTGAATGGCGATATTTTCGGAAGGCGTACCAAGGTAAACGGTATTAAGATTGGGCGTTTTGAGTTACATAATGCAAAAGCGGCTTTTCCTTATCGCGAATCCTTCAATTCGGTTAAAAATTTGGGCAATAGAAATGGTAGTGTTGGAGGGGAAATACTGAAGCGTTTCAATATGGTTTTCGATTATCGCAACGAGAAAATCACCCTAAAAACCAACAATAATTTTTCTGAACCCTTTCAATACAATTTGGCGGGCATTGAATTGCAACATAACGGAGTGCGCTACATTGCTGAGCGCATTGCTGACTCGCGCGGCATCGTGAGAAACGGAAAAGAGGCCGATACCTTCGGTAACGTTCAGATCTTATTTCAGAACAGAACACGGTTGAGCTTGGTGCCTGAAATCATTGTTTCGGGTATTAGGGCAGGGAGCCCGGCCCAAGAAGCAGGGCTTAAAGCGGGTGATGTCATCTTAGCGGTCAATGGAAAAAAAGTGCACAACTATAAATTGCAGGAAATCCTTAAGATGCTGAATGAAAAAGAAGGTAAAAAGGTTCGTGTGTTGATAGAACGCTATGATCGTAATCTGACCTTCAATTTTGTGCTCAAGAATATGTTCGATTAAGAGCATAAAAAAAGCCCTGATCTTACCAGGGCCTATATAACTCTTGAAGCGACTTATTTATTTGGCTCCTTCAACCAATTCTCCCTTTATTTTTAAAACTTTGGTAGGAGTGTCTGCATTTGAGGATACCGTTATTGCCTTTCTAAAAGGACCCACAGGTCTATTTGTATCATACTTTACTTCAATAGAACCAGTTTCTCCCGGTCCAATTGGTTGCTCGGGCTTTTTTGGTATGGTACATCCACAACTTGATTTTACATCGCTAATTACCAATGGTGCATCACCAATATTGGTAAATTCAAAGGTTCTTACACCATCACCACCACGTTCTACCTGACCATAGTCAATGGTTTCAGTCTTAAACTTGATCTTTGCTGTCTGGGCGTGCAGGCCAAAAGCCAAAAGTCCCATAAATAACAATAGTAATGTCTTTTTCATCATAAATAGTTTTGGGTATTGATCAAATGTAGCAGTTTTACCAGCTGCATCCAAAATACTTTTGTTATGTAATAACGTTACTTATTTTTGTTTCGTATTTGCAAATTGTCCTATAAGGTTACGAATTGCAATAATTTAACATTAACATTTCCAACGATTCATTAATCCGTTTTCCTAATATTCAAAAACTGTACCATAACATGGAAATTCCATCCAAATATGAACCCCGAAACGTAGAAGACCGCTGGTACAAGTACTGGGAGGAAAATGACTTTTTTACCTCAAAACCAGACGAAAGGGAGCCGTATACCATTGTCATTCCGCCTCCAAACGTCACAGGGGTGCTGCATATGGGCCATATGCTGAACAATACCATTCAAGATGTATTGATCAGAAAAGCACGTCTAGAGGGCAAAAATGCCTGTTGGGTGCCCGGTATGGACCACGCTTCCATAGCCACTGAGGCAAAGGTGGTTGCCAAGCTTAAGGAACAAGGTATCGCAAAGGCCGATTTGACCCGTGATGAGTTTTTAAAGCATGCCTGGGAATGGACGAATGAATACGGAGGTGTTATTTTAAAGCAACTTAGAAAACTTGGGGCTTCCTGCGATTGGAATCGCACCAAGTTCACCATGGATGACGATATGTCAGCTTCGGTGATTAAAGTTTTTGTTGATTTGTTCAATAAAGGCTTGATTTACAGGGGTCATAGGATGGTAAATTGGGATCCTGAAGCCAAAACCACACTATCCGACGAAGAAGTTATCTATGAAGAAAAACAGGGGTCGCTCTATTATTTAGCCTATGAAATTGAAGGTTCTGACGAAAAAGTGACCATTGCCACCACCAGGCCAGAGACCATTTTGGGTGATACGGCCATCTGTATCAATCCGAATGATGAAAGATATACGCATTTAAAGGGTAAAAAAGCCATTGTTCCAATCTGTAATCGTGTAATTCCCATTATCGAAGATGACTATGTGGATATCGAGTTTGGAACAGGATGCCTCAAGGTTACCCCTGCCCACGATGAAAACGATAAGAAACTGGGCGAAAAACACGGGCTTGAGATCATAGATATATTCAACGATGATGCCACCTTGAACTCCTATGGCATGCATTATGAAGGGCAAGATCGCTTCATAGTACGCAAGGCAATTGCCAAAGAGTTGCAAGAAAAGGGGTTTTTGATAAAGACCGAACAACACATTAATAAGGTGGGTACTTCTGAACGAACCAAGGCGGTTATCGAACCAAGACTTTCAGACCAATGGTTTTTAAAAATGGAAGATTTGGCAAAACCGGCTTTAGAAGCGGTTCTCAAAACGGATGAGGTCAAATTATATCCCAAGAAGTTTGAAAACACCTACCGCCATTGGATGGAGAATATTCGCGATTGGAATATCTCAAGGCAGCTGTGGTGGGGTCAGCAAATTCCGGCCTATTATTATGGTGACGGTAAAGATGATTTTGTGGTTGCCGAAAGTCCGGCACAGGCGTTGGAATTGGCCAAGTCAAAATCAAAGAACCCAGATTTGACCCTTGGAGATTTAAGGCAGGATCCTGACGTGTTGGATACTTGGTTCTCTTCTTGGTTATGGCCAATCAGTGTTTTTGGCGGAATTCTTGAACCTGATAATGCTGAAGTAAATTATTACTATCCCACCAATGATTTGGTCACCGGTCCTGATATTCTTTTTTTCTGGGTAGCGCGAATGATTGTCGCAGGATACGAATTCAGAAATGAAAGACCCTATGAGAATGTTTATTTGACAGGTTTGGTACGCGACAAACAGCGAAGAAAAATGTCGAAATCATTGGGTAATTCACCAGATGCCCTACAATTGATACAAGATTTTGGAGCCGATGGGGTTCGGGTCGGACTTTTGTTGAGTTCTGCCGCAGGGAATGACCTACTGTTTGACGAGGCTTTGTGCCAACAAGGAAAAAACTTTGCCAATAAAATCTGGAATGCCTTCCGTTTGGTAAAAGGATGGGAAGTGGCTGACCTTGATCAACCAAAATCCGCGCAATTGGGATTGGACTGGTATCATGCCCGGTTTCAAGAAGTGTTGGCCGAGGTAGAAGATCATTTTAGCAAGTACCGTATTTCAGATGCCTTAATGGCTATATACAAGTTGGTTTGGGATGATTTTTGTTCATGGTTGTTGGAAATCGTGAAACCTGCTTATCAAAAGCCAATTGATCGGAAATCGTACAACAGCGTCATCAAGCTCTTTGAACAAAACTTGAAGCTGCTGCATCCTTTTATGCCCTTTTTGACCGAAGAGGTTTGGCAGCACATTACCAAAAGGGAAACCAAGAACGCACTTTGTGTAGCCGATTGGCCCCATAAAGCGCCTTATGAACAGCAAATCATAACTGAATTTAACTTCGCTTCGGAAGTGATTTCTGGGATACGAACGATACGGAAGGAAAAGAATATCCCCAACAAGGATGCACTTCAACTGATGGAATTGAACGCTGAAAATAAGGCCGCGACAATGAACCCTATTATAAAGAAATTGGGCAATATTGAGGGGATAGAGCCCGTTACTTCTTCTGTTGATGGGGCTTTGAGCTTCCGCGTGAAGAGCAATGAGTATTTTATCCCTATTGGCGGAGCTATAGATATCGATGCTGAGAAAGCCAAAATCAACCAAGAATTGGATTATACAAGGGGCTTTCTACAGGCGGTTCAAAAGAAACTTTCAAACGAACGCTTTGTAAGCAATGCACCCGCCCAAGTTGTAGAAATTGAACGAAAAAAGGCAGCTGATGCCGAGGCGAAAATCGAGACTTTGGAGAAGAGTTTGGCTAGTTTGGAATAGGTTCTGAAAGAAGGATTCCGACCTCTTCTTTAAATGCTAGCCACTCTTCAAGCAATTCTTGTTTTTTAGCTGGGTATTCTTCAGACAAATCCGTTCGTTCCCCCAGATCCGTGTTGAGATTGAATAATTTGAATTGTGAAGTGTCAGCAGCTTTCCCAAAATTAACAATTTTCCAATGCTCTTTAAGTAACATGGCATGATCACGGTTTTCGGCAACAAAGATGGAACTCTCATCGTACGGAGAATGTCCATTGCTATCTTTCCAATAATTTGCCATTGATTTACCTAGCATAGGTATTACGGGTTTGTCATTATACTTTTCAGGGTACTTTACTTCAGCCAAATCTAAAAATGTGGGTGCCAAATCTTGAATGGTAATGAGCTCTTTTTTAATTACTCCCTTTTCAGTGATTCCCGACCCCGATACAATCAAAGGGGATGCGATACCCCCTTCGCTAGCCCATGTTTTAAAACCCAAAAATGGACTCATCAAACTATTTGCCCAGGGTTTTCCATGGGAAACCCAAGAACTTTCACGACCCATATTGGGCATTTCATTGCTATGGTATTTTCGACAATAAATACCTCTTTTAGGCTCATTGTATAAATCGGTATCAGAGGCTCCATTATCGGATAGTACCAATACGATTGTATTTTCAAATTGCCCATTCTCTTTTAAAGTTTGGATTAACCTTCCGATGTGAAAATCGGCATGTTCTACCATACCCGCATATAGTTCCATTTTTCTTGATTCCCTTTTCTGCTGGGGTATGGTAAGCTCTTCCCAAGGTTTGAACATGTCCATGGGCGGGGGGAATTCTGTATTGGCTGGAATAATTCCTTTTTTTTGAAGGGCTTTGAACCGTTTTTTTCTCAGTGCCTCATAACCATCATCGTAAACGCCTTTGTAGAGTTCTTTTTCTAACCAATCATCGGGTAACTGTAGTGGCCAATGGGGTGCAGTATAGGAAGCAAATCCAAAAAAGGGTTGTTTCTTTGCCTTCGCCTTGTTGAGGTATTCAATCATTTTGTTGGTATAGAAATCAGTCGAAAAAGCACCCTCTTCCCATGCTACTATTTTATCATTGTTAACAAATTCTGTTAAAGTATCTCTTCCTACGAGACCTAAACCCCTATTATTGAAATGATTGGAATATCCATCAGTCAGTACCCAACTGTCTTCAAAACCATGATTAATGGGATAGGATTGCGGAGAATGGCCTTGGTGCCATTTCCCAACTACAGCATTGTAATAACCATTATCCTGCAATAATTTGCTAAAAGTGACTATTCTATCGGTAATTTCAGATTCATAGCCTTGCTTGCCATATAATGCGGCGTCTTTGCTTGGGCGTAACATTCTACCATGGCCAACTGTAACGTTGTTGTTGCCCGATAAGAACATGGATCTTGAAGGCGCACACATGGGAGCAGTCTTAAAGTTGGTAAATCTGATACCGTTCTCTGCCAACGCATCAATATTTGGAGTTTTGATTTCGCTGCCAAAGCATCCAAAGTCCGAATAGCCCAAATCATCAAGCATAATGACCAAAATGTTGGGTTGAACATTTTTAGGGGTTTCTTGGTTTTTTTGCTTATGGTTACAGGCAATGAACAGCAATGTGCCCACTAATAACAGGCCTCTCATTTTTTTGATCTTTTTAGATTACATCTTATTTGTTGTTGAAAATTTTAAGCCTTTTCTTTAAATGGGGGAGGGTAATGTCTGCCACCTTTTTCTAGCGTAATCCATCTGGTTTGGGTAAAGGAATCAATGGCCGCTTGTCCACCATGCCTGCCAATACCACTATCTTTTACCCCACCGAAAGGAATGTGCGGTTCATCATAGACCGTCGCACAGTTTATATGACACATACCTGTCTGCATTTTATTTACCACTTCCATCGCCTTGTTTTCGTCTTTGGATATCACAGCACCGGTTAAACCATAGTTAGTATCATTGGCAATGGCAATGGCATCTTCTATGTTGACATAAGTATAAATGCTTGCTACAGGACCAAAGTTTTCATTTTGATAAATGTCCATATCTTTTGTGACTTCTGAAAAAAGGGTGGGTTGCACTAAGTTCTTTTCATATTCACCACCTACCAAAACCTTGGCTCCTTTGGTTTTGGCATCATTGATTAACCCTATTAATCGGTCAGCTTGTTTTTGATTGATAATAGGACCCACGGCATTGGCAGGATTTCTAAGGTCGAGCCCATATTGTATTGAGGCTACATTTTTGGTCATTCGCTCAGTGAACTCCTTTGCCAAACTCTCATGCACGATAATTCTCTCAGTTGACATACATATTTGGCCATGGTTCATGTATGCTCCAAATGTGGCAGCCTCGACAGCTTTGTTCATATCCGCATCGTCCATAACAATGATTGAGGCTTGGCCACCTAACTCTAAACATGCCTTTTTTAAATGTGCGCCGGCTTTGGCAGCAATTGCCTTCCCCACTGTGGTAGAACCCGTAAAACTTATAGCCTTAATATGTTTATTTACAACTATTTCATCGCCTACCTCATTTACAGTATCACGGGAACAAGTGACCAAATTAAATACCCCTGGGGGCAGACCGGCTTCCTCGCATACCTCTGCCAGTAGCACTCCTGTTAATGGAGTATCCTCCGCAGGTTTAGATACTATGGTATTTCCTACCGCCAGCGCCATTGCAAAAGAACGCGTACCCAATAATAAAGGAAAGTTCCATGGGGCAATTCCCGTAACTACCCCAAGAGGTTCCCTGACAATCATATTAACTTTACCATGATCAGAAGGCAAAATTTCCCCTTTCACCTGATAAGTGGCTGCAGCTGCAGCACGAAAGTTACCAGGACTATACCCAGTTTCAAACATAGCTTTTCCAATCCAATAACCACCTTCATCAATAAGGGCATCAATAAAATCCTGTTTGCGCGCTTCGAGAATATCAGCCATTTTATTGAGGTATTTGGCACGTTGAACATGGTCAAGTGCCGCCCACTTAGGAAATGCTGCGGCAGCCGCTTCAATGGCTTTTTGGGCTATTTCCCTGTTGGCGTCGGCAATTATACCAACAACTTCTCCAGTTGATGGACTATAGTTGTTGAAGGTCCCGACGCCATCAATCCATTTTCCGTTAATGTAGTGCTTGGTATGTTTCATTTTCTTTATTATTTATTTATTAAGCGCGTCTTAATAAAATTCAAATCAGTTAGTTTTAAAAGAGCCCTAGTCTATAGGCAATAACCAAAATGGCCACACCGAAAATGTAGGCTAAACCAAGATAACTCCAATTTAATAAGAACTTTTTTGGACGGTGGCTTTTAGGCATGTTCTCATTGGTAACTGCTTTCATGTTTAAAAAAGCAATAATGGGGGAACAGAAAAATGCAAGTATCGCTGTAAAACGCAATAAGGTTCCCATATTTACATTCTGACTAATCACAATAATGGCAATAACAACAATGGCTCCTATTACATATGGATAGTATTTGTTTGAAGTTTTTTGGTAAGAGTCACTATTGAACGTTTTGCTTTTCTGGGAAAAGGTTGCCAATCCCCTAGAAATTGTTCTTGAAAAACCGTCAATCGCAGCTAAAAAGGTGCCATAAATAGCAGCAAAAGCTGTAATGCCAATAATTAAGAATGACCATTCTCCTATATGATTGGTAAAAATACCAATCAATTGTTTCGCAAATACGGGGGTTGCATCACTCATTTCAGTACCTGATCCATATAGGGTGAAGACCCCAATAATTAAAAACAGAAATGCAAGTATTGCCGTTAGTATAAAACCAAAGTTGAAATCAAACAATACTTCTTTTAAGGTTGGTTTATAGTTGCTAGATTCAACTTTTGACTCGTTCCAAACCGACTGAAAGATGGAGGAAAACATAGGTGCTGGCATATACCCCAAGGTTGCTACCAACAATGCTAGGCCATACCCATCAAACATTTCTTTAGGAGTAAAATTGGCTAAAGGTTCAACGGGCCCCTTTACCAATGTAGCTATAAAGGTGACCAATAAGGTCACCCCCAATACTGCACACAAAACCTTTATAAAATTATCTAAGACCGAGAAGCGCCCAATAACCAAAATCAGTGCTGTAACAATGAGCAGAGGTAAAGCTAAAGAACCACTATACCCAAGAATTGTAGTGAAAAGCCCGTCTGCCACTTTGCATAATGCACTTACCGATAAGGTATTGAGTAGCAGCATAACTATCACCAACCATAGGGCATATCTGCTCTGCTCCTTATATGCTTGCAATAGATTGCGTCCTCGTCCATTGACATAGCGGACACTAAATTCGAAAAACGGATAGGTCAGAAGCAACGCTCCAAGAATTATCCAAAAATAAATGAAGCCAAATTCCGCTCCGGCTTTTGTTGAGAAAACCAAATGAGAAGTACCAATAGCGTTGGTTGCGAATAGTAATCCAGGACCAATAGCTTTGCGTATATTTTTATTCATATTGGTAATTTTGGTTAAACAATCACATTTAATACCACTTGTTTTCTATTTTCTTTTACTTCTTTCACAGCTCTTCGCAATGCGTCGAGTAACTCATTGGGCTTTTCTACTTTAATGCCTACACCCCCAAAAGCGGTAACAATATTTTCGAAATCATGGTAGGGCCCAAGGTCAGTCATGGGATGGTTATTGGTACCTTTCATTTCAGGATACCAATTATCAGTAAACATCGCAACTGTGCCCCAATGACCATTATTGTAAATCACTGTAATATAGGGAATGTCCCTAGTGCGGCTTACAGAATGTGCCGCGGCAGGTACCCCAAAATAATAGCAACCGTCCCCTGTGGCCAAAAGCGCTACTTTGTCAGGCTGCCCCAAGGCGACACCCAAGGTAGAGCCCGCTCCCCATCCAAGTCCACCAGCATTGGGCTCCCCGAAATAGCTTTGGGTGTCACTGTTCTGCATCCAGTCCAAATCAAGGCTGAACTCCCTAACGAGAATTATATCATCGTCCTCTTTGCAGAGTTCTGCTATACAATGCGAAATCCAAGGATAGGTGATTTTACTCCCACTTTCAATTCCTTCAATTTGGGAAAGCCGTTTGGTTACGTTTCTTTCTTTCAAATCACTAATCCAGTCTTTTCGTTCTTTTTTAAGTGAGTCACTCGTTTTTGGCATTGCCCCATCCAGGGCTACTACACCCTCTGCTACATCAGCGGTTATCTTTAGTTGGTAGGGAAAACCATTTCTCGGATAACGCTGAAACGAAGTGTCAGGGGCAATTTGTATTAATTTGCAATCTTCTGAGATACCCCCTTTGACCGGAATGTAGGGTACATCTGTTTCTAACACCAACAAGCAATCGGCTTCATTTACAATAAAGCTAGGGTCGGCTACACAAACATTCAATTCATGATTGAATGGAAAATGCATAGTTCTGGGTTTGTGCTGTGCTACTCCGATGCTGTGGGCCTCAGCGAATTTTTTCAGCACCTCCATTATTTTAGGGTCTTTAGTGGTACCACCTGTAATCACTAATGGTTTTTTCGCTGAGGCCAAAATTGTTGCCGCCTCAGCAATAGTGGTTTGGTCAGGAAATGCCTTTGATGGTGTTACCTCTGGTATAAGTATTTTCGGAAATTCAATATCACGCTCTAAGGCCGTTGGGTCAAATGTAATATATACCACGCCTTTCGGATTTGAATTGGCCATAGTGTAGGCTCGTTTTAGGATTAGGTCCAGTTCTCCGACATTATCACTGGTAATTACATAATCCCACTTAACGATTTCACGTACCATAGCCCCTTGATCATACATTTGTTGGGCCCAGTGAATAAAACCTGGTTTGCTTGTCCGATCATAATTTTCGGTACCCGGTGCTAAACCTGCAACAACAATCATGGGAACCTGTGCTCGGTTGGCATTTATCATACTGACCATGGCATTAGCAGTGCCAACACCCGTGTGAACCATTACACATTGCGTTTTACCAGTTGATAAATAGTACCCGACTCCCATATGGCCTGTTACATTTTCATGGGGAATCGCATAAGGTATGGGAACTGTTTTTCCAATCTCATCTTTAGTTGCAAAACGCGCCAGGCTTTCTACTACAGGTGGATATTCAGTGCCAATGTTTCCAAATATATAGTCGATCCCTAGTTGTTTTAGGCCTACCAAAAAGGCATCTGCAGCTCGCATTTTGATTTTATGTGACATTTATTTGATTATTTCAAGTTTACTTTTTCGGTTTTAACTGAATTACTGCCAGTCCGCAGAGTATAACGGGGATTGCAAAAACAAAAAAATTACCGGCAATACTCAATCCCGAAGCAATTAGATATCCCGCGACTATTGGGCCTAAAATAGCCCCTAATCTTCCTGCTCCTATGGCCCATCCTATACCTGTAGTGCGAATTTCAGTTGGATACATCCTTGCTGCCAGGGGATACAATCCTACAAACCCGGCGTGCAAAAAGAATCCAATTAAGCCAAAAATCAATAGAATTATCCAGGTACCTGTAAATGAACCAAAAGATATCATTAATAGAGCTGCCCCTATCATAAAATATAAAATCGTTTTTTGCAATCCTATGCGTATGGCAATCATACCCAATACCAAGATACCTATAAAAGAACCCAAATTGAAGACGATCCCAGACCAATAGCCTAGTGATTCTGGCATTCCGGCATCTGTAGTCAATTTTGGTAACCAACTTAATATGAAATAAAAGGGGGCAAAGGCACATAAAAAAGAAATCCAGAGCAGCAGAGTTTGTTTTTTTCTATCTTCTACGAACAACTCGCTAACATGTATTTTGCCGAAGTCTAATTGTATATTAGGGAGTTCCTTCAAATTTGGCCTGTTCATACGGCTCAATATATTATTTACCTTCTCTAAGGCATTGGAAGGTTTTCTTTTGATTAGAAATTCTATGGATTCAGGTAAGACAAAAATAATTAGTGGTAAGGTTAAAAGAGTACAAATGCCAGCGAACTGGAACATTGTCCTCCATCCATGGGCGGGTATAATAAAGGAGGCGGCCAGACCAGCAAGAACTGCACCGATGGGGTAGCCCCCCATGACAAGACTTACCCAAAATTCCTTACTTTTTTTAGGGGTATATTCAGAAGAAAGTGTTGCAACACTAGCAAGCATGGCCCCAATACCCAAACCACTTGAAAAGCGTAGAATCAACATTTCATTAACCGTATCGGTATACGCTGTTAAAAAAATACTAGTTCCGATAACTAGTGTGCAGTAAAACACCAATTTTTTACGACCATAGCGATCTGCCAAGGGTGCCAATAACAAGGCTCCAAGAGTCATGCCTACTACCGCAGCACTCAATACGATACCTAAAGCCTGCGGCGAAATTGACCACTCTGAAGTTATCGCCTTTGCTGAAAAAGCAATGACCAAAACATCCATTCCATCCAAAATGTTCATTATAAAACAAATGAAAATAGTGGCGTATTGGACAAAGGTCATTTTGCGACCATCTATATATGATATGTTATTTGTTTCCGTTTGTGGCATTTGCCTGATAATTGATAAATAGAAGATAAAAGTTTGCCTGCGCATTACCGCAGGCAAACCCAATTCATCAAACACTCAAATAATCAACCTTCTCAAGGCGTGAACCTCAAGGTAGTGAGAATAAACCTTCCTTGTTTTGGCAGATAAGGCAATCCAAAAACATCTGCATCAAATAAATTCGTTGCGGATAAACTCAATTTAACATTCTCGGTTATCTCATATCCAATTGCCATATCTACCGAAGTTACCGCATCCAATTCACCACGGAAATCTCCAAAGTTTGCGAAATAACTGCCATTATGTTGCATTGATACATTTCCAAAAAAGCCTGATTTCCACCTATAATTATAACCTGCCCTAATCCTATTCTTTGGTGTATTCAAATTGAAAATCCGGTTCAACGCAGGGTCCTCACCTATATCCTCTGAGGTAAAATCATTTTGGTTAATCCAAGACCAATTAAAAAATACGGAGTTGTTGGCATTGAAATAATATTCTGATGAAAGGTCAATACCGTAATATTTAATTTCACCATAACCCCTAAAACCATAAGTTATTCCGTTTAAAGAATTCAGCGCCTGATGTTGATCTGAAATTACGATACCGCTAACACCGTTACCAAACTGGTTTACCGCCTGGTCTACAATATCAGCTGCCGTGGCAGCATCAACTCCGGCATTATTAAGTGCGGCTGTAAGATCCGCACCCAGGTTAGGGAAGGCTACCCCTGGCGAAATGGCGACCGCCGCTGTAGGAACATTTTTTTCGGTATTGTGGTAGAAATCTATGCCAATGGCCAATTTGTCGCCAATTTGACCTTTATAACCAATTTCAATCGTTTCCGAAGTTTCAAAATCTGCTCGAGGATTATTTAGCTGCTGAACATTGTCAATAGGTGCGTTACTCGCTGTGTTTTCTAAGGTGAATAAACTACCTGCTGAAGTTCCAGTTAAAGTAATACCCTCAATGCCTAATGCATCAAGAACGGTCTGTAATGGTACATCTGTTCCTTGAAAATGAAACCCGACGGTATTACCAGGAATACTTAAACCTGTGAGTGGGTTATTAAATGTAATATCTTCTCCGGTACCATAGAACATTCGAATCAAATTACCTTGTACGTTTTGCCCTCTACGACCCACATTGGATTGAAAGAAGGTCCGAATCATTGATGGAACTGTATTGGCCTGATTGTACGAAATTCGAAACGCAGAGTTAGGTTTTGGGTTGTATACCAATCCTAATTTTGGTGAAAATGCAGAACCGTATACGTTCCAATTATCCAATCGAGCAGCTCCGACTGCCTTGAATTTATCATTGAATTTATGTGTATACTGTGCATAAGCGCCAGAGGTAACAAGAGATTCGTCTTCAAATACACCCAATGACTTCAGATTGTTGGTAGATCCATCTACAAAGGTATCCTCATATCTCCTCTTCATGGTCCTGTAGTCTACACCTACAATCAAATCTCCTTTATCACCAATATTAATAGGATATTGTGCTTGAAAATCAAAGTATGTAGAACCCCCTGGATCCCTAAGACCCGTATTGTTGTATTGAAGTTCATAGGTGCCACTGTCTTCCGTGTCACCATTGAAAGTGGGTTGGGTTCTTATATTGGCAGAAGCAAATAGCTTCCCTACATTCGTTCGAAATTGGGTGTTAAATTGGGTTTTTCGATCATAAAAGAAAATTCCGGCATTACCGAAGTTTCCTTCACTGGTACCCAAACTCGGTACAATGGCAAAATTGAATTTATCGGAAGGTCTAAATTCCAATGTTGCCTCTAGATTAAGGTTATAGAAATCCCTGATTAAGTTAAAAGGGCCACCACCGTCGGCTCTTGCAATTCCAATACCCTCACCGGTCATATTAATGGTGTTGCCGGCAAAATCAGTCCACTGACCATCTCTTGTGGGAGGAGCCCCTGCACCTGAGACATCTCCTGCGACATAGTCAGGAATTGTCCTTCCCGTCCCAAAATCTTCATCGCTAGTAAGGTCAAAAATGAAATCTTTACCTGTTTTGTAGGAGCCAATTAATTTGAATGCAAATTTATCATTGAATGCTTTGGCCCATCTAAAATCTACTTTGGTAACATCGGCAGCTTGTCCCTGTTCTTCATCACCAAATGAATTGCCATAGGATAGCTCTGCACTTAACCCTTGATAGCGCCATGGATCTTTAGAGATGTAGTGTATAACACCCGCAGAAACGCCAGGGCCCCAAAGTGCACCCGAAGGACCTCTTAACACCTCAACACGCTCAATATCAATTGGTATTACCGGTACCCGTTCATTATCATAAATAGCAGTATAGTAATCTACTAGGTTTCTGTAATCTTTTAGTATCAAAGTTCTTGTACTATTTCTGACCGAACGACCTCTTAAAGAAACGGTAGATTTATTGATACCATTTTGAACGATGGATACCCCTTGAATATTCTTTAAGAGGTTGGTAGGGTCCCCTGCAGGAACTGCTTGCAGCTCCAATTTTTTAGCCGTCATTACACTAATTGAGGCTGGAGATTCAGTAACTTTCTCAGGTTTACGAGATGCAGAGATGACGACTTCGTCAAGTTCTGAAACACTTACGTCAAGTGTAATTTGGAAATTGGATTGGTTTGACCCCACCTCGACTTGCTTGGTGGCGTATCCCGCTGAAGATATCTCCAATGTCCAAGGAAATTCGGTTGCACTGGATAATGTAAAATTTCCATCAAAATCGGCAGCCACCCCTTCTGTAGTTCCTTTAATGACAACATTAGCTCCGACAACTGGAATTCCATCAGAGCCAATTACAGTACCACTGACCGTGTTTTGAGCATTGGCAGCAATAGTAATTGACAGTGCCACCATCATTAATAAAAAGTTTTTTAGTTGTTTTTTCATAATCTAGTTAGTTAATTTGTGCGATTAACGAACAAATGTTCTTATATTTGGTTAAATATAAAAATCAATTTGTGACAAACAAATATTTATTTAATAAAATATTAAGAATTTAATTGCTTATGTTGTTCTTTAAGTAAAAAAAACGTTACTTTGTTCGTATAACGAAATATTGTTCGATTGATAAATAAAGCTGATTACGTACAGTCTCTAGAAAAAGGTCTTAAAGTTTTGAAAGCTTTTGGAAGCGATAAGAAAGTAATGACTCTGTCAGAAGTTGCAGAAGTAACCAAAATGTCCCGCGCAGCTGCGAGACGGTTTTTGTTGACCTATACCGATTTGGGATACATGCATTCCGATGGGAAATACTTTGAGCTGACTTCAAGGGTCTTGGATTTGGGTTATACCTATTTATCATCTCTTGATATTACAGAAATCGCAAAACCTTATATGCTGAAGCTTTCCAATTTGGTCAACGAATCCTCCTCAATTGCTACTTTGGATAAAAATGAGGTCGTCTACTTAATGCGGCAACAAGTTTCAAGAATCATGACCATTAATCTAGGTATCGGGACGAGATTGCCCGCACACGTTACTTCCATGGGTAGGACCATCATGGCCATGAATGATTTTAAAGAGGAATTGCTTGATGTGTTTGAGTATGAACAATATACCATAAACACCATATCCAATAAAATAGAACTCAAAAAGGAATTACAGAAAATAAGACAACAAGGTTGGGCCTTAGTGGACCAAGAATTGGAAGCCGGCGTTCGATCCATATCTGCGCCAATTTTTTCAAAGGACGGTTCTGTAAAATATGCTATGAATATTGGTTGTCAAGCCAATAGAGTGAGTAAGGATAGATTGATTACAGAATTTTTGCCTCATCTAAAAGAGGCTGCCGGTAATATTAGCAGCGCCTTAAAAAAGATATAGAAATGCCGTTTGCAGAGATACAGAATAATAGTGTTCATTACAGTTGGTTAGATTATGACCGAGAGGAAACGGTTGTGTTCATTAATTCACTGGGTACTAATTTCACTATTTGGAATCAAATGTTGCCCTTTTTCACAAATACTTACAACATACTCTTGCATGATAAAAGGGGGCACGGTTTTTCATCATATCCAAATGGTGAGACCTGTATTGATGATTATGCCGATGACATCATAACCCTGATGGACCATTGTGGTATCAAAAAAGCGCATGTTGTTGGACTTTCCATTGGCGGATTGATTGCCTATAGTTTGGCAGAACGACATCCAAAGCGTATTAAGAAACTGATTTTTAGTAACACTGGGTTTAAGATTGGAACAAGTTTGGGGTGGGAAGAACGAATTTTAGACGTTGAGGAAAATGGCCTTCAATCGATTAGTGATATGGTCATGCAACGTTGGTTCTCCGCAGATTTTAGGGCTTCACAGGCATCGCAGGTGATCGGCTATATGACCTTACTGACCCAAACCACGAAACCGGGGTATTTGTCTGCCTGTAAGGCAATAGCTAAGGCAGATTACGCCATAACCGCTAAAAACATGGGGTTTGAAGCTCTATTTATAGGCGGAAAGCATGATCTTTCTACCCCTCCTGAATTTGTAAAAAAAATGTCCGAACAAACCAAAGGGTCTAAATATATTGAAATGCCGGATGTTGGGCATTTACCCTGTCTGGAGAACCCATTGGCATATGCAGAACATATTATAAATTTTATAGGATGATTAAGGATAAGGAAGGTTTTAAAAGGGGTATGAAAACACGTAGGTCTGTGCTAGGTGATGCCCATGTAGATAGCGCTGAAGCCAATAAGACAGAATTTGATAAAGACTTTCAAGATTATATAGTCAATTCTGCTTGGAACGGTATTTGGTCCCGTCCAGAATTAACCAAACGGGAAAGAAGTATGCTCACTATTGCCGTATTGGCAACTCTTGGGCATGATGAGGAATTGGCAATGCACATAAGGGCCAGTAAAAATACGGGCTGCAGTACTCAGGATATAAAAGAAGTTTTACTTCATATCGGTGTATATGCTGGAGTTCCTGTTAGCAATAATGCAATAAAGGTTGCCAAACAAATTCTATTTGATCATGAATAAAAGAGATTGGGAGGTGCATCCGCCCTTAATTTATCCAGATTACAAATCAACGATACTTAGAGGGCCTAAGAATCCTCTGGTAACCATTGATGAGCATCTAATGCAGGCAAATTTACCAGTTTACGGTGAGGATGTCATAGGTGAAATTGATAATGACCTCACCAAAAATGGGATAACAAATGGTAACCCCGTTGGAGAACGTATTGCAATTCGAGGCAAGGTCATGGATGAACTGGGAAGGGGAATTCCAAATACTCTGATTGAAATTTGGCAGGCCAATTCGGCAGGTCGATATGTTCATAAGGTTGATAGGCATAATGCCCCATTGGACCCGAATTTTTTTGGTGCTGGAAGAACATTAACGGACACGAATGGGAACTACACTTTTTACACGATTAAACCCGGGGCTTATCCATGGGGAAATCATCATAACGCATGGCGCCCTAACCATATTCATTTTTCCCTATTCGGAACACATTTAGAAAGTCGACTAGTCACACAAATGTATTTTCCTGGTGATCCATTATTTGAATTTGACCCAATTTTTAATAGCATACCAAAAGAAGCTAGAAAATTATTGGTGGCTGACTTTAAATTAGAACATACTGAACCCGAATTTGCCTTGGGCTATGAATTCAATATTGTACTTAGAGGCAGAAATTCAACACCAATTGAAGATTAATAAAATGAATATTTTAAAACAGACACCTTCACAGACTGTCGGACCTTACTTCGCTTATGGCCTTACTCCCAATCAATACCATTTTCATCACAAAGGTATTGCAGATAACAACGTGTTTTCGGAAACGATTTTGGGTGAGCGCATTTATATCACAGGAAGGGTTCTTGACGGGAAGGGAGCAACTGTCTTAGATGCAATGATAGAGCTTCGGCAAAATTCACCACAGCAGGGCTTTGCCCGTTTTGGAACGGGGACCCTTGATGGCAATCGCTTTGTTTTCAATACGGTGAAACCAAAGTCGGATGAAAAAAATGCACCGCATATAAATGTCGTGGTGATGATGCGTGGATTGTTGAGCCATGTTTTTACTCGAATTTACTTCTCTGATGAGGGCGATGCAAATGCCAATGACCCTGTTTTGAAGAGAGTCCCTGAGGACAGGAAAGATACCCTGATTGCGCAACGAAAAGAAGTGGATGGAAAGGTTGTCTACGAATTTGACATTCATATGCAAGGTAAGAACGAAACCGTATTTTTTGATGCTTGAAACCTATTCGAAATATTTATCCGATTCGGAAGTGGGAACCCTTTGCGGCGATACCAATTTCATTGAGAAAATGGTGATTTTCGAATTCACGTTGGCAAAAGCGGAAAGTGAGCTAGGGTTGATTCCGGTAGAAGCTGCCGAAGAAATTGGAAGGCTTTCCGGAAAAAATATCAATGTAGATGAATTAGCCAAAAGCACACTTGAAAACGGTATTCCAGTTATTGGATTACTAAAGCAATTAAAACAAGGCCTTTCCGATAGTGCAAAAGAATATTTGCATTGGGGAACGACTTCACAAGATGTTGTAGATTCTGCTCAGATATTGGTCATTAAAGAGGTCTTGGTAGTTTTTGAAGAGCGTTTACAATCTATTATCGGAAGCTTGAATTCCCTTGTATCGCAACACCAAAACACCCTAATGGCAGGTCGTACCCGAAATCAACAGGCAGCGCCCATAAGTTTTGGTGAAAAAGTAGAAAGCTGGTCCCGCCCCTTAAATCGTCATATCACGCGCTTGAATCAGTTACGACCAAGATTACTCAACATGCAATTCGCAGGGGCTGTCGGAAATCTTTCGGTTTTCAATGGACTAGGCGAAGAAGTTGCCAAAAAGATGGCTAAAAAACTTGATTTGGGCTATCAAGGCACCTGGCATTCACAGCGAGATTCCATCGCTGAATTTTCTGGTTGGATGACCTTGGTCGCGAGTTCATTGGGCAAGATGGCAAATGATATTTTACTCTTAACCCAAACTGAAATAGGGGAATTGCTTGAAAACGGAAAAGGTGGTGTTTCTAGTGCTATGCCCCACAAAAACAACCCAATTTTAAGTGAGGCTATTGTGGGATTAAGTTCTTGGGTCAATACGCTCAATGGGGCAGTGCAACAGACCATGGTGCATGCCCATGAACGCGATGGAAAAGCCTTGATATTGGAATGGATGGCCCTACCACAGATGATGACCACACTGGGTACCATATTAAATCATTCCAGGCTTATTGGTGAAAATATGGTGATAGACCCAGAACGAATGAAATCCAATATTAGTAACAGTTTGGAACTCATCTTTTCAGAAAAGGTAAGCTTCGTTTTGGCTAAAAAATATGGAAGTACCAAGGGAAAACAACTCACTGGCAAAGCTTGTAAAAAAGCATTGCAAACGAAAACAAGTTTAAGCAAGGTGCTAAAAGAATCATTTCCTGATTTACAGGAGGAGTGGCAGCAGCTGTTTAATTTAAATAAAGCATGAAAGAGGCATACGTAATTGATGGCATACGAACTCCAATCGGAAAATTCCGGGGTTCATTATCCTCTGTTCGCACAGATGATTTGGCTGCCATTCCTATTCAAGAATTGATCGAGAGAAATCCCAATATCCCGAAAGAGGCTTATGATGAAGTGATATTAGGATGTGCCAACCAAGCCGGGGAAGATAACCGCAATGTGGCCCGTATGGCTCTTTTGTTGGCGGGTTTACCCTATTCAGTTCCCGGTGAGACGGTCAACCGTTTGTGCTCTTCAGGCATGTCGGCCATTATTCATGCCAATCGAGCGATTAAAACTGGCGATGGTGATGTATTCATTTCTGGGGGAGTTGAAAATATGACCCGTGGGCCTTATGCCATTTCAAAGGCTGCCTCAGCCTATGGTACCGATTCCAAACTTTACGATACTAGCTTTGGTTGGCGATTTATCAATCCCAAACTGCATGAACTTTATGGTACCGATGGGATGGGAGTCACCGCCGAAAATTTAGTGGAGCGGTATAAAATTTCCCGCGATGATCAAGATGCTTTTGCCCATTGGAGCCAAATGAAAGCATTTAAGGCGCAGGAAAATGGTAGACTGGCTGAGGAAATTGTTTCAGTTGAAATTCCACAACGAAAAAAAGACCCAATCATTTTTAACCATGATGAATTTATAAAGCCTACGACCACAAGGGAAATTTTGGGAAAACTAAGACCTGCTTTTAAAAAGGATGGGGGTAGCGTCACAGCAGGCAATTCTTCGGGACTCAATGATGGTGCAGCAGCAACTATAATCGCCTCGGAGGATGCGATAAAGCAATATAGGCTTACTCCCAAAGCGCGGATTGTAAGTTCGGCAGTGGTCGGGGTAGAACCACGTGTCATGGGTATCGGCCCTGTAAATGCCACTAAAAAGGCCCTGGAAAAGGCCGGGTTGAAACTAGGCGATATTGATATCATTGAGTTGAATGAGGCCTTTGCGGCCCAGGCTTTGGCTTGTATGAGAGAGTTGGGTATTAAAGATGATGACCCTAGGATAAATCCAAATGGTGGGGCAATCGCCATAGGCCATCCGCTCGGAGTGACTGGAACAAGGATTACCTATAGTCTTGCTTGTGAACTTCAAAATCAGAATAAAAAATATGGCCTGGCGACCATGTGTGTTGGTGTGGGACAGGGTTATGCTGTAATACTAGAAAAAGTCTAAAGAATGAAAAAAGTACCTATAATAACTAGCAAAGAGGCTGCTTCAATGGTCAAAAATGGAGATATCATCTTAGGAGGAGGATTTGGTATGACTGGCAATCCAGTTCATCTTATACATGCCTTGGCCGAAACTGATATTAGAGGTCTTACCTTCGTTGGTAACAACGTAGGTGAACCGGGTATTGGTGGCGGTCGTTTGCTAAATAATGGGCAGTTAAAAAAAATGATAGGATCTTTTTTTACAAGCAATCCGGATGCAGTAAAAGCTGCCCAAGAAAATACGGTGGAATATGAACTTCGACCGCAAGGAACCCTTGCTGAAGCTCTTCGCGCAGGAGGAGCCGGAATCCCTGCTTTTTACACGCCAACCTCAGCTGGTACACTAATTGCGGATGGTAAGGAAACTAAAGAGATTAATGGAATACAATATGTGCTTGAAGAAGCCATACACGCTAATGTTGCCTTTATTCGTGCATGGAAAGCTGATACGGCAGGAAACTTAACCTACAGAATGACCGAACAGAACTTCAATAAGGCGATGGCCATGGCAGCCGATTTGGTTATTGCCGAAGTAGAGGAAATTGTTCCGGTTGGAGAAATTGACCCCAATCAAATTCATACTCCCGGTTGCTTTGTGGATTATTTGGTGCAGGAGAAAATGACCTTGGACCACCTTGGTACAAGTGCGAATCTTTCAGCAAGCAAAAAGAAGGCAGATGCCAACCGGATACAGATGGCCCGTCGTGCATTTACAGAGCTAAAAACGGGTAATGTTGTCAACTTGGGTATTGGTATTCCTACTTTGGTCGCTGATTTCATTAAAGAAGAGCACGGCATTATTTTGCATACTGAGAATGGTATGGTAGGGGTGGGTCCAGCCCCAGAGGATGGTGGCGGAGCAATGGATTATCCCGTAAATGCTGGCAAAGTTCCTGTTACCATCTTAGCAGGAGGTAGCTACTTTGATAGTTCCGACTCCTTTGCCATGATTCGGGGGGGGCATATTGATGTGGCAATTATGGGTGGTCTCCAAGTTGATTCTAAAGCCAATCTAGCCAATTGGGCGGTACCGGGCAAACCACTTTTAGGAGTTGGCGGAGCTATGGATTTGGCTGCTTGTGCCAAAAGATTAATAATAACCATGACGCATTCCAATCGAGATGGAAGCCCTAAAATTGTCAAAAATTGCACCTTACCAATTACTGCCGGAGGTGTTGTGGACATGATTATTACGGATTTGGCCGTATTTGATTTTGTTAACGGAAAGCTGCGTTTATTAGAATTAATGCCCGGAGCAAACTTGGAAGATGTGAAATCAAAAACTGGTGTTGATTTTATACAATAGTTTTAGTCGGGCTTATATTTCTACATTTTGGATATCTTCAACCTCAAGTTTATGGGTATTATCATTTCGATTATGAAGTTTTAATTCCTCTTTACCAAGGTATTTAAGATTAATCCCCCAACAATTAGGAACAATCCCAGAAAACTCCAAAGGCTATAGGTGTCTTGGAACCAAAATACACCTATAAAAATCGTAAAGATGACCTCTGTATATTTTATCGGTGCTACTCGATTGGTAGCAGCCATTTGGAAGGCCTTGGTCATATATACTTGACCGAAATAGCCGAATACCCCTAAGCTTCCTAACAAAATCCAATCCCATCCTTTGGGTTGCACCCAAATAAAAAGACTGATAATTCCGCCAACCAGTGTTGCTAAGAACATAAAATAGTTGACCACTACCACCGGGTGATCTCGATTTCCTATTTTTCGAATATAGATGTAAACAAGTCCTGTAAATACAGAAGCCGTTATGACCAGGGCCATTCCTAAATTGCTCACATTTGGGTCAAATCCTTTTAGGATTATCACCCCTGCAAAAGCCATAAAAAAGAACAACAACTGAATGGGCTTGAGTTTTTCCTTGAGTAAAAAAATGGCAAAAAGTGCTGCAAAAATAGGAGCGATATAGCGCAAGGAGACCGCCGTTCCTATAGGAAGATACTTGAAGGATAAAAAGAAAAGACTCATCGAGATCAATCCAAAAATTGCCCGTATCGAAAGGAGTCGGCGTTGATTGCCCAAGGGAGAAATGTTGTTCTTTAAAAGAAAGGTAGTGGCAAAAACGAAGGAGGTTACCGACCTAAAAAAAACCAACTGAAACCCAGGAATGTGCTCTAAGTACTTAATGAAGGCATTCATCATAGAAAATGATGCCGTACTGATAAGCATAAAAATAATGGCGTTTTTCACCTTAGATAATAAAGGCACAAAGCTATGTGCAATTCAGCGCAAATAGAAATAGTTTTTAACTAAACTATTTTTTTGATCTGAGTTGTTAAAAATTGTACTACTTTTCTAAAAACCAATTCATTTAAAAATGAAAAAGTTAACCTGTTTTCTTACAATTCTATGTGTAATTTCAATGCAGGCCCAGCGCGATTGGAGTACGGTAGAAATTACCTCAGAACAACTTTCAGATAATATTCATGTACTTTTTGGTGCAGGCGGAAATATTGGCCTAGCCATTGGTAAAGAAAACGCCTATGTCATTGACGACCAATTTGGCCCATTGACCGAGAAGATTTTGGAGCATATCAAAACCCTTACGGATAAACCTGTAAAATTCGTATTGAATACCCACTGGCACGGAGACCATACAGGTGGCAATGAAAATATGGCCAACCAAGGAGCTTTGATCATAGCCCATGAAAATGTTCGGCAGCGCATGGCAACCAAACAGGACAGGGGAGGAGGACGTATTTCTGAACCCAAACCACAGGCGGCATTGCCCGTTATCACTTTTAATGACAAGATGACCCTGTATCTAGGCGATGGCAACAGTATGCATGCAATGTATGTCTACCCAGCCCATACAGATGGTGATTCTTATTATTATTTTCCTGGGGATAATGTGATCCATATGGGGGATAACTTTTTCGTGGGCCGATACCCCTATATCGATCTTAACTCCGGCGGTGATGTTGATGGGTTGATTGCAAATGTGACCATGGTTTTGGGTATGATCGATGAAGAAACCAAGATCATACCGGGGCATGGTAAAATAGCCAGCAAGACCGAATTGAAAAGCTATAAAGAGGTCTTGGTCGAACTCCGAGATCGCGTGGTCAATGCCCGAAATGAGGGCAATTCCCTAGAACAGACCCAAATTTTGGGATTATCAAAAGAATGGGATGAAACCCACGGTTCGGGTTTTATCAACGCGGAACGGATCATTGAATTTATTTACAAATCAGCAGATTAAAAGAACACCATGAAAAAATTAAAACGAGAAGACGTCAAACAAGAGGTATTTGATTTGTATGATGATTATGCCCACAACAAGATTCAACGACGAGAGTTTATGGAGAAGTTGTCGGTTTACGCCGTGGGCGGAATTACAGTGGCTTCCCTTATGAGTTTTATGCTGCCAAATTACATCGACACCCTTTTGGTCGATCCTAATGACCCAGAGTTGGATTCAGACTACTTCACTTATGAATCGGCCAAGGGTGGTGGTGAAATCAAGGGTTTGCTTTCGAAACCAAAAAACTTTGAAGGAACCTTGGGTGGTATTGTGATCGTTCATGAAAATAGAGGCTTGAACCCCTACATCGAAGACACGGCGCGCAGGGCTGCTCTGGCCGGTTTTATTACCTTGGCACCTGATGCCTTGAGTCCACTTGGTGGATATCCTGGAAATGATGATGAAGGACGGGCGATGCAGCGCAAGCGCGACCGCAATGAAATGTTGGAAGATTTTATTGCCGCCTTCAACTACCTAAAGAACCATAAAGATTGCTCGGGAAGAATCGGTGTGGTCGGATTTTGTTTTGGGGGATGGATTTCTAATATGATGGCAGTAAAGGTTTCTGATTTGGCAGCTGCTGTTCCCTTTTATGGCGGCCAACCCAAAGAAAATATAGACCAAATAAATGCACCATTGATGCTTCAATTTGCAGGGTTGGATGAAAGGGTGAATGCCGGTTGGCCAGCGTATGAAGCGGCCTTAAAGGAACACGGAAAAGAATACCAAGCCTTCGTATATCCTAACGTCAACCACGGTTTTCACAATACTTCTACCCCACGGTATAACGAAGCGGCTGCCGAGTTGGCCTGGGGAAGAACAATAGATTTCTTTACAAAGCATTTAGCGGAATGAAAAAACTAGATCGCAGGGATTTTCTTAAAAAGACGTCACTAGCTTCAGCTGCCCTTGGGGCATCAGCATTTTATCCTGAGTATTTGTACGGTCAGTCTGAACGTAAACAGGCAGCAACCTATATGGGAGATTTTGCAGCACCCAGTATCGAAAATGTACGAGCAGCTTTTATTGGGGTTGGTGCACGAGGGGGGTATCATCTCAAATTTTTGGCTGCACTACCAGGAACTGAGGTGGTGGCCATTTCTGACCTCTATGAAGACCTTGTCAAAGAAAAAGTAACATGGGTCAGAGAAGTATCGGATGAAAGCCGTCATCAAAATATCAAGTTGTATTGGGGTGCGGAAGATAAATGGAAGACCATGTTGGCGGAGGTTCGACCTGATGTTGTGTTTATTGCCACCAATTGGGCCAATCATGCCCCCATGGCCATTGAAAGTATGAAGATGGGCGCACATGCCATGGTTGAGGTGCCCATTGCCTTGACCTTGCAGGAAATGTGGGACATAGTGGATACTTCTGAAGCCTCCAAAAAGCATTGCATGATGCTCGAAAATGTCAACTATGGTCGTGATGAGTTGTTATTTCTTAATATGTGCAGGAAAGGGGTAATAGGTGAATTACTACATGCCGAAGCGGCTTATATTCACGAGCTAAGATGGCAGATGGAAGAACAGGAACGCGGCACAGGTTCATGGCGGACCTATCATTATGCCAATCGCAATGGCAATTTGTATCCGACACATGGTTTGGGACCCGTGGCCCAATACATGAATTTGGGAAGAAGTGAGGACAGTTTTGGCAGTTTGGTGTCCTTTTCTACGCCATCGATGGGGCGAAAAAAATTCGCCGAAAAGAACTATCCGGAAGATCACAAATGGAATCAATTAACCTTCAAAGGAGGCGACTTGAATACTTCTATTGTGAAAACACATTTGGGAAGAACTGTGATGATCCAATGGGATGAAACGAGCCCGAGACCTTATTCCCGTTTAAATTTGATTCAAGGTTCTAAAGGGACCTTGGCAGGTTTCCCGACCCGGGTCGCTCTAGAAGGGGGTGTTTTAGGTTTGACCAAAGATCATCATAGCTGGGTGCAAGGTGAGCAACTGGAAGTGCTTTATGAAAAGTACGACCATCCTTTGTACAAACGCCTCAACCAAACCGCCGCAGGCAGTGGTCATGGGGGAATGGATGGAATAATGGTCTACCGCATCGTCGAATGCCTACAAAAAGGTCTACCCTTAGATCAAAATGTTTATGAGGGTTGTTTTTGGAGTGCTGTCTCACCGCTGAGTGAACGATCTGTTGCCAGTGGGGGCGCACCACAACCTTTCCCAGATTTCACCAGGGGCAATTGGAAGGATACCCAACCTCTTCAAATTGTTACCTAGAGAATGATTTCGATTAAAGTTCCGTCTAGGATCTGTTTTTTTGGCGACCATCAAGACTATTTGGGCCTTCCCGTCATAGCCGGAACCATAAACCGGTTTATTGAGTTGAACGCTAGGCCAATCAAATCCAAACGGTATGAAATCGAACTTTTAGATTTGAAGGAAAGTCGAACCATTGCCATTGATGATCCACTCGAACAGGTGGAAGCACAGGATTATTTTCGATCGGGAATGGCGGTACTCAAGAAAAAAGGATTTGATTTTCAACAGGGATATCAAGTTTCGATTTCTGGAAATATTCCCCTCAATGCCGGACTATCAAGTTCATCGGCTTTGATTGTCGCATGGATACGTTTTTTGGTGGCCCAGCAGCAAACTACCGAAGTGACCAATGAAGAAATCGGACAATTTGCCTATGAGGCAGAGGTTAAATTTTTTAACCAGCCCGGGGGTCTGATGGATCAATATACAATTGCTCAAGGGGGATTGCTATATATAGATACCCAAACAGGAAGAACCGAACAACTTGTCGGAAGATTCGGTACCCTAGTGGTTGCCGAATCAGGTCTTAAAAAACAAACATTGGATGTATTGAGTAATGGACGTCTCTTTCAAGAACGGGCAATTGCCGAAGTGAAGAAAGCACATCCAGCATTTGATATACAACATGCTGTTTTGGAAGACTTTGATAGGTATGCAAATAAGGTCTCAGATTTATACAATGATCATTGGTACGCCGCCATTCACAATTACGACATCACAAAGAATGCCTACCGGCTCTTGTCAACAGTTGATGACAATTGCGTTGAACTTGGTCATTTGATGAATGCACATCAAGATATTTTGGAAAATCGAATCCAAAACACCCCTAAACAAATGGCCAACATGGTAAAGGCAGCGGTTTCTGCAGGTGCCTTTGGCGCAAAAATCATCGGATCTGGCGGTGGCGGTTGTATGGTTGCCTTAGTGAATAAGGATTCAAAGCAAAGGGTGATTGATGCCTTTTTGGACCAAGGTGCGAAGGCCGCATATGAAGTAGAATTGACATCATTGAACACATGAAAAACAATAGCCTGCTCATTATGGCCGGGGGCGCCTCATCGCGAATGAAGAAAAGCTTGGCAGAATCGGATTTGAACGATGAGGTTTTGGAAGCGGCCAAAAACCTGCATAAAAGCCTAATACCTCTTGACCACAAGGGCAGACCGCTACTGTATTTTTTATTGCGTAATGCCCAGGAGGCGGGATATCAATCCGTTTATTTGATCACTTCAAAAGACAATGGTGCTTTTATTTCATTCTTGCAATCCTTTAAGAAAGACTTTCGGGAATTGGAGATAAGATTGGCCATCCAATACCTTCCATCCAACCACAGCAAACCTTTGGGGACCGCTGATGCGGTACAACAGTGTTTGGATCAATATCCCGAACTGCAAAAAGCATATTTTACAGTGTGCAATGGTGATAATCTCTATTCTACTAGAGTAATGGGAATGCTAAGGCAAGTACGAGAAGCTTCGCACGCCACAATTGGATATAAAGGCTCAAGTTTAGGATTTGACGACGAACGCCTATCAAAATTTGCGGTAATGCATATAGATGCCATGGGGTATCTGCAACAAATTATTGAAAAGCCCAAAACTAGTGAGATGGATCATTACAGGGATAGTCAAGGAGACTTATCTATTAGCATGAATATCTTTAACTTTTCAGGCATTCAAATTTATCCATTCTTAGAAGCGTGCCCATTGCACCCGGTGCGAAAAGAGAAGGAGTTACCGGAAGCAGTTCGAGCGGCGATAGCTGAAAATCCGCAATGTATGGCCTGCTTTTCCGTCAATGAGGAACTGCCTGATTTGACTACTGCTGAAGACATCAAAAACATGAATTCGTATCTTTAGTCTATGGAAACTTATGCAAATGCCTTGTTATATGCGATACCATTTTTTGTGGGTTTGGTGCTCATCGAGATCCTTTATGGTTATTTCGTTAAGAACCAGAAGCACAACGTGATGGATACGGTAAGTAGCCTGAGTTCAGGACTTACCAATATCATCAAAGATTCATTAGGATTGGCACTTGTTCTGGTTAGCTATCCCTTCCTCTTAAAATATTTGGCTTTATATGAAATCAAGGCCACTTGGGCAGTATGGCTTGTTGCCTTTATTGCAATCGATTTTGCAGGGTATTGGAATCATAGATTGAGTCACCATGTCAATCTTTTTTGGAATCAACATGTCATACACCATAGTAGTGAAGAGTTTAATTTGGCATGTGCGCTTCGGCAGTCCATTTCGAATGTGGTTGGCTATTTTGCCATTTTATTGATTCCTGCGGCTATCTTGGGTGTACCCAATGAGGTTATTGCCGTTTTGGGCCCGTTGCACCTATTTGCCCAATTTTGGTACCACACACAACATATTGGAAAAATGGGATGGTTAGAATATATAATTGTAACGCCATCACAACACAGGGTTCACCATGCGATAAACCCAGAATACATTGACAAGAATTTAGGGCAAATTTTATGTGTTTGGGATCGGATGTTTGGCACTTTTCAAGAAGAGTTGGATGAAGTGCCACCACAGTATGGCGTATTGAAGCCGGCCTCCACGTGGAATCCCATTATTATCAATTTTCAACATTTTTGGCGGCTTTGCGTTGATGCCTGGCGCACAAAAAGCTGGTGGGATAAACTGCGTATCTGGTTTATGCCAACAGGTTGGCGGCCCAAGGACGTAGCTGCGAAATATCCTATTTCGAAAATTGAGGATGTCTATAATTTTAAAAAGTACCAGCCCAAGGCCTCCAATGCGCTAAAAGGATATACGATATTTCAGTTATTGAGTTGTACCGCGCTCATGCTATTCATGTTTTATAATTATTCAGAAATCGGGTTCAATAATTTGTTGATTTATGCCGCTTTTGTTTTTGTTGGAATTTATGGTTACACCACCCTGATGGATCGCAAAAATTATGCGGTTTACATTGAAGTATTCCGCGGAATTGCTGGGTTGATTTTGATGTATGTTACAGGAGGATGGTTTGGAATAGCTGATTTTATGCCGTTCGGTGACTATCTCGTCGCTATATATTTTGTGGTTAGTATTCTAGGAGGCATCTATTTTTCAAAATACGAAACAAAAGAGCGACTTATTTCTTCTTTTTGATCTCTTTTTTCGCCAGTTTGATGTAGTTCTTCATCGCCTCTTCAACACTAATATTTTGGGCCTGAATCAGTGCGTTGGCTTTAAAGGCGTTGATCAGAGGGGTCTTGCTACCAGGATTCTCAAAGTTTTTATTGGCGATTTTGTAATACGCGTATAATTTTAATAACAAGTCCGCGGGAAGAGGTTTGTCATAGCGGTTTACCATCGCTACCGCGTCATCAAACTGTTTTTTGAGTTTATTATCAACCATCTTGGCTGGGTACAGAGGCTATACTTGTTTTTGCACCGATAACTTTTTGATCAAGATTCACGTTAATTACCGTGTCCAAAGGCAAAAAGAGATCTACTCTAGAGCCGAATTTTATAAAACCAGCATCTGCGCCCTGGGTTACCTGTTCCCCTTCTTCTGCATAATTCACGATTCTTCGGGCAACTGCACCGGCAATTTGACGGTACAACACCTCACCAAACATGGGTGTATGAATAACAACGGTTGTTCGTTCATTCTTGGTACTTGATTTTGGATGCCAAGCCACTAAATACTTTCCTGGGTGGTATTTTGAATAAGTGACTGTGCCACTTATCGCGTAACGTGTTACATGCACATTGAGTGGTGACATAAAAATGGACACCTGTTTTCTACGATCTTTAAAATATTCTGGTTCTTCAACCTCATCAATAATGACAATCTTTCCATCAACAGGGGCCAATATTTCATCAAAAACCGGGGTCACTGGCCGTTTGGGATTTCTAAAGAATTGAAGTACCAGCACCAGCATGATAACACTGGCTATTTGTACGGTCCACTTCACCCAATCAAGCGCAATAAAGTAATGTGCCAACAACACGATGGCAACCACCAGAAAAAAGGTGGTTAGAATAATTTTTTGTCCTTCTCTATGAAACATGTTAAAATAGCATTAAGGTCAAGTAAGCAAAAGGTGCGGCGAAAACCAAACTATCCAAGCGGTCCAACATTCCTCCGTGACCCGGTAAAATCGCACCACTATCCTTCACTCCGGCTAGCCTTTTAAATTTTGACTCCAATAAATCTCCCAAAGCCCCCATTATTACAATAACCGTTGCCAAAATCAACCACTCGGTAAGGCTAAGCTTTCCCTCGTATTTGGCAAGCAAGTAAGCTGCGGACAATGCAAAAATAAAACCTCCTAGATAACCTTCAAGCGTTTTTTTAGGAGAAATTGAAGGAAAAATTTTTGTCCGGCCAATACTCTTTCCAACCAAATAAGCAAAGGAGTCATTCACCCAAATAAGTATAAACACCCCAATTATCAAAAGCTTGGCGAATTCACTCTCTTTATAGGGAATCATGGTCAAGAAAATGCAACCACCACCAATATACAGTAAAGCAATAAGAAACTTTTGCAAGGCATTTAAATCAATCTGTTTCTTGGTAAACAAATAGGCCAAAAGGGCCAAATCAACGGTAATGGTCAGTAACATCAACAGCGTTATCAATACACTGTCATCAACTAAGTAAATGTAACACCACCACAGTACCAGATAGGCCACAAAAATGTAATACCCTTTGATCTTTACCAACCTTTTAAATTCATAAAGGCAGGCAAGGCCAAATACCATGAACAAAAAATCGAATGCGTCTGAACTTAAAAAAACAGCTGAGAGCAATAGCACAACATATACGCCACCTGTGAGGGCTCTCCTTAAAACCTCTTTCATTTTGATTTAGTAGTCTTCCAAGAGCAAAAGGTAGACATTTTTCGAGCTACTGCCATAAGAAAGAAAATCATTTTTGTTTTCGGCCGTAGGCTGGAAATGTTTCAGCGTAGTAATATTATCTGGAATGTTTTTGCCGTAATTTTCTTTAATAAGCTGCAAAGCTTGACTTATCGAATCTACAAGCTGGCTTGTAGTGGCAAAAACGATCAGATTGGAAGGGAGTTCACTTAATTTTTTTCCTTTGATTTGGTTCGAACAAACCAAAATAGAACCATTGTGTGCTATTAAATGTTCGCAGGTCGTGAAAAAGACCTCACTTTCATTTCGCAAATCAGTGAACAAGATGTTTTCAGAAACAAACCGTTCCTTCAATCTTTGGTCAAGGGCGTAAAAGTAACGTTGCTGCCAATCGTTTTCAGATATGATGTTGTGCAAGGCCTGGGATACTTCTGAAAAGTTTTCACAGTAAATGAATTTCCCCCCATTTTTTTTGAAGTAAATGGTAAATTTTTCGTCTACTGGAATTTTTAAATCAGGCGCATGTTCGCCCCTGGTTTCCACAGTTTCTTTGGAAACTTTTTTTCCTCCGCCGAAAAGTTTACCAAATACACCCATTAAAAAATGATAAGTCTATTTTTTCTCCTCTTTTGCAACTTCCTTTTTCTCTTCTCCGTTAGGTGAGGGAACTGGAATTTCCTCTTTATCAAAGGGTCGTTTTCCAAAAATCTTTTCTAGGTCATCTTTAAATATCACCTCTTTTTCAAGAAGTCGATCGGCAAGTTCGGTTAGCTTGCTCTTATTTTTCTGCAATAGTTTTATTGCACGTTGGTATTGTTCTTCAATTATTTTGGAAATCTCCTCATCAATCTTTTGGGCAGTTTCCTCACTATATGGCTTTGTAAATCCATATTCATTTTGTCCAGAGGAATCATAATAGGTAATGTTCCCCAATTGTTCGTTGAGGCCGTAAATGGTCACCATGGCCCGAGCTTGTTTGGTCACCTTTTCCAAATCGCTAAGGGCTCCTGTTGAGATTTTATTGAAAATCACTTTTTCCGCGGCTCTACCACCCATGGTCGCACACATTTCATCAAGCATCTGTTCAGGTCGAACGATCAAACGTTCTTCCGGTAAATACCATGCCGCCCCCAAAGATTGCCCTCTAGGTACAATAGTCACCTTTACCAGGGGTGCTGCATGCTCCAACATCCAACTGACTGTGGCATGGCCCGCTTCATGATAAGCAATTGTCTTTTTCTCTTCTTGGGTAATGATCTTATTCTTCTTTTCCAGCCCACCAACAATACGATCGACGGCGTCAAGAAAGTCTTGTTTGTCAACGGCTTTCTTTTCATTTCGGGCAGCAATAAGCGCCGCCTCGTTACAAACATTGGCAATATCCGCTCCTGAGAACCCAGGGGTCTGCTTCGCCAAGAAATCCAAATCGAGGGTTTCGGCAGTCTTTATGGGTCTCAGATGTACCTCAAAAATTTCCTTACGCTCCCTTAAATCAGGAAGGTCAACATAAATCTGTCGATCAAATCGTCCGGCACGCATAAGGGCTTTGTCCAAAACGTCGGCGCGGTTGGTGGCTGCCAAGACAATAACATTGGTATTGGTGCCGAAACCGTCCATTTCGGTCAGTAATTGGTTCAGTGTATTTTCACGCTCATCATTAGAGCCTGTAAAATTGTTCTTTCCACGGGCGCGTCCGATGGCATCAATCTCATCGATGAAAATAATGGATGGTGATTTATCCTTGGCTTGCTTGAATAAATCCCTAACCCTTGAAGCACCCACACCAACAAACATCTCCACAAAATCAGAACCCGAAAGTGAAAAGAAGGGTACTTTGGCCTCGCCGGCCACGGCTTTTGCCAATAAGGTTTTACCTGTTCCGGGAGGGCCTACAAGTAAGGCACCTTTAGGTATTTTCCCTCCAAGTGATGTATACTTGTCAGGATTTTTCAGGAATTCCACAATTTCTTGAACTTCTTCCTTTGCCCCTTCAAGACCGGCCACATCTTTGAACGAGGTGCGGGTATCTGTTTTTTCATCAAACAATTTGGCCTTCGATTTGCCGATGTTGAATATTTGCCCACCTGCGCCTCCTGCACCGCCGCCTGACATTCTGCGCATCAAGTAAATCCATATGCCAATAATTAGCGCAAATGGCAATAAGGACAGCAGCAAATCTTGAAGAATGTTGTTTTCGGTATCGAATTCGACAATAGTGTCAAGGCTATTGTCTGTTTTGATTTGGTTTATTTCGTTTTGAAAAATCTGTAAATCCCCAAAATCCAGTACATATTGCGGCACCACGCCTGTGGATGGAATCAAGGGTTTATCGGCGACGGCCTTGTGCACGTCCTTTTGAAGGGCCGCATCGGTTAAGAATACCTTGGCTTGCCCCCGATTTTTTATAATGATGATTTTGGCAATATCACCATTCCGTAAAAATTCCTGCAACTCTGAAGTGGTTGTGGTTTCTGTGCTTGAAAAAGCACCACTGCCAAAAAACTGGAAACCCAATATAAAGGCAATGATTACACCATAGATCCACCATGAACTAAAGCGCGGTTTTTTTGGCGTATTTTGATTGTTTTCTTTTGACATGATCTATTGATTATAGCTACTCTCCACAAGGGTCACCTTTGCATCTCCCCAAAGCCCTTCAATATCGTAGAAGTCTCTAACGTGTTTTTGAAATACATGAACAACAACATTCACATAATCCATCAACACCCATTCGGCATTATCAGAACCCTCAACATGCCAAGGTTTATCCTTGATTTCTTTGCTAACAGTTTTTCTGATGGATGAAACAATCGCATTGACATGCGTATTGGAAGTGCCATTACAAATCACAAAGTAGTCGCAAACAGTATTTTCAATTTCCCTTAAATCAAGAAGATTAATGTCAAGTCCTTTGACTTCTTCTATTCCGTGTATAATTAAGGCTATGAGTTCATCTGCGCTAGCATTCGTTTTCTGCATTCAAAAATTTTAGTTTCTACAAATTTATGCTTTTTTTGCTTTCTTGACCCTAGGTTTTAACATATCACTTGGACGTTCAAACACTTGGAGATCCTATGCAAATAATCAAACTTGATGCCACTCATTCAACCAATCTTTATCTAAAGAAATTGTCAGTTGAAAAGCAATTGGAAGATTTTACCATTGTGGTCACAGAAGACCAGTTCGAAGGGCGGGGACAGCGTGGTGCAGTTTGGCAATCTGAAAAAGGTAAAAACCTCACTTTCAGTATCTTCAAAAGAATTGGAGACCTTGCCATACGGCATCAATTTGCCATCGGTATGTGCACGGCCTTGGCGGTCTACAACTGTTTGGATGAATATGATGTGCCCGATTTAAGGGTTAAATGGCCGAACGACATTATGTCAGGCCAAAAGAAGATTTGCGGCATTTTAATTGAAAACACCTTTGCATCTGGCACCATTAAATCCGCAATAATTGGAATTGGGCTTAACGTGAATCAGACAAATTTTGATGGCATGGAAAAGGCCTCGTCTTTAAAGCTGGTTTGTAATAAGAGCTTTGATCTGGATGAATTAATGACAGGAATTGCCCAAAAGCTATATGCTCAATTTGCCGCACTACCGGAAAAAGGTTTCAATAGGTTGCAGCAGCATTATGAAGCCGTACTATTTCGCAAAGACAAACCCTCAACCTTTAAAGGTATTGATGGTGTCAACTTTTCTGGAATTATTCGAGGGATTTCCGATACCGGTAAGCTGAACGTTGAGATTGAAGGAAGAAAGATTGTTGCATTCGACCTTAAGGAAATCGCTATGATGCTTAACTGATTTTATCCATATTATCAGAAAGCGTCTTCATAAAATTCGTGATGGGGCCCTTGATCATCATTCCCATCATTGCATTAAACTTTCCGTCAAAAGATAAACCTACCTCACTTTTTGAAGCATCAAGCTCTTGAATATCAATGGTTAGATTAAAATCAAGCTTACTGCTTGCGGCACCGAAAACCAGTTTGGAAAATTCTGTTTGTTCCTCCTTTCGCAATACGATTTCGGGCATTCCCGACAACCCAAATCTAAAGGTGTTTTCATCGTAGACCTCGAATACAGATTTGTTTTCCGGCATTAGCACCTCAAAGTTATCGACGTTCGTCAAAAAATTGAAAACCGTTTCAGGGCTTTGGTCAATCACTTTTTTTTCTACTTCTATATGCATAATTCTATTTTTTCCATTGTTGTGGATTCCTTCTCCATTCGCTCAAGGTCTCTAACTGACCACTTTCAACATAATTGGTTGCTGCGGCTTGCTGAATCAAACTTTGATAATCTGAAAGGGTATGTAACTGTACCTTCGCCTGCTTGAAATTCTCAACCGCAGTTTCAAAATTATAGGTGAATATCGCCAACATTCCCAAAACATTGGCACCAGCCTCCTGAAGTGCACGAACTGCGTTCAAACTGCTTTTACCTGTACTTATCAGATCTTCGATGACTACAACAGATTGGCCCGTTTGTAAACTTCCTTCAATCTGATTCTGTCTGCCGTGCGATTTTGGTTCGGGGCGAACATACACAAAGGGAAGGTCCAAGGCCTCCGCTACCAAAATACCGATTCCTATGGCTCCTGTGGCTACCCCGGCAATGACATCTGGTTTGCCATACAGCGATTCAACCTGCTTGGCCATAGTCTTGCCTACATAGGATCGAATTGTGGGGTGTGAAAGAATGATACGGTTATCACAATATATGGGTGATTTCCAGCCTGAAGCCCATGTAAATGGATTTTCAGGTCTCAACTTAATTGCATTAATTTGTAACAGAAGTTCGGCTGTCTTTTTAGCGCTGTCCTTTTCTAAAACCATTGCGCAAATGTATAAAGTTTTCGTCAATGAATCCCCCCTGATTTTGACCACAGAAAAGCCTGCCAACATAAATGGCAATCTTTTTTTGATGGAAGATGACGCCATTCAATATGCCATTCAATCCCTATCGAAAAAAGTACTCAAGGAGGCTTATATATTTGATCCTGGCGATAGCATCTTAGAAAAATTCAGCAGTAAAATTCCGATTGTAGTCGCAGCTGGCGGCTTGGTAAGAAACCGAAAAGGGAAAGCACTTTTTATTTACCGAAACAACAAATGGGATTTGCCCAAAGGGAAACTTGACAAGGGCGAATCTATCGAAAAAGCGGCAGTTCGCGAGGTGATGGAGGAGACCGGAGTGAAGAATTTGGTCTTGGACAAGTACCTGCACACCACCTATCACATCTTCAAACGTAACGGTTCGTATTCTCTAAAACAAGTGTATTGGTTCGCCATGCACACCGATTACCAAGGCAAATTAAAGCCCCAAAAATCTGAGGGAATCACTGATGTAAAATGGAAGGGTCCCAAGAAAATACGAAAGGCGCTTGAGAATTCGTATCACAATATCAAGGTATTGTTCGAAGAGCGTATTTAATCAAGTTCAAGTACCTCAGCGGCCTTGGTGTTCCTTAAAACCCTATATACAGGATATTGTAGATGTGCCGATTCGTAATGGGGTGACTTTTTGTAGACCCAATTCAGTTGCGCATACCAGTTTTTTGAAAATGCCTGGTCAGTCTCCTTTTTCAATAAAAACGAATCTCTTAGTTTTTCATTTTTCGTCAATAATTCTAGGGCAATATCCTCAAAAACATAAGGTGAAAAGCCTTCCTTTTGCTGTAAAATGGGATCAAAAAAATTCCAGTTAAAGAACGAATCCGGTGCATTGGGCTCCAAAGTTTCAAGGAGGTAACGAATACCGATTTGATTCGTCGAAACCACATAATCTCCCTGACTGAACTTCATGTTTTTGACTTCGGCATTTACTTTGGTATTATAGTGCAGGTAATGCCCTTCATAAGGCGATTTGCGGGTGGCATATGACTGAATCTTGTAAGATTCTATCTGTAAGACCGTATCCTTATCCAATTGGGTATAGTCAATTTGATTTTGCTGTAATCGTTCGATTACTGCTTGCCACCCTTTTTTAATGATATAGGCCGCGGGAACTTCAACAGTATCTGTCGGTGAGAAATAATTGTAATAAACAATGTCTTGTGTAAACGGTTTTTTATGGTCATACTTCAAACGGTTAAGACCGGTAACCTCACTTTTAAGGGTATCAACCTCAAAGCCCAAAAAGGGCCGAGTAGTTGTTCGGGTTGAATCTATTTTCCAGTTCATATGGTAAACTGGAGCCTTCTTTATTTGTTCATTGCTTTTTTCGCGAAGGGCTTTAATGTTGTCATGTTCTTCTTCGGCAATCTGAACCATTTGATCTAACAGCGCGTAGGTGCCCTTAACCCGCTGATCATACGGTTTTAGCATATGGGTTTCAACCATCATTCCAAGTACGTTCCAAAGTGTGGTATATCCTGTGGAGTACCTAGGATAGTCCATAAACTGACTAAAGCCATTTTCAGGTGGTCTGTTGAAAACATTAACGTAAGGCGTAATTGGCCATCCGCTACTTTCTAATCGGCGCTCTAGTTCCGGTATCATCTTGTCTTGCAGATAGTCGCCCAATTCGCCACCCAATTTGTTGTGTTGCGTAAAGAGATGCGTCAAGGTGTATTGATAATCGGCGCCATTGCTAACATGCGTATCAATAAAAATATCAGGTTTGACCAAATGAAAAATCTTGGCAAATGTTTCGGCATTTTTGGTGTCCGCCTTTATGAAATCTCGATTGAGGTCATAGTTTTGGGCATTCCCGCGAAAACCATAAGACTCCGGACCATTTTGATTGGCCCGGGTTGTTGAGTTTCTGTTTAGTGCACCTCCAATATTGTATATCGGAATGGTGACCAAAACAACATTTTTTGGGGCGTTAATTTTATCAGTGGCCAAATCCCTAAACAAAAGCATCGAGGCATCAATACCGTCACTTTCACCTGGGTGAATGCCATTGTTTATCAAAACCAGGGTCTTTTCCTTTTGTAGGTTTTGGAAATTAAAATCGCCATCAGGATTGTAGGTGACGATATGTAGGGGAAATCCACTATCGGTATCACCAATGACCTGAATACTGATTTCTGGAAAATCTTTGGCCAATTTGATGTAAAAATCCAATGTTTCTTGGTAAGTGGCTGTGGCCTTACCCTTTGAATTTTCAAATACAGTGAAATAGTTCGGAACCTGATCGTCCGCACTTTCAGAATTACATCCTACTGCCACCAGTGTCAGCAAGATGACTATGAAATACCTCATTTTATTGGTCTTTATTAGGGTACATAAACATACCCACGCCCTAATCAAAAATAAGGAATCGCAAGCTTATGAAGCTTTACTTGCGAATGAAATATCTTCTGGTATAATTTTAAGAACGGGTTTGGTTCGAAAATCTAAATAATGGTTGGTCCGTTTCTGAAAATAAAGCCATTTTTCATAATCAGCAGGGTCAACCGATGAAGTTATGATATTGATGCGAATTCTTTTTTCTATGTCTAATTCACACAAGGCTTGCAAAAATTGCCATCCATCCATGATGGGCATATTGATGTCTAAAAAAATGACCTCGGGAATTTCTTCGCCATTTTTTAGTTTTGATTGAATGCTGTCAAGGGCAAGCTCACCGTTTTCGAATGAGGCGATATATTTCGTGTCAATTACTTCAGCCAACAATTTTCGCATTCCAAAAATTATGATTTCATCATCATCGATGATGAAGATTTTTTCATTCTCGCTCATATAGATGTATATTAAAGGTTGAGCCATGGCCAACCTTACTTTCCACAAAGATTTTTCCGCCCATGGCCTCTATTTGGTTTTTTGATATATAAAGTCCTATTCCCCTTGCGTCCTTATGGTGATGAAAGGTTTTGTACATGCCAAAAAGCTTGTTTTCGTGTTTATCCAGATCGATGCCCAATCCATTATCCTTTACCGAAATCATGGAAACATTCTTATTTTTCGAAAAAGTGATCTGAATTTTGGGGTCCCTATCAGGATGTTTGTATTTGACAGCATTGGTAAAAAGGTTCATCAGAATGCTATCAAGGTAGGCCGGAACTGCATTTACGGAAGCTTTGTCATTTAAGGTTTCGTAGTCTAACACGGCTTTGTTCTTTCTCAAAAAGGCCCAAAGATTTGTGGCAACCCTATCGATCAATTGTTTTATGTTTACCTCTTCTTTTTCAATGTTCACATTCGCATTTATTTCAACAACTTGATTAAGATCGTCAAGCGTATCGGTCAAGTTGTTTGAGGCCTCTGTCAACATTTTGATGATCCTACTTTTTTCATTCTCGTCTTTCTCCTCGACCAAAAACTTTAGAAGCATGGTGAAATTAGAGGTGTGTGACCTCAGGTTGTGTGACACAATATGTGCAAAGTTGATCAGCTTTTTGTTTTGGATTGCGGTTACATTTATTAAATCGTGCAACTCATTTTCCTTATTCTTCATCTCGGTGATGTCCATGCTAATGCCGATAATACCGTTGGCCTCACCATAGGTGTTGAGAAGAGGAATTTTTGATGTTAAAAATGTTGTTGTAGAGCCATCTTTTCGAATATTCACTGTTTCTCGCCCCAGCATTGGGGTCAGGGTTTTCATGACCTCAACATCTTCGTCTCGCGAAATTTGGGCAATGTGCTTGTCATAAAGATCAAAATCAGAATGACCAATTAGTTCTTCAGGGTCAGCGGCGCCTAGGTAATCACATTCTGATTTGTTCACCAATATTTTACGCGAATCTTTGTCCTTAACATAGATGTTTAGGGGTAAATTATCCATTAAGGTTTGCAACAATTGCGCACTGTCCTTTATTTTGTTTTCCGTCTCAATTTCGTCCGTTACGTCTTGAATTGTGCCAACCAATCGGATGGCCTCACCGTTCTTAAAGTAAGGTTGACCCGCGGCAATTACCCATCGTTCTTTTCCTTTTTGGGTAATTATTTGGAGGCATTCTTTAAAAGGGGTTTTATTTTCTAGAGCGTTGTGAACCAACATGGCAATGGTATTTTGACTATACCCTTGCTTGTAAAAACCGATAGCCGTTTCTATTTCTGGCTCAAAGTCTGCCCCAACCTCATGTATTTTTTTGGTCATTTTAGACCAGTAAAGCTTCTGGTTTTGAAAATTATATTCCCAGATGCCTACATTGGTAATGGTCGATAATCCGTGAAGCAAGGCATCGAAACTTTCGAGCTTCTCTTCCATCTGTATTTGCCTAGTTTGGTATCGGGCCTCAATAATGGTACCTGTGGGATTTTCATTGGTATCGTACCAAGGTTTAACCAAAAACTTGATCAAGGTATCCTTCGAATGCGGATTTTGGCTTGTAAAGGAATAATTGCCCGGATGATCCATGCATTTGGATACATAGGAAGTTACTTCTGGGTGAATATTTGAAAAAATAGCGTTAATAGATGCCCCGATTGTATTGTCCCAAACCATATCAAAAAAATCCAACCATTGGTCAGAAACCAACACCACTTCTCCATTCGCATTGACCACCGCAATGGGGTTGGGAAGTTGTCTAAACAGATAGGTCTGATTTTTTGATACGACCGTTTTCAAAATACAAAGTTATAAAAAGTAAGTAAATTCTTACCAATAATAAGTCCTTCTTACATTTACAGAAAAGTAATGTTGTGAATTTTGATTATTCTGTTGTAGAATGGGTGAAAAGAGGGCTAAAAAGGCATTTAGCCAGCTACTACCACAGTATTTGGTACCAAACCGCTATAGTCGCCCCCATTTCGTATTACATCGCGCACTATGGAGGAACTTATGTATGATTTGCCAGAAGAGGTAAGCAAAAAAACGGTTTCAATCTCTGATAATTTTCTATTGGTATGCGCGATTGCTTTTTCGAATTCGAAGTCCCCAGGGTTACGTAGACCCCTCAATATAAAATTGGCATCTACCTTTTGACAAAAATCAACAGTTAGTCCTTCATAGGTCATTACCTTGATTTTTGGCTCATCTTTAAAGGCGTTTTCGATGAAGCTCTTGCGCTCTTCCAAACTGAACATATACTTTTTATCTGCATTGATACCAATGGCAATAATGATTTCATCAAATAAAGTAATGCCCCTTTTGATAATATCGTAGTGACCCAAGGTTACAGGATCAAAAGAGCCCGGAAAAATAGCGCGTCTCATAGGGTAATTATTTGTTTAAAGATACATATTTATCGAGGTTTTAACGCCTCGATTATGCTACTCTCAAAAAGCTCGCCAAGCGAAAGACCAGCCTCTTGAGCCTGTTGCGGTAAAATGCTTTCAGCGGTAAGCCCAGGTGTGGTATTTACCTCCAAAAGGTAAGGTTCGTTCTCTACGATTATAAATTCACTTCTTGAAAAGCCGGTTAATTTTAATACCTCGTACACTTTTTGGGCCGTACCCTCAATCTTTAACCGAATTGCTTCAGAGATTCTTGCAGGCGTTATTTCTTGAGACTTACCCAAATATTTGGCCTCGAAATCAAAAAAATCATTTTCGCTTACAATTTCGGTCATCGGCAACACCTTCACTTTGCCCTCATAGGTAATCACCCCAACCGAGACCTCGGTTCCATCCAAAAAAGACTCGATAATAATTTCGTTGTCCTCCTTAAAGGCTTTATTGATGGCGGGAACCAATTCTTCTTTGTTATAGACTTTGGATATTCCGTAGCTGCTTCCTGCCCGATTGGCCTTGACAAAACAGGGTAGTCCTACCGTATCAATTATGCTTTGTTCGTCTATTCGATCCCCCTTATCCACAAAAAACGAACGCGCCGATTGAATACCGTGGGGTTGCAATACACTCAGCAAATCCCGTTTGCTAAACGTCAATGCGGCCTGATAGTACCCACATGAGGTGAGCGGAATGCCTAATAGCTCAAAATAGGCCGTAAGTAGACCATCTTCACCTGGGCTGCCGTGTATGGCGTTGAAAACGCAGTCAAAAGTCACCTTTGACGGCAGCAACACACTAAAATCTGATTTGTCGATAGGATACTCATTGTTGTCAGTATCAAGACAAACCCACTTGTTTTGGGTTATGAGCACCTTATAGGCAGTATACTTTTCTGAATCTAAATGTTCAAACACCACATCTCCGCTCTTTATTGAGATGTCATACTCATTGGAAAAGCCACCCATAATGATGGCAATGTTCTTTTTTTTCATGAATGCATAAAATTGAGACAAGCCCGGTCGACCACAAATTGAACCTAATTATCAAATTCAATCGATAAGGTAAGACACTTACATCTCAGATATCGAGCAAAATATCGTTTTGCCAAAGTAATGAAAAAAGTGCCGTTTTTCTATATTTGTTCTTCAATACCTCAGAATGAAAGACTTCATTGCATTTTTGAAAAGCCGAACTTTTTTAATCCAATTGGGTCTGGCCCTGATTGCCGTACTTATCATCTGTTTTTTGGCCTTAAACTGGCTTAAAAGCACAACCAATCATGGGGAGTTTGTCGAAGTCCCAGATTTCTCAAAAATGTCGGTCATGGAAATGCGCGAGGTGGCAGAAAAAGCCGGTCTTCGCTATCAGGTGTTGGATTCGACGAACTACAATCCCGATTTTCCTCGTTTCTCAATTTTAGAACAAGACCCGCCTGCCGGAAGTAAGGTCAAAGAAAATAGAAAGATTTATTTTACTGTAAATCCGTCTGGTTACAAAAAGGTAACGGTTCCTAATATCATTCAGGTTACCCAACGCAATGCGGCATCTATGCTTAGAGCTGTTGGGCTCGACGTACAAAGGGTAACGTATATTGACGAGCTTGGTAAGGATATGGTTTACAATATGAAACACAAAGGCAAGTATGTAAAACCAGGCGATAAATTGCCCAAAACCTCAAAGATTGAATTGATTTGCGGTAATGGAACTGTTCCAAGTAGTGCTATCATTCAAGCGGAATCCCAAAACTAATGGTTGATGTTGACGCAGCGGACCTAAATCAGGACGAACTTTTTGAACATCACAGGTTTGTAGCTTCAAAAGGGCAAGAGCCCTTAAGGGTAGATAAATTTCTGATGAATTTTATTGAGAATGCCACCCGAAACAAGATCCAACAGGCTGCCAAACAAGGTAATATTTGGGTCAACAACAATCCCGTAAAACAGAACTATAAAGTCAAGGCTGGGGATGAGGTCAAAGTGTTGTTTGAGCATCCACCCTATGAATTTTTATTACAACCAGAAGCTATTGCTCTTGATATTGTTTTTGAAGATGAAGCGCTGCTTGTTGTAAATAAACCCGCGGGCATGGTGGTACATCCGGGGCATGGCAATTATTCGGGAACCTTGATCAATGCGTTGGTCTATCATTTTGAAAACTTGCCCACTAACAGTTCTAATAGACCCGGCTTGGTGCACCGTATTGACAAAGACACCTCAGGCTTGCTCGTGGTGGCGAAAACCGAGCAGGCAATGACCCATTTGGCCAAACAGTTTTTTGATAAAACGAGTGAAAGAGAATATGTGGCCTTAGTTTGGGGCAATGTTAAGGAAGATTCGGGAACTATCGAAGGACATATAGGCCGCAGTCCGAAAAATAGATTGCAAATGACGGTCTTTCCTGAAGGGGACCATGGTAAAGAAGCAATTACCCATTACAAAGTTTTGGAGCGACTGGGTTATGTGACCTTGGTTTCCTGCAGATTAGAAACGGGACGTACCCATCAAATACGTGCCCATATGAAGCATATTGGGCATACCTTATTCAATGATGAACGCTACGGAGGGGATAAAATTTTAAAAGGAACAACCTTTACCAAGTACAAACAATTCGTTGAAAATTGTTTTAAGATTTTACCCAGGCAAGCACTTCATGCCAAAACTTTGGGTTTCTTGCACCCACAGACGAATGCGCAATTGACATTTGACTCCGAAATGCCCCAAGATATGGCCGAGTGCATTGAAAAATGGCGCAATTATTCAAAGCATACCACCTAGGATGGGGATTCTCAATTTTGGTATCGAAAATGCCAATCAAAAAACCTTCTTTTTTGTAAAATGCTAATTACATTTGATGTAAAATTCTCGTGCTATGAAAATTGTTGTTTCTCCTGCTAAATCACTTGATTTTGAATCAAAATTGCCAACGGCAAAATACAGCATGCCGCACTTTTTGGAGCAGTCTGAGAAATTGAATAAAATCCTTGCAAAAAAGAAGCCTTGGGCACTCTCTAAATTGATGTCCATTTCTGAGAATCTGGCTGAACTGAATTGGCAACGCAACCAAGATTTTTCATTGCCCTTTACACCAGATAATGCACGGCCCGCTGTTTACGCATTCAATGGGGATGTGTATCAAGGTCTTGATGCGTACTCAATTCCACAAGAGAAGTTCGAGCAATTGCAAGATACGTTGCGGATACTTTCGGGGCTATACGGGATTTTAAAGCCCTTTGATCTCATTCAACCGTATCGATTGGAGATGGGAACTTCGTTAAAGGTTGGTCGTAAAAAAAACCTGTATGCATTTTGGCAAAAGCAACTCACAGAATATGTAAACAATGAGTTGCGTGATGAGGAGTTGTTCGTCAATTTGGCGAGTAACGAATACTATGGTGCCCTTGACGAAAAGAGTTTGAAAGTGCCCGTAATCACACCCGTATTTAAGGATTGGAAAAACGATAAACTAAAAGTTGTCAGTTTCTTTGCCAAAAAGGCACGGGGATCGATGGTTCGTTACATTCTAGATACTGATGCCAAGACTTTGGACGACATCAAAAACTTTGATTACGATGACTATACCTTTAGTCAAGCCCATACATTGAAGGAAAATCAACCTGTTTTTGTGCGATAGAATATTTTGGGGTAAAAAACGTTTGTTTACTAGAAGTTTTTGCCATGAGATATCTAGTTGCCTTTCTTTTGATTTCAATATTCATTTTTAGCGCTTGTGAGGACAGGGATGATAACCTCAACGGCCCCAATGTTCGTATTGAGAATAACAGTGGTCAAAACTTTAGATTCGTTCAGGTGCGAAGTGAAAACGACAGTATTTTTTATGAAAATATTGCTCCAGAGGGCTTTTCTAACTATTTGGAGTATGACATTGCCTATCAACAAGATACACTGACCATTGAAACAGATTCAACCGAAGTGCGGTTCGTTCCTGATTCTATCTCTGATCCCTTACCCTTGGGCCTGTATACTTATAAAATCAATATTAACGCTGAAGGGGAGGTAGAATTTACCTTTAAGGTGGATTGATTATTTCTTTTTTGCCGCTCCTGCCTTGGCATCTGATGGGGTTGTTTTTTTGATTTTACGTTTTCTTCTTGCCCCATAGGATCCATTTGCAATTTTTCCACGTCTGGTTTTGATATCGCCTTTTCCCATAATAGGTTGTTTTTTAGAACTTTAAGATAATGTTTTTGACAAGATTTAAAAAATCGAAATTGTTATACTTTTGAGACTTATGTTTCTCCATAAGCATCCTTATCCCCCTTTTTTATACCCCGGAGTGGAAAAATTGATTGTGGGTACCCTTCCGCCACCAAGATTCTCGATTCCAGAATTGAAGGAGGGCGATGTTGATTTTTGTTACGGCAGTCGTGATGGTCAGCTATGGCCAATTTTGAACCGTATTTTCGACTTGCGGCTCAAGTTTGAGACATCGCAACAAGCTATTGATCAGCGCAAGGCCTTTTTAAGACAGCAAAAAATTGGGATATGTGATATAGTCGAGTCTGCCGAACGTCAAAAAGTGGATGCCTCGGATTTAGGTATGCGGCAGGCCAAGCTTCGCGATATTGTTCGCTATATTGACGATTTTCCTTCGGTCCATACTATATTGTTCACTGGAGGTAACAGCAAGAATGGCCCCGAGTACTTTTTTCGACGTCTGCTAAAACAGTACGATATGCAGCTGGAAATAGTTAGCGATGAGGTTCCGCGTGTACATAAATTTTGGCATGCCAAGATTAAAAAATGGGTAAAAACCGTTTCCTTGACTGCACCTTCAGGGGCAGCAAATAGAGCTGTAGGGAGTTTGGCCGAATACAAGAAATTGAAAGATGCCGACCCCAATTTCAATACCATCGATTACAGGGTAATGCAGTACCAAAAGTTTTTTTGAATATATCCTGCGCTTTGTTAGGTTTGCAAGGCTAGGGGGGTATTTTGTGATGGATTTAAAATTTGAGTCAAATCCCATAGCTTATCACGAAATTTGATCCATCAGCAATGTTAAAAAGGGATATCGGATGAATGAGATGCAGCGTTCCAAAAGGTTGGTAGAATTTAAAAAATCGGTCACCAATAAATTCAATATTTACAACAGCCTTTTTTTGAGCCTTCCCTATGCCAATATGGAAAATGTGGGCATATTGGTACCACTCTTATTCGAGCAGTGTGCAAAAGGATTGGCGGAAGGTAAAAAGCCGCAAGACATTCTCGAGAGCTTTTTTCTACACTTCGCCGATTTAAAGGACGAGAAAGCACGAATCGACTTTATGTTCTGGATCATTCAATATGTAGAACGACAAGTGGTGTTGTTTGACAGTGTTGAGGATTCGGCCTTTCCAAAGCTTCAAAAATATGCGGGATCGTTGACCATTACAGACTATTTTGAGTTGGTCAATCAAAGTAAGAATTGGGACAAAATCAATAAAAAGCTTTCGACCTTTAGTGCACGAATTGTACTTACTGCGCATCCCACACAGTTTTATACCCCGGCGGTTCTTGATATTATAGCTGAACTTCGAAGTCTAATTGATGAAAACCGGGTTGATGATATCGATACTACCTTACAACAATTGGGTCTGACCTCACTGATCAATACAAAAAAGCCAACCCCATTGGATGAGGCCAAAAATATTATTTACATCCTTCGAAATACCTATTACGATGCTATCGGGGATTTATTTCAATATGTAAAAAGCAATATTCGAAATAAGGATTTTGACAATTACGATATCATAAAGCTCGGATTTTGGCCGGGTGGTGACCGTGATGGCAATCCTTTTGTAACCGAAGGCATTACGCGCAAGGTTGCCGATGAATTAAGGGTGACCCTGATGAAGTGCTACTATAATGAATTAAAGGCGCTTCGTAAAAAACTCACGTTCAAAAAATTGCAAGATCCCCTAAATGCCTTGAACGAAAGTTTGTACCGGGCGATGTTTCAAAAGAATTATTATTTGACCTACCCTGAAATCATAGGTAGACTCACTGAAATACGACAAATACTAATCACCGAATACTATAGTTTGTACTTGGATGAGTTGAACCGTTTGATTGACAAAGTTCATATTTTCAAGACCCATTTCGCCACCCTTGATGTACGGCAAGACCATAGCAAGCACTATTTGGTCGTTGAATCCATTTTGAAAAAAGAAGGTATTGTAAAAGACAGTCTGGAAGAATTGAGTCAAAGTAAATTGGTTTCGGCTCTCTTGAAGACTGAATTCTCCTTGGATCCAAATGATTTTGAGGAAGATATTGTCAAGGATACCATAACGAATATCTCGCAACTGAAGCGTATTCAAAAGACAAATGGGGAACAGGGATGTAACCGTTATATCATAAGCAATTCTGAAGATATTTTTTCTGTTCTTTTTGTATTCGCGCTTTTTCGGTGGTGCGGGTGGAAAACGGATGAAATCACCTTTGATATTATTCCCTTGTTCGAGACCATGAAGGGAATGGAAGCTGCCGAATCGGTTATGCAAACCCTTTTTGATACCAAGATTTATAGGGCGCATTTAAGCCGAAGAAACGATGTGCACACGATCATGCTCGGTTTCTCAGATGGTACCAAAGACGGCGGCTATTTAAAAGCAAATTGGAGCATTCTCAAAACCAAGGAAACCCTGAGTAAAGTTTGCAAGAAAAATGGGGTTAAGGCTATTTTCTTTGATGGCAGGGGCGGTCCGCCTGCTCGAGGAGGTGGAAAGACACATCGGTTTTACGCTTCACAGACAAAAGACGTGGCCAATCATGAAATACAAATGACAGTTCAGGGGCAGACCATAACAAGTACTTATGGTACCAAGGAGCAATTTATCCATAATGCTGAACAGCTGCTCACCGCTGGATTGAGCAATAACCTATTTGGAAAAGAATTTACCATATCGGCCAAACAACGAAAGTTGATCGAAGAACTTTCAGAATTAAGTTTTGATAAATATGAAGCGCTAAAACAGCACGATAAGTTTATTCCGTACCTAGAACATCGAAGTACCCTGAAGTATTATTCGCAGGCCAATATAGGAAGCCGCCCTGGAAAACGCGGTAATAAAAAACAATTGACCTTGTCGGACCTCCGTGCCATTTCATTCGTTGGGTCATGGAGTCAATTGAAGCAGAACGTGCCCGGTTATTTTGGATTGGGTACGGCCATCAACCAATTACGGGAAGAAGGGAGACTTGATGAGGTCAAAAAGTTGTACAAAGAAGTGCCATTTTTTAGGGCCTTGATGCATAATAGTATGATGTCTTTGGCCAAGACCAATTTTGATTTGACCAGCTATATGAATGAGGATCCAGAATTTGGTGAATTCTGGAATATTTTACACCAAGAGTACCAACTTTCTGAAAAGATGTTGCTTCAAATATCAGGCTATAAAATATTGATGGAAGATGAAGCCATATCGAGAGAATCGGTAAAGATTAGGGAAAATATTGTACTTCCCTTATTGGTGATACAGCAGAATGCACTCTACCATATTACCCAAAATTCAGCGTACAAATCTTTGTATGAAAAAATAGTGACCCGTTCGCTTTACGGGAATATTAATGCCAGTAGGAATTCGGCTTAATCTTGCACCTTATTTGAAAGTAGATTGTAAAAGGCTTTAACCCCATAAGCCAATTGGCCAATTTTCAGGTTTTCATTAGGGCTGTGTTGGTTGTTATCTGCATTGACCATTGGCACCACAAAGGCGGGTAATTGCAATTCATTGATGAAAGGCGAAATGGGAACGGTACCTCCCATAATGCGAATTTGGATTACTTCTTCCTGAAAGGTGTTGGCCAAGGTTTCAACCAAGAACTTTCCATATTTGTTTTCAAAATCGGTTCTAAAGGCATCGGTAACCCCGCGTTCGGAAACCGATACGATTTTATCATATTTCATACGTTCCTCTTGGGTCGGCACATGGTCTATCACATGAAATCCTTGGGCCTTAATGTGGTTTTTCACCAAGCTCTTGAGTCGGTTTCCGTCACTTTCCGGTACCAATCGCAAATCCAATTCAGCCGTGGCACTCTCAGGAACTATGGTGCGGGCCTTAGTACCGATCCATCCCGAACCCAATCCCCGGATGTTTAAACTGGGATACTGCAAGGCCTCTTGATAATATCGCCCGACCTTCTCAGGTGTTTTGAATTGCAATTTTTTGGCAATTTCAGCATCGTCATCAGGAACGCTCTTTAAAATTTTTTGAACCTCATCATCCAATGTAATGCCGTCGTAATACCCTGCAATGGTTACCCGCCCTTCGTCATCTTTCATAGTTGCCAGCAATTGGGTCAATTGAAACCCCGGATTTGGTGCATAGTTTCCATAATGTCCGCTGTGCTGATGTTTTATAGGTCCGTAGGTGGTCAATGTTAAGGTGGTTATTCCCCTGCAACCATAGACAACGGTGGGCCGCTCAGAAGGATGCATGGGTCCATCGGCAATCAATAAAAAATCAGCTTCCAAAAGTTCACGGTATTGTTTGACGGCTTTGGCAATGGGTTTACTGCCTCTTTCTTCCTCACCGTCTAAGATGACCTTTACATTAAAAGGCATATCCCTGTTATTTTTTTTCAAGAGATCCAAGGCGTTTAGGAACATGACAATGGGTCCTTTGTCGTCTGAGGTAGATCGCCCAAACAATCGCCAATCATAATTAATGTCATCCTTAAAACTCTCAAAGGAAACCGTCTCAAAACCTTCTGCTATTGGTCTTTTTAATACGATTTGATAGGGGTCGGGTTGTGCCCACTTACTGGGGTCAACCGATTGCCCATCAAAGTGCATATAAATGAGTAGTGTGGGCTTGGCATCTTCCATGGGTAATGCGGCGAAGAATAAGGGGAGGTTCTCTGTGGCCAGTTCTGCCGTATTAAAGCCCCGTTGTTCAAATTGTCTTTTTAGCCAAAGGATGTTGTCGGCAATGTCATCAGCTTCCAAGGCATCATTGGGTATGGCCACAAATTCTCGTAGGTCCTGTATGGCATCTGCGACTTCAGATTTGACAGCGATGGAATCTTGTGAAAAAATGGCATGCGCTAGCAGAACAAAAAAGGTAAAGAGTAATTTTTTCATAGGTGTTTACAATCGCAGCGTGAATTTACCGAATTCCTGCAACAAATTTGTCAATAGTTGAAACTCCGTGTTGGGTCAAATGCTTGATAAATGCCGAACCGATAATGGCGCCTTTTGCATTTGCCGTGGCCGCTTTAAATGTTTCGGCATTACTAATGCCAAACCCCACTATTTGAGGATTGGTAAGCTTAAGAGCGGCAATACGTTCAAAGTAATTTAGTTGCTCCTCTCCAAACCCGCTTTTTGCCCCTGTTGTGCTTGCCGAACTAACCATGTAAATGAAGCCATCGGATGCGGCATCCAACTTTCGAATACGTTCTTCGCTGGTCTGTGGGGTAATCAAAAAGGTATTTCCAAGTCCATGTTTTTTAAAAATCGCCTCATATTCTTCTTGATATACATCGAACGGAAGATCGGGAAGAATAACCCCATCGATTCCAATTTCCTGGCATTTGGCACAAAATTCTTCTACTCCATATTGTAAAACTGGATTAAAATAGCCCATGATAATCAAGGGTATGGAAATTGTTTTTCGAATTCCCGCCAGTTGCTCAAACAAGAGTTCGGTTGTCATGCCATTTTTTAGGGCATGTGTGGAGCTTTCCTGAATGGTTGGGCCGTCGGCCAAGGGGTCGCTAAAGGGTAGACCGATCTCGATCATGTCGACGCCCGATTTTTCCAATTCATGAATAATGGGAACCGTATCCCCTAAATTGGGGTAACCCGCAGTAAAGTAAATCGACAATACCTTTTTATCTGTGTTCAATCTTTCTTTGATTCGATTCATAGTACTCGCTTAACCCTTAGTTATATAGGGCCTTCTCTAAATTTTGAAATAACCGATATAGGTGTTCAGGTCTTTATCACCACGTCCTGATAGATTGATGACCACAACGGCATCCTTATCGAATTTACGGTGGTTAAAAATGGCGAAGGCGTGGCTGGTTTCAATAGCGGGAATTATTCCCTCGAGTTGTGAAAGTTCCAATCCCGCAGTCATGGCGTCATCATCTGTGATCGAAATAAATTCACCACGACCACTTTTGAACAGATGGGCGTGCATCGGTCCAACCCCAGGATAATCCAACCCAGCTGAAATAGAGTAAGGTTCGGTGATTTGACCATCTGGGGTTTGCATCAATAGGGTTTTACTGCCATGAATGATACCAACCTTGCCCAATGCAGAAGTGGCTGCACTTTCTCCTGAATTGATTCCTTTACCAGCCGCTTCAACAGCTATAATCCCAACTTCAGGGGTGTCTAAATAATGATAATAGATTCCAGCCGCATTACTTCCCCCACCCACACATGCGACTACGTAGTCGGGGTGCTCGCGCCCTTCCTTTTCTTTCAATTGCCATTTGACCTCTTCAGATATCACGGACTGAAATCGGGCGACCATATCTGGGTAGGGGTGAGGGCCCACAACCGAACCAATAATATAGTGGGTGTCAACCGGATTGTTGATCCAATCCCGAATGGCTTCATTTGTAGCATCTTTAAGGGTTCTACTTCCAGATTTTGCCGGTCGAACCTCGGCACCGAGCATTTTCATACGTGCTACGTTGGGTGCCTGTCGGGCGATATCGATTTCTCCCATATACACCACACATTCAATTCCCATTAAAGCGCACACAGTTGCCGTTGCCACACCATGTTGACCAGCACCGGTTTCGGCAATGATGCGGTTTTTACCCAGTTTCTTGGCCATTAAGATCTGCCCAATCGTATTATTGACCTTATGTGCCCCGGTATGACATAGATCTTCGCGCTTAAGGTAAATCTTGGTTTGGTACTTTTCTGAAAGTCGCTCGGCGAAATATAAGGGCGTAGGTCGACCTACATAGTCTTTTAGGAGTTGCTGAAATTCTCTTCGAAATTCATCGGTCTCCATGACCTGGACATAGTTTTGGCGCAACTCCTCACAATTGGGGAAGAGCATTTCAGGTATAAATGCACCACCAAACTCACCGTAGTACCCTTTTTCATTTGCGTGATAGCTCATTTTCCAATCTTTTTTTAAATTCTTTTAGTTGTTCAATATCCTTGCGGCCCGGTTCTGTTTCAAATTTGCTGTTCAGGTCTATAGCATGACAAAACTTCGATTCAGGTCGATATAGGAAAATCAAGATAGCATCTATATTTTCCAATCCAATTCCTCCACTTAGGAAATAGGGCTTGGTTGATGGATAATCCTCCAAAAGCTCCCAATCGAAGGCATACCCATTACCGCCAGGAAGTTTGCCCTTGGTGTCGAAGAGGTAGTAATCACAGACGTCTTCATAGGGTGCCAAGACCGAAAAGTCAAAACTGTCCGATACACTAAATACCTTGATGACCTCAACTCCTAAATCTTGAAGTTTTTTACATAAATCGGGTGATTCTTGCCCATGCAATTGCACCATTTGCAACCCATATGCAGCCACCTTCTTAAGCACTTCTTCAACAGTTGCATTTACAAAAACCCCCACTTTTTTTATTTTTCTGGAGATGCCGGGAATTACACCATCCACGTTTCGGGGTGAATTTTCCCAGAAAATAAAGCCCATGTAATCCGGTGCTAGAAGCTCCACCTCTTCCGGATTGTATTTCATACCACAGACCTTGATTTTCATCGCGTTAGGGTTTTAATGAAATTTTGGGCGGCCACTCCAGGATTGTCAGTCTTCATAAAATTTTCACCGATCAGAAAACCTTGGTACCCAAACTCCTTTAATTCGTTAATCGCCGCAACGGAACTGATGCCACTTTCACTAACTTTCACAAATTCAGGTGGAATTTTGCTCGAAAGTTCCTTGCTGATAGCTAAACTAACATCGAAGGTTTTAAGGTTGCGGTTATTTACGCCAAGCATATCCAAACTGGGCATCAGTGCTTTTTCCAATTCTTCCAAATTATGTACTTCTAGAAGTACCTCCATGTTTAAACTTTTTGCCAGTTCCGATAGGGATTTGATTTCACCTCGGGTCAATACCGCTGCAATCAATAAAATGACGTCGGCACCATGGGCCTTAGCTTCAAGTACCTGATATTCGTCGATCATAAATTCTTTCCGTAGCAAAGGCAATTGAACCGCAGCGCGTGCCAACAATAAGTCTTCCAAAGAGCCGCCAAAATACTTGATATCGGTCAAGACGCTCATACCGCTGGCACCGGCCTTTTGATATCCTTGCGCAACTTGCGCGACATTGGCATTTTGGTTGATGGTAGCCTTGGATGGTGACCGTCTTTTAAATTCGGAAATGATTCCTGTAGGGTTGGTTCTAAGGTCGGCCGCCAAGGAGGTTCCGGTTCGTTCAAAAAGGACCGATTGCTCTAGCTGGGATACTGGAATAATTCCCTTTTTTAAAGCCACTTCCTTTTTTTTATCGGCTACTATATTTTCGAGAATGTTCATTAGTTCTTGCTTAACGCTTGTAATTTCTTTAAAGCTGCCAAGCCTTTTTTACCTAGCAAAGATTCTTTGGCCTTTTCAAATCCTTCTTTGGTCGAAATACCCGTAGCTGTCGCAATAGCTACCCCGGCATTGGCACAAACCACATTGTTTTGCGCTTCGCTACCTTCTCCCTGAAGGATTTCCATAAAAATTTTGGCTGAATCAGCCACATCGTTACCACCCACAATAGCAGAGGCCTCAATGGTTTCAACGCCAAAATCAGCTGGTGCCAACATACTTTCCGAACCTTTTGAAATGGTTTTCGTTAGACCAGTCAAACTGATTTCATCATACCCGTCCAAAGCATGGAGTACCGTAAAATTTTTATCCGTGTTTTGATAGAGATATCCATACATACGGGCAAGTTCGAGGTTGAACACCCCAACCATTTGATTTTTTGGAAAGGCGGGGTTGACCATGGGCCCCAACATGTTGAAAAAGGTCTTTACAGCCAATTCCCTTCGGATAGGGGCCACATTCTTCATAGCAGGGTGGAATAAGGGTGCGTGTAACACGCAAATCCCAGCTTCATCGATCGTTTTTTTCAAAAAATCAGCATCGTTACTGAACCGGATTCCTAAAAACTCCATCACATTGCTGCTTCCGCATTTGGATGAAACACCATAGTTTCCGTGTTTGGTTACATGAATTCCGGCACCCGCAGTAACAAAAGAGGCCAATGTGGAAATATTGAAGGTATCCTTTCCATCACCTCCTGTTCCACAAAGGTCAATGGGATCATAGTCTTTCAAATCAACCGCTAAGCAGAGTTCCAATAGGGCATCACGGAAGCCTTCCAATTCTTCAATGGTTATGCTTCGCATCATATAAACGGTCAAAAAAGCAGCAATTTGACTCGAATTGTAATCGCCTTTGGCGATATTAACCAAGATTTGTTTGGCGTCATCCTTCTCAAGGATTTCGTGATTGATCAATCGGTTTAAAGTCTCCTTCATTTTTCTAGCCAATTTTTGAGAATTTTTTTGCCGTGCGGTGTCAGCACTGATTCGGGATGAAACTGCACCCCGCGCACGTCATATGTTTTGTGTTTTAAAGACATAATTTGTCCGTTTTCATCGAATGATGTTGCCTCCAAGGTTTCCGGAAGTTCAGGATGTACCACCCAAGAATGGTATCTTCCTACTTGTATCTGCTTTGGAAGGTCTTTGAAAATATAATCTGTTCCCGTTATTTCGATGGGTGTGGCTATACCGTGATAAACCTCATCAAGATTGATCAAGGTGCCCCCATAAACTTCTCCGATGGCCTGCTGACCCAAGCATACCCCTAGAATACGCTTAGATGCCCCATATGTTGCGATGATGTCTTTGAGCAAGCCTGCCTCATCTGGAATTCCGGGTCCTGGTGACAACACAATGTTCTCAAAAGCCGCAACTTCATCCAAGGTGAGCTGATCATTGCGTTTAACGATAACTTCGGCATCCAAATCTTCCAAATAATGGACTAGATTATAGGTGAAACTATCGTAATTGTCTATCATCAATACTTTCTTCATACTAGATAGTTTCTGCGATTTCTAGGGCATTGTTCAAGGCTCCTAATTTATTATAGGTTTCCTGTAGTTCGGTTTCAGGGTCAGAGGCGGCAACAAGGCCAGCGCCGGCTTGAAAATGCAATTGATGGTTCTTGCTCAAAAAAGTTCGAATCATAATGGCATGGTTGAAATTCCCCTTGAAGTCCATAAACCCTATGGCCCCTCCATAGTAACCTCGACTTGTTTTTTCAATTTTTTCAATGAGCTGCATGGCCATGTGCTTTGGGGCACCACTTAACGTTCCCGCAGGAAACGTGTCGGCAACAATTTTAAGGGTCGAGATATCGGGTTTTTTGGTACCCGTAACTTTTGACACCAGATGGATCACATGTGAGAAATATTGGACCTCACGATAGGTTTCCACATTCACGGCCTTTCCATTTCGACTTAGGTCGTTTCGCGCAAGATCAACCAACATCACATGTTCGCTATTTTCCTTATCATCGGCGGCAAGCTTTTTTGCCAGTTCAGCATCTTGTTCATCGTTACCCGTTCTTTTGTAGGTGCCGGCAATGGGGTGAATTTCGGCTTTACGATCTTTCACCACCAATTGCGCCTCTGGAGAGCTACCGAATATTTTGAAATCCCCGTAGTCAAAGAAAAATAAATAGGGAGAGGGATTGATCGAGCGCAGGGCGCGATATACATTGAACTCGTCACCCTTGAAATTTTGTGAGAACCTACGTGATAGCACCAATTGGAAAACGTCACCTCTTTGACAGTGCTGTTTGGCCAAGGCCACGTGTTCGCGATAGTCTGAATCTTCAAGATTCGAAGTCACTTCACCTTCCCTGTTAAAAGTATAGGTAGCAAAGTTTCGAACGTTCAATAATTGGATAATTTCGTCGGTGTTATCACTGCCATCCAAAGCATGACAAAAAATATAAGCCTCATTTTTAAAGTGGTTAATCGCAATGATATTCTGATATACCGCATAAAAAATATCAGGCAGTTCGACCGATTGTTCCTTTTTATGAATTTCAACGTCTTCGAAATAGCGGACGGCATCGTAGGCGATATAACCAAAAAGGCCATTGGTAGCGAATTTGAACTTAAGGTCTTCCACTTCAAATGTCTGGGCAAAACGGTTAAGTTCTGCAGGAACATCGCTGCTTGGGGTTAAATTTTTGCTTTCCGACCTACCGTCAGGATAGCGTGAAGTAATTACTTCATTTTCAATTTTTATGGAAGCAATAGGGTTACAGCAGATATAGGAGAAACTATTATCGTTAGCATGATAGTCGCTACTTTCCAGCAAGATGCTATTTGGATATTTGTCCCTAATTTTCAAATATACACTTACCGGCGTTATTGTATCCGCCAAGATTTGCTTGTATGTGGTTTGCAATTTGAATGTCATCTTCAAAATAGATTCAATTAAAAAAGGCCTGTCGTGATGACAAGCCTCAAATATTGTTACAGTAGGGACTAGCTCACGACGTTTGACGTAAGGTAATCCACCACCAGTTGTTTTTCGAAATTTTCATTGGTGTAAATATAGAAATCAATTTGATCAAAGCAAACAATAAATAAAAATCCCTTTCAAATTTTTGAAAGGGATTTTTATAATCTCGAAATCTTGGGTCGGCTTAGAATTCCAAATCAACCACTAAATCAAATTCATCGTAAATCGTTTTGTCACCCAAATTGTCAAAAAAGCTGCCAGATCCGTAGCGCACATCATATTCGGCACGGTCGACTTTTAAGGTGGCGGTAGCTTTGCTTCCATAGATTGAAACATCAAAGGTCACAGCCTTGGTTATGTTTTTTATGGTCAAATCACCAGTAACTTTATACGAGTTCTTACCCGAAGCCTCAACTTTTGTAAAAACCAAGGTGGAAGTTGGATGATTTTCTACACCAAAGAAATCTCCGGATTTGAGATGCCCATCCAATTTCCCTTTCATACCACCTTCCAAATCGGTTGCTCCGATGGTTGTCATATCTACCGTAAACTCACCTCCGGTCAATGTACCATCATCAAACATCAAGGCACCCGATTGCAAGGCAACGGTTCCCGTATGTGATCCGGTAACTTTATAAGCTTTCCAAGTAACCGTGCTTGACTCTGTTTTTACCGCTTTCTTTTCACCATCAATGGTGTTTGCTCCAGCCAGGCTGAAAGTCAATGTCAATGCTAAACTTAATAGTGTTGTTTTCATGTTAAAATTAATTATGTGTAAAATTTATATTAGAGTAAATAATTCTTCTTTTGATTTACGCACTTTGGCCAAATGTTGTGTTTCATCCTCTTCCGAGCGATACCCAATGGCCAAAACTACAGCTGCAGTCAAACCCTGTTCTTCAAGACCCAAAAGCGCATCGTATTTTTCGACTTCAAAACCTTCCATCGGTGTACTGTCAATATTTAATTCGGCCGCTGCTTGCATGGCATTACCCAAGGCAATGTAGGCTTGTTTGGCGGTCCAATTGCTTTTGACCGAAGAAGGTAAATCAACAAGTTTTGATTTGGCAAAATCGCCATACCCCTTTAAATTTTCCAAGGGTATGTTCCTGGTTTTTGACAAAATGGATAGGTAGTCATCGACCAGCTCACCTCCAAAATTGTTTTGATTGGCAAAGACAATCAAATGCGAGGCATCTTCAATTTGAGATTGCCCCCAAGAGGCGGGCCTTAGCTGTTTTCTCAATGCCTTATCAGTTACAACAAAGACCTTATAAGGTTGCAAACCGTAAGATGATGCACTTAGTCGAATAGCTTCTAAAAGCAGGTCTAGGTTTTCGGGGGAAATCTTTTTGTCAGGATTGAATTTTTTAGTGGCATAGCGCCAGTTTCGGGTTGATAGTATATCGTTCATTTTTAAAATTTATCAAGTAATAGATTCAGTTTTTTTAACTCGTCAGAAGTAAAAGATTTAATGAGTTCGCGTTCGGCGTTTGCGATAGCTTTGTCCATTTCGATCAATGCGGATTCTCCGGTGTTTGTAATGAAGATTTCCACTTTGCGACGATTGGAAGCACAAACATTGCGCTTCACATAGCCTTTGCTAATCAGCTTATCAACCAATCGGGTGGTATTGCTCATTTTTGTTACCATACGTTCATTAAGGGTAGATAGGTTGGCGGGATTCCCTTTTTGCCCTCTCAGAATACGCAAAACATTAAATTGTTGTAGGGAAACATCATAGGGTTTTAGGGCATTGCCAACGCTTTCAAGTACCTTATTGGTAACCAACTGCAAATGAATAATCGTTTTTCCACCAAGTGGAAGCGCCTTTTGTGTTTTAATAACTTCTTCTACATTCATGTCATTACAACAATTGTATATACAAATATAATTGTGCAAATTTCATATCACCAAATCATTAACCGATAAATTTTTGTTAAAAGACCAGGGTCGAGGATGACAATAGTTATTTTTAAGGACCTGAAAATGCGCATCATGAGGTACTTATATGTTTTTTGTTTATCGGCCTTAGTGGGATTTACGGCCTGCACGACCAAGCAGAAAAATGACAACGCCCAACCAGCAGCGGAATATGCCGATGCTGAAAAATCGGAACCTTCTGCGGATGTTAAGTTTCCAGTGTATGATTTTGACGGTTTAGAACCCCTGCTTAACAAGGATGACAACAAAACCTACATCATCAATTTTTGGGCGACATGGTGCAAACCCTGTATCGAGGAGATGCCCTCTTTTGAGAAAACCTATGCCGAGCAACAGGCGAATGGGGTAGAGTTGGTTTTGGTAAGTCTTGACATGCCTACAATGTGGAAGTCGCGCTTAGAACCTTTCGTTGAAAAAAAGGGTTTGAAGGGCAAAGTGGTCATCTTAGACGACCCAAAAATGAACGATTGGATACCTAAAGTTGATGAAAATTGGGGCGGTGGAATACCGGCTACCCTGATATATAATAAAGACAAACGTGTTTTCTTTGAACACGGTTTTACCTATGATGAATTAAACGAAGAACTGAATAAATTTTTATAACCTATGAAAGCACTTAAAACCACCGGATTGGTCATGCTTGCATTACTTGTATTTGCATTTACTGCAAAGTCAGTCAACTTGGATGCAGGATACGATATTGGCGATCAGGCCACTGATTTTTCCCTCAAGAATGTTGATGATACGATGGTGTCACTTTCTGATTATGATGAGGCGAAAGGTTTTTTGGTCATCTTCACATGTAATACCTGTCCTTATGCGGTGGCTTATGAAGACCGAATAATTGCGCTAGATGCCAAATACAAACCCCTTGGCGTACCTGTTATTGCCATCATGCCCAACAATACAACCGCAAAGCCAGGAGATAATTTTGATGCCATGAAAACACGGGCACAGGAAAAAGGTTTTACCTTCCCTTATTTGCTTGATGAGGGACAGGAAATTTATCCCCAATACGGAGCAACACGAACTCCGCATGTTTATCTTTTGGAGAAAACCGATAACGGCAATATGGTGCGCTATATAGGTGCTATTGACGACAACTATCAAGATGCCGCCCAGGTAGAAGAGAAATTTGTGGAGAATGCAGTCGATGCGATGTTGGCCGGTGAGGAAATTGAGGTGACCACCACCAAGGCAATAGGCTGTTCAATTAAGGCGTAACCCAAAAAAATATGTAGTTTTAAGGTCCGGAGTACTACTCCGGACTTTTATTTTTATCTAACTGAAACAGACATAAACATGGATTTAACCCAAGAAGCGTGGACCGAGCAACTAAAAAATGATGCCAATGCCTTTATTTTGGATGTACGCACCCCCGAAGAAGTAGAAGAAGGTTTCATACCTGGTGCTACCAACATTGATATTTATATGGGTCAGGGATTTCTTGATGAAATTGAAAAATTGGACAAATCAAAAAATTACTATGTCTATTGTCGTTCAGGTAACCGAAGTGGACAGGCATGCGCCCTTATGAGTCAAACAGGTTTTGGTAACGCCTATAACCTTTTGGGGGGCTTCAACGATTGGGAAGGAGCCGTAGAAGAACCGTAATGGAACACGATACCATAATACCAGAGCTGCAGCGCAACAAGCATGTTTTTGAAAGTTTGTTAAAAGAACTTTCGGAAGAGCTCATTACATGGAAGAAAAATGAATCGACCTGGTGCCTTCTCGAAATTATTTGCCATTTATTGGATGAGGAGGTCGAGGATTTTAGGGCCAGAACACGACACGCACTTGAAACCCCTGATTTGCCCTTGAAACCAATACATCCGGGTGAATGGCCAGAAGAAAGGGCCTATTTGGCGCAAAATTATGAGGAGGTCTTGAACAAATTCCTTTTTGAAAGACAGGTTTCTATCGAATGGTTAAAATCCCTTGAACAGCCAAAATGGAAACAGGCCTTTCAACATCCTACCCTGGGTGCCCAGAGTGCAGAACACTTATTGGCCAATTGGTTGGCCCACGATTATCACCATATACGTCAAATCAATGCCATTAAAAGGGATTACCTTAAATTTAAATCTGGCGATGACCTGACCTACGCAGGTATTTGGTAACCAATATTTATTTTAGGGGAATGCGCGAGGAATTCGTACAATTCATTTGGAGATACCAAAAGCTTCCTGGACCAAATTTCAAAAGCATACAAGGCGAAAGTATTGTGGTGCATAAGGTAGGGATGCACAATTTTGGTGCTGGTCCCGATTTTTTCAATTCCAAGATCGAAATAAATGGGCAAGTTTGGGCCGGCAATGTTGAAATTCATTTAAAGTCTTCCGATTGGTACGTACATGGTCATGAAACCGATCCAAATTATGACAATGTGATTCTACATGTGGTATGGGAAGACGATGTTCCCATTTTTCGAAAAGATCAAACCCAGATTTCCACTTTAGCTGTTAAAGATTTGGTACCCAAATCGGTATTGAATTCGTATAAAAAACTGGTGCTTCGAAGCAGAAGGAAATTCATTAACTGCGAGAATGATTTCGCTTCGGTAAACAATTTGATTGTGAAAAGCTGGTTGGAGCGCTTATATATTGAACGTTTGGAACAGAAGTCAGAACTCATTTATAAGCTTCTGGAAACGTCCAACAATGATTGGGAGAAGGTGCTTTTTTGCTTATTGATGAAGAATTTTGGGTTGAATAGCAACGGAGAAGCATTTCTTTCTATCGCCTCACGAATTGATTTTCATCTTGTGCGTAAAGTTGGTTATGACCTTCAAAAGATAGAGGCGCTATTTTTCGGTACGGCAGGTTTGCTCGACGAAACGGATTGTTCAGATGCTTATTTCTTACAGCTGAAACAGGAATTCGGTTTTTTAAAAAATAAGTTTCAGTTGAATGCTATGGGCAGCTTTCGCCTTTCTTTTTTTGGAGTGCGCCCCAATAACTTCCCAACTATTCGTTTGTCACAGGTAGCCAACCTTTATCACAAAAACCCCAATCTTTTTGACCTAATTATCAGGGCAAAAACAGTAGATCAATTCCGAACAATTTTCGATTTGGGTACAAGTGCCTATTGGGAAGACCATTATACCTTTGGAAAAATAAGCAAAAGCAGAAAGAAAAAATTAACGCATCAATTCATAGCATTGTTGATCATCAATACCATTGTCCCAATTAAATTTTGCCATGCCAAATATTCCGGCAAAAGTATTTCCGAAGATTTGATAACCCTAATGATTGCCCTAAAGCCCGAAAAGAACACCTTCATTCAACAATTCGATAATTTGGGGCTGAAAACGGTTAATGCTATGGAAAGTCAATCGAAATTGCATTTGTATCACACCTACTGCTCAAAAAACCAGTGCTTACAATGCGCTATTGGTGCTGAACTTTTAAATCGAAAAGTCTAATTTTGAATATGCGAATGTTCTACGGCATACTTTATTATTTTCAAAAACGTGGTTTTGAGGTATGCCGACGTGTAGCAGAACGTTTTGGGATACGGGCCAGGGTTGTACGAACAACATTTATTTACCTGACCTTTGCCACCTTGGGCTTTGGGTTCGCCCTATATCTTTTTATGGCTTTTTGGCTTAGAATCAAAGATTTAATTTATACCAAACGTACCTCGGTATTTGACTTATGATGATGCGATTGTACAGATCAAAAATTGCTTGGGCCCTCGTCTTGATGCTGGCAGTCCTCTTTTTTGGTGTGTTGGGGTATCGGTACATGTATGGTTATACTTGGGTCGAAGCGGTTTACATGACCATCATAACAGTGACCACGGTTGGTTTCTCTGAGGTCAAGCCCTTAAATGCCGAAGCCAAACTGTTCACCAGTTTTTTGATTGTTACCAGTGTGTTTATATTTGGATTTGCCCTTTCGGTGATTTCTGAATACCTCCTGAGTCGTAATTCTTTAAATCGTTTAAAAGAGAGAAAGTTGAAAAAGAAATTGAAGGATTTGTCCAACCATGTCATCGTATGCGGTTACGGTCGCAACGGAATGCAAGTGGCTGAGCGATTACGGGCGTATAAAAAGCCCTTTGTGGTCATCGAAAACAATGAGGAAATCATTGAGCGCTATGAAGAAGGTACCTTATTTGTTTCGGGTGATGCCAATGAGGATGAAATTTTGCATTTTGCCGGTGTAGAGCGTGCCAGCTATCTAATTTCGGCGGTTCCTGATGATGCGGTTAACCTATTTGTTGTGCTAACAGCAAGACAACTCAACGAAAAGTTATTTATCATTAGTCGTGCCTCCCAGGTCACTTCGGTAAAAAAATTGGAACTGGCAGGGGCCAATAAAGTTATCATGCCCGATAAGATAGGGGGAGACCATATGGCCTCTCTTATCGTTATGCCCGACTTGATCACCTTCATCAATAACCTTTCGGTCGAGGGTGAAAATACCACCAACCTTGAGGAGGTAGAGATAAAAGATTTTGCAGACCAGGTCAATTGCCAATCTATCCGAGACCTAGATTTGAGAAAAAAAACGGGCTGCACCATTATTGGCTACGTGGCCCCAAATGGCGAATACATTATCAATCCCGAGGCTGACCTTGAATTGGAGCCGAAAGGGAAAGTTATTGTTCTGGGCCGGCCAGAACAGATACAAAAACTAAATCAAATGTTTCAGATTGGGTAACGAATGCCAACGCAAATTTGATTGCGCCAAATATTTTTAGGATATTGTCACCCTTACAAATAACTAACATACCAAAACCAATATCATGAAGCATCGACTTCTTTCTTTTTTGGCTATTGCCTTTTTTCCTTTACTAACCTTTTCCCAAGAGACCGAAGAAGTAGGTTTAGATCAAAAAATTGATCAGGCTTTTCAACCCGTTTCTGATTTTTTTAATAATGTGATTTTCTTTGAAATTGCGGGCACCCCTTTTGTGTTGATTCTATTGGTAGGTAGTGCATTGTTTTTTACCCTTTATTTTGGGTTTCCCAACATTCGACATTTTTGGACTGCCATAAACGTAGTACGAGGTAAATATGATGATTTAGAGTCACCTGAAGGCCACGGAGTGGAAAAAGCTGCCGTAAATGTGGTCGATGGAGATTTACCAGACACCATTCGTGATGAGAGTCAAGAGGGCGAGGTAAGCCATTTCCAGGCCTTGGCCACTGCGGTGTCAGGTACCGTTGGAAATGGAAATATAGCAGGTGTTGCCTTGGCAATTGCCTTGGGTGGCCCCGGAGCTACCTTTTGGATGATTATTTGCGGACTGCTGGGTATGTCGACGAAATTTGTTGAGTGTACCTTGGGGGTTCAATACCGTGATGTAGATGAGAACGGAACGGTGTATGGTGGCCCCATGTATTATATCAGCAAAGGGCTCAAAGAAAAAGGGTTTAAGGTGCTTGGAAAAATAGCAGCAGCTTTATTTGCCGTGTTCTGTATAGGAGGCTCCTTTGGAGGAGGAAACGCGGCCCAATCCAACCAAGCGACGATTGTGGTCAAAGAGCTTTTCGGATGGGAAAGTGCAATGGCCGGTACCATTATCGGTGTTGTTCTAGCCGTTTTGGTCGCCATAATTATTATAGGTGGTATCAAAAGAATCGCCTCTGTTACCGAAAAGGTGGTACCCTTTATGGCCTTGATGTATATCATTTGCTGTTTGTATATCATTTTTAGCAATTTCCCATTGATCGATGATGCCATTGGGCTAATTGTTCGCGAAGCATTTAATCCGACAGCAATAGGTGTTGGTGGTGTCATTGGAGTACTTTTGGTTGGATTCAGAAGGGCGGCTTTTTCAAACGAGGCCGGTGCTGGATCTGCCTCTATTGCCCATTCAGCAGTGAAAACAAAATATTCTGCATCTGAAGGACTTGTAGCGCTCTTAGAGCCTTTTATTGATACCGTGGTTATTTGTACCATGACAGCATTGGTAATCATCATCTTCAACTTTGGTGGCTTCTTTGATTATGGAGGTGACGGCACCGGAGCCGTTTTGATTGATGGAATCGCCTATGAAGGTGCAGGAATTACTTCCAAAGCCTTTGGTGAGTACATACCATTCTCCAACATATTCCTTACGATTGCAGTGGTACTCTTTGCCGTTTCAACCATGATTTCATGGTCTTACTACGGATTGCAATCCTGGAAGTACCTTTTTGGAAGAGGTAAGAAGACCGATTTGACCTATAAACTACTTTTCTGTGTGTTTGTTATCATTGGTGCTGCAGCAAGTATGGATTCAATTTGGGCATTTTCAGATGCCATGATTTTTGCCATGGTATTCCCGAACATGGTCGGACTCTATTTCTTGTTCCCTGTAGTGAAAAAACAATTGCAGCGTTACATGGGAGCTATAAAAGCCGGGTCGGGCAAATAAACGAAAACAAATCAAATGAAATCCCACTTCAAGTTCAATAAGCAGGAACGAAGTGGGATTTTCTTTTTGCTACTGACCATTATTCTATTGCAAGGAGCTTATTTCTTCATTAAATGGAATGCTACCAGTACCAAAACCAATTTTCATTTGGGTACCGAAGAGCAAGCCGTAATTGACAGTTTGAAGCTTGTTGGATTATCGAAGGATGCTGTAAAAATGTATCCATTCAACCCCAATTTTATTACAGACTACAAAGGTTATGCCTTGGGGATGTCCGTTCGAGAAATCGATCGACTGGAAGCGTTCAGAGGATATGGTGAGTATGTCAATTCTGCAGAAGAGTTTCAAGAGGTCACCGGGGTTTCAGACTCCTTATTGGCCGCAATAGCCCCCTTTTTTAGATTTCCCGAATGGACACAAAAACAAAACAACTGGGTTTCAAAGTCAGCTGAAAGCGTAAGAGAGATTGCTGATTTGAATACCGCAACTGCAAGTGATCTGCAACAAATAAACGGTATTGGAGAAATACTTTCTGCACGCATAGTCAAGTTTAGGGAACGATTGGGCGGCTTTTTGATCAATGAACAACTCAGTGACGTATACGGTTTAGAACTTGAAGTTGTGGAACGAACATTACAGCGCTACCAAGTGTTGCATCCTCCCTCAATCCAAAAAATAAACATCAATACGGCCTCAATAGATCAAATTTCGAATCTGGTTTATTTGCCCCGAGGTTTGGCGGAACGCATTGTTTCTGTGCGCCAGGTAAACGGCAGCTTCGATTCTTTTGACGAATTGATGGCTGTAGAGGGATTTCCAAAAGAAAAGATTGAACGGATTAAATTATATTTGTCTTTCTAAAAAATTGCAATGCAATCCAATTATTTTACTGAAGAGCATCATTTATTCAGACAAAGCCTAAAGGATTTTTTGACGAAAGAAGTAGCTCCTCATATTGAAAAGTGGGAAAAGCAGGGAACCATAGACCCTTCTATCTGGGAAAAGATGGGCGAGATGGGGTATTTCGGTTTGGCCACTTCTGAAGCCTATGACGGTATGGGTCTAGATTTATTTTATACCGTCATCTTTCTTGAAGAACTTCAAAAGATAAATTCTGGCGGATTCGCCGCGGCGATGTGGGCACACGCCTATTTGGCAATGACCCATTTGAACAAAAACGCCAATGATGAACAAAAAAGAGCCTATTTAGTTCCAAGTGTCCATGGTAAGAAAGTGGGATGCCTGGGAGTTACAGAACCCTTTGGTGGTAGTGATGTGGCTGGAATGCGCACAACAGCAACAAAGAACGGGGATACCTATGTCATCAACGGTTCAAAAACGTTCATTACCAATGGGGTTTATGGTGACTACACAGTGCTTGCGGCTAAAACTGACCCTAGCGCAGGTAATAAAGGTATTAGCCTTTTCATTGTGGATTTGAAAAGTAAAGGCGTTAGTGCCAGCAAGCTGGATAAGTTGGGATGGCGCGCCTCGGATACCGCTGAACTGGCCTTTGATAATGTCGTTGTTCCAAAAGCGAACCTTATCGGTGAAGAGGGTATGGGTTTTACCTTCATCATGGAAGCCTTTGCCCTAGAACGATTGGTCATGGGAATCAATGCCCATGCCAGGGCTGAATACGCCTTAGAGTACGCGTTGCAATATATGTCTGAACGAGAGGCTTTTGGTAAATCGATCAATCAATTTCAGGCCTTACGACACAAGGTCGCAGACTTTCACGCCGATATTGAAGTATGCAAATATTTTAACTATTCTGTTGCCGCCATGTTGGAAAATGGTGAGTATGCGGTCAAAGAAGCCACCATTTCCAAACTTCGTTCAACCAAAATGGCAGATGAGGTAATATATGGTTGTTTGCAGTTTTTGGGCGGTTACGGTTATATCGAGGAGTATCCTATGGCACGTTTGCTAAGGGATAGCCGTCTTGGACCTATAGGAGGAGGAACGTCAGAAATTCTGAGGGAAATAATTGCAAAAATTGTCATCGATAAAAAAGAGTACAAAGCGCCCAATAGGGATTGCAAAGAAAAAGAAGTTAAAATTAATCTTTCATAGAAAGAAAAGCTTTGTATATTTGCAGCCCGTTAAAGGGAAAAATTTTAAAGAAAGGAGGTTGTAGCCTATGTTGATAATACCAGTTAAAGAAGGAGAAAATATAGATAGAGCGCTAAAGCGTTTCAAACGTAAGTTTGACAAAACAGGCACTATGAGGCAATTGCGTTCAAGACAGCAATTCACAAAACCTTCAGTAAGAAGAAGAGCTGAAATCCAAAAAGCTCAATATATACAAGGACTTAGGGACAAAGAAGAACTATAGTCTGAAACAAGAAATACTAAAAAATCCCGTTGAGCAATCGGGATTTTTTAATTTATATCACAATCTCTTTAGTACATTTGATACATGGCTATCGAGGCTTTCCTTTCCTATTTAAAACTTGAAAAGAATTATTCGGGTCATACCGTAAAAGCCTATTCCCGCGATTTGATCGACTTTTCAGAGTTTTGTTCCGAAGGCTATGAAATTTTAGACATTGCTTCCGTTGACTACACCATCATTAGAAGCTGGTTGGTTGAATTGGTAAACAAAGGATTGAACAATCGAACCATCAATAGAAAAATAGCCTCCTTAAAAGCGTACTATAAATTTTTGGTCAAATCAGGGCAGTTGCAGGCTTCACCATTGAAAAAACATCGGGCGCTAAAAGTCGAAAAGAAAGTAGAGGTTCCCTTTTCAGAGACTGAAATGGAGAAAATACTTGCTGAGGTGCCCTTTGATGATACATTCGAGGGTGTTCGTGATAAATTAATTATTGAAATGCTATATGCCACGGGTATGCGCCGGGCTGAATTGATTGATCTTAAAATTGAAAAAGTCGATTTTTTGAATGGAACGGTGCGGGTTTTGGGCAAACGAAACAAAGAACGTCTCATACCCTTGGTAACCTCACTCAAGACTGTGATCGAATCTTATCTGATAAAACGCGAGACGCTTGAAAAGATAGTTGACAAAGACTTTTTTTTCTTGACCAAGAGCGGTCACAAAATATATGAAACCCTTGTTTATAGGATTATAAATGAGTATCTTAGTAAGGTATCACCCAAGATAAAGCGTAGCCCTCATATATTGCGGCATACGTTCGCTACCCATCTTTTGAACAGGGGTGCTGATTTAAATGCCGTTAAGGAGTTGTTGGGTCACTCCAGTTTGGCATCCACACAGGTGTATACACATAATAGTATTGCGGAACTCAAAAAAGCACATGCTAAGGCCCATCCAAGAAGCAAGAGGCAATAAGCAGTTTATTGCCAAATCATGTTTAACCCATCCGCCCTAGGTGGACCTAAATTCAAAATCTATGAAGGTAAATGCCCAATCGGTCAATTTTGTAGCTGACAGAAAATTACTGGATTTCATCCAAACCAGAATGGATAAACTGGAAGTGTTCTATGATAAGGTGATTAGTTCGGATGTTTATTTGAAGGTAGACAACACAAGTTCCAAGGAAAATAAGATTGTTGAAATCAAGGTGCATGTACCCCGTGATAAATTTATCGTTAAAAAACAATGTAAATCATTTGAAGAAGCAGTCGATTCTGCTTGTAATTCTTTAGAGCGGCAATTGGTGAAAAGGAAAGAAAAACTGCGGGCTCACGCTTAGCCAAAATTTTTTCAAATTTGTTTTGAATCCTAAAATAAATATATACATTTGCAGTCCGTTAGAAATAACGGGCTTTTTTTGTGTTTAAAAGGGCTGTAATCGCCGATATAGCTCAGCTGGCTAGAGCAGCTGATTTGTAATCAGCAGGTCGTGGGTTCGAGTCCCTCTATCGGCTCGTAATACACTGAAAATCAAGGTAGGGGAGATACTCAAGCGGCCAACGAGGACAGACTGTAAATCTGTTGGTTTTTACCTTCGCAGGTTCGAATCCTGCTCTCCCCACAACAAAAAAAGCGAAAAGTTTAAATTCTGATTTGAATTGGTAAAAATTGGAATTTTTATTTGAAATATTGAACGAATTGATAATGCGGGAGTAGCTCAGTTGGTAGAGCGTCAGCCTTCCAAGCTGAATGTCGCCGGTTCGAACCCGGTCTCCCGCTCAATAAAATGGCAGCAATGTCATTCCTGTGGAGACAGGAGTCTCTTCCTTTTGAAAGGATGTAGATTAAACACTTTACGCCGACGTAGCTCAGGGGTAGAGCGTTTCCTTGGTAAGGAAGAGGTCACGGGTTCAATTCCCGTCGTTGGCTCAATAAAGATTGACACTAATATAAACTAAGATTAAATACATTTAAAATGGCAAAGGAAACTTTTGATCGTTCCAAACCACACCTTAACATTGGTACTATTGGACACGTAGATCATGGTAAAACTACATTGACTGCAGCCATTACCACAGTATTGGCAAACGCAGGCTTATCAGAGTTAAGAAGCTTTGATTCTATTGACAACGCTCCTGAGGAGAAAGAAAGAGGTATTACAATTAATACATCTCACGTTGAGTACCAAACACAAAACCGTCACTATGCGCACGTTGACTGTCCAGGTCACGCGGATTACGTGAAGAACATGGTTACTGGTGCTGCCCAAATGGACGGTGCTATTTTGGTTGTTGCAGCGACTGATGGTCCTATGCCTCAAACGCGTGAGCACATCCTATTGGGTCGTCAGGTTGGTATTCCAAGAATCGTTGTTTTCTTGAACAAGGTTGATATGGTTGACGATGAAGAGCTTTTGGAACTTGTTGAAATGGAAGTTCGTGAATTGCTTTCTTTTTACGAGTATGACGGTGACAATGGTCCTGTTATATCTGGTTCTGCTTTGGGTGCCTTGAATGGTGAGCAAAAGTGGGTTGATACCGTAATGGAATTGATGAAGGCTGTTGATGAGTGGATCGAATTACCAAAACGTGACGTTGACAAGGATTTCTTGATGCCTGTTGAAGATGTCTTTACCATTACGGGTAGGGGTACTGTTGCTACCGGTCGTATCGAAACAGGTATCGCCAATACTGGTGACGCTGTAGATATCATTGGTATGGGTGCTGAAAAATTGGCTTCTACAATTACTGGTGTTGAGATGTTCCGTAAGATTTTGGATCGTGGAGAAGCTGGTGATAACGTAGGTATCCTTCTAAGAGGTATCGAAAAAACCGATATCAAAAGAGGAATGGTAATCTGTAAGCCAGGTTCAGTTAAGCCACATGCGAAATTCAAAGCTGAGGTTTATATCCTTAAAAAAGAAGAAGGTGGTCGTCACACACCATTCCACAACAACTACCGTCCGCAGTTCTACGTGCGTACTACTGACGTAACAGGTAACATTAACTTACCTGATGGTGTTGAAATGGTAATGCCTGGTGATAACTTGACCATTACTGTTGACTTGATCCAACCTATCGCCTTGAGTGTAGGTCTTCGTTTCGCTATCCGTGAAGGTGGTAGAACCGTTGGTGCTGGTCAGGTAACTGAGATTTTAGATTAATTTATTTTGAGAAATAATTTGCATTGAGGGTGTCCGTCAAAGACGGATACCTTTCAATGTAAATACGGGTGTAGCTCAGTTGGTAGAGCACTGGTCTCCAAAACCAGGTGTCGGGAGTTCGAGTCTCTCCTCCCGTGCCAGTTATAAGTTGAAATGTTATGTTGACTTACGTAAAAGAATCTTGGGAAGAATTGAAGAACAATGTGACCTGGTTGAACAGGGAGCAAGCTTCGAATCTGATGGTTGTAGTTGCGGTTTTTTCAATTCTGTTTGCCTTGGCAACATGGGGTGTTGACACCGTATTTAGTAAGTTGATCGCATTGTACTTTGAACAAGTAATAGGATAGGGTGATGTCTGAGGTTTTGGAAAAAAAATGGTATGTAGTTCGCGCTGTGAGTGGCCAAGAGAATAAAATCAAAGGCTACATCGAAAGCGAGGTTGAACGTGCTGGTTTTGGTGATTATTTAGAGGATGTGTTAGTGCCGACTGAAAAGGTGGTGCAAATTCGCAACGGTAAGAAAATCAATAAGGAGCGTACTTATTTTCCAGGTTACATCATGATAAAAGCAAACCTAGGTGGTGAGATGGTTCACATCATTAGGTCGATAACCAATGTTATTGGCTTTTTAGGTGAGACCAAAGGAGGTGATCCGGTGCCTTTACGCAAGGCCGAGGTCAACCGCATGCTTGGAAAAGTGGATGAATTGGCTGTGAATACTGATAACGTTGCAATCCCCTTTATTTTGGGTGAAACAGTTAAGGTTATTGATGGGCCATTCAATGGTTTCAATGGAACTGTTGAAAAAATAAATGAAGAAAAGCGTAAGCTCGAGGTTATGGTTAAGATTTTTGGCCGTAAAACTCCATTGGAGTTGAGCTATATGCAAGTCGAGAAAATTTAAAATAGAGCTGTTACATTATATAAATTGTGTTGCTTCCAATTAACACAATTCAAATTAATTTAAAACAATGGCAAAAGAAGTAGATAAGGTTGTAAAACTACAAGTTAGGGGAGGTGCTGCGAATCCGTCGCCACCGGTTGGACCCGCCTTAGGTGCTGCTGGTGTTAACATCATGGAGTTCTGTAAGCAATTTAATGCCAGAACCCAAGACAAACCTGGGAAAGTACTCCCAGTTGTTATCACCGTATACAAAGACAAGTCATTTGACTTTGTTGTAAAGACACCACCGGCGGCCGTTCAATTGTTGGAAGCAGCAAAGATTAAAAAAGGATCGGGTGAACCTAACCGTGTGAAATCGGGATCTGTTACTTGGGATCAGGTGAAAACTATTGCAGAAGACAAAATGGTTGATTTAAATGCATTTACCGTGGAGTCAGCAATGAGCATGGTTGCAGGTACTGCACGATCCATGGGTCTGAAAGTTGCAGGCAAGAGACCTTTTTAAATCTTTAAACGCAATTTAGAATGGCAAGATTATCAAAAAAGCGCAAGGATGCATTCTCAAAGATTGACAAAAACAAATTGTACTCTTTAGAAGAAGCATCTGCTTTAGTCAAAGAAATTACCAATGTAAAATTTGATGCTTCCATTGATTTGGCAGTACGTTTGGGTGTTGACCCGCGTAAGGCGAATCAAATGGTGCGTGGCGTTGTTACCCTACCGCACGGAACGGGAAAAGACGTAAAGGTGTTAGCATTGGTGACCCCTGATAAAGAAGCTGAAGCCAAAGAGGCTGGTGCTGATTATATTGGGTTAGATGAATATTTGGATAAAATCAAAGGAGGCTGGACCGATGTTGACGTTATTGTCACTATGCCCAGTGTAATGGGAAAACTTGGACCATTAGGTCGCGTTTTAGGTCCTCGAGGACTGATGCCCAATCCGAAGACCGGTACAGTGACAATGGATATTGGTAAAGCCGTATCTGATGTTAAGGGAGGTAAGATTGATTTTAAAGTTGACAAGACAGGAATTGTTCATGCAGCTATTGGAAAGGCTTCATTTTCGGCAGATAAGATTGCCGGAAACGCCAAGGAACTAATTGATACCTTGGTTAAAATGAAACCTGCGGCAGCCAAAGGTGTGTATATGAAAAGCATTTTTATATCAAGCACCATGAGCCCTAGTCTACAATTAGATCCAAAAGCAGTTTAACTAACTGAGTAGTTTAAATTTTAGCGATGACAAGAGAAGAAAAAGCAACCGTAATAGAAGATTTGACTGCACAGTTGGCCGAAAATGCCAATATATATTTGGCTGATATTTCGGGATTGGACGCCGTGTCCACTTCGAATTTGAGAAGGGCATGTTTCAAGGCCAATATAAAGCTGTCAGTTGTAAAGAACACCTTGCTTGCGAAAGCAATGGAAGCTTCTGATAAGGAGTTTGGTGAACTACCTGAAGTGTTAAAGGGGAATACCTCTTTGATGTTTTCTGAAACAGGTAATGCACCTGCAAAACTTATCAAAAACTTTAGAAAGAAATCGGATAGGCCTGTATTGAAAGGAGCCTTTGTTGAAGAGGCCATTTTCATTGGTGACGAGAACCTAGAAGCCTTGGTAAATATAAAATCCAAGGAAGAGGTTATCGGAGAAATTATCGGACTGTTGCAATCACCCGCCAAGAATGTTATTTCTGGGCTTAAGTCAGGTGGTGGCAAATTGGCCGGTATCCTTAAAACCTTATCCGAAAAATAAATTGTACGCACTAAACTAGAATATTTTAAAAACTTGATTAAACGATAGAAAAATGGCAGATTTAAAAGATTTTGCAGAACAATTGGTCAACCTAACCGTAAAAGAGGTAAACGAGTTGGCTGATATCTTAAAAGAAGAATATGGTATCGAACCAGCTGCAGCAGCAGTTGCAGTTGCTGGTGGTGCTGCCGCCGGTGGTGGTGAAGGTGGAGATGCTGGTGAGGAAAAGTCAGAATTTGACGTAATCCTTAAAGCTCCAGGTGGATCTAAATTGGCAGTTGTCAAATTGGTAAAAGAATTGACAGGTCTTGGTCTTAAAGACGCTAAAGACATTGTTGACAGTGCACCTAAAGCCGTTAAGGAAGGTGTTGCCAAAGATGAGGCAGAAGGTATCAAAAAATCATTGGAAGAAGCAGGAGCAGAAGTTGAGCTTAAATAATTGCGGCTACCATACAGATTTGGGTAAGGTCTTTTCCACACTTGTGTGGATCAGACCTTAACCCGTTTTTAAAGCGGTGTATGAAGGCATACACCTCCCTTACATAGTATTCACGTTCAAAATTTGTCCATAGATGCACAAAAATCAGACTGAGAGAATAAATTTCGCATCCGCTAAGAACATTCCGGATTACCCGGATTTCTTGGACATTCAGATAAAATCGTTTCAGGATTTTTTCCAACTGGAAACGAAATCTGACGAAAGAGGAAATGAAGGTTTGTACAACACCTTCATGGAAAATTTCCCCATTACCGATACACGAAACCAATTCGTGCTCGAATTTTTGGATTATTTCATCGACCCACCCAGGTATACCATTCAAGAGTGTATTGAACGTGGTCTAACCTATAGTGTTCCACTTAAGGCCCGATTAAAACTGTATTGTACAGATCCAGAGCATGAAGATTTTGAAACCATTGTTCAGGATGTGTACTTAGGAACGATTCCGTACATGACACCAAGTGGCACTTTTGTTATAAACGGGGCAGAAAGGGTTGTAGTTTCTCAGCTACACCGTTCTCCTGGTGTTTTCTTTGGTCAATCATTCCACGCAAATGGAACCAAGCTTTATTCCGCTAGGGTTATCCCATTTAAAGGTTCTTGGATTGAATTTGCCACAGATATCAATGCGGTGATGTATGCGTATATCGATAGAAAGAAAAAACTACCGGTAACCACGCTTTTCCGAGCTATTGGTTTTGAAAGGGACAAAGATATTCTTGAGATTTTTGACCTGTCAGAAGAAGTTAAGGTCTCAAAAGCAGGACTTAAAAAAGTATTGGGTCGCAAGTTAGCTGCCCGTGTATTGAATACTTGGCATGAAGATTTCGTTGATGAAGATACGGGTGAAGTTGTATCTATTGAACGAAACGAAATCGTTCTTGATCGTGATACGGTTCTTGAAAAGGAACATATTGATGAAATAATCGATGCTGATGTGAAAACTATCCTTTTGCATAAGGAAAATAATGCACAGTCAGATTATGCCATCATTCATAATACCCTTCAAAAGGATCCAACCAATTCTGAAAAAGAAGCGGTAGAGCACATTTATCGACAACTGCGAAATGCTGAACCACCAGATGAGGAAACGGCACGTGGTATTATTGATAAGTTATTCTTTTCTGACCAACGTTACAATTTAGGTGAGGTAGGTCGTTATCGAATGAACAAAAAATTAGGTCTTGATATTGGTATGGACAAACAGGTCTTGACCAAAGAAGATATCATAACCATTATTAAGTACTTGATCGAGTTGATCAATTCGAAGGCAGAAATCGATGATATCGATCACTTGTCTAACCGTCGTGTACGAACAGTAGGAGAGCAGTTATCATCTCAGTTTGGCGTTGGTTTGGCCCGTATGGCGCGTACCATTAGAGAACGAATGAATGTTCGGGATAATGAGGTGTTCACACCTATTGATTTGATCAATGCCAAAACATTGTCCTCCGTAATCAATTCCTTCTTCGGAACAAACCAATTGTCGCAGTTTATGGATCAGACCAATCCTTTGGCTGAAATCACCCATAAGCGCAGACTTTCGGCACTAGGTCCTGGTGGTCTTTCACGAGAAAGGGCTGGATTTGAGGTTCGTGACGTACACTATACACATTATGGAAGACTTTGCCCAATTGAAACTCCTGAAGGTCCTAACATTGGATTGATTTCTTCACTTTCAGTTTTTGCCAAAGTCAACTCAATGGGATTCTTGGAAACTCCATATCGCAAAGTTGAAAACGGAAAAGTGGATGTAAAAAACCACATCTACCTAAGTGCTGAGGAAGAAGAGGAGAAGAAGATTGCCCAGGCGAATATTCCATTGAAAAATGATGGGACCATTGAAAACGATAAGGTTATTGCCCGTGAAGAGGGTGACTTCCCCGTTGTTGATCCCAAAGAGGTGAATTATACTGATGTGGCACCAAATCAAATCGCATCGATTTCGGCATCTTTGATTCCATTCTTGGAGCATGATGATGCGAACCGTGCCTTGATGGGCTCGAACATGATGCGTCAGGCAGTACCCTTATTGCGTCCAGAATCACCAATCGTTGGTACGGGTCTAGAAAGACAGGTGGCAACCGATTCAAGAGTTTTGATCAATGCTGAAGGGGATGGTGTTGTTGAATATGTTGATGCTGAAAAAATCACCATTAAATACTCTCGAGGTGATGAAGAGCGTTTGGTGAGTTTCGATGAAGATTCGAAGACCTATAGCTTGGTTAAGTTCAGAAAGACCAACCAAGGTACCAGCATTAATTTGAAACCTATTGTCAGAAAAGGCGACAAAGTGAAAAGGGGTCAAGTACTTTGTGAGGGTTATGCTACCCAAACAGGTGAATTGGCACTTGGTAGAAACCTTAAAGTGGCCTTTATGCCATGGAAGGGATATAATTTTGAAGATGCAATTGTAATCTCTGAAAAGGTCGTTCGAGAAGATATCTTTACCTCTATTCACATTGATGAATATGCACTTGAAGTTAGGGATACCAAGCTAGGTGCAGAAGAATTGACCAATGATATTCCCAATGTTTCTGAAGAAGCGACCAAAGATTTGGACGAGCATGGTATGATCCGTATTGGTGCCGAGGTAAAACCGGGAGATATTCTGATAGGAAAGATTACACCTAAGGGTGAGTCTGATCCTACACCCGAAGAAAAATTGCTTCGAGCCATCTTCGGTGATAAAGCGGGTGATGTAAAAGATGCTTCATTGAAAGCCTCACCCTCGTTGAGTGGCGTTGTCATTGATAAAAAGCTCTTTTCAAGGTCAATAAAAGATAAGCGCAAGCGATCTGAAGACAAAGAGGCCATTTCAAAACTTGAAATGGATTATGAGGTTAAATTCCAGCAACTCAAAGATGTTTTAGTTGAAAAACTCTTTGGATTGGTAAATGGAAAAACCTCACAGGGCGTTCAGAATGACTTGGGTGAAGATGTGCTTCCAAAAGGTAAAAAATATACCATCAAAATGCTGAACGCTGTTGATGATTTTGCCCACTTGGTAAGCGGCAGCTGGACTACCGATGATAAGACCAATGCCTTGGTGAATGACTTGTTGCACAACTACAAAATCAAGCTTAATGACCTTCAAGGTAATTTAAGACGTGATAAGTTCACAATTTCAGTTGGAGATGAATTACCTGCTGGAATCATGAAATTGGCCAAGGTCTATATTGCCAAAAAGCGTAAGCTTAAGGTAGGTGATAAAATGGCGGGTCGTCACGGTAACAAAGGTATAGTTGCCCGAATTGTTCGTCAAGAGGATATGCCATTCCTAGAAGACGGAACCCCAGTTGATATCGTATTGAATCCATTGGGTGTACCTTCAAGGATGAACATTGGTCAGATTTACGAGACTGTATTGGGTTGGGCAGGTCAAAACTTAGGTAAAAAGTTTGCCACGCCGATTTTTGATGGGGCAACCCTTGATGAAATCAATGAGTTTACCGACGAAGCTGGTGTACCACGTTTTGGGCATACCTATTTATATGATGGTGGAACAGGACAGCGTTTTGATCAAGCCGCGACAGTAGGGGTGATTTACATGTTGAAATTGGGTCACATGGTTGACGATAAGATGCATGCCCGTTCAATCGGACCGTACTCGTTGATTACGCAACAGCCATTGGGTGGTAAAGCCCAATTTGGTGGACAGCGATTTGGAGAGATGGAGGTTTGGGCTCTTGAAGCTTATGGTGCCTCATCTACCTTGCGCGAAATATTGACGGTTAAGTCTGACGATGTAATTGGTCGTGCAAAAACTTACGAGTCAATTGTAAAAGGCGAAACAATGCCAGAACCTGGGTTGCCAGAATCTTTCAACGTATTGATGCATGAGCTTAAAGGCTTAGGACTTGATATCAGATTGGAAGAATAACACTATATAAGTATTTAAAATTAGCACCATACTATAATGGCTAGAATTAAAGATAACAATACACCAAAAAGGTTCGATAAGATTTCAATTGGATTGGCTTCACCAGAAGCGATTTTGGCTGAATCAAGAGGAGAAGTCTTAAAACCTGAAACTATTAACTACAGAACGCACAAACCTGAGCGTGATGGGCTATTCTGTGAGCGAATTTTTGGTCCAGTTAAGGATTACGAATGTGCTTGTGGAAAGTATAAGCGTATTCGCTATAGGGGAATTGTTTGTGATCGTTGTGGGGTTGAGGTAACCGAGAAAAAAGTTCGCCGTGACCGTGTTGGACATATCAACTTGGTCGTACCTGTGGCACATATTTGGTATTTCCGGTCGCTTCCCAACAAAATAGGATACCTATTGGGATTGCCTTCCAAAAAACTTGATATGATCATATACTACGAAAGGTATGTGGTTATTCAACCCGGTGTTGCCAAGGGTCCTGAGGGAGAAGAAATCCAGAAAATGGATTTTCTAACTGAAGAAGAATACCTGAACATTCTCGAATCAATTCCTGCGGAGAACCAATATTTGGAAGATTCCGATCCAAATAAGTTCATCGCCAAGATGGGTGCAGAGTGTTTGATTGATTTGTTGTCGCGTATTGATTTACAACAGCTTTCCTATGACTTGCGTCACAAAGCAAATACAGAGACATCAAAGCAACGTAAGACGGAGGCATTAAAACGTTTGCAGGTTGTTGAGGCGTTAAGGGAATCGCAAGATAACCGTGAAAACCGCCCTGAATGGATGATCATGAAAGTGGTTCCTGTTATCCCACCAGAACTTAGACCTCTAGTACCATTGGATGGTGGGCGTTTTGCAACGTCAGATTTAAATGATTTATATCGAAGGGTAATCATTCGTAACAACCGTCTGAAACGTTTGATGGAAATCAAAGCTCCAGAAGTTATTCTTAGAAATGAAAAGAGGATGCTTCAGGAATCGGTTGATTCACTTTTTGATAATACAAGAAAAGCTTCCGCTGTTAAAACGGAATCCAATCGTCCTTTAAAATCCCTTTCCGATTCTTTAAAGGGTAAGCAAGGTCGTTTTCGTCAAAACCTTTTGGGGAAACGTGTTGATTACTCAGCGCGTTCCGTTATCGTTGTAGGTCCTGAAATGAACCTATACGAATGTGGTCTTCCAAAAGATATGGCTGCTGAGCTATACAAGCCTTTTGTGATTCGAAAGCTTATTGAACGGGGTATCGTTAAAACGGTAAAATCGGCCAAGAAGATTATCGATAAAAAAGAGCCAGTTGTTTGGGATATTCTAGATAATGTGATCAAAGGACATCCTGTCTTATTGAACAGGGCCCCCACATTGCACCGTTTGGGTATTCAGGCCTTTCAACCAAGGTTGATTGAAGGGAAGGCAATTCGTCTTCATCCTTTGGCCTGTACGGCATTTAATGCGGATTTCGATGGGGACCAAATGGCGGTTCATCTACCCTTGGGACCTGAAGCTATTTTAGAGGCTCAGCTTCTGATGCTGGCTTCTCAGAATATTCTCAATCCTGCCAATGGATCACCTATAGCCGTACCCTCACAGGATATGGTTTTGGGTCTGTACTACATGACCAAAAAGCGTGTGTCCGATGAAAATTTCAAGGTAGTTGGTGAAGGATTGACATTCTATTCTCCAGAGGAAGTAGTTATCGCATTCAATGAAAAGAAAGTTGACTTGAATGCTGGTATTAAGGTTAGAACAAAAGATTTTAACGAAGATGGAGAATTGGTCAACCAGCTTGTTGATACAACGGTAGGTCGGGTCATTTTCAATGAAGTGGTTCCTGAAGAAGCAGGTTATATCAATCAAGTATTGACCAAGAAAGCATTGCGTAATATTATTGGGGATATTTTGGCTGTAACCGATGTTCCTAAAACCGCAGCGTTTTTAGATAAAATCAAGTCAATGGGATATGATTTTGCCTTTAAGGGCGGTCTTTCCTTTAGTCTTGGTGATATTATCATTCCTAAGGAAAAGCACGATATGATCGACGATGCCAATGGGCAAGTTGATGGTATTATGGCAAATTATAATATGGGTCTGATCACCAATAACGAGAGATACAATCAGGTTATTGATGTTTGGACTTCGACCAACGCCATGTTGACCGAATTGGCCATGAAGCGAATCCGAGAAGATCAACAGGGATTCAACTCGGTTTATATGATGTTGGATTCTGGTGCACGGGGCTCGAAAGAGCAAATTCGACAGCTTACCGGTATGCGTGGACTGATGGCCAAACCAAAAAAGTCTACAGCAGGTGGTGGTGAGATTATCGAAAACCCGATTCTTTCGAACTTTAAGGAAGGATTATCCATTTTGGAATACTTTATTTCAACACACGGTGCACGTAAAGGTCTAGCTGATACCGCTTTAAAAACGGCTGATGCAGGATACTTGACGAGACGTTTGGTTGACGTATCGCAAGATGTAATAATCAATATTGAAGATTGTGGTACACTTCGTGGCATCGAAGTTGAGGCATTGAGAAAGAATGAAGAGATCGTTGAGTCACTTGGTGAGCGAATCTTAGGAAGAGTTTCTTTGCACGATGTTTATGATCCAGTTACTGAAGAATTGTTACTTCAAGCGGGACAAGAAATCAAAGAAGCTGACATTGCTAAGGTTGATGCGTCACCAATCGAGAAGATTGAAGTGCGTTCTCCTTTAACATGTGAGGCTCCTAAGGGAATTTGCTCGAAATGTTATGGGCGTAACCTTGCAACCAATAAAATGGTTCAGCGAGGCGAAGCAGTTGGAGTTGTTGCCGCGCAATCTATTGGGGAGCCCGGTACACAGTTGACACTTCGTACCTTCCACGTTGGTGGTATTGCAGGTAACATTTCTGAGGATAGCAAGCTTGAGGTGAAGTTCGATGGTATTGCTGAGATTGAGGATTTGAGATTGGTTGCGGGTGAGAACAATGAAGGTGAAAAAGCTCAAATCGTTATTTCGAGAACATCGGAAGTCAAAATTGTTGATGAGAATACCGGAATTACACTGAGTACCAACAACATACCTTATGGTTCACAGTTGTTTATCAAGAATGGTGCTAAGGTGAAGAAAGGCGATGCGATATGTCAATGGGACCCATATAATGGTGTTATCGTTTCTGAATTTACTGGTAAGATTGCTTATGAGAATATTGAACAAGGTATTACCTACCAAGTTGAAATAGATGAGCAGACCGGTTTCCAAGAAAAAGTAATTTCTGAATCAAGGAATAAAAAACTGATTCCGACCTTATTGATTCAAGACGGAAAAGGTGAAACCTTGCGTTCGTACAACTTACCTGTTGGATCACATATCATGGTTGATGATGGGGAGAAGATCAAAGAAGGTAAAACCTTGGTAAAAATTCCACGTAAATCTGCAAAAGCAGGCGATATTACAGGAGGTTTGCCACGGGTAACCGAACTTTTTGAGGCACGTAATCCTTCTAATCCTGCTGTAGTTTCTGAAATTGACGGGGTTGTTTCTTTTGGAAAAATTAAGCGGGGTAATCGTGAAATAATCATTGAATCGAAAACGGGTGAGGTCAAAAAGTATTTGGTCAAGCTTTCAAATCAGATATTGGTTCAAGAAAATGATTATGTACGTGCGGGTATGCCACTTTCAGATGGTTCTATTACTCCAGATGATATTTTGGCGATCAAAGGACCTTCAGCAGTACAACAGTATCTGGTAAATGAAGTTCAGGAGGTATATCGATTACAAGGTGTAAAAATTAATGATAAGCACTTTGAGGTTGTCGTTCGTCAGATGATGCGTAAAGTACAGATTCAAGATCCGGGTGATTCCATTTTCTTAGAGAACCAATTGGTTCACAAAGATGACTTTATCAGGGAAAATGATGAGATCTTCGGGAAGAAAGTAGTTGAAGATGCTGGGGAATCTGAGAACTTGAAGGCAGGCCAGATCATTTCTGCCAGGGCGTTGCGAGATGAGAATTCTATCTTGAAGCGTGCTGATAAGACATTGGTTTCTGCAAGAGACGCTGTAGCGGCTACGGCCACACCTATATTACAGGGTATTACCAGAGCATCACTGCAGACGAAATCCTTTATCTCGGCAGCATCGTTCCAAGAGACTACAAAAGTTCTCAATGAAGCGGCTGTTAGTGGTAAGGTAGATACCTTGGAAGGTTTGAAAGAAAATGTCATTGTAGGACATAAGATTCCTGCCGGTACAGGTATGCGAGCATATGAAAGTATCATTGTTGGTTCCAAAGAGGAGTACGATGAAATAATGGCTCGTAAGGAAGAATTCAAATTTTAAATAAAACAAAAACCCCCGGTAACGGGGGTTTTTTATGAATACAAATCAAATGGCTGCAGACGATAAAAAGCAAAAACAAATCAATATTGAGCTTGACGAGAAAACAGCAGAAGGCATTTACTCGAACCTGGCCATAATTAATCACTCTGTTTCAGAGTTTGTGGTTGATTTTATCAGTATGATGCCGGGGGCGCCAAAAGCCAAGGTAAAAAGCAGGATTGTGCTTACCCCACAGCATGCAAAAAAGTTTTTAAAGGCCTTAAATGACAATGTTAGTAGATTTGAAAAGGCCCACGGCACCATCAAAGACTATGAACAGCCACCAATTCCATTGAATTTTGGACCAACTGGTGAGGCATAAAAAAAAGCCCTGACAAAACTGTCAGGGCTTTTTTAATGGTGATTTTTTATCAATTCAACCAGCCCTTTTGGATTCCTTTCTTTGCTAGAACAACCAAAAGAATACCAACTACAATCACTGTAATCGGCATGCCATAGGTAGATGGTCCGAAGGCCTCTACCGCATTTGAGATAAACAGCCAGTGAATAAACTGTGCAGTAGAGGTAACGAGCGAAACCATAAATAGTGGTTTGGCCCATTTTTTTCTCAAAAGTAGGCCGATCGCAGCAATTGCCCCTGAGAATACAGCAATCGCAAAACAAGCTGTTGCCCATGCAGGAATGGCCTCAAAAACTTCCCTTTGCGCCTGTGTCAGCGATTCTAAAATCTCTTGTTGATTGAACGCGCTAAATAGGTATTGAAAAACCCCAAATAAATTCCATAAAAGTGCAAGAATGCTTACCACCCAAAACCAAGCTGGTGGTTTAACTGAAGTACTTGACATAATCTTTTGTTTTATCGGTTATAGCATGTAAAGTACTAAAAACCAACAAGAAATAATAATTGATGTCTGTAAGACTTAAGATTCCTTTTCCGAGGTGAACCTCAACTTGACCGAAGGATATTTTTGCTGTGTCATCTGCAACGAGAAGATTGAATCTGCCAGAAAAACAAGTTGCCCTTGTTTGTCTGTGGCCAAGTATTTTTGTTTCACGCGTTTAAATTCCTTGAATTCCTCATTGTCGGGTTCTTCAGAATCAACCCAACATGCCTTGTGTACAGGAAAGTTTTCATAGGTGCATTTAGCACCGTATTCATGTTCCAGACGATATTGAATAACTTCATATTGCAGTGCACCAACGGTACCAATAACCTTACGCCCATTCATTTCGAGAGTGAACAATTGTGCCACCCCTTCATCCATGAGTTGATCAATGCCCTTATTTAACTGTTTGGCCTTCATGGGGTCGGCATTGTTGATGTACCTAAAATGTTCAGGGGAAAAGCTGGGTATACCTTTGTAATGTAGTTCTTCGCCACTTGTTAGTGTATCACCAATTTTAAAGTTTCCGGTATCGTGCAATCCCACAATGTCTCCAGGAAAGGATATATCCACGATCTCTTTTTTCTCTGCAAAAAAGGCGTTTGGGCTCGAAAACTTTAACTTCTTGCCGTGTCGAACATGCAAATAGGGTGTATTGCGTTCAAAAGTGCCTGAAACAATTTTGATAAAAGCCAATCGATCTCTATGTTTTGGATCCATATTGGCGTGTATCTTAAAAACAAAACCCGAAAAATCTTTTTCATCAGGTTGTACAAGGCGCTGTTCAGCCATCTTAGGCCGTGGTGCTGGGGCTATTTGAACAAAACAGTCCAATAGTTCCCTGACCCCAAAGTTGTTAAGGGCAGATCCAAAAAATACCGGTTGAAGCGCTCCGCTCAAGTAAGCTTCCTTATCAAATTCAGGGTAGACGCCATCAACAAGTTCCAAATTGTCACGCAATTCATTGGCTGCCGTTTCTCCCGTGATTTTTTCTAATTCGGGGTTGCTTAGGTCCTCGAAGGCAATAACATCTTCAATCTTCTTCTTGCTTTGACCGCTGAACAGATTGATGTTTTTTTCATAAATATTATAGATGCCTTTAAAATCATAGCCCATGCCAATCGGAAAGCTTAAGGGTGTGACCGTAAGACCCAATTTTTGTTCTACTTCATCCAAGAGGTCAAAAGCGTCCTTTCCTTCACGATCCAATTTGTTGATAAAAACAATCATTGGAATATTCCGCATGCGACATACCTCAACAAGCTTTTCGGTTTGTTCCTCAACCCCTTTTGCCACATCAATAACGACAATTACGCTATCGACAGCGGTTAATGTTCGAAAGGTGTCTTCGGCAAAATCTTTGTGCCCAGGCGTATCTAAAATGTTGATTTTCTGATTGTTGTAATTGAAAGCGAGTACAGAGGTAGCTACCGAAATTCCACGTTGACGTTCGATTTCCATAAAATCGCTCGTTGCCGATTTCTTTATTTTGTTGCTTTTTACCGCCCCGGCTTCCTGTATGGCACCTCCAAACAGCAATAATTTCTCGGTGAGCGTGGTCTTCCCGGCGTCGGGATGCGAAATTATACCAAAGGTGCGTCTGCGGGCTATTTCTTTTTCGAAATCCATTCAAAAAATTTCGGCAAAAATAGGCTAAATTTTAATGGAATAGGTAGCGCTGGCAGGGCATAAAATGTGTCAAATTTTGTGACCTTTCCGTCAAACTTGTTTCAAACTTGTCAATATGAATTGGGGCTTGTAATCTGTGATGGGATTGAATTCCGTACATAAGAAGAGCCAATCAAACCAAAGAGCCTACATTTTATCGAATAAAATAGGTTGAAATGTTATTAAAAACTAAATATGCAGTTGATTTGGCTTGTAAGATTTAAGCTATATATTGCGAAAATCTAAGTAAGAATCCCATTTTCTTAAACAAGTACGAGAACCTACATTGCCATGGTGATTAGTTGCTATTAAACTAAACATCTATGGAAAAAACTACTTTTTTTGGCACAAGAAAAATCATCTCGACTTTTCTTACGGTTTTTGTATTCACTTTTCTTTTTACACTAACTTCTTTTGACAAGTTTCAGAATACAAACGCCATCGAAACGCTGTTTTCAGATTCTGATGCAGATGGGGTTCCAAATAACATTGATATCGATGATGATGGTGATGGCATATTGGATAGTGTTGAAGATCAAAATATAGACGGTGACAATGATCCCACTACCAATCCTACAGATACTGATGGAGATGGTATTCCCAATTACTTGGATCTAGATTCTGACAATGATGGTCTTTTTGATAATTATGAAGCCCAATCGCCTTCAAATTTCATCGAACCTTCGAAGATTGACTCCGATGGTAACGGTTTGGACGATAGTTATGAAAGTAGTCCGGGGTCTGGCGAGGGTTTGACACCCATTGATACCGAAAGTGACTCGGTTAGTGACTATGTAGATATTGATTCTGATAATGATGGTATTCTAGACCAAACGGAGTCAAGTACGTTGAGTACAGAATTTGATTGTGATACGGTTCCCAACCTAGACTTTAGCGAGACCCCTGTTTTAGAATCAGGTACGCCTTTCAGTGTGGGGTCTGTTTATAGAATTAGCAATGTTTTTGATGGTTTGGATGCCTTGATTTCCGTTGAGGAAATTGTAAATGGTCGTATCGATGTTATAGATCAAAATAGTGTTGACCCACAATTTTTCAAGCCCGAAATACAATTTGAATTTACCGATGAGGTTCGAAGACCCTTTGTGGATTTAAGAATAACCTTGGTTGCTGAAGGTACATCAACACCCTTTGTTTTAGAAGAGTTAATTGCCAATTTCATCGACGTTGATGGAAATGAACAATACCAAGAATTTAACCGATTTGACACACCGGTAAGTTTTACGGTTGATAATCCCACAGACGTTGTGGTTAATGATACTTCTGGTGGTTTTTTGATCAACGGTGGCTTTCAAGAATTTGATGGCATTTCCAATCAAAACCCTTCAGTGAATGTGGCCGTTGAGTTTGTTGATATTTCATCTTTTGTTTTTCGTTTTGGAGTACAAACGACAACAAACGATAATTTTTCTACCATAGTAAGGCAATCAGGAATTCAATTTTCTTGTCTTGAAAATTTTGTCGACCCGCAAACTACAATTTTTGGTGAGGATGTAGATTCTGACAATGATGGTATTCCTGATCGATTGGACATCGACAGTGACGATGACGGCATTCCGGACAACGTTGAGGGCCAGTCCACCGACGGCTATGTGCCGCCCAGCGGCAACGACGAGGACAACGACGGTCTGGACGATGCCTACGAGGGCAGTGGCGACGAGGGGGTTACCCCCGAGAACACCGACGGTACGGACCAGCCCGACTATCTTGACAATGACAGTGACAACGATCTGGTACCGGACAACAACGAGGGCAACGATTTCAACTTCGACGGGATCCCCGACCAGGACTTTACGGGCACGGACACGGACAACGACGGACTTGACGATGGCTACGAGGGCAGTGATGTCGACGACGGCTACGATGTGAACGACGAGATCGACGATCCCGCGAACGACCTTCCTGACACCGATGGCACCGAGGATGTGAACTACCGCGACTTTGACGATGACGGCGACGGTATCGACACCCCGGATGAGGATGCCGACGGCGATGGCGACCCGACCAATGACGATACCGACGGTGACGGCACGCCCGATTACCTAGATCCTGACAACGGCCCCGATACGGATGGCGATGGCGTACCCGATATAGTGGATATCGATGACGACAACGATGGGATACTCGATGTGGTGGAAGACCCGAACCTTGATGGTGACGGCGACCCGTTGACCGATCCCCAGGACAGCGACGGCGATGGCCGCCCCGACCATTTGGACATCGACAGTGACGATGACGGCATTCCGGACAACGTTGAGGGCCAGTCCACCGACGGCTATGTGCCGCCCAGCGGCAACGACGAGGACAACGACGGTCTGGACGATGCCTACGAGGGCAGTGGCGACGAGGGGGTTACCCCCGAGAACACCGACGGTACGGACCAGCCCGACTATCTTGACAATGACAGTGACAACGATCTGGTACCGGACAACAACGAGGGCAACGATTTCAACTTCGACGGGATCCCCGACCAGGACTTTACGGGCACGGACACGGACAACGACGGACTTGACGATGGCTACGAGGGCAGTGATGTCGACGACGGCTACGATGTGAACGACGAGATCGACGATCCCGCGAACGACCTTCCTGACACCGATGGCACCGAGGATGTGAACTACCGCGACTTTGACGATGACGGCGACGGTATCGACACCCCGGATGAGGATGCCGACGGCGATGGCGACCCGACCAATGACGATACCGACGGTGACGGCACACCCGATTACCTAGACCCCACAGACGATACGGAAGAAATTGCCATTGAAGTAAATCAAATGGTGACCCCCAACGGGGATGGTAGAAATGACTTCCTGTTCATTCGTGGCGTTGAGAATGCACGTAACAATACACTTCGCATTTTTAACAGATGGGGTGTTGCGGTTTATGAGGGATCTAATTACAATAATATCAATAATGTCTTTGATGGCCGATCGCAGGGCAGATCCACTATTAGTGTGGAAGATTACCTACCTTCGGGAGTATATTTTTATATATTTGAGTACGATACCAATCAAGGAAGAATTACAGACAGCGATTATTTCTATATCAGTAGATAACTCATTAAAAAAATGATGATCAAAAAAAGTGTTTTCCTTCCCCTAGTATTGATAGGAATAACGTTGCAAAGCTTGATTGCGCAGCAAGACGCCCAATACACCCAATACATGTTTAACACCATGAGCGTGAATCCTGCCTACGCAGGATCAAGGGGTCAATTGTCATTGGCTGCATTATATCGTTCGCAATGGATTGGACTTAATGGTGCTCCTGAAACTTTTACGCTGAATTTGCATTCTCCTATTCGAAACAGTAAGGTAGGTTATGGTATTTCGGTTGTAAATGACAATATAGGTGATGGCGTTGTGCAAGAGACCTATATTGATGCAGTGGTATCCTATACACTTGATGTCGATATAGATAAAAAATTATCATTCGGACTTTCTGTAGGGGGAGACCTCATTAGTCTTGATTTCAATGGATTGAGGAATTTTGATCAAGAAGTGGTACAACAGGATAATATTGATAGCCAGTTCTCTCCAAATTTCGGATTGGGTGTGTACTACCATACAGATAGGTTTTATGCCGGTCTGTCTGTTCCCAGTATTTTAGAGACCGAGTACTTTGACAATAGTGGCGGAGATGCCAATGCAGTGAATTTTTTGTCCACCGAGCGAATGAATTTCTATTTGATTACGGGGTACGTATTTGAGTTGAACCCCAACTTGCAGTTTAAACCCGCCCTTTTGACAAAAGCCGTTGGTGGTGCACCCTTACAAGTTGATATTTCAGCCAGTTTTTTGTTTGCAGAGCGATTTAGTTTTGGTGCTGCTTACAGATGGGATGCAGCAGTTAGCGCATTGGCCGGTTTCCAGATTTCTGAGCAGATTATGTTGGGATTGGCCTATGACAGGGAAACAACAGAATTGGGGGGAACCCAGTTCAATGATGGCTCATTTGAGGTTTTTTTAAGATTGGAACTTCTGAATTCATTCAGAAAGACTGTGTCACCTAGATTCTTTTAAAATAAGTTGGGATGCTAAAAAAACTACTTCTTTCTTTCGTATTGACCTTGGGTGTTATAGGTTCCATGTTGGCACAGGAAACAAGAACCGAGAGGGCTAATGATCGCTATGAAAGTTATTCATTTAGACCCGCAATCGATATTTACAAAAAAGTCCTTGATAAAGGTTATGTGTCTTCAGACCTGTTAAAGCGATTGGGTAATTCGTACTATTTCAATGCAAAATATAAGGAAGCAGCTGAAGTTTATAAACGCCTAAGCGATGAATTTCCGGAAGAGACAAGCTCAGAATTCGTGTTTCGCTATGCCCAAACTTTGAAAACGCTTGGTCAATATGACGCTTCTGACAGCTTGATGGTCAAGTTTAAGGAAATGACTGCTGGAGATGGCAGGGGCACAGCTTATGATGAAGACTACTTAGAAAAGATCGAGAAGAACTCTGGACGTTATGATGTAGCGTTATTTGGCTACAATAGCAAGTATTCTGACTTTGCCGCCACTTTTTATAAGGAGGGATTAATTTTTTCTTCGGACCGAGACACAGGAAATTTAGCCCGGTATCGCCATACATGGAATTCCAAAGACTTTCTGGATCTCTATAAGGTTAATGTGGATAGCGCATCCAATGACAATGTAACCAAGGTAGGTGGAGAAATCAATACACGCTTGCATGAATCTACTTCGATTGTAACAAAGGATGGTTCCACCATGTACTTTACCCGAAATAACTTTCTTGACGGCAAACGGTACAAGGATGAAAAAGGCGTAACCCGACTTAAAATTTATGAGGCAACCTTGGTGGATGGAGTGTGGTCGAATATTACGGAGTTGCCATTCAATAGTGATTCGTATTCGGTAGCACATCCTGCCCTAAGCCCAGATGAAAAGCGGTTATACTTTGTATCTGATATGCCGGGTTCGAAGGGGGAGTCAGATATTTTTATGACAGAAATTATTGGTGACGGTACCTACGGGCCGATTGTTAACCTGGGTAGTACAATCAATACCGAAGCTCGGGAGACATTCCCATTCATAACCCCCAACGGGGTATTGTATTTTTCATCAGACGGCCATCCTGGTTTGGGCGGATTGGATGTTTTTGCTACCAAAATTGCCTTTGATAAATACGATGAATCCATAGTGAATGTCGGTAGGCCCGTAAATGGCCCCTATGACGATTTTTCGTTCATCATTGATGAAGAAAGCAAGAAAGGCTACTTTTCTTCCAATCGTGTTGATGGTATGGGCGAAGACGATATCTACAGTTTTGATGAAAATTCGCCATTGGTACTTGATTGTTTACAAGATGTAACCGGTACTGTAAGAGACCGAATTTCAAATGAGGTCTTAGTAGGCGCCACCGTTAAAATTATTGATGAGGAGAATAATGAAGTCTTATCAACTATAACCGATGCCAAGGGGAATTATGTACTCGATTTGGATTGCGCCAAGGGTAATTTTGTTCGCGCGTTAATGGAAGGTTATGTTCCTTCTGAAGAATACCTGCCTTCTTCCTATGGCAAACCTCGTATTGTTGATTTTTATTTGGAACGTGATGTGGTTACCGGAGGTTTTGGAGACGATTTGGCCAAACTCTTGCAGCTGAGTACTATATACTTCGATTTGAACAAGTATAACATTCGACCAGATGCTGAAATTGAAATTCAGAAAGTGATTGTGGCCATGGAGAAGTATCCAAGTCTAAAAATTAAGGTTAATTCACATACTGATAGTCGCGGTAACGATGCTTACAATCTTTGGCTTTCCCAAAAAAGAGCAGAATCTACGGTGGAATACATGATTTCAAAAGGTATTTCACGTGATAGACTCCAGGGTGAAGGTTTCGGAGAATCGCGTTTGGTCAACGAATGTGGCAATGGGGTATCATGTACCCGTGAAAAACATCAATTAAACCGTAGATCAGAGTTCATAATACTGGAATAACTTCGGCCCGTTTTCTATTTTATCGCCACGGTTAATACGCAGCAATTTTACCTAAGAATACAGTGTCTCAAATGCTTGTATTTCAATGGATAATCGATGAAATACATTTCATTGACCCTGCTTTTTTACGTCTTTACCAAGGAAAAATATAGTTACACAACAAACTTTTAACCAGAAGAGTGCATAAAGGTAAATTTGATTAAACAACTACCTTAAAATGTACAATGGGGTTTAAATACAAACTTTTAGCATTTTTATTTCTGGCAAGTGCGGGTCTATTCGGCCAAGCCACAATTACCATAGAAGTGAACTGGCCCAATTGGTCCTCAGAGAATAGAGTCACTTTTAGAGACCCATCCAATGTGCAAATTGGGGCTTCGATTTGTAATCCTGCGGCTTGTTTTAACGGTGCCGGGAATAATTCATATAATAATATTGGGAGCCCTGCCACCTATGCCGGTGTTGCTTATGGCACGGGCTATGATATTCTCTTGGAAGACACTTGGGGCGATGGTTGGAATGGTGGGGCTTCCTATGTGCGCGTGTATCAAGATGGAATATTAATTGTTGATACAGATCTAACGGGGGGTACATCAACCGTTTTTACTTTTGACATACTTGCTCCAACACCAGCGTTGTCGGTTGATGATGTTAGCATTGCGGAAAACGGGGGTAGTGCCACCTTTACGGTTACGCACTTAGGAGCAAATACGACGGGTGCTTTTACAGCAAATTTTAACACGAACGACGGTAGTGCGACTGCCGGCGATGACTATACGGCTACCTCAGGAACTTTGAGTTTTAATGGTACGGTTGGAGATACCGAACAAATAGTGGTTCCCATACTTGATGACACCCTTTTTGACGGTGATGAAACATTTACAATTTCCTTTACAGCTGTGTCTGATCTCTCAGTTGATATTACAGACACGGCAACTGGAACGATAACAGATGATGAAACGGTATTGAATGACCAGCCACTGACCTTATACCAACAACTTAATGGGTACTATGATTATGCGGTAACCGGAGGTACTTTTCGAACCAACTCAAATGGAGTCAATGCATGTTCGATAACCAATACCTCATCAGCCACTGGACTAACTACTACAGTTCCTGCTACTGCGACTATTGAACGCGCCTACTTAATTTGGGCGCACTCGAGTCAGACCCAAGATATACAAGTTACCTTTCAAGGTCAAACCGTTGATGCCCAGTTGGTGTCGTCTTATTTCCATTCCAGTAACCGCGACTTTTATGGAATGGTGGCAGATGTGACTTCGATCATTCAGGCAGAAACCGATGTAAATACAGCTACCTATACACTGACCGATTTAACCATTGACAACTCAGCTACCTATTGTAACAGTGCAACTGTTTTGGGCGGATGGTCACTACTGGTTTTTTATGAAGAACTTTCACTGCCTGCAGTAACCATCAATTTTTACAACGGTTTTGATGGGGGTTCCAACGCAACATCAACATTTACCCTTTCTGGCTTTTATGCGATTGGATCTGTAGGTTCAAAAACTACGGTACTCTCTTGGGAAGGTGATGATACCTTGGCCAATAACGAAAATTTACAGTTTATCACTGCCTCTTCAGGGAGTAATATTCTAAGTGGGGATGGTGGGCAAACAGGGACCAATCCATTCAACTCAACCATTTATGACAATACGGCCGCACCAGTGGTCAATAATGCCAACATATATGGGGTAGATTTAGATACCTATGATGTATCGGCATTTCTCCAACAGGGGGAATCATCGGCAACCACCCGAGTACAGGTGGGTCAAGATTTGGTTATCATGAATTCGGTTTTGCTTAAGGTACCATCCAATCTGATTACAGGAACTGTATTTGAAGATGTGAACTACGGGGGTGGAAATGGAAGAAACCTGGCTACATCATCAGGGCAGCTTCTTTCTGGTGTAACCGTCGAACTTTATGATAGTGGAGGCACTTTATTTGATACCCAAATAACAGATTCTAATGGGGCATTTACCTTTGGGGGTATGGCCAACGGTAGTTATGATTTGAGGGCGGCAAATACCACTGTTAGATCAACACGTCCTGGTGGAAGTTCATGTACAAGCTGTTTACCCATACAAACCTTTCGAACAAATTTTGCTGCGAGTGCAATATCCGAAGTTACAACTGAAGTAGGTGGTGCGAATCCAGCTGGAGTGGATACTAATGTTGGAATATTGCCAGGAGCTCAGTCTGTATCTTCGGTAACCATTAACAGTGAAGGAGCCATAGGCATGGATTTTGGATTTAACTTCAACACCATAGTAAATACCAATGAAGATGACCAAGGTTCTTTGGAACAATTCATAGTGAATTCGAACAACCTGGGAGAAACAGGGCTTGATATTGAGGCCAACAGTATTTTTGACCCGGCAGCAGGTGATGACACTTCAATTTTTGTGATCCCGAGTTCTGGTGATCCTATGGGAAGAACGGCTGATGCTAATTTTGCTAGCGGCTACTTTGATATTGCAATCTCCAATGGTAATCCTTTATCAGATATTACCGGTGCGAATACAATTATTGACGGTCGCACCCAAACAGCCTATTCAGGGGATACCAACTCAGGAACTATTGGTTCTGGTGGTAGTACGGTTGGGGTATCAGGAAATACCTTACCCAACTATCAATTGCCCGAAATTCAGGTGCATAGAGATAATGGCGATGTCTTTGTGGTAAATGGCAACACTGTTGGGATTCGAAACATGGCTATTTATGGGGGTAACAATGCCGGTATAAGACTCGATGGTGGATATGGGGTTATAAGTGCCAATCTGCTTGGGGTGAATGCATTGGGTGTCAATGCAGGGAACATTGACGATGGCGTGGAAAATTTAGGGGGTAACATGACTGTTGATGGCAATTATATTGCCACAAATACGGATGCAGGAATCTTCATCAATGGAGGAACTTTAAGCGTTGTACAAGACAACCATATAACAACCAATGGTGATGGGTCATGTGATGATAATATAACGATTAATGGAGGTAGCGGAATAACGATACAACGAAACCTCATTGAAAATGCAGCTTCGCTAGGTATCGATGCCGCATCAAGCTCCGGAAGTTTGGTGATTACGGAAAATACCATAACAGGATCAGGTCAAGACGGGGGTAATTGTGGTGGAGCTCCTGAAGATATGGGTACGGAACTGGGAGGAAGTAACTCACAAATAACAAATAACATAATTCATTCTAATGCAGGTGCGGGCATCGCTACCACGGGTAGTGGTACGGGAAATCTATTTAGCCAAAATTCCTTTTATGCGAATGGAACCACTTCAGATGCCTTGGGTATTGACTTGGCAGGAGATGGGATAACACTTAATGATAGTGGTGATAGTGATTCAGGTTCTAACAATCTTCAGAATTTTCCAATTATTGCATCGGCATATATTTCAGGAAACTCAATAATGGTTCACGGATGGTCGCGACCAGGAGCTACATTAGAGTTCTTTTTCACAGATATAAACCAAGGCACAGCTACGGCCGGGGACAATCAACTGGGCCTCTCTGTAGACTATGGGGAAGGACAAACCTTTATTGGTTCAGCCATTGAAGGAAGTGGTTCTGACGGTGATGCCACATCATCAGCGTATACCGACGTTGATGGCAATACAGACAACACGAACCGGTTTGAATTTGCTATTCCACTCCCCTCGGGTACTGTTCCGGGTAATTTGGTTACCGCCACAGCAACTTTGGGTGGCTCAACTTCAGAATTTTCACCCATGTCAATCCTTAAGGTGGCGACAATCATCACCAATCGTAGAATAACATACAGAATCAATCCAAATTAAATAAAGATTTAGTACTGTAGTTGGGTATTTAAAAACTTCATACGAATAAGGAATATCAGCTAACAATCGTCGATTCTAACAATTCAATGAAAAGGGCTCATTTTTAATCCCGATTCTACCTTTTTGCGTACAAAAACCACCTCAATTTCAGCAGCTCTAACGATGCAGGTGAATACGGTAATTACCAATTGTAGAATTACCTACGAAATCAATAAAAACTAGAATTTTGATGGTCCAGAAGCCATTGTTTTTAGTGGCAATATCGACGAAAGGCATAGTCAAAAAACCTACCAAAAAAAACAATTAGACTTCAACTTTACAGGGCTATACAGTACGAAATGGGGGTTACACAACAATTATTTTCCACTGCTTATCATAAAAGTAATTTTGTTTAATAGTGAAAACTATACTCACTGGAAAACAGTGGGATACAACCCAAATTATGAATGAATTGACCATCTTATCGAAGGTAAAGTATGTGAAAGATCTGGCGGGAGAACTATTTTCTGAATCTCCTGCGGCTAAACTACTTCCCTCCGATTCAAGTTTGCCAATTTATAGATAACATACTTTTCAATTAGAAAAGCATAAAACTTGAACAGAACTATCAGGATGATACCAAATAAAAGAAGTCCCATGAAAAAGTTAATCGCTTTCATCCTTTTTGTATTCCTATCAGGAATGGCATTTTCCCAAACAACAGTCACCTTACAGGACCAATGTAATTGTGAAGTGTTGAGTGGAACGGATGTTTCCGCGCCAGGTGCAACAACCCCGGCCGGAGTAGATGCAGGAGATATCTATGTAAATACAACCACCGGTACGATTTTCTATTGGGATGGTGATTCATGGGAATTGACCGCTGTTGATACCGATGATCAGCAATTGCAAAACTTTAGTTTTGATACCGGAACCAATATTTTATCTCTTGATATAGAAGATGGAAATACCGTTACGGTTGATTTATCAAACTTAAGCAACACAGGTACCGATGACCAGCAATTAAGCTTGGTCGGCAATATTTTAACCTTAGAGGATGGTGGCACTGTTGATTTGACCACTTTTCTTGACAACACCGATGATCAGCAGATAACGGATTTCAGTTTAACAGCCAACATTCTAACGTTAACCTTGGAAGATGGCGGCACGCAAACCGTAGATCTTTCTGGTTATGTATCTACCGACGACCAAACGGCTGCAGAGGTAACCTATGACAACAGTACTTCAGGACTGACCGCAACGGATGTTCAGGCCGCCATTGATGAAGTGGCCGCAGGCAGCACAGATGACCAAACGGTCAGTACAGATGGTACCGCGGGTAACTTGAGCATTGAGGATGGTAACAGCATTACCCTAAATGTAGACGATGCAGATGCCGATCCAACCAACGAATACAATACAGGAATCGGTTTTGACGGCGCCAACCTAACGATAACCGATGGCGGAGGAAACCAGACCATCGATATCAGTGGGGTAAGCACCGACGACCAAACGGTAAGTACCGATGGCACAGCAGGTAACTTGAGCATTGAGGACGGTAACAGCATCACCCTAAATGTAGACGATGCAGATGCAGATCCCACGAACGAATACAATACAGGAATCGGTTTTGATGGCGCCAACCTAACGATAACCGATGGCGGTGGAAACCAGACCATCGATATCAGCGGAGTGAGCACGGACGACCAGACGGCTGCAGAGGTAACCTATGACAACAGTACTTCAGGACTGACCGCAACGGATGTTCAGGCCGCCATTGATGAAGTGGCCGCAGGCAGCACAGATGACCAAACGGTCAGTACCGATGGTACCGCGGGTAACTTGAGCATTGAGGATGGTAACAGCATTACCCTAAATGTAGACGATGCAGATGCCGATCCAACCAACGAATACAATACAGGAATCGGTTTTGACGGCGCCAACCTAACGATAACCGATGGTGGAGGAAACCAGACCATCGATATTAGCGGGGTCAGTACCGACGACCAGACCGCTGCTGAGGTAAGCTATGACAACAGTACTTCAGGACTGACCGCTACGGATGTCCAGGCCGCCATTGATGAAGTGGCTGCAGGAAGCACAGATGACCAAACGGTAAGCACCGATGGTACTGCGGGTAACTTGAGCATTGAGGACGGTAACAGCATTACCCTAAATGTAGACGATGCAGATGCCGATCCAACCAACGAATACAATACAGGAATCGGTTTTGACGGTGCCAACCTAACGATAACCGATGGCGGAGGAAACCAGACCATCGATATCAGTGGGGTAAGCACAGACGACCAGACGGCAGCCGAGGTAAGCGTTGCCGATGCCGGTGGCAATTTCACCGCGACAGATGTAGAAGGTGCCCTGGCCGAACTGGCCGCTGGCAGCACCGACGACCAGACCCTTTCGACAGACGGAACAGCGGGCAACATCAGCATTGAGGATGGCAACACCCTCGCACTAAACGTGAATGATGCGGATGCGGACCCCACCAACGAATACAACACAGGAAGTGGAATCACCGCAGGTAGCTTGGAAATCACCGATGGCGGTGGAACCGAGTCGGTGAATCTGATCAGTGCCGATGCAAACAATGATATTGTTGCAGGCACAGATGGTGCACTCTATCTGAACGTGGCCTCGGTATCGATTGCGGAGACAAACACGACATTATCATTTGACGGTGGCACCAATACCTTGACCTATACCAATGAATTGGGCAATAACCCGGCCATTGACCTATCCAGTTTGGATGACAGTGGTACGGATGACCAGACCGCCGCTGAGGTAAGCTATGACAACAGTACTTCGGGACTGACCGCTACGGATGTCCAGGCCGCCATTGATGAAGTGGCCTCCGGCAGCACCGACGACCAGACCCTTTCAACAGACGGAACAGCGGGCAACATCAGCATTGAGGATGGCAACACCCTCGCATTAAACGTGAATGATGCGGATGCGGACCCCACCAACGAATACAATACAGGAATCGGATTTGACGGTGCCAACCTTACGATAACCGATGGCGGAGGAAACCAGACCATCGATATCAGCGGGGTAAGCACGGACGACCAGACGGCAGCAGAAGTTAGTGTTGCTGATGCAGGTGGCAATTTCACCGCCACGGACGTAGAAGGTGCCCTGGCCGAACTGGCCGCTGGCAGCACCGACGACCAGAACATCAGTGGATCTGGCCTTAGCGGCACGGACCTAACCATCGGTATCGAGAACGGTACCAACGAGGTGGTTGACCTATCGAGCCTAGTGGGCACCGACGACCAGACCGCTGCTGAAGTAAGCTACGACAACAGTACTTCAGGACTGACCGCTACGGATGTCCAGGCCGCCCTTGATGAAGTGGCCGCGGGCAGCACTGACGACCAACAGCTGGACGATACCAATACAACGTTCAACGCTGGTACGAATACCTTGACCATTGCCTTGGAGGATGGTGGCACTGCCACAGCAGATTTGAGCGCACTTGACGATGCGGGTACGGACGACCAGACCCTTTCGACAGACGGAACGGCGGGCAACATCAGCATCGAGGATGGCAACACCCTTGCACTTAACGTGAATGATGCAGATGCCGATGCTACCAATGAATATATCACGGGAAGTGGAATCACCGCAGGTAGCTTGGAAATTACCGATGGCGGGGGTACCGAATCGGTAAATCTGATCAGTGCCGATGCGAACAATGATTTAGCTGCGGGCACAGACGGTGCACTCTATCTGAACGTGGCCTCGGTATCGATTGCGGAGACAAACACGACATTATCATTTGACGGTGGCACCAATACCTTGACCTATACCAATGAATTGGGCAATAACCCGGCCATTGACCTATCCAGTTTGGATGACAGTGGTACGGATGACCAGACCGCCGCTGAGGTAAGCTATGACAACAGTACTTCGGGACTGACCGCTACGGATGTTCAGGCCGCCATTGATGAAGTGGCCTCCGGCAGCACCGACGACCAGACCCTTTCAACAGACGGAACAGCGGGCAACATCAGCATCGAGGATGGCAACACCCTCGCACTAAACGTGAATGATGCGGATGCGGACCCCACCAACGAATACAACACAGGAATCGGATTTGACGGTGCCAACCTTACGATAACAGATGGCGGAGGAAACCAGACCATCGATATCAGCGGGGTAAGCACGGACGACCAGACGGCAGCGGAAGTTAGTGTTGCTGATGCAGGAGGCAATTTCACCGCGACAGATGTAGAAGGCGCCCTGGCCGAACTGGCCGCTGGCAGCACCGATGACCAGAACATCAGTGGATCGGGCCTTAGCGGTACGGACCTAACCATCGGTATCGAGAACGGTACCAACGAGGTGGTGGACCTATCGAGCCTAGTTGGCACAGATGACCAGACGGCAGCGGAAGTTAGTGTTGCTGATGCAGGAGGCAATTTCACCGCGACAGATGTAGAAGGCGCCCTGGCCGAACTGGCCGCTGGCAGCACCGATGACCAGAACATCAGTGGATCGGGCCTTAGCGGTACGGACCTAACCATCGGTATCGAGAACGGTACCAACGAGGTGGTGGACCTATCGAGCCTAGTTGGCACAGATGACCAGACGGCAGCGGAAGTTAGTGTTGCTGATGCAGGAGGCAATTTCACCGCGACAGATGTAGAAGGCGCCCTGGCCGAACTGGCCGCTGGCAGCACCGATGACCAGAACATCAGTGGATCGGGCCTTAGCGGCACGGACCTAACCATCGGTATCGAAAACGGTACCAACGAAGTAGTGGACCTATCGAGCCTTGTGGGCACCGATGACCAGAACATTGAAAGCCTTGGTGTTGACACCGGAACGAACATATTGACCGTTGGCATCGAAAATGGAACCAGCCAAACGGTTGACCTATCACATTTGGACGATGCGGGTACGGACGACCAGACGGCAGCCGAGGTAAGCGTTGCTGATGCAGGTGGCAATTTCACCGCCACGGACGTAGAAGGCGCCTTGGCCGAACTGGCCGCTGGCAGCACCGACGACCAGAACATCAGTGGATCGGGCCTTAGCGGTACGGACCTTACCATCGGTATCGAGAACGGTACCAATGAGGTGGTTGACCTATCGAGTCTTGTGGGCACCGATGACCAGAACATCGAGAGCCTTGGTGTGGACACCGGAACGAACATATTGACCGTTGGCATCGAAAATGGAACGAGCCAGACCGTTGACCTATCACATTTGGACGATGCAGGTACGGACGACCAGACGGCAGCCGAGGTAAGCGTTGCTGATGCCGGTGGCAATTTCACCGCCACGGACGTAGAAGGTGCCCTGGCCGAACTGGCCGCTGGCAGCACCGACGACCAGAACATCAGTGGATCGGGCCTTAGTGGCACGGACCTGACCATCGGTATCGAGAACGGTACCAACGAGGTGGTTGACCTATCGAGCCTAGTGGGCACCGATGACCAGAATATTGAGAGCCTTGGAGTGGACACCGGAACGAACATATTGACCGTTGGCATCGAAAATGGAACGAGCCAGACCGTTGACCTATCACATTTGGACGATGCCGGTACGGATGACCAGAACATCAGTGGATCTGGCCTTAGCGGTACGGACCTAACCATCGGTATCGAGAACGGTACCAATGAGGTGGTTGACCTATCGAGTCTTGTGGGCACCGATGACCAGAATATTGAAAGCCTAGGTGTTGACACTGGAACGAACATATTGACCGTTGGAATCGAAAATGGAACGAGCCAGACCGTTGACCTATCTCATTTGGACGATGCGGGTACAGACGATCAGACGGCAGCCGAGGTTACGGTTGCCGATGTAGGAGGTAATTTTACAAATAACGAAGTTGAAGGAGTACTTGAGGAAATTGATGCAAGGATAGATGCACTTGTACTTGCTGGTGGTTCTGATGGGAATGACTTTGTAACTGGGGGTTCTTTATCGGGTACAGACCTTACGTTGAACGTTCCAAATCAGATTGATCCTGTAATTGATTTATCAGGACTTCAGGATGGAACAGGCACCGACGACCAGAACATCAGTGGATCGGGCCTTAGCGGTACGGACCTGACCATCGGTATCGAGAACGGTACCAACGAGGTGGTGGACCTATCGAGCTTAGTGGGTACAGATGACCAGACAGCAGCCGAGGTAAGCGTTGCTGATGCAGGTGGCAATTTCACCGCCACGGACGTAGAAGGCGCCTTGGCCGAACTGGCCGCTGGCAGCACCGACGACCAGAATATCAGTGGATCGGGCCTTAGCGGTACGGACCTGACCATCGGTATCGAGAACGGTACCAACGAGGTGGTTGACCTATCGAGCCTAGTGGGCACCGATGACCAAAATATTGAAAGCCTTGGTGTGGACACCGGAACGAACATATTGACTGTTGGCATCGAAAATGGAACCAGCCAAACGGTTGACCTATCACATTTGGACGATGCGGGTACGGACGACCAGAACATCAGTGGATCGGGCCTTAGTGGCACGGACCTTACCATCGGTATCGAGAACGGTACCAATGAGGTAGTGGACCTATCGAGCCTTGTGGGCACCGATGACCAGAACATCAGTGGATCTGGCCTTAGCGGCACGGACCTAACCATCGGTATCGAGAACGGTACCAACGAGGTGGTTGACCTATCGAGCCTAGTGGGCACCGATGACCAGAACA